>OY730443.1:0-4001648 GCA_963422705.1 Candidatus Poribacteria bacterium
TATATCAGATATCTCGCCGCTACAAGGGTTGGTAAACCTGACAGATTTGCCTCTTCACGATAACCAAATATCAGATATCTCGCCGCTACAAGGGTTGGTAAAACTGAATGGTTGGGGCTTGGCCGCAACCAGATATCAGATATCTCGCCGCTAAAAGGGTTGGTAAAACTGACAAGAAGTTTGCATCTTTCCAACAACCAGATATCAGATATCTCGCCGCTACAAGGGTTGGTAAAACTGACAGGGTTGAATCTTGACAACAACCAGATATCAGATATCTCGCCAATACAAGGGTTGGTAAAACTGGAATGGGTGAATCTTTCCAACAACCAGATACCAGATATCTCGCCGCTAAAAGGGTTGGTAAAACTGGAAGACTTGAATCTTAGCAAGAACGATATCTCCGATATCTCGCCGCTACAAGGGTTGGTAAAACTGACAGGGTTGAATCTTGACAACAACCAGATATCAGATATCTCGCCGCTACAAGGGTTGGTAAAACTGACAGAGTTGAATCTTGAAGACAACCAGATATTCGATTTCTCGCCAATTGCCGGATTGATAGATAATTCTGTATGAATACAGCCTCATCAACCAAAGTCCTTCTAACTGGGATATGAATGAGGATGGCAATGTAGACATTCTGGATCTAACGGCAGTCTCCCAAAACTTCGGGAACAGCCGCGCCTGCTAGCCCGCGTGCCGATGTCAATGGCGATGGCACCGTGGATATTCTGGACCTCGTCGCTGTTGCCAGTCACTTCGGCGAAAGGAAAACGACACCGGCAGTGACAAAACGGGGTTCTTCCTAATTGTAGGATAGGGCTGACGTTGGCACCGGGGGGCACGTTGTAGGAAAGCCAACGGGGGTATCTTCAAAAATCCCGAAAGCTACACCATAGAGCTTACCGGCGGCTTCTAACGTCTTCCGAGTTTTATCCTGAAGGCACTGGCCGTTTTCAAGTTCGGCACCTGCCGTTTTCACGGACGGCAGGTGCTTTTATCAAGCCAAAGGCGTTAAGGAACAAAAGAACCCCATGCCTTTAGGCGTGGGAGTGTGTCAGGTTATCAATCATGTGAAAAGATTCTCTTCACCATCTCATTCTTATATTAAAGTAATTCGATGGATTTTTGACTCATACTTGCATTCCAGTTGGCAATTGTGCTATAATTCCCTAACATTATAGCGGTGTTCCTATTTTGAAGCAACGTTTTAACGCCATGACGCTCACAGCATCCTCGGCAGAAAAGCGCGTATTGTCGAGACGTGACAAAAGCCAGATAGATTCAGTCTAATTTTACGTTTTATGGGAATGCCCTTTGGGAAAGATGCCTAACTTTTGAGAAAAAAAGCACCCATGAAAACCGATAACGTTGAAAACAATACCCCTTCATTGAAGGCGACAATTTAGAGGTGTTGAAACGCCTCTACAACCTATATTTCGGACGCATAAAAGTTATCTACCCCCACCCGCCCTATAACACTGGCAAGGACTTCGTCTACCCTGATAACTACACGGTGCCGTTAGAGCCCTACCAAGATAGTAAAGGCAACCTACAAACGAACAATCCGGAGACAAGCGGCCGCTATCACTCTGCGTGGCTTTCCATTTCGATGAAAACGAAACCCAAAATGCCGTTGAACTCGATATCACCGGGAAACAATGCTGTCAACTTCTGTTTGGCAATACCGGTAGGGAGTATGTCAAAACCGATGTTTCATCGGATACCTCCCTCTTTTAATCCACACGATTTCCACACCGCGATGTCATCTTCTGGCCCCCGGCGCGATAGTGAATCACACAACGCAAGCGAAATCGGGCACCGGACGGATAGAGATACACCGCGTTATCAACTTTTTAACTGACAACTGATAAAAATGAGGAGCATCATGTCAAAAATTCAGATTCCTTTTGTTATCCTATTTTTGATTGTGTCGGTGCTATTTTTCGCACCGGGGGCAAACCGCAACCGCACAAAACGTAAACATTCCCGACGCGAATCTACGCGATTTCCTTGAGTCCAAGTTTGGCTGTTCATCACGCAGGCGGAGATGGCCAGCTTAACAAAGCTTTCTTTGCCTGAT
The DNA here is from genome assembly GCA_963422705.1 of Candidatus Poribacteria bacterium. GTDB lineage: Bacteria > Poribacteria > WGA-4E > WGA-4E > WGA-3G. The sequence continues at coordinate 2,087 of OY730443.1, forward strand.
TCCGGAATTAGCAATCTAACCGGACTTGAGTTTGCAACCAATCTGACATGACTGGAGCTTCCCAAGAACCCGATATAGGGTTAATCCCCGGTGAATTTACTATCGGTGGGATTTGGGTGCTGATTCGACTTTTCACCGGGATGCCGATGTATTCGTTTTATCGATGAAATCGCTCCAAAAAACGTAACCATGGATAGCACCGCATCTTGCGACGTAGCAGCAGAGAAGCACCATTCACTCGGCGGATTTCGGATTTTGGAGGACAAAACATGAAATTGGTAGTTCTTTCCTATAGCCACCATGGGCGTAGCATGGCACGGACAGCAAGCGCGCTCGGGCACGAAGTTGTTGGGGTAATGGATGGCGAAACGCCGCCGCGGCAACAGCTGGCTGACGATTTTCAATGCCCCGGATTTGCGGAGGTAGGTAGGTGCCTCGATGCAACGCAGCCAGACGCAGCACTCGTCGCAGGAAAACATATTGAGATGCCTTCGCATGTACAAGCGTGTGTAGATAGACGCATCCCTTATCTTTTGGACAAGCCGTTTGCTGACTGTGCAGCCCGGCTACGTCCCGCCGCTGAAGCATCGGAAAAACACGGTGTATTTAGCGCACTTGTGCTGCCAAACCGTGCCAGTCGCATCGTCCAACTCGTTAAACAGATGATTAGAGATGATAGCTTAGGCGAGCTTATGATTTACAGCAGCAGATTGAACAACGGAGCACCGTCGCGCTATGCCCAAACACCGTCTGCTTGGCACAACAATCCAGCAATATCAGGTGGAGGCTGCTGGGCCGTAGAATCCGCACATGGCATTGATACGTTTCTGCAATTCGTTGGCAATCAACACATTACCGTCGTTGGAGCAGTGATGTCCAACACTATGTATGGGTTGGCAGTGGAGGATAGCGGCGTCGGCATCCTCCGAACCGACAACGGTATCACAGGAATCATTGAGACGGGTTATACCTATCCTTCAGGCACGCGGAGCGGTGATGATTTCTTTCGTTTTGTCGGGAAAAAGGCATCCGTATTTGAGCAATACGGGCGCAACGGGGAACCGCTCATTGAAGTTCATACGACGGAGGGTGTGCAATTTAGTGAAGATATTTCGCACGGTGAACGGATTCGGACGGTGATGCAGAACGCACTTGACGCAATCCGGGATGGAACCCGGTTCCCGCCGACAGTTGTCGAGGCGGTGCGAGTGCTTGAGATTCAAGATGCTGTTTATGCTCATGCAAGACAGAACGTTGCGAACCATCAAAAACATCCGCTCGGATGCGAACCATAAGATTTGTTTTACCGAAAGGAGTAAAAGATGCTGGAGTTACATATAGCACAACACGTCGCGGTTGCCTTAGTTACCGGGCTTCTGTTAATCCCTCTATTGGTTGCGCACAGTGTGGAAGTTTTGGCACCACGCGGCCAAACTATCTTTGCTTCAGGTGCAGCACTAGAGGAACTGTTCAGTGAGGCGCATTTCACAGAGGGGCCGACAGTCGCACCGGACGGCACAGTCTATTTCAGCGACATTACGTTCACAGAGCAGACGGATATGCAGGCAGGACATATCTGGAAATACAATCCGGAGACTGGGGAAACAACGCTCTTTCGTTCTCCAAGTGGGATGTCCAACGGTATGGAATTTGACGCTCAAGGACGATTGGTTGTCGCCGAAGGGGCGGATTTTGGGGGACGCAGGATTACTCGGACAGACATGAAAACCGGTAAAAGCGAAATTATTGCCGGCTTGTATAACGGAAAACCTTTTAACTCACCGAATGATGTGACGATTGATGAGCAGGGACGAATCTATTTTACCGACCCACGGTATGCAGGACATGAGTCTGTCGAACAACCCGTCTTTGGTGTTTACCGGATTGATACCGATGGTTCTATTCATCTTATTGTGACAGATGCCGGCAAACCGAACGGGGTGGCGGTTTCTCCAAAACAGCAGACACTGTATGTCATCAGCCACGACAACGGTGCACTGGGAAATCTACCTGATGATATGACACCGTATAAGGGACGTATGGCACTCCTCGCCTATGAGCTTTCACCGGAAGGTACCGCAACTTTCAAGCGGCTTCTCGTTGACTACGCGCCACAAGATGGCCCGGATGGTATGGTTCTTGATGCTGAAGGAAATCTCTATGTGGCTGTGCGTGACGAAACTCGCCCCGGAATCTATGTCTATTCGCCTGAAGGGGCGGAACTCGCATACGTCAGAACACCGGATAAACCTACTAATTTAGCATTTGGACGAGGCAAAACGAGCGGGGTGCTCTACATAACAGCAGAGAATTGTCTCTACGGCATTGAGGTGCTAAAAGAGGGATATCACCTACCGCAGAAGTAGGAAACCCGTGCGATTCCTCGATTAAACGTTAGGATGGAGGGTGTGCCACGGCGTTGCACACTCATAGGCGTGGCCAACTCGACATAATAACGGCTCTGCCAAATGTTTCCCGACGAACTGAATACTCAACGGGAGTCCGTCGCGATTCAGGCCGCATGGCACGGATAGCGTTGGGGCACCGTTGTAGTCAAAAGGCACGGTAAACCGTTGGAACTTCGGGGCGCGGGGTTCATAGGTGCCATACAACATATCTGGTGTGACACTGTGCGGCGGCGCAGACATTGACGGACATACCAACACATCAATTTGCGCGAACACCGTTTTGAGATGTCCTGTGCAGGCGGCTCTCAAATTATTCGCTTTGGCGTATTCGGCACCTGTCACCTGCGCCCCCATATCAAGCCACCCTCTGAACCAAGGGCCGTAAGCGTCCCGTTGAGATGGATAAGTTGCGGCATGCGCTGTCACGGCTTCAGCGGAACACAAGGTTGGCCAGGCGGAAACGTACTCATCCACGTCAGGAAGTTGAACCTCAACGATTTCTGCACCTTGCTCCGCAAGGACTTCGAACCCGGCAACGACGGCTTCAGCAACCTCCGGTTCGATGTCGTTTGTGGCATAATTTTTGTCGAATCCGATACGGATGCCTCGAATATCCTTCTTTATCTCTTCAAGTATGCGCGGCACTGGAGCTGGGAGAGTAGTCGCGTCGTTTGTGTCGAGGCCGGCAATCGCCTCAAGCATAATCCCTGCATCGGCGACACGGCGTGTCATCGGCCCGACGTGGTCCATCGATTCTGCGAGCGGGAGGACTCCGTAGCGGCTGACTCTGCCCCATGTCGGTTTCAGCCCAACAGTGCCACACGCTGCCGCAGGAAAGCGAATTGAACCGCCTGTATCGCTGCCGAGTGCGCCGAAACACAACCCTGCCGCTGTTGCAACCCCGGATCCGCTCGATGATGAGCCTGTCCATCGTTTGGGGTTCCACGGATTTTGCGGAATATCAAATTCCGGATTGTAGCCGCCCATTGCCCCTTCCGTCAAATTGAGCTTACCAAGTAACACGGCGCCCGAAGCTTCAAGTTTTTTGACAACGGTGCTATCAAATGCAGGCACATGTTCTGCCAGCACTTTTGCGCCCCCCATTGTGCGAACACCCTTGGTAAAATAGAGGTCCTTGACGGCAATAGGGATACCATGAAGGGTGCCGCGGTAGTGCCCTGCCCTAATCTCCATTTCGGCTTTATGTGCCGAGGTGATGGCGTGCTCTGTCATAACCGTCGCATAACTTTTTAAGCCGGGTTCAAGTTCTGCAATGCGCTCCAGCATTGCGTATGTAACTTCGACGGGTGATAACTGTTTGGAAGCAATCTGCTGGGCAATTTCAGTGATTGATTTGAAGTGAAGTGGCATTTCAGGCACGCGCTTTCTCCTTGATTCAGTTGTCTATTCCTTGATTAGAACCTTCTTATACCGTGAAGGCTTCGCCCTATGTCTTTTTCGTGACTTAATTCAGCGCGTCTGGACGGCTGCGTCCGAGGAGATTCAACAACCGCTCGCTTGCATCTTGGAGAGCGTCTTCCGGGACAGGTACACCGTTACAGAGACTAAATCTCCAATATGCCCAGTACGCTGCGTACTGCGATTGCAAAATATAACGTGTTTTATCGGAACGGTTTGGCGCCCCCCGGTGCCAGCATTGCGGTTCTTGCAGATAGATATCGCCAGCCTTGCAGAAAATAGAGACGGGCGTATTTCCCTCAAACTCCGGATTTTCAGAATCGTTCGGATGCCTCCCGGAGTAATGACTTCCACGTACATATTGCGTCGGCCCCTTTTCAATCGTATCGATGTCACTCAACGCCATTTGTACGGTAAACCACATGACGGGCATCCGGAGGCGCGCGTCATGGCGGAGCATCTCTTCGGGGACAGGGAAGTGTACCGAGCCGTCAACATGCCACCGTTCAATCGAGAGTCCGGGGAGGTTCCGGAGAACGTTTTGACCGCAAAATTTGCAGTTTTCACCCACAATTGCCTCCGCTAAACTCAGAATCGGTTCTCGGAGCAATATATCTCGGAAAATTGGAGCCAGTTCAATCGTGTTGCGCAGAATGAAAGGAAGTTGTTCGCCCGACTCCCTATGTGTTCCCATCTGAATATATCTGACGTCCGCCAGGTGCGGATTTGTTTTTTCTGCGAGTTGTGGCGCCGCGAAAAGTTCATCAGTCTTCTCTCGAAGTGCCGTTACCTCGTTATCGGTGAGTATGCCCGGAATGTGAACGAATCCGTCCCGGAAAAATTGTTCGGCAATCTGCTGAGTCTTCCGTGTGCTGAAGGGTTCACCCTTGAGAATTGGCGTGTGAGGCATGTTTTGCTCCTCCTTTTTCTCAATCTAATCCAAATAATCCATCTCTGGCAATAAGTTCCATCTATGTTTATCTTCAGGTTGCGTGTTTCGCGCCCATCTGCCCAGCATCTGCGTATCGGCGCGTTTTGCCGCCATCTGCCCGGCAATAGACATTCTCAAATACGACGCCTTCGGAAGCAAGCTTATCTAGATGAGGGTTCTGAACAAGCCTGCCTCCGAAACACCCGGTTACATAAGGGGTGTGCAGTTCAGCGTGAATATATAAAAAGGCGGGCATCGAATCTTGCATTGTTACCTCCTTGTTTCTATTATACATAGGTGGCATTCGTTGTCAAGCGCGTATAGATTTTCATTTTATTGATGTAAAACTGCGGATTGTTATATAATAAAGTGAATTCCATCAAAATTCTTGGGTTAATAAACACAGAAAAAATAACAAGCGAAATGAGGTGGTTCCAGTCAAGGCACCCACTGCCTAAAGGCAGGGGCTTGTGCTTCGTAGCGACTGCGGTTTTCTCATAGAGTCCACCGTCTTACTGTCGCTCCACAGAGGGAACACAAGCTGCCCTCAAAATATTAAGCGCCGCGTTGATGTCTCTGTCGTGGTGGCAACCACATTCAGGACATATCCACTGCCTGTCAGAAAGAGAAAGATTTTCGTTGCGATGTCCGCAATCCGAACACGGCTTCGTTGTAGGCGTCCATTGTCCAACCTGACGGAACTCACGATTATGTTTGAAACACTTGAACTTCAGAATCTCAACAAACTGCCCGAAGCAAAGCTCCGATACTTTCCGGCCCCAGAGGCGTTTCATGCCCTCAAGGTTCAGCGTCTCGGTAGCGATAAGGTCAAACCTTCTACACAGGTGTGTGGCAAGTTTCCACTGCCAATCTTTGCGTTGGGTGGTAATCTTGCGATACACCCGTGTGAGCTGACGAAGGCAACGCCACCAATTGTTAGAACCTTTGACTTTCCGCGAAAGACTTTTGGAGCGTTTGCGAAGTTCTGTCAAGGCGTGTTTCAAGAATTGTGGCGATTGTATTTTCTCGCCCGTGTTCAACGTCAAAAATGCGTCCTTCAGTCCGAAGTCTGCCCCGACACTTTCACCCGTAGCAGGCAGCACTTCTTTGGAGGTATCATCCGTCACGATATAAAGCCAATAGGTTCCAGCATTGTCGCGAAGAGTTTGGATGTACTTTACATTCCCTTTCCATTGGCGATGCTGATGGAAAGAGAACCAGCGTTTGTTAAACTTAAATTTTTGTGCGTCTTCGTCCCACGCTTTGAAAGAGAGTCGGACGCTACCTTCTTCAAGGAGATAACCACTTTGGAACGTCGCAGAACGGTATTTTCCGCGTTTCTTATATTTCGGGCGCCCGACGCCGGGGATGTTAAAAAATCTTTCAAAAGAAATGTGGAGGCGTATGATTACCGCGTCAAGTGTATCACGCGGTATCCAAGTCCAGTGTTTTTTTGTGCGTTTCAGCAAGTTCGTCAAGTGCGGTTGCAAGCGGAAACGCCCGGCATATTTACCATATCTACGATAATAGCGGTTCTCAAGCTTGAGAAAGTGATTGTGAACATCACCCAAGTCGTCAAGCATATTGCCAAGACGCTTATTTTGCGGATGTTCGCGTATCTGATACTGATACGTTCTGCGATGTTTCTTTTGTTTTTTATTTCTTTTTTTCGCCATCGGTTTTCACGTATCACGTTTTTAACCCCTACGAAGTGGGTAGGCAGACACGTTGCCAAGCGGCAACGCTTCGTATGTCTGCCAACGTGATATTATCATGATACGACATTTTCGATAGAATGTCAACCCTTTGGCAAGCAAACGAAATGCACCCTTTTTTCGACACAATACAGGAGCGGGCATTCCTCCCCGAGCGAAAGCAGCGGGGGCTCCTGCCCGAAGATACAATGAATACTAGGAGCGAATTTGTCAATGGACAATCACGTCAAATATTAGAGCATCCGTTCCCCGCGACGCGTCCGGATGTCCATATTGTTGAAAGTGGTGACAGCATCACTGAAGTCGATTGTCCGGAATTGCAATGGTGGTTCACTGTTCCGCAGATGGGTGAACCTTACTTTTGGGCAGGATATGATGCTCGAACGAAGAAACTCGTCGAGGTGAAAGAGATAATTCCTCTCTTGCCTGCAACCGTCTGTGGCATTGATTGTATTGAACTCGAGGTAAAGCAGTGGGCTGCGGAAGATGATAGCCCCACCGGACCGTATTTGATGTACGCGACATTAGAGGCAGATACAGCAAGGTGGATTGCAATTGTCAACATGTTAGATGGTAGAAAAATCGTTGATACCGTCCGGGATGATTACTTTGAATGCGACTGGGGTGGCGCGGAGCGTCGCTGCATCGTTGACGATGGGCGTTACCAGCGGCAATCCGATGGGACATACAACATTAGCAATGGGCAAGGGAGAGGTGCCGGTACCTACGCCATAACCATTGGCGAAAACACCTTTCACTGTCTCCGGGTTTTAGATGTTGATAGCGCCGAACCTGATGGTGGAACCCTTAACGAGGTTTTTATTCGGAAAGATGGACGCACCGTCTTGCATAGACGTTATGTTAGTCGCTACGCTCAAGGGCAGGATTTCGCAGAGAAATTTCCCAATAATCGTCGCCTTGTGATTAACGATACGGTTTATGTCCAGGGCGATTTTTCCGGTAGGGCCCACGATGACATCACGCAGATAGCTCTTTGTCCGCAGTAGCTCAAAAAGTGGCTGCATATAGCAGAGATGGAATAAGAAAAATGGGATGCCATATCGCAGTTGTTTTCTACTGTTATCCGTAAACTGTAGTAAAACAACTGCTTTTGGAAAATGTAAACACACGTTGACGAGGTTAAAGAGATAATGAAAGTCCATCAATTATCTATTGGATATGTTACGGTTATTGTCTTGATGGTGCTACATCTGCTGCCGGTCTGGGGTTTCAAGTATTTTCCCACGCAAGATGGGGCAAGCCATATCTATAATTCCTACGTGCTGAAAGAGTACCACAAGCACGAAAATTACCGGCTACGGGAAGTTTATGAACTGAATCCGACCCTTTTTCCAAACTGGACCTCGCACGTCCTAATGGTATTGCTGATGTATATCTTTCCACCGATTGTCTGTGAAAAGATAGTACTTACACTTTGTATAGGGCTGCTACCCCTCGCTCTTTTCTATTTCCTCAACGGTGTCCAGAAGAGAAATATGTTCTTTGGCCTGCTTGGGTTTCTCTATGCCTATAACTACTTATTGCACATGGGGTTTTACAATTTTGTTCTCAGCATGTCTCTATTTTTCTTCACGCTAGGTTACTGGTGGAGAATAAAGGATAAGCTGCGGCTAACAAATTTTGTAGTCATCTATCTTTTGTCATTAGCGACTTATTTCACGCATTACCATTCCTATGCCTTGCTTCTTGTATCGCTGACGTTCTTTTCTCTTTTCTCCTCGGGCTACGAGCTGCTACGCGGCATATGGGGATATAAGGAGACATCAGAATCGCTAATGCAGCGGTTCAAGAATGGTGTTCTGAAACTCAAGCCCGGATTGACTTTCATTGGCGGGCTTGCGCCGGCTTACTTTATCCTGTTCTCCTACTATTTTTATCTTGCGGATACTCACGGCGGTGATAGCGAACACAAGGGCTTTGAATGGTTAAATGACTACTTTTTCGCTATGAAATCTTTGGTTTCCTTCCGGGATGAGCACGTGCTGATAGGGCGTATATTGTTAGCTTTTTTTGCAATCGCCTTTGTGCTGACACTAATCCACAGAATCCGGCGGTGCTATCAAAAGATATGGGAAGAATCCGGTGAGCGGTTCTGGACGCGGATTGTGAACAGAACGGATGGGTTTCTGATTATGGCAGTTCTCGTCACCGTGATGTATTTCATAGCGCCGTGGTCCGGCTACAGTGGGGGCTGGATAAACGACAGGTTTCATCTCTATATTTTTCTCTTGTTGCTTCCATTCTTCACCGTAAATTTGCATCGTTCCATAAACTATGGGATGGCAGGTGTCATCATTATCCTATCGTTATGTCACCTCGGTTACAACGTCCATACTTATGCATTGCTCAATCGTGACATTGCTAATGCGCTTTCATCGGATGGGCTATATGAAAGGGATACGATTCTTACCAGTGAACCGGGGGAATGGGGCGGCTTCTCCGATTCGCTTGGTTTTGAACCGAAGTACGTTGAACCGTTCGGGCACATCGAGTGTCTATTGGCGGTGAAAATGGGGATTGGTTATCTTGACAACTACGAGGCGGCAACCGACCATTTTCCGCTGCGTTACAAGCAAAAAGAGCTGCCCGCTGACTTTGCCATTATATGGCGCACGGAATATGAGGATGTTGCCGGTTTGGAGGAAGAGTACGAACTCATCCATTCCAACGACTACAATCGGCTCTATCGCCGGAAGCGTACAGCACCGGACTCCGAAATGTGGAACGGAGAGGCTGCTATTACCTTCGACATGCAGCCCCATGGTGGACATACAGCATCGGCACATATCGCTCTGTATGCGGATACGGTTTACACCGATAGTAGATACGGGTGGCTGACTGAATCCGAACGAGACGATTTTAACAACGAATCGGAGGTTCCAGAGCCTTACCAAGATAGTATCTTCGGAGAAGCCGATGGCGTTTTTCGGGTAGCGCTTCCGAACGGAGTCTACGAAGTCATCTGCTATTTCAGTGCTATGGAATCTCAGCCGCTGGAAATCAACCTGATTGCGAATGGAGAAAACCAGATTCAGCGCCTGCGTCTTCCTGCTGGAAATGAGACGGTTGAGAGACGTTACAATATCACGATTACCGATGAGCATCTAACACAGGTGATATATACCCGGGGGAAAGGCGAATACAAAAGGTGGGGTTGGAGTGGTTTTACTGTTCAAGCCACCGATGGTGAGCTACGTAAAGAAGCGGTAGAACGATGATTACGCCGGGCGCCTCGTCCCCCTTATTTTAGCGCCTGCGTGATATGCTCCCGCGTGAACCGGTGTTACTATAGCCGTGCAGCAATGAACTTTTACCGGTGGAAACGGCGTTCCAATTCATCGCGTCCCATTTCAATGACAATTGGGCGCGAGTGCGGGCAATTGAAAGGGAGTTTTGCCTCAGATAATTCTTGAACGAGGTTAAGCATCTCTTTGGTATCCAAGGTATCTCCCGCTTTTACAGCCGATTTGCAAGCGAGCGTTATCAATGCCTTATCAACGGCTTCGGGAAGCGCCACGTCATGATGTGGTTCTTCTGGGAGGCTATCAAGCAAATCAGTGAGTGTCTGTGCGGCAATTCGCGTTGGTAGTGGCGACGGAATGGCACGAATCAAAATCGTATTGCCACCGAATTCTTCCAAATCGAAGCCAAGTTTCTTGAAGATGTTAACGTGCATCTTAAGCCTCGCGAGTTGCTGCTGCGTGCTCTCTAATGTCACGGGCAACAACAATCCCTGCACGGGAATACCGTCTTCCTTAAGCTGATTAACGAACCGTTCATAAAGGACTCGCTCTGCCGCAACGTGCTGGTCGATGAAAAAAATCTTATCCTTTGCCTCAGCAACGATATAAGTTTTAAACAAGTTCGTCTTGAGTTCAACGGCGTTAAAATCGAACAGTTTGAGTTTTACGCCTTCAGGGATTGGATATTGTGGTGGTTGCACAACGGTTTCGGAAGCGGGGCGTTGCGTCTGTGTTCCCTCATCCGGTGTTCCCTCCACCTGCGGCTGTATCTGTATGGTTGCAGGGGATATTTCACCGGTAGACTCAGGTTCCTCATCAGAGATTTCGGCACGCGGTGCGGGCGTGTTTGGTTGCCTTGTTACCTCACGCGTTCGGGGGCGTGAACCTGCGATATTTTGGGAGCTACTTCCTTTCTCATCTGTCGTTTCAATAGGGGTTTCGATTTTTGGAATATATTTCTCTTTTTGGATAGCGTTGCGAATCATCCGGACGATACCACTGTAAATTGTGCGTTCGTTCCGGAAGCGCACCTCGATTTTGGCAGGATGGACGTTGACATCGACTCTGCTGGGTTCTAACGTGAGGAAAAGTAGAGCAACGGCATGCCGCTCTTTCACTACCATCTGGCTGAGTGCCTCTGTCAGGGCTGCAGCGATGATGCGGCTGCGAATCGGGCGCTGGTTCAGGAAGAAGAGTTGATAATCCCGGTTCGGCTTCGTGAATTCGGGTTTTCCGAGCAAGCCGTACAGCTTCAAATCGGGCAATTCTTCTTCAAATTCGATCAGATTTTCAGCAAATTCCCTGCCGTATAGGAGTAGCGCGCGCGCCAAATATGAATCACAGCTGCGGACATCCAGTATCGTTCTGCCGTTGTGTACCAGTGAAAACTGGATGTTCGGATATGCTAACGCAGTCCACGTCACCTGATTTGTGATATGGTTCATTTCTGTTGTATCGGTTTTGAGAAATTTGAGACGCGCTGGGACATTGTAGAAAAGATTGTTAACCGACATATGTGTGCCGGGCGAACAGCCGCACTCTTCGACGGAACGAAACACCCCACCGTCAACGTTAACCTGAGTGCCCTCTATTGCATCCGCTGTGCGCGTGAGCATTTCAAATTGGGAGACAGAAGCGATGCTTGCTAACGCTTCACCGCGAAATCCAAAGGTCTGGATATTCTCGAGGTCTTCGATGCGGCTCACTTTACTGGTTGCATGCCGTTCTAAAGCAAGCAAGGCGCCTTCACGTGACATACCGTTCCCGTTATCGGAGACATGAATGAGCCGCTTCCCGCCCGCGCGAATTTCAACCCGGATGTTTGTGCTTCCCGCATCAACAGCATTTTCGACAAGCTCTTTTACGACTGAGGCGGGCCGTTCGACAACCTCACCGGCGGCGATTTTATTTGCGACATCAGCAGAGAGTATTTTGATTTTTGACATCTGTTATTTCATGCCGGCTGCTTTCAGGCATGGCAACTCCTTATGAAGCTCTCGTGAAAAATTCCGTATTCTCTTGTCTATTCTGATATCAGTTTCGACGTTTTCGTGGCGTTGTGGGAGTTCTGGGCAATGCTAGAATCTAAGCGAAGCACCCACCTACCAGCGGCCACCTCTGATTTATCGTTCATTCTTAACGGACTAGTTTTGATAGAGATAGCATTGACAGGAATGTGTCGCTGTGAAATTCGTTACATCTGGATATTTATTTTTGCAATGGGGCATCTCTTCAGCACAACGTGGATGAAAATGGCATCCTGTGGGCGGGTTAATAGGCGATGGTACATCTCCTTCCAATTGTATTTTTTCAGTCCGTGTGTCCGGCTCCATTTTGGGTACGGCGGAGAGAAGCGCGCGTGTATAAGGGTGCTTAGGCGCATCAAAAATTTCTTCGGTAGTACCACGTTCCACAATGCGCCCCAGGTACATTACCGCTACTTCATCCGCAAGGTATTCGACAACTGAAAGATTGTGCGTAATCAGTAGATACGTCAACGACAAATCGTTTTGCAAGTCCTTGAGCAGGTTCAGAATTTGTGCTTGCACCGATACGTCTAAAGCACTGGTGGCTTCGTCACAAACGATAAACTCTGGCTCAATAGCGAGGCATCTGGCGATACAGATGCGCTGCCGCTGCCCACCGGAGAATTCATGCGGATAGCGCGTGAACATGTCCGGTGATAAGCCAACCCGTTGCATCAATTCGGCGACGCGTTGTTTCCGTTCTGCAGCGGAGGTACCGATGTCATGTGCCTGCAGCCCTTCTTGAATAATATCACCCACGTTCATCCGCGGATTCAGTGAAGCGTACGGATCTTGGAAAATAATCTGCATCCGCTTTCGATAAGGATGTAGTTGTTGTCGAGTCGCGTCGATGAGCTCGGTGCCATCATAGCAGATTTTGCCTTTGACTGGCACGCCTAACCGAAGAATGGCTTTGCCTAGCGAAGTTTTACCTGAACCGGATTCACCAACGAGTGCCAACGTTTTGCCTCTCCGAATCGTCAAATCAACGCCATCAACGGCGTAGACATATCCAACAGTTTTTTTCAAGATACCCTTCAAAATCGGGTAGTGAACGCGGATATTATTAAGTTGCAGCACTGAGTCTTGCCGAGCCGGTGTGTTGTTACTAGAGCCAACTGGTGTCGGAATGCGCAGCGCCGGTATCTGTTCCATGGGAACGGGAGGCGGTGTGTCAGATGTATAGAGATGGCAACTAACTTGATGGTTGAACGCCTTTGTAAGCGCGCCTAGGTTTTCTCCGGCGATGGGCTTCAAGGTTGGTTCAACAGTCTCGCACGCTTCCATAACTTTGGGACAACGTGCTGCGAACCGACAGCCATCCGCATATTCAGTCGCTTTAGGAACACGCCCGGTTATCGTCTGTAATTCGGTACCTCGTTTATGGCGCGCGGGTGTGGATTCCAACAATTTGACGGTATAAGGGTGTTTCGGTATGTTATAGAGCGCCTCCCACGTACCCATCTCAACGATTTTCCCCGCATACATCACGGCAACCCGGTCCGCTATGTTTGCGACAACCGCTAAGTCGTGTGTAATCAGTAACACCGCCATTTCAAACTCTTGTTGAAGCCTCTGGATGAGCTCAAGAATCTGGGCTTGGATGGTAACGTCAAGTGCTGTGGTAGGTTCGTCGGCGATGAGCAGGCTCGGTTGACAGGACAGCGCCATCGCAATCATCACACGCTGCTTCATTCCACCGGACATTTGATGTGGATACTCGTTGTAACGGGCAGTAGGTTCTGGAATACCGACGCGCTCTAACATCTCAATCGCAGCATTTTTAGCGGCCAGGCCACGGAGGTTTTGATGCCGACGAATCGCCTCGGAAATCTGGTTACCTATCGTGAACACCGGGTTCAGGCTCGTCATCGGTTCTTGGAATATCATTGCGATGTCATTGCCTTGAATTTTCCGTTTTTCGACGGCAGAAAGACGCGTTATATCTTGTCCTTTGTAGTAGATGCCACCACCGGCAATGAATCCTGTTGGCTGTGGGACAAGCTGAATGAGAGAGAGGGCAGTGACGCTTTTCCCACAGCCTGACTCACCGACGAGTGCGAAAATTTCGTTCTGCCGGATTTCAAAGGAGGTACCATCTACTGCACGGGCGATGCCCTCGGGTGTCCGAAAATAGGTTCTCAGTTCCTCAACGCGCAGAAGTATTTTGCTCATGAGATTACTATAACATGGAAATCTGTAAAAGTCAATGGATTTTGATGCCGATTTTCAAAAAACTTGACATTGGGAGTGATTTGTTGGACAATAAGGAGGGCATCCACGTGCCGAACATGCGAGTCAATATCAAGCGTATATTGTGTCTGAAATGGAAGTAGGAACTACTTCCATTTCATGGAATCACGGCGACATAAACCTGAGAATGCCCGGACACATCAGATGTATAAACGACAGCGGTTTCATCAGGGCTAAAAGAGGGGTGTGGATGTGTCCACTGTGGCCCGTAGACGGTATCAACCTTCATCTCCATCCAGCTGAGTGCTTGTTCTCTATCAGATGCCTGCTGTGCGGCTGCCCAATCATCGGCGAGTGCGTACCGTTCTGTTTTCCATTGCGCACCACTAGATGAGCTTTTCGGATAACAGATAGGGGTATGTTTCCCGGTTTCCACGTCAACGAGTCTGAGTCCGATATCGGGATGTACGGTATCGCACAAAACCTGCGTTCCGTCTCGATTGCTAGCGATGTGCCATGCATTGAACTCGGCGATTGTGTTCATCTTGAGGGTTTCCATAGAGATTCGTCGTAGTGCGTGGGGCCAGTGTGTCACAATCAGTTCATTCCGTGCGCCGAGGAAGGTTTCGTGTACGAGAAACATGTTGTTGTCATGCTGATAGAGAAGTCGATTTTCTGTTCCGTCGCGTTTGATGCACCACATTCGTGGGGCCGGGTCGCCCGAGTATGCGATGAGTTCCGGTTCCTGGGGATGGAACTGCGGGTGTATAATCGTCTGCGTGTGCGACGTGTAGATAACGTCACCGCCACTTCCATCGGTTGCTGTGACAGTAATGTGTGATTTTTCATCACGCTTCATGGCGGTGACAATGAAGCGTTCATCTGCACTGATGCTACATTCTCCGAGGCTTCCGGCTGGAAATTTCGCGAGTGTTCGTTCGGCGAGCGTCTCCAATTCAATCGCCTTGATGGTATCGGCTTGTGTGTAAAAGAGGTGCGTCCCATTTTTGGCAATAACCCCGGAGTATCCGTGAATGTCGTCGTCATCGGTGAGTTGCGTGATATCACCATCCGGAAAAGCGACTTTAAAAAAATTAGGCTTCCCTGAACGATAGGAAGTGAAAATTACAGCATCCTGTTCAGGAGTGAACGATGAGGTAAGAAAATAGAGGTTGTGGTTAATGGATGTGTGGTTTGTGAGTTGGTAAATCTGCGCGTCGGTTTCAGAATCAGTGAATTTTCGAAACTCTGACGGATGCACAGATGCTTTTCCGTAATGTGGCATGCGCTTTTACTCCCGAATAAATTTAAGAATTGTCTTATGCTATCAAATTATGAGACTGAGTTCAATAGATGCGAGTAGGGGCCGGGTACCGTTTTAAGAAATTGCGTGTAACTTGCTAACGTATTGAAAGCGTGATAAACTCGTACCAGAATCAATTCTCTCTATATGGCATATGTCACGTAAAAAAATTTATGAACGGTGTGATTTGACGGCGCTTCTTGCGCGTGCGCAAGCCGCTGGTAATGTAGTCGTCACAACGAACGGTTGTTTTGATGTCCTCCACTTGGGGCATCTGCGTTATTTAGAAGCGGCGCGCCAACTCGGTGACAGGCTCGTGGTAGCGGTGAATAGCGATAGTTCGGTTCGCCAACTGAAAGGCGCGGACCGTCCCTTTGTTCCGGCATCAGAACGTGCGGAACTGCTTGCGGGATTAGAATGCGTCGATTACGTTATCATTTTCCCGGAGTTAACACCGGTAGCGCTGCTCTCCGAATTGAAGCCGGACATCCATGTCAAAGGTGGAGATTACCTATTGGAGGAGCTGGTAGAAAGGGAGGTTGTTGAGGCAAACGGGGGCGAGGTTGTCGTGGGCTTGAATGTTCCCGGCAAATCCACCACAAACTTGATAGAGATAATCTGCGAACGCTATCGTTTTGGAAAAGATTAACCGCGGCCAGCCCGGGTACTGCCGCGCCGGCGTCTACAGAGGAAAAATGGAAATAAACAATTCATTGACAGTAAATGAACTCACGTCACAAATTGAGGCGTTTTTTGAGCTTTCAGGCAAGAAGATTTTAGCGATTGAAAGAAGCTGGCCTGCCGAGAAGGGCACCCCCGTGTTTACGGTTGAAGGTACCTATACGACGCGCGGTTGGACAGAATGGACGCAGGGATTTCAATTCGGTTCCGCCATCCTTCAATTTGATGCGACGGGCGATGAACGATTCCTTGAGATTGGCCGGCGGAATACGATTGAAAAGATGTCACCGCACATAACCCATATTGGGGTGCATGACCACGGCTTTAACAACGTCTCCACATATGGCAATCTGCGTCGGTTGCTGCAGGAAAATGTGATTCCGTGGAATGCTGAGGAGCTGCATTTCTATGAATTGGCGTTGAAAGCCTCTGCTGCGGTTCAATCGAGCCGGTGGACGTCAACCAAAGATGGAAAGGGGTATATCTACTCCTTTAACGGCCCGCACTCGCTTTTTTCAGATACTATCCGTTCGTTGCGCGTCTTGGGCGTCGGGCATACCCTCGGTGCGGTGTTAATGGGTGAGGGCGATGCACGGATTTCGCTGTTAGGGCGTCTTCTTCAGCATTCCGAAACGACGGCGTCCTATAACGTCTACTACGGGGAGGGGCGCGATGCGTTTGATGTTCGCGGGCGTGTTGTCCACGAATCTATTTTCAACACAAATGATGGCAACTACCGGTGCCCGAGCACGCAACAAGGCTATTCGCCATTTACGACGTGGACACGCGGGTTGGCGTGGATTATCACGGGATATGCGGAGCAGCTCGAGTTTTTTGATACGTTGTCGGAGGCGACGCTTGCCCCTTACGGGGGGGATGCGGAAGCGACAAGACACATGCGTAAAGCGGTAGAAGCCACGGCAGATTTCTATATTGAAAACACGGCGCGAGATGGGATTCCGTATTGGGATACGGGCGCCCCCGGCTTAGCCCGGCTGGAAGGGGGCTTAACAGCGCCTGCGAATCCGTTTAACGATATTGAACCGGTGGATAGTTCCGCCGCGGCGATTGCTGCACAAGGCTTAATCCGGCTCGGCAACTATCTCAAAAAGCACGGTGAAGCTGAAAGCGGAAATTCCTATTATCAAGCGGGACTCACGGTTGCCAAGACGTTGTTCTCTAAACCGTATCTCTCTGAATCGGATGCCCATCAAGGCTTACTGTTACACTCCGTTTATCATCGCCCGAATGGCTGGGACTATGTCCCCGCCGATAGGAAAATTCCGTGCGGTGAAGCATCTATGTGGGGCGATTATCATGCGCGTGAACTAGCGGTGTTACTCTGGCGTGAAATCGTAGATAAGCCGTACTTGACATTTTTCTAAGCGGGCGGAACAACTTGCTTCGGGTGCCTCGCGTGTCGGTTTCTTCAACATTCAGCGACGCGCTCCACTCGCTTTGTCTCCAGCGAAGTATTGGCAGCTAGCGTAACGGCAAGCGTCTTGACGGCATCGGCGTAAGAGGAGCGAACGGCCTTCTGCTCCGCGGCTTCAACCGCGGTGACAAACCGCTCAACTTGTCGGTAATACCCGGCTTCAGTGCCGGTATATTCAACGGTTTCGTCACTGATTTGGCCTTTCAGTTCGAGGTTATGTGTAAGTTTGAGGTATAGTGCGTCTCCTACCAATTCGGTAGCGAAGTTTCCGTGTGCCCTGGCGACACAAGTGCTGGTAATGTTGCCTACCGCCCCACTCTGAAACTGGAGGTTGCACACGGTGCATTCTTGAAAATCGGCGATGTCTTGAGAAACGTCCTTAACGCCGTATGCATGGACGCTATGAACATCGCCTATGAAATATCGAAGCAGGTCAAACACATGAGTCGTCTGTTCCACCATCTGCCCGCGGGATACGTGGTATTTTCCCCACCATGGATGTTCGCTGCCCATTCGAGTGAGAAATCGCCCTAATCCCATGGCGAGTTTCGTTTTTGCTACCAACGCTTTCGCTTTATCAGTAATGTCGCTATAGCGTGCCATATACCCAACCTGATTGATAACCGCTGCGTCCGCAATTGCATCGCGTGTGCGTAGCGCGGTTTCCAAATCTTGCGCGACAGGTTTAGCGACGAAGAGTGCAGCGCCCGCTGCCGCTGCATCAGCAACTTGTGTGGTGTGCGTCCCGGGTGGGATACATGTAAAAACAACGTCCGGGCCCTCTTTCCGCAGCATCTGCTTGTGTTCCGTGTATGCGGATGCGTTCTCTTGGGCAGCAACAACGGCGGCCCGCTCGCCGTTTATATCGCAGACGGCCGCGACGGGCCGCCCGAGCTGCTTCAGGCTTCGGCGATAATTGCCAGCAATACCACCAACGCCGATAAAAGCGATTTTCATTGTATCTTCGGGCAGGATACCCCGCTGCTTTCGCTCGGGGAGGAATGCCCGCTCCTGTATTGTGTCGAAAAAAGGTTAGAACCTTATCAAGTCCCGTCTGCGCCAGAGACGACGCAGACCGTTCTAAAGGGTTGAAATTCTATCGAAAATGTCGTATCATGATAATATCACGTTGGCAGACAGTTTCAGCAGAATCGCAAGGTTCTGTGTCTGCCTACCCACTTCGTAGGGGTTAAAAACGTGATACGTGAAAACCGATGGCGAAAAAAAGAAATAAAAAACAAAAGAAACATCGCAGAACGTATAAGTATCTGATACGAGAACACCCCAAAATGTCCGTCTTGGCAATATGCTTGACGACTTGGGTGATGTTCATAATCACTTCCTCAAGCTTCAGAACCGCTATTACCGTAGATATGGTAAATATGCAGGACGTTTCCGCTTGCAACCGCATTTGACGGATTTGCTGAAACGTACACACACAAACACTGGGGTTGGATACCTCGTGATACACTTGACGCGGTAATCAGACGCCTCCACATTGCTTTTGAAAGATTTTTTGACATCCCCGGCGTCGGGCGTCCGAAATATAAGAAACGCGGAAAATACCGTTCTGCGACGTTCCAAAGTGGTTATCTCCTTGAAGAAGGACGTGTCCGCATCTCTTTTAAAGCGTGGGACGAAGACGCACAAAAATTTTTGTTCAACAAACGCTGGTTCTCTTTCCATCAGCATCGCAAATGGAAAGGGAATGTGAAGTACATCCAAATTCTTCGCGACAATGTTGGAACCTATTGGCTTTATGTCGTGACGGATGATACCTCCAAAGAAGTGCTGTCTGCTACGGGTGAAAGTGTCGGGGCAGACTTCGGAATGAAGGACGCATTTTTGACGTTGAACACGGGCGAAAAGATACAATCGCCACAATTCTTGAAACACGCCTTGACAGAACTTCGCAACCGCTCCAAAAGTCTTTCGCGGAAAGTCAAAGGTTCTAACAATTGGTGGCGTTGCCTCCGTCAGCTCACCCGGTTGTATCGCAAGATTACCACCCAACGCAAAGATTGGCAGTGGCAACTTGCCACATCCCTGTGTAGAAGGTTCCACCTTATCGCTACCGAGACGCTGAACCTTGAGGGCATGAAACGCCTCTGGGGCCGGAAAGTATCGGAGCTTTGCTTCGGGCAGTTTGTTGAGATTCTGAAGTTCAAGTGTTTCAAACATAATCGTGATTTCCGTCAGGTTGGACAATGGACGCCGACAACGAAGCCGTGTTCGGATTGCGGACATCACAACGAAAATCTTTCTCTTTCTGACAGGCAGTGGATATGTCCTGAATGTGGTTGCCACCACGACAGAGACATCAACGCGGCGATAAACATTTTGAGGGCAGCTTGTGTTCCCTCTGTGGAGCAACAGTAAGACGGTGGATGCTTGGAAAACCGCAGTCGCTACGAAGCACAAGCCCCTGCCTTTAGGCAGTGGGTGCCTTGACAATACGGTTTCTCCCCTCTGAAAAGAACCAATTTCTTCGGTTGAACCATAAAGCAAAATTAGCGAATTGCCAAACCGTTTCATGTTACTCCATGTTGAAAACATTTGCAACGTTTTTTGTCCGCCTGTATGACGATTGCGTTTAAGAAAATGCGGCGTGAATTGGCTCGGCCCGAGAGAACGAGGTGAATGGAAACGCAGCGCCTCTGATACGCCAAAAAAGTACTTGACTTCCCTCTTAAAATTATGGTAGTATTATCTGTGCAATATCAGGGGTGCTCTTCGGAGAATTCCAGAGCTGAGAATACACCCTTTGAACCTGATCTGGTTAATACCAGCGTAGGAAACCGTGAGGGAAGTAGACAGATTTTTGTGGCGAGAACCGATAAAGAGTTCCTGTGGTGAATTTCCCTTTATCGTAGCATTTCCTTCTGATGAGCGACACGCCGTTTCCCGTATGCTGGGAAGATGTTTCTTGCAAGATTTTAGCACTTTATTGGAGGGAAATCGCATGAATTCCAAAACGAAAGCCTTTTTTCCGAAAAGTCAAAAAGTGTACGTTTCCGGCAAATTGCACGATGATGTGCGGGTGCCTTTCCGGGAGATTACACTCAGCGCGACGCAGATGGCAGACGGGGCATCTAAAGAGAACGCGCCTTTGCGGGTTTATGATACGAGTGGTGCCTGGGGCGATGATTCCGAATCGTGTGACGTCGCGTCCGGGCTCCGCGCGCTGCGTCGCAATTGGATTCTGGCGCGTGGAGATGTCGAGCCGTATGAAGGGCGCGACATCCAACCACAAGACGACGGCTATCTCACCAGAGGACATGAACAGTCCGCCCGGATTCGAGCGGTATCGCGCGGCGGATTAAAACGGTTTCCGGGGTTAAAACGTAGGACGCTCCGGGCCAAAGGCGCCGCCGCCGTTACACAGATGGCTTATGCGAAACGCGGGATTGTGACGCCGGAAATGGAGTTTATTGCCATCCGTGAGAACAACGGTAGAGCCGAAGCTTATGACGCGATTGCGGGCGACTATCAGACGCGAAACCGGCTGAACCATCAACATCCGGGGGAACCCTTGGGGGCACAGATTCCGGATACGATTACTCCCGAGTTTGTCCGTGACGAAGTCGCCCGCGGGCGCGCAATTATCCCCGCCAATATCAATCACCCGGAAAGCGAACCGATGATAATCGGCAGAAATTTCCTCGTCAAAATCAACGCCAATATCGGAAATTCCGCCGTCGCCTCTTCCATCGAAGAAGAAGTTGAAAAAATGCGATGGGCAACGAAATGGGGAGCCGATACTGTGATGGACTTGTCAACCGGCAAAAATATCCATGAAACGCGTGAATGGATATTGCGGAATTCGCCTGTCCCCATCGGCACGGTACCCATCTATCAGGCGCTCGAAAAGGTGGCAGGTAAAGCCGAGGAACTGAGCTGGGAAGTCTACCGGGATACCCTCATAGAACAAGCGGAGCAAGGCGTGGATTACTTCACCATTCACGCAGGGGTGCGACTGCCATACATTCCGCTCACTGCCAACCGTTCTTGCGGCATCGTCTCGCGCGGCGGGAGTATCATGGCGAAATGGTGTCTCGCACATCATCAAGAGAGCTTCCTCTATACGCACTTCCGTGACATTTGTGAAATTATGCGCGCTTATGATGTCTCTTTCTCACTCGGTGACGGATTACGGCCCGGGGCGATTGCCGATGCCAACGACGAAGCGCAATTCGCTGAACTGGAAACGTTGGGCGAACTGACTCAAATTGCCTGGGAACACGATTGTCAAGTGATGATAGAGGGCCCGGGGCACATTCCGATGCACCTGATTCAGGAGAACATGGCGCGGCAGCTCAAATCTTGTGACGAGGCCCCTTTCTACACGTTGGGCCCATTGACAACTGACATCGCGCCGGGGTATGACAACATCACGAGCGGTATCGGCGCGGCGATGATTGGGTGGTTTGGGTGTGCGATGCTCTGCTACGTAACACCGAAGGAGCACCTGGGACTGCCAAACCGCGATGACGTGAAAGCGGGTGTGATTACGTATAAAATCGCGGCACACGCCGCCGACTTGGCCAAGGGGCACCCCGGCGTGCAAGAACGCGATAATGTGCTGTCAAAAGCGCGGTTTGAATTCCGATGGGAAGATCAGTTCAATCTCAGTATTGACCCGGAAACCGCGCGTGAATACCACGATGAAACCCTACCGAGCGACTCGGCGAAAACGGTTCATTTCTGCTCAATGTGCGGCCCGCATTTCTGCTCAATGAAGATTACCGAAGATGTCCGCAAATACGCGCAAGAGAAAGGCATTGCGGTAGATGCCGCATTAGCCACCGGAATGGCTGAAAAGAGCCAAGAATTTAAGGAGACGGAATTCCAGATTCATACATCTGGGCCGACAGCGGATGTGAACGCTGAAGGTACTGATTAGGATTTTGTCCGTTTTCGATGGCCGGTTCGAGGTTAGCCCCGGATTGTTTACCGGATGAGCAACCTATGGCTTTACCGCGAACCGGCCTCCATATTTGTAGAATCTAAACACACCGCACCGATTTTGACATTTCCTGATTCCTAATCCCCGGCAAGCACCGCCTCTCCGACAGATTTTTGCTGCGTAACGGGTTCGACAACCTGTTTTTCCTTCTTCCAAAAAAGCCCGTGCACGTCCAGCATGATTGCATATAAGGCCGGCATCATAAACAGTGTCATCAACGTTGCAAAGGAGAGTCCGAAAATAATCGTGTTTGCCATAGGCATCCAGATGGGTGACTTTCCGCCTAACCCGAGTGCCATCGGAATCAATCCGCAAATCGTTGTGAAGGATGTCAAAATAATGGGGCGCAATCGGACATATCCGCCCTTGAGAATGGCTCTCCATTTGTTGTAGCCTTGCTCGCGGTATTTGTTAATAAAATCGATGAGCACAATTGAGTCATTGACGACGATACCGGAGAGGGCGACAACACCGAACATAGCAATCATACTGAGGGTAGCTCCCCCGATGAGCAACCCTACCATAGCGCCTATCATTCCAAAGGGTACAGCGCAGAGAATGATAATAGGTTGACTAAACGATTTGAATTGCGCCCCTAGCACCATATACATGACAAGAAGTGCAACGATGAAAAGTTTCCATAACTCTGAGAAAGATTCAGTAATTTCGTCAAATACACCGCGAAAATCGAGTCGGTAGCCTGGGTACAACGATTCAATATTACTAAAGGTGTCGATTAACGCTTGATTGACGTTGATGGCGTTGTTTTTTTCGGCATCCACGGATGCCCAGACAGTGATTGCGCGTTCCCCATCAAAGCGTTGAATGTCACTATACCCTTTCTCTTCTTCAATGTGTGCGACATCTCTCAGTGGTACGATATCGCCGGTGGGTGTGGAAATCAAAAGGTTATTGAGTCCAGCGAGGTTTTTGAGTGTATCTTCCCGGTATTTGACGATAACATCAATAGCTTCATCGGCTTCGCGGTATGTTGTGGCTTTGGCGCCTTCTACGGCGGTTCTGACATTTTGGGCAATTTGGAGTGTATTTAACCCGTATTGATGGGCTTTCTCCTCTTTCAGGTAAATCCGTAGTTCCGATTTCCCGATTCGAAAATCATCGCGAATATCGTAAACCCCCTCCATTTGATTTAACGCAGCCTTAAGAATATCAGCGATTTCGGCGAGTTGCTCAAACCGGGCTCCCTTCACTTTGACTTCAACGTCACTGCCTTGCGGTGGCCCGCCCTGTAGTTTGTCAAAAGTTAGTTTTTCAATGCCACTAATTTTTGCGATATCGGTTCGTAGAGAGCCAATGATGTCATCAACCCCGCGGTTTCGTTCCGTCTTCGGTGTGAGTTCGACTAAGACTTCTCCGAAATTAGAGCCGTACGTCAAATTTGCGACGAGTCCTGATGTGGGTGTGTGCAGCCCAATGTTACTAACGATGGCTGCGCGTTCCTGGGGCGGAATGCTTTTTGCCACCGCCTCAATTTGGGTAATAATTTCTGTTGTTTCCGGTATGCCGTAAGCCGGTGGCATTTCGGCTTTGATGTAGAATTGCGGAAAATCTTCAGCAGGGAACAGTTCTTTGTCAAGGCTAAAGAACGCGCCGATGCAAGCGGCGGAGCCGACAACGAGCACGAGTCCGACGAAGGCATAGCGCCACCGGAGGGTTTTCTTTAGTATTCGGATGTAACCATTTCGGAAGACGTCAAACCATTTGTTGCTGCGCTTCACCCGGGTTTCCGCTTTTCCCCATTCGGAGACGTGGGCGGGTAAAATCACAAATACTTCAAATAAGGAGGCTGCCAGAACGATGATTGCCATCACCGGCACAACGCGCATGAACTGCCCTGGGACGCCGGACATAAACATCAAGGGCCCAAACGCGCCGATAGTCGTTAAGCTGGCGGCTAATACCGGCCATCCCACCTCTCCGGCGCCTCGGATGGCGGCAACCTTCGGTGATTCGCCGGCCTGAATATGCCGGTAGATATTCTCTATCACAACGATGGCGTCGTCAACCACAATTCCAACGACTAGAATGAGTCCGAACAAGGAGACACCGCTAATTGTGTATTCCGTCAAAGACATAAACCAAAACGTCGCCATGAAAGCCACGGGGATTCCCAAAGCGGCAAATAGCGCGTTGCGCCAACCGATAAAAAAGAGGAGGAGGAGTACAACTAGCACCAATCCAAATCCGGCATTGGTTTCAAGGATGCCTAACCGCTCCCTCAGAATCACAGAATAATCATTGACGGCTTCCAATTCAGCACCTTCGGGAAGGCCCGGTTTTTGCTGTTTCACCAATTCCCGGAGTTGCGCAACCAATGAGATAGCATTGCCCTCAGTCTTTTTTTGCACGCTCAAACTAATGGAGGGCTGTCCATTAATGCGGGAAAGGGTTCGCACTTCCTCGTAGGTATCGGAGACAGCGGCGATATCGCGCAAACGCAAGGGAGTGCCCATAGGCTGCACGCTAACAATCGTTTCGCCAATCCGTTCTGGGTTTGGAAATTCACCCATCGTTCTTATCCGAAACTCTGAGTTTCCAATTTCCATCGTGCCCGCCGGAAAATTCAGGTTGCTCGCGCGTAAGGCGGTGCTGACTGCGGCAATCGGGAGTTGGTATGCCTGGAGCTTATCCGGTTCCACTTCAATCCAAATCTCTCGTTCCCGGTATCCGGCGAGTTGAACGGCAGCGATATTTTTGATATCTAAAATCTCATCCTTGAGGTTCTCAGCGATGGTTCGCATCTGTCTTTCTGAGATGCTGCCACCGACAACGATTGTTAACATCGGAAAACCGCTAGAAACATCAAGTTCTTGGACTTTGGGTTCATCTAAAACTTCATCGGGGAGCTCGTTGAGTTGTTCAACAGCAGAACGTAGATTTTGGAGTTCCTTATCAAAATCGCGTTCACTCATTTCTTCAAAGTCAACGGAAATCACGGAACGCGCCTCGGATGAAGTCGAAAGCATGAGATTTATCTTGCTGACGTTCTCTTCAATCGCCTCTTCAATCGGAGCTGTTACCAATTTTTCAACTTCTTCAGGGGAAGCACCGGGATAAAGGGTTGTCACGGTTGCTGTCTGTAAAGCGATTTCTGGGGTGAGTTCCCGGGGTAAGGTTATCCAGGCATACACGCCAAAAGCGATAATCAGAATCATCAACATATTGGCGAGCACCGGATTGTTTACAGACATTCTGGGCAAAGACATGGGGGTAGGATTCTCCTTCTCGTTTGATTTATGGCGTTGCGCGCGGAATTTTTAATTTTCGAAAGTCACAATAATTTTTATCAGAATAACGGATGAATGCGGATGCCGCCGTAGGATGCCTCTTTATCAGCGCCTTGATACCATCAGCAGCGTTATGGATTCCTCTTTAATAATTCGAGGACTGACGTGGGCGCAGCCCGTGTTTCGAAATGCCCTTTATCTTGCCAATTGGCTTCTACCATGCTTCTGTAAAAAACCGTCTTTGGACTTCAAAGGTGGTTACTTTGTCGCGATAGTCGCGAAATTCCCATTCCTCAACCGCTTCGGTGCCATCGAACGGGGTCCGTCCTGACACCAGCGGATATCATTGCAGTCAATCCAAATATTAGGATACCGTTTATGAGCAGAATAGACTTTTTCATGTTCACCCTTCCTTATAATATAACTAGGATTTACACAAAATAGGGGTTGTGTAAATCTTGCTTAATTTAAGGAGTAACTTTCAAGTCCAGATTACAACAGAGTCTATTATAGCATATTGCCGGAAGCTATGGCAAGAAAAATGTCCTGTCGCTTGTTACCCCCGTTCTTCGCCGGAGAAATCTAGGGTTGAAATTTTCAACGGATAGGGTTAACAAAGCAGAATTGAAAACGGAATAATTCTGAGATTGTTGAACTTCTAAATGGAAATTAAATTGAAAATGTGGTAACTTATTATGCGATACGAATAGGAAAAAATGGTGAATAGAGAGGGTATTAGACTCGTCCCACACTCCTCTCGTGAAGGAAGATAAATTATGCGTTTAAAAGAAACACTGATTGCGGAACTCTCGGAACTTCTCGAACCTAGAAACGTTTTGAGCGATGCGACTGCTTTATCGGTATACGAATGCGATGCGGCCCCCACATTTAAGGCATTACCGGATGTAGTTGTGTTTGCCGACACCACACAGCAAGTATCGGATATTGTAAAATTGGCGAATAAACACAAAGTGCCGTTTATTGCGCGCGGGGGTGGTACCGGTTTGAGCGGCGGGATGCTCCCCGTCCAAGGCGGCATCATCATTGCCCTCAACCGGATGAACCGCATCCTTGAAATTGATTATGAAAATAGTTGTGCGGTTGTTGAACCGGGTGTGGTTAACCTGCTGTTGAGCCAAGCGGTGCAAAATCAAGGTTACCACTATGCACCGGACCCCTCAAGTCAGAAGGCGTGTACGATAGGAGGAAATATCGCCGAAAACTCCGGCGGCCCACATACGCTTAAATACGGCGTTACTTCGGATCATGTGCTGGGATTGGAAGTCGTGCTGCCGAATGGTGAGATTGTCGAATTTGGGGGTGTCGTTGAGGAGACACCCGGTTACGATTTACGCGGTGTGATGATAGGTTCCGAAGGCACCTTTGGAATAGTGACAAAAGCAGTTGTTCGCCTGACACGGAACCCAGAGGCATACCAAACCGCCTTAGCAGTTTTTGAAACAATGGATGATGCTTCCAACGCGGTTTCAACGATTATCGGTGCGGGTATTATCCCGGCAGCCCTAGAGATGATGGATAGCCTCGTGATTCGTGCCTTAGAAGAAGCATTCCATTTCGGATTTCCGCTTGATGCGGAAGCCATTCTGATTGTTGAACTTGATGGTATCAAGGCAGGTATGCAGAAACAGACTGAGCAGATTCTCGAAATTTTCATGGAACATAACGCGCGGGATGTAAATTACGCGAAGGATGAGGCGGAGCGAGAACAGCTCTGGAAGGCGCGAAAAAGCGCGTTCGGTTCGTTCGGGAGGCTTGCACCGAATTATATCACGCAAGACGGTGTTGTACCGCGCACACGGCTCCCGAAAGTACTCCGGCGCATCTCTGAAATCTCTGAAAAATATCAGATACCCATCGCCAACGTTTTCCATGCCGGCGATGGGAATATCCATCCCATCGTTCTCTTTAACGAGCGCGACGAAGAACTGTGTCAAAGGGTGGAGCATGTTAACAAGGAAATTCTCACAGTGTGTGCTGAAGTCGGCGGCACGATTACCGGTGAGCACGGCATCGGTGTTGAGAAGATGGACTATATGCCTTTAATCTTTAATCCAGCGGATTTGCGTATCATGGCAGCGGTGAAGGACATTTTTAATCCAACCGGGCTCTGTAACCCAGGCAAGATTTTCCCGACAGCCGAGTCTTATGAAAAACTCGGTTTGTTACCCGACGCATCGAGCCGCTAATAACCGGGTTCCCCCGCGTAATTTTCGTACCACATTGCGTGTTTCTGTTCAGCAAACTTCGCAAGAAGTGTTGCTTCCTTCATCTTGCGACACGTATCTTTTTATCAATACCTGAGCAGGAAAATAGTGATTATGTCATAAACTGCTCAAATTTTTCGTTAGATACATCGAAAGGAGAAACGCATGAATTCAAGAGTTTTGGAAATTATTGGCGGTTTGGCTTTAGTGATTATCCTCTTACAGCCCATGATGAGGAGCTCCCCCACAACTGCCGAACAACTTTTTCAAGACGCTGAGACGCTTTACATGCAAACCGATTACGAAGGTGCTATCCACAAATACAGCAAAGCCCTTGAAGAGGCAATTAAGCACCGGATATGGTCCAACGCGATTTCCAGAGATTTTCGGGCGCGGGTACACTATAAAATCGCGTCCAGCTATTCACACCTCGCTGAAAAATCCGGGAATCTCAATCACTATTACACGGCGATAACGTATATTAAGAAAGCCGTCCCGGCAATACTCTACCCCGACGAAGATGAGGGATTAACCTACCTCTGGGGGTATATTCTCTACAAAACGGAGCAATTTGCATTGGCCGAGGCGAAATTTCTGCAGCTGATTCAAAACTTTCCCGACAGTCTGTTGGTAGAGAACGCTTGGTATGCTATTGGGCAGATGAACTATAAACTGCAAAATTATGAAGACTCACGGCGAGCCTTTAAATGTTTGCTTTCAGATTTCCCGAACTCCGAGTATAAGGACGATGCGCAGCTTCTCATCGCGCAGTCGTTGTTCAATGAGGCGCATTATAGGCGGCCGTATCAAGAATTTGATAAGATTGCGAAAGTGGAGGATAGAAATTATCCGTCCCGTCAAGCGGAGGCAATGTATAAAGCGGCGTATAGTCTGCATCAACTTGGGCGTGATGATGAGGCGATTGGACGCTATACCAACTTCATCACGCAGTTCCCTGAAAGTCAATACGTCACAGCTGCCTATTTTGACCAGGGTGCAATTTATGCCCGGCAGAAAGACTATGACAAGGCGCTCGTGAACTATGAATTGGCATTGCAAAACAGTGCCGATAGGGGACTCCAATCCGAGATTCAAGCTGCGATTGGACGGACATACTACGAACAAGGTGACTATGAGAACGCGATTGTTTCATACACGACATTGTTAGAGGAGTATCCGGAAAGCGAATTTATTGCGGAATCGAAACTCGGTATCGCCGATAGCCACTTCCGGCTTGAAGCGTGGCGTGAAGCCGGTGCCGCGTATGAACGCGTCATCAATGAGCATGAAGACAAAACTGATTTTACACCGTACTGTTCGTATCAGCTTGGCGAATCGTATTACCAGCTCGGTACTCAGCAAAAAAAGGCAGGCGAATCTGAGCAGGGAGTGACGACACTCGAACTGGCACTGTTTTGGTATCAGAAGACGATTGACATCTTTCCTGACGATGTAGTTACACCGAACGCACGCTACCATGCCATCTGGATATTGAAGGCACTCGGACGCAAGGAAGAATTTGTGGTGATGGCGCGCGAGTTTATTCGCAGGTACAAGCCTGCCAACGAATTCAGTACGCGCGTGGCAGAAGTCGAACAGCATCTCATAGAGATTAGGCTACAGGAATTGACGGTGGCTCGCTCCATAGAGGTGGGGCAACTTTTTCAAGACGCTGAAGCGCTTTACCATCAAGAGGATTACGAGAGGGCTATCGCAAAATACGTTGAAGCCCTTAAAAAAGCAACCAAGTACGGCGCAAAGATGGAAGAGATTGCCAGAGATTTCCCGACGCTGGTAAACTATAGAATCGCGGTGTGCTACAACTTCCTCGCCGCAGAATCAGGTAATGCCACCCACTATAACACAGCACTTCAGTATATTAATAAAATCGCCCCGACAGCAACGCTCCCCAAAGAGCAGGGGGGATTAACCTATTTCTGGGGGCATATTCTCTACAAAACGGAGCAATTTGAATTGGCTCAGGAGAAATTTGAACAGCTGATTCAAAACTATCCGGACAGTCCGTATATAGAGCTCGCCCTGTATACTGTTGGGATATTGAACTATGAACTGCAAAATTATGAAAACTCACGGCGAGCCTTTAAATCTTTGCTTTCTGACGTCCCGAACTCCGAGTATAAGAACGATGCACGGTATTTCATCGCGCAGTCGTTGTTCAATGAGGCGCATTATAGGCGGGCGTATCAAGAATTTGATAAGATTGCGAAAGTGGAGGATAGAAATTATCCGTCCCGTCAAGCGGAGGTAATGTATAAAGCGGCGTATAGTCTGCATCAACTCGGGCGTGATGATGAGGCGATTAGACGCTATACCAACTTCACCAAGCAATTTCCGGAGAGTCACTACGTCACCACTGCCTATTTTTACCAGGGTACGCTTTATGCCCGGCAGAAAAACTATGACAAGGCGCTCGTGAGCTACAAGTTGGCATTGCAAAACAGTGCCGATAGGACGTTCCAATCCGAGATGCAAGCTGTGATTGGACGGACATACGAGGAACAAGGTGACTATAAGAACACGATTGCTTCATACACGACATTGTTAGAAGCGTATCCGGAAAGCGACTTTGTTGTGGAAGCGAAACGCGGTATTGCCGATAGCCACTTCCGGCGCCAAGAGTGGCGTGAAGCCGCTGCGGCGTATGAACGCGTCATCAACGAGCATCGAGATAAAACCGATTTTATACCGTACTGTTCGTATCGGCTTGGGCAATTGTGTTCCCGGCTCGCTATTCAGCTAACAGAGGCGGGTGAATCTGAGGAGAGCATAGCGACACTCGAATTGGCACTGTCTTGGTATCAGAAGACGATTGACATCTTCCCTGACGATGCAGTTACACCGAACGCACACTACGGTGCCATCTGGATATTGAACGCACTCGAACGCAAGGAAGAGTTCAAGCTGATGGCGCGCGAGTTTATTCGCAAGTACAAGCATGACGACGAATTCAGTACGCTCGTGGCAGAAGTCGAACAGCATCTCATAGAGATTAGGCCACAGGAATTGACGGTGGCTCGCTCCAAAGAGGCGGAGCAACTTTTTCAAGACGCTGAAGCGCTTTACTACCAAGGTGACTATCAGGACGCGATTGCGTTACACACGAAACTGCTTAATAAGATTGAGAACACAAGTAATAACCCTGATTCTGACGAACTGTTAGCTTTGAAGATAAAGGCGTATTACCGGCTCGGTATGATTTACCAAGATAAACTCAATCAACCACGGAAAGCCTATGAGGTGTTTCAACTCTTAATCGACGAAGACAAGGGCAGTCTTTCAGACAATATCGGCGTTATTCGCATGATGATGGAGGCGAAAATTCGGGTTTCAACTGACTTTCAAAGCTTCCAAAGCACGATGCCTGATGAAGCTAACCAGATTCTGCGGCGGGGGGAATCCCAGAACCCACGGCTAAACTCATCACAAACCGGGTATCTTAAACCTGAGCAAATTGCGCAAAAAGGCCGGCGTTCTACCGTAATTATTCTTCAAGAACATCCTAACCGTGAAGCACCCGCCTTTGGAAGTGGGTTTTTCATTAGTCGTAATCATATCGTGAGTAATTGGCACGTCATAGAAGGCGCCTCAGACGTCCTTATAATGCAGATTGACGAGGGAACAATTTACGAAATTGAGGAGGTTACCGCAAAAAACGTGCGCCAGAACCTGGTAATCCTCAAGGTTTCTGGGAAAGGGACTCCACTTACACTCGGGGATAGCAATACGGTTCAGATTGGTGAGCCGATTTATGCCACTAGTCATCACGGATTGGAAGCGAATTTCTCTACAGGGATTGTAAGCCGCTTGCGAATGCTCCAGAGCGGGGAACGTATCCAAATTTCCGCTCCCGTTTCTTTCGGGAGCAGTGGTGGGCCGCTACTTAACAATAAGGGCAAAGTTATCGGCATCGTCTATGAGGCCGAGGACACAAATAACGGAGAGATTGTCACGCTCGCTATTCCCGTCAATTACCTGAAAGCATTGCTCACCTGGTAAGCTATCCAAATCCTTGAATTCAAGACGGGAACAACGTGGAAGGTTAAATTCTGCCAGGCACCCTTTAACAAATTTTTAGTTAACATCTAGGGTTCTCGGCCGGGGAAGTGCTCAGTATCGCGAGCCAATTTATTTAAGGGGAAGACTGAGAGAAGCCATGGAAATTTCAAGTGCATTGCATGATGAGCTTAAACCGATTGTCGGAGATTCGGGCATTTTGCCAGGGGCGCAGCTGCCATCTTATACGGTTGATGGCGTTGTGCCTAAGGCTGTGGTTTTACCGGCATCTGTTCCGGAGATACAAGACGTACTGCGTTACGCTGCGGCCCGGCATCTGTCTGTTATCCCGACAGGCGGTGGCACCAAACTCGGCATCGGGAACCTCTCTACAAAAGTAGATATGATGCTCGTCACAACGTTCCTTGACAACATTGTGGAATATGAACCCGCGGATTTAACCGTCACCGTGGAAGCCGGGATACGTTTGGCCGCCCTGCAAGAAGAATTATCGCGAAATGGACAATTTCTGCCGGTGGAACCGCCCTACGCAGCACGATGCACTATTGGAGGAATTGTTGCGGCAAACGCGAGCGGCTCGCTTCGACTTCGACACGGCACTGCCCGAAATCAGGTGCTCGGCTTAAGGGTTGTACTATCGGACGGTACCGTTGTCAAAAGTGGGGGCAGAGTGGTAAAAAATGTCGCAGGCTATGACGTTAACAAATTGTACATCGGCTCCTTTGGAACACTCGGTATCATTTCCGAAGTAACGTTAAAATTATCGCCACTGCCTGCCCGGCAAGCAGCACTGATTGCGCACTTTAAAAGCATTACCCACGCAACCAATGTAGGATTAAAAATTTTGCAGGCACAA
Source organism: Candidatus Poribacteria bacterium (assembly GCA_963422705.1). Classification (GTDB taxonomy): domain Bacteria; phylum Poribacteria; class WGA-4E; order WGA-4E; family WGA-3G. The sequence continues at coordinate 34,792 of OY730443.1, forward strand.
TTGCTGCCCGATTTCGTCAATTTATTTCTCAATGCTGAGCTCAACGCATTCCCAGCAAAAGAACCGACGTTAATCGTCGGATTTGGAGGGGATTCTGAAACCGTAACGTGGCAACTGAACAAAATCGCTACAATTTTGGAACAAAATGGAGGACACGGTGTAACATTAATAGAGGGAGAATTACGTCGACAGCTTCAGGAAGCTATTCAGGAATTCCCTGCGCGAGAAATTTCAGAAGACAATAGCGATACTCATGTCATATGCGCCAAAATTAACCTAAAGCGAACCGATATTGTCGAATTTGCGGAGAAGATAAAAGAAGAGGCCGGAGAGATGATGCTCCTATTGGGAAATGGCGTGCTACACTTCAGAATCCCTATCGGTAATTTGGCAATACAGCCCCTAGCCGATAAATTGGCGCAGCTTCGTGAACATGCCGTCAGCAAACAAGGGAGTCTTATCATAGAATCCGCACCACGTGAACTGAAAAAACGGATTGACGTTTGGGGAACGGTGGGTAACACAGCCCACTTGATGAAACAGCTGAAAGCGAAGTTTGATGCGAATAGCTTATTAAATCCGGGACGTTTTGTAGCGAATATCTGAACGACGGAACCGCATTTCCTGAGAATGTGACAGATGACTCATGAACTAATATAAAGATGCCAGTTTAAGGTGCTCATCCGAAAGGGGAATAGGATGAAAGAAAAAAAAAGGCGCATTTTGTGGGTTGACAATACCGGCGCCGAGTTGAAGTTATACGTCCGATTTTTAGAATATCAGGGATTCAACGTATCATTCACAACCAACTCCGAGAAGGGAATCAGTTTACTCAGAGACTGGATGTACGATGCTGTACTACTCAATTCAGGCGGCCCCGCACCAAACGGACAGCATCTACTTGCACATATCCGTCAGGAAAATCCGCATATTCCTATCATTCTATTAATAAGCGACAGCGAAAGTGAACTTCAAATAAACCTACATGAAGCCGACGATGTGTTTATGATGCCAAAAAGTCCACAGCAATTCGCCGCCGAACTAACTTTTTTGATTGAAAAGGATGCCATGCGAGAGGTACATACGCCTCAAGCATACGTCAATAGCTTTAATACACAACGCGCGTTAGGACAACACCCACCAAACGATTGGCAAGCCTGGATAGATACATATGTCCATCTAGTTGAGTGGGAACTCAAACTCGATACACTCCAAAATGTAGATGAACTCAAAGCCATTCATGCAATAGAGAAGCGAGAAACCAATGCAGCCTTTACCGCAGCCGTTGAAGATTCTTACTGCCACTGGCTCGCGAGTGAAGATTCTCCCACTTTTTCCGTAGATGTCTTTTACAAATATGTCATTCCTGAAGTGCAGCGAGGGAAACAAGTACTATTTGTTACCGTCGACTGTATGCGGTTGGACCACTGGCTAAAGATAGAGCCCCTCCTTTATCCTATGTTCCACATCACGAAGAACTATTACTACTCTATCCTCCCAACAGTGACTCGTTATGCCCGAAACGCTATTTTTAGTGGGCTTTTTCCACGGGAATTGGCGCAAAGACATCCCAATCTATATATCCCAAAGGATGAATGCCAGTCGAGCGGGAACCGGCATGAGAAGGAACTCATGCGCTTACAACTTGAACGCCATGGAATACTTCTCAAACCCGCACCACATTACTTTAAAATTTTTGATACCCGCGGCGAAATGAAGTACCTCCATTGGTTAACAAATGTAAATCAAATTAGTTTAGCAGCACTGGTGATTGGCTTCCTTGATATGCTTACACATACCCGGTGTGAAGTACCGCTACTTCAACAACTGATTCCCAATGAAGAGGCGTTCAGAACACTTATCCAGGCATGGTTCCAGCATTCAGCACTCTATAAAATGTTGAAAATCGCTGCTGAACGTGGCATTACGGTAGTCTTAACCTCTGACCACGGCTCGGTGGTTTGCCAAAATGCTGTTAAAGTCTCCAGTCGCTCCAAACTCTCTGCCGGACTTAGGTTTAAAGAGGGTAAGAATATTGTCTGTGCCCGCGAAGCTGGACTGGAGATAAAAGCGCCTGAAACGTACCGGTTGCCAGGAAATGCGGCGGAAAATCACTATATTTTTGCGAAAGAGAATTGCTACTTCGTTTATGAGCCGCAGTTTCATGTTTACAAAGAACTCTTTCAGGACAGCTACCAACACGGCGGTATTTCACTTGAAGAGATGATTCTACCTTGTGTTGTCCTTGAACCGAAGTAGACATGCTTTGGCTTCACGCTGCGTTCCGCGATAACTAAAAGATAACTTATGATGAAGACAAATTTGTGCTGGGTTTTGTTGATTGTGCTGTCCACGGTGCTTTCTATTAACGCCGGGGGGCAATTAGCAGATTTAGAAGTCCCGGAGAGTCCATCCGTTGAGACGCTTAGCGCGAAGGGGTACCTCTCCGTAAACAAAGTACACCCCGGCAGTCGATTCCAAATTGCTATTGTCATACAAATTGCGGAGGGGTGGCATGTCAACGCCAATCCTGCCGGCAAAAACCTGATTCCCACCGAGGTACTGTTCCCGGAAACCTCCGATTTCACGTTCGGGGAAGTGGTATATCCGGCGGGAGAGGTACTCGATATCGCATCAATTGGAAAAGCGCCTGTCTATCATGATGAGCTGATTATCGGGATTCAAACCGGTTTGCGTGAGACAGCCTCACTACAAAAGACAACCTTGGTACTGCAACTCCGGTATCAAGCGTGTCGTGATGAAGAGTGCCTGTTCCCGAAAACGGTATCTATCCCAATTCCGATTGAAGTGGTGGAGCTTGAGACGCCTGTCCGGAATGCTAACAATGCGATTTTCGCCACGCTCAAATTCGGGATTTCACCAGAAATAGAGAGGACGACAGACGATGAAATGGGAATTATTGGAATTATCGAGGACTCCTTATCCGGTGGACGGGCCTGGCTCGCCTTTTTACTTGTCTTTGCGGGCGGTGTTCTTACCAGTTTGACCCCGTGCGTCTATCCACTGATTCCGATAACCGTCTCGATTTTTGGTGCAAATGAGTCCGAGGGGCTTCTCAAATCCTTCCTACTCTCTATTATCTATGTGCTCGGCATTGTTGTCACCTACTCTATTTTAGGCGTTATAGTTGCCTCTACAGGTGCAGTCTTCGGTCAAATCATGGCAAACCCCTGGGTTATCAGCGTTATTAGTCTGATTCTGGTGTCGCTTGGGCTATCGATGATTGGGGTGTTTGACATTCGGTTGCCGTCCGCGGTGCAGCATCGTCTTAACGCTGTGGGTGGGGCTGGGTTCGCGGGTGCCTTCGCAATGGGGACGGTTGCGGGTGTTATCGCTGCGCCTTGCACGGGACCGGCTTTAGCCGTTGTTTTAACCTATATAGCGACAACCGGGAGCCTTTTCCTCGGATTCTGGCTCATGTTCACCTACGTTCTTGGGATGGGACTACTATTTATCGGCATCGGTACATTCTCGGGATTGCTCTCGGCTTTACCACGTTCCGGTAGCTGGATGTATGTTTTAGAAAATATTTTCGGTATCGCAATTGTCACGATGGCGCTCTATTTCCTCAAAGATGTATTTGAGCCGTTACAGGGCTTGTTAAGAAATTCCGCCATATTTTTCGTGATTGCGTCGGTGGCAATTGTCTGTGGGTTATGGCTTGGTAATTTGACACAACGGTTTCGGGACATTCCGCGCGTCGCACAATTCCGCAAAGGCTGCGGTATTTTGTTAGCCGTGTTCGGTACTTATATGATTATTGGTGGGATTCAGCAGCCTGCTGGCGCTGAACTTAACTGGGTTTACGATGACATCGAAGGATTTGATATAGCGAAGCGGGAAGGCAAATTAGTGATGCTTGACTTTTACGCTTCTTGGTGTGCTGCCTGCAATGAGCTCGAACACAAAACCTTCTCGGAGACAGCCGTCGCGGCAAGACTCGCAAACTATGTTAACATCAAACTTGACTTCACGCACAATTCTGAGAGGACGCAAGCTTTGACACAGAAGTATCAAATACCCGGGTTGCCCGTCATCATCTTCATGGATGCAGAAGGAAATATCCTAAAACGCGTCTCGGGGTTTATCAGTGCTGAAAAAATGCTTGCCCTGCTTGATGAAATAGAACAGCAATAGTGTGATGCGCTTTTTACCAGTCTGAAAGTAACGGAAACGGCTGACGTGGTTCCGGCCTCACCGAAAAAAAGAGGGACTGACATGCTCAAATCGTTTTTAGCGCGCATTTTCCGGCCGTCATTGCGCCATTGGCTTTTTTACGCGGAAACCGCTGCAATTATTGGGTTTGTGCTCTTGGCGGCATTCTTGCTTCGCGGCGGGGAGCCTGAACCGCCGCCACTGCTTTCTCAAGTAGACACCTTTATTGAAAAAGCCGATGCTGCCTTTGAACAGCAATACCTCGCCCGCGCGGCGTTTCTCTATTGGCAGGTGCTGCAGGCAGTAGAATCCACGCCAGAAAATGCTTTCCCGTCGACGCAATTCCCTAATAATGATACCGTTCGTGTACACGCAAATCTCCGTCTTGCTGAAATTTACTCACAGAGTAACTGGTTGAAAGATGCAAAGGCACGTTTGGAATACGCTGAACGCATACAACCGGAACATGAAGGTGTCCGCCTTTTACGCGGTAAACTGTTCCGTGATGAAGGACTGCCTACTGAAGCGGCTGCTGAGTTCTTGGCAGTCCTCGAAAAAAAACCACAAAATGCGGAAGCACACTATCTGCTCGGCGTGCTCTACCAAGGAAGTAAGCAGTTTACAGAAGCAGCCGCCCGCTATCAACAAGCAATTGAAAGCGACACGGATTTTCAAGAGATTTCGTCCGAAAAAGCGCCTATCGGGGTGCTTGCTCGCCTTCAACTGTCGAGAACGTATCGCAGAATGCTTCAAGACTACCGATTCTTGGACAGGGAATTGACGACAGCGGACATGGAAGAAATTGGGCGGCTTGAAGCCGAGTCAGTTCTGTTGTTAGAGGAGGCAATTGCAAAGCGGCCGGAGATGATAGAAGTCAAAGAATCCTTAATCGGACTTCTCTTTGCTCGTGCTAGGGCGCTTGAGCGTGAAGCGGAGACTCGCCCTTACGCCGACGCACTTGAAGTTTATGAACGCATTGTGCGGCTTGAACCGGGAGAAGTTCGGGCCTGGGAACGGATGGGCGAAATTTATGCCGGTTTTCTCGATGACAAAGCCTCAGCATTAGAAATGTACCGAAAAGTCTACGAACTTGAACCGCACCCGATAGTTTTGGCGAATGTTAAATCGCTTGAAGAAGATGTAGCGAATCAAGCAGAATAACTACCGGAAGATTCCTTGGGTGAGATTGGATTAAATAAAGAAAAGCCGATGAGAGGATTTGAACCTCCGCCCTACTGATTACGAATCAGTTGCTCTTCCACTGAGCTACACCGGCTGGGGAAATGCCGAGAGGCAGAATCGAACTGCCGACACATAGATTTTCAGTCTACTGCTCTACCGACTGAGCTATCTCGGCATCAGTATTATATTAGACTATATAATACTATCATAAAATAAAAGAATTGTCAAGTTTTTTTGAAAGAATGAATTTTCTGGAACACACCGCGCAAAATATCTTAACCCCATAAAATCGCCATCAGCATCGTAAACAACGATGGTTTTTTCTGGAGACGGGCACTTATTCAGGCCAGATACCGGTTTCACGATAAAAACGGACTGCTCCGGGATGAAATGGCGTGCCGGTATTTTTGATTACATTTTTCGGATTAATTGCCTTCCCCGCGCCATGTCGCTTGACAACTTCCGCCCGGTTTGTATACAGCGCCTTTGTAAATTGGTAAACGATGGCTTCATCAACATCCTGGAAGGTGATGAGGTGCATCGCGCCAACATTCATGGTATCGAACGATTCAGATTGCCCCTTGTAAGTATTCGCGGGGAGGGTGATTGCGCTAAAAAAGGGGTATTTTTCAAAGAGAGCTCGTTTTGCCTCTTCACCAAACGGAACCAAAAAAATGTCTTGAGATGTGGAGATTTGGATAACAGCGGGCGTTGGAATTGCGCCACCCATGAACGCTGCAGCGGCTGAACCGTCCGCCAGCAAATCCACAGCCCCAATGTAGGTACTGTTAACAGGTGTAAAATCTTCATACAGAATACCGTGCTCCGCAAGCAAAGGCTGAAGGAAATGCTCAAAGCCGGCGCCGGCGGGGCCGACGACGACACGTTTCCCTTTCATATCAGCAATTGTTTGGATTCCTGAGGATTTCGGTGTGACAAACAACGCGACGTTTGGCGCGAGCGTCATGACGGCGCGAATATTGTGCGGTTTTTCCCATATCCCTTCGCCTCGCACCGCAAAATAAGAAATGGCGGCGTTAGCTAGCGCGAATTCTAAATCGCCATCAACTAGGCGGCGGATATTCTCCTGGCTCCCCTTTGTGCTTTCAGCGGTAACTTTCCAGTCCTCAGATAGCGCATTTTCAGCAACAACTGCTGCGATTGCGCTCCCGACAGGGAAAAATGCTCCACCGGCAGGCGCAGTACCAATACTGATATAGCGCCGCTTAGCAGCAGTGTCACACACTATATTGATGCACACCGCTAAGACGATAAAAAGTATGGATATAACGTTTGTGATTATTTTCATGTATTCTCCTTACACGTTAGACGGCTAAAACGTGACGTAGTCACGCCCCTTCGCCCACAAAAAACGTCTACAGGATAAGTCGCATCTCAGGCGGGAGCTGGCACATCTGCGCCATTGCCGGAAAAACAGCGTTTACGTCCTTTCTAAAGACATCGCCACTGAGAATGTCAATGATACCGGCTTGATGCTCCGGATATTGCGCGAGGAATCCCGCAAAACTAAATTCTTTCGTGTAGAAAGCGTAAACCAATTTCCGAAACACTTCCATCCCTTTGACGAATGTCGGCCCAAAACTTCCTAACTGCGCTTTAGAAAAATCGTTCTTTTCAAAAGCTTCCGTGATTGCATCACCCGCCATTTCGCCAGATTTGAGGGCTAAAAAGAGCCCCGTTGAATAGACAGGGTCAAGAAAACCGAATGCGTCCCCTACCAATACCCACCCGCTGCCGGCAATCTGTTTGGCCCGATAGGAGAAATCCTTGGTTGTCTTTATCGGAAAGAGTTGTTTTGCCCTATGAAGCCGCTGTTTCAATGCCGGACACTTCCCTAACTCCTCATCGAAGATTTTCTGCGCATCAAGCTTACCGTTGGAATTTCTCCGTTCTTGAAGTAGATAGCTTAATTCCCCGACAACCCCAACGCTCGTGAGGTTGTCAGGCAGCGGAATCGACCAGAACCAGGATGCTTTCGTCTCTGTGTACATGATGAGAGTTGCTCCCTCATCAATTCCTGCGTCACGGTGTGCACCTTCAAAGTGCGTAAACAGGGATGCCATTTTTAAGTTAGGTTCCGTGACGTTCAGATTCAGCTGTTGTGCGATGAGAGAACGCTGGCCGGTGGAATCGACAATGATAGGCGCGTAAAGCGGCTCCCGTAGAGCGCCTTTCCCTACGCGTGAAACAATAACGCCTACCGCCTTGTTATCCTGAAAAATTACCTCGTTTACGCGCACACCCCGCTGAATTTCCACCCCTTTTTCTGCGGCATTCTCAAGAAGCATCTGGTCAAATTCACTCCGGAGAACCTGCCAGGTGACAGCACTTTCATGGGGATTAGTTTCAAAGAAGTAAAACGGTTTTGAGGCTTTACCGGTACGCGAATAGAATTGTACGCTGTGTTTTTTTGGAAAATGACTTGTCCTCAACTTTTCAAGGAGGCCAAGGCGTTTGAACGTCCAATACGTCGCGGGAATGAGCGATTCGCCAATTTTGAAACTCGGTTTCGCTTCTCTTTCAAGCAGGAGAACGCGATATCCTCGTTCTCCAACAACCGTTGCAACGGTGCTTCCGGCGGGGCCGCCCCCGATAACAATGATGTCATAGTATTGATGTTTTTTCATATATCGTCTTTGTTTTTTAAGTATCGCGTGAATCAGAAAACCTACTGCTTGATGTAATTTACCGTGTCCACCGCCGATTTTACAAATCGTATTCATGCTAGCGTGAAGGGCCAAGTGGAACCGGGTACCGTCGTGTTAAAACTAACGTGCGTCTGAGAATCGTTTCGCTTTGAGATTCGCCCGCGTAAATGTTCCAACCGGCACGGCTTTTACAATAGTGCGCAGTCCTAAAACGTCTCGAATCTCAGCTGCGACTGCGGTGGCAGTCTGTTCAGGTGTATGATGTTTAGATTCAATCTGAATTTCAAGTTCATCAAGCATTCCAACGCGATAAACCTGAGCAGAAAACTCCAACACGTCGGGAAATTGAAATACGATGTTTTCAATCGTTGCGGGATAAACGTTGATGCCACGTATGATGAGCAGGGAGTCAATCCGCCCTTTAACTCCGCCTTCCAGCACTCGATTTTGCTGTCTGCATTCGCATGGCGACATTTTAACTTTTACGTAATCGCCTGTTCGGTATCGTATAACGGGCATGCCGACGCGTCCAAGGTTCGTGATAATGAGTTCCCCTTCGTCTGCATGTTTGCCGGTTCCCTGTTCAATGATTTCACAGATAAACTCATCTTCATTGAGGTGCATACCTAGCTGTGAGTGGCACATAACCCCCCATGCCCCGACTTCGGTTGCCCCGGCATGATCGTAGGCGCGCGCGCCCCACCCATTTTCAATACGTTTTTTCGTGGAAGGTAAACTTGCGCCCGGTTCACCGGCGTGAATGGTAATTCTCACGCGCGACTCACGGGTGAGTTCTATTCCTTCTTTTTTGGCGACTTCGGCGAGCCGCAACGCGTAGGTAGGGGTGGAAATCAATACCGTCACATCGTTGTAAAGGATAGCGCGTATCCGCTGTTCGGATGTCATCCCCCCGTTTGGAATTGTCAACGCACCAAGTTGTTGAGCGCCACGGTACGCACTCCAGAAACCGATAAAGGGGCCGAACGTAAAGGCTATCATTAGCCTATCGGCTGGTGTCACGCCGGCTTCACGATAGATTTCGCGCCAGCATTTTCCCCACCAATCCCATGATTCTGACGTGTCTAACCACCGGATAGGTTTCCCTGTGGTGCCAGAAGTTTGATGAAGACAGGTATACTTCTCCAGTGGAAAAGTGAGATTCGTGCCATAAGGGGGATGTGCACCCTGGTCCGCGCTGAGTTCTTCCTTAGTCGTAAAGGGTATCCGCTGATAATCCTGCAACGTCTGGACATCATTTGGATGTGTGATTCCGGCTGAAATCAACTTCTGTTTGTAAAACGCATTCGTCTCTAATACCGGTGCAAGCATGTATCGAAGACGATGTAACTGTTTTTTTGTCTCCATTTTTTGCATGAGGCTTTTTCAGATTTAGAAGGGCACGGTTCGAATTAGCGGCTTAAGTATAACGGGTATTCTGATATTCCGGTGCGTAGAATGCGGGAAGCAAACTATCGACTTGGAGTAAGCCTCGTTCGGTTACTTGAATTTCATCATCACTGAACGTTAGCATGCCATCATTCTGAAGTTTCTCGTAGACGTCAGCGAACAACTTCAGAATATCGGCGTTAAATTTCTGTTTAAAATAGGCGGTTTTAATTTTTCCCAATTTGAGTTGAAGTATCATCTCACGCGTCAGCTGTTCAGTTTTCGTCGGGGATAAGGCGCGATGTAAGGGCAGCTTATTTTCCCCCAGGTGCGAGAGATAGTCTCCCCAGGCCGGGGCATTCTGAAAATGAATTCCGCTCAAATGCGAGAACGATGCGACACCGGTTCCCAGCATATCGCTGCCTTGCCAGACTGCATCGCGATAGATAAATTGGGCATCATTCTCCTTTTTAACCATGGTATAAGCACTAGAATGTCGGTAGCCTCCCTTTGCGAATTGCTCATTTGCGTACTGGTGCCATTCCCGTTTCAGTTTCCAATCTGCTACGGGTATTCTGTTTCCGTCGAAGATATCCTTGGAGTAGATGGTGTTAAACGGGAGTTCCATCTGATAGACAGTGATACTATCAGGTTCGAGCTCTATCGTTTTTTTGATGGTTTCGCGCCAGCTTCCCCAGGTTTCGCCTATCATGCCGGCGATGAGATCGATATTCACCTGTGCGAATTTCAATTCCTGTATCCACGGTGCGATGCGGTAGACATCCTTTGCAAGGTGTGCCCTGCCATTTTCAGCAAGGATATCGTCATTGAAATTTTCAACGCCGAGGCTCAATCGCGTCACGCCAATTGCCTTGATTACCTCGATTTTCTTTTGGGTTAACGTGCCAGGTTCACATTCAAAAGCAATCTCTTCGGCATCATCCCAGGGCATCGCGCGTTTGACTCGTTCTACCAATGCCTTGAGATGTTTAACGCTGATGTAAGAAGGAGTCCCCCCACCAAAATAGACGAATTTTAGCATTCTTCCCGCAATCGCTTTCTGGGTGCTGTAAAGTTCAATCTCCTTGGCGATTGCGTTCAAATATGTATCAATCTCTGAACTATTCTTGTCCGTGTAGACGCGAAAATAGCAGAATTTGCACCGTTTACGACAGAAGGGAATATGTAGATAGAGTCCAAGCGTGGTATCGTGTCGCGGCGGTTCCGCCAAAGCGCGCTGTACGTCCGGAACGGTGTCTTCGCCCCATACAGAATACGGCGGATAATTCGAAACGAAAACGCTGCCAACGGTTGTTTGCTTCGAATCTATGCCTGCTGTCGCGGGTTCCGGTTTAGTTTCTATGGTATGCATCACTTATTTTCTCCAAAACAGTAAAAACTGCCTGATTCCGTGCCGATATATAGACGCCCGTCGGCTACACTTGGCGAAGCGGTAATCGCTGAACCGGTTGCGAATTCCCACACAGATTCTCCGGTGGATATGTCTAAGGCAATCAAAAGTCCCCGTGTCGTGCCAAAGTAGACGCTATTGCCGGCAATAACCGGAGATGATTCAATGCGGGATTTAGTGGTGTAAATCCATTTTAATTCGCCTGCGTCCGGTGAAAGGGCGTGTACCATCTTATCACGCCCGCCGATAATAACAAGAGTGTCGGTTACAGCCGCGGATGCAAAAAATGGAAATCTCCGTTGCCGATGTTGATACCGCCACGCAATCTTACCCTTCTCTAAGTCTACCCCTAAGACTTCGGTGCCGTAAGTCCCAACGTAGGCACGGCGGCGTAAAATCGCGGGACTCGCGCCGACATAGGCGCCGAGGTTCACTCGTTGCGTCTCCGTACCGTCGCTAATATTAATGACGCGCAGATAACTATCGCATCCCGTAATAACCACGGAATTACCGAAAATTGCCGGTGTACCGTGGACATAGCCTTCGGTTTCAAATTTCCAAACTAATTCGCCATCGACTCGATTCAGGCAATAGAGAAAACCGTCGTAGGAACCGAATAGCACCTTATCTCCGAAGAAATTTGCCGATGAGAGAATTTCTCCTGCTGATTCGAATTTCCACTTCCGTTTCCCGGTGTTTGCCTCTATAGCATGAAAGCCACCATCACCGTCTCCGACATAAACGATACCGTCATGGATAGAAGGTGACGCCTTGATGGCGGCAGAAAAATCGCTGTCACCCGCTCGATAATTCCATTTCAGCTCGCCGTTTTGCGCGTCCAATGCGTAGAGGTACCCGTCTAACGCACCTACGTATACAGTTCCCTTAACAACAGCTGCCGTACCCTGAATCATATCTTTCGCTTGAAACGTCCAGAGTAGTTCTAATGTCTGCGGAAGTTCGGTTGTTGCAACCCCAGTGAGTTGTCGGTTCCCCCGAAAGCTTGTCCAGTCGCCTGCAGCGGCGTTCAGTTTCATGCCCTGAGGAAATAGAATTAAAACAACGCCTATCATCAAAAAAGAGGCGCTGTACTGTGATTTGTATGGTGGATTCTGATTCATTATCTCAAAGAATCAAAGGGATTTGCTCACACAATTTGATAGCTGATGCCACTGCATGCCAAACGTCCTTCCCCTTGTATTGCCGCGTTACATCTTTTTATTTCTTTTACTATAACATGAGCTTACCATATCCGCCCCGCAAATTCAATTGAAAAGCGCGTTGTCTGTATAGAAATTCAAACAGATTTCCCTCATGTGGACTGTCCCACGAAATCTGCGTCGTCGGAATTGCGCCGATATTCAACCGTTCTACTAACGGATTTTCTAGCAATGCCTGTATGAGGGCGGCATCTTCAGTCATGGCACTAGCGACTAACGTCGCGCCAATCGTGTCAGCCAATTGTGTCTGCGGTACTTCCACAACACTCACGAAAGGGAAGGGGAATTCTGTATTTGCCAGGGGATGCTCTAGTTCTTGACACCAGATTACAGTCGGCCTGAGGAAAGTACATCCATCTAATTCAACAACCCGTTCGCCAGTTGTGAATTCGATTGCCCCGTTCTGTTTTAGCTGCCGTTCAATGAATGAGGAGATGCGGTAGGCGTTTTGCGGGTTTGCCCATGCTGCGAGTTTCGCCTCTGGATGTGTGAGGGGTTTAGGCTCAATATGCGCCAAACGTTCCGCCAAGGCGCTGGCAATCTGCTCTCCGTGCGAGGCAACCCAAACGCCGGAGGCATTAATACAAGCTCTGCCACCGTTTCTGGCGACGGATTCGACAATCAGTTCGAGGTAGTTTTCCCACTGTGGGCTATATTCTTTATCTATGATAATTTTGCTTCGCCCAGGGCCATGAATTTCGACATGCGGTTCTGTTCGCCACGGTGCGACAGTCGCACCACCCCCAAAAAGCAGAGAGCGGCCACACCGGAAAAGGATTTCATTCGCACCCGCGTGCTCGGTTGGGTAGAAACTGAACGCCTCAGGGGCACATCCGGCAGCGATAAAGGCTTGTGCTATCCGATACGGTGTCCACGGTTCCTCACGTCCAGGTTTTAGCACGAGCGGGACTTTGAGCGGGATGGCAGGTATCCACAACGAATGCACGCCGGGAGAATTGCTGGGCAGAACGGCGCCCAGCGCATTCGTTTCACATACGTAACTCAGAATCCGTTCATTTTGATGTCCCCACCCGGTATCCAGGATGGACAAGTCTAAGCCACGGGTTAACCCATCGAGGACATCTCCCATCTTCTCCAATACCCCTTGAATCTTATCCATGTTCTGTTGACAGAGGGTTTCAGGAAGGCCCGTTGTCCCGAAACCTGTCGGAGATAATCCGTTGGGGATTGAACGGATTCATCAAGCGGAAGTTCAGCAGTTGTGAAAAAACGGGCAGCTTCTGTCGAAATCGAGAGCAATTCCGCGACGGTGTGTCGCCCAAGTGCCTGTTTATGAAATGCCATGTTACCCAGTTCTTTGGAGATAAGCCCTCGATTTGCTTGACTGACGGAGACTAAGGGTTCACCTGTTTTAATATGAGAAAGTCTGAACGCGTTCAAACTTCTATAAGAACGTCCGGCACGTAAAATTGGGATGTGGTCCATTTTGAGTTAAACGAGTAGGAACTGCGATTTCCCATTAAAATTTGTGTGGATTTTTCCACGGTTTGTGCTTGTCACGCAGCACATGGTATCAAAAATCGCAAATCGTTAGGCGGGAGCGAGGTAATCTCGTCCCCATCTTCATTGATATCTATGCGACAATCTTCGCTACCCAGCCCGAGCTGGCATCGCAATAGAGGAAATCATCACCATAGATGGATAATCCGTGTGGTTCAGGCTGTCCTTCAGGCACTTCAATCCGTTCGAGGATTGTGCCATCTTCAAGGTGGAGCTTGACAATAACCCGTTTGGAGGTATGCGTCACCCATAACCCGTCTTCAACCCGAACGGTGCCGTGTCCGCGCTCGTAAGGCAACGGAAGTGTGTGTTGTACGCACCAATCTGATGTACGAATCTTGTGTATTTCCTTATTCTTCAGGGTTTGCACCCACAAATGCCCTTCATCGTAATTATCGTATTCAACACCGTGCGTGCCCCCGCCATCCGGAACAGGATACCGTCCGAGCGTTTCACCAGTCTCCGCATCGACTTTGAAAATTTCCCCTGCGCCCGCCTTCGCATCTGTATCTCGGACGGGGCGCCAACGTTCAGCGGAACCATTTGCGGCTAACCAGAGGGCACCCTCGCCATAAGCCATACCGCTGGTATTAGAGGATTCACTCGATATGTCACGGATGAGTTTTGGTACGGCATAATCCACATCCGCCGCAATTTCAATAAGGGCGACTCTATCGGTAATCTGATCCACAATCCACAATCCATGGTGTGTCACTTGCAAACCGTTTGGTACAGAATAGGGTGCCCGGAAGACTTTTTGAATTTGTGTGGACATATTGCTGTTACTCCTTTTTTGAAAATGAATCCCTACGGAATTGGAGCGTCGGAAAGATTTCAGAGGCAACTGAATTCCATCACGCTTTAGTAAACATTCACGAAATCAATAAACACCTATCACGACAGTCTCTTGAAGTTCAGAAAGCAAGCGGAGGTTTTCAACACCATCCCAGGGGTACTGTGAAATCGGTTTTGCGCGTTCAGCCTCATCCCGTTCCAAAAACCGCGGCATGAAGAATTCTTTTGTCAAGGTTGTCAGCATCACCCTTCCCGTTTTGCCGTAATCAACCGGTTTCTCCGGTTCTTCACGGTTCACCAATTCGATTACAGCGCGTGGCTGCGGTGGGTAATAGATGATTGCGTAATTATCGGCCGGGTTGAACGGTTTACAAGTGGCTAACCCCATAAGCGTATTGCCATAGGTAGGAACAAAATCGATACCTTGGACGAGTTCCTCACGCGCGAATCGGTGAAACTGCGCATCCATTTCGGTGCCGCCACAGAAGATGCCTTTAATGCCGGCTTTTTGCAACGAAATCTTTTCACACAATGCCTCAAGCAGTTTAGGTGTCGTAAAAAGGCACTGAACGTTTTCATGTGCTTTGAGGACATTGAGTGCTTGTGAAATAACGTGGTTTTTGTAGGCATCCAATTCTTGGTGCTTGCCATAATGCACTAGCTGGTTCACCCACCGCGGGTCCAAATCGACGAGGAAACAGATACCCCCGCGATGTTGGGCGAGATGTTCAACAGCAAGGCGTAATCGCCTTGGCCCCGTTGGGCCCAGCATGAGCCAGTCGCTGCCGGGTGGGAACCCCTCATCGGATAGGGTTCCACTAAATTGCTCATAATCGATGTGGAAGTCGCGAACACTAATCCGACACTTCGGTACGCCGGTGGAGCCGCCGGTTTCAAACACGTAAACCGGTTTATCGGCATAAGCCTTTGGTACCCAGCGCCGGACGGGGCCACCGCGGAGCCATTCGTCTTCGAAATGCCCGAGAATTTTCAAGTCGGTGTAGCCGCCGATTTCTGCTCTCGGGTCGAAATCGAGGGTTTCAGCGAATTCTACCCAAAACGGGCACCCGGTTTCTGGACTAAAATGCCAATTGACGATATCCCTGACATGGGCATCAAGTTCAATTTTCGCTTTCGCAATTTTTTGAGATAAATTCATTTGCATAACATCATACAGATTTACAAATCTTGCATTAAAGGCATTTTAGCAAACCGTTTCTGTTGGCTGTCAGGCTTTTTGCGCCACCATTCCGGTGAGGATGCCGAGGATTTTGTCACACCTTTCAATTTGGTAGACAGACATATCAATATCGAGTTTTTGCTCTTCCAACCTGAGAAATCGCCAAAGAACGCCTGTCGTAGTGGCCCCATAGATGCGCGAAATGTCATTCCCTTCTGCCGCGTTAAAACGTTGTGCAGCCACCATTTCCGCGACACATTGCCCCAATCCGACTTCCAGATTGTCGTTCTTTGCCTCGACAAGCACAATCGCAGGGGCCTCTAAATCAAATTGAACAGGTGAGAGACTAACCACAAAGTCACATACACCGGTTAACCCATCCCCGGCATCCACGTTAAAGTCAATGCCTGAAAAAAGACTGATACGATGCGCTAATTGTTCACGGAGTTCAACAAGAACATCGGCAACAATCAACTCTGATTTTGCCTTCTCTGTCGCGATAGCGGTGGCTAACGGCACATTTCGTTCCAAAGTTGCGATGAGATGTGCACTCGGTTCTACCGGGGCTAAGTCGGCAAAAAGCCCGGCGGTATCAATTTCTTTGAGGTGAAACGTCTTGCGCGCAGCTGCTAAGGTAAAGTTACTATACCCCATTTGAAAGCCCTCCGCAAACTAAAGATTTGCCTGTCAAATGAGCCTCACCGCTGCTGACGAGAAATCCTCCTTGAACCTATTCAGAAATAGCAAAAAGCGTGTTACGCGTTGCGATATAAAGTACACCATCTTTCGCCACGGGTGTCGTGTAAACCGCACTCCCCATGTTCGTTTCAAACAAGACTTGCTCGGTTTTGCCAGTCTTTAAGATGACGACATCCCCATCCTCATCGCCGAGGTAAACCTTACCATCCACGACAAATGGCGAACCCCAAATCGCGGCATAGGTATCGTGCTTCCAATAGAAATCGCCGGTATTCACATCTAAGCAATAGAGGAATCCACTCAAGTCAGAGATGTAGAGAAGTCCTTCACTAATAGAAACGGTGGACATCGTCCTATTAAACTGTTCATTGCCGAAGTGCCAGACAGCGCCAGTTTCAGTGATATCCCCGGTTTGCGAGGCATCAATACACCAGAGGTGTCCGACACCTTCACCATGCTCAGGGTCCTGCCCCACTGCAATGTAGACGCTGTCTTGGTAGACAACGGGGGTTGAAATAATGTTATTTCGCGTCCCTCTGCCACCGAGCTCCCACACTGAATCTTTAGGGTTGCAGTCAAATTTCCAGATAATCTCACCGGTTTCTGGCTCAAAAGCGTAAACCCAGCCATCGCCACCGGGAATAATCACCTGTGGTACACCTTTGATAACGCCGTAGGTGGGATTTGACCATTGTCCGTGTAGTATATTTTCGCCTGGGGAAGCATCTTCCCAGACCAGTTTACCTGTATTTTTGTTTAATGCAATAAAGCTGGGGGCATCAGGAGATGGGATGTGGATGTGCCCTTCATCAACACCGTTACTGGTTTCCAAAAAAAGCAGCTCACCGACAACGAGGGGGGAACAGGTAGCGAGATTGTGAGGGAAAACATCCAACTCTTCCATCATATCATAACTCCAGATGATATCTGCGTCAATCTTACTTACCTCCACTTCATTTGTAACGGGCCCATCGTTTTCTCCATCAAGGAAGCCTTCAGTATCAAGACACACGACTTCACAACGGTTGGAGACATAGTAAAGCCTGTCGCCTTCAATAAACGGTGTTGAGCAAACCCCTTGCTGCGGCCAATCGTTGACACGCCCCGATGGAAGTTTCGTGTGGGTGGACTGCCAGAGAAATTCGCCATCCGCTTCGCGGAACGCCATGATAACCCCTCTGTCGCGTGTTAATTTTGGGTTTCGAAGTGCTTGGTTATTTGTTCCAACGAATACTTTACCACCGACGACAAGGGGACCGGCATAGGTTTGGGAACCGAGTTGTGCAGTCCATTTGATATTTTCGCCAGTTTCAGTATTCCAGGTAGCCGGTACATTTTTTTCATTCGATATCATGTTTCGACTGAGCGTACCGCCCCACAGTGCGATTTCCTTTTCCGCAGCGATACCAGAAATTGCGGCGCCCAAGAGAATGCCGATAATAAGCAAAAAAATCTGACTTTGTGTAGTATTCGTTGGGTGATTCGTGGCATCTTTGTTAGTGATAACATTTTTTTTTACAAAAGGGGACGGTGCGTTTCCGCGCACCATATCATTTCTTTGCATATATCACCATACCTCTAGATTATCATAATAAATTTCGGTTGCGGAGTACCCGTAAATGCCGGGGCTGCCTTCGCGATTGGGGAGCGGGTCTTCGGCAGTGATTGTCCAAGCGTCCGGTTCAGGCGTACCCGTCCGCCAGATTTTACCACGGATGACTGCTTTATCATCAATAATTTCTACCTTCATTTTCATAGTATACCAGACATCGGGCTCCCACGGAAAATCTATCGTCTTTGCCATCCGAAGGTCAGATGCCCAAGAGCGGATTTGTAAACGTTGATGCCTCCCTTGCATGTCCAGTGTATACCGATTCGCAATCAGTCCCATATCGGGTAATCTCCGCTTATGTTTCGTGCCCATGAGTTCAATTTGGATGGTATAATTTTTCATATTCGGGGGGCCGATGTAGACGTTAGAGCGATTTAACCCTCGCTGGACGGGGGTTTTGACGAGAATTCTGCCGCCACCTTTCTCTCTAACGAAAAACTTACCGGTTGCGCCGAGCCACTGGGGTGGAATTTTTTCCAATTCAATCGCCTCAAAATCCTCTGTCCAGGGCAACGCAGGAATGACACGGATACGGGCTATCGCGTTCATATCCCCGGATTCGACGAGAACCGTCCCGGCTTGTGCGCCGGCGGTTTTATCCGGTGTAAACAGGCCGTCTCGGAGCGTTCCAACTAGCCCAGGATGCATCCATTTGCTATTCTCAAGGGGGTTGGTACGGTTACCGCTTGCATCAAAAGCGATAACCGTGAACTGAATTGGATTTCCATCCGTTACGATTTCAGCAGGGGTTAGCAAAATAGAGACTGGCGGCCCCGTTGAGTGAGGCTGTTCGCTAAGCACCGGCGCCTCCTCTTTACCCGAACATCCAGCGATAAAAAAGCAGACTATTAAACAGAGAATCGTTACGCGGCAATTCCGCCTACAAGTGATTTCTATCATTCCATACTCCCTATACAATGAATGTGTTCTTCGGTGGCAAAATAGATTTTTCCATTAGCAATCGCTGGAGAGCCGTAAATTTCAACGTAATGCTCATCATCGTTCCGCTTAAGCTGTTCAACATCCAGGGATTTGCACTCTTTTTCCATGGGCTGAAGGATGTGAAATTTTCCGTTTACTTCTGTGACATACAATTTTCCATCTGCCCAGACAGGAGAACCTTTGCCGACGGTACCAATGCTGTATTCCCAATAGAGTTCCCCGGTATTTGCATCAAAGCAGTGCAAATTGGCGGAGTTGTCGATAATATACACCCGTCCCGCATGAATCGCGGGAGAAGTATATCCAAAATTGACGCCGTCATACCGCCATACTTCGTGAGTTTTGGTAACATCGCCGGTGCCGGTAGCATCAATGCAAACAACGCGTCCCATTGCCGTATTATCTATATTTTCCTCGCCGTGTGAGGCGTAGACATTCCGTCCATCAACGGCAACCGATGTATTAATCCCGCGTAGACTTAAGTTAAAACCCCAAACCATCTCGCCCGTGTGCTGTCTCATTGCATAGATGCTGCCATCAGCGTTGCCACCAATAATTAGAGATTGTCCGTTAATCTTGGCAACGACCGGGGTTGAATAGGTTGTGTCAAGTGGCCTGCCGCCGGGGGTGGATACCCATATCAATTCGCCGTTCCGTTTATCAAACGCAAAATAACGGTGCCGTGTAGCGGCTTGTTCGCCCCAACTAGAATTCAGGTAGCTGATTACGACTAAATTCCCGGCGATAATCGGGGTGTGAACACGTCCGCCATAGCCGGAAATCCGTCCATATTCCTCCGTGAGTGAACGGGACCACAAAATGTTACCATCTTTATCAAAACAGAAAAAGAGCCCTTGAACCCCATGAACATAAATATTTCCAGTTTCAGTATCGCCTACAGGACTCGCCCACCCGACGCGGTTAAAGGAGATTGTGGTGTGAAAAACATTAAATTGATGGTTCCAAACCAGTTCACCCGTCTTTGCGTCAAAACAGGCGACGCGTTCTTGTTGCGTAATATCTTCGCCGATACGTCCGATGACGTAAACCCGCTCGTTCAAGACGATAGGTGTAGAACGCCCTATAAATTCCGCTTGCCAGAGCAGATTTTCGCCCGAAGCTGCCCAGTTAGAAACTAAATCGGTTTCAGGCGACGTCCCGTTCTGTAGTGTTCCGCGCCAACTCGGCCATTCCCCAGCCATTCCCAAATTGGTGCCTAACGTAACGAGGCAAAATAAGAGAAAAAAATGACTTTGCAACAGATATTTCCAATAGCGCGGCGCACTTAGAATCCGTTTTCCATCGTTCAATTTTTTATTCCTTTCTTGTGAGAATTATTAGGTTTTGCAAATTCGGCGTGCTTACTATATTTAAGACGATGACAATGTCTTTATGTTTAACTTCTAATGTTCGCTTCATCGCAATAGCCTCATTATATTACATTTGGCGTTTTTTAGGAATTTTAAATGAGCGAGATTCATGCGTGAAGTCTGACACAGAGGGAATTTTATCTGAGCGCCCTATGGAAAACAGTTTACGTTATAATTCCTTTAGGATACGTTCTACCACCTGTTTCCGGTATCCTCGGATTGCGGGCTGTTCCAATTCGTAAACTTCATCGGAAATCAGATGTTTATAGGATTCAATCGGCAGTGCCCGGTGCGAGCCATCATCAATGTATCGGTTGAAAACAGTATAACGAGGGTATGTTTCTGTCCAACGTCTTCCGC
This sequence comes from Candidatus Poribacteria bacterium, assembly GCA_963422705.1. Taxonomy (GTDB): domain Bacteria; phylum Poribacteria; class WGA-4E; order WGA-4E; family WGA-3G. The sequence continues at coordinate 55,315 of OY730443.1, forward strand.
CGTGGTAGAGTGCCTCGGTGAAAATAATACAGTCCCCCGCACTGATAGGAACGTTGATAATCGTTGGAGGAACGCCATAAATTGACAGTGCATCGGGAGGATTGAAGTTCCGCTTATGACTTCCAGGTAAACAGACAAAACCGGTGCCCGGTGGTACATCAACTAATGATGTTGCCGCGTTAAGAAAACTAGCGTAGGGTGTGCCGTTTTCCACTCCGTAATCCTGTCCAGCAGCATGTAAACCGATATCATCGGAAGTAGTATCGTTTCTGGTCAAAGCACAATCAACAAGACAGGGAGTCTTTCGAGTCAACGCAATGATAACCCGCATAATTTTTACGTTAAGCACCAATCGCTGGAAAACCTCGTGCCCGTACTGGACGTGATTAATCCAGTGTGCAATCGTAGGAGAGTGGTTACCAGTCCGGGAAGTAGAAGTGAGGGGCTGCGGCAATTCCTTCAAGGGCATATGATGCCATTTTTTCCCTAACTCAGTCATCAGTTGGATGTCCTCAGGTGGCACGACTTGTCGTAGGATAATGAATCCATGATGGTCAAAAAACCATTTTTCATCAGGTGTTAACATGCGAATTTCTTTCGAATCGGGTATTGAATTCTTGTATTGATATTAACTATCCCAAAAACTACCCATGAATCTCCCTGCTATTGTAGACATTGCCTTGGTAATCTATACACTGTCAGGTGGTTGTTTGCCGCGTAAAATTGCGACGCTTTGGCTTGTTGCAGTCGATATCGAACATATCCGCATCTTCATCATCCGGAATTTTGTATGGACGTGCTATTGATTCGGTATCTCCACAGCATCATAGTTTTGCAACATCGCGACAATTTTCTCCGCGTCTACCCTTTTCATCCGCTGTGCGACTTTTAGCGGTGTCACCCCTTTCCGATTTTTCGCATTCGGGTTTGCCCCATTTCGCAGCAAGGTTTCGAGTGATGCCCGTTGTTTTTCACGATTTTTTATTGTTGAACGGATTGCATCAAAAAGCGGCGTTTCGGCATTCTTATCGGGTGCATCAAGCGTGGCCCCTTTCTCGATGAGCAGATTGATGATTTTGAGAAACCCGGCTTTCGCTGCATAATGCAACGCCGTTTTTCCTTTATAATTTCGAACGTCAATATCGGCCCCCAGTCTTAGGAGTCTCCAAATTTCATCTGGGCGCTCCCGGTTGTCCCCACGGCACGCGGCAACGAGTGGGGGCCATCCCATCTGATTCTTGGCGTTTATGTCAGCCGGAGCTACACCGTAAATCTTGAGTAAATTAACCATTTTACTATTGTCGTCCAAAATCCGGGGCGCTTTGCTCGGTTCCGCCCCATTTTCGAATAACAACATGACGATGTCGGTACGCGCCTTCGAGACGGCGTAATCAAGGAGCCGTTCACTGTGTGGTGCAATTTTGGCCCCGTGCGAGATAAGGAATTCAATCACTGTACGATTTCCACCCACAATGGCGTAACAAAGCGGTGTCGCCCAGTCTACTTCTCGATGTTCAAAAGTGCCGGCTGCCCCGGCTGGTAGCATCACGGCTTGAAGGTATCCCCTATTGATAAGCCGTTTATCTTTATCCAACAGCGCACGAACTGCCTGGTAATCTCCGAGATAAGCCGCGGTATGAATATCAATTTCTACATCCTGGGTAAGTAGATAGTCTGCCACCTCGTGGCGCCCTTCCCACCTCGCGACGCAGTAAGGCGTTATCTCAACCCGATGCTGGATATGATAGCAACCCGGTAGATTGATATCGGCACCGCGTGCAAGAAGAAATTGGGCGACTTCCAACTTTCCGCGGTATGCCGCTTCCCAAAGCATTGTCCGCCCGTGCGAACCTACCTTGTGAATCCAGTACGGGTTTTCATCAACCAATTGGCGAACGGCTTCAATATCGCCGCGTCCTGCTGCTGCTGCAACGATTTTCAAGAAGTCACTCTGCTTTCCAGTGAGTTGAACCTTTGCCATTTATGCCATCCTTATTTTCCTGCCCTATGATGCATCTAGGACTTGAGGGCGACTTCCGATAGACGGCGGCAAAAGCATCCGTTTCTGTTGTTCTGTCAAGTCGCCATACTTGCTCGTGTCGTAATATCTTCCGGACCAGGCGGAGTGTCCTGGACTGTATTTATACAGCAAGGAGCGCCGTTGATGTTTCGCGCGCCACGGCATTGTCCCGTGAACGACAGCTTCGGTGAAGAAAAGTACATCGCCCGCCTCAAGCGGAGGTTGCACGACATAGTGCGCTGGGAGTTCAAACCGGCGGACTTCCGGCGGAATATTGGTTGCGAAATTACTCTTGTGGCTTCCCGGCACACAAGCGAACCCGCCAGCCCCTTCCGGGGCGTCCGCCAAATTAAACGTCATCACACACAGGCCATTTCGCATCACACCGTCGCGATATTTGTACCAATGATCGCCTTCGGGGCCACCGGCATGCCCACCATCTTCACCACCATGCAACCCACCACGTCCCTCACCATTGTTCATAAAAATGGCATAATCGTGGTCCAGACGGACATTTGGGCCTAATAGTTCAATGAGATAAGGCAGAATTTTAGGATGGTCGATGAGCCGTTTAAAGGGGGCACCCCACAGGCTCGGGGGTCCTTGTAGATTTCCTTCATCAATGATAATGTTCATCTCAGCCACTTCATCGTCGGTTAAAACGTCCTTTATTATCAGATAACCCTCAAGATCGACGGTAAATTTTTCTTCGCCTGTCATGGCAGAAATCCCTTCCTTTTGCAAGTAAACGTTATTTTTCTCTCAGTCTGAACAACTGACAACGGAACCGGCCGAAGCATACAAAACCAATTTTACCCGATTAATCCCAAAATAGCAAAACATATTTTAAAGATTGTGTACGGGCATTTGATTTGATTTTAGGCGATGAGTATGATATACTAAGCGCGAAGGTTTCTAGCTAAAAAATAAATTATGCACCCGACATGCACATCAAAATCCTGAATTACCCTTTAATCCATATTCCTGCCGGTGAATTCACGATGGGAACGCTCCCTACCGGATTGAGAAAGACAGATTCAGAGGAACCACAGCGTACTGTTAGGCTTAAAGCTTACGCGATTGGGGCTTACCACGTCACGAATGCGCAGTACACAAAATTCGTTGACGACGCGGGCTATAACTCCCCTCAGTTTTGTAGCGATGAACGTTTTAACGGCGCAGATATGCCTATCGTCGGTGTCAGCTGGTATGATGCGATGAATTTTTTAGAATGGCTAGGCGTCCGGACAGGAGAACGATATCGCTTACCGACAGAAGCGGAATGGGAAAAAGCGGCGCGCGGAACGGATGGACGTGAATATCCGTGGGGAAACACATGGAAACCCGGTAAAGCGAACACCTCAGAGGCGCGTTTGAAACGTTTAGTGCCGGTTCGCACTTATCCAGAGGGGATTAGTCCTTATGGGTGTCACGATATGGCGGGAAATGCGTATTGCTGGTGCAGTGACTGGTTCCATGCGGGAACCTACCGCTACGCGCCATCAGATAACCCACAAGGGGCTATCGAAGGGCGTCGGAAGGTTATCCGCGGTGGTTCTTGGGTGGCGCGTGGTGAATTTGCGGCGCGCTGTGCCAATCGCGCTGCCTATGAACCTATCCGGGCGGTTCATAACGTTAGTTTTCGCATCGCACTCGATTTATGACAGAAAAAGATTACCCTTCCTTCCAGCGGGCCCTCTTAGATTGGTTCGAAACTTACCAACGGGAAATGCCGTGGCGTAACACGCATGAACCTTATTACATCTGGGCGTCTGAGGTGATGCTCCAGCAGACACAAGTAAAAAAAGTTTTGGAATACTATTCCAAATTCATTAACCGATTTCCAACAATCCAACACCTTGCAGAAGCTGAGCTACAGGATGTGCTAAAAACGTGGGAGGGGTTGGGATATTATGCAAGAGCCCGGAATTTTCACAAAGCGGCGCAAATTGTCGTTAGAGAGCTGGACGGACAAATACCCAACGACTATGACATTTTTCGGAAGTTGCCAGGGGTTGGTGATTATAGTGCCGCGGCGGTGCAAAGCATCGTCTTTAATGCACCGTATGCAGCTGTAGATGGGAACGTCAAACGGGTTTTGGCCCGGCTCTTTCTCCTCAAAATACCGATTAACGACTCAGCTTTGACGAAGCAATTTCAGGTATACGCGGATAAACTTTTAGAACGGCGCGCCGCGGGAATTTTTAACCAAGCCATGATGGAATTGGGTGCAACCGTCTGTAAAGCCCAATCTCCAACCTGCATCGTGTGTCCAGTCCACAGTTTCTGTAAAGCCTTCCAGAGCGCGCGCCAAAACGAAGTTCCTGTCCGCAAACCGACGAAACCGATTCCAGAATATCATATCGCTGTCGGCGTTATTCAGAAAGTACGAGCGGAACTCATACAACCTGAAGGTTTCGTAGTGGAGCCGGGCGTTGAGAACGCTCGGGCTGACTCAGAAATTTTGATAATTCAGCGGCCGCTGGACGGATTACTTGGGGGCTTATGGGAATTTCCGGGCGGTAGAATTGCGGAAGGCGAAAACGCGGAAGAAGCCTGCACCCGTCATATTGCCGAAGTTGTGAACCTGTCCGTCACTAATCCGAAGCACCTCACCCGCGTGAAACACACTTACACACATTTCAAGATTATCGTTGAAGTTTTTCAATGCGAATATCAAGCGGGCGAGGTTGTGTTAAATGGCCCACTAGATGCGAAGTGGATGCGGATTGAGGACATTGCTCAATACCCGTTTTCGCGCGTCAATCATAAGTTTATTCCACTTTTAATTCGATGAGCCGAACCGCTTTTCATATTTCTCCCAAATCTCATCCGGTATTGGTTGACTCGCTGCGCGAACGTTAGCTTCAAGCTGCTCAATATTAAGACTGCCGATATTATTGCCGTGAATGCGTTGCTCCCGAAGGCAGAATTGAAGGGCGAGTTGAAGTAAATCAACGTCTTCTTCCAGGCACCACTTCCAAATTTCCCTTGCCCGTGGGACATCGCCGTCATTTCTCCAGCGTCCTCTTGCGATTTCGGCATCAATATCAATCCCTGTTAGGATACCGCGTAAAATTGCCCAGCCGTTCATGACACCGATATCCGCTTCAGCAGCGGCAGGTAGGATGTCATCGACAGCTGTTTGGCGAATAAGGTTGTAATCGTTAAAGCATAACAGGAGCTCGACATCACCTGTCGCTATTGCCTTCATGTGAAAATCGTGAGGGCGCATACCGTAGCCGACGAACCGGACCAAGCCCCGCGCTTTGCAGTGGAGCAGCCCATCCAAGGTACCACCTTTTTCGAGTGTCGGGTCAATTTCACCCGGGTCATGAATTAGCATTCCATCCAGGTAGTCTACACCGAGGAGTTGAAGCTGTTCTTCTAAGTCGATGATGGCACGCTCTGCGGAATAATCGGGCCTGCCGTGGCCGTACCCGCCCCACTCTGCAGCCGAATGACAACAGAGTCTTGCCGTAATAATAACATCTTCACGCGGAATCTCCCGCATCGCGAGTCCGAGTTTTCGCATCGAATCGCCGTAACAGCGAGCACAATCAAAATGGTTGACACCAATAGATACAGCGTATTTAACGAGTGTAACAGCATCTTCATCTGAAACAAACCCGAAATTGTTGCCGAATCCCTGCGTCCCAAACGGGATGACGGGAATACTTAATTCGGTTCTTCCTAGCCGCCGCCGCGGAATCGCCGGTAAAGGTTGATGTGTCATAAGATTTCTCCACGTTCAGCTTGTTGTAGCGGATATGAAATCCGCCACAACAAGCTGAACACTTGTCACACAAACGCCGCGTTTGTAAATGACGAAAAAAGGGTATTAGTACCTATCCGAACCTTCAAGGGGCAACGGAATTGCCCAGATATTCCGGAACTTAACGTGATTGCCGTGTTCCTGGAGCAACAACGGCCCCGGTTCCCCAATTCCATTACTAACGTTTCCACCGGTTGTTCCAGGTAGGATGACGTTGTTAAGGATTACCAGGCCGTTTTGCAGCACCGTGATGCGTGTTCCTTCGGCCACTTCGCCAGCGTCATTGAAGCGTGGCGCTCGGAAAATGACATCGTAAGTCTGCCATTCAAGGGGTGGTTTGCAAGCATTAACAAGCGGCGCGAATTGATTGTAAATGGCGCCGCAATCCCCCATGCCAGGAACCTCAATTCCATACGAATCTAAGACTTGGATTTCATACCGGCCCTGGAGAAATACGCCGCTGTTCCCCTTAGCTTGTCCAGTCGCGTCAGGCATATCCGGTGTCATAAATTCGAGATGGAGAAAATGATCAGTAAACCGTTCCGTGCTCATAATATCCCCAGTGCGTGGGACAACTGCTAGGATTCCGTCTTCCACTGCCCAACCCGGCGCGCCGCCGTCCCGGCTAACCCAATTGCTCAGTTCTTTTCCGTTAAAAAGAATCACTGCTGATTCTGGAGGTGTGTGTACCATTATCTTTCCTTTCTGATGTTAGAGATGCATCTAATTTGGAATTTGCCTCTATTTTTAGCGATATTCAATTTTTTGTCAAGTATTTGAAGTATTTCGTTTTTGGCAAATCAGATGGTTACGGTTAACAACCACAAAAACTTGACAGTCTCCACAAAATTGTGTATAATTAGGAAACACATTAAAATTAACCATTAGCAGTCTTAAGAGCTAAGCTTGAAAAAACTGCAGTGAAAATAAGAATACCTAATGCTTCCTCGTAGACACTCTCGTATCATCGCAATGCAGATGCTATATCAGATACACCTGACAAATGCCCCGGTGCAAAGCGTTATAGATGGGTTTTGGCAAAACCATGACACCCCTGCGAAATTACGTCCTTTTGCTAAGATGCTCGTTGAAAATACTACCGCACATATGGAGTCAATTGATGCGGAACTTCAAGCCACATCGCAAAATTGGAAGCTCCATCGAATGCCTATTGTTGACCTGTCTATTTTACGATTCGCCACTTGTGAAATTCTCTATATTGACAAAATCGATCCGCCCACTTCAATTAATGAAGCGATTGAGATTGCCAAATCTTATAGTACCTTGGATTCACCTAAGTTCATTAACGGTGTCTTGGATAGTATTCGAAAAAAGCATTTTACCTCTAGCGAATATCATCCGCGCATTCAACATAAATAAAAAATGGTGACTCAGAATTCCGCAAATGAGTAAATTAAATAAGCTTTTTCTCTGCGTCCTGATTGCGCTGCCTGTTCACGCGGCGCAAGCGTTTAAATTCGTTAATGAATTCGGCGGAAAAGGAGAAGGCGAGGCGCAATTCGGAAAAACACTGTTCATGGCATTTGGCCAGGACGGTGCCATCTACATTGCGGATACTGATAATTACAGAATCCAGAAATTCAGTGAATCAGGAACATTTGTCTTTGACATCCGCATGGACAAAGGAGGCGAATTCCAGTTCATCACCCCGACGGCTATAGCCGTCGGCGCCAATAGTGCCATCTATCTCATGGATTGGATGATGATACCAATTCCAGGCACAAAAAACCCGACAATCTTTAAATATGCTCCTTGCATCCACAATTTTGATGCGCAGGGGCAGTTTGTCGCCAGTTATCCGCTTGAGGAACCTAGCTTGAGAAACACGCGACAAAAGCAAGATTATCAACCAGTTGTTCCCGGGCTAGATGCCGATGGAAATTATGCGATTATCATGCCGGACGGTGATACAAAAAGAGCTTTTCTGTTAACAGTGGATTCGGACAATAACCTCTATGTTTACGATAATGGACTCATTTACAAACTCAATCCGGACGGAAAACAGGTTGCGCGGTATCCTATCTCTCATCCGGTACCGGGGCAGGTAATTCATCCGAGTGATTTTACCGTAGACGAAGCGGGCAATCTTTATATTCTCGATGAAAAGGGACACCGCGTCCTGAAATACAGCACGGATGGCACGTTTTTGCTCGCTTTTGGAGAATATGGGGACGCGAAGGGAGAATTTATCGCACCGTTCCGCATCATAACGTTAACAGATGGAACGCTTCTCGTCGCCGACACCGCGAAATATGAAAAGGATTTTGTCTCCCAACTTCCACAAAGACTTGATGCACCAAGGCGATTCCTGAATACAGATGTACGCACCTTTCGGTACCGGCTAAGGCGAATCCAAAGGTTTAGGAGAGACGGAAAATGTATCCAAAAACTGCTTATTCCGTTCCAGCGGGAGGAAGAGGCGGACGCCTCACTCCAATTAATGGGGATTGATACATTTGGAAATCTCTATTATCTCAATACTACCGAACGTAAATTCAGAAAATACACCCAGCAGACAACGCTGATGTCGTCTCTGTTCCAAACTGAACTGAAACTCCGCTATACCCGCGACTTACAGGACGTTGAAATTGACAATCAGGACGACTTGGACGCAGACTTATATACCAAAGCCGATTTTGACCAGAAGATTGTGCAAGATACTATGGATGCCAAACTCACTGTGGCATACGATATCAACGAATCCCTCCGAATTGCCCTCTCTAACCGTTTCGCCTATATCCGCATGAACGATATAAACTACTATCGTTCACAAGATTTTGAGGATTTTCGAGGCACTTTCAATCAGGATGATAGTTCAACGCAAACCACTTGGGATAACCGAATCCAGCTTGACTTTGTCTGGATTCGCAACCATAATATCTACAGTTATAGAGAAGCGCGTCTCTTCGCCTATTTTACTACGACACGACTCGATTTTTCTAATGATGCGCTTAATCCCCGTAACTTTCGATTTTTTGACTTTACTGCCAATCTCTCCGACTGGGGGGGCGGGGTTTACTACGACTTAAGCCGAACCTATCGCTTCAACTTTGAAATTACACACTTCTTTGGAGCAAATAATTATGTTTCCCTTGATGAAACAAACGTTCTCTATGCAACCGGCTTTCAAGAAGTCGATACGACGCGGGCAGTTTTTGCCGTCAATGGACTCTTCTAAATTCCAAAATAACCTTAAAATGAAATGCCTTACTTAACTTGATGTTCATTCCACACGAGTATATAACAGTGTTTTTTTGTGTTTTATAGCACCTTTGATTGATTACCGTTTTGAGAAGCAAATTTTGGTTCTCGTTTTGGCGCAGGTTTCTCATCCCATTTTAGCATTCAACCTCGCTATTCAATTTTTCAGAGAACTTTTTGAGAAGTAAATCATGAAGAAAGTACCGTTTAGTCTCTAAAACGTATTTTGAAAGACGAATGAGTGACTCAGAGGAGGCATCACTATGGCAACTTTTGGAACCGGCGATTATCAATATGAAGTTGTGGAAGGATGGGGTATGATTCCACAGCTCGGACTTGTTTCTGGCGTTGCGTGTGACTCAAAGGACCGGGTATATGTCTACAATCGCAGTCCGAGTTGTGCGATGCTTGTTTTTGAAGCTGATGGCACCTTTATCGCAGAATGGGGACGCGATATTTTCCAGAAACCTCACGGTATCTGGATAAGTCCGGATGACGAAATCTATACAACTGACACCGTTGGACACACTGTCCGGAAATTCTCGCTGGATGGAGAATTGTTACAGACGTTCGGTACTGTGAATCAGCCAGGACTTCCAGGGGTGCCCTTTAACGAACCGACACGCGCTGTCCTATCGCCCTCCGGCGACATGTACGTCTCTGATGGATACGGACAATCGCGGGTGCACCGAATGACGGCGAATGGCAATGTCATCGTTTCCTGGGGAGGCCCCGGCACAGGGGCCGGAGAATTTAACCTTCCACATGATGTCACCGTTGATGTAAATGAGCGAGTCTACATCCTTGATAGGGGTAATCTCCGCTGTCAGATATTCAATGCCGATGGAGAATATCTAACGGAATGGACAGAACTCCGCTCCCCAAATGATCTGTTCATTGATACGGATAATATCATCCATATCGCTGAAGGTGGACAACGCATCAGCATCATGGCGCTTGATGGAGAAGTCATTGGACGCTGGGGGCAAAAAGGGAACGCCCCCGGACAATTCAGTGACGCGCCACACGGCATCTGGATAGATTCACAAGGAGATATCTACGTCAGCGAAGTCGTTGCCGAAAGACGTTTACAGAAATTCGCAAGGGTTTAGAGAAAAAATTCAGGACGTAAGGGTATTTGTACATAATACGCATTTTTAAAAGTGTTTCCGTTCACCTACTTTTCCTAAATTTTACCATCTCGTAATTGCTGGGAAAAATAGGGTTACAAATAGTAGAAGATATTGTTCAGCCTTTCTGTTGTTCTCATATCTTCCATTGTAGAGTGGATAAGGTAATCCTGTTCCTAAAAATACGAAGCAAATGAAAAATGAAAAATAAGCAAATTTCACTAGGTTTAGGGGGAATTTCCTTGTGAAGAAACGTTATATATGTCTGGTTATTCTCGTTCTTATGGGTGCTATTGTATGCCTCAAGGTTTTTGCTGACGGAGAACATTCCGGTGAAAAGATAGAGAAGCTGTTTTCACAACCGTTGACACTTCAATTGGCGATTGTCGCCTTAGTCATCTCATTTGTGCTGGGTGGTTTGCATGCTTTAACACCGGGACACGGTAAAGCGGTTGTCGCCGCATACTTAGTCGGCTCTAAAGGGCGGGTTATTGACGCAATCCTTCTTGGGCTTGTGGTTACTTTTACGCACACTTTCAGTGTGATTGCGCTCGGTGTCATTATGCTGCTAGCGGATAATTACCTTGTCCCTGAGGATATTGTTCCGTGGCTTAGCCTGTTTTCAGGCTTATTAATTGCTGTTATTGGTGCGTGGCTTCTAACAAGAAATATGAAACAGTACTATACTGGACATGCCGGTTCCCACAGTCATTCTCATGAGCCGGGTCACGCTCATTCACATGAAACGGGGCACTCACACACCCATACACATTCCCACGGCTCCACGTCACACACGCATACGCCCGTGCCTGCAGACTCGTCTGAACGAACAAGTTTTTTGGGGTTGTTATCCCTTGGTGTATCAGGCGGCATTGTCCCGTGCGTAGACGCCCTAGTTGGCCTGCTCTTCGCCATCAGTATCAATCAACTTGTATGGGGTATAATTATCCTTTTTTCGTTTTCATTCGGGCTCGCTGCAGTGTTAATAGCTATCGGTATCCTAATGGTGCTAGCAAAACCGCTCATTGAACGTTTTACCGGCGAAGGTATATGGCTCAAACGATTGCCGATTATCAGTGCTGGTGTTGTTATTCTACTTGGTGCCTTTTTAGTATTCAAGGGACTCAATGACGTCGGTATTCGGTTTTAAATGAAAAATGCCAAGACGGTTGTAACCAACTCGGCACCGGAAATTTTATTTTTAAGTAACCCTATCGCTTCTGTAGCCTAATAAGGAAATTTAAGCCATGTCCTATACAATTGGAATTTTGAGTCCCGGCGATATGGGACACACCGTAGGCAATATCCTTCATCAAAACGGTTTACGCGTCATCACCTGTCTTACCGGAAGAAGTGAGCGAACACGTACCCTCGCCGCGAAAGCCGGAATCGCGAATGTTCCGAACTATCTCACACTCGTCACGGAAGCAGAACTTATCCTCTCCATCCTGGTGCCTGCCGAAGCGATGTCCGCCGTGGAGGCAATAGCAAACGCCGTTAAGCAAACGGGCACATCGTTAACGTATGCCGACTGCAACGCCATTGCACCACAGACGGCTCGCAAATTAGCACAAATTATCACAGAAGCCGGGGGAAGCTTTGTTGATGCATCTATCATTGGCCCGCCGCCTCGTACCGCTGGCAAGACACGTTTCTATGCTTCAGGAACACAGCTTGAACTTTTTTCACGACTAACCGAGTATGGATTGGATGTTCGTCCAATCGGTGATGAAATCGGGCTTGCCTCAGCGATTAAGATGTGTTATGCTTCCTTGACAAAAGGGTTAACCGCGCTTTGCACGGAACTGCTCACTGCAGCGGAGGTACTAGGCGTTTCAGATGCGCTCAAGGCAGAATTTCAGTTAAGCCAATCAATTCTGTTTGAACGCATGGAAAGAGGGGTACCGGGCATGCCACCCAAGGCAAAACGTTGGATAGGGGAAATGGAAGAAATTTCGGCAACGTTTGAATCCGTGGGATTAACCCCGAAAATTCTAGAAGGTGCCGCAGATATGTACCGCTTCGTTGGCGAAACGTCTCTCGCAGAACTCACCCCGGAAGCGCACGAGCAATGCCTAACCCTGATGGAGCTCATCACAGTCCTAGCAGCGAAACTTGAGAAAAAATAGTCTAAAACCGTAAAATTGAGTTAAAAGTCGGTTGTTATTCGCTCCCTTTGACGCGCTCTCAAAAAGCGAATAGACGCTAGTGTATCATGAAACTTTTATCCATTAACGTTTCAAAACCGAAACCCATCGAATACGGCGGGAAAACTGTCCAGACAGGAATCTTCAAAGTCCCAGTATCAGGCACCGTCATGCTTAGAGAGAAGAATATTGACGGCGATGGACAAGGCGACTTGCGTGTTCACGGAGGCACCTATAAAGCCGTTTACGCCTACCCATTTGAACACTATGGTTACTGGAAACAGGCATTACGTCGAGATGACTTGACACCCGGACAGTTCGGCGAAAATCTTACGATTGAAGGAATATTGGAAGATGAAATCTACATCGGCGATATCTTTCAGCTAGGTGAAACAGCAAAATTGCAAGTCACACAGCCACGCATTCCGTGTTACAAATTGGCATACAAAATGGGGGTACCGGCGTTCGCGAAACAGTTTTTAACAAGCAGACGTGTCGGTTTCTATTTCCAGGTGCTTACCGAGGGCAATATCACCGCAGGCGATGAGATTGTAACAGTTGAACGCCCATCAGAAAAAATGAGTATCACAGAAATTCTCAACCTACGCCACTTTGATATGGACAACCACACCGAAATTAAGCGTGCCAGAAAACTCTCCGCCCTCTCGCCCAGCTGGAAACGAACCTTTAACCAAATTTTATCTAAAGCCGGGGCATTTTGAATCATGAACATTTTTACAGCGAAAACCAAGCTAGAAACTAGTAAAGTAGCAGCGCAAGCCGCAAGCGCGACATTGCGCACTGCAATTCTTAAAAATGGTTACGCCAGGTTCATTGTCGCAACAGGTGCTTCGCAATTTGATTTTCTCGCAGCCCTCACCGCAGACAATTCAATTCACTGGGCCAAAACGACAATGTTCCATCTAGACGAGTACCTCGGCATTCCAGAAACACACCCAGCGAGTTTTCGCAAGTACCTGCAGGAGAGACTCGTCGATGTCGTCCACCCCGGAACCGTGCATTTTCTGAGGGGAGAAACTAATGAACCGCAACAAGAATGTACACGCCTCAACGAAATTATCTCGCAACAGCAAATTGATATCGCATTTGTTGGTATAGGCGAAAATGGACACCTCGCCTTCAATGACCCGCCCGCGGATTTTGAAACCGACGAGCCATATATTATCGTTGAACTGGACGAGGAATGCCGGCTACAACAAGTAGGTGAAGGGTGGTTCGCAGGACTTGATGAAGTGCCGTCACAAGCGATTTCTATGTCCATTCGCCAAATTATGAAGGCGAAGACAATTATTTGCACTGTTCCTGATGAGCGAAAAGCAGCGGCCGTCCGAAACTGCTTAAAACACGAAATAACACCAATGCACCCCGCATCTATCTTGCAAACGCACCCAGATTGCACGGTATATCTCGACGCAGGTTCCGCCTCTTTACTCAATTGAGACTCAACTCTTCTTGGACGTAAACAGCAATTCCAAACGGAGCGCAGCCATGTCAACAGAAAAACAGAAGCACAGCGGACTTACAGAAAAACAGAAGCAACAATTTCATGATGACGGTTTTCTGGCTATTCAGGGGCTCCTTACACGCCGGGCACTTCAGACGCTTATCGATGAGCTAGAACAACGGGTTGACGCGGGAGCTCATGCCGCAGTGGAGGCGGGGGTTCTCGACTCATCGAATACGTTTGAGGATGCACCCTTTGAAACGCGATTAGCAAAGATTTCCGGGGCCTGTTCCGAACCAAACTGGCTCTGGCACAACTATTTTCGTGAACAGAAAATGCGGACTGCTGGAATGTTCACGCTGAGAACAACACCTGAATTGCTTGATGTCGTCGCCTCACTCATAGGTGATGAAATTCTCGCGCATCCGCAGTTTAATTGTCGCGCCAAATTACCAGAACAAGAAATCACCGTCATTCCCTGGCATCAAGATTTAGCATATCTCATACCGGAAGAAGCAGGCGATACGTTAGTTGTTAACGTCTGGCTCCCACTCGTGCGAGCCGCTGCGAAAAATGGATGCATGCAAGTGATTCGGGGTTCCCACCGCTTCAACCTCATCGCACATAACTATCAAGAACAAACACCCGGCCATACCGGCGGCAAAGGCATTCGTGAAGCGGAATTGCCACCCGGTGAAATTGTCACGGCGGAATTAGATGTGGGGGATGTTTTGCTAACAAGTGAACGCGTCGTCCACCGAGGATTACCGAACCGTGGCGATACGGTTCGATGGAGTGTTGATACACGTTACAGCCAATTAGGTTTGCCAACTGGCAGGGAAAACGTTCCGGGCTTCGTGGCTCGCAGTATGAAAAACCCCGAGAACGTTGCCAAATCTCACCACGATTGGAATCGACGCTTTGCATCGAACTGAACAATCACGGGCATTCAGGCGTGAAGCCCACTGCGTTAGCTGTGGGCTTCACGCCTGCTACCCCCTTGTGTCAAGAAAAAACTTGACAATTACGAAAGAATGTCGTATAAGTATAATATCAGGTTGGCAAGTCTAACAAGCGTAACCGCAAGGTTACGGACTTGCCTCCCACTTGTTAGGGGATAAATGCCTGATACCTGATATACCATGAATTTAACATTTAGATACCCTGTGTATCCTACGCAAACACAGGAAACGACATTATTAAAGTGGTTAGAACACCTTTGTGAACTTCAGAATTCCGCACGCCATCATCGCAAGGTTGCGTGGGAGACTGAAGGTGAACGGGTGTCTTGCTACGAACAGCAACAGAAGCTAACAGTTGCCCGTAAAAAATATGATGACTTCCGTGAAGTGCCACAAGATATGCAAGTGTGTGCCTTGGAACGCACGGATAAAGCTTATGACGGTTTCTATAGACGCTGCGAAGAAGGGGCCACGAAAAAAGGCTATCCAAGACATCGGAAACGGATTACGTCTCTGTCGTGGAAACTGCGTAAACAACCTAAAGTTGTTCGTCGAAAGAACCACACCGCGGATAAAAAAACGATACGCGTTCGCGAGAACCCAATCCGCGAAACAGTATGGAAACGCGACGTTTTGAAAGTGCCAAAGTTAGGCGAAGTTAAGATATACATGCATCGCCCCCTTCAAGGTGATGCGAAAGAAGTCACACTCGTTAAAAAAGCCTCGGGGTGGTACGCTCATATCTCCTGTGAACTCCCGGATACACCGAAAGTTGAACCGACGGCAGCGATTGCTGTTGATGTAGGGACAACGCACTATCTAACGACTTCCGATGGTGAAAAAGAGGAGAATCCGCGGTGGTATCGTCAAGCAGAAGGACTTACACGGAAACACTCTTCATACCTTTCGCGTCAGAAAAAAGGTAGCATGAGTAGAAAGAAACAACAGCAGAAACTCGCTTTACATCATGAGCGAATAGTCAACAGGCGTAAAGACTTTATTGGTAAACTCGTTTATAAACTCTACCACCATAAGAAAAACAGTGTGTTAGTCGCCGAAAACCTTAACACCGAAAATATGGTTCAGAACAAACACCTCAGCAAGAGTATCAGCGATGCGTCTTGGGCAACATGAGATGCGTGGTGTGGGAACATAGCCGAAAGAGACGGTTTCCATTTCCACCAAGTAAACCCGAAGAATACCTCGCAAACCTGCTCAAGTTGCTGTGAGAAGTCGCCGAAGCGACTATCGCTGGGGGTGCGAACTTTTAGTTGTCAGTTTTGTGGCACGGTTTTAGACCGGGACCACAATGCTGCTTTAAACATACTTCTTAGGGCAGCTGCTGCCCTTCGTGGAGAGCGGTGGGTTACCACCCTCGAAGAAACGAGAAACAAGAACGAAGCACGAGACAAAGGCTTTCAGAACGCAACACAGTTAACGTTGTTTGACGCTCTTAACAAGCCCAACTCTTTAGGCTTGGGTAGTTGACGCAATCTCAGCTCTTCGTTGTCTAATTTTACGAAAAAAGAGTGATTGGACGCTTGTGCCGCGTTTGAGTAGAATGAACCGTAATAGATATGCCTGCATGTAGCACGACAGTGACACTTGCTACTTGCTGGCATGGTGAAAATTAGTTAAGGTAAGTGTTTGGCATCGATAGCCCGAAATTCTGGTTACCACGTATTTCGGACGCTTACATCTTCGGCTTCCAAATAGGTTTTGATATTCTCAATTGTAAATTCGCCGTAGTGTGTGATAGAAGCGACAATGGCAGCATCGGCCCCACTTTCAACAAAGACATCGCGTAGATGTTGCGGATTGCCGGCGCCGCCTGAGGCAATAACGGGAATCGTTACCAACTCGGCGATTGCCTTTGTCAACGCAAGTTCGTAGCCTGCTTTTGTGCCGTCTGCATCAATACTATTGACAACAATTTCGCCGGCGCCCATATCGACGCCGCGTACTGCCCATTCCAGTGCATCCCAGCCGAACGGCATTCTTCCGCCGTCAATATAAATTTCGTACCCACTCGGAATCTGCTCACTTTTCGGAACCCGTTTGACTTGCATGCTCAGGACGACACATTGGCTACCGAATGCGCGTGCACCTTCAGCGATGAGTTGTGGATTCCGGACTGCTCCTGAGTCAATGCTTACCTTTTCCGCCCCTGCGAGAAGTACGCGGCGCATCTCTTGAAGCGTACGCAAGCCGCCTCCAACAGAAAAAGGGATGAAGATTTCCGCGGCAACGGCTGAGACAACATCAATCATAATATCCCGGCGTTCATTGCTCGCTGTGATGTCATAGAACACCAATTCATCAGCGCCGCCTTCGTAGTAAAAGCGGGCCATCTCCACAGGATTCCCGACATCAACATTGCCCTTGAAAGCAATCCCTTTTGTCACTTTTCCCGCGCGCACATCTAAACATGGAATTATCCGTTTAGTTAGCATGATACCTCCAGCGTAAAAAAACGGTTGCAGGCTTACCGTCTGTTTGAACGTCGTAAAAGGCGCAGAATATCCTCAAACTCCTGAACGTTCAGCACTTTATACATGATACCTAGGGTAAACACGCCGATTACTATTGGTACAAATACGCCGACGAGGCGCGCGATAAACCCTTCTGTGCCGAGCCAGTCTTCCTCAATTGTCCCGTTTGCGCCCCAGCACATAACTCCCATTACAGCTGCAGCAGTCAAAATTTTCATCGTTAGTGGGATAAGTGGGCGAAGCACCAATCCGCTGACTTTGCGTTGGAGAAGCAGCAGTAACACCGAAAAGTTCAGCATCATGGTGCAAGCGGTTGACAGCGCGACGGCACGATGGTCAAAAAAGAGTTTTTGGTAAATAAAGAGATAGTTCATTCCAAGGTTAAGCGCAACAGTGCCAACGCTAACGATGACAGGGGCACGAATATCTTTGTAAGCATAAAAGCCATCGGTGACGATTTTGACAGCAGAAAACCCGCACAATCCGAAAGCATAAACAAATAAGATACCCGCTGTTGCAATTGTGTCGACTTCACTGGTGGCGCCGCGTTCATAAAGTAAACGGCAAATCGGTTCTGATAATACCATCAACCCAATAGCAGCGGGTAACGTTAAGGTTAACATCAATCGCAGTGCATACGAAAGTGCATTTCGGAAATTGCCTGTATCACCTACCGTCGCGAATTTGGCAAGTTGTGGAAGCGCAACGGTTGAAATCGCCACCCCGAAAATCCCAATAGGGAGGTGCATCACCCGGTATGCACTCGTATTCCATGTTAACCATGCCTTCTCTGAAGTGATAAAATGTGTATTAATGAATAGATTGGCTTGCAACGCCGCAACCCCTAACACAGATGGCCCAACCAAATGAATCACCTGTTGGACCCTCGGATTGCGAAGACTTAGCTGCGGACGGTAACGAAATCCTAGTCGCCACATGGAAGGTACTTGAATGAGAAACTGGGCAATACCGCCAACAAGAACACCGAGAGCCATCCCCGTTGTCGGGTGAAGTCCCACCTTCGTGGATACATAATATCCCCCTATTCCAATAATAAGCGAACTGATGTTAAAAAAAGAGGATGCACATGCGGGTACCCCAAATTTTCCCTTACTGTTGAGTAACCCCATCGCAATTGCCGCGAGGGATACACAGATAAGGTAGGGAGACATCAATTGGGCCAAGTAGATAGTCAATTCAGCTTTACTACTAAATCCATAGTGTTGCACATAGTCTAATTCTAGCTCAAATCCTTCGCGCGTGAGGACACTAACGATAAGGGGGGCGAAGATGATGCTGAGGGCAGTCACGCCGGATAAAAGGAAGAATGTCAAGGTAAAAACGCGGTTTGCTAGCTTCCATGCTGACGCTTCGCCTTCCTCAGCTTCTGTTACCAAAAATGTGGTGATAAACGCCTTGCTCAAGATACCTTCGCCAAACAAGTCGCGCAAGAAGTTGGGAATGCGGAATGCAAGATTAAAAGCATCCGCTCCCCACTCCGCGCGAAAAAAGTAGCGTATGGCAATTTCCCGCGCAAGTCCGAGCACACGTGAACCCATCACGGCGAGGCTAACAATACCCGCTGCGCGAGTCACCCCGTCATGGAGTCCTTCTACAGATTGCCTCTTGTTTTCCATCTTCTAGGTATCCACCGCATCTTCACTTTTTTAAATGATGCGGAGCTGTGCAGAGAAGGTATCCGTGCACAGAGACGAGCTACGTCCATCACAAAATTCGTCATTCTTAAATTTTGAATATTGACTTCCTCCCACAGCTAAAGCAGTGGGATTCCTCCGTTCTTGTTTCAACGTTTACTGCCCCCAAACGGGGGCTTACACAAACTCCACAAGCGTTTTAACTCTCCGCCAGCCCGACGGCGAGGTGCTTTAGATTTATCGCAGCGTTTTGGTCCCTATCTATAGAAATACCACATGCACCGCAATTATATTGGCGTTCTGATAACAATAACTTTTCTTTCTTGTGTCCACAACTGCTACACGTTTTACTTGAGGCATAGAATTGTGGTGCTTCTTTGATAGGTATTGCAAGTATATCTGCTTTAGAGTTGAGCAGCGCGAGAAACCCACCTAACGCACTATCTGATAACGCTTTGGCAAGCTTCTTGTTCTTAAGCATGTTTGTAATCTTCAGCGTTTCTATTCCAATGACGCTTGCCATATTGACGATGTCTGTAGTCGCTTTATGGTGAGCGTCATTTCGGATACAAGCGATTTTGTAATGGATACGTTCTACTTTACGTTTTTGCTTATAATAGTTGTTAGATAGATACTCTTTCTTACTTAACGAACGTTGTTCACGCTTAAGTTTTTTCTCAAATCGTTTTAGCTGTCTCGGATTCAGATACTGTTTACCTGTATCAAGTGTAGCAAGCGCGTTGATACCTACGTCTATACCGACAACAGGGAGTCCACGGGTGTCTCGTGGCGCAGTATTTTTGCCTGTGCCAACGGTTATAGAGACGAACCAACGGTGTGCTGTCTTTGATACCGTCACCTTTTTAATCTCACCTTTGAATCGGAACTTCTGAAATGTCCGCACCCACCCGATTTTAGGTAATCTAATACGCTACCCTTCTGTTATTACCGAACCAGGGTGGGTGCTATACGATTGTCTGTCTCTCCTTCTCTTTTTCTTTGGAAATCTATTTTGCCCGCTTTTATACCGTGATATCGCATCACCAAAATGTTTTATCCCAAATAACGCAGCACGCTGCTCTAACGCTTTCGTCCAATCTATTGCCTTTTTTGCGATATTAAAACGATTATTAAGTTCTTTCCAGTGGCGAGGTGTGTCTTGGTAATCCGACACAGCGTAATTGTAGGAAAAACGCGAATAACCGCATTGTTTAGAAAAGAATACAGACTGCTCGGCTGTCGTGTCTAATGCGATTTTATGTGATTTAAGCGCCATTGGAATTCTCACGTATCACGCTTTTATCCTCTGCTAAGTAGGAGGCAGACACATTGTCTTGCGACAACGCTTAGCATGTCTGCCTACGTGATATTCTATTTATACTACATTCCATAGCAAATGTCAAAACTTTTTTATTTCGCATGAGGCAACGGGTTGGACCCAAACCTAAAGGATTGGGATTGTCAGTTAATTCCCTTCATTGTAGCGGATTCTGAAAATAAGCGGACATTTCAGCGCGCCCTCAACACTCCTTCGATTTTCAACCTTTTCTCAGATTTGCCAAGGGGTTCAGAACCTGGGGAACGCGAGAATCCAAGAGAAGAGAACCGACTACCGGGGAGTTTTGTGATTTAGCGTCTGTTCTTAACGCGAAACGAAATGGCCTGCCTCAAGTAGTATTATACTTGACAACTTACCGGAATTCATGTAAATTTTCAAAGAAAACAGTATACAGAGGAGACAATCCATGGAGAAAAAGCGATACTTTACCGTTGAGGAAGCAAACCGTTGTATCCCCTTCTTAACTCAAGACATCTTAGCTTTACAATCGCTGAAAAGCGAATTGCAAGAACTTCATGTTGAACTCACCCCACTTTTTGAAGTAATTTCTTCAAACGGTGGCGACAAAAAAACGCCTCTATTTCTTCGGACGGCGGAGCAGTTTCGACAGACGCTTAAGCGCGTTACAGCACGAGGCTGTCATCTCAAAGGACTTGAGCCGGGGTTAGTCGATTTTCCACACTTGCGGCAGGGCAAGGAAGTTTATCTCTGCTGGCAGTTTGGTGAATCTGAAATCCGATATTGGCATAAAATTGATACCGGTTTTTCGGGACGAAAGCCCTTATAGTTAGGATAAAAAATAGAAATGATTCGTGGGACCGTTTCCGTGCCCAATCTCTAGCCCATGTTTAATGGCATTTGTGATATAGTCCTTCGATGCCCGAATCGCCTCAACTAAATCCTTTCCGTGCGCGAGATGCGTTGCAATGGCAGCTGCATAGGTACAGCCGGTGCCGTGTGTATTTTTCGTGTCAATCCGTTCTGCCTCAAAAAACGTGTACTCACCTTGCCAATAAAGGACATCCGTGGCATGCTTCCCTAAAAGATGTCCCCCCTTGACAAGGACAGCGTCACTGCCCAATTCTGCGATAACTTTTGCCGCGGCTTTTGCATCTGCAAGATTCCGGATATCCTGTTGTGCTAATAATTCTGCCTCGTGGAGGTTAGGGGTAATCACTGTGGCAATCGGAATCAGTGTCGTTTTGAGGCGCTGAATTGCCTCTGTCTTCAAAAGCGGAAATTGGCTTTTGGAAATCATTACCGTATCGACAACAACGATTGGTGGTTCGTATTCGCGGAGTTTCCGGGCCACCGTTTCCACAATCTCTGTTGAAGAAAGCATGCCTGTTTTGACGCTAGCTACCTCAAAATCAGTCAAAACGGCATCTAACTGTGCCGCAATGAGCGACGTCGGCAAATCGAACGCTTCTATAACCGCCAACGTATTCTGAGCAGTTACAGAGGTTATCGCTGACATTGCGAACCCGCCATTTGCAGAAATCGCCTTGATATCTGCCTGTATCCCCGCACCACCGCCGGAGTCTGAGCCTGCAACCGTTAAAATCTGTTTCATGTTCCTCAGCCTTCCGCTTCGGAAACGGCATGCAAAGCATTGAGATAGAGTAATCCCTGCGCTGCAGCTCCTTTAGGAGGAATCAGACCGGACATCACCGCAATCCCTGATGCGCCAGCGTCCATGCATTCCGCAATCCGTTCAGGGGTAACACCACCGAGGGCAAAAATGGGAAGTGGAATTCGTCCGACAAGTTTTGTCAGACTCGCTGTGCCGACGGGCGGCCCGTATCCCGGTTTGCTTTGAGTCGGATAAATAGGACTGTAGGTTACGAAATCGGTGCCCTCCGATGCTCGTTTTTTCGCCTCAGCAAAATTATGGACAGAACACCCTACGCAAAGCGGGTACGTTTCCGCTTTAATCGCCTCAACGGAACACGCACTCACCGGAAGGTGCACCCCGGCGGCACCTACATCAATCGCAACGCGGACACTAGTGTTAATGAAAAGCCGCGCCTCGTAACGTTTGCAACGTTCCGCTATCGGTTTTGCTAAGCGGCCTAATGCTATCTCACTTAACTCCTTCTCGCGCAATTGAATGGCGCGTACGCCTACATCAAGCAATTCCGCAATGATATCAAATAAGCGAACCGGCTTACAGCAGGAACTATCTGTAATCGCGTACAGTTTAAAATCAATCATAAGCGAAAATGAACAGAAAAGAAGCTATCGGCGCTAGAATTTTTACACGCGAGGAGTGTTAGCATTGCTGAAAAAACACACGGTTATGGTATATTTTCAGCACTAGCATCTTTCCGGCGGAACCTTGCAGCAAAAGCGCCGTCGACACCATGTTCATGTGGGAACGTCTGTAGAAATCCGTCCGTGGTTATCGCGCCTTGTGGAACGTCGGATAAAAACGCACTAGCATGTTCTACCGTATACATCGGAAAATCTGCTAGGAATCGTCGGGAGAGCTCTTCATTTTCTTCGGGTTCAACGCTACAAGTGCTGTAGACGAGAACCGCGCCCGGCTTAAGGTGTGGTGCTACATTTTTGAGCAGGCTGTATTGTATTTCAGAGAGCGTGCGAAGTTGTTTCGCTGTCCTATTCCACCGGATGTCGGGGTGCCGCCGAAGCGTACCAAATCCAGAGCAGGGCGCATCAATTAGCACCGCATCCGCGTTTGCGATAAAACCGAGGTTCTCTTTTGTCGCATCCAACACACGAGTTTCCACATTGAAAATTCCCATGCGAAGGCAGTTTTCTTTCAACAAGGCAAGTCTCTTCGCCGAAATATCGACGGCGATAATTTTGCCAGAATTGCCCATCAGACAAGCAAGGTGTGTCGTTTTACCGCCCGGCGCTGCGCAAATATCGATGACTAGGGCTGTCTGTGCCGGTGCAAGCAGCGGGGCAACTAACATAGCACTCTCATCTTGAACATAGATGTCATCCCGCTTAAGGAGAGATTTTAAGCTAAGCGGAACGCTCGTCGGCGCTATTTCTCGGTTAAGGAGGACTAATCCATCCGGGGCAATCCCGGAAACCGCTGTAGAAAATCCACTCGCAATCAGCGATTCGCGAAGGGACCCCCGTTTTTTCATTAAGTTGTTCGCGCGAAAAGCCAGAGGGGCAATTTCATTACTCGCCCGGCAGAACGCCAAAGTCCATGAAACGCCCCGTGTCGCAATCCACCGCCTTACCAACCACGTCGGATACGATAAAGAAAACGAGATGTGTTCAATAGCATTCAATTCAAGTGGTGGATAGATTAACGCCTTCCCCTCCCGTTGAACCTTCCGCAATACCGCGTTAATAAATCCCTTTGCCTTCTGCCCTCCTCTTGCGAGTTGAACCGTTTCAAAAATAGCGGCATACATAGGGATTCCGTCCAAATGCAGCAGTTGAAACGTCCCAAGCCGAAGGATAACACGCTGCCTTTCATTCAACCGAAAACGGGGGTTGATAAAATGATTTAGCACCCAATCCAGCTGTTTCTGCCACCGTACAACGCCGTAGACAAGTCCATTTAGCAAACGACATTCGCGCCCATCCAGGGCATATTTTTGGGCGGCATCGTCAATTACATTTGTAATAGACGCCTGGGTTTGAGAAATATTCAACAAGCATTCCAAAGCAGTTTTACGGACGTTCATATCCCATTTTCCGGACAGGCATTGCGGCGGGGAATACCACCAAATTTCGATTACGCCGACTGTGCGGCCAGCGCCTTTAGCTTACCGGTGAGCCTTGATTTTTGGCGATTCGCTGTGCCTTTTTTTATTACACCTTTGCCAACGGCTCTATCTAACTGGCTTGCTGCCGAGCTATATAAAGTACGCGCCGCCTCCATATTGCCTTCAGTGAGTGCGACTTCTACCTGTCTTAGCAACGTTCTAATTGTTGCTTTCCGGTGCCGATTTCTTGCGCGCTTCGCTTTATCCGCACGCGCGTGTTTCATCGCTGATTTTCGATGCATATCTAACAGTACCATCCTTTGAGCCCCAAATATCGTAGAACAACGGGCTTGATTGCTCTCGATAGTAACTCAGGGCATTGTGTCTAGACAAAATAAATTTGTTAGGGGGTTGTACGTCACAACCTCAAGAAGCTTCAGACAATCTGTTTCTCTTGTCAGGATTGTTTGAATTCACCTGATTCATGATACCATAAAATCTCGTATTTGTCCATTTTTTCTTTTTCCAATGTAAGTAGTGGCATTCAGTTTTCGATATTTTCGTAGATTTACCGCGGCGCGCGGGCCCCGCACCGCGGGGCTTGTAATTTCCGTTCCGTTTTTAACAGAAAACCGTGGAAAACGAAATGGTTCCGGATATAGGTAATCCAATTTGACATATTTGCTCAATTACGGTATAATTGCTCAATATCAGTTGAAACGCCGCCAAACTGACAGCAAAGGTATTTACGGGTATTCGTTTGTTTTGCCCAATCCTTTAGGTTTGGGATATAAGCCCGCTAAGGGCCTAATCCTTGTGAAATAAATTTGACTTTTCTGCTAAAAATGTGATATCATATTCGTATCAAGTTGGCAGACAGGTTTAGCAGAATCGCAAGGTTCTGTGTCTGCCTACCCACTAAACCGGGGTTAAAGACTTGATACTTGATAGTCCATGAAAACCTATAAATACCCGCTTGGGAAACAAGCTAATCCCATCCGCATTGGCAATCTGCTTGACGATATGTGGCAGGTGCATGTCTATTTCCATAAGTGGCAGCGTCAGCGGTATAAAGACGGCTTGCCGTATGCCAACTACGCTGCAATGTGTCAACATGCCTGCATATTGAAACGAACCACACATCCACATTGGAAGTTGTTGCCAAGTCAAGCCATCCAAGCAGAGTTGGAACGAATTGATAATGCGTATCAAAGGTTCTTTAATAAACGGGGAGGTAACCCCCATATCAAACCGGAGCATAAGTTTAAGTCTATCACGCTGAAACAAACTGGATTTAAACTGACTGATAACCGTATTACACTCAGTTTTCGTCAGTGGGATAAAGGGAAGTGGCGATTTGATAAAGTGCCATATACGTTTCATAAACACCGCCCGTGGCATGGAAAACTTAGGCGTATCACAATCAAACGTGATAATTGTGGCGACTATTGGCTTTACATCATAACGGATGACACAGATTTTAGACAACTGCCGACAACAGGTAAAAGCGTTGGGGCAGACTTCGGAATGAAAGACACGTACTTGACACTTAGCACGGGTGAGAAAATCCACCACCCGCAACCTTTGAAACAGTCCTTGAAGAAACTTCGGACTCTCAATAAAGCGTTTTCTCGTAAAGTTAAAGGTTCTAACGGTTGGTGGCGGTGTGTCAGGCAACTTGCACGTCTGTATCGGAAAATCAGCAACCACCGCGAAACGGCGGTTTCGCCCTACGCTAAAGACTTTCACTGGCAACTGGCAAGTGAACTTTGTAAAAAATTTGATACTATTGTCCTTGAGACGTTGAACCTTGAGGGCATGAAACGCCTGTGGGGGCGTAAAGTATCGGACCTCGCCTTCTACCAGTTCGTTAAGATATTGGAATATAAGTGTCAAAAACATAAGCGTCATTTAAAAAAAGTCGGACAATGGACAGCTACAACAAAACCTTGTTCGGATTGCGGTTTTCATAACGAAACCCTAACATTGGACAATAGGCAGTGGACATGTCCGGCATGTGGTTCCCACCACGATAGAGACATCAACGCTGCGATAAACATTTTGCGGGCAGGGATAGCCGTCACGTGACGATATGCCTGTAGAAAACGACAGGGAAACGCCCGCTGGTGGAGCGACAGTTAGACGGTTGACTCTATGAGAAAACCGCAGTTGCTACGAAACCGAAGCCCCACGCTTTAGCGTGTGGGTGCTATCACAGTTTAGATATAAATTTTGCGCGGAATGCCGAAACAAATTATGGAGGACTTACATTACCTGATGAAACAATACCAAGTTTTCGTACTCCTACTCCTATTTTCTTTTTCACTAGCACCGCAGGCAGCAACAGAATCAAGGTACACAATTACAAACAAACATCGCGTCATTCAAGAAACATCGGTGCGCACAAGTGAGGTGGCAATTGGCACAAAATTCCCGAATCTCACTTTCACCACCTTAACAGGTAACATGCACCACTTAGACGTTCTTGTTGGACAAGGACCTGTCGTCTTCGTGTTCCTCGCGACAGAATGTCCGGTGGCCCAACGTTATACCGTGCGGCTAAATCGCCTGCACACGGAATTTACAGCAAAAACTTCCTTGGGCGGCGATTCTCACGAATCGGTTACTTTTGTTGGCGTCTATCCGAACGTTAACGAATCTGCAGACGATGTGAAAGCTTACTGCGTGAAGGCAGGCTTCTTGTTTCCAATTGTGAAGGATACAACCGGGCAATTGGCACGGCGTGCCGGCGCAACCATGACACCGCAAGCCATGGTGATTGACACAGAAGGTGTTCTGCGTTATCGCGGCGCAATTGATGATAACCGCTACGAAACCCGGGTTAAGCACCATTATTTGAAAGATACACTCTCAGCCATTATGAGCGGACTGCCTGTGCAAGAAACGCAGACATCAGCCTTCGGATGTACTGTTCATCTACCGGAATCGAGCGCCCCAGAGCAGCCCGTTTATAGTGAACATATAGCACCCATCCTCCAAAAACAGTGTCAGTCGTGTCATCGGCAGGGAGAAGTTGCCCCGTTCTCACTAGTCGATTATAGCGATGCGAAAGCCTGGGCAACAGAAATCGCTGAATATACCCGGGCACGTCTCATGCCGCCCTGGAAGCCTACCGCTGGTTACGGAGACTTTAAAAACGAACGCCGCTTAACGGATATCGAAATCGAAACAATCTCCCACTGGGTGGAACTGGGTGCGCCCGCGGGTAATTTGGATAATACTCCCCCATCGCCCAAATTCCCTGAAGGGTGGGCACTCGGTGAACCCGACTACGTCGCCGAAATGCCCGTTGAATATGAAATTGAGCCCGAAGGTGAAGACGAATATCGGCACTTTATTATTCCAACCAATTTTGAGCAGGACATGTACGTTCAAGCCGTTGATGTGCAACCCGGTAACCGGAGGACAGTCCATCACGTTATCGCCTATCTTGATGTAAACGGGGCGGCACGAAAATTGGATGCACAAGATGAGAAACCGGGCTACGTAACAGAAGGTACAGGACCCGGCTTCGACGATGCCGGAACGGTTGGCGGATGGACACCTGGGATGATACCCGCAGTGTTACCTGAAGGTGTCGGGTATCTCTTGCCGAAAGGGGCAGACATTGTCATGCAGGTGCATTACTACCGGACAGGGCACATGGAACGCGACATGTCACGTCTAGGGCTCTACTTCTCCAAAACGCCTCAAACAACGAAGCTGCACATAATTTCCGCGATTAATTCTGAGTTTGAGATACCCGCGGGTGCGAATTGGTATGAAGTACTCGCATCCCGGAACCTTAAAACAGATGTCTACCTATTGGCAGCAATGCCACACATGCATCTGCTCGGGCGAGATATGCGTCTCCGCGCCACAACGCCCGATGCCAAACAACTTGACTTGATATGGATTCAGGACTGGGATTTCAATTGGCAAGATATTTATTATTACTGTCAACCGCTCTTCTTACCCGCCGGGACACGCGTCAACTTGGTAGCACATTTTGACAACTCTGCAGAGAATCCGACGAATCCGCATAGTCCGCCGGTTCCTGTCGGCTGGGGGGAAAAGACAACCGATGAAATGTGCATCGGATTTCTCTACTATGTCAAGGCAAGCGAATTTACACCATCACAGCTCGCACAATAGCGCCCAAACCGGGATGAGAAATTATCCTCACCGAAGAATAAGTTATAATCTGCGCGTGACATGAAGATAAAAAAATTAGGAGCCGCCGACAGAGAGAAATGCATGCAGAAAAAGAATCCTTGCAAGGCTTTTATCGAATTGGCGCTCCCGAATGAAATATTAAGCGTCATATTAAGGCAGGTTCACGGTTTTTTACCAAGGAAATATACCGCGGATGCGAGAATGTGAGTATGCCGGTTCCATAGAAGGATTGAATCTAACAAGACGATGGGAAATGTTATCCACCCGATAATCAGTGAGAATACCTTTGCTAACAAAAGGTTCCCAAAAGAACAGAGGAGCCCGACATATTCTCGGAAAATCCAATGTAACGATGCAGTGGGGCCGGCACATGCCCCACTCTCCATTTCGGTAAACGCAGAAAACAGTTCGACGATTCCGGGTAATGTCCAACGTTGGTAATCGTGTGGCGAGGCATGGTATCCTTGTAGGAATGGCACTGCTGCACAGACAAATCCGCCCGGTTTTAGAATTCGATAGATTTCTGCGGTTACCGCAGTCGGTGCCCGTACATGTTCGAGCACCGCTTCGGAAATCACAGCGTCAAAAGCGTTATCCTTGAAAGGTAAGAGATGCCCATCCGCAACGATGTCGACAGCTGAACCGGATTCGATTTCAAGGTTGATAATGTTTACGGAGCGTCGGCGGGTACCAGCTCCGAGTTCCAAGATAGTCGCGTCTGGTCCAAGATGCCGCAGGAGCCGGCGAACACATCGATTCCATCGTGGTGCTGGATACGGACATCCGATAAACGGAGCAAGTACACGATTTTGACGTAAACGGCGTTTTATTCTCGCTATTAGTTCCGGCCGTTCGGCAAGCATATAATTTCCTTGTCAAGTGGGTTCATTATGAAAGCATAAGCGTTGCGTTTTCGACATTTTCTCAGGGCTGTGAAGAATATCGCGATTAGAAGCTCACTTCCACAGAGGCGCTTGTAATTCAGCGCATTCCTGAATCAAGCACGAAATGGTTTTGTGTTGAAGCGTCTCAAAGTTTTATCCAAGTAGAATAATTTTTAAACCGGTGGTACAAAAAACGAAAAATGACCCGTTTTCCCAGCAGCGTTATCGTAAAAGAAGAAATCGAAAAATATAGCAGTGCTCTCCGTTCGCTGCAAGCGTATGTATTGCAGCTGAGAGCACAAATCTGGCATCAATTCATTGAGCACAACTGCCTTCAGCAAGCTTCATCACTGGCCTTCAGTACGCTTCTCTGCCTTGTGCCATTATCGGCTGTTGCACTCGTTCTCCTAAAAACCTTTGGCCTTGTTGAAAACGAGGAATCTCCCTTAATCGCCTTACTGCGCGAAAACTTCTTGCCTCGTTATGGTGCCGAAGAAATCGTGTCACAAATCTCCGAATTCGCAAATCAAAATCTGGGTAAGCTGAGCAGTGGGGGATTCCTTTTCTTCCTTCTTGTTTCTACAATGCTGTTTATGTCTGTTGAACAGCACTTTAATGATATTTGGGGGGCACGGCGTCGTTTGCCACTCCTCCAAGCATTTCAAAAGTACACTGTCTTTTACACCATATTGTCACTAGGGCCACTATTAATCTGGCTCCTGTTTTCTACCTCCACCCATTGGCTGTTTAGCGACTTATTCCCTAGCGTGCTAGTCTACTGCTTCTTTTTATTGATGTACGTCGCTTTACCGAATACCTTTGTAAAGTGGAGTGCCGCCTTAATTGGGACGCTCATTGCCGGTACACTCTTCCAAGTTGCGCGTCTCGCATTCGGGCACTATTTTGAACTCGCCTGGACAAACTATAATGAGATTTACGGTGCGTTAGCGTTGCTGATTATTTTAGCCACATGGACTTACGCGAGCTGGGTTATCATTCTGCTCGGTGCCGAAGTAACAAATTCAGTTCAGCATTTACGGGATGCTCCCACCAGCAAAGTCGAGCAAGTAGATGAACAGCTACGCTATATTAATGTCACCGGGGCAATTGCCCTGTTCCTCATTGTAGCGGAGCGTTACCACCGTGGAAAGGGAGCATGTCCCGCAAAGGATATAGCTTCAATGTCCGGCGTTTCTACTGTCGTAGTGGAGGAGTGTTTTGAACGTTTTAAATCGGCCGGGCTCATTTATGAAGTGGAAGGCGATACGATTGGCTATATCCCTGGACAAATGTTAAGCGATATCACACTATATCAATTGGTAGAAGTCATTGAAGCCGGGCTCACCAAACAGTTTATGGATGTAATGCCTATCGAGCCCAAAGTGACGCGGCTATTCAAGGAACTCCAATCCATGCAGACGAATGCCATCAAAAACATCACCGTTGCTTCGCTTCTCTGCACCGAATGAATATCGACACCCCTGCTGTAAAACATAACAAGAAAGGACAGGGCACGGAGCCCTGTCCTCCTGACAACAGTGTTATACAAATGTAATCTTTTCTTTTTCCGCTTTTTTAACCAAGTCCCGGATAATCTCTAGTGTGATTCCGGCAAGTCTTCGCGAGAATTCTTTGTCTGCGATGGTTCGGTAACGCGTAGGTTGTGATGCTACCAACCTTTCGTTTGCGATAGTCAGTGCGCTTGAAACGATGCCCATTGGAACTCTAAGCTTTTCCGATTCTGGATAAGCTTCAGTTGGTGCAGACTGTCCTTTTTGTTCTGTTTCTTCCCCTGCCAAAAATTTTTCGCGTCGAGAATCAATCTCGGCAAGTGCCCTCTTCGATGCAATTTGGTGGGCAAGCTTTTTTGGGCCCTGGACAGGCTCGGGCATCTCATAAACCCAATCTCCATAGCGCACCGTGACTTTCCAGCTAGGTTTACTCAATTCACCGGAGCGCGTTTCGGTATATATTGGCCCGGGCAATCCACGTTTTTGGCAGTACTGAATTAAAATCCCTTTGTAGTTTTCGACAACCTCCACAGTAGCCTGCTCTGCTACACTTTCTCCATTAATCTCTACCGTGGCCTGCTCTACGAAACTTTCTTCATTAACCTCTACCGTGGCCTGCTCTGCTACACTTTCTTCATTAACCTCTACCGTGGCCTGCTCTGCTACACTTTCTTCATTAACCTCTACCGTGGTCTGCTCTGCCATACCTTCCTCCTTGTATCGCGTTACCGGCCGTTGTTATAGCGAGGCCGGTACTCCATGGTGCGCGGTTTAACCTTCCGCTGCCGTTTCATCTCAATTCTGCGCCGTTTCTCGCTCGGTTTTTCATAAAAACTTCGCTTTTTGATTTCTGTCACGATTCCGGCTTTCCCGCACATTTTCTTAAAACGCGCCAGTGCCCTGTCAAAGTGCTCGCCTGAATCAACGCTAACTTCTACTTGAACCATTTTAAAATTCCTCCTTATAATTGAGTGATAAAAAATATAAGTCCAAACGTTTCTAGCAAAGAACGAAGGCTCATTCAAAACCATCCTAAACGGATGCTAATGCAAAAACGTATAAGATTATTGTATCACATTTTATATCAAATGTCAAAACTTTTTTGTGGATAGACAGCGTCATTCCATTTTCAGCTTTTCTCAGAATAACGCTTGTCATATGAAAATCGTTCTGACAGCGGAGTTATGTGATTCAGAGTCCGTTTTTTAACGGAGAACGAAATGATTCTGCTTTAGACAGGTGGAATTTGACAATCCGGTTAAAATCGGTTATGCTGCCATTATCTTTTATGAACCTTTGGGAACATCTAGCTCATTAGCAGCTTGAGATGTGCACTAAAATTGGAGTTCTGTTATCTACGAAGTCATTATCTTATGTTTCGGGGCATGGTTAACAGGTGTCAGCAAAGCAGGCTTTGGCGGCGGCATCGGGATGATTGTTGTACCGATGTTCACACATTTTCGCCGTGCTCGGGACGTCGTAAGTCTCATGCTGCTTCTTCTGATTTCAACAGATATCCTCTCACTCAGGCATTATTGGAACCGGTGGAATCGAGAGAATATCTGGATGTTGATACCCGGCTCCATCCTAGGAATCGGTTTGGCCTCCCTGATTCTGAAGGATATTTCCGACACTCATCTAAAGCGGGTGATTGGTGGTATTGCTTGTCTATTCGCCCTCATAGAATTTTCTCGTCCACATTGGCATGTCCGGATAACCACTTCCCAAATCAGTACTCGATTTAAAGTATGGGCCGGGTTTGGTGCGGGTGTCTTAACCGGTGTACTTTCTACGCTCGCTCATATGGGCGGACTTGTCGTCGTCATGTATCTCCTACCGCAACGGTTAGGTAATACAACCTTTGTTGCGACAGCAACAGTTATCTATTTCTTAATGAATTTTGTCAAAATTCTATTTTATGCGAGACTTGAACTGTTTTCCTTTGAGATTCTGATTGAGTCGCTGCCGCTTCTCCCGTTCATCGGGTTAGGGGTATTGACAGGAATTTCGCTAAATACCCGCGTGCCGGAGCGCCTTTTTTCGAGAATTGTCCTTTTTTTCCTCTTCGCAACGGGCATACATCTGCTTTTGAGTTAGTGTGCACAATTCCGTATTTTCGCTCCTACGGGTTTTATAAAAATACATTCCGTGTTCAACTTTTCTCAGAGTTGTCACGGTGTTTCGGCTCTGGAGCTTTCTCCTACAGAGAAATCTTGCGATTTGGAATTGGTTCTCAACGGGGAACAAATTCGTTCTCAACGAAAAACAAAATGTTTCTAAGATAAATAGAATTTGCTTGAGCGCTACAGAAATAGCGTCCACTTGGAAAAAATATGAGGATAAGAGACAAATGAACTTAAAATGGGGTGTATTAGGAGCTGGAAGCGTTGCGCAACGCAGAGCGATGCCAGCAATACAGAAATCGGAAGGTACAGAGTTACACGCGCTCCTTTCTCGCGATGCTTCCCGGGCAAAACAACTTGCTGCAGAATATGATGCAGTTACCGCTTATACTACCGTTGATGCACTTTTGGCAGATGATGCTCTGGATGCGGTGTACATTTCAACGCCTGTGTATCTCCATTGCAATCAGGTTATCGCGGCTGCGGAACGTGGGTTGCATGTGCTTTGTGATAAACCGATGGCGCTGACACCGGATGAGTGTAAAAACATGATTTCTGCCTGTGATGCGAATCGGGTCCACTTGCAAATTTGCTTTCTGTTCCGGTTCCACTCCTGCTTCCAACAAATTCGAA
This sequence comes from Candidatus Poribacteria bacterium, assembly GCA_963422705.1. GTDB lineage: Bacteria > Poribacteria > WGA-4E > WGA-4E > WGA-3G. The sequence goes on from OY730443.1 coordinate 88,541, forward strand.
AATGGATAAATGCGGGACGGCTAGGGCAAATCGTTCACGGGAGAATGCCGTTTTTGAAACAGTATCGGCTAACAGCGGAGGAATGGCGTTCGCAACCGGAAAAAGGAGGCGGTGGGTGTTTCATGGATTTGGGGCCGCATAGCGTTGACATGCTCCGTTTCCTCATAGGGGAAGTGCGCGAGGTGAGTGCGTTCTACGACAGCAATATTTACAACTCGCCCGTTGAAGAGACAGGAAGTATCCTGATGCGCTTTGAGAACGGCGCACAAGCGTTTACCGAACTCAGTTTTTCTACTGCACAGTGTGACATTGTGCTTGAAGTCTACGGTACAGAAGGCAGCGTCTGGGTTTACAACGATGAGGGCTGGAAAATCCGGACGCATTTTGATGATAAGACACAATTAATCCCTTCTCAATACGAAGACTTGTATCAACATCAGTTTGAACATTTTGCGGAATGTGTGCATCGTGGGGTAACGCCAATCACTAACGGTATAGATGGGTTAAGAGCCAACCAAATTTTAGCGGCAGCGTACCGTTCAGCGCAAACAGGCCAAGTTGTACAGTGCACGTCATCTTCCGCTTAGCTTCACTCAAATGCATAAATGATATGTGTCAAAATGACACACTTGCTCTCATAATTATGTACATTGATGACAATTTGTCCTATTCAAAAACCTGTCAAAATGTCACGTACCTTGATAACTATAGCGCCCTGCCATTTTCGGAATATTGGCATAGATATTGCTATACTATTAAGCATGAGTGTTATAACGGCAATGCTGTGGTGCACGGAAATGCGTAGTGCGCCGGATTGTCATCTTAAGATATGTATCTGGGGTGTCTAATCATATGAGAAGAGCGCTGCTCAAAATACAGTTGCAACCTCTATCAGCTAGCCAATATTCAGAAAATTGTAAACGTGCCATATAGGTGCGTAATACATAAGGAGGACATTCGAAAGATGGCACTTGTACCACTTGGCGATAGAATTCTCGTCAAACGTTCTGAAGAAGATGAACAAAAAACAAGCGGTGGTATTATCATCCCAGACACCGCAAAAGAAAAACCGCAAGAAGGCGAAGTGGTTGCCGTTGGTTCCGGTAGACTTCTAGACAACGGAGAACGTCAACCGGTTGATGTCGCTATCGGCGACTTAGTTCTTTTCGCGAAGTACGGCGGCACCGAAGTTACGTATGATAGTCATGAATATCTCATCTTGCGTGAAGATGATATCTTAGCCAAGGTTAACTAGGAAAGGAGTTAAGCACATGGCAGCAAAACAACTGGCGTTTGATGAAGAAGCGCGGAGCTCTATTAAACATGGCGTTGACAAACTGGCAGAAGCCGTTAAAGTCACGTTGGGCCCAAAAGGCCGGAATGTTGTGCTTGATAAGAAATTCGGCGCACCAACTATCACAAAAGATGGCGTGACGGTGGCAAAAGAAGTTGAACTGGAAGACCCGTACGAAAATATGGGTGCACAGATGGTTAAAGAAGTTGCCTCCAAAACCAGTGATGTCGCCGGCGATGGAACCACAACAGCTACTATCTTAGCACAGTCAATTTACCGTGAAGGTCTAAAAAATGTTGCGGCAGGACACAATCCGATGGCACTCAAGCGCGGCATTGAAAAAGCTGTTACAACCGTCGTTACCGCGATTCAAGAACTTAGCAAAGAAGTTTCCGAGAAAACTGAAATTGCCCAAGTCGCCGCCATCTCCGCTAACAATGACAATGACATTGGAAATCTTATTGCTGATGCAATGGAGAAAGTCGGAAAAGATGGGGTGATTACCGTCGAAGAAGCAAAAAGCCTTGACACGACACTAGACGTCGTCGAAGGCATGCAATTCGATAGAGGGTATTTATCGCCTTACTTTGTTACCGATACAGACAGGATGGAAGCAATCTTAGAAGACGCCGCCATTCTCATCCACGAAAAGAAAATCAGCAGTCTGAAAGACCTTGTCCCTGTGCTCGAACGCACGGCGCAACAAGGAAAACCGCTGTTAATTATTGCCGAAGATGTTGAAGGGGAAGCCCTCGCTACCGTAGTCGTTAACAAAATCCGCGGGACACTTCGCTGCTCCGCCGTCAAGGCACCCGGTTACGGCGATAGACGGAAGGCAATGCTTGAGGACATCGCCGTGCTTACAGATGGCCGCGTTATCTCCGAAGACCTCGGCATTAAACTTGAAAACGTTAACATGAGTGACCTCGGCAGTGCCAAACGCGTCGTTATTGACAAAGACAACACGACTGTCGTTGAAGGCGCAGGCACAACCGAAGCCATCCAAGGACGAATCGATCAGATTCGCCGACAGATTGAAGATACCACTTCTGATTACGACAGTGAAAAATTGCAGGAACGGCTTGCAAAACTCGCTGGTGGGGTTGCCGTCATTAATGTCGGGGCAGCCACTGAAGTGGAAATGAAAGAGAAAAAGGCACGCGTCGAAGATGCAATGCACGCCACACGCGCAGCCGTTGAAGAAGGCGTTGTTGTCGGCGGCGGCGTTGCCCTTGTCCGCGCGCAAACTGCACTTGACGCACTCGAACTAAGCGATGCCACCGAAGGAGTAGGGGTTTCAATTGTAAAACGTGCACTTGAAGACCCGCTCCGACAAATCGCAAAAAACGCCGGACAGGAAGATTCCGTTATCATTGCCCGAGTCAAGGATGAAGGCGGAAACATCGGCTATGATGCGCGTGCGGAACGGTTCATTGACATGTTTGAAGCGGGCATCCCTGACCCGACGAAGGTCGTCCGCGTCGCGTTGCAAAACGCTGCAAGCATCGCCGCACTGATGATTACAACCGAAACGCTCATCGCTGAAATTCCTGAGAAGGAAGCTCCCGCACCGCCCATGCCCCCCGATGGCGGTATGTACTAGAAACTCTTGTTAGGACGGATGTTTCTTACATCCGTCCTAACAATACAATAAGCTTCTCTTTTTTCTAGCCGTGGCAAAAATCCGTAGATAACCCATTTAGATGGCTGATGTGAACGCTACATGGTTCTCTGCACGCTTGCTTGTCTAACTCCCCATAACTCCTAAAAGTTAGCTTGCCTGATTAGCGATTTTACGATAACTTAGGAAACACGAAAATTAATTTTTCACAAATCAACGGGAACAGAAGTCTGAACCTGACAAAAATAGCGTCAATTTGCCTTATCCCTCCAAATACCTTTTACACGCCCGCAACACCTCTGCAACCTCAATCGTATGCATACACGGGGATGTCCCATCCGCCAATGCCTTGCAGCCATATTCAAACCCTAAATTGAGACAAGGACTACACGAAAATCCAGATGCATGAAGGTTCGTCGATTTCGATGAACATGGCCCCCATTGTGCTGAATTAGTCGGGCCATGCAATGCGATAACCGGTGTCCCCGTTGCCGCTGCTAAATGCATCGGGCCGCAATTCCCACTCAGCACCAAATCTACCCGCGTGAAAAGTGCCGCGAGTTGATTGACGCGAGTCTTGCCCGCAAGCACAACGGTTGGATGTCTTATGCCAGCCGCTATCTGTTCAGAGACATCCACCTCATCAGGCGCGCCCGTCAAAATAATTTGTGCATTATAACGCGTAATGAGTGCATCTGCTACCTCAATATAGAACGTGTGGGGCCAACGTCTACGCGGTTCACCTCGCCTCCCAGCTTCCGGATGAAGCACGACTAGTGGACGCTTTGAGCAGCGCATACCAACCTCTTGCGCCAAGGTAACCCTCACCCATGCTTGCTCTGTTCCGTTTACCCAGACTTCCAGGTGTGTTCCCTGCGTTGAACACTCAAGCCGGTGTGCAATGTCCAAAAAGTTAAGGACTTCATGTCGCCCCGGAGTGTGCGGTACCACCTCCGTGAATAGAAAGTGCCGGTGCTGTCCATCAGCGCTGAACCCGATGCGTGTCGGGGCACCACTGGCATAGGAGAGTAGTGCGCTCAGCCTAGCCCAGTGCTCCAGGTCAATTGCCAAATCAAACCGCTCACGCCGGAGCGTAGAAATCAACCGCGGCCCCTCGGGGTATGTGATATTACGATAGATAATACGTTTATCAATGTAAGGACAGTGCGCCAAATAGTCAAGGTTTGTCGATGAACCCAATACTGTTATCTGGGCATTCGGGAAACGGCTTCGGACAGCACGGAGTGTTGGCACGGCCAGAATGGTGTCACCCAAAGCGGAAATTTGGATGAACAAAATACGGTTAGGTTCAACTCGATTTGAGGGCATCCGTGACGGGGGCCGGAAGCCACCTAGCAAAAGGTTTAGAGGGATACCGAGGTAACGGTCCAAATGCTTTTGAAGACGGTTGGATTGCATGAAGTACTTCCGGTGAAAAGCAAAAGCTCCAACAAGAAAAGAACAGGTACGCAATTTATCGCAAGAACAGTGCTATTCTATTCTTACTCACTAGAGGTATACCCGTACAATTCAATCTCCGCGATTTTCGCGAGAGCGGTTGTTGCTCCGGTGATACGGTAAACATAACGTCCGCGTCGCCTCTTTCCATCGGACGTCAGAACATTTTCGCGCCCGAACTGGACATTCTTGCGCTTTCTGGCAGCATCTTCCGTCGTGCGTCGCACCACAAGTTTTATACCGGTTGTCCGGATAACTTGTTTGAGCCGGAGGTCAAGGAGAGGCTCCTTGTTGCTACGGCGGTCATAGAATTTACCCCATTCTCCTTTCGAATCTAACGCCATTAACGTAAATTCCTCCAGATTCGAAGAATGAATGACAATGCGGTAAACTGCCTTTTTTTCTGTTAAGAAGATAATCGCCTCTGATGGAATGTTAAAATCCGTATTGGCATCACCGGATGTTTTCTTACGTTGCGAGTAACCGACGGTTTCAAGGTTCCCGTCAATAATCGCCGGGTCATTCGCTCGGACGCCGGGAAGGAGCGCGTAGTTCTCGCTCCACTGTTGGGCCACTGTGCAACCGCAGAATATGAACATCAGCATGAATAGGTGAATTGTAGAGATGGGGGAGGACTTCCAGGCGTGGGCTTTTCGCAATATCGTACACTGTAATACCCGATTTGCAAGTACTTTCTCTTGAAAAGAATTCATCTTTTTTCTTGTTTCCATCAGTTTTCTCCGTGACGTGAATTATTCAAATCCTCAATCACCTTAAGGATATCCTCTTTTTCCAATTTTCGGACTTGGAACTGCAATGCTTTGAAGAAGGGGACCAAATCAACCTTTGCGGCTTTGCTGAAGTAGTAAACGAGAAAACTGGTATTCATAGTATCGGGCAGCCTTTGGTGGAGCCGGTCTTTTTCCATGAGTTGAAAGACTTTGATATAAAAATCGTCACCGTAATCTGCGCGAAGTTTTGAAACGATAGAATAAGAATAACTATATCGCCAATCTGTGAGTGCTCCGCCTATCAACGGCGTGCCCCCGGTGTGCCCTCCCCAATCCTCAAGTGCATTAACCCCATCAAGATTGAGCTTTAAGTCGGTGTGAAGTTCAAGCTTCTGCTGCGAGCCACCTTTTGCGTACTCCACCTGAATGAAACTCGCGAGTCCTTCCGAGAACCAGACCGGTAAGAAATAGATATTCGTGAAGGCGTGTGTGAGTTCATGCGCCCTCACGTGGTGTTGTTCATACATATGGATGGGAAAATTCATCTTGATGCCCGTAACGACTTTCAGATAGGCGCCATCTTGATAACGCGTATTATACTCAGTTTCTGTCGTTGCCCCCCTTCTCGTACCGAGGTACACATCATGAAACGTCACGTGAATTTTGTGCTGCGGTTGAAATCCGAAATATTCGTCCATTGCAACATAGAGGCTCTCCATATAACCGAGTGCACTCTGGGCGTAGTCGCGTCGTTCGTTAGTTTCGTCAAAACGTTGGTATTTCTGCAAATCTGGCGCAAATGTGAGGGTATAGTGCTTGCTTTCTGCGTAGTGCGCATCTGGTGCCACTTGAATCTCAACATCTGTGGGGGCCAACATCAGAGTTCCTGCGTTTCTTTTCTCTAAAATACGGGTTTCTCTTCGCTGCTGGGCTTCTTGTAGTGCGCTACAACCGATAAAGAGCAAGCAACTTACGAGAAAGAGATTCAGTGTTAGAAATCGCGCTCTAAAACGCGCGAATACACCGATATCGCATACCATATCTATTCTCCTTAGAGCGGAACCGCCTTTGTTTTATCTCCGATTCGACGCATGGTAATGTCCTGCGCCACCGTCGGATCCGGCAGCCGAGTCTCAGCGAGCCGATTTTGAAGAAAAACCTCCATATCACCGCATAACCGGGCTACAACATCATCCGCCTCCTCAGCAAGATTGTAGACTTCGTCCGGATCATCCTCCAAATCATAGAGTTCTATGTCCGGCGTATTATAGACGGACGGTGTACCGCCCGCTTCAATAATCAACTTCCACTGCTTTGTCTGCCACCCACGTTTCTTCATCCATCCGCATTCTGTCAGGTAAATTGCCTCTACTGTGCCATCGTGGCTGCCGTGTTCAACTAATGGGCGTAGACTTGAGCCTTCCATCTTTTCGCGCGCGGTCAGCGCGGTTTGCCCCGTATAATCCAGGATTGTGGGGGCAATATCCTTGAGGCTTACTAATCCATCCAAGCGTTGCCCTTCAGGAATCAAGGCGGGGCAATGAACAATTAAGGGAACGTGGCAGTTGGTTTGGTAGAGTCCATGATGATCATACCAGAGTTCGTGCTCATCCAATTCCTCACCATGGTCAGCGGTAATGATGAGGAGCGTCTCCTCAAGCTGCCCGCAATCCCGGAGGTACTGAAAGAGTTGTGCGAGGCATGCATCCATATACGCAATGGCAGCATCATATTGCGCATTGACGTACCGTCTGTCCGTCCAGAGTCTCTTTTTAGCGAGGTTATCAGGCTCGTTGATGTCGGGTTTGCACATCCATTGCCGGAAATAGTCTGTGAAGGGTTCACATTGATAGACAGCGTCCATGCTCTGATTTCGCGCGTCACATTCGTCGCCACTATAAAACATTCTCTCAAACGGCGATGGTGGCAAATAGGGGGTATGCGCGTCCCAGTAGTGCAAAAACGCGAACCACGGTTTATCTTGGGCTTGTGCAATGTCTAACAGCGTCATCGCCGTTTGGTTGACGGCTTCTGCCTTACGCGCCCTGCGATAACGGCTTTCCCATTGATACTCGCGATAGTGCCCTTCTGAAAACCCGCGTTGGAACCAACGCCCTAAATTGTCTGCAGCGACGGTAAAATAGCCTGCCTCACTCAACAATTCCGGCACGGTTTTAACGTTTATTGCTAAATCAAGGCTGCCTCCCTGTGTGATGATTTGGTGTGTCAATACATCTTTACCCGTGAACATCGTTGTATGGGCAGGATGTGTCGGAATATGTGGGCTAATACACCTTTCAAAAACCGTCGATTTTGCGGCTAATCGGTCCAAATGAGGCGTTGTCAGATGGACATGCCCATAACAACTCATGCTGGAGGCCCGGAGTGTATCTAATGAGAACAAGATAATATTGCGCAAAAACCTACTCCTTACAACATAGCAAGTCCACGACGGTGCTAGCCCCGTCATCGTATCACTTTGTGGCGCTTTACCGGAAGCGGATACTTCAATCAAAATTCTGCGCGATGAGGACTAAATCCAGAATGTTAATCACACCATCCATATTTACGTCTGCAAGCCGATTCGCGTTCGTAACGGTTTTCATAAAATGATTCGTTACGAATACTAAGTCCAAGATGTTGACAGTCTCATCGCCGTTTATATCAGGAGAATGGCTCTCACTCGGTTTTTTAGCTGGTATCGCGGAATCTGGCGCGGGTGTAATCACTGATGTAGCAGATTTCTCGAGTAACTTACCAGCTTTAATAATCCCGCCGAGTTCTTTTAGAGCCAAAGGGTTTTGGATTAACCTTTGAACCAATGGGTCCATCATAAGCTTTTTTACCTTGGCATCTTCTTCCATAAGCCGTATGAAATTTTCATCTATATCAGGAATAAATGTCTTTAGGCTCTTTGGGTTGCTAACAACCACTGCAATCGTCACTGGTGTCAAGAGCTTTTGAACATCGGGCAATATTAACGCCTCAAAAACTAGCGGAACCATAGCCCGAATATCATCTCGCATCAAGAGTGGCTTATATTTTTTAAAAACTTGTTCAGCGAGAGTATCTTGTCCAAAAGCGATTTCTGGGACAACAACGTGAGACAGATACAGCGTAGAAATTAGCAGAACGACAGTTATAACTTTTTTCATGAGTGAATCCTCTCAGTTCAGATTCTATCCTAACGGTGGCGTACCGAATCAAAATACAGGTAAAGTGTAACACATTTTTCCCAAAATTTCACAGCTTTTTCTGCAAAATTCTAAGGAACCTTTACCTGATTTTAGGATTATTTAGCTTTTCCGTAAAAAATCGTTCAAAATTACAATTTCCCCGTTCGGCAGCATGTCTGGAGCCAGATAGCTTTGGAGCAAGGCAAGGGATTTTAGGCAGTAGTTGCTACTTGTGCGCCCCGGATAGCTTCAGCTAAATAAGTAATTCCTTCAGGAATATCGTCAACGTGGCAGTAAGCGTAAGCGAGGCGAATCGCTTTAACCGCGTCACCGGCGTAATGAAACGCGCTCCCATTACTATACCCGACGCCTTTCGCGGATGCGAGTTCCTGCAATTTGCTTAAATCCGTTGTTTGCGGCAGTTCTATCCAGAGGAAAAGTCCCCCACGCGGGCGTGTCCAAGTACAGAAGTCGCTGGCATGTTTATCAAGCGTGTCGACGACGGCGCGACATTTCGCTCCGACAGCGGCATTCGTCTTCACGAGGTGTGCCTCAAGATGTTCCATGAAGAATTCAGCAACGATTGCGCTTGCTAGCGCGCTTGTTCCACCATCCCATCGGTTCCGGTGAATTGCTCCATAATACGGCTCTCTCGCAACGAAATAACCTTGCCGAACGCCGGCACCCAAAATCTTGGAGAAGGTAGCGATGAAGATAACCCGGTTTGATGTATCTAATTTAAAGAGTGCGTCGGGCGTTTGCGTCGGTGTAAAGTCAATATCACCGTAGCAATCATCTTCAACAATCAACGTGTCGTACTGTTCCGCCAACGCCAACATGCGTTTTCGGCGTTCAAGAGACAAAATTGCGCCGGTCGGGTTCTGATGATTAGAGGTTGTATAGATGAGCGATGGCCGGATATTTTTGGATTTGAGTTCCTTCAGTTTCGCCTCCAGCGAATCCATATTCATGCCATCAATATAATCCATTGGTACCCCGACAATATTCGCTTGAAAATGCCGCATAATGCCTAGGGTACCACTGTAGGTGAATTCTTCAGTGAGGACAGTATCGCCTGGATTAATAAATGTCCCCAATACCAATTCTAACGCTTGCATGGAGCCCGAGGTAATCGAGATGTTATCTATCGGGAGTGGGGCCCCTTCTCGCCGTTCAAACCGCATTGATGCCAATTCCCGCAAGCCTCTGTAACCAGATTCGCCTGGGTAGTTAACAAGTTCCCCGCCTAGTTTTCGGATTGCGTTCTCGCTTGCCGCAATGAGCCCCTCCGTCGGAAATGTGTAAGGGTCCGGCCTGCCCCCTGTAAAAGCAAAATCTTTCATCTTTTTTCCTCGCAAAGTCCTTTTAACACGATATTATAACACAAATAAAAAAACAAAACTTGACACGACACTGGTGTTGTGCTAATTTTTAATGCAGGCTTGCAAACTTCATCCAGAGTCTCACAAATGGCAACACCCCAAACCCCGTTACAAGAATTTATTTTTGAGAAAATGCGATTGTCACATCTGGCCCAGGTGTTAGTGATTGAAAACGAGGCATTTGCCGCCCCATGGCATCCAGATATGTTCAAACTTGGAATTCGTTTACCTCGTTCAAATGAGCATTTTTACGTAGCACGCCAACGTTCGAAAATCATTGGTTACATTGTATTCCAACTTCTGGTACCCGAAGGGCACATTTTTAATCTCGCCGTCGCGTCTAAATATCGACGGCGTGGGGTAGCAAAATATCTGCTTACCTCGACATTAGAATTTATTGCAGAGAAAGGGGGACGTGAGGTTTTCTTGGAGGTAGCCGTCAGCAATTTACCTGCCCAATACCTCTATCGACAGTTCGGTTTTCGTATCCGTGGCAGGCGTAAGAACTACTATGGACATGGAAAAGACGCGTATATTTTCGGGTGTCATTTACAAACCGATATTGAGACTTAGGGCGCAACTTGCATACCTATACTGAAACTTGTAAAGGAGATACTGATGCAATTTGACAATTTATCCGATACATCAACGGAGCGGACTCTCTCACTTTCAACTCGTAAGCAAGAAGCGCGTACCGTTGGACGAAACGGGTGGCGTGTCATTGAAGAGGAAGTGACGTGGAAGACATCCGAAACAGCAATCATTGTTGTTGATATGTGGAACGAGCACTGGTGCTGGGGTGCAACCGAACGCGTCAACGTAATGGCACCTCGGCTGAATATTGTGCTTGAACGGGCGAGACGATGTGGTGTGCAGATTATTCATGCGCCATCCGACACAATGGACTTCTATGAATCACACCCCGCGAGACAATCGGTTCTTCACCTCCAACACGCCAAACCGCCTGCCGAACGCGACATGCCGGAGCCTCCCTTACCCGTTGATGCATCCGACGGCGGCTCTGATACAGGCGAAACGGATAGCTACAAAGCATGGCATCGCCAGCATGCAGATATTGAAATTCACGATGCAGATGCAATTAGTGATAATGGACAAGAGGTTTACAACTTGCTCTATCACCGCGGTATCCGAAACATTATTTTCATGGGGGTTCATACCAACATGTGCGTCCTTGGACGTTCTTTCGCCATAAAACAGATGGTTCGCTGGGGCTTTAATGCCGTTTTGGCCCGGGACCTCACCGATGCAATGTACAACCCCTTTAAACCGCCCTATGTTAGCCATGAAGAAGGCACACAGTTAATCATTGAATACATTGAGAAGTTTTGGTGCCCCACAATTTTAAGCGGGGATTTAACCACGCCCAACGCCGATTAACCTATTGAGATGAGTCGGCAAAGAGAAAAATAATCAAAAAGGCTTGAAGAAAACAAGGAAGAAGCAAACCGCCCAAGGTGCCTAGATACCTTGGGCGGTTTTGCCTTGAACTGGTTTCCTATTGACGTTGGACTTTCATCGCACTCCATGTCGTCGCGAGTTTCGCCTTCGCGTCAACCGCAGTACTTGTAGCAGGGATAACTTCCAGTGCACTGAACATAGCGTTCAGGTCACCTGCGCCGGTATCCGCGTTTCCGGCGAAATGAAGATCGAGAGTGCCATCGGTAACCTCAATCGCTTCGTAGGTTTTGATGTCGATTTCATCCTTACCGGGTGTAACGTACAGGGGCTCAACAATCTCCTCTTCAATGATAATATCAAAGCCGCGATTATTCGGTGACCAGTGTTCTCCAACGAGATACGTCACGTCAAAAACACCGTTGCCGGTCTTAAACTGATATTTAACCGTGTCTGGAAACTGTGCCCAGCTCACTGCATAAAAAAGTTCAACATCGTATCCGGCAGCTTCGGCCTGAGCCTGTGCGTCAGCAGTGAGTGTCGCGACTTCGGCTGTCCGGGGTAGTTTTTCAATCCACCCGCCCCAGGCTTTGTCCTCCTGTTGTGCGCCGTTCCAGACACGTCCTTGCGAATCTGTAAAGTCATCAGCCGTACCGCCCTTAACCCGGTACTCCTCTGCGGATAACAAGAACGGAACAGAGGCGGCTGCCAAAAAAATTGTTAATACTAAAATGCAAATCGATTTCATATCTGCCTCCATTTTGCTAGTTTCGTCTCTCTTCTTTTAACAGTCCCCACGTCGTCGTGAGTTTCTGCTGCGGTTCGACAGCCAATGCGGGAATCACTTCTATCCCACTGAACATGGCATTCAGGTCACCTGCGCCAGTCTTCGGATTACCAGCAAATTCAAGGTTCATTACCTTGTCTTTAACCTCAATACCTTCGTACCGCTTAATATCTATCTCGTTATTGCCGGGAGTCACATACTCTTCCTCCACAATCTCCTCTTCAATGATAATATCAAAGCCGCGATTATTCGGTGACCAGTGTTCTCCAACAAGATACGTCACGTTAAATATGCCTTTTCCGGTATTTAAATCCATCTTAACCGTATCCGGAAATTGTGCCCAACTCACTGCATAAAAGAGTTCTTTATCGTACCCTTCCTTCTTGGCGAGTTTTTCCGCATCTTTAGTGAGTTGTAGCACTTCTGCCGTCCGTGGCAGCTTCTCTATCCAGCCGCCCCATTCTTTTTTCTCATTCTGTCCACCGTGCCAAATACGTCCATCGGAATCCTTAAAATCCTCTGTCTTTCCACCCCAAACACGGATTTCCTCCGCTGGTACGGCATCGTGGATGATAACAACGAATGATAGTAACACAACAAGCGGGATAACCAATGATGAGCTTGGTTTCATATTCGATTCTCCTTTTTTATATTAAATACAAGTGCATTTAGAATACCACATTTGATTCACAATTTCAACGAGAATCTGGTTTTTCAACGATAACGAGCCGCTGATTCGCGCGTACATTCTTCAACGTTTGCACAATTCCGCTGGGCCACTGGATTAAAACGCTATCAACGTTCTCCCGGGTGCCGAGTCCAAATTCCAGTTCCGGGCTGTTTTGTGAAAGATAACTGCTTCCTGAGGTTACCTGTCGGATTTGCACAAGCTCGCCAGCGCGGACTGTCACTCTGGAACCGATTCCATCGCGATTGCTTTGAAAGCCAATCGTGCGAATATGGAGCCAATTGTTGCGATTTCCACCGTCGTTCCGGAGGAGCATCGGCTTCTCACCACTGTTGACAATGAAGAGATCGACGTCACCATCGGCATCATAGTCTCCAACAGCAACGCCGCGGCCAACGCCCTTGAAATTAGATGGTTGAACTCTAATTGCCTCAGACATATTGCTAAAGGTGCCGTCGCCATTGTTCCGTAGCAAGACATCTGCCTGTCCATGCTCTTCCCATTGGGCCGGGTCGATGTGGCCACATGCAAAAAAGATGTCTAAGTCGCCGTCATTGTCGGCATCAAAAAATGCGGTTCCCCACGATGTCTTGCCGAGCCCGGAGTCAAAAATGCCGCTTCGTGCAGAGGCATCAGTGAAGGTTCCATCGCCGTTATTTCGATACAATACGTTATTTTCGTCGAGCCAATTTGTAACGAAGAGATCCAAATCGCTGTCGTTATCGTAATCGCCCCAAGCGATGCCCATTCCACTGCGAATATCTCCGGTGCGGCTCCTCACCTCCGGCCGATTCGTATTTGTGAACGTGGTATCCCCATTATTTCGATAAAGAATGTTCTGGTGGGTATCATTAGCAAGATAGATATCCAAGTCCCCGTCGTCATCATAGTCTGCCGCGGCGACACCGAGTGTGAGATGTAACCCACCGTTGACTTTCGCAGCATCGGTGATATCGATGAAAGCGCCATCCCCTTTGTTAAGATAGAGAATATTGGGCTGTCCAAAAAAATCATAAGGAAAAAAAACTTCGTCGCCCTGTGGCACCTTGGTATATTCAACATAATTTCCGACGTAAACATCTAGGAATCCATCGGCATCGTAATCGCCCCAAGCGATGCCGGCTCCAAATCCGGGATGTCCAATCCCACCTGCCCCAGATGAATACGGTTTGAAGGTGCCGTCCCTGTTATTTCGATAAAACACGTTGGCTTTATAGTTTGTCACGTAGAGGTCCGGTGCACCATCATTATCATAATCAGCGAAGGCAGCCGCCATGCCCCATCCGGTATGCCGGAGGCCAGCAGTATCGGTGACATCCGTAAAAGTTCCATCGCCATTATTTTTATAGAGGGTATTGGTAGGGAGCACCGTCCCGGTTTCCTGACGCACCGCTGCCGCGTTCACAATGTACAAGTCCAACGTGCCATCGTTATCGTAATCGCGCCAGGCCGCGCCGGAGCCAACAAGCGCTGGAACAACACGCATCGCGATGCCACCCGCATGCTCAAAGTGGATGCCCACTTTTTCAGTCACATCTACAAATTGGATATCCCCGGCGTGCACTGGCAAGATATTCGCGATACTCAAAATTGCAAGGATTGTGAAAACCTGTCGGAATCCGTAGGACGCGGTGTACCGACTCAAGTTTAAAACATGCATGCCTAATCCTTCCTTTGTCTCCGTTCCGTTTTGACTCCGGACAATCCGAGTTTACAAACCGATATTTCATTATATAACGAACCCGAAGAATTTAATCTGAAAATCCGTGATGTCAGGGGTAGCAAGCAACAGGGCTTGCGAGATAATGAATTTTAGTTGCAATTATTTTGAAAATGTGTTAAAATATATAAAAATTCGGTATGGATTCATCGCCATCGTTCGGGTTAAGGAGAAATGTCAATGGAAATCTCTGTCTTGGTACTTAACGCTAGCTATGAAGCCATCAATATTTGCAATATGAGACGTGCGTTGAAGATGGTTTTTAAAGGGACTGCTCAGACAGAAGAGGCGTCAACCACCAAAATTCATTCACCCAGTGCCGTCATGCCAGTGCCGCATGTCATTAGACTGGTAAGTTACGTTCACGTTCCTCGCAGTGTCGTCAAATTTTCTCGTAGAAATGTACTCGTTCGCGACAGGCATAGGTGCCAGTATTGTCATCAAGAATTCCCAGGAGTGCTGCTGACTTTGGACCATGTTGTGCCAATTTCTCGCGGGGGTGCAACCACCTGGGAAAATGTTGTCACTGCCTGCAAAAAGTGTAATAACAAAAAGGGGCATCAGATGCTATCTGAGGTTGGCCTGCAGTTGGCGCGTCCGCCGAAAACGCCTTCAATCTTAACCTATTTGCATCTAAACCGTTCTAGCAGTCATCATTGTCGCGATTACCATTCGTCGTGGCGGAAATATCTGTATATCAACCATGACTATCCTGTCTAACATATGTATTCATAGCCCATATCATGAGTGTGCAGTACCAGCTCCATCCGGACAGACTCAAAAAACGATGGGAATTTCAACGCGCTTATCAACACGGTAGTAAGTATTGGAATCGTTACTTTGTGATATACGTATTCTCGGGGGCTTCAGCTCGATGGCCGCGTGGCGCCCGTTTGGGAATTACCGTGAGCAAAAAAGTCGGAAATAGTGTTCAAAGGAATCGCGTGAAAAGATTAATACGTGAAGCGTTTCGCGGCTTACGCCCAAAAATCCGAATGAAAACTGACATTGTCGTTGTAGGTAGGCCCACTGCGCGAGCTCTCACTTGTCAAGAGGTACAAAGCAGATTGTCTAGTCTCTTCTGTAAAGCCTCCATTCTTAATGAATTTTTCGTCAATCGAACGGTAAGGCGAGTTTAGTGTGAATTCTCCATACCCATCTTGGCTTGTGCTATCTTACTCTGGTATAGTCGATTGCCGCAAAGCTCTTAATGCAATGACATCCCTATATTTTTTTGACTGATAACCTACTAGCATTTTCTAATATAACTTCAATTATGATTCTCCAACATGCAGTTCGCTTTTATCGGCATTTTATTTCTCCCGGGCTTCCACGTTCCTGCAGGTTCTATCCTACCTGTTCAGAGTACGCCTTAGATGCACTTGAACGTTACGGCGCCCTTAAAGGCCTTTGGCTAATCCTTAAACGACTTTCAAAATGCCACCCATACCATCCCGGTGGTTTCGATCCGCTGAAATAAAAGAGGAGCACCTTATTTCGATGGGAGCACGTTATATTCTTGCCTTGGTTCTAATGATTGTTGTCATGATTGCATGGAGCCTGTTTTTCGGCAATCGTTTTGTCCCGCAACCAGAGGAGTCTCCGACGACTGGAACACCTCCGTCCACAGCCCCGAGCGAAGGACAGGGGAGTGAGAGCGCTGATACACCGGTGAGTCCAGACCTTTTTCTCTCAGTTCAGGAGGGCCCGGATGATGCAAAAGTGCATGTTCAAACGAATAATTATCACATCACTTTTAACGAAAAATTAGCGATTGCGAAAGGCTGGGAATTAACAGATTTCGCAAATCGGATAGATGCGTCGGATGCCCCGTTAAATTTGATTCCGGCGCACGCGCTTAACTGCCTCGCCCTCCGGTTTGAGAATCCCCAGATTCAATTAGACGCGATGCGAGCGGAGTGGCAGGCGGATAAAACCAACATCAATATCGAAAACACCGAGGCACCCGAAACGCTGACTTTGACAACTACAATTGGAGAGAATTTGAACCTTGCCAAGCAGTTCACCTTCTACTCCGATACCTATTACGTAGATTTAGCACTCACCTTCAAAAACGTCTCTGATGAGCCACTGCTTATCGGTGGAACTGAACCGGCAAACGGCTATCAACTCCGTTGGGGGGCGGGTATTAATGCAGACTTACTTCCGCATGAAAAAAAGAGCGGTAAACGCGGGCGCCACGGCAGTGAAGGCGCGAAAGTCTACCTTGGAGAAGGAAAACCGACGCGGGGACTAAAACCAGAAAAGGCATCAGAAACAGTGCTTTGGGCAGGCGTTGATAGTCAGTACTTTAGCGCAATCATGATTCCGGATCCAGCGCTTGAAGCGACTTATCGATTGGATGTCTCTCAGGAAAACAAGCGTGAAGATTTAGAAGTCGCTGCCCCAACAGAGACTGCGGTTTTAGTCATGCCGAGGTTCCAGCTTGCTTCCAATCGAGCTGAGACTCATCTGTTTCGGATTTACGTCGGTCCAAAGAACGATACGATTCTCAAACAGATAGAAGCACCAAATGCCGCTGAAAAGCCGCTCCGGCTTTCTAAAATCATTGATTTCGGGTTCTTCTGGCCCGTTGCCTGGGGAATGCTCTGGATATTCAAGGGTTTACATACCATTTTTCAGAATTATGGTGTTGCTATTATCGTCTTAACGGCCCTCGTAAAGGTGCTTTCTTACCCATTCACTCGCAAGGCGCATGCATCTATGAAGAAGATGCAAGAACTTCAACCACAACTGGCAGAACTCAAAGAGAAGTACCGGGATGACGCGCAGAAATTGAACCGTGCCACGATGAGACTCTATAAGGAGCATGGCGTGAATCCATTAGGGGGCTGTATTCCGTGGCTTCCGCAACTGCCAATTTTCTGGGCACTCTTTGCCCTGCTCGGCAGTGCAGTGGAATTGCGGGGTACCCCCTTCTTCCTATGGATTGATGACCTGTCTGCTCCGGATACCTTGGTAGAACTGCCGTTTACGATTCCGCTTATCTTTACCCAAATCGATGCTATCCGGTTTCTCCCGTTGCTAAACGGGCTCACAACGTGGCTCCAGCAGAAATTTGTCGGGGGCATGACACCCACCCCGGCGACGGAAGGCATTCAAGCGAAACTTATGCAGGTGATGCCCCTAATTTTTGTCTTTGTTTTTTACAACTGGGCATCTGGATTTGTGTTATACTGGTTATGCAACAATGTTTTCACGATGGCACAACAATATTTACAAACACGGAATTCGGACACCGGCCATCAACAACCTGTACTCGCAAATAATAAAAATAGGACTAATGCCAAACGTAACCGGAACTAACGTTTTGTGGCAAATCATCGAAGGTAGAGCATTGCCTAAACTCCTACCACAACGGCATCCGGATGAAGGAGAACGACACTGTGCAAGACTATATTGAAACCGAAGGTAATACTGTGGAGGAGGCAATTGAAAGTGCCCTCGCTGGACTTGGATTGGAACGTGAGCAAGTTACGGTTACCATCATCAGCGAACCCACAAAAGGTATTTTGAAATTCGGGACAAAACCGGCAAAAGTCCGAGTCACATGCAACGAGAAAGACACCACCGCTCGGGATGTTCCAGATACGCTTCTGAAGGAGATACTGAGCCGGATGGGGTTTGATGCGGAAGTTGAGTCGCATTTTATTGATGGCAGCACGCATCTCAATATGACGACAGACTCGCCGGCACTGCTCATTGGAAAACACGGCCAAACACTTGATGCGATTGAACGGCTGCTAAACTGTATGATTAATAGAGCTTCATTGGTGAAAAGGCGTATTTTTATTGATATAGAAGGCTACCGAGAACGGCGTGAACATTCACTAGTTGAACTTGCTCATAGGGAAGCGGCGAGGGTTAGACAAACAAACCGTGAGATTGTTCTTGCCCCCATGTCCTCACGCGACAGGCGCATCATTCATCTCGCTTTAAAAGCAGACGAAATGCTCTTTACATATAGCCAAGGTGAAGGTGAAATGCGTCGCGTTGCTATTGCGACACAAGCTCCTTAGTATCACGAATGAACTGAGGCAACGTTATGGAATTTCGAGATACCATCGCTGCCATCGCAACACCGCGCGGGCAAGGAGGCATCGGTATTGTCCGCGTCAGTGGGGTACATGCAATTCACATCGCATCTCAACTGTTTCGGGGGCCACACGGAACTTCGCCGCCGGGCGAATTGCCGACACATACCCTCACCTATGGGCATGTCGTAGATACAACCTCCGGCGAGCACTATGATGAAGTGTTACTCGGCGTCATGAGGGCGCCGAAAACATATACCGCTGAAGATATTGTCGAATTTAATTGCCACGGTGGAACCGCGCCTCTTACAGCGGTACTCGAAGCCGTGGTAAACGCGGGGGCACGACTCGCTGAACCCGGTGAATTTACCAAGCGCGCTTTTCTTAACGGACGACTCGATCTCGCACAAGCAGAAGCCGTCGCAGAACTTATCGGGGCGAAAACCGAACGTAGCCTAAAAATTGCCCTCAATACCCTCACGGGAAACTTATCGGCGGCAGTGAATCGCCTCAATGATAAAACAGCAGCATTACTCGCAGAAATTGAAGCGTCTATCGACTTTCCAGAAGAAAAACTCGATTTCATGAAAATCGAAACACAACTTCAAACAGCACAAACTATTCATGCAGAATTAACGCAACTCCTAGAGACAGCGGCCGAAGGACGACTCATCAAAGACGGTGCGACAGTCGCCATACTTGGCAAACCAAATGTTGGAAAATCAAGTCTCCTCAATGTACTTGTTGAAACATCCCGGGCGATTGTAACTGACACCCCCGGGACAACGCGCGATACAATTGAGGAAACCATTAACCTCGGCGGCATTCCTATCAATCTCATCGATACCGCCGGCATCCGAAAAACTGAAGATATTGTTGAACAGCAAGGCGTTCAACGGAGCAAAGAGGTTATCAAGAAAGCTGAATTCCTATTGTTGATGTTTGACGCATCGAAGCCGTTAAATGAGGAAGATAAAGAACTTTTACAAACCGCGAATTCACATCAAGCGCTCTTGATTTTGAATAAAGTGGACCTGCCCATCGTCACAGCGCCAGAGGCATTGCAAGCACACTGCCAGAAAAGGCGAATTGTTCAGACAGCAATTCCGGATGGAAAAGGGGTGGAAACGTTGAAAGCTTCACTTCAGACAGAGCTACTTGATGGAGAAATCGAAGTTGCCGGTGAATCGCCGATTGTCAGCAATGCACGGCACCAAGAGGCACTTCGTCGCGCTAACGAAGCGCTTAAGCACGCAATAGAAAGTTTAGCAAACGCTATGCCTCCAGAACTTGTTGCTGTAGATTTGCACAGCAGCCTGGATGGCTTCGGGGACATTGTCGGGAAAACGACAACTGAAGATATCTTGGACCGGATTTTCTCGCAGTTCTGCATCGGAAAGTGAGTGGAACATAACCGGAAAGCCCAGATTGATGCAACTTTCATAAAGGTGAAGTGTGTTTAACACCCGCGATTTCTGGGGCATGCCCGCAATTAGGGAAAGTCTCTTCGTTTACATCAAGCCAGCGACTTAGGATACCAGGTAGCTCGTGAAGGAGGAAACCGTGTTAACACCAAAACAACAGTGGTGTATGCGCTGCAAACGTTATGTACAAACGGAACAGAAGCATTCACCCGTTGGAAAGCAGAAAACTTTAGTCAGAACGATAATTAGCTGCCTCAAGTGCCGCACAACGCTGTCAAGTAAAACAACTAGTGCAGCCGCTGTGGAACAACTCAATCACAATCAACCTCAATAAGGAAAAAAGCATGTTTAAACCTATATTTCCCGGGCTAGCACTCATCGTGTTTTCGCTAATAGGCGCCGCTACTCCTGTTCACGTAGCGAATGCTGAAGTCCAGTGGGAAAAATCAATTGAAATCGGGATGAAAACCGCCGCTAAAACCGGCAAACTTGTCATGATGGACTTCTACGCAGACTGGTGAGGTTCATGTGCTCAGCTGGATGCTGAGACGTTTACTGACGAAAAGGTCACGGAGCTTGCGAAAAAGTTCGTGCCCGTTAAAGTGGATATAGAACTGCCCGAAAATCAAGAAACTACCCAACGTTACCGGATTACAAGCATTCCGGCAATTCTGTTCCTAAGCCCCGGAGGCGGCGTCGTTGCTCAAACCTCTTATGCGCTCCCGAATCAATTCATACCGGTGATGAAAGAAGCCCTGGAAACAGAGAAGGACTTCCAACAAAAACTGGCGAAGTTGAAGAAAAAACCGGAAAATGTGGAGTTGAACGGTGAGGTAGCACTCACATACTTCAAGCGCCAGCAAGCTGAAAAGGCACTGCCTATTAGCGAAAAGGTGTTTAAACTTGATCCGAAAAATCGCACAGACTTATTGCCAGAGCTGCATACGCAGCTCGGACTACACTACGGACACCAGATTGAGGGCAAAACGGAAGAGGTGGCGGCCGAAAATTTCCAAAAGGCTGTCAAACATTTTCGCACTGTCATAGACACCTACCCGAAAAGCGATTTTTATGAATCTGCGCAGTTTTACCTCGGCACGACATACGCTATCAAAGGGAAATACGTGGAAGCGATTGACGTGCTTGAAAAGCTTACCCATCACGCTAAAGATCCGGCAGTGAAGCAACAAGCTGAATTAACGCTGACGCAAGTGAAGAATTTAGCCAATGCTGACGATTAGCACTACGAAAACGCAAGGATAGAAATTATTTCTCCCTCGCGATAACGCTACCTTAAGCGCCATCCTATTTTTGAGCAACGCTCAAAAATGAGCGAGAAGAAGATACAAAACAACTTGCAATTTCCGCCGGGGACAACCGTCTATATTGCCCCGGCGGCAGATTGCCTAACCTCATTTCACCAACCTGAATCCGTTTCAAACGGATAACTGGGTGTCCTATTGCTTTAAACATCAGGCGCACCTGACGTTTTTTCCCTTCGTGAATAATTACCTTGAACTGTGTTATTGCGGAACCCGTGAAGTCTTCTTGGGTACTAGGTTCAATGCTGGCGGGCGCCGTTTTCCTACCCCCCGGCATCGTGACGCCTTTCCGTAGACGTTCGAGCCCAGCGGCGCTAGGGATGCCACGCACCCAAGCAAGATACGTTTTTGGAATTTCGTGGCTCGGATGCATCAGTCGATACGCAAACAGCCCATCGTTTGTCAGGAGGAGCAACCCCTCCGTCTCTAAATCTAAGCGGCCGACAGGATAGATGTTTTCAGATATGTCCGCAACCAATTCCATAACGGTTGCGCGGTTACGCTCATCCCGACGCGTCGTCAAATACCCGGCCGGTTTATGGAGCATCACATAGACATGCTCTTTTACCGGTTCAACCCGCTTCCCTTCAAACGCGACGCAATCCGTCTCCACGTTAATCCGATGCCCCGGAATTAACACGTGGCTGCCGTTAACAGTGACGCGTCCTTCGCGAATCGCTTGTTTTGCGGCTCGGCGCGAAGTGATGCCGGATGTGGCGATATATTTCTCAAGTCGCACAAGCTCCTCTACCCGATTTCTTGCTCAAACCTTCACTTTTCTATCAGGTTATTTGATAATCTGACGAGGGGCACTGAAGACTTTACGGATGAAACCACTGTAACTCCCAGTCTTTTTCAATGGCTAACTTTCTCAGCCTTCGCTCTGGATTAACAGCAACCGGTTGCCCCACCAATTCCAATTTATAGGCATCCGTGTGATGATTCCCGTAAGCGTAAGAATTACGCAAGTCAAAGCCGTGCGTATCAGCTAACTGAAGCGCAAGTTTTGCTTTGTTTTGTGCATACGGATGTAGTCCAACTCGCTGCCCGGTCAAACGTCCATCAACGATTTCCAGTTCATGCGCTACCATGATATCGGTTTGAAAATGCTCATGAAACGGTTGAACAAGCATCGACAAGGAGCCTGACATCAAAACTACTGTCCGTCCTTCTTCCCGATGAAACTGCATCACTTCAGCAACACGCGGCGAAATGCTATCTCGAAGCGATTCCGCAAAGCAGGTTCGGGCAATCTGGCATAATCGTGAGTATTCTAGGCCACGCAGATAGATTTTATTCGATTTCGCAAGCGCAAGTGACTTGACTTTTAGCAAATTGGAAACCCACGCAAACAGGTTAGGAATCGGGATTTCGCCGTGCTCCAATAGATACGTTAGGAAAACTTTTTCTGAGGAGAGCCGAATAATCGTCCCATCCAGGTCAAAAATCGCACAGCTTTTTGTCATATTTTGGTTTGTTTTGGATAAAGGGGCTATAGCGTTATTCACCTATATTTAATGAACCTGCTGCCCTAAAGCATCCCGGTACGCTTTTACCGCGGCATCCATCCCCATATAGAGCGCGTCTGCCATCAAGTGATGCCCGATTGAAACTTCAAGCAGCCCCGGGAGGTTCTGCATCCGTCGGAGGTTAGCAAGATTCAGATCATGTCCGGCGTTGACACCCATTCCCAAACGGGTTGCATGCTGCGCCGCCGTCGCGAGGCGCCCGAATTCACGTTCAATCTCCGATTCGCTTCGTGCCATCGCATAAGGTTCTGTATAGAGTTCAATCCTGTCCGCACCGACATCCCGGCTCATCGTTATCTGCTCACAATCCGTCCCGCTAAACAAGCTGACGCGGATACCCGCCTCCTGCAACCGGGCGATAATCGGTTTCAACATGTCGCCATCTTTGGAGATATCCCAAACGGTGTGGCTCGTCACTTCACCCGCAACAACAGGCACGAGTGTGCATTGCGTCGGCTGAACATTTACTACCATGTCAATGAGTTCAGGCCTCGCGTCACCTTCAATATTATATTCAATCTCACGATGATGTCTTAACCGCTCAGCGATGTCATAGACATCCATCGGTTTAATGTGCCGCCTGTCTTCGCGAGGATGCACGGTAATGCCTTGCGCGCCTGAGGCGATACAAGTGTCCACGGCTTCAATGAGATTTGGAATGTCGCCGCCTCGCGAATTCCGCAACGTGGCGATTTTGTTTACATTTACACTTAACACTATCATTTTTTTTCTCTTTACTTTAGAAGTCTATTTTTTGGATATATCTGCGATGCGGGGCTGTTTAACGCAATTTTCAAATCATTATCAGATTTCACGAATTAATTTTCCCAGAGAGTTGACTATAGTGGATTAATACATGTGAAGTGAAACGAAAAGATATTTCTTAAGGGAAAATCCCTAACTGCATATAGCTTTTCGCAATTTTATGGATAGCATTAATAAACGCCGCGGTGCGTAAATCGACTGAGGGGCCGTGTTGGCGCCGGATTTCTCGAATTTTTTGATACGCGTTAATCATGGTATCTTCAAGCCCGGAGTTAACCAGAGCAGCTTCATCAGCACCTATTAATTCAGTTTCTGAAGCCGTAACCTGATAACCGGTGGCGCTTTCGACGGCTTGTAGCACCCGTTTGTACTGCGTCTGTTCAAAACGTCTACCCAATCTACCAAATCGGACGTGCGATAGATTGCGCAACCATTCGAAATAGGAGACAATGACACCGCCCGCGTTAAGGTAAGTATCCGGAAGAACTAGCACGTTTCGCTGTCTCAGAACCTCGTCCGCTTCAGTGGTTGTTGGCCCATTTGCCGCTTCCGCAACAATTCTCGCCTTGATTCGAGGGGCATTCTCACCCGTGAGTTGATTTTCAAGTGCGGCGGGTATTAAGATATCGCATTCCAACGCCAATGCGTCGTTCGGATTGTCAATTACAACTGCGTCCGGATAGTTACGAATAGAGCCGGTTTCCTCCAAGGATGCTCTAACCGATTCGACAGTGAGCCCGTTTGGGTTGTAAAGGGCGCCATCTATCTCTATGATACCAACAACAAGGGCTTCTGATTCAATCAGGAATTTTGCGGCATGGTACCCTACATTTCCGAACCCTTGTATCACAACGGTTTTCCCAGGCAAGCCCGGCGACAGGGCAATCCGTTTCATATCAGATTCATCAAGACAAGCCTCTCTTAAACCGAAAACGACTCCGCGGCCGGTTGCCTCTTTTCTCCCTTGGATTCCGTTTTGTTCTACCGGTTTCCCTGTCACACAAGCGATTGCATCCAATTTCTCAGATGACATCGTCATGTAGGTATCCAGAATCCATGCCATCTCCGTCTCGCTTGTGCCGAAATCCGGGGCGGGTACGTCTAAGCCAGGCCCGATGAAGTTTTTCTGAATAAGTTCGTACGTATAACGCCGCGTAATCCGCTCTAATTCCCCCTCGGAGTACTCACTTCGCTCGAGCATGACACCACCCTTGGCGCCGCCGAATGGAACGTCAACAATGGCACACTTATACGTCATCAACGCTGCAAGCGCCATTATCTCATCTTCGTCAACAAGGGTACTGTAGCGGATGCCCCCCTTCGTCGGCAATGTATGGTGGCTATGCTCGGCGCGCCACCCGTGAAGCGTCTGAATGGTACCATCGTCGCGTTTAATCGGGAAAGTGATATGACAGGAGCTGTTGCAAATTTTTATCTGTTCCAAAAGTCCGCGTGGATACGATGTCCACTGTGCTGCCCTATCAAAATTTTGGTTGACTTTCTGAAAAAAAGGAAGCGTTCCGGTTGCCACGTATTTCACCAATACCTTTTACAAGAACCTGCCCGGGCACCCAAGGCAATACTGCCGAGGCAGGTACGGCTTTATTCCGTTCAGTAGATTATCGCTGACGAACGTACTTTTGTAATCGCGCATCCGCCTGAACCTCACCAACGTAGATGTCACCGTGCGAATCCAGCCAGATGCCGTGTGGACACGCCAAAAATTCACCGGGGACGGTACTGCCACGTTCGCTCCCCCATTGAGATACTACTTCCCCATCTAACGTCATGATTGTAATCCGCTGATCAAGTTCCGCAATATAAATGAGCTCATCCTCATCAATATAGATGGTATCCGGATGCAGAAGCCCTCCCCATTCCTCAATGTATTCACCATCGAGCGTAAAAAATTGGATGCGATTATTCTCCCTATCGGCCACCATCAGCCGGTGCCGCGCGTCAACCCTGACACAGTGCGGCAAATTGAATTCGCCGGGGCCCGCGCCGGGTTGCCCCCAGGATTTTATGAACTCGCCATCCGGTGAAAATTTGTGAATATGGGTGTTGCCGTACCCGTCACTGATAAACATTTCGCCATCGGGGCCAAGTGCCAAATCTGTAGGGAGGTTGAAAGGTTCACCCGCGGCGCCGGGCTTATCCGGGGTACCGAGCGTCATTAGCAATTCCCCATCTGTGTTGAACTTTCGCATGACATGAGTCTCACGTTCAACACAGTAGATGTTATCTTCAGAATCCAGAAAAATTCCGTGTGCATCTTTAAGGATGTCTTCCCCCCAAGATGTGAGAAAATTGCCTTCCCTGTCAAACACCACCATGGGGCGTTCACTGCGACTGTAAACGTAAACGCGGTCACGCGAGTCGACAGCGACGGCCGGAATCCACCCAAATTCCCATCCTTCGGGCAGCGTCCACCAATTCTCCTGAACCGTGTATTGATGTGTACCTTGTCCAAAAATCATCGATGCTCTCCTTCCCTATTTTCGTTAATGGAATACTCGGAACCTCTTTGCGAAACGTTAGCGAGCGCGAGCAAGCATGTGGCTTGCTACCTTGCGATTCGTGCAAATTTTAGCAGGTACATCACAATTTAGCAAGAAGGATGTCTTTGTCAGGCACGTTGCGGGCTACCTTCCACATTTTGTCTTTTATCAGATAAAAAACGCAGGCGCCGTTCCTGATAAGTCATTTTGGGCGTGGAAATTAGTCTGATTCAAGATTTGATGAGTATTCCAAATGCGAAATATATTCGCGCATGAAATTGTAATCGGGTTCACCAGTGGAATCAACAGGCACACGCATTTCGGCTGCTTTCAGTCTTTTCTGGCTGCATTTTATGCCATAATTATACCTGTATTGCTCCATATTGAATAGCGTCACAAAAAACATCGCAACATAACTATCCATGTCAAATTGAGGGATTAGTTTTTCCACATGGTCCGAAGCACTAAATGGCATCGCTTGGTAACTACAATACCCACAGACAGCACTATCTATAGTCAGCACACCTAAATCTTCGGTCTTTTCAGAAAAGAATCCTCTGACACCATTATTTGTTGCCTTTGTGGTTACATAAGGATATTGCCCTGGCCCCAGAAACGCTAAATCCTCAATAGGAATTGTCTTTGTTCCACTTATTGTGAATAGTTCGGAAATTTTGAGTAATACCCATTCTTCGGTGTTAAGAGGAATTGGATTCGCAATCACTTCCTTCGGTTCTTGAGACACAAAACTCTTAAGATGGTTCCCAAATAGATATGTTGAATAGTTTAGCAAAGTCTCCTTGAATGCTTTATCAGACAGAGCAGAATAATCTGTCTCCATATATATTTCGGCCGCCCATTCACAAGCCGGGTCAAGTTCAACATTAACACTGAAACCTGCTTTAGCGGTACGATTAAGATAATAACTCAGCCATTCTTTTTCAACTTCTTTCCATTTATTATCACTGTCAAATCTCCCTTTAATTTTGTGCTTCTTGAACTTATCATTTTTGTAGTATCCAAGAAAGACCTTCTTTATAGATGGATGGGGTTTATGTGCCGTGAAAACCATAATACACGTAACGACACTCGTCTTAGAATTGAAAAACAATTCATTCGGCATAGATAGGACAGCCTCTAACGTATGCTGACTCAAAATCTCCTCTTTTAATTCTTTAATTTTACCGTTCACACGCAAAGCAGCACTCATCGGAACAATAGCAACACAGGTGCCACCTTCCTCTAAACATTCCAAGTTATTTCTCACAAATTCAAGTTCTTCTATGTCTGTTTTGTCTGATTTGTAGGGCGGATTGAGCAGCCCGACAGTAGGTTTTTGTGCCTTGATTTTACGCGTGATTTGGGAATTAAAACAATCACCATGAATTATATTTGATTTACCGTCCTGATTGATATACATATTTGAAACAACAAGAGGATATATATTTGACTGAAGTTCGACACCGTAAATTTGAGACTGTTTAATTCGTTTCTCAATTGCGGTATCACCAGCGGTGTCCTCAATCATTTTCTTCATCGCCGCAATTAGAAATCCGCCTGTTCCAGCACAATTATCATAAACCACAGTGTTTTTATGGACTTGTGCCAGCTTAGCGAAAAAACCTGTAATATGAGAGGGTGTAAGAACAATACCAAGTCCTTTATCCGAATTTGCATATTGAAGAAACTCTATGTATAGACTACTTAGAACATCTCTATATTGATGATTTTGGACAAATGATTTTATTTCAGAATCAACATCTGCAATGATTTCCCGCAATTCATTTTCTTTTTTTTGTAATGCCTTTTCATGATTGATAAAACGAAAGTGGTGAGTCAGAACGGCAAGATTACTTTGAGAAATACCAGAATCTTGAAGTTGTGCTTCAATCTCGTTGACTATTGTCCGAGAAAGTCGGGACGGTTCCCTTTCCACTGGATATGCTCTTCTAAAAGTTTCTCTCTCAAGTGCTATCAGTATCGCACTGATTAAAAGGGCTCTATTACTGGCAGCCACTTTATTCTTGTGTAGTCGCCTATTCAAAGATTTAGCAAATAAAAGTAAGGAATCATAGTCTTTTTGATACTTTCTGTCATTGTTTATATATCCAGTAATATAATCTTGCGGTGTAAGTAGATTCTTTGAAAAAATAGGTTCAGCCTTATCACCCTTTAACTGGAGAAAATGTGATACTTTCAAATTTTGCTCGGTGATTCCACTCACGCCAATGGCAAGAACGTCAAAATATGCACTCAAATGTGAAGCATAATGTAAGGCACCGTCCACTGCGTAATCTGCAGACTCATGACGACTGGCGCTTTCGTGTTGTTGTATATCCGCTTTACATTCAATGAGCGCAATAAAATCAGGTTTATCATGAAATTGGATAATAAAATCAGGATAACCTCTGCCCGTCCCAGTTTTTGACGCACTTCTTAATAACTTCTGAATCCGTAGTGAGTCGGACATTTGTTCTTCAATCTTGATTTCGGAATCATACTTCTCAAAGTGCTGACGAACAAGATTCTCTGTTTTGCGTTCATTGTTAGATTCGAATGGCAGGAGTAATGTTGATTGGCTCATACAAAATACTTCTGTGGAAAAGTAGAGATTGGCATTTTATTCTTACAATCAATCACCTGACAGCACGTTTTATCTTTTTTGAGTAGAAAAAAAATCAGTTGACATGATAATTCCCTTGCCCATTTCGTCAGCAAACGGTTGGCAATCACGTTATTTCGTTTTCAATTCTTCTATCGTTTCATTAAGGATGTGATTAAATAGCGTGCGGGTGATTTCCGTCCATTTTCCGTAATCTGCTAAGAAGCCGTCCACCGTGGATTGATTTTCAGTGTCTGTATATCCGAGCCTTTTTGCCAATTGTTCCGACGCTGAACGGTTGGTAGGCAGTGCATCCAAAGGCCTGTCATGGACAATCCGCAAAGCATTTTCAACCCGTCTGAGAAATTGATACGCCGCCGTCATCTCATCACGTTGTGTTGCTGTGAGCACCCCGATAGCATGCAATTTTTCAATGGCGAGGCGCGTATTTTGGACGCGGATGGAAATTTCCTGAGTTCCGTGGACAAGTTGCAGTGTTTGCACCACAAATTCGATATCGACGAGTCCACCATATCCGGATTTAACATTCGTGGGCATCTTCCGCCGTCTATGCCGTGACGTCGTTTTTCGTGTGGCTTGTAGCTCCTTCCGCTTGCGCGTGTGCATAATTTCGGCGATGTCTTGAGGCGTTAGCGATTTTCCATAAGCAAAAGCGTGCGCTAGTTCCAAAAACCGTGTGCCTACACCTTCTGTATCACCGGCCACCGCTCTAGCGCGTGTGAGTGCTTGACGTTCCCACACTTGTGCGACGTTTTCATAATAGTGTTGGTAATCTGCCAGCGGCATGGCAATCGCGCCTCCCTTTCCGTGTGGACGCAGTCTCAAATCGAGTTCATAGATGCTCATCCCCTGATTTCCCGCAAGCTGCTTCACCAATTCCAAACCGAGCAATGAGAAATAGTCAGCATTTGATATGCCTTTGGACGTTTGGCCATGCGCTGAATAGACATACATGATATCCAAGTCTGAGCTGAAGTTAAGTTCTCGTCCCCCAAATTTACCGAGGGCGATAATCGCACATGTCACCGGTATTCCCCCTCGACTGAGAGGGATTCCGTGTGTCCGGTTCAGCCGCGATGCAATTTGTGGATAGATGGCTTGCAACACAGCCTCTGCCAAGTCAGAGAGCTCAGCCGTCGTCGTGGGCAGTGAGGCGTTACCAAGGATATTTCGCAAGGCGATACGCCAGATTTCATCGTTCTTATACCGGTGAAGTGTTGTGAGCAGTTTGCTAGCTGGAACGTCTGCAATGATTTTTTGGGCCTCTGTCTGTTTTTCATCGAACGTCTTAGGACGTTCAATTAAGGTTGGCACCGTCAACAGGTCAAAAAGTTCAGGGTTGGCGACGAGCAATTCGGCGAGGTATAGGCTGGTACCACAGACTCCCGTCAACGCTTGAAGCGTTGACGGCTTTTCAGCGAACAGCGTATAGTAGCTACTGCGCGCCCCCACCTTATCCATAAACGCAGTAAGGTATCGGAGTGCCATGTCGGGATTGGGAGTGTCGCGCAAGATATTGAGTAGTGTCGGCGCGAGCTTAAAAAAGGCCCGGCGTACCCCTGGAGAAAATTGAACGCCATCGCCCCCGTTCGCCAATCTTTGTAGCAATCGTCGTGCTTCGCGCATATTTTCAAAACCGAACGCTTTCAAGTGGGCATCTACTTGTTGCGTCGCGTCCTCTGATAGGAGCAAAGGGATATCAAGTTTATCGCCGGATTGAATGGAAGTCGCGGTAACTTTTTCAAAGATGTAACGCACACGTTGGGTATGGGCGCGATAATCCTTCCAAAACGCCCCGAGTGCATCAATTTCTTCGGTATCCCGATATCCCATTCGGCCGGCAAGTTGCATCTGTTCGCTCTTCTTCTCCGGAATACTATAGCGTTGCCTGTCCGCCTCAATTTGGATGCGGTGCTCAACTGTCCGCAAGAACCGGTAGGCGGTTGTGAGTGCGTCCGTATCTTCGGCACTCATCAACTCGTGCGTCCTCAGTGCGATGAGTGCTTCCAGCGTATTCTGTGAACGGAGGAATTTGCTCTTGCCACCGTGAATCATCTGCAGGCATTGCACGGTAAACTCAACATCACGAATGGCGCCGGGGCCAAGTTTAACGTGTTTCTGCAAATTAGCTTTCTCATTCATGAGTCGTTGTTCTATACGCGCTTTCGTGCTACGGATGTCCGCCTTAATCTCACTTAAAGTGACGCCATCTAAATAGCGTTGATACACAAACGGGTGAATCATGCGGACAAACTCGTCGCCAAATTCCATATCTCCGCCAACAGGGCGCGCTTTGATTAACGCCTGCCGTTCCCACAAATCGCCCCACCCTTCGTAGTAATTCTCATAGCTTTCGATAGAGCGGACGATGACACCGGCACTGCTTTCAGGGCGCAAGCGGATATCAACGCGAAACACATAGCCATCCGCAGTCACTTCGCCCATCGCTTTCATGATAAACTCGCACAACTGTGAGAAGTAATCCCGGTTCGCAATACCCGTATCGGTTTGCCCTTCATCGGAATAGACGAACATTAAATCGATGTCGGAACTGAAGTTGAGCTCATAACCACCCAATTTTCCCATCCCAATAATTGTGAATTTGCAGCGCCCCGTTGCTTCCTCATTTCGCGGCGTGCCATACTTCGGCTTCATGACGTCGTTGTGCCCGATTTCATAACAGTGCTGCAGCGTCGCTTCCGCAAGGTTGCTGAGTTCTAAGGTTGTCGTCTCCAAATCCGCAACCGCCAGCATGTCACGCAAGCCGATGCGGAGACTTTCGCGGCGTTTATAACGGCGAATCACGCCGAGTTTCTCCGATACGGAACGGTGGCGTCCTAGCGAACTGGCGAGTTCTTCGGACATCCGGGCACGGGTTTTCGGAGTACTCATCACATGAGCGTCAATAATGTCATAAAAATAGTGCGGGGTGCGAATCAAAATATCTGAAAGATAGGATGAAGAACCGAAGCTGAGCATTACGACATCAATTAGAAACGGAGCCTCGTGCAATAATTGATACATCGCCCGGCGATTAAAGGTGACTTCAACGAAGCGGGAAAAGGAATTTAAGGCGGATTCCGGGTTGGGTGTATTCAACGCAGATGTGAGCAACTTGACAGCAATATCAGAAAATGGGCCTTGGATGTGCGCATCTTCACCGGCGAGGTTCTGTAAATGCCGATAGATGGCGCCTTTGTCATCTCTTTCCAGGAGCAAGGTTTCGATGTCTTTTTGCTGTTGTTCGGAAAATGGCAGTCGCATTGTCTTTTCATCGATTTAAGCGATTCGATTCGCATCATGGAAAACATCCCGTTCTCATATAGAGAAGGACAAGACACGGTGTGTCACAGATAGTCCTTATCATTACCCATTATCATGTTAGCACATTTTCCCGCAAAAAACCAAATGATAAAACGTTTCGCGGCCAAGCCAGTTCAAAGCAGCGATTTTTCTTTTTTCGAAAAAGTCTTCTACACCCCCACGTTCGTAATACCAAATGCAATCATACAGAATGCTTAACTTAAAGACATCAAACAGATACTCCGTCTCCATCCTAGTCAGCTCTCTATGCTCTCTGTACGCCTCGACGGTTTTTCGGACTTCTCGAAAATCAAAAATATCCGCATTTTTCCGAAAATTAAACCACGTATCCCATTGAAAAGAACGAACAAAAGGATTTAGTAACGCCGCCAAATCATAAATCAGGTATGTATAGTTCGCATCATCGAAATCTATAAGCGCCTTGAATTCACCATTTTTAAAAAGTATATTCGAGAAATGAAAATCACAGTGACAAACCCCCTTCGGTAAAGATGTTGGCAAACACAATATGCGTAATTCATCTTCAAACCATTTCAATTTTGAACGAGCAGCTAACGTCCCAACATTCCTCACTTTCTGATATGCGAGATTTCTGCAATTTTCAATCGTATAATTCAATCGCGCCTCTATATGCCGCGGTTTAAATCCCTCAGTCAGATGATGAAGTTCGGCAACTTTTTGGACAACCTGTTTTTTCTGCGCGTCATTAGGATTTCGTATATGCTCCCCCGCCACAAACTCAAAAATTACCAACGGCTTTCTTTTATACATGCTGACGAACACGTTATCGGTGTTCTTAAACTGAGCAGGACACGGATACCGGTTCCGATGCAAATACACCAGTAGGCTGCTTTCAAACCGCACTGACTTTTTTGAGCGGTTTTCATAGTAGCGCAACACAAACACGCCCCGCGTCGTCTTCAATAAGAAATTCGTCTGCACTGTGCCAGTGACAAGGGGTTCAAACTTCACAAGCTCGCCCAGACGATACCTTGAAAGAATGGACGTAAAGTCATCTGGGGTAAACTGTGTTTTAACAGTCATAAGCGGATTTCGAGCACTTCTGCGACGCATCGGTTACAGCCTCAGTTTGCTGAAATCATAACAGATTTAAAAAATAAAATGAAGAAAAATCAACCAGGGAAACGATAAGGAGCAGGTGTCTATCTCGTGAGAGATATTTTGCGCCGAAACGTTGCCACTCCCGATGTCGAAACATTGCAACTCCCCGAAATCCTTTCTCAGATGGATTTTATACCTGCTTCCTGCCTAAAACTTATCGGGTAGCGTATCCCGATGACAAAGAGACAAAGAGACAGAGGGTGAAACCTTCCCTCGTCCCCACCGCACACCTCAGAGAAAAAAATCATGCTTGCGATTAACGCGGTACTCTGTTATCATTGTATCTTCGTGTAGGAGCCCCCGCTGCTTTAGCTCGGGGAGGAATGCCCCTCCTGTATTGTGTCGAAAAAAGGTTTGAGTTTCTCGCAAAAATGCTGTATCATGATAGTATCACGTTGGCAGACATGAACAGCGCCACTGCTTAGTGGCGTGTCTGCCTACCCACTGTTCAAGGGTTAAAGGCGTGATACGTGAAAACCGATGGCGAAAAAAAGAAATAAAAAACAAAAGAAACATTGCAGAACGTATAAATATCAGATACGCGAACACCCTAAAAATGTCCGTCTTGGCAATATGCTTGACGACTTGTGCGATGTTCACAATCACTTTCTCAAGCTTGAGAACCGCTATTACCGTAGATATGGTAAATATGCGGGGCGTTTCCGCTTGCAACCACACTTGACGAAGTTGCTGAAACGCACAAAAAAACACTAGGCTTGGATACCGCGTGATACACTTGACGCGGTAATCAGACGCCTCCACATTTCTTTTGAAAGATTTTTTGACATCCCCAGCGTCGGGCGTCCAAAATATAAGAAACGCGGAAAATATCGTTCTGCGAAATTTCAAAGTGGTTATCTCCTTGAAGAACGTCGTGTCCGCCTCTCTTTCAAAGCGTGGGACGAAGACGCACAAAAATTTAGGTTCAACAAACGCTGGTTCTCTTTCCATCAGCATCGCCAATGGAAGGGGAATGTGACGTACATCCAAACTCTTCGCGACAATGCTGGAACCTATTGGCTTTATATCGTGACGGATGATACCTCTAAAGAAGTGCTGTCTGCTACGGGTGAAAGTGTAGGTGCAGACTTCGGACTGAAGGACGCATTTTTGACGTTGAACACGGGCGAGAAAATACAATCGCCACAATTCTTGAAACACGCCTTGACAGAACTTCGCAAACGCTACAAAAGTCTTTCGCGTAAAGTCAAAGGTTCTAACAATTGGTGGCGTTGCCTCCGTCAGCTCACACGGGTGTATCGCAAGATTACCACCCAACGCAAAGATTGGCAGTGGAAACTTGCCACCGCCCTGTGTAGAAGGTTCCACCTTATCGCTACCGAGACGCTGAACCTTGAGGGCATGAAACGCCTCTGGGGCCGGAAAGTGTCGGAGCTTTGCTTCGGGCAGTTTGTTGAGATTCTGAAGTTCAAGTGTTTCAAACATAATCGTGAGTTCCGTCAGGTTGGACAATGGACGCCTACAACGAAGCCGTGTTCGGATTGCGGACATCACAACGAAAAACTTTCTCTTTCTGACAGGCAGTGGATATGTCCTGAATGTGGTTGCCACCACGACAGAGACATCAACGCGGCGATAAACATTTTGAGGGCAGCTTGTGTTCCCTCTGTGGAGCAACAGTAAGACGGTGGACTCTATGAGAAAACCGCAGTCGCTGAGAAGCACAAGCCCCTGCCTTTAGGCAGTGGGTGCCTTGACTGATGTAAACGTTGAATATGAAGAGCATCAAAGACATTGCGGTTGGCAAGAAGGTGGATATTCAATTTTCGGATGGCACCGCAGCGTCGGAGATTACCCGAATACAATAATATATGGCGGACATTGCGCGGAGGCGCGGGTTAACTATATTGGTGGTAAGCATGAATGAATACAATCTTGGTTTTGAAACACTCAATGACGAGATTTCAGTGGGGGCCCTGCCTGTTAGCGGAGAGATACCGCCGTGGTTGAGCGGGACATTGGTGCGTAATGGGCCTGCAAAGTTTGAGGTTGGGGACAGAAAGCTGAATCATTGGTTTGACGGTTTTTCAATGCTTCACAGCTTTTCGTTTTCCAATGGGGCGGTTTCGTACATTAATAAGTTTCTACAAAGCAAAGCGTATCAACACGCAAAAAAGAACAACGCCATTGGATACTCCGAGTTTGCAACCGACCCTTGCCGTTCTTTTTTCAAACGAGCACTGACGGGGTTTGCTCCAAAGACAACCGATAATGCGCTTGTCAATGTCTCACGTATCAACGACGCATTTGTCGCTCTCACGGAAACACCCGCTCCTATAGCGTTTGACAAAGAAACATTGGAGACGGTTGGGTGCTACGACTACGAGGACACGCTGAAAGGGGAGACGACAACTGCGCACCCGCACTATGACGCTGAAAGGGGCGAGACTGTTAATGTTGTGACTTCGTTTGGGCGAAAAAGTTACTACAACATCTATCGCCTCCGCAAACATTCAAACACGCGAGAGGTGGTGGCGTCTATTCCTGTTAGCAATCCTGCGTATATGCACAGCTTTGGGATGACAAAAAATTATATTGTGCTGGCTGAATACCCGTTCACGCTGGTTCCGCTTCATTTGTTGCTTTTTGGAAAACCTTTTTTTGAAAATCTTGTGTGGAAGCCAGAGCGGGGAACGACATTTCTCCTTGTTCACCGTGACACGGGGGAGGTGAAAAAAGTTGTTGCTGATTCTTTCTTTTCCTTTCATCACATCAATGCGTTTGAGACGCAGGACGGTATTGTTGTTGACCTTGTGGGGTTTCCCGATGCGTCTATTGTCAAGGCTTTGTGTTTAGAAAATATGAGGACAGGGGATGTGCCGATTCCAGCGGGGCAGATGAGGCGGTACACGCTTGGGTGGGATGAGACGAAGGCGACGTATGAAACAATCGTGGACGATGCGATTGAGCTGCCGCGCATTAATTACGAAAAAGTAAGCACAAAGCCGTACAGTGTCGTGTACGGAGCAGGTGCCGAGCCAGCCCATCCAAACAATTTTCTTAACCGACTAGTGAAGGTGAACATCAAGGAGAGGCGGGTTGCAGAATGGCGTGAGGAGAACTGCTATCCGGGTGAGCCAGTGTTTGTTTCGTCTCCCGAAGCAGAGCGAGAGGATGAGGGCGTTGTTCTTTCTGTCGTATTGAACGCACACACGCACCGCTCGTTTCTGCTTGTGTTGGACGCAGCTTCATTTGAAGAAAAAGGACGAGCAGAAGTTCCACACCACATACCCTTTGGATTTCACGGACACTATTTCTCTTAACAAAATAATTTATACTATACGCAAGGAGAGGTGCGAGAGTGGTTTAATGGGACGGTATTGAAAACCGTTGTATGAGCAATCGTACCTAAGGAGTCAAAAAAACTATGTTTAAAATCGGTGTGATTGGTGATGAGGTATCCCAAGACTTCGCCACCGTTGTTAACTTTGTGAAAGAATTCGAGCTACATTCCATTGAAATCCGTTCTGTGTGGGATAAACTCCCTCATGAACTCACAGATGCCGACATCGACGAGATGAAACGGTTATTGGAGGATACCAACATTGAGATTATCGGTATCGCATCCCCGTTTTTCAAGTGCGATATGGACAGCCCGGCGGAGCGGAAAGAACATATCGAAATTTTGAAAGGATGTATCAA
The DNA here is from genome assembly GCA_963422705.1 of Candidatus Poribacteria bacterium. Lineage (GTDB taxonomy): Bacteria > Poribacteria > WGA-4E > WGA-4E > WGA-3G. Next base: position 125,142 of record OY730443.1, read on the forward strand.
AACCGCCAAAACGTTGGATACGAATCTCATCCGAACGTTTGTGTTTTGGGACACAGGGGAAACAGAGCAACGCTGGGACGAAATTATCGCATCCTACGATGAACCGCGACGGATAGCGGATGGTGAAGGTATCATTCTCGGAATGGAAAATGAATCGACAACCTCGCTGCGGACTGCCAAACTGACGGCCCAATTCATTGAGCAGATTGATTCTCCAAGCGTTCTGCCCATCTGGGACCCGGCGAATGAAGCACACGCCGAAGGCGGAGAAACGCCTTATCCGGATGCCTACAAACACCTCAAAGCGACGATGATTCACGCGCATCTTAAGGATGCCGCCCCAAATCCACAGACGGGCAAAATGGAGTCTGTTCCCGTCGGAGATGGAATCATTGACTGGCAAGGACAGCTTCAAGCGTATGCGGATGATGGATACGAAGGCCACCTCTGTTTAGAAACACACTGGCGCCCCTCTCTTAAAATTGACGAGGCCATTCTGAACAGACCGGCAGGTCAAGCTTTCTCGGAGGCGGGAGAAAAAGCGTCCCGCATCTGCATCCAGAATTTATTACGGCTCATTGATAACTTAAAGACATAAAACTGCCAAAACGCTTTTAGCAGTGATGCCAACGCACATTCAGGCGAAACCCACCGAACCGATGTCTTACCGCCGGTTTGTGAACCGTTTGATTGTGATGTTGAGCGTCCGTTACGCCGTCGGTGTGAAAATCGGTGGCGTGAGCCGCTCATCGGAGACGCGATTCGGTGCCCGCAAAGGTTGTGTTTTGTCTTTGCATCTGATAAACTTAATATGGTGGCGATGATGTCCACTTTAGACATCCTGCGTGCCATAGTTCGATAGAAACAGACAATATCAAAGGGTTTTCAATCCCTAAAGGAGCATATCAAATGCGTTTGAAAAAGTTTTATCTTCCCATCGGCGCGTTGCTCATCGCGATTTGTGCGATAGCTCTCTTTGCGTTGCGTTCGGAGCGCATGAAAGAACCGATTGTGATTTACAAGCCAACAATCACGGAGACACCGGCGCAGGTTCCCACAGGAGAGGTAACGGATACCTCAACAGGTGGACACGTCCACACGGACGGCACATGGCCCACTGAATCACATTCCCAGGTTTCCGCTACAATACCTGAAGCCGACATAGATGATGACGCTGCGTTTGAGGCAGAAATGGCCGCATACGATGCTGAATATGAAGCACGCGAAAAGCGAATGAAGATAAGAGCAGCATATCTTGCGAAATTAGAGGCGCAAGATAAGGAAAGGAAACGACTTGAAAAAGAGGCGAAAACACTTGCTGAAGAAGTCGATAAATTTGGTGATAATTTTATGGTAGATGCTGTAGATTTATTGCCTGTTTTTTCTATGTCTTACGATGATTTTCATAACACGTATCAGACGGTTGCAGAACGTAAAGAAGTTGCAAGGAAGTTTGCGAAGATTGAATTACATCGTATTTCATATCGTGATTTGATTGAGAATACGAGTCCAAAACTTCGTCAAATGATTTATGCTCGGATGACAGAAAACGGGTATATAGAGACATATCAGCGTGTATTTTTACCCGAAGAAGTTATTAAAGATTCGACGTTAAAGGCGATTATAGCTGAGCATGCGGAACACCCACATATACAGAAAGGAAGGTAAACAGTGTATAAAGCAAGTCATTTCAATCTGATAAGGTTCTTTTTGATACTGCTTTTATGTTGTTTCACTTATTCCATCATATCACCGATAACGGTTGATACTGTTTATGCGAAAAGAGAAGAGAAGCAGAAACGGAATGAAGAAAAGCAGAAACGCCGTGCTGAAAAACGTCGGCGTCAAGAAGAAAAGGAAGGACGCAACAAGCCGCAAGAAGGACAAGAAAAGTCGCAAGAAGAACGTGATAAATACCAAGAGCGCCGCATTAAGCAGCTTGAAAGTGGTCAAAAGAAAAGCGGTATTCTTGGTTGGATAGATAAAGTAACGTCACCTATTCCTGTTGTTAGTACTATCGTAGATGCTGTAACTGATGCAGCAGGAGTGGTTATTCCGTCAGCGGATCTGTGAAAACAATTGCGGTGCTGAAAACTTACCGCGTTCAGAAAATAGATGGAAGTCATACCGAATGAAAACCAGAACTCGTTTATTTTTCTGTGTTCTCTTATCACTCTTGGTGATGTCCGTAGTTTTTCCAGTCAGTTATACAGCGCGTTGTCCAGAGAACCAGGAAAAGGCTACTTAAAAGGAAAAGCGTCGCGAAGAAAAGCGCAAACGCTCGGAGGCGGGAGAAAAAGCGTCCCGCATCTGCATCCAGGATTTATTACGGCTCATTGATAACTTAAAGACATAAAACTGCCAAAACGCTTTTAGCAGTGATGCCAACGCATATTCAGGCGAAACCCACCGAACCGATGTCTTACCGCCGGTTTGTGAACCGTTTGATTGTGATGTTGAGCGTCCGTTACGCCGTCGGTGTGAAAATCGGTGGCGTGAGCCGCTCATCGGAGACGCGATTCGGTGCCCGCAAAGGTTGTGTTTTGTCTTTGCATCTGATAAACTTAATATGGTGGCGATGATGTCCACTTTAGACATCCTGCGTGCCATAGTTCGATAGAAACAGACAATATCAAAGGGTTTTCAATCCCTAAAGGAGCATATCAAATGCGTTTGAAAAAGTTTTATCTTTCCATCGGCGCGTTGCTCATCGCGATTTGTGTGATAGGTTTCTTTGCGTTGCGTTCGGATGTGCCAACCGAACCGATCAAGATCTACAAGGTGAACACGCCTGTGGAGAAATCCGAAACCTCTACAGGTGGACATTTCAACGCTGAATCACATTCTCAGGTTTCCGATATAATACCTGAAGCCGACATAGATGATGACGCTGCGTTTGAAGCAGAAATGGCGGCATACGATGCTGAAGCGGCACGCTTGGATGCTGAATATGAAGCACGCAAAAAGCGAATGGAAGCACGCGAAAAGCGAATGAAGATAAAAGCGGCATATCTTGCGAAATTAGAGGCGCAAGCAGCGGAGCGAAAAAGGCTTGAAAAAGAGGCGAAATCGTTTTCGGAAGAGGTGAACAAAGTAAGCGATTCTATTTTTTCAGATGTGGAAGCTATATTACCGCTTGCTTCTATGTCTTACGATGATTTTCATAACACGTATCAAACGGTTGAAGAGCGTAGAAAAGTTGCGATGAAGTTTGCAGAGATTGAATCACATCGTAAGACATTCCGAGATTTATTTGAGAACCTGAGTCCCGAACTCCATAAACAAGTTTACGTAATTATGGAAGAAGAAGGTACTCTGGATTTATATAAGCGTGTATTTCTGCCGGAGCAACTAATCACAGATGAAAAGTTAAATCGTCTTATTGCAGAACATGCGGAACACCCACATATACAGAAAGGAAGGTAAACAGTGTATCAATCCAGTCATTTCAATCTGATAAGGTTCTTTTTAATACTGCTTTTATGTTGTTTCACTTATTCCATCACATCACCGATAACGGTTGATACTGTTTATGCGAAAAGAGAAGAGAAGCAGGAACGGAACGAAGAAAAGCAGAAACGCCGTGCTGAAAAACGTCGGCGTCAAGAAGAAAAGGAAGGACGCAACAAGTCGCAAGCAGGACAGGAAAAGTCGCAAGAAGAACGTGATAAAGACCAAGATCGCCGCATTAAGCAGCTTGAAAGTGGTCAAAAGAAAAGCGGTATTATTGGTTGGCTCAAGTCAGCTGCGTCAAAGGTCCCTGTTATAGGTCCTATTCTCGATATTCCTATTGATCTACTTGACCTTGTTATTCCGTCAGCGATCTGCGAAAACAATTGCGGTGCTGAAAACTTACCGCGTTCAGATTCACATGCTTGGACTTGTAAGGACAAGGGCCATGACTCGCCCGTTGTTGTTTGGATGTGTTCTGAAGCAACGATGGAGTGTCCAAAGGCTTCAGAACACTTTAACTGTTCGGGTCAGAACGCTCATAATCGTAACACGGTGTCAGGCAGCGACGGTAACAAGAACCCCGACTGTACCATCTGCTGGGGTTCAGGTGCTTGCTCTGTTTGCGACAATACCGATTAACGCATCATTACCAAAACTCGTTTATTTTTCTGTGTCCTCTTATCACTCTTGGTGATGTCCGTAGTTGTTCCAGTCAGTTATACAGCGCGTCGTCCAGAGAACCAGGAAAAGGCTACTTAAAAGGAAAAGCGTCGCAAAGAAAAGCGCAAACGCTCGGAGGCGTGAGAAAAAGCGTCCCGCATCTGCATCCAGAATTTATTACGGCTCATTGATAACTTAAAGACATAAAACCGCCAAAACGCTTTTAGCAGTGATGCCAACGCACATTCAGGCGAAACCCACCTTACCGAATCAGGAGAAAAAACATGAAAATCAGGGCGGTTCGTACCGCGCTTTACGATATACCACCCCAAGTCAAACGGGTTGATGCCATCCAAACTTTTGTATCCATGGAATTTCCGTTCATTGAAATTGAGGATGCAGACGGGGTGATAGGCACAGGATTCTCCTATACCATCGGTAAGGGCGGCGCCGCGATTAAAGCCATTCTAGATGACTATCTTACTCCCATTCTGCTTCAAGAGGACGCAGCGAACATCGACAGAATCTGGAACCGGATGTGGATGGACACACATTGGGTAGGAAGGGGCGGTATCGTCACTTTAGGCATGGCCGCGGTAGATATCGCCCTCTGGGATTTGATGGCAAACCGGGCCAATTTACCGCTATATCAACTCCTCGGCGGCTCACAGGAATCTGTTCCGGTTTACAACACCGATGGTGGCTGGCTACACCTTCAGGAGGATGAACTGGTACGCCAATCCATCGGATTTGTCGAAAATGGATTCAAAGGGATTAAGATTAAGGTAGGGCGCGACAGCCTACACGACGACGTTGCAAGAATCCACGCCGTCCGAAAAGCTATCGGAAAAGAACCCTTCTTGATGATAGACGCCAATATGAAGTGGAACGCCCGTGAAGCAATACGACTCGCACGCCGCGTCGAAGACGCAGACATCTTCTGGTTTGAAGAGCCGATTGAAGCAGACGATGTCGATAGCCACGTTACACTCCGGGAGAAAACGACTATCCCCATTGCCGTTGGGGAAACACTTTATAATAAATACGTGTTTCAAGAGTATATCGCACAAGGCGCAGCCGATATCCTGCAACCAGACGCCGTCCGCGTCGGCGGGATATCCGAATGGATGAAAGTCGCACACACCGCTGAATGCTTCGGACTTTCTGTCTCCCCGCACTTTTTGATGGATTTGCACGTCCATCTGGCAGCCGCTGTACAACACTCGCTCTTTGTCGAATACATCCCCTCACTCGACCCGGTTCTTGACGACACCTTGACACTCAAAGATGGACACTTCACACCCTCGAATCGCCCAGGACACGGAATCCTGTTCAACAAACAGAAACTCGCACAATATCAGATTGAATAATATCTCACGCAGTACGGATGGGCGATGGTTCCTTAGGAATTCATGACAGACACACAAATCGCCTCAACCATGCTTATCATATCACCGGAGAACCACGCGAATTTTTAGATTAACCTCGAAGATGAGGGAAATCACGCTCAAAAAAATATGGCGGCACTCACTCTTAAAACGACGCACAAATCCATCAAAGAATACTACACCGCGCTAGAACGATACAACCAACTCGGTGTTACGCACGAAACCGCTGTCCGCTCCGCATTCCAAAATTTATTAGCCCATTGCGCAAAGAAGGTTCACTGGGCATTAGTCCCTGAGCATGCAATTCTCCTTCGCAATCAGCGACGCATCGTCGTGGATGGGGCGCTCGTCGATGATTTTCACTTAATCCACGGCTATTGGGAAGCAAAAGATATTCACGACGACTTGCCTACCGCAGCTGCACGCAAATTTGAAAACGGCTACCCACGCGACAACATCCTGTTCCAAACACCAAAACACGCGATGCTTTGGCAGAACCAATGCCTTGTCCTTGATGTCGACTTGGGCGAACCCAACCGCCTCATTTTGGTGCTTGAAACCTTCTTTGCCCACCGGCAGCAAGAATACCTTGAATGGGAACAGGCTATCGCTAGATTCAAGCACAAGGTGCCAGAACTCGGCAACAGCATGGCAACCCTCATCCAAAAGCAACGGCAGAACAACACCGATTTCACCGTGGCTTTTGCCAACTTCCACGAAAAATGCCGGGCATCCATCAACCCAAACCTCTCTGAAGCCGCCGTCGAGGAGATGCTCATACAGCACCTCTTAACCGAACGCGTCTTCCGAACTGTCTTCGATAACCCCGACTTCATACACAGGAATGTCATCGCCGCCGAAATCGAGACGGTTATCCGAACACTCACATCGCAAGCCTTTAGCAGAGATGAATTTCTGCAAAGCCTCGAACCGTTTTATGCCACTCTTGAACGTACTGCCGCAACGCTTCATGACTTCTCACAGAAGCAGGACTTCCTCAACACCGTTTACGAGCAGTTCTTTCAGGGGTTTTCCGTCAAAATCGCCGATACACACGGTATCGTCTATACACCACAACCGATTGTCGACTTCATGGTGCGAAGTGTCGAAGTGCTCTTACAGTCCGAATTTAAACGTTCCCTCTCTGACAAGGAAGTACACATCATCGAGCCGTTCGTCGGCACCGGCAATTTCATCGTCCGGATGATGTGCGAGCTCCGCAAAATCGCGCTCCCGCAAAAGTATACCGAGGAATTTCACTGCAACGAAGTGATGCTCCTCCCATACTACATCGCATCCATGAACATTGAACACGAATTTTATCAGGCAACGGGCACCTATCGCCCGTTTCCAGGAATCTGTCTCGTCGATACGTTTGAGTTAGCTGAAGATAACCAACTTACCATGTTCGAGCGAGAGAATACCCAACGCGTTGAAAAACAGAAGCAGACGCCGATGTTTGTCGTTATCGGAAATCCGCCTTACAATATCGGGCAGCTCAACGAGAATGATAACAACAAAAACCGAAAATATCCGACGCTGGACACGCGAATTGCGGAGACGTACGCAAAAGACTCTAAAGCGACGTGTAACAAAGCACTCTATGATTACTACATTAAGGCAATTCGATGGGCATCCGACCGGATTGGCGAGGAAGGGGTTATCGCCTTTGTTACCAACAACGGATTTATCGATGGTGTCGCGTTCGACGGCATGCGAAAACACCTCACCGCCGATTTTGATAAAATTTACGTCCTCGATTTGGGCGGCAACGTGCGAAAAGGGGGGAAAGTCTCTGATGCGAATGTCTTTGGGATTCGCGTCGGGGTGAGCATTAACCTATTTGTCAAGACACGGAAGAATTCACCAGAGACATGCGCTATTTTTTATCACCGAACCGATGAACTGTGGAACAGAAAACAGAAATTTGAGTTGCTAAATAGGCGTCAGCACACCGGCAATATCGCCTGGCAAACCGTGGTACCGGACGCGCGACAGACATGGTTGACGGAGGGGCTACACGCCGAATTTGACACCTTTATGCCGATGGGAACCAAGGCGGCGAAGGCGACAAAAGGGGTGGCGGTGGGGGTGGTTTTCAAAACCTATGGACTCGGTATTAACACGAGTCGTGACGCATGGGCTTACAACTTTAATCGAAACGCACTCACGCAAAATATGAGCCGGATGATTGACACTTACAATGAACAAGCACTGAAGTGGAAACACCGAGAAAATCAGAAGGTGAACGTCGATGATTTTGTGATTGCCGATAGTAGCAAAATCAAATGGAGCGTTCGATTGAAACAGGCATTGAAAAAGGGAAAAATCGCCAATTTTTCAGAAGAAAAGATAAGAAATTCTATCTATCGTCCGTTTACAAAATCGAACCTTTACTTTGACAGATTGATGAACGAGAGGGTTTATGGATGGGCTTCCATCTTTCCGACACCCGAGACGGAAAAAGAGAACAGGGTGATTTGCGTGGCCGGCATTGGGAATAGAAAAGGCTTTGGTTGTCTTGCAACAAATATGATTCCCAACTTAAATTTAGCATTTGAAAACGTACAATGTTTTCCATTCTACACGTATAACGAAGATGGCGGGCATCGTCGTGAGAACATCACCGATTGGGCGTTGTCACAGTTCCGAGCGCACTACGGAGACGATACGCTGAACAAGTGGGACATTTTCCATTATATCTACGGGCTGCTGCACCATCCGGCGTACCGGGGCCGGTATCAAGTTAATCTCAACCGTGACTTGCCACATATCCCGTTCGCGGACGATTTTTGGGGATTTTCGGCAGCAGGCGCGGAGCTGTCGACGCTTCATCTCAACTACGAAACCGGGCGTGAATATAAACACGCGCGTCTGATTGAGACACCGTTGGTGGCGTTGAATTGGTGTGTGTCACGGATGAAATTCTCCAAGGACAAGTTGCAACTTCATTACAATGAGTTCCTAACGATTGCGGGCATTCCGCCCGCGGTGTTTGAGTATCGGCTTGGAAATCGTTCGGCGTTGGAGTGGGTGGTTGAGCAGTATCGGGCGCAGGTAGATAAACGGAGTGGCATTGTTAACGAACCGAACAGTGCAGGGGATGAGACACACATTGTGGGCTTAATTAGGAAAGTCATTTGGGTGAGTTTAGAGACGCTCAGGATTCTTGGCGATTTGCCTGCGTTTGGGGATTCTCCGTCACAAAATAGCAAAAAGGAAGAGCGATGAAACTTGAAAATCAGGTAGCGATTATTACTGGCGGTGGGCGCGGTATCGGGCGCTCCACGGCTTTAGCGCTCGCAAAAGCGGGCGCGGATATCGTCCTTGCGGCACGGACAACCGGCGAAATCATAGCCGTTGCGGAAGAGGTGAAACAGTTAGGTAGGCGCGCCATCGCTATCCCGACGGATGTCCAACAGAAAACGTCCGTTGATGCGATGACTGCAAAAACGCTCGATACGTTCGGCAAGGTGGACATCCTCATCAACAATGCCGGTGTCGCCATTCACAACCCGATAGAAAGAATTCGGGAGGCTGATTGGGATTTTACTATGGCAGTCAACCTGAAGGGTGTCTTTCTGTGTACACAAGCGGTATTCAGTGGGATGTGCGAGCAGCAGTCAGGACATATCGTCAACGTCTCATCGGTTTCGGGCAAATCCGGGCACGTGAACGGCGGCGCGTACTGCGCCTCAAAATTTGCCGTCGTCGGTTTCACGGAAACAACGAATAATGAGGGGCGGCGGCACGGTGTGAAAGCCTCCGTTGTCTGTCCTGGCCCCGTTGATACGAAGATGCGGCGGGATAACCATCCGGACGATGTCATTGAGCATCTCACACTTCCGGAGGATGTAGCGGATTTGATTCTGTTTCTGGTGACGCAGCCGCGGCGCGCTCACACCCTCGAGAGCGTAATCAGAACACCGTTAATGTAGGAAAACAGGAACATGTTTATTGATTCGCATGCGCACATCCAACTGTCCGAATTTGATACCGACCGGAATGCGGTGCTCCAACGCGCCCGGGATGCAGGGGTTGGGAGCATCCTCGTCATCGGGTTTGACCTGGGCACTAGTCTTGGCGCGATTGCTCTGGCAGAGAAACATGAGAACGTCTACGCTACAGTAGGGATGCATCCGCACGATGCGAAATGTCTGACGCCGGGCGTGTTAAAAACGTTTCGTGGGCTTGCAGCGCATCCGAAGGTGCTGGCGCTCGGTGAAATGGGGTTGGATTATTATCGGAATCGCTGCTCACCGGCGGTGCAAAAAAGGGCGTTTGCAGAACAATTATCCCTGGCTGTCGAGACAGGGCTGCCGATTGTGATTCACAATCGTGATGCCTATATGGATATTCTTCCGATTTTAGAGGCACAGGAGGCGAAAATACGCGGCGTTTTGCACTGTTTTACCGGTGATGTTGCGCTGATGCAGAGGAGTCTCCAGCTCAGTCCGGCGTGTGAACTGTCTATCGGCATCGGCGGAATTGTTACGTATCGAAATGGGGCTGCGGTTCAAGTGGTTGCCCGGCAAGTGCCGGCGGAGCGGCTGCTGATTGAAACGGATTGTCCGTGGTTAGCCCCGCAATTTCGACGCGGCAAGCGCAATGAACCGGCGTACGTGGCTGCTGTTGCAAAAAAAATAGCGGCGCTCCGCGGTACCTCTGTGGAATCGATTGGTGAACTCACAAGCCGGAATTTTCGTGAACTGTTTATGCCAGTACAACACGGTTAAAATCGATGATGAAACATTGAAGATTGATAGATACAACATGCACGAAATGTAGCAAGGTTCTGACAAATCGGATTGCGCGCCATTTCTGCAACGTAAAATCTTCGAAGGGACACGGAGATCTTGCATTCAATGAGTAACACAAACAACCACTCACAACTAGCTGCTCCTAAAAGGCTATCCAATTCCGCCGAAGCAACCGTCCGCGAAATATTGGGGCGTCCACATGAGCTAACGCTCCTCAGCCGTTCCCACAATCTGGTGTATCGCGTAACATCAGATTCGGGAAGGTACGTTGTTAAGGAAATTTGCGCCGCTGCGGGGGTGAACGCTTTTTTGGAGAAGGCAATTCTAGAGAAAATCCCGTCTGCAGATTACTTTAGGCCGGTTTTACACGTTCAGCGTCTGGCTGATACCGGAACGTGCTTAGTGATTTCGCCGTATATAGAGGGAAACTCTTTAGATGTTGTTATCCGTCAAGCCACTTTCTCCAGGAAGGAAGCGAGGCTGTGGGCGGCTGCGCTGCATCGCATTTTCTGCCGTTTACGTTCCATTCCTGCCGAAGGTTTTGGTAAAGCAACCCTTGGAAAAGCGGCAAGCTTTGAGACATGGACAAATTTTCTGGCGTGGTACCTTAAGCGCCAAGGTGAAAAGGGGCCTCGCCTTGCTAAGATGAGATTCACCTATCTGTGGCATATCTTTTCAAGCCTGCGCGAAGCGCTGGATGCCGAGACACCGGCGCCGAAGGTAATCAACGCCGATATCAATGCGCGAAACTTCCTTATCGTTTCTCAGACGAACCGGCTTTGTCAAATCCACATGCCGAATGTCCAGTACGGGGACGCGGCAGTCCCATACGGGGATGCTATGATTCATTTTCACGGTACGTCAATAGTCGATGAACTCCAACGGCTCTGTCGATTTCCGGCATGGCGGCTTCATTTCTATGCTGCTTTTTCAGCGTATGCCGTTCTCGCCTATACCGAACGGGTTGGGGCGACGCCGTTAGAAGAAGCGGTTGCTTGGGGTGGCGCACGTCCGTTGCTTGAGTTATTAGATGAACAGTTGGAAGCCGTGAAGTCTTAGCAAAGGGCAAAACAAACGAATGCCCGTAAAAAACTCGCAAAAGATGACATCCTTGAATTTTCGTACGTATGCGATGGTGCTGGCGCTCCTGTGTGTGTGGGCAATTTTCACGCTGCTGACAGGCGGGACTTTTCTCAGCACCCGAAATTTATCGAATCTTTCCCGCCAAGGCGCCGTGACAGCCATGCTCTCGGTGGGGATGGTGTTCGTCATCGTCTCCGCCAATATCGATTTATCTGTCGGGTACGGCGCGGGGCTGCTGGGCGCAATCGCGGCAATCTTGCACGTCTGGTGGGGCCAGCCGATTGGGTTGACTTTACTCGCTGTTATCTGCGTTGGCATTTTGCTGGGATTGCTTCAAGGCTACCTTGTTGCATATCAGCGGATACCGGCGTTTATCGTGACTTTGGGCGGATTTCTCGTCTATCGCGGCTTGATGCTGGCATTCACGAAAGGAGAAACGATTTTGCTGCCGGATAATTGGCTCAAAGCCATCGGTAACGCTTACCTCCCCGAAACACCGGGCTGGATACTGATGCTGATTGCGATAAGTGTCAGTGGTTACGGTTTTTATCGGCAACGCACGAAACGTAAAAACGACTTTGCGGGGTTACGAGGTGGTGATGTGTCCGTTCTACTACCTTTCCTGAAACTCGGCGGAATCTGGTTTCTTATTGTGGGCTTCATGAGTGTGATGAACGCGCACAAAGGGGTTCCGATTCCGGTATGCATTCTGTTTTTTTTAGCGTTCGTCTTCCATTTTATCTCGAACCGCACCCGTTTCGGACGCTATGTGTATGCGGTTGGTGGGAATGCGGAGGCGGCGTACCTCTCCGGCGTGAACGTGCGCTGGATAACCTTACGGGTTTTTGCAACGATGGGCGCCTTGATGGGAATTGCAGGTGTTGTTCTCATGGCGCGCGTTGGAAGTGCGAGCCCGGAAGCGGGACGTTTATTAGAATTAGATGCGATTGCCGCATGTGTTATTGGGGGCGCTAGTTTAATGGGGGGCCGCGGCAGCATCTTTGGCGCGTTGCTTGGGGCACTCGTCATGGAAAGCCTCAATAACGGGATGAGCCTGGCGAACCTGGATGCCTCCTGGCAAGATATTATTAAAGGGATGGTATTAGTCGCAGCCGTAGGATTTGATATGGCATCGCGGCGTTAACAGCCCAAGGGTATGCCATTCGCATTCCCTGCCCCCGTTTTTCATTCTTTACCAAAAACTCGGCACGGAGTCTTCATGAATCAAGCTTGCGACGAAAAAACTACTTTGCAAGCTTATGCGCCTCCTTAAACTTCTCCCTGGCAAATTGTCCCCACTCTTTAATCTTTTGGTTGCGGAACGCCGAATTCTTCCATTCCGTGGCAGCAATATGCATCGCCTCTTTTTCGGAAATCGGCATCCGGGTGAATGCTGCGATTGCCGACGCGCGCTTCTCGTAATCCGAACAGTTGCGAATCGCTTTCCAGGCGTTGACGAGGGCTTTGTGAGAATCAATAATTATCACGCCAAAGAGCTCGTTAATGATATCCCAACGCGCTCCACCCTTATTGGCATCGTACTGAAACGGCTCAAATTCAAGTTTAAATGGATTGGTAACAATGGCCCGTTTTCCGAGTTTATCGTAGAGCGCCGGGAGTACACTTGCACGGTTCAATCCGCCCTTCCATTTTGGACCATCGGGTTCTGTATCACGGAGCATCCAGAGTTTCTGCGCCCGTTCAGACAACACAAATTCCAAAAATTTTTGTGCAACGGCCAGGTTCGGCGCCCCTTTGAGAATGGCGATGGCATCAGGATTGACGACGGTGCCATCGCTTGGCATCACATATTTAATTTTATCTGCACCGACGACAACAATATGCCCATAAGCGTAAAAATCAATTGCCATCCCGTAAATGACTTGTCCGGTGACAACATCATTGGGAATAACGTTTGCTCCGGCGGAGAATCCTCTGACATTTCCCCCAATCTTTGTCAGGAGCGCAAATCCTTCTTCCCATCCATGAGTTTGCAAGATAATTTCGTACATCATGTGTGCCGAACCACTTTCCCTCGGATCTGCGGCCCCGATTTTACCAAGTAACGCGGGATTACCCAAATCCTTCCACGTCTTCGCCTCAGGAAGCTGAAGTAACGCACGTAACTCTTCATTGTACATAATGCCGAAGCTGGATAGCGCGGCACCATACCACCGATATTCCGCATCATAGACAGGAATGCCATAGAAGGTTTGCGGAATTTGTTGTCGTTGCTCCTCCGGCAGCTTGTACGGACTTAATAAGTTGTTCTTCGCGAGTCGAAGGTAACTATCGGTTCCGCCGCCAAAGAAGATGTCGATACCAATTCCGTCGGGGACGCGCTTAAACTCTGAATCAATGAACCGGTAATTGGAAGAAGTTCCGCCGACATCACGCCAGTCAGTCTTGACGTTCCGCCCTGTCTGCTCGTGGTACCATGTCTCAAAATTTTCTCCGAACTCGGTTTCAATGCCTTCAGGGTGTGGTGAGATGATGATAAGTTCATCCTGCGCGAACAGGGCAGCAGGGATTACGAGAAGCAAGAATGACAATATTCCTAACAACGTTCTCAAGTAACACATCGCTTTGATTTCCTTTCATATTTTTTGTATCGTTGTAGCTATTTTTATCTTCCGCAAGAACGGATTCTGGGTTTTCCAGAGCCGGCGCCGTTTTTTGACGTAACGTCACGCAAATCGAACGGATGCCCCCGTTTTTATTGCCATAGCGGCGCTGCGAAGTCGATTCACACAATTTTCTTATAAACGTGAGACAATCGCTGGCATTTTCCACACGAGAATGATGATACCCGCAAAGAGAATGAGATACCAGATAAGTAATGCGCGAATATTCGTTTTTTTCAAGATACGGCGACGTCGTTTTAATTTCATCTTCTTTTTCGGTTCAACCCGATACCGCTTTCGTATTCGTTAATCACAATTGCGACAGCCGAATCAAATTGCCTAACTACGTCCATCAATTCAATAGCAGGTTCTGCTCGGGCACATAACACGCGTTTCTTATGAATCCGGATAAACCGGAAAAATGCTGTCCCGTTGAAAGTCATTCACCGACGCGAATGATACCAGGTAGCCAGCCACTATGCCCATGATAGACAGGAATGTAACGATAGTTTTAGTTATGATAAAAGTTTCAAGCAGGGGTGGTATAGGAGATACAGAAAGCGTTCTCACCGCCCCTCGCGGGTGCAACTTTCCTCCGTTAAGATGCCCTCATGTGATGCGATGAGCGTCAACTCAGTTTTCCCGTTGAGTCCTGCAACGACTGGAAATGTGCGTGCTCCCGGTTTGCCATCCCTAGGTACATATCGGACTTTCGGTGAGAAGTACGCATAAAGCGCGGTATTCCGTGGATTGGGTGATGCGTTGGGCCCTGAGCCATGTACCATGAGGCTATGAAAAAATAGTGCGCTTCCTGCCGATAGCGGTACATCCATCTGTTGTTTCGCCACATCCGTTCTGTCGGTTAATTCGGCATCTTGTTTTCGAGCAATCCCTCCCCATTCCTGCATTCCCCACAAGTGGCTCCTCGGAATTACCTTAAAACAGCCATTTTCTGGTGTTGCCTCGTTGAGGGCGATACTGACGGTAACAAGGGTGGGCGGCTCCATTGGCCAGTAAGCTGAATCTTGATGCAAGCCGTGTGATGAACCATGGAACGCCGGCTTAAACATGAGTGTACTTCTAAACAACAACAAATCAGCTCCGATTAAATTTTGTACCACGTCAATCAGCTTCGGGTGCATCGCCAAGTTCCGAAAGACTTGCGAGTAATCTCGCGTATTCTCCGCTTTCCTAAGTACAGGCAGTTCCTTTACTTGGGTTTCCTCCTTCACAAAGGGTTCACCTTGCACATGCTGGCGTGCGACATCGGCGATAGATTTTTCGGAAGGAGATTCCTGTCCTGCAGCAAACTGATGTATGCGATGAATCTCGTTTTGGCAGGTTTCAACTTCCGTAGGTGATAACAGATTTTCAACAACGAGATAGCCTTCCTTGTTAAAAAAAGTTTTTGCGGCTTTTAGTTCCATTTTAGCCCCCATTTAAGTCGATTTTAGACGCCAATGAATCTTTTAACTTCCCAAATGATGCTTGAAATCGCGAATCCGACATAGACACACGAAGCAAGCAACATCATAAATGTCGAGAGTGCTTTCGGTTTGGCAAATTCCGGCAAGAAACGACGATTCATATAAAGGGTAAGCGGCACATAGAGTGCCATCGCGAACCCGCCCATATAGGCGGCATTAAAAAGAAATCCTAATTCACTGACATTGAGTTGTTCCATCACAAATGTAATGACACAGCCACTCACAATCCAAATACTAGCGATGAGTAGGTACCACCAACTCATAGGACGGCGTTGCGCGCCACGAAAATTCGTGTAAATAATATCAGAAATGGAGCGAGCCACGCCATCAACTAGCGCGAGCTGTGTTCCGAAAAGCGTGGCGACGCCGACGAGGAGGAAGATACGCCGTCCGGCTTCACCCCAGATTTGCCCTAAGATATTTGCTTCATCATAAATGAGGGTGCCTGCTTCAGGCACAATCCCCTGCGGGTGCAAAACGGCGAGTGCGCCGAAAATGAAGAGCAGAATTGTAAAGGTGTTCAGTGCCCAAAAAAATAGAACCTGGTCCTGTTTGACATAACGCCACCAGTCTGAGAACCGTTTTCGGTTTTCTTCTGTCTCCTCAAAGAGAAATCCTGTCGCCGGAATTTTCTCACTCCTGCCACGGAAAGGATTCTGCAGTCCCGGTAATTGCCCGCCCATCCCAATATTTTTATCCCGTAGATAGAAGGTATAGAACAGATTGGCGGTTCCGCCCGCGCCGGCAAATACCATTGCAATAAAGAGCGCCTTGACTGACATTCCCGTCTCTTTGTGCCCGACATTTATTAATCCGGCTCCCAATTCTTTCCACGTATCCAATGAGCCGATTGCAATTGCGACGAGGACTAGCCCGACAGTCACTGCCGCTACAAGCAGTTCTACCGTCCGTTCTACGGAGTGATACACCATTTTTGGCCCAAAAAGAATTACTGCAATGGCAGCGAAGGTAACGACTGTCCAGAAGGTATCAGAGCCCCATCCATCGTGCGTTAGTACGAACGCCTTGAGTGCGAGCCCTGAAGCCCGTGCCCACCCGGGCGCAATCCACCCGGCAATGTTCAACAGGATAAACACCGGGGCGAACCCTCTCCAGATACGACTGTAGCCGGTATAGACGGTTTCACCGGTAGATATCGTCCAGCGTCCCACCTCAAAGTTAATCCAGAGTTGAAGGAATACGCCGAGTACGGCTGCCCATACCATGGTGCCCCCGTACTCGGCTGCGATGCGGGGCCAAATAACGATTTCGCCGGCCCCTATCGACAAACCGACTAAGATTGCCCCGGGGCCAGCAATCTTCCAAAAAGGAAGTCTTTTTTCTGGCAACGGAACGGTTTTAAAATCGTTAAGTGGTTGGTAAATCCTCGCCATAGTGCCTCCTTAAGTCCTCTATATATTTTAGCATAACCCGGCCCCTGATGCGATTAGGGCCCTCCATTTTTCGAATGAGGGCTCATCATGTCCATTTAATCTTGCAGCATGGCTTCACGTACCAGTTCAATCGGGTGCTTCGGAAGCATACCGATTCCGTGTTCGAGCTGGTGCCGGCAAGAAAATCCGGAGGCACTGATGGTAACATCGTTCTCTGCCTGTTTTTGGCGGATGGCTTGAAATAGGCGGCGTTCAGCGATTTTCATAGAGAGTTCATAGTGCGTTTTTTCATAACCGAAGCCGCCTGCCATCCCGCAGCAACTCGAATCAATCACATTCACATCGTGTCCGGGAGGTAAACTCAGCATCTGCACAGCCGGCTGGATACCGATGAGTGCTCTTTGATGGCAGTGCCCATGCAGCAGAATATCGCGCGGCTTATCGTTAAAAGTCAGTCGCTTTTCCGCGGCAATCCGTGTGACAAATTCCTCAATAGAACACGTAGTTTCAGCGACACGCTTGGCCTCTGGTGTGCCGATGAGTTCAACGTAGTCATCGGTAAGGGTAGAAGTACAACTCGGTTCACACCCGACAATAGGTATACCCATCTCGGCATAAGGGTGCAGACACGCAATGTTGTGGCGTGCATTTTCAATCGCTCTATCCAACATCCCTTCGGATATGTGGGGGCGGCCGCAACACCGTTTATCTGGGATGATGACTGTCCAGCCGGCCGCTTCCAATACCTCAACCGCTGCCTTGCCGATTGTAGGTTCGCTATGATTCATAAAGGTATCATGAAATAGCACGACTTTTTTGTCTGTATCCGCGACGGGGCGTGCGCGTTTTTGGAACCAGTGCGTGAATGTCGGGCGCACAAAGTTCGGCATCTGACGTCGTTTATCAATGCCAAACAACTTCTCGGCTACCCACTTAGAGAGTCTATTGCCGGCTGCCCAATTGGAAAAAGGTGCGAACGCGGAACCGAGTACAGCAAGCGATGCAATCTCTCCAAAAAGCCGTTTTTTCAACGGAAGCCCGTTTGCTTTATGATAGTGAGCAAGGAATTCGTATTTTATCTTTGCCATATCAACGTTGGATGGGCATTCTGCCTTGCATGCTTTGCATCCGAGGCACAAATCAAGTACTTCATAAAGCCTGTCGCTGGTAAATTCCGTATGTGGCAAGTCCCCTGCGATAATAGAACGGAGCACGTTTGCCCGTCCACGCGTTGAATGCTCTTCTTCCCGGGTACCGATAAACGAGGGGCACATCGTCCCGCTCAACGTTTTTCGGCATGCCCCGACACCGTTACACATTTCAATTGCGCCCGCAAAACCGTCTTGGTTCGAAAAATCAAAATAGGTATCAATTTCAATCGTGTTGTATTTTGCGCCGAACCTAAGGTTCTCCGTCATCGGTGGCGCATCAACGATTTTACCGGGGTTCATGACACCCGTCGCATCGAACGCGTTTTTCACCTGGCGGAGTGCCTGATAAATCTGATGTCCGAACATGCTCTCAATCCATTCACTACGAACGAGGCCATCGCCGTGTTCGCCGCTCATGGCCCCATCAAGTTCCAGCAGCAAGTCACGCACTTCGCGAGCAATACTGTGCATCTTCTGGATATCCGTTTCGGATTTGAGATTGACGATTGGGCGGTTGTGCAGCAGTCCGACGCTGGCATGTGCGTAGTAGGCGGCAGTGGTATCGTGCGCTGTAACAATTTCATCGAACCGTCGGACATATTCGGGAAGGTTTTCAATGGGCACCGCTGCATCTTCGACAAATCCGACAGGTTTTGCGTCGCCTTTCATGCCCATTAGCAAGCCCAACCCTGCCTTTCTTGTTTCCCAGACGTGCGCCTTCTCTTCCGGCGTAAAGCAGCGCACAAACGCATATCCGCATCCTGCCTGTTTTAACGTTTTTTCAAGTCTATCCAAGTGCGCATGTAGCTCCGCTTCCGTTTCCCCATAAAATTCAACGGCAAGGAGTGCCGCGGGTTCACCATGAATAAAGGTGGTGTACCTTGAGAACTCCAAGGAGCCCCTCACCATGTCAAGTATCGTTTTGTCAATCAATTCTACCGCTGTTGGCTGGCATTCAAGAATGGGTTTCATCGCCTCCATAGAGGCAAAAAGCGTCTCAAAATGCACGACACAGAGCGCTGTCATTTTGGGTATTGGGACGAGATTCACTTTTGCCTCAACTATAGTGGCGAGGGTTCCTTCGGAACCGACCAGAATTTTGGCAAGACTAAACGGATGTTCAGTATTGCAACCATCTCGGCGATAGGGTGTCACCTCTTTTGAACCTGCATCCGTAACGAATTCGTCAAGATTATAGCCGGCGACGCGGCGCAAAATGCGCGGATATCGTTTTCGAATCTCTGCTTCATTCTCCTGACAGATACGGCAGAGCTCCCGGTAAATATTCGCCTCTAGCGAATCCCCTTGCTGTTTTGCCCTCAATTCCGCCAACGATATGGGTGCAGCAGTTATCTCATCAGCGTTGGCGAGAACGAGCTCTAGTGACATGACGTGGTCCACCGTTTTTCCGTAGATGAGCGAGTGAGCACCGGCAGAATTATTTCCGATAGTTCCCCCGACATTGGCGCGGCTACTGGTGGCAACATCGGGGGCATACATCAAACCGTGGGGTTTAAGGAAGTGATTCAATTCATCAAGCACGATGCCGGGTTGGACACGCGCCCAACTTTCATCAACGTTCACCTCCAGGAGTTGATTCATGTACTTAGACATATCTATCACGACTGCTTCGCCGACACTTTGTCCAGCAAGGCTTGTACCGCCACCGCGCGGTAAAATGGGAACGTTGTGCTCCGCAGCAATTTGGATTGCATTGATAACGTCCTGCTTGTGCATCGGAATTACAACGCCGATAGGTTGCATCTGGTAGAGGCTGGCATCGGTACTATAGAGCGCCTTGGAGTACCGGTCAAAACGGACTTCTCCCTGAAGTGCATCGGATAATAACTGTTTAAGTCCGGGGGTGGAAGTGTGCATATTTTTCCTGTTTTCCATTTTTCTGCAAACGAGTTGATACGCCTACGTAGAAAGATGCGAGCGCTCGTTCTAGCACGCTCAACCCGGTTGCCGGGTACAGCAGGTGCGCCAAAATCATAAAAAACTTGACATTGCAGCGTAAACATGGTAGAATTAACATAAGATTGCCCCTGTGGTGGAATTTGGTATACACAGCAGGTTGAGGGCCTGTGCCTTAACTGGCATGCTGGTTCGAGTCCAGTCGGGGGCATCTTCCGTACACCCTACCGGAACTGGCACCCACCTCCAATAAGTTCTTGAAAGCTATTTCTCTATGAAGTTCTTCTGAAATAACCGCTGATAAACTCGATATGTTTTGTCGGCAATCGTCTCCCAGGTAAAATTTTTAACCCGTGTGAGTCCCCGTTCAATGAGACGATTTCGGACTGCCTGATTGTACGCTATTTGATGTATTCTCGCAGCCAAGGCAGTTCCATCGGTTTCTGGAAATATCAAGCCGGCATCTTTAATGACGCGCGGAATTTCACCGGAGTCCGAACCAATGACTGGTACTTCGCATGCCATCGCTTCTATGAGCACCCTCCCAAAAAACTCTACCCAGGCAGGTGTTGTTCGAGATGGAAGGACGAGGGTGTCCATACAATTAATGTAGTTCGGGACTTCTTCGGGCGGTACCGCGTCAACCCAGACAACCAGGTCAGAAATTCCGAGTGTTTCCGCTCTTTTTTGGAACAACTGTTTATCCTCACCTTGTCCGACAAGTAAAAGTTTATAGCGAATCCCCTGTTTTTGGGATATCGGACAATGAGTTTTTTCTGATGTTTGTGTCTGACAGCCGGTTTCCGGTATCGCGTGAATTTTCGCGACGGCTTCAAGTAATGTATCAACCCCCTTCATGTGAAGGAGTCTTCCGACGTACCCTACCACAAAACAATCTGTGAGTTTCAATTCTTCCCTGAGTTTTTTCACTTCCATCTTATGGAAGAGCCGGGTGTCAACCCCGTTTGGAAAGGGGCGTTGCTTTCCGGTGTATCCCCGCTGCTTTAGAATTTTGCCGGCGTTTTCACTGAGAGGGAAAGCGATATCGGTTTGCCGAAACACACGTCGCTCTATCCATACCGGTAAGGAACCAAACCGTTGTTTTGTGGGTATGCTGAGAGATGTTCGAAAGATAAAACTGCTGTCGGGGCAATATTTTCTTCGTAGCCGTATCGTCTGTAAGGCATTGAGGCTCCAGGCTTCCTCTTCAAGATGAATAATATGGGGTTTAAAATCACGAAAGTGGTTCTTCACCCTGCCGCGGTAGTAAAAGCGGCTTCCATAACCGGAGAAGCGGATTGGACACGGAAATTCCTGACAGTTGTTCTGGCTATCCGGTTCGAAACGAATCTCTTGGAAGCTCTCATACCAGCGTTCCGGTGTAATGACACGAAGTGTAATATCGGGGCGCGCTGCGATAAGCGCGAATTTTCGCCGATACGGTTTCATAATATAGGAATGGGAAAGCACTAAAATACGCACAAGTTTTTCGGGGTGGCCCAAATCCTGTCATCCTCAATGCTACTGTCAGTGGAGTGTCCACTTCTCCTATCTGTTCCCAGCGAACCGGTGTTGAATGCGCGGTTGGCATTGAACAGGCGGTAGGTTTCTGACGAACTTGTTAGTTATCAGTATCCTGTCCTGTCTTCTTCACCTCAAACACAATTCCGTTTTCTTCCTCCGCTTCCGATTCCTTTGAGTCAGCGTCCTCTGATTCTATCTGAGCCTCTACGGTTTCACCGGGGCTAGCCAGAACCGTCATCAAATCCTCAAGTCGTTGTCGAATTTCATTGCGTTCATTGTGTGCGGATAACTTCTCCTGTTCATAAGCCTCGCTCAGTTTGTTATAGTGAGCTTCTTGCTCTTGAATTTGTGCATCACGCTGTAGTACATCGCTATTCAGTCGAGCAATCTCAGCCTGAAGTTCCAGCTTTTCTTCCCTTAATTTCTGAACAGTCGAAATAGCGAGTTCAATATGTTCTTCCAAGAGTGATACAACGTTTCGATTCATTGCGTCAGCCATATTCCCTCCAAGCGTCACCAGTTAGCGGTGTCCACGGTTTTCAAGCGCGTGAAAAAGAAATTCACGATAGATTTTCTGTGTGGTTAGCAAGATAAGGTTTTCGACATCATCGTGCGTCCCGATTTCCTTTAGAAATGAGGGTGGTAAAACTAGCGATTTTCCATGAAACTTTCATGACGAAACATCTGCCCAGTCCGGATATTCGTGAGCATAATGAAAAAGGTACTGCTGCGCGTATCCGACGTCATCTCCGAAATAATCTTGTGCAAACGCTCGTATTTCGCGATGTGTCGCCTGCCGTCGAAGATAAAGCGTCTCAAAAATCCGTTGCACCCAGACATCAATAGGTAGTGCTTCAAGATGCTCAAGTGAAAAGAGACAGATACAGTCTGCGACTTTTTCACCAATGCCTTTGTGTTGCATTAATTCACGCTTAGCTTCAAGGTATGGCAATTGCTTCAACCTTGCGAGGGCCAATTCGCCAGTCTGTACCGCTTGAGCGGCGTGTCTCAGGTATCTCGCCCGATAACCTGTCCCACATGCCAAGAGCTCGTCAACCTCTGCTGCAGCAAGCGCTTTCGCAGTGGGAAAGCTATAATCAACATACGCGTTGAGTGTCAATTTTTTGCCGAACCGTTCTGAAAGCCGCCGAATAATCCCACGAATTCGCGGGACATTGTTGTTCTGCGATAGGATGAACGAGGCAATTGTTTCCCATAATTCCTGGTTTAGAATCCGCATCCCCCAAAACTTCTCAATGGCGCGATGGATATAGGCATCAACATCAATAGCGGCAAGGAGTGGGGGAAGCTCACGTGATAAATCGAGATAATGGTAGAGAAATTCCGTTAGAACCTCCGGCGCTTCACTGCGAGAACTCTCAACCCACAACGTAATCCCTTGTTGATGTTCACCATCGTGGGCACTAATTCTGAGTAACCGTCCTTCTACAACCCCGTAGTAAGCATCTCCGACACGGTTCCATCGGAACGATTGTCCGGATTCCAGGGTATACTTCAGATTAAAATCTTTTACATTCTGAATTCGCACCACAGTTCCTTGTGTGCTTCAACCTTTTTCCCAATTAGTATATCTGGATTTCGAAGAATAGTCAAGTTTTTTGTGATAAAATAATTGCGGTTAATTTCATGTCGTGATATCATGGATGGATATCACGGTTTACGATGCTAGATAATAGATAGTACAAAGACAACCTGCTGTTCATTTCAAAGGAGAGCCAATTTTGAACAAAACCTTTCAAGCGCTTAAAACGCGTCTGATTGAGATAAACGATTTGTCTTCAGCCGCGGGGCTGCTTTACTGGGATCAGTCTACTTATATGCCGCCGGGAGGCGCCGCGGCGCGCGCGCGTCAAACAGCGACGTTGAGCCGATTGGCACATGAAAAGTTTACGGAACCGGGAATCGGAAAATTGCTTGATGCCTTAGGCTCTTATGAAGAAACCCTCAATTACGATTCAGATGAAGCGAGCCTGCTGCGGGTTACGCGGCGAAAATATGAGCGCGCAACGAAAATACCGGCGGACTTCATGGCAGAAGTGACAAACCATACTTCCGCATCTTACCAGGTTTGGACGGAGGCACGTCCGGCGAATGATTTTGAACGGGTGCGTCCATATTTAGAGAAAACACTCGACTACAGCCGTCAAGCCGCTAATTTTTTTCCCGGTTATGAACACATCGCGGACCCGTTGATTGCAGAGAGTGACTACGGGATGAAGGCAAGCGATATCAAGCGTATCTTTGCAGCACTTCGCAGTCAGCTCGTTCCGATTGCAAAAACCATCACGGCACAACCGCTTGCGGACGATTCATGCTTGCGCGGTAATTTTCCGGAAGAAAAGCAACTCGCCTTTGGAATGGATATCGCACAACAGTTTGGATATGAACTCAATCGTGGGCGGATGGACAAGACACACCACCCGTTCATGACGAAATTCTCGCTCGGGGATGTGCGGATTACGACACGGGCAAAAGAAGATGAGCTCAGCGACGCGATATTCTGCACATTTCACGAAACGGGGCATGCGCTTTATGAACAAGGCATACGTATGGAATTCGAAGGCACACCGCTAGCACGAGGCACCTCTTCCGGGGTACACGAAAGCCAATCGCGATTGTGGGAAAATATTGTCGGGCGAAGCCGGGGGTTCTGGGAACACTTCTATCCGAAGCTGCAAAACACTTTTCCGGAGCAGCTTGACGCTGTCACCTCGGAGCAGTTTTACCGGGCAATTAACAAGGTAGAACGTTCACTTATCCGCACAGAGGCTGATGAGGTTACCTATAACCTACACGTTATGTTGCGTTTTGATTTTGAGTTGATGATGCTGGAAGGCGAGCTTGAAATTCGAGATTTGCCAGATGCGTGGCGTGACAGGTTTGAAGCAGATTTTGGGATGACGCCCCCCGATGACAAAGACGGGGTTTTGCAAGATGTGCATTGGTACTTTGGGCTCATCGGCGGGGCGTTTCAAGGCTACACCTTGGGCAATATCTTAGGCGCGCAATTTTTTAAAACCGCTACTGAAGCACACCCTGTAATTCAGAATGACATTGGAAAAGGTAAGTTTAGCACCCTGCATAATTGGCTAAAAGATAATCTTTACCAACACGGTTCAAAGTACACCGCCCCGGAACTCATTGAACGCGCAACAGGGACTTCACTCTCCATTGCGCCTTATGTGGCATATCTTATAAAAAAATACGGGGAGTTGTACGACTTAGGTTAATTCGGCAAATTTTATCATCACACCTACCACAGCTACGAGAGTTTATCATGATATTTGTCACGAGAAGCGATAAGGCAAACTTCGCATGCGAGGGCTACCGGCCATCCCATCAGAGATGTTTTAACCCATGCCTTATTTTTATCCTGTTCTTCTACTGTTTTTTTCAATTCGGTTGCGCTGGATTCAAATTGATTGATGTCCCGAAAAGTACCGCAGCTCTAGAACTCACTCAACAGCAGCAGCGAACCATTCAACCGAAATTGCAGCTCATCAGTGACATGGTTACGGATTATAATTTTGAAAAAAAACGGCTAGAAGTAGATTATCAGGTGTTTCGAGCAGGGATGACGCACCGTCAATTTGACAGGTACCAGAATAGGTTCCCGGATATGCGAAGCCGGCGCGAACTCAATGCGTTCCGGGATGAAGCGCGCAAATTTTTGAGACAGCGCGATATCTTCCTCAGAGAAATCCAAAAATTAGTAGCCGAAATCGCAGCAGCACTAACAGCAGCACAACGCGTCAAACTGGCAAAATTGAAGATGCCCGCATTGGAAATCCCGATGATGCTGCGAAATGAACCGTACAGTGAGCTCCGCTATATTCCAAATCATCCGCTTGGCGGCGTTAATCTGTTCTGAAAAGCCGTTGAAAAAAGTAGTGGAGAAATTCCTCGGCTTCAACCTTCACACAAACACGAGCGTTTGCAGACTGAGGATGATACCCTTCACGCAAATCTGCCACCGTCATGCCGTTCGTTAACGTCCCCGCGGTTTCAATCTGTACGTACGACGCAATGTACTGAAAATAGGCGGGGCGCGTGAGCATGCCAATCGGCAGCAAGTCGTGAGGGTAAAGCCCCGCAAATCCGATGTGTTGACGGTAAAATTCCATACAGACTTGTGTTGCTTCCCTGACGAAACAGGAGACTGCATCGTGGTGCCCCTCAGTTTCCGCATGCAGTCGTTCGCGGGTTAAAGCAACTTGGGACGTTGCATCCAAGGGGGCCATACGAATAGGCACACCACAATCAAAAACGGCTTGGGCAGCATCCGCGTCAACGAAGATATTGAATTCTGCGGTAGTTGTCACGTTACCATACGCTTCAAAGGCACCTCCCATGAGAACGATTTCCCGAAGTCCCCGTATCTGTGCCGGTGCTTTTTGTGCTGCTTTGGCAACGTTCGTGAGCGGCCCGAGAGCAACAAGCGTCAGTTCACCGGGATATTGCGCTGCCAGTTCAATAATCATGTCGACGCCTGATATTGACGAAATTTCGGTGTTTGCTGCCGGATAACGCGGACTCCTGTCAGCATTTTGCAGTTGACTGATATTGCCTAACCCGTCAGCTCCGTGGACGTGTGCAGCGGTGAGGGGTGATTTTACCAGGGGCGCTGCTTCTCCTTTAGCAATCATCGGGAATTCTTGCAAGTCAAGAAGCCCTAAAATCGTCAGGACGTTCTGTGTCGCTTGTTCAACAGATACATTGCCACATACAGTAGTGATGGCTTCTATTTGTAGTTCAGGACATTTCATTGCCAAGAGAATAGCGAGGGCATCGTCTACTCCGGGTTCAGTATCTATAAGAATTCGTTGCATAATTTCCTCCCTCACCTGAAATGATTTTAGCAGCATTCAGAGGTTTTGTCCAATGCATTACGTGGTTATTTGCTTTATATTGCTTTTTGCTTGTGCGAGCCCAATTTCAGCGCAGGTGAACATCTTTACTGTCGCGACGATGAATCAGATGCAATTAAAGCCGGGTTGGTACAATAGCATTGCCTTAGATTTTACCTATCGCGCCGGGAATACTGAACTTCTTACGTTGCGAACCCAATTTCGGACGGATTATTTAGCAAGCACCTATCACGGATTTGTTTTTGGCAGTCTGCAGCAAGGTAGGCAAAGCGGCACGTTTTTTATTAATAAAGGCATGGCACACGGACGAATTATCCGAAATCTGATATCACACATCCTACTCGAGTCATTTATCCAAAAACAATTCAACCAATCGATTCGGCTCATCGAACGGAATTTAGCGGGCAGCGGACTCCGTTTTAGCCTGCGTCCGAGGAAAACGGTAACAGCCGATAAACACAAGTTTAACCTTTACCTCGGTATCGGTGCAATGTGGGAACACGAAAGGATTAACGATAAGGATGTTGGCGAAATTGGAACCCATATCGCTCGCTCAACCAACTATATCAATTGGACGGGAGAGTTAGGTGAGCGCATCGCGACGACAGCAACAGGATATTATCAGGGGCGGATAGGTAATGCGGCGGATTATCGCATCCTTTTTCAAGGAAATGTCACCATCCGGATTACGAATAAATTAGCGTTTCCACTGCGCGTGAATTTTCGATATGATAATGAACCTCCAATCGGTATTCAAAAACATGACGTGGAAATTTTTAACGGCGTACGTTATACTTTTTAGCAGACTGATTTGAGAGAAAATTTGCCTGAGGACGCAACACGGTTGCCCGGGTATTAGGTTTTGTGCGCCCAGCTCATCAGCGGTTTTCGAGCCACTGCCGTTAAAAAGGGGACAGTTATGACTTTTTTTTATAGCAACGATTTCGGAATCTCGAGTAGAAAGACACCGTTAAGAACACCACACGGCAATGATAAAACGGTGGCGTTTTTTTGCATCAGTCTCTGTCTGCTCGCGCTACATCACAGCGGGTGGACAGATGGACATCTACGCGTTATGGAAAAGGAAAAGCGAATCATCTTAAAGGGGAAAATTTCCAAGGCACTTGGCGAATATGAAGAACACTTGCAAGGGGCAATTGAATATCTTATCTGCGGACGAGAGGGCAAAGAATACGAAAGCATCATCGTTATCGAGGCAACGGCAAAGGAACTATACGATGCATTAAGCACCCTCGGTGTTGAACCCGGAAGTGCGCCCGGTTATGACGCAGAAACCGATGAATCGACATCCCCGCAAGGACAGGGCGTTATCATATCAGTCGAATGGACGGTTGGAGATAAAACGCAAAAGGTTCGCGCTGAAGAACTGGTGTACAACGTGAAACGTAAAAAAACGATGGAACATGTGGCGTGGGTTTACTCCGGTTCACGCGTAGTCCCGGACTTGGAAAGCGATGATGAAGATGCCATGCTGCCGCAAGCGTTTATGAGCAATGATATTGTCGCCTTAAGACGTTTTGATGGGGGCGCGCTTTTCCAAAACCCGTTGCAGGAATCTCTAGAGGAAAATATCTATAAAAAGAACGGTGAATTGCTCCCACCTCTAGGCACATCTGTCACAGTGACAATTGATGTCGTCGAAAAGATGCAATATTATATTCTCATCAGCGGGAAGGTGCAAGGAGTCGGCTTCCGTAATTTCACGCAGCAAAACGCGAAAAAGCTAGGTGTGCAAGGCTACGCAATGAATTTATCAAATGGCAAAGTGGAAGTCGTGGCAGAGGGGAATCAGACGCAGTTAAACGCCTTGGTGAAATTGTTAAAGCAAGGACCGCGTTTCGCTCGTGTTGACGCGCTAAATATTGATGAACGCGCCGTCACCGGGAAATATGAAACTTTTGGAATCCGCTCTACAGAAAAGTAGCGATGCTGCCAGGCCCAGTTTTGTTTCCATCCAGCGCGATACTTCGACTTAGAGGTGATTTCAAATCGCTTATCACAACCGGGACTTAGATGCAGTTCAGTATCAGTATTCTCACCGGTATGGTAGACGAAAGGCTTTATGAATAAAAAAGATAACGCCAATAGCGCGCAATATGCGCTGTGGGCATCGCGTTCTATACTAATGATATGCAGACTCCAAAACCGGTGATATCAGGCATCCTGCTAGCGGCAGGGCTCTCTACGCGGATGGGCACTCCAAAGCAGTTACTCCCATTTGGGGAGAGTACCATCGTTGAAACCGTTGTTGACAGTATGCTTGGCGCTAAACTAGATGAGGTTATCGTCGTTACGGGGCACCACGGCGAACAAATTCAGGAGAAGCTCGGCACACGGCGGATAAAAACAGTTTTTAACCCGCACTATCCTGAAGGGATGTTAACCTCCGCACAAGCGGGTATTCGTTCCCTCAATGAAATATCAGATGCCTTCGCTCTTATGCTAGTCGATGAGCCTTTTATTTCGGTAGCGCTCATTGATAGCATCATAGATGCCTACAACGAAACAGAGAAGAGCATTGCACTCCCGAGTCATAACAACCGGCGTGGACATCCGGTAATTTTCCACCGGCGGTATGCGAAAGAGATTCTTGGGCTTGAGATGGACAGTGGCGGTGTCAGAACGCTTTTCAAACGGTACGGGGCCGATATTCACTACGTGATAGTCAATACTGATAAGGTATTGCGGGATATTGATTACCCCGAAGATTATGAACAGGCGATTCAAGAAAACCGATAAAGTGATATCTACCACTTGCAATTTTTGTATAGAGAAGCAGTAACGTTTCCGAATCAATGGGGATGCAAAGGAGCTATTCGTTCGCGCCTTTGATAATATTAAAGCATGTTTAAATCCATTGAAAACGTACAGCGTGCTTGTGAGCAATATGCGTATATTGCCGATAAGGGCTTAGCGACAACCCTCTACCTAGCCCATCACCTCAAAAAGCCGATTTTTCTGGAAGGTGAACCCGGTGTCGGTAAAACAGAAGTTGCCAAGGTGCTTGCGGGGGCTACCGGGGCGAAACTGATTCGTCTCCAGTGTTATGAAGGCTTAGATGCAAACAGTGCTTTATACGAGTGGAACTATACGCGCCAAATTTTGCAGCTCCGAATTGATGAAGCGCGCGGCCGCGACAAGGAAACGTTAGGCATGGAACTCTTTAGCGAGGCTTTCTTGCTCAAACGGCCCCTGCTTGAAGCTATCCAAAGCGATGACGCTATCCCCCCTGTTCTGTTGATAGATGAAGTAGATAGAAGCGATAGCGAATTTGAGGCGTTTCTCCTTGAAATCTTGTCAGATTTCCAAATTACCATTCCTGAAATTGGGACGATTCAAGCCAAACATATTCCGTACGTCGTGCTCACATCCAATAGGACACGGGAGGTGCACGAGGCACTCAAGAGACGCTGCCTTTACCAGTGGCTCGATTATCCCACCCGGGAGAAAGAGTTCGCCATCATTCAAGCCAAGCTACCCCAGATTCATGAACAGCTTGCCTCACAGTTATGTGAGATGATGCAACAGTGGCGGCAAGGCGATTACTACAAAAAACCGGGCGTAGCGGAAACGTTAGATTGGGGATTGGCCCTCGTCGCGCTCGGCAAAGAACAGTTAGATGCCGAGATTGTTGCGGAAACACTCGGATGTGTCTTCAAATATCAGGACGATATTGAACGCGCGCGTGCTATCGATATTAGCGATTTATAATATTGGGAAGGACTTAGCCCGAAAAATAGGTTCTGAAGGGAATTCTCTAACAATCCCAAGCCTTTAGGCTTCGGGTTCGGGGCCAACCCCGCTAATGAAAGCTTTTTTTATCAAAATATATTTGACAGAATTGGATTTCAAAGTGCGTGCTTGTGAGATTATGGAAGAACACGTACACCTGATAATTGAGAACAATCCAAAAGTGCCTATGACTCGGATTGTGGGATTAATCAAAGGTGAAACTTCTCGGATACTCAGAGAAGAATTCCCCCACCTTAAATCCCGCTTACCTTCTCTTTGGACGCGTTCAAAGTTCATATCGTCTGTGGGCTGTGTATCCTTAAAAGTCGTCAAAGAATATATTGAGGCGCAAAAGGGTGTCTAAATCAAAGAAAGAATACCGAACCTATATTTTAGCGACTGCGAAGCCGACAGAACAACTTGACGTGATAAATCGGCTTGGTGGACGTATCTATTCTAAAACCGTTTCGCTTGCGTTCAAAACGCATGAGCAGAAAGGCTTTTGGCTTTCAGACGGTGGACTTAAGGCATATCTCAAATTCAAAAGGTATCCTTGCCACGCCCATTCTGTGCAGGCGATTATAGACAATTATTGCGGCGCGCGCCGCTCTTTCTTTGCTAACCGAAAATCGGATCCGAACGCCAAGCCCCCGAATAAAACGCGGAAATTCCACACCTTCACGTGGCGTGCGACAGGTATTTCCTATCAGCGTGGCAAACTACGACTGTCTATGGGCAAAGGGAGAGCACCGCTTTGGATTAAGATTGATAAAAAATTCCATAACGTCGTGCCAGCCGACGTCAGAAAAGTCTATAACCGAACAACGAAACAATATGAGTTCCATGCGACTTACAACACAACGCCGAAAAAGACAAAAACCAAAGTAGGTTCAGCCGTTGCCGTAGATATGGGCGAAATACACCCAATCGTTGCTTTTGACGGTATCAATGCCGACATCTATAATGGACGCGACATCCGCAGTGTTGTGAGGTATCAAAACAAATTTAAGTCGCGTCTCACTAAAGCATTATCCCGGTGTGTGAGATACAGCCAAAAAAGGAAAAAACTCACCCGTGTCAAACACCGAACACTCAAGAAAATAGACGCACAAGTGCGTGACATGCGTCATAAAATAACGTCACGCTTTGTTTCTACTTGCCGAGAGCGAAAGATAGAAACGATTGTCATTGGAGACATAAAGCACATCAGACACTCTATCAACTATGGCAAAAAAGCCAATCAGAAGTTGCACCAGTGGGCGTTCGCTAAGCTCCAAAATATGATAACCTATAAAGCCAAAGCCGTCGGTATCCTCATTGACACACAAGACGAGGCATATACGTCTCAAACCTGTCCGTCTTGCGGGCATAGAAAGAAAACAAGCAAGTGAAGCTATCATTGTTCCAACTGCAAATGGCAAGGACACAGAGACGTTATGGGTGCGAGTAATATTCTGACAACGTATCAGGGTTTACTTTTTAACCCTGTAGTTGGGGCAGTGGTATCCCCCACAGGTGTTCGGTTTACCCCACACCTGCGTAGACTTGATAAGTGGACACCGTTTTCGGGACTCAAATCAAGTAACCCTTCCAAGAGAAGGTAAGAAGCACACGCCTTTAGGCGTTGTGAGTATCACAAGATGTCTTCACCGCGAACACAGGAATGGATGAACTTTAAAGTTGTCAGTTTTCTGGGTTTTGATAAAATAATCTCATGAACTATCATGGGTGAAGCCAGGAAAAACAATTGGCAGCGTCAAGGAGTAAGGGCACCGTAGACACGGTGAGACGTATCTATCAAAGTTAGGGAGATTCTCAAAATGTCAGACTACATCAGCGTCACCAAAACTGCTGCGATTCGAGAAGGACGTGGCAAAACGTTCGCCGTCAGCGGTAAAAGAATTGCGATTTTCAATGAGAAAGGCTGCTTTTATGCTGTGGACAATACCTGCCCACATGCGCTGGGCTCCCTCGGTAGAGGTAGAATCCGTAACGGTATCGCGGTATGCCCTGTTCACGGTTACGCCTATGACACAAAAACCGGTGCCTGTCAAACCGATTCGCGCCTACGTCTCAGAACCTATCCGGTTATCGTGGAAGATGAGAACGTTAAGGTACGCATCGATACATGATAGATAAGACGAGATAATTCTTTCCTTATGGGAATAGGAGTTGTCTCTGATTCTCCTTATAAGCCCCTCTCACTGCACAAATTTGGGCAATATATTTTCTAGTTTGCCCCATTTCGTGCAATCGCAGCGCCCGCGTATACCCGTTTGTACCCCATACCCCTCCTATCCTATCCTGCTTTGCTTTAGGGGCATAAAGCAACCCTTTCCTTCAGCCGTAATTTGGCATATAACTTGCTTCATCTATGAAGGGCGGAATTCATTATTTTTATTCAACTCAATTCATTTGACCGGAAACAGATTAAGAAAATTCGCGACAAAGCGTTCTGCGTTTAATCAAACACCATGATGAAGCTACCGACAATATCCCTTGGCGCCAATTGCGTCACACGTCTCATTATCGGAGGCAATCCTTATAGTGGCATTTCGCACCATTCTGAGGCAAAATCGCAAGAAATGGAGGATTACTACACAACTCGCCAAATTTGTGCCGAATTCCGCCAGGCGGAGCATTACGGCATTAACACGTTCTTAGGACGCGCCGATAGACATATCATGCGCACCCTGAATGAATATCGCAACAGTGGCGGTACGATTCAGTGGATAGCACAAACGCCGAAAGATACGGAATACGCGGAACTTCATGATTACCTTGAGATTATTGCCCGTTACAAACCGACTGCTATCTACCATCACGGCGGCACAACCGATAAACTTTATGCGCAAGGGAAACTCGCATCATTGCGCGAGAGCCTTGTACACATGAGAGCCCTTGGATGTGCAGTCGGCATTGGCACACATGTTCCAGAAATCCTCAAACACTGTTATGCTGAAGGCTATGACGTTGATTTTTATGTCTGCGCATTGTATAATCATACCCGCCATAGAGAATTATATCTGCCGAATGACAGGGAAAAGGCAATTGCTACCATCCAATCCGTAACGCTTCCCGTCATCGCGATTAAAGTATTGGCGGCCGGCAGAAGTGAGCCAGTGGAGGCATTCCAATTCGCACTTGGAAACCTAAAACCGATTGATGCGATGGCAGTTGGAATGTACACGAAGTTTCAACCCAACCAGATTCGCGACAACGCGCAACTCGTCAGGAAAATCGAAAATGAACAGAATCTTAGAACCAGAGGTGATGGACACTGCGGAAGCCGCGGAAGCTTACGATGCAATGGGGCACGGCGAAGTTGATAGGGCGTTTGTTCAACGCGTTATAGAACTCGGGGCAAACAAGAGCGGACAGGATGCAACCGGTAGCGGGCCGATAATGCAATTTCTGGATATTGGTACCGGTCCGGCACAGATTCCTATCCTACTTGCTCAGCGGTGCCCCTACATCCAGATTACTGCGATAGAGCTTTCCACGGAAATGCTAAAAATAGCAAAACGCCACGTTGATACTGCGAAACTCTCAGATAGAATAACCCTTGAGCGTGTTGATGCCAAGACACTGCCTTACACCGATAACACGTTTGACGGCATTATTTCCAATAGTATTGTGCATCACATCCATGAACCGCTGCGTGCGCTTCAAGAGATGAGCCGCGTCATCAAACCGAAAGGTTTAGTTTTAATCCGTGACCTGATTCGTCCTCAATGCCCAGAGGCTGCACAGGCTTTTGTTGAAAAATACGCTGCTGATGATACGCCCTACCAACAGAAACTCTATTACGATTCATTCCTGGCCGCGTTCACTCTCCGCGAAGTCAACGAAATGCTATCACAAATGAATTTACCTGGGGCAGTCGTCGTTCAAAACACCGACAGGCACTATTCCATTGAGCGCCCGATGTAGTACAGTTCTACTGACAAAAGGATTCATCCGCCCCTCTTATGCCCCGGCTAGGCAGTACATCTATAACAGACATCCGCGAACCTGATACCACCTCGTAAAAAACCAGGATTTTTCATACCTTGTTAGCAGAAATATGCTACAATACCGGGAAGTATGAAACGCCCATCTTATAAAGGAGAAATCACAATGCCTACATTTCAACATAAATTCGCACCCTCCGGGTGCGTTTCAATCTGGGCGCGTGCGTTACACTTTAAAAGTTTTATCTTGTTCCTTTGTTCACTGTTCATCGTTGCTAATATCAGCGTCGCAAACATTGCAGAAGAAGGGCTTGTCGCTTACTGGGCGTTTGACGAAGGCACTGGCAAAAATGCTGAAGATATGACTGGCAACGGACATGATGGTGAGTTTGTTGGCGCGCCAAAGTGGGTGGACGGTAAATTCGGGACGGCGCTGGAATTTGACGGTGAAAACGACTACGTTGCCGTTGCAGACGATGCCGCATTTGCAATTGAGGAAAATATCACGCTGATGGCATGGTTTAGTCCAAACGACGTGCTTACCAAACGCCGCTTGATGGTAAAAAACAACGCCATCTTCGTTATTTTTGATTTTGGGAATCCGGATAGCATCGATTTTCTCGTCAAACCGAATAATACGTTTGCCGAATCCACAACAACGGACTGGAAAGTTGGTGAATGGTATCACTTCGCCGGCACGTTTGATGGAAAAACGATGAAGGTTTACGTGAATGGACAATTAGAGGGTGATGCAGCGAATAACGTTCCGATTGCTCCCTCGGGGCTGGAACTGTGGATTGGTGGAGATGACTTAAGGCGCCCCACCGACTTTTTTCCCGGTATCATTGACGAAGTTCGGCTTTACGACAAAACGTTAACAGCCGCAGAAATCCAAAAAATTATGGAGACGGCCCAAGACGTAGAAGCGCGCGGAAAACTTACCCTGGCCTGGGGAAAAATCAAGGGGCTGAGAAAATAGGAAACCGCTTGCGTTCCATAACTCACCTCCTCCAAAATAGGTGCCCTCTTGATGAAACAGGATAGGAACGGAACAGACATTCCCGTTAGTGGCACCTATTCAGCTGCCAAATGCCACATTCATACGGGCGGTGGTACTCACAACTAACCTAGCCGTGACAGCAGGGACGGTTCGGTATCGCTTAGATGTGATACCGAATGCCCTTTTTATCCCGGAAATCATCACAGGCCCCGTCAGCAGTTTTGGCAAGAATCGTATTAACACTAGAATACAAAAACGCAATAAAGCGTATGCCAACTTTGTCCACCGAAATCACTTGCCCACTGGATTGCCGAGTCCATCTCTATAGTCCCCTTTCCTTCCTGAACTCGGCGAAATCGACTTTTATGGTATTAACCGTCCCCTAAGAAATCCGCGATTTCCTTCGGGTTCACTTCTCCGAGATAGTGAACGGTAGCCACGCCCTATAAAGTTTTTCACGACTTCATCGCGATGATAGATGGGCGGCTCCTGTGACACGTCGCTCCGAAATTAGCAGATGAAGTGTGTTCGCACTGCCCAAAACAGTCAGAACAAAAACAGAAGGTTAACTCTCATAATTTCTCGGATAGGCTTGCAAGCTACACCCAATATCTGATAAAATGAATTGCGGGGCCCGTCCAAACCGGAATTCCATTTTTCGTCAAAATATGATTCCATTTTTAGGAAGAGATGTCAGACAAAACCTACAGATGGGTTTATTCAGCCAGCTGTGTAGAGAGAGGAAGAAATTCGATTGAAAGAACTTCAAAAACGCCCCGTCGTGCTCATCATTCGAGACGGCTGGGGCCATAACCCATACCCTGAGTGGAACCATGCAAATGCTGTCCACCTTGCCAAGACTCCTGTGGATGACTGGCTGCGGCAGACGTATCCGCATGTTTTAATCCGGACTTCCGGTGAGGATGTCGGTTTGCCGGGAGGTGTCATCGGCAATAGTGAAGTTGGGCATCAAAATATCGGCGCCGGGCGTGTTGTGAATCAGGAATTGCTCCGTATCAGTACCATGATTCGGAGTGGAGAATTTTCCCAAAACGATGTCATTTTAGACGCGATTGCGCACGTTAAAAACAATGGAACGCACTTGCATCTCATAGGACTGGCGAGTGATGCCGGCGTTCACAGTTCGCTTGAGCACCTCTACGCTCTTCTCACCCTTGCTAAGGAGAATGGACTCCGGACAGAACAGGTGCTCATTCATAATTTCAGCGATGGGCGCGACTGTCAACCAAAGCTTGGGGTTCAATTTTGTGAGCAGATTGAGACGAAGTTGCAGGAAATCGGTATTGGGCGGATAGCCTCTGTTGTCGGGCGTTACTACGCTATGGATAGGGATGACAGGTGGGAACGGGTTGAGGTGGCGTATCGTCTCTTAACCGAAAATAGCGGTGAAAGCGCCTGCAGCGCTACGGAGGCGTATCGACGGTACTACGCAAACCCGGATGACACGAACCGGACAGGGGACGAATTCATACGTCCTACTGTAATCGTTGATAAAAAGGGCAACCCCCTCCCAAGAATTTCCGATGGAGATGCCATCATTTTCTATAATTTTCGCGGGGACAGGCCCAGAGAACTTTCCAAAGCCTTTTGCTTAGATACATTTCCGTTTGAAGCGGAAGGTAAAGACGGAATCACAAGACACATGGGTTTTAAACGGAATCGCAAAATCAACGTTAAGTTTGTCACAATGACTGAGTATGAGCAGGGACTTCCCGTCGAAGCCGCAGTGAAAAAACCACCAAAAATGGTGAACACCCTTGCGGATTATGTAAGTCAAGCCGGTTTGACACAATTCCGATGTGCTGAAACAGAGAAATTTCCGCACGTTACATTCTTCTTTAACGATTACCGCGATGAACCCTATCCAGGGGAAGAACGACAGATTATACCGTCCCCGCGAGATGTCACGACTTATAACCAGAAACCTGAAATGTCAGCCCCCGGCGTGACGGCAGAGATGTTACGGCGAATTGCTACCGATAGATATGATTTGATGGTTCTTAACTATGCGAACGGAGATATGGTAGGACATACCGGTTCGCTAGATGCTTCAATCAAGGCTGTTGAAGCTGTTGATACAGGTGTCGGCGACATCGTCAGCGCCGTCCTTAAAAAGGGGGGCGCGCTTCTCGTAACGGCGGACCACGGTAACTGCGAGCAGATGGTGGAACCGGAGACGGGCGGCATTCACACCGCGCATACAACTTATGATGTTGAATTTGTCCTCGTTGATGACAAATTCAAGGGATGTCAACTCAAAACAGGAGGCAGACTTGCTGACATTGCACCAACTGCCCTCCGATTACTCGGCTTAGCACAACCAACCGAGATGACTGGAGAGCCACTTTTATAAATCACGGAGGTTTGAGCATGGCAACAGGAACAGAACAAAAAATTTCCGACGATTTTCGCCTCTTTGCCGGGCGCGCGAACCCGGAATTGGCGCGAGAAATCGCTATCATCTTAGACGTTGAACTGGGAAAAATCTCAATTGGCCCCTTCCCGAATAGCGAAACCCGGGTCCAAATTGAGGAAAGCATTCGCGGGACAGACATCTATCTGGTTCAACCAACGTGCGAACCTGCCAACGAGTCCTTGATGGAATTGCTGATTACGATTGACGCAATGAAACGCGCATCCGCTAGGCAAATTACGGCAATTATCCCATATTTCGGCTATGCCCGCCAGGACCACAAAACAACGGGACGAGAACCGATTAGCGCGAAACTCGTCGCGAATCTCTTAACGACGGCTGGGGCCAGCCGTGTCATCGCCATTGATTTGCACGTTCCACAGATTCAAGCGTTTTTTGATATTCCACTTGATCATCTCACAGCCGTTACAACGTTAGCGAACTATTTCATAGAAAAACAGGTTGAAAACGGTGTCGTCGTCGCGCCGGACGCCGGACGCGCAAAGCTAGCTGAAAAGTACGCCGATATTCTTAGTCTCCCCTTAGCTATCATGCATAAAAGACGGAGCGGGGTTGATGGACAACAAGTTGAATTTGTTGAGCTGGTTGGTGACGTCGCGGGAAAAACACCTATCGTTATTGACGATGAAATCGCTACAGGCGGGAGTATTTATCAGCAAGTGAAGGCATTGGCAGCAGCCGGTTCGAATCCAGCGTATGTAAGTGTCGCGCATGCAGTCCTGGTAGGATTGTCGATGGAACGGCTGAATCATCCAGCGATTCGTGAAGTCGTGACAACTAACACGATTCCTATTCCCCCGGATAAACAACTGAATGGGAAAATTAAGGTGCTTTCGATTGCACCACTTCTGGCTGAGGCAATTCTACGGATTCACCAACACCGTTCTGTGAGTCAAGTTTTTCTGGAGCAGAAATTGATTTTTCCGGTTTAACTTTTTTGTCTACAAAAGCGATAGGGGCTGTGACGGAAACGGGTTCGCACCTAGCTCGCTAGAAACCGGACGGTAATTGTAAAAAGAAGTAGACATCTGCTCAGGAATCTGCTTGGGAAAATTCCTCCGGTAGGCGCGATTCCCTAACCGCGCCTGTCACAATGTCCAAGTACTTGTAAAATATACGATAAATCTATTTTAAGCACGGTAAAAAATGTGATTCCCATTCTCTATCTAAGCCATTGTGGTTCCAGCATCGGCGGCGGTGAAAGGCAGCTCTACTATCTCCTCACAAATATGAATAGGGAACGTTATTATCCGATGGTTGTTTGTCCGGATGACGGCGTTTTCGCTGAGGCGTTAAGACGTGCCGGCATCCCTACCCTGATTTTGAACCTTCCGCCGTGGCGAAAGGCAAAATCGCTCTTCGCGCGATATACGGCATTGAGAAAATTAGTGGATATCGCGCGGATACATCATGTGCAATTGGTACATACTTCCGATTCGTGGCTGAACCCTTATCTAGGGTATCTCAGAAAGCAGCTAAGCATTCCTGTTATTTCACACGTCCGGAACATTCTCACACCCGGGCAGGTACGAAAATACGACTTCCACCTGATGAACCGCATCATCGCTATTTCTAAACAGA
Organism: Candidatus Poribacteria bacterium; assembly: GCA_963422705.1. Lineage (GTDB taxonomy): Bacteria > Poribacteria > WGA-4E > WGA-4E > WGA-3G. Next base: position 164,214 of record OY730443.1, read on the forward strand.
GTAGGGCCCCTTTGCTTAAAGCCGGGATTGAAAAAAAAAAGATTGATGTTATCCTCAATTGCGTTGATTTATCGGTTTTCCGCCCTGTTCACGTCAAACAGGCTTATAAGAAAAAAGAGTTCATTATCGGGATAGTCGGGCGAATTGAACCTTTTAAACGTCAAAAAACGTTTGTTGAGATAGCCTTACGGGCAATTAGACAGGCCGAAATTGCTTCAAAAATCACTTGCCAGTTCACCCCCCGGTTGAGCTTTCATATCATTGGTGGTGCGTTAGATACGCCTGAGCATCGCGCTTATGAACGCGAAGTTCGCCAATTAGTGGAACAAGCCACTATGGATTTGAACACGGCACCCGATTGCCAGTTAAGCCAGTTTTTTCACTTCATGGGGCACCGCACCGATATGCCACAAGCCATGCAAGAATTAGAACTTCTCGTTACGCTTTCAGCAGGGAGTGTCATCGCTGAAGCGATGGCATCCGGAAAGCCAGTCATCGGTACCTCGATTGGGAGTACTTCTGATATGATTGTCGCCGGTGTTACAGGCTGGATAGTACCACTCCGCACTGAAGAGACGAGCAGCGTTGAGGAAATCGTCAATCGGATTGTTCACCTTGCTCAAACGCCTGAGCTCTGCACGAAGTTAGGGGCCGCCGCCAGAAAACGCGCCGAAGAAGCGTTCAGTATTACAGCGCATGTAGAAAAAGTACAGGGAATTTATGAGGAGTTGTTAAAGGCTAATTGATTTTTTTCCGAAAATGATGTATCATTAGAAGTAAAGTTTTGCGGGCGAGAGGGGTTAAGCGCGCATCGTGTCAAACTGCGCGTACTCACGACGGGCTACCCCAATTTAGGAGAAATCACATCATGCTCACACAAGAACAAATTGATTTTTACAATGAAAACGGCTATATCGGTGTTGAGGCAGTGCTCACTGAAGAGGAAGTCTCCGCACTTCGCCGTGTCACTGATGAATTTGTGGAGAAATCCAGAGAAGCTACTGAACATACTGATATCTTCGATTTAGAGCCGGGGCACACGGCGTCTAATCCACGTGTCCGTCGTATCAAAAATCCAGGCTTACACCATACCGTTTATGACGCAACTTTACGGCATCCGAGGATTTTGGATATCGTTGAGCAGTTAATCGGAACCGGAGTCCGTTATAATGGACATAAACTGAATATGAAATATCCGGAATTTGGGAGCCCTGTTGAATGGCATCAGGACTGGGCATTTTATCCGCATACTAATGACGAACTGCTCGCTGTCGGTGTCGTAATAGACGATATGACGGTAGAAAATGGGGCATTGATGGTGATGCCCGGCTCTCACAAAGGGCCTACCTATGAACATCACCAAGACGGTGCTTTCGTCGGCGCTGTTACCGATTCCACATTCACACCAGAAGGGGCTGTTCACCTAGAATTGAAGGCAGGTGGCATTTCTATTCACCATGTCCGTGCATTACACGGCTCCGCTCCGAATACCTCGGATAAACCGCGCCGTCTCTTACTATTCCAATATTGTGCCGTGGATGCCTGGCCCCTCAAAGGCATTCCAGATTGGCAGAGTTTCAACGACTTCATCATCCGTGGAGAGCCGACGAATCAGCCCCGAATGGTATCTGTCCCAGTCCGGATGCCGGAACCGTATGCGGAGAAAAAAGGCTCCATCTATGAAGTGCAATCCCTGCTTGAAAACCCACTATTTACGAAAAAATAATCAAAACGCGTTGAAATGCATGGGAGGCTTTTATCGACTGAAGTGTTCCGCTCCCGGTTCTTCTGTCCGCTATCATTTGGATAGTGCTTAATGTGTTTCGATTTGTGCTGCGGAACTGTCAACTTCCCCATTGACAAGTCACCTTTCATGTTCACCGGTGATTGAAATCCAACTGGATACTCATTTAAAAAATCTTATCAAACGGTTTAATACTTTCCACTTTTCCTTCAAAACCGAGTTGTTCAACGGTTGGGAGGAGGCTATTTGTAACACGCGCTACGAGCGCCTCTGTTACGGTAAGCTTATCGACACCTTTCATCTCTGCTAACACCACAACAAAAAGGTATTTCGGTTGATTCGGTTGCAATCGCCACCTGATTTTATTCGCAATAAAAATAGTGCGCGGTGGTTCATTCGTGCCTTTGCCATCTTCTATCTGATAGTCTCTATCTGTGAGAGGAAATCTAACGCCCGTTACCTTATAGCGAGCCTCATTGATTTCAAAAGCTTCTACACTTTTCAAAGTTTTCATGACGCTGAAGATAGATGTCCCGCGCGTCATCCCTGTAATTGATATTAGGACATCAAACCCTGAATTTCGCGATGAACACCCAACCAGAGTCATCAACACAACAAGGGCAATCAACAAATTTCTGAGTTGGAACATCTCCCTTCACCTCATGTGAGAACGTTTACCGGATTTCCAAAAGCAGTGAAATGACGCGGTTCCTTCAAAAAAAAAAGAAGGGCGAACCATGTCCGCCCTTGTTCAAAAGCGTCGTCTGCGCGCGAGGTAAAATTCTATTTGGCAACTTTGGCACTAAAGCCGGCCCCTTCAACTGCGGCCGTTAAAGCAACATTTTCGACTTTGCCTTTCTCTACCTTCACCACAGCGGTATTGGTAGTCGAAGAAACGCTCACCACTTCAGAAACACCGGCAACTTGACTGAGTGCAGCCTGCACCTTGCTGGTACATGCGCCTCACGTCATGCCTGTGACGTTTAACGTCACTTCTTGAATAGCTGCCTCCGCCGTGGCGGGTGAGATAGTTTCCTTTTTATCGGTTTCTGTCTTCTGCTGTTCAGCACACCCGATGACAAGCAGTAGTGCGATAAAGGAGATAAATAGCATACCGTAGTACTGTATTCGCATCTTAGAAGCCCTCCTGTATAAAAATGAAGGGCGAGCGGTGCCCGCCCTGTAACTAAAAATTTATTTGGCAACTTCGGCTGTAAAGCCGGCGCCCTCTACTGCGGCCGTTAAAGCAACATTTTCGACTTTGCCTTTCTCTACCTTCACCACAGCGGTATTGGTAGTCGAAGAAACGCTCACCACTTCAGAAACACCGGCAACTTGACTGAGTGCAGCCTGCACCTTGCTGGTACATGCGCCTCACGTCATGCCTGTGACGTTTAACGTCACTTCTTGAATGGCGTTCTCCGCCATGGCGTCCACATCAGCGGCGTCAGCTGTCGTGGCTTCCGCGGATTCGGATTTGACTACTTCGCCTTCCTTGGCTTCCATTGAACCTGTGTTAGCTTCTGGCATTTCTGCCTTTTTACCCATCAGTCCACAGCCTACGAGTAATGAAAAAGCGATAAGGCAAATTAGTGATAATTTCGCGATATACATGGGTTGAACTCCTTGGTTTATTTACCACTTATTGTAGCAGATATGTCCCAATTTGTCAAGCGTTTGCGCCAAATTATCTTTGCTGCTATCCTTCTTGCTCTGAAAGTACATACAATTGTGGTTCTTCCATATAACGGATATCTTGTCGGCGCCATTGCGTGCCATACTTTTTAAGAACTGAGTCTGCTCTTGTTGGGCGATAAGAGCCATCGGTTTGGCCGTTTTCATTTTTAGCAATTCTTCACGCGACAATTGGTTTTTGCGAAAGGAGGGCTTACAACCCTCCATAATAATATTTGTGGGATGCAGGATGCTGTGAATAATAGCGTCTTCCAATCAGTATCGTGGCGTCCCATCTATTCCGCCGGAAACCGCTTTGTTCATCTGTTTCGGTGTACATCTAAAAAGGTGAACACTTTTTGGATACGTTGAATCTGTTTTTGAACAGCAGCAGCGCGTTCAAAATGAAGTGCTGCAGCCGCGCGCTCACGTTTCGCCACCATCGATTGAGAAACTTGAACGTAATTGCCCTCCAGCAATCCAACGACATTTGCTATCATTGCCTGGTAATCGCTGCGTGTTACATGTCCAGTACAGGGCGCGTTACACCGTCTGATATGGTAATTAAAACAGGGGCGAAACTCCGGATGTGGGTTAAGCGCGCCTTCGCACGTGCGAATTGGAAAGATACGATGAAAAACATCAATCGCTTCCGCTGTCCATCTTCGGCTCGCGAAAGGGCCGAAATATCTCGCACCATCAGGTTCCGTTTTGGAAACTTGTTTCACAAGTGGGAAATCCGCTCCAATATCTATCCGAATATACCACGATTTCCCACCATATTTCAACGCAGTATTGTAGGAAGGCTGATGCTTTTTTATCAACTGTGCCTCAAGAAAGAGTGCCTCTAATTCAGAGCGGCAGATTTGATACCGAACGTCCGTTGTCCAACGAATGAGGCGTTTAATTTTCGATGGACGCCCTTTAATTTTGTGCAAATACGACAAGACCCTTTTCCGCAAACACTTCGCTTTTCCGATGTAGAGAATCTTGCCTGAAGCCCCTCTAAAAAAATAGACTCCCGGAAGTGATGGAAAGTCTTTTACCATTTCTGGTGTCAGCATCTCTGCCCTCTAACGAAAAATGATTTTTCTCAATTTACCATAACACTCCATAAAATTCAAATCAATTGAGTAAAGAAGCCACAAGGAACTCGATAATTCTCAAGAAGTTTGTTGACTGTACTTCTAACATCTGCTAAATTCCCATATTAAAAAGGAGGGATAGTCTCATGAAATGGGTATTTTATCTCTAGTATCGGATGTCTCTGTATCTGTATCGGCAGTCCCGCCCTATGCGCAAATTTATTGGATGATGCTGTCGGCATCTGGCTTTTTGATGAAGGAAAAGGTGCTATCGCAGCCGACACGTCTGGTAAGGGAAATGATGGAACAATCACCGGGGCAAAATGGACAAAAGGCAAATTCGGTAGCGCGTTGGAATTTGAGCCGCCACATGTTGTCACGGTTGAACACTCGGATAGTATGGCTTTCACGAAACAGATGACTATTGCTACGTGGGTTTATATGAACGATGGCGTTTCAGATACCGCTATCCGGCGAAACGGCGCCTATCTCTTAGAGGTACAGTCCCCTACTGAGAGAGTCCCGGGGGGATATGTATTCGGCATCTGGTCAGGAGGAGGGTTTACGGGCGGGGTATGGGGTACAACCGAACTTGAATTTGAACAGTGGTACCACATCGTCGGGCGCTACGATGGAAATGAGATGCAAATCTATGTTGACGGTACACTTGAGGCAACCACAAAACAGACAGGTGATATAGATGGTGCTGGCGAACTTCTATTCGGTACATTCGGTGGAGAGAAATTCCTGGGTAGGTTGGACGAGGTTGTCTTCTTTGACAAAGCGATAACAGAAGAAGAGATTGCAGAATTGATGAAAGGAGTAGAAGCGGTTTTGCCTATTTCGCCAAGCGGTTTGCTGACTAGCACGTGGGCGAAACTCAAGAATCATTAATATGAGACGCGACGGCAACCGGAAAATAAATATCGCCGGGACTTGACAAATCGCGCATGCAGATGTTAGGATAACTCACGAAAGATAAAACTGCACAGCACAACCTGTTAACAGCCTAAGAATTATGGTTGAAGTTCAACATACCGCAGAAGATTTACCGTTTTGCGCGACATTAACATGCTCGCTTGGTGATAGTAAGATGATATTTGAATATCGCCTTGAACTTTGTCACGGAAAGGAGTAAAATATGAAATCTAAATTAAATATATCCCTTGTTCTCGCAATCATTACTCTAACGACTCTTGCCTGTCATGAATCAGAGATACTTGTCCCAATCCCCATTAACGAAGAATTGCCCCCGGGCCACGGCTTGAGCATTGGAGAACGGGCGCCCCTCTTCTCACTCGCTGATGGCGACGGGAACTTACACAGCCTCACAGATTATCTTGGCAAAAAGGTAGTACTCGTGTTTTATCGGCTCGGGACGTGAGGATTTTGTCAAGCGCAACTCGGTGAGTTGCAAACCGGATACAAAGCGATTCAAGCTGAGGACGCCGAAATTATTGCGATTAGTGCAGATTCGCCGCCCCTTGTCGTCTTAACCCGGCAGCGCCTCAACTTAACCTATCTCCTCCTCTCTGACCAAGGCGGAGAGGCAATTTCTGCGTATAATGTCGTTGATCAGGGCAATCCTCGTATTGCCAGACCGGCCACTTATATAATTGATGAGAACGGCATAATTCAATGGAAGTTTCTTGACGAAAAATTCGACATTCGGCTGAGCTCTGAACAAATTGTTGCAGAACTGAAAAAGTGATAACGACAAGAGAGATACCTATGAAATTATTTCGGATTTTTTGGGTTCTTGCAATCTTATTTTTCATTAATTACAATGTTACCGTTTCTGATACCCCACCAAAGGGGACGCGGTTCTGGTATTCGCGTGACAAGTCTCTATGTTGAGGGCGCCAGAATCTAGCTATTTTCAGTTTTGCCCCTTGGCCTCGCTACTGACGGAAAATCGAAAACGCGAGTAATTCGATGGATTTTTGACGCATATTTGCTTTCCACTTGGCAATTGTGCTATAATTTCCTAACATTATAGTGGTGTTTCTATTTTGAAACAACGTTTTAACGCCATGACGCTCACAGCATCCTCCGCAGAAAAGCGCGTATTGTCGAGACGTGACAAAAGCCAGATAGATTCAGTCTAATTTTACGTTTTATGCGAATGCCCTTGCGGAACAATGCCTAATTTGGAGAAAAAAAGCACTCATGAAAACCGATAACGTTCAAAACAATACCGCGGTTCCAAGCAATGAACGACTTCAGCAGCTCAAGGAACTCTTCCCTGAATGCATCTCTGAAGGTGTGTTTGATACTGAAAAACTCCCCAAAATACTTAACTTGAATAAAGTTATTGGGGGGGGTAAAAAGCGGTAAAACAGAGAGATATCGTTTCAATTGGGCCGGTAAATGCGAAGCGATGCGTTTTCTCGGCATACCTACCCAGGCTACCCTAAAGCCGTGCCAGTACAAATCCCCGAATTTCAATGACACCTCAACTCTCGTCAGTGAAGAAAGTCTCTTCAGTGAAGACGACAATTTAGAGGTGTTAAAACGCCTCTACAACCCATATTTCGGACGCATAAAAGTTATCTACACCGCCCTGCCCTATAACACTCGCAAGGACTTTGTCTCCCCTGATAACTACGCGGCGCCGTTAGAGTCCTCCTTTCAATTGACTCGCCAGAAAGATAGTAAAGGCAATCGACAAACGCGAGATGGCGCACAATCCTTCCTAAAAGGAGGCGCATCATGTTAAGAATTCAGCTTCCTTTTGCTATCCTATTTTTGATTGTGTCCGTGCTCTTTTTCGCACCGGGCCAAACCGCAACCGCACAAAACGTAACCATTCCGGACGCGAATCTACGCGCTGCCATTGAGTCCGCCTTAGGCAAAAATGCAGGCGAGGTCATCACGCGGGCGGACATGGCGACGTTAACAACGCTTACTGCAGAAGATGCCGGAATTATCGATTTAACCGGACTTGAGTTTGCAACCAATCTGACACGGTTGGGGCTTATCGGCAACGAAATCTCGGATATCTCTGCGCTCCAAGGGTTGGTAAAACTGACTGGGTTGTGGCTTGGCTGGAACGATATATCGGACATCTCGGCGCTCCAAGGGTTGGTAAACCTGACTGGGTTGTGGCTTATCGGCAACGATATATCCGATATCTCGGCGCTCCAAGGGTTGGTAAACCTGACTGGGTTGGGGCTTATCGGCAACGATATATCCGATATCTCGGCGCTCCAAGGGTTGGTGAACCTGACTGGGTTGGATCTTGTCGGCAACGATATATCCGATATCTCGGCGCTCCAAGGGTTGCTAAAACTGACATGGTTGGGGCTTGACTACAACGAAATCTCGGATATCTCGCCGCTACAACCGTTGGTAAGCCTGACATACTTAGGGCTTTCCGAGAACGAAATCTCGGATATCTCGCCGCTACAAGGGTTGGTAAAACTGACAGACTTGTATCTTTCCAACAACCCGCTATCAGATATCTCTGCACTACAAGGGTTGGTAAACCTGACAGAGTTGGGGCTTTCCGAGAACGAAATCTCGGACATCTCGCCGCTACAAGGGTTGGTAAACCTAATAAAGTTGCGGCTTGAGAACAACTATATATCCGATTTCTCCCCGATTGCCGGATTGATAGATAATCTGGAGGAATACCGCTACAGCCCCCAATATGTAACCATTGTAACCATTCCGGACGCGGGGCTACGCATTGTAACCATTCCGGACGCGGGGCTACGCGCTGCCCTTGAGTCCGCCTTAGGCAAAAATGCAGGGGACGCCATCACACAGGCGGAGATAGCGACGATAACAGCGCTTACTGCAAAAGAGGCTGGAATTATCGATTTAACCGGACTTGAGTTTGCAACCAATCTGACAGAGTTGAATCTTCGCGAGAACCAGATATCCGATATCTCGCCGCTCCAAGGGTTGGTAAAACTGATAGAGTTGAATCTTTCCTACAACCAGCTATCAGATATCTCTGCGCTCCAAGGGTTGGTAAACCTGACAGAGTTGGGGCTGCTCGGCAACCAGAGATCTAACCGGATATCCGATATCTCGCCGCTCCAAGGGTTGGTAGAACTGACATCGTTGGATCTTTACGGCAACCGGATATCCGATATCTCTGCGCTCCAAGGGTTGGTAAAACTGACTGGGTTGTGGCTTGGCTGGAACGATATCTCAGATATCTCGGCGCTCCAAGGGTTGGTAAACCTGACATCGTTGGGGCTTGGCCCCAACCCGCTATCTGATATCTCGGCGCTCCAAGGGTTGGTAGAACTGACATACTTGTATCTTGGCTGGAACGAAATATCAGACATCTCTGCGCTCCAAGGGTTGGGAAAACTGACAGCGTTGCGGCTTTCCGGCAACCAGATATCAGACATCTCTGCGCTCCAAGGGTTGGTAGAACTGACAACGTTGGAGCTTGACTCGAACGATATATCAGACATCTCGCCGCTACAAGGGTTGGTAGAACTGACAGAGTTGTTGCTTGACAAGAACCAGCTATCTGATATCTCGCCGCTCCAAGGGTTGGTAAAACTGACAGAGTTGGACCTTGGAGACAACCAGCTATCTGATATCTCTGCGCTACAAGGGTTGGTAGAACTGACAGAGTTGTATCTTAACAAGAACCAGCTATCTGATATCTCGCCGCTCCAAGGGTTGGTAAAACTGACAACGTTGTGGCTTGACTACAACCATATATCCGATTTCTCCCCAATTGACGGATTGATACCTAATCTGGAGGATTACCGCAACAGCAACCAAACAATTCCCACTCCTAGTACGGTGGGCGGTATTTCGCTGACTTCCACAGACATAACATTGGATAAAGCCAAGTATCACGTGTTTGTACGCGATGCCGATGGCGCCGGCATTCTAACCGATGCAGTCAAGCACACCGTTATTACTGGCATGCCTCTCTTAGATGAGTTCTTTAGCAACGGCGGCACCATAGAGCTCGTGGCGACGACAGGCACCTATGGCGATGCTCACATCAGTGAAATCATGTGGGGCATCGATGACGCCTTAGCCGAACCACAGAATAGCCACTGGATAGAACTTCAGGCAAACAAAGCTATAACCATTAATAGGAACTGGCGTCTTGTCTTCACCGACGGATATGTGGAGCAGGAGACTGTCGAAATATCCGGAATCGAATATCAAGTCATCGACAGGGTAAGCAATCTCGGTTTAGGGTATTGGGATGTGCCAGGGCAGAGTGGAAACACCGTGGAGACGAATAATCCTGCCAGGCAGCTCATCTCGATGGTTCGCGAGGGCAGCAAGGACAGCGATGGAATCTGGGTGGCAAAGGACGGCACACGTTCAGGACACTGGGCCGCATCGGCACACCCGAGCATCAACCTGTCCGGGAATCGTATCGGTACGCCCGGGGCAGATAAGAGTAAACGTATCACTCAAGCCGATAAGCCGTCTATCCCCGCGTCGCCATTCAAAATCACCGAGATTGGCAACGGTTCCGACGATAAAAACGACTGGATTGAAATACAGAATGTCACCAACACGGAACAGAATCTGAAGGACAAAGTCTTCAGTATTGTCACCGGAACGACAGCCTCCCCTGCTGATACCCAGCTTTTCAAAGTCGATAAAGATGTCAAGGTTCCCGCCAAGGCGTTTCTCTTGATAGCCAATACGAGCCCTGAGGAGACAATCCTCGCCCGGGGGCAAGATGTGAGCGCCGCTGCCGACGACAGGGAGAAAACGGGTGTGCAGAGCTACTATCATGTGGAATCGGGACTGAAACTGCCCGATGATGGGGAATTCCTACTGATTCTCCGCTCCGAGGCAAAACTCGATAAATCCGAGAAGTTTATCGATGTCGTCGCCACCAGTCAGGAGAAGTTTATCGATGTCGTCGGCACGCACTTCATCGAGAAAATCGATGGGGAATTCAATACGGAAGTTTGGCCACTGCAGGTGACGGCGAAGGGCCACGATAACATCATTGATGGTACCGCCGAAGAGGTGTTGCAGGCAGGCTATGTGTATACCCGCGGGAAGGATAACGCGTTCGCCGAGAAGGCCCTGGCGATAGCCGGGTACACCGGCGTCGGTTATGACAGGGACGCTGCGAAAACCGATGCGAACGGTGGCACGCCGGGCTATGCTAACGACGTTGTCAAAGAGAATCCCATCGCCAGCACGGTGTCAATCAGTGAAATCATGTTTGACAATAGTCGCCAGCTGCCGCAGTGGATAGAACTTTACAACGCATCCCACACGCAGGCGGTGAAACTGAACGACTGGACGCTCAAGATTGAGCAGAGTCCTGGCGACGAGGCGGTGACATCGCGACGGAACGTGACGCTGAAGTTTACCGGCGACAAGATTATCTCCCCGAACCAGACGCTATTGATAGTGACTACCCGGGGCAGAAGCGCTACGGGGCATTTCCCCGAAACCCGTGTCATTAACTTGTGGAATGATTACCGGGAAAAACTGGATGCAGAGAACCGCCGGTTCACCCTGTTGAGTCAGAAGGCGTTCAGGCTGACACTGGCATCGAAAGACAAAACAGTGGTGGATGAGGTTGGAAACTATGACAGTACAGGTGCCGCCTGGGAGCTTCCTATCGATATCGATGCTGACGAACGGAGTTCACTCATCCGTCGTTACGGCACCAAAGTCGAAGATAGCGGTGCGTCCGCGAATGATGGCACGCTGCTGAGCAGCTGGAAACTGGCGAGCAAATCCACGTTAAACCAAGCCCAGGAGCCGACGTACTACGGCTCGCAAGACGACGCGGGAACACCCGGGTATCGTGCCGGGGGGGCGCTGCCCGTCTCCTTATCCAGTTTCACGGCAACCCGCACCGATGGGGCGATTGTGGTGGAATGGGCAACGGCATCCGAACTCAACAATGCCGGGTTTAATCTCCTGCGCAGTTCCACACGCACGGGCGCCTTCACGCAGGTGAATCCGCAGTTAATCGCGGGGGCCGGCACGACGGGTGAACGCACGACTTACCGGTACACCGATACGTCTGCCAAACCGAACACGATGTATTACTACCGGATTGAAGAAGTCTCGACGGGCGGCGTGAGGCAGGCGCTTGAGACAACACGGTTGAAAGGCTATCTGAATGCCGAAGGCAAAGCACTTGAACCGTGGGCAACCCTCAAAACGGAAGAGTAGCTTACATTTTGCTAGGGGGCGCCTGTCCGTTCACGGAGGCGTCCCCATTGCCCCTAATTTGATTCATGATACGAATTCTGGAGAAGATACTGCTTGCCGCGCCCCGGCGCGATATTGAATCACACAACGCAAGTGAAATCCGGCACCGGACGGATAGAGATACAACGCGTTATCAACAGAACACTGGATGACACTGAATGAACCAGATTGAGCGGCATCACAAGCGAATTGCGAGAGAAAAAGGTGTCAACTTCATCAATTTGAATCTCATAGCGGCCTGGTACTGTTGATTTCTCCTTAATTTTAGTACAAATTCACAGCCTTGAAAAAATCGGCGTTTGCCGCGCTGAACCCGTACTGTTGCTCCACCTCACGAATTGCAATCTCTGTTGTGAATAATTCATCGTAGGTATCAGGGAATTCTACGCCGGTGGTTGCATCTCGGAGGAGAACAACGTTATATCCATATCGCGCCATAGAACGTATGCCGTAATCCCTTCCCAAGACACACCAGTTCGTCGCAAAGCCGGCGTAGAGGATGTGTAAAATACCGCGTTCCATTAACAAATCGTGCAATTGCCCTCCGGTGGCGATGACAAAATCATCTTTTTTAATATCAATTTCTGGAGAAATATCCAGTTGAGACGCGAGTTTATCCCAATGCACGTCGATTCCGGGCGGTTGACTGCGCGGCCCGCGATAAACGGCGTAATCGCCTCGACGACTCCGGAAATCCGATGGGGGCCACGGTGATGGTACGGAGGGGTGAGGGGGTTCATGCCGTTGAAGTTGTGGGTACTTCTCGGCTACCGGCGGAGAAGGGGCGTGAACAATTGTGATGCCTGCATTCCGCGCTGCATCCATCACCGGGAGGACGCAGTCAACTGTTACGCGTCTCGCCCGTTCTATCCAGCTTTCAATGAAATGCACGTTCCACAAGTCGACGAGAACCAAAGCCGTCTGCTGAACTGGCAACGGCATTTCAATTTCACGGCGGATGAACGCGGTTTCGCGGCAAGGAATATCTACTGGGGTACTATCTTGAAAATAGCGTACACGTGATAGACGCCCAGCTAAAGCCTGGGGGCTTCCGCAAATGATGCGAAAGCATTTGTGGATTTCAGAAGCGGACTGGTTGCTTCAACGGAGTAGCCAACGATTTTGCCAAGCAAAACAATCGGGCTTACGGCTCCTAAACCAAAGGAAGCTACCCCTTCCTTGAGAATGTTCATCGCAGCGTTTTGGTCTCTATCCAAGTGCGTCTTACACTTTGGACACGTCCATTCACGTTCTGCTAACCTGAGATTATCGTTTTTATGATGACAAACAGAACAGCTTTTACTTGTCGGAGCCCATCGACTAATCTTCAGCACAGAGCGGACCCGCTTTTTGCTCTGGTGTTTCAGTTTCTCCATGAACTCACCAAAGCCACCATCGGAAACCTGTTTACCCCAAAGCCGTTTCATTCCGTCAAGATTAAGGGCTTCAAAGAACAGAATATCAAACTTTTGACACAGTTCTATCGCAAGTTTCCAATGGTAGTCGGTTCTCTGATTTGCAGTCTTTTTATGGATACGTGCAACTTGCTTTCGGCAACGTTCTTGATTGTTAGACCCTTTTACCTTGCCTGAATACACTTTTTGTGCTTTTGCTAACTTATCAGCGTTCTGTGTATAGAACATCGGAGAACCGTAGCGTTCACCATTACTGCCAGTCAGGAAGTCTTTGATACCCATATCGAACCCTTCAGCTTTACCTGTCTTGGGTTCCGGTTTGACTTCGCTATAGTCTTCAGTGAGTGTAAGATACATATCTCCGAGAGCATCTCTTGTGACTTGAACCTGTTTGATTTTGCCTGCTATGGTTCTGTGTAAGGCAAAACGATACCAATGTCCGTTGAGACGAATACGATACGTCGGGTGATTTCTTTCGTTTTTCTGTTTAGGTAGCAGGCATTCTAACTTAATCTGTTCACCGCGAAACGTCATACCTTTGTGTTTCTGACACGACTTGAATTGCGGATGTCCTCTGCCGAGTGTTTTCATTTCTCTGAAAGATTGTGATAACCGTTTCAAAACATTTTGTAACGTCCATGAGTAAGGGATATTCCAATGCTTGTATTTCTCAAGTTTCTTGAGTGTCGTCAAATGAGCAGACATTTTGGAATAGGAAAGCCCTTTACCATAGCGACGGTAATATCGCATACACAACGCAATGAAGTGGTTTCGCACAACACCGCAGATATTACACTCGTCATGCAGACGCTTCAGAGAGTTATCGAAAAAAAGTTTATGTTTCGTGTTTCTCATGGGATATCAAGTATCAAGTTTTTACCCCCTATCAAGTGGGTAGGCAGACACGTAGTCTTGCGACTACGCTTGATATGTCTGCCAACTTGATACAATTAGTATACCATATTATGAGGCGAAAGTCTAAGTTATTTTTGACGCAACTATAGACGGTGTCTACATCCCCCAGCTAAAGCAAGGGGGGGGTGACACCGAAGAATTGGATAAATTGAGTGTTGTCATTTTTTATTCTTGAAACAAGGCCGGGTCAAGTTCCGCGTTCAATGTAACACGAGTTATCCAATTTTCGGTAAAAAGTTTCCCTTCTACATTTTGGATAATATGATGGGGGATTTTGAGTCCATCGACATCTTGAACATCGTCGAGAATCTCCTCTCGGTTTGACGCAACGCCGTGTTCCACCTCACGGTAGGCCATTTTCACAATGTAGTGTGTTTCTGTGCTAATGAAGAGTTTAAGCGGCTCCCCAGAGGGTTGTGTGATGAGAAGAATCGAGGTAGGTTTGCCTGCTACCTCTTCTGTGCCTCCGTATTGAATCGGAATATCGTTTTGGGTGAGATTTGTGAGTAGCCAAATCGGCTCCCTGAAAATTGCATCCTTGAACACGTTCACCGTTTCAGGGGGGAGCTGCTGTGTCCCCTCTGGCATTATTACGAAGGCAGCGGTTCCATGAGAGACTATGTTCATCTCGCCTTGGGGCGTGCTAACTTCTTGGCGGAATTTATCAGGATAGAGGTAATAGGAAGTCCCTTCTACGTTCATAGTCCCAGTGGGGGAATTGGCTGTCGAGCGTCCCTTCAACACGATATTCTTAACGTTCTGCAATTTTCCAATGCCGCCGTGTGCCTTAACAGCTGCGGCAAGAATGTCTTTAGCTTTTGCTATATCAGCGTCGCTGGCCTCTGGCATTGGTTCGGCGGGTAGTGGTGGTTCCGGTTTAGCTATCTCAATCACGTTGACGTCGCCGAATTTGCTTAAGGGCTGTTCGAAGTTCGCCTGATTTCCAACGGTGACGATGGTTAACGCGTCGGGATGAAGGTATTTGCGAGCGACATTCCGCACATCTTCCGCTGTCACCTTGGCAATATTATCTGTGAATGTCTCAAGAAAGTCTGGGGTGTACCCGCGAAATGCCAGCATCATCTGCTGAAAAGCGATTTGGCTGCTGCTTTCAAACTGAAAGACGAATGAGTTGATGAGGGAGTCCTTGGTGCGTTGGAGTTCATCTTCTGGCACCGGGGTTTCTCGTAAATCGCTAACGATATCAATGATAAGCGATATCGCTTCGGCGGTTTTATCGGCACGCGTCTGTGAATACGCGAACCACTCCCCGGGATTCGTATAGTAACCCGTTTGCATCAGACTTCCAACCATATAGGCGAGTCCGTGTTTTTCTCGGACTTCCGTCATTAACCGCGAGGTAAACCCTCCTTCGCCGAGAATATTATTCATCACTCGAAGGGCGAAGTAGTCAGGAAAATCGGGCGTCCGTTTAATGCCAAAATGCCCAATTAACATTGTTGTCTGGTTCAAGTCTTTGAAAATATGGTTCACAGACGGTTTCGGGGTGGCTTTGACTGTAGGCACCTGCGGAAAATCAATGTCTGCGGGTTTCCATCCCTCAAACACTTTTTCGAGTTGCGCAATCAACGTCTCGGTATCAAAATCTCCGGTAATCGAGAGCATGAGATTATTCGGATGATAATATGTTTTGTGGAATGCTCTCAGCGCGTCGCTGGTGATGCTTTCAATCCCTTCAATCTCAGCGTACCAGCCGAAAGGATGTTCTGTCCCGTAGAGCAGTGCCGAGAAGTTGCGCCACGCTAATTGGATCGGATTGTCGTTTCTGCGTCGAATTCCCTCAATCGTTTGCTGTTTTTGGAGCGCTAGTTTATCCTCTCGAAATGCAGGATTCATAAGTACATCGGCGAAGATTTCTAACCCTTTTTCAATATCCTCTGCGAGCGTTGAAAGATTGATTCCGCCGTATTCTCGCGACATACTAATTTCAACGGATGCCGCCATTGATTCGAGCTCTTCATTCAAGGCATCAGGCTCACGAGAAAGGGTGCCGCCAGTTCTCATCACACTTGCAAAAATGGATGCTAATCCTACCTTATCCGGCGCATCGTAAATGCTGCCGGTTTTAATTAAGCCGTTGATATTAAAAAGCGGTAATTCGTGTTCTTCAATCAGGTAAATCGTTATCCCGTTTGAAAGCTCATGCTTCTCAGGCACGGGCGGTTTAAACTGAATCGGCTCAAAGCGCAGTTCCTCGTGTGGTTTAGCGGCGATAGCGTGGCTAGAGGAGATGGCAAGCAAAGCAACGAGTGTAGCGATAACAAGTCTCTTAACCAGGTCAATTTCCTGAAAAAATAGCAGATTTGTAGGTTTCTTCATTCCTGGTCCTCCTCATTTTCAGAAGTAGTCACCGCCTGTTTCTTAACGAGTGTTCCGACGGTGCGATTGCTTTTTGTAAAATAGGTTTGTGCGACTTTCATGACATCTTCCGGTGTGATTTTATACATCATTTCTCGCCAATTAAGGATGTAGCGCCAGTCACCAGCGATACCTTCATAAACCGCTAGTTGCTGTGCCATTCCGGCGTTTGAACTAAGTCCGCGTATGAATCCGGCATCGACTTGTTTCAGAATGCGCTTAAATTCCTTCTGTTCAACCGGTACGGTTTTAAGTTTTTCCAGTTCGGCGTAGATGGCATCTTCAACGTCAGTGGTTGTATGTGGGGAGCGGGGACTTGCATTTAGCACAAACAGATTATTGTAACGTCCTCCTGGATATCCGTTGACACTATTCGCCGAAACGGCAATCCCTTTTTCAACGATATTTTTATAGAAGCGCGAGGTGCGTCCGTCAGAAAGGATAGAACTAATCATGTCCAACACATAATCGTCAAAATGTGGGAGAGTCGGTTTATGATACCCAATCATGAGTTGCGGCTCCGCGTCAAATTCCACCTCAACTCGGCGTTCCCCTTCTTGTGGCGGTTCCGTGACAGTGACTTCATCGGGCAGCCGTTGTTTGGGGATATCGCCAAAATATTTCTCAATCAATTTGACGGTTTTTTCAACGTTAATATCTCCGACAATCACCATAACGGAATTATTGGGGGCGTAATGTATGCGAAAAAACGCTTCCGCTTTCCGTCTATTGAGCATTGCAATATCCGACGGCCATCCAATAATGGGCATTCCATACGGATGTGCAGTAAAGGCGGCGGCGATAAACTGCTCATAAAGTTTACCACCTGGCCGCGTGTCGACTCGCATTCGGCGTTCTTCCTTGACAGCCTCGCGTTCAACATAAAATTCGCGTAAGATGGCGTTTTTAATCCTGTCAGACTCAAGCATCGCCCAGAGTTCTAACTTATTAGACGGGAGTTCCACTGTATAAATGGTATAGTCAACTGAGGTACCTGCGTTGAACCCGGTGCTCCCGTGTTGTGTGTAAATTTCGGTGTATTCCCCGGTGACAATCCACTCTTTTGCGGCTGCCTGCTGCACTTTGAGTTCGGCTTCTAATTTCTCAATTTTGGCAGCATCGGCGCTGTTTCCTTTTGAACGTTCCATATCCAACGCGTTGCCTATCCTATCGATTTCGCTAAGAACTACCTTTTCTTTTTCATAGTCTTTAGTCCCGATTGTTTTCGTGCCTTTGAACAACATGTGTTCTAACATGTGGGCAATCCCACGCGCATCGTCGGATTCATCCACGGAACCTGCCTTAAACAGAATATAAGGTGCGATTGTAGGGGATGTATGTCGTTCTATCATCAATAATTTTAAGCCATTCGGGTAGGTATGCTCTACGACACGCTCTGCCAAATTTTGCGCCGAGGCCCCGCCGTGGGAAATAATCCACATGAAGAGAATCAACCATTGATTTATTTTTTTCATTTTATATTTCGCGGTACGCTGTATTTTTACACGTCCCTCGATGCTTATAAATTTCATCTTACCTAGACTCAAGGGCAGAACAAGTACCATCTCCTTTCCTAATTTAGGGGCGACACAAAAGCCGCCCACGCTTCAGGGTTTCTTGAATTCCTCCATTAAACCGGCTAGGGCGAAGCGAATATGTGAAGAGAGCGCAGAATTCTCAGCGCGAAGGTCGGCGCCTTCCTCATCAGGGTACATCACATGTTGTGCCACGGCGCGTTTAACCCATCTTTCCGCCCTATCATCGTACGGAATATATTTTTCCTTCGGCGCTGTGCAAGCCGGACATTCATCGGGGGGACTTTGCGCTTCTTTCCACAAATAACCACATGCTACACAAACAAACATTGCGAGTTCCTCTCTTTCATACAGAATTTATGAGATTTCAATTAGTTTAGCATAAGACTATACGAAATGCAAGAATTTTAATTCCGTAGTCGAGCGCATTTAGTCCTCCGTTAAGAACGGATTGAGAACGGAAGAGTCCTTGTAGGTGCGCCCTCCTTCGCCAATGTAGGGAAATGTTGAAAACTGAATGACGCTGAATCTAGACAATAAAGAATTGACATCCTTCCCACTTATCTGTTAAAATATATGCAAGACAACAAACAGGTTTCACGACTAAAAATTGCATGGAATTTTAGATGGAAGCAAAAATTTTAATCGTTGAAGATGAGCGCGATATTGTAGAGTTGTTACGTTACAACTTGCGGGATGCGGGCTTCAAAACAGATTCTGTGAGAAATGGTGCGGATGCGCTACAACGCGCGGTTGATGCGCCACCTGACCTCATCTTGTTAGACCTGATGCTCCCTGAAGTAGATGGCCTGATTGTTTGCCGCTTGTTGAAAAACGACCGGCGTACCAAACACATTCCTATCGTGATGCTAACCGCGAAAATTGAAGAAGGCGACAGGGTTAAAGGGTTGGAGCTTGGAGCAGACGATTATATCCCTAAACCGTTTAGCCCCAGGGAAGTCGTTCTACGTGTGTCTGCCGTCCTCCGCCGTCTCGAAGCCGGCCAAAAAGTCGAACGGCAGAACCAAATCCGAACACCTGGACTGACTATTGAACTTAACAAACATAAAGTAATAGTAGGAACCGAAACGATAGCCCTGACAGCTACGGAATTTAAACTCCTTACGATGTTTGCCCGTTCACCGGGGCGCGTCTTTACGCGCGATATTCTCATGGATATTATTTGGGCTCAAGAATACTATGGGATGGACAGGACTGTGGATACGCACGTCAGCCGTCTTCGGCGCAAGCTTGGAGCCTTTGGTAAACATATTGAGACGGTGCATGGCGTTGGGTATCGGTTTAAGGAGTCTTAAGAGAAATACGGTGCCATTTTCCCTTTACCACCGCGAGTGATAGATATCTCCAACAAAAGTAGACGGTTTCACGCGAGTACCTGTGCCGCGATGGTTCCGTTAGAGTAGGCTCTAACTGTAGGAAACTGTGACTACGCTTTTTTCAATTGAAGGCACCTCTACGGTGAGTTTTGGTGGCGGATAACGTCGCCTTTGACGAGGTAATATACGTCTTCTCCGATGTTCGCTGCTAAATCCCCGATGCGTTCCAAATGCCGGAAGAGTAGCAAAATGCTAATGCCAGAAGAAATAAGTTTTGGATGTCCGCTTAAAATCTCCAAAATTTCCTCGAGTACCCGTTCATAAATCGCATCAATCTTGCAGTCACGCTGACGAATTCTTCGGGCAAGTTCGGCGTTCCGGTTGACGAATGCATCTACAGCGTCTTTGACGAGTTGCATGATGAGTTGTGAAACATAAGGTAAATCCGCGAACGGCTTAAAAGGTGGATATTGCAACAATTCTAAGCTCCGTTTTGCGATAGAGACGCTTTTGTCCCCAATTCTTTCAATGTTTCGACAAATTTTCATCGCCGATGTCAGAAACCGTAGTTCAAAGGCAACCGGTTGATGGAGCGCGATAAGCTGAATGCATGTGGATTCAATCTGGTTCTCAAAGATGTCGACGGTATCATCTGTTGCGATAACCGCTTCCGCGAGGACCTCATCACGCGTTAAAACCGATTGCAGCGCCTGTTGTAGCATACGCTCGGTAATTCCCGTCATTTCTAGGAGTTGATGCTGGAGCACTTTAATTTCAGTTTCTAGCATTTTTGTATGATGTCCGCGAATCTGCGTATTATCTCCGCGTTGCCTATCAATTGTGCGGGGTTAGTTTCCCCCTGATTATCCGAGTTTGCCGGTGACGTACTGTTCTGTTCTGACATCTTGCGGATTGGTAAAAATCTTCTCGGTTGCATCAAATTCAATTAATTCCCCGGCATAGAGAAACCCCGCGAAATCCGATACGCGTGCAGCTTGTCGCCTTTTTTTTGTTACAAAGATAACCGTACAGCGTTGCTTGAGTTCCCGCACAAGCGTCTCGACTTTAGGGGTTTCCATCGGATCAAGTTCGCAGCACGGTTCATCAAAAATCAACACCTCAGGGTTCCCGGCGAGGGCACGGGCGATGCAGAGCCGCTGCTGTTGTCCAATAGAAAGTCGTTCTGGGGTTCTATCCAAGATAGGGGCAACTTCATCCCACAAGGCGACGGTTCTGAGGCTTTTTTCGACAATCGCATCAAGTCGCGCTGACGCGGTTATGCCAGAAATGCACGGCCCGTACGCGACGTTTTGATAAATAGATTTATGAAACGGTACGGGTTTACCGAATACCATCCCGATTTGCCGCCGAATTTCCGTCGGTTTTAAGCCTGAGGCGTAAAGCTCTTGCCCCTTAAAGAGAATTTTACCCGTGAGCCTAAAATTTGGAGAGAAGTCATTTAACCGGTTGATGCATCGCACCAGAGTGCTTTTGCCCGAATTAGAGGGCCCAATGAGTGCTGTCACCTGATGCTTTTTCACGTCGAAAGATGAGTTGCAAAGAATCTGCGTGTTACCGTACCAAACGTTTAAATTACGTATTTTTAACACAGCATCATTTTCTTCTAATCGTGCCATAGTAGCCTTCCAGACGGTGCGTTTTAGGTGAAACGTTTTTGCGAATAGCGCTCAAGCAGGGTAGCGACGCAGCTAAAAGCCATCGCACCCCCTAAAACAGCCCCAATTTCGCCTGTAGCACTATGGAAAACTCTCATTGGAACTGTCGTCGTTATAATAGTTTGGATACCAATTAGCATCCCTACGATAGCCAGCGTTCGTGAAATTGCACGACATATCCCAGCTGAGATACCGCACCAAGCGAGCGGGAAAATTTGAGTCACTAACATTTGCCACCTATTGGAGCCGAGGGCATATGCCGCTTCTCGCAGTGGCGTGTCAATTCTCTGAATCGCTTGTTGTGTTGATTGAAACGTAATAGGCATGACGATTAAAACGAAAGTGAGTGCCCGTACTACGAAACGCCATTCACCCCCTCTAAAAACCAAAACTTCAAGTCCCAAAAACCCGTATAAAATTGAGGGGAAATCAGCTAATATAGAGGCAATCGCTTTAATCCCATAATGTATCCAATTCGTTTTTGGAAGCCACTCTTCGATGTAAATGCCGCCTAAGCTACCGATGAACAGAGAAATCAGAACGATGGGGAAGATGAAATAGAGATTTTCTAGCAGCGGTGAAAAAGGGGATGATGCATCCATTGTCCTTCTCCAGTATTCCTAGCCGTAGCGCATTTGCACATAATCGGCAGTTTTGGAATTTTGTGGTGCGTGAAACAGTGCCTGTGTTTCTCTATGCTCAATCAATTCTCCTAAGAACATGAAGATGCACTCATTGCTAACCCGCCGAGCTTGCGCCATGTTATGCGTCACGATTAAGAAGGTGTATGCCCCGGCGAGTGCCGCCATCAATTCTTCAACAGCCTGTGTGCCTTTCGCATCCAGCGCCGAGCATGGCTCATCCATGAGGATAATCTTCGGTTTAAGCGGTAAGAGTCTCGCGATGCAAAGTTTCTGCTGTTGCTCAAGTTGAAGTGAGGTGGCGCGCACCTTTAACTTATCCTTCAAATCACCCCAAAGAAAAACTGAGGTGAGGGAGTCTTCGACAATCGCATCTGCTTCGCTCCGCGTAAAGCTCCGAAATGGGGAATGGATACGTAACCCAAATAGGATGTTTTCATAAACCGAAATTGGTAACGGATTTGGGCGCTGGAATACCATGCCCACAGTCTTTCTCAACTCTGGCAAGGCAACATCCGCATCGTAGATATTCTTCCCTAATACTTTTATTTTCCCAGTTATGGTGACATCACCGTATCTTTCATTCACTCGATTAAAACAGCGAAGCAGTGTTGTTTTTCCACAGCCAGAAGGGCCAATAAGCGAGGTGATTTGGCCCTCCATTATTTTGACAGTGACATCGATGAGTGCCTGAAAATCACCATACCAGAGGCTGAGATTTTCTGTTTCTATGCAATGGTTTTGAGTTTCCATGTTCTGTATCCAAGAGCGAGGCGCAATTTGTCGTGAATTATAAAAATAAGTAGACATTCCGGTGAACCAACTCGGAAACACAGACTGCCTGAATCAACGCTACAAATTAGCGGGGAGGCGAGGGTTCTACCGCAGCTGTCACAATGTATTGTAAATTCTACGATAAATCGTGTGAGTGCGCTTCTTTGTAGCTTATCCTTTATCCGAAATTTCCGCTAATATAGTCATAGGTAGACGGATTCGCCGGGTTTTCAGAAAAAATCACCTCCGTTTTATCAATTTCAATCAGGGCGCCATTTAGGAAAAAAGCGGTTCGGTTCGCGAGTCGTTTTGCTTGTTGGACTAGATTCGTTACCAAAAGTATCGTCATGTTGGTGCTTAGTGCTTTCAGTACCTCTTCGATTCGCATCGTTGTAACCGGATCGACAGCGATAGAAAATTCATCAAGGCAGAGAATCTCTGGCTGATGTGAGAGTGCTCTTGCAATCGTTAACCTCTGTTGCTGTCCTCCGGACAGTTTGGTACCAAGGGTATCCAATCGTTCTTTTACTTCGTCCCACAAAGCGGCTTGTCGGAGGCAATGCTCAACGATGTCGTCCAATTCCGATTTTTTGCGAAGTCCTGCCGTCCGGGGGGCAAAAGCGACGTTGTCATAAATGGACAAAGGTAATCCGACAGGCAGAGGCAACACCATGCCGATGCGTCGGCGCAAGGCGTAAACATCCGGAATGGTGTTAATGTTTTCGCCGTCAAGTTTTACAGTACCTTCGACACTCGTTCCTGGCGTGAATTCAACCGTCCTGTTAATTACCTTCAACAAGGTTGTTTTCCCAGATTGCGCCGGTCCAATGATTCCGAGGATTTCGTTTTCCTGGACATCAAAGGAAATTCGACTGAGTGCCTGTTTGGTTCCGTAGCGCACGCTAAGTTCGGATACTTCAATTTTATTTTTCTGCATTTTGTATCGTTCTCGAACCCTATTTTTTATGCTGCGTTATCCGTTTTGTCAGTCTCTTCTGATTTTCGACGTTCTGCACGTGCATCTGTCAAAACGGAGGCAATCAATGCGGAAGGAATCGAGATAAGTCCAATACCGATTAGTGTTACGAGGGATGTGAAAATTCTTCCGCCAGCCGTCGTTGGATAAACATCACCGTATCCTACCGTGGTTAATGTCACGATAGCCCACCACATGGATTCAAAAATTGTACCGAAGGCTTCAGGTTGATTTTCTCTTTCAAAGTAATGGATACCGCATGCGACGAGGTAGACTAACATTAACGAGAGCAGGAGTAGAGCAAAGAGTTCCCTTTTGACTTCGTTTAAGGCAGCCGTTAGCCTATCGACAGCTAAAATAAACCGGGTTGCCTTAAAAACTCGAAAAATCCGCAGAAATCTAAAGATACGCAGGACTCGGAACCCCGTAAAATGAAGCACTATGGGTAAAATGGCTAGTAAATCAATAATTCCGAAGAAACTAAAAACGAACCCCCATCTTTTTGGTGCGGCGTAAATTCGGCAGATATACTCCACGGCGAACAGTCCACAAAAAACGTAGTCAATTATCAAGAAATACTTAACGTATGTATCATCTTCCGGTCTGCCGGATTCTAATGCGAAGACAATAGCAGAGGCAAGAATCATAAGTTGGACGAAGGCTGTAAAAACTCGCCCTTCCACTAAATTTCTTAATTTTTCCTGATTTTCCATTTCTCGTCCGTTGAACAGAAGTTATCGCATACAACCCCGCTGAAACCTTCACTCTGCATCCTAATTTAAAAAGACGTCGCGATACAATTATTCCGTCCTAAACTGCCAGTCCCAGGTGCCATCACCATTTCTTTCGGGTGCGTAGATAGACTCTCAAGATAATTGCGGCAGCGTTAACGAGCAGAGCACTTCCGACGAGTACAATCGCGGTGCCATATGGGATGCCCTCGGCTACGTCTGGAACTTGTGTTGAAATCGTAAAAAGATGGAGCGACAACGCCATACACTGCTCGGTTATATTGTAAGCGAAAATGTCTCCTTCTGCAATAGCTTTATAGAAAACCGCACCTGTAAACATAATCGGTGCGGTTTCACCGGCGGCGCGCGAAACTTGCAAAATCACGCCGGTTAAAATTCCACTGATTGAGTTCGGTAACACAATCCGACGAGTCGTTTGCCAACGCGTAGCCCCCATGTTCCAACATGCTTCGCGAAATTCCATCGGGACAGCCTTGAGTGCCTCCGTTGTGCTTGCTATGATAACAGGCAGTGTCATAATTGCGAGTGTAAGCGAGGCGGCTAAAATAGATTCCCCTAATCCGGCAAAAAGTACAAAGGCCCCTACGCCGAACAGGGCATGCACAATACTCGGTACACCTGCCAAATTGACGACTGCGAGATTCACAATCCGCGTAAGCCAATTTTCACGGGCGTATTCATTGAGATACACCGCTGCAAATACGCCGATAGGTGCCGATACGATTAAGGAGACTAAGACTAAATAGATTGTCCCGAGAAAGGGTGCCCAGAGTCCACCTTCGCGCATATTATTCTTCGGATTCGTCAATAGAAATTCCCAAGAGAGTACCGGCAATGCCTTATACAAAAGATACCCGATAATGAGGAGCAACGGCAGAATCATAAGGGAAGTCATGATGAAAAAGAAAATCCTCACGCCGTTTTCTGTCCATCTGTTCCGTCTTCCAATCTTGGTTTCAGCAAACATTGCTTGGAAACGCGCTTCCGAATTGTTGCTCATATTATCACTTTCAAGTTTCTCAACTGTTACGTATCCCTTTAATGACGAGTTCTGCTATCAGGTTGACGGCAAACGTAATCGTAAAGAGCAAGACACCGATAAGAAAGAGGACCTGATAGTGTTGACTGCCTCTTACAACTTCTCCCAGTTCAGCAGCAATCGTCGCTGTGAGCGTGCGAATCCAAGCCAAGGGGCCATCTGGAATGTTAACCGAGTGCCCTGTTGCCATGAGAACCGCCATCGTTTCACCGATGGAGCGCGCCGCTCCTAGTAAAACAGCTACCAACAGTCCATTTTTCGCTGCCGGTAGTAGAACGCGGTAAATCACCTGCCACCGTGTAGCCCCGAGTGCCTCAGCGGCTTCCCGGTAGGAATCCGGCACTGCTTTTAAGGCATCTTCAGCAATGGAGACAATGATGGGGACACCCATCAACGCGAGCATGATGCTGCCATTTAGCATCGTTAAACCGATTGGCGCATTAAACACCGCAATAATAAGTTCATTCATCAGCGTTAACCCGATGAAACCCCAGACGACGGAAGGGATAGCGGCGAGCAACTCAATGATAATTTTGAATGCCTCTTTCAATTTCGGGCTGCAGAACTCGGACACAAAAATCGCCGCGCCTAGCCCAAATGGCACCGCAATAAGCATGGCTAGCGTCGTCACGCTAACAGTACCGAGGATTAACGCGAATGTACCATACCTTTTGTTATTCAGCGAGGTGGGATACCACTCTGGGCTCGTGAGAAACTCGCCGAGCTTCAAGCCGCCGAAAAGGAAGCCTGCCCCTTCGTGAAACACAAATAAAAAGATTCCAAAAACGAAGAGAATTGAACTAATCCCGCATAACCGTATAAACAGCTCAATTACGGTTTCTGAAAAAGGCAGATTCGGGCCTCTTATTTTTTTTAGAATGTTCATTTTTTACATGACTGTTATACACAAATCGATTGTAGCGGCATCAGGTGCTTCTCGTGCGGAGCGTTACAAAAAACTGGCTTTATTGGTTATCCGCCCCTTCTAGCGGTACAAAACCGCGTTTTTCAACTTCTAGCGGTACAAAACCGCGTTTTTCAACAATCTTTTGGCCTTCCGCCGAGAAAATCCAATCCAGATAGGTTTTTACCGCTCCTACAGGTTCACCGAGGGAGTACATATACAGTGGGCGGGCAATGGGGTAGGTTTTATCAAGCACGTTTTGGAGGTTCGGCGCATAATACGGCGCATCAGGTTTAACTGCAACTGTTAGCATCTTAACATGTTCCGTAGCATAGCCCATCCCACTGTAGCCGATAGCACAAGGGGTTCGCTCTACAACCTCTACGACATCTTTAGAACCGTGTAAATCGAGAGAACCGAGTGCGAAATCCTCCATTTTTCCGAGGATGGCTTCCCGAAAATAGAAGTACGTTCCTGAATTGGATTGTCGACTGATGCGGATAATTTTATCACTAGGGCAGCTTGCATGCGCGATGTCGAGTTGGCCCCATTTGGTAATGCGCCCGTTCTCGCCATAAATTTCAGCAAGTTGGGGAATGGTAATCTGTTCTAAGGGGTTATGCTGATTCACGTAGACAGCAAGCGCATCATATCCAACGATAAATTCTTGCGGAACTTTGCCGGTATTTTTTTTTGCTT
The DNA here is from genome assembly GCA_963422705.1 of Candidatus Poribacteria bacterium. Classification (GTDB taxonomy): domain Bacteria; phylum Poribacteria; class WGA-4E; order WGA-4E; family WGA-3G. The sequence continues at coordinate 190,944 of OY730443.1, forward strand.
GCTCAAATTCCTTAGTTCTTATTTGACGGCTGCAGTTGGCAATATCTACGGTGCCGTTAATTAAATCCGCAATTCCAGTTCCCGAGCCGCCACCGGATACCTCAACAGAAGCTGTCGTGCTGAAACCAGTATACGCCTCTGCCCAAGCTTGTGCCAGAATAACCATCGTATCAGAACCTTTATTTTTAATAATGAATTGCTTGCCTTTTTTGGCAGAATTTCCCACTTGCCCGCTGCCGGGGCACCCGTTAAAACCGATGCAGCTCGCGAATAGTAGGACAATAATGCCTAAAATCTGCAAATCCCTACGTGGTGCTAGCAAACCACTTTCTTTCACCTGTTTACTTCCTCCGCAATCGTCTGAATTTTAGCTTAATTATAGCATGCAATTGTTACGAAAATGAGACAAAATTAAGAATTTTCCTAGACGCGCTTAACAAATCGGCGAATTCCGGCACCATTCGCTTTAGTTCCGACACGATACCAAATGTGGAGATAAAACACGGTTTAACCGTAGTGTTCATGAGAGCGATTACGCTTTTCTGAAAGCGAGCTTTCCGGTTGTCGGGGCGATTTCCGCATCGCGATATTGCCCATCGTCGTAGGGTGATTCATCTTACGCTTTGCCCATCAACCTTCTGCCTGCTATATTCTTAGTCTTACCGAAGGCGATACGGACGGAATGGACGGAATGCCATAAGATTACGGTAAAGGACGGTAGGAAACTTTGAATTTTGCAGCATTTTGTGTTATGATTTTCTATGAATGTCCTCAAAGACACTGACTTTCCAAATGGGGGTGGCATTGAAGGGATTGGAAAAATGGATTGCGAGAGTGCTATCCAGAATTCAGGAAATGGCAGTAACTATAACAACATGAAAACGTGCGTGATTATTTTCGCAAAGTATCCGAGCGCGAATCAGGTTAAAACGCGATTGATTCCACATCTATCGCCCGAACAAGCGGCGGCATTATACAGTGCATTCCTGGTAGATTCGTGCCAGGCGGTTACTCATCTCAGCGGTGTCACTCGTGTTATCGCGTATACGCCGCCGGAAACTCGAGCGGCGTTCCGCGCATTAATTGCGGGTGACGCTATCTTTATTCCGCAAGTAGGGATGGAGCTTGGAAACCGGCTCATTTCAGCAACGCGTTGGGCATCGGAAACGGGCTACGAAAGAATTTTAATTATCGGTTCAGATAGCCCTACGTTGCCACTTTCGTATCTCCGCCAAGGTATCTTAATGCTTGTGTCTCGGGATATCATCATCGGCCCAAGCCTGGATGGTGGTTATTATCTCATCGGATTTTCCGCGTCGAATATTGGAGCGACGGTCCCATTTGTGTTTGAAAAGATTGCGTGGGGCACTGGCGCCGTTTTCGAACAAACCGTGGTACGTGCAGGTTTAACCGGGGCAACACTAGGGGTTTTGCCACCGTGGTACGATGTCGATACGCCCACAGATGTGGCGTTTTTGAAAGCGCATTTGGCAGCGATGAGACTGGCCGGTGACAGTGTACAAGCGGTTAAAACCGAGTGTTTTTTATCAGATTTATCGTAGTTTTTCAGAAATACAAAAATCTTTCAGAACGTCGAAAAAGGAGAAGTGAGCATGAGGCAATTAGATGGAAAAGTTGCTATTGTAACAGGCGGTAATCGCGGTATTGGGAAAGGAATTGCGAAAGGCTTGGCTGCTGAGGGGGCAAGTCTCACTATTGCTGCGAGAAATGCCGAACTCTTAGAGCAGACTGCCACGGAACTCCGCGCAGATGGCGCTGCGGTTTTGGCTGTGCCTACGGATGTAACAGATGAAGAACAGATTATAGCGCTTTTTCAAAGGGCGATGGATGAGTACGGACATCTAGACATCCTGGTAAACAATGCCGGGGCATTTGATGGGGGAGCGATAGACGAGCTTTCAACTGAGGCGTGGGACTGGGTTATTGGGGTGAATCTCCGCGCACCATTCCTTTGTACGCAGGAGGCGATGCGAATTATGAAAGAACAAGGCAAAGGGGGGCGTATCATCAACGTTGGAAGTATTTCTGCGCATCGCGTTCGCCCGCGCACGGCCCCTTATAGCGCAAGCAAATTCGGAATCTGGGGATTGACGCAGGTGACAGCATTGGAGGGGAGAGCCCACGGGATAACAGCGAGTTGCTTGCAACCCGGTAATACTTATGTCGAACGCATCCAGAACCGCCCGCAGGCACCCATTGAGGCGATGATGGAAGTCGACGAACTCGCGAAAGCCGCTGTGCTCATGGCAACCTTACCGCCTAATATTAATATGTTGGAAGCGACAGTGCTTCCCGTCGGGCAGCTCTATATCGGGCGTGGCTAAGACTGCCCGCCGCCAACTCAAAAATGGTAATGCTCTTTTGTAATCGCCGCTCCGGAAGGAAATCATGTAGGTAAATCGGACCCAGTTTCTAGAAGAAGGCTATCTGGTTCTAAGAGAGGTAAATCGGACCCAGTTTCTAGAAGAAGGCTATCTGGTTCTAAGAGAGGGGGCACCTCACGCGCAACCCGAAGCAGTTCGGGAAAGTTATGAAGAGATGTTTTATCGGTGGAATAAACGCAGCTCAATGAGATGCCGCCCAATTTCGGTTCGGTGTTGAAATTTTATTCAGGGCTAGAATGAGTAGGAAGATTTCGTAAGTGCAGCGGGGCATATTGAAGTCCCTGTCCACTTTAGAGTCGCAAACCCAACATCCCGCTGAGATAGAAATAAGCCTCCTCAGTATAACGAGGGAGGTTTTCCGGTTCCTCCACTTCTAACTCTAATGTTAGATTACCTGGGTAACCTATCTCTTTCAACATGCCGATAATGCCCTGGAGCTGGAGTTCTCCGCGTCCAATGCCGACAGATATTGGACCGAGATGGTCCTTGAGATGCACTGCATAGATGCGTGAAGCGAACTGGCGAATAGCGGCAAGGGTATCTACACCAGATGTATGGAAATGCCCGGTATCAATACAGATTCCGACTCGTTCATCGGGAATAGCGTCTAGTACACGTTGGAAATCCTCAGGTTGCTCAAGGACGTTGCCGTGGTGGGGCTCAAGGGTTAGTTTGATGGGGCTTTCCGCTGGAATCCGTGCCAACACCTGTTTTACACAGTCAATTACTCTGTCTAACGCGCCCGGTTCCGTCCGCCGTTGTGCACCGCTTGTTGTGAGATGCATTGCATTTAATGCTTCCGCAATATCGACAGACTTCGCTATCGCTTCTGCACGGGCTTGAACATCGGCGCGGTTGTGTCCGCCCCATCCAGGTGGATAAAGTCCTACACATTTCATGCCTGACGCATCGATTTTTGACTTCATGCGGGGCATGTCAAACGTGTGGACAGCATCAACCGTCCATATCAATGGGCCGTGAATTTCCATGAACCGGTAGCCAATTGGAGGCGCGTATTTTAAGGTGGCGGCGACTTCATCGGCCGCATAGCCGCGGTAGCAGATAGAAGCGCAGATAATATCCATAAAAAATGCTCTTTTTAACCGAACGGGTAGACAGGATTACTGATAGGACTGATAGGATAGCAGATTCATCACAATTTATCAACTAAAATAAAAAATTGACTAGAGTCATTTGGTTTTCGACATTTTCGTGAATTGCCGGGGCCCCGACGAAATAGCCCCGGTATTACGATTTAGCAAAATACAGAATTTGGTTCCAATACGCTATGATTCATCACATTGAGATAACTTTACCTGAACACCCCCGCGGGTTTCATCTGATTACAGACAAAATTTTAAAATCCCTTGGCGAACTGCCTGAGACGGGTATCCTACATCTGTTTATTAAGCATACCTCGGCAGGGTTAACTATCAATGAAAATGCAGATGCGACGGTCCGGGCGGATTTTGCGCTCAGTTTCGACCGGCTCGTGAAAGAGCGAGAACCTTTCTATCAGCACACGTTAGAGGGTGATGACGATATGCCTGCACATATCAAAGCATCGCTTGTCGGCTTTGCCGTATCCGTCCCGATTATCAACCATCGGCTGAATTTAGGGGTATGGCAGGGTATTTATCTGTGTGAATTCCGGAATCAAGGGGGACGGCGACATTTAACGGCGACACTCTATTCTTAGCAAAATTCCCATCTGAGGAGCACCCGGTAATTGCTTATATCCACGCTGACTTCAATTCATGCACCTTCAGCGATACCAACATTGCTGTACCTCCTTCGGCATAGATTCCTAGGTCTGCGTTATCTAAGTCCGGTAGGAAGTAGGAAGTCATTGAGAGCTCACCTCTGTTACCGAATGTCTCTATGGAGATGGCATCCACAAGGATTTGCAATTGAATTTTTCCATCTTGTGGAGCAAGCGGCCCGCTTCGTTCAAGAAAGGTTAACTCCCGACGGGCAACATCATAGCGGATGTCTTGTCCACGAATCTTGAAACCGAAGGCTGTTGCATCATTTAAGGCAATTTCAGCCCGGATATCAAAAAGTTCACCTGTCAAGCCGGCAAGTGGGTTTTCGCCCGGGTTCAGCGCAAGATGACTCCACGCATGCAGATAAGCATGAATGTTTTCGATTTCGGCAACAGGTTCCCTATGTAGTCGGATGCCAGTTGATGTTGTCCGAAGTGTCAATTCGCAAGGGAAACTCATCTGTTGATTGAAGGGCATATCTGGTGGATTGCTTCCACTCATCCATGCGATTTGGATGCGTCTCCCATCGGATGCAGGCACATCGCTCCAGGTTTGTGCGGCGTAAAAGTTCGCGCCGTAGTCAGCGCGGAGAACGTCGCATTCTGGTGTAAAGGTTGTCCCGTCAAAATTCCCGATGTAATATTTGCCAGAGGCACCCCAGAAAACCCATCTGGTGTTTTCCGCATCTCCATCAATGGGGAGTTCAAAAATGTCAGGGCATTCTGTATCAGGGATTTTTACATCGGAAAGCCGTGTCCATTCTTTGAGGTTTGGTGAGCCAAATAAGGCAAAATCATTTGCGTCAAGATAAAGTGCCATCACCCACTTTTGCGTTGCCTCATGCCAGATCACTTTTGGGTCACGATTGCTTCCAACGATCTGTTCAATGACAGGATTGTCTTCGTATTTCGTCCAGCTTCTACCCCGGTTATTGCTATAAGCGATGCTTTGCGTAAAGGGAACCGGTTCATCAGCATGGCTTCCAGCAGAAGTGTAGATATTGACAAGGACTGCCTCATCACCGGTTTGGAGTCCAGCGGTATTTTTCCAATCGACGACACCGGAGCCGGAAAAAATGGTTCCCAGTTCATCCGGATGGATGGCATGTGGAAGTTGCTTCCAATGCACAAGATCTGGACTGACAGCATGTCCCCACGTCATGTTCCCCCAATTGATGCCGAACGGATTGTGTTGAAAGAAGAGATGGAACTCACCTTTGTAGTAAATTAAGCCGTTCGGATCGTTGTGCCAATTCGTTTTCGGTGTGAAATGGAATTGTGGACGATATGTTTCTTTGTAAGTAGTTTGCATAATCGGGTATTCCTTTCCTTGCAAGCCTGTATTTGTTCACACATCTCATTGTATAGAAAATTTTTATTTTGTCAAGTGAAGAACAAAAAGAACAGGGCGTTCCAGTTTTCCATACTTGCTCCGGTTTTCATCCGGTGCCCGGTAAGGGCGCTCGAAGGATGCGAACACGTCTAAGCACCCTCGTTTTGTCATAGGTACCCACTACCTGAAGGTAGGGGCTTGTGCTTCGTAGCGACGGCGCTTTTCTCTGAGAGAAAACCCGTCTCATTGTCGCTCCACTTTAGGCAGCCAAGCCTGCCCGTTTGATATTGATAGCAGCGTTGACGTCTCTATCGTGGTGGCAACCACATTCGGCACATGTCCACTGTCTATCTGAAAGTCTTAGTTCTTTGTTGTGATACCCACAATCTGAACAAGGCTTCGTTGTAGGTGTCCACTGACGGATAGAAAAAAGTTTTTTACCGTGCTTTGCACACTTCTGTTCCAATATCTGTATGAACTGATAAAAGGCGTGTTCAGAGACTTTGCGCCCCCAAAGGCGTTTCATACCGTCAAGATTCAGTGTTTCAAAACAGAGTATATCAAACGCCGTGCAAAATTCGGTGGCAAGTTTCCACTGCCAATCTTCTCTTTGGCGCGCGACTTTTCTGTGGTGTCTCGCCAAAGCACGACACGCACGATAATAGTTGTTAGAACCTTTGACTTTACGACTCAGTGCTTTGCTCAGGCATCGCAACGTTTTCAGGGAGTGTTTGAAAAACTGCGGAGATTCTATCTTGTTGCCTTCGTCGCTTGTAAGAAATGTTTTGTTTCCGTAATCAAACCCTGCGCTCTTACCCGTCTTGAGTTTCGGTTCGGAATCGTCAACATTCGCGCACGAAAAGCATATCCAATAATCACCGCACCTGTCCCGTTTGAGTGTTATCGTCTTGATTGTCCCGTTGATTTCACGGTGTTTGTGGAAGGAGAACCACGTATCTATACAGTTGATTTTGATACGATTTTTTTCAAGTGTGTAGCCCGCTTGTGTGAAAGTCATAGAGCTGTATTTGTGTCTCGGTTTGATTTTCGGTTTACCGACTTTACGTCTTGGCTTACCGGCTTTGCGTTCTTCTATGTTTTTGAAAAATGCGTCTTGTGATTTGCCATATCGCAGAACAACGTCTTGCACAACTTGACTCGGCAAGTCTGCCCAATGTGGTTTTGTGCGCTGCTTGAGTTTCACAATATGTTTGTTGATGCGAGATGCGGACAGGTTTTTACCGAACATGCGATAATACCTACGCTGTAAAAGCATGAATTGCTGGTGTATCTGCCACATATCGTCAAGCATATTGCCGATTTTGACGATGTTCGATTGACTTTGAAGTTTGAACTTGCTGGTTTTTCTCATTGTCCACTTTGCGCTTCAATATAGTCGTTCATGACTTGGAGCGTTACGCCACCACAGGAACTGACAAACTTTGAACGTGTCCATAAAGACGGCAAACGACTTTTCAAGGATATTCTTCTCGCAAAACTTTAAAGGTAGCAAGCAACATGCTTGCCGCGGTATCGCCTTTGATTTTGCCAACGATTTTATCAATAGCATGTATTGGCGGTATTTCTATTAGCAAATGGACAGGTTCAGGGTGAGTTTCACCCTCGCAGATTTGATATTCAGACGCGTCCTGTTTTTCTCGTATGAGTTGTTTCAAGCGCCCTTGTATCTGTGTATCCAAAACCTTACGACGATACTTGGTACACCAAATCACGTGATATTGACAACGATAGATTGTCTTATTGCTTGTTTTGTAATTACGTTTCTTATTCGCGATTTTGAGAGGCATAATATCTTACCTTTCTATTATAGTGTATCGTATATTATACCACATTATGATTAGATTGTCAACTATATGTTCTATCTGGGACTTCGCCGTCTACATCCCGCAAGCTAAAGCATGGGGATTTGACGGGGAGCGTTAAAGTTCCGCGCTGACGTTCATCTCCAAGCGGTGCTCCGGTTTGCGCTGCTTCGTTGATAACAAACGGTAGTTAGTTCGTAACAGGAGCGCTGTGAATTTTTGCAATTTATAGTCGGCTATGATGCGAACTTCGTGGCTGATGCCTTCGTAAAAATAGTATTGCGCAAATGGGGTACCGCCTTCACTTTTGCCATAGCCGAGTTTATAGTTGATATCAAACCGTCCTTTACCGATGAGGCGATAGGTGAGTCGATTTTCAAATGAAAAGGACCGGGTTTTTGCTTCAGGTTCTTCGTCAAGATGCTCTCGATCGATTGTTCGGTTGTATCCACCGATACTACTCCAGCGGAGTGCGGTGCTCAACTCGTATTGGAGATTAAGTTCGGTGTTCTGCTCAAATTGCCTGAGTTCGGAGATAGGAGTAGGACTTGAGTACGCCCCATTCGCCGGACTCTCTAATTGCAAGTGGAGTTGGCTATACTTCTCGGTTTCGCGCCGTTGTTCCCAGGTTGTCCCAACGGACAAGCGTTGCGTTGGATTTGTAGAAAGGCTGACGTCCCATGTTCTGTGTTGTCTGTTTCGTTCCTGGGTATTGATGCGTCTGTTAAGCGTTCTGCCGGTTCTCAAGTTAGATTGAAAACTGAAGAGCGGCGAGGGTGAAAACTCAAGCCGATGGTGCTGATTAACCCGTCCGAAAAGTGTTTGTTTTCCTTGTAGTTCTCGGAGCAGGTATAGAGAGAGCGCATCTTCAGCCTCTTGTTCTTCAGTAAGCCAAAAGCGGGTTTGCCCTCTGAGTGCGTTGAGAAACTGGTGCAATGAAAATATTTTGCTGGTAGCTGTGCTGGCGCGGGCTGTGGGTACATCAGGCGCATTCCGTTTTCTTAATAAGGGGATAGTATCGCGCATAGGTGCACTCAAGTGATTCCGCTGTTGATGGCCGCGCCGTGCCAAAAACTGTCGTGGTTGGAACCGGCACCGGAACTCCGCATCGATTGCGGTGGTGGGTTTATCTCCAATATTTTGATAAATTTTGATGTAGGTACCCTCCTCAAAATCTTCTATGTAGTGCAATTCGTCTAGTTTCACGTAGGCCCCTTCACCGGGTTGGAGCCTATGTCCGGTGTGCGGATGGGTATCGGTGTAGATTTCCCGCCGTTGGGTTGTCAATTTTTTATCAAGTTCATAGGTAACCTCAACATCAATTGCGCGATTTAAAGGGGTCAGGTGGATGTTGATATCCGCCAATTGCGTCGTGGTGTTGCTCCCGAGTTCAGTATGTGCCTTCAGCATCCGACGAACCAGATTTGTCGAGAGATTTCCCCACTTTGCTTGTTGTGAAAAGATGCCGAACTTCCATGTGCGCGCTGTGGTGTCGCGATGCCAATCCGAGATGCCCAATGTCTTACCATCCACAGCGAGTAGTGGTTCTTTGGCAAACACTTGTTCAAATTCATAACTCGTATTGAGAGATGCCCATTTAAAATCGATTAAGTTGACGCGTCCTATTGAACGGTTACGTTTTCGGTTGCGCGAGGGGAGTACCACATCGTTTGATTCTAAACGATTGACTGTGCCAATAATTTCAAAGGGACCGAGTGGATAGGAGAAATTGCCTTCTTGTCGCGATTTTCGAAAATCTTGACCGGAATCAACAGTCTGTATCTGTGAATTGCTTCGATAGTCATTCCATCGAACATTAGGTAACAAGCGTAGTAAGCCGCTTGAGCGTATCGGCTTAGTAGATTTCCCCGTAGGCGAAGGCCCTGTTTGTGGGTTTTGCGGTGTGTATCGTGACGGTATTCTCGGTTGAGGGGAGACAGCTGTGAGAGCGTTCCGTCTCCCTGCCCGCCTGTTGAAGTTAATCTCCCAATTGAAATTATTGCGGATGGTTGTGTTATTTGTATCATCAACAAACCCGGATAAAGCGTGCGCTCCCTGTGCGTTTTGGTTAGATGCGATTAGTTTTTGTTGTGCTTTTTCCTCAGTTCTGCCGCCCCCCGCTGCGATTTCTAGCCAAGAGGTAGGTATCCCTCGCAAATCAAAATTCGTGATAAATTCATCGTGCACGCTTGTACTTGAACGTCCGAAGGTATTACCATATTCTCCCGTTGCGTTCTGTAATAAGAAGGTGTCATCAAATCCTTCTTTAGCATATTGTCTTTCATAACCGGCGCGCGTACGCGTATTGCCTGAAGCTCCAATGGGAACAAACTTAGCATCTAGGGCACGGACATCTAGAGTTGCTACTAGCCGAGGCCGGATTTTGCCACCCTGTACTGGAAAATCCCAATCTGAATACCCAACCAGCTCCCATGCCTGACTGACTTCTTTCCTGTCGACGTTGGAATAGGTATTCTTATCGACTGCGCTGTAGGCAAATTGCCCTTCAATCCACGTCTGTTCGGAGAGTTGCGCGCGGCTTTCCAATCCCCAAATAGTATGTTTCTGTGGTGCGGTGAGCGCGATACCGTCCCCATCCGGGTCAAGCGTGTTGTCGCGCAATGCCGTCACATCTTCCTCATTAAAAGCGATTAAAGCCTCCTCGGGTTGACTTAAATCTGTCTCAACAGCGTAAGATGCCCCAAAGGTTAACCATTCACCAGGGAGCGTGAAAACGGAATTGATACCGTAAAGATTCTGCTGATAAGCCCGTTCTTCAGGAATATACTCAAAGTCAATGCGAATTACGTCGTTTATAGTTATCAGGTGTTTACTATTAAATTCGATAATTGCATCTCCGTAGTCCCGGACAACGTAATCGTTATTTTCCCCGCGCCGCATGCGTACACCATTAAGCCAAACGATTTCACTTCCCGCTTTGACAATAACGTACTGCCCGTCGGCAGTTAGCCTGTATTCCCCGCGGCCTTCCTCCCCGGGGATGACGATGCTGGTAGATTTTCCCTTCGGAATAGCACTCGGAATAAGATGGAAACGTCCCCACCTAAAATCCCCTTCAACCTGGACTCCCTCTAAGGCGCGCGGAAAAAAGATAAATTCAGTGTTTCCAAGTCTTCCTTCAAAGTCGCCTAAAGTACCTTTAATATTTGGGTGTGTGATACGAATGAGTTTCTGGTCAATATCTTGAATATTTTCTGTCGTTCCCTCTGGCTGAATGGGTAAATCCTGGTCCGATAGCAAGGCAAGGACACTAATATTATCTGAGATTTTTCCTTCTACGTTAATACGGAGTTCTTGGTTCTGAGATAAGGCTCGCCCGCTTCCTACCGAAATCCCGAACGTCTGGCTTCCGGAGACTTCCAATTGGGAATTGGGCTGGGGATTGGGAGTTACTGTTTGGGTTTTTACCGTTCTGTCCGTATCTGGATGTGGATATGGAACACGATTGACGTCTGCCGGAAGTGTTTTTCCATAAAGGGTACGTTTATAAACCTGTTTAATCGCAAAAGGTAAGGTGCGGTAGGTTATCGTAATTGTTTTGGGTGATTTATCTTCGGATGAGTAGATATGCCCCTGTTTCACGGTAATTGTACCGGGGTAATAATCGAGTTTGTAATCTACGCCGCGAACGAGCACTTTTCCGGTAGCGTCTGTTACCTGTTCACTATTGGGGAGAATAGGCGGATACTGAACTGTAAATTGGTATTCTCTGTCTAGTTCCTGATGCGACTCAACGGTTTTGGGTGTACCTGTCCTGAAAACCGCTTTTAACAAAAAGGATTCCTTTTTCTGGAGTATGGAGAAAGCGGGGAGTTGGAGGGGCTCTATACCATTTTTTTTTGCATTTTTAATGGGCGGCACGTCTACTTCCGGCTCGGCGTGTGTTACCATGAATAAACAAACCGCCAGGAAAAAAAGAAAGATACGCAAAACCGAACACCTCAGAACGGTTGCTTACTCTTTATCCGAGAAGTTTCGTCCGAAAATAACCTGAAATACCTTGATGTCATTGGCTGCTGCGTCGCTGACGAAGATGCGTCCATTTTTTGAAACGGCGATACCGGTGGGTTCAAGCAAGGTTTCAGTCCGAAATTCTGTGATACTTTTGCCGTCATGGGTAAAAACTTGGATTCGCTGATTGGCGCTATCTGTGACGTAGAGGTAGTTCCATGTATCGACGGCGATGTATTTAGGCTCGCGAAATTGGCCGAGTGTGCTTCCTTCCCCACCCCAAAGGCGGATACAATTGCCGCTAAAATCGTATTTTTTTATGAGATGGTTGCCGGTATCGACAACATAGATATTGCCTTTGGCATCAATGCTGATGTCTGTGGCGTTCCAGAGATGCTCCTTGCCGATGCCGAAACGTCCATGTGCTATAACAGGGGCACCCTGAATGTTAAATTGCACCCACCGGTGGTTTCCCGTATCAATGACAAAGACATCCCCATTTCGTCCAATGCCGATGCCTTCTGGGCGTTCGAGCGCAATGATTTGGGTATTAGTTCTTGTACCGCTGCCGCCGGAGTCGGGCTCTATTTGTAGCGGGTAAAAGATACCTTCAACAAGATTGCAATATTGAACGCGATTGTTGCCGGTATCTGCGACATAGAGGCGATAACCCCGTTGGAAACTGAGAGCAATATCGGTAGGATAGTCAAATTCACCTATACGCCATCCATGGCTTCCAAACTCGGTGATGAAATTTCCATAAATATCAATCACTTGAACGCGATTGTTGCCTGCATCGGCGATGTAGATTCCACCTTGTCCATCTAGTGCGAGTCCGGCCGGAATTCTGAATTCGGCGGGCCCTTGCCCGGTTCTGCCGAGGGTTTCAACATAGTTAATGCCTAATATAGGTGGGGCTTTTCGTTCCCTGTTCGCGGGTAGAATCCCAAAAGCGTTTTCGTTTTCGTTTTCAGTTCTCGGAAGGGTGCAACCCCAATATCCGCACAGCATGAGCATCACGAGAAAGGTTACCACAAAACCTGCGCCTTCTCGCGCAGCAGGCGCGGAATAACGCTTTAGGTTAATGGCGTTGAAGTCGTTTTTTTGAAATTTATCTGCGAATCTTCTCGAAACGAAAAGGCTATCCTCTTTGAACCCTAAACCTGAAAACGAATGTCGTTTGCTGTTCATTAAAATCCCTCGTGACTCTGGGGACAATAATCCTCAGGTTGCTATAACTAACACTCCGCTTCGGGAAATAGAGGAAAAATCGGGCGTATTGTCCCGGCATGACGGTGGTTTTGTCGATGTCTTCTCTGGGAAGGATAGCCGGATCGCCTTGAATGCGAATGGATTTGTCCCATCGAAAAACTTCTGCTGCAAATTCAGGAGGTAGTTTGGGTCTGAAATTTTTCTTGAGATAAAACGATTCTTGCGATTTGTCAATTGGTTTAGTGACATTCCCCGTGCCGTCAAGCATTTGACAGTCCTTCTTTTTAAATGATATCCACCGTTCTGTCCCATTATAGATAAAGATGCCGAACGCGTCAACGACTTTCACGTCGTTAAGAGGGACTGCCATGGCTTTTACACCGTTTCTGACGTAGGCGATGGTACCGGTTTGCGGCATGATGGTAGCATCCGGATCAAATACGGGTACAATCACCTCGGGCCGAAAGGTATTCTTGACGAAGTCGGGTACCTTTGAACAGCTCTGAGTTGTGATTAATATGCTGAAGATGACTAAAATTTTTAAAGCAGTTTTCACAGTTTTTCCTTTACCTCCCTGCGAGTTCAAAAGCAAGTTTAGCCGCGCCGACGATACCAGCGCTATTTCCGAGATGGGCTTTGACAATTTTCATGTGTGCGGGTATATCCATGGTACGTTTGTCAAATTCGGACCGGATATGTTGAAAGAGCAATTTTTCGCCGGCTGCGGCGATACCGCCGCCAATGATTGCAATTTGTGGATTAAGAATGTGTGAGATGGATGTGAGTGCTATGCCTATGTAGTGCCCCGTTTGGGCAAAAATCTCAATAGCGAGTTTATCGCCTGCTGATGCTGCCTCGGCTATCCGCGCGGGTGTCAACGCTGGAACGGGGGCCAAATCGGTAATTCTACCACGTTCTATCTCCACCTGGGTTCGTTCAACGATATTTTTCGCACCAGCGTATGCTTCAAGACATCCCTGATTCCCACATCCACAGTAACGCCCCTTCGGTTCAACAACGGTGTGTCCGAGTTCTCCTCCGGTATTCATGCTACCGCGATAAATCTTTCGGTTTATGGCAATTCCGCCACCGACACCTGTACCGAGTGTTAGTGCGACGATATTGTGGTAACCGACTCCCGCGCCATAGTGAAGTTCACCCAATGTCATGACATTCACATCGTTATCCATAAAAACCGGTAAATCGGTATTTTCCGGAGCTGCTTGGTTTACGCGCGCCGCAGACAATTCATTTCTAACGTAATCTACCAGCGGTATATCTGCCCAGGTAGGAAAGTTAGGGGAGAAATGTACAACGCCCGACTCCGCGATAATAAGCCCCGGTGCCCCGAGGCCAATTCCTATGATGTCGGTTGTTTTCTCCTGATACGTTTTGGCGGAGAGCTGATGAACAGCTTCAGCAATTTGCGATGCGACAGCTTTTGGACCGGCATTCACAAAAGTCGGTAGTCCCAATTGGTGCGAAATTTTACCGGTGATTGAGACTAATCCTGCTTTGATAGTGGTTCCGCCAAGGTCGATTCCGATGCTATATTTCATGTCTTTTGTAGGGCGTTGGTTCGACTGGGGCAAAGCAAATCTTTAGCGTGAAAGGTGATGAACGGTTGCTCCGTCACTAACGTTGCATAAATAAATTTCGGGTTCAGCCCCCGTTTGCTGTAGGTATTCAGTTTTCAGGCGTGTTTGTAGTGTCTCTAACGCATTCCGATGAACGAGTGTGACTGTGCATCCACCGAAGCCTGCCCCTGTCATCCGCGTCCCGATGACACCGTCAACGCTACCTGCAATTTCGGTGAGTATATTCAATTCCTTGCAGCTCACTTCATAATCGTCACGTAGCCCGGTATGTGACGCCTTCATTAAAGCACCGAAGGTTTGCAAGCTACCTGCTTTGAGTGCGTCGACAGCACTATTGACACGTGTGTTTTCTTCAATGATGTAACGGCACCGTTTTCGTGTCAACAAAGGGAGCGCTTCTTCATATTTTTTAAAATCGGTTATAGGAACATCGCGAAGGGCCGTGATACTCGGGCGCCATTTTTTTAGCATCTTCACGCCCTTTTCGCATTCGGCCCGCCGGGTATTATATTCAGAAGCCGCCAATTCGCGTTTGACTTTCGTGTTGCAAATCACGATAACATGCCTGTCTAAGTTAAGTGGCACATGTACATGGTGAAGGGAGCGACAATCTAGAAATAACGCATGTTCTGCGCGTCCGAATAATGAAATAACCCCGTCCATAATACCGCACTTGACTCCAATAAACTCATGCTCGGTGCGCTGACACAAAGCGGCAATATGCTTCCTGTCCATATCAGCGTCGCTTCCGGTTAAAAATGCAAGCGCGGCGGCAACAGTGAGCGCAGCGGAAGAACTCAACCCGGCACCAATCGGAACATCGCCGGCGATGATAGCCTCTATCCCTTCAATATTTCGCCCGGATGCTTTTAAGAGGTAGGCAATTCCCTTGATATAATTGCTCCACGTTGCATCCACATTTTGAGGTGACAAATTTCCGGGGGCAAGGGTTTCAAGGCTGAATTGACAATGTTCGTTGAAATTTAGGGCGTACAGTTTTACCGCGTTGTCTGTGCGTTTACGGGCGGCGATGTGTAGGTACTTATCAATAGCGGCAGGCAACACATAGCCGTCATTGTAATCAGTATGTTCGCCAATGAGGTTAACCCTACCGGGGGCTGATGCGATAAATTCAGGCGAGTCTCCAAAAATTTTTTGAAAATTCTGCTGCAGTAGAGCGTGTTGAGAAGTAATATTGCCTAAATACTGTTGCATCATCATCCTCTTTCCTAAGCATCGAAATTACCTGCGAAAAATTTGAGCAATTTTCCCAAAAGATTCGGGAGTTCTACACGGGAAATATAGCAATCGACGTTGATGTCGGGCGCAAATTCCATATCCGGCGCAAATTCCATATTGGAAACGCCATTTTCCGTTTTGAGTGCGGCAGTTTCCACGGTTCCCGTAGTTTGTGTCAAAAGCTGCTCTTCAGGCGCGTGTAAAGCGGGTTGTAGGTTCACGGCTCTGCTTTTTTTCGCAGTGCCTGCCTGTTCAGCGATAACCAATTCTCCAACCGGCAGACGCGTTATCAAAGGCACGGAGTCGGTTTCGGTGAGCACAGTGATATGTGGTAGTGATACCTCGGCGAGTCTTTCAATTTCAGATGCAAAGTAGGTGATTTCAGAGATGGATAACAACTCGACATGAGGCTGTCCACTGACAACGGTAATGAGAGGCATTCGTTGGTTGAAAGCATTATCAATGGCGGTGAGGAGGGATGCGGCGTGAATTTGACCGGACATCATTCCCGGCCCTTCAACAAATAGACTGACAGGATAGCCTGAGATTGTTCCAGTGAGGGCTGCCTCATCAGTCGGTACAGGTGTTGCGGGCATACTTTCAAGAAGCTGCTCAACCCGTTTCTTTACGGAGAGCGGAAACAGATGTGCGCAGTAAGGACAGACGTAGAAGTCCCGTTCTAACTCGCCTTTGAAAACCAATTCGTTGCATCCGGAGCACTTATTCCATAAACTAATGCTCTTCTCTGTGTCTCTATGGCTGAGTATTTCCATATTTTTGTTTATAAAAAACTGGCTATCGCCTCCGCTTCAGTTTCGTACCGTTCGAAGATTGTAACCAATTTTGCCATAACAATAAGGCTTCTGATATTGCCTCCGAGGTTGACTAGTACAACCCGCCCTTTATTTTGAGTGATTGATGAATAAGAGGACACAAGTATGCCCAAGCCGGAGCTATCCATTATCTGCACACGCGCCATATTTAAAATCAAATTGAGTGTACCTCCTTCAGATGCTTGAACCTGTTCATCAATAATGCGTTTCAATGTCAATGTCTCGTTCCCAATAATTTTCCCTTCAATATCTAAAATTGTAACACTGCCTTTATGCCGAATGTTGACTTGCATAAACCCTCCTTTAGCACCTTGGAAATGTATGTGGCGCCTGTATAATATGCTAGAACTGCTTGTGTACCGTCGGACGCGATGCTAGTTTCAGCATCCGGGGACGGTTGCGCTACGTATCCGGTGTCTTCTTATATTTCACCATGCTGACCCGAGTCCCTTGTGCGTTAAAGGACACTTCGTCCATACAAGCTTCCATGAGAAATATTCCTCTACCGCTACTTTTGAGTAAATTTTCCGGTTCTAGCGGATTCGCGACATCTTCTCGTGTAAATCCTGTGCCGTAGTCTTGAATAATAATCGTCAATTTGTCTTCAGCAATAATGAACTGAAAATCAGCATTTTTATCCGGATTTTCTTTATTCCCGTGCTTAATTGCGTTTGTGCCTGCTTCAATAACAGCAAGGTTTACCAGCTCCCGGGGCTCTTCTTTGAATTTCATTAGATTCAGAATTTCAGTGATGATAACATCGAGCAGGTAAATATGTTGCATTGAACTTGGGAGAGAAAGGGCAATGACCTGTTCATGTTTCTCGCCCACGTTGAAACTCCTTTCCATGGGGCAGTATTCCACATTTTGTGAGAACCTCTGTCCATGTAATAGTATGCCAGCGATTATGCAGCATCTTCTCTCCATTTTTCGCCGACACGATATTGGCGCGTACGGCCTCATTTATCACGTTTGATAACAATTAAGGCTCTATCGTCAGCGGGTTGCGTGCTGCCGCTAAACAGCGCTAGTTCGTTTATAATAGTATCGCAAAGTGCTGCTGCGGAGTCGAGCCCTTCGTTTTTTGCTTCTCCGAGGTTTTTAGCCACACAGTGGACAAGCCGTTCTACGCCATAGAGCTCGTCATCTCCGGCTTCCGCTGCACGCCACGTTTCCGTAATACCGTCGGTATAAAAAACAAGGGTGTCACCAGGCGCGAGAATACAAGTTTCCGTGATAAACGTTGCGTCCTCAAAAGTCCCGATAAGCATCCCGCCTACTTTTAAGAAATTAATAGTTTGATGGGTTGTTCCGTGCTGCCAGTGCAATGGATAACAGTGTCCACCGTTCGAATACGTGAAGGTAAACCTCTCCGTATCCAAAATGCCGTAAACCATTGTAGCATATACTTCACTATCGGTGTGCTGGACGAGTAAATCATTAATCCGTTTGAGAATTGCTGCTGGAGAATGCTGCTCAGAACCGAGAAGCCTTAGTGCCGTTTGAATCATCACCATTAGCAATGCAGCGGGGATACCACTTCCCATTACGTCGCCTTGAACAATCCCGATTTGGTTCTTGCTAAGCGGGATGAAATCGTAGAAATCGCCAGAAACGGCGGTAGAACTTTGTAGCAGTGTAGCGATATCAAAGCCGGGTAGGTTGGGGGCTGTCTCTGGTAGTAATTTCTGTTGTATTGCTGCTGCGGCGCGCAGGTGTCCAGCGAGCTTTTGTACCCCTTGTTCGCTAAACCCATCGCCCATCGCGTGCATGAGTGGGTTTATGTATTTTATGGGCCGCGTTCTTCCCAACACAGCTTCAATCCGAGCGGTAACCTCTCGCAAATCAAAGGGTTTTGTGATATAGTCGTCGGCTCCGGTATCTAAACCGCGCACTTTGTCTACTGTTTGCCCACGCGCCGTAAGCAAAATTACAGGAATGTCTTTTGTTGCGTCGGCGCTCTTCAGCTCATGAATGACATCAAATCCATCCTTATGGGGCATCATAAGATCGAGAAGGATTAGGGCTGGTTCTTTAGCGCGGGCGATGGACAAACCGCTGTCTCCATCACTAGCGGTGCTGACGTTAAACCCATCGGATTCCAAGCTTAGCTTGAGGAGTTCCAAGATATCTATATCATCATCAACAACCAAGATGGTTTCGGACATTCGTTTAATCCTGTTTTTCTAAAGGAATCATGAATTGAAAGTTACATCCCAGTCCGTCTTCACCCGTATCCACCCATAATTCACCGCCATGAGCTTCAACGATAGCGGCAGCAATGCCGAGCCCAAGGCCTGTCCCGCCCTGCTGCCTCGTCTGGACACTGCCGAGTTGATGGAATTTATCAAAAACCTTTTCTCTTTCCTCAGGTGGAATCCCTGTTCCGGTATCAATGACTTCCACATGAAGTGTGCGCGTTGTGTTAGGTGTTCGCGATATTCTGACAGTCACTTTTCCGTTGGCTGGCGTGAACTTGATAGCATTTCCGATAAGGTTTATGAAAACCTGCCCAATCCTATCCGCGTCGCCGTTGATAACCGGTAGATTAGGTTCGATATCAATACAGAGCTGTATAGCTTTCTTATCCGCTTGCGGACGGAGTTCTTCGAGACGTTCCTCTGCTATGTTTCGAAGCGATACTCGTTCCTGCTTCATCTCAATCCGCCCGGCCTCAATCCTTGAAACATCAAGTAGCTCGTTGATGAGCGTTGCGAGGCGTTTTGACTGGCGAAGCGCGCGCCCTAGGCTCTCTCGCTGTTTTTCGTTAATTGTTCCCGTTTTTCCATCTAGGATAAGTGAGATGAACCCGATAATCGATGTCAACGGGGTGCGCAGCTCATGCGAAACAAGCGCGACAAACTCGGATTTCATTTTATCAATTTCGTGCTCATGCGTAATGTCATTAAACAGGTACACTTTCCCAACTGTCACCTGCTTATCATCGGCAAATTCACTGGACACAATTCGGAGTACCTGAGCCTGATTAATTTGTGCGATAACGGTGTGATGTGTCTGGTGGTTTATCTCAGAAAGCACCTTCAATTGAAAGCTTATCGTGTCGGGCGTTGTCTGTTGAGGTGAGTACTTCTGCCAGGAGACTTCCCCCATTGTCATATCAAAAGCGACGAAATTTTCGTAATCCTGTGTAACACCGAGATTGAATAGCGTTTCTGCCACAGGATTAGTATATAGTACTCTGTTATTTTTATCAACAACAATCAAACCTTCCCCGAGGTTTTCGACAATCGCCATCAACTTTTTTTGCTCCTTGCTGAGTTCTTCAACGGCGGACTTCAAGTTTTGGCGCATGCTATTGAATTCGTTGGCAAGGATTTCGACTTCCGTGCTGCTGTTAATTGGTTTTTCAATATGGCTTTGCAAATTCCGTCCTAACTCGCCTTCAGATTCACTCTGTGCGATTTTACGTGCCGCACCAGCCAATTGCATGATAGAGGTTGCGATTCTACGAGCGGCCCACCAGGCTATCACCATAACGATAACAGCGGATACGAGCATGACATAAAAAATATATCTGTTCAGGTTAGCTACAGCAGCGTATGCGGAGGCAACTGGACGTGAAACGAACACTATCCAATTGCTAAAATTTTGTTGAACCTTCCATGGATTCTGAACAGAGGGCTGCGTTCGTGCCCAGCCGTAAATGCGGTTTTCTCCAAAACTATCGGTTTCCGACGCTGCTTCATAACCGTGGTAACTCCCGTTTTCCCGCTTTTTCGCCTCAACGATTGCCGATGCAACGGCATTATTTATTTCGTAGTCCCCTATTCCATATCCACTCTCAGGTGACGCAGCAATAATTGTGCCGGATTGCTCCATCAAAAAGGTGTGCGTTTCTTCAATATTCCCGCGAAATTCAACGAGGTTTGTCAGTTCAGGGAGCAACAGGACTGCCTTGAATATCCCGATAACTGGATTTTCTATGCGATGGCCCTGCTCTTCAAACGGCGGGTTTGGTTCTCCTTTCGCTTTAATCGGCAGTGCAATAGGAAGTACATGTACGCCTCGCGTCGTATCATACGTAACATCCTCTATGAACTGATAACCGATGCCGTTGTTATAGGCTTTTTGCCACCAATCTTGTTTGTTAACCAGATGAGGTTCAGATTTCTTAGTGCTATAATCGAGTTGAGAGTTGTTTGAACGAAGCACTTCTCCCTTGGCATTCGTAATCGTTACCTCAGCCCCATAACCCGCATAAGCTTCAAATAACCGGAGGCTATCATCTAGTCGTGCCCATACCGTCAAAAACACGAGGGGTTTCTGGTTAGCACTGTTTGACCAGCGGACAGCCTCTATGACATTCGGAAACTCACTTTGAATGTTATCTATTTTCTCAGAGATGTTCCTATCAGCACGGTAGAGTTTCTGTTCTGCTAATAAGACAAGACTGTCCCCAACACTGCTTTTCAAAGCATTCTCGCCTAACACTTTAATCGTTATCGATACTGTGAGCAACGGGAGGAGGGAAACCAATAGAAATAGGACAATCTGTTGTCCGCGTAAACCGAATTTGAATGGCGAACGTTTCAGAGTCTGCGTGCTTTTCATGGCACTCTACGCTTGCTCAAAGCGCCTTATGGTAAATTATTTAAAAGCAGAGAAAGCGCTTTCCTCCGTATCATAGATTTCGATGACAGATGCAAGGTGCGTGACCTCCAGAACGTTCTGAACTGCTTTTTGTGTGTTAAGTATCACCAATTTACCGCCCGATTCCTGGAAACCTCGCACAGATACAATAATCGCACCGAGAGCAGTACTGTCAATGAGGGGTACCGCCTTTAAGTCGACAATCAGTTTAACATTTCCCAGCTCAAGTTGACGTTCCATCTCTTGGCGAAATCCTTTTGCGGTACTTCCAATGATTTTCCCTTCTATACGGAGAATAGAGATATTTTGCTCATTTACTGATATATCAACATTCATCGAAATTTTCCTTTAGATGTGCGCATTCTATCCTGTTAAAGAGCTTGCAGCTTAGGGTTATCTGTTTGAGTTGATTGAGTCTCATGTCTCGTTAAGGCGGCTAATGACAATATAATACCGGTTGAGTGTTGGGTTTGTGCAAACCGTTTCAACTGTTCCCCCGAACGTCTCCAATTGCGTTGCCCCGTGGCAGATTTCCATATTAACATTGTCTACACCGGATTTGTAGGCTACCCACTTTCCACCGGATTTCAGCAAAGGAATGCAGTAGGGCGCAGCATCTTTAAGCGAAGCAACATAACGTGTGAAAACCCAATCATAGGTACCAATGTGACAAGCTTGCCTCGCACAAGTTTCGGCGCGCTGTGTTAACACTCGAACATTCGTTATGCCGTTGGCATGTGCATCTAACGCGCCTAATTGAGAGCTCAGGAATTTAAGAAAACTTACCTTTTTTTTTGTCGCTTCAACTAGTGTTAACCCAATCTCTGGCAGGTAAATTTTAAGCACCATCCCCGGAAACCCTGCCCCGGTTCCAATGTCAATGACTTCGTCCTCAGGGTTAAGCGTGGTATATTTGAGGACGTTGAGCGAGTCAAGAAAGTGTTTACGGATAATCTCCTCATCTTTTGTGATTGCAGTTAGATTGATAAGTGTATTCCATCGAAGCAATTCAGTGCGATACAGAGTAAATTGTTCCACATGACGTTGTGTGAGTGGAAACCCATAATTGTCGAAAATCTTCTTCAGGGAATTGGCAAATTTTTCAGTCGTGGATTCAAACATTTTAACGCTGCTTTCGCGTATAGACATTACACTTTTTCGTTGCTCCCCCACGG
Source organism: Candidatus Poribacteria bacterium (assembly GCA_963422705.1). Classification (GTDB taxonomy): domain Bacteria; phylum Poribacteria; class WGA-4E; order WGA-4E; family WGA-3G. The sequence goes on from OY730443.1 coordinate 212,910, forward strand.
ACAGTCAGGAATTCTGGATAAACGGAATCTAATTGCTAGGGCAGCTTGATTTCATTATCGACTTTGTTGATGCAAGATAACAGTCAAAATTGAGATATCTGCGGGTGAAACACCGGGTAGGCGAGAAGCTTGCCCGATAGATGCCGGACGAATCTCTGTCAGTTTTTCGCGGGCTTCTGCCTTTAATCCCGGGACCTCATCATAATCAAATGTCTCCGGAATTTGGAAATTCTCTAATCGTTTAAACTGATGAATTTGCCTCTGTTGACGCTGGATATACCCTTCATATTTGATTTGAATTTCAACTTGCTCCTTAACGGTTGTGGGGAGGGCATCTGGAGATGATGCAATGTGGGCGATATCCTCATATCGAAGCTTAGGGCGTTTGAGCAGTTCAGCTAAAGATGTTGGTTGCTTTAACTCCCCCGTTTTGGTGATGCGTGCGAGGGTATCGTCAGGCACAGGTTTAGGCTTTAGCACGGTTTGGGACAACCGCTTGTGCTCCGTCTGAATCTGTTCGGCTTTGATTTGGAAACGGCGATATGCATCATCATCAACGAGTCCAATCTCTCTTCCGAGTTGAGTTAAGCGAAGGTCAGCGTTGTCTTCCCTGAGTGTTAATCGATATTCAGCGCGTGAAGTGAACATACGGTAGGGTTCACGGATATCCATTGTCACCAAATCATCAATGAGCACAGCGATGTATGCCTGTGCCCGGTCAAGCACAAAAGGTTGTTCACCTTTAACCTGTCGTGCGGCGTTTATACCCGCTATGAGTCCTTGCGCGGCGGCTTCCTCGTAACCGGTAGTGCCGTTCAGCTGCCCTGCGAAGTAAAGGTTTTTGACGCGTTTCGTCTCAAGTGTCGGCTTGAGTTGTGTTGCCGGGGCGAAATCGTATTCAACCGCATATCCGAAGCGCATAATTTCAGCAGTCTCTAAGCCTCTGATGCTATGAACCATCTCTCTCTGGACATCTTCAGGTAGACTTGAGGAGATGCCGTTGAGGTAAATTTCATCGGTGTCTCTGCCTTCCGGTTCTACAAAGACTTGATGTCCTGTCTTGTCGGCAAATCGGACGACTTTATCCTCAATGGAAGGGCAATAGCGGGGTCCGATACCGACGATGCGCCCACTATACATTGCTGAACGATGCAGATTATTACGAATCACCCGGTGTGTCTTTTCATTGGTATAGGTAAGATAACAGGGCAATTGGGGTTGCGTAATTCGCTCCGTTGCGAAGGAGAAAGGGACTGGCTCTTCATCACCGGGCTGAATCTCCATTTTGCTGAAATCGATTTTGTGCGCAGTGACGCGCGGCGGTGTACCAGTTTTGAGCCTGCCGATTTCAAACCCAAGATTCAGAAAAGACTCCGAAAGTCTCTCAGCCGAAGATTCACCTGCTCGCCCCGCACTATAGGAGACATCTCCAATATGGATTAAACCTTTGAGGAAGGTGCCGGTGGTTAAAATGATACTATTGGCGAAATAGGCGGTTTGCGTCTGGCTGAGAATTCCGATACACTTTCCGTCTTCCACAAGTAATTCTTCAACGAGAACTTGCTTGATGTCAAGTCGTTGCTGCGCTTCCAAAACCCGTTTCATCTCATCTTGATACGCCTTTTTATCGGCTTGCGCGCGACTGGAACGGACTGCGGGCCCTTTTTTTGTGTTCAAACGTCGGAATTGAATACCGGTTTTGTCGATATTTTTCGCCATCTCGCCGCCGAGTGCATCTATCTCTTTGACAAGATGCCCCTTAGCGAGGCCACCGATAGCGGGATTGCAAGACATCTTGGCAATGGTATCAAGGTTGATAGTAACGACGAGTGTTTCGCACCCGATACGTGCGGCGGCAAGGGCGGCTTCACAACCGGCGTGCCCCGCTCCGACAACGATAACGTCGTAATGTTTTTGATAAGTGTTCATATCCGTTTTCCGCCGGATTATCCGGTCTAGAGTTTCTTTATCCTCGTCGACGGAGACATCTACAACCGGTTGTAAATAACGCTAAGTACGAGAGTTCCTACTATCCGTAGGCTCTTAGGGCTACATTTGTCGACGGTATCTTCAAGCGTGTGCCAATATGGATAGTCGAAGTCAATAATATTCACCATCGGGATACCAACCTGTATGAGTGGCACGTGGTCATCCATAATTCTCGGTCCAACGCTGTGTTGGAATGCCCCCAACCCCAATTTGCGTGCCCGTTTCCATAAGGTTTCTGCAAATTCACGATTGGCATTCCAAGAGTATCCTTCTATCGGTAATTGTAAATCTTTATCCCCAACCATATCTAGCAAAATACCGTAGTCCGGCTTCCACCTGCCGAGGTTTCGCGCAAAAAATCGGGAGCCGATAAACATCTCCTCAGTGGTTCTACCATAATCTTCACCATCAAATAGAACGATGATGACGCGTTGCGGTGGCGGATATTGCTTTAAAATTCGCGCGATTTCAAGGAGTACTGCAACCCCGGAGGCGCCGTCGTTTGCCCCGAGAATGGGTTTATTTCGATTTTCAGGATTGGCGTCGTGTTCCGCGATGGGGCGCGTATCCCAATGTGCTGCCAGCAGGAGTGTTCCTCCGCTCTTTCCCCCGAAATCCGCCAAGATATTGTTTAGGTGTAACGTTTTAAACTGATGCGGCTGAAGCGTTACGATATCAGCGTACTCCTGGAGCTTAGCAAATAGATAATTCTGTGTTTCTCTGTGTGCCGCTGAGCCCGGCTGTCTGGGACCAAATTCGCACTGTTTCTCCAAAATTGCAAAGGCGTTTTCAGCATCAAAGGCATTTATAGCCAGTGCTGCGGCGTCTTCATTCTCACGAATAGGATTGGCACATGCAATCGGGCAGATGCCCAGGTAGAGACTCACGAAGAGTAGCAGCCCTCTAACCTGTCTTTTGCGGATAGCTGTCATTATCGAGTTTAGCATTTTAGGCATAAAAATTTTATGTATCCAGATGTCGCTGAACTCGCCAGAGTTCTTTTGGGGTTATACTTTTCGTCTATCCTCTAATGCCTTCGCGAGAGTTACCTCATCGATGTACTCCAAATCTCCACCGACGGGGATACCTTGTGCAATTCGAGTGACGGCGAGCTGAAATTTTTCCAAGTGTTGCATAAGATAAAGAGCCGTTGCCTGCCCTTCCGTATTCCCATTGGTTGCCAGAATCACCTCGTTAATATCGACGTTGTGTTCGAAGTTCTTCGAGCGCCTATTCTCAATCCGTTCAAAAAGGGAATTGATTCTGAGTTCATCAGGTCCGATTCCATCAAGAGGTGAGAGTACACCACCAAGTACGTGGTATAACCCATTGTAGCCGTTGGTTCGTTCAATCGCCCACAAATCATCGGATTCTTCAACGACACAGATAATTCGGCGGTTGCGACGTGGATTCATACAAATGTAGCACGGATTAGTATCTGTAATTGAGCCACAAATGTTGCAGTAAGACAGGAGCCGTTTGAGCTCGGCAATGGCTTTTGCAATTTGGGCAGTTTCGGTTTCCGGTAATTTTAGCAAAAAAAAAGCCAAACGTTGTGCGGTTTTTTGTCCAATCGTCGGAAGTTTTTGTAGTTCGCCGATAAGGCTTGCTAAGGGTTGTGGGTATTCTTGCATGAATTCTCTATCCGATATAGTGGCAAGCGTTTATCGCTCTGTTTACTGACGGTAAACAATTTGCAAAAAGGGTTCTATTTACGGAAGCCCCGGAATTTTCAATCCCCCGGTAAGCTTGCTCATCTCTGATGCCATCAATTCTTGTGATTGCTCAAGTGCCTCATTAACCGCGGCAACGACGAGGTCCTCCAGCATTTCGGTATCTTCCGCGTCTACCACTTCCGGCTTGATTCGGAGAGAAACAATTTCTTGTTGTCCATTGACAACAGCGGTTACCATTCCTCCTCCGACAGTTGCTTCAACGGTGCGATTTGCGAGTTCTTCACGAATTTCAAGCATCCGCTTCTGCATCTGCTGTGCCTGCTTCATCAGCTCATTCATTTTCATAGTAACAAATTGTCCAGCGTGAACGTTCAAAGCGGTTTTTTCCGGTGGCGTGTACTTTGCTGGATATATCTCCTTCTTTATTCGCGCTTTTCTAGCACGTTTAGTAGTTACTCTGTTTTCAAGATTGTAGCATTAAAAAGTTGAAGTACAGTTTTAAGCTGCGGATCTGCTTCTGCTTCAATTTGCCGCGCAAGTGGTGTTTTCAACTCCTTTTCGGCCTCTGCCTCAGTAGATGTCTCCGTTAAAAGATGGTTCTCTAACTCAATCAATTCAACTTGGACGGATTTCCCAACTATTTCGCTGATAGTGGCAGCAATTTTTCGTTTCTGTTCATCATTAGCCATTGAGAGGTATCCGAGCGGGCAGGCAATTTTGACATGAGAATCGCCATTGACATAAGGTATTGCCCCCGATAGTAAGCCTAAGCGCATTCTCGGCGGAAGCTTGGATTTAACCTCTTCCCAAAAGGTGTTAATGGCACTAAGGTTCCGCGATACGGTAGTTGGCTGCACATGTAGTGATTCATCCAAGTTGGAAGGCGTGCTTTCCAAGGACGCGGTTTTAGGTTGCTCTTGTCTCTGGCTGATATCCGGAGGCGTCAGGGTTTCCCGGCACAGAATTTCCTGTTCAAAGGCTACGTCATCCGGGCGCATTTCCGCATGCATCTTCATATCCGGTGCGGGTGCCACATCCAGTTTTTGCTCCAATTCTGATAATTTGTTGACGAGCTCCTGAAGGTGAATTCCCTCTTCAAGCGAATTAAGTTCAATCAGTCCGTTTTCCAATTGGAGCTTCGCGTACCCGTACTCCTTGATGTCCCGGTTGGTACGCATCAAAATTCTGATAATCCGTGATAGCCTGTTGACAGACATAAGTTCAGCATGCGTTCGGAGTTCTGGGAGTTCAGATTTTGGGCTTTGGATGAGTTCACCGAGATTTTTATCAATTGCCAAGAGCCGCAGGTCACGAAAATAGATAATCAGTTGGTGTAGGCATTGGGTAAGCTCGGTGCCTTGTTTGGCTAATTTATTTAACGTTGTGAGTCCGTCGGCGAGGTTCCTTTGGACAATAGCTCCTGCGAGTTTTTGGAGTAGTGAACTCGAGCTGAGTCCGAGAGTCTGTTCAACGGAGGCGGTGGTTAAATTTTTCCCGGCGGAGGAAACGAGTCTCTCGAGCAAATTTTCGGCATCGCGTAAACACCCTTCCGATTGCCGTGTGATAAGCATTAGGACATCTAAGTCTGCTGAGATATCTTCTTTTTCGGCAATTAAGGCCAAACGTGAGACAATCTTTTGATCTTCAAGGTGTCGGAAGTCAAAGTCTTGACATCGCGAGGCGATTGTCTTTGGTATTTTGGCATGTTCAGTGGTTGCCATGATGAAGATAACATGCCTGGGTGGTTCCTCAAGCGTTTTTAGCAAAGCATTGAAGGCTTCAGTGGAAAGCATGTGTGCTTCATCTATAATATAAATTTTGTAGGTACAGGCTGCGGGTGCGAGTTTGACGTTTTCGCGCATATCGCGAATGGTATCAATGCCGCGGTTGGAGGCGGCATCCATCTCAATCACGTCAAAAGATTTGCCTTGTGCGATGTTGTCACAGAATTCACAAGCGTTGCAGGGTTCAGCAACAGGCCTTTTATCAAATTCGGTTTCGCGAATGCGGTTTGGGCAATTCACGGCTTTTGCCAAGATGCGCGCAACGGTAGTTTTGCCGGTTCCTCTAGGGCCCCAAAAAAGATAGGCATGCCCAATCCGCTCAGACAAAATCTGATTTCTCAGTGTTGTGGTAACGTGTTCTTGTCCCACAACATCAGCGAAGTTTTGGGGGCGCCATTTTTGCGCGAGCACCTCGTAAGACATGAATCATCCTTCGTCAAGTGAATTATGCGATGAAAATGGCTATGCACCCAGGGTTGACATGCTCTTCCGGGCGTTGCCCGCGTCGTTAGCTCAGTCTAGGCTACCTTGCGTCACACAAGGGACTTACCTACCGCTGCTTCCTTCCGGACCTGACGGGGTTTGGTAAGCCCTTGTTGCTCAAGACCCAGGCATCAACACCACGTGCGTGGGACAGTCCCCACAAAAACAGGCCGCGTACTGGGGATTCCGTTCTGCTCTAGCGGATTGCAGATACAGGGCACCGCTACCTCCCCACCTAGCATAGCCAAGGCGTTTATTTTAATAGGGCGAATCCGGGATTTTTGCCCTTAGCGGAGAGAGTGGGATTCGAACCCACGGTACTGCATCACAGCACACATGATTTCCAGTCATGCCAGTTCAACCAACTCCTGCATCTCTCCAAATTTTCGTAGTCGGAAATGATAAGCCACCAGCACTAAGGTGCCATCTACTTTCGCCCTTCGCTATCCTCGTGTCGTAGAATTCTTCGGCTACCGTTGTTTCACCGTTGTTTCAAGGTATGGAGCAGACGGGATTCGAACCCGTGGCCTCATCCGTGCGAGGGATGCGCTCTCCCAACTGAGCTACTGCCCCACAATGTGGTTTTCAAAAGGCACCTACGCCCTGTATTACTCGGAGAACCTCGCGAGGCGCTTCGTTATAAGACAGAAAAGCGGAGAGAGTGGGATTCGAACCCACGGTGACTTGCGTCACAACAGTTTTCGAGACTGTCCAGTTCAACCGCTCCTGCATCTCTCCAGATATCAGCAGCAAACATTCGTAAGGGTGCGTCTTACAAGCTGCGGGCGAAACGGTTTTCAGGCACGTCGGCGTTGCTGAAAAAAGGATTTCAAAAGGGCACTGCTTTTTTCTGCGAGGACACCAGGAACTAGCTCAACCCGATGATTTAGCCGCTCATCTTCGAGTATATTGTAAAGCGTCCCGGCGGCGCCGGATTTCGGGTCTTTTGTAGCATAGACAACTTTAGGAATCCGTGCTAACACAATCGCACCCGCGCACATAGGGCAAGGTTCGAGCGTCACGTAGAGTGTTGTATCTATCAACCGCCAGTTGCCTATTTTCCGGGCTGCTGCCTGTATAACGAGCAGCTCCGCATGAGCGATGGGGCTACCGCACTGTTCACGTAAATTATGCGCTTCTGCAAGCTGCACGCCATCTTTGATAAGGAGTGCCGCAACCGGGACTTCACCTTTTTCACCGGCGCATTTTGCCAATTCGAGTGCTTGTTCCATCCAAAAGAAATCTCTATACAAATTTTCGACCTTGTGCCTCTGTTATTCCGGCATCAAAGCGCCTGAGAGGATTCGAACCCCCGGCCTTCTGATCCGTAGTCAGATGCTCTAATCCACTGAGCTACAGGCGCGCGTTTAAGTCTAAACTGCATCAGATACTAGCAATCACACGGAGAGGGTGGGATTCGAACCCACGATGGCTTTCGCCATAACTGCTTAGCAGGCAGTCCAGTTCAACCACTCCTGCACCTCTCCAGCTGAAATAAAACCCTTTATCGGAACTCGGCGAGGCGCCGCTGCTCCTAAACGTTATCGTAATGTTTGCAAACAACTTATATGATACAAGAATAGAATGTGGGCTGCTTTTCTTGCAACGGAACGGTGGGAGTAGGATTCGAACCCACGGTAGCTTGCGCTACAACGGTTTTCAAGACCGCCGCCTTCGTCCACTCAGCCATCCCACCTTTTGCTAATGTTAAGGTTCTGCCAAGCTAGATATAGTATATAACATTTGAGGCGGTTTGTCAAATTAAATTTGTCGGATTTTGCCATTTCTCGCCCAGTTTGAAGACATAACGAAATCACCCTAATTTGAAACGGAAATTGAATTTTCGCCGGGAATGGGCCAAATCACTCGTAAAATTTTGATATCACCGTGTGCCAAGAAACACATTTACTTTCTCGCGATTCACTTAGCTTAAGTCTCTCCATTCCACTTAAGGGGTTCATTTTGCAAATATGGGAGAAGCATTCCCCGGAGGCGCCGGTGGGCATAGTACAAATGTGCTTTTACGGTGCCTTCCGAACGGTTCAAAAGGGCAGCTATCTCTTTAATCCGAAGTTCTTTGTAATGTCGTAGATTAAAGACGAGCTGCTGCCGAGCTGGCAAGCGCCGAACCGCCTTGCGGATGATGCTACCGAGTTCTTTCTCCTCAACAACTTGCGACGCCGGAGGCTGAGAATCTACCATCCTCAGTTCATCATCGGCACCTAGCGTTAATTCTTCAAACGTGAAAGTTGACATCCTGTCGCGTTTACGCATGAAGTCAATACTGCAATTCACAGCAATGCGGTAAAGCCAGCTGTAAAAGGCAGATTCACGTTTGAAGTTAGGTAATGCCTTAAACGCCTTTAGGAAGGTTTCTTGACAAAGATCTTTAGCGGTTTCCCTGTCTCCCACACGCTGATAGATGAGGTTATAGACCTTTTTTTTATACGTGACAACAAGCGGATTAAAAGCCTCTGTATCACCGTTTTGAAACCGTTCAATCAGCTCATTATCAGCGTGAAAATTAAGTTCTGTCGACGACTGCGGAGTTGTTAAAACATCGGCGGACTTTTTAGCAGCTGACATTCTGTTTTCCTCACGTAAAGCGAATTTAATGTTTAAATTCTCGTTGAAAAAACATTTTTAATTGATACACCTTGTGTTTCAAAAAGTTCCGGTTTTTTTCGACTGATATCGGATTAATCTCGTTTTACGTTCACACCTGCTTAACCTATAGGGCGGGGCTCATTTATGTCGTATTAGATGGATATAACCGTTTATTTGTTCATTTTTATCGCTTGACATCGTGTCAAAATTCGGATACAGTCACGAAAAAGAGTCTGTTTTACAGAACCTGCCACGCTACACAAAAGGAGTGAGGAATTTTGATGCGCCGCTATGGGATTCAAATTAAAATTGTGCTTCCATTTCTCCTGCTCTTCGCGTGCGTTACCGTTATCGTGCCGTTAATAACGGTTGAATTCTTTGCATGGAAATACAGTGAACAGTTTACACGTGAAACCCAGGGGTGGCTCGATGTTATCCTCAAGACCGGGTATATTCAGGAAGAGACTGAAAAAATTAAGCACGCGTATAGCGCAGAGGTGATGATTTTTGGCTCTGATTATACGCTTAACGCCAATACGTTGGGCTGGCTCTCTAATCAAGAATCTGATTGGCAAAATTTAGCACAAACGATGCGATTAAATGAGGTTAAGCAGCAGTTACAGAATCCGGACGCCCCGCCTGTTACACGCGACATAACGTTGGTAGGGAAACCCTACAAAGTCTTTTACCGGTTGCTTCCCCGTGGACGATTCTACTGTTTCTTACGTCCGATGGAGAAAATTGCGGAGGCAAAACGGGCTCTTACTTTTTATATGTTCGGAATCGGTGTACTCGTGATGGGGGCAGTGGCATTGATAAGCCACCTTATCGGCCGAAATTTAACAATACCGCTCAAACGATTGGTGGAATTCACAAAACGCGTCGCGCTAGGCGAATTAAATCAAGCATGTGACGTGCAGACTCATGATGAAATTGGGGATTTAGCATCGGCATTTAATACAATGACGCAGGAACTTCAAGAATCACGGGATAAATTGGTTCAAGCGGAACGACTCGCAATGGCGGGAAAAATGTCAGCATCGTTCGCGCATGAAATCCGGAATCCGCTATCTTCAATGCGCATGTTAGCGCAAATGCTTATCCGAAAAACCGATATGCCGGAAGAACGAATGCAACAATCCTTACGGTATATCCTCCAAGAAATCGAGCGAATTGATGGGATTGTTAAAGGATTGATGGACTTCGCTCGCCCAACGACACTGAATCTGGTACAACAGTCGCTTGAGCAGGCATTGCGCGCTGTATTGGAATTAATGGAGGCGAATCTGGCACACCATCAAATTCGGTTGGTGTCCGAATTTACACCGGAACCTCCGGAAATCGCTTTTGATTCCGAGAAACTTAAACAGGCATTTATGAATGTCGTTCTCAATGCGATGGAGGCGATGCCGCGGGGTGGAACGTTAACGGTGGCGATAGTCAAGAAATCAGATTCGATGGGCATCAAGGTGGCAGACACCGGGGTGGGCATTCCAGCAGAAGAGCGCGCGCATCTGTTTGAACCGTTCTTTACCCGGAAGGCAAAGGGAACCGGACTTGGGTTAGCGAACGTCAAACGGGTACTTGAAGAGCATGGCGGAAATGTCGAAATTGAAAGCACGATAGGTAAAGGCACGACGGTTCTAATGTGGTTGCCAATCGCAATTTCCCCGGCAGGCGTGACGGATGACTAGTAGGTGTCAACTTAGCGCTCGAACGGCCCAGTAGAAATCCATTACACCTATCGATACAAAAAGTCTTATACCGTACTTTTCGAGAAAAATACGGTTTCTTTCAATTACGCAATTTCAACAACGATGTACTGCTGCTCACGGGTGACAGGGAACGTATCTGCTACGTAGCCTCCTTTTTGAGGGGCGGATGTAGCAGTATCAATCTGCTGGCCACTTTCTACGTGGACATCGTATTTTCGGACGCGTCGCTGTGTAGGGTTCCACCACGACTGCCCCGTTTTGATGTCAAATTCCCAATTGTGCCACGGGCACCTCAGAAATTCGCCTTTGCGGGTATAATTATAGATTCCGGGCGATGGGGATTGTAAGAAACCTGTCACGTGGCCCTTGCATAGCGGCCCACCTTGGTGTGGACAGCTATTACGGATAGCGAAATACTCGCTATCAATGTTAAAGATACCGATGGAACGTCCCCCGACGTCAACAATTTTGCTTCCACCGGGGGGAATTTCATCTGAGGTTGCCACTACGTATTTAGCCATCTGGTTTTCCAATCAGCGAGGCTCACGATGCGGTGTTCGGGAGCAGAAGCTATTTTTTTTCAAATTGATAGAGAGCGCGCGCATTATCAGCGAGAATCTTCCTACGTAATTCGGGTTTTAGGAAATTTGGTAATGCCCGGTGAGGCGAATCAAAATCCCAATGCGGATAGTCCGTTGCAAACATGAGTTTATCGTCCATGTCCATCTGTTCAAGGAGTTGTTCAAAGTACTCACGTTTCGGCGGCTCTTCCATAGGTTGCGTGCTAAGCCAAAAGTGTTCGCGAATATACTCTGAGGGTTTCCGTTGGAGTTTAGGGATTTCGCTGCGAAGTTTTTTCCATGTTGCATCTAACCGCCAAATGAGGGGTGGTAGCCACGCGAATCCGCCTTCAATCAGAGCCACTCTGAGGGTTGGGAAACGATCGAAGACACCTTCACAAACATAACTGATAACCTGGGTGTGAAAGGCTTGTGGCATTCCACCGTGGTCCTCGATGTAATATGAGGGCCACCCTGCGCCGGTGATGGGCCCGGCGACACCGCCGAAGTGTATGCCTATAGGGAGTTCGTATTCAGCTGCAGCTTCGTAGATTTTCCAGTATTTTCGGTTTCCGAGCGGCGCTCTGGTACGGGCAATGAGTAAAATTTGGACGAATCCTGGGTTTTCCCCGCAGCGATGAATTTCTTCGGCTGCCAATTCGCCATCTTCGTAGGGAATGACAATGGATGCGCGCAGGCGCGGTTCCGGTTCAACCCATTCGGCGATTTGCCATTCGTTTACCGCCTTCGCGAGGGCGGCACCGTACTCTAAGTTCAGTTGTTCGCCAACGGCGATTAAAGGGTTAAGCACGCCGTATTCAATGTTCCATGCGTCGAGAAGTTGCTTTTGCATGAAACCCAAGTCGGCCCCGGGTGGGAGGCCTGATGGTGGCCAGGCATCGCGTCGTGCAGCGTTTAGCAGCGCCCGTGGATAGTACCCCCCAATACGGCTCCGCAACCCAAATTGTTTGTGATGTTCTTTCCAGTTCTTGGATAGATAAGGCGACAATCCGCCGGGTGGTACAGAGTTGTGGATGTCGCAATCGACGACGGCGTTCTCGTTTTTCAATACTTCCTTGCCGGAATTTAAGGTGCGTCCTAAGTTTGAAGTATTTTCCATAGGATTTCGCCTCCAATTCAGAGTTGGTAGAATGCGCGTGCGTTTTCCCACAAAATTTTATGGGCGAGCTGCCTTGGTAATTCTGGGGGCAGTGCATCAGTGGGGGTATCAAACTGCCAGTGCGGATAATCTGTTGAAAACATAAGCATCTCTTCGGATTCCAGCTGTCCAATTATCTGGAGAAGCTCTTTCGGATTCGGTGGCGAATCAATCGGTTGTAAGGTAAACCTGATATGCTCTCGCATATAGTCAGAGGGCAGACGTTTGAGCCAGGGCGTGTTATTTCGGAGTCCACGCCACTCTTTGTCAATGCGCCACATAACGGCGGGCAGCCATGTAAAGCCGCTTTCAATCAGGACGATGCGGAGTTCCGGAAACTGGTTAAAGATTCCCTCAACAACAAGGCTGATAACTTGCGCTTGGAAAACCTGCGTCATCCCACTATATTCCTCGAGATAAGTTGAGGGCCATCCTGTAGGGGATGGCTGATTGCCAGGGGCGCCGCCATAATGAATACCAACAGCGAGATGATGGCGAACCGCGGCTTCATAAATCGGATGGTAAAACCTGTTTCCATACGGGGTGCGTGAACGAACCGGCATTATCACTTGCACAAACCCCGGATGTTCTCCAACCCGCTCAATCTCTTTCGCGGCGAGTTCCGGAACCTGACTAGGGATAACGAGGGAGGCACGGAGGCGCGGCTCCGGTTCTAACCAGTGTTCTATTTGCCAATCGTTTATCGCTTGTGCAAGGGCAGCCGCCAAATCTGGGTTATGGACGCTCTGTACGCGATAGGCGCAATTCAGTATGCCATATTCAAGGTTCCACCTGTCAAGTAGCCATTCGCGGATATGCGGCAAATCCACCTCCCATGGCGGTATGGCATCCGGATGCGTTGTTAAGGGAGAACCGCGTGGGTAATCGTTTGCATCGGGGCCCCGGAATCCGGAATTACGACAATAGTCACACCAGAAATCAGACATATAGGGGAAAAGCGTCTGTAAGGATGGAATTTCGTTGTGAATGTCGCAGTCAATTGCCTGGATGCCAGCGTACACAAATTGGGTGGGTGTACTCAGCTTAGCGGGTGCCCCTCCATCTTCCTTACGCATTGATTTCTCCTGATGAATTGCAATACTACAGTAGTGGGGGATACAATTGTCACTTTCGCAATTTCTTCGTTAAAACGATGGGGCGTACTGGATTTGAACCAGTGACTTCTACCGTGTGAAGGTAGCGCTCGTACCCCTGAGCTAACGCCCCACTCAGAGAAATGGGCCTACTAGGACTCGAACCTAGGACCAGCCGGTTATGAGCCGGCGGCTCTGACCACTGAGCTATAGGCCCTTTAGGCTTTCATGATAGCAATTATACGTTATTTTTCACGAAAAAGCAAATTTTTTAACGGACTTCGAAAAATAATGTGGATGACGTCTCAGTCCCCGTTCCACAAGCGTCTATGAAGTGGGCAAAACGCTAATTAATAAAGTCCCGTAACATCCGGCTGCGTCTGGGATGTCGTAGTTTTCGGAGGGCTTTCGCTTCAATTTGGCGAATCCTTTCGCGCGTTAAATTAAAAATACGTCCGACTTCTTCAAGCGTTTTTGGATATTCACCATCAATTCCGAACCGAAGCACGATGACATCGCGCTCTCGCTCGCTCAATTCAGCGAGAACCTCCTGGATTTGTTCTTTGAGCATATTCAGTTCTGCATCGTACACTGGGGTATTAAGAGTATCATCCTCAATGAATTCGCCAAGTGCATTGTCCTCATCGTCCCCGATGGGCGTCTCTAAAGAGATGACTTCAGGGACGACACCCAACGCTTCATTGACTTTACTAATCGGCATATCCATATCAGTTGCGATTTCCTCTGCGGTTGGTTCACATCCCAATTCTTGTATAAGCGAACGTTGGACGTTCCGAATCTTGTTAATTCGCTCGTGCATGTGTACAGGAATTCGGATGGTGCGTCCTTGGTCAGCGATGGCGCGGGTGATTCCCTGCCGTATCCACCAGGTGGCATAAGTGCTAAACTTATAGCCGCGCTGGTAGTCAAATTTGTCGACAGCCCTCATCAAGCCGATATTTCCTTCCTGTATCAGGTCAAGGAATTCAAGTCCGGATGCCCGATGCTTGTACTTTTTCGCGATGCTGACAACAAGACGGAGATTCGCTTCAACGATTGCCATTTTGGCGTCTTGCACGTCCGTTTCCCCTTTGTCAATGTCGTGAGTAAGCTGTGTGAGTTCATCGTGTGAGACGCCGAGCTCGTTCATGTGTTGTCGAATATGGCGTTGAAGTCGAATAATCTCCACATAAGCTTGCCGGGCTTCCGCGGTTTCGAACTCATAATCCGGAAACGATTTGAGCGGCACATCGGGTATATCATATCTTTGCATGAGACGATGGATTTGGTTCTCCCAATTGCTAACCCGCTGTTCAGCCTGTTTAACCAGGTCGGAAATCTTGCTAATTTCTTCGCGATCAATTTTCAGTTTGTCGATAGTCGCGATGAGTCTATCGCGGCCACTCGACGTGCTAGCAGATGCCTTAGCGTTATTGCCAGGGGGCGTGAGTGTAGTGATTCGCGCTGCCTCCAACTTTTCTATCGTGGTTAAGGCTTTCTTCACTTGTTCGCGTAGTTTTCGCTCCTTGTTCTGTGTAGAGGTACTGGAAACGGACATATCAATAATATCAGATGCCCGTTTTTTGACGGTAGCGATTTTATAGAGGAGTTTCCGAATCTCAGTTATGGCAATACGGGTAGCGAAGGTGGCTTCTTGGGCGGTTCGATAGCCGGCCTCAATTTTTTTAGCGAGTTCAACCTCCTGCGCTTTATCGAGTAATCCAAATTTCCCCATTTCACGCATATAGACTTTAACCGGATCGTCGATGTAACTCGGGCGCGGTGTAGAGAGAATGAATTCTTCCTCGTGTTCAATTTCATCGACACCGTCGGTTTCAAGATAATCAATGCGGAGGCGTTCTCTGAAATTCATTGTCAATTCACTCCTTTTTGAAGATTAAGAACTTAATTGCCGGTCACTTAAGTTCTTTACAGTTCTAGTTTATGAAGAGGTTATCCTTACAAGGCTCGTCTCTCATTCGAAAGTTTGACAAGTTCTGTGAGTGTCTCGAATTCATCAGCCCCTTCAGCGAGTGCGTTTGAGCGGATACGCTGTTCAATATCTTGTAAAAGAAAATGTCTGAGTTTTTTGAGACAACCTTCTACTCTTGCTTGTGGGTTTGGCAGCGGCTTTTTTCGGACAAGCGCATTTGAAATAAGGGCCTTCAATTTTTCATGGGGACATTCATTGATGAGACTTTGGATATCAAGTTTTTCGTCGTCCGTGCTCATTTCCCAGAGCAATCTTGCAATTTGTGTGAAGTTCGGTTCTGTCAAATCGTTGTGATGAAATCGGGTTTTGATATAAGAAATCAGTTCCGGATGTTGGATTAATGCTTCGATGAGCTGCCCCTCAATTTGTTGTCTAGGGCTTAATTTTTTCTGCTGGGATGGTTTCTGCCTGGTGCGATAAGGTGCGGGGGCTTCTTTGAGCCCTAAATCCCTGAGCTCGTCCCAAAGTACTGCAGCATCAAGCTGTAGTTCGCGGGCAACATATTTAATATATTCGCTCCGTTCCAGTCGGTTTTGAAGATGCATGAGCGTGGCACTAATTTCTTTGACAATTTGTGTTTTGACATCAATTCGGTGAATGTTACGGGATTGGATAGCTGCTTGAATCTGAAATTCAATGAGGTTTGCTGCTTTGTCCGTGAGTTCAATAAGTGCGCTGTCCCCATATTTCCGGACAAAGGAATCCGGGTCTTCGTCTTTCGGAAGTAACGCGATATGGACGCGTAAGCCAACCTCCGATAAGCGATTTAACCCACGCTGTGCGGCCTGGAGCCCAGATGCATCCCCGTCATAAAGGATGGTAACTTGGCGTGTAAACCGTTTGAGTAAATTAGCATGGTTTTCACTCAACGCGGTCCCAGAAGATGCGACGACGTTTTCAACACCGTGTTGGTAAAGCATCAAAGCGTCCATGTAGCCTTCAACGAGGAGGACTGCCTGCTTTTTATAGATAGCCCGACGGGCTTTGTCAAGATTGTAGAGAACGTTACTCTTATTATACACAATTGTCTCAGGCGAATTCAAGTATTTTGGTTGCCGTAGATCAGATAGCGCGCGCGCCCCAAAACCGACGGGAATCCCACGCTCATTATGAATTGGAAAAAGAATCCGATTCCAAAACCGGTCCTGGGGGCCACGCTCATCATCCTTAACTAACCCCGCATCAACCAATTGCTGGATGGTATAGCCGTTATCTGTTGCAACTTTCACGAAGTCTCGACGTGTCTGATTTGCATATCCGAGTTGAAACATCCGGACGGTTTTGGGGTGCACCGTTCGGTTTTGAAGGTATCGCCTAGCGTGTCCGTCAACCTTCTGTGTGAGAAGTTGGCGATGGTAGTATTCCACGGCAAACCGATTGAGTTCCTCAAGCGAGATGAAACGTTTATGACTTGCACTAACGCGCACATCCTGATTCGGTAGAGAAATATTCAGGCGCGCCGCTAACCATTCCAACGTCTCAATGAAGGTTTTTCCTTCATGCTTCTGAACAAAAAAGATAACATTACCACCGATTTGACACCCGAAACAGTAGAAAATCTGCTTTTCCATTGACACGGTAAAGGAGGGTGTTTTTTCATCGTGGAACGGACAAAGCCCTTTGTAATCACGGCCGGCAGGGCGCAGCGAAATACCGAATTCAGAAATGACTTCAACAATATCGCTCCGGCGTTGAATTTCCTCAACTGTTTCGCGGGGAATCTGGTGTTTTGTCCGAGTTAAGTTCATGTATTTTCCCTTCGCTGCGCCCTGGAAGTCATGTTCGGTATTTTCTAAGAAAGTTAACCGGATTGCAGCGTCATCAGAAAATCCACTGAGGGAGAAAAAGGAAGACTATTCTTTGAGCGTGACAATTGTAACGCCCTCACCGCCTTGATTGTGTGGGGCGAGTTGATATTTGGCGACGTGCGGATGCTCCCGCAATTCCTCATGAATTGCCTTTCGTAATGCCCCGGTCCCTTTTCCATGAAGCAGGCGAGGATTTGCGATTCCCGCAAGGTAGGCATCGTCAAGATATTTATCTGTGACATCGACTGCTTCACTCACAAGCATACCTCGCACATCGAGTTCAGTTTTAATCGTATTGACTTTGCTATATTGGATATCCAGGACAGAGGTAGAAAGGTGAGCCACCTCTTTTTTCGGCTGAATGGAATCAATATCATGATAGGCGGCTTGCATTTGCATATGCCCGACTCTGATTTGAAGCGGTGTATTGCTTCGGGCAACGATAGCGACAACTTCGCCAAACCGATTTAGCTTTTTAACCCGGACTTTGTCACCAATCTCGACTTTCGGCAAAGACTGTTGCTGCCATTTTTCGGGCAAAATCTTCGGTTTCAGTCGTTCTTTAGCGGCTTCAATTTTTGAAAATGCGGATTGGATGGTGGTTTTCGAGGCTTTTTCCCGGCGGATATCAGCGATGAGTTTTTCGACGGTGCTGCGTGCTTCAGAAACAATCTGAAGTGCCTCATTTTCGGATTTCTGTATCAGATTGCGACGTTCCGTTTTCAAATTTTGAACAAGCGTATCATGCTTCAACGTCGCGGTTTCAGCGGCCCGAATCTTATCGTGAAGGTGTAAACGTTCTCTTTCAAGTTCATGTTGTGTCTGTTGCAATTCCACCAACAAGTCTTCAACAGCAACGTTATTACTGCCCAAGTAGGTTTGTGCTGATGTCAACACCCCGTTCGGAATTCCTAACTGCTCTGCAATTTTTATCGCATTGCTACTTCCGGGAATACCTACTTGTAATCGATACGTTGGACGCAGCGTCGTCCAGTCAAATTCCATGGAGGCGTTTTCCATATGCGCCTGGGTGTGGGCATACGCCTTGAGTGCCCCATAGTGTGTTGTGACGATAGTATTCACCCCTCTTTTCGAGAGCCAATCCAACAGGGCCATACTCAGCGCAGTGCCTTCGCTCGGGTCGGTGCCTGCACCGATTTCATCCAATAGTACAAGGGAATGCTGGGTGTCTTCATCGGGAATCATCTTGAGCATATCAGCAATTTTGGTAATATGTGACGAAAAAGTGCTCAGATTCTGCTCTATTCCCTGTTCATCCCCAATATCAGCGAAGATTTGATTAAAAATAGCAATTTGGCTGCCATGTGCCGCCGGAATGTGCAATCCGGATTGCGCCATGAGTGATAACAGCCCAACGGTTTTGAGCACGAGCGTTTTACCGCCGGTATTCGGTCCGGTGATGATAAGCGTTTTAAACGATTTGCCAATGTGAATATCTGTCGGAACAATACGCTCTGGAACGGTATCAGGCGTTTTAGAGATTGCTTGCTCGTCGTGCTTAGCTTCGCGGGTTTCTCGTAGGTGATACTCAAGGATAGGGTGGCGCGCCGCAACCAGTTTAATAATACCGCGGGTACTGAGGTCCGGCTCAATAGCATTCAAGGCAAGGCTGAAACGGGCCTTTGCGTTTAAAAAATCGAGTTCACCCAACAGGGTAAGGCTCAGGTTCAACTCGTGTAGATGAGCACGAACCTCATCTGTTAACGAAAGGAGGATGCGCCGAATTTCTCGAGATTCCGCTTCAGATGTCTCATGCAGCACATTATTCATTTCAACGATAGCAAGGGGTTCAATAAAGAAAGTTGCACCGCTAGTCGACTGCCCTTGGACGATGCCTTGGAAAAATGCTCGAGCCTCCTGTTTGATAGGTAAAACGTAGCGATTGTTTCGGGAGGTGATTACCGGTTCTTGAATAGATTTTTGGTGGGCGGGTGAACGTAAGGTTGCCTCAAGTTTCTGATGTATATTTTTTCGAAGTCTCGACAGCTTGCGGCGGATGGCCCGCAGTTCGGGGCTCGCCCCGTCGAGCAGCACGCCATCAGGACTGATGCACTCCAAAATTGCTGCTACGAGGGAAGGAAACGTTGGAAGCATGTCTACAATCGAAAACAGATTGTGAAACTCCGAGCGATTGCGTTTTGCAAATGCCCGGTGTATGTCTATAGAAATCCTTGCAACTTTCGCGACATCCAAGAGCTCATCAGCTTCCAAAATTGAGCCTGTTTTGGCGGCGTGTCGCAGCAAATTTTCAATATCTTTTAACCCATTCAGCGGAATTCCACCATAGAGTTGGTGAAAAGTTTTGGCCTCACTGCACAGTTTTAGAAGTTTTCGTATCGTCTTCAGCTCATCAGACGGAGTGAGCCCGTCAACGTTCGCAACACCTAACTGAGAAGCGGTATATCTCTTCAGAAGTGCCTTAATCTTATCGTATTCTAAAACACTTTCAACACCGCGGAACATGGCTTGCCTCTTTTTTTCTACATTAACGCTGCGAAACGGTGGATTTGATTTTACCCCATGTCGTAACCAATTTTTCTCGAGGCTTAACAGATAAGGAACCCTCGCGCAACCAGGCTATTACAAATATACTCCCCTCCACCTCCACGAGTTCCTCTGTCTCCTCTGTCAGTGTATCATATACGTATATCGTTCCCCATCGTGAATAGACTAGGTATTGCCCATCAGGCGACCAGTCGCTCCAATAGCCAGTCGCTTTATCAACATTAAAGAGCGGTTCGAGCACTCTTGTTTCGACATCAATGGTGTAAAAGGTGTCAAATTCTCTGTTCCATCTGAGAAAGAGGATTCGTTTTCCATCCGGTGCCCATACTGGATAAAAGTCTTTATTAAGTTCAGTGAGGATTTCTATCTCTTCTGTTTCAATATCTAACAAGTAGAGCTGCTCAAGCCATCCGGGTCTGGCGATGGAAAAGACGAGCCTTTTGCCACTCGGTGCCCAAGATATTCCGTGGAAGGAATAGGGCCATCCGAGATGCAAAACTTCCGTCACGGCCTCCATTTCACCGCTTGCGGTGTCGAGCACCCAAATCTGATTCTCCTGGGGCACCTGTTCTATAGTCCAGCCGCTAAAAGCAAGTTGCTTGCCGTCAGGAGAAGCAGTGAGAAATCGGTAAGTGCCAGAAATTTCGGTAATCCGCGTCTTATTTTTGGGGGTATCTGGTCGAACGGAGTAAATATCGGAATGTCCCGCATCCCATTGAACAAAATAGAGTACTTTCCCATCCACCCCCCATGAGGGGTACATGCCCTTGTGGTTCAAAGGAATTGCTCTAAGATTCTTAGTACCGCTTAGTGCCGTCGTGTAAAGGTTCCAATCAAAACGTCCTAAATCTTCGTCAAATCCATTAACAGAGTAAGTCAGACGCCCGCTTGGCTCTGCTTGGACGAATGGGGCCATCCAACACACGCCGAGGATGAGAAAAACAAGTATGCATAGTTGGTAACGAGAGTTATTTGCTGCCTTACTGCCGCTGATTTGTGTTCGAAAGCGATGGAGCCACGTGAGCGTTTCAAGAACTATTTGGCCACCCGTATTTGAAGGTTGTAACTTTTTCACAAATCTCATGGTTCCTTTTTACTGTTTAAAGTGGTTGTAAGTCGGCTGTAGTTAAGCAGTGCATTCTCATAAAGGTGTCGGCTGAGTCCTAGATGTTCAAATTCAATAACCGTATTATAGTTATAGAGCGCTGTACTTTCTCTTCCCTCTGCCTCCGCGCGTCGCGCATCCTGAACGTTTTTTATCATAGCCGTTGCCGGTTTTTCGAAGTTGCGAATCTGCTTCCGCAAATCAGAGGGGAGTCCTTCCTGAATATCTTTATTCACCTTATAAGTCCGAATTGCATCAGTATATGTCACAAGAGCGTCGTAGTAACTGCCTTTGGTTTCAAGTTGCTGGGCAGTTCCGAGTTGTAGCGGTTCGCCAATCGCAGCGATAACCGTTTTTGCGTCTTGAAGCATCTCTTTACTTTTCTGTGCGAGTCCCGCTTCAAGGGTAGTTCGGAACAGTTCTAAAATCTCTTTATATGAGGCTTGTGCCATCCCCACGTTTCCTAATTTCTCATAACAGAGTCCTTGATTTAACGTAGCGTTTGCGAGCACAAATTGGCGAATAGTAGGTTCAACGTTTGGGGTAGCATGAAATGCGCGTGCCTGATACGCCGCGATTGCATTTTCGTAGTTGCCTTCTTGTTCATAGCAGTTGCCTATTGCCTTCTGCGCATATAAGCTATAAATCTGGTTTTCCACTTGATGCGTGTCAATAATTTGCTGGAATTGCGCACGTGCCTCGGCATAATTTCCTTGGTAATAGAGGGTTTTTGCGTACTGATACCGTGCTTTGTCAGCGAAGACTGTACCGGGGTTTTCGCGAAAAACTGCCTGAAGTTGTCCCTGCGCCGTTTTAAGTGATTCTTCGCTTTCTGCCAATTTCGCTGTATCGAAAAGGGTATCTTCGGCTGTTTGATAGGCTTCGTTCGCTTTGTTAAATTCAAAGGCGGCCTCAGCCCAACGATTCGTCTGATTTTGATGATACGCTGCATATCCAGCAGCAGCTACAACAACGATACCGCAGACGATAAGGATTGTTCGGAAGTTATCTTTGATGAATTCATAGGTTTTCAGGACAAACTCAACAAATTTATCTTGCTTGATTTCCTCTTTCGTTAACCGATTGCTTTGTACCATAGGTTCCTCTTCATATATGTAAGACAAGACAATGCCCCTTGTGCAAACGTCAGAGACATCTCGGCATAATTCTTTTACAAGCGGGTGACGGGAATTGAACCCGTGACCCTCAGCTTGGGAAGCTGACGCTCTACCGCTGAGCTACACCCGCATTTGTGATATTATACGGTATCATTTACCGTTTTTCAAGTTTAAATCGCAAGGACGGGCACGACTATTGAAGCCATATCCGCCCGCTGCTACTAAGTCAGGTGATTTTATCGCAACTTATCCAATTCAGTTAAAACTTGTTGGGCCGTCAATGTATTGTCGGGCGGGGCATCTTCGACGTGTTTAAAGGCAATATTGCCATTCGGGTCGATAATAAAAACGCCGCGTGTGGTAATTCCCACTTCTTCAAGTGCCATGCCGAAATTCTTCGAAACTGCAAGGTTCATATCCGCGAGCAGCGGAAAATTAATGCCCCCCAATGCTTCGCTCCAGGCCTTATGGGCGAAGGTAGAATCGCGGTTAATGGCAATAACCTCGGCGCCCTTCGCCTGAATCGCGGCGAGATTTGCGTTAAAATCTGGAACTTGTTCGGCGCACACAGGTGAAAAAGCGAGTGGATAGAAAAGAACCACCAAATTTTTGCCTGCATAATCGTTTAACGAAACTTCCGTATCTTCTTGATTAACTGCTCCAGTTAAGCTGAAATCAGGGGCAGCATTTCCTACTTCTACCATGAAAAACCTCTTTTTTCGATGTGGCTCAAATGGAGTACCGCTGGCGTGGAGCATCAGCGGCCCCTTGGCCGGTTAAAATTTCGTTCTGAATCAGAAAATATAGGTTACTTTCTCTTTAAGTCTGCCCACGTGGTAGCAAGTTTTGCGCGCGGCACGACGGGTGTAACAGGCGCAACGTTGTCCCTCACAGTGACATCATCAAAACTAGCTTGGGTATCCCATGTCCAAACCCCAACGGTGCCGGTGGCGTAGAGGCCATCCTTGAAGATACCTTGTTGTATGCCGTTAATCGCTACCGCTATTGTGTCGCCTTCAACCGCGACGTTCAGGTTTAACCATTCATGACGTCTAATTGTCAAACCGACAGGCGCAATGTTGTGATTAATCTCGTCACGTCCCTCAAAACCGTCTTTAAAAGCGGTGCTGCGCCGATGCCGCCATAATTCAGACTTATTTTCTTTCGGACACAAAAGGTACACATAATATTCAAATTCATTCCGTGCCCGGAAAACGATACCCGCCCAATGGCCCGCCTCAACTCGAACCTTCGCTTCAAGAATGTGATTGCTCCATTCCATGCCATCAACTAATGCGTGCATCGCTTCCCCCCAACGCGTTGTCTGTTTATAGACACCGTCATGCACTTTCCAGGTGCCGTTGGCAGCTGTCCAATCGGTGGCATCATCATCATCATCAAACGTCCAGAGATTTTCTCCAGCTATGCCATTAATAGTGAAGCAGAGGCAAATGAAGAAAACGGGAAACAGATTTTTCATTGTTGTAGTGGAAAAGGATAAGTGGGCTTAGGATGAGTGCCTCATACTGATTATTTCAAAAATCGGTTAACTGTAGAATAACCGATTTTTGAAATGATTTCTCAATCTTATTTCGCTTTAAGCGAGCCCCACTGGGTAGCCAGCTTCTCTTGGGGTTCAACGGAGAGCGTCCCAATCTCCAAACTCTGAATTTCGTCTTCCGTTAACGCGACGGCGTAAATTCGAGATTCTTCAATATGCGCGTTGAGTTCGCCGGGGCCACCAAGTCCATCGGTATGGCGTTTGCCCCAAATTGCTTCCGCATCACCTGCAGGCCAGGTTTTGATGTCACCCTTCGTATAACTACCGAGGCTCTTACCGTTCCGGTATCCGGTAATCTTGTAGTTTCCGTTATCATTTTTGTAGGTGAAAGCTAAGAAAACCATCTCACCTTCTTTTTTTTCGTTAACTGCATTAGGGAAATCTTCCGTGCGGTGAAACCAACTACTCCCGGACATCCATTGATTGGGCTGGCGCTCCGCATAGACGAGCCCGTTGAACTGATCTTCGCTCTCTTTATCAAGGGTTAGGGCGGAACCTGCAGTAGCGGCAAGATTATCCAAGCTTACCCAAGACATTAAGGTTTTCTCTTCAATGTCGTCACCAGCATAATTAAGGGCGTGTGCCCATTTCCCGGTTTCAACAACCAATTGTCCTCCATCAAGTTTTGCACCGTGGAGGGCAATGTCATCCCAATTTCCCATCTCGTCTTTGGGGCTATCAAATAGCCACCATCCGAGCAGATTATCTGCTTGCGCCCCTTGTGCAAACGCTGAAATCGGGATGCTCAGCGTCAGTAGAATGGCGCAAATCCAATAGGCTTTTCTCATTGTCTTGTCATTCTCCTCTACAGCTTCTTCGCTGCGATTTGACACGCTGCTATCACAAGTGGAAATGCACATTGCATTGCCTTACCCATAATTTGGAACGGTTAAGTGATTTCCAGGACAAGAACATCACGATATTTCTACCTACATAAATGTATGTACAATCGTACGTACATGATAATGTATTTTCAGGAAAAAGTCAAGTGTTTTTGTAAAAATGCTGGCGTCACCCCGTTTTCAATCTTTTCTCCTGTTTGTGAAGAATATCACGCTGGAAATCGCTCCTACACCGGAGGCTTATCGTTTAGCGTCTGTTCCTAGCGGAGAACAGAACGGTTTTGATAAAAATGTTTCATATTTCATCAATCTTCGGGCATTCCTCCCCATCCTTTAGGTTGGGGAGGAATGCCCGCTCCTGTATTGTGTCAAAAAAAAGGTTTGAAATTCTATCAAAAATGTAGTATAATGATAGTATCACGTTCGCAGACATGTTCAGCACAATCGCTTGATTGTGTGTCTGCCACCATACTGAACAGGGGGTAAAGGCGTGATACGTGAAAACCGATGGCGAAACGGCGTTTCGCCCTATCCGCGAAAAAAGGTAGCAAGCAACATGCTTGCGAAAAGAAATAAAAAACAAAAGAAACATCGCAGAACGTATCAGTATCAGATACGCGAACATCCGCAAAATAAGCGTCTTGGCAATATGCTTGACGACTTGGGTGATGTCCATAATCACTTTCTCAAGCTTGAGAACCGCTATTACCGTAGATACGGTAAATATGCAGGACGTTTCCGCGAAACGGCGGTTTCGCCCTACGCTTGCAACCGCACTTGACGAACTTGCTGAAACGCACAAAAAAACACTGGGCTTGGATACCTCGTGATACACTTGACGCGGTAATCAGACGCCTCCACATTGCTTTTGAAAGATTTTTTGACATCCCTCGCGTCGGGCGTCCGAAATATAAGAAACGCGGAAAATACCGTTCTGCGACGTTCCAAAGTGGTTATCTCCTTGAAGAAGGGCGGGTCCGTCTCTCTTTCAAAGCGTGGGACGAAGACGCACAAAAATTTAAGTTCAACAAACGCTGGTTCTCTTTCCATCAGCATCGCCAATGGAAAGGGAATGTGAAGTACATCCAAATTCTTCGCGACAATGTTGGAACCTATTGGCTCTATGTCGTGACGGATGATACTTCTAAAGAAGTGCTGTCTGCTACGGGTGAAAGTGTTGGGGCAGACTTCGGACTGAAGGACGCCTTTTTGACGTTGAACACGGGCGAAAAGATACAATCGCCACAATTCTTGAAACACGCCTTGACAGAACTTCGAAAACGCTCCAAAAGCCTTTCGCGGAAAGTCAAAGGTTCTAACAATTGGTGGCGTTGCCTCCGTCAGCTCACACGGGTGTATCGCAAGATTACCACCCAACGCAAAGATTGGCAGTGGAAACTTGCCACGGAACTCTGCCGAAGGTTTGATACCATCGTCATCGAGACACTGAACCTTGACGGCATGAAACGCCTCTGGGGCCGGAACGTCTCGGAGCTTTGCTTCGGGCAGTTTGTTGAGATTCTGACGTTCAAGTGTTTCAAACATCATCGTGAGTTCCGTCAAGTTGGACAATGGACACCGACAACGAAGCCGTGTTCGGATTGCGGACATCACAACGAAAATCTAACATTGAAGCTATTGCAGTGGACGTGTCCTGACTGTGGTTCGCACCACGACAGAAACATCAACGCGGCGATAAACATTTTGAGGGCAGCTTGTGTTCCCTCTGTGGAGCGACAGTAAGACGGTGGACGCTTGGAAAACCGCAGTTGCTACGAAGCACAAGCCCCTGCCTTTAGGCAGTGGGTGCCTTGACTGAAAATTGTTCATATATGTGTTATTATAAAGTGTAAGTGCTAAACGCCGCAATTTGAAAAAAAGGTAGCAAGCAACATGCTTGCATAGGATGGAGAAGCAAGAATGAAACAATTGCCTCTGGCTGTGCTGATAATGGCTCTTGGCATCTACACTCCTGCTGCACGCTCACAAAATCTGCCTTCGCAAGCCGATAAACCTGTCAATGTAACAAAACGCATGACAGCAACGCTTGAAGGAAAAGTTATCTGGGAAGGAGAAGCGCTCGCGAACGTAAATGTGTCCGTATATCGGGATACAGCACTGAAGGAACTTTACATGAGTGGTATTCCGCAACGTGAACCGGGACGTTTCTTGCTCCGCGTTGAGCCCGGGCGCTACTATCTCGTTGCTTATGTCGATGTCAACCGTTCTGGACGTGTAGATGCCGGGGACGGACTCGGCATTTATGGCATTACGGATTGGAAGAACGCCGCGCAGAAAAAACAACTCATTGAAATCGCCACCGGCGAAAGAATTAGCGGTTTAGAAATACCGATTACTTCCCGCGCAGCGAAAGTCAATGGTGAGCTCAAAATGGTGCCGATTTCTGACTACGAAACCAGCAAATTCCAACAATTTCGGACCGAATTACGCAAAGCCACTAGCGGTTGCCGTGGGACACTCCGCCTTCGGAAGCCTCTCCGTGAGGGAATACAAGCATTCATTCTTGCCTACACCGACGCGACGTGGAAATACCAGAGTGGACGGATTCAGGTTGTAGCGTCTGGCGAATGGACGCTGAACTTACCCCCCGGGAAATATTACCTGATGGCGATTGTAGATAATAACGGTACCAATAAACTGGACGCGGGGGATGAGATTGGATTTTACGGTGTTAACACACCTTACAAAAGCAGTGTCCGACGTGAGACGGATAATTCAAGCAGCACGTCAAGAAAACCGTTTTTAAGCTCCTTACGCGAAAGGCCACAGCCGATTCTCATTGCTCAAAACCGTTTCATCGACGATGTGGAGATAGCGATTACCGCCGTATATACCCCCGCACCAAAGAGAAAAAATCAAGGACAGATTTCCCTCACCGGCACGGTATCCCCTCTCCCCGCCGAAAACACCGGTACCAAGGTGCGCATTGAAGCGTATTCTGAACCGACATTAGTCACGCTCCTTGCAAGTGCAGAAACGGACACAAATGGGACGTTTCAATTTGCATTACCGCCGGGTACGTATTACCTAGTTGCCAATGTGGATGCCGATGAAAATGGCCGATACAGCAAAGGAGACGGTATCGGTGGCTATGGAACGGTTGATATGAGCACGCATCCGCCTACTGCGCTGGTTCTCACCAAAAACGACATCCGGGAAGGGCGAACGGTGGAAATTCTCATCAGTGCTCGCTATGAAACGGATGGCCAGCTCCGCGCTGCGTTGCCAGGCATCGAAACAGATATTGAACAGGGCGGAATTGCTGGGAGACTCCTCTTTGATGGAAAACCAGTTCCCCGGACGCAAGGCATTGTTAGCCTCTCCTATACCCCAGACTTTCAGGCACCTATTGCTATGCCTATCACCGTCACCGACGACGGGCGTTACCACGTAACTGTATTGCCAGGACGTTACTTTGTGATGGGGGTACTGGACCAGAATGGTGACGGCACCACTAGTCTCAAAGATAATATTGGCGTCTACGGCACCCGCTTCCCCGTACGCGGTGAACCGAGCGCTGTCACTGTGTTCCCCGGCCACACCACCCCTCATGTTGATATTGAGATGTTCGCTACCTACATTGATAAAGTGGGGACGATGGCAGAAATCACGGATGGAGGGCGCTGGGAGATTCGTCGTCGTTATGGAGAACCGGATGACATTTTTTCACTGAACCGCAATGGACAACGGACCGAAGAGTGGATGTATTGGACAAAAGGTGTCGGATTTCTATGGCGCGCGACAGGCGCTGGGTGGGAATTCATCGATGGGAAACAGTTTATCCCTAACGCAGCGGCGTTCACCGAAACGGCTACCGCCTCACAAACAGAAAAATCCCGAACTTTCTCCACCAGTGGTGACGCCCCATTTCACGAATTCACGACGCCGGGGATGGGAAGTCCGAATGACTTCTTAAATAGAGAAGGCATACTCACCTATTTCGACTATGACGGTATCTTATGGAGCCTGTCTGCCAAGACGGGGATGGTGGCGGTGGGCGCCGGCACGAACCCAACCGTTGCAAATGACGGAACACTACTCTATGAAGATATGGACGGCAATCTCATTCTTCACGACAGTGATTTACCCACTGGGGAAGTGCTCTTGGACGCAAGGTACCTCGCACGCGAGGCAGCCATCTCACCGGATGCAAATTATGTCGCCTATATACAAGCGCTGCCAACGGGGCGTGGACAGATTGTAATTCGGCACCTTTCTAGCGATGACGTGTTTCTTGTCCCCTCAACCGCACTGCGGCGTTTTACCCCCGCCTGGAATCGTGACGGGAGCCTGCTTGCCTACGTAACGGAGGGCACCATTGAAAATCCGGACGCACCCACAAGCCGCAATATCTACGCCTTTGACAGCCTCACAAAGCGTATAGAACCGATAGTGATATCCGCAGCTGATGATTCAGAACCCTCTTGGTCACGCGGTAATCCGAATCAACTCGCCTTCACGCGAACAATTGACGAACACCCCTCACAGATTTGGCTGGTGAAATATTCAAACACGGGGGAACCCACAGAACGGCAGTTAACCAGGTACGGTGGAAGGCATCCGGTGTGGGTACCTCCTGCCTGCCGCTGGATACTTTATGAAAACAACGGGCAACTCTGGCGGATAGATACCGAGAATCCTGATATCAGCGAGGCGCCGCTGATGCACAATGGACAAATTGTATTTGGACACGAACCGGCGGCAGTCCGCCCTTAAAAACAGCCCTCGTCTATCTTATGAAAAAAACCATCATCCTCCTTCTCTCTCTATTCGCGATGCCTGCCATGGCACAGTGGCTTTTAGTCCCGATGGAACGCGGCGGGCAAACCAATCATCTCAAATCCTACGGCTTGACGTATTGGGCATTAGAGGTGCCACGTGAATATCAATGCTACTGGTGGCTCAACTATCGAGGCGGCGCCTTCGTACTGCCCGATTCACAAGATGTGCGAACCCGGGCTGCACTCATGGGGGTGCGTTTTGAACCGATGAGTCCAGCGGAGCACAGGCGCATTAAGGAGACTGTCCTCCAGAATAATAATATGGACGAGATTCTCCTGGAGAAAGCACCGAAAATCGCTGTCTATGCCCCTTCAGACAAGTCACCCTACCGTGACCCGTGGGACGATGCGGTGAAGATTGCATTGGATTACGCGCAAATTCCTTACGATGTGCTCTGGGACAAAGAGGTACAAAGTGGTGTGCTACAGATGCAAGGTTACGACTGGTTGCATCTGCACCACGAAGATTTCACAGGACAGCACGGTAAGTTTCATGCCTCCTTTTCGAGGCAAGTCTGGTATCAGCAACGGATGCACCTGTTTGAAAAAGCAGCTGCGGAGGCCGGTTTTCCCAGCGTCGCACGTCACAAAGGGCAAACCGCCATGATGATAGCAGACTACATCACCACCGGCGGATTTGTTTTTGCAATGTGTTCTGCCCCGGAGACGTTAGATATCGCCTTAGCAACCCGCGGCGGAACGATTGACATCGTTGCACCTGAACTTGATGGTACACCCATTGATATGGATTACCAAGCGCAATTAAAACAAAGTTTCCAAGCGCAACGCACGTTGGCATTTGAGAATTTTAGACTTTACACAAATCCATATCGATACGAGTTTTCAGATATAGACAATCCACAACCTGACATAGATGCACAAAGTAGGCTAGAAGACTTTGTCCTCTTTGAATTCGCGGCAAAACACGACCCGGTCCCGACTATGCTGACGCAAAACCATGTGAACGTTATCCCCGGTTACCTTGGACAGACAACATCGTTTAACAAATCTCTACTGCGGGGTTCAATTACCATTCTCGGTCAGATTGATGGCACCAACTATGCGAAATACATCCACGGCAAATTAGGGAAAGGCACCTTTACGTTCCTGGGCGGACATGATCCGGAGGA
Source organism: Candidatus Poribacteria bacterium (assembly GCA_963422705.1). Taxonomy (GTDB): domain Bacteria; phylum Poribacteria; class WGA-4E; order WGA-4E; family WGA-3G. Next base: position 242,862 of record OY730443.1, read on the forward strand.
CTATCGTCACTTAGTCGGGGAAGGGAAGATACCGACAAACCTCGATTTGCATAAACATTCGCCCGGCTATCGTCTCATTTTGAACAACATCTTGTTCCCGGCAGCTCGCAAGAAACCCCAAAAAACCTGATTCAATCGCGATAACTGCGGCCCAAAAACGTTAGCCGTGTGTTCCTAACCGCAGCGAAAAAGCACTGAAGATGAAAGTTACACTCGCCACCTGCAATCTGAATCAATGGAGTCTAGACTTTGAAGGTAACACCGCGCGCATCATTGATTCCATCGAGTTCGCGAAAGCACGAGGTGCACGGTATCGGTTGGGCCCGGAATTGGAAATCACCGGCTACTCCTGCGAAGATCATTTTCTCGAGCAGGACACGCTAACGCACAGTTGGGAGGCACTCGCCTGCATCCTCAAAGGGGGGCACACCGAGGATATCCTTTGTGACATCGGGATGCCCGTCTCGCACAAAAACGTCCGATACAATTGCCGGGTGTTCGCCTTGAATGGCAAGCTTCTGATGATTCGGCCGAAGTTGGTACTCGCGGGAGACGGGAATTATAGGGAGCCACGCTGGTTCGCTGCGTGGCATCACGGCTGGACAACGCAGCCGTTCACACTGCCGCGCGAGATTGCACTTCTTACCGGGCAACACACGGTTCCCATTGGCATCGCCGCGATTGCTATTGGCGATACACTTATCGCATCAGAATCTTGCGAGGAGCTGTTTGCGCCCCTCAGTCCACATATCCATTTCGGGAACGCGGGCGTCGAAATTATCGGCAACGGTTCCGGTTCTCATCATGAGTTACGCAAGCTGGATACCCGCATCTCCCTAATCCGGAGCGCAACCGTGAAAAATGGGGGTGTTTATCTCTACGCGAACCAACAAGGCTGCGATGGCGGACGCCTCTATTTTGATGGGTGCGCGCTAATCGTCCAAAACGGCGAAATCCTCGCCCAGGGCTCCCAATTCTCACTCAACGATGTGGAGCTCATCACTGCAACCGTCAACCTTGAGGATGTTCGCTCCTACCGTGCCGCCAAAGCTAGTCTGAGTGTTCAAGCTAGCCAAACGGATGTGCTGCCCCAAATTAACGTCCACGATTTTGAATTCACATCCGGCACCCTCGCTCCAACACCCCCGATTCAGAAACCGATGGTGCACTCACCAGAGGAAGAAATTGCGCTCGGCCCCGCCTGTTGGCTGTGGGATTACCTACGCCGCTCGGATGCCGAAGGATACTTTATCCCACTCTCCGGGGGTGCCGACAGCGCCTCTGTCGCGACGCTGGTGGGTTCTATGTGTCACCTCGTCGCCCAGGCAATTCGGGATGAAAATGCCACTGTCATCGCGAATGTCAAACGGTGGCTGACTGGCGATGAGAGCCCCGATGTTTTTCAGGAGCCGAAAGTGCTCGCTAGCCGTCTCCTCTATACATGTTACATCGGCACACAAAACAGTTCCCGGGAAACACGTCAACGCGCAAAACAGCTGGCTGAACAGCTAGGCACGATGCATTTGGATATTAACATGGAACCGCTCATCGGCACCGTGGAAGCACTGTTCACGCGTATCACCGCCGCCAAACCGCGCTTCAAAATCGAAGGCGGCTCTTTGACAGAGAACATTGCGCTTCAAAATATACAAGCACGCCTCCGCATGGTAATCAGTTATCTGCTAGCGCAACTGATGCCGTGGGCACGCAAACGCCCAGGCGGGCTGCTTGTCTTAGGCACCGGCAACGTTGATGAGGCGTTACGAGGTTACCTCACCAAATACGATTGTAGCAGCGGCGACATCAATCCTATTGGCGGTATCAGTAAAAATGAGCTACGCCGATTTTTGAAATGGGCTCGGCACCACTTCGGTTATACGGCTTTATCCGATATTCTTGAAGCCACGCCAACCGCCGAACTCGAGCCGATAACGGATACCTATACCCAGAACGATGAGAAAGATATGGGAATGACTTATTCCGAACTCAGCCGATTTGGGCAGCTCCGAAAGATGGAACGGTGCGGCCCCGTCAACATGTTTGAAAAATTAAGACACGAATGGAATCACCTTCCCCCAACGGAAGTTGCCCAAAAGGTTAAACATTTCTTCAAATATTACGCCATCAACCGGCACAAAATGACAACCCTCACCCCGGCTTACCATGCAGAATCTTACTCGCCTGATGATAACCGTTTTGACCTGCGACAATTCCTTTATAACACCCGTTGGACCTGGCAGTTCCGAAAAATCGATGAAACTGTTAAGAAATTGGAGGAACACGCGTGCAAAAGTTCCGCCGCCCGTTAGAGATGCTTTTGAGCGTTTCCGCGGTGTTGCTTTATTTCCTTTCCTCTACCTTCGCAGCCCCGAAACTACCTCTTAACTTCGACGGTTGGATAGGCGAAGCACTCCAAAAACTGGAGACAGATGGGATTACAGGTGGGTTTCACCGAAACACCGCACCTGACTCTCGCACAGCAGTTTTCCGGATAATCAGGCAAGCGGAGACACGCATTCGCACCGGCGCCGTCGTTCCTTCCGAAATCGATAGGAAACTTCTTGAAAAATTGAAACGCGAATTTCAGGTAGATTCGGGGGAACAAGAGAGGGCCACAATCTCCTTGCTGCCTCAGTTACGCGCCACTGCCAAGAAACGCGCGTTCGCTGCTGAAGGCGCCTTTCACTATCAATATCGAAACTTAACGCTTTACACTGAGAGTGAATTTCAGAATTTTGAAGATTTTCACCGTCAAGGGATAACCACGATTGCAAAAGGCAAAAGCGCCGAACAACGTTTGGAACCGTGGCGCGGCGGATACACAGGAAACGTCAAAAAAGGGTACTTGCAATGGGCAACTCGCGATGCACGACTCAACCTGTTGGTAGGGAGAAACACAATTTTTTGGGGGGCAAGCCCGGAAAATTCCGTCGGGATTTCCGAGAATTCTCCACCCTTTGACATGGTACGACTCACCGGTACCTTCAGCAAGTTCAAAGCGAGCGCCTTTACTGCACAACTCGATTCAACCTGGTACGATGATGGAAAAACCCGGTATCTCGCTAAACGTTATTTTAGTGCGCATCGGCTGGAGTATCAGCACAACGACAGGCTCAACATTGGCATCGCGGAATGGGTGCTCTACGGTGGCGATGCGCAGACACTCGATTTCAAATATGCAAATCCGATTACCTTTTACTACGCTTTGCAATATAATGCTAAGACAGATGATAACCTCATGTTCGCTTTTGATGCCGCTTTTCGCCCAATTGACGGCTTGCGGCTTTACGCCGAATGGCTCATTGACGATTTTCAATATGTCCCCGGTGCGGATGACCCGCACGCCGTCGCGGGGCTCCTTGGACTGGAGTGGTACCCGGAACGACTAGCACGATGCCTCGGCGTCCACACGGAATACGTCCGTGTCAACCGGTGGGCTTATACGCACCTCGTCCCGGAAAACCAATTTACGCACTTCGAAGAGATGCTCGGGCACCCCATCGGAACGGATGCAGACACCTTAAGCCTCTCAGTCTCTTATCAGTGGACACCGGACACAAAGTCAACGTCAACGATAAAGGTGTCCCGAAACGGTGAAGCTACCGTTGCAGACAGATTTTACGGGGAAGACTTCAACGCACTGCCCTTCCCAACTGGGGTTATTGAATATGCCACGCAGCTCGGTGGCAGCATCTCTTATCGTCCACTAGCCTCCTGGAATATCGGATGCTTTTACGCCTGGCAGGCTATCCAAAACTGGAAGCACAACCGCGGGGAGACATACGACGAGCACCGTCTCGCCTTTTACATCGGATACCTCTTATAACCACGCTTTGTTCACACGGCTCTATCCTATGAGCGTCCTCATCTAAAAATGCGTAAACGGACACCGATTTTAATCATCATAACCGTTGCCTTCGTCGTCCTATCCTACATGATGCTTGAGAGGCGGCAAGAGCTTCGATTGCTCATACTTACCCCCAAAATCCTCAAGTACCGCCCACTCCTGAAAAAACATGCTGCGAAACAGCGATTGGATTGGCTGCTCCTCTCCGCACTCATTATCCAAGAATCTGGATTTAACGAACGCGCAGTCAGTTCCATCGGGGCGCAAGGGCTAATGCAACTTATGCCGGCAACTGCGGAAGAACTCGGTGTTCGTGACGCACTGGATGCTGAACAGAATATTGAAGGCGCGACACGGTATCTACGGAAGTTGTACGATGCATTTGCAGACAGTTCGCACGAAGACAGGCTGCAGCTCGCCTTAGCAAGTTACAATGGGGGCATTGGGCACCTTCGTGACGCACAAACTGTTGTTATCCATCAAGGGGCAGAACCGGGCGTGTGGGCAATTATTCGCAGGGCCCTTCCACGGTTGACAGAGAGGGATGCCAGGCTTCATAAAAATGTCTGGAAAGCAGAAGGGAAACCACCGCATGGGTATTTCCACGGCTTCCGTGAGACGCTGGCATACGTTGAGATGGTGACGGCGTACTATGAACAGTTGTGTTTTTATCGTGAGTTACTGTTTTTTTCTAATTCGGGATGAGATTGATTTCTCAATCTACAGCAATTCATTTACTGAAAGAGTTGTTCTAACTGTTGCGCGCGGTATGCGAAGATTTGCTCCACATCCCGCTTCACAAACAACGCGTTGACAAGCGAATGTCCCCAAACGGCATACTCCACCTCATCATAGACAGCTGTCCCGTCTCCGGTTTCTGTAAAAGTGTGTGTATGACGCCAGAGACGGTAAGGGCCTCGACGTTGTTCATCAGCGAAACTATCCGGCGGATTCCACACAGTTATCTCGCTTTGCCAGCGTAGTGGAAAACCCCGAATCTTCAACCGATAATCAAGACGGGTACCAACTTTCATCTCAATCGGTGACGGGGTGAGTATTTCAAACCGAAGCCACGGCGGCGTAATTATGGCGAGGTTTCGTGCATCAGAAAAGAAAGCGAAGACAGATTCGATTGGTTTCTGAATTATCTGTTGGGTTTTGAAATGAGAAGTTTTCATAAGGAAGGATTATGATGCTGCACCGAAATTACCGTTACGACTCACACGCGGTAACATAATAGAGGGGCTATAGATTGTCTATTTTTCGTCATGCGCCGAAGCTTGTTCTAATTGAACCAGGCGTTTGTCCAAAACATAATAGTGCCGTGCTAATCTAAGGACATATAGCATAAACACCAGCCATATTATGAAGTAGGCACTCGCGAGATACTTTAAGCGGTTCCGCTGCGCGTGTTCAAGTTTGGCAACCGAAAGTTGGACGGCACGTTCCATTTCATCTTCATCTACAGCAACCTGTAGTTCGGCAATCGCATCCGAAACGGACTGTGAGACCTGTTCTGCGGTTAAAATTACCGGCATTTGGGTTGTTAGAAATAGAACAAGAACAATCAAAAAACTGGCTAAAATGAGAATTCGCATATACAAAATACCTATGGCTGTGGTAGCTCACTGCATGTGATGGCATGGCAGACACCGCGCTGCCTATTCAGCGTGCTTTCTCTAAGTAGTGCTGTTGAATCGCCTCATAACGTGCTTCATTCTTTTTCATCTGATATCGTAGAATAAGCAAGAGGGAAAAGAGCATGATGAATGCCGCGAGGGACACCATCCATGTCCATTGCATGGGCTGTTCCAAATTCCATTTTGTGTCCCGTTCCGGATGCAATCCCCCGTGCCATATATCGACAGCGTAGTAGACGATGGGCACATCAAGATAGGCAATAATCCCGAGGACAGCGGAATAGAGTTTCCGTTTATCACCTGACAAAGTGGAGCGTAAAATAAAATATCCGACGTACATCAACCAGAGAATGAGCGTACTTGTCAATCTCGGTTCCCAATTCCACCATGTATTCCATGCGTACCGCGCCCAGATTGGCCCGGAAAGAAGCGCAATTGTGCAGAAAACCAATCCTAGTTCTGCGGCCGCGCTTGCCACCATGTCGTGTTCGGTTCTACGTTTGATCAGGTACGTGATGCTCAGAACGAAGTTCACGCCAAACGCAAGGAAAACGGTGAGTGCTGCGGACACGTGGAAGTAGAAAATCTTTTGAACTTCCAGCATTGTCCGCTCAATAGGGGCATACGCGAAAATGAGATAGAGTGAGATGAAGAGAAGGAGTGCTGTGAGAATCGCTACTATTTTCATGATGTCCAAATGGGGCTGTTCGTTAGAATTTCTGGCCCGTCTGAGAGGACAGCGACAGTGTGCTCAAAGAAAGCGGAGAGTCTACCATCTGAGGTAGTAATCGTCCATCCATCTTGTCCTATCTGTACATCAGAAGTGCCGGCGTTCACCATGGCTTCAATTGCGATTACAGTTCCGGCCCTCAACCGCTCGCCGATACCGGGGATACCGAAACAGGGCACTTCAGGTCTTTCATGAAGGTATCGCCCTATGCCGTGCCCTGCAAATGCCTGAATGACGGAGTATCCAGCGTTTTCGGCGACAGATTGTAATTGAAAGGCGATATCGCCGATACGATTTCCGGGCGTGGCTTCTGCAATTGCGGCATATAGAGACTTTTTCGTTACGTCAAGTAAGCGCTGTGCTTCTTCAGAAATGTCACCGACAGGAAACGTGAAGGCGTTATCACCGTGGAATCCATCAATTTTGACTGCCGTGTCTACACCGATGATGTCGCCGTCTCGAAGTTTCTGTGTTTCGCTTGGAATGCCGTGGATGACTCCCTCATTAATAGAGACGCAAATCCGTGCAGGGTAGGGGGGATGTCCATCTATCTGATAACCGAGAAAGGATGGGGCGGCGTTGAGTTGAGCTGTTGCATCCTCTGCTACCCGTTCCAATACCGCGGTAGAAACCCCCGGTTCAATTGCTTGTGCGATTTGATGCAATACGTTGGCGGCTGCTTTGCCACTTTGCCGCATTTTCTGAATTTCATGTCTGCTTTTGATTCTAAGTTTGTGCATAGGGGGTTCGCGTAAATTAGGGCATCAGGCGTCTTTGAGGATTATACAATTTTCCCAATTAAGGTATGTGCCGTCGTATTCGTAATGCAAACATCAACGAGTTCACCGATTTTACTGTCTGCTTTCGGAAAGACGGTTGTTTTGAAACCGTCTGTCTTTCCACGGTATTGCTTAACGTCTCGCTTTGATTCGCCTTCAACAAGCACAGTGAAGGATTTTCCGATGGTGCTGCGATTAATTTCGGCGGAGATATTTTCTTGGAGTTCAATAATATCGCGTAAGCGTCGCCCCTTTTCGGTTTCTGGCACATCGTCGGGAAATGCCTTGTGTGCGAGTGTTCCTTCCCTGTCAGAGTATTTGAACATAAACGCAGAATCATAGCGGATGTCCTCCATGAGCCGATATGTCTGCATAAATTCGGCATCCGTTTCCCCACAGAAGCCAACGATAATATCTGTCGTGAGGACAATATCCGGAATGTGTTCTCGCAATTTATCAACGAGGGCTCGGTATTCATCGGAGGTGTATGTACGGCGCATCCGTTCCAATACAGAAGTCGCCCCCGATTGCAATGGCAGATGTAGGTGTTTACAGACAGTCGGACAATTCGCGATTGCGTCAATCATGCTGTCCGTGGCATCGATAGGATGCGGTGAGGTGAACCGGACACGTTCTAATCCTTTCACGTTCCCGATAGCATAAAGCAGTTTGCCAAAGTCATATTCGCTGTCACGATAGGAATTGACAGTTTGTCCAAGTAGCACAACTTCTTTGAAACCTTGCTCAACTAATCCTTCGACATCAGTAACGATGTGTTTGAGCGGGAAGTTGCGTTCCCTACCCCGTACGAACGGTACGATGCAGAAGGTGCACATTTTATCGCACCCTCTCTGAATCGTGAGCCAAGCGCGAATCCCCCCCTTTCGGACAGGGGTGATATCGGCGTAATCCTCACTTTTGTCAAGCCGCAAGCCGGTAAACGGGGCCTGATGCTGCACTGAGTCTAACGCCAAGGGCAGATTTCGATACGCATCGGGGCCCAGCACCATATCGACGTACGGGGCGGCTTCCAAGAGTTGTTCCCGTAGGTGTTGTGCCATACATCCACACACACCGATAATGAATTCAGGGTTCTGGCGTTTTCGGTGGTTTAACTGCTTCAATCGGTTAATCACCTTTGTTTCTGCATTTTCCCGGATTGCGCACGTATTCAGAAGGACGACATCGGCATCATCAAGATGTGAAACCGTCTCATGCCCTGTCTCGTTCAGTATTCCTGCGATGAGTTCACTGTCGCTGACGTTCATTTGGCAACCATAGGTTTCAATGTAAACCTTCCGGGGGGTTCCTTCAGCATCCAATTTCTGCGAGATTTTCGCTCGTGGCACGCTTCGCTGTCCGGTATGAAGAGATAAAGGAAGTAGTCTGCTTGTATGCTTGCTCATTGATTCTGTTTCAGCAGGAGTTGCTCTGACAATAGTTTTGGTAATAATTCGCTATATCGACGGTAAAAATGTCACCGGCATAAATCAGTACGCGGTATTTTAACATGTGCATCTCTCCTGCTTCCAACGTGAACGGCTCGGTGCATGCCTTCAGAAATCCCAGTGCGGCATCCTCGGCTTCAAATCGCGTCTGTCCATTATCAGGATGAGTTAAAATTGCAACGCCGACAGCTTCATTCGCGGCAATACCACTCAGGGTGCACCACGAAGCGAATTGTCCATTCACTTCCGCTTCACCGATTCGTCCATTGGCATTCGCTACTTTCCGATACTCCATCTCAACGGCGTTGTACCCGAGTCCAGTATCGCCTTCAAACATCACTGAAACGGTGGGGGCGTTTAGTTTAATTTCCATATCAAGCATGTATATCTCTGTTTGACACGGATGAACCGTTACGTAGCAGTGTTTTATAAACATCGGGTCCGGAACCCTCATCAGTAACTCAAATTTTACGCTTTCCGCTGTGGCGATGACACGCCGCATTTTCCGGTATCCCTGCGTGTTATACCTATTTTTACCATTAATGGTTCCACAGGTAAAATACACCCCTTGGGACTCCCGTTTTTCTATCTCTGTTCCTCCGGTTATTCCCTGTCTATTCGGGGTATAAATCGGATGAAAATATGGAGGACCCGCGGAATCGCCATAGCAGTAGGTAAGTACCGGGGCACCATTATCTATGATGGATAGCTCTTTCCCGGGAATCTCGTTTAACCTGAAGGACATTTATCAATTATACCATACATTTGACTGTTAATGCAATTTAATTTCCTAAACAAGGCGCGACGAGATAAAACTAAGGATAGAATCGGATTGCCATTTGGACAAACAGAAGGGTATAATTTATAAATAACACAGTTGGAAGGATTTTTTATGAAACCAATTATCTGTATTACAACGGGAGGTGCTGACGTTTCTAACTATATTAACGCGATTGAACAATGTGGTGGGGTACCACAAGTTTTATCGCCCTATGAAGAAATCCGAGAATTTGACGGGCTGCTTTTAACCGGCGGGGGCGATATCCACCCACGCTATTTAAACGAAACGGACAATTCAAAGCTACGATTGGTTGACGAAGAACGGGACAAGATGGAACTTCACTTGTACAAAAAGGTAATTAAAGCCGACAAGCCGGTATTTGGCATCTGCCGCGGCATCCAAGTGATGAATGTGGCAATGGGTGGTAACCTGTACCAAGATATTCCTTCCGAGTTCCCCGGGAAAACCTTGCGCCATACAAAGGTTAATAGCGAAACGGACTCGCTGCATAAAGTTGAAATAATCAAAGACAGCCTGCTCAGTCTACTCACGGGTGAGCACATCTCAGAAGTGAACTCCGCGCATCACCAAGGAGTCAATAGTGTGGCGGATGGGTTCGTTGTCACGGCGCGTGCAGAAGATGGGGTGATTGAAGCGATTGAGAACCCTTCAAAAAGGTTCGTGCTTGGGGTGCAATATCATCCGGAACGGATGTTGAAAGCGCGACAACTTTGTGCACACGCCCTGAAGTTATTTGAGGCATTTATTCATGCTGTTAGGGACGATAAGAAAAGGCGTAGTGCGAACGGTGCGTAGGGGTTAAAGCACGTTAGAAATTGGCGACGAGCGAGAATCGATGCGTTGAACCCAACACGCCAAAAGGCACGAATGCATAATCAATTTGGAAACGCCCGAGCGTCAGTCCGAATCCGCCTACGAGTCCGGAAGTCGCGCCCAAATCGTTGCCCCCTATTTTATATTTATAGCCGGTACGGAGTTGCAAAATATCGGCTATTGTATACCCTAATCCCATCCCGACAGCAACGTCGTTGTCCGAAGGACGAATCACATCTATCGTTAGTGTGAGCGCGTCTGCCAAAGAGCGGTAAGCAGCACCGAACCTGAACGTGAACGGGAGCCCAAAAGCCTCCTCTATAAACTTCACCCGTGGGCCGGCGTGTTGCGCGTTGAACCCAAATGCGAGGGGAAGTTCGTTGAATGTGTAGAGCCCACCAAAATCGAAAGCGATGCCACTCCCGCTCTCGTCCGCAATTTGCTCGCGCAAGAATTTTGCGTTTGCCCCAAAAGCTAGCGAGGGGCTGAAAGAACGCGCATACGAAAGAATGAGTGCCAAATCGTAAGGGCGAAAGATAGTCGTCTCATTACCCTCCCTGTCGCGCCCTTGTAACTCCCCGTAAGACAAGAAATTCGCGCTGGCGCCGATTGTCCCGATATCAACGACGGGAAGCGCGAATCCTATAAATTCGTGGTGAATGCCAGCAAACCATTCGTTGTGCATCACAGCAAACTGTGATTGTTGTAGCCTTACCAGTCCAGCAGGATTCCAATATGATGCGTAAATGTCGTCGGCTGCAGCGACTTGGGACTCACCCATCCCGATTCCTTTCGCACCCACACCGATTTTAAGGAATGTCATTGCGCGCGTACCAGCGTTTTCATGGATGTCCGTATTTTGAGCCGACGACGCCGGCATACCGACAGAGATAAGGATTATGATAAGGAATGAGATAAAGAATTTGTTCATGAAGCGCCTCTACCTAATCGGTTGAATTTTTAGGGTTGTCGCCGTTTTCGTAGTCGTGTAAAATCGTTTTTAGATAATTGCTCAATTGTAACTCACGATTTCCCTTTACATGATACCACAATTAGGATGCTTATTGCGAAAAGGATAGCGGGGCCTAGTTTCCCTCCGGTTGTTTGAATCAGGATTCGTACCATTTTAAAATTCACGAAATTAATGGCCGGGCATTCGCAGATTTCGTCTTCCTCACCGGCTTCGTTTCAGCAATTGCTTGGCCGGATTGCTTAATGAGGAATTTTCAAATTAGATTGAAAGGAAAATTTGTCCCGGAGAAAATTCCGGTGGTGAATTCTGATTGGTTTCCATAGTTCTCTTCTTACCGAGTGGAGGAAAATGCGATGATAAAACTAAGTATTCCAAGCGCTGTAGAAGTAACGGTACTCACCAATCCCCAGTTCAGTTGAAATCGCTTGTTGACTTCTAAAATGTCACCGGGGTACAGCAAAATCGTTTCTGCAACAGTATTCACATCTCTCTCATATTCGAAAGCAAAAGGGGATTCAACACGATTACCGTCCTTACGATAAATAATGACGTGTTCTCTATCTGCCTGTTCCCCGAATCCGCCTGCGAGGGCGATAGCTTGCGCAAGGGGCAGCGGGCCACGGACGCGGTACGGGCCAGGGGTTTGCACGTAGCCTATGACATAGATGGGCGTTACTTTAAAGGCATTTGGCACAAACAACACATCGCCGTCAAAAAGTACCGGTATCTCCTCTTTATCTCCTTCACCGGAATCGTTCCTTTCATGATGCCCTTCAGATTTCCAAAACTGTTCTGTTACGCTGAATTCAGAGAGCGTTCCGTCTCGACTAATTTTGACAAGTGCCCTTAGTTCTGCCTCCTCCGTGAACCCGCCAGCTTTCGCCAACGCTTGCAAAATACCTATTTTGCTGCGAATAAAGAGTTTACCTGGTACTTTCACCTCACCTTGGATTTCAACGACGCTGAGCGGCATGACGTACACCAAATCCCCGACGTTAACGATGATATCACGGTAAGGGCGGGTTGTAGAAAGATCGTGTGTTTCAACAGTGAATTCGGCGCCCGGATGGTTTGCACGAATCAGTTGTACCTGTTGTACATCAGCGGTTTCTACCGTTCCCCCCGCTAGTGCGATAGCGTGGTACAAGCCGATATCTGTTTCTGGGGAGATAACGTAACGCCCCGGTGTGACTACCGCCCCACCAACGAAAATGCCGTTCTCTTGCGGCACGGGGGACACCATGATAACAGGATGACTGACGAGATTCTGGCTGATGAGAAACTTCCTAATCTGTTGGTTGACGGTGTCAGCGGTTTTGCCAGCAACATACAAATCGCCACCAAAGTAGCTTATCATGCCGTCAGTTCGCACTTGCACGGTTTGGGTATACTCCGGCTGCCCAATAATAGCGATAATCAGGTTATCGCCTTCCTGGATATGGTAAACCTCGCCAAAAACCGGGGCATTTTGAAAAAAAAAGATTAAGATTAGGGGAAGAAAAAGTCGCTGCATACCTACCTTCATTCTTGGGATTCCAAAAGGGAGTCAAAGTAGTTCTTGAGGCATTCGTACGCCCGCGGGACAGATGCAGCGGGTACCAGGACATCCCCCCAGTCGGATTTGCCGGCGTTGCCCATAATTGCACCGCCATGGGCGGGCATCTCATTGCATCGCAGATAGACATCAATCCCTTCACGCTCTAAAACGTCTTTAAGAATATTTCCTGCAACTTCATTCGGGACGGATTGAATCGCGTACCAGTTGACAGCAGTTGGCACTGCCGTAGGAAATAGCTCTACCTGACAACTCGAACATGTTGTTATCTCTGTCCTATATTCTGTGTTGCATTCAGGACAAAAAGGCATAGCCATTGGCTCACAGCATAAAAGATTTATCTGAATACTTATATGTTAACACAAGCGAGTCAAATTTTGCAAGGTGTCGGGAATTCTATTTTCGGAATTAATCAAATTTCCACAACCTCAGTGCTGTTTTCCCCAAAACCCACTCCCAGTCTTCAGATGCGAAGAAGTCCATCTCGTCGCGGACAACGGACAAGGTTTGCGTGTAACTCGCTTGTTTCAAGCAAACCGGCCAATCTGTGCCCCACATTATCCGACTACCACCGAAGGTATCGTAGACTTTTTTTACCTGCCCATGCGTATCCGCCCACGGATATCCAGTTTTGGAGATAGCCCAGGTATGGCTAATTTTGACATAGACTCTCGGGAACCGGGCGAGATTTAACAGCAGTTCCAGTTTTTCCGGTGTGTCTGGCGAACAGTCTGCCATGTGATCTATTACAACATCCAAGTTGCTATGCCGTTCCAAAAGTGGTACCAAATCGAGCAATCGCTCAGGTCCTGTCAGAATGAGCAGTGGGACACCGAGTGCCTCAGCGCGATTGAAGATAGGCGGCATTAAGGGCCCGGTAAACCAATTGCCGGCAGAACCGACAGCAGGGCTCAGGCGAACCCCATGAAACCCCTTTTCTTCAGTCCATCGACTCAAATGCTCCGGTGCATCCGCATCTTCAGGGTTAATTCTGCATACGCCCATGAATTTATCCGGATACCTTTTCATCACATCTGCTACGTAACTGTTATCCCAACGGTAGTGTATGACTTGGACGAGCACCGTTTTTTCAATCCCATTCTTTTTCATCAATTTCAGTAATTTTTCCGCTGTAGCATCTTCAGTGGGCGGATTAGTGGTTTCGGGTGCCCATGGAAACCGTGGCTCATTTTTCCATACGTGAACGTGCGAGTCGATAATTGTCATGTAATTTCTCCTGAACGGTTTGTGCGAACATCTGCGCCGTATTCCTAATCCCGTCTTCGCTGTTGTCTTGATGATATGAATCCGTATACGCCTAAAGGCAAGCAGTACAGCAGTATGATGATGTGCAAGCTAAATCCTGTGACAGCCCCTATCTGTTTTGGTGTGCCAAAATGGTAGAGCAAAAAAGTAAACGGGAACTCCGTAGTCCCAAAATTGCCGATAGTCTGGATAGGCAATAAATTAAACCCGTTTGTAAATGCGAGGGCAAATAATACCTCTACTAAGGGTATATTGACGCCCATCTCGCCAACAAGGTAGCATTGAAAACCAAATCGAATTGCGAGGCAGATTACGGAATATCCCCAAATCTTCAAAAAACGCGTATTGAATTCAAGCGCTGTCAATTCATAAACAACTTGCTTGACTTTATTAAGCGTCCACGCGAGGAATTTTGAAATCCGGCGTGGGAAATGAGAACTAATACGCAATAGCGCATCGGCACCGCGATTCGCCAGCGTCGTACAGACATCTGGCGCGATACACATGAGGAGTATTACGAGTATCAACCCCACTCCAATTAACAGCGGCATCAGGTAGAGAAAAGTCCATGGAAGCTGCCCCTTTAGTTTCGGGCTCAACACTGAGGCAGTCGCAAACATCAAACTCGTCAATAGCACCAAATCAATAACGCTTGCTGCCAGAAGAGATGCGACGCCGCGTGTCGCATCTACCTGTTGTCGCCTTTGCATCAGGTAAACATAAGAGATATCGCCGGTGCGCATCGGCAAAAAATTTCCCCAAAAGGTATACAAAGCGAGAATTGGGAAGAGCTTATACCCCCGGAGCCCTAGCCCAAGTAGCTCACGGAAGCGAAGTGTTTTGCTCCACACAAGAAGGCAATAGCATCCGAACCCTATGAGGAGTCCCTTTATTGACAAACGGCTGAGAGTCTTCGGTATCTGTTGAACGTCAATCTCTTTTAAAAGAAAATAAGTAATAACAATCGCGATAGCCGTCGGTAAGATAATTCTGACAATCCCCTGCAACCGTTTTTTTTGGATTTTGGGCCTCCGCTCGGTTTAAAGAAAAGTGAGTTTGTATCATGATATAGAAACGAAGTTCTGGTTGTCAAGTTTTTTGTTCCGGCAGCATCGCTTCCTAAGAACAAAAGAGATAAAAAGGGGTGGTAATAAAAGGGAAGCTGTGGTATGGTATTAAAATCAACTTTTTGAAAAATAACTCACACATCTAGCGCGCGGCAGTCAAAAATATTGCAATGCAGACTACGCTATTAGCGAGGAGAGCGACATGCCCCCTTCAAAACAGTCAGAACCTTCATTAATAGAACTCTATAAGCAGACTAAAAAAGAGAATAAAGATACCATCTTGCTTTGTCGAGTGGGTGATTTCTATGAAGCCTTTTTCGAAGACGCCGAATTAATCTCAAAACTCCTTGAAATTACTTTAACAGCAAGAAGTCATAAAAACCAGAAAGAACCGTCACCGCCGATGGCAGGTATACCACACCATGCCCTAGATTCCTACCTTTATAAACTGGTTAAAGCAGGGCACAAAGTGGCAATTCTGGAGCAGATAGAAGAACCGCAGCGCGCCCGTGAGGAGAAACGCCTCGTCAAAAGAGATGTTGTTCGGATTGTTACACCCGGTACTGTCACCGACCCGAAAGTGCTTGAGCAAAAAGCCAATAACTATCTCATTTCAATTTACCAGCGCAAAGATATCTATGGATTTGCCGTGGCAGACCTGTCGACAGGTGAATTTCTAGTAACCGAAGTTCCAGATGCATCAAAACTCTGGGGAGAGATACACCGGTTTTCGCCAAAGGAATGCCTTTTCTCGGAAAAGCTTGACGACGACGAGTTAGTGGAGCAGCTAAAAATCGAACTGAAGGCGACGGTTAATTTTTTACCGGAATGGCGCTTTGAATTAGATACCGCGCGAACCGAGCTACTTCAACATTTCCGAACGGTTTCGTTAGATGGCTTCGGATGTGAGCCACTGCCTACCGCGATTTGTGCAGCCGGGGCACTTATCTATTACCTACACGAGACACAAAAGCAAGAAGTAGAGCATATCCTGGGACTCCATACCTATATGCTCTCCGATTTTATGGTACTGGATGCTGATACCCAACGTAATCTTGAATTGATAGCAGCCATACGAGACGGTTCATCAAAAGGGACGTTGCTTGAAGTCGTTGACAAAACGGTGACATCTATGGGTGGCAGAAAAGTCCGTCAGTGTCTTTTACAGCCGTTACTCTCTTCAAAAGAAATTGAAGAACGCCTCAGTGCCGTGCAAGAACTCAAAAAGCAGATTCGTCTTCAGGAAGAATTGCGCGATGCCCTTGAACAGATGTACGATATCGAGCGGTTGATTACCCGTATTAGCCTCGGTTCTGTCAATGGACGAGACATGCATTCACTCAAGAATTCACTCTGTTTGATACCCCTGATAAAAGAACAACTTAAAAATTGTCAATCAACACTATTATTTTCCCAAAATGATGCGCTGAATCCGCTGAGAGAACTCGTGGACTTAATTGAATGCGGCATTCATCCGACACCACCGGTAACAATTCGTGAAGGGGGCGTCATTAACGATGGGTACAACGAGGAACTTGATGAACTTCGGAAAATTGTGGGACAAGGAAAGGCATGGATGGAGCAACTCCAAGAATCAGAGCGAAAACGAAGCGGGATTCCTTCATTGAAAATCGGATTTAACCAGGTATTCGGCTACTACATTGACGTAACTAAGCCGAACTTGCACTTGGTGCCTGAGCACTATATTCGGAAGCAAACCTTGCGAAACTCCGAACGTTTCATTACGCCTGAACTGAAAGAAAAGGAGTCTATGGTACTCAATGCCGAGGACAGGATAGAGTCCTTAGAGTATGAACTCTTCTGTCAAATCCGGGAAGCGGTAGCGAAGTATACCAAAGAGATTCAAAACATCTCGGTTGCTATCGCGATGATTGATGTTATCGCAAATTTTGCCTATATCGCCTCTAAATACAACTACATCAAACCGACTGTGAATGACAATGATGAGATTATTATCCGTGATGGACGCCACCCTGTCGTAGAACAACTGTTTACGCAAGAAGGATTTGTGCCAAATGATACACGGCTAAACTGTAATGATGAACAACTGCATATCATCACCGGGCCAAATATGAGTGGGAAAAGCACCTATTTACGACAGACAGCCCTTATTGTTTTGATGGCACAAGTCGGTTGTTTTGTACCAGCATCAGCCGCGAAAATTGGACTAGTAGACAGAATTTTCACCCGCGTGGGGGCATCGGACAACCTTGTCATGGGGCAGAGCACATTCCTCGTCGAGATGAATGAGACAGCTAACATTCTCAATAATGCGAGTAACAAAAGCCTCGTTATCTTCGACGAAGTGGGCCGCGGTACAAGCACGTTTGACGGACTCAGCATCGCTTGGGCAGTTTCAGAGTACCTGCTGGATGAAAAGCGCATGGGCGCGAAAACCCTTTTTGCGACACACTACCACGAACTCGTTGAACTCGCTAGTAAATACAAACGTGCCCAGAATTACAACGTTGCTGTCCATGAGGACGGCGAGAAAGTAACGTTCCTCCGCAAAGTCGTCCCCGGCGGCGCGGACCAGAGTTACGGTATCCATGTCGCTCGGTTGGCGGGATTGCCACACACGGTAATATCGCGTGCACAACAAGTTTTAGAGGTGCTTGAACAACATAATATTAGTGTTGAAGCCAATGGCATAGCCACAAAAAGCCCAAAAACACATCCCACATTACCGCGCCCGCGCCGGCGAATCACAAGAAAAACCCTTCAGAGCGATTCAATGCAGATGGCACTTTTCACACCGAAAACGCACCCGATTGTCGAAGAAATACGAAATTTGGAATTGACACACGTGACACCTCTTGATGCTGTAAACATCCTCTACGACTTGAAAGCGAAAGCCGAAGATAACTGAGCCAACACAATTTCAGATTAAATCCGTTTTATCGCCTGAGCAATCTTCTACAGAAAAATTGGAAAAATGCCTATAAATTAATTGCCTTCCCCGTTCTCGCGCATTCGTAAATCGCCATGTTGAGGGCGACAGAACGTTTCCCTTCATAGCCGTCTACCGCAGGGGAAGCACCATCATTGATGACGCGGAGCGCATCCTCAATGACGTTATTCGGATAAGGTGCAAGTGTAATGTCCGGTTCATCGTCATCAGCGAACTGCCACATCTCCGGGCCGAGCCCAACAATACCTTTTTCGCCATGGATGTGAATCATCGAGACACTGCTGCCGGGAAACGTTGTGGTTGTAAGCACATGCCCGAGCGCACCACTCTCAAATTCAAGGATGGCGGACGTCATATCTTCCGTTTCGCAATTTTCGTGTCCATAAACGCCGAAGTGGGCGCCGATAATACGTTTGACCGGGCCCATGAACCAAAGCATTAAATCAATGTAATGTACGCCCTGGTTCATAATCGAGCCACCGCCGTCAAGCTTCCAAGTGCCATGCCAGCCGACGTAATAACTGTCCGGCCGCTTCCATTTCATACGTAGTTCACACAGCATGGGACTGCCGATAGCTCCTGTCTGAATCGCGGTTTGGATACGACGATTGTGCTGCCCGTAACGTTCACCAAAGTCAACAAGCAACTTGACATCGTTGTCTTCACAAGTTTTAATGAGCGCATCGCAATTTTCGACACTAACATCCATCGGCTTTGTCGTAATAACGTGTTTGCCACGGGCCGCCGCTTCCTCGCCAAACTTGCCATGGAGGCCACTTGGCGTCATAATCATTGCTACGTCAATATCGTCCCGAGCAAGCATTTCAAGCGCGTCGACGTGGCTTTCACAACCGAAACGTTCTTCTGCCGCCTTGCAACGTTCCTCAACCAGGTCCGCAACCGCAGTCAGCTCCGCGCCGGGAGTCTGGTGAATCATGCCAGAACGGTTCATGCCCATACCTAAACCGATAACACCAAATCGTAGAGTTTTAGCCATAAGAGAATCTCCTTATGCACAAATGGATAGTTCATTGTAGAAAAAAGGCGTTCATATTTTGTAAAATCTGACGATGGGACTGGAAACAGGACGCCTAAGGGGCCATGATAGCTGGGATAATCAAAACCTTAGAATCCTTATTTCCGCCCTATACAAAAATGTCTGGTTACGTTTATTATAGCATCTCTAGCTACGAAAAGAAAGGCAAAAACCGCTTTGACGAGATGAGCACACCAAAGATGTTTTATCAAATTCTTCGGTGTCAAAACCCCCTTGCTTTAGCTGGGGGATGTAGACACCGTCTATAGTTGCGTCGAAAATAACTTAGACTTTCGCCTAATAATATGGTATACTAATCGTATCAAGTAGGCAGACATGTCAAGCGTAGTCGCAAGGCTACGTGTCTGCCTACCCACTTGATAAGGGTTAAAAACTTGATACTTGATATCCCATGAGAAACACGAAACATAAACTTTTTTACGATAACTCTCTGAAGCGTCTGCATGACGAGTGTAATATCTGCGGTGTTGTGCGAAACCACTTCATTGCATTGTGTATGCGATATTACCGCAGATATGGTAAGGGACTTTCGTATTCCAAGATGTCTGCACATTTGACGACACTCAAGAAACTTGAGAAATACAAGCATTGGAATATCCCTTACTCGTGGGCGTTACAAAATGTTTTGAAACGGTTATCACAATCTTTCAGAGAAATGAAAACACTCGGCAGAGGACATCCGCAATTCAAGTCGTGTAAGAAACACAAAGGTATGAGCTTTCGCGGTGAACAGGTAAAGATTGAATCTCTTTTGCCGAAGCAGAAAAACGAAAGAAATCACCCGACGTATCGTATTCGTCTCAACGGACATTGGTATCGTTTTGCCTTACACAGAACCATAGAAGGCAAAATCAAACAGGTTCAAGTAACAAGAGACTCTCTCGGAGATATGTATCTTACACTCACTGAAGACTATAGCGAAGTCACCCCCGAACCCAAGACAGGTAAAGCTGAAGGGTTCGATATGGGTATCAAAGACTTCCTGACTGGCAGTGATGGACACAGATATACTGCTCCTATGTTCTACAAACAGAACGCTGATAAGTTAGCGAACGCACAAAAAGCGCATTCCCGTAAAGTCAAAGGTTCTCATAACAGGGAGCGTGAACGTAAGAAAGTCGCTCGTATTCATAAAAAGACTGAAAATCAGAGAACCGACTACCATTGGAAACTTGCGATAGAACTGTGTCAAAAGTTTGATATTCTGTTCTTTGAAGACCTTAATCTTGACGGAATGAAACGGCTTTGGGGTAAACAGGTTTCCGATGTTGGCTTTGGTGAGTTCATGCAGAAACTTAAACACCAGAGCAAAAAGCGGATACGCGCTGTGTTGAAGATTAGTCGGTGTTCTCCGACAAGTAAAAGCTGTTCTGTTTGTAATCATAAAAAGGATAATCTCACGTTAGCAGAGCGTGAATGGACGTGTCCAAAGTGTAAGACGCACTTGGATAGAGACCAAAACGCTGCGATGAACATTCTCAAGGAAGGGATAGCTTCCTTTGGTTTAGGAGCCGTAAGACCGACTGTTTTGCTTGGCAAAATCGTTGGCTACTCCGTTGAAGCAACCAGTCCGCGAAACGGCGGTTTCGCGCTACGCTTCTGAAATCCACAAACGCTTTCGCATCACTTTGCGGAAGCCCCCATGCTTTAGCTGGGGGTCTATCACCGCCTACTACGACGAAAAATGAAATACAAAAAATTAACGTTGTTCACAATTCTTTCTCTCATGCCGCTGTTTTTCTTTCAAGCGGTAGCACAGAAGCATGTTATCCTAGAAGAAAAACCGGATAGCTTTGAATTTCAGCATACAAATGGAGCGAATGGTGAAAAGCATTTCATTGAACCGCTCGGAAGCGGTGTCGCACTCTTTGATTTCGACAACGACGCGGATTTGGATATCTATTTTGTCAACGGAACTGACTTGAACCCAAACGAAAAACGGAAAACGCCCGGTTTACCCGCAAATGTGCTGTACCGAAACGATAGTGAAATGGGAGCACACATGTCACAAACGCGTCTTGAACTGACTGATGTCACACAGAAAGCTTTTGTTGGGGATACTGGATACGGATTCGGGTGCTGCGTGGGCGATTACAACAACGACGGTTTTACGGACATTTATGTGACAAACTACGGTGAGAATGTGCTCTATCGAAATAACGGTAATGACACGTTTACGGATGTAACGGCACAGGCAGGTGTTGGCGGAAACGGGAAGCTTAGCACAGGATGTGCTTTTGTTGATTATGATGCTGATGGATTTTTGGAACTATACGTCGTCAACTATGTTGAATTTACGGTTGAAGAAAATCCAGAATGTAGTCGACAAGGCATCCGTACATATTGCACACCTGAGGCGCTTCCAAGCTCGGCGGATATCCTCTATCGGAATAATGGCGATGGAACGTTCACGGATTTTACTGAAAACGCGGGCATTGCTCTGTCACCAGGAAAAGGGTTAGGAGTGGTTTGTGGAGATATTAATAACGATGGGGCAGTTGATATCTTCGTCGCCAACGATACGACACCGAATTTTCTCTATTGGAATAACGGCGATGGCACCTTCACCGAAGATGCCCTTTTCGCGGGTGTCGCACTCAGCGAGGAAGGACGCGCCTACAGCGGGATGGGGACAACTCTCGGTGATTTTGACAATGACGGGAATCTAGATATTGTTATCACTAATTTTCAAGAGCAGACGAACAGTCTTTATCACAATACGCAAGACGGATTTTTCACAGAGGTGAGTTTTGACAAAGGCATCGGCGAGAAAAGCCTACCCTATTTGGCATGGGGTGTCGAATTTGTCGATTTTGACAACGATGGGTGGGTAGAGCTCTTTATTGCTAATGGACATCTTGACGACAACGTTGCGAAATTCGACCCGGTTGGTACCTACGCCCAGCCTAATCAACTGTTTTTGAACAGCCGGGGGCTCAATTTCCAGACTATCGAAATAGTCGAACAGAATGTTTATAGCAGTCGAGGGGCGGCTTTCGGGGATATTGATAACGATGGAGACATTGATGTCGTCGTCTCAAATCTGAACAAGATACCAACGTTGTTACGGAACGTCAGAGGCAATATGCAGCGCTGGCTGCAAGTTCAATTAGTCGGGAACCATTGCAACCGAAGCGCAATTGGCGCGCGAGTAACGGTTAGGAATGGCGAATTGACACAAATTCGAGAAGTCAAAAGCGGTTCAGGGTATCTGAGTCAGAACGATTTGCGGGTGCATTTTGGAGTGGGCGACGCTAAACAGATTGATACTGTAACGGTGAGATGGCCCTGTGGACAAATTGAAACTTTGCACGATGTTCAAACGAATCAGCGCCTTATTGTAGAGGAAAACTGATTGACATAATTGTGTCTACAGTCCATTTTTGGGATGTACAGTCATCCGCCTACCGTATAGAAAGAGTCGGACATGATTTCCTCTTACACAATTGGGCTCAATTTTTTTTCTCTGAACACGGAAAAATAAGCGCACCCCGGTTGTAAATTACAGACGTGACATTTAGGGGTTTTCTGGCATACTCTTGCACCATGCTGAACGATGAGCGTGTGGTATTCGTTAAATACACCGGCATCATGCGGAAGATTCTCCATAAAAAAATCACGGAGTTTCGCGTAGTGAAAATTGCCATCAACCCACCCCAATCGCGAAAGAAGCCTATAGGTATAAGTATCAACGACGAAACTCGGTTTTTTAGCGGCGTAAAGAATAATGGAATCGGCTGTCTCCGGCCCAATACCGTAGATGGACAACAATTCCTCACGCAATGCCGGAACCGGTTTTTCAAACATGATGTGCATAGGACGTTCGGTGATATGCTCTATAAACGCGCGAACCTTTTTCGCTTTTGCGCGGTAATACCGTGAAGGACGTAAGAGTTTCTCTAATTCTGATTGTCCGATAGCGAGGAGCCGCTGTGGTGTAAAAGCGTCAGCCGCTTTGAGGTTGTCGAAAGTTTTGACTACGTTTCGCCACGCCGTAGCTTGCGTTAATATCGCACCGAGGCAGATTTCAAACGGTGTATCGGCGGGCCACCACGTTTGTATACCGTATTGCTCCCGGAGTTGGTGATAGAGGGTGAGAACCGTTTCATTATGAGGTTCTTCACAAATAATTTGCATCATAAGTCTAAATCCATTTTTAAGCGGGTGGACTCGCGACATCTGACTACGGCACCGCCTCGGCAGTTATGTTCAGCGCACACAAGGCTGGCAAGCAGATGCAGGTTTATGCTGGTGAGACACGTCCGCCGGGGATGTAGACACCGCGCTATTGAATGAGACGAAACCTTTGGAAAAGAGATTTGAATTCCTATCAGGATGTAGTATAATACAATTGAGTTAACTATGTCAATCAAGTTGTATACCCGCCTGCGAGTTACCTCTATGCGGGGAACTTCTACAGGTGTTTTATGAATCTCTGTACGACGCGTGCGCATCCGCATCCGTGAAAACGTCGTTTTATAAAAATGAGGAGAATTATGTCAAGAATTCAGCTTCCTTTTGTTATCCTATTTTTGATTGTGTCGGTGCTCTTTTTCGCACCGGACCAAACCGCAACCGCACAAAACGTAAACATTCCCGACGCGAATCTACGCCGTTTCCTTGAGAAAAAGTTAAGCAAAAAAGCAGGGGACGCCATCACGCAGGCGGAGATGGCCAGCATAAAAAAGCCTTGGGCCCCTGATTTGGGAATTCGCAATCTAACAGGACTTGAGTTTGCAACCAATATGACACACTTGAATCTTCACGGCAACGAGATATCGGATATATCGCCCCTACAAGGGTTGGTAAAACTGACACACTTGGTTCTTAGCAGGAACGAGATATCGGATTTCTCCCCAATTGCCGGATTGATAGATAATCTGGATCTATACGTCAACGATGAACAAAGAGTTCCCGCTCCTAGCTGGGATGTGAATGAGGATGGCAATGTAGACATTCTGGATCTAACGGCAGTCTCCCAAAACTTCGGGACAGCCGCGCCTGCTATCCGGCGTGCCGATGTCAATGGCGATGGCACCGTGGATATTCTGGACCTCGTCGCGGTTGCCAATCACTTCGGCGAAAGGACAATGGTACAACGGACTTGCTTTGTTGGGATGACGTTGAAGCCGGGGGAGGGTTGTCGTTACAGCGGGTTTGACTTTGATGTTAGGCAGAATGGAAGAGCCTGTCTATACAACTACCTGGGCAACGGCAACCTCTTTTGTGGAGGTACAGGTGTAAATGTAAATAATTTTTCTGCCAGCAAAAATGGCGATGGGACTTGGACGATTAACGGCTTCTAACAGTCTTCCGAGTTTTATCCTGAAGGCACTGGCCATTTTCAAGCTCGGCGCCGGCCGTTTTCACGGGCGGCAGGCGCTATTTATTAAGCCAAAGGCGTTATGGCGAGGTAGTTCACAAGTCAATAACGTGGATACCTCACCAATTGGCATAACGGTGGGACTCTCGTTGAATAGGATTGGGATTTATGGTAATTTATTAAGCGAACGGAAGTCAGGAATCTCTGGTGAGATGGGAAAACCGCCCTGCACTCTAAATATAGTGGAAAGAAATGAAGCAGCAATTAGAACCGAAATCGCAGAAAATTGCCATACTCGCTGAAGATTCCTTCGGTGTGCTTGAATCAAAAACCGCAGCGGTCTTAGTCCGCTATCTACCGGACAATGTTGTAGCAGTCATTGATAGTACACAGGCAGGAAAAGATGTCAGCGAGGTTATCCGGATTGGCAAAGGAATTCCTGTCGTCAGTAGCCTGGCTGAGGCGATGCGACTCCAACCGACAATGCTGGCTATTGGTATCGCCCCGCCCGGTGGTGAGCTACCACAACCGTGGCGAGCAACGTTGAGGCAGGCGATTGGACAAGGGCTGCACGTTATGAGTGGGCTCCATCAATTTCTAAGCGAAGATGCTGAATTGGCAGAACTTGCACAAAGACATAAAGTCAGGCTGTGGGATACGCGGAAACCGCCGTTGGATTTGCCTGTGGCAACGTGTAAAGCCGCTGAAGTGGATGCAACCGTCATCTTGACAGCCGGTTCGGACTGCCGTGTCGGTAAAATGTTATCCGGTATAGAAATGACGAACGCTGCACGGGCACGAGGGCTCAACGCCGAGTTTTGCCCAACAGGTCAGAATGGTATTATGGTGTGGGGCTGGGGTATTGCGATTGATGCCGTTGTCTCTGATTTCACTGCCGGGGCCGCCGAGCAGATTGTGCTTGCAGGCGCCAAAGAACATGAGCTACTTATCGTTGAAGGGCAAGGTTCACTTGTCCATCCAGGGTACTCCGGCGTGACGTTAAGCTTGCTACACGGGAGCATGCCAGATGCCATAATATTCTGCCATCAGCCTTCAAGGGATACGGTTGCCCGATATACAGTTCCCTTGCCGACATTGCCACAGATGATTGCGCACTACGAGATGCTGACGGAACCGATTAAACCCGCCAAAGTGATTGGCGTGGCATTGAACTGTTTTGATTTGACAGAGGAAGACGCGCGTAACGCCATTCATGCAGTTGAAGCGGAAACAGGACTCTCAGCAACCGATGTTGTCCGGTTCGGAGCAGAAAAATTGGTAGATGCAATTCAGAAATTCCATGAAGAAAATATGAACTAGCTTTCACGCGATAGGAAAGCGCGTGAAAACATTCACATCTAAAATAGACTCCGATTCCGAGCAGACACCTCCCAGGTTTCTCTACAGTAGCCATCTGTATCTACTACATAGTAATACGGATGCAGGGCCACTGAGGGACAGATATGCGTTGGACAAACGTAAACCTCCTGCCCTAGTTGAACGGATGTCCCCTCCGGAATATTAACCGCCCAATGCTCTTCATGCTGCTTGTCAACCATAGCGCCTTCAACATTTAAGATGATACCGCGAACACCGTCCGGATCCGCGGCGATGGCTTTGTGCCCTAAATCTAAGGTAAAGCGGTTCGGGGTAGGCATGCTTATAATACGACTTAAGAGCAGTGCCGCAGGCGTAAAGCCGAGGTCCGGGTAACGGCTGGTGTAGCCGTAGTCGTGGAAAACGAATGTGCCAGGAGATGCCTCTACGCCGGGTGTTTTTGCATAGATAGGGAAAGTCGGTGTTCCCCCTATCACAACCAAAGGTACCGCAAACCCTTTACGCGTGAGTCTATCGCGCATGTCGTCAACTTGTGCAAGACTGCGGTTGCAAGAATGTCTCCGAGATGCTACGTCTTCATCGTGAATATGTCCATCATAAACGTGCAAACCGTAAGGATGTAAGCGAGGTGAATCCTCAATACGAAGGTACATTTCCACAGCGGCATCACCGACGGGAATGCCCGTCCGATGCATTCCAACATCCAGGTCAAGCATGACTTTGATGTTGAGTTCATGCCCGTTCATTGCCGTGGAGAGCGCTTTTACAGCATCAAAATGGTCAACCAGTACCTTGAACTCACCTTCAGGAAATTTCCGGAGTAGTGAGATAAGCCTGTTGATATTTGGACCGAGAATTTGATACGCGATGAGAATATCTTTTATCCCGGCTTCGGCAAGCATTTCGGCTTCGCGTAAAGTGGAGCATTTGTGCTTGACAATTCCAGCTTCACGTTCCATCGCAACAATCTCGGTAGTTTTATGCGTTTTCACGTGCGGACGGAGCTTAGCAACATCCCCATCAACGACACGAATCGCCCGTTCAATGTTCTGCTTGACGTGGGCTAAATAGACGACAAGTGCGGGGCTCGGTATGCTATCAACGTTTTGAATCCGATACTTTTTATCCATGTTATCAAAACCACTTGTTGTTTGCAGTGAGGTGGACAGATTATGACTCCGTCTCAAGAGGTTCGCGTCTCTTTAGACGTGAAAGTCGGGCCCATCTTGCCGGGGCGCGCGGAGATAATTCTATCTCATCGTCCATTGAACTGATTCATCGTTGTGAGAATTCCGTCACAAACAAAAATTTCAACCGCTTCAGTTGCCCTTGCGACGGCCGCTTTGATTTCTGGCAGTTCGGAATCTGAAAATTCGCTGAGAACATAGTCTACTTGGGTACCGCTTGGTTCACCGATACCGATTCGTAAGCGCGGGAACTCGTTCGTATTCAAGTGACGAATGATAGACTTCATGCCGTTGTGTCCACCGGCACTGCCTTTCCGTCGTATCCGAATGACGCCAATGTCCAAGTGTATGTCATCATAAACCACACAGAGTTCGGTAAGCGGCAGCTTTAACCGATTCACGAGGGCTGCGACGGCTGCGCCGCTATTATTCATGTATGTGAGTGGCTTAGCAAGAAAGAGGGCCATGCCGCCCCACTGAGTTTGGACAACAATTGAGTTATCGCGTGAAAAGACGCAATCCGATTTCACCTTTTCGTGGAAAGCGTCAATTACGCGAAAGCCGATGTTATGCTTGGTGTTTTCATAGCGTCTGCCAGGGTTGCCCAACCCAACAATGAGTTTCACAGGTGTATTCCTCTGTAATATGTCAAGTACCCCCGATAAAGTCGGGGGCTTGTAAGGGCTAACCCCAACAAGCCAGTTGCAAGAACTGATTTCTCGTTTCATAGAGGATGGTGTCCCATACCTCTCCACGAAGGACGCAAGCCGCCCTATGTAAGATATTCAAAGCCGCGTTGTGGTCCCGGTCCAGTTTCAGTCCGCAGAATTTACAATGGAACACACGCGCCGACAACTTCAGTTTGATAGCAGATTTCTGACAGCAGTCCGAACAGGTTTGACTCGTGTTATCAG
Source organism: Candidatus Poribacteria bacterium (assembly GCA_963422705.1). GTDB lineage: Bacteria > Poribacteria > WGA-4E > WGA-4E > WGA-3G. The sequence continues at coordinate 270,533 of OY730443.1, forward strand.
GTGGCACCTGATGGAAATGTTTGCCATCGCGTTTTGCTACCCAGTCGCACCAGTCAAAGAACATCCCCCACGATGCGTCAGAGATGGACTTGGCGAGGTGTCTGTTTTTTACCATATTGCTGGGTTTGAGTTTCTCGGCAACCACCGCGTCAAAACCTTTATGCTGAAAAAGAAGATATGCGGTTTTTGCGATAAAGTCAAGCCGTTGACAGGCAACGATATCGTGTTGCTTTGCCAATGCGTCCTTCGCTTTATACCACCGCGAAACGGCGGTTTCGCCCTACGCTTGCTCCGATACGTCTTTCGAGACAGGGCCCGGTGAAGTTTTACGAGTTTGCGTTCAGTCGTTCGGTAAAAACGAGGGTTAGGTATCTTCTCGCCATCAGAAATCGTCAGAAAATCGTGTATCCCAACGTCCACTCCACAAGCAGATTTCGGAACACACTTCAGCGTGTCAGGCACTTCACAAACAATAAAGCAATACCACCCGCGCACCGTCTTTTTCAACGTGACCTCTTTCGGGTCTCCGAGGATCCGACGGTGCTGGCGGATTTTCACTTCACCTAACTTTGGCACTTTCAATCGGTTATACCGAGTGCCTGTTTCACGGATAGGGTTTTGACGAAAACGTTTAAATGTGCCTGTCGCTTTATCCTTAACTTTGTGTTTGCGCAGACTCCAAGACAGAGAACCGATAGAGGACTTGTAGCGTGGGTAACCTTTTTTCTCCGCACCTTCTCTGCAACGCCGTTGAAAATGCTCATGGGCAGCGTTGACGCGTTTGATCGTCTGCACCTGCATATCCTGCGGGTGATGCGAATAGTGAGAGTTCGACGCGCGAAGGTTCTTCAGATGGTGGATCTGGTCATACATTGACACAGATTTGCTACCATACTCCCACATCTGATTACGCATCTGGAGCATGTAGTTCTGCAACTGCTTTTGATGTTGAAGTTCTGCCAAAAGCGACTGCGCTTCTGTTTGCGTAGGCTTCGCACGGAATTTGAATGTCATTTTCATTCGACTATCACACATCACACCTTTAACCCCTTTGTAGTGGGTAGGCAGACACATTACCAAGCGGTAATGCTACAAATGTCTGCCAGTGTGATATATCTATTAAACCATATTTTGATTAGAATGTCAAGTGTTTTTTCAAAAAACGCTTTGGCCTAACACACGAGGGCGGATTTTCCTCCCCCGAATGAATTCGGGGGTTCCAATCCGTCGAATGAATTCGGGGGTTCCAATCCGTAAACTTTGATGATACCATATTTTTATCTAATTCAGACTCGACAAAATTAGACACTAATTAAAAACGCAGCGGTTGTGAAAGATTCACATGCCCAGCGAGCGTTTCGACGTGATTCCCGTCAATCAGAAATTGCACCTGTTGAATCTTATCAGGGAATGCATCAAAGACGGTTTTAAGAATCACCGCCACAGTCAAAAATTCAGCATGCGTACCACCGATATGTCCTTCAGTCAGGTGCCGTGAAAAATCCAAATAGGCGGTTCTTTTGTTATCAATATAGACTGCGTGAAGGAGTGTGCCCCTCGGAATAGGATTTTTGAACCGTGATGGTACTTCTTGAATGAGTGCCGTGACTATCTGTTTGAGACGTTCAGTATCTCCTGGCAAAAGGCGTCGTCCCACTTTAACTGGGACAAGCTCAAGGACATTAGGTTCTAAGAGAAATAGGTTAACGTTTTGCGGGGGTGGTGTCTCCTCGGGGTTAGCGGCTGTGGGCAGCACAGGGGGTGGAAGCGAAATTGCCATTTGTTTAGATTGGGAAATAAGATAAAGCGTGATAGCCAGCCCAATCGCGGTGATACCGAAGGTGATACCCCATATCATTAAGAGTCTTGAAAACCCCGCCCTGTTTAAAAATGAAATTCTGCTAGCTTTCACCGTTTTTACCTCGGAACCGCCGTCGCTGATTCGCGCGGAATTGAAGCCAAATATGTCTGTACGGCGCGAACTATTGCTTTTGCAATTTCTCTGCTATACTCAGGATTGGAAAGTCTGGCCAAATCCTTTGTATGAGTAAGATAACCGAGTTCCACAAGCACAGCTGGCATATATGCTTTTGACAAAGCAATTAAGGGTAATTGCTCTATCATCACCGGGTTCTCCGTTAGAAAACTCAATTCCTTTTGTAGTATCTGAGCGAATTCTTGACTCTGTCTCAAAAAATTGGCTTGGATGAGGGTTTGCAACCGTTTTCCTGTCAGCATCAGATTCTCAGCTTTTGGAAAGCGAAGTTTTCCGTTCGGATTATTAAGGTAAATCCTAATGCCCGACGCTTTAGACGAAAAAGATGCATTGCAGTGTAAACTAATAAAGAGTTGTGCTTGATGTCTGTTCGCGATTTGAATGCGTTCGAGTTGCGTTGTTTTTGTATCTCTGTCACGTGTGAGGTGTAGCTGAAAGCCCTGTTGTTTGCTAGCAGTGAGACATTGCTGTGCGAATTCGAGCGCAACATCTTTTTCAAAGATGCCGGTGTTGCTTTCGTGCCCGCGGTCACCGGCTCCACCGTGCCCCGGGTCAATAATGACAACCCATTTTTGTGAAGCATCTTTCTCAGAAGATTCCGAAATGTGCTTTGGCATTAACCGGAGCCGCCTTAAATTCGGATTGTAAAGTACATCAACGTCATCAAGTTCAGGGAAGACTTCGATAAAAAAAGCGATGGGCAACATCGGTTGCCCTTGGATAACGCGTGGCGGTTCGGAGAGTGGCAGTCTCCGTTCGCCGCCATCAATACTGACGGTGGATTTCTCCATCTGCAAACGGAGTTGTCTGCCCTTAATTTTTAGCGTGAGCCGTTTTCTCGGCAAGTTATATTGCGTTGTGCTTTCTTGACCAAAAACGGCTTTCACGGTATCAACCGGCAGGTAAACCCGTTCATCATGCAGAAGAAACGGCACTTCAGCAAGCGTTTTTCCGGCAACGTCAATGAAACGGACTGAGGGTTCTTGGGCGAACCCATTGAATGCCAGAACTAAGACAAGAATTACCAAGAAAGAGCGTCGGTGACATGTATGTTGCCGTAGTACATGTTCCAAACGTGAACCTAAAATTGGGGAGATAAGCCCAAAGTACTTCATCAGGGCAAGCAAAAGGGTATTCATGCGAAACCTTCTCAATACGAAACCGTCTAAGGAAGCGTGTTAGTTATCTTCCTCGTCATCGCGTCTACGAGAAATAACTTCAGGTTCCATGGGCGCATCGGCGCCTTCTTCACTTTCCTCTACGCCATCTTCCATCTCGTTTTCTTCGAGTTGTATACGAGGTTCACTCACCGCCACGATAATGCGTTCAGGTTCATCTATTACCGTAATTTCTTCATCGAGGGTTAAATCACTCACGTGGAGCATATCGCCGATTTCCAGGGTGCTGATATCAACAGACATCTCGTTCGGCAGCTGCATCGGCAAACAGTGGAGCGTCAATTGACGGAGCGAAAACTCAACCACTCCACCCAGTTGAACCCCTGGGGGAGTGCCTTGCAAAACCAAGGGCACGCTTGCTGTCACAGGTTCATCCAAAGAGATTCGGATAAAATCTGCGTGAAGAAGCATCTGCTTATCCACCGGAGCGCGTTGAATCTCTTTGATAATGACAGTTTCAGGGTTACCGTTGATAACTTCCATATTAATGATAACGTTTTCACCATGGGTTCGTAGGAACTGTTTAAAAATCCGCGTGTTAAGCTGAATTGAAACCGTATCTTGCCCGCGCCCATATAATACTGCAGGAAAATCACCAGCCCGGCGGAGGGCACGCGCACCCTGTTTCCCGAAACTGTCGCGTTTCTGTACTTCTAATTTCGCTTGTTGCATGATATTAGGATTCCGATACCTTTCTTACAGGCACTCATTTACGAACGTTAGTTCTCAGATTTCATGTGAATATTTTGGGCAAGATTTTCTAAGGATGGAATTTGGCTAGAATTCTGCAACGTCTTGAATCACGCATGACAATAAGCCAAACAAAAGCTTTCGTATAACGAAAGTTCGTTTTAGCGGAGATTTCTTTGTAAAATCCTGTTCAATACACATCCACACTCCATCCGATTTTTTTTGACGTATCCGGGGTTTCTCGCGATGACAAACGGTGAGTAGAGCGTACTGTCTAAAAACTAAAGAAATACCTGCTCCGTTTGCCGGATGAAAATCCGGTTACCAGCTTTAAAGATTAAAAGGAAAAACAGGGCGGGTAGGATTCGAACCTACGCATGCAGGTTCCAAAGACCTGTGCCTTACCGCTTGGCCACCGCCCTTTAATAATCAAATTTTTTGAAGTTGTGTATGAGGCCCCGGATAAAAAACATAGCATGTCATCACAGAGAAAATCTATGAGCGATGTCCTACACAACAGCTACACCAACAGGACTTGTGGCTGTGATTGTGCAGAAATTGACGCTGTTTTTGAAATATGATTTACTCTGTTGTGCAGACGCAATGTCGTTCATCAGTCCAAACACCGTTCCCCCGCTTCCTGACATCAGTGCTCCGTGACATCCGACGCGCGTGGAAAGTTCGCTTTTTAGTTCACGAATCTCAGGATATTTTGAAAATACCGGTAGTTCAAGACGATTGTACAGGTTTGCCCCAATACCACCGACTTCGCCTTTTCTTAAACATGTCTTTATAATTATACCGTCTTTTCGCTGATTTGTCAAGAAAAAATTCGACGTTTTCGTATCGCGATGCAATTCCAAATTTTTGAAAACATCCGCAGTAGAAACCGCGGTGCCTGAGTTTAAAAGCAAAATTGGGATGTTAGCAAGTGCGGGAAGCGGTGTTAAAATATCGCCGACGCCACTGCCCCAGGCCGCGCCCCCCTGCAAACAGAATGGCACATCTGCGCCTAATCGTCCCGCAAGATACATCAATTCACCCTGGGGGATACTGAGTCCGAATAGCTCATTTAGTCCATGGAGGACAGCGGCGGCGTTCGCGCTTCCGCCTGCAAGCCCCGCCGAAATAGGGATGTGCTTGTCGATGTTAATTTCTATCCCCTCAATTCCACCCACAGCATCACTAACCGACTGCGCGGCGCGGTAGGCGAGATTCCGCGAGTTACACGGTATATCCGGATGGTTGCAATGAACCGTTATGCCGTGGGCAGCTCGTTTACGGATAATAACATCATCGTGCAACGCGATTGAATGGAAAACCGTTTGAAGCTCATGGTACCCATCGGAACGCTTCCCTACCACGTTCAGATAGAGGTTAATTTTCGCGTGAGCCCGCACTCGCAACGCGTGTCTGTCCTTCATTACCCTACCCTACGGTTCCTCAGAATTAGCGGATTCCGACAAGTGGATAATTTCAACATCTCCTTTCAAGAACGTATCCTGCTCGAACTTGCTATCCTGAATGTCAACGTTCAATTGGACATTGGCAATTTTTACCACAACCCGTGTTTGCTCAATAGGACGTTCAATTTCTACCTTGTATGGACGAAAAATGCCGCCTACCTCCCGATAATCTTCAAAAGCGGCGCGTTGCTGAAGCATGCCGCTTTTATCATGGATACGCCAGTCCGTCACCCGTGGTTCCCCTTCGCGCATAAAAAGTGTAATTGTTTCCACATCGCCTGCTTGAATCCCGGGGCGCGTGATGATGAACTTCGCACCTGAGCTCGCAGCAGTCAGGTTATCCGTCCGTTTGTCGAGAAATGGGTTCGCGAAAATAGCACTCAGCACATCTGAAACGCGCAAATCTATACCGAAAATCTCACGCAGCACGCCATCTGATAAATCACCCACGTACGCTTTCTGCTCGCTGATTAACCTCAGGAGGAATTGATTCTTATCTTCGTTCGCAATTGCAATCCCGCGCGGCTCATTGAACCCACCTAACGCTTGGATATGGAGTAAATCACCGCCCGTCTCCGATTTTTTATACCAGAGTAATTCACGAAGTTCCTCACGCTGCTCCCCCTCTTGAATCGTTACCATCATCTTGGTAATTTTTAAAGAGCCTGTCAAATTGTATCTCGCTTGTAGCATATTGAGAATTGGAGTTAACCGCGCTGCAGGTACAGGAGGCAATTCAACCTTAGACGGGGTTCCCGCACATCCAACCAATCCGACGATTGTCTGAATCAAAAGCAGTAGACACGAAAAGAGTTTCATGAGGGTGATACTGAATTGACAGCGGGGGTAACACCGACGGGAATGAGCCATACCAAACATTCTGCTACAAAACTTCGTCCATGGATTTCTCAACGATGTTAACCGCCTCTTCCACATGTCCGGCATTGATATTGAGAGGAGGTAAGAACCGTAGAACATAATCATTTGTACATATCGTCACCAAACCGTTTTCAATACATGTCGCGGCAAGCAGTTTAGCATCAACATCCATCACAAGTCCGCGCAACAGCCCTTTCCCGCGAACCTCTTTGACCGGATACTTCCCTTTGAGTTCCATCAAGCCGCCGGCCAGATAATTGCCCATCTTAACAGCGTTTACAGCCAGATTTTCCGATAAGATAGTCCGCACGGTTGCAGATGCCGCCGCCGTCACTAACGGATTTCCGCCGAATGTTGCGGCATGAGTACCGGGAACGAAACTCGCAGCTATGTCCTTCTTCGCTAACATGGCGCCAATTGGTACACCACTACCGAGGGCCTTTGCCATCGTTATCACATCCGGAACGACGCCGTAACTCTGGTACCCAAAGAAGGTACCCAATCTTCCCATCGCAGTTTGAACCTCATCAAAAATGAGTAGTAGATTATTTCGATGACACAGTTCACGCAAGCCCTGCAGATACCCATCACTCGGCATGTTAACACCACCTTCAGACTGAATCGGTTCAACTAGAATGGCGCACGTCTTTTCACTGATAGCCGCTTCCGTCGCCGCCAAATCGTCAAAAGGCACGTATTTAAAGCCATCAAGCATTGGCTCAAACCCAACGTGATATTTCGTCTGTGCTGTAGCGGTAATTGTTGCCATTGTTCGTCCATGGAACGAATTTTCCATTGTGATAATTTCATAAGCCGCCGTCCTACCACTATCTTTCGCGTACTTTCGTGCTAATTTAATTGCGGCTTCATTTGCTTCTGCACCGCTATTGCAGAAAAAGCACTGTTCGAGTTCAGCGATATCGATGAGCATTTTGGCAAGTTCTGCCTGTGGTTGAATGTAGTAGAGATTGGACGTGTGTAACAGCTTGCCAGCCTGTTCGCGTATGGCTGCAACGACGTTCGGGTGACAATGCCCCAGGGCGTTGACAGCAAGTCCACCTAAGAAATCAAGGTACTTTTTACCATCGGCATCCCAGAGATATGGCCCCTCACCCTTGACGAAGGCGAGATTTCTCTCTCCATACGTGTTCATGATGTATCGGGTTGCCATTGCTTTAATCTCGGTTGTTGTCATGAATTTTCCTCCTGCTATGAATGGATATCAGTCATTACCAATTGGTATAGGCACCATCATCGCGTTGATAGCCAGTTGGGGGTGCGTAATCCTGCGTTGACACATTTTCAAGCGCTGCTTCATTGAATTCAATGCCGAGCCCGGGTGCCTTCGGGGGTAAGAGATGCCCTGATTCAAACGGAACCTGCACCGGAAATATATCGGTGAGGTCGGACATCGGTGCGCGCGGTAATTCTTGGACACCCACAAGTGAAGATGATAAACAGAGATGGAGACACGCCGCGGCGGATACCGGTCCCAGCGGGTTGTGAGGCGCAAGATGGATGTAGTGCGTTTCACACCAACCTGCAATTTTCTTCGCTTCTGTGAGCCCGCCAACAATACAGACATCAACGCGACAGTAATCCATAAGTTCTTCCTCAATCACCGGCCGGAATGTCCACTTGCTATCAAACTGCTCACCTACAGCAAGGGGGACAGAAGTCTGTTGTCGAAGACGTCTGAGGCTAGCCGGGTTTTCGCTGCGGAGCGGGTCTTCGATGAAAAAAGGGCGGTACGCTTCAACCTTGTTACAGAATTCAAGGCTGTCAGCCGCATCGAGCCTTGTATGTACATCGACGAGAATTTCAGCGTCGTCTCCCAACGCGGTTCGAACTGCCTGCACTTCCTCAATCCCAAACTGCACCGCACGCCGCGGCTCAAAAGTACCGCCACCGGCCCTATCCGCCAATCCCCATCGGACAAATTTCCAGCCAGCTTCATGGGTGCGGCGACAACTTTCAATGAGGGCATCAAGGGATCCACCACCGTTGTGCGGATAACAGACAACTTTATCCCGGGTGCGGCCGCCTAAGAGTTCATAAACAGGGACATTGAGTGCCTTACCTTTGATATCCCACAAGGCAATATCAACGGCACTTACCGCGGCGGATTGGACAACGCCACCGGGAAAAAAGCCGCCACGGAACATCACTTGCCAGAGGTGTTCAATCCGAAACGGTTCTGCCCCGATAAGAAACGGTTCAAAAGAACGGACGACTTCAGCCAGTGCGAGGGCACGTCGTCTTAACCCGCCCTCACCCACGCCATAGATGCCCGCATCGGTTTCCACTTTCACGAAAAAATGGCCAGAACTAGATACAAACGATTTGACAGCGGTGATTTTCATAAAAATTCCTCTTTTACCCGAATTGTTACGGTATCAAAAATCAAATCAACTCCATAGTCTTTAACGCGTTAGGCACAACGAACTTGAAATCCGGCACCCACGCTTTACCCAAACCTGGTAAAGGAGGCTTATCCCGCATCCATCATCGGAACGTTATCTTGACAATGGACAGGCCGGAAGAGCGTCTGACGTTTGAACGGCATTTCCGCGACGTGCTTCGGGTGCGGTTCCCATTTGTGCCATTTGTTGCCAACGGTATTGTAGCAGTGGAAAATCGCCACCCTATCGACTTTATCATCCGTCCATCGAGCACCGGTGTGCGTTATTGCCTCCGTAAAAATGAGCACGGAACCGGCAGGACAAGCATAATCTTCCCAGAGCGGAGATTCCCTATCTGCCGTAGATTTAGGCGCCGGGAATGCGCCCTTATGACTTCCGGTGAGGAACATAGTTCCCCCACCCCCTTTTTTCACCGGAGTGAGTTCCCAGACGACGCGTGTTAACCCACTATGTGCTTTGTCGTGGTGGAGATGGTACGTGTGCGAATTCCCGGGAAAATTGAGCATTCCGCGGCCGCCATGGGGACGAAAGTTATCATGTCCGTCCTCCCGAATGGTTAGGAACGTGCCTTCCAACCGAAATCCGTAACAGTTCTCGTTGGCGTACCCGGATGATAAAAATTCGCTCATAAAACCGAGAACGACAGGATGGTCCGTGAGCGTTTCCAGCGGGCCGCCGACGGGGGAGCGATGATGTTCTGGTATTGCTTGCGGTTCCCGTTTAAGTTGATAACAGAACTCGCGCATCCCTTTGATTTCTGTTTTACTGAGCACTTCAGGGATTAGGAGCCATCCGCGAGTATCAAAGAGATATCGCTGCTCTTCTGAAAGCGGTAGCAGCGGTAAATTATCAGAATTCGTTGTAGGATGTGGCATAAATCTTACCATTATTCGTATCAGGCGTGCCTCATGTTAAAGCGCACTCACTGCTTGCCGGATAACCGTTCCATTTCCTGTGTTAACCAGTTTCCGTAATCACGCGGCATCTCTTTGATGGGGCCGAGTCCGGCTTCAGCACGCCACCGGAGTAAAGGATGCTCTCGATTTCGCTGCGGCAATTCAACCCGTGTGCCATAAGCAGCGGATTCAAAAACCGCCATGAGAATCTCAATCACGTGCCGCCCTTCCTCACCACTGCATTCATGCTCACGATGTTCATCCAATGCGCTGACGTACTCGTCAACGATGCAGTAATCGTCAGCATCCGCACCGCTGTTTACATCAAAGTGTTCCGGAAATATCGGTGCGAGTTTCTCCCACTTATCGTGCGTACCATCCGGGACAAAATGAGGGGTTGGTAACCACCAGCAGCCTCGGAGCTCTGACCAGAATAGTCTCCCCTCAGTCCCGTAAAGCTCCATGGCATAGGCATCACTATCAACCTTCGGAAAACGATGTTGAATCAACGTGCCTGTGACATTTTGGTCAAACTGAAGGGTTGATGTGGTGTACTCCGCGGTAACAGTGCCCATTCCGGCGGGTGAAGGGAGTACATCTTCCGGGGTAATAGCGCGCCCGCCCGTTGTTGCCTGCGTCACAACGCTACGACAGTGCCCTCCGAAACGGAGCATATTGTTAACGACATGCGTCCCAATGTTCATCAATCCGTACGCGGCGTAATATCCCTTCCCACTCGCGTAAATATATCGGAGTTTCCCAATCTTGCCCTCGTTCAAGGCGTTAGCGACAGCCTGCATCGTTGGGCTAACGCGCCGTTGGTGATGAACAACGACACGCACTTTTTTTTCCTTGGCCTTCGCGATAACGGCATCCGCTTGAATCAGCGTTGTGCAGAGCGGTTTCTCCACCTCAATATTGACACCGTGCTCTAACACACGCATGGCCAGTTGATAGTGTGCCTCTGTTGCTGTCGGAATGGCAACAATATCCGGTGCTGTCTGCCGAATCATCTCATCCAAATCAGTAAAATGCGCGGAGACATTCACGATGTCCCCCAGTGCGTCCAATCGTTCTTTGACTAAGTCACAGAGCGCAACGATTTTTGTGCGAGGATGCGCATGATATGCTTTTGCTGCCGATGTGCCGCGACTTCGGCACCCTAATATAGCGACACGAAAGGTTTTCATAAATTCTCCTTTTCGCTCTATTTTACCATATTTTGCTTATCACATCAAGTTTTTCGACTGGCAAATGCCGTTTCGTCGCTGTAAAAATTTTGCGAACAGATAACGAAATCGCAAATATATCAGAGTAAAACCATCAAGCGGTGTCTCTTAAACTAAACGTCTTAGGGGTAAAACTGATACATCGTTGTATTCAAAAGAACGTTCAGCAGGCTCCACATGCTTCCCATCAGGTAATCACCAAGCACGAGTCCTAAAAAGAAGGGAATCACGCGGCGATAACTCTGAATACCCCCATGCCGAAGGATAATCCATTTTAAGGTTAACGCTATTAAAAGGGGTATCCAAAGGTCCGACATCTCTTGATTGCTCGCCATGACATAACCTAACGGATGCAACGGAAGGAAAAAAAATTTGACGCGCAGGTAGGACAAAAGCATCATCACTGAGAATCCAATGCCGATGAATATCACGCCTATCCAATCTGTGTCCAACGGATAAGTTATCCAGTTCGTCAAACGTCTGAAGTACTCTTTACCGTAGCCCAGCGCCCAGGGACCGAAATATCCAGAATCCGCGCCGAAGTGATAATAGAGGTGCAATTGTACCCAAAAGGCAACCAGCGTACCCAAAAATGTTGCGATGAGAATGGTAACAAGCATCTGACGTTGCGGAATGCGCGTAACTTCAGCAATTTTGAATGCTTCCAATTGATGAGGCATCTGTTGCGGGCGATAGTCCCGGTTAAAAAAACAGACGGTGAGGGCACTTAGATTTTGAGGTCCTAGTCGGTGTGTGCCGAATACCGTGCTCAAGATGTATCGCGGGGCTTGCCAATGGTAGGCGTGAACAAAGATACCGGATTCGGCGCGAATGCGAGTCGTGACAAGTGGCGTGATGAGAAATATCACCGCAAACGTACTAGCAAGCCAGAGCGACATGCCGGCCTTGTGGAGGAGAAAGGTGAACAGTAGTATGCTTATAACAAATCCCCACACTGCGACGCGATAAGGCATCGGTTCAGGCGCCGCGGCCCCGTTTGCGGGTGCGCCCGCGCTATCGCGACGTTGGAATGCCGTTTTCAGGACACTTTTGAAATGCCGCTTGCCCGTCCACGCAAAGAAAAAGCACAACCCGATAAACGCACCAATCGTCTGTTCATTCAGATAAGGGAAATGCGAAATACTGTGCCACCCTACAGCTGTTGCCAATGCTACTTCATTTCGATAGAGCACATAGAAAAGCATTGTTGAAAAAAGCACATCCAACGGCATGAGAAACATAATCCCAATGGCAAATGGATAAAAGGCAGTGATAATCGTCCCATAGTGGCTGAACGGCGGTTCGTGGAAGCTGAAAAAGCGGCGAGTTACAGGGATATGCGGAATGACGGGGTAGAGATGGCTTAACCCGTTAAAGAGACTAATACCGGCAGCAATCGCGAAGCCCAGCCACATCCGTTTATTACGAAAAAAACGTGATGCCGGATCCGTCATCGCAAGCGGCAGTTGGATAATCGGGAATGTCAAACGTTCGCGCTCAGTCCACTGGCGACGCAAAATCGTATTCAGACACAAAAAGATGAATGCCATCACGAAGAACAACAGCATCCATGCCGCAACAACCGGCCCCCAAATCCGTAAATGATGCGGTAGATACAGACTCGAATCACCGTGGTAGTACCCTCGTAAGGCATCCCTATCTGAAACGGTTAGCCAGTGCGGAAGGTGATGCCAAAATAGCGTTCGCCACTCATTTTCTTCTGTGGCGAACCAGAAGCTATGCCCCAATACCGACAAGATGGCTTGTAACACATCACACCCGGCTAACGTTGTCGCGAAACTCAGCGTAACGTAGAGGAACAGCAATTCGCCTTGGCTCAACGCAAAACTAGCCTTCAATAGGCGAATAATACCGTTGATGAGTAGCACCGCGGCAAGAAGAAAAATTACATTCGATAGCGGAACCACCCAGGTGGGAAAGGTATACTGCACCAATTCCATTTGGATGAGAAAGTAGCAGTTAACCGGCGCGATAATCGCAAAAATGAATAAAATGCGCCACGTGAAGGCACGTTGTTGGGGAGGTGCGTTAAATTCCACAAGTTACCTACAAAAATTTTGTTTCCATGTTCAATATCCCAATTTCCAGGGCGAAACTACCATATCGTGGCGCTGGCGTGAAATTACCACGTTCCATGCACAGGCGTTTCTCGTGCCTTCTCAAAGCGTTTTGCCCATTCCTGAGAACCGTCGTTGAAGCTCAGCTCCAACCGCGCCCCCTCCACTTGCGCCCGCCCATTACCCGCATTGAAATAACTCAAACCATCCCCCGCCATGTGGATGCAACTCCCATCTGGATAGACAGCCGTTTTGATTATCTCCGGCACGGGGTGAATTGTATACCCATCCGCATCTAGCTTCTCAGCAGGAACCTGGAACCTTTCAACCGCCTCCTCGTTGACTTCAACCCCCAATCCCGGAGCATCAGGAACTTTGTGGCAACCTTCACTCACCTGAATAGGGTGAGTCAAAAGGTGATTGCTATAGAGATTAAGACATGTAATTGCTGGCCACGTTGCATGCGCTAGTACACTTCCGAGATGCCCCGCCCACGTTGTCGTGAGCCCATTTCCCACAAGCTGGAGCCAGAACGGCATGTCCGCTTCTCCACTCAGCTGCCCCTCACGCATCACTTGAGATTTACCGCCACCAATGACAAAACCACTGCACACGTCTTCCCGGACACAAGTGGTATAGGGCGGTGAACCGAAATGCATCGCAATCGGACTGTCGATGGCTTCGCGAATCCGCTTATTCCCTTCTACATCACCTTGAGGAATAGGCGACTCGAACATTGCTACGTTTGGGTAGGTTGCTAGCTTATCTAAAATCGGAATCGCAGTCGCTGCGTCCCGCAAGGAACTGTTCGCATCCAGATCCAATTTGAAATCAGGGGGTACCCCCTCCGCTACCGCCTCCACTTGTGCTACGATATCCCACCAGGGGCGCGGTTTGTTTTTAAAACTGGTGTAACCATGCTGCACAGCATCTGCCGCTTCCGACGCCCAATTCTCTGGCGAGGCATCAATGCTCCACCATGAAATGGGGACAAGTTCGCGGCACTGCGTTCCGAGAAGTTTGTAAACGGGTACCTCCAAGATTTTGCCTACCACATCAAAAAGCGCCATCTGCAAGCCAGCCCCGAGAGAATCATCGTTCATAAATCTGGCGGGACTTTCGCCAATCACACGTTTGACACTGTCATCCGTGACGCGCCGGTAAGTGTAATGAATCACTGTCTCACCCCAACCGACATGCCCCGTATTCGTGGTAACTTTGCACAGTTCAAGGAAGCACCAATTGTAAACGGTAGAAACGCTTTCGGTAGTAATCTTTTGTTGGCGTGGTGTGAAGGGGACATCTACGAGTACACGTTCAACGTTTTTCACTTTCATTGGGAATCCCTTTAGCAATAAATGGCAGGATTTAACAATCCTGCTGATAAATCTAATCGCGACGGGTTGAAAACCTCGGTGCCTTTAATAACTGGTTTTGACATCACCCCAACTGGTGGTTAATTTGTCTTTGACATCCACATCAAAGCCGCTTGCGTTCGTGACGAGGATGCTATCTACGCGCCCCATCGCCCAACTTTCGTGCCAGATGCCAACTGTTCCAGCCGTTTGATAAGTCGCATCATCGCTTTCAAGAATCGGGGCACCGAGTGAGTTAGAGCTCGCGAACAAATCCGTCACTTCATCAAGTTTCATATACCAGATTTTGACGTTGCTGCCCTTAACCTCAACACGCCCCAAATAGGCGACGGCATTCGTCTGATCCAACCCGCCCCCTAATCCATGTGCCACGGCGGCTAATTCCTTACCACCGTTTTCGCATCCACACTGATCCAGACAGTTTCCGGACGGACAGCACCCATCGGAAAGGTCCATGAAGAGGACTTTGGAAGTTTCGTTGTAACCGAAGACAACGAGATAGCCTTTATCATCGCCTTTTCTACGGAATTGTAAGCCAACACTATCATCGTCGCCAAAAGAGAAGAGCATCTGGATAATGCCATCACTAAAATTATTAACGCCGGGGAGCTCCGTATTGCCTGAGATACCGCATCCTTCCGCGGTTTGCACCATGGCTGCCTTACCACCGAGTTTACCACCGTTAAAATCGCCATCTGCCCAGATAGTTCCCGGATTTTCAGGCTTATACTTTTTGATATCGTTTACCCCGGCGTTCGGTTTCGCTTCCTTAGAACCGGGTTCAAAGTCCGCATAGAAAACAACTTGACTATTCGCTGTCAAAGCAAAAAATAGTATCAAAGCCCCTATCAAAAAAAAGAATTGCGTTTTCATCTCTTATCTTCGGTGTTTCCTCCCCTGAATTCATTCAGGGGAGGAAACACCGCTCCTATAGTAAAAGTTGAGGCGTGTTAGCACGCTAAAATCAGAACGCTTCGCCCCTGTGGTTAATCGTTTGTTTCCCATACTGTATATCGAAAACAAACCATTTGCGTTAACGCCAGCAAGAGCGTAGGGCGAAACCGCCGTTTCGGCGGGTTAAACCGTATTTGACATGCTTAATCAATGTATTTTTGACTAAGCCTTTCCCTAATACAGTGCCACCCACACGTGTGCGTTTACCGCCTTTCGCTTCCTGTTGCCTATGGAGCTCTCTTCGCTTTATCGGTATCGGTGAAACACACAGTAAGTCGATGTTATCAGGGACACCGGAACCGCCAACCGTGTGATACGCCAAGCACCAACTATCTACACAATGAGCGTCAAAGGTTTCTGATAACTTCTTCGAGGACTTCTTGAGACCTAACCTCTCGCGTATTTCTTTCGTCTCCCACCCTTGTAAAGTTAACAGTTCCCACCGTTTACGGATTTCGGTATAGAACCACTGTTTACCGACTTCCAAAGGACTAAACGATTGATTCCACTTCTTTGCACGGTGTATCGTCCGCGCCTTAATATCTTCAACGCAGACATGCGTGAGTGGATAGAGTTTAGAAGCCAATCAAGAATCCTTAACTTCCAATCCCATCTCGCACGCGTGCCAGCAGGGACGCGGGCTTTGTTCGCAAGACGGTTCGTCCGGTTCTTGCGATTCGGACATTTTCGTGAACGCCGACTTCTACGCAACTCTCGACGCTTTGCCACTTTCTTACCGACACCCCCGTGAGCATCTGCCTGAACATTCAAATAGGTATGAGATTCTGATTTGACGGTAAAGCCTTCTTTCTTGCTACCGGGTTCTACACCGACGACGATATTTTGTGTGTATGCGTCTTCGGTAGCATAGTTAAGCCGGATACAGAATATCCCATTAGACCAATAGGGCGTGGCGAAACCTTTCTTAATCAGCACGCCCGCCTTGTTCGCATGCGTCGGCATCAACAAGGCGCCTGTTTGACTCGTCACCGGAACAAACATCGTTTGTAATCTCCCTTACGGGTTGTATATTGCCCCTTCCAGAGCGCAATATCGTAGCGTGAATCGGACGAGGGGAGTATCCGAAACATTGTTTAGGCCACCACGCCCAGATAAAGCGATATTTTACTGTAGAAAATAGTTTAACCTGTGGAGTGAACGTTTGGTATACGCTTCGCACAAGCCCCCGACTTCTGTCGCGGGTTATTGACATAGATATCTCCTTTATCGTTATAAAATAGTATCGATAACACAGCACAGCACAATGATAGATACTGAAATATAGAATTGAAATCGTGTACAGTGAGTGAGTCAACTTAATCATGAAGATTATAACCTTGTGGACGCCGCGGGCAGATGCCTTCGTTTGAACGGCGTCCACAAGCGGGAATTCAGGAGGGAGGAGTGCAAGAGAAAAAGCACCCCCGCTTCCACTAGCAACAGAGCGTTGACGTTCACCGTTTTCCAAGAACATCACTTTTTAGTAACTGCTTTTGACATCGCCCCAGGTTGTGGAGAGTTTGGCATGCGGTTCTACAGCTGTCGTCGAGAAGCCGTCCGGGCCTGTCACAAGAATACTTCCGACTCTGCCATTTCCCCAACTTTCATGCCAAATTCCGACAGAACCGGGGCCCGCATGTTCAGCGCCATCGAACTCCGCAACCGCGTCACCGAGTTCGTCTGAATTCACAAAGATGTCAGGCACATCGGCGAGCGGCATATACCATACCTGGATGAGGGTATCCGTAACTTGAATACGTCCGAAATAGGCGACGCTGTTATCTTGCGATAAGTCCGCCCCTAATCCGTGTTCAACCCCGAGGAGTTCATTACCACCGTTTTCGCATGCACACTGGTCCAGACAATTACCGGAGGGGCAGCATCCATCTGCAAGACTCGCGATGATGATTTGGGCGGTTTCGTTGTAGCCAAAAGCGACGAGGTAGCCCTTATCCTCACCGACGCGCCGGAATTGGAATCCGACACCATCATCGTCTTGCCAGGAGAAGACACCTTGAATAATCCCGTCCGTGAAATTATCAACACCCGGTAAAGGGGTATTCCCAGAGGCGCCGCATCCCTCCGTAGTCTGATGTAAGCCCCCTTCACCACCTTCCGGGAAATCTGAGGCTTCCGCCCAAACGGTGTCGGCGTTTTCAGAAACGTAATTCGCAGCATCGTTGACGGCGGCATCCGGCACTGCATCTTGCGAATCTGCCTCAAAATCAGCGTAGAAAATCACCTGCGCACTCACTGAACTGAGAAGAATAACTGAAAATAGCGCAACGAACATCATAAGGCTGGTTCTTTTCATTTTGTAGTTCCTTTTATCGATTAGATAGTAAGCAAACTAAAATAGCCTGCACAAGATATGTGAATCCTGCTAATGTGCTACCTTTAGCAGGAGTGTTTCGTATTCCCTACTTCCATCCTCAATCAGTGGATAATCAAGCGCTTTGAAGGCGAAAGTAGGATATTATTAATTTAGCAAAAAGGCATATTTTTATCAAATTCTTCGGTGTCAAAATCCCCTTGCTTTAGCTGGGGGATGTAGACACCGTCTATAGTTGCGTCGAAAATAACTTAGACTTTCGCCTCATAATATGGTATACTAATAGTATCAAGTTGGGGCAGACATGTCAAGCGTAGTCGCAAGGCTACGTGTCTGCCTACCCACTTGATAGGGGTTAAAAACTTGATACTTGATATCCCATGAGAAACACGAAACATAAACTTTTTTACGATAACTCTCTGAAGCGTCTGCATGACGAGTGTAATATCTGCGGTGTTGTGCGAAACCACTTCATTGCATTGTGTATGCGATATTACCGCAGATATGGTAAGGGACTTTCGTATTCCAAGATGTCTGCACATTTGACGACACTCAAGAAACTTGAGAAATACAAGCATTGGCATATCCCTTACTCGTGGGCGTTACAAAATGTTTTGAAACGGTTATCACAATCTTTCCGAGAAATGAAAACACTCGAGCGTAGGGCAAAACCGCCGTTTTGCGGCAGAGGACATCCGCAATTCAAGTCGTGTAAGAAACACAAAGGTATGACGCTTCGTGGTGAACAGATTAAGTTAGAATGCCTACTACCTAAACAGAAAAACTCATAAACCACCCGACGTATCGTATTCGTCTTAACGGACATTGGTATCGTTTTGCCTTACACAGAACCATAGAAGGCAAAATCAAACAGGTTCAAGTCACAAGAGACGCACTCGGTTAGAACCGTATACCGTTCTATCGGAGATATGTATCTTACGCTCACTGAAGACTATAGCGAAGTCACCCCCGAACCCAAGACAGGTAAAGCTGAAGGGTTCGATATGGGTATCAAAGACTTCCTGACTGGCAGTGATGGTGAACGCTACGGTTCTCCGATGTTCTACACAAGGTAGCAAGCAACATGCTTGCCACAGAACGCTGATAAGTTAGCGAACGCACAAAAAAGGTAGCAAGCAACATGCTTGCCAGCGCATTCTCGTAAAGTCAAAGGTTCTCATAACAGAGAGCGTGAACGTAAGAAGGTCGCTCGTATTCATAAAAAGACTGAAAATCAGAGAACCGACTACCAGTGGAAACTTGCCATAGCACTGTGTCAAAAGTTTGATATTCTGTTCTTTGAAGACCTTAATCTTGACGGAATGAAACGGCTTTGGGGTAAACAGGTTTCCGATGTTGGCTTTGGTGAGTTCATGCAGAAACTGAAACACCAGAGCAAAAAGCGGATACGCGCTGTGTTGAAGATTAGTCGGTGGCCTCCGACAAGTAAAAGCTGTTCTGTTTGTAATCATAAAAAGGATAATCTCACGTTAGCAGAGCGTGAATGGACGTGTCCGAAGTGTAAGACGCACTTGGATAGAGACCAAAACGCTGCGATGAACATTCTCAAGGAAGGGATAGCTTCCTTTGGTTTAGGAGACGTAAGCCCCATTGTTTTGCTTGGCAAAATCGTTGGCTACTCCGTTGAAGCAACCAGTCCGCGAAACAAAGGAGAGCGCTACGCTTCTGAAATCCACAAACGCTTTCGCATCACTTTGCGGAAGCCCCCATGCTTTAGCTGGGGTTCTATCACCAAATTAAGAATTATTCATGAGGAGATTCAGCGGCATCACACGCACCGAAGGAAACCGCGCTAAGCAAAACAGCGAGTTTCCCTGTTCACGCTTCCGTCAACTCAGACGGTAACCCGTCAGTAATTTCAGTCGACGCGACACTGACATAAACCAGTCGTTTTATCACGGTAATAAGTTCATCCGGTTCTGCAAACCACTCATTTGCGTCATTGATGATGCCACTCTCCTTGTCCCGCGTCACCTTGTACCTATCAATTAACCACTCCAGGGGCGTCCGCCCGTTAACCACATACCGATGCGCCTCCGAAGGAATACCAGATACACGCGTCTCCTCATTGATGATAAGCGTCTCTTTGCTCATCTTATCCGAAAACCGCATCGCTTTTGAACTCAATCGAAAATTACCCGTCGGGGCATCCACGGAAAGGGGGTACGCCTCACACGTCTCATAATTCAGGTGGAGCCGCGCGAGCGCCGCACCCGCATCCGAAAACGCGCCGAAATCAGGCGCAAACGGAATGCGTGGTAACATCTTCGAAACATCATTCGCGAACCTTTCACGATACACCGACGAATGCAATACGCCGTAAACATAATCGAAAATCGCATCCTTCGTGATGCCGTCATCCCGATAATGCGCACGGAACGCCGCCAGCGCGGTATCCGATATGTTGTCAAGCCGCCCGCCGCTGGGTGGGTATTCCCACCGCGGAAAGCATTGGCATCCGTTGTTTAAATTGAGGTCCGGCATGACATCGGTGATGAGCGCAGAAAACGGCTTTTTGGAACCGATAGTCGGCACACATATCACGCGGTTTTCACTCGACAAGGAAGGAAACATCCTGTCCATCCGGTGTTTACTCTGTGAGAGCGTATAATCCGCGTAACAATTCGTGGGCACAAAGGGGCGATAGCTCACCTTTCGAAGGTATTCCGCTTTAAAGTCAACCCTTTTCTTTTGTTCGAGTCTCTTTTTCAGCTCTGCTCCCCACTTAATATGCTGTCTTGCGTTGTGCCGGTGTACTACCTCATCCACAGTCAGTTCAGGATTTTCCTCAAGTTCAGAAAGCGCGCCGAGGTACTCTTTCGTCATGCGTCGGGCGTTTTCGAGGCATGCGTCGTGAGAGAAGTTGTAGAGATAGGCGTCCCTACCGGTTGCATACCCGCGTGAATACAACTTAAATATCGCATCGTCTGCCTTGCCCGCCTTTGTCTCCTTGGTGCCCATCGGATAAAACCGCGCAAACGCATCGCTCCGCTGGTTAACCCAATCGTGATGCGCGTTCGGCGTAATTGTCTGCCAATCGCTGAACCCTTTGATGGAGCCCGCATCCCGCAACGCCGTTAGCTTCTGCTCGCGCGTGAGGTAATCCCCGATATCACGGTATCGGATTTCACACCTTTTCGTCCTGCTTTTTTTTCGATTTTTCTGCTGTTTTTGGCAATCCGCTGATAATCTCGTCGAAGATTTCTCATGTTTTCGTCGTGCTAAGCGATGGGGGTTTTTTACCAAGATGATGATGGCAACCGGGGCGCGGGAACCGCTGCCGAATACCTTCCCCCCTTCACGACGCGACACCTCACCTTGGGTTCGCTGATTCCCTCGAAGGTGTAGCACGTAAATAGAACTGAATTCGGAGGCGAGACACGCCCGGAGCCCCGACTCGGCGTTCCCATCAACCCACGAACCGTTGGTAACGAAGGCGATAACCCCCTCTTCACCAATCCTGTCGCTTGCCCACCGGAGTGCCAGTTTGTAGGTGTCGTAGAGACTATTCTTATTGGTTACTGTCGATGCCGCGGCATAGGTGTCCCGGATGCGTTTTTCAAGCGCCGGATAGTGCACATTAGGGTTGTCGTCGGCAGCACTCCTCTGCTTCGCGGACCACGGTGGGTTACCGACGATGACACGGATGCCCCGTTCCTGTTGGTTTTCGGTGCGTTTGTTGTTATCCATCAGCCAGAGCAGGGGTTCTGTCTCTCTGTCCAGAATTGGTGTTGTGTTGAGCGTGAAGGTATCGGTGAGGGCGATGCCGTTGAACGGTTGTTTCTCAAGTCCCGTCTGCGCCAGAGACGACGCAGCCCCTTCAGGGCGCCGGCTGCGGAAGGCTTCCTCGATATTGATGGCGGCGATGTAATAAGCGAGGAGTACGATTTCGTTGGCGTGCAGTTCATGAGCGTATTTCCGTTCCACGTCCGTGGGCGCGATGAGTTCAGATTGGAGCAGGCGCGCCAGAAAGGTGCCGACGCCGGCGAACGGTTCGAGGATATGCACACCTTCATCGGAGATGCTT
Organism: Candidatus Poribacteria bacterium; assembly: GCA_963422705.1. Taxonomy (GTDB): domain Bacteria; phylum Poribacteria; class WGA-4E; order WGA-4E; family WGA-3G. The sequence continues at coordinate 292,078 of OY730443.1, forward strand.
CGTCCGAATTCATCGCGCAGCACATCGTCGGCGCTTTTCAAAATGAAGTCGACGATGTCAACCGGTGTGTAGACGATACCGAGTCGTTCCGCCTCTTTTTTTAGCGCCGTGGCGAAAAATTTCTCGTAGAGTTCCAACAGCACGCGCTGTTTGCCTGCGCTGTTATCGATGCCGCGGGCGCGCAGGCGGACGCTGTCGTAAAAGCCTTCCAACTCCCGCGTCTCGTCTAAGAGTCCGAATTCCGCGAAATCGGCCCGGAGCGTGTCCAGCGCTATCGCCACCGGGTTGCTAGAGGCGAATGTGTCATTCTCAAAGAGTGCGTCGAAAACGGGGTTTGTGATGATATGCTGCGCCATCATATCGATGGCGTCGCCGCGCGTGATAGCGCCATTTATCGCGCTTTTGAGTTCGGTATGGAACGCGTCAAACCATTCTTGCAGCGCCGTATTTGCTGGATGTCGCAGTAATCCCTCAATGCGTGCGACGACGCGCAAGAAAATATCGGCGACGTCCTTCGCCCAGCTCTCCCAATATTTTCTATCGCCGCACTGTTCCACGATTTGCGCGAAGATAGCGTCCGCGGGGATATCCAGCGGCAACGTCAGCTGTGAGGAAAACGCCGCATCGCCGTTAAACTCGCCCTTAAACTCGCCCTCAAAGATGATGCGTTGGGTGGGCGTCGTGTTGATGTCGATGCTGTTGATTTCCGCGTTGAGTCTATCGTCGTGTGAACGGAGGGCGCGGAGCACATTCCACACAGATTTGAAGCGTTCGGTATCATTGAGGATTTTGCCCGGTTCGGCGCCCTCCGGAATCGCGACAGGCAGGATAATGTACCCATAACTCTTCCCCGGCGATTTGCGCATCACGCGTCCTACCGCCTGCACGATATCGACGTATGAGTTCCGCGGCGTCATGAAAAGCACCGCGTCGAGGGCCGGGACGTCGATACCTTCGGAGAGACACCGGGCGTTGGAGAGGATGCGGCAGACGTCATCGCCGCCACCTTTCAACCATTCAATCCGTTTTTTTCGTAAGAGCGCATTATCTTTCCCGTCGACATGTTCGGTTTCGCACTCAAACGGCGCCATTGTTTGCGTGTCGGGTAGCCGCTGTAGCGCGCTATCGATAACACCGTTCCAATGTTTGACAAGGCTTTTCGACGCGGCGATGGTATTGGAGAACGCGATGGCACGCCTCAGCGGCTGCCTATCGGTATCAGATTTTCTTTCAGGGTTTTGGAGTGCCCGCCAGCACCCCACAATTTTTGTCGCGTCGTTAATGTTAATCTCCCCGCCACCCGTGGCGAGGTATTTCTGCAGTACGGGGCCCACCCCTTGCTCCGACATCGCGAGCACAACTACCTTGTAGTCAGAGAGTAAGTCCTGCTCAACCGCGCGCGAGAAGGGCAGCCGGTGAAATTCTGCCCCGTAGGTAGCCGCATCGTCCATCGAATAAACGTCTCTCTCATGCCGCGCTGCCTTCGCTTTGGCCCCGGCGGTATAGAGGCGGGATGTCGCCGTCATGTATAGGCGTCTCTTTGCGTGAATGCGCGCCGCATCGTGGATGAGCACGAACGGCGAGGTGGTATCGTCCGGGGCTTCGACACCCGTGGTGCGATGCGCTTCATCACACAGCACGATATCAAACGGCGGCGCCCCCTCTTTTTGCGCGGTTTCCACAATCGGCAGCGACTGATAGGTACAGAAAACCACCCGCATATTATCGGCATCCGGTTTCTGTAGTGCCGCGGAGATGTCGCCCACAGCTGTCGTCACAGGGAGTTCGAGTTCGAGGAGGGATGCATCTTCAGCGGTTTTGCCCGCCTTTGTATCAGAGCAGATACCGATATATCGGTGCGGTATCCCCTGCTGCTCCGCCCATTCGCGCATCGCTTGCGAAAAGAGCCCAATAGACGGTACGAGATATAGCACGCGCCCACCTACCCCCGCGAGATGTTCGGCGATGCGGAGTGCCGTGAAGGTTTTCCCCGTGCCGCACGCCATCAGCAGTTTACCACGCGCAGCGGTTTTGAACCCATGAACCACATCGTCAAACGCTTCCTGCTGATGCCGCCGGAGGCGGAACGTCTCCTGTCGATACGCGAGCTGTTCAGGCGCTTGCCGACTGAGTTCCGGCCAGGTTACCGGGCGGCTGGCGAGTTCCGCGGCGCTGATGCGGTGACATGCCGGGCGCAGCCCATCCAGCGTTTTACGCACAGTCGCGCTCCAGGTATCGCTCGTATCCACGAAGATACGCGCGGTAAACGGCTCCCGCGCCGACGCGGCGATAAAGGTGTCGACAGCAGCCTTCGTAATACGCGTGTTTTCCGCGTAACATTTGCATTGGATGGCGCAGTAGCCACCGGCGCGTTCTTCGGCAACAATGTCGATACCGGTATCAACCGCGTCAAATTCCGGACGGCGTTCCGCCCAGTCCGCCCACAGATACACCGCCGAAAAGCGGTTCTTGTAGAACGCATCTTCGAGAAGATAGCTGCGTATCAAGCGCTCAAACAGTCTCCCCTTTTCGTATTCGGTATCCGCATGCTCACGAATGTAAGTGAGCGCCCTGTCGAACCCGTTATCCGTTTCTGCCGTGTCGTCGGTTCCCAATTCGAGATAAGCTTGTGTCACTTCTGACATATCGGTTTCCAATTCAGATTTGTTTTAGCGTGTTCGTATTGTGACGTTATCATTGATTTTTCTACCCATCTTCTTACGGTTCATCGGTAGTTTCTTAACTCTATGATGATAACCGTATACTCAATTTTTGTCAAGTAAAAAATATCGTTATATTTCCATTTCAAATTGAGGCAGCCACAAGATTACCAATTTTGGTCATACTCCCAATTGACGCGCTGTCTACCGTATAGCTTACCGTCAATTTCAGTCTGATGGCAAACGAAGCATCTATGGTAGTCAGCGACGCCATGTAATTCGTGTGCTTGGCGAATTTCTGGTGTATTATGCACATGGCACGCAATACAGGTGTAGCTGCGATAGGCGGAATCGGCGTAAATACCGAGCGGGGCGCGCTCTTCACGCGCGCTGATATGATAGGCGCGGTTCCCCGCTTCAATCTTCCACGAACGCCCCACCGTTTTGATGGACACAGGTGACGTTTGCGGAATATCAACGCCGTGTTGTGATAACCACCAGTGGATATCGTCCGGAACGGTTTTTGACATATCCAATTCTTGCTGAAGTGACGCATCGACATGAAACAGTAGCGGTTCAGAAGTATGGCATCTCACACAAGGTACATCGTGAACATCGGTGAGCGGAAAGAACTCGTCGTGCTCCAGTTTTTGTTGTCCATGGAAAATAATGCTAATGAGCAGAATCGGCGCGAGAATGAGGTGGCACCGGAGTAAGAGCCGACGCGCACGACGCTTCGTGAGACTGACAGCGATACCAGTCCCTAAATTTGACAATGCTAACAAAAACGTTAACCATGAATGCCAGAGAAGCGGTTGGAATGCAGAATGGATGAGCACTAAACATAACCCGAACGAAGCGATTCGTTGGTGATATCTCAGCCAGCGCTGCCGATTTCCCCATCGAATCCAACGGCTCCGGAGCAGATAGAGACTCGCAATACCGATAGCGATTGCGCCAATGATGCTGAGTGTATGGCGTGCCTCTCCGAAATTACCAGCATGCCAACTGCAGAAAATAGATACGACAACCGCCCCGATAATACCGTGCGCAATGTTAATGTAAACTTTCACGACAAGATGTTCCTGCCTTTTTTGCACCAAGCTTACTATAAAATAAGCCATTATCGCAAGAATAAAGTCACGGAAATCCATTTTATGTATCCGGTTACATTTATAAAGAACATGAGAATGACAATGCTTCTCTACGTTTCGTATCAGAGATTTTTTACTGATATCTTGACAGATATCTTTAGCATCTGTTAAAATAGCAGTTAATCACAGATTGAGGGAGAAGCCTATGCCACAAACAGATGCCCATAAACCCAATGTCATCGTCTTTTTCACCGACCAGCAGCGATGGGATACCTCTGGATTGCACGGGAATCCGCTTGAACTGATGCCAAATTTTGATAGGATGGCACAACAAGGAACGCACCTTCAGCGTTCGTTCACGTGTCAACCTGTGTGCGGCCCTGCACGTTCCTGTCTACAAACCGGACGCTACGCAACAAGCACGGGATGTTTTCGCAACGGTATCTCGTTGTCCCCCGAGCACAAAACCCTCGCACATCACTTCGGCGCGACAGGTTACGCGACAGGCTACATCGGTAAGTGGCACCTCTACAGCGGCGGCAGAGGGCCCGGGCCGGTACCGGCCGCACACCGCGGCGGATACGACTATTGGTTAGCCTCTAACGTACTAGAATTCACGTCTGATGCTTATCAAACGACGCTTTACGACAATGACAATCAGCCAGTCGAGTTGCCCGGTTACCGCGTCGATGCGCTCACCGACGCCGTCATTCGCTATATTGACAATAAGAAAAAAGAGCCGTTTTACCTTTTTACGTCATACATTGAACCGCATCACCAGAATCATTTGGACGATTATCCGCCTCCGGACGGTTACCGGGAACGTTATACCGGCAAGTGGATACCACCGGACCTCGCCGCACTCGGCGGCTCAACGCACCAGCACCTCGGTGGCTACTACGGTATGGTGAAACGCCTTGACGAAGCATTAGGACGAATTTTGGACGCGCTCAAAAGCCTCAATCTACTTGATAACACCATCGTTCTCTTTACCTCGGACCACGGCTGCCATTTTAAAACCCGCAACGGCGAATACAAACGTTCGTGTCATGAGAGTTCCATACGCGTCCCAACCGCTTTCTACGGGCCCGGTTTCATTGGCGGCGGACAAATCCAACAGCTCGTTAGCCTGGTTGACCTGCCGCCAACCTTGCTAGACGCCGCAGGATTGACAGTGCCAGGTGAAATGCAGGGCAACTCGGTTCTACCGCTTTTGCGTGGAGAAATAGACGCCTGGCCCGAGGAAATCTTCGTCCAAATTAGCGAAGCACAAGTCGGTAGAGCCGTGCGGACGCAACGTTGGAAATACTGTGTAGACGCGCCGAATAAAAACGGTGCAAAAGATGCAGGCTCATCGCATTACGTAGAGCAGTACCTCTATGACATGCATGCAGACCCACACGAATTGCGAAATCTCATCGGATTGCAGTCACATGAAATTGTGACAGCCGTTATGCGTGAACGTCTAGTTCGGCGCATGCTTGAAGCGGGTGAAGCGGCACCAACCATAGAACAAGCGGCGACACAACGGAGTGGGCAGCGCAGCGTGACGGAAGCCGAAGCAAGGAGTTAACATGAAAATCACAGATGTCAAAACGCTGGTGATGGGTACCAGTTGGCGGAATTTAACCTTCGTTAAAGTAGAAACCGATGAAGGGTTAACGGGTATCAGCGAAGTGCGCATGAACAACCGGACGGATGCACTTATTGCATATCTGGATGGTGCAAAAAAACGGCACGTCATCGGTTGTGACCCGTTCAATATCGAGGACCTTTACCAACGCATGTTCCGTAACGACTACGGGCGTGCGGGTGAAATCGTCTCAACGGGGATTAGCGTGGTTGAAATTGCGTGTTGGGACATTATCGGGAAGGCACTCAATCAACCTGTTTACCGTCTCATCGGTGGCGCATGCCGCAAGGAACTAAAAGCTTATGCGAACGGATGGTATCGTGTGGAACGCACCCCTGAAGAATTTCACGATGCGGCCAAAAAAGTGTTACGGAAAGGCTATAAGGCACTGAAATTTGACCCGTTTGGGGCCGGTTATTACGAACTCTCTTATGAAGAGAAACTGAAGTCTATCTCCCTCGTTGAAGCGGTGCGTGATGCCGTGGGCACCGATGTTGAAATTCTCGTTGAGATGCACGGGAGGTTTAGTCCCTATACGGCGATTGAAATCGCGGCCGAATTGGAACAATTTAAACCGAGTTGGGTTGAGGAACCCGTTCCGCCGGACAACATCGCTGCCCTGGCAAAAGCATCAGATAAGATTAACCTACCCGTTGCCACCGGTGAGCGGCTTCATAACAAGTACGAATACCGCGAATTGATTAATCTACAGGCGGCGGACATCCTGCAGCCTGACATTACGCAAACCGGGGGGTTGTCAGAGACGAGGAAGATTGCGGCAATGGGTGATATGTGCTATATGACAGTCGCACCACATAACGTCGGTGGCCCAGTCTCCACGGCAATCGCTTTGCACTTTGCGGCGGCTACCCCGAATTTCAAAATTCAGGAGCATTTCAACGATTTCTCCGAGGCGTGGGTGAAAGAGGCAGCTACGGGATGTCCTGAAGTCATTGACGGCTATTTTAGTCTCCCCAATGGCCCCGGGCTCGGCATGGAACTGAATGAGGAACTCATCGCTGAACATCCATATCGCGAAGGTTCATTTAATCTCTGGGAAGATGATTGGCATAAACGGGAATATTAATAGGAGCAGATTTAATACGCATGGGTTTTCATTACAAAAACGGTTACCTTTACTGTGAAGATTTAAAAATTAAGGAGATTCAAAAGCGGGTTCCGCATAGTCCTTTTTACCTCTACAGTCTCGCCCAGCTTGAATCAAACTACGCTGCCTATCGCAATGCGCTTGAAGACACAGATGCTATCATTGGCTACGCGATTAAAGCGAATAACAATCTGACTCTCCTCAAACGTCTCAGTGCCCTCGGCAGCGGTGCAGTTCTCGTTAGCGGAAATGAGTTACGCCTCGCGCTCGCCAGCGGATTTATCCCCGAACGAACCATCTTCAATGGAAATGGGAAGACACTTGCCGAACTCCGGCTCGCTATTGAACATAACGTCATGATTAATATCGATAGCGAATTCGATTTGGAGCATATACAGACTGTGGCGTCGGAATTGAACAAATCCGCTGATGTCCTCATCCGCATTAATCCGGATGTGGATGCGGAGGTTCATCCGTACGTCTCCACCGGCATCAAAAATTCAAAATTTGGTATCCGCAATGAGCGACTCACCTGGTTTTTAAGCCGCATTCGTGCGGATAAGTCTCTCAATTTGGTAGGTGTTCATTGCCATTTAGGTTCAACGATTAAGAAAGTTCGGATTTTCCGCGATGCGACTGAACGGATGATGGATTTTATCGATGCCATTCAGGCGGCGGGGTTTCCGCTTGATTATCTGAACCTTGGTGGCGGCTTAGGGATTGACTATGAACGGCGCGGTGAGAAGATACCGACGCCGGAAGAACTGATTCATTCAATTCGCGGATTGCTTCCGGAAGAAATCAAGCTGATTATTGAACCAGGACGTTCCATCATCGGCAACACGGCGGTGTTTGTGAACCGGGTTACGGGGGTTAAGAGCAACGGGAATAAGCATTTTATTGTTACCGATGGTAGCATGGCAGAACTGATTCGGCCCAGCCTCTACGATGCTTATCAACATATTGAGTTCATCGAACCTGTTGATGGAAAAGTTGAAACGTACGATATCGTCGGCCCCGTCTGCGAATCAGCTGATTTTCTGGGCCAGGCACGCGAGCTAAAGACACCTGCTGAAGGTGTCGGACTTGTTGTTTATGACGCGGGGGCGTATTGCCATGCCATGAGCTCAAACTACAACCTAAAAATGCGCCCGCCGGAGTATCTCGTGGATAAAGAAAATCTCACGTGCATCCGCCGGGGTGAAACCCTCGACGACTATCTCCGCCTTTTTGACATTCCGTGATTTCTCGATTAGGAGCAATCCAGGGTATCACTGAATTTTAGCATGTTAGCCAAAAGCGTTTGGGTAATAGATATGAACATTATAATCGCTCTATCAGAAATGCGATTCCCTGTTCTAGATTGATTTCATGTTCCCCTTGAAAATCATCTAGGATTAAATTCTCAGGGTGCCCGGCGGCGTTGTATATGTTTTGGAGGTGCGTGAACGCTTCAAGCGCATCAGATTGAATGAAACAGTTATCGTCAGAACCGATTTGCACCAGGCAGGCACGCGGCGCGATTAACCCGGCCACGTCAGCAATATCGCCATGGCTTCTGAGTCCGAACATAAATTGGGAACCGCACGTATTGCCGCGTCCGCGTTCATTGAGGGCATCCGTCAGTGTACTTAAGTAACAGATTATCCCTGCTGCCTTAACCCGGCGATCAAGTGCTGCAATGTATGTCGTCATTGTACCGCCGAAGGAGCACCCCATGCATCCAAGTCGTCTGCTGTCCACTTCAGGCATCGATTGAAGATAATCGAGGCATCGCTGCCCATCTGAGATGTTGAGTTGCAGCAATTGATAGCCGAAATAGCCGAGTGCTAAGTAGGCGATGTTACAGGCATCTCGTCCGGGCCGTCGTGCCCACTCATCGCGTTCTTTTCGCTCTCCGAAGCACCGCCAATCCGGGGCAATGGTGACAAATCCACGTTTTGCCAATTCCAGGGCATACTGTTTCTGATAGTCTTGCACAATGCCGACAGGACCATCTTTCCCGACACCATGTCCGTGCGCGCATAAGACTGCAGGCGCAGGGCGTTCCTCACTCGCGCTATCTGGAATTAAGACGTACGCCGGTATCGATGAGAACGCATCCGGATTAAAGATAATTTTTTTCCGCGTATATCCATCAAATCCGGTCTTTTCCAACGTTTCGACATCAAGTGGTACCGATTCAGGTTTACTACCGAGGCGTTTCACAAGGGCTTGCCGAAATTTTCTGCGCCACCCGCGCCATTCCGCCTCGGTTTTCCCCTTGAAATGTAGGGGTGGTGTCGTTTTGAGCAGTTGCTGCACGCTCTGTTCAGCTGTCAAAAATCTCATAAGGATTAATGTCTCCTCTTGTTGTGAGTATCACAAGCCCCCGTGCAACCCAATTTAATTTGTGTATTTCCTGTCGTCGGATGTGGCTAGCTCCACAATCTATCATTTGCACGTTCATCATCCCATTGCGTTGTCGATGGGAAATAGGTTTGTTCATCTGGGTGCAGATGTTGTCGTATGACGTCCTCGTTGAGTTCGATGCCGAGTCCGGGTGTTTCCGGTACGTCGATGTATCCATCTTGTATAATGGGGTTCGGCAATCCGGTGACAATCTCATTCCACCACGGTTCATCGATGGAGTGATTTTCCAAAACGAGAAAGTTCTGTGTAGCTGCGGCGCAGTGTACACTCGCCATGGCGGCGATGGGGGTACCTGCCATATGTAGTGCCATGGCGATACCGTGTTCCTCGGCGATGTCTCCGATTTTCTTCGTCTCTAAAATTCCGCCTGATGTGGCAATATCTGGGTGTGCTATTGCAATGCCTCGTTTCTCAAAAAGAGGGATAAACCCTTCCTTACAGTAGATGTCCTCGCCTGTACAGATAGGTGTGGCACATGCGGTAGCGAGTCTGACGTATTGTTGGGTGTATTGCCAGGGTACCATATCTTCGAGCCATGCGAGGTTATATTTCTCTAGTGCGTGAGCGATTCGGATGCAATCTTCAATTCCGATATGTCCGAAATGATCGGCTGCGAGTGGAATTTCATAACCGATGATGTTTCGTACTGTGTCGACGTATTCAGCTAATATGGATATCCCCTTATCAGTGAGTCTGATTCCGGTAAATGGATGGCTGATGTTGTGTGTGTCTAGGTTTCCGTGGGGTGCCGCGATTGTTCCTGGGGTTCCTCTGAGCAAGTGGATGCCGATGTCCATCTTCAAAAAAGTGAATCCGTCGTCGATGCGCTGTTGTAATTTTTTCGCCATCTGTTGAGGTTCTTTGAGTGATGGTGTATCGGCGTAGCATCGTATTTTGTCGCGAAATTTTCCGCCGGCGAGTTGATAACACGGTATGCCATAAGCTTTACCCACCAGGTCAAACAGTGCCATCTCGATGCCAGAAACGCCGCCGGCTTGTCGTGCGTGGTGTCCGAACTGTTTAATCTGTCGAAAGATTTTATCGATATTGCATGGATTCTCGCCCAAGATTCTGCTTTTGAGCATCAATGCATAAGTTGGGCTTGCGCCGTCTCGGACTTCGCCGAGTCCATATATGCCTTGGTTTGTCTGTATTTTGACAATTGGGCCGCCGATGCGTGTTCGTGCGATTCGCATATCCGTGATTTTGAGTTGCGAGGGGTGAGATGTGGTATTCAGATTTGCTAGGATATTTTCGTTTTGTTCCACAATTATTTCTCCTGGGCGGCGTTCAGCTATCTGATATTTGGGTTAGTGCTCGAGTTCCTCATTTTTTTAGTGAGGTGTCGTGTGTACCGGGCAGTTTCTGCTTGAATTTAATCATGGATTTGAAATTTTGTCAAGTGATTTGAAAGTTATTGATAGGCGTCAGAAGCTGACACCGGCGCACGTGTAAAAATAAGCGCAAAAAATGTTGACAGGCGTGAAAAAACTTGATAAGATGTTTATCAATTCCACCCTCAGAGTGTGATAAGTGCATTCTGTTTTGATTTAGGAGCGATTAGGAATGACAGTCCCTACGAACGCAGCGCTAATTTCCGCGTGGCGGGATGCGCCTGCGCCGCTTTTAGGTGTTCTCCATGCTTTCCATGACAGGGACGGTTTTATTTCGGAGGCATCTCTTCGTGACATTGCGTCAGGTTTCCGTATTCCGCTAGCGGAGCTATTTGGTACATTAACGTTTTACCATCATTTTGCGTTGTCGCCGCCGGGTCAAACGGTGCCGCGCGTGTGTACTGGGCCCGTCTGTAGGTTAAAAGGGGGCTTAGAGATTCTGAATGCGCTGGCGGCGGAGGGTGCGACGGCGATGCCGTGCGCTGGCCGGTGCGACGCTGGTGTTCCTGTGCTGAAAGGGCATGAAGTTCTGACAGGCAATTGTGCGTCAACGCTTGCGATTGAACCGACGCCACTCCCGGTGCCGAATCCGGGTGGTTACGAAGAGTGTATCTTCGCGGAAATCCGTGAAGCTGAGTATAATACCCTTGCTGGTTACCAGCGTACAGGTGGCTACGCGGGGCTAAATCGCGTGGTAACGAATCTTTCCGGGACGGATGTGATTGCAATCTTGAAGGAGAGCCAGTTAGCCGGGCGTGGTGGTGCTGGGTTTCCGACGGGTGCGAAGTGGGAATCAGTGCGGAATGCCGCTGGGTGCCCGAAAACGATTGTCTGCAATGCGGATGAGGGGGAACCTGGGTGTTTCAAGGACAGGGTTATTCTTGATTATGCGCCTCACGCCGTTCTTGAAGGGATGGCACTGGCGGCGTATACGACGGGGGCAACCCGCGGTTTTATCTACCTCCGGTATGAGTACCCTCAAACCGTGAAACGACTTGAACGCGCGATTGCTGAAGCGGAGGGTGGCGGGTTGCTGGGTGATAATATCCTCGGTACCGGGTTTAATTTCCGGGTTCATGTGAGGCGTGGTGCGGGTGCCTATGTGTGTGGTGAGGAGGGCTCGCTGCTGAATAGCCTTGAAGGGAAGCATCCATTTCCGCGGAATCGGCCGCCGTATCCTGTGACGCACGGGTTTGAGAACCTGCCGACAGTGGTAAACAATGTGGAGACGCTTGCGGCTGCGGTACAGATTGTTCGACACGGTGGGGCGTGGTATAAAGGGCTGAGTGATAACGCGAATGTCGCGGGCACAAAAATTATTAGCTTATCCGGTGACATCCGTCGCCCTGGGAATTATGAAGTTCCATTCGGCTTGCCACTTCCGACGTTGCTCTATGATTGGGGCGGCGGTGCTGAGTCGGGACGTTCAGTTCAGGCGATTACGACAGCCGGCCTGTCTGGTGGTTTTATCGCGGGTACGGATTTGGACATCACGATTGATGAGCCGAGCTTCCAAAAAGTCGGTGCGATGCTGGGGGCGGCGGGCATTATGGTGTTCGACGACACGCGAGATATGTTGGACGTTGCGCACAATGCGATGGAATTTTTCGCCGATGAATCTTGTGGTAAGTGTTTTCCGTGCCGCATCGGTACACACCGTCTGACAGAGCTGTTATCATCGGCGCGTTCAGTTCATCCTTCAAATCTGGAGGCGTACCGTCCGCTCCTGAAAGAGATTGGCGAGGTGATGAAAGCGACAAGTGCCTGTGGGCTTGGCACGGCTGCGCCTGCTATCACGGATAGCTTAATGCGATATTTCTCGGGGCCAGTGGGGCATCAAGAGGATTAGTGCGGGCGTCGTCTTCCGAATGAGAAGTCGGTATCAGCGCAATCAGTTTTTCCTCCGGTGAGGTATTATTTGGTGTGGAATCGCGGTTTTCTTCTCCTCTGCGTCCTCATGTTTCTCATCGGGTTGGTAGTTGGCCCGGTGCTTCTGCTTTTTCCCGTCTATGCCGGGGCGATTTTAGTGAAAGATACGTTATTTGCGGCGTTGTTGCGTTCGGTGCCAATCGGTTTAGGCGGTATATCTGCGATGCTAGGCGGTATCATCAGCGACAGGTTCGGGCGAAAATTCACATTGCTTCTCGGCATGACGGGCGCGATTGCAATCGGTGGGCTGTTTACGACACAAACGCCGCTGTTTATCTGGGGCGTGCTCTGCTATGAAGGGGTTGCCTCCGGCTTTAAAACGGCGGGTGGGCAATCCTATCTTATCGGCGCTGTCCCCGCGCGTCAATTGGGGTTAGCGACAAGCCTTTACTTCATGAGCACAAATGTGGGGAGTGCCGTCGGTAATGCGTTAGCGGGTGAAGTGATAACTCGAGTGGGTTATCCGGCGTTCGGGTGGGGCGCGATTTTCCTATTAGGTTTCCTGTTTTTGTGTGCGTGCCTCGTTTTACCTCCGTTAAAACAAGCCGGTTTAGTGAATGGCGTTAAAAGCGTTGCGGTACATCGCCCCAATCTCCGTGCTTATGTAGATTTATGCCGGCGCCGTGACATGCGGATGCTTATCGGTTTACGATTCCTGCCAACCTACTATTGGGGGAGTGTTAACCTACTGATGCCGGTGCTCATTTCACGGGTTGCTGATGTTAAAACCGCCGGCTATTATGGCACAATTAGTCTACTGTTCGCTTTGGTGTGTCAATTAGCCGTTGGCAAAATTTGTGATACTGTGGGGCATCGCGCGCCTGCGTTCGTCGCCAATTTGCTTGTTACCGTTCTCACTTTTGGCGTGGTGTTTTTTCACAAATCCTTAGTGGCACTCGAATTTTTCGGGGTGCTCGGTACAGGGGCGGCGTGGGCACTATCAACGACTATCCCGCGCTTTATCAACGAATTTACGGCGCCGGCTGAAAAAGGGCACGGTGTTGGTTTGACACATTTCGCGTGGAGTACCGGATTCCTGGCCGGTTACGTCGCGAGCGGCTTTTTAATTGAGATATCCGTCCAGGTTCCATTTATTGTTGCAGGAATTTTCCTAATGTTTTCAACTGTCATCGCTTACACGCTTTGTCAGGATACCCATTAAAAAGGAATTGTTAAGGATGTCTCTGTCGCGCTGCGTACAAAGACATGCCGAATAAAATTACTCATCCCTTAGAAAGGAAGATAATATGATTATTGCAGAACTTGATTTGGAAAATGCGGAGCACCTTGAGCTTACAGCTGCGCAGTGGCGTTATGCCGACGGGCTTGTCCCCGGCGAGCCGAATGGCGGTTTAGTCAATCACTTGCAAGAGGCACCCGCCCGTCTAGCGGATTACGACGATTCCGGGTGGGCGGTTTGTGAAAACATCCAAGAAATCGTCTCAACCGGTTTCTGCTTCGGCTGGTATCGGATTACTGTCACAATCCCGGAAGAGGTTAACGGGGTTTCGGTGGCCGGTTCCCAGGTATGGTTTCATACGTGCATAGACGATTACGGTGAAGTCTGGGTAGACGGCGAGATTGATTTGGCGTTCGGTAGCTCCGGGCGGGGTGCAGCTTCTGGTTTCAACGCCCCGCAGCGCGTGGTTCTCTCTCAAAGCGCGACGGGAGGGGCCAAACATGTCATTGCGTGCTTAGCTGTCAATGGGCCATTTGCGAGACCGGGGGGCGGTATTTTCCTCCGTTTCGCGAAATTAGAATTTGAGCAGCAATAAATTCTTCACGCCTGTAGGGTGCGGGGGTGGCCCTCGCCCTACAGCTACCGAAAGGAATCCGGATTGAAAAAAAGAGCAGTCTTATTATTAAGTGGCGGTATCGATTCCGTCACCACACTTGCTATAGCCGTTAAGGAAGGGTATGAGATTTACGCGATGAGTTTCAGATACGGGCAGCGGCACCAATTCGAATTGAGATGTGCCGAGAATATCGCAAAACTCATCGCGGTTCAGAAGCATACAGTTGTCGACATAGGGCTGCGGGTATTCGGCGGTTCAGCCTTGACAGCTGACGTGGAGGTACCGAAAAATCGTTCAGCTGCGGAAATGGGAGCACGTATTCCGATTACATACGTGCCTGCCCGGAATACCATCTTCCTTTCTTACGCGCTCGCGTGGGCGGAGGTGCTCACCGCGGATACGATTTTTATCGGTGTCAACGCCGTAGATTATAGCGGTTACCCGGATTGCCGTCCGGAGTATATTCGCGCCTATCAGACGATGGCAAACCTGGCTACCAGGGTAGGGGTTGAGGGCAGAACGCGATTGAGTATTCAGACACCCCTGATTGATAAAACAAAGGCAGAGATTATCCGAATTGGTACGTCCCTCGGTGTCGATTATAGCCTCACATTGAGTTGCTACGCTCCGGATTTGGGCGGCAAGGCTTGTGGGGAGTGCGACAGTTGCTTGTTACGTAAGAGAGGGTTTCAAGAGGCCGGATTTCCGGATCCGACGTGTTACCAATGAAGGTATCGGCGTTCATTGAAAGAGGCAGATGGGCGTTCACTCCAACCGTGTCTCGTCGCTTACGTAGGGAAAAAATGGTTAAAGCGATTTTCTTTGATTTCTATAAAACATTGTGTGTCTGGCAAGGTTCACTTGAGGCAACCCTTCAAAAAGTTGCGGAACGCTATCGTGTTGACATCGATTGGAAGTGTTATGCGTCGGCGCGTGAATCTCTGTATGCAGAAGGCTCTGCTTCCGCCCCAGCGAATCACAATTTCCGAGCATCGCTAGAAAAAATCTTCGACAGTTATTGCGAATTGTTAAAGCGGGTAGGTGTGAAAGCGCATGTGGAACAGATGACGTGGGAGCTCTTGCAATATGAACACTCGCTCTTCTCTGCGAGTAAAGCGACGCTCTACGAAGACGTTATTCCCACCCTCCGGCAATTACAGGGTACCGGCGTGAAGATGGCGATTGTTTCGAACTGGGATACCCCGTTACACAATCTGAGCGAACGGTTAAACATTGCTGGCTACTTCGACGCGATTGTCGCTTCTCACGACGAACGTGTCCTGTCGATAAAACCGGAACCGGCAATTTTCAATTACGCATTGGGGGCGGTAGGCGTTTTAGCTGAAGAGACTGTTCACGTAGGCGATACCTACGAAGCAGATATTGTTGGTGCGCAAGGGGTAGGCATCCGGGCGATTTTAATTGATAGGGCTGGGGAACAACCCGGAAGATGGGAGGAGACAATTCAACGCCTCTCTGAATTACCGGGGCTGCTTAAGAGCGGCTAAACTTCGATTTTAATGCCCATAGTCCTTGCCCCGGCTCACTAATATAGAAAATTTCGTCCTCATTAAACCCATCTACCAGGGTTTCCGGGTGATATGTCGCAAGCACTTTATCTAACGGTGCCCACTTGTACCCGACAGATTCAATTTCGGCTTGCGTGAGATGCCTGGTTGCATAGATGACATTGAACCTGTCTTCCGTACTTCCGTGGATTAAGTGAGCTGCCGCTGATAGATTCTGTTGGAGTTCAGAATTCTTTTGAACGGCGTTGAGGGTAGCGGTTGTGCCGCGATATCCGTATTTTCGGATGAGCCGGTCAATTTCCGTATCCTCGCCGAATTCGCGGAGCCCCGGTGCGATGATAATCAACGTGCCGTTATCCGCCATCGCCAGGCGGGTGCGGTAGATGGCTTTGTTCCCGAGCCATGTGCTTTTAAACTCCCCCGGTTCCAAAGAGACGACGACTTTTTGCAAAGGCACATCTAAAAAAGTTAGATTGACGGCGCGGCTCAATTCGGCGGCTGTCTCAAAGGTGTGTGCATCATCGCCGATGTAAAGCCCCCGCATCACCCGTTCCCCGTCGGCATTGACATCCATAACGGACATTACATAGAGAATGTTGAGCGGTTTGAGGTAGTGTAGGTGTGCGTAGTTGAGTACCCGCCGGACTGAGGTGTCGGTTTTCCCCATCAAGCGTTCCATCCCATCGACGGCGCCTAAAAAATGGGATTTATTAATCATCTCAACTCCGCCTGTTCCGACAAGAATGTTCTTAAACCCGTTTGCCATTCCGACGACTTCGTGTGGAATAACCTGCCCGACAGAGATGATGAGTTCGTAGTCCCCGTCAACCAAGCGTCGATTCACAGCGACGGGAATGCTATAATTGACTTTTCCTTTTGAAAGCTGGTTGACAAACTCGGCCGGGACCTCCCCAAAGTAGTGGAGCCCGCTTCGCCAGTTATGAACGTGATAGGTTGCCTTTGGCAGTTGTCCGTACATCTCGTTAATCTGTTCGGGTGTCATCGGGGCATGCGTGCCGATTGCGGGGAGAATATCAAATCTATTTCCGTTTTCCGCATCCCAGAGCTTATAAAGCATTCGGGTGAGTTCGCCCGCATTTGAATGTAAGCGGGTGAGATCTGGCGGAATCACCAACACGTTCTTCGGTATCCCGCCCCGTTTCAGCAGCGCCTCCTGTAACAACGCTCGTTTCTCTTGAGATGTAATGACGGTGTCTTTCCCCCCATAGGCAATGGCGGTTGACATAACGGTTTGCCCCTTTTTTTAGAGAGATGAATATGTGGTTTTCATAGCGGCCCCGGGTGGGGTTAACTTCCCGCGTGCGTTAAATCGAGATTCTGTTTATATTTTGCTTGAAAGGATACTATTTTCGTGAAAAATAGTCAAGGAAATTATTTTAGCCTACAGAAAAAAACGGTGTTCATCGCGATTTCTCGTAGGCTGAAAAAAATAATGACAAAAATTCCGAAATTTTGTATTATATGAATACTTAGGGCTTTCTAAATAAAGGCGTTTATCATGAAAAAAAATTACAGCGTTCTTTACACGCCTTATTGCTCCAGGAACCGCTAACCCTAATGAGAGAGGTGAATAATATGTTACGGAATTTACTTTCGAGTCGAATGATTCAAGGCGGTTTGGTTTTCTTTGTGCTGATTGTGGGAGGCAGCCTGCTGTATAGTTGGCACGTCCGGCGCACGAGGGATGCCGATTTCCCGGGCCCCGATGCCGTTCAGGTGAACCCTCGGGAGGGAGCACGGGACAGTGGGGGGATTCTCCCGGTGGACTTTGGACAGGCTACCCCTGGGCTTGAGGCGGATGACACGCCTACTGTGTCCGATGACACGGCGGCCCCTTCAACGAGTGAGACGGCCGCCGAGACGATTGACAGCACTGAGACGATTGACAGCATTGAGACGATTGAGACGGATGCTGTTTCAGCGGACGCACTGGATCCTTCAAAGATGTCACGCTTCGGACTCGGGCCCTACCCCGAAATACCAAAGGATGGGGACTTTCCACCCAATTATTTGGAAACCGCCGAGAATATAGAATGGGAATTGCTCAGACGTATAGCCATCAAGATGCATAACGAGGGCATACGTTCCAAATACGGTAGTGTTGGTATTGAACGGACTGGGATTATAGCGCTCGAAAGAGGCAGTGTCCTTGTTGAATACGAGATTGATGAGAATGGCGAGAAAAGTATATATCGCACACTTGCTCATCCCGATGATCTCTCGCCAGGCATCTACACGCGCTTTAGCGATATTCCTTCACACCTGGAAATTGTCACACCTGATGAGATAGGGTTTGACCCCTATGAATACTTAGGGCTTTCTAAATAAAGGAGTTTATCATGAAAAAAATTACAGCGTTCTTTACGATTGCACTACTCGTTTGTATCACAATCTTTGCCGCCTTTGCTAACATAAACCGCGATGCGTCCTATTCCTATTTAACCCGCGAGGGGCCTGATGATGATTTCCCCGGCCAGTATTCAGATCAAAGCAATACAGGTACTGATAGTCAGGGGCCTCTCTATAGCACAGGGTCTTCCTGGTTTGGCTATTTTCGTGACGCTGACGGAAACTTAAGGTGTGCTGCCGATGGTTACGGGTATGTTTCTTGCTCTACAGATAACAAGAACTACGAAACAACGTATAACCTGTATGCGGAAGTGCCATTGGGGTTACAAAACCCGAATAAACGAAACCCACAGACACTACCAAAATTGGGTTCTTTCTATGATTCTGTACACCGATTTGGTGAGGGCAATGGCGCGTTGTATGCCATGGGCGGCGCAATCGGACGTGCGTCAGCAACCGGTAAGAATCCGTCAAGTGGTGCCGAACACAGCACATCCGCCGAGTCACCAACACCGGTCACCGCCCGCGATCTTGAGATCCTCGAGCACGATGACTAATTGGTACAATAGCGTAGGATATTCCGCTTGTGAATAATTTCCTATCCCATTTTTACCCTTTCTTGAGACGCGCCGGTTATCTCTTGATAGCTGGCGCGTCCTTATTAATCGGTATTTTCTTTATCTATATTGATAGGTATTTTCTTTATCTATCGTTTTTTGGGTGCGAGCGCGGAGCGGGTTGTGAAAGTCAAGGTTGTTCCTGTAGAGGCATTAAGTCGTGCGAGAGCCCCCGCCTGTTGCTTTTGATTCCTTTGCTTACTACCGGACGATTTAGGAAGGATTATTTTCTAATTCGCTCTGTTTTTTTTAGAGTTTGTTAAAATCTAAACTTTTTTTTAAATTTTTCGTTAATAAATAAACGGTGCTGAGTCTCAATATAGGTTTATCTCATCTTCCGCTACAAAACCCAATTCTTTAGGGGTGGGATGTAGTAGCGGTGAACGTCTGATATCTCATAAAACTAACAATTTTTACACATTGGCGTTACAACCCTAATCTTTGTGGTATAATTAATAGTATGAAAGTATCTGGTTCACTTCAGTGAACCGGTAGTGGCGGAAATGGGTTTTCCCGCATGACACGGCCCTTGGGCTTTCGCTTGGAAGTCCCTGTTGCCTCGTCTTAAACACGAGGAATGTTCCTACAAGGAACAAAAGAACCCCATGCATTTAGGCGTGGGAGTATGTCAGAAGTTTTGTCTTACCTGTGGAGGTTACTTATGCAGGGGACGAGTCGTGATTTTCGGCGGCGGAGTTCTTCTTACGGGCGCGCGAGTTTCAAGAGACAAGAAGACGAAGTGTTAACCACAAGGGAAGAAATCCCTGAATCTTTGGAAGGACGGTTACAGAAACTCCTTTTAAAAGGAGAAGAAGTTAAGGTATCAGTTTCAACAGATCTTCGGTTTGACGGCACTTACGGCAAGGATTGGTTAATTGCGACGAACAAACGTCTGCTTGCTTTTAATCAAAACGGTTCGCCGGAGCACGAGCTCCGTGAAATTTCGTTTGCTTCGGTTGAGACGGTTGATGTTCAGGAAATGCACGGCAACAACATTCTCAAAGTGCGTACGCCGGGCAATGCCGCGGAAGTGGCACGTTATTCGCGAAGGATTGCGCCGAAGTTTGAGTTGGTAACGCCGGAGTTAGAATCTCTCGCGAAGGAAGCGAATCCGGGGATTCAGACTGAGGAACGGCAGCCGAAGCCTAAGGGATTAGGCAAAAACAAGGACAAATGTGAAACGTGCGCTCAACCGATTCCGAGCTGGGCGGGTGTCTGTATTAATTGTGTCGAAAAGCGGAAGCTGATTTTGCGGTTGATTGGTTACGCGTTTCCGTTCTGGCACGTTATTGTCCCGGCGCTTGCGTTGATGATGGTGATTCGGGCAGTCTCGCTTTATCCGGCTATTCTCAGTAAGCAGATGGTGGATAATATTCTGAACCCGGTTGCGAACGCGGTTAGCCAAAGTGTACCGATTCCGGTAACCAGCTGGGGGCATCTTGAAGGCGTGATGAATTGGTTAGGTACCTGGTTCACATCAATCCCCGCGCCGGGGCAGTGGGGGCATCTGCTGATTCTTGTTCTTTTGATGGCGTCAGTGAACATTTTTTCGACTGTCACGTCTGCTATTCGGGGCTATATGATGGCGTGGGTGGGCCAGAATGTCACGCGTCGGCTCCGTAATGAGACGTACGAACATCTCAACGGGCTCTCCCTCGATTTTTATCAGGAACGTGATACCGGAAACCTGATGTCAAGAATTACGCAGGATGTCGGGCGGCTCCGTGACTTCATCGCCAATGGGGTGCAGGACATTATCGGCGATTCTCTGACAATCATTTTTATCGCCGTTATCATGTTTTTTGAGAACTGGCAATTGGCGTTGTGGGCGCTGCTCCCGATACCGTGCTTAATTTTCTTTACCATCTTTTTCGGTAAAAAGCTGAGCAAAGTCTTCACGGTTTTATGGAAAAGGTACGCTACCATCAGTACCATCTTAGCCAGCACGATTCCGGGGGTTCGTGTCGTAAAAGCGTTTGCCCGCGAGCGGTATGAGGTGAGTCGTTTTAACGAGCAGACGTATCAAATTTTCCATGGTGAAATGAATGCTGCAAAATTGTGGACGCTTTACCGTCCTATCATGGGATTTATCATCTTTTCCGGTTCAATTCTCATCTGGTTGATAGGTGGGCAACAGATATTCAACGGTGAACTGACACTTGGCGGGCTATTCATGTTCCAAAGTTTGATGCATCGGTTCTTCGGGCCGGTATACACGCTCTGTCACATGAATGAACGTTTTGTTCGTGCGGCAACTTCCGCGGACCGGGTATTTGAGGTATTAGACACTCCCCCCTCTGTCGTAGATAAACCGGATGCCATCGCGCTTGAAAATGTGAGAGGTGATGTCGAATTTAAAGATGTCTATTTTTCTTACGATACCGAAAAGAATGCCCTTAACGGTGTGAGTTTCCAGGCAAAAGCCGGTGAAATGATCGGATTGGTTGGGCATAGTGGTGCCGGAAAGAGCACGCTTATCAATTTGATTACCCGATTTTACGATTCGAGTTCAGGCATCATAGAGATTGATGGGCACGACAGTCAAACAGTCCGGTTAAAGGCGTTACGTCGGCAAATCGGCGTCGTGCTACAAGACCCGTTTCTGTTTCAAGGGAGCATAGCCGATAATATCGGGTATTCGAAACCGGATGCGACGCGTCATGAAATTGTAGCGGCGGCAAAGGCTGCGAACGCGCATGATTTTATTGTTCAGTTCACGGATGGTTACGATACCATGGTTGGTGAGCGTGGTGCGCGGGTATCGGGTGGTGAACGGCAGCGCATTTCTATTGCGCGTGCGATTTTGAAAAATCCACGCATCCTCATCCTTGATGAAGCGACTTCCTCCGTGGACACTGAAACCGAATCGAAGATTCAAGAGGCGCTCGAACGTCTTGTGCGTGGACGCACCGTCTTCGCCATTGCGCATCGACTGTCAACCCTTAAGTATGCCGATAAACTCATTGTTTTAAAAGATGGTGAAGTCGACGAGATGGGCACGCATGAAGAATTACTTGCTAAAGAGGGGACGTATGCATCTCTGTGTGAAAAACAGACAGAGTTGTCAAAAATTCGGGCATGGTAACCGCAATGAACAGCGGAAAGACGCTCGCCCTGAATTAACACGCGCTAAAGCGGATGTACGCTTTGGCGGCGGATGTACGCTTTGGCGCGTAGGCCCGCCCGGGCCTAGGGGCTATTCTAAAATCTACAACGATAAATGCGTAATCCTTAGAGGAACTCACGAGCATGCATGAACCTATTCACATCACAGATGAATTACAATTCCTTGACGTAAGTCAACTTAATATTAATCGGAACTCGTTTAAAGAACTGGTTGTTAACCTTCCTAATGGCATTGAGCATGCGAACGTTGAGCCCATTCTGACGTTCCCCCTCACAGAACCAAACAAGTACATCGCATTATTAGATAGTGATTCAAATGAGCTGGGCATCATCGAGGACATCAATCAGCTCTCCGGTTCCTCGCGGAAAATCTTAGCTGAGGAATTAGAAAGGCGTTATTTCATGCCGAAGATTACCAAAATCCACTCCTTAGAGGGAAAATTTGGGATTACCAAATGGGTTGTGGAAACGAACCGTGGCGGGGTAGAGTTTGGCTTAAAGACGCGTTACGATGTGGTTACACTTGAAAGTGGGCAAGTGCTTATTAAAGATGCCGATGGGAATCGCTATGAGATTGAGAATTATAATCGTTTGGATTCCAAGAGTCTTGCTCTGCTGGAAACACAAATATAGGGAAAAGTACGATGCAGCATCATGTTAAAATTGAGCGTATTGAGTGTGCGCGGTTAAGAGGCGAACGTCCCCGTAAAGCTGGCTGCAATTCTCGGTTGGGTGAGCACGGGTTGCATGTGCATCCGAGTATCGCGCGGATAACGACTTCGGAGGGTGTGAGTGGGATGGGGCGTTCCTCGATTTCACAAGAAGCTGCGGCGTCCGTGGTAGGTTTCGAGCTTCGTGATGCCTTCGATATGGATAGCGGCGTGACGGAAAAGTTCCGCGGGCTGGAATATCCTCTCTGGGAGCTCGTCGGGCAGTTGGAGCAGAAGCCGGTTTATGAACTGCTCTCTGGAAGGAACGCGGAATTCCGCGCACGGTGCTACGATACCTCGTTATACATCGATGATTTGCATCTGGCTGATGATGCCGAAGCTGCGGCGCTCATCGCCTCCGAGGCACTAGAGGGCGTGGCGCGTGGGCATACCGCCTTTAAAATTAAGGTAGGGCGGGGTGCGATGCACATGCCGCTTGAAAAGGGCACGCGGCGGGATATTCTCGTCATTCGTGCCGTGCGAGAAGCAGTCGGGCCCGATGCCACTATCCTCATCGATGCAAACAACGGATATAACCTCAATTTAACAAAGCGGGTATTAGCGGAAACCGCTGATGCAGATGTCTATTGGGTTGAGGAGGCGTTTCACGAAGATGCGCGCTTGTATGGGCATCTGAGAGAATGGCTGAACACAGAACGGTTGAATACCCGAATCGCCGATGGCGAGGGGGGCGCCTCACCCCACTTGTTAGAGTGGGCTAAAGACGGGCTCGTTGATATCGTCCAATACGATATTTTCAGCCCCGGTTTCTCGCGATGGCTTGAACTAGGGCCGCAGTTGGACAAATGGAACGTTGGCACTGCCCCGCATCATTACGGTGGATATTACGGAAACTACGTCTCAGCACACCTCCCTGCAAAGGTGGAGCGGTTTGAATTTGTGGAGTGGGATAGTGCGATAACACCCGGTATCGACGATTCGGCTTACTCAATATCAGATGGCTATGTGAATGTGCCGGACCTTCCCGGGTTTGGGCTGTTTCTTGACGAAACCGTGTACCAAAAAGCTGTTGCAGAGAACGGCTTTCTGGTATCTACCGCCCACTAATCCGGGGCGCGCCTGGACGTGGGGCCAGGAAGCAACGGAGTGAGGTAGATGCAGCCCTTCCGCGCGATAAATGGGAGCTGAGGGCAAACCGCAAAAAACGGAAGCGTTGACGCGTGCGATAAAAACGATACCGTCCCGACGGAAGGCATTCATCGAAGTGGACACATCAGGCATGCTTTTCGCATGACTTTAACGCTCCCCCGTCAAATCCCCCTGCTTTAGCTTGCCGGATGTAGACGGCGAAAACTCTGATAGAAAATATAGTTGACAATCTAATCATAATGTGGTATAATATACGATACACTATAATATAAAGGTAAGATATTATGCCTCTCAAAATCGCGAATAAGAGACGTAATTACAAAACAAGCAACAAGACAATCTATCGTTGTCAATATCACGTGATTTGGTGTACCAAGTATCGTCGTAAGGTTTTGGATACACAGATACAAGGACGCCTGAAACACCTCATACGATAAAAACAGGACGCGGATGAATATCAAATCTGCGAGGGTGAAACTCACCCTGAACCTGTCCATTTGCTAATAGAAATACCGCCAATACATGCTATTGATAAAATCGTTGGCAAAATCAAAGGTTATACCGCTAAAGTTTTGCGAGAAGAATATCCTTCATTGAAAAGTCGTTTACCATTTCTGTGGACACGTTCAAAGTTTGTCAGTTCCTGTGGTGGCGTAACGCTCCACGTCATGAAGGACTATATTGAAGCTCAAAGTGGACAATGAGAAAAACCAGCAAGTTCAAACTTCAAAATCAATCGAACATCGTCAAAATCGGCAATATGCTTGACGATATGTGGCAGATACATCTGCATATCATGCTTTTACAGCGTAGGTTTTATCGCCTGTTCGGTAAAACCCTGCCCGCATCTCGCATCAACAAACATATTGTGAAACTCAAGAAGCGCACAAAACCACATTGGGCAGACTTGCCGAGTCAAGTTGTGCAAGACGTTGTTCTGCGATATGGCAAATCACAAGACGCATTTTTCCAAAACATAGAAGAACGCAAAGCCGGTAAGACAAGCCGTAAAGTCGGTAAACCGAAAATCAAACCGAGACACAAATACAACTCTATGACTTTCACACAAGCAGGCTACAGACGTGAAAAAAATCGTATCAAAATCAACTGTATAGATACGTGGTTCTCTTTCCACAAACACCGTGACATCAACGGGACAATCAAGACGATGACACTCAAACGGGACAGGTGTGGTGACTATTGGATATGCTTTTCGTGCGATAATGTTGACGATTCCGAACCGAAACTCAAGACGGGTAAGAGCGCAGGGTTTGATTACGGAAACAAAACATTCCTTACAAGCGACGAAGGCAACAAGATAGAATCTCCGCAGTTTTTCAAACACTCCCTGAAAACGTTGCGATGCCTGAGCAAAGCCCTGAGTCGTAAAGTCAAAGGTTCTAACAACTATTATCGTGCGTGTCGTGCTTTGGCGCGGCACCACAGAAAAGTCGCCCGCCAACGCAAAGATTGGCAGTGGAAACTTGCCACCAAACTTTGCACGGCGTTTGATATCCTCTGTTTTGAAACACTAAATCTTGACGGTATGAAACGCCTCTGGGGCCGCAAAGTCTCTGAACACGCAGAGGATCAGTTCATACAGATATTGGAACAGAAGTGTGCAAAGCACGGTAAAAAACTTTTTTCACTCCGTCAGTGGACAGCAACAACAAAACCATGCAGTGACTGTGGATACCATAACAAAGAACTCACTCTTTCTGATAGACAGTGGACTTGTCCCGACTGTGGTTCTCAGCACGATAGAGACGTCAACGCTGCTATCAATATCAAACGGGTAGGCTTGGCTGCCTAAAGTGGAGCGACAATGAGACGGGTTTTCTCTCAGAGAAAAGCGCCGTCGCTACGAAGCACAAGCCCCTACCTTTAGGTAGTGGGTACCTATGACATTACGACGTTAATGTTGGCCGGTTTAATCGGGCGTGATATGGTGGCTCCATGACGGCCCGCTGACGTTCGTTTGCCCATTCCGGGACGGGATAAGCCGGGACGTATGCCATATTGCCCGCGGTGTAGCGTGTTAAAATCGAGCGACGTGGGTGCTCTACCGTCCAAGGAAGTGTTCCGTGGGTAACCGCCTCTGTGAAAATCACGACATCTCCTGCTTTGCAGACAACCTGTCGAATATGCTCCTGGTGTTTCTTGTACAAACGCATCTCTTGCGGGCAAGGAAAGTTGCTCTTGTGGCTGCCGGGGATAACGATTAAGCCACCTGCTCCCGGCGGGACATCCGTGAGCTGAAACGTGACGACGGTAAGGGCGTTGTGCATCCGGCCATCGCGAAAAATGTAGTACTGATTTGGGTCAAACCCGGGGCCGGAGGAACCGTGAAAAATGAAGCCCTCAGCGCCTTTATTCATAGAAATTAGGAACATTTGATGGTCCATCCGGAAACCTGTTCCCAATATGACGTTGAGATAAGGGACAATCTTCTGGTGTACCAGCATGTTTCGGAACGGGTTACACCACGGTTCCTCCCAATGAAGCATTCCGCCTAATTCCCCTCGCCCTTGTACCCCCTTCAATTCAGGCGAACCCCCATCAAGCGTCTGAGCTTGGGGGCGTATTCGTTCTTGCGCTTTGTGCTTATCAATGGCTTCGTTCGCCACGGCTATCTCCTCAGGCGTTAGCACATCTTCAACGACGAGGTAACCATTTAGATCAAACAGATATTTTTCATCGGCGTTCATTTTTCATCTCCCTTATCCTGTGCGAATATACGGTATAAATTGCCTCAGGTTCTCGATAATTTTCGCATATTTTATACTGCATAAGCGACGGAGCCGTCTTCGCGTAACAGAGTGCTTCCCGTGTTCATAGGCTGATAAGGCGTTTTTGGGATTAAACTATCATCAAGTTCAATGCCGAGGCCCGGTGCTTCTGGAATCTGGATGTATCCCCCTTGTCGCTGATAGGCGACTTGATAAACGGCGAATTCTGCCGATTCATCGGCTTTGGTGTATTCCTGGGTAATGAAATTGGGGATGCTTGCATCCAAGTGAAGGGAGGCTGCGGTAATGAGTGGCCCGAGGAAGTTATGGGTGACAAGTGCGCTGTGGTAAGCTTCGGCAATTGCGGCAATCTTCTTGCAATGGGTTAAGCCGCCTGCTAACCCGATGTCGGGGCGTACATATTGCGGCCCGCCTGCCTCAAGCAGTTCTCGGAATTCCCAGATACTCGTCAACCGTTCCCCGTTGCCGACAGGGCTTGTCATTCGTTTCGCTAATTGGGCTTGCGTCGTAATCGTATCTATCTGAATCGGGTCTTCAATGAAATAGAGATTAAAGGGTGCTAAAGCGGATTCTAATACGATGCTATTCATGGGTGTGAGTTTGCGGTGTACTTCCACAATCAGATCTAAGTCAGGCCCGCCGCCTTCCCGTGCTGCTGCGACTAAATCCCGGGCGGTTTTAACGAGTCTATCAACCGCCATGTTTTGAAAGCTGCCAACTAATGGATCAAACTTCAAGGCAGTGAATCCTTCTTCGTACGCGGCTTTTGCGGCATCGAACATCTTCTCGGGTGTATTTCCGCCGCCGAGGAGGTGCAATCGGATTTTATCGCGGCAGTTCCCGCCTAACAACTCCCAGATTGGTACGCCGAAATGTTTCCCCTTGATATCCCACAAGGCGATGTCGACTGCACTGATTGCGCCACTGAGCGCGGTACCTCGGAACGGCCCCATTCTGTAAAGGTACTGCCAATGATGCTCTATTCGAAGCGGATTCTGCCCGATGAGATATTTCTCAAAGGTGTTGACGATTTTTTCAACCGCCTCCGGGTAACCCCAGCAAGCCGTCTGTCCTACCCCACTGATGCCTGTATCCGTATGAATGCGAATGACGTAGCCGTTTCCAATAAAAAATGATTCAATTTTGTCAATTCTCATGTTGTCCTCCTATATCGGATATTCTATCATAAGCTCAGTGCATTAGCAATTTTCGTCTCTCAAGTTCTCGAGGTACTCTCGTTTCCTCTTCGGAAATTAGGGAGAATCTAAAAAAAGTTACCGTTGTCCGAGCGTGGACGAAAATTATCGATACACTTCCAAACTGTGTCATCTTGCTGATGTGACAAAAGAGACTCTCCCTCATTAATGCGTGTGATGGGCCACGGTATCTGGATTGCGGGTGTAGTAGGTGTGTCTGCTGCATGGCGCCGGGGGCATGTCCTATAAATTTTCAGTAGAACGATTGTGATACTCACAACGCCTTCGGCGTGTCCTTGTTACCTTCTCTTGGAAGGCTAACTTGATTTGAGTCCCGAAAACGGTGTCCACTTATCAAGTCTACATAGGTTCGGATTATATCGGATACCTACGGGGGATACCACTGCCCCGACTACAGGGTTTCTCATGAAACCCTGATACTTTGTCAGAATGTTACTCGCCCCCACAACGTCTCTGTGTCCTTGCCACTCGCATTGTCCGCAACGGTAAGTCCTACCACTTGGTTTCTTTCTATGCCCGCAAGACGGACAGGTTTGAGACGTATAGGCTTCGTCCTCTATATCAACACTGATACCGACGGCTTTCGCTTTATAGGTTATCATATTCTGAATTTTAGCGAACGCCCACTGGTGTAACTTCTGATTGGCTTTTTTGCCATAGTTGATAGATTGTCTAATGTGCTTTATGTTTCCAATGACAATCGTTTCTATCTTTCGCGCGCGGCAAGTAGAAACAAAGCGTGACGTTATTTTATGACGCATGTCACGCAACTGCGCGGTTAACTTCTGTAGGGTTCTATTCTTGACGCGTTTTAGTTTTTTCCAGCGTCTGCTATATCTGATGCAACGCGATAAGGCTTTATTGATACTCGACTTAAATTTGTTCTGATACCTCACAACACTGCGGAGGGCGCGTCCATTATAGATGTCGGCATTGATACCGTCAAAAGAAACCAGTGGGTGGATTTCGCCCATATCCACGGCAACGGCTGAACCGACTTTTGCTGTCGTTTTTTTCGGCGTTGTGTCATAGGTTGCATGAAACGCGTATTGTTGCAGGGAACGGTTATAGACAAGCGAGACTTCCGCTGGCACGACGTTATGGAATTTTTTATCAATCTTAATCCAAAGCGGAGCTCTCCCTTTGCCCATAGACAGTCGTAGTTTGCCACGCTGATAGGAAATCCCTGTCGCACGCCACGTGAATGTGTGGAATGTCCGCGTTTTATTCGGTTAGAACCGTATACCGTTCTATCGGGGGCTTGGCAGTCGGATACGATTTTCGGTTAGCAAAGAAAGAGCGGCGCGCCCCGCAATAATCGTCTATAATCGCCTGCACAGAATGGGCGTGGCACGGATACCGCTTGAACTTCAGATATGCCTTGAGTCCACCGTCTGAAAGCCAAAAGCCTTTCTCCTCATGCGTTTTGAACGCCATCGAAACGGTTTTAGAATAGATACGTCCACCAAGCCGATTTATACCGTCAAGGTATTTTGTAGGCTTAGCAGTCGCTAAAATATAGGTTCGGTATTCTTTCTTGGATTTAGACACGCGTTTGAGCCTCAATATATTCTTTGACTACTTTTAGGGAGACACAGCTCACAGACGATATGAACTTTGAACGCGTCCAAAGGGAAGGTAAACGGGATTTAAGGTGGGGGTAATTCTTCCCTGAGTATCCGAGACGTGTCACCTTTGATTAATCCCACAATCCGAGTCATAGGCACTTTTGGATTGTGCTCAAGTATCAGGTGTAGGTGTTCTTCCATAATCTCACTGGCACGCACTTTGAAATCCAATTCTATTTCTTTGGCGCAGATTCACTGGTGCAAACGCGCTTGGATAGCCGGGGATAAAACTTTTGGGGAGATAGGTAGAATATCGTATCCTTTGGATACGATATTTCTACCATTCACTCCCCAACTCCGTGCGTCTGTATTTGGTACACCAGATAACGTGATATTGACAACGATACCCCATGTTCGTATCTGAATACCAATCTTTTTGGGGAGTCTTGATAAACATGATACCATCTCCTTTATGTTAGTTTCTATAAGACAGTATCACAGATATTTCAGATACTTCAAATATATTTTGATAAAAAAAGCAGAAGTTAGCGGGGTTGGACCCGAACCCGAACCCGAAGCCTAAAGGCTTGGCATTGTTAGAGAATTCCCTTCAGAAATCGCCCCGACACGGCACATCTGCTTATATGAACAGTAGCGGCACGGTGCTGTTAAATTGCGGGGTGTTATTGGAGTGTCGCCGTCCTCTTCTGAATTCACGAATGTTTCGACGCGGGTGATAAGTGGAAACACTCCCTTGCCAATTGAATCTACATACTGTCTGATATATCGGCTGACGCGTTTGATGATAGCATCAAATTTCTCATCGGATACCATCTGCTTATTGGCTTTGGTTGATTTTTTCCAAGCTGTGCCGTTATATGTCTTGTAGGTGCGCCCGTTGTACTTCTCTTTACCTATGCCGAGTTCAACTTTGCATTCGTCAAACTTAATTTTGTGATAAAGTCCCGCGGTTGGTACGTACTGCCCCTTCAGCAATCGCGAGGCAATCTTAAGGTAGAGCGGAAGTTGTAGAGCACGCCCTTCAAGTATCCCTGAAATTTTAGGGGATAGATTCCCCGTTTTATAGTCAATCACATTAAAAACGTCGCCGGCTACATCAATCCGGTCGATTCTTGCTTTTAGCTGTACGCCGTTAACTTGAATTGATTCCGTGTCGGTGTTAACTTCAAAGATGTGTGAGACAATGTTCACATCCGATTTCTGTTCTGCCTCAAACCACTTGCGAAGGGCATTTTTCAGGAGTGCCTCATCTATTTCCCGAAAGAGGTTATCCGGTTTGGTATCACGTAT
The DNA here is from genome assembly GCA_963422705.1 of Candidatus Poribacteria bacterium. Taxonomy (GTDB): domain Bacteria; phylum Poribacteria; class WGA-4E; order WGA-4E; family WGA-3G. The sequence goes on from OY730443.1 coordinate 322,412, forward strand.
CTGCTCCGCGATGAGCTGATACAACTGTGCTTGTGCTTCTGCGATTTCAGCTGGACTGCATTGCGCTAAGGGTGGGCTTTCCTGTCGATTATGATAGAATTTAAAGAGAATCTGGTGAACGAGATTTCCCTTTTCAAGGGCGGACAAGTCATCTTCTTCTAGCGTATCTTCTTTTTCTCGGAGTGCCAAAATGTCATCAGCAAAAAACTGAAAAGGACATCTTCCATATGTTTCTAATGTGGTTACGGCATAGTGGTTATCGCGCCGCTTTTCTAATTGGCTTTCACTTTCGCGCGAGAGCCCGCCTGTCAATATGCCTTCGTAGTCTAAGTGTTCGTGCGTTTTCTCCCGGCTTTTTTCGACAGTTGCAACGTGTGCAACCAGTGAACATCTCTCTTGTAGGGTTTGAGACATCTCCGTTACTTCTGAACGATACCCCGCTTCCGATTCTGCACAATCCCAGACATATTGCCCATATTTCCGAAGGAAGCGGCTTTGGCTGAATTGTCCAGTGTTCTCAACTTTTTCGGTGTCAATTTTAGCGATTCGCTCCAATTCTGCGAGAAATGGGGAGGGGAGGAGAAGTGTTTCATTTCCATGTTTTGGGCACATCAGATAAAGTCGTTTCTGGAAGGACTTGAGCATCGTATAGAAGAGAAAGCGGCTCTGGCTCAACATTTCTGTTTTGTTTCGCGCATAGGGTTGTGGGAGCAGTGTCTTCGGATGGAAGTGTTCCGGAAATTTTCCATCTATGAAATCACCGACGATGACTGTATCAAATTCCAGGCTTCGGAGCTGTGATAATCGAAGAATATGGACGCCCGCGGACGTTTCCGGAATCTGATATGTCGTGTACCTGACGATGAGCTTGAGCCGTTCTATGTAGTCTCTATAAGGCCGGGTTTCCTCCTCGAGAGAACTGCAGAGTTCTGAAACCCGCGCGTTGAGTTCCTGATACGCGTGGATTTCAGCAATTGTCGCAGTCTGCGTTTGCCAACGTGAGTCTGCTGATAATTTCAAAATATGACGGAGTACGTTTCCCTGTATAAGAAGACTATCAAAATGGGTTTTAAACGCCTCGGGCGTCATCCCTTTTTCATCCGTTTGAGAGATTGAGGGCAATTCATGATTGGAAAAATAGGGGGATGCTAGTGGCAAGGTATTCGTCTCAAGTTGATAAAAAATTGCCCTCACTACCGGGGATTGCGCGAGAGGCATTCCTTCTGAAACAGAATAAGGGATACCGTGTTCGGGAAACACTTCCGCGATGCATTGTAGATAGTGCCGGAAGTCCCGGTACGTTACACAGATGTCATTGAGTTTACACGCCCCGGTTGCAACCCTCTGTCGGATAAGTTGGGCAGTCAATTCGACTTCGTGTAGCCTGTCGAAAGGCTTTACCAATTTAATCTGCTCTTCTGCATTCCATCGTTCTTGCTCAGATTCCGTTGTGCGGAAGAGATTGTGGGCAAAATGCAGGTTTCGGGCTGATTTTTCGGGTGCAAGCTCACTCACTGTGATGTTGGGCCCGCTGAGTTCATCAAAAAGCTTCTGAATATGCCCAAACAGTGTAGCGTTTTGATAATAGTACTCTGAACGAATGCAGACTTTCACATCTGGCATTTCAGCAATTTTTTTCAAAAGGGTGACAGCGGCTTTGGAAAGGACATCAAAGTCCTCAACCACAACAAGTGTGGTGAGCGGAAACGCTTTTCTCATCAGTCTATGTTGAAACGGCGCGACGAGAAGCTGGTGTATGCCTGCATCGTCGCGCCATTTCGTCCCGATTTTCCTTTGATATGCCTCATAAAGCTGGAAGAATGATTCCGCAATGGGTGTGTTTGATGAATTTCGTGCCCGTTCCGTATAAGCCGGCCCCCGTTCGTTGAGATAGTTAATCGTATTTACGATGAATGCCAGCGTGCAATCGGGTACTTTACCCCCTTTCATCGGCTGGAAGCGCTCTCCGGCCGGTTGGTTAACAAGTTCACGGAGCCAATAGGTTTGTAGGGCGGATGAAATTCGCGTTCGCCGTGCGTCCGGCCGGAGTTGCTCGTAAAGCTTTTGCGCAAACGTTTCCAACGTATGTACGGTTAAGTTTGCGACAGCCTTATTGGGATGATACGAGATTAATTCGCGTTGACGTTTCAAGCGGGCGGAACGGGTAGGCACGAGTACAACGAAGGTTCCGGCCTTGTTATTCCGAATTCGCGTTTTGAGGATGTTTTCAAGGTTCTGCATCTCTTTGTTAAATTTTTCGGCGCTAGACTACAAAACAGCGTCGGAATCAAGGCAGAATGTGATACCCACTCCACTTTGATTCCGGATGCGATATGAAATTTAATGATTGAAGGTAATTTGCTAATCCGATGCACAACGCTTCGCGTTTCAAGCGGAACGAGGAACGGATGCACTCATACCAACACCGGTAAAAAAAGAATTAACGGATTGTTGAACCGGGCGGTACCTCTGCATCAAGCGTTGCCAAAACGACTGGTTCACCCCTTCCGGCGAGCAGCATGCCCTCCGATTTAACGTTGCGAATGGTGGCGGGTTCTAAATTCGCCACCAGAATTACCTGTTTCCCGATAACACTTTTCGGTGTATAGTGTTCGGCGATACCTGCAACGATTTGTCGCTTCTCGGTGCCGATGTCAACCTGTAATTTGAGGAGTTTATCTGTACCTTCAATGGGTTCAGCGGCAATCACCGTGGCTGCCCGTAATTCCAATTTTTTGAAGTCGGCAAACGTGATGAGGTTCTGCGTATCAGTCTCTGTGTTCTGTTTTGCGGCCGTTTTTTGGTTTGCCTGCTTTGTATCAACGCGCGGAAAAATCGGTTTCCCTCTACTGACAGTTAACCCCGGTGGCGATTGCCCCCATTCTTGACAAGATTGCAGGGTGTCCATATCATCTTCTGTAGAAGAGGCTAAACCGAGTTGTGTGCGCATCCGATGGGCGGTATCGGGCATAAATGGCGAAATGAGGACTGCAATAATCCGTAGTGCCTCTAGGCAGTCGTAAAGGATGTTCCCCATTTTCAATTTTGTTTCAGCCCTGGTAAGTGTCCAAACCTCTTTCTTTTGAATGTACCGGTTGATACCCCGAACAAACTCCCAGATGGTTTCCAATGCCCTATCAAACGCAAATTCTTGGATTAAAACATCAAGTCTTGCGACTGTTTCTTGTACCAAGTTCTTGATGTCATCGTCAAATTTACCGGGGGTAGTCGGTTCCGGAATCTGTCCAAAATGTTTGTTAACAAGTCCGAGTACGCGATTGAGCAGATTTCCCAGGTCATTCGCCAGGTCAGCGTTGTAGCGGGCGTGCAGGCGGCTTGGACGGTAATCGCCATCATTTCCGAAACTAAATTCCCGGAGGAGGTAGTACCGGAACGCGTCGACGCCGTACGTTGCGATGTCGGCGTCCATATCAATGAAAATGCCGCGTGTTTTACTCAATGCTTCGCCGTTCTTGGTTAACCATCCATGCCCAACGATGTGCTTCGGCAAGGGTAGATTCACTGCCATTAGCATGGCGGGCCAGAGGAGTGCATGGAAACGGGTAATGTCCTTTGCCATCATATGTACATCCGCGGGCCAAAAAGTCTGGTATTGGGCGTTTTCTGTTTCATAACCGACAGCCGTCATATAGTTTGATAACGCTTCTATCCAGACATAAGAGATATATTTTTCGTCGAACGGCAGCGGGATTCCCCACGATACGGATGCGCGCGAGATGCATGTATCTTCTAATCCAGATTTTAAAACGCTTAGGAGTTCGTTCCGTCGGCTTGTCGGATAAATAAAGTTTGGGTTTGCGTTGATATGTTCGATTAATTGCTTTTGATATTTAGACAGGGCGAAAAAGTAATTTTCCTCTTCCACCCACTCCAAGGGCAATTTATGAATTGGACAGGTTTTCTGTGGATTCAGCTCCTTGTCGGTAAAAAACTGCTCACATGGGCGGCAGTAGTATCCTTGGTATTTATCCTGATAGATATCGCCGGTTCGATAGAGTGCGTTAATGAATTTCGCGACGCCGCGTTTGTGCATCTGGCTTGTAGTCCGCATAAAAATGTCATTTGAAATATTCAAGCGTTTCCAGAGCTTTTGAAAAATCGGTGCCATTTTGTCGCAGTAAATTTGGGGTTCAAGTCCTTCGCGTGCTGCGGCTTTCTCGACATTCGCCCCGTGTTCATCAACCCCGGTGAGGAAGGAGACATGTTTCCCTTTAAGTCTATGATAACGTGCTAAGACATCGGCAGCAATCGTTGTATAGGCATGTCCTGCGTGTGGTTCGCCGTTAACGTAGTAGATGGGTGTGGTGATGTAAAATGCGTCCATCGGTTTCCTTTTGGTTTTAACAGGTTTTCAAACGATTGGCGCGTTGAAATCGCCATTTATTTTCCAGAAATTATAATTTGCCGCTGCTAGATTTTAACGTAGCGCTTTCTGTTTTTTCAAGCGTTTGTTGGATTATCGGTACGGTTTCAGTAATTTCAGACACATAACCTCTAAAGCAAGAATTGCGTTTGTGTTGGTGTTCTCAATGAGTGCTTTGGTGTGAAAAATTGCCCGGATGGCTTGCTGTATGCGCAATCGTGAATAGCGGGGCAGCAGCAATTTGAGTTGTTCAATGGAATCGGTATGCGTGATGAGTTCGTTCGGCGCGCCCTGCTGTAAAAATAGGATGTCACGATACCATGTTACGAGTTCTGTCAACCGTTCAGGTTCATTCTTAAATTGTTCCGCGAATCTGAACGCTGCTAACAATTCTGTCTCTTTAATGATTTCGGGTATTTCCTGTGTAAGTGCCGTCCCTTTTTCAAGTTGCGTTAATGCTTTTCCGATGGCGCCCTCGGATGCAATGGCGATAGCGGTGGCTTGTTTCGGCGAAATGGCACATTTTTTTGTTAACACTTCCGTCAATTCCCGTATCTGCATCGGATGAAATTGGAGTATCTGGCACCGGGAACGTGTCGTCGGTAGTAAGGCTTCCAAGTTCGCGGTGAGCAAGATTAAAACGGAGGAACCCGGCGGTTCTTCCAATGTCTTAAGTAAGCAATTTTCTGCTGCTGTGTTCATCCGTTCAGCGTCCGTCAAAATGTAAACTTTCCTGCTGGCTTCAAATGGCTCATAGATGATTTGTTTTTGTAATTCGCGAATTTGGGCTATCTTTAATTGGCGCCCAATTGGCCGGATAAAACGAAAATCTGGGTGATTACCGGATGCTATTTTTCGGCATGGAAGGCAGTATTGAGAGGGGTGTAAATTGCTACCGGAGGGTTCGCATACTGTTCCCGGCTCGGTTTTTTCGTGACAAAAGATTAAGCGGGCGAAATAGCTCGCCACCGTCTCTTTTCCAACGCCTGCGGGCCCGGCGAAAAGGTATGCGCCAGCAATTCTATCGGATGCGACGGTACGCTGGAGTTGTTCAACAATCTGTCGATGTCCAATGATTGTGCCACTCATTTTTCTCTCCTTTAGAACGGGCTGCGTCGTCTCTGGCGCAGACGGGACTTGATAAGGTTCTAACCTTGCCTCTATTCCGGTATCTCAAAGAGGGGGATTCCATGTTTTTTACACGCTGTTAATAGCTTGTTGTGTATAACGTCACGGCAAAGCGCACCATCTATCACTTTAACCCGTTCGGGTTCCGCTTTCGCGATGGCGAGGTATCCTTCGCGCACTTTACGATGATATTCTAACGGCTCCCTGTCTAGCCGGTTTTGATGGCGCTGAAATTGCCGTTGTATCCCAACCTCTGGTGATAAATCGAGTAAAAACGTGAGGGCTGGGCGGATATCTTCTGTAGCAATCTTATTTAATTGTTTGATGAGTGTGATGTCGATGCCACCGCGGTAGCCTTGATAAGCGATGCTTGCATCAATGAATCTATCACAGATGACAATTTTGTTCGCTTCGAGTGCCGGCCGGATGATTTCGGAGACGTGTTGCACGCGGGCTGCCGCAATTAGCAATAACTCAGTCGTTGGCATGATGCCATCGGAATTGAGAAAAATGTCTCGTATCCGTTCAGAAATTGCAGTGCCTCCGGGTTCCCGGGTGACAATGACATTCGTATCGAGGGCAGCTGCCAATCTGTTCGCCTGCGTTGTTTTACCGGCGCCCTCCACGCCTTCAACTGTAATCAAAAATCCGGACTGTGCCATTGGCTCCCCTTATGAATTTAGGTGAATTGTTCCTTCAAATTTTAGCACGTCGTGCTTTGGATGTCAATCGGAATTTTGGCGGAACAGAGGCCCTGTTCTCCCATGTCAAAATTTGACAAGATTCATTTTTTGTGTTACCCTATTGAAATATATGTTTTTTTCAGGCGTGATGCTGTGTATCGTGTATTTTAGAATTATTTGGACATCATTTTTTATATTTATGTATCCCCACCTAACCTGCCGGCCAAAGCGCGTGTGTGCTTTGTAGCGATTCTTTCCGGGTTCGCTTGCCGAGATGTTCACTATAACTGTCCTGTTCGGAGATTTCAACTATTATCTTCGGTTTACGGGTATTCGGGCGTAAAGCCCAATCCTTTAGGTTTGGGATATAAGCCCGCTAAGGGGCCTAATCCTTGTGAAATAAAATTGACTTTTCCAAAAAAATGTGGTATCATTAATAGTATCAAGTTGGCAGACAGGTTTAGCAGAATCGCAAGGTTCTGTGTCTGCCTCCCCACTGAAACGGAGTTAAAGACTTGATACTTGATAGTCCATGAAAACCTATAAATACCCGCTTGGGAAACAATCTAATACGATGCGCATTGGCAATCTGCTTGACGATATGTGGCAGGTGCATGTCTATTTCCATAAGTGGCAGCGTCAACGACATAAAGACGGCTTGCCGTATGCCAACTACGCTGCAATGTGTCAACATGCATGCATATTGAAACGAACCACACATCCACATTGGAAGTTGTTGCCAAGCCAAGGGCTCCAAGCAGAGTTGGAACGAATTGATAATGCGTATCAAAGGTTCTTTAATAAACGGGGAGGTAACCCCCATATCAAACCGGAGCATAAGTTTAAGTCTATCACGCTGAAACAAACTGGATTTAAACTTCTTACACTCACATGTCGTCAGTAGGATAAAGGGAAGTGGCGATTTGATAAAGTGCCTTATACGTTTCATAAACACCGCCAGTGGCATGGAAAACTCAGGCGTATCACCATCAAACGTGATACTTGTGGCGACTATTGGCTTTACATCATAACGGATTACGCGGATTTTTTACCGCTGCCGACAACAGGTAAAAGCGTTGGGGCAGACTTCGGAATGAAAGACGCGTACTTGACACTTAGCACGGGTGAGAAAATCCAACACCCACAACCTTTGAAACAGTCCTTGAATAAACTTCGGACTCTCAATAAAGCGTTTTCTCGTAAAGTTAAAGGTTCTAACGGGTGGTGGCGGTGTGTCAGGCAACTTGCACGTCTGTATCGGAAAATCAGCAACCACCGCGAAACGGCGGTTTCGCCCTACGCTAAAGATTTTCACTGGCAACTGGCAAGTGAACTTTGTAAAAAGTTTGATATCATTGTCCTTGAGACATTGAACCTTGACGGCATGAAACGCCTGTGGGGGCGTAAAGTCTCGGAACTCGCCTTCTACCAGTTCGTTCAGATATTGGAATATAAGTGCGGTAAACATAAACGTATGAGGAAACAAATCGGACAATGGACGCCGACAACGAAGCCGTGTTCAGATTGTGGGTATCACAACAAAGAACTAAGACTTTCAGATAGGCAGTGGACATGCCTCGACTGTGGTTCACACCACGATAGAGACATCAACGCTGCGCTAAACATTTTGCGGGCAGGGATAGCCGTCACGTGACGATATGCCTGTAGAAACCTACAGGGAAACGCCCGCTGGTGGAGCGACAGTAAGACGGTTGACTCTATGAGAAAACCGCAGTTGCTACGAAACCGAAGCCCCACGCTTTAGCGTGTGGGTGCTATCACAAAACGTGTTACCCTCTCAATGCGAGTGATAAGTAGGATGAAGAAAGGTTCATAATGAAACCCTACCCCGACAAAATGTGGAAATTTAAAAACCCCGATATAAATGAAAGTTTAACCTTAGCAGCGGAACTAGGCGTTTCTCCACTAGTTGCCCAACTCCTCATGAATCGCGGGCAGAAAACCGTCTCTGAAGCGCGTCGCTATCTCTATCCGCAGTTTGATGAGCTGCATTCGCCTTTTAAACTGGCGGATATGGATAAAGCGGTAGATAGGATAAGACGTGCGATAAAACGGGGTGAAAAAATCTATATCTACGGTGACTATGATGCTGATGGGACGACAGCGACGGCGCTATTGTACAACGCATTCCGTCATATCGACGTGCCTGTCGAGACGTACATTCCTAATCGATTTAGAGACGGCTATGGATTGAGTAAAGGGACGGTAGAAGAGATTAGTAAAAGGGGTGGGCAATTACTCATTACAGTTGACTGCGGGATTACCTCTAAAGCGGAGGTGGAATTAGCGAATACGCTGGGTATCGACGTTATCATCACGGACCATCATCAGCCAAATCCGGCGTTTCACCCGCCGGCGTACGCCCTGGTTTCACCGCTGGTGGATGGCAATGAGTATCCGTCCCCCAATTTAGCGGGTGTTGGCCTCGCGTACAAATTGGCACAAGGCTTAATAGACGATAAAATGTTTCTGATATCGCTACTGGATTTGGTAGTATTAGGAACAGTTGTGGACTTAGCGCCACTGACTAGTGAGAATCGGGTTTTGAGCCGTCTCGGTTTAAATGTTCTCAATAAGCGGGAGCGTCCGGGTATCAATGCGCTCTGCGATGTAGCTGGCTATGATGCATCAGAACCGCTTTCCGGGCAATCCCTCTCTTTCCATTTGGGCCCGCGTATCAACGCTCCCGGTAGGATGGATACGGCTGCGAAGGTGGTGGAATTATTCACGACAGAATCCGATGATGTGGCAAAACGGATTGCTTCGGAGCTCAATGAGAAAAACCGTGAGCGTCAAATATTGGAAGCGAGCATTCGAGATAAGGCGGAACAAATTATTAAAGCGGAAATGGACGAGACTACCGTCGGCATGGTGATTGCGAGCGATTCATGGGACGATAAGGCGCAAGGCGTAGTCGGTATTGTGGCCGGCCGTTTACTTGAAACGTATCATAAACCGGTCTTTGTCATTTCTATTAAGGGTGAAGAGGCGACGGGCTCTGGGCGGTGTATCGAGGGCATGAACCTGGCGGACAGTTTAAAAAGCTGCAGCAATTTACTCATAAAACACGGCGGCCATGCTGCGGCTGCCGGTGTGACGCTCACGTCGAAAAATATACCGGAGTTTAAGCGTTTTTTCAACGAGTATGCCCGTAGAGAACTGTCGTCAGACGCCCTTCAACCGAAATTGGAACTTGATTGTGAAACGAATCTCTCCTTATTGACGTTAAGCACCGTAGAGGAACTAAGACAATTAGAACCATTTGGGCGGGAAAACCCGGCCCCCCGTTTTAGTACGTCGCATGTTAAAATTAGTGGTTCCCCTTCACTGATGGGAAAAGATAAACAAAATCTACGGATGGTTATCCAGGACGGCAACAGCAAACGCACTGCGATTGCTTGGGGTAGAGGTAAGCACCTTGTCACACTCAAACGTGAGGATTTATCACTCAGAATCGCTTTTTCACCGCAAATCAACAAATGGCGGGGTACCTCGTCTGTTCAACTGGTTTTAAAAGACTGGCGGCTCCGGCCCAACAGTTGTGAGCGGGCGGTATTTCCGACGAGCCGGGGCGCCTCGAGTGCCCAAATTGTTGATGGGCGCGGAAAAAATAAAAAAGACTATCTTTTAAACTTGATTTCGCTCGGCAAACCTTGTATTCTATATGTCCAAAATGGCGAGATGCTGGAACATCTGATAACCCGCATGATTCCTGAAAAAGCCCCTTATCTTGCGTTGCATGATGAATCCATGTCTGTAGACGAAGAAGCAACATTATTAAAAAAATTAGAACAAAGAGAGCTAAAAGTCATTGCTTCGAGTGCTAATTTTTCTCAACTGAACGAATTTTCTTTCGTCAAATATTTTATATTCTGCCACCTAACTCCGGGGGCAGACGAGTTTTTTAAGCGATGTCGTCCTGCTTTCGCCTCTGCCGGGGCTTCGGAATTACATCTTATCTACAATGGTTCAGATTTAAAGCGGCTGACGGACTGGGTATCTCAAAAGTATCCTGGGGATGCGGTGCTGAGAGCGTTGTACAAAAATTTGCGCGCGGTGATAGAGCGCCACGGTTCAGATGAATTTCCTGAAGTTGAGTTGATGAATAGGAAGTTAGATGACAGGGCTTCCGTTCAAACGGCGCTCACTATCTTTGAAGAATTGGGTTTCCTAAAACGGCACGGAGAACGATTACAGCTTCTGACATCGCAGAAGCGAAAGTTAACCCGTTCGAAAACCTATTTGAGAGGAGAATGGATTAAACAGACGCGCCGTTCGTTCGTGGATTTTCAATTACAAAAGGACATTAAACCGATTTGGGAGTGGATAGAAAATGAGTGTCACCTCACTAATCAGCCAAATTCAGAATTACAATCTGGGTGCCGACGTTGAGCTTCTTAAACGGTGTTACCATTTTGCAGAGAAGGCGCATGAGGGGCAGCAGCGGAAATCTGGGGCGCCGTATTTTACGCACTGCTTGAAAACCGCTGAAGAACTCGTGAGTTTGCGTTTGGATACCGATACGATTTGTGCCGGACTTCTGCACGATGTACTTGAAGATACCGGGGTAACGAGGGAAGAAATGGTGGTGCGCTTCGGACGTAACATCACGAACCTTGTTGAGGGCGTAACTAAAATCGGGCAGTATAAATTCCGGGGCGGGCAGCGACAGCGACAAGGGGAAACCTATAGAAAACTGCTTTTAGCAACTGCTGAAGACATGCGCGTCATCCTGATTAAACTCGCTGACAGGTTGCATAATATGGAAACGTTGAAGTTTCTATCCGATGAGAAGTGCCAGCGCATTGCAAAAGAGACGCTTGAGATTTATGCCCCAATTGCGCATCGATTGGGGATTTGGCGTATCATGGGCCGCCTTGAAGATTTGGCATTCAAACGTCTCTACCCCGATGAATATCGCGATATCGCAAATTTGTTGGATGTGAAACTGATTGAACGCGAAGTGTACTGTCAAAAGATGGTGACGCAGATTCGCGATGAACTTGAAAAACAGGATATTTTCGCGGATGTACACGGTAGAACAAAGCATATCTACAGCATCTATCAGAAGATGCAACAGAAAAACACCCCATTCAAGGAAATTTGCGATTTAATAGGCATTCGTATCCTCGCGAAAACCGAAATAGACTGTTATATGGCACTGCACGCCTTACATCAGAATTGGCACTATCTCCCAAATCGGGTTCGAGATTGGATTGGACTACCGAAGAAAAATGGATATCAGTCGCTTCATACTACCATTGTAGATAATGGGAAACCGGTTGAAATTCAGATTCGGAGTTATGAGATGCACAAGGTTGCAGAAGATGGTATCGCCGCGCATTGGAGCTATAAGGAAGGGGTTCCCACCAGTAAACAGGGGCGTTCAATTTTCTCTAACTATAAACAGATGCTAAATGACTTACAAGATACACAAGAAGGGGCGCATCAATTCGTTGAATCCATGAAACTGGGCCTCTTACAGGATGAGGTGTACATCTTTTCGCCAAAGGGCGACTTATTTGCCTTACCCGTTGGTTCAACAGCGATTGACTTCGCCTATAAAATTCACACCGATATCGGGCATACCTGTTCCGGTGTAGAAATAAATGGGGTAACCGCCCCCATCCGGCAGGAACTTCAAACGGGGGACAGGGTTCATATACGCACACATACGTATAGTAATCCGAGCCGAAACTGGTCACGCCATGTCAAAACCGCGAATGCTCGAAGCAAAATTAAAGCCTGGTTTCGGGAGAAGGATAGAGCCGGCGCGCTTGCATTGGGAAAAAAACTGCTTGAAGCTGAATTGCCCGCCTCCTATTTTAACACCCGAAAATATCTCAATTCCCCCAAACTACTTGATATCGTTAAAGCGCTCCAACTCAAAGACGTTGAACAACTTTTAGTTCGCATCGGGCAGGGGTATGAGTCTGCCACCCATGTTGTCAATTTGCTAAAACCGGAAGTGCCGGAACCGGAAAAACCGGCCCAAAAAGCCTCTTCCAATCCAACCATACAGCTCGAAGACGGGATTGATTTAGGCATGATGCGGTTAATGAAATGCTGTAATCCGATTCCTGGTGATGAGGTGATTGGGTACGTAACGCGCGGGCGGGGGGTTTCTGTACATAGAACAGGGTGTGTCCGTATTCTTGATGAACCTGAACGACTTCTTGCCGTCAAATGGCCGGATAAACCCCCTCCCGAAAATGCAAGTAGCCTCCCGGATACCTATCCGGCAGAAATTTGCGTCGAGTGCATCGACAGCTTCGGCATGCTCGGTAAAATCGCGACTGTCATTGGACACTACAAGGTAAACATTCGCTGTGGCACCTTCCAACCATCGCAGACTGAATACGGGAACAACAATGCTTATGATGTCCTCACATTGGAAGTGGCAAGAATGGAACAGCTTGAAGAAGTTATGAAAGCGATTCGGCAGTTGAAAGGTGTCCAACGCGTCAAACGTAAGGGAGTTACAAAATCTTCGCATGCCTGATTGAATGTAACAGACATTGGTGCGTAAAGTATGTTGTCGCCGCGCTTGTCATCTTATATCGGAGGGGGCATTCTTGAAACGACTTTGGTGACTTTGCCACCCCGTATACACTTGGTGCAGACGCGAATCCGGCGCACACCCTCTTCGGTTTGCACGCGCACACGTTGGAGGTTTGGAAGCCACCTGCGTTTTGTGTGCCGAAGTGATTTGCTAATCTGATTCCCTGTTATCGGGCGTTTACTACAAATACTACAGACTCGGGACATAATGTATATATCTCCTCGCTTTTCCTTAAATTAAATCAACAAATTGGTTAAACTTATTTTCATCTACAGATTTCGTTAGAGATGTTTCGACAATTCTTTTCTTATTAAGGATACCACAATTAGTAGGGTAAATACAAATTTTCTTTTTTTTATCCGGACCGTTTCGTTTCTCGTTAAGTCAGGGGTTCTAAGTGAAAAGAACCCTGTAGGAGAGGCGCTTTTCTTAGAAACTGCCGTTGTCGTGCTCACGAACGCCTTCGCTAATCTAAGCAGATGTTGCAAACGGAATTTGTTGCGCGAAAAAGAAAAGAGTTGTATAGCATTTTCATGTCTTCACACCCCTGTAACGAAAGAATGAACCGATGATAAAAGAAAAAGTTGTGCTGCTTCTCTTATTCTTCGCATGCTTGTTCGCATGTGGAGAGGCAGATGAAGAGCTTCCTAAATCCAAATCGCCGCAGGCGCCACTCATACTCGAATATGGGACGATATCAGGTACTGTCACGGATGCTAATACACAACACCCAATTCCGGGGGCGGTTGTCACTCTCTTGGAACAACCGTTTAAAATAGGTGGGGATGGAATTTATACGTTCCGAGACGTTCTTTATGGGGATATCTATATCTTAATTGTTGAGGATGCAGATTACCATTCTTTCGAGCAGCCGTTTGAGATTTATCAGGAACGTCTCGTTTTAAATGTTGCCCTGACACCGTTACGGGACACAAGTGAAGAGTTACACGAATTTTTGGATAAGCTTTCAGCGCTCTTGGAATCCCTGGATATGGAAAACTTGGAACGAGTTAAGGCACTCTTCTCAGAATCCTACGTTGCCGCGGATGATGAGGCAACTATCTTTGGTATTTTATCTGGGCTTATTCCGGAAAGTTATGACGACGTTATCCCTGTAACGTCAAAACTCTTTCAAGACTACGTTTCGCTTCAATTCCAGTTCAAGGATACCGAAGTAGATATAACGCATGCGAGAAAAGGAGCAGCAACTCTTCAGCTTGACATAACAGCGGAAAAAGGGGGACAACGCGAACCCCGGGAACTCAAAGCACGTTGTCGGTTCGACTTCCGGCGTGAACAATCGGATTGGAAAATTGTCTATTGGCAGCTATTTGAGATAGACATTCGCTTGTAACGCGGGACGGATGCTTTAGAATTTCATTTAGGTAAATTCAGTGCTGATTTAGCTTCGGGGATCCGGGGTAAAGTCCTTGATTTCTGCTGAGTCTCACCCTTTTGATGAGTGAGAGACTTTTTTAACGCTTCTAAAACTACCGTGGCGTAGCCGCCTGCCGGCAGTGTGAAATCGAGATGTAATCTCCCATGGCGCGATGTCACCTGATGCATTTCGATGGGCATTCTTAAGGGGCGGCGCGTCCCCGGCAGGCGAATTCCTGTAACTTTGCGAAAGGCGTCGGGTTCAACATTTTCTGCTGTCAGAAGTGTTGCTTCCATTGCCTTGCCTTCGCCTGCCGGTTGCTTCATTTTATAGCCGAAGATTGGGCCGGAGGGGCTAATCTCAAATGTATCAGCGCGCGCCTGCTCAACTTCAAGGTTATCAACGAGGAACGGGGCGCCGTTGCTATGTTTTATTGCGATATCTCCCTCTATCAATTGTCCTAATGCGAATATCCGCTGCTGCAGATAGGAGTTGAAGAGATATGCTTGATAAGCAGACAAGAATAGTTTGCGAAGACGGTGTGGGATACATCCTATCGCTTTCATTAAAAGTCTCTGTTCTACTGCTTTTTGTGCCCGTTGTCCAACTTCACCCAAAAGCATTGTCTCATCCGCGAGCAGATAAGACAACGCTGTCTCCCATTCGCCTTGCACCAACGCCTTGCCGATAAGATGTGAATCGTTATTTTGCCCGAAGCGTTGCGGCCCGAACCGATTCGGCACTCCTTCTTCTGCCAAACGTGGCAACACCTTTTGAGCAAACAACCGGCTACAGGATTCCATCTCGCGAAGCGTTATTTTGAACCGATTTCCGCGCAGATGTCCTACTCTTAATTTGTGCGGGTGCGGTTTCGCCCACAAAACTTCAACGGCAGGCAGTTCAAGCGCTAAAATCTGTGCGGGTGAGACACCTTCGAGCGATAATACCTGGGTTGTCACGGCGTTTTTATCCTTTAATCCGGCATACCCGATGTAGCGGGTATTTACCCCCACGGCTTTCGCAATTCGGCGAATTGCCTCAAATGTGCTCACGTTTTTTTTCCGGATACTAAAGAACGTATGTATACCTATGCCTGACGGTTCATAAAGTGGCAGTTCTTCAACGATGAAGTCTTCGGGCACTGTCTTTATTTGCATATACGTCGTTCCTCTAATGCCTAAAAATGATAAAATAGATTCATTTCCGGTGATACTCATCAGCATTATAGCTGCTTCCATAGGGGTTGTCAAATTTCATTGCTACTGATAATCATTTGTGGTATACTTAGAAAGAAGGAGGGAACAACATGGCTTACATAATTTGTGAACCTTGTGTTGACGTGATGGATACGGCGTGCGTTGATGTTTGTCCTGTCGATTGCATTCATACCATAGAGGGCGAAAAACAACTTTATATTAACCCGGATGAATGTATTGACTGCGCAGCATGTGAGCCCGCTTGCCCGGTTGATGCTATTAAAATGCAGGATGAAGTGCCGAATGAATGGGAATCCTACATAGAATTAAACGCTAAATTTTTTGAGACATTCGTTAAACCGGAAAAAACGGGTGCCGCGTCAGATGATGGTGGAACGACAAAACAGATAAAAGAACAAGGTATTCCGGAAGAATTCGTGCTGTTTCCTGAAGCGCCTGCGACGTCGCTTCGCGCGCCCTTTGGGGTGTTAGCGATGCTTGGACAGCCCTTACTGGGTGCGTTCTCAGCTACGTTTAAACAGCGACTTGAAGAGATGGCGGGAAACTCGCGTGTTTTTAGCGCTGCTGTTTCAACAGGCATTAATAGCTTAGTCAACCTGACGCTTTACCCCCTTCTGCTTTTCCTGTTCGGCGTAAAGTCCCGCGGCATTAGTCTTTTTACTAATGAAGGCAACCTGATGATTTTTTTCGGTATAGTCGCTGCGATTGTGGAAGGAATTTACCGGTTTAAAGATGAATTTGTTTCGAGTACGGAGACGGAACAGCCCCGCTACGGCGCAGCGTTCTACGGGTGGATACTTTCCCTCATCGCCACACCCATGTTAACAGTATTACGTTCAGCCTTGGTAATTGTCCCGACGCGTCCACGCGCCACGATGCCAGGCGCGGTGCTTACCGACGGTGCAATCTACTCGGATGATGTCCGTGAGCGCTATAGGCGCTACGGTATGGTAAATCACATGGCAGAAAAGGCGAATTACTATCGGGTTGAAATTGAATTTCCAAGGTGGGTGCCAAATTCTGTTGCCAAAAAAGAGCATGAACTTCCTGATAGAATGCCGGACTACAGCTACGAAATCTCTTTGGCTACACCGTATACGCCTGACAATATTCCTGCCCCTGAAAGTATCTTAACTGTTCAGACGCAGCTGCACGATGCGAGGTTCGCAGAGGTTGTTGGTAGGACTAGTTCATTTCCGAAAGGCTTCACGAATATTCTACTTATCCCCGGGCAGCCAGAGGATTTTCACGCAATCTATCGGAATAAAGTACTGACGATTATCGTCTCTAAGGCGGGGACATGTGAAGGGCTCGGGCTCGAACCGCCCCAGCACTATGCAAAGTTGAAAGGGTAATTTGTAGGAGAATATAGCCGTATCCTATAGATTTAGCGTCTTGGGTGATGTCCTCGTACAATGTTTTTCATCGTCTCACTAGGGCGTTTCCCTATTTTTATCCGTGCGTGGCGAACAGGAAATTTACTTCAACGATTATGCTGGATAAAACAGAGCTTGTTGCCTGGGATAAACGCTACCTCTGGCATCCTTTCACCCAGATGAAAGAGTGGCTAGACGAAATCCCTCTCATTATTGCGTCTGGCGAAGGTTGCTATCTGATTGATATAGACGGTAATCGGTATCTAGACGGTACCGCCTCTATGTGGACTAACATCCATGGGCACAACTGTCCTGAGCTGAACAGTGCGCTCAAAAAGCAGGTGGATAAAATAGCGCACGCCACACTGCTCGGTTGTAGCAATATCCCTGCAATTCAACTCGCTAAAAAGTTAGTAGAACTCACGCCGGCGGGACTCAACAAGGTTTTTTACTCCGATAACGGTTCAACTGCTGTTGAAGTTGCACTGAAGATGGCGTATCAGTACTGGCGACACAAGGGAGAAACGCAACGGAAACGGTTCATTCACCTAGATAAAGCTTACCACGGTGATACCGTCGGCGCAATGAGTGTCGGTGGGATTGATAGTTTCCATACCACTTTTGATTCCCTCCTTTTTAAGGGCATCCGTGTGCCTGCGCCTTCAAGCTATCATGCCGCCGATGCATCGAATCGGCTCGGTTTTGAACAACGTGCCGCGTTCCCCTCGGTAAAAACGGACTGTCTCAACGAAATTGAACGCGTTCTAGGGCATCATTCCAAAGCAATTGCGGCCATCATTGTGGAGCCTCTCATTCAGGGTGCTGGGGGAATGATTGTCTTCCCGAAAGGGTTTTTGAAAGGCGTTGCGCTGTTGGCTCAACGATATGAAACGCTTCTCATCGTTGATGAAGTGATGACAGGCTTCGGGCGTACCGGGAAAATGTGGGCATGCGAACATGAGGAAGTTACCCCGGACTTACTCTGTACAGCAAAGGGTTTAGCTGGTGGTTACCTTCCCCTTGCCGCAACATTAAGTACAGATACTATCTACAATGCCTTCCTAGGCGAATATAGCGCCCTCAAAACCTTCTTTCATGGGCACACGTTTACCGGAAACCCGTTGGCCTGCGCCGTGGCGTTAGAAAATATCGCTATTTTCGAACGAGAGAATCTCCTCGCTCATCTTCAACCGACGATTCAGCATTTCACAGCGCGGCTTCAAGAATTTTGGACGCTTCCACACGTGGGCGATGTGCGTGCATGCGGATTGGCAGCGGGAGTGGAATTGATAAAAAACCCGGAGAACCACGCTTCCTATCCACTGGAGGAGAAGGTGGGTATCCGGGTGTGTAAAGCAGCACTCGCTCGTGGGGCAGTGCTTCGCCCGCTTGTTAATACCTTGGTTCTGATGCCGCCGTTGCAAATTTCGCTCACAGAGCTAGATGCTCTTTTGGATATTGCCTACGCGGCGATTGCAGAAGTGACAGGCGCATGATAAGTTTCTCAGACAATCAAGTTCCGTTAAAAATCTGGGGTGCCCCTTTAATGACACGCAAGCTTAGAAACTTGCCCGGCCAACCGCCATATTTCCGGCGTTATCTGTCACCTGAATTGTAATGGAGTGTGCACCTTCCGAAAGGGCTCCGGTTTCCAATAAGAGCTGCTCCCGCTTGGAATCGAAAATTCCGTCGTTAGGGAAAATAACCCGCCACTGTTCGTCATTATCAATCTTATAGACTGCCTTTTGAATGCGGTTCATCGCGTCGATAACGTCACAGGTAATTTTGTAAGTTCCATCTTCATTAGCAGTCGCTTGGATAGCATCGACAATCGGTTGGGTATTATCGACATCAAACGGCTTGCTAATTTTCTCTGCCGATTTCTCCCATCCAACCGGATTGCTCAATTTGTCCGTCGCGACGACTTTAAGGGCGTATCTCCCATCTGCAACAGAAGCGATATCCCATTCATAGTTCGCCTGCGATAATTCTTTCTTAAGGATTTTCCAATTCGTTTCCTCAACAGCTTTATAGTAGAGCGTAAACTGCAATTTATCTTGATTGGCATCCTCAACCTTCCAATTAATTTTCCATTTTTTAGAAGGTGTATCAGCATTACCATTTGGCCTGCTGTTATCACCGCCGGAACGCCTACCGGGTGGAGGCACTCCACTCCCTGGAGAACGTCTACCTGTATCCCTATTGCCCGTTCTGCTGTCGTCATTCACCGCAACGCTCGTGAACTTTGGTTCAATATTCACCTGTAGAGAGGCAAGGGAGACTTTTTTCAAGACAGGTGTTTTCGCGTCTTCGCTCGTTGTGAATGTCGCGCGCCACTGTATATACTGTCCATCTGGGTTTAAGATTTGGGAGCCTGCTGCGGTTGTTAATTCGTTGGACCAGGGGCTCCAAGTATCATCCGGTTTTCGCGTTTTACCCGAGCGAGTTGAAAAAGTGATAGCGGTGCCTTCGGCAACCTCGGCTTCCCAGGAGAGTTTTCCCCAACGTGAGAGACTTTTCGCATTATGAACTGCAGATTCAAGCGTTCCTTCTTTAATATATGTTGGCATAAGCATAAAGAGTTTTCCGGGATTTCCTGTCGCGAGTAACGTATGCAGGTTACCGTCTACCTCTTTTTGATGGATTGCCAAAATCTGGCTTCCGGGGGCTTTGCCGAGTTCAATGGAATCTCCTGTTATCGGATTAACTCGGTACAACTTACCTCTATCGCCGGTTCCGGCTAAAAGTTGTGAGTCATTTTCGAGTATCATTGTTAAGATAAGTGGCTCTGGGGAGGCCCAAATCGACATCGCGGTTCCATCTGGACGAATCTTGTAAATATTAGATGAGTTCTCTTGCGGGGGGCCGCCGCCTGGTGGTGGGGGGCTGCTAGGTGTTGGGGGGCCATTTGCGCGTCGACCCCTATTGGGTTCAGCGGGGGCAGATGTCACCGTGGCTGCATAGAGATTTCCTTTGCTATCCGTAACAAGTGCTCGAACCTCTTTCTCCTTTGCCTGGTAGATAACGTTCCCTGTACCGTCTGCCGTGACACGGTAGATAATGCCATTATCACTGCTGCCGGCATAGAATCCGTCTTCTACAGGGAGCAAGGACATAATATTTTTTTCTTCGGCATCAAATAGCACGGTGGCTTCGCCCTCAGGTGTAATTTTGTAAATTTTTCCATCAGTGCCTGTTGCGGCGTAGAGATTCCCCCTTTTATCAAATTGCAGCGCCCAGACATATTTATCGCCTTTACTCAAAATAGTTTGCGGGGGAGTAGTTGCATCAGTAATTTTGTAAATTAACCCGTCAGGGCCCGTCCCCGCGTAGAGGGTATCATCCGCTCCGATAGCAAGGCTATAGATAGTAACTTCAGGGGAGTCATAGAAGAGTTCGGCTGTATCACTTCCATGACTAATTTTATAAATTTTGCCGTCGTTTCCAGTTGCAGCATAAAGGTTGTTTGCCGAATCCCCGGCAAGCGCCCAAACCTGGTTCTCTTTCAATTCCGTGAAGTTTTCTATCTTCGGTGCTAACATTACATCACCTTGGCTAGTCATCGAGAGGTTTTTCGGTTTTCCTGTCTCAAAATCAGGTTGATGTTGTTGTTCCCATAGAGATGTTTTGACAGCAGACGCAATGCTGATATAAATAAGAACGGTTAAAATAAGACTCCAAAAGGAGATGATTCGGCGCATTAGACAATACCCTCCTATAGATGATTATCGTCTTTTTTATCCAATCAAGTTCTATGCGAGTAACCCGCGTCCCTTCTAGACGGGTTTTATTGTGCATTCGTGGATGTTATCTACTGAGCGTTCCTATCTACGGCGAAGCGCATGAATCCGCTTCCAGAGATAACATAATCCGTCGATATTTTGTTACGTTGTAACCGAGTGCTCGTCGTATAACCACTTTGCCCCAACTGTTTTGCGGTGTTCATCACAGACATAACAGAAGTCGGTAGGTTGGCGAATTCTTCACCTTGAACAGTTAACCCCGGTTTTGGAACAAAGAGTTCAAGGATTACATCGGTGTTTCTCTCATCGAGTTGTAGCAGTTCAACAAGATGGTTGATGTTCTTAGGGCGAAAATTCAGTGGTGCGCGTGAACGTTCCCAAAACTCATAGGAGTTTGCATTTGCCGCAATCAGTGTGACAATTCCATCCGGTGTATCCTTGGGAATGGTAATCGTCCCGGTTTGCGTAAATGTTCTTTCAAGATAGGGCTTTAACGTCAGCTCTACTCCTACTGTTTCCCCTGGATGATAGCGAAGCTTATCAATTTGGATACCTACAACGACAGCCGCTCGTCGTTTATCCTCTACCTTCAAATTCAACGTGATGTTTTCTACTTCAACCTTTGTATATGAATTGTTAATCAACTGGAGCATCGGTAGCATCAGCGTGTTCATGACATGCATTCCTGGTGAACCCCTTGAAGAAAAAACGTTATTGAAAGTCAGTTCCCGGGATGTCAATCCAGCCTGTTCCTTCAAGTTAATGGTAGCCGCAAAATTAAGGGTGTGTTCATTGGAATAGAATTCAAGCGCGTCTAAGAAATACCATGCCCCTACTCCGGAATAAAGCGGCGTGAAACTGCGGTGTCGTACCACTTCATAGTATTTCTCGTGTTGTTTTCCGTCACTTGTTTGCAACGTAACATTTACTGGAAGGTAACTGGGGTGCTTTCCGATAATGCCGGCAATAGCAGGCTCCCTGTCTTGCACGAGTGTACCGATTGGCTGAGTGGGTACCGCGACTTTGAAGGAACGGGTTCGACTTGGGAAAACAAAATTCACCGCACCCCCAGAAGCGGGCATATTGACATTGCCTTCAGCAAAACTAGGGTGCCCATATGCGAGAAACTGATTGCCATCGATGTAAGTTATCGTTCCATATCCGAAAAAGGAGACATCGCCTCGCACCAGTTCTGTTCCAATCGTCTGTGCTTCCTCAACGGGCGATTTTTTTATCGCACTTCCACCCCCCGCCGATTGGACGGGGATAAAGTTGAATTTGTCAAACAGGGGTTTAAGAATGTGCATCATATCCGAATTCAGGATAGGAAGCGCGATAGGTGTCTGCAGCTGCGCAGCACTAACACGGGGAGATATACTAGAAATATTTTCTAGCAAGTTAACATCAAAAGCGGGCTGCGTCTCGACAATTTTTCCGTCATTAAAGAGAGATGCCACTACATCAAGTCCTGCCGTTGCAGTTTCCGGGTTAAGATTGAAGAGTTGAGTCCCTTCATAACTTAAGTTTGGTTCCATGCCGCGCTCAGTGATTTTTACCATCAACTCAAACGGCGTTACGCCAAAAATATTGGAGTGTTCCCGTTGATTGAAGTACCCGAGTGATAGCGCGCCCATGAGTCTGCCATCAACATACATAGGACTTCCACTCATGCCACCTGCCACACCTACCCGCTTAAAATTGTCACTGAGTCCTTCACACCAGACGACATGCCATCCTGGGTAAAAGTTGTATGTAATGTTCACAATTTCGTAGTCAAATTCTTCGACGGTTATCCCGGAAAACACGGTATACCCCTTGCCCCGCATCCCGGGGGTAACTTCGGATAGCGGCATAAACTTCTCTGCATCCCATTTAATTTCTGCGTAGCCGCGAAGTCCGCCGAGGCATAACATCACCACTGCACAAAGCCAGACTTTTTTCACAACGTTCACTCCTTTTCGCTCATTAAGAAATCCGTTATCGTATTTTGTGCTACAACGATTTTGCGAACCCATTCCAACAAAAGTGTGATTCGTAAAATATGCTAACATATCAAGCACTCACATGTCAAACGTAATTCTCCAAAAAGATTTCCGCTTTTCTGAGTCTATCAATTCACAATTTCATTCGTACTTGACACGTTTAAGAACTTTTGTTAACCTAGCACATAACACGTATGCTTGCAAGGGATAAGCTTGATAGGGATATAAAATGCGGAAATCTGCTTATATTCTTTCAATTGATGAAGGCACAACCGGGACAACCGTTCTACTTGTTGACGAACAGGGGGCTATTGCGAGGCAGGGCTACCGCGAATTTACGCAATATTATCCACAACCTGGCTGGGTAGAACACGACGCGGAAGAAATTTGGCGGGTTACGCAAGAGGCGATAGCGGATGTAATTAGCCACCCAGATACTAGAGCAAGTATTGCGGCAATCGGGATTGCCAATCAGCGCGAAACCACTGTCATTTGGGAACGCCGTTCTGGAAAGCCAATCCATCCAGCGATTGTATGGCAGTGCCGTCGTACGTCAGATATCTGCAAATCGCTCAAACACCAAGGGTTCGAAGAACTGGTAAAGGCAAAAACCGGCCTTCTCCTTGATGCTTATTTTTCAAGCACAAAAGTTAGCTGGATTCTGGACCGGGTTAGCGGCGCGAGAGAGCAGGCGGAGCAGGGAAAACTTGCCTTTGGCACGATAGATACATGGCTTTTGTGGAAATTGACAAACGGAAGTGTGCATAAAACCGATTATACAAACGCCTCTCGAACTCAACTCTTTAATATTAATACCCTTTGTTGGGACTCAACGTTATCCGATATTTTCAGCGTTCCACAAGCGATTTTACCCGAGGTTTGCCCATCAGGATGCATATTTGGCACGGTGCAAAAGGGGCCTCTTGAAGGCGTACCGATTGCCGGCATTGCCGGCGACCAGCAGGCTGCCCTCTTCGGCAACTTATGTCTCACATCGGAGATGGCGAAGAACACCTATGGCACAGGCTGTTTCTTGATGGTGAATACGGGGGCGCAACGGGTGCATTCAGAAACCGGTTTATTGACAACACTCGCTTGTAGTTTTACTGAAGAACCCGTTTATGCATTGGAAGGAAGCGTGTTTATTGGAGGGGCCGCAGTGCAATGGCTTCGAGATGGAATCCAGATTATTGCCACTGCATCGGAAACGGCTGATGCTGCAAACCGTGTTTCTGATTCTGGTGATGTTTTCGTCGTGCCAGCGTTTACCGGGCTCGGCGCCCCACATTGGGACAGTGAGGCAAGAGGCGCTATTTTCGGCTTAACCCGTGGGACGACGCGCGAGCATATCATTCGCGCTACGTTAGAGGCGATTGCCCTCCAATCCGCAAATTTGGTTACGGCGATGTTCGACGATGTTGGAATAACGCTTCAACAATTACGGGTAGATGGCGGTGCTGCCGCTAACGATTTTTTGATGCAGTTTCAGGCAGATATTTTGGGAATCCCTGTCGAACGCCCATCTCAAATTGAAACAACAGGTTTGGGTGCAGCATACCTTGCAGGAATTGTGGCTGGCGTATGGCAAGACGTTGCAGAACTAGAGGGATACCGAACAATTAATCGTGTCTTTTTGCCGCAAATGGATGCAATGCAACGCGCCGAAAAACTGATAGGGTGGAAAGACGCTGTGAAACGAGTGATGTGCTAAAATGTGTCCCGCCACCCTCTTCTGCTATTAACTAGAAAAATGTCTCTGTTGCCCGTCCGAACTTCACGATAAAACATGAAAAATGCGACTCCAATGGAAATACTCTCTGGTTATTAACCTCACGGTGCTCATCGTATTAGTGGCATTTTACTTTTTTGATAGTATTCGTGTGCGCCGTGACATGAATGCGCTCCATGCTTTAGGGGCTGAGCGCGGCGCGGAACTGAAAAAAATCGCTGAGAATACGATACTGCCACATGTTGTCAAAGAACTTGAGACAGCACACGGTTTTGATGCCGCGCGAATTGATGCAGTCCTCCAGAAACTCAAGCGGGAACACCCGGATATGCAAGAGGTACGAAATGTTCACATCTCCTTAGATAATACTCGCATTCGTTCTAGTCTACTCCCCCACGGCGATATAACCGATATTAACCTAGACGCGGCAACTCTCGCCCAAATTGAGACAAAAGGCGCGAAAATAGACACGATGGAAGGACAGAACGCAACCGCCATCGTTATTAAATACCTCGTGTCGCTGGCAACCCCAAAGCAGATAGAACTTTCGAACCGATACGGGAATCCGCCGTTACAGTTAGCATACGAAACCATATTAGACAGGGGAAGTATCCACTTTGAACTGTGGAAAGCGCTCGTTGCAAATAATATTCATATGCTAGACGCAGCTGTGACAGTGGAAGAACAAGGGACGCGATGGCAGATTGCGGATAAGGAAAAAGAGAATTTCTATACTTTATGGAAGGACGGGGACACCCTGTGGGTACAAAAAAGGCAGGTCGGATATATCCGCGTCCTTTTTAACGTGCCAGATATTGACAAGTCCATCCGGAATTCCCTGTTGATGCACGCCGCCCTTATTGTCATTGTCGGGGCCTTGCTCGTTATTTTGATTGATTTCACGACGAATCATCTCGTTATGAAACCGTTAGAACGTATGACACGCATTATCCAGAGCGGTAAAGAATTGGAAGAGTACCCGGGCGTCTTAAGAAATCAAACACCACCTATAGAGGGGTACTCCTCGGATGAAATTGGCAAAGCAACCTATAATCTTGCCCGCATGCTGTGGCAATTAAGAGAATCCCACTCGAAACGTATTGCGGCGTTGGGGCAGCTTACCGCAGGGGTTGCACACGAAATCCGGAATCCCCTGAATTCAATTGGGATGACAGCACAACATCTGAAGATGGTTTTCTCACAACCCAAAGTAGAGCCCGACGATATTGAGGAAGCAAAAGAGCTTTTAGATATCGTTAACCAAAAAATTGAAGAACTGAAGCAGATTTCAGAGCAATTTCTCTCACTAAATCGCCCGCGGAAACTTAACATCGCGCCGGTTAATCTCAATTCTCTTGTGGAAGGTGTTCTTTCTGAATTTGTGCTCATAGCGAAAAATGCAGACGTCTCAGTCATCCGAAATTACGACATGAACCTCCCCAATGTTGAGTTGGATGTAGCGTTAATGCGGCAAACGCTCTTTAATTTTGTGCAAAATAGCATCCAAGCGATGCCCAAGGGCGGAAGCATCTACATCACGACATCGCAGGCACAATGGAATAATCAGGTGTACGTAGTCCTTGAAATTCGGGATACGGGTATCGGGATACCGGAGGAAATTCAAGGGGAGATTTATGATGCCTACTTTACAACGAAGGATGCAACCGGTGGTATCGGGCTCGGGCTCGCAATTTCACATCAAATTATTACCGCACACCACGGAAAGATTGACATGAAAAGCAAGATGGGGATGGGAACAGCTTTTAAAATTAGTCTGCCACTCAACAGCAATCTCTTCGTAGATGGAAAAATTCAGGATTCCCTAAACTGAAGATGTTTCTCTTCATCTCCACAGATTTTTCCTCTTGTAAAGACGATTAGGAGCGAGGTACCCAACCAGTGGCCTCGGGTACGATTGGGAAATCATAAAAGAGGAGATACCATAACATGCCATCAATACTCATTGTAGACGATGATGCCGCGCAACTGACGATTTTAAAGCGTATCTTGGAACGGGAAGGATATACGGTGCAGACAGTTGAAGACAGCGCCGAAGTGCTTGTTGCGCTTGAAAAACAGATGTTTGACCTGGTTATCAGTGATATGTGGATGTCTTCACGGTTTGCGGGGCGTGCCCTCCTTCGAGAAATCAAACGGAGCGACCCGGACCTGCCGGTACTTATCATGACAGCATTCGCGGAACTTAACGATGCCGTAAACCTTGTTGCACACGAAGGTGCCTTCTACTACCTTGAAAAACCAATTCAAATTGATGTGCTCAAACGTGAGGTAAAGCATGCTTTGCAAATCCGCGGCGCCCTAATTCCTGATAGCCACATGACAAGTGATGAGGAGACTCCGACAATGCATTTTGAGCATCTCATTGGGGAAAGCCCAAAAATGCAGATGCTTTTCAAAAACATGAACCGGATTATTCATCGCGGTGTCATGCAGGTTCTCATTACGGGCGAAACAGGGGTAGGGAAAAGTCTCATTGCGCGACAAATTCATAAATACGGCCCCCGAAAAAGTAAACCGTTTGTCTCAATTAACTGTGGTGCTATCCCGGAGACATTAATTGAAAGTGAGCTTTTTGGACATGAGCGAGGGGCGTTTACTGACGCAGTCAAGCAAAAGCAAGGCATGTTTGAGGTTGCTAACCAAGGAATACTCTTCCTTGATGAAATCGGTGACATGCCCATTCAGACACAGAGTAAACTCTTACACGTGCTGGAGGCGCGAGAAATACGCCGCGTCGGCGGAACCGAGAATATTAAAGTGGATGTATGTGTGATTGCGGCTACGCACAAGAACTTGATTGAGGCAGTCAGAGATAACACTTTCCGGGAAGACCTCTATTTTCGATTGAACGTGATACCACTTCACGTGCCACCGATTCGGGAACGAGCTGAAGATATTCCACTGCTTGTGAATTTCCTAATTCAGAAATTCAGCAGTGAGTATGCCGGGGCACCCTCTAAACAATTGACACCACAGGCTATGTCTGCTCTCAGGCGCTACCAATGGCCCGGCAATATCCGTCAATTGGAAAATTATCTTCGTCGCATTTTCGTGCTTTCGGAGAACGAAGTTATTGATGGACAAGAATTGCCATCTGAAATTTTAGATACTTCGCTTCCGCCAATGGACGTTGAATTTGATATACCGGAAGATGGCGTTTCACTAGAAGGGATTATCAAGGAATATGTGTGTAGTGCGTTGGCGAAGACTAACGGGCGACAAATCAAAGCCGCGCAACTGTTAGGGATTTCGAGGCGGAAACTTCAGCACCGGATGCAAAAATATGGCATCCAGAGCCAAGATTTCAAGGGGAGTGCAGTGGGGAAGCAATAATGGGTTAGAAAATGCGAATTGACGTGCTTTCATAGACGACGGCGCGGCCAACGGGCTCTGTATCGCATTAAACTTGAATGAGAATTTTCCGTGTACGAGGATTCCCGCTTTCGCGATTTGCATTGTCTTGACAAGTTGTTCGCTGAATTTGATGCGTATTTCTCTTCTTATTTTCAGGGTACCATCATTTTTATCATGGTTCAAATTTTCTGATTGCCCATGCATTGCCTGACACCAAACAAACATTAAATTATCTTTTGACATCCCGCTCCATTTGTGTTAAAATGGTTAAGAGTACACAGAATGGAAGGCGGATAGAATATGGCTCAAGAAAAAATTCGGGTTGGTATTATTGGGGCGGGAAATAACACGCACGCGAGACATATCCCCGGACTACAGGCAATTCCTGGGGTTGAAATCGTTGGGGTATGTAATCGCAGCGAAGAATCCTCGCGCCGGGTAGCGGATAAATTCGGTATTCCGAAGACTTACGGCAATTGGCAAGATGCAATCGCGGATGTCGTTACAAATGCGATTGTTATTGGAACGTGGCCCTACATGCACTGTCGTGCAACGGTGGCAGCACTCGCAGCTGATAAACACGTGATGTGTGAGGCACGGATGGCGATGAATGCAAGTGAGGCGCATGCGATGCGTAACGCGGCGCACCAGAAAACAGGGCTCGTGGCACAGATTGTTCCCTCGCCAATGACGCTGAGGGTAGACAATACGATAAAGCGGCTCATCGCCGAAGGCTATGTCGGTGAGGTGCTTGCCGTTGAGATACGTGCTGGTGGTGCGTTTTTAGATAGTCAGTTTCCCCTACAATGGCGACAGGATTTTGAACTCAGTGGGCTCAACATCATGAGCATGGGCATCTGGTATGAGGCACTTATCCGTTGGGTAGGGGAAGCGACGCGAATTATGGCGATGGGTAAAACGTTTGTCAAGATGCGTTCTAATGCCGATGGAATTATGAGCGCCGTGCGGATTCCTGAGCATATCGATGTGGTTGGAGACTTGGCATGTGGGGCACAACTTCATATGCAGATTTCGAGTGTCGCTGGATTAGCCGGTGCACCGGAGGTTTTTCTCTTCGGTAGTGAAGGTACGTTGCGCTTTTCGGAAAATCGACTCTTTGGTGGACAAAAAGGGAATGAAGAACTCAGTGAAATTGAGATTCCGGATGCAGAAGCAGGGACATGGCGGGTAGAAGAGGAATTTGTAAACGCTATACGCGGTGTAGAAATTATTACCCACACCGATTTTGAGACTGGGGTTAAATATATGGAGTTTACGGAGGCTGTTACGCAAAGCATGCTATCCGGTAATGCAATTTCCTTACCGCTATAACATGAAAAAATAGAAAGGGGAAGCTTTGACGTTAGGCGGGCTTTTTAATATTTGCCAAGATATTGAGTTACGGCAGGCGAAACTATACGCGTCCTTCTCATTACTTTTAGGAAACGTTGATGAACGCATCGCACGGTTTTGGGAACGGATGAGTACGGAAGAATGGCAGCACTATATACTCGCCGATTTTGGACGTTCTTTATGCAGTGAAACGTTTGGGCTCGACTCGCAAGTCACGGAGTTACAAGATATCCCCATTCAACAGATTAAGGACGCCCTGGATGCACATGAAGAAAAGGTGAATAGCGGGAAAATTTCACTCGATGAGGCATTCGCTATCGCGATTGCGATTGAAGGGAGTGAGGCAGATACCATTTATATGTACCTACTGTCGATTATCCGAAAAGCAATCCAACAGAGCAATCAGCCGTATTTGATGGCACGTGTTGTTCAAGTTGAAAAGGAAATGGTATCGCACATAGGGCAGCTTGTGAAAGCTACCCAAAAATTTGCGAAGGATACAGAACTGACTCGCAAGGCGCACCGCTTGAAAGCACATCACGGTTAGGACATTTTTCAGAAGAGCACTTTAATCGTAATCCTCAATGATGCTGTGCGTTGCACAGTAAATTTCCACCTTGTGCACACGCAACATGTTCTAATTGAAGTGTCGTATGGCTAATGCCGAAATGTGTCTTTAATTCAGCGTTAATCTGTCCAAGAATTTCGTGCGCGGCTAAAGGACTGTCTTCTTCAATAACAATATGGGCACTCAGTGCGCAATAATTAGAACACAAGGACCAGATGTGGATGTCATGAATTGCTTGAACTGGTGCCAATTGAGAGATACGTTCAGCAACCGTCTGGGCATCCATATTGTGCGGTGAATTTTCAAGCAAAATATGTATCGCTTCTTTCGTGACGTTCACCGCGCTGAGAAGTATAATCCCTCCGATTAGAAAACTGAGTATCGCGTCAACCGGCTGCCATCCCGTCCAATAGATGATAGCGCCACCGATGACAACAGCAGCCGAAGAGAGCGTATCTCCAATCACGTGTAGGAACGCGCTCCGGACGTTGAGATTTCCGTGACTTTCGCCGTGAAGTTGACGCAAGATAAGAAGGTTTGCCACAAAACCGAAGAAGGCAACTATCAGCATCCCGTTAACTTTAATAGACTCAGGTGATGTATACCTTTGGTATGCCTCATAAAAAATCCAACAGGAAATCCCAATAAGCGATACACCGTTGAGCAGTGCGGCGAAAACTTCAGCGCGATGATACCCGTATGTACGAGATGCAGTCGCGGGACGGGTTGAGAGATAGATTGCGAGCCAGCTGATGAGCAGCGATGCTACATCTGACATAACGTGGGCCGCATCGCTTAGCAGTGCGAGACTGCCGGACCAGATACCACCGATAACTTCTACAATGAAAACACAGAAGGTAACGAGCACTGCAATTTTTAACTTTTTCTGAAGATGCTTTTGGTGACTATGTTCGTGCGTATTGCCGTGATGGGGTTCATGCGTATTGCTATGCACTGCTTCTCCAGGTTCAGTTAATCTGCTACTTGGCTAGTCGCTGACTTGCTGCTGTCGGTTTTTTTCTCTTTTTTCTTTTTTTTCGTCTTGTCCTTATCGCTAGACGTATCTTTATCCTTTTTGGCGGATTCTTTATACCCTTCACTCCGGTAGTCAGTAATATAGAAGCCGGAGCCTTTAAAAATAAGCCCCGCCCCCGCCCCGATTAAGCGTTTGACGCGCCCACTACACTCAGGGCACGCTTCAATCGCCGGCTCGGTTATGCCTTGAAAACGCTCAAATTGGGCATCACACATCAGACATTTATATTCATATGTTGGCATATCGCATCATTCCCCATTTACAAGATTTACACAAAACGGAAAGTATTTGTTGATAAAAACAATTCTTTCTGATAAATTGTAACCGTTCTCATGGTAAATGTCAAGTTTAATCTGATTTTCGATGGGCAGCTATGTTTCAATTTTTTCACATGGTAAAAGGTATCAGTAAAAACTGATATAATAATATTGTCGAAGGGTTCTGATGCTTGAAGTTACTAGGTATTTTTCGCGACGAATAAAGAAAAGGGTTATGGAATGCCTCCTAATAAAGCGTGATGGGGCTTACCTATTCTCCTTTAATCAGGAATTATTATGCTAATTTTACCGGCCATCGATCTTCGCGGGGGAAAGTGTGTCAATCTGGTGCAAGGTTTTGCGGAGCAGGAGACAATCTTTTCGGATGCTCCCGTAGAGATGGCAAAACAGTGGCAGTCGGAGGGTGCCGCCTATTTGCATCTCGTCGACTTGGACGGTGCATTTCATGGAAAATCGGCAAATCTGGACATTGTTGCGGAGATTGTCTCTGTTCTTGATATCGCTGTTCAGCTTGGCGGGGGTATCCGGACGTTGGAACAGGTGAGCGCCGTTTTAGAACTCGGTATTGACAGGGCAATTTTAGGTACAGCGGCACTCAAGCGACAGGATTTGGTAAAACAGGCTTGCGCCCTTTACGGCGAACGCATCGCCATCGGCATTGATGCAAGAGACGGCATGGTTGCTACGCACGGTTGGGTGAAGCGCTCTCAAAAATCGGCTGTTGAATTCGCCAAGGAGATGCAGGACGTTCAAACGCTTATCTACACTGACATCGAGAGTGATGGGATGCTGAAGGGGCCGAATGTAGAAGCAACCGCGAACATCGTTAACGCTGTTGCATCAGACGTTATCGCTTCGGGCGGTGTCACATCGCTTGAGGATATAGAGGCTCTTAAACGCATCGGTGCTAGCGGGGCAATTGTAGGACGTGCTTTGTACACTGGAGCGCTCTCATTGCATGACGCGATTGCTGCCAGTGAATAGCGCGGATTTCAATATCTTTCGCAACTCGTTCTCTCCCACGCGCAACAAGAGCCAATCAACTCAGCTCTGTGACAACGCCGAGCCCAACGCGAGCCCCCTTCTTCTTAACTTCAAATCGAGTGCCGATTTTCATCACTAAAGGTGAATCGAGTGTCATGGTAACGCTAGCGTAAGTCCCAGGTGTGACAATTGAGATGCCCGTGGGGAGTAGCAGATGAGTTGGTATATCAACGCCCCACAAATGAATCTCGGTTCTATCTTTATCAACCAATGGAATATGCGTACCGCTCTCCTCTCGCGTCAGCAGGTAGATAATTGCCGAGAACGTCGTATGCGATTTGACAGTCTTAGGTGTGCAAAGTACCTGTCCTACAGAAAGCCAACCGGGCTCAGACTCAACACGGACTTTATTGTCTATTGTTCCTAGACACCGGGTTTTAATTCTATCGCCTTTTCCGACAATATCAACGGCTTGCCCGACAGCGAGTTGTCCCTGAACAATTTCACCGCGTACCGTTACGCTATCGTGCTTCTCTTCTGTAATCTCATAAATCGGCATCATTAGCGGTAATTGTGCGACTTTCACAGGTTCGGGCATCGTCCGATTTAGCGCAAAGAACAGTTCGACAATCGGTTTCCATTGGGTAGAATTGAGTTTGTCGCCTTTATAGGTTAACGCTTTCTGCACATCACCGCGAATTATGGGCAGAGTCCCTTGTTGTTCTGCTGTATATTCTGTCCATCCACACTCACTGAGCAGTTCGCGCATCTCCATCTCACAGATGTTCAGCAGTTCATCGTCTTTCGGCGGGATGCCTCCGGTGTTGAGGAATGGGATGACTGTAGTCAGGCGAATGTCATATGCAAGACGGAGGTGCGCTTCAGAGTCTGGTGTGACACCGTCAACGGCGTTTACCACCCAAATCGCGCCCTGAATTCTTGGGGAGCCACTAATTAACATTTTGACAACATCGAAGTGTTCTTCACAGTCAATTTGGGTGTAAAATTTACCGCTGGTTTCATAATCTATTGCTCGATACGTTATCCCAACCCCTTCACGAATGGGATGGCGTATCGGGGACTGTGCTTCAAGGCTGCCGTCTATTTTTGTGTGAATTGCTCCAATCCGCGCTACCACTTTAGCTATTGCTGCAGTCAACGTTGTTTTTCCGTGCCCGCACCCGCCAAGGGTGCAAATAGGCAGGGCGCGATGCGAGGAACCTCTATTTTCTTCCATTGATTTCTCCTTCTTTTCCTGTGATTCGGGCAAACGAGTTTGGTTGGTAGAACGATTATTGATTATAGCAAAAATTCGGGAATTGTGCAATTAGCAAGGTTGCCCAATAAGGCGATTTCGTTCCCTGTTAAAAGTTCTCTCGAAATCCTAAGATTTCCCGTTAGAAGTGAGCTTCAGATTACGAACCCTCGGCAACCCCACGAAAAGGACGGGGACTAGATGCCCTGGAAAAGTAAGCAGTTTTATTGACACTGCTTCAAGTTCATGGTACGATAGAAGAAACAAAAATGAGGATGTTTATGAAACTTGCACGATACGAATTAGATGACACAATTGGTTATGGAATTGTTGATGGGGAAAGCTTACGCGTTTTATCAGGGTGCCCACTTGGTGAATATGATGAAACAGGCGACACGGTTGCGCTAGCAGATGTCCGGCTGCTCGCGCCGGTAACCCCTTCGAAAGTATTGGCTGTCGGGCTCAATTATCGTAGTCACTTGGGTGAGGCGCCGGAGCCGCAAAATCCGGAAATCTTCATCAAAACGCCGTCATGTATTAACAACCCTGGGGGTGAGATTATTCTACCGGATGGAGATAGTGATGTCCACGCTGAAGGTGAACTCGTTGTCATCATCAAGACGCAGACGCGGAAGGCGACACCGGAGGAAGCCGCTGAAAACATCTTGGGGGTAAGCTGCGGGAACGACGTCAGCGCGCGCACGTGGCAAAGCAACGATTTACAGTGGTGGCGCGCCAAAGCATCGGATACCTTCGGGCCGATTGGGCCCTTCATCGCTACCGATGTTGATTACACCGATGCACAATTGGAGACGCGCATCAACGGCAAAGTTGTCCAAGCGCAGACGACAGCAGACCTTATTTTTTCAGTGCCGACGATTATTAGTTTCATCTCACAGGCAATAACGTTAGAACCAGGCGATGTGGTGTTCACTGGCACCCCCGGCACAACAACTGCCTTGAAAGCTGGGGCTCTGGTGGAAGTTGAAATTGAGGGCATCGGCACCCTCAGGAATCCTGTAGTCAGTTCATAAAGGCGTCGATGGACATGATTGCGCGCTTGTCAAAAAGCGCGCATCTCTCCTTAAGGATTCGGTGGCGACGTGCAGATGAGCACCTCGAGGCTCTCCTCCCCGGTGTTTTCAATGCCGTGTTCGCACCACGGTGGCAGATGAATAAACGTCCCCACTTCTACCGGTACTTTCTCGCCTGCCAACGTCATCGTCCCCTTGCCGCGCAGAATTAAGTAACACTCTTCTGTATGGTGGCTCCCCGGCTCCAACGCGACGTGCGGTGGCACAAAAAACACTACTATCCCTAAATTTTGTGCCGGTGCCTTTGGGTTCGCCGGATGCACAACTCGCACGCCAATCCCGTCACAATCCGGGTACTTCACCGGTACCCCGTCTTGCACCTTAACAACATTAGCTTGAACCTGATGTGCCGGTTTCGGAACAGGCGGTTTCCCCTGATACCCTTTAAACATAGTTATCTTTGCCATTTTTCACCTTTCTGTCTGTAATTGTTTTTTCGCTTTCCCGATGGTGCGTATAAGTGGCTACCAATCCCGCGTATAACCCGCAGTCCACCCGCCATCCACGGTGAGGATGGCACCATTAATATAGCTCGCATCTGGCGAGACGAGGAACAGGACGGCCGCCGCGATTTCTGACGTTTTTCCGGGCCTACCGAGCGGAATATGTGACAGAAGACTTTCAGCATTTTCTGTATACGCACCATCTCGTGCATAGAAAAGGGCCTCTGTGCCGCGTGTTAATGTAGAGCCCGGCGCCACGGCATTGATAAGAATACCCCGGGGACCGAATTCTAGTGCCATAGAGCGCGTCAGATTCGCCACACCTGCTTTGGCAGCAACGTACGCACTCTGCAAACGAAGTGGCACTAATCCGGCAATGGAACTGATGTTGACGATGCGTCCGTGAGGATTTTGTAGTAGATACGGAATCACCGCCCTGCTCGTTGTAAAAACACCAGTTAAGTCTGTATCTAAGATACGGTGCCAGTCCTCAAAGGCGTATTCGTGGAGCGGTACGCGATTGCTGCGCGTATTGATTCCGGCATTGTTTACCAAAATCTGGAACGTTCCAAAATGCGCCGCCACTTGTTCCGCTGCAGCTTCCATTTGCGCTGCGTGAGAGACGTCAGCTTCCACAAAGAGACACATCCCACCTCTCTGTTGGATTTCCTCTGCCGTTTTCTTACCAGACTCCCTGTCTATATCGACAATAGCGACACCCGCGCCGTTTTCAATCAGTGCCTCCACAATGGCGAGGCCGATTCCTTGCGCGCCACCGGTAACGAGTGCGACGTACCCCTCAAGCTCAACCTTCATATCGTTTTCCCTCACCCATTCGTGAGATATTTGTGCAGGGCATCATAGCACAATTTCCGTCATCGTGTAAACAGTAAGTTTCATTTACCCTATCCCCCGCTTCTTAGGAATTTTTATTGGCAAAATTATGTCATGTTGTGTTATACTTCTAGAATAGTGTTATCTTATTTATTCGGATTAAAATCAGTGCCCTCTTGAGAACTGCGAAGGGCAAAGTAAGCCACGCCACGCCGGTTACAGGATTCTGCCTCACAACGTTGAATAGATTTGTCACGTTACTAAAAACTAAGCATGCGATGAAACAAGAAACTCTCCTCCAACAAATGACAGACTTCTGTCGGTTGCTTCGCGAGATGGGTGTGAACGTCACTACCGCCAATCAGCTCAGTTGGTGCAAAAGCGTTGAATTGATTGATATAGATAAGCGGGAAATATTCTATCACACGGCACGCACGAATCTCATCGCGGCGGAGGCTGATATGGAGATTTTCGAGCGTGCTTTCACCCTGTTTTGGCGGTATCCGCGTACGGAACTCCACGCCGCCGAAGACGATGGCACGAAACCTTTATCACTACAGGATCTGGCCGCTGAAGTGAATGATGGAGACGATACGGTTGAACAGTGGGTAGACTACGATGAAGAACGGCACGATGAAGGGCGAGACGATGATGCAATCGCATATAGCGACGAGGAGCTCCTGACGCAGAAAGATTTTAGTAACTTCACAAACGAAGATATGGAGCAAGCGCGGGAGATTATTGCCAAGTTGGCGGAACGGTTAGCCACGAAACTTAGTCGACGCAAGGTAACAGGTAAAAACGGTAGAACGATTGATTTTCGGCAAAGTTGGCGTAAAAATCTCGTCTATGGCGGCGAGCCGCTCGAATTACTTCGGAAGCAGCAAAAAATTAAGAAAAACAAAATTCTCCTGCTCTGTGATGTGAGTGGTTCGATGGATTGCTATGCCAAATTCCTTATACAGTTTATTTACGGATTCCAGCAGAACTTTAACATGAGTGGGCGAGACGTAGAGGTTGCCGTCTTCAGTACGAACATGACTCATGTGACGGGCGTCCTGCGCCGAAAAGGATTATCGGACGGCTTAAATGAGTTGGCAGCGGTTGTTCCGGACTGGTCCGGTGGGACGAAGATTGGCGAGAGTCTTTTAGCATTTTATCGACAGTTTGCCCCATCGTTCTCAGCGTATCGTTCGGTTATGATACTCATTAGCGACGGCTGGGAACGCGGTGACGTGGAGCTGCTGAGACGTTCTATGCAGATGTTGCATCACCATGCCTATCGCCTGATTTGGCTGAATCCGTTGCTCGGAAGTGAAGGGTATCAGCCGATTTGTCGAGGCATCCGCACGGCATTACCGTATGTCGATTATTTCTTACCAGCACATAATCTGCAGAGTTTAGCGAAGTTAACAAAAGTATTGATTCCTCTCTGTTCACGATGAACTGGGGCAATTTACGAAAAATAAGGAGTAATAACTTGTGCAAGTCCAAGCGGCGGTGATGCTCAAACCGGGACAGATAGCGCTTCGCGAATTTGAGAAGCCCAATCCAGCATCCGATGCATTTCTCCTGCAAGTAGAAGGTGTCGGGATTTGCGGCAGTGATAAGCACATGTTTCTCGGGCACACTGCCTTAAAATTCCCTGTGATTCCGGGACATGAAGTTGTCGGTACAGTGACGGAACTCGGTAGTCGGGCGAATACCGTGATGAACGTCATCGGCGGCCCAATTAAAGCGGGCGACCGGGTTACTGTTGTTCCGGGTTCAAAGAACTGTGGGAGTTGTTATTATTGCTTGCGGGTGCCGGGAAGGCCAACACTCTGTACCGGAAGAACGATTTATGGGTTCAGTAATAGCGAAATCCCACCGTATTTAACGGGTGAATTCTCGCAGTATACCTACATCCATGGCAATTCGTGGGTTTACAAAGTGCCAGAAAGTCTTCCGGATGAGATTCCGGTTTTGACGGAACCGGTGGCGGTAGCCACTCGCGCCGTTGAACGCGCTTTTGCGCCCGGGTTACCGCACATCGGAGACGGGTTTGGGATTGGCAGCCGTGTCGCAGTGCTTGGATGCGGCCCAATTGGGTTACTCGTGATTGCCGTCCTCCGCGATAGTGGTGCGGGAACCATCATTGCTACAGACGTTGTCGATAGCCGCTTGGAAATGGCACAGCGGATGGGTGCAGATGTGGTAATCAACGTTGCGCAAACCACGGAGGAGGAACGCATTGAACAAATTCAGGCGCTCACTGATGGTGTCGGCGTTGACATTGCGATTGAATGTGCGGGAATACCCGCGGTTTTCTCGGAGGCGGTTGATGTTCTGAGGCGAGGGGGGAAACTCGTTGAGGTGGGGCACTATACAGATTCCGGGGAAACACTGGTGAGCCCCCATCAAATTTGCAATAAAGACGTGGATATCTGTGGGGTGTGGGCGTATCCACAAATCCAATTTCAGACAGCATTGGATTTCCTTCAGCGGACACGGGCACCGCTAAAGGAAATTATAACACACTATCTGCCGTTGCATGAATTGGAAAAAGGGATTGATATGCTTGGGCAAGAAGGTGTTTACAAGGTTGTGATTGAACCACACAAATCTTAAGGAGAAAGAGATGAAAAATCACAAATCTGTATTCACATCCGAAGGCGTTATCAGACACAAGTTTTTATTGATAATCTGTTGCCAGGTGGCGCTAATGCTGTGCTGGGGCCCAAAAATCTTGGCGGCGGAGACATTAGGTGTGCCGGAGCTCTACAAAACGATAGAAGGGGCGAAGACTTACATCGTCGAGCATCAAAACCGCAATGGGGGGTGGGCACTGCTACCAGAAAGTCAGAGCGAAGTGGATGCGACAGCCTTGGCAATTTGGGCATTAGTTGATTCGGGGTGGGGCACCGGTTCAACGGTTATCCGAATGGGCGTGGCATACCTGAGACACGCGCAACGCGAAAATGGAAGCTGGAACAATAACACGGGGCACACCGCTTTTGCATTGATTGCCTTATCTAAAGCCCAAACGGACCCGGCTTCGCGATTTAAAGGGCTACAATGGATTAGCAAAGCCCAACACCCTAGTGGAGGGTGGCCACCACAAGAGAGAGGCACGACAAATATTCTTTATACCGCCATAGTGATGGCTGCCTTAAAAACGCTTCGTTTCGATGTGAACTTTGAACCGGCTTCTAAAGGTGCCGATTGGTTGGCTGAACGGATAAGTGGTGATGGCGGTTGGGTACTCCAACGTGGAAGACCTGACGACGTTTTTTTAACAGCGTGGGTGCTGCAAGGCTTATCCACAGTCTACAACATCGATGCACAAATCGCCTGGGTAAAGCAGATGCAGAACAAGGATGGTGGGTTCGGACGACATAAGGGTACCGCCAGCGATGCTGAAGTGACTGCGGCGGCAATTATGGCACTCGCCGCCGGGAATGACCTTTTCAATACACGGCGTGTCGCAATCAACTATTTGACACGCGTCCGGCAACCAAATGGCAGTTTTGTGAGCAATACTCCGTGGGAACTTACGGAACCCGCCTCAAACTTGCAGTCTACCTGTTTCGTCCTCATCGCGATTCACGCTAAAACTGACGATGAGATATCAATGGAATAACTTTGTGTCTATCGTCCTTCATCCGCGATACTTGAACCCGGCATAATATAGTGGACACCGTTGGTTATCAGTGCCACTTGACGTTGAAATGTGTCTGCAATCGAGTCGCTGCGCATAGAAGTAACACCACCGATGACGTACACGCGGGCCCGTGCATTGCGGCAAGCAGCAATCGCCTTACCCGCGGTATACCCCTTTTCCCGACGTTTACTCGTCGATTCATCGGTAACGATGATGAGAACCAATTCCCGTTCCTCCGGGGTTCGCAGTTTCGGGACACCTTCTATGATAGCATCAAGTAGATGCTCATCACCGGTTTTTGGGAGACGAAAGAGGGCTTTCACTTGTTCTGTCTTCAACGCAGGTCTGGTAACCACTACCGTACTTTCGCCACCACCGACAGCTGCCCAAAACCGGATTAAGCCGAATCTGTAATCAAGTCCTGCGGTGTTAAAGACAGATACCATCTTATCAAGTCCTTGGCATGCTGCATCCACCTTTGGTTCCATGCTCAAACTGTAGTCGAATACAAATACAATATCCACTTTTTCTGAACGATGTGGTTGCATCTCAAACAGTTCAGTTTTCGTTAACGCGGTGTCTTTCTTAACAAGATGTTCCGCGATGCGCTGGAACAGCCCATCGACGCGCAGCAGTGCTTTGTCTGCAACGGTTTCACCGCGTCGAATGCGTTTGTCTTTCATCGGACGTTGATTGTTGTCTATCGGGTACCATTTCCCGTTCGTCTCGTCGGCGAGTTCAGCTTGGATTTTCTCATTGATACCGATGAAGTTGAGATGGACGTTATTTTGACGGCATCGGGTGCGAATTTCCTCAGCCACCTTGTTCTTTGCTTCTTTATCGGGCCACGATGTACGAATCGGCGCGTTGCTGATCACAACGAAGTGGGTTGCGGCATCCAAACGGAAATCTAGCTCGTTTAACCCTCTCATGAGTGCGTCGAGTCCGTAACCAGATGTGACAAGATTGCCTACTTCTAAGCGTGTCTGCTGCAATTTTTTCTGAATAGCTAGGTAATCGACTGCCCAGGGATACCAGATAACGCGTGGGATTCCTTTTACTAATTGATAATAGATGAGGGTAAACCGGTAATCCAACGTTTTGTTCTCTATTGGGTTCAGCATCGTCACAAGCTGTTTTTCTATTTGGGCGAGGTGTCTTACCATTCGCTTGCCGCCATCCACAACGAAAACAATGTCTATATTAGGTTTTTCACCTTGTTTCGCTGCCCGTGTCGCGATATCTTTGAGGCTTTCGCCAATGTTCGCTTTCACCGTTTCCTTTTGGGCTCTAACGGGGTTTGTCCAAATTCGCTGCCTGTTGCGACGCGGGGGTTTGAGCTGAGCATCGGCGATGGCTGATAATCCGACAATGCTTATCAATCCCACGATGAGGAAGTGGGGTATCCATCCTTTCATCTGTTAACCCTCCATTCAAAATTCAACTAAAAGTTGCGGAATAATTGTTCCTTCGCGTATCGGCTTTTCAATGTTGTTTATCTGATAAACGAGCCTTGCCAATGCCCCCTCCGTAAAATGCCATGTCAGAGCGCCCCCCAAGGTTGTCCACACAGGGCTCTCTTTTTCTTTCTTGAAGGCAAATGTACTAGCCGTTGCCGTATCCGGATTCATGACATCATATTTTAACCGAATGTCCACTGTTTCTGTCAACGGAATTTCGGCATGTAGATAGTACCCCTGTACTGTGTAATCCCGTTTGGCGATTTTGCTGAGGTTCGGCGTGTATTTCATCAAAAGGGTATTGGTGCCGCCCGTCCATTCGCCAGCGATGTTGAATTTCCATAGTCTGAAGCTAGTCGCTATCCCAACGCGTCTTTTGTAAACCAACGTTGACGGATTCACATCACCCGTATTTGGATTAAAAGGGTAACTGTTGCCATCAAAATAAGACGTGCCAACCCAGAACCGTTTTCCAAAAAGCGGGAGATTTCCATTTAAGTGAATAAAAAGCGGTGGACTATTATTTTCAATGGGTTTCAGAACACCGCCCCCGCTGCCGTGAGCGCCGATGCGAAGCCCAGATTCTACCGTTCCCTCCGTTACGGTGCGAAGCGAATCCGGACCATCCGCAAGGGATATCGCGTACGAAATAGGCCCAACATAGCCGTTGAGCTGTATTCCGCGCTCGGAAATAAAACCGATATTCTTCCGTACAAGGTTGTAGAGCGGGTTTGCAGCAGCATCCGATTTCGTATC
The DNA here is from genome assembly GCA_963422705.1 of Candidatus Poribacteria bacterium. GTDB lineage: Bacteria > Poribacteria > WGA-4E > WGA-4E > WGA-3G. The sequence goes on from OY730443.1 coordinate 363,694, forward strand.
TATGCCGAATTGGTGCCGGAAACGCCCGATTTTAAGTGCGGCACCTTTGGGTACAGCCGGGAGCCCAGTTAAAATCGCGTAAACGAAACCGTGGTCATCCGCCACTTGCGTTCCGAGGGGAGATGTTGTCAGCAGTTGTTCCCCGAGTATAGTAACGTTATCTCCTACATTTGTTGTTAGGACGAATTCTGCAACGTGGATAAGCGTGGTACCAGTTCCCCAATTTTGGCTATCAGGTGCTATATCCTTCCCATGAACAACCCGGCGAATATCAAGTGCACCCCCGAAGGTGAGACTGTCCATCGCATTTCCAAGCACCCCTGGGCTGCCAAGTTCTTCTCCTGTCTCCTCTTCCATCTCGAAACTGAAAATGCTATCGTCATCTTCTGATTCGGTGGCATTTTCACGCGATTCTGTTTTTTGGGGAGTGCTTTCAGCATCCCCCGGATAAGAACGAGCGAGGATTTCAGTGATATTGCTAAAGCCGTCCTTATCGGAATCCTCCGTTTCAATCCGTGTGAAAGTTGTCGCATTCATCCCGTTGTGCAGGAACGTTTTGCCATAAGGGTTCTGTGTATCCCCACCCTTTTTTGAGAAATGGCAGACGTTGCATCCGCCTGCCCATTGATATTTCGCGCGAAACATTTTATAGAATGCTGGCAGCGCAAAAGCGGCAGAAAGTTCTGCGAGAATCATCCAGCAGAACGTAATACAAGAGAAAAGCAAGATTTTACGCATGATAAACTCCTTTAACGTGTTTCCAAGTCAATCTCTTCGTCACTAAATTTACGGTGCGCTTGATTGACAATTTCAACAACTGCTTTCCACTGTTGGCGTGTTTCATCAGAGATGCCGCTTTTTTGAAGTTCGTCAGCGAATTTGGTAAGTATTTCGGTAAATTGGGTTTGCATGGCAGTATATTCTTCTATTTTCCCTGTGTTTTTTGGCGGTTCAAAATTGGCGATAAGTCCTGCGTAAACAATCAGTTTTTTTACGGCTTTGACAGCTTTTGCTTTATCCTGTCCAGTGTCAAAGTACTCAACGATATCAAGATAGCTATCTATCATCAACATCATAAGTTGGTGCAAGTCATTAACCTCAGGCGTTTCTTCTTTCGCCGTCGTTTTATCTGTTTGTGGTGCGGGCTTCTTTTTGAGAAAAAGTGCGTAGCTCATCACTAACGTCTTTTTGGGAAGTAGCGTGACAGCGAGGGAAGCGGCTTCATGTCCTGTAATTGGTTTAACATCTTCACCTACTTTAAAAGCGGAATTTATGCCCATGCCGATAAATTGATTAAGGAATGGTTCTGAAGCAATGGCATCTGATTCTTTGTGATTATAGACAGCCACCTTTACCACTTTTCCTTTTAGGTTAAGCCCAACCGCCCCATCAATTATACCGTGGGGCCCCTGGACATCCACAAATAAGACTAAGCCTATCGGTTTCTTTTTTTTATTAAGCGCGAGGTAGAAAACCGGCTTATGGTCTTCCTTCCGAAGTTTTGAGTCTAATTCTTTCTCAATTTTCGCTAGTTTCGCCGGAGTGATTACCGCGCTGCGCTGCACGAATTTTTCTGCCTTAGGGAAAATCGTCGCGAGTTTCTGCCCAGGCCATTCTGATTCGTGTGCTGGAACGCTAACGGGCCCCAATAACACAAAAATCGCGAGAAACAGACTGCACCAAAGGGTGTTGTATTTTGGTAAAAACATTTTTAATCTCCTATGTTCCTCTGAGGCGGAAGCAGCCACTCCCGCCTTAGAATGGAACAGTTCGTACTATTCAACTCGAACCATGAAACCGAGCCATATAATCTGGTCGGTGTGCTTGAGTTGCCCGAAAATTTGGTAAATGCCAGCTTCAGGAAATGTTGTCATTAGATTGACTTCCGGTCCAAATTTATCAGGTGTCCCGGCTTGATGATGGTGTCCGCCGGGGCTTTGCTGATTTTGTGACACTGGTTGTTTTTTCTGCATCTTATGCCCTGTATGCTGTTCGGATGGAACGGTTCCATGGGTATGCAGAATACCTGTTAATTCGGAGTCCACGATAGCGAAATGCATTGGGGCATCCAAAAACGGCGTTAGCTCAGTGAGCGGTTTTCCGTCGCGTGAAAAATGGTAACGAATGGTAACGAGCTCGCCCGCTTTAATCTGTTCAGGTGCCTTCATTTTGACGTGGTATGTTGCATCACCACTCTGATTTAGTGATACCGCTTTTGTGTACCGTTCTCCACCTTCATCGGTATAACTTGGAACACTTTTTTCTGAGCGCATATCTAGAGCCCGTGGGGCCATTTTGGGTTCACCTGTAACGTTTACGTACATGTGTTTGGAAACTTCTGCCGTCTTGTTCATGATATCAATAGCAAGAATGTATCGCCCTGCGGTAGGGAACGTGAAATGGACAGTGTACATTCCCTCCAATTCTGTCATGATGTCGCGGGTGTCGAAATCTTCGGGGTGGATGTGCCCGATGGTTTGTAAATTTTCACTAATCACCAAAACGTGGAGGACCCGGGCATGGTGCACTAACAGTTCTGTGACAGCTTCACCTTTGGCATCGGTAAGATGAAACGTCAGAATTGTAGATACACCTGCCTCAATTATCTGTGGTTCTGTATGTAGTGCTACGTTTAACGTATCAGGATTGTGTCCTGGGTGCATCTCATGTCCGGCATGCTGCTTTGCAATACTAACGTTAATGAGGAATAGAAAGGTTAGAACTATTGCGAAAAAGGAGCGCCTGTAAGACAAATTATGATGTGCGCGAGGCGCGGAATTTCTGGCTTGCATTCTTTTTTTCTCCGTAGGTAAATAATTTAATGCTAAGTTTATATGTAACGATGGACAGTCAGCACGTCGGACTATGGTGTCATAGCGTGTATCGCCCAATCGCTGTAACGAGTCTGACAGATGATGTGAATTCACCAACATGGCTACGCGACATTAGTTAAGATTCACTGTTTGTGAAGAATATAGAAACAAATAAAATGTGTTTTGCAGCTCAGAATGAATAAGATGTGCCAAAAGAGAATATGTTGCCAATTTCAATTGCATCGCTTTCATTATAAAGGGTTACTTGCGTCAACGGGAACAGAACGTTAGCAGAAATGAAAATGTTGTTTAACGTTGCTACGGACATCCCTATTGCTGCGACGGTATAACGTAGTCCAGTATTGATATCGCGTTCTCCCGCCCAAGAGGCAGAAGATTGGTAAAATCCGAGATAGTTTGCGTTAAATGACAGCCAATCAAAGAGGCGATATGTAACGCCAGCCGAATATGTTAACTCTGGTGTTCCTCGGTAGTTCTTGCTATTTTCATAGACAGGAAATGTCCCCCGGACAGAAGTCGTCATAGTCGCATCCCGGTGGAGAGGTAGACTGTATTGCAAATTCGCAATGGGGTTAAAGGTTCCTGTTCCAAACTGGATATGAAGGTGCTTCAAGCCCGCATCTCCAAGTTTCCAAGGGTTTTCCTCGGTTTTGCCAATTGGGATTGTGCTCCCGAACCGTGCGAATAAGATGTCATCTGTTTTAAGGATTCCAAGCATTTTATAGCCTAAGAACAGCTCTACGTCTGAAAATCCGGTGTAAGTTTCATCTCGATGATGGATATCGCGATTCCGTAAAATGGCTTGCTCATCTTCAAAACTACCCCGGTTAATCCACTCAATACTTGCCTCTTGATTTTTGATTGCATACGGCACGTTTGCCTGCAACGTCCACCGATTGTTTAGTAAGTATTGTAACCTCACATCAAACCGGTATACGCTCATCGCGACGTGGTGTCTATGTAAAGGAGCACGCACAATTTTTCCAGTTGGCGAAAGTCCTTTTTGTGAAACGTGTCCCCCTTGTGCATCAGGGGATGTCAACATATTGACATTAACTCGAAATCGCTTTGTTTTTTCTGAAGTCAAACTGACTTCACCTATCCCGCTGGGTGGTAGGATAGGATTGCTTCACGCGGGACAGCTCTCTTGGGTGAAGCCGAAAGGGATAAAAATCCAATTCAGTAGTATTATGTATAGAAACATGCTAGTTTTTATTGTCTTCAATTTAGTTCCTCCGAAAAGTATAGTAAGTGAGTTTAACATAAACTGTAGGCACATTCTGTTGTGTGTGCAGTGCTACATTCATCACCTCGGCCTGTTCTTCTTATAGAAAGGCAAAGCTATTGCCACTAAAGCGAGGCGCGAAGAAAATTTATGGTGCATGCAAAGAGTAAAATTCTTGGGTTCCGTAAATCTAACCCTAAATCTTGATATGAATTGTATATAATGTGGGCTAAGAACGTGTGTACGGGGGAGCTCGCTGGGATATCGTATGGTTGAATGGAGCAGGAAATAGATGAGGAGAAAGGGGAAGGTGGTATGCATTCACCGGCATAGTATGCAAATCCAGACTATCGTATTCAGACACTTTCCCGACAGCAATCTGAAGACATTTGTGGGGGACTGGGCTACTATCTTGATGAACGAACTCAAACTTGGCGATACAGCAGAGTTCTTGATTTTCTGCGGGGGTTTTGGAGCCTTCTGTTCCAACAGCTGATGCGCCGCCACAACAATTTCCACGGATTTCTACGTTTTGAGAAGTGCTATAACACAACTTCTGTTCGAGAGTTGCACAAAGGAGCGGGCATACCGAATAAACATAAACGATACCCGCAATTAGGAAAAGAGCCTGTCTGTATTTGGACAACATTATTCTTGAACCTATGTTAATCCGCGTTATGCGCGAAAAATATGGAAGTACATAAAACATTGCCAATTATCACACCGATTTGTATAGAAAGTTGCGTTAAAAATGAATGATATCATGTGACACTAGAAGATTGCAAATAAAAATTGCGGTGCTATTTCGCACGCCTTGCCGACGTCATTTTTCTGGAAACATTTGCAATTTAAAGCGAAAATGTTGTATAATAACCGTTAATATCAGTTCTCCTTACGTATTTCAGCAGGCAACCTACGATGGAGGAAAATCCGATGCCGTATATCAAAATTCCCAAAAGATGGAATATTCCGGAGAAACAAGTTACTTCCGAATCAGATTACATCAAGCGAAGAACATTCATAAAAGCACTTGGCATAACAGGCGCTAGTGCGTTGACGTTGTTTGGTTCGAGCGCTTGTGTTCAAGGAACAGGCGTTGAGGAGCAGTTGAAGCCGTATCGTGCTGAGGTGCTTGCCGCTGAAAACAATTCCCGATTCGTCGTAGAGCGGAAGATGACGGATGAGATTATCGCTGCGACTTATAACAATTTCTATGAATTTACTTCATCAAAATCCAGCGTGTGGCGATTGGTTGACAGATTTCAGACCCGGCCGTGGGAGATTGAAATTTCGGGCCTTGTAGAGAAGCCGATGAGACTCGATGTGGACACGCTTCTCAAAGAGATGCCGCTTGAAGAACGAATCTACCGTTTCCGATGTGTTGAAACATGGGCGATGGTAGTACCGTGGATAGGATTCCCGATGAAACGACTGCTTGAAAAAGTGCGCCCTACCTCCAATGCTAAGTATGTCCGAATGGTTACTTTTTTTCGGCCGGACGAGGCTCCGGAACAGTTGGATTCCCGAAGCCCGTGGCCCTATTACGAAGGATTGACGATTGAGGAAGCAATGAATGAGCTAACACTTTTGGTTGTTGGCATTTATGGACATATCCTCCCGCCACAGCATGGGGCACCTATGCGGCTGATTGTTCCTTGGAAATACGGTTTTAAAAGCATAAAATCCGTCGTCAGTATTGAGTTTACCGACAAAAAGCCGCGAACCTTCTGGAATACACTCATTCCACGGGAGTATGGTTTTGAGGCAAATGTCAACCCGAATGTGCCGCACCCTCGCTGGTCCCAGGCGAGTGAATGGATGATTGGCACACGTGAAAGGCATCCAACGGTAATTTATAACGGTTATGGTCCCGAAGTTGCGCATCTTTACACGTAGCATCATCCTTTTAAAATTTCAGTTTCTCTTAACGGTAAAAAGCCTGTTGCTGCTCAGCGGTTTTCCGGTAACTGCTGCGTGGGAGTTGGAAAGTAGTAAACATTTCCGGGTTTACTACCGTGAGGGTACTGATGCACCGGCGCAAATTCTTGAAATTGCGGAAACCTTCTATACGGAAATGCGGCGGTTAACTTCCAGGATTCCGGCCGGCAGAATTGACATCTGGGTTTGCGATACGCCCTCGGATTTTCAGAAATCTGTTCATGCCCCGATCCAAGATTGGGCAGTTGGCTGCGCTTTTCCGTTGTCGCGCCGGATAGTTCTGCAAAATCCGACGCAAATCAGTTTTAAACAACTCCAGTTATCACAAGTGCTGCGTCACGAAATTGCCCATGTGCTTTTCGGGCAGTATACACAAAAATCCGTTAGAGAGATACCGTTATGGTTCATTGAAGGGATTGCTATCCATTTTTCGAAAGAGTGGGTACCGAGCCGCAGCGAAACGTTGTTGAAGCATATTTTCTCGAAATCTATTCTTCCGCTCGGTGCGCTTTCGGAGCAGTTTCCAAGTTCGCCAGAGGGCGCTGAATTGGCATATGCTGAAAGTCAAGATGCTCTCCGCTGGCTGGTAGAGTTCCACGGCAGCGAAACGTTATGGCTGCTCATCGATAGGCTCCACGCTGGTGAGGATTTCGGTATTAGTTTTGAAACGGTGGTAGGTTCGGATATCGCTACGTACGATAAGTTATGGCAAGAATCCCTCCGGGAGCGTTACCATTGGGCAGCCCTCTTTTCCAATTCATACTTGCTGTGGGGTGGATTGGGTGGATTGGCCCTACTCGGGTATCTCATTTCTTGGAATCGGAGACGATTGCACTTGAAAAAACTTGCGCAGAAGGAGGAAACCGTGGATGCACTCTTCAAACCCTAAACTCTTTCTACTTCCGGCTACCTTGTGTTTCGCCTGTCTGTTTGCCTCGGTGCTACAGGCTAAACACCTTGCGCATTATCCAGCGCATCAGACGCGCGACGGAAACATTCTTGTACTTCCCACACACGGTACTGTCTACATCGTTTCGGATTTACACGCGCACTGGGATGATTTTAACGCGTGGTTGAAGCAGACACAACTCATTGAACGCATTCAGGCCGGTGAAGATGTCTACGGGCTCATCCTCGGAGATGCGGTTGACTATAAACCGGATGAACCAAGGCATCCGCCTTATGGAGATACGCAGATTGTTGACGCCGTTCTCTATTTCCGTCAGAAACTCGGCAAGCACGGCGAACGGCTCATCTATCTCAGAGGCAATCATGAATTTGCAGCGGCTGATGCCTACGGAATGCTGAAAAGGCAGGGGATGACAGTAGAAAATCGTCCACATTACATTCGTGCATTGTATAATAGCCCGGTTGGTGCCTATTATAAGCAATTCAATTTCATAGAAAGAATGACAGACGAGCACTATACATTCTTGATGAGTCTCCCGACTGTCGTGATAGGAAAAAATGGTTTTGTTGGAATTCACGCTGGCCCCGCGCGTGCTGTGAGTGGGTTGACTGACTTAATCGAGCCAGGGCCAAAAACTTTGGAAGAATTACTTTGGCACCGGCCAGAAATAGCGTCCGCCGGTGGGTATACCGTTGCGCATATACAAAATTTCCTCAAGGCAATTGATGCAAATTTACTGATTGTTGGGCACACGCCAATCGGTTATTTCCCCAGGGAAAATGTCAGAGACGGTGTCGCTACGTTTGGCGACAACCAACTCATTTTTTCGACAGGCTACGGCGGTTCACCGGGTGTACCTACGTATATTGAAATTGATTTAGCGGAAACATATCCATCTGTCGCAGCCTTGAAATTGGGCGTTAATATTCACCATCTCTATCCGGATTAAAACAGCGTTCCGCCTCCAGTTTAGGCAGCATTTGATAGGAATGGACACAATGCGCCCACTGATTTATATTATGACACCTGTCCTAATTCTCACGAGTTTGTTAGCATCTAGATTTGTAACGTGGGATACGTTGAAAAGTGAAAACAATCGCGCCCTACCATACATGAGAGACGGAACAGAATTTCTGAGGGCATGGAAGATGTCACATGCGATTACGGCTTTCACGCGCGCAATTGCTGTGGATGCCCGGTATGCGGAAGCTTACATAAAACGCGGGCTCGCCTATTATCGTTCTGGACAGTACAAAGCGGCAATTGCGGATTACAATCGGACGTTAGCCCTCAAAAGGTATCACGCCGATGTGTATGCGAGCCGCGCTGATGCCTATCGTGCACTCGGGGATGCACAGCGCGCGATTGCGGATTACACCGCTTCCATAGAAAAGAGATGGGATGCTCGTGTCATACAGAGACAGGCGGAAACCTATCTGGAGCTTAACAACCTTCAAAATGCGCTCGCTGCTTATGATGTTATCATTAGGCGGAAACCGAATGCTCTAGCTTACTACCTTCGCGGCACAGCATATTTTCGCAAGTTCACTCGCAACGAACAGGAAAAGAACAGTCTCAAACTTGCTTTAGCGGACGTGAATGAGGCAATCTCGCGGGAACCGCGTTTTGCCCACGCGTATATCCGTAGGGCAGCGATTTATCAACAATTAGGGCACAATCCATCAGAAGTCGATGACTATGTAAAAGCGATTGAGCTCTTCACCAAAATGATTCCGAAATGGCAAACGGAATTGCAACCTCACGCCCAAATTTACTATTGGCGGGCATTAGCATATCAGAAATTAGGCGAAATTGACAAGGTACGGGCTGATATCGTCGCAGCGAATAGTAATATTTTTAATTTTCTGTTGAATAAAATTAAAAATCCATGATATACTATTCACTGATTAGAACTAAAGGCGACAGTGAGCGCAGCGCCTTGAAGGAATGCGATAAATGGTTCTGCACTGAAAAATAGCACTTTTATTGTCCGTCAGCGAAAGTAGGCTCGTTTTGATAGGAGGTTATCAAAATTAATATGACCGGAGATGCATTAGGTTTAGTTGAAACCAGGGGTTTAGTAGGAAGCATAGAAGCTGCCGATGCAATGGTAAAAGCAGCGAACGTTCAGCTCGTTGGATATGAGCAAATTGGAGCTGGCTATGTAACCGTTATGGTACGTGGTGATGTCGGGGCAGTAAAAGCCGCAACGGATGTTGGGGCAGAGGCGGCTGCTCGGGTGGGCGAAGTCGTCTCAGTTCACGTCATCCCCCGCCCACACGCAGAAGTTGAAGCCGTCTTATTAAAATAAAGGCTAAAGCGGTGGTATTTACTAGCTGATGAACCGGACGAGCCGTTCTTAAAAAGGCAAATGAGATATGTCAGAACGTGCCCTTATTGAATTGATTACCCGACGAGTTGTTGATAACTTGCAGATGGGGCAAGCGTGCAGCGCATGTGCATTGCGAACCTGCAACGCGGGCCAACGCGCTTGTGATGCAGCCAGTCAGCAGCAGAAAATCCCAGTTGGAATCTCTGCTCGACATGCGCATGTAACGCAGGAACACCTTGAAATTCTTTACGGAATTGGACATCAACTAACCGTTTATGCGCCGCTCTATCAACCGGGCGCCTTTGCTGCCAAGGAGACGCTGACTATTATCGGAAAACGGATGCATGCGATTGAAAAGGTTCGTATCCTCGGCCCCGTACGCGATTACTCCCAAGTTGAAGTCGCCCAAACAGAAGCGATTCGACTCGGGTTAACACCACCAATTCGCGACTCCGGAGACCTCGCTGGCGCGGAAGCGATTACCCTTGTTGGACCGGCTGGAACAGTCTACTTGGTAGAAGGGGCAATCTGTGCCACAAGACATATCCACATGACACCAGCTCAGGCTGATGAATTCGGTGTCGACGAGACAAGCCGTTTGGGGGTGCATTTCTCCGGGGAACGGGCGTTAACCCTTGAAAACATTCGACCCAAAATTTCCGAATCTTATGTCCTCCAAATGCATCTTGATACCGATGATGCTAACGCAGCCGGATTAAAGGGCGGTGAGGCGATTGAACTTGCCCGGCCAACATGAATCAGGAACTCATCAATCAGATTAGGAAAATCACCGAAAAGGTACTCCAGGAGCAGCTGATACCCGCTGAATCTGAAAAACGACTGCTCGTTATCTTTGATGCTACACAAGTTGAATTGGATGTACCACTCCAACAGCTTCAGAAATGTGTGCGGGCCGGATGGAAAATTAGAATAATTCTAACCCAACTCGCAACTATAACAATACCGCTTCAGCAGCTTCTTAACACGTTTGGTGAGAAGAACGTCTTGCAAGAACACGATTTGACGCGCATACCGGAGATAGTAGAGACATATCCGCGCGTTGTATTGCCTACTTTTTCTTACCCGATGGCAGCAAAATTGGCGATGAGAATCGTGGATACGCCTTGCCTTTACCTAATATTTGAGGCGCTCTGTAAAGAGAAACAGGTTATCGCCGCTTCCGATGGACTTAATCGCGATGAGCTCAGGTTGGGCTTACAAGCTGTGCCTTTTTTCGAAAAACTTGAGAGGGAATATGTAAACATTTTATCCGAATTGGGCGTTCAGTGGGTACCTGCTACACAAATTGCCGATACTATCTGTCAGACAAGCAGTTCAAGGCAGTCAAATGTGGATGCAGCGGTTATTAGCGCATCTGTTATTGCAAATCTTGATGATAATGTGCGAGAGGTATTCTACACACATACGTCAATTATTACACCACTTGCGCAAGAACATGCACGAAAAAAAGGCATCAGACTGGTACCGAGACGTACAAACATTCCCTAAATTCCGTACAAAGACGATATTAACACATTAATTTCCTGATATTTATTTCGAAAAAGCTGCATAATTGCTGTGTAATTTTTGTAATAGACTTGATGATAGGGTGGGAGTTTCCACCCCAACGCGTTAACTTAGGAGGAATTCTCATGGTGACGAAGGTTGTGACTTTAATAACAGTCGGGTTACTTAGCTTCGCATTAATTGCAGGCGGTTTGCCCGTTGCAGACGCAGAATATGACGATTACGCAAATCGACTGAGTCGCGAGCATCGCGTTGCAAATGAGGTTGACGAATGGATAGAACGGGGAAGCGCCACAATCACCGCGAGTCCACGTTTTGAAGATGGCGTTCGGTTAACCGCATGGGAAAACAGTAGCTATACTGAAAAAGATTACGAATTTGCGATTGCTAGTGCGGTTTATCTCTTTGAAATCCCCAGAGGAGCCCAGTATATTGAAGTATTGATTCGTTACCGGGGCGAACCGCACGAACTACAGATTGAGGATTATGATGAGGCGATTGCTGGCCGTGTTTGGATTCGCAACACCAAACGGGAATCGACGCATCGGGGCTATTATGATGAAAACGCTAAAGAGACGCGCTACGGAGATACCTTCATCCTACGTGCGAAGAAACGTTCTGAACTCATCAAAATCCCGGCAACTGGCCACGTTAAGGATGGTTCGATGGAACTCCATATTGTCGCTGAAGGTGGAGAACAAATTGATGTCGAATATATTGAGGTTTCAACGTACCATAGACAGCCGAAGATTCAGGTGATTCAACGTTATAGTCCTGTATACCGGTGGCGTCCCTGGCACCGATACACCTATCTCTACTTTTACGACGGTCCCATCTATTACGCGACAGACTACGATTACTACTTGCGGTGGAGTTATCCAACCTATGCCCATCCCTATCTGACGATTAGGACGTATTATGGGGCATACCTTGGCCGTTATCGGGGCTACTATCCGAGTGCTTATTACCGGTGCTATTCCCCGTATTATCGAAGCTATCGCGGAACACCTAAGGTGTATCAACGGCGAACACAGCTGAATCGGTGGAGTAAACAGCATGAAACGACGCGGAAGCAATATAGCCGGAGCCGATTAGCTGCTAGCACCGGCGCGACACGGACAACAGCACGGGCGAATATACGAACTGTGCTTGAAAATCACCGGAGGCAGACACCAGCAACAACGAACCGAGCCACACGGGGTTCTGTTATTGCACAAAAACGGCGAGTCAATGCGTCTGCGGCCTCCGTGCAGCGTAGCCAAGTGCGGCAAAGAAGTTACACCGCTGCTAGAAACTTGAAAAAACAGCGACGATATCCGGCAACTTCAACCTTTGACGCCAATAGATATAGAAGCACTGTAAAGACACAGCGGACGCGGCCGCTTTATAGAAATTCAACGTCGTCGTCAAGTCGTTCCGGTGTATCTAATAGAGCTAGGTACTCAACTAGCAAACAACGTAGTTCAACTAGCAAACAACGTAGTTCAACGGTGCGTTCATCAACGCGGACAAGTTCGAGGATTGGTGCTTCACCTTCTAGGACATCGCGTACCAAAACGAGAGCGGTTAGTCCCGCAACATCTAGTACGTCACGCACTAAGACGAGAGCAGCACGCTCGACATCCTCAACATCGCGCACTCGGCCAGCAACATCAAGCTCATCGCGCTCCAGGACTAGTAGCAGTAAAGATGACGATGATAATCGGCGCCGGACGACGCAACGAACAAAGCGGAGACGCTAACAAATGGAAAGTTAGGCTTTATGCAACTTTTTGTGTAAAGTCTAACTTTCAGAACTTAATTCGCTATGACAATACAGTTTTTGCTCATTATTTTGTTAGTTTTTCTAACCGTCCCCTGCGCTGTTGCTGAAGAAGCGCAAAACGTGAAAAAAGTAGAAGAACGGGTTTCCTCCGTCGGTGCTATGATTCGTTCGGGCATATTTCCAGGGTGGGGCCAGTTTTACAGTCGAAGTTATGTACGCGGAGGGGTGATTACGGCCGGTATTGCCGGTTCAGTGGCCGGCGCCGTGTTAGCACAAATCTCCTTTAAGAATCGCTATAACGCTTATGCTACAATTGCTAGTGCAGAATTTGAACGTGAAAGGGAAATCGATGAAGCAAAGATTTTGGAGAGTTACGAGTACGCGAATCAAAGATACAAACTAAGGATGTTTTTTCTCTACGCAGGTGTCGGGATTTGGATGTATAGCATTATCGATTCTTACGTGAGCGCAAATTTTTACAACGCGACTACCCAAATCCGCTCGATTCAACAAGATGTACAGCAAATCGAAAATAAATTAGGGATACAAATCGATGCGACGCCTTCACACCTCTATTTGGGCGTCGTTAAAACTTTTTAAGAGTGAGGCAATATAGCTATGTTCCGGAATTTTGCTAAAATCAGTAGTGTATTGATTTTGATTATCTGTTTTGTAGGGTGCGGCGATGCTGATAAGGTTAATCAAGTGCCCCCTGAAGAAATGCTTGAAATTAATCAGGTTCTAAAGCAATGGCGCGAAGGCTATGAATTAGAAGATGTTGATACCTACATGAATGCCTTCTGGGAAACAGGGTTCCTTTACGTGTCTGATATGGGCACAGATGGTGATAAAACCGATGATGTCGAGTTTGATGATATTCGAGATGAACGCGATGCGGCAATCCGAGTGTTCTCACGGTTCCAGGATATTGAAATTGAACTTTCGCTTCCTCCCGAAATAACAATTAATAAAGAAGGCAATCAGGCTGAGGTGAGGAATCACTACCGCATCCAGTTGTTTGTTGCAGATGGTGAAACGCTTGAGGGCGGCTATTCCGGTGTGTATGCCGAGGGCGATAATCTGTTTATCTTTGAGAAAAGAAACGAGCAGTGGCGTATTGTCGAGTGGCATGACGAAGCCTTTAGTGACGAAGAGATTCGCATCGCTAATAACTTGTAGAACCCGTTTAAATGCGGGCGTTTTGATAAACCGTTATTGTTATAAGGGCGCCCTCCGCACCGTTCAGTTTCTATAACAAGGACCATTGTGGGCAAAGGTGATTGAGTGCGGCCAAAAGCCCAGTTTATCAGATAAATTTTAGTTTCAATGCAAGGGGCAGAGATTTTTATCCATATGGTACAACGGGAAGAGTCCTTCCGCGACTATCTGCAACTCATCCAAAAACATGACTTTACCATCTGCTTCAGCGTTTTGCTCATCTTAGGAACTGCTCTTATTATTTCTCTCCGTTTGCCTAAAACGTATGCTGCTTCCACCTTAATGTTGCTCGTCCAACCGGCTTCTACCCCTTCTTTCTCATCAACAAATCTATTTCAAACCGTTTTGTCCGGCGGTAGTAGTCCACGCGAATTGGACACAATTGGTACCCGATTTTCCACAGAATCCATGTTGACAGCCGCCATTGAAAATCTTGAAGAAGATGGAAACGTTGACGCCGTGTCTCTGCTTCCATCAATCGGCTTGCTCAAACAAAAGCTAAAGGTACAGACAGAGCCGGATTCCAATTATATTAAGTTAGTTATTGAATTAACAGAAGAAGAGGGGGGAGAGCGGAACGCGTCACTCTTTGTTAATCGGCTTGCAGAAGATATGCAGACACTGCGGAGTGAAGATGAAAAAACAAAACTCGTAAGACGTAAACAGTTTCTAGACGAAAAACGACAAGAAATTGCGGCTGAACTTCAGAAACATTTGGAGACTGTTCGCCAATTTGTGCGCGAAAATGGAAGTCCAGAGATATGGGTACCCAAGTTCACCAATTTGCTGGAGCAGCATTCAAACTTGCAAGAACGGCTTGAAGCAGCGCAGGAGAACCTTTACGCAACACGTTCCCACATTGGGTATTTAAAAGAACGTTTGCAGATGCTACCTGAACAGGTACAACTGTCTGAGACGGCAGCTTACAACCCCGTATGGCTTTTTCAACAGGAAAAATTATTTGACTTAGAGGGACAACGTGTTGCTGATGAAGAAAAAGTTGGTAAGGATTCATCAGAATTGAAAGGAATTGACGCGCAAATTGAAAACATTAAGAAAAGAAAAGAACAGACGCCGCAAACTGCCATCACTGCTACTTCTGGTATTTCTCCCTATTATACCTATATCCAAAATCGGCTATCGGAGTTAATTCCGCTGCGTTTTCGCTATGAAAACGCTCATGAACGGATTAAGCAGCAGCTCTATCATCTTGATACTGAATTAAGACAGTTGATAGACAAAATTCCTGAAAATCAATCTGTTCTTGCGCAATTGAGGGCAGGTATTGATAAAATCAATGCTCTGAGCGAAGAAATCGCTAAACGTTCGCTGGAAGCAGAAATTTTAAGTGCAGAATCGACGATGACAACATCTCAGAATCGTCGCGGGGGAATTGAGATTATTGACCGGGCGGTTCCAAGAAAAATACCTGTGACGCCACAGCTCAAATTCATCGTTATTATTGCCGTTCTGGTAGGCTTGACTTTAGGCGTTACTATTGCGTTGGGCATTGAGTATGTTAACCGAACATCTAAGAACCTAAATGAAGATTAGTTATCAACTAGTGCCTCAATGTTACTAAGGACTTTATGCTTATTCCCTCCTGAGTTTTCAAGTCCCTTCTATTTTCCAAGATAGTGAATCCAAACTTCGAAAAAAGCACGGCAGAACGGCATCCACTGAATGCTATATCGGCAGAATAGGTTGAATGCCACAGCTCTATTCCCATCCGCACCCTTCGTGTCCCGCCATAGATTATGCATTGTGCATTCAGGCAGCTCACTTTTAGGAAAATTAGCAGCCAAAGGAAAAACGCGCTTCCCAAGTATACCCACCTGCATGTTATCCCAAGTGCCAGCAAAACAGGGAAGTTCAATTGTGTTACCAATTTATTCTTGAGAAGATAAAAAAATTACAATTTTTGCCAAAATATAGTATAATATATAATGTATTCAATTTTAGTTAGCTGTATGGGCTGTGCAGTATGGAAAGAGATACCTGTTAATGGCGATAGAATTTGTGGATTTTTTGAATTTGCGCAGGTAGTCCTCTTTAAAAAAACAGAGCTTAAGTTTGGAATATGCTGCATTTGTGGTATTATGCCCAGCATTAATTTCACAAATAGCTCGGATTTTTATAAAAAAGTTGACAGAAAACTGTATCCGTGCTATATTTAAACGCTAAGAATAGTTTTGTAGAAATTCTATCAATTTTGATGTTGGATTTTTCTCAAAACGAACCCTTAATTTATTGGTAACGAATCCACTATCTGTGCTTGTACGGTACTTGAGATCTTTCGCTATCTGGGATATAATGGTTCATAAACAGAAACGAGCATATCCGAATGTTGTTTTTAACAACGAAACTTTAACGCTTTCCGTTTACATAATATAATAGTGGTTTTTGTCCATTTTTTTTAAGGTTTTTGCCGGAGTCGGAGCGATTGTGTTTGAAGCGACGCTCGGGATTATTAGATTCCCGCTTGCAAGCCATATATCCGACTCAATTATTCTCAAGGAGGAAAAATAAAGTAATGAATGAGCTAAGACAATTAATTAATGTTTTGCTTGCCGTGGCCTGTGTTTTGAGTAGTTTTGTGCTCTACGGTTGTGGTGCACAAAGCCTGGGTCCGCAAGAACCACTCTTACCGACAATTGAAGGGAGCTCTAAGTTTTCTGCCCGGTTCCAATTAGAAGAGGAACCGCAATTCTTCTATGATCTGTTCGGAAAGGAGCTGCTTGAAGGTAACGAAGTTTATAACTATCGCGAGCAAAAAGAGTTTGACCAGAATGGTGAATTGATTGTGGGTTGGACTGGGCAGCTGGATAGTGAAAGATTTTCCGCGCAGCTGGACAGGACTGTGTTGACAGAAGATAGTTACCGCGGCAGATACACAGAGTTTGCTATCGGCGATGATATGCGCTTTAAGCCCGCAACGTTGTTCCCGAACCGTTATATTCTGTATAAAACAGAGTTTGATGGATTCCGTTGGGACATCTCTTTTTCACAGGAGCGTCACTTATTTACGTTAATTAACTCGCGTATTTCTAACCCTGCTAGATTAACTGATGCTGCAGCGAACTTGGCGCCAACCCTCGGTAGGCGAAACGGTTTGAACGAAGATGCTGGCGTGCGGCATATTGAAAACGCCCGCCTGGTCGGCTTCCGGGCGCAAGGGCTGTTGGGCGACGTCTTCCGCGTTGGTTTTACTTATGTGAACCTCCACAAAGAACACCCCGAACGTGTTGAGAATCCACTCATGGGAACTGTTGCTAATACCCCACCTGAGGTGATTTCCGTTGTGTTCCGCGACGATTCCCCGGAAGATAATCACGTCGATTTGGTCACGAAAGTCCCAGGTGTTGATATGGAGGTGCATGGAGATTCACTACAAGGTGGTGTTGGCGCCGCCTTTAAAAGTATGTCCGTTACCGTGGTTACGCAAGCGGTGGAGGAGCTCACACTAGAGGAGATTGAAGAAGGCGTTACACCCGCAACTCAGCCTGAACAAACACAAGAAATTAAAGTCTTTGGTGACGAGGTCACGCCGCTTGATGTCGGGGGACTACCATCTGAGATTCGCGATTCGGTTGATGGAAACTGGAAAATTGTCAACGGCTTCAACAAAATGAAATATGACCTCGTTTTTGCTGAACACGATATAGAACCCCGCACTGTTAAATCTGTTGTTTTTGATATCGTAGTCGCGGGCGATTACAACATCGCTGTTGTTGGTTTCAGTGATGCGAACAAAGCCGCTGAAGGGGCAGATCCACTTGTCGAAGAATGGATTAAAACTGAAGATGGCCACATTGAAATGCCGTACCGTGATGTAATTCAAGCACCGGGTAACTATGGGCAATCTTCTGATTATACCAGTAATCGTGACACGCTTCTTGATAATCCGAGTGAATGGGAAGGCGAAGGTAAACCTCGCAAGGTTCGTTATCAGTACGGGGCCGCGCGCGCCGCGCTTCTCTACGGACTTGACTTGGAAGGAACTGTTGGCAATGTGTTTGTCCGGGCGCATTACTCTATTAACGGAAAATATAAGCAGTACCCGACTATCCCTAAAGAAAAAGTCGGATTTAGCCGTCTCAAATCGGTTATCGTTAGTGAAGATGGTGAAGAAGAGACCGGTATCTCCACGGACCCCGCGACGGGACTGCCTTTGGACCGGAACGGTATACCCACCTATTCGGAAACCGAAGGTGAACGGTTTGAAGCAAGGTTAGGTGGCGACGGTAGCGATGAAGATGGTGATGGGGAACTCGGCAGAGAAACCGCCTGGTTTGTACAGCTAAAATCGCGCTTTGGGAAACTCTACCTTGAAGGGGTATGGTACCATATCGATCCAGGGTACACGACTACTTATCTCAATTTCGGTTCAAATACCGACAGAGATCAGACATACTCGCTGGAACGAACGCCTGAATCCCAATCAGAAGAAGATCCGTGGGATGAAACCAATTACGCCCTCATTGAAGATGATGATGATGACGATGACTGGCCCGATGACATTGACTTCGATGGCGTCCTCCCTCGTGCAGATGATAGGGATCAGAATGGGGTTTTGGACTTCCAAGAAGATTTCCTCATCTTTGACGCAGATCCGCCAGTGTTTACCGACTTGGTTGATTTGAACAATAACGGCACAATTGATTCACTTGAAGATGATTTTGAGCCACAATATGAGTATGGGGTGGACCGCGCAGGCTACCATGTCTTCGCAGAATACGACCTACTTGATAACCTTTCACTCAAAGCCGGATGGCTTAACGAAGATGAAGTCTCCAGCCGAAGGCAGAATGATTCAAAGTACTTACACGTTACTTACCAACGTGACATCCCTGATTTTGGGACAGTCCTATTCCAGAACCGATTCGTTCGAGTGCGCGACGATATTCCGGATTACACCATTACGCTACGGGTGGGTGAATTGGAACCCGTTCAAATTTCTGACGAACTTGACTTGTACAACGCGCGGGTAAATACGACAACCCTTCAATTCCTCTACACCGCTATTCCAAACTTAACACTTGAAGCCAAATTCCTCGTTGTCTTGCAGCATCAATATGAACAAGATGAGGAAAGCGCAATTTTCTTGGATATTGAGGGGTCCGGAGAGGAAGGAGATCCGCTTAATGCCGATCAACGCGTCGACTTTATCGTACCTGATGAGCAGGTTCGAGCCTCCGGGGAAAAACGCGAATACCCCTTCTATCCTGACCACGGAATTAACCCATTTGAGCCGGAAGATTCATTACTCTATCTCACCGACAACTGGAAGAAACGGCGCTACGCAGAACGCGATATTCGCAACCAGCAGACAATTCTCAAAGCCAGGTACGAAATTCCGCTCGGCGATTTGCCGTTTGTTGACAAAATCGGTGAGGATTTGACATTGACACCTATGGTTAAGTATATCTGGGACCGGGCATTTGACCGGGGAGCAGAAGAAATTCCCGAAGTACTCGATCCACGTTTGTTCGTTCCTACTGACGAAGAACCTCTCGGGTACCTCAGATTCAACCGGCGAAGCCGGGAGGATGTGCTCGGCGTACGTCTAGATTACCAGTTCTCACAAAGAATGAACATTCTTGGCGGATTCCAGTACCGAAAGTTTACCAACCGGGATAAGAACTTTAGAGAGTACCTGACAAACTTCCCTGAAGATGAAGATGTCCCAGTTCTCTACCGTCCAGACCTGCGGACCCGAATCTTTGAAGTCCAAGCCATTAACCGTGGTGAATGGCTCGGTTTTAACATTGTTGTTCTCGCAGGTTATAGACGAACCACTATCCTTCTTGAAGACACAACGAGTAATACAACATTCGTTCGAGCCATGATGGGGTTCTAGATTGTTTGTGGTTAGCTGGACACGAATCTCTTCGTGTTCAGCTATCTGACTTTTAAATAAAACGCGTAACTTTTTAACGATGTAGGTGTTCGATACGTCGCAATGGCGAAAATCCCAGAGAACCCGTAAGCCTGCCTCGATTCCGGGAGGCACTGTCCATGGATAGGTTCTTGATACGTCTACTGCCCAAAACCCTATTGCTGGTGTTCGTGTCATAATCATCAACTCAGACAGTGAAGAATATGAAGCGATGACAGACGATACTGGGACATTTGAAAGTTCCGGTGTTGCTGCTGGCCGCTACTTGGTTGGTATCTATAAAGATGGTTACAGGGCTCCGGGAATTAAACCGCTAACCGTCGTGGGTGGTGGCGACCACTTTTTACCACGCAAGATGCACCAAAAACGCTCTTTTTTTCAGAGATTAGGAAATATGTTCGGTTTTTAAATTTAATTTGAGATGGTTGGATTTGTCTTGATAACAGTATCCAGCCCGATTTTTTCTCCTACAACGGCGTGGGAGAACTTGAGGAATCAACCCTGAAAAAAAATGCATAATTTCTCAACATCTCAGGTGTTGATAGATATGAAACTTGTTAGGAATACAAAGGGCATGCTTGTCCGCTTTAATAACCTTCTAACAAGTTCCTTAAAGGAGGAAACAGCCCGAATGACCCGTTTAAGTTTAATTTTAATGTTAGTTGCTTGTATCGGAATGTCCACTGATGTCGTCCTTGCACAAGATGAACTTTCCGCTGGTACTGGTACTGTCCGCGGTCTGATTGTTGATACAACAACTGCCCAAGCTCCTATTGCTGATGTTCGTGTCGTAATCAAAAGCCAATCCGGTGAATATGAAGCGATGACAGACGATACTGGGACATTTGAAAGTTCCGGTGTTGCCGCTGGCCGCTACTCGGTTAGTATCTATAAAGATGGTTACAGAGATCGGGAAGGTAAACCGCTAACCGTCATGAGTGGTGGCGACCACCATTTGCCGCTTAAGATGACTAAGAAAGACACTATTGTCAGTTTCTTCCAGAAGTTTGGTTTCGTCTTCTGGCCCTTGGCCTTTTGTTCCGTCATAGCATTAACTTTCATTATCGAAAGGCTTTTCACGTTCGTCCGGAGCCGTTCTCGTATTGGCACGGAGCAGTTCATTGCAAATATCGCTGATTCTCTACGTAAAGAGAATATTATGGAAGCCGTTTCAATTTGTGAAGAGGCGGGAGGCCCGCTCGCGAACGTTCTGAAAGCTGGGCTGCTGCGATATAGTCAGGCGCAAATTGAAGAACAGGACATTACCAAAGAGGAAATTCAAGAGGCGATTGAAGAAGCGAGTCTACTTGAAATTCCGGAATTAGAACGAAACCTCCCTGTCCTTGGGACGGTTGCGGTGGTGTCGCCGCTGTTTGGGCTACTTGGGACAGTAACAGGTATGATTAATGCGTTTACAACGATTGCGCTCGAAGGTACCGGGGACCCGCAGCAGCTAGCAGGCGGTATCTCACAGGCACTTCTTACTACTGCTGGCGGTTTGACAGTTGCTATACCCTGCTTGATTTTCTTCCAACTTTTCGATAGTTGGGTTAACAGGCACATGGTTGAGATTTCCCAGGTTTCCACAGAGATTGTTAACCAGCTGGTTGTGGGTGAATCGGGTAATGCTTAATCTTGGAATGGGTGAGTGGTTTGCACTCGCCCATCCCTTAGACGAACGGAGATTTTGAAATGCAACAACTTGCTGAAGGCAAATTGAACATGCTTGCGAATAAAATTAAGGAAAGCAAGGCACCAACGCTCAGTATGGCGCCGATGATTGACTGTGTGTTTCTGCTCCTGATTTTCTTCATGGTTTCAACGACCTTCTCACCTATTCCAGGACTCCGGGTGCAACTCCCACCACCGGGTAAACCCTCTCCGGATAAACCGAAGGGCCTGACTGTCCGAATTGCGAATCCGGAACCCGGTCAGACTCGGGGTACCATGGTACTCAATGATGAGGTCATTCAGATTGAGGACATGTATCAGCGATTTTCCAATGCGCCGGAGGATATAAAGGGCATGCTAATTATCCAATCCGAGCGTGACGTGTTTCATGAGCAAATTGTACAGGTGATGGATAGGGCTAAGCAGGCGGGTATTGATAAAATTGGATTTTCTATTGTCGCCAGAAACTGATTTAATCGGTTTGGCGGTAGTAACGTTTATAGGAAAGGAGAGTTCAAATGGCTTTGAACATTTCGCGAAGACGGAGTAAGGGCGAAGATGAAGATATTCCGATGGCACCGATGATTGATTGTGTATTCTTGCTGTTAATTTTCTTCATGGTGTCTGCTATTATGCGGGTCCCTCCGCCTTTCACTGTTACGCTCCCCGATTCCATAACGCAACATGAATTTACCCGAAAGAAGTACAATCTTTTCATTAGCGGTGATGGCCGTATCTCGATTGACGATCAAGAGATGCGGACGTTAGATGAAATGGGGATTTTCATATCTGCTCATGAGAATCGGATTAGCACGTTGATTATCAAGGCGGATAAGCGTGCGAAACACGGTAGGGTGATTGATGTGGTTGAACGCGCGAAACAGGGCTCCAGTAAGGTGGAAGGGCTAGAAGTCGCTTTCGCGGTGTCGGAAACAGACTGAATTGCAGAAATCATCAGAGAGAGGCTGCCTCGGCAGCCTCTTTTTTTGGGCACATTTATGCCGGCGGGTGTCTGAAAACGCGTAACCTTTTAGAGTACGAGCCCTTCTGTCTCGCACATACTCTCTCCTTTTTTATCCCACGTCTCTATCCAATATACGCGACGCTATCACCGTTTCGGCTTTTTTCGCCGCGTATTTTTTCTTTTTTGTCGCTCCGGTACGGGGCTTGGTGGTGGTGGTGGTACAACAACCTTGCGAAACTTTGGGAGAAAAGCCTCCCAATTATCACGAATGTGTTTTGCGCGGCGGCTGCCGGTTAATTCGGCGTGTTTCCGAATGAGTAGCGCGAGGGTATCGATATCCTCTTTTGCGGTGACATCGTCTAACTTAATCAATTCCGGGTTGCATTTCGTTTGAAATTTTCCGCTTTCGTCAAGGACGTATGCGTTACCGCCTGTCATCCCGGCGCCAAAGTTGCGCCCCGTTTCTCCAAGAATCACGACAGTTCCGGCTGTCATATACTCGCAAGCGTGGTCCCCCACCCCTTCTATTATCGCAGTGGCTCCACTATTTCTGACGCCGAATCGCTCACCTGCCTGTCCGGCTGCATACAATTCGCCACCTGTTGCGCCGTAAAGGACGGTGTTACCAATGATAGTATTCTCCTGGCTCTGGAATTTGGCCACTGCAGCGGGTTTGATGACAATTTCACCACCCGCCATTCCCTTTCCGACATAGTCATTGGCTTCGCCTATGAGCATGAGGTTCACACCGCGGATACAGAACGCACCAAAACTTTGGCCAGCACTACCATAAAAACTGCACCGAATTGTTGCGTCAGGGAGTCCTTCGTCTCCATAACGGTTAGCGATGTTTCCGGATAACTTCGCCCCAACTGTCCGGTGAATATTACGAATTGGGTATGACAACTGAATCGTTTCTTTGTGTTGAATTGCGCTTTGCGCATCCTTCAAAATTTTGTCATCAAGCGGGGTATCTTTCCGTTCATTGCGTGGCTGCATGTGATAACGTGGTTGTTTTCCTGTTTGCTCTGCGGGCGTTAAAATTTCGCTCAAATCAAGCATAGCGGCTTTTGGATAATCGGACAAATCTTTGCGTTCAAGCAATTCCGGTCTGCCGATAACATCGTTCAGAGCCCTGTACCCGAGATTAGCCAAAATCTCTCTGATTTCGTTTGCCACGCCGAGCATGAAATTGATAACCATCTCCGGAGTTCCGGGGTACCTCGCGCGAAGTGCCAAATCTTGCGTTGTGATGCCTACCGGGCATGTATTGAGGTGACATTGACGTGCCATAATGCAGCCGGCAGCTACCATAGCGATAGTGCCAAATCCGTATTCTTCGGCACCCAACATCGCCGCCATGACAATATCTCGCCCAGAACGGAGTCCACCATCAACACGCAGGATGACGCGGGCACGTAATTCATTTGCCACGAGCGCTCGTTGTGTTTCTGCCAGCCCGAGCTCCCACGGTGTTCCAGCATTTTTGATTGAACTGAGTGGTGAGGCCCCGGTACCCCCTTCATTTCCGCTAATTTGAATCACATCTGCGTAGCCCTTCGCTACCCCTGATGCAATCGTTCCAATTAAAAACCCTGATACCAGTTTTACAGCGACTTTTGCATCCGGGTTTGCCTGCTTCAGGTCATAGATGAGCTGTGCCAAGTCCTCGATTGAATAGATGTCGTGGTGTGGCGGCGGGGAAATCAACGGTACCCCCGGAACTGAGTGTCGGACAGCGGCAATTTCTTCTGTGACTTTATGCCCTGGAATCTGGCCACCTTCTCCGGGTTTTGAGCCTTGCGCCATCTTGATTTCTAATTCTTTCGCTGATACGAGGTACGCCGGTGTCACACCAAAACGTCCAGAAGCAACCTGTTTTAAGGCGCTAGAGGCAATGTCACCATTGGGCCTAACCTTGTAACGTTCACTGTCTTCACCGCCTTCGCCACTTCCGGATTTCGCGCCGAGGCGATTCATCGCGATTGCGAAGGTTTCGTGCGTTTCCCGGCTTAACGCACCAAAAGACATGCTACCCGTGGTAAAACGCTGAACAATCTGCTCCGCGGGTTCTACCTCTTCAATTGGGATAGCAGTACCCGGCTTAAAATCGAGGAGTTCGCGTAAGCTAGACGGTTCGCCCTCTTCAACGGCCGCAACATATTTCTCATAATCTTCCGATTTTCCATTTTTGACAAAGCGGTGGAGTGATTTAAATACCGTTGGATTATACGCATGGAATTCGCCGTTTCGACGGAAGCGAAAATGACCGGCTTCTTCAAGTGAGTGACTTCTATCAGTTCCAGAGAAGGCTTTCGTGTGAAAATGCAGGGTTTCCGCAGCGATATGCTCAAAGTTGATACCGCTTAAGCGCGAGGGGGTACCGGTAAAACACCTATCAATCACCTCCGGATGGATGCCGATTGCCTCAAAAACTTGTGCACCGCGATAACTTGACACAGTCGAGATGCCCATTTTCGCCATAATTTTCAGAATCCCTTTTTCGATGGCTGACTTATAATTTTCAACCGCCTCACTCACTGTGAGCCCCTCAAGTTCGTCGCTTGCAGCGAGTTGTGCAATCGTAGTAAATGCCAGATATGGATTGATTGCATCTGCCCCATAACCGAGGAGGACGGCGTAATGGTGTTCTTCCCGCACGTCTCCCGCTTCAGCTATCAAGCTGGCTTGCATCCGTTTACCTTCGCGAATAAGGTGATGGTGTACAGCCCCCACGGCGAGTGCCATTGGAATTGGCGCATGCCCGGCGTTAACCGCTTTATCGCTCAGAATGAGAAGAACCTTCCCTGAGCTAATTTCCGTTGAAGCCCGTTCGCAAAGTTGTTCTAACGCGGTATCCAGCCCTTGGATGCCAGAGTCCACTGGGAAATGGATAGGTAATGTCGCTACCTGAAATTCAGGTAATTTTTGCACCTGTAACGCGTGTAATTCCTCGTTTTCCAATACGGGTGAAGTGATACGAATTAAGCGGGAATGTTCTGCTGTTTCTGTGAGCAGACTGCTTCGTTGTCCAAGATAGGTTGTCAGCGACATCACCAAACGTTCTCGGAGTGAATCAATGGCAGGATTCGTTACCTGGGCGAAACGTTGCTTAAAATAACTGTAGAGCATCCTGGGATACCGCGAAATCACGGCGGGCGGGGTATCATCCCCCATCGAACCGACTGCCTCTTTCTTTAGGGCTATCATCGGCTTAATGAACCGCTCCACATCCTCAGTGGTGTAGCCAAACGTTATTTGTGATAGTGCTAACTGTTCCACGGCGTTTTCTGGCTGTGAGGTGGGGGCTGTCGATGTGATGTCAGATTCTCCCGGATTGAGCAACGTTTTCAGGGGTATGATACCTTTCCGAACCCACTCTGTGTAGGGTTTTTGCTGGGCAATGCGCTCTTTGATTTTTGTATCTGTTAACAATTCGCCGTTAGCCGTATTAACAGCAATCATCTGTCCGGGTCCTAAACGTCCCTTCTTGACGACGCGGCTATCATCAAGTTCAATAATGCCGACTTCAGAACCCATCACGACTATTCCATCGTCGGTTACCTTATACCGCGCGGGCCGTAACCCGTTTCTATCCAAACTGGCACCGACAACAACGCCGTCTGTGAAAGCGACAGCCGCGGGCCCGTCCCACGGTTCGCTGACACAAGAGAGGTATTCATAACACGCTTTCAACGTCTCAGGCATATCGGGAATCTGTTCATAAGCTTCAGGAATTAGGCACATCATAGAATGAAGGATGTTTCTCCCGGAGTGCCGTAAGAATTCTAACACATTATCCAAGCTCATGGAATCACTACCATGTGGATTGATGATAGGTACCAATTTCTGTATACGTTCTTTCCAGATGGGGGAACCTAAATCTGCTTCTCGTGCTTTCATCCAATTTCGGTTTCCCATCAAGGTATTAATTTCGCCGTTATGTGCGAGCATTCGGAACGGCTGGGCGAGCTTCCAAGTTGATGAAGTATTTGTACTATAACGCTGATGGAAAACGGCTAAAGCTGCCTCAAAATCGGTGTTTTGTAAATCCGGATAGAAGGATGCCAGTTGCGGGGCTACCAGTAAGCCTTTGTAGACAATCGTACGATGAGAAAAAGATGCGACGTGAAACGCCTCTAATCCCGCTTCAGTGATGTGATGTTCTAATTCCTTGCAGATAAGATAAAGTTCCTGTTCGAATGCGTTGTCGGTAAGATGTGCGGGCTTTCCTACCAATACCTGTTGAATATCGGGCAAGGTTGCCAAGGCTTTTTCGCCAATCGCTTTAAAATTTATAGGAACTGGCCGCCATCCGAGGAGGGGAATACTGTATTTTTGTAATGTTTTTTCAATCAGCAATCGTCCGTGTGCGTGTGCAGTCCTGTCGTGTCTCGGTAGAAAAATCATGCCGACACCAAATTTGTTGATGGACCCAAGGTGTACGCCGAGTTTTTCAAGTTCTTTACGGAAGAGTTTCTCCGGAATTTGGGTTAGGATTCCCGCACCGTCACCGGTTTTGGCATCCGCTGCTACCGCGCCACGATGTGTTAAATTTGTCACCGCTTGTAGTGCCATCTTAATAATTTCGTGGATGCGATTTCCTGATTGGTTTGCAACGAATCCAATACCGCAAGCATCTTTTTCCTTTAAATCGTTATACATCTGTAAACTGACTCTCCATCCTTTCTTCAATTTTTTCGTCTGTTAAAGCGATAAAATCGTTCTTGTGCGAAACTTCCTATGCCTATCTCATTAGAAACATTTTGTCCATTATGCTTAGGACTTCGTACACTTATGTCCACATTTTCTTCGTTTATCGCGTTTGCATGTTGGGGGCCCTTTTGCACGTGTAAATTGGGCAAGAGCACTTATGACACTTTAGTAAACATGATATCTTAATTTAGTCTGAAAGTCAAGAAAATTTCAATGTTCTTTAATATCCGATAGCGCAACCGTCTCGTCTCGGGTCAGAGCCGGCGATAAGGGTATTGTATTCCGGATGAACAAAAATTGCCTGCCCGCCGCCAAAAAAAGTACTGCCTGGCACAATGTGATGCCCTTTTTGGGCCAACGTCGTTTGTGCGTTCATCGGAATGCCGGTTTCAAGCATAATCCGTTCCCCGTCAAGTACCCGAAAGCGGGGTGCATCCAACGCAGATTGAACGTCCATGTTAAAGTCAACCAGATTGGATACCAACTGTAAATGTCCTTGTGGCTGCATTTGTCCACCCATCACCCCAAACGTGACTAACGGAATTCCATTTTGGGCAATCATGCCGGGGATAATCGTGTGTAGCGTCCGTTTATATGGTGCGATGCAGTTCACATGCTGGGGATTGAGCGAAAATCCTGCCCCTCGATTTTGCAACATGATGCCAGTCTCACCCGCAACCAACCCTGAACCGAATCCCGCAAAGAGGCTGTTAATAAACGAGACGACATTGCGTTCAGTATCGACGACGGAAAGGTAGACAGTATCACTGCCCATCAAGGGGGTGCCGGCACTCGGTTCACTATTTGCCCGTTCTGGTGAAATGCGCATCTGCTGATTTTGGGTGTACGCCTCAGAGAGGAGCCCTGCGACGGGTACGTTAACAAACGTTGGATCTGTCACGTATTGATACAGAGCGGCAAATCCGAATTTCATCGCCTCAATTGCGTGGTGGATATGTTCAGGGCTGTTATGCCCCATTGCGCGAATATCAAACCCTTCAACGATATTAAGCGCGAGTAGCGCAGCGATACCTTGTCCGTTCGGCGGTATTTCGTAAATGTCGTAACCCCGGTAATTTGTGGAAATCGGTTCCACCCAATCTGAACGATGTTCTTGGAAATCCTGCATCGTGAACAGTCCACCGTTTTCGTCGGAAAATTTGACGATGTTTTCCGCAATTTCGCCATGATAGAATGCATTCGTTCCCCCTTCCGCTATCAGACGAAACGTGCGTGCGAGGTTCGGTTGACGAAAAATTTCGCCCGGCGCAGGGGCATTACCGTTATTAAGGTAAGTTCTCTCACTATCCGGATGTTGGGCTAACATCCCCGCACTTGCTTGCCACGCCATCGCAATCTGTGGACTGACAGGAAACCCGTTTTCAGCGTACTCAACTGCCGGCTGAAGCACTTCTGCTAAGGACATCGTTCCGGCCGCATCAAGCAACGTTGCCCAGCCGTCAACCGTGCCCGGGACAGTGACGGGGTACAAGCTTCCCACAGAAGGGATACTAGTGAGCCCTTGTTTGACAAAGAATTCCCGTTCTGCAGCGTACGGTGCTCTCCCGCTTGCGTTTAACCCACGAATCCTTCCTTCTTTTGGCTGATAGAACAGCATAAAAGCATCACCGCCGATACCTGTCGACATCGGCTCGACAACGTTAAGCACTGCAGCTGTCGCGACTGCCGCATCAATCGCATTACCACCAGCACGCAGAATCTGTAAACCGCTTTGGGCAGCAAGCGGTTGACTGGTGGCAACTGCCCCGTGTTGACAGATAATGGCCGAACGTCCCGGCCCAAAACGGTTAGTTCTATATTCATTAAACACGCTGTTTCTCCCAATTTCAGACTGTTTATAATCGGGCTATTTAGCTCTCCCTTAAAAACGTGCACGAAATCGCAAGGCATTCCGGTATGAGTGAGTTCCAGCTCACGACTTGCTCCGAAAATTCAGGAACCGTCGAAAATAAAATGAACTCTAGTTCATAAAAGAGTATAGCACTCCCCCTCTTTCTTGTCAAATGTAGGTTCGTTGTTCCTATATTATGCCATGGATTGCGGGATAAATCGGGGTTTTCAAATTTTTCAGTTGATAAACACGCTTTTTTGATAAAGTATACCTATACACATATAAATACTTTTTACCAGATAAGCATTCAAGCGTTTGTTGTGAAGCAAACCACTCATCAAGGAGTCTTTAATGAATTTCTCAACAACTGTGAGAAGTAAGATTAACGTACGTTCTGCATCAGCGCTTGAGCCGAAACTGATAAGTCCGGAGATGATAAAAGTCGATGACTTTATTATTAATAATGAATTCCAAAAACGTGAAATTTGGGATGTCGTGAAATTGGGCTGGCAGCGGGCAACCGTTACTGGCTCTATTCATACAATTGCGAAATCGCAGCGTCGGCACGGAGCGGCGTTTGCAGTGAGAGTGGTATTAGCTCAGCGTAATATGCTTATGTCGTCGCTTCGTGTTAATTTCCCAATTATGTCTCTTGTGTGTAGACTTGCAATTTGAGACGTTTTGGTGTAGGATGCACTGCATGGAATTTCACCAGAGACAGGAGCATTTATGTCTAGTTACGATATTGGAATTATTGGTGGGGGGCCAGGCGGTTACGTGGCTGCCATCAAAGCGTCGCAGATGGGCGGCACCGTTTGCCTCATAGAAAAAGGGGCATGGGGCGGCACGTGTCTCAATCGTGGATGTATTCCTACCAAAACCCTGTTTTCGGTAGCGACACTTGCCACACACGTTCAGGATGCGTCAGCCTTAGGGCTACAGATTAAGGAATCCGCGATTGATTACGCGCAAGTATTAGTACACAAAAACGCTGTCGTTCAGCGGTTAACGGGTGGTATCGCGCAATTACTGAAAGGTAATGGGGTTAACACGGTTAACGGCACGGCAAGACTCATCGATAAAAACACGATTGCTGTTAGTAAACCGGACGGCACAACTGAGCAGGTACATGCAAAAAGTGTTATTATCGCTACCGGCTCTGAGCCCGCTGCGCCTCCTATTTTTGAGATTGATGAAACCCACGTTTTGACGACAACGGGGATTCTTAACCTTACGGTGCTTCCTAAAAGCCTGATTATTGTTGGAGGTGGCGTTTCTGGCTGCGAATTTGCGTCTATTTTTAACGCCCTCGGTTGCAACGTCACTGTGCTAGAACTTCTACCTGACATTTTAGCGACAGAAGATGTTCACGTTATTCGTCATATCAAACTCTTCATGAAGCGAAAAGGGATTAATATCAAGACGAGTGCGAAGCTCGCCCATGTTGAAAAAAAAGAGACAAGCGTTACCGCAGTGCTTGAATCTGGTGAGGAATTCACAGCAGAAAAGATACTTATCTCAATCGGGCGACGTTTTAATACAACGGACATCGGTTTAGAAAATGTCGGGATTCTGACAGATAACGGGAAAATTCGGGTGAATTCACAGATGCAGACGAATATTCCGGGCCTCTATGCGGTTGGAGATGTCGCGAGCCGGTATCTATTGGCACACGTTGCCTCGGCGGAAGGGAAGGTGGCGGCACAGAACGGCTTGGGGAAAACCGATGTGATGATGGACTACCAGGTGATTCCGTGGTGCGTTTTTACCTTACCCGAAATTGGACACGTTGGTATGACGGAAAAAGATGCGGTGGATGAAGGCTACACAGTGCAGGTTGGTAGATTTCCGTATATGACAAATGGCATGGCGTTGGGAATGCGAGAGATTGACGGGTTTGTAAAAACCGTTGCAGATGCGGATAACGGGGATATCCTTGGGGTGCATATCGTCGGGGCACATGCCTCAACACTGATTCATGAGGGCGCAATAGCCATTCGCCTAGGAGCGACTGTGATGGAGCTTGCACGTACTATCCACGCACATCCAACCCTCGCGGAGATAGTGATGGAATCCGCTGAGGCAGCCTACGGCAAGGCTATTCATTCTTTTTAAAACCGGACGGCTTCTTGCAGTTCCTGATACCGTGCCGATATTTCAGAAAACTGCAGACGGGTTTGCCGGTTTATGCTAAAATCCTCAATGTTAAAAGAGGCGACAACGGTGCCGTAAATCATCGCGCGCCGGATTGCCTCCTCTGACGTATCGTCAGTCGCCGCGATATAGCCAAGCAAGGCGCCGGCGAAGCTATCCCCCGCTCCCGTCGCATCGATTACGTGTGTGAGTGGGTACGCTGGTGCGCTGAAGAATGATGATTTTGTGACACTAATTGCACCATGCGCGCCCTTCTTGACGATGACACGCTCCGGTCCATACCCTAAAATTGTGCGTGCCGCCTGCACTATATTGGAATCTCCGGTGAATAAACGCGCCTCGCTATCATTCAATATCAGGATATCTACGCGCGCTAAAGTTGCCTCTAATGCCTCGCGTGCGGTGTCAATCCAAAGATCCATCGTATCGATAACAATCAGTTTAGGCTGTGTAGCTTGTTCAATGATGCTCAATTGCAAGTCCGGTGGATTGTTCGCGAGGCAGAGATATGGGGTTTCCTTGTAAATATCAGGCAAAACGGGATGAACGTCCTTCGCCACGTTCAATTCAGTAAATAACGTCTCGCGTGCGTTAAAGTCTTCAGCGTAACACCCGCCCCACCGAAACGTTTTGGCGCTGTCAACCTGCTGGAATCCGTCCATATTGATACCGTGTGCCCGTAGCGATTCCGAATATGCCTGTGGGAAATCGCCCCCGACGGCACTAACAAGACGAACTGGGTGATGAAAAAAACTGGCTGCGACGGCAGCATACAGCGCGGAACCACCGAGTACATCCTCAACGCGTTGATGCGGCGTTTCCACGGTATCTAATGTAGCAGAGCCGTAGACTAAAACGCCCATTTCATCACCCTATTCTTTCTATTCTCTTCGTTATAATTCACTTTTCCGTCCTAGAAGGGCCCCGGGCGGTTTTGGTTATCTCGCATTGCACGGATGACACGGCGTAGACGACGTATGAAAATCACACTAAGCGCGATAACAACGGGGATTTGCAAGATTTTAAACACCGTTAACAGTGTCATAGGAAGTGCCATCTTCTCAGAATGCGCTAACCAGATCGGAAGCAATAGCATCGCTGATAAAAGGATAATGGCGCCCTCCCAGATTTCGATTTTTTTCATGATTATGTCCCCATCTCCCAAGAGTTGAGGTATTTCTCTTGTTCAGCCGTAAGACTATCAATGTCAACGCCAAATGCTTCTAATTTCAATTGCGCCACAGTTTCGTCAATGCTAGCGGGTACATCGTAAACCCGATTTTCAAGTTTATCTCTGTTCTTCGCGATATATTCAACCGCTAATGCTTGATTAGCAAAGCTCATGTCCATCACACTGGCCGGATGTCCCTCAGCGGCTGCTAAGTTGACGAGGCGTCCTTTCCCGACAAGGAAGAGTTTCTTTCCATCGGGAAGCGTATAAGCCTCAACAAATTCACGTGCATCGTTTTTCTCGACACTCAGTTTTTCAAGTGCGGGAATATCAATTTCGACGTTAAAATGTCCAGAATTCGCGATAATCGTGCCGTCCTTCATCCCCTTAAAATGTTCTTCGCGCAACACATGAATATCCCCGGTTAACGTTATCACCACGTCTGCTTCCTGCACGGCATGCTTCATGGGCATAACGCGGAATCCGTCCATAACTGCTTCCAATGCCTTTAATGCATTAACCTCTGTAACAATGACGTTCGCCCCTAAGCCGCGTGCACGGCTTGCCACACCTCTACCGCACCAGCCGTACCCTCCCACGACAACCGTTGTTCCCGCCATAAGTAGATTGGTTGCCCTGATAATACCATCTAAAGTGCTTTGCCCGGTTCCGTATCGGTTATCAAAGAAATGTTTGGTTTGTGCATCGTTCACTGCAATGATAGGGTACTTCAGCACACCTTCTGCTGCCATGCTCTTGAGTCGAATGACGCCGGTTGTTGTCTCTTCAGTGCCCGCGATGACTTGTTCGACAAGTGCTGGGTTTGTGTTTTCAGCGTGGAGCCTGGACACCAAATCTGCCCCGTCATCCATGGTAATCATTGGTTTCAAATCGAGTGTGGCATCAATGTGTTGGTAATAAGTATCGGTATCTTCACCGTTAATGGCAAAAACGGGGAGCTGCTCGTGCGCGACGAGAGATGCGGCGACATCATCTTGTGTACTGAGTGGATTTGAGGCACAGACAACCGCCTTAGCACCGCCTGCCTTCAACGTCTTCATGAGATTTGCGGTTTCGGTTGTGACGTGTAGACATGCCGCAATCCGCAATCCATCGAGCGGTTGTTCCTTTAAGAACCGTTCTCGGATGGATTCTAAAACGGGCATAAACCGATTTGCCCAATCAATACGTTGTTTTCCGGTTGCCGCCAATTGTGTTGTTTTAATATCGTAGTTCATCAGTTCTCCATTCCAATAAAGCACAATCGAAACGTCCCTCACGGTTACGCGGGGATAGTTCATGCGAAACTTGCCTAACTGCCTTTTTCTTCCGACTTGCTTATGGGGACAGGGATAAAAACCGTTTTTTCTGCATCAAAAGGTGTCTATTGGAGTTTTTCAACGTAATCGGTTTTTTCCCAGGTAAATCCTGGCTCATCTCGCCCGAAATGTCCATAAACTGCGGTATTTCGATAAATAGGTTTTCGCAGTTCCAAGCGTTCAATGATACCGTTTGGGGTTAAATCGAAATGCTGCTTAGCGAGTTGTGTTGCACGCGCGTCATTACCGGTTCCAAAGGTATCCACCATAACGGATACAGGTTCTGTTCTCCCAATTGCGTAAGAGAGTTGGATTTCACATCGCTCTGCTAATCCGGCGGCCACAATATTTTTGGCGGCGTGTCGCGCGGCATAAGTTGCGCTTCTGTCGACTTTAGTTGGATCTTTGCCAGAGAAAGCGCCACCCCCGTGTCGCCCCATTCCCCCGTAGGTATCAACAATAATTTTTCGTCCGGTTAATCCAGCATCTCCTTGTGGCCCCCCCGTCACAAAACGGCCGGTTGGATTGATATGATATTCAATCTGGGAACCTCGAAGATGTTCAGGGATAATTTTTTTGATGACTTCTTCGACAATAGCTTCTTTCAGTGTTGCATCTTCGACATCAGGATGGTGTTGGGTAGAAATAACGACTGCTGTGACGGCTTTGGGTTTATTGTCTACATATTGAACTGTCACCTGCGATTTTCCGTCGGGGCGGATAAAATCGAGGATTTTGTCCTTGCGCACTTGTGCTAATCGGCGAGTCAGTTGGTGGGCGAGTGTAATTGGCAACGGCATCAGTTGCGGTGTTTCTGTACAAGCGTAACCAAACATGATGCCCTGGTCACCGGCCCCACCGGGATTCACTCCCATTGCAATATCAGGCGATTGCTTGTCAAGGAGGCTCAGAACGACACTATTTTGAGCATCAAAGCCGTAGTTAATATCGGTATAACCGATGTCAGTGAAAACGTTGCGTGCGATGTGTTGAGCATCATAGGTAGCAGTGGTTGTGATTTCACCGGTAATGATGGCAAGTCCGGTTGTTACCAAAGTTTCACAGGCGACTCTACCTGTTTGATCACTTTTGAGTATTGCATCCAGCACCGCATCAGAGATTTGGTCTGCGATTTTATCTGGATGTCCTTCGGTGACAGATTCGGACGTAAAGAGAAGGGTGTTCAATTCCAATCTCCTGTTCTGCGTTTTAATCTATTTTATTCTTGAATGTGAGATGTGGTGAGGAAATTAGACATGCGATTCCCCTTCCCTTCGCGTATAGTGGTAGGGAAAGGAAAGGGGAACATGTTGTATCCATCCGTGGATGTTAATCCTCGGTGTTACCGGCGTTTGACTTCCCTATTTCCTTTTTGAGCAATGCTCCGAGGGTAGTTACCGTTTCCTCAGGAATCTGTTTAGGGCGTCTAGGTTCCCGCCGCGTTCTTGAGGGGCGCTCCTTCTGTATGTATTCAGCTTTTTCCTCGGGAGGTGATGTCGCCCGTTCTTGTTCAGCGATTGCTGCCTTCAAACTGAGCCCAATTCGCCTGTCTTTGGGGGAGAGGTTAATGACTTTCAAGTCGAGTTCTTGGCCGACAGATACAATTTCTTCTGGTTTCTCAATTCGCCGGTACGCCAATTCAGAGATATGAATGAGGCCTTCAATTCCTTCCTCCAATTTGGTAAATGCGCCAAAACTGGTGATATTGACGATTTTTCCTCGGACGACGGAACCAATCTTATATTTCTCTGAAACGGCGCTCCACGGGTCGGGCTGCGTCTGTTTGAGTCCAAGCGAGACCCGGCGTTGCTGTGCATCGATATGCAGGACGACTACTTCAATTTCACTACCTTCCTTCAAAGTTTCCTGAGACTCTGCGCCGCGTTTTGTCCAAGAGAGGTCAGAAGTATGGATTAATCCATCAATACCCTCTTCAATTTCAACAAACACGCCAAAATTGGTCAAGTTTCGGATGCGCCCGGTAATCTTAGAACCGACGGGGTACTTTTCTTCTAAGAGTTCCCAAGGGTTGGGTTTCAACTGCTTGATTCCGAGTGAAATCCGTTTATCTTCCTTAGAGATTTCAAGCACAACGGCTTCAATTTCCTGCCCTTTACTGACAATTCGCGAGGGGGCTACGTTGCGTCGCGTCCATGACATTTCGGAAACATGAATTAAGCCTTCAACCCCTTCTTCTAAGTGAAGGAACGCGCCATAGTTAACGATATTGACAACGGAGCCGTGGACGGTGGAATTGATTGGGTATTTCTCTTCAACATCCTTCCACGGATTTGATGTCTTCTGTTTCAATCCTAACGAGATTTTCTCGTTTTCCTTACCGATACCTATGACTAAGGCTTCAACGGTTTCTCCAACACTGACAATCTCAGAAGGATGGTGCACCCTTTTCCAGGCCATATCTGTCTTGTGGAGTAACCCGTCAACCCCACCCAGATCGATAAACGCTCCAAAAACGGTGATATTTTTCACTTCTCCTGTTATGAGCTGTCCAACTTCCAGTGTGCTCAGAACTTCTGCTTTCTTTTTCGAGAGTTTTGCCTCTAACCATGCGCGCCGGGACAAGACGATGTTATGTCGTCGCCTACTTAGGTTGATAACCTTCATTTCAAGGGTTTGCCCGACATAGTCTTCGAGATTCTGGACAGGCCGCATTTCAATTTGAGATGCGGGGAGAAATCCGCGAAGGGAGCCGATACTGACACGGAAACCACCTTTAATGCGTTCGGTAATCCGTCCTTCAATAGGGTTACCTTCTTCATGCGCACGGGTAATCTTATCCCAAATGAGCGTCTGGTCTGCTATTTTCTTTGAAAGAACTATTTGTCCCTCAGCGTCTTCGCGCCGGACAATGTAGACATCTATCTCGTCGCCTACCTGCACTGGTGGTAAATCGCTTCTACTGGAGCCAAATTCAGATGCGGGGATATAGCCTTCTGATTTAAAGCCGATGTCTATCATCACCTCATCCCGGTTGACATCCACGACGGTGCCTTTAACAATTTCCCCATCAGTAAATGCCTTAATGGAATTATCGTAGGCCTCTTCAAGAGATTCGGGGCTCATTGGCTCTTGAGGCAGTTCTATCGCGTCGTCGGCAGCCACAGCTTCATCTGGAAGTTCAACTACCTTTCCCGTTTCCGAAGTCTCATCGACTGTGGCAGTTTCGTCGGGCGGCACTACGGCTTGTTCCGTTTCAGGGATATCTGGTGTGCTATCTGCCTCAGTGTCTGAAGCAACCTCAGCAACGCCAGGTGGCTCCGTTGGGTTAACAGTGTCTTCTTCTAAATCGACTTCCGCTTCAATCGTAGCAGCTGCCTGTTCAGTAACGGTGGATTCCTCGGCTTGGGGTGATGCTTGTTCAGTTTCAAAACTGTCGGGGATGATGGAATCCTTACTGTTCGTATTCTCCTCCGGAACTTCGGTGGCTCCCCCCTCCACCGGGGCTGAGTCATTCGTGTCTGACGCTTCTGTTTCGCTGACTACTTCCTGATTCACTTCAGTTGTCTCATCTTTTTCTTCCACTTCAACGGTGGAAGGATCTGTTGTTAACGCTGCGTTATTCATTCAGATAACTGGTCCATCTAGAACGCAAAATTGCGTTACTTTGCCAGTTCCTCCTTATATTCAAAGTGTACGTGACACTTTACAAATCGGTTACTTAATAGTATATCATAAATCCAGGCTAAAAGCAAAGAAAATAAAAAAATCTTTGACAATTTTTTCTATCTAAAATATAATTATAATCGATTTTCATACTCATACAGAATTTTAATATCATGTAAAGAAGGTGATTTCTATGGCTAAAACTGACTTGATGATGCTCCGCGAGGATTCCGGAATCAAAATTATTGAAATAAAAACAGATTTAAGTAGTTATGCTGCATCCGATTTACGTAAAATGCTTGAGATGCTCTTAGAGCAAAAAGTTGATAAAGTTATCGTTAATCTGCATCAAGTACATCATATCAACAGTACGGCGGTGGGTGCGCTGGTAGGCGTTGCCAAGCGATTGCGCCAAAACGGGGGAGACCTCAAAATCTGCGAGTTGGCGGATAATTTGACACGGACTTTTAATTTGATAGGTGCGTCGACAGTTATTGAAATCTATGAGTCTGAAAACAGCGCCATAACCGCCTTTTAAATAAAGAATGATTTTTGTAACAAAGTAAATCTGAAGCCCATGGAGCGCACGTGTATTAAACTTAATATTCCGAGCGATGTCTTTTATTTAGAACCTGTTCGGGCGTTTATAGGAAATTTGGCACAGCACCTCGGCTTCTCCAGAAAACGAATTGCCGATATTCAACTTGCTGTTGATGAAATCTGTAACAATGCGGTGAATCACGGTTCTGTGAGTACCGAAGCTGTAATTAGCTTGCAAATTTCCGTTAGGGCGCAAGTACTTGAGATTTTGGTTCAGGATGCTGGAACAGGTGTAGATTGGTTAACGCCGGAAAGACTTTCGGAAATTGAGGCGAATCGTTCCCCGAAAAACGAGAGTGGGCATGGCATTTTTCTTTCAAAATTGCTCACTGATACTTACGAAATGCGATACAATGCTGAAGGAGGAACAGATGTTCGTGTCACTTTTTATCAGGAAAATTAGGTTCCTGATAGTGTGGATACCCCTATCTTAAGCCGCCTCAATTGCGATGAGTGTCAAATCGTCGTCTTGAGGACAAGTACCGGTGAAGGTGTCAACGGCTTTGGATACGCTGTGAATGAGTGAGGAGCCCGGCTGTTCAGTAGAGACATTGAGGAGTTTCAGGAGTCGTTCTGCTGTAAATTCTTCGCCCTTCTGGTTTTTAGCTTCGCAGGCACCATCAGTATAGAGAAATAAGCGGCTAGACGTGTCAAACGGGTAATGGGTAGTTTCATAAGTCGATTCTCGCCGAATTCCTAATCCGTTTCCCGGATTTTTATCGCTAATCGAGCGATAGTTCTGCTGCGCGTCGCTGTATAAAAATGGGAAAGGGTGCCCTGCATTGGCACAGACAAATTCCCCTTTAGAGATGTCAAGGACACCACAAAACGCCGTTGCAAACATAAAAAGCCGGGAGCTAATTGTATCGTTGAATCGGGTATTGAGGATTTTGAGGAGATGTCCGGGGTGATTCGAAAGGAGGGGCTGAAATTCCGCCAAAACCGTTTTAATAAAAACGGTTACAAAAGCCGCTGATACACCGTGTCCCATGACATCAGAGATAAAAACGCCTAATCGATTGGGGCTAATTTCCCAGATATCAAAGAAATCGCCGCCGACAGCCATTTCCGGACGACAGTGAGAAGCGATGCGAAACCCCGATACCTCCTGAATGCCATCCTGAGGAAGAAGAATTTCCTGAATGCTTCGTGCCATTTGCAGTTCTTCTTCTAATCGCGCGTTGTGCTTTTCAAGTCTATCATGATACTGTTTAATGCGCAACAGCGATTGAACGCGGGATAATACCTCTAGGCTATTAAACGGCTTTTCAATGAAATCATCTGCTCCCGCCTCGAGCGCTTTAAGCCGATTTTCGAGCGTATCACGCAAGGCAGTTATCATAACAATCGGGATAAATGCAGTCGCTTGATTCGCGCGAAGCCGCTCAACAACTTCAAATCCGTTCATCCGCGGCATGTTAATATCCAGCAAGATTAGGTCCGGCATTTCGTTCTCTACCGTCTGTAGGGTTTCAAGTCCATCTGTAGCAATGCAAACCGTGTATCCTCGCGCACTCAGATGAATCTGAAGAATTTTCGCATTCTTCGGTTCATCATCAGCAACGAGAATTTTGGTTGGCGTTTCAGAATTCATTTCATGTTCCTTGAATATGAGCTTCTACACATTCTACTAGGACGTGGATATCAATCGGCTTGCTAAGATAATCGTCGCACCCCGCTGCTAAGATGCGTTCCTTATCTCCGGACATTGCTGCGGCGGTTAAGGCGATAATAGGGATATCTTCCCATTTCAATTCTGATTTAATTTTCCGTGCTAAAACCTCACCACTTTCTCCAGGTAGGGCGATATCCATAAGAATAAGTTGCGGTTTTGCTGCTTCTAAACTTGTGATTGCTTCCACGGCGTCTGCAGCTTCAATAACGGTATACCCTTTCGATTGTAGTACAATCCGCACCACCTTGCGGTTCAATTCCTGATCTTCAATCACCAATATTTGCGGCAGTAAGCTTGCAGTTTTCACGTGTCGCCCTCAATTCAAGCCAAATCGTCTTGTATTATCACGATGTTGATGGATTAATCGTGTCGCTGCTTCCATAGATTAATCGTGTCGCTGCTTCCGTGGAATTCTAAAAGTAAAGTTACTTCCTTTTCCCTCAGTACTCCTGACACTAATGTCACCACAATGCAATTCAATCAGCCGCTGGGTCAAAGCTAGCCCGAGGCCCGTTCCCCCGTATTGCCGGGATTTTGAAGTATCAATCTGCGTAAAGGGCGCGAAGAGTTTCCCCAAATGCTCTTTGGCGATGCCTATACCGGTATCAATCACCTCCACACACAATTCTGTCGGTGTCAATTCCAATCGGGTTGTAATTTCCCCATTGTCTGGAGTAAACTTCACAGCATTTGAAAGCAAATTATAAAAAATCTGCTTAAATTTGGTCCGGTCAGCTTCAATTTTCCCATTCTCATTGTAGCTCACATTGAGATGCAAATTCTTTTTTCCGACGAGTGCTTTGATGATGGTGTTGAGTTCTTCCACCGCTTCGGCGATAGTAAAGGTTTCAGGGTGTAGTACCATTTTCCCCGCTTCAATTTTTGAAAGGTCTAGGATGTCATTAATCATTTCCAATAGGTGTTGCCCACTTGTATGAATGTCGTTGACACACTCTTTCTGCTCCGGATTGATGCTGCCGACGAGCTCATCTCTAAGAATTTCGGAGAATCCGATGATTGCATTTAGTGGGGTACGGAGTTCATGACTCATATTCGCTAGGAAATCACTTTTTGCCCGGCTAGCGTATTCTGCTGTCTCTTTTGCTTGTTGCATCGTCTGCTGCACCCGGATGCGTTCGGTGATGTTAAGGGCCATGCTAATCCCGAGGTACCTTCCATCTGGTAAGATACCGAGCAAAGAGGAACTAAACTCCCATATCTGTGTTTTACCGGTACTCGTAAAAATTTCATACTCCCCCTCCGCGATGCGTGCTGTAGAATTATATAGCTGCGCGAGGTGTTGCCGGATGTCATCCGCTTTTTCGCGATTTGTTTGTTCCAACCATCTTGAAACGGTTGGGATGTCCTCAAGTTTATACCCTGTTAATTCTGTCCATGCGCGACTAACCAGAATCACCTCTCCATCTTCAGCATGAATCATGACCGGAAGCGGGGCGTTAAGCACCGCTGTCCGAAAGCGAGATTCACTGTTTTGGAGTTCAATTTCTGCTTGTTTTCGGGCGGTAATATCCGTTGAAGTCATCACAAATCCCACCAGTTGCTGCTCTCGTTTAATAGGGCCAAGGCACGAGGTGTACCAGTTTCCACTTATTTGTCCTTGGGCTTCGTATGTCGCAACCTCACCTGTTTCAATAACCTTTGAACAGGCTTTTCTAAATATATGGTGATGTTCGACATTCAAGAAATCAAAAATGCTTTTTCCAATAATGTCTGGGATTGTTAACCCAAGTCCGGTGGGAATCCGGTTGAGGAATTCTAATTGATAAGCAAGATTCATCGTCACAATTATGTCCGGTACGCTTTGAACGAGAGAACGCCATTTTGCTTCCGAATCACGTAATGCTTGTTCAGCTCGGTAGTATTGAGTCATGTCACGCGAAATTCCGCATGTACCTTGAATCCTGCCATCTCTGTCCCGGATGGGAACTTTCGTGGTAGACACCCAGGTATCTTGCCCATCGGGCCAGGTCTCTTTCTCCTGTTTACCCTCAACCGGTTTACCGGATTCAATAATATTTCTTTCGTCTCTGTACGCTTGTTGTGCATGTTCACGGGTGAAGAAATCAAAGTCGGTTTTTTGTTGCGCGTCGGCGGGATTTTTCAAACCGAACTGGTTCGCCAAGGCGCGGTTGATGCGGATAAACTTACTCTCGGTATCCTTAAAGTAGATATGGTCTGGGGAACTATCCATCAGTGTATGTAACAGGTCACGTTCTTGCGTATGTGCTACCGCCAGTTTTTGGTAGCGACTTTCACTTTGTTTCACCTTGCTTTCCAGTTGTTTTTGCTTCGTAATATCCTTTGCGACTACATAGTATTGAGCACCTTTTAGGGGTTTGTTGACATGCCAACGCAGCCATTTGTAGGACGCATTTTTGCATAAATAACGATTCTCAAAGGATACCGTGGCGGAGTCCACCGATTTCAGTTTCTCGATTTGGTTGAGAGTGTGCTGTTTATCACTTGGGTGTATCAGTTCTGTCCATTGATGATTCTGGAGCTCCACTCTGGTAAATCCGAGGACTTTCTCCCAAGCTGGATTGAGCGCTACAATCTCCCTATCAAAGCGCATCCAACCGAACATCTCAGATGACATGTTCAAAAAACATCCGGTTTGATGGGTTTTCTCACCAGTTACACCAGAATGTGTCATGGTACCCCTTTCATGTCCAGCGTGTTATTTCGTTACCAAAACGGCTCTGTTTGCCAATTTGACAACGGTTTGCGTCGTGCTTTGAAAAACGAGTTCGTAAATTCTCCCGTGATGGCTTGCACTCAGTGCGATGAGGTCACAATCTTTTGCGTCTGCATTTTCCAGGATATTCGTTACCGTAAAACCGCGCGCCGTCATAAATTTGGCTGTGACATCATAATATTTCAAGTAGGCTTCCATCTGTTGCTTAATCTGTATTGCTTCATATTGCGTGCTTGAAAGAGCAAGTCCCAAAATGCCTGCTTTCGTCAATTCACCAAGTTCGGCAACCAGCCCTAAGACGTGGTCAGAATAGATATCTCCGTGATGGACAGCTAAGATTTTGCGCAAAAGGGTGCATTGTTGATGAACAACAATAATAGGTTTGGTAATATTCGCGAGGATATCGTCAATCTGATTTTGAATTAATTTTAGTCCCCGGTTCCTTATGTCTTCAGGTAGCCCTACGACAACGAGGTCAGCGGAACGTGCTTTTTCGCAAATCATTTCCTGTGGATTTCCCGCAATCGCTTCAACATGATAATCTAAAAAATCATAGAGTGAGCATTCTGCTTCCGTTCGGCGCACTACTGCTTCTGCAACATCTGGATTTCCACCGTGCTCGCTGTCCTGAAAAAAAACACACGATAGATGAGTGCCTAAGAGCACCGCCAATTGTCCGGCGTACTCAAAGGCATTTTTCTCGTAATCGGTGTCACCAATAGCAACGAGGATGTTTTTTAT
Organism: Candidatus Poribacteria bacterium; assembly: GCA_963422705.1. Classification (GTDB taxonomy): domain Bacteria; phylum Poribacteria; class WGA-4E; order WGA-4E; family WGA-3G. The sequence continues at coordinate 406,545 of OY730443.1, forward strand.
CATGACTCCCACCTTCCGGTTTTTAGAGATTAATTGGTTATACTTACTGCATTTTCCCGCGAAGCAGATTCGATTTGTCGCTTATTACAGCTGTTTTGCCGTGGAGATTTTGGGAATAATCGATTAAATTATCCCCAATTTTCCTATGAATGCTCTAACAAAGCGGTAACTGCTTCATCTTCTGTGTCAAAGTTTTTAAAAACGGTGATTAATCGCGCCATGACAATGAGGTTTTTGACGTGTTTATTCACATTAATCACCGCAATTTTCCCGCCACGTGGGTGGATATCGGTGTAGATTTTCATCATTGCACCGAGGCCGGAACTGTCCATTCCAGTTACTTTTTGAAAGTCAAATACCAATTTCGGTGATTCTGTGAGTTCGGCGAGGGTATTTTCGACGACATCGGTTACCGCTTTGATACCCGGTGCCATAATTCTACCGCTGAGTTTAAAAACAACAACCCCTTCTTTATTAGAAACGGCGGTGATTGCCATATTTTTATCCTCCACGTTGCGCCCTGTGAAAAGGATTCAGTCGAGTTGGCTGAATTGGGTATAAGCGGTTCAATTTCCGTTGGATAGTTCGGAGACGGCCTCATCTTCTGTATCATAATGTTCAAAAATACTAACTAGTCGGCTTCGGACGATTAGGTTCTTGATATTTTTTCCAACGTTGATAACCCCAATCCGACCACTTTGCCGTTTTGCGGCGACATGTGCGCCCATCAACGTCCCGAGGCCCGAACTGTCCATCATAGAAACGTTGTTAAAATCGATAAGGATTCGCGGTGCCTCACTGCCTTCAATTTGCGCAGTGATGGTTTCTCGAAGATCAGATACGGCAGCACCCATTATTTTCCCATTCGGTTCTAAAATCGCGACACCATCTCTTTGGCGAATCGTAGTTGCCATGATTTTCTCCTTTTCATTGGCTAAATCATGAATAAGCATCAGAAAACTCTGATGAGAGTTACACAGGTTTGATATCATCATCAGCTATTCCGTTATGAATTGTAATGGCCGGGGGAATTCTATGCGTTTCTATTTCTACCTTGATTCTCTGACCTTACGCTTTAAGCTGACAAAACAGTGATACAACAAAGAAATTTGAGAATCAGTTTGTTGTTGAGAAGAAAAATTTGCTTCTCGTTCATCTTATCTATTAATTTTACAAAATTTTTGATTATTTGTCAAGTCCCAATTTATTCTTAATTTTTGGCAGGATTCTTATAAATATAACTGCATCATCATACTTCAGTTTTCAAGAGTCCATAACACGATTGCTTTGACGAAAAACGACGCCATTGGATTGATTTGACATATTTCGAAAATTCTGCTAGTATTGTGAAGGTAGCTTGCGAAACGATATTGCAACGCCAATTAATACACATTATTTAGAGGAGAGAACGATGAAAAAGTTCATCATCGCAGAAATTTGTGTGGTTATTGCTCTAGTGGGCGGATTTTGGTTAGGGCGAATCACAAGCACCGATAACAGCCACGTGCACTATTACAACAACGCTGACAAAGCATGGGCCGCAGTGGAAAAAATGGATAATCCACCGGTTACACCGGATGAACAGGATAAAAACCGTGTTCTTAAAGTACGGGCAGGATACCGGGCAGTTTTTGCGAAATATCCAGATAGCCTGTGGGCGGATGACGCTATGTACCAGCTTGCCTCCCGTTTCACCCGAACAGACGAGGAATCTTTCGCGCTGTTTCGTCGGTTAATCAATAATTATCCGGACAGCGAATGGGCTGATGATTCAATTTACACGATGGCCGTGGCAACTTATCGCATCGCTGAGGAGCTAAAAAAGAGAGGCACCCTTGAGTCCATTGATGCTTACTATGACAAGGCAATCGCCCTTTTCAATCAATTAATCGCGCGGTACCCCGGCAATATATTTGAGGAGCAAGCACAGTTTAATATCGCAATGTGTTACTACGGAAAGGATGATTTTAACACCGCCCTCGTTCAATTTGGAAATCTGAGTCAAGAGTTGAGAAATACTTCACTCTTTTATCAGATTCTGTACGCCACTGGCGAAATTTACCTCAAATTGCAGGACTATGAAAAGGCACGAACTGAGTTTACTAATATCGTAGATGCCGGAGCGCCAGAACTAGCCCCGCGTGCTAGTTTTGGCATCGCACAAGCCTATTTGGCTGAAGGAAAATATGAAGAAGGAATCGCCGCGTACCAAAAAGTCATCGAACTCTATCCGGATACACAGGTTGGGCAAGATGCTAACTTCTACATAGGCTGGGCATATGAAAGGCTCGGAAAGTATGATGAAGCCATCGCACAGCTGGAGGAAGCGATTGAACGGTACCCGCGAAACGAGAACGCCGCCAATTCACAGATTTACATTGGGCAAATTGCCTATGCCAATCAGGATATGCCGAGCGCGATTGGTGCTTATCAGAAAGTGGCGGATAACGCGACGTATGATTACGACAAACGGCGACAAGCGCAATACTGGGTAGGAAGAATCTATGAGGAAATTGGAGATACCGAGCAAACTATCATTGCTTATCGAAAATTGATTGACGATTTCCAAGAACCCCATAAAGAGTCATCACATCCATCAAATAATGTAGATGAGGCTTATATCCAGAACCTAAGGAGTCAGGGCCTCTAACGCTTGCGCTAATTCTTCAATAATATCTTCGGTAACCTCTAAACCGATTGACATTCTGACTAAGCTGTCCGTAATACCGTTCTTTTTCCGAATCTGTGCTGGTACTTGTCAGTGCGTTGTGGAGGGCGGATGGCAAATTAGGGTACGCACATCGATGAACGCAGCCGCCGACTCCTCTGCAGTTCTCAAGCCAAACGTGCTGTTCTGATAAATCGGTGCGGGTAACGGAACCCCGGTTTTTTTGACGGAAGTGGCTATTCCTAATTTTTTCAATTTTGTCTCTCCTCCCTTTTTAACTTTTCAACCGGATAGCCCTCCAATTCTAATAATTCATATTTACGCCATATGCCCCCTCTGTACCCACTTAATCTCCCGTTGCTTCCGATGACGCGATGACATGGAATGATAATGTTTAGCGGGTTTCCCGCAATGGCTGTACCTATCGGGCGTGCCGCGTTTGGCCTTCCAATCTGATTGGCAATCCATTTGTACGTCCGTACTTCACCATACGGAATCTGCCGAATCGTATTCAAAACTGTATTTTGAAAGTCTGTCCTGTCGCCTAAACTTATTGGTAATTCCGAAAAATCGACGTTTTCCTTAGTAAAATAACTCGTCAGCGCAGCAAACGCGATTCCTAAGATTGGTTCCGTTGGAATCGTGTGACATCCGTGCGAAGGGATATCATCAAAATGAACCTCCGAAATACAGTCTCCTTCCCGCGCAATCCGTAGTAAGCCGATAGGCGATAAGAAGAAGCATTTGACGCTAGGACATGCATCTTGCAATTCTGTTGAATTCGGAGAATCTCCTTTCTCCGATAAATTATTTTTAGCCTTACGTATTAATCTTTCCCGATTCATTTTTTTCTTGCTCTCTATTGTCGAATACGGTATGCTATATGGCATACCATGGCTACATTTGAAACATCAGAACAGCTCTACACGGAACTCGGAGGGCTCTTTGAACGCATCGCCGCGGAACCTGAAGTTAAAGAACTCCTGAAATCCTTGCAGCTGTGCGTTCGATTTAACTACTCTGAACCCGACGCAACAATGACGTTAACCGCAGCAGATAGCGAATGCACCATTATTTACGGTGATTGCAAGCTCGCTCCAGATGTTGAATTAACAATGAGCTGCGATATCGCTTACCGCTTCTGGAATGGCGAACTCAATATCATCGAAGCGATTACCAAAAGGGAAATTGGAGTTATTGGTTCGCTTGGCAAAATTATGCGGCTGACTCCGTTTATCAAGACAGCCATCCGTGATTTTCGTACAGGCAGGTAACCTCGCTGCCTGGTACGATGACGTATGGCTTTAAAATCGCAGTGGCGATTTTCTTAATTGTCTGGATATAGGACAAAGGAGAATTTTTCATGTCAACAACCCTTGTACACATCGGTGTTCGCACCACAAATCTGGAAAAGAGTATCCGTTTTTGGCGGGATGCCCTCGGCTTAACTGTTTTTTCAACGATGAGCGGATGTTATGATCTCACGGATGGCTATCACAACTTCCGGGTTTTTCAACATCGCGGGCCGCAACGCCCTCAGCACGTAGGCGGGATGCTCGACTATCTGCATATCGGCGTCCGTGTCCCCAATTTGCAAGAAGCCGCAAAACGGTGTGAGGAACTCGGCTTCACGATTACTTGGGAAGGTTTAGACGGTAGTAAACCTTACACTCCGAATTCCAACGAACCTCCTTCACAAGCCTTTAAGGTGGAGGACCCGGATGGGATTGTGGTTGATATTACCGAACAAGACAATCAATGGCCAGGTGTCGCACTCCAAAGCAGGAGTTAAGAACACTCGACGCGTATCGGCGGAGTTGCTAATCTTGCGCTTCGCCTATTTTCCGTTTCCACTCCGGCGTTCTTGGTAATTACAGGGATTGTAGATAAAACTGTAATTCGGGAACTTCTGAGTGGGATAGAAAAAATCACTCATCCCCTCCACCTAATAGGCCAAGCCGGAAGAGATAATAGAGCAACGTTAGGAGACTCGTCACGGCGGCAGCAAGATAGGTTAAGAACGCCGCGTTCAGCACCTTACTTGCATGCCGATTTTCTTCTGGGGTGAGCATTCCCGCTTCATCCATCGCTACCTTGGCTCGCCGACTTGCATCCCATTCAACAGGGAGTGTTATGAGCGAAAAAACCACGCTGACTGTAAACAGGGCCACACCGAGCAATAGAAGGGGCTGAATGAAAAATCCTACCATAATTAGAATATACGAAAAAATTGAACTGAAGTTAGTCGCTGGGACGAGAGCAGTCCGCAGACTTAGCATAGCGTATCCGTGCGCGTCTTGCATTGCGTGTCCGGCTTCATGGCAGGCTACCCCAATTGCCGAAAGAGATTGGCTTGAATACACATCATCAGAAAGACGAAGTGCTTTTTGACCCGGGTCATAATGGTCATTTAACCAGCCCCGTGATTGTTCAATTCTAACACCATTGATGCCGTGCCTTTGCAACATCTGTGATGCTGCTTGCGCCCCTGTCATCCCACTTCGCGAACCCGTTTTTGAATATTTTGAGAATGTTGACTTTGTGCGCCACGTGGCATAGATGGACAGGACAATCCCCGGGGCGAGAAATACAAAATAGAGTGGATCGAAAAAACCGAAAAACATGATGAACGTCTCCTTTTTTAGCGTTTGGTGTCTTATTACATAGCGGGGGCAAATCTAATTAATTTTAGCAATTATATAGGATATCCTTGAGAAATTCAAATGATTTTTGCAATCTTTCAGAAGTGATACCAAATGAGATGAATCTATCTTACGGCGTGATTTTTAACGAAACCGCGGGGAAAATTACTTGACAGTTTAAGCAGAATGTGCCATACTTTCAAATATAAGGCTTCACAAAGTATCTGAAATTACATCTGGGTTTCCGTCGCTGCCCGTGGGTACGTCGTCAGGGTTGCAGTGGTAGTATGTAATCTTCCATGTGCCCGCGATGTTGCCTTAAGTTTTGTCTGTCGCGTGCCCCGGTCCCGTGTTGGCGATTGTTTTGCAGACGTATTGTTGCGAGGTTCGGAGAAGTGTTGCGAGTTGTCGTGTGCTAGTTCGCCATATGAGTCCCGTTGTCCAGTTGGAGCAGTATCCGAGCGTCAGGGTGACGATGGCGTTCATGAGTTTGACGTTTCCTGCTTTGAGTTCTTCAAGGACTGAAACGCTTCGAAGGGTATTGCAAGATACTTGTTTCGGTTTGTGTGTGTGCAGGGATGGGCGGCTGTATACCCTACAGTCCCTGCTGCTTCTGTATTAGGAATAAAGGCTTTCATATTGTTTCCCTTTATACCAAAAGATACCATGCACTTTTTTTAGATTTGCTTTTTTATTTTATTCCTTCACGGATTTCTGCATTCCTTCACGGATTTCTGCCATGACAATAGCCATGAATTCAGCCCCTAGAAGTACTGTAAGCTCTTGCTCTAAATCGTAGAAAATCTGCTCCCGAACGTTAGAGGGAAATACTGAAAACAGTTCATAAAAGTCTGCAAAAAATTCATCTTGTGCTGAGAGAGCTCTTTCGCGGAGTGCCTCGCGCGCCGCATCTGTTGGGTACAATTCATTAATCTCTTCAAGTGTTAATTCCGTAAGCATAGCGATATCGGGATAATTTTGCTTGAATTCTGCATTCAGTCGCTCAAATTGTTCTATCATCCATGCTGCCGCTTCCTCGGTAGTTATTTCCTCCTGAACAGCAGCGGGGATAGATACTTCTTCATCAGCTAACTCGGTGGTTCCTATGTCTATAGGGGCGGACTGCATAAAAGTACTTTCTTCCCGCGGCATAGTATCTAATTCTGTAGAAACGCGAGAACCCTCTAAAGCTTGGGTGTCATCACGTTCTGCCGGCACCGAAGTGCGAGGCATTTCTCTTAAAGCGGGAAGGGGAGCACGATAAATCTTAACTGGGGCCGGTTGAGGGCGATGCTGTAGATAAAAAAAATAACTACCACCCAACACAAGAAGAAAAATCAGTATGGCACCCCATATTTTACTAGTCATTTTCATTTGAAACTCCTATTTGACAGTTAAGCCCGTGCCCGTGATTTGGATTGCAATCATAGTACACTTGTGCCTGCGGATGGTATCGGCATTCGGACCTATGGACTTCAGATCTGTCCACCTCACCCTTGCAGTAGCCCGCACAAACGGACTTCGTGTCACCAATAAAGTACAGATAGCACCAAATACCTATAACACCCGCTATGAAATATAAGACTATGCGCCAGTCAAACTGCTTTTTCATATCTGTCTCCTGAAATCCAATCTTACTAAAGGCGTTATTTTTTCAACTATGCCCGCCCCATGTTCATCTCCTGGCGAGTATTAGTCCTAGAGTTTCAGTAACAAGTGTAATAGTTCGTATTAAAGGCGATACGGCTAAAGTCCTTCGTAGTGAGTTTTCTTCATTAAGGCGATGCTGTAGATAGAAAAAAATAACTACCACCCAACACAAGAAGAAATCAGCATGGAATCCCATATTTCACTAGTCATTTTCATTTGAAACTCCTATTTGACAGTTTAGTCCGTGCCCGTGATTTGGATTGCAATCATAGTACACTTGCGCCTGCGGATGGTATCGGCATTCGGACCTATGGGCTTCAGAATCGCCCACCTCACCCTTGCAGTAGCCCGCACAAACGGACTTCGTGCCACTAGTACAATTGGAGCCATGCCCGTGATTTGGATTGCAATCATAGTACACTTGCGCCTGCGGATGGTATCGGCATTCGGACCTATGGGCTTCAGAATCGCCCACCTCACTCTTGCAGTAGCCCGCACAAACGGACTTCGTGCCACTAGTACAATTGGAGCCAGGCCCGTGATTGGGATTGCAATTATAGTACACTTGTGTCTGCGGATGGTATCGGCATTCGGACCTATGAGCTTCAGAATTGCCCACCTCACCCTTGCAGTAGCCCGCACAAACGGACTTCGTGTCACAATTGGAGCCGTGTCCGTGATTGGGATTGCAATCATAGTACACTTGTGTCTGCGGATGGTATCGGCATTCGGACCTATGAGCTTCAGAATTGTCCACCTCACCCTTGCAGTAGCCCGCACAAACGGACTTATCATCCTGACCTAGGAGCTTGTTTATGCCTAGTGTGGTTATAATAGCAACAACGGTTGCAGATACAACCAATCTAGCACCTTCCTTAGCAACTTTTCGGACTCGCGGATTCTGAGCAATAGCCCCGGCGACAGCTGCCCCTCTTATGATGAACGTCTCCTTTTTTAGCGTCTGGTGTCTTATTACATAGCGGGGGCAAATCTAATTAATTTTAGCAATTATATAGGATATCCTTCTGCTTCCGCTTCGCCTCGACGGTGCCCAACAATTGGAGCCGTGTCCGTGATTGGGATTGCAATCATAGTACACTTGTGTCTGCGGATGGTATCCGCATCTGGCCCTATGGACTTCAGAATTGTCCACCTCACCCTTGCAGTAGCCCGCACAAACGGACTTCGTGCCACTAGTAAAGTACAGACCATTAGTAAAGTAAAGATAGCACAAAGCACCTATAACGCCGATTATGAAATATAAGACTATGCGCCAGTTAAAATGCTTTTTCATAAGAAAACTCGAATTTAACTTGTTACTACAAACTGCCGCTGCTTTGCCTCGACGGTGCCCAAAAACTGCCGCTGCTTCGCCTCGACGGTGCCCAACAATTGGAGCCGTGTCCGTGATTGGGATTGCAATCATAGTACACTTGTGTCTGCGGATGGTATCCGCATCTGGCCCTATGGACTTCAGAATTGTCCACCTCACCCTTGCAGTAGCCCGCACAAACGGACTTATCATCTTGCATGCCTCATCCACAAAAAGGCTACTGAAATTATACGCCATAAAAACCGGGTTGTCACATTAAAAATCAAGATAAATGAGGAATTTTCGGGAAAAAGTGCGGTTTCTACCGGAAAAAGTGCGTTTTTGCCAAATTTTTCGCTTTTTTTTCAAAAAAATATGTTCACGTTAAAGATTTTACGGATGCTCGTGCAAAATCCACGCATTTTTCGCGCATGACATCAACCGCAGTTAAAATGGATTTCTGCAACTCTGTCACCACGTCCGGACGATTTTTGCAGCGGGCCCTGTTTCAACATGCGAGAATCAATACCCGTCGTGGGAAGATCGTGCCAACCAAACGATAGGGTTCACTCTGTCGTAGCGTTCGTCAGTCTAACGGATAGAATCGGTTGTATGCCAAAATCCGACGGTAGTAGGCTTCGGAATCAAAATCTATGACAGGAACGGAGATTTCACGCCTCACTGCCGTATACGGAACAACCTTGACAGAGACGACTTCCGGTTGCGTTCCCGATGGACGCAACCCGAAGAACACGACGAGCAATAATACAAATGCGCCCGCAATCAAAAGAACACAGGCGCGTTTGTTGAAGTTGTGTCTTAGACATCATCGGGCTACCATTACCAACACCTTGAATCCGTTTTCGCGGAACAGTCCGGCGTCGACGACGTACACTTTCGCCACGATTGACTGCAGCCCGAACGACGGCACGTCCGCACCCTGTGTTGATTCTCTGAGTACGACGCATACGGGCCACACGACCAATAACTTGAACCACACGCAGAACACGGCCCGACGCGATGCTCGGTTGAAGAACTCACCGACGCCGTGCAACGGGGGCGCCAGCAGGCAACAGTCGATGGGGGCGGTGGTGCTGGATACGAATGAGTATGTCCATCACACGCAAAGAAATCTGTCACGGTGCAGGAGTTGTCGTTAGAATCGGTTTCGGAACAACTCGCTTGCAGTGCGTGGTAGCTGGCACCATTCGCGGAACCACTATGGCTGCCGCAGGCATACGTGATGCTGCCACTGCCCGGACCACTGCCTGAACCGCTATCTGAACCGCTATCCGAACCGCTATCCGAACCACTATCTGAACCGCTATCTGAACCACTATCCGAACCGCCGTTGTTGTTCGTGCCGCCGTAAGTCGGGCTGCCAGAGGGGGCACAACAGCAGTAATTGTGTCCGCATTCGCCGGGGACACCCGACGGAGATCTTGTGGAACAGGAACCTGTATCTGTGCACCAGTTCTGGTCCGGATTGTTAGAACAACCCAGTCCAGAACCCTTGCTACCGCTGTTAGAGCCATGGAGCAAACAACTACCTTGGCAAATGTAGTACCTCTCCCGACAAGTACCGACGCCACCGTGGTGATTGATAATATCGGCACCACATGTGACTAAATGATAATCTCTATTCGGAAGGGCTGCCTCACAATTCTGATGTCCGCATTCATAAGCTTTAGGCATATCCTTCTCTACTGTTACATTTAACACTTTTGTTTCAGCTGTTGGGGAATAACTGAATACGACGGATCCTGATGTCTGAAAACCGGTATTTAAAATGACAATACCGCCCCCACCAGAAACTGCTACTACCGTTCCGGATCCATTCAACGTGTAGGCACCCACTGCGGTAGTGGATTGTTTTGATGTTACACTTTTACGGGTTGTGGCTCCCCACGCATCACCGCCTCCCAAAACATAGTCCAGTAGCGTTATGCTATTGATTTCAAATCCAGGACCCATCGTCATCTCAAAGTCTGGTCCCGACACATTGCCCTCAACTGTAACACCAACGACTCCTGTCCCCTTAGTGCCTTGTGATGTTGTCACCTTCCCGAAGATGCTCGCAGGATCCGGTTTTTCGTCTGAGGGCGCGAGGTATGGATACATTGCACCGAGATTTTTCCACTCCCACTTCTCAGTGATTGTAGAATCAGAAGAGCCTTCAAACCAACCACCGTCAAAACTACTCACACAACTTGGCACTCCAGTGGATTCCAAACCAAATACCATAAACGGGACTGAGAGGAGGAGGTTTAGTGCAAAAAAACGGTTAAGACGCTCATCTGTTTATCTCCTTTGTATTTCTGCTTCGAGTTCTTTGACAACTTCAGCAATTAAGTCTTCATCCCACGGACCCGGAGACGGGCGACCCGGTTTTTCAAGTGCATTAAGCAACTCTACCTCTTTGCGGGCAATCTCTTGGAGTTCTCTTTGGGTGGGCTGTCGCGTCCACGTGACGGCGCTCGAAACGTTTGGCACGGGACCGGAGGCTTTGCGCTCCAGTTCAGATAACCACTCCTTCGCGAGTTCAACAACACCAGTAGCATAGTCCACTGTCGGAAATGGTTTGCCCTCCAACGTAACCATCTTTGTTTGTTCTGGCGTCAGTCGAAGCGGGTTTTGAGAGATGATGTGTTGTAAGACTCTATGGCGCGCCCATTCTTCATTAGTGAGTTTATAATAGTCTTGTCCAGGGACTTCTTCTGTAGTCCATTTTGTCTCATACCGAGGAACATTATACTCAAAAAGTGAAGCTTTTCCATTTTCATCCCATCTGTACCCGTAGCCTTTTGGTGGTGGTTCAAGCCTTAAGTCTGCCCAAAACTTTCGTATCTCTGCTTTCTGTCCTTTCGTTAAGACTCTTTCCCCAGAAGACGCTATAGGAAGTTGTGCCAACGTTTTCGGTGGCATCAGGGCATCAACATGCGGGCCCTCGTGCGATGTGCCATCAGCGTGGAAGTGTCCACCTGGCGAGGTATCCCCCTCGTTTACTTCTGCCGTGGTCGGGTTCTGTTTCTCATCCCATTGCTTGACGCGTTGCTGCGTCTCGGCAAGGTTTGCGGTGTCTTGGCGTTTGACATGCTGCATGTAAAGCAGGCTACCGACAACGCAAAAGATAAAGAGTACTAACGCACCGATAAACAGGCGGTTGCTGAAAAGTTCTTTGAACATGTTAAAGACTCCTTTATTATTTGGATTTTATATTACAATTTAGGTTAGCGCAGTCATACCCGCTCTGTGTGGGCATAGTTATCCCCATCTCAGAGGTAGATTATCCACGCGTTACTCACCCTTTCGACACTTTCCACCGGACAAAAGTTCGATTTCTCGTTCGGCTTGCATGCCTCATCCACGCCGCCAGCGTTCGTCCTGAGCCGGTATCATACGCTCCATAAAAATATCGAAATGCCGCTTCCGTTCACTTGAAAGCAAGCGCATTCACAAGTTGTAAATCGGCACGTCACGTTCACTAGTTCACTTTCAAAGAACCGAAAACCTTCTACTGAAAAAAGGCTAACGAAACCGCGGGGAGAATTACTTGACAGTTTAAGCAGAATGTGCCATACTTTCGAATATGAGTATCTGATTCCCTCTACTACCATTCCTGAAAGTTAACGGACGGTTCATATGGAAAATTTGAAAATCACAAACGTTAAAACGATTCTAATCGCGCCTGATGGAATTCGCCTTGTTGTTGTCAAGGTAGAAACCAGTGAACCGGGGTTATACGGCATCGGCTGTGCAACCTTCACGCAACGTCCACTTGCTGTTGCGACTGCCGTTGACGAATATCTTAAACCTTTTCTTATTGGGAAAGAACCAAGTAACATAGAGGATATTTTTCAGACAAGTTTTGTCAGTTCCTATTGGCGAAACGGACCTGTGCTGAACAACGCTCTCAGTGGTGTTGATATTGCCTTGTGGGACATTCTAGGAAAACGTGCCGGCATACCGCTCTATCAATTGCTCGGTGGGAAGTGCAGAACAGCGGTACCTCTCTATGCGCACGCCGGCGGAAGCGATTTCCAACAAGTAACAGAAAATATTCAACGTTATATGGAACAAGGCTATCGCTATGTGCGCGCACAAGTGGCAATACCGGGCTATTCTACCTACGGTGCATCGGGCGGTGGCACCCCCGCTTTTGAACCGACGCCTTATACCAATACCGTCATCAAGCTATTTGCGCATTTACGGGAGCAGTTGGGAGATGGCGTAGAACTTCTCCACGATGTGCATGAGCGTATTCCTCCAATTCAGGCGATTAATCTCGCCAAAGCGTTGGAACCTTATCACCTCTTTTTCTTGGAGGACCCGTTTGCTCCGGAGGATGTCGACTATTTCCAATTGATGCGCCAACAGACAAGCACCCCCATCGCAATGGGGGAGTTGTTTAACAACCCGAATGAGTACGTCCCTCTTATCAAGGAACGCCTCATCGATTTCATTCGCGTGCATATCTCACAAATCGGCGGCATCAGTCCTGCGAGGAAGTTAGCTGCCCTGTGCGAATTTTTCGGGGTGCGCACGGCCTGGCACGGACCGGGTGATGTATCCCCGGTCGGCCATGCAGCGAATGTCGCCTTGGATTTGGCATGTTACAATTTCGGCATTCAGGAGCAACACGTCTTTGGTGAAAACACGAAAGCGGTTTTTCCGGGGTGCCCTGAAATTCGTGATGGGTGTTATTGGGTAAACGAAGCCCCCGGACTCGGTATCGATATCAATGAAAAACTCGCTGCGAGATTTCCGTTCCCGGAACATCCGCTTAACGGGGGATGGGCACCTGTCCGAAGGATGGATGGAACTGTTATTCGCCCATAGTCACATATGTTGTGTATAATTTATGTGATGCTTGTTTGGGCATATCTGAAGCCTTATCTCTAAACATGGGCTAGATGACGATACCTCTATCGCGCTGGGACTTAGTGAAGCAGACTTGCAACCCTATAACAAATTCCCGTTTATGGTTTAATTTGCCGGTGGGCGCTCTCTTAGAAACGTTCCAACGTTCTCCTAGTAGACTTGCTATTTGATTTTTTCTATACTTTACACCGAAAAATAAAAGGAGGTGGCGAAACATGAAGACTCACGTACTGAAACTGAGCGAGCAAGAGATGCGGGATTTCATCATCAATGGGTACGTCAAGCTGAAAACTGACTTTCCGCCGAGTTTTCACGAGAGAATCTACCAGCAGCTAGATGATATGTTTGAACAAACAGGCAATTTGGGCAACAATGTCCTTCCGCTCATACAGGAAATTCAAGATGTCTTCGAGCACCCGGCCGTTCACGGTGCGATGCAAGAGGTACTCGGTCCAAACTATGTGATGCATCCACACCGGTACTGTCATCACAATCAGCAAGGGAGCAAAGGACAGAATTTTCATAAGGATTCCTACGAAGGCGATGAGCAGATTCGTAGGCACCGGTGCCGATGGACAATGGCATTTTATTATCCGCAGAATGTTACCGAAGATATGGGGGCCACCGCCATATTACCCGGTTCTCACTATTATGATACCGGGGCGAGCGCACACGAGCAGACGGAATTAGCACTCTGTGGAGAAGCAGGCACGGTGACGATTGTCCACTACGATATCTGGCACCGGGCGATGCCGAATCGGAGCGGCAAAAAACGGTATATGTTGAAGTTCCTCTTCTCTCGATTAGACGAACCTAAAATGCCATCATGGAAAAGTACGGTGCCTGAATGGGAGCATCTCGGTAACGGCGCCGATGTGGAAAAACACCCAGTTATGTGGGAATCGATATGGAATTGGTTTTATGGAAAAGAAAATGGGGCGACAGCCAATGTAACACAGACTGAGCTGGACATCCTGTTAGAAACGTTGCAACAGGATGACGAAAAAGAACGTTTGAACGCTGCCTATTGCTTAGGTAAAATTGGAAAATCTGCCGTTCCTGCATTAAATCAGGCACTGCATGGTTCATCCGGCTCTGTCCGAAACTACGCCGGTTATGCCTTAAGCGTTGCAGGTGCCGCCGCAATCCCGACGTTGATTGACGGGCTGGATGCTTCGTCAGATTCGATTCGGGCAACCGCGGCGTTTGCCTTGGCGGATATGGGAAAAACTGCGGAAGAGGCACTGCTCGCATTGACAAATGCCGCTCAAGATAATTCCGAATGGGTCCGGCGGCATGCAATCGAGGGATTAGGCATTATCGGACAACACGTTGTCAAGGAGAACGATTTAGGAGAAGCCGTACAGATGCTGATTGGCGGCTTGCAGGATGATTACTACTGGGTGCGCGACAACGCTGCGCGCGCTTTAGCAAAACTCGGCGTACTGTCTGAACCGGCAATTCCTACCCTTATTACGAAACTAAAAGATGAAAACCGATACGTCCGTTTTCACGCTGCATTGGCGTTAAAGGAGATTAAAACACCTGTAGCGCAAGAGGCGCTTTTCAACCATCTGTTTGCCTCGCGATGGTGCTCGCTCACGACGCGTGGAACGCCGTATTAGAACGGTTGGCGCTGCTAACAGTAGCATCCTTCGATTGCTCTCTACCGCTGTCATTGTAAACGGCCCAGTCGCAAATCAATGTCGCTCCGGAGTGTGACTCAACCGTGGAAAAGGACGCTACGCAAATTATGAGATGCGTGTTTTTCCTCCTAGGCGTTGATTGGCTAAAATATAGTTACTAAGAGAACAGAGGGCAATTGCGGTATAACCGTTATCAGCAAGATATGCCATATAGGTTTCAAACATCTCAGGCGCCGTGTGTACCCAGGGATGCTCGATATCTGGGACCCCATGGAAGGTAAGAATTGGAATGTTTCCATCTGTTGCTTGCGAAAGTGCCCAAGTGAAATCGTCAAAATCCCAATTGGGGCCCGAAGCCCCGGTAGTGGGGATGAGAAGTGGATGGTGCTGGTTCGGATTATAAGCGGGCCCGCGCCCACCTTCCCCATTGTAAGGAAATTCAGGGGCAACACCGCGACGGGCAAAGTGGAAGCCGTGCGAAGCAATTACCTCAACAGCCGCTTCCCCGTGACTATAGCCCGGGTAACAGAAGGTTGTCGGACGCGAAATCCCATATTCCGCGCAACGCGCATCAATATGCTGTAAATCCGCTTGAAGTTCCTCAGCAGATTGTTGCGTGACGTTGCGGTGGTAACGGGTGTGGTTACCAATTTCAAAACCTGCTTCGTGTAAGCCGCGCACCTCTTCCCATGTCATGTATGCCTCTTTATTCGTGAGAAACCCGAGTCCTTCGGTGATGTAAAATGTCGCACCAAAGCCGTATTGACTTAAAAGTGGAGCGACGAAAGTCGCTTGTGATTTGCAGCCATCATCAAAGGTGAGAACAACGAGTTTATCAGGGATTGGTTCCCGTCGTGTATATCTCATGCTATAAACCCTTTTGCTTTTAAGAAATTTTGGTGTGTTTTCCCTATCTGCATTTTATATGAAACATCCCTTTTTGTGAAGAAAAACGCGGTATTTTTTTGACAAAAATTCAGAAATACGATAACATAAGAAGAAAATTGGGAGATATAAACCATGATAGCTCGACGTGAATTTCTAAAATCGATGGCTGGTTTAACGACAGGGTTGCTGCTAACGTCCGCAGGTGCAGAAGGTGAAGAAGCAAGCAGTACCAGTGACAGGTTAGGCCCCCTCCTGCCAACTCGACGACTTGGGCGGACCGGGGAAGCGGTGACGATGCTCGGTGTCGGTGGGTGGCATATTGTGAAGATGAGCGAAGCCGAAGCACAAAAAACAATTGAATCTGCCCTTGAAGGCGGTGTGCGATTCTTTGATAGTGCTGAATCTTACCGTGAAAATAATGAACGCAGCGAAACTCGTTTGGGTAAACTTCTTGTCCCAAAATATCGCGATGATGTTTTTCTCATGACAAAAACAACGGCGAGGAACGCTGAATTGGCGAGACAACATCTGGAGGAATCTCTTAACCGTCTCAATACAGAGTACCTGGATCTTTGGCAGGTGCATTCCGTGCAAGACCCGGCCGATGTTGATGGACGAATTGCAAATGGCGTTTTCGACGTGATGTTGGAAGCAAAGGCCTCAGGGAAAACTCGCTACATCGGATTTACTGGGCACGCAAGCCCCGCCGCACACGAACGCGTCCTGGAGCAGACAGATATTTTTGACACATGTCAATTGGCAGTGAACCTTGTTGATGTCAGCTACGAGAGTTTTATAGAAAGGGTTGTGCCAACGCTCGTTGAACGGAACATCGGTGTCATTGCGATGAAGGCCCTGGCGAATGGCGGATTCTTCGGCGGTTCTAGACACGGACAACATGGGCTGCACCCAAAAGTGGTGCCAAATCGCGTCAGCATTCCTCAAGCGATTCAGTTCGTCTGGTCTCTGCCGGTGAGCACCCTCGTGACGGGCCCAGATAATGTGGGACAAATGCAGGAAAAAATTGAACTTGCCAAAACATTTAACGGTATGCCCGACGATGAACGGCAACGACTCGTAGAAAAAGTCGCGGACATGGCAGGCACAACGGTTGAGTTTTACAAAACATGACGTATGCTACAGAGGAGAAAACGGGTTGCACGCCTGTCTTAAGAAATCTATTTTCGTGTGCATCATCCTCTGCATCTGTATCCAGGCAAGGGCGAGCGTGAAATTCGTTGATGTCACCGAGGCAGCAGGAATCCACTTTAAGCACACGCCCGGGGCCTCAGGTAAACGATATATGCCGGAAACGATGGGGTCCGGTTGCGCGTTTTTGGACTACGACTCAGATGGGAACTTGGACATTCTCTTTGTGAACGCAAGAAGCTGGGATGCCCTCGATGCCACTGAGACTCCTCACCTTTATCGAAATCTTGGCAATGGCCAATTCGCTGATGTCACTAAAGCAGCAAAACTCAACGTGCCGATGTACGGAATGGGAGTCGCTATAGCGGATTACGATAACGATGGCGACGTTGATATTTACTTTACCAATGTCGGTGAAAATCGGTTGTTCCGCAACAATGGAGACTGCAGTTTCAGCGATGTCACAGAATTCGCCAATGTCGGTGACAACGGATGGGGAACAAGCGCGGCCTTTTTTGATGCAGATAGGGATGGTTGGTTAGATGTTTTTGTTTGCAACTACGTTGAATGGAGCCCCGAAAAGGACCTTTCTTGTACCGTTGATCAGAAACACAGCGTCTATTGTACACCAACGGTTTACACAGGGCAATCTTGCCGTTTTTACCACAACCAAGGTGATGGCACATTTGAGGATACGACATTCCAGTCCGGATTATATAATCCTAAAGGCAAATCGCTTGGCGTAACGCTCTTAGATTACAATGATGACGGATGGTTTGACCTGGCCGTC
This sequence comes from Candidatus Poribacteria bacterium, assembly GCA_963422705.1. Classification (GTDB taxonomy): domain Bacteria; phylum Poribacteria; class WGA-4E; order WGA-4E; family WGA-3G. The sequence continues at coordinate 424,171 of OY730443.1, forward strand.
GCTAACGATACGGAGCCCAATTTTCTATACCGAAATAACGGGGACGGGACGTTTACCGATGAAGCAATTGTGATGGGAATTGCTTTCAGCGAAGCAGGAAAAGCGCGTGGCAGCATGGGGATTGACTCAGCAGATGCCTTTAATACAGGCGGTAACGCCATTGCTATCGGCAATTTTAGTAATGAAAAAACAGCCTTCTTCTACTCGGACGCCGGGACGCATTATTTTTCTGATAGAACAGATGCAGTGAAAATTGGCAAGGCAAGTCACCGGACGCTGACATTTGGCCTCCTCTTTTTTGATTGTGAATTGGACGGAAGCCTCGACATATTTGCCGTTAATGGACACATCGAGCCAGAGGTAGAACAGTATCAACAACATATGTCATACGCACAGCTACCATCCTTATTCCAAAACCGGGGTGACAATACTTTTCGCGATATAGGAGCTGACGCTGGACTGCGAGCTGTAAGTGTCGGGCGCGGTTGTGCCTACGGCGATTACGATAATGATGGAGACTTAGACCTGATTGTTAGTAACAACGGTGTTAATCCTAACTATCGCAGCGCATGGCTGCTACGTAATGACAGTGATAACGTCGGGAACTACCTCCGAATTAGCACCGTTGGCACACAGAGCAATCGAGATGGAATTGGCACAAAGGTTCTCGTCACGTCAGGGAATACAGTACAGCAGCGATGGGTACGAACAGGAAGCAGCTACTGTTCACAAAGCGAAATGCCATTAACTTTCGGACTGGGGCATAACGGAACCGTTGCATTCGTTAAAGTCATATGGCCCTCCGGGCAGATAGACACGTACGAAACGCTGCGAGCGAATCAGCACATAACCGTTATTGAAGGGGAATCTCCAAAATGAGGCGGCAAAGACATCAACTCCTCCTTGCGATTCTTTTAGCATTCACAACCGCTGGGTGTGACAAACAGACTGCCGAGAGAAGCATGTCAGCATCCCCAACATCAGATAATGCACACGTTTCGCCTTCAGCACAAGACTATAATAACCTAGGAGTTACGTATCAACAGGCAGGAAAACTGGGCGAGGCAGCCGATGCTTATCGTCAAGCCATTGAATTAGTCCCTACGCTTGTTGAGGCGCACCACAATCTGGGAACGGTTTATCTGATACAAGGTAAACTTGCGGAAGCAATTGCTGCGTATAAGCGTGTCATTCAACTGAGCCCCGACATGGCGGAGGCGTATGTTGATTTAGGGAGAGCCTACGGATTTGCAGGGGATTTAGATGGAGCAATCGCTGAATTTGAGAAGGCACTCACGCGTGATACGACGCTCGTCCACGCGTACTATGGGATAGCGGTTGCTTACCGCCATAAAAGGGTGTTATCTAAAGCAATGACGGCACTTGAGAGAGCGATAACGTTAAAACCTGATTTTACCGAGGCGTTGCTCGAACTTGGGTACATCTACCGAGAAACTGGAAGGTTCGCTGAAGCAGTGCAGGCGTTCTCCACTATTCATCGGCTCCATCCGCAAAATGCGAAAGCGCATCACGAATTGGGCATATGCTATACACAACAAGGGGCATACCGTGAGGCTATAGCCGCTTTTGAAAGGGCACTACAGTTGAGTCCGGCTGCTATTGAAACACAGAATCTACTCCGAGTTGCCCGGGCCCGTTTGGAAAGGGAAAAATAGAACCTACGCTAAAGTCATCTGTCTAATTATTATATTTTAAGTTAAAAGTTAATCTATGCTTACACTAAATTTTCAGAGATAGGGACAGCTCTTTATTTAAAGCCGCGTAAACCTACGTTCCTGTCTCCTATAACAACTAACTCATAGGAGAAAAGAGCATGCATCGCGTTATATTTACGACGTTTTTAACAGCAGTATTCTTTGCTGTAACCTTTATTTGCCATTCGGCGGACATTGAGGATGGCCTTTGGATGTATCTCCCACTTAACGAAGGCGCAGGGGAAAAGGTTGCGGACCACGGACCTAACAATTTTCAAACAGAATTGAGTAAAGACCTTCCGAAATGGGTTGATGCCAAGCACAACGACATTAAAAAAGCGATGGAATTTGATGGCAAGTCAACTTATGTCAAAATTGATATGGCGGGACAGAAAAAAGATATTGATTCGCATTTTGACGCAAAAAAGGGAATTTCCATTTGTGCGTGGGTGAAAGCCTTGAAGGTAGGCACGGACGCACACGGACAAACCCGCCAGCCTATTGTCATGAAGGGCAACGCAAATGAGTGGGAATTTTCGCTCTACGTGTATGACGACTTTGGTGCAGGAATGTCAGTTTGGACATGTCCGGGTACCGGCGTTTCTGAACCGTCCGGTCCCGGTACTGCCCCACAAGGCGAATGGATTCACCAATGTGGCACTTTTAAATTGAAGGAAGGGGTGCGGGTTTACGTGGATGGTGAGAAGGAACCCGTTGCTGAAGCCGGAGATAACGGTAATGGACCGTGTGAGGAAGGTACACGCCCGGTGTTCATCGCACATCGCGAGGATGGGCAATGGTTAAACGCCGTGATTGCCGAAGTCTACATGTGGGACAGGGTTATTGACATTGATGAGATGAACCTTGCAATGCAGACGATTGGAGGGTTAGCCGTCCAACCGGGTGGTAAACTGTCAACGACATGGGCCAACATAAAACGTCGTTGACAGCGTTAACGTCGTAATTTGATAAGGGGCGGGATTTATATCTTCGCCCCTTTTTTCGTAATGAATCTCAAAAATGGCAATCGCCACAGCATGTCAGAGATCAGTTTAAATGCTAAGTGAGTGTTTCCTCCGCCCCTGGATTGGATTTAAAACCGCCTGCCACAATGCTGTTGTATGGTTCTTCCGGGGCACGTCCGACGGGGCGCATCTCCGGTTTGTGGAATCCGAAACGTACTGCCTTACGCCACTCCTCTGTCCGATTGACTTCTGACCAGTGGATGAGACAATAACTAAAGAAAATTACATCGCCTGCCTTTGCCGGGACGGGAATAGAGTCAAGGAAATCCGGGTGATACTTATCCGTAGGCAGATGTGGGGCTGTGCCTTCGCCGGTAATGTGTTCCCGCGGGCCCGCCTTATGACTGCCGGGAACAACGCGCAGCGCGCCACTCTCGAAGGGCGCATCATCAAGATGAACGAGGCAATCCACGAAGTCAAGCCCATCGTGGGGATAGAACGGATAATCCTGATGCATCGGAAACGGTGTGCCTTTTTCCGGGGGTTTGGCGTGTAGCACGGTGTGATGCCACTGAATCGTTTCACCGATAAGGGATTGCACACCGCCCGTTAGCCGTTCGTGGAAAATCACACGTCCCCACGCAGCAGAATAAAAATGGGGGTTATGCATAAATACAGCCTTCGTCGTCTGCTGCTCTTCCGCTTTGAGATAGCGGGAACGCCAGGGGCCCGGCCATCCGATTGTCTCCTGCCCCCAATTGTTAATAATACGGACCATTTCAGATGCGAGTTCTTTCGTCTCCTCCGGTGTGAAGAGCTGCTCCACTTTGAGATAGCCGTTCTCGTGATAAAAATCTACCTGTTCTTGCGTTAACATGTCAAAACTCCTTGGTATTGAATGCGTCAGGGGTTGCCTGAAATTTTACGTTAAAATGGCGTATTTTGTCAACATTTTTTAATTTAAAACCAAATCCATAATTATTAACTGCGACATGCCCGGAAGGATTTTTTACCACAGTTCACCAATATGCTGCGTTTTTTGGTAACAACCGTGTGATACTCACAACGCCTAAAGGCGTGTGCTTGTTACCTTCTCTTGGAAGGCTGACTTGATTTGAGTCCCGGAAACGGTGTCCACTTATCAAGTCTACATAGGTTCGGATTATATCGGATACCTACGGGGGATACCACTGCCCCGACTACAGGGTTTGTCATAAAACCCTGATACTTTTTCAGCATGTTACTCGCACCGACAACGTCTCTGTGTCCTTGCCACTCGCATTGTCCGCAACGGTAAGTCCTACCACTTGTTTTCTTTCTATGCCCGCAAGACGGACAGTTTTGAGACGTATATGCCTCGTCTTGTGTGTCAATGAGGATACCGACGGCTTTGGCTTTGTAGGTTATCATGTTCTGATTTTTAGCGAACGCCCACTGGTGTAACTTCTGATTGGCTTTTTTGCCATAGTTGATAGATTGTCTAATATGCTTTATATCTCCAATGACAATCGTTTCTATCTTTCGCTTTCGGCAAGTAGAAACAAAGGCAAGCATGTTGCTTGCAACCTTGCGTGACGTCATTTTATGGCGCATATCACGCAACTGCGCGGTTAACTTCTGTAGGGTTCTATTTTTGACGCGGTTGAGTTTTTTCCAGCGCCTGCTATATCTAATGCAACGCGATAAGGCTTTATTGAGACGCGACTTAAATTTGTTCTGATACCTCACAACACTGCGGATTTGCCTACCATTGTAGATTTCGGAATGGATACCGTCAAAAGAAACCATTGGGTGTATTTCGCCCATATCCACGGCAACGGCTGAACCTACTTTTGCTTTCGCCTTTTTCGGCGTTGTGGCGTATGTCGCATGGAATTTATATTGTTTCGTTGTTCGGTTATAGACGAGTGAGACGTCGGCAGGCACGACGTTATGGAACTTTTTATCAATCTTAATCCAAAGCGGGGCGCTCCCTTTGCCCATAGACAACCGTAGTTTGCCATGCTGATAGGAAATGCCCGTTGCTCGCCATGTGAACGTGTGAAACTTCCGTGTTTTGTTTGGCCGTTTCGCGTTCGGATTCGATTTTCGGGTAGCAAAGAAAGAACGTCTTGCTCCACAATAGTCGTCTATAATCGCCTGCACAGCATGTGCGTGGCACGGATACCTTTTGAATTTCAGATATGCCTTGAGTCCGCTGTCCGAAAGCCAAAAGCCTTTCTGCTCATGCGTTTTGAACGTAAGCGAAACGGTTTTAGAGTAGATACGTCCACCAAGCCGATTTATCCCGTCAAGTTGTCCTGTCGGCTTGGCAGTCGCTAAAATATAGGTGCGGTATTCTTTCTTGGATTTAGACACGCTTTTGCTCCTCGATATATGCTTTGACGACTTATAGGGATACACTTCCAACCGAAGATATGAACGTTGAGCGTGTCCAAAGACACGGCAAGCGGGATTTGAGGTGTCCAAACGCCTCACGAAGTCTTTTGGAAGTACAACCTTAATATAATATCACACATTTTTTAGATAAGCTCAACGCTTTTTTTGACGCCAGCACGAGTTAGCTCGGTTGGACCCGAAGCCTAAAGGCTTGGGATTGTTAAGGGAGTCCCTTCAATTTAGTCTGTTTTTTATCAGATTTAAACGATGGACTGGGATTGGGCAATAGTGGCGATAATTCAATTGGCATAATCCTTGACTTAAAAACAGGTTTTTTGGTAAAATGGACGCTGAATTCCTGATTGAGGAGCATGTTATGCAAGAAATTATCATAGAATCAGAAAGGTTACACGATTTCGCGCGGACGCTTTGCGAAAAAGCAGGGCTCCGTTCAGCAGACGCAGAGCAGATAGCCACCCTCCAGGTCCAGACAGATTTACGAGGTGTCCATTCACACGGCACGCGCGCCTTGCCCGGATATCTAAATCAGGTACTTGAGGGGCAGATGAACCCTAAATCAGAGCTCCGTATTATTAACGAGGGCCCCAGTTTTGCCGTAATTGATGGGGACAACGGTATTGGACATGTGGTAAGTACGTTCGCAATGCAGCTGGCGATAGAGAAAGCAAAAGTAACAGGTGTTGGCGTCGCGGGTGCCCGCAACGCCGGGCATTTCGGGGCTGCGGCATGCTATTCCATCATGGCGGCAACGAATAAAATGGTAGGTTTCTCAACAACGAACACGGGTGGCCCCTCTGTCGCAGCCCCGGGCGGTGCGGAAGCGGTGGTGGCAAACAATGCGATGAGTTACGCGCTACCTATCGGTGATGGACATCCGATTGTGCTGGATATGGCGTGCGGCGTTTCCGCCTGGGGAAAGATTGGGACGCTCCGGATGTACGGCAAACCGATTCCGAAAGGATGGCTTTTGGACGCCGAAGGGCAGCCAACCGGTGATGCGGAAAAAGGACGTTTACTGGCGCCCGCATCGGGGGCAAGAGGGTATGGTTTAGCACTTATTATGGGCATCTTGGCTGGGCCCTTGAGCGGCGGATTGATGGCATGCAATAAATCAGGAGAGCCCTCAGAGCACTTTTTTATGGCAATGAATATCGCGAATTTCACAGATTATGACGGTTACGTTGCTGAAATACAGAACGGAATAGACAAAATTCATACTTCCAAAACAGCAGAAGGCGTAGAACAAGCCTATCTCCCGGGCGAAATTGAATGGAATAACTACGATAAGTGGATTGAAAGTGGAATTCCAATTCACGTTGAGCATTTGCGGGCGCTCGCCACCATTGCCGAAAAACTGAACGTCAACATCTGCTGGGAGTGGTAAACGATGGCTGAAACACAAGAACGTATTCACGGGGGCGCCCTCCCCGACTGGGACGTCGCCGAACTTCCGGCACCGCCACGGTATCAATTTGGAAAAGCATTCCGAAGTATCTTAGGCCCGGGTATCATTGCCTTAGGGGGTTCAATCGGTAGCGGGGAATGGCTGTTAGGACCGGCAATTACCGCACAATATGGAGGTAGACTGCTCTGGATTGCAACAATCGCAATTCTGCTTCAGGCAATTCTCAATACCGAAGCAATTCGCTACACGTTGTATACCGGTGAGCCGATGCTGAGCGGTTATATGCGCTGCAAGCCGGGCGCGCGATTTTGGGCGATTTTCTATTCCGCTGCAGACTTTTTTGGCATCTGGCCCGGCTGGGCGATGACAGCAGCCACAGCACTCACCGCCGCATGGTTGGGCTATATGCCAGAAGACGCCGATGGTGGAACAGTCCGACTCTTTGCATTCGCAATCTTTTTCGCATGTTTAGGTATTGTGCTCTTTGGCGGCAAGATTTACAATGCCCTTGAGAAAGTTCAGCTCTTCATGGTGGTTTGGATTATCGGTTATCTTGTCATTATCGACATATTCCTGGTACCACCAAAAGTGTGGTGGACAGCTATCAAAGGGTTCGTCAGTTTCGGTGCGCTGCCAGAGGCCTCAGGGAATGAGAAGATAGATTGGGTGCTACTTGGCGCATTCGCTGCGTACGCCGGTAGCGGCGGCCTCGGGAACGTTACAATCACTAATTATGTCCGGGATAAAGGGTGGGGGATGAGCAGCCTCGTTGGAGCAATTCCGTCAATTATTGGTGGACAGCATGTGACACTCTCACACTGGGGGAAGGTATTCCGTATCACACCCGAACACCTGAAACGATTCCGTGAATGGTGGAAGTATACAAGGTTTGAACAGTATTATATCTGGGTGATTGGCTGTTTCATCGGCCTCGCGCTTCCAGCGATGCTGACGTTGGCTTTTGTCCCATCCGGGCAGGAAATCGACCAGTGGTCCGCAGCGGCATTTCAGGCAGAAGGGCTTGCTAAAGAAGGGGGAAGAATCCTTTGGTACCTTACGTTGCTGTGCGGATTTTGGGTACTCTTTTCAACGCAACTTGGCGGGGTAGATGGAGTGCCTCGGCGATACACAGATATTATTTGGACAGGGTTTAAAAGCTCGCGGAAACTCGGTGAACATAACGCAAAATGGATTTACTATCCGATTCTTCTCGTCTATATATTGTGGGGTGTCATCGCCATGTATCTTGCCAAACCGTTTTTTATGATTTTAGTATCTGCAACGGTAGGTGGATACCTCCTTGTCATTACCTCGCTGCATACGCTTTATGTCAATCGCAAATTTTTGCCGAAGGAAATACAGCCACCTCCATGGAAACAGGTTGGGCTGGCGTTATGCGCAGGATTCTACTCTATTTTCGGCACAATTACGGTTTTCCAAAAAGTGCTTATCCCCTATATTTTTCCGTTGTTTTAAGCTTGTTGTTATCCATAATATAAAATTTGCCCATTGTGATGAAAATGGAGCAACCTCTAAATCCCATCGTCAGGGGGATTTTACTTTTCTTCAGCCGGTGATGGCGCGGTAGGGAGGTTCCCATTTTCATACGTCTCAACAATTGCTTCAATGAGATGTTCTATCGTGGCTTCCTTCGCCACAATGTCAACCCGGATGCCCCGTGCGACTGCCGTTGCCTGTGTTACTGGCCCGATGGCGGCAACGCGAACATCCGCCAATAATACTTCCGGTGTATATGAAGGGAACATGTCAAGGAAGTTGGCCACGGTTGAGGAACTGGTAAACGTGACGAGAGCGATACTGCCGTTCAGGAGTTGTTCTGCGATACCATTCCGTTCTTCATGCTGCACCGTAACGGTATCATAGAGCGGAATCTCGTCAACGAGAGCGTCTCTTGCGCGCAAGATGTTGGGAAGCTCGTGTGAAGCAATTTTCGCGCGCGGTAGTAAGATTTTCTTACCGGTGACATTGTCAAGTTCGTCGGCGATAGTAATAGCTCGTGCTTGAGTGGGTATGAAATCCGGCGCGATGCCGATACGGTTTAATGCCTGAACCGTTTTCGGGCCAACAGCACAGATTTTGCTTTTGCCAAAGGCACGCGCGTCTTTTCCATTCTCGCGGAGACGTTGATAGAAAATCTCAACCGCATTGACGCTCGTGAAAATAATCCATGCGTATTTGTGCAATGCAGCGATAGCATCGACGAGAAGCGTGGTTTCCGCCAACGGTTCAATCTGTATCGTCGGAAATTGAATCACTTCCGCGCCGTTAAGTTCAAGCAGATTTGCGAACTCACTTGCTTGTGCCCGGGCCCGTGTGACGAGCACCCGTTTGCCAAAAAGGGGTTTGGTATCAAACCAGCGGAGTTGCTCCCGCAGTTGGTTCACCTTGCCGACAATCACAATCGCGGGGCTTTTCAGTTGCGCATCCTCAACTTTTTGTACGATATTGGCGAGGGTCCCTTGGAGAACTACCTGTTGTGGCGTGGTGCCAACGCGGATGAGGCTAACAGGTGTCTGTGGGGGACTACCGTATCTGCACAACCGTTCCACAATTGGGTGTAGGTGCGCAACGCCCATGTAAACGACAAGCGTATCGACAGCGGTAGCAAGCCTTTCCCAATTGATGGGTGAATCTGGCTCCAAGGCAGCGGAATGCCCTGTGACAAAAGCAACCGATGATGCGTAGTTGCGATGTGTCACCGGTATACCCGCGTACGCCGCCGCCGCAATCCCAGCCGTGATACCAGGAATAACCTCAAATGTAATTCCTGCTTCCGCAAGGACTACTGCCTCTTCACCGCCACGCCCAAAGATATACGGGTCACCGCCCTTGAGGCGGACAACCGTCTTCCCCATTCTTGCGTGATGGAGGAGCAATTGATTCAGTTCAGTTTGTCGGGTTGCACGAATTCTCGGGTCCGGGGCCTGAATCTTTTCTGTATGGGGCGGGCAATATTCAAGCAATGTGTCATTCAAGAGCAAATCGTAGATGACGACATCCGCCTTTTGAAGACATTCTACGCCTTTGACGGTAATGAGTTTACTATCCCCCGGTCCCGCGCCGACGATATAGACAGTCCCTAATTTCCGTGTATTCATCCCGTTTTTAAAAGTTGAGTAGCCCCTTTGTTGAGAAGCCTATCAGCCACGAACTCGCCTAAGTGTCGTGCCTCGTTTGGCGTGCCCGTAGCTTCCTCCATAATCCGCTGGGTGCCTTCTGGATGACAGACAGTAGCGATAAGCGAGAGCGCACCGGCTACATGTATCGCATTCGCGCCAATTGGGACATGGCATCCGCCACCAAGACTTTCCAGCACCGTTCTTTCTGCGATGATTTCAGCTTGCGCCTCTAGATTGTTCAGCGGTGCGAGTAATTTCGCAACGGTTGTATCGTCCTGACGGGCTTCAATTGCCAACGCGCCCTGGCCAGCGGCGGGCACCATCAATGCTCTATCAAAAAACTGTGTAATGCGTTCTGTTCTGCCAAGCCGTTTAATGCCTGCAGCAGCAACGATAAGTCCATCAAGTTCAGTTTCATAAAGTTTTCGGAGACGGGTATCAATATTGCCCCGTATTTCCTGCACCTGCAAATCTGGGCGTATGTGAAGGAGTTGTGCCCTACGTCGAGGGCTGGTAGTGCCAATTTTCGCGCCAGATGGCAGTTCTGCCAACGTAAGTCCTGAGGACGTAACGAGTACATCGCGGGCATCTTCCCGGGTAGGGATTGCTCCGATGCAGAGCCCATTGGGCAATTCGATAGGTAGATCCTTCAGACTATGGACAGCGATGTCGATTTCATTGGTTAAAAGGGAATTTTCTATCTCTTTTGTAAAAACGCCTTTGCCTAATCCAAGAAGTGGCTGGTTTTGGGAAACGTCCCCGGTTGTTTTGATGATTTCCAGTGATACTTCCACACCGGGAAAATGAGTGGTGAACTGTTTTTTTACAAATTCCGCCTGCCACCGTGCGAGTTCACTCCCACGTGTTCCAATTGTAATCGTGCTGTTCATCAACATTTATTTTGATTTTGGTAGATTTTAGATGGATTGATACCGGGCCCAAAGATAAAATTGCAAAGACGCTTTCCATGTGCGCATTTTGAGGCGGCTGCTTTAAAGATGAATGTATTTTTTAAATTCACCATAGAATCATTAAGTTGGGAAAAGCGACAAAAACCGCCATCTCCCTCCAACTTATTTGCGTGTTATTGCTCATCGATAGCATCCAAAGCGAACAATTCTTGCAGTGCCCGTATGTATTGTCCATGTTCTGCTTCTTCATCGTTTACAGCCTCCCGCAAATTCTTCACAGGATTATGGAGAAGTTTTTTGACAATCGCCCGAGTCATAGATGCAACAGCTGCCTGCTGTTCATCAGACAAGTGTGTCTTACCAAAGCATGCCACCCGTTCTGCTTCAACTACCTTTTGAAATTGCTGGTGAAGTGCTTTAATGGTTGGATTCACGGCAAAAATTTGCAATTGTGAATAGAACCGTTTCGCTTCTTCGGAGACAATCTGTTCTGCGCGTGTCGCTTCCTGTTGTCGCTGTTTGAGGTTGGAATCAACAACAGCCTCCAAATCGTCAATATTATAGAGAAAAACGTGCGCAATTTTGCTTACGTCCGGTTCAATATCCCGGGGAACAGCAATGTCAATCAGGAACATATACCGATGTTTCCGCCTTTTCATGAGTTCGGCGAGTGGGCGGGTGCTGATAAGATATTGGGGAGCATCGGTGGAGCTGATGACAATATCAGCATCAATCAGGAAATCAAGGCCGCTTTCGAAGGGTAGAGGGGTTCCCTTGAATTTCTCTGCAACTTTGACAGCCCGCTCGTAGGTGCGATTCGTGACAAGGACTTTGGAAACGCCACTGGCGACGAGGTGCTTGGCTGTGAGTTCACTCATTTCACCTGCGCCAATAATTGCTACCGTTTTCCCCTCTAACGTGTTAAAGATTTTCTTAGCGAGTTCTACAGCGGCATAACTGATAGAAACCGCCCCACTCGTGATAGTAGTATCGGCCCTAACGCGTTTTCCAACGCTGAACGCTTTCGTAAATAGGCGATTTAAAACCGGGCCTGCGCCGCCCACAGAACGTGAGAAATCATAAGCATTTCTGACCTGTTTCAAAATTTGGGATTCCCCAACAACCATTGAATCAAGACTCGCCGTCACTCTGAAGAGATGCATAATTGTGTCCAACTCTTGGGAGGTATAGGTGAATTTCTTGAGGATTTCGATATCAATTTGATGATAACGCGATAGGAATTCAAGCAAAACCTTTGCGGACGCCTGGCCCCCGGGGGGAGAATTCATCACCGCATAGAGCTCAACCCGGTTGCACGTAGAGAGAATTACGGCTTCCTGTACCTGGTTTGATTTTTGGAGATGGTGTAATGCTTCAGTCAGCTGCGCTTCAGAAAATACAAGTTTCTCCCTGAATGCGATGGGAGCAACATGATGGCTTGTTCCGATGGAGACAACCTGATTCATCTGTTTGGTTAGAGAATGTAAATTCTCTAATGCGGGGGAGTTTGCGGAGTCACAAATTATATTGCATGTCGAAACTGCTGAATCATTATCTGGCTGTGTTGCGTCCCGCTTACCGTCGTGTTTTTCCATGGAATTCCCGATTATTCCTCGCGGCTCTGTTTTTAAATTATACGACATTTTGCCATGAATGTCAAATTACGTGCGGGGGCGGAGCTTGCAAACCGGTACGGAATTATCGCCAAGCGTGAGTACTATCTAAGAAAACGTTTACCCCGGCGTAGGTACAAAGCACGGCGATAAACCCGATAATGGCGGAATATGCGGCCTTTCGTCCGCGCCAGCCCCAAAAATGGCGAATACCGATTTGCGAGGCGTAAATCAGCCATGTGACAAGAGTGAGGATAACTTTCGCATCCAGCCATCGCCACGGAATTTCGCGCACGTACTGTGTCCAGAGGCTCCCCACCGTGATTCCTATTGAGAGAAGAATAACCCCGATGAGGGTGCATCTATGGCCGAATTCATCAGAATTTCCAAGGGCGGGAAGAAGATTGGAAATTCGCGAATGTGCCTTCTCGCGAATGTTCTTTTCTGCCATGAGGTACATGAGTCCAAACCCGAAAGCAGCTATGAACGCGCCATACGCGAGAAAAATGAACGTTGTGTGGGCAAGAAGCCAATAGTTTTGCAGCTGTTCAGGCAGGGTTGAGGTATTTCTAGCGAAACTGTAGGAGATGAGTATCGCAAGGAATGCGACGGGTACAACAAAGCTGCCGAGGGCCTGCAGGTGTGTCAAACGGACGATGATTAAGTAAATTAACGTGATTGCCCAAGCAAAAAAAGCTATCGTATCAGTCCAATGTGTCATTGGGAAATGTTTTTGCAGTATCCACCAGAGTACAATAAAAAACGTCAGGAAAGCAAAACCGAGCGTGGTTCCCCAAAAAGCGATGCTCTCAATTGTGTACCTCAGGGGTGAGGCTTCAGCCCCACTTCCTATCACGAGAGAAAGGGTTTGAAAAATGCATGCTGTTAAGTAAATTAGAAGTGTGATTAGAAATAAAAAATTCATTGCTTTGTGGATGCCTCACTCAACAGAGAAGATACAAGATGATGGGCAGCGTCCAGCCGTCCCTGCTGAATCCAGTTGAATAAACATTCGGTGTCACATTCAGGCTGTGTAAATCTTAAGCAACATCGGGAAGAATGTAGTGATACGGAGGTGTCTCGCTTGTCCATTTCAACGTGTTCTATGAGCGCATCAAAAAAGTCGGCCCGTTTTTTCGATGTCGGAAGCGCATCAAGAATCGTTGGCCGGAGTGTGCCGAGGAAATCAATAAAAGCGCCATACCCTCTGTTTTCAAACGCATTCGCGAGTTTTGTGTGAAGCTCCCTGGCTTTATTCCTGTTATCGCTGTCACGAGCAGCAATGCTAATGATTAGATTTTCATCTATGATGAGGTTGGGTTTAAAGTAAGTCCCGGCGTTTTGTTGCTCAACGTATTCTATTAGCGGTGTTGCGGCGTTTCCTTCGGTATCGCCGACTGAGTGACTGTCCATATAATCAGATTCTGCAATGACGAGAAACGCATCGTTAAGATAGGTAGGATTCCGTACAACGTTTGCACCACATTGCTGGAGCAGCGAAACCCGTCGCGCGATTTTCGGAGTTTCCTTCCGGTATAAGAGAACGCACCGGCGGTTATGTAATAAAAGATAAACAGGGTACGGCAGCCCTTGATTCAGAATCGGCGTCGGCTTGCCATTTTCATATCCGAGTGTATATAACGAGTTTGTGCCCAGTATTTTCTCAAGATATTCGCGAATGCGGCGGCTTGTCGCGGGGCTCTGTCCACTCGTTGAGATACTTACTATCAGTTCACCGTCCGTGACGACGGAAGCAGCGGCGAAAGTGCACTGTGGAATAACGTCTACAACGTTGACTAAACGAATCTTGTGTTTGTCGTGTGCTTCTCTAAAAACCGCCGTGTTAATAGCCGTCGAATCCGTGGCGGCACAAACGAGAAAGCTGCCGTATGTATCCCCCGTTTTCAACGTTCGTTTCTGCCATACAATTTTGTCGATATCTGCGAGGAACTCCAGCAGCTCTGTTCCTTCTGGGCTGACTAACGTAACCTGCGCGCCGCTGAGGAGCAGCGAAACAATCTTCCGTTCCGCAATGGCCCCGCCGCCGACGACAAGGCATTTTTGGTGTTGAAGGTTTATATACGCGGGATAAAACATGTTTGTCTTCTCACATCACCGGAATCTTAAGAATCTCGCGAGACTACGTAATCCGCAAGGTGCTTAAGTGCGTTTCGGGCAGCTGTCGGTGCTAATACTGAGAGTGAGGCTTTCGCAAATTCAGCGTAATTTTGTGCAACTTTTAAACAGTGCCTCTCAACGGCATAACGCTGAAAAAGGGATTCAACAAATTTAATTGCGTCTGCTTCGTCAGTGTTTGGATTGAGTGCCGCTTCGAGTTTCTGTTTTTCAATCTTATTGCACACCGTTCGGGTATAGAGAATAGGAAACGTGAGTTTGCCTTCGCGTAGGTCCCCGAACGCATTTTTCCCCAATTTCTCGGATTCTTCGACAAAATCGAGCAAATCGTCGACGATTTGGAAGGCGGTTCCGATTTGCTGTCCGTATGTTGTGAGTGCTTCAATCTGCCTCTTATCTGTTGTCGCGAGATGTGCGCCGAGGGTGCAAGAGGCAGTAATCAGTTTACCGGTTTTAAAACTAATAATTTTGAGATATTCCGCCTCGGTTATATCAGAATCACCACTTTTATAGGCATGTATGACTTCGCCTTCACACATCGCCTGTGTCGTATCGGCAAGAATTTCCATCACCGCATCGTCAGCATGACGCGACACTAGCATAGAAAGTACACGCGCATGAAGATAATCGCCTACAAGGACAGCGACTTTGTTTCCCCACTTCGTCTGAAGCGTCTCACGTCCACGACGGATAGCGGCCTCATCAAGTACATCGTCATGAACGAGGGAGGCAACGTGGATGAGCTCAACAACGGCAGCCAGTGTATGTGCCTCAGCCCCTTGGTATCCACACGCCTTAGCAGATAGGACAACGAGAATAGGGCGGAGCCTTTTTCCACCGCCTTTTACGACATGCTGCACCGCCATGTCAACAAAATTATACTCACTTGCCGTCTGTTCAGTCAGTTTATCCTCAACGGCTTTTAGGTCGTCGGCAATCAATTGAACAATTGGATTAAAACTTGACATTTTTCGTCGGGATTTCCATAAGAATTGTCCCACTATCGGAACCTTGAAGTTACACTCGAAAATTCATCACTTAAGCTGAGATAATACCTGTGTTGCGGTATGCACGGTTGTGTTAATATTCTCTTCAGAATGAGCGAGTGACACAAATCCCGCCTCAAATTGTGAGGGGGCAACATACACACCCCTTTCGAGTAATCCCCAGAAGTATTGACGGTACCGTTCCGTGTCTGCGGTTCGTGCACCATCAGCATCCGTAACGGTTTCAGAGGTAAAATAGAGCATTAACATGGAGCCGACTCGGCTATGCCAGGCATCGATTCCATGATTTTTGGTTGCTTCAGCTATGCCACTAGCGAGTGCATCGGCACGGCTTTCCAGCTCCTCGTAAACTCCCGGTTTCGCGAGGTGTTGCAATGTGATGATGCCCGCCGTAACTGCCAGCGGATTTCCCGAGAGCGTTCCGGCCTGATAAACATCACCTTCAGGAGCAACACATTGCATAATTTCCTGTTTTCCACCGTACGCCCCCACGGGCAGCCCGCCCCCGATGATTTTTCCTAAGCAGGACATATCAGGGATAACGTTATAGTACGTTTGTGCCCCGCCGTAGGCAACTCGAAACCCAGTAATCACCTCGTCAAAGATGAGGACAATACCGTGTTCTGTCGTAAGTTCACGGAGTTCGTTGAGATATCCATCGCGCGGCGGGATAATGCCCATGTTTCCCATAATGGGTTCAAGGATAAGACACGCGATTTCATCGGGATTGGCTTCAATCGTTTCGCGCACGGCATTAGGATTGTTAAACGGGAGCGTGAGTGTATTACGGGCAAAATCGCCAGGAACACCGCCGCTATCGGAAATTCCGAAAGTTGCGACACCGGAGCCTGCCTTTGCCAATAGATAATCGACATGTCCATGGTAAGCCCCGTCAATCTTGATAATTTTGTCGCGTCCAGTGTATCCCCGTGCGACGCGAATCGCACTCATGGTAGCTTCAGTACCGGAATTGACAAGCCGTACCCGCTCAATTGAAGGAACTGCATTGACAATTAACTCGGCTAATCTTGTTTCTAACGGCGTCGGCGCTCCGAAATTCGTTCCGGAAGAGGCAACAGCGGTGATAGCTTCGATAACGTCTGGATGCGCATGCCCTAAAATGAGTGCCCCCCAGGAGGCGAGGTAATCAATATATTCGTTCCCATCAATATCATAAACTTTTGAACCACTGCCGCGTTCCATAAAACGTGGGTGCCCTCCAACTTTACTAAAGTTTCGGACGGGACTGTTGACACCACCGGGGATAAATTGTTGTGATTTTTGCCACGCGGCTAAAGATTTACGGTTTCCCAATTTTTTGTATATCCTCCGTGACGATTTAATCGTCAATCAAAACGGTATTTCACTTTAACGTTCGGTTATCACACTGGATAGAACCAGCGGTTTTCCCTTAGGAAAGCCATTCAACGACAGACTTCGCAAAATAGGTTAAGATAATGTCGGCCCCGGCCCGTTTAATACTGGTTAACGCCTCAAGCGCGACGCGCTGTTCGTCAAGCCACCCGTTCTGTGCGGCGGCTTTAATCATAGCGTATTCGCCGCTAACATTGTAAGCGGCGACAGGCACCTGAAATTCGTTTTTCACACGATGGATGACATCAAGATAGGGGAGCGCAGGTTTCACCATGAGAATATCGGCGCCTTCTTCAATATCCAAAGCAACCTCGCGTAAGGCTTCCTCAGCGTTTGCGGCATCCATTTGATAAGAGCGTCTGTCTCCAAACTGCGGTGCAGATTCAGCAGCTTCACGAAAGGGGCCATAGAAGGCGGAGGCATATTTAGCAGAATACGCCATAATTGGGATATTTTGGTAGCCGTCCTGGTCCAATGCGTCCCGAACCTTTCCGATGCGTCCATCCATCATATCAGACGGTGCAATGACATCGGCCCCGGCGCGCGCATGCGATAAACTCTCTTTCACCAGGAGCTCCACTGTCGCGTCGTTTTGCACCTCACCCCCTTTAACAATGCCACAATGCCCGTGCTCGGTATATTCACAGAGACAGACATCTGTCATCACGAGCAGCTCAGGTGCGGCATCTTTAAGTGCCCGAACGGCTTGTTGAATAACGCCGTCGTCGGCGTATGCCTCGGAACCGAACGAATCTTTCGTCTTCGGGATACCGAACAGGATTGTGCCGGGGATGCCGAGGCATACCAACTCCTTCGCTGCATTCACAAGATTATCGACAGAATATTGATAACAGCCGGGCATCGATGAAATTTCGGTTTTGATGTTGTGTCCGTGAACAACAAACATGGGATAAATGAGCTTGTCGATGGACAGAACGGTTTCGCGAACGAGTCGCCGGAGATTTTCGTGGGCGCGCAGCCTCCGGGGGCGCTTCTTACCATACCCATCGTCTAGCGGCGTACTATCTGTATTTGACAACTGAATCGACTGATTTGATTTCATTCGCCACTTTGGGATTCGGTAGATTTAATTTCGTATTGGATCAATTCCATCATTTTAACTTCATCAGACTCTTCATGTTCGTGTGTCCATTTAACAATTCCGACGTTCGGTGCTAACCATAAGGTTGTCAATGATTCATCGATTTGTTGTTCTACCAGCCCTGTTCCTTCTTGTTGAAGTGTAGGTGGGAGTTCCACCTCCGTTGATGCCTCTGTTTGGTATTCAATTTTTAAACAGTCTTCAAACGTGCCTACCTCTGTTTCAACAGTTTCAGTGCCAACAACTTTTCCAGTTTCTACAATTGTAGCATAGGTTGTAATTGTTTGATTTGCTTCAGGAAGCTCAAACGGCAATCCGTGAATTTCAACTGTCAGGGTTACGGTAACATTTGCCTTCATTGCGTTCCACTCCTCGTTGAAAGTGACGGGTGTTGGTAGCAAATAAAAGTAATCTTGTGCCTCGACCTGAATATCGTAATTGGTGTCAATTGACACGCCATCAGGCAGGCCTTGGCTACTGATTGTTTCGCGCATCACCCCAAGGGCATCCTCCATCTGTCTCGTCGTTGCTGCCTTTCCTGCATTCTCTAACTCATCACCGATGAAAAACGCAACCCATTCATCACTGACCTGGTAAAAATAAGGTCGAACGTAATATTCATAGTCCGCCCAGTCTTCTAATTTGGGTGTGTATGTGAAGGAGCGATAGTTCTTACCTTCAATCTCTTCTGGTTCAACGGCATAACGCGTTAATTCGTTGCCATCTTGGTCTTCGTAAACCCAGTAGCTCTCAAGGGCATCCGGAAAGTAGTAGTTTGCCCATTCATTGGCAATCCCTGTTGGACTTAAGGCAAAAACTAAAAAAGCAATGATAAGCGTATTAAATTTATGTATCCGGTTCAATACCGCCTGATTTTCGACGCGATTCCCCAAAGATTTAAATCTCGTGGGAATTTTTTGATGTAACTCGCGCATAGTATATTCCTCCAACGTTGAAGGAGTGAACGCCATGTTATATAAAGCGTCCAGCTCGATTTTTTGTATTTCTCATCAGCGAATTCCCACAGTTACTGAAATGAAGCATCACCGCTTTTCATATTCAAATGGAAAATTGACCGGGGCCCCGTTACTTGCCCAGGAACGTGCCATAGCAACATCAATTTCCCGGTCTTTTCGGCCGTTATAGGGGCCGTATTCAGGTTCAGTATCGTTGCGAACAGCGTTGACAAGACTCATCAGTTCTGATGCGACAGTGATTTCGCCATCGCTGAGTGGATAATATTGCAAAGGGTTTTCCCAAACGACTTCCGGTTCTGTGTCCGCTACAAGGGCTGCGAGGGTTTCATAGCCGTCTACGTTATTGGTTTGTCGGGAGATGTTAATCTGTCGCTGGGCATCGGCGGTTTCAGTGAGGATAACCGCTTCATTTCGGAAGCACATTCCGCGTTCAGCGTAAAACTTCGAACCGTTAAAGCCGCGTAGGGGCGAACCGTAAGAGAGGCTACTGAAGTTAAAAATTCCTACCGCACCATCTTCAAATTCAATGACGGCGTGTTGCCAATCCTCAGTATCACGCGGCGGCTGGCCTTGTCTCCAGACGTGATTCTGCACGGTGTAGTTTTTGCGAAAACCATAAACCTGTAACGGTTCGTTGTCAAATCCGACATAACTCCGGATGAGCCCGATGCCGTGGTAACCATGCCCGCGGAAATCGTTGTAAGCAGCCTTAACTTTACCGAAAACGCCCGCTAGAATCATCTCTCGTTTTATGCGTTCTGTCGGTACCCGGTAATAGTTCTCGTTCACCTCTAATTTTGTACCGTGTGCCGCCGCGGATTCAATCATCTTATCAGCCCATCCGAGTTCTGTATTAATCGGCGTTTCTGTGCAATAACTGATGCCGCGTTCGGAGCAGAGGAGTCCCGGAATGTGATTATTGCTGGGGGTAATCACAATTGAACAGATATCAGGCTTTACCGTTTCCAACATCTGTACAATGTCTATATAAGCGGGGACATTGTACTTTTCCGCTTGTTCGGTGACACGTTCTTCGTGTATATCACAAACCGCAACGAGTACTAGCTCTTCTTTCAGCTTTGAAATAATAGGCAAATAGGTTCCTGAACCGCGTCTCCCCGTCCCAATGTGAGCGATTTTGAGTTTATCCATGAAGTGCTTTCTCCTATATGTAACTCAGATAGCGTACTTCCGGTGTGAAATGTGAGCCATCAAAGTCCGTAAAAAGACTGTAGTCCGTTACGCAAAACAACTGGGATTGCTGTTATGCTGGACGCGCTCCGGGGCTGCGGCGCTAATCTACCCAGAAAACATGGCTCCGTTCAAAAAGGCCGTCTAAGTAGATTTCGACAAACCATTCACCTGTGTCTCCTGGATTCTCAATGTAAAACCACGTGATTTTCTCGCCGGTTGTTGAGGTGAAATTCCGTTCTTCCTCCCAGAACGGCGGTTCGTCTAAGTCATCTTCTGGTGAGAACCATGAAACTTTAACCGTGTGAAAATCCTCAATATTATTCCATAAAATCCACAGGAAAATTTCTTCATTGATATCGGCATTGGAAGAAAACGTATCTGTAATCCCATCTGGACGTTCTTTAAAAACATTAATCGCCAAGACAGAATCGACAATGGTAGGTTCTTCCCTACTGATATCAGTTAAGCCACTTCCTCCTGAAGCGGTATCGTCACAACCGTTTAACCCAATTGCTAAGCTCAGTAGGATTATCCCCGCTAGCGCGGTGTAGAATTGTCGCATGAGGCCTCCTATCAAGATGCTGTGATAAATCAGGGTTCATCTCAATATAGGTTGCAGGCTGCGGTTTGGAGTCATGCGATGCCTTTGATGCTGCCCTACATTAAGACGATGTCCGAATCCTAAGATTTTATTATACCAAAGCTGATTCTTCATTTTCAAGAAAAAAAGTAATTCACGATATGTCCGTGGCAGGGCATGTTTTTTTATTGACACAGCTCACCTTTGAGGCTACTGTATAAAGCGC
The DNA here is from genome assembly GCA_963422705.1 of Candidatus Poribacteria bacterium. Lineage (GTDB taxonomy): Bacteria > Poribacteria > WGA-4E > WGA-4E > WGA-3G. Next base: position 444,916 of record OY730443.1, read on the forward strand.
GCGCTCCGAACGGAGTCCAAGGAGGATGTGATGAAATTTGATATAATTATTCAAGGTGGTACTATCGTTGACGGGACGGGCAAACGAGAACCATTCGTTGCTGATGTGGGGATTAATGGTGATAGCGTTGCCGCTATTGGTGTGCTCGGAAAAGCGGAAACGCCCCGGCGAATATCTGCAAAAGGCAAGGTTGTTTGCCCCAGTTTCGTTGATGTGCATGTCCACTCCGAGATTGCTCTGCTTGGAGGGCGCAACAGGTTTGCCGCTGTCACCCAAGGTGTGACAACGCATTTGGCAGCCCCCGATGGATTTGGTTGGGCACCACTTCCACCTGAACGCGCTCGCGAGTTGTGGCATTATACCCAATTTGCCTATGGTGATGCCACCCTTTCACTGAATTGGCAAACGCCTGATGCATATCTTTCTCTATTCGACGGGCAAATCCCAGCCAACATCTATCCGCAGGTTCCCCATTGTGCAGTCCGCCTGGGGGCAATGGGATGGGACGCGCGGCCAGCGACGGATGATGAGTTGAGGAAGATGGAGCGGACAACGCTGGAGTGGCTCGATGCAGGTGCGTGTTGTCTCTGTTTGGGGCTTGATTATCAACCTTCGGCTAATGCCGATTTACGCGAATTGGTGTTTCTCTCAAAAATCGCGAGAGCTTACGACGCAATTTATGCCGCACACGTCCGATACCGAATTCTCGGCAGAAAACGGGCATGGGAAGAGACAATTGAGATTGCGCAGCACGCCGAAATTCCAGTGCATATTTCACATGAAAAAGTCGATGCAGAAATTGAGGAAATACTTGAACGCGTCGAACGGGAGGACATTGACTTAACGTTTGAATCCTATCTGTATCCTGCAGGCATGACACACCTCGCAATGATGCTACCGATGGAATTTCAGACGGGCGCCCCTTTAGAGATGCTGAAAAATTTAGAAAAGCCTGATGTCCGGGAAAAATCCATCGCCTTCCTGAGAGAAAAATTAGGACAAGGTAATCAAATCGTAGGCTACACACGTTCCGGTAAGTTTATCGGTATGACATTGGCTGAAGCCGCTACCAATCAAGGTAAATCGCTTGAAGAATTCGGCTTCGAAGTCATTCGCGAAGAAGCTGCCGTTGAAACCTTTGTCATGCCCTGGGAAACATCACATCAAGAAAATGAACGCATTTTAAATCGTACCGCGAGCCACCCACGCATGATGATTGCCAGCGATGGCGTTTACGGGCATTCGTTTGTTTTGCCCAATCCTTTAGGTTTGGGATATAAGCCCGCTAAGGGGCCTAATCCTTGTGAAATAAAATTGACTTTATGCTAAAAATGTGATATGATATTCGTATCAAGTAGGCAGACATGAATAGCGTTACCACTTGGTAACGTGTCTGCCTACCCACTGAAACGGGGTAAAAGACTTGATATTTGATAGTCCATGAAAACCGATAAATACCCGCTTGGCAATCAATCGAATACGATACGTCTTGGCAACCTGCTTGACGATATGTGGCAGGTGCCTGTCTATTTCCATAAGTGGCAGCGTCACCGGTATAAAGCTGGTTTGCCGTATGCGAACTATAATGCATCTTGTGCCCACCTCACCGAGTTGAAGCGAACCACGCATCTACATTGGAATGCATTGCCGAAGCGTAGGGCGAAACCGCCGTTTCGCCAAGCAATTCAAGAGGAACTGAAACGCATTGATAGAGCATATCTGCGTTTTTTCAATCAACTTGGTGGTAGAGCGAAAATCAAACCGCGGCATAAGTTTAAGTCTATCACGCTGAAACAAACTGGATTTAAACTTCTTACACTCACTTTTCGTCAGTGGGATAAAGGGAAGTGGCGATTTGATAAAGTGCCAACTACGTTTCATAAGCACTCTGCTTGGCATGGGAAAGACGTCGTATCACCATCAAACGTGATACTTGTGGCGACTATTGGCTTTACCTCATAACGGATGACACAGATTTTAAACCGCTGCCGACAACAGGTGAAAGCGTTGGGGCAGACTTCGGACTCAAGAGTATTTGACACTTAGCACGGGTGAGAAAATACACAACCCGCAACCTTTGAAACAGTCCTTGAACAAACTTCGGACGCTCAATAAAGCGTTTTCTCGCAAAGTTAAAGGTTCTTTCCTTGTGGTGGCGGTGTGTGAGACAACTTGCACGTCTGTATCGGAAAATTAGCAACCACCGCGAAACGGCGGTTTCGCCCTACGCTAAAGATTTTCACTGGCAACTTGCAAGTGAACTTTGTAAAAAGTTTTCTTGCCTTTGTCCTTGAGACATTGAGCCTTGACGGTATGAAACGCCTGTGGGGGCGTAAAGTCTTCTTCCCTCGCCTTCTACCAGTTTGTTCAGATATTGGAATATAAGTGCAGTAAACATAAACGTATGAGGAAACAAATCGGACAATGGACTGCCACCACGAAACCTTGTCGTGATTGTGGATATCATAACGAAAATCTCACATTGAAGGACAGGCAGTGGACGTGCGCCGACTGTGGTTCACACCACGATAGGGATAAACGCTGCGATAAACCTATTGCGGGCAGGGGCCGTTACCTAACGATATGCCTTGTATCCACTAATGAGCAGGATACAGGGGAAATGCCCGTAGGTGGAGCGACAGTAAGACGGTTGCAAAAAGTATTTACCGCAGTTGCTATGAAACCGAAGCCCCACGCTTTCGCGTGTGGGTGCTATCACAACATTCCCCATCCGCATCCCCGGAGCTACGGATGTTTTGTGCAATATCTCGGCAAGTTTATTCGCGAACGGCAACTCGTGTCGATGAAGGAAGCAATCTATAAGATGAGCGGGTTTCCAGCAGAACGGTTCCGCCTCAAAGAACGGGGACGAATCGCAACCGGGCTCGCAGCTGACATTGTCATCTTCAACGCAGAGACTGTTGCAGACAGTTCGACTTGGTTTGACCCGGTCCAGACGCCTGTAGGGGTAGAATGGGTATTCGTTAATGGCACACCCGTTATTGAGAACAGCCGTTCTACAGGCAAACTACCGGGGCGCGTGCTACGCAAAACGGGATAGCCACCCATTTTTCTCTAGCGTACACCGGACAGACTGTTCAGGGTAATGTTATAAATGTTATCAGGAACCTCTTATGAATCGTGTAAACAATTACGATTTGACAATTATCGGTGGCGGGAGTGCCGGGCTCGTCCTCGCAGTCGCAGGGGCAAAGTTAGGAAAAAAAACGGCCCTCGTGGAAAGGCATCGTATTGGCGGAGACTGTCTCTGGACAGGCTGTGTTCCATCCAAGGCGCTCCTGAAAGTCGCGAAACTTGCCAATGAAATCAAATATGCTCGCAAATATGGTATCACTGTCAACGATTTCAAGCCGATTTTCCATGACGCCATGGCGTATGTGCGCCGCACACAGCACACGATAGAGGAGAAGCATGATAACCCTGAACGGTTCCGGGATTTGGGGGTTGATGTCATCTTCGGGAATGGACATTTTACATCATCTGATACTTTCATTGTGGAAGATACAGAGAACAGCCCAACGCGTTCATTGACAAGCAAGAAGTTTGTGATTAGTACCGGTTCTCGTCCGGCAGTACCCTCGATTCCAGGCGTGGAAACCTGTGACTATCTCGATAGTGAAACTGTCTGGGAATTGGAAGCATTACCAACGCGGCTGCTCGTTGTCGGCGCCGGACCGGTAGGGATTGAATTAGGACAAGCATTTCACCGACTCGGTGCTGACGTCACGATTTCGCAAAGAAGCCGTCGTATTCTTACTAAAGAGGACGCGGATGTCTCTGCGCAAATGCTGAATTATCTCAGCGAAGAGGGTATCAGGTTCCTGCTTAATACACGTATCACGGCGCTCAGCAAATGTCAAGATGGAACGGTTGTCAGATTCAAGGATACTGCGGCTGTCGGTGATACTCCAGAAAACAGTACCTCTCAAGAAATTTTTGACAAGATTTTAATCTGCACCGGGCGTGTCCCTAACGTTGAAGAGTTAGGACTTGAAGACATCGGCGTGCGCATTAGCAAACGCGGCGTTGAAGTTAACAGTAGACTTCAAACTAGAATTAGAAATATCTATGCCGCCGGGGATGTCATCGGGCATTACCTGTTCACGCATATCGCTGCTTTTCAAGCACAAATCATCGTTCGGAATGTTTTTTTTCCTTTCTCGAAACGGATTGACTATTCTGTTGTACCCTGGACAACGTTCTGCGAGCCGGAGGTTGCACGGTGCGGTTTAACGGAAGCGGAAGCACGGGCGCAGTACGGCGATGTTGATGTGTTCACACTGCCGCAGCAAGATGTTGATAGAGCCGTCGCAGAGGGGGTGACGCGCGGGTTTACCAAAGTCGTCGCCAGCAAGTGGAAAGGAAAAATTCTCGGGGTGCATCTTGTCGGAGCGAATGCAGGTGAGGTTATCCATGAATACGTCTTGGCGATGAAGGCAGGGATTCCACTTCGAAAATTAAGCGATATGATTCACGTGTATCCGACGTTTTCAAGCAGTGTCTGGCGTGTCGCCGGAAAATGGCTATCCGACGGAACGTTGATGCAGAATTTACGAAAATTGTTTTAACCGGGGCAACACTTAGTTCCTATAAAAATAGCCGGAACCACTTAAGAACTTTCAGGGATTTTAACCTAACAAACTGAGGTTGTGGCTCCGGCTAACCCAAGGAGGCTTATCCATCCATCAAGATACGCAATTTCTATGCCATTTCTTGATACGGGGCGTGTCATATCAGTTATGTTGTATGATGAGCGGGGTAAAAACGGCATTCTAGTAGAAAATACTGAACCCGATAGAAACAGAATTGCCCATTTTTTAGACACTTTGTAACACGTTGTGATAAAAAAGTGGCACTGCACACATGTCATACAAAGCACCGGGCTGATTTATTGATAAGCACAGTTTTAAGTAGGTGCCTTATACCAAACCTCCACGCTTCCGAAAGAACCATTCGAGCCCTAGCATCGCAATCAGCAATCCAAAAATCAGGGGCATATCCCAGATATCGACATCCGTAATTGTTGATGTCGCACTCTCAACTAGCGGTATCTGATTAACAAGTTGTGAAACCTCTTCAATGGCGTAGTATTTCCCGCCGCTTCCCTCAGCGAGGGTTTGAAGTAATGGAACGTTGAGTGCAGCGTTGCTAAATTCGGCGGTGGACGTTTTTACATCAAAAAGGCGCTGTTGCTCACCGAGATTTTCTCCGTTGAGCGTGCCGGTTGCGGTGACGTTATACTCGCCGTAGCGGGTTGGGATAAAACGTGCTGTGTAATAACCGTCTCTGCCGAGTACTTGTTCAAAGGGGAGTTCCCTTCGCTTTCCGGTTTCGTCGACGATAACGGCGCGTAACTTCGCCTTATTTGTCACCTCAAACTGCTTGTCCGTTGCTGTAACCTCAATCACCACTGGTTCTTTCAGCGTGTACGCGGTTTTTGCGATATTAAGTTCAAGGTGTTCCTTTGGTGCTGTTGTTAACCACTTCGCAACCTGCCGCCAGAACCGTTCGTGGACACCCGGTTGATACTCAAATGGTGGTTCCGGATCAATCATTTTCCAGCGCCAGGAGGTATGCGGTGTAAACACCATGACGCGCCCGGCGTTGTATTGATGTATCGCGATGAGGATGCGCTTGCCGAATTGATTCCGCTCCGTTGGATGCACCGCTAAGACGAGTGCGCCCGCCTTCGCCCGCTTCACTTTACTATATCCGAGCAGCGGGGAAAGATTCTCCCACCGTTCCAGATTTCCTAACGTCGTATCTGCCACCGTCATTAACGTCTCAATTTTTCCATCCGGCGTTAGCTGCAATTTGTAACCGGTATCTTCGTGAGGCGTTCCGGGATTCCGCCGCGGTGCCAGCCGGTTCAGCGGGGAACCTAATTCCACTTCTACGGGGAGAAGTTGTGCTATCGGTGTGTTAATATAGGCGGCGGAAATGTCACGATTGCCAAGGGAGTCATTGCCGCCTAACATCAGAAACCCGCCGCTGCGGGTGCGAACAAATTCTACCGTATTTTCCAGCTGAGACTTCGTAAAATGTGAGGCGCCTACATTACCGAAAATAATAGCGTCAAACTCAAAGAGTGTCTCTTTCGTATCCGGATAGAATCCGAACGTTTGGGTTGTCGCGTTCTGCGTCCCACCGTAATAGCTATCGCGCGTCAAAAACCTGTCGGTGAGTTGAATGTTCGGGTCATTCTTAAGTGCACGTTTGATGTACGCGAATTCATACCGTGGCTTGCCATCAACAAATAGGATTTTCACTTTTTTGCTGGGCGCCACTTTCAAAAGAAACGTTTTTGTATTGTTTTGGAGAACCGTTTCGCCCGCCTCCGGTAGAACGTGCACCTCGTATCTTTGGGTTCCGGATTGCAGCGGTGTCCACTTAATTGGCACCCGTACCGTTTTGGTATCTTTTGAGGCGCCCACAAATTCAGCTTTATCCATATCAACTGTGACTTTTCTCAGGATACGCCCATTTCTCGTTAATTGAACATGAGCCTTTTTTCCGTTGTAACCGAGCCGTTTAACTGTCGCGGACAACTCGACCTGGAAATCTTCTTCGGCGTTACGAGGCGCATCAACTTTGACGAGTTCAAAATCTGCAGCATCTTTTTCAGAGCCAATTCCAACGGTATGAATAGGGAGTTTACGTTCCCGGCTTTGCAGTGCTAGCTTTTCGATGTCTGCTCCGCTCCGGTCCGCGCCATCCGTTAACAATACCACCCCTGATAAAGGAACACCTTGCAGTTCGTCTAATGCATCGTTGAGTGCTTTCGGAATGTCAGTACTTTCACCATCCGCGCCTATCAGTGCAACACGCGGAATCCGCTTTGCCTCAATATCAAAAGCGAAGAGCCGGGTTTTAAATTTTGTATCGAGTTTTTGTAGGAGGGCATCACTATCTTGAGCATCAACTCCAAACAGCAACTTGTTGGCACGAGCCAGGCGTGTTTCACCGCCAATAGCATCGTTAATCTGCATACTCTTGGAACTGTCTACCATCACTAACAGATAGGAATCATCCGGGTTAGTGTCATAAATGGTTAGAAAAGGCTTGAGTAGACAGAGAGCGATTAAGCAGAGGATAACTGTGCGAAGAAAAATGAGAAGGCGTCGGAAAGCATGTCCCGTCCTGCCTCTTGTGCTACGGTATGCCCAAATCGTAGCCGCCATAAGTACACCGAGCAGGATAACGATGATGAGCCCCGGCAACGGAACACCAAAGGAGAAATCCCCTTCCTTAAAAACGTCAATAGGGTGTTTCATAATCCTTTCAAACATTTTTATCTATCCTCCTCGCTCATTTCCATTGTATGAAGTTTAAGAGCTTCATTGTGAAGTTTAAGAGCTTCATTGGAAAAGATTTACATGCACGATTGCAAATCGTGTATGCTTTTTCGTCAGATGAGCTTGATTTTTTATTTTTATTTTTATTCGCGACTGACAAAGCACTTCTATCACAATAGCGCTATTTGCGATGTCAAGTTAGTGAGTTGCTGGTAATTGCACGCGCTGTCCAGTGTCTGCGGATTGATGCAACGCGTCGATAACGCGCATGTTGCCTAACGCGTCGTCGATAGGCAGCAGGAGCGGTTTCCCTGTTTCTACGGCGTGACACAAGTTCAGAATTTCAGCGGCATACGGATTTATGCCCGTGACATCAACGGTTTCTCCATTGACGATGAAATGAGAGGTTCCTTCACCATTTCCCCAGGCATTCTGAACAAAGAGCGTTCCATCAGTGCCTGCAACTTCATAAGATTCGCGCCACGTCCAACCAAAACTACAATCCAATTGCCCTGTAACGCCGTCGCCAAAGTCTAATGTGCCAATGAGGGTTTCCCAGACGTTGTTAATTGGTTCAAACTTACCTGTTGCCCACACAAACTGTGGCTCTCTTCCCATAAGATAGCGGATGATGTTGATAGAATAGCAGCCGATGTCCATGACAGCGCCGCCGCCGAGTTCGCCTCGGAGTCGCCAGTTTTGTCTATCTGTCAATCCGGTTGAGAATGTGGAATGTACATAGCGTACTTCACCAATCGCCCCTTTTTCAATTTCCTGTTTTACCGCCAATGTCAGCGGATGGTGCCGATACATGAAGGCTTCCGTTAATCGGATTTTTGCGCTCGTCGTTACCTGAATCATCTGCTCAAGTTGCGAAGTATTGACAGCAATCGGTTTTTCAACGAGGAGCCCCTTTACACCTGCGCGAACCGCCTCTAATACACTTTTGAGATGGTTTGATGGCCATGTAGCAACCACTAAAACATCGGGGTGTTGCTTTTCCAACATCTGTCGAAGTTCATTATAGGTATGCTGGACGTTATATTCTCTGGCAAACCGGGCTAGCGACTCGAATTTCTCATCGCAGGCTCCCACAATTTCAATCTCAGGAATCTGTTTCCACGCGTTTGCGTGTGCATGTGAGATGCCGCCACACCCAACGATGGCGACGCGGTATTTTTTTGTCATCAAATTCCTTTTAACCGATTTCCGTTACGGGGACGGGCCGGTTTTCTTGCGCGGAACGGTTCGCAGCAAGCGATATTGCTAAACTTTTCACCGCATCACGGTAAGGACTCAGGATTGAAGTGTCATCACCGTTCCGGACTGCGTCAACAAAGATAGCATCAATTGTCGGGCTCGGCTCGGTTTTATCCACCCATTCACCGTCTTCTTTCACCGTTGCAGCCGATGGACTCCAGTGGAGCATCCGCGCTTCATAGAAGATATCAAGTATATTTGCGTTGGACCAGTCGCTCGCGTCATACGCCCACGTCGCTGTCAATGAGCCGAGCGCGCCACTGGCAAATTGGAGCGTCACGCAATTGACATCCGGACAATCCGTGTCAGTCAAGACGCGTGTGGCTTGCATCGCATAAACGGTTTCCACTTCGCCTGCAATATAGCGCATCATATCAATTGTGTGGGTTGCTTGTTCGACGAGTTGCCCTCCGGATTTGTTCATCTGACGTAGCCACACGCCAGGTTCCCCTCGTCCAGTACCGCACCAATACTTGCCAATCAGCATGTTAATGGGGATATCTGAAAGCGTTTGGTGTACTATCCGCGTTGAACCGAGATATCGAAGCTGATAGCCTACACATGTAATAAGTCCGGTTTCTGCGACTGCGGCTTCCACCTCACGGGCAATTTCCATGTTGATGGCGACAGGTTTCTCAACGAAAAACGGTAACCCGCGCGCGATGACATCTAATTCCGGTTGTCCATGTGCGAACACAGGCAAGCTCAAATAAACAGCATCTAAGTCTTTCCGTTCCAAGAGCTTTCGATGTTCTGTATACGGTTCGGCGCGATGTTTATCTGCAGCGGCTTGTACCCGTTCTGGCTGCAAATCACAGACAGCAACAATCCGCGTGCCTTCAATGCCTGCTAACTGGTTCATGTGGCCGTTCGCATTGCCACCACATCCGATAAAAGCGATTTTGACTTCTTTCATTCTATCTCCTATGCACGTTAGATTTCCTCAGCGCGATATGTTTATTTGGAAATTTACGATGGGTTAGCGCGCTTTAAAATTAACTTATAATGCTTTTTTAATATCCTCGCGTGGACGAGCACTGAATTGCGCTTTAAAACGTCTTGTGAAATGCGTCTTTTTCCGCGGCAGCGTTGTCAAAATCCACGGCGTAAAACTCAAGGCTTTCCGAGTGAAAGTCGCGTTTTGCCCTATCTACGTAAGTGAGCATCGGCATCGTGTGTGCAATGCTGCTGACAGCGAATGGGGCAGCTTCCATCCGACACCCAATGGCTGCAAGTCCGTGGTACCCCGTCGTTGAAAAGAGGCGGTAGCATTTGTGGACTTTGCCGATGACGTTTCCTCCGTTTAAGTGCAATTCTAGCTACACTTCCGTTAGATAGCCGATTGAGGCGAGTGCATCTCTGATTTTTTGAATTTCTTTCGTCGACAATTGGCGAAGTGGACGGCGCATCGTCATAGAAGGAAATCTTCCCATTAACCATCGCGCGCATTTCATGCGTTGGTGCGCGTCGCTGCTTGGTTCCCCGAAATTGTAGACAATCCGTGCCAGCGTGTCTACTTGCTGGCGTGCTTTACGTGCAGCGAGCAAATCATCGTTAAGTGCTGCGTGGACGACATCAACCATCAGTTCAGGAACAAATCCTGCAAACCCGATGAGCGCTCCGTCACTGCCCTCTAACAATGAAGCGAGCAGATATTCATCGTGGCAGGTGAGAATCGGAATGTGCGGCGCGGCAATTTTTAATTGTTCATAGTCCCATCTCCAGCGTGCCATGTCACGCGTGCCCATTTTAATGCACACTACCTGCGGAATTTTTACGATTTCCAGCATCTCTTGGAGGCTATAGCCGGCTTTTGTCCACGCCGGGTATTGATGTACGATGATGGCAATGTCCGCACCTTCAGCGACATCTTCAAAATAGCCTACCGCAGTCGCGGGTGTCCTTCCAAAACGGAGCCAATGATGCGCAGGCATGAGTAGGATAGCATCGGCCCCTACCTCTTTTGCGGCGAGCGCGTCATCAATCGCCGGAAGACTTCCTTCCGCACTCACCCCCGAAACGACTTTAACCTTATCACCAACGGCTGCGGCTGTGAGCTGTGTCACGCGCTGCCGTTCGTGTGGGCGAAGGGACATAATTTCGCCGGTATGCCCATTACAGACAACGCCTTTTATTCCAGCAACGTTAGAGAGTTCCCGCATATAGTTGCACAAACCGTCTTCGTCAATAGATTCATCCTCATGAAATGGACATAACGTCGCAGGAAAAACGCCTGCCCACGGATGTTGTCGCCAATTTAGATTCACGGTTTCTCACTTCCCTACCTTTTTTGATTTAACGCTATTTTAACCTGAAATCGACTTTTAAGTCAAGGATAACTAGGTGCATCCACACTCATTTCGTCTGTTATGGAGATTTAGGAGGCGTTTGATACGTAACCCTACCGAAATGTTTTTTCGGAATCCATTCGAACTCCCATAGGAGGGTTTTAATATTGCCCAGATGTCGACTGTTTTCGCAAACCTGAACACCTGTTGCAAACTGAATGATGTTGAACAGTAGCAAAAAACTTGCGCCCGCTTTAAATAAATGATATAATTGACTACAGTAACACATTTTTTTCATGGAGGGGTTACGTGAAGCGACAAAGAATTAAAGTCATCGCAGCGAGCGGACTGCTGTTTTCAGCCATGGTGTTTTTAGTCATAGCGGGCATTAGAAGCACAAGTATGCGCCATTTTACCCCCGCTGCACTCGTTGCCGAATCCCAAAAACTTAACAATCAACGTGTCCAAGTCGATGGGCTTATCTTAGAAGATAGCACAACATGGGATGCGGCCAATTTTGAACTCATTTTCGCCGTCCGGGACAGGGAGAGTCACGATACCGTCAACGTTATTTACAAGAATCAGCTCAAGCCAGATAACTTTACTGATGGCGGCAGCGTGTTTGTAGAAGGCAGATACGATGCTTCTCAGAACCTGATTGTCGCCTCTAAGTTGATGACAAAGTGTGCTTCTAAATATGAAGGTGCTGAAAGCACAAGCACAAGGACAAGTGAGACTTCATATCTCTCGCCCTAAACCGCGGCCGGTGTCCATGAAATCGTACTGCAGCCACGTACGGAATTTGAGGAGGCATAAAAACAGCGTATGACAGCTGAAATCGGGCAAGCGTCTATATATCTTTCCATTCTCTCTGGGCTTTGGGCAATCGGATTGCTTTGTGTCGGGGTACGGCAGAAAAATTTAGGCGCCATCAGGAGCGGCCGTAATGCCGTTATCGCCACGTTTATTCTGATTAGTATCGCCACCAGCGCGTTAATCTACGGGTTTGTGACGGATGATTTCTCAATGAAATATGTCGTTGAGGTTTCAAGCGAAGCACAACCCCTCCTCTATAAAATTACGGCACTCTGGGGGAGAATGTCTGGCTCGCTCTTATTTTGGCTCTGGTTACTCAGTGGCGCAGGCGCTATTGTTGCTTGGCAACATCGAAAAGCGAACGATGACCTCTCCAATTACGCCCTTGTTCCCATCGCAATTGTACAACTCTTTTTCATCATTCTCGTGACAGGGCTGATTGAAGGTGTCTATAACCCGCTATCAAGATTTTCAGGGGGGGAAGCGTATCCGGACGGGCAAGGCATGAATCCACTGCTCCAGACACCGAGCATGGCATTTCACCCGCCTACCCTGTATATCGGTTGGATTAGTATGACAGTGCCGTTCGCCTTTGCTGTGGGGGCACTCGCTTCAGGGCGCATCAGCAGCGATTGGACTCTCCGTTCTCGAAAGTGGATGTTATTCTCGTGGCTCATCTTGACGGCGGGGATAACACTTGGGGGGAATTGGGCGTATCGTGAACTCGGTTGGGGCGGTTACTGGGCATGGGACCCGGTCGAAAATGCCTCTTTTATGCCATGGCTCCTCGGCACAGCATATCTCCACTCTGTCATGATTCAAGAGAAGCGGAGTATGCTAAAACTGTGGAATATCCTCCTCATCACGTTAGCGTTTGAGTTTACATTGTTGGGAACCTTTATCACGCGAAGTGGCATTATTTCATCGGTGCATGCGTTCGCGCAATCGGACATCGGTTGGTACTTTCTCGCTTTCATACTCACCTCAACGGCGGTGGTGCTCGGGCTTATTATCTATCGTTGGAACCGGCTCAAAAGCAGCAACCAGTTAGAATCCTTGCTCTCACGCGAAAGTTCATTCATTCTGAACAACTGGCTGTTTGTTGGACTGACGTTGATTATTCTCTGGGGTACATTGTGGCCCATTATTTCGGAAGCCATTAACGGTGAGAAATCATCCGTGCCTGAAGCTTTTTTTAATAGAGTTGTCATCATTCCCGGGCTACTCCTCCTCTTTTTGACAGGGGCAGGTCCCATTATTTCGTGGAAGAAACTGACACCGACTAATTTCCGACGAATGTTTCTCTCTCCGATTGGTATCGGTTTAGTTACCGGTGGCGTGACATGGAGCTTTCTCGCGTGGCGCGGGCACTCATTTCCGATTTACGCCGTGCTTTGTGGTTTTGCCAGCGGTTTCGTGCTCGCCGCCATTTTTAGCGAATTTTATCGCGGTGCAAAACTCCGCGCCAAACGACAAGAAGGTTCCCTCATCACCGGGTTGGCAACCCTCATTCAACGTAACAAACGGCGATACGGTGGTTATATCGTCCATATCGGTATCGTCGTTCTTTACATAGGTATTATGGGTTCTAAAGGCTATTTTCTCCGGGAATCCGAAGGATTGCAAATGGGGGAATCAATAGAAGTGGGATCCTTTAATCTGACAATGAAAAACTGGTTTCAGGAAAAGCATCAGAACTATTTCCGGATAGGGGTTGTCTTTGATGTGGAAAAGCATGGTGAACCCATCGGTGAGATGACGCCCGCACGCCATTATTATCATAAAACGGGACAGGGAGAAACAGATACGATTGAGTCCGCTGTCCGACATCTCGGGATGAACAACCTCTATATTGCCCTCGGCGAGCTGCCACCTGATATTGGTAACGGTGGCATTGTCCCCGTTCAAGTCTATTACAATCCGCTTATCAATGTCGTCTGGATAGGCGTCGCTGTAATGGTGATGGGGGGCATAGTCGCTTTTGCTGAGAAATATGAACCGCGTCTCACGTAGGAGTGCCCCTCTTGCTTGTCCTAATCTTACTATCACTCCCATATGTACAAGTAGAGGTATAAGAAGTCAATAACCCCAAGCTAAAGCATGGGGCTTGTGCGAAGCGTATGCCAAACGTTCACTCCACAAGTTAAACGATTTTCTACAGTAAAATATCGCAGTATCTCGGCGTGGCAGTCGAAACAATGTTTCGGATATTCCCCTCGTCCGATTCACGCTATGATATTGCGCTCTGGAAGGGGCAATATACAACCCGTAAGGGAGATTACAAACGATGTTTGTTCCGGTGACGAGTCAAACAGGCGCCTTGTTGATGCCGACGCATGCGAACAAGGCGGGCATGCTGATTAAGAAAGGTTTCGCCACGCCCTATTGGTCAAATGGTATCTTTTGTATCAGGCTTAACTATGTGACAGAAGCCGAATACACGCAAGATATCGTCGTCGGTGTAGCCCCCGGTAGTAAGAAGGAAGGCTTTACCGTCACATCAGAATCTCATACCTATTTGAATGTTCAGGCACAGGGGCGAAGCGTTCTGATTTTAGCGTGCTAACACGCCTCAACTTTTACTATAGGAGCGGGCATTCCGCCCCAACCTAAAGGATAGGGAGGAATGCCCGAAGATTAATGATAGCGCGACGCTCTTTTATACTCGTCGTATTACTTAGCATCGCTTACACCGCCAATACCTTATCACAAGACGCCGAAAAACGGTTTGATGCCCAATTCGATGAATTGAAGGCAAGTGTTTACTGTTACTGCGGTTGTGTAAAAATGACAATCCAGATATGTGATTGTGGAACAGGGCAGGCAATTGAAAATCATTTTCACCAACGATTGAACGCCGGCGAAACCGTCGAACAGATTGTTACGGATTATCTGGAACAACACGGCCCCCAGTATTATGCGCTGATGCCGGCAGAAGGCATCAATCTGATTGCCTACACGATGCCAGCGGTTATTCTTGTACTAATCGGTGGTGTTGTCTTCGCCGTCCTACGAAAGGCCAGGAAACGTGAAAAGATAGCATATAGCACTCCAAATTCACACCCTTCGGATGAAGCCGTTAAACAGATTGAGACAGAATTAGAAAGATACAAACAGGAAAATTAGATTTTTGTATCCATTTACAAAGACGGTTTTTTTCGTATGAAAGCATAGCTATCGAACACGTTAGAGATTATGCCGCAGGGAGGAGGATTTTATTCGATGATGCTTATTCTTTTATGGATGATAATTCTTGGTGTCGCGTTACTCACCTATATTGCGTACCCGATTTTCGAAAATACGCCCACGGAACCTGTCGAAATCCACACGAGTGAAATTCGCAGGCAAATACTCTTTCAGGAACGCCAGCGCAGCTACGCCGCTTTGGTAGAACTTGATGAAGACTATGAAACCGGAAAACTCTCAGAAGCGGATTACAATGAACTACGCACCGCGCTCTTGCAAGAGATAGCGCACGTTATCCAACAATTTGAAAATAGTACTATGACAGATGTAGAAGCAGAAATTGAGGGATTTAAACAAGAAAAACGTTCGTAAACCGCGTAACCGTCCATGGGAAGTCTTGAATAACAATGAACATGTTTACTGATGAAACAAAAAAACGCAATTTTTTACCCAAACGACGTTTCTGGGGAATGATACTCGCGATTTTGCTTTGCTTCAAAGGCACCCTCGCCGTAAAAGCAGAAACCGGTTCGATTCACGGCACACTAACCGATAAAAGAGGAGATAAACCGCTTGCAGGACATCCGATAACCCTACGCATTCATAAAACGGATGGTGTTGAATCACAAGAAACAACAACCGATGAAAGCGGGAACTACCGATTTGATAACCTATCCATGGACGCGACAGTTCATTATACCGTCGTGGCGAACTACGAAGGCACCGAATATACTGAAAAGGACCTGGTTCTCTCGTCCTGGGCCCCAAATCTCTCTCTCAACATTGATATTGGCGCCGTGACAGATGATAGGACAAAAGTTCGGATTAAGGTGCATAGTCTTGTGATTGGGCCACCGCCTCAAGGACACGCGGACGATGGGGCTGTTTCCGTGATGGAAGCATTGGAAATTGAGAATACCAGCGACTTATCGTTTCAAACCGCGCACGATAATCAATCTGTTGGGCTACATATTGGGCTTCCTAATCAACCTGAAGACTTTCAAGGGCACACAGCGCATGAACTTTCATTAAATTCCACTACAAAGCAGGTTATGCTTGGCGAACTGTTGCCCCCCGGCATGACGAAGTTTGGCTATTCCTACGTTTTGCACGTTGATGAATCCGGACTTGATTTATCTCGTCACTTCCATTTTGACACAGAGCTAGTCTATATTTTTATTCCGGAAGGGCTTAATTTAAGTCCAAACGCAAAACTATTTAGCCTTCAACGGCGCGAAGCCGTTCACAATGTGATTTACAATATTTATAAGACTGAGCCAGGAGACGGTTTTGTGGCAGGAAAGCGAGGAGACTTAAAATTAAAAATGGGCCCTGTCGGCGCTAGTTCAAATCAAGGCACCAATTTAGCCCAAATGGTACTGATTGTGGTTGCAACTGCGCTCAGCAGCGGTTTTTTCGTCACTGCGATTTTCAAAATACGCGAGGCCAAGCGTACTACAGATGAGACAAAAACGCCAGTTTTAAAGTCTAATGCAGGTTGGCTCCGAAAACTCAGTGATGTCGACTTGGAACACATCCGAATTGCGAGGCTTGAGTGTATCTCATTCCTTGATGAGATGCACGAGAAACAGCAGGTTTCCGAACGTGTCTACCGACGACTACATCGAGAGCAGACGGAACATCTCGCCGAAATCCTTGAGCAATGCCAAGACAGAGGTTTCGATAATTAACATTAAAAATATGGCAAATCAAAATACCACAGTTACTGACTTAATCGAGCAACTATCCGATATGGACGATGACGTTCGCGATACTGCCAAAGCGGAGCTAACCGCTATCGGAGCGCCCGCAATTCCAGAACTTATCGATGCCCTGGCAGATAATTTATGGGATATCGTTGACCAGGCAGCTGATGTGTTAGCAAACATCGGTGAGCCCGCAATCCCCCCTCTCATAGAAGCATTAGAAACCGCGGGAAGACACCACGCACTCTCCATCAGTGCAGCGTTGTCCCGAATGGGCGCAGCTGCCATTCCGGCATTAACAGAAGCCCTCACCGATATCGATGAGGAAATTCGCGAATATGCGATTCGCGCATTCAGCGACATGGGAGCCCCGGCAATCAACGCGTTGCCTGTGCTGATACAAACCCTCCGTGACGCTTCCGAAGAAGTGCGAACCTATGCGGCTTATGCGCTCGCGAATCTTGGTGCGATGGCGGCGCCTGCAGTGCCCGCCCTTGTCGAGACATTCTCCGATGCGTCAGAACGGGTTCAACATCATGTGATTTTCGCTTTAGAAAAGATTAGTACCCCTGAGGCGAAGCATGCGCTCAAGACTTTGCTAACTTAACGACGGTAGTATTGTAGCTGAGCTCCCTTTCTGTCAGCATCAGATGTGTCGCGCGATGAGTCTTTAAAAAAGCCAACGCCCGTATTGATATCGCCGAACTCCAACGCGTCTACAACTTCAAAACGCCTGTGGATGAACGTTAGAAAATCATCGCTTTACTCGAAAACCAAGTCAGCAATCTCCAAAGCAATTGGAACTTTCTGATCAGCGGGAGAACGGGCTCATTGACGAGAAATCCAAACTCCTTAATCATCTCACCGCCGGGAAAGCAGAAAAACGCCTATTTTGCCACCGGTAGACGAAAAGACAGGGAAATCTATAAATCTACAAACTGGCTGCTCCGGCTCGTCGGCGCGAGATAATTTCCCACTATATTTTTTCTTGACAAGAAATGCGAAGAAGTGTATAATTCCTTCTATTGAAAGTAAAATGTATTTTTTTCTTTACGAAAAAGTGCTTTTTTGCTATAATTCTGCTTGGAAAGGAAAAATCACCATGCGCACTATCAATGCGAACGCTTTTTATGATGCCTGTTTGCTTGCGTTTCAAGGGGTTCGGTATAAAGATATCGGGGAACGTCTCGGTGTCACCCGCGTGACAGTTTCGAACTGGGCACAACGCCCGGAATGGAAAGAACTCCAAAAAGAATTCCACGCTAAGAAACGACAGCAGGTGCTGGATGCCGTCCTCGGTAAAGAGACATCTAAATAAAAAAGGGGGATTGCTCCCCCTTGTATGTTTCTGATGTGCGCTGAGAATATTTTTCTTTTTTATTGTGGAGAAAAAATACACAAGGAACTCGCGAGACATTTGGGTCCGAATCGCTATAGTTGTGAACAGATGCCGCCGAGGGTTAGGCTTTCACCTCCCACCCAATATCTTGATAGATAAATCTGACGTTTTTTATAACAACTAAGGGGATGCCCTTTCTACCTGAGGTATTCACACGTATGAAAAGAAGCATAAGGATTTTTACAGCATTGGGAGTCCTTGTAATTCTGACGTTTGTGGGCTTTTTTTCACCACAACAAATGCTGCAAACCCAGAAGTTACAAGGAGATTTTTGTTATGAGCATTCTCTTTGTGACGCACCTACCTGTCTGAAATCCGCGTTCCGTTCATCTGAACGTATAACACATCCAATTCCGTTTATGTCGGTGAACTGTTTTGAGTGTTAGGGTTCGGTGGCACTTTGGAGGGGTTCACCGTTTCTTTATTTTTTTCGCGCATCGACTCGTTTGATGTATCCAAGGACGCATTGTTTGGTTGCTCTGAACCGTCTATCCCCTTGGCGGGAACAGTCGATTCTACTTTGGCGGGAACAGTCGACTTCTATAAGAAACACAAGAATATGTTGAGAAAAAATGAACTCAATCGTTCCCTTGCTGCGAAACCGTAGATTTTTGGATTACCGCCAAAAAAATTTGAAAATGGACCTAAAATGTGGTATAATTAATGAAAGTTGAATTATTGCAGGTGGTACACCTATGAAGGAATCGGGAATTTAACAAACAACGTAATTTGCTTATTTGTTCCCGGTAGAAGCATGCATGCGCAGCTGGGACCTGTGCATGTCAGAAACGGTACGCGCGATTTCTTAAACGCGCGCGTTAAAATCAAAAGGAGCCAAGATGGCAAAGTACGATTTTGTAATTGCTGTAGGAGGGGCGCCTGGGCAAGGCATAGAATCCCTTGGGCAGAGCCTTGGGAGCATCTGTGCCAAACATGGACTTTACGTTTTTACTTATAGCGCCTACCAATCCCTCATCCGGGGTGGGCATACTTTCCTCACCGTCCGGATCAGTTCCGAGCCGGTTGCTAACCACGGCGATAAGCTCGATTTGATTATCGCACTCGATCGGAACAGCTTAGAGAAACACCTCCCCCATGTCACCCCCGGTGGCGCAATTATTTACAACAGCGACGACGTTAGAGCGGAGCCAGAACGCGCCGACATCCAGTTGTGTCCCATTTCCTACAAAGAATTGTCTAATAACACCGACAGGAAAAAACTGATGCTTAACATCTGTGCCCTCGGTGTGGCTTTGAGAATGGTGGATGCGGATTTAAAGATGCTTGAAGACATCATTAGCCGTAGATTCCTCCGTAAGGGGCAAGAATTAGTTGACGCGAATATTGGGGTTGCCCGCGCAGGATATGATTATGCAGGAGAACACTTTACCCCCTTTGAACAGAAGTTTGAAAAACAGGAGCCCGCGCTTGCCTTCGTTGATGGGAACTCAGCAATGGCAATGGGAGGTGCAGCCGCCGGTGTTAAATTTTACTGTGCCTACCCCATGAGCCCCTCCACGGGCGTACTGCACTGGATGGCAAACCACGCCCGGGATTTGAGCATCATGGTGCGCCAATGCGAAGACGAGATTAGCGTCATCAACATGGTAATTGGCGCAGCACATGCGGGGTGTCGCGCTATGTGTGCGACATCTGGTGGCGGCTTCGCCCTCATGACAGAAGCCATCGGCAGTGCCGGCATGATGGAAATCCCCATGGTTGTCATTAACGTGCAGCGCGGTGGCCCCTCTACGGGTTTGCCGACGAAAACCGAGCAGGGCGATTTATGGCAGATTCTCGGTGCCAGCCAAGGCGATTTCCCTAAAATTGTCGTCGCGCCGACTAGCATCATCGACGGGTTTGATACAATTCCTGAACTCTTTAACTTAGTCGATAAATTCCAGTGTCCCGGCATGGTGCTCTCAGACTTGATGCTCTCGATGGGCTTTACGACATTCAATCCAGATACCATCGATTGGCAGCCAGAAATCAACCGTGGCGAATTGATAACAGATTGTGCTCAAACGGATAGCGAATACCTCCGGTATCAAATTACTGACAGCGGCATCTCACCACGCGCAATCCCCGGTACGCCGGAGCACGTCCACGTTGTCGCAACCGATGACCATGATGAAGATGGGGGTTTAATTAGCGATGAATTTACCAATCCACACAAGAGACGTGACATTATGGAGAAACGGCAACGTAAAATGGATGGCATTGTCGAACTTCTCCCACCACCTACCTTGGAAGGCCCCGAGGACGCAGAAATCACGTTAATCGGATGGGGTTCGACGCACGGTGTGATTAGCGAAGCCGCAGAGCTACTCAATGCACACGGCACGCTGACTAACCACATCCACTTCAAATGGCTCTACCCAATGGACGAAGATGCCGTCACTCGCGTCCTTGAAAAAGCAGTACACGCCATCATTGTGGAGTGTAATTATACGGGGCAATTCGCGCGTTTCTTGCGCGGTGAAACAGGCTTTAAAGCCGCAGGACAAATCCGGAAATACGATGGCGAACCGTTTATGCCACATCATATCGTTGAAGGTGCTAAAGAAATCTTAAATGGGAAGACAGAACTTTACGTCCCCTATCAAGAAATTGTGGTTTAACTAGGGAGGATGATTCAAATGGCAAGGAAAGAAAGAAGTGTGATAGGTGCGCCGACAGCAAGGGATTTTAAGAGTGATGTTAACCCAGATTGGTGTGTCGGTTGCGGGGACTACGGGGTTCTCAATGCCCTACAAACTGCTTACGCGAAACTTGGACGTGGCACTCATGAACATCTTACCGTGAGTGGAATCGGGTGTTCCTCTAACTTGCCCGGTTATGTCCGGACTTACGGGATGCACACCCTACACGGCAGAGCCCTGGCAGTCGCTACTGGTGCTAAACTCGCCAATCACGAAATGAACGTCGTTGTGACTGGCGGCGATGGCGATGGTTACGGCATCGGTGGAAACCATTTTGTTCATACGATGCGCAAAAATGTGAATCTCCTCTATATCGTGATGAACAACCAGATTTATGGGTTGACCATCGGACAGACATCCCCAACCAGTATGATGGGGATGAAAACTAAGAGTACCCCTTTCGGCAATATAGAGGCACCGCTGAATCCTATGGCGATGGCGATTGTCACCGGCGCAACGTATGTCGCTAGAGGATTTAGTGGAAAACCGAAAGATTTGGCGGAATTGATGTACAATGGGATGATTCACAAAGGGTTTGCCCTTGTTGACGTTTTCAGTCCGTGTATTACATTCAATAGGGACAACACAAGCAATTTCTTCAAAGCACGTGTGAAGGAACTTGAAGAGCACGATGCGTCTGATAAAGCAGCGGCGCTGACGCACGCAGTCAAATGGGGGGATGAGATTCCTATCGGACTGTTTTATCAAGATACTAGCAGCCGCTCCTTAGATGAGATGGAACCCGTTTTGCAAAATGGGCCGATGGCACATCAGCCCCTCGGTATCACCAAAGAACAAGGTGATGCAATCATTCGGGAAATGATGTAGCAGAATATCCCATCGCTTCACTGTGATAACGGAATTTTTGCCTTTATCTATAAGATGGGGAATGTTCATATCTTTCTCCCCTATAGGTACCAAATATCGTCACGAGTTTCTCATGCGTCTCCGGGCATCCCGCATTACAAAAACCTTCGGGCATCGCACGATTGTCAAAGACGTTGACATTGCAATTGATGCGGGCGAAGTGGTAACGATTTTCGGTCCCAACGGTGCCGGCAAAACTACGTTGATTAAGATTCTCGCGACTCTCCTCCAGCCGACGTCCGGAAAACTGGAAATTGAAGGGATGGATGCCCTCGCAGATGCGATTTCTATTCGTCGCTGCCTGGGTGTCATCATCCACGAATCCTTGGCATATCCTGAATTTAGTCCGCACCAGAACCTAAAGTTCTTCGGGCGCATGTACGGGGTTAAGCCGCTAGAGGAACGATGCACAATGCTGCTTGATGAAGTCGGATTGAGCCATTTTGCGTATGAACCTCTACGGGTTTTTTCGCGAGGCATGACGCAGCGCTTTATGATAGCTAGGGCATTGCTGCATCACCCTTCAGTGCTTCTCTTTGATGAACCCTTTTCCGGACTCGATGCCACCGCAAAGCAGTTTATGCTACAGCGCATTGAACAAGAAAAACGGAACGGCAGAGCGATTCTCATTACCACACACAACATAGACTTAGGATACCTTGCTGGTACAAGGTTTCTTTTTATGATAAATGGCAAACTTGAAGGTATCGCGAGCAAAGAGCAAATTAAGGCAGACGTTTTAGTGAAGCGTTATGAATCGCGACTGATAGAGCGAAATGAGTGATGCGAATTGGAAGTCTATTCCATCGCAAAACGACTGCGGCGCCATGTTAAGCCACAGAGAAGGGCATCGGGAATCACTACGGATTTTAAAGGGTTATGGAGGCACTCCGTCAAATTAATTGGCTGATTCGAAAAGATTTAAGGCTCCAATTCCAATCAAAGGAGACGTTGGCACTCATCTTTGTCTTTAGTTTGTTAGTTGTTCTCATTTTTGCTTTTGCATTTGGCCCGATTTTCCCGGAGAAAGCAGAACGCGGCAAATTAACCGCCAGTGTACTCTGGGCAGCTTTTGTCTTCACCGGGGTTATTACCTTAAACCGCTCATTTGCCGTGGAACGGGCCAGCGGGGCTTTGCATGGCATCCGGCTTACCGGTGTTGATGCAAGCAATTTCTACCTCTCCAAAGTGTTTAGCAACCTCATTTTTCTATTTCTATTGGAACTTGTTATCACACCGCTTGCTCTCCAATTTTTAGAGCTATTGGATGTGATGACGGTGAACGTTCTGGTTAACTTGCTTGGGGTGCTTAGCATTGCCACCCTCGGTTTCTGTGCGGTAGGCGTGCTACTTTCCGTCATGTCAACAACTACTAGTGGTGGTGAAAGTCTCCTCTCTGTCCTCCTATTCCCGCTCATCATTCCGATTATTATGGGTGGTGCGAAATGCACCGTCACCCTCCTAGTCACCGGCGGTTTGGAAGGCGGTTTTTGGCTAACTTTATTGGTGGGGTACAGTCTCGTGTTTTTAACAGCCGCCTATCTGCTCGCCGAGGTGGTTATTGAGGAATAGCTTTTGTCTCCATAAGCACTGTTAGGAATTTCAAGAACGGGAATTCTTTGAAATACTCACTTCTGGAATATTCCGCGTTTCTCGTCCTGTTTAGTAAACGCTTATCTAACCAACCCGTCGGTTTCTCTAAACCTGACGGAAAGAAAGGTACGGAATCAATTGTCAGAAATTATCGATGTTCATGCAAGGGAAATTTTAGATTCGCGTGGTAACCCCACGGTTGAAGTTGACGTTAATTTAGCATCAGGTGCGCGCGGTAGGGCGGCCGTCCCGTCAGGGGCCTCGACAGGTGAACATGAAGCTGTGGAACTGCGCGATAAGGTTATGAGCCGCTATTTGGGCAAAGGTGTTCAAAACGCGGTTCATAACGTCAATACCGCGATTGCGGATGCCCTCGCCGGGCAAGATGTTTTCGCGCAGAACCATATCGACAAGACGATGTGTGAACTGGATGGTACTGAGAACAAAGGATATCTCGGTGCGAATGCCATCTTGGGGGTATCCCTCGCCGTTGCAAAAGCCGCAGCGGATGAGCTCGGACAGCCGTTATATCGCTACATCGGCGGAACGAACGCGAAAAAACTCCCGCTACCGATGATGAATATCCTCAACGGGGGTTCGCACGCCGACAACAATGTGGATATTCAAGAATTCATGATAATGCCTGTGGGCGCCGAGAACTTCGCAGAAGCACTGCGGATGGGTACCGAGATTTTTCACAATCTTAAGGCAGTCTTACAGGACTACGATTATAATACCGCTGTCGGCGACGAGGGCGGTTTCGCGCCCAACCTCAAATCAAATGAGGAAGCGATTCAAGTTATCCTTGAAGCGATTGAACGCGCTGATTACGTTGCTGGAGACGATGTGCTCTTGGCACTCGATGCAGCTGCTAGTGAATTTTACAACGCCACTACCGCTACCTACGAATTGAATACCGAAACAAAATCTACGAAATCAGCAGAGGAGATGGTTGAATTTTACAGCGAACTCTGTGCCAAATACCCGATTATCTCCATTGAAGACGGCATGGATGAAAACGATTGGAACGGCTGGAAACTTCTCACTGAAGCAATCGGCGGTACCGTCCAACTTGTTGGCGATGACCTGTTTGTTACAAACACACTTCGCTTGGAACAAGGTATCAAACAAGGTATTGGTAATTCTATTCTGATTAAAGTCAACCAAATTGGCACGTTGACAGAAACGCTTGACGCGATAGAACTCGCTCGCCGCTTTAACTACACCGCTGTCGTCTCACACCGCTCCGGTGAAACGGAGGATACCACGATTGCTGAGCTCGTTGTCGGCACAAACACAGGACAGATTAAGGCCGGTTCGCTCTCCCGGACGGAACGTGTCTGCAAGTATAACCAACTTCTCCGTATCGAGGAGGAACTCGGTGAAAGTGCCGTTTTTAATGGGAATCAGGTCTTCTATAACCTAGGGAAAACACATTGAATTGAAAGGTATCTTGTGCGCTACTCGCAAGGAAACCGTCAATGTCACCTCCACTTACGCAATAAACGCCCTTGAAAGGACTACTTTATGCACATCGTTCGTTACGTTCTTTTTCTTATCGCCCTCGCCTTGCTCGGGGCAAGCATTCAGCAATTTATCAACGGCTACCGCGCTTGGCAGGCAGCCCAACTTGCTGAGCAATCCTATTTAGCAGAACTCAAGTACCTTGAAGAGGAACGTGATAGGCTTAAGCACCGCATTCAACTCCTAAAAACGGATGAACTCACGAAACAGCGCCTCGCTCGAAAACGAATGGGTTACATAAAATCCGGTGAGCTCAAATACAAAATTGTCAAACCAAAAATGAAATTTTGAACCATTCCGACTGTTCCTCATGAGCTCCGTCCTGTTCGGATGCAAGAAAATCCAAAAAGTCGATACCTTTGAAGATGTAGCAATGGCCGCGCCCTGCACTGACGGTAAGCGCGTTATTAATGTCGGCTTCGATCCTCGCTTTGAACCAGTGAGCTACAGCTAGCGGAAAAAAAGGAAACCGTATGTTATCAAACTTCAACGAAAAACTTATCGCACTCCTCAAAACCGACGCGCGTTTTGTCGATGACGCCGGCGAACTCATCATCGCCACCGTCAGGATTCACGCGTGGCAACTTGAACAGGGGCTGATTACCTTGTTAATGAGTGATAAAGAGATAGAGCAGAAGTTTTTTAACAACATTAACGGACGCTGGGTTTTCAATTACAATACCTTCATCACCTACATCTCACAGAAAAACTTTTTTGGTAATTCCTACACCCGATTTCGAAATAAAATCGGATTGAACTGTGACGATAAGTACCTATCGCAACGCGGCGATGTCGTCCTCGTTTGGCCCTACAAGGATTGTGTGCTTGAGGGTGGACAGACGCGTGAGGAGGAGACGCGTCAAGAGCTATTCTTCAATGAATACCTCGCCGAAGATGAAATCAGCTGTCTGTTTCATCCGAAGGTGCTCACCGGCTGGAAACGCCACACGGATGTTGGCGGAAAATCGGTGTCTGATATCAAACGGGATGCAGACGGTACCATACGCGAAAACCTTATCATCAAGGGGAATAACCTGCTAGCACTACATAGTTTGAAGCAGCAGTTCCATGGAAAAGTGAAGTTAATCTACATCGACGCGCCGTATAATACTGGGAATGATAGTTTCGGTTATAACAATCGTTTTAATCATTCAAGTTGGTTGACTTTTATGAAGAATCGGTTAGAGATGGCTCACGAATTACTTACCGATGATGGCTCAATTTACCTGCAATTAGACTCTAACGAAGTACATTATTGTAAAATTCTCATGGATGAAATATTCGGACGTAAAAATTTCCAGAGGGAAATTATCTGGGATATTTCTGTTCTGTCAGGCTATAAGACTCAGACGAAAAATTGGATTCGTGGGCATGAAACCCTTTTATTTTATTCAAAAGGACCAAATTTTTACTTTAACAAGCTTACTGTGCCTCATGATGATAAATATCTAGCCCGATTTGACAAAGTTGATGAAAAAGGTGAAAAGTACTTTGATGGGAGAGGGAAAAGACGATATTTACGAGATACAATAGAGAAAGGGAAAGCTATTGGCGATGTCTGGTCAGATCTCATGTCTTTCCAGCAGCTACCGACATCAAAAGAAAAGCTTGGTTTTGACACCCAGAAAACTGAGGCTTTACTAGCAAGAATAATAAATTCAGCGACTCAGGAAGGCGACATAGTTCTTGATTTCTTTTCAGGAAGTGGTACAACGGTTGCAGTCGCACATAAACTCAAGCGTCGCTGGATAGCTATTGAGCAACTTGAATCCCAAATTAATATCCTCTTGAAACGCCTGGCTGCTGTAATTAACGGAGACTCGTCAGGTATTTCCAAATCGGTGGGCTGGCAAGGGGGCGGTAATTTCCTCTACTGCGAACTGATGCCGTATAACCAAACTTACATGGATAAAATTGAAGCTGCGGACTCGTCTGAAGAACTGGTAAGGCTCTGGCACAACATAGCAGCGGGTGCGTTCCTGAACTGGTATGTTAACCCGGAAGTGCCGGAAGATGCTGTGGGTGATTTCATCGCCATCGGGCAGACAGAAAATGGATTGCATAAACAGAAACAGCTGCTAATGGAGTTGCTAGATAAGAATCAACTCTATGTCAATCTTTCGGAGATAGAAGATGCCGATTTTGGCATCAGTGAAGAAGATAAGCGGCTCAACAAAGCCTTTTATACATAACTCATCATGTTAACAGCAAACTTTCACGATAAACTCGTGACACTCCTCAAAACCGACGTGCGTTTTGTCGATGCCACCGGCGAACTCATCATCGCCACTGTCAGGAATCATGCGTGGCAACTTGAACAGGGGCTGATTACCTTGTTAATGAGTGATAAAGAGATAGAGCAGAAGTTCTTTAACGACATTAACGGGCGCTGGGTTTTCAATTACAATACCTTCATCACCTACATCTCACAGAAAAACTTTTTTGGTAATTCCTACACCCGATTTCGAAATAAAATCGGATTGAACTGTGACGATAAGTACCTATCGCAATGCGGCGATGTCGCCCTCGTTTGGCCCTACAAGGATTGTGTGCTTGAGGGTGGACAGACGCGTGAGGAGGAGACGCGTCAAGAGCTATTCTTCAATGAATACCTCGCCGAAGATGAAATCAGCTGTCTGTTTCATCCGAAGGTGCTCACCGGCTGGAAACGCCACACGGATGTTGACGGAAAATCGGTGTCTGATATCAAACGGGATGCAGACGGTACCATACGCGAAAACCTTCTCATCAAGGGAAATAACCTGCTAGTACTACATAGTTTGAAGCAGCAGTTCTATGGAAAAGTGAAGTTAATCTACATCGACGCGCCGTATAATACTGGGAATGATTCGTTTCAATACAATGATAGTTTTACGCGTTCAACGTGGTTAACTTTTATGAAAAATCGGTTGGAAGTTGCGAGGGGACTGCTTAAAAAAGATGGCTTTCTTATGGTTCAGATTGACAATCGGGAACTCGCCTATTTAAAGTGCCTCTGTGATGAGGTGTTCGGTATTGACAATTTTAGGAACGGAATTATCGTTAAGAAAGGGCAAAAGAATCTCCAAAAGCAGTTTGACTTTATTGATAAATTGAATGCGGGTTATGATACGATTCTCTATTATAGCAAAGATAGCACTGTTAAAATCCCAAATTTATTTAAGTCGCTTGAGAGTCGCCGTACTAGTTCATGGAACAATCACTGGCGTGGTACCAATCGCCCAACGATGCGATTTGAACTGTTCGGAATCGCACCAGAAATGGGGCAGTGGAGATGGGCAAAAGAGCGAACCTTAAAAGCGGTGCATAATTACAAAACGCTGATTGCTTATATTCAGAAACAGGAAATTGCTGAGGATGTACTAACTGATGAACGTATTGATGAGTATTATCGCGAATACATGCGAGAAAATAGTATCTTGGAGAATTCAGATTTTGAATTGGTGCGACTCAGCAAAAATGGCACCCCGGAACACTACATTCCCGCAACGGATAAAATTTTGATGAGTGAAAATTGGATGGATATTAACGTTGCCGGGCGTCAATCAGCATTTGAACATGAAAAAAATGAAGCTATCTTGGAACGAATTTTAGGGTGGTTGACAGGAAATGATAATATTATTTTAGACTTTTTCGCCGGTTCTGCTACGACAGCTGCAGTTGCTCACAAGATGAATCGACAATGGATTGCTGTTGAGCAGATGGATTATGTAGAAACTATCGCAGTGGAACGATTAAAAAAAGTGATTGCGGCAGAACCAGGCGGGATTTCCAAATCGATGAACTGGCAAGGGGGCGGTAATTTCCTCTACTGCGAACTGATGCCGTATAACCAAACCTACATGAATAAAATTGAAGCTGCGGACTCGTCTGAAGAACTGGTAAGGCTCTGGCACAACATAGCAGCGGGTGCGTTCCTGAACTGGTATGTTAACCCGGAAGTGCCGGAAGATGCTGTGGGCGATTTCATCGCCATCGGGCAGACAGAAAATGGATTGCATAAACAAAAACAGCTGCTAATGGAGTTGCTAGATAAGAATCAACTCTATGTCAATCTTTCGGAGATAGAAGATGCCGATTTTGGCATCAGTGAAGAAGATAAGCGGCTCAACAAAGCCTTTTATACATAACTCATCATGTTAACAGCAAACTTTCACGATAAACTCGTAACACTCCTCAAAACCGACGCGCGTTTTGTCGATGACACCGGCGAACTCATCATCGCCACCGTCAGGAATCACGCGTGGCAACTTGAACATGGGCTAATTCGCTTGTTAATGAGTAATAAAGAGATAGAGCAGAAGTTTTTTAACAACATTAACGGACGCTGGGTTTTCAATTATAATACCTTCATCACCTACATCGCGGATAAGAACTTCCTTGATGGTTCCTACACCCAATTTCGCAACAGAATCGGATTGAACTATGACGATAAGTACCTATCGCAACGCGGTGAGGTTTCACTGGTGTGGCCCTATAAAGATTGTGTGCTTGAGGGTGGACAGACACGTGCCGAGGAGATGCGTCAAGAGATATTCTTCAATGAATGCCTCGCAGAAGATGAAATTAACCGCCTCCTAGCACCGAAGGTGCTCACCGGCTGGAAACGCCACACGGATGTTGGCGGAAAACCGGTGTCTGATATCAAACGGGATGCGGACGGTACTATACGCGAAAACCTTATCATCAAAGGGAACAACCTGCTGGCGCTGCATAGTTTGAAGCAGCAGTTCCGCGGCAAAGTGAAGCTGATTTATATCGACCCGCCGTATAATACAGGGAATGATAGTTTCGGTTATAACAATCGTTTTAATCATTCAAGCTGGTTGACTTTTATGAAGAATCGGTTGGAAATCGCAACGGAATTGTTGAGGCTTGATGGGGTAATTTTTGTTCAGTGTGACGATAATGAACAGGCGTATCTGAAAGTTTTAATGGATGAGGTCTTTGGTTCTGGCAATTTTATCGCAAACGCCGTGGTTTTGATAAATAGAAGCGGTAGAGATTATGGAAGTATCGCTCATACGCACGAATACCTCCTCATCTATGCAAAAAACCCAAAAACACAACTCAATCTGATAGAAGATTCCCACAAACACTTTGCATATCAAGATGAATGCGGTGGTTTTAACTTAATGGAATTAAGGAATCGTAATATTCTATTCAATGATAAAACCAGTCCGAATCTATGTTACCCGTTTTATGTTAACCCACTGCGTAAAGATGGTAATGGACTCTTGGAAGTGGCTTTGGAGCCAAAAGATGGGTTTATTGAGGTGATGCCCTTAAAATCACAAGGGGTACAGACGGTGTGGAGATGGAGCAAGGCGAAGGTACGTCAAAATTTAAACACAGAAATTATGGGAAAAGCAAAACGTTCTCGCGGTTATATGATTGTTCAAAAGTATAGAAAAACCGTGAGGAGACAAAGAAGCATTTGGGATGAAAAGGAGTTTGTGAATCAAAGGGGAACCAAACATCTAAAAACATTATTTAATCAACAAAAAGTGTTTGCCTACCCGAAATCTGAACATATGATTGCCCGGATTCTTGAACTGGGCTCCGATGTCGGAGAACTTGTTCTCGATTTTCACTTAGGTAGCGGTACAACCGCGGCTGTCGCACACAAAATGGGTAGGCAGTATCTCGGCGTTGAACAAATGGATTATGTAGAAACTATCGCAGTGGAACGATTAAAAAAAGTGATTGCGGCAGAACCAGGCGGGATTTCCAAATCGGTGGGCTGGCAAGGGGGCGGTAATTTCCTCTACTGCGAACTGATGCCGTATAACCAAACTTACATGGATAAAATTGAAGCTGCGGACTCGTCTGAAGAACTGGTAAGGCTCTGGCACAACATAGCAGCGGGTGCGTTCCTGAACTGGTATGTTAACCCGGAAGTGCCGGAAGATGCTGTGGGTGATTTCATCGCCATCGGGCAGACAGAAAATGGATTGCATAAACAGAAACAGCTGCTAATGGAGTTGCTAGATAAGAATCAACTCTATGTCAATCTTTCGGAGATAGAAGATGCCGATTTTGGTATCAGCGAAGAAGATAAGTGGCTCAACAAAGCCTTTTATGGAGGTGCCGACGATGTCTAAACAATTCCTGTATCAAAAACTTGATGCAGTTTTCCAAATCGGCTTACTGAAATCAGAGCAAAATTCTGTAGTAGAATCCTGGCGGCGGATAGAAATTGGGGTGCCATTCTACAACACTGCAGATGAAAACGAATTTCGGAAATCCCTTGACGCTGCGTTGAATAATGCAGCCAAAATGTGAAGGAAACCGCATGTTATCAAACTTCAACGAAAAACTTATCGCATTCCTCAAAACCGACGCGCGTTTTGTCGATGATACCGGCGAACTCATCATCGCCACCGTCAGGAATCACGCGTGGCAACTTGAACAGGGGCTAATTCGCTTGTTAATGAGTGATAAAGAAATAGAGCAGAAGTTTTTTAACAACATTAACGGACGCTGGGTTTTCAATTATAATACCTTCATCACCTACATCACAGATAAGAACTTCCTTGATGGTTCCTACACCCAATTTCGCAACAGAATCGGATTGAACTATGACGATAAGTACCTATCGCAACGCGGTGAGGTTTCACTGGTGTGGCCCTATAAAGATTGTGTACTTGAGGGTGGACAGACGCGTGAGGAAGAGACGCGTCAAGAAATATTCTTCAATGAATGCCTCGCAGAAGATGAAATCAACCGCCTGTTTCATCCGAAGGTGCTCACCGGCTGGAAACGCCACACGGATGTTGGCGGAAAACCGGTGTCTGATATCGAACGCGATGCGGACGGTACTATACGCGAAAACCTTATCATCAAAGGGAACAACCTGCTGGCGCTGCATAGTTTGAAGCAGCAGTTCCGCGGCAAAGTGAAGTTAATCTACATCGATGCGCCGTATAATCCAGACAGTGCGTCAAATACTTTTGTGTATAATAATCACTTTAAGCATTCGTCGTGGCTAACTTTTATGAAAAACAGATTGGAGATAGCTAAAGAGTTGTTGAGAAAAGATGGCAGCATGATTATTGCAATTGATGATAACGAACAGAATTATCTTGGGGTTTTATTGGATGAAATATTTCCAGCAAGGGAAAAACACTGTATCACTATCGTTCACAATCCCCGGGGTGTCCAAGGAACAAATTTTTCATATATTCACGAGTATGCGTTTTTTGTTATTCCAAAAGGTAAAAAAATTATTGGTGATAGGGAAATTCCTGCTGAAAAAATTAAGTGGAATAATTTCAGAAATTGGGGCGGAGAATCGAAACGGGAAGATGCAAAGAACTGTTTTTACCCCGTTTTTGTTGAGGATGACAAAATTGTTGGGTTCGGAGATGTCGTTAATCAGGATGAACATCCCAGCGCTCAAACAATCTGCCATAAAAAAAGAAATTATGTGTATCCAATTGATTCGAAGGGGGTTGAACGGAAATGGAGATATGCACGACAGAGCGTCAATCAAATCAAACATTTACTCCGAGCAAGGAAAACAAAAACGGGTTATGAAATAGAACTAGGGAAGAATTTTGGAATGTATCGTACTGTTTGGGAAGATGAAAGATACGATGCAAATATTTACGGGACACAACTTGTTAATTCACTTGTTCCTGGATGTGACTTCGATTTTCCAAAATCACTGTGGAATGTCTATGACTGTCTCCGCTCAGTGGTAGAAGAGCATAAAGATGCAATTATCTTAGATTTCTTCGCGGGAAGCGGTACGACGGCTCACGCCGTGTTGGAATTAAATAAAGACGGTGGCAATCGAAAATTCATCATTTGCGAGCAAATGCATTACGTTGAAACTGTGACAAGAGAACGTGTTAGAAAAGTGATTGAACAGAAAAATGGACACGACTTTATCTACTGCGAACTGATGCAATACAACCAAGTCTATATGGAGAAAATCCAAGTGGCACAATCTACTGAAGAACTTGTTTCACTCTGGGAAGAGATTGCCGAAAATTCATTTCTGAACTGGTACGTTAATCCGGAAGTGCCAGAAGATGCTGTGGACGATTTCATCGCCATCGGGCAGACAGAAAACGGATTGCATAAACAGAAACAGCTGCTAATGGAGTTGCTAGATAAGAATCAACTCTATGTCAACCTCTCGGAGATAGAAGATGCCGATTTTGGCATCAGCGAAGAAGATAAGCGGCTCAACAAAGCCTTTTATGGAGGTGCCGACGATGTCTAAACAATTTCTGTATCAAAAGCTTGATGCAGTTCTCCAAATGGACTTACTGAAAAAGGACATCCCGAATTATCTCAAAGATAACCTGAATCCGGCGTTTGAACTGCGTCCTTATCAGGAAGAGGCATTCGCGCGCTTTTTTCACTGTTTTGAAAATGGTTTTGATGGCAAGGAAAAACCCTCGCACCTGCTGTTTAACATGGCGACAGGCAGCGGCAAGACGCTCATCATGGCAGGGTTAATGCTCTACCTCTATGAGAAGGGTTACCGTAATTTCCTGTTTTTCGTGAATTCCATCAATATTATTGAGAAAACGAAGGATAACTTCCTTAATCCCCTCTCTTCCAAATACCTATTCAGTGAAAATATCTATTGTCAAGGGCAACGCGTTACCGTGACACCGGTAGATAATTTTGAAGGTGTCAATGAGAACGCCCTCAATATCTGCTTTACGACAATCCAGCAGCTGCATGGTGATATGACGACAGAGAAGGAGAATGCCCTCACTTACCAGGATTTCGCTGAGAAAAAGATTGTCCTACTCGCAGATGAAGCACATCACATGAATGTTAGGACTAAGGGGCAAAAAAAGTTGTTTGAAAATTGGGAAAGCACGGTTGAACGAATGTTTAAGTCGAACAAAGCTAACCTGTTGTTGGAATTCACCGCCACTCACGATTACGAGAATCCTGCCATGGTAGATAAATATCGGAATAAGGTGATTAACCGCTATGATTTGGTGAATTTTCGGAATGAACGGTTCTCAAAAGATGTCGTGATAGTTCAGTCCGATTTTGAATTAAACCAGCGCATTTTGCAGGCACTTATTCTCAGTCAATATAAACAGGAGGTGGCGGCGGCTTACGGGATTAACCTGAAACCGGTGATACTGTTCAAGGCACAGCGGACAATTGCACAATCTCAAGAGAACAAGGCAAACTTTCATCAACTGATTCATGGGCTTACAGCGGGGCAGATTGCCAGTATTCGTCGCTCGGACATTCCGATTGTTGAACGGGCATTCCAATTCTTCGATGAAAATAACATCACCGACGAGCAATTAGCACAACGTCTGAAGCAGGAATTCCAAGAGGCTTACTGTCTTTCGGTTAACGATGAAACGGATAAAAAGAACTATCAGCTCCGAGTGAACACGCTTGAAGAGCAGAATAATCCGATTCGGGCAATCTTTGCCGTGCAGAAATTGAATGAGGGCTGGGATGTGCTGAACCTGTTTGACATCGTCCGCTGTTATGAGACACGGGATTCGGGGCGCGGTAAAATCGGTACCACGACAACATCTGAAGCGCAACTTATCGGGCGCGGAGCACGGTATTTTCCATTCACCTTGCCTGAGCATAGCGCTCGGTTCCGACGTAAATTCGACGAAGAACTTGACAATACGCTACGCGTCTTGGAAGAACTCCACTATCATAGTATCAACGACTCCCGTTACATCTCTGAAATTCGCACCGCCTTGGTTGAGCACGGCATGTTAGATGAAAATACCGTAATCCGGAAAATAAAATTAAAAAAGCAGTTCAAGCAGAGCAGCTTTTACAAATACGGTGTCGTCTGGCTCAACAAATGCGTCCTGAAGGATTACCGACACATCCAATCTTTTGAGGATTTAGGGATTCAGAAGCAAAACTACGTGCACAACGTAGCTACTGGGGCCGGAGGGACAACCGGCCTGTTCGAAAACGAGTCACCCCCGTTCGTGCGTGACGAAAATCGCCGGAATGTCAAATTAACCGATATTGAACACAATGTGGTTCAATCTGCCATTGCAAGGAATCCATTTTTCACGTTCTCAACGCTCAAACGGTACTTCCCGCAATTGACAACCATGCGCGAATTCATCACATCACCCCACTACTTGGGTGGTATGGAAATCACCTTTGAAGGCAATATCGATGAATTGGAATCAAATCGTGCCGAAAAATTCGCAGCATGTCGCGGGCTGCTCCAGCAAATTGAAGCAGCACTCCGAAAACAGATTGTCGAATATGAAGGTACAACACGTTTTCACGAAAGAACGGTTCGCGCAATCTTTACAGATAAACGCCTGAAATTTAATTGTAACAACCCGCGTGCTGATGAAGACAAACAGTTCGCGCATTTCGTCTCCACCAGGGACTGGTTCGCTTTCAACACTCTCTACGGCACCAGTGAGGAAAAAGCGTTCGTACGGATGTTGGATAGACTCATACCAGAGCTAGACGAAACCTACGACGAAATCTATCTGCTTCGCAACGAAGGGCATTTCGCCATCCATAATTTTCAGGATGGGCAAGCCTTTCAACCCGACTTTGTCCTATTCTTACGCGAGAAAAACCGTTCAACACTGGAAAATCAGAACAGCGAAACGCTCGTGAGTTGCCAACTTTTCATTGAGCCGAAAGGGGCACATCTGCAGGAACATGACAGCTGGAAGGACCATCTGTTGAAAAAAATCAGAGCGACATTTCGTAGTAGAATCCTGACGGAGGATAGAAATTATCGCTTAATCGGGGTGCCATTCTACAACACTGCAGATGAAAACGAATTTCGGAAATCCCTTGACGCTGCATTGAATAATGCAGCCAAAATGTGAAGGAAATCGCATGTTATCAAACTTCAACGGAAAACTTATCGCACTCCTCAAAACCGACAAGCGTTTTGTCGATGACGCCGGCGAACTCATCATCGCCTCTGTCAGGAATCACGCGTGGCAACTTGAACATGGGCTGATTACCTTGTTAATGAATGATGAGGAAATAGAACAGAAGTTTTTTAACAACATTAACGGACGATGGGTTTTCAATTACAACACCTTTATCACCTACATCTCACAGAAAAACTTTTTTGGTAATTCCTACACCCGATTTCGAAATAAAATCGGATTAACGCACAATCCGTCTGCGGCCGGTGAAAGCAGACGGGGAGCTGAACACGGCGATGTTGCCCTCGTTTGGCCCTATAAGGATTGTGTGCTTGAGGGTGGACAGACGCGTGAGGAGGAAACGCGTCAAGAGATATTCTTCAATGAATGCCTCGCAGAAGATGAAATCAACCGACTCCTAGCGACGAAGGTGCTCACAAACTGGCGCCGGCACACGGGCGTAGGGAAAGACAAACGAGATGCTGACGGCACATGCCCGGTATCAGACATCAGACGCGATGCAGACGGTACCATACGCGAAAACCTTATCATCAAGGGGAATAACCTGCTAGCACTACATAGTTTGAAGCAGCAGTTCCGCGGCAAAGTGAAGTTAATCTACATCGACGCGCCGTATAATACAGGTGGTTCATCGGATACTTTTACCTATAATAATGCTTTTAATCACTCAACATGGTTGACATTTATGCGGAATAGACTGGAAGTATCGCGGGACTTATTGAAGACGGATGGAATCATCGTCGTTGCTATTGACGATGTTGAATTGTTTTATCTCGGTGTCATCCTAGACGAAATCTTTGGAAGAAAAAACAAAATTGGGTTAGTATGCATCAGACATCACCCACGCGGAAGAACTCAAAGCCGGTTTTTCTCTACCGTTCATGAATACGCGCTATTTTATGCGAAAAATATTGAGGAAGTAAAAGAAGATTTCCGATTCGACACCGATGATGAAGAAATTGAGGAATCCTTCATCCGCGGAAGAGAAGATGCTACCCCTGAGACACGCCCCAGTCTCTATTATCCAATTTTTTACAATCCGGCTACAGAAGAAATTGCTTTAGATAATAAGGGCAACGTAGGGCAAAACCGCCATTTTGACGATTTTATTCAAATTTTACCGGAAAATAAAAATGGCATGAGGACTTGGAAACTTGTTAAGGAATCGTTTTTAGAGGAATTAAAGGAAGGGAAAATAAGGATAAAAAGAACCAGAAACAAATATGAAGTTTATCGGAAAATCGTTAGGAAAAAAAATAAAGCGAAAACAATGTGGACGGAAGCGAGATACGATGCCAACCATCATGGAACAAATCTACTAAAAAAACTGTTTGACGGCAAAAGCCCATTTCGTTATCCGAAATCTTTATACACACTCTTGGATATCTTAAAACTCACAACCGATGCAGGCGATATCGTCCTTGATTTCTTCGCTGGTTCAGGCACAACAGGACATGCTGTATTTAATCTTAACAAATATGAAGTAGAGGGGGGGGGGCGAGGCAATTTATCCTTGTCGAACAATTAGAGAAACATATTACGGTTTGCAAGGAGCGGATTGAGAAAGTGCTCGCGGAAGAGGGAATGAATAACGTAGATTTTATCTCGTGCGAGCTGATGCCCTACAATGAGGCGTTCATGGAGCAGATTCAAACGGCGGAATCTACAGAAGAACTCCTGAGTTTATGGAAAAAAATGGCGGAGGATTCGTTCTTGAACTGGTACGTCAATCCACAAATGCCGGAGGACGCTGTGAAGGATTTTATCGCCATCGATGATGTAGCGAAGCAGAAACAGTGCTTGGCATCATTGCTGGATAAGAATCAGCTCTATGTCAATCTTTCGGAAATAGAGGATGCCGATTTTGGCGTCAGCGAAGAAGATAAGGTATTGAATCGAATTTTTTATGCGGAATAATACTTCAGGTTTTTCAATTCATCCCTATTTTGTAGATGAAGGCAGCGAAACTGGCTGTTTCGCTCTAAGCGACGGTACACTCTTTTCCATAGCCTGCCCTTCTCGGCAAATCTGAGAAAATGTTGGAAACTGAATCACTCTAGAATCCCTGTTTTATCTCTTGACAAAAGCAATAAATTGCTTTAAAATGTCGTTTAAGTGATTTCATCTGCGGAGGGCAACTTCAGGAACGTTCCCTTATCCATCCACTGGCAATATGTTTACAAACTTGCATCAACTTCATCAAATAACGATATGGGGAGTGGGCTTAATTGGAGGTTCACTTGGGCTGGCGCTGAAAGCAAATGGATTCTCTGGCCAGCTCGTCGGGCTCGGGCGGCGGCGCTCAACCTTAGAAAATGCCCTCGCGCGAGACGCCGTGGATTCCGTCACAACAGATATTGCGGATGGGGTGGAAAATGCAGCACTCGTGGTGATTTGCACACCCGTTGAATACGTCCCGATGTTCGTGCGACAGCTTGCCGAATGTGTTGTCTCGCCCATTCAACGCCCTATCGTCGTTACCGATGTCGGTAGCACCAAATTAGAAATGGTTAAGGCGGTTGAAAATTTGCTATCCCAAACAGGTGATGCTATAACCTTTGTGGGTGGACATCCGATGGCGGGTTCGCATGAAGTGGGTGTGAATGCTGCGCGTGCGAACCTCTTTGAAAATGCGAAATGTGTTCTAACGCCGACAGCAAATACGTCTCCAGAGGCGCTCCGATTTATTGAAAAGTTGTGGGAATTTGTGGGAGCTGTGCCCTATCTCCTTTCGCCTGAAGTACACGACATGCTCATTGGTGCTGCAAGCCACCTGCCCCATCTCCTCGCCAGTGTACTGACGAACACCGTCTCGGATGTAGAAACGGATGTTGGAAAAGCCTTGGATTTCGCGGCGACAGGTTTTCGGGATACGACGCGTATTGCCGCTGCTTCCCCGGAGCTATGGACGCAGATTTTCTCACAAAATAGAGAGATTCTTTTACTCCTAATTGATAAACTCGTTGCTAACTTAATGGAATTTAAAGACTTACTCCAAACCGATGAACTTGATGAGATTGAGGGCGTGCTCGCGGCCGCAAAAAATTCCAGAGAAACCTTAAACGTATGACAGTGAGGTACGCAGCGGCACGTTCACTTCAAATCTGTCTTATCGCTTCTGGGGAGAAAAAGGAAAAAAATAATAATGCATACGACGATTGCGATGGACGGTCCCGCGGGTTCAGGAAAAAGCACCGTTGCGCTGTGCGTCGCGGAAAAACTCGGATTTCTCTATCTCGATACCGGGGCGATGTACCGCGCTGTTACCGTGCTTTCCCTCCGTCATCAATACGTCTCAGGCTCCCCGCAACTTACCGACATCGTACGCCGTTCTCATATCGAATTCACCGATAATGGCAAAGTGGTTTTACTAGATGGCGAAGATATCTCTACCGAAATCCGGATGCCCGAAGTTAACAAACTGGTTGCAGATGTAGCGAAGATTCCGGAAATACGACATGAAATCGTGAAGCATCAACAACGGCTTGGAGCGAAAGGGAGTCTTGTTGCCGAGGGACGGGATTTGACAACCATCGTTTTTCCAAACGCTGACTTCAAATTTTACCTAAATGCTTCTGTAAAGGAACGGGCAAGACGCAGGCTTATGGAGCTCCGCAGAAAGAATGTGCGGACGACGTCCGAAGAGGTAGAAGCGGAAATCCGGCTGCGTGATGAGAAGGACATCTCGCGTGAGCATAGTCCACTTCGAATGGCTGAAGACGCAATTGTCGTTGATACAACACATAAAACAATTCACGATGTCGTCAATTTCATCGTAGGGCAGGTGCAAGAACCGTAAGGAAGATTATGAACGATAAAAGCATTATGTTCGTCATTGCGGACGACTGGAGCCGCATCGCGAAGTGCTACGGAAATGAGGTTATCCGAACCCCACACATCGATGCATTTGCCGAAAGCGGGGTTGTATTTGATTATGCCTTCTGCACGAGTCCGTCGTGCGCTGTGAGTCGCGCTTGTATCCTCACAGGACAACATAGCCATACGCACGGACAATACGGACACTGTCACGGTATTCACGGATTTCGGACGCACGAATACATGCAGTCCATTCCAAGGATTCTGAAATCGCACGGATTCTCGACAGCTTGTATTGGTAAAAAGCATGTAGAACCCAGCACGGTTTATCCGTTCGATTTTGAACCGCGGGTTGATGCACGTAGCCCAATAGACATGGCGGCGAAGGTTCATCAATTTCTCGAAGAGCACTCGGATACGGCGTTCTACCTGCATATTGGCAGTACCTATCCGCATCGCGCCGGGCAAGGATTTGGCAATGACAGGACACACGCTGGAATTGAGCCAAGTTCCTACACGCCCGAGGAAATAATTGTCCCGAATTTCTTACCCGATGTGCCAGCCGTGCGCGAAGATCTGGCCGACTATTATGAAAGCATTTCGCGATGGGATGCAGTCGTCGGTTCGGTACTAGACGTACTCAAGGCATCAGGGCGTGCTGACGAAACCCTCGTCTTTGTTACAACGGACCACGCCATGCCCTTTCCGGGCGCGAAAGCCTCAAGCTTTGATAGTGGACACCACTGCCCCTTGATTATCGCTAGTCCTTCTCAAGAACAACGTGGGCTCAGGAATCAAGCACTAGTTAATTGGGTAGACTTCTGCCCGACGATGCTTGACTGGTGCGGTATCGAACACCCTGAAGGCCCAGAAGCGCTTCCCGGCCGTTCTCTTCTCCCCATACTTGAAGATGACAGTCCGAATCCCGGCAATGGACACTGGGAAGAAACCTACTTCTCCCACTGCTTCCATGAAGTGACAAACTATTACCCGTACCGGGTACTGCGTGGCAGGCGGTATAAGTATGTACGCAATCTTGCGTATCAATTAGAGACGCCGCTTCCGAGCGACTTGTTCCGTTCAATTTCCTGGACGGCTGTCAGAAATGACAACGTACAGCAATTGGGCGAACGACGACGTACAAATTTCATGCAACAGGCGCGGGAGGCACTCTTTGATATGGAGTGCGACACGGCAGAATCGCGAAATCTGATTAACGCGCCTGAACTTCAAGGTATC
Organism: Candidatus Poribacteria bacterium; assembly: GCA_963422705.1. Classification (GTDB taxonomy): domain Bacteria; phylum Poribacteria; class WGA-4E; order WGA-4E; family WGA-3G. The sequence goes on from OY730443.1 coordinate 485,523, forward strand.
ATCGCCGAATTTCGAGAAAAACTTATCGATTTCCGGGTGAAAACAGAAGATGCTTGGCTGGAACAGTCATTTCAAGAAGGAGAAACGCAAGCGTTTTTTCGTTAAAGTAGTCCCGAACTGATTTTGAAAGACATGCAACAATACGATTTAGAAGCAATGAACGCCCGAATCCAAGCGGATAGTGGACTCATTCAACAGATTCTGACGGAAACCAGCAAAGTTATCGTTGGACAGCGCGCACTCCTTGAAGGACTCATTATTGGACTTCTTTGCAATGGACATATCCTGCTGGAGGGGGTACCAGGACTCGCAAAGACGACAGCAGTCAGCGCGTTAGCTCGTACAATTGATGCAGTCTTCAGTCGTCTGCAATTTACACCTGACTTATTGCCGGCCGATTTAATTGGTACCCTCATTTATGAACAGCAAAAGGGCGATTTTTATACGAAAAAGGGACCCATTTTCGCGAATGTCATCCTTGCCGATGAAATAAACCGGGCACCTGCGAAAGTGCAAAGCGCGCTCCTTGAAGCGATGCAGGAACACCAAGTCACGATTGGCGGCACCACCTATCCACTCGATGAACCATTCCTCGTTTTGGCGACTCAAAACCCGATTGAACAGGAGGGCACATACCCACTCCCCGAAGCACAGATGGATAGATTCATGCTAAAGGTTAAAGTCGACTATCCATCGCACTCGGAGGAATTGAAAATTCTCAGGCTCATGACAGTCGGGGAGATTCCCGAGATTCAGCGCGTTATTTCACCAGAAGATATTATCCGCTTTCGTGAGATAGTGCGCAACATCTATATGGCAGAACAATTGGAGAAATACATCGTAGAGCTGGTTTGTGCGACGCGTGCCCCGGGGGCATATCAATTAGATGAGTTGCGTCCACTGATTGAGTATGGGGCATCACCGCGCGCCACCATTTTTCTCGCCCTCGCTTCACGTGCCAAGGCGTTTCTCTCCGAACGCGGCTACGTTACACCAGAAGATATTCACGCTGTCGGCATGGATGTGCTCAGGCATCGCGTTATCATCAGCTACGAAGCGGAGGCAGAGGGGGTGGAGGTTGAAGAGATTGTTGAACAGGTGTTCGCGAAAATCAGGGTGCCGTAAAGCGTTTATCCTCAATTATCATAACAATTTAGTCGCCTTGCAGCTGTTCGTGAGGTGGCGGTTCTTCGGGGGTAGACATCAATACAGTCCTTATCACGCCTCATCTCATCTATTTGTGTAGAAACGGTTGACACGGGTATTTAAATTACTCGTCAGCGTCGTATTTGAGAAAGATTTCGCCATCAAAATTCGGGATTTCATGGCGAGATTGACGTTTTTCACTGTCGACTGCCACTACAACTTCATCAAAACTCACCGGTTGCGGAGAGCCACTTCGGTTGTAAACCGCCCATCCGTTTTCAAATTCACGGATAAAGAGCCCGGATGCGTCTCGATACTGTTGTGCACGTTCTTGAATCGGCTGTCCCAACTCGGCGTCCCAGAAAGAATACCAATTGTGCAAATGATCTGGTGTCGGTATCGCATTGTCATCGGAGAAAAGCAGATATCCATCTGAATGGGTTAGGCTCAATGTGGTTATCATGCGCATCCACTGCCTGTTTTCCGCGCTGTTTCTCTCCGCGATGCGTATATTCAAATCTCCGAGGTAGTCCGTCACGACGCGCCATCCCTCTAAGCAGTTAATCCGTGGCGCTTTGAGGTGCTGTTCTGCCCAATGCAGCGTGTGTTCAATCTGCTTAATCTGATTTAAAGTGTATCCGTTCTGGTATTCCGTTTTGTAACACTCCATGAAAATGCCATTCACATAGCCCGCCGATTTTGGAATTTGGCGCTGATTTGCATTCACGAGAATCAAGAAATCGTCTCCTACCTCTCCCCGTATTTTCCGCAAGAGAGACAGCCTGGCCTCTAATTCCGAGCCCGGTGTCAAGATTGTTTCTGACCAGTCATTAGCGGCGATGGGACTGGTGGCGGCATCTTCATTCCACCAATCGAGCATAATTCCATCAAACAGTCCCGACTGCTTCAAGGCGACTGCTTTCTTGACGATGAGCTGCTGCACTTCTGTATTCGTAAAGTCGATGAGGAAATTAAGAATAGCGTCGTCCTCATCTATTTTTCCGTTGCTGTTTGTATCTTCACCCCAGCCAATGAGAGGTTCGCCGGTGCTATCTCTGAGCCAATATGGTGAGTCTGGCGGATAGAAACCGGCCGCCCACGGATTTGTCAAGCGGCGCTCATTTTCTTCGGAGAGATATTTCGCATCCCGATATCGAAGTTCGACGAGAAGGAGAAGATTCGGATTTAAAGACAAGAGCTCCACTTTTCTCTGACGCGCAGCATTTTCCTGATGCGGCTCAAGTTCCGTTGCTAACCCTTCATACAACTGGTCCGGGGTGAGACGCCACGAGATTTTTAGGAGCCCATACGGATGTCCAAAAGCGAGTTCGTGTCGGGCAAGGCGGGTGAGTTCATTCTCATCATGTCGGTTTTCAATACCGTTCCACGCCTGAAAAATTGATGGATAATTTTTGGTGAAACAGCCCACATCCTGTTTTTCTTGCACGTTTTTCTCCTTGGTAACGAGTAAATAGAAAATATAGAACAGAATCGTGAGGTGTTTTGTCATGATTACCCTTTCTTAGGTGCATGGCAAGAGTTAATTCGGAATATGCCTTAATATGCGAATTGGTTGCAAGCGCGCTTTCATTTTTGCAGTCCTTCACCCTCTTTAATACGCCATACCCGATTTGCGTTCAGACTCGAAAAACGTTTTGTAACGCCGGTGGGCCATCGAATCTCAAGTGCGTCGATTTGGGGGTGCTTGCCGAGTCCGAAGTGAACGCGGATGTCACTTTGTGAGAGGTAACTCGAACCACTATGTACCTCTTTTACCTGTGAAAGGGCGCCCGTTTTCAGCGTAATTCGCGCGCCAAGCGCGGATGAATTGCTTTCCGTTCCCACAAGATGAATTATCACCCAGTGGTTACGGTTACCACCATCGTTTCTGAGTAGCATCGCAGGTTGATTGGAGTGATTGAGAAAAACGTCAATATCGCCATCATTATCATAGTCACCGAAGGCTGCGCCGCGTCCCACTCTAGGCGGTATCTGCGTTAACCCAACGGCTGCTGAAACATCCGTGAAATGGCTCCGAGTGTTCTCGAAAAGTAGTTCCTGTTGCGGATATGTCGCATCTGAGAAGAGGGCGATATTTTCTTGCAGGTGTCCATTCGTCACGTAGATGTCGAGGTACCCATCGTTGTTGTAGTCTAAAAATGCGACTGCCCACTTAAAGTACGGAAGCGTCGTTGCGCCGATACCTACCGAAAAGGAGACATCCGTAAAAAAATCGGGGAGATTCGGGTGAAACGATTCGTTTCGGTAAAGGATAACCGGCAGCGCTGAGGCGTTACTGACGACGAGGTCAAAGTAGCCGTCATTATCATAATCCCCGAACGCGTTTCCCATCCCGCTCCCGGGCATGCCATTTTCGTCGTAGCCGGTGCCGGTGAGGTGAGCGATTTCGGTAAATGTGCCATCCCCATTGTTACGATAGAGCCTGTCTGCCTCCATATCGTTAGCAATGTGCAAATCCGGGTCATTGTCGTTATCGTAATCTGCAACCGCGACTGCGAGTCCAAGTCCCCTGTGAGCAATCCCGGCGGCGCGACTGGTATCCGTAAACGTACCGTCCCCGTTGTTGCGATAGAGGATATCGGCTTCGCCCACGAATTGACTCCCCGCCACTTGTTCTGTCGGGCTACAATACGTGCGGATGCCCCTGGTTTCCCACCATTGATTCTCTTCAACGGAAAACTTCATATAATTCACGACATAAATGTCTGCGTATCCGTCTACATCATAATCGAGAAAAGCGCAGCCGGTTCCCCAACGTGTATCGCCGACGCCTGCTTTTTGGGTGATGTCGGTAAATGTACCGTCCCCGTTGTTGTAGTACAGCCGATTCACGCCGTAGTTTGTGACATAAATTTCGGGGTACCCATCATTGTCAATGTCAGCAGATGCGCAGCCTACGCCGTATCCGGTATCTCCGACACCGGCATGCGTTGTCACATCCGTAAACGTGCCGCGTCCATTGTTTTGATAGAGTATATTGTGATTAGAGGTGAGAGGAATCGTGTTAGCATTGACGATATACAGGTCGGTGTCCCCGTCGTTATCATAATCAAAAAAGAGCGCGCCGGAGCCAAGCGTTTCAATGAGATATTTTTCCCCCGTGCGGCCATCAACGTGCCGGAAGGTAATTCCCGCTTCCGCAGTTGCATCGACGAATTTGCTTTGGGGGTAGGCTGTTGTACAAATAGCGAAGTTGAGCAGGATGCAGTAAATATATCGGATTGTATGAGAGGGGTTCCTCATCATTAGCGTCACGTTCAGTGGATTGCGGTTTTTTGCACGTTTACGGTTGAGTTACCCTTTTTCGCGCGTCCTGTGCCTCACGTTCCAATCCGAGTTGTGTATAGACTTGAGCGAGTGTATCCCAATAATTCCTATCAGACGGTGCGAGGCGAACGGCTGTTTGCGCATGGAATAGTGCTTTTTCTAACTCTTCTTGTAAATCTACAAAGCAGACGGCGATATTATTGTGCGCGATGGCGAGGGCGTTATCCGCCGAAATCGCTTTGCGATAAGCGTCAATAGCGGGGTGTAAATTCCGCTGTTTCTGGTAAGCGTGGCCAAGATTGTAATGCGCAGTTGCTAAAGTCGGGGCTAATGCGATGGCTCGTTTATAATTTTTGACGGCTTCACCAAACCGGCGGCGAGCAAGGTATATAATGCCAAGATTATTATAGCCTTTCGCGTCCTGTGGGTGTATTTTCACCCACTTCTGTGCCTTCTGGAGAAGTGGCTCTGTCTCGCGAAGCAGTTTGAAGAATTTCATTGCTGCCGCCGCCTCCTCAGTCTTCCCTTGCTTAATCAATGCTTGTGCGATGTGGTAGTGCACCTCTGTATTGTCTAATTGCAGTTTGAGAATCTTTTCATAAGTGGAAATCGCGAGTTGTAAATTGCCTTGTTTGGCATAAATCTTGCCTAAACCAGTGTGTGCCTGAATTGCATTTGTGTTAAGACGAATTGCTTCGTTGTAAGCATCGGCGGCTTGTGTCAGTGCTCCCTGTTTAAAATACGTCTCGCCGAGTCCGATATAGGCGTTTTGTAAATTGTGGCCTTTCGGTGCCAGTGTTATAGCAGTTTTAAAAGCGGTTACTGCGGATGAAAGTTGCCCTCGCTTCAGGTAAACCAACCCGATGTTATAGTGTGGCAGCGAGGCATTAGGAGAGATGTGAGCCGCTTGCTGATAAGCATCCAGCGCGGCTTGATACTGCTTAAGTTCTGAATAGGCAACCCCGAGTTGATGGTATGCATTGAAGGAAGCCGGATTGAAGTCTATGGCTTTTCTGTATTCCGTCACTGCCCGCTCGAATTCTTCCAATGCGTAATAAGCGGAGGCTATGTTGTAATGCAATGCTGCAAGACACGTTGTAGCCGTTTTTGGCGTTTTCAAGCGGTGTACTTCAGCGAAGTCAGCAATTGCTTCTCGATACCTTGCAGCTTTGAGATACGCCATGCCGCGTTGATAATGCTCATCGGCGGATGCGCGAAATTCAGCAGCCCCTAGGTAGAATGGGTTTACGAGCGCACCACAGAGAATGAGAATGGCGATGTATGCTTGCATGCTAAGGTTTCGGCTACCTTATCAAATCAAAGGCGCCGAAAATCTCGGCTATCGGTACTGTTTCTTAATGTTTCCCCAGGTTGTTCCCAGTTTTCCGGCCGGTTGGACAGGTAAAAATTCACCATCTTTAATGTCGTTAATTTCTCCTTCGCTAATGATTCGATTGAATAGAAATACCTCATCAATAATACCGGTGAAAAACTCTTCGCCAGGGTGGCGCGCGCCTACCATAACCGAGCCGTCGATTTCATCTACGACAGGGGGTTTTTTCCCACCCCCCGCTTTCTTGCCATCATTGTAAATGACGACTTCAGATTTTGTGTCGTGTGTGACAGCGAGATGAACCCACTCTTCAGGTTGAATATCGTTGCTGACTGCTTTTTGAGCCCAGGCGCCCCCTGAAGTCGACCAGAAATAGGTTTTTGAGTCACCTTTATTAAAAATCGAAGCCCATTTTAGGGAGCCTGCAGTCACCATGTAGTTCCAGTCTCGAATCTGGTCATCTCCGCGTTTAACCCAAAAAGCGATGGAAAACTGTTCGGTGAGTTGTAACACATCATTAATAGGGACGAGGACGTGTTGTCCCTTTGTTCCATCAAATTCGAGTGCTTTGCCAAATTGTCCATCTACCCAGTTGGGATTTTTGACAAGTTCACCGTCGTTACCATGAATGGAGCCGTCTTTCGCGGCACCACCTTTTCCTTCATCAAAAGAGAGGTATAAGACAAGCGATTTATCATCTAAAGCTGCATACGATAGGGCTGCACTGATAAGTAGGAGTAGGCTAATAGAAAAGATATAAAACACGGCAGATTTCATAGTACAGAGATAGCTTAATTTCAACATGTCAGATTCCTCCGATAGATTTTTACTCACATGCCCCACACTTCTTGCAAACAGCGGTATCGCATTCGCTCGTCATGAATCCTTTTTCGTGTTTATTGAATTCAAGTTTTAGAAATTGGGGTTTAACGTTGAGTTCAAGATGCTCCCAAGGATTAACCTCGTGCAGCGGGCGTTGTCGCAGTGCATAAAAGTCTGGGGCTATTCCGTGTATTCGGAACGCCCGATTCCAGGATGTCCCGCGTGCGAGTTCCCAAATAACTTTTCCGAGTCTCCTGTCACCGCGTGCAAACGCGGCTTCTTGGTATGCGAGTCGCGCGCTTGCCGAACCTACTTTTATACTTCCCAATTTGTTAATTTCGCGTTTGAGAAAATTAAGTTTACGCGCGATAGTTTTAGGGGGCTCCATCGCCACCCATTGAAAAGGTGTATGCGGTTTCGGCACCATAGGAGAGATAGTGAAGCTGATTCGTCCCATCCTGCCGGTTCGCTTCGCATAAGGGAGTAAAATTTTGCGCATCTCTTTGGCCATGTCGGCGATAGCTGTTACATCGTCCTGGGTTTCATAAGGTACCCCGATGAGAAAGTACAACCGCAAATTGAGAATTTCACGTTTCAATGCCTCTTCAAAGATGTAATAAAGGCGTTCGCGTGGAATGGCTTTGTTGACAACTTTTTGAAGGTTCTCGGTTGCAACTTCAGGCGCGATTGTAATCGTGCCTTGTTCGCTATCAGCAAGTGCATCGAGTAAAGGCGCACGCACGGTTTCTGCCCTGAGTGACGCGCAAGAAATCCGGAAACCGCGTTTAACCAACTGTGTTGCGATGGTATCAATTTGCGGATGATCAGAGATAGAAGCACCGACTAATCCGATTCTGTCGGTAATTCCTTGTGCTCTTTCAGCGAGTTCAAGCGTGCTTTCGACGGAACGATGCCGTGGCCATCGACGCGCGTAGTCGGCGACACAAAATCGGCACTGTCTTCCGCAGCCCCGCACAATTTCAATCAAATGTGCGTTTGAAAATTCAGTATTCGGGGTATGAATCTGTGTACAAGCTTCAACATCGTCCAAGTTTGGGACTGCGGCGGCGTGAATTCGCGGTGGCGCAGTTGGGAACTCGCGATTGGGGTGGACGTGCCGGATAGTTCCATCATTGTGGTATTCGACATGATAAAACCGTGGCACATAGATTCCCGGAATTCCCGCCAGCGTTTTCAACAATTCGGTTTTGGGCGCGCCAGTTTGCTTCCAGGCTTGATAATCCGTTATCAGTTCGTGGATAACTAGTTCTGCTTCCCCAACCACAAATACATCTATGAAATCAGCCAGCGGTTCTGGATTGTAGGAAATGTTAATCCCACCTGCTATGATAAGAGGATCCCATTCTGAACGTTCTTCGGCAAACGGCGGAATGTTCGCGAATTGCAGTGTACGCGGGACGTTAACATAATCCGATTCAAAAGAGATAGAGAATCCAAGGATGTCAAATCGGCTGAGTGGCGTTTGTGTCTCAAAAGAGAAAAGTGGTGTTTTTCGAGCTGCGAGTGTTCGTAGGTAATCGGGTTCCGGAACGAAAACGCGTTCACAGGCAGTATCTGCCCGGCTATTAAGCGTTGCATAAATGACTTGAACGCCGAGGCTTGACATACCAAGCTGATAGGTGCTCGGATAAATGAGAGCAAATCGGGTTCCCGAATGATTGTTTCGAACGTGCTCTTCGCGCTCATCATTCAGCAGACGTTGGTAATGTTCCCGTAAATTCAATATTCCCTCCACATAAAGATTCGTACTTCAACATCATTCCCTTTCCCGGCTGTGTGGTACGAACAGGTTATTTGCGGGAGGGGCCTTTTTTCTGGACACGTAGGAATGCCGGAATATCCCAATCCTTGCTCCCATGGTTTCCATCTTTTTCTTCACCTGTTTCAGAAGAATCTTGACTCCTCCCTCTACGAGGTGACGGCTTCTTTTCAGTACTGGTTATTCTGTCTTGCTTGTTTGGATTCCTTCTTGAACGCGATGGGTTATCGCTTGGGGTGTTAGAACGCGACGAAGAAATATGCGAGCCGGGGAGAACGGGCCTTGAATTCCCGTAATCTCGTGTCTGAGCATAGGATTGCGTAGTTCTTCTTTCCGCAGATGGTGCCTCATATGTTTCAGAATCAACGCCCGTTGCAATTACGGTAATCTGAACCTCATCGTTCAATTCATCCTCATCTTTATAAACGAGTCCGAAGATAATTTGAGCGTCGACGGAGGCTTCCTGTACCACCTGCATCGCTTCATCTAGTTCCTGCATCATGAAATCGGGCGGTGATGTAATATTTACAATCATCCCACGTGCCCCGGTGATACTTGTCGCTTCCAAAAGTGGAGAGGAGATTGCATCTTTGGCGGCGACTTGTGCCCTGTTATCACCCGTTGCGTGGCCCATTCCCATCAGTGCGCTGCCGGCGTCCCGCATGATTGATTCGACGTCGGCGAAGTCAACATTAATCTCCCCGGAATCTGTGATTATATCAGAAATGCTCTGTACGCCGTGGAGTAGGATTCTGTCCCCCGCGCGGAACGCATCGCGAACAGACAGTTTTCTATCCATAGCATCCATCAGACGTTGATTCGGTACGACGATAACAGAATCGGCGGACTCGCGAAGTTCTTGGAGGCCGAATTCTGCCTGCTGTGCCCGTTTCTGACCTTCAAAGTTAAAAGGACGTGTCACAATCCCGATGGTTAGCGCGCCACGTTCCTTGGCAAGATCTGCAATCATTGGGGCTGCCCCCGTACCGGTACCGCCTCCCATGCCCGCCGTGATGAATACCATGTTCGCATCTTCTACAATCTCTTGAAGATGCTCTCTATCTTCTTCTGCAGCTTTTCGCCCAACTTCGGGGTTCTCGCCTGAACCAAGCCCTTGGGTTGTATTAATCCCAATCTGGAGCTGCGTTGCACCATGACAGGTGCTTAATGCTTGCTGGTCCGTGTTAACTGCGTAAAATTCAATGCCCGCGAGTCCCGCTTCAATCATACGTTTGACTGCGTTTCCCCCGGCGCCGCCGACACCGATGACTTTAATTTTTGCTCGCAAATTTTCAAACTCTTCATGTTCAAATTCTAACATCTCAACTTCTGATTCCCGGAGCCTCCCGCATTTATACCGCGAAGGAAACGGAAACCGCTCCTTGCTTTAGCCCGTTAAGGCAGATATTAAGTGGCCAACATGACGCTGCTCGACTGAAGAGAAACCCAATTCCCTTACAACAAGCAATTTTCCCCTCCAAATCTCATTGAGAGATACCGTAAGTTCTTTGCCAAACAAAATCGAATACAAAAACCTCGCCAAAGTTTTGGTATACCGAGGTTGTCCCGGAATGACTTTAATATACTAAAGTTTAGACAGTTACATTCGTTAAACGACACTTTCACACAAGCAGACTAAAAATTGTTCATAGCTTAATTACTATAATTAAGTATATCTTAAAATCACAATTTGTGCCAACTTTTTTCTATCGCGTAACTAAGTTGACAAACTATATACCACCAAGGTATTATATTAGATACATATAATAACGTTAAACTCGGCAAAACAACTACAAAAAACCTAAATTTTAGGCTATTTCTAGCGCGATACAAATATCGTTTACATCAAAACACTGCGAGCTGAGACTACAACACATGAAAATTACAATTATCGGAACTGGCTACGTTGGTTTGACAGCGGCACTTGTCCTGGCATATCTAGGGCACGATGTCACCGCTGTGGACAAGGATTCCGGGAAACTCAGCCTTTTAAATGAGGGAAAAAGCCCTATTTATGAACCTGGTATCCAAACGCTTCTTGACGAAGTGGGGCACACTATCCGTTTTATCTCTTCTTCCCCGGTCGGCATGTCTTACAAACACGGCATTGCTACTTCGGAGTTAATTCTGATTGCCGTCAGCACACCGCCGAAAAAGAATGGTGAAGCGGATACGCGGGATGTAGAACAAGCTGTACGGGAAGTTGTTCAAGTATGCAATCCGGATCAGCACTATACGCTCGTTATTAAATCCACAGTGCCAATCGGTACGAATCGCCGTGTAGGTGAGGTTATTACGGCTGTCTTTTCTGAACGTGGCGTTCAAGGCAATGTCTCTGTTGCTTCCAATCCAGAATTTCTACAGGAGGGCTTGGCCTTGCAGGGGGCGTTCTATCCGGATCGGATTGTGGTTGGCGCGAACTGTGATGATGCGGTAGATACTTTACGCCGCATGTATCAACCGATACTGGAGCAAACGTTCGAGCCACCCAGTTCGTTACCGCGTCCAGAAACGTATCATCTACCGCCAATGATGACAACGGAACCGAATAGTGCGGAGATGCTTAAATATGCCGCCAATACGTTCCTTGCAATGAAAATTAGTTTTATCAATGAAATTGCTGGCTTGTGTGAGAAAGTAGGGGCCGACGTCACAGAGGTTGCACGCGGTATTGGACTCGATGCTCGCATCGGACATCGCTTTCTAGGTGCCGGTGTCGGGTGGGGTGGCAGCTGTTATCCAAAGGATACGGCAGCCTTATTAGGCGTCGCAGCGCAAACAGGATATGATATGCCGCTTACTGAAGCCGCACGTCTCGTCAATTGCCGGCAGCGTCGAGTCATAGTTGAAAAACTGAGAGATACGCTTAAAACCCTTAACGGTGCAACCATTGGTATCCTTGGGCTTGCCTTTAAGCCGAATACAGATGACGTTCGCGAAGCCCCTGCACTTGATATTATCGTTCAACTTCTTGCAGAAGGGGCCCACGTCCGCGCCCACGATGTCATCGCCATTCCGAATGCGAAGCAGGTGCTGCGAGGCACCGCTGTCACATTCTATGAAAATGTCTACAAACTCTCTTATAACGCCGATGCACTCATCCTTGTCACTGAGTGGGAGATGTACCAAAGGTTAAAACTCGGTAAACTTTCTAAGGAGATGAAGACACCGATTCTGATTGATGGCAGAAACGTGTTTACCCCTCAAGAAGCGCGAGCCGCGGGATTTCATTACATCGGCGTGGGTAGGTAGAACAACCTTTTATATGCGATAACAGATATAAAGCAGTTAGAAGTTATGCGGCAACCGGAGCCCTTTGACTCAGAATGGCAGCGATATTGTCCACAACAGCCTTTTCCCGCTTACCGGCATCTCCCCGGTGTTACGCCACATCCTATCCGGGACATGCTTGGGCATAGCTACGGGCTTGAAGAGGGCCCTTCAGATACCCCGATGTCACCAGCGTTGTGGCGGGAAAACGAAGCATATCTATACGGCGTGGATCTTTACAACTTCGCGTATTGGTGGGAAGCACACGAGGCTTGGGAAGGATTATGGCATCAAGCGGAAGATACCTACCGCCTTTTTCTGCAGGGGTTAATTCAAGTTTCTGCTTCTTTTATCAAGTATCACATGCGGATGTTACGTCCATTGCGCTCGCTTTCTATCGCGGGAAGAGAGAAATTGCGGCAGGTTGCAATTGAGTGTAATGGGAAAAGAGGCAACCATTATATGGGGGTAAATTTGCCTGAATTTTTAGAAAATGCAGATGCCTTTTTCGCACCGTTTTTTGCGGCGCCCGTCACAGAGTTAACCTATCGACGGCTAGAACGCCCAGCACCACTGATTCGGCTTGAATTTTAGACAAAATGCCAACACTTACCCCTTTCCTAATTTTTCTTTTTATCTGTGCCTGCATTGTCTGCGTATTGTTTGTCCTTTTCAGGGTAAGTGCCTACTACGGTAGAAGCGATGCCGATGAATTTCGTGCTGTGCGTTGCCCAACGTGTCAAACCCGGCGAAAACCTGCGAAAACTGGTACGGTTAGGAATCTTGTTGAATTTGAATTAAAGTGCCCGGCCTGTGGACATATTTCCTGGGATGTGCCACCGAAAACGAATCTCTCGGCACGTCCCTCCGCTCGCGATTAGGTTTCTCCATCCCAATAACTGAGATTCTCACTCTCCCGATAGATTTTTCCAAGAATATAGGGCAGCACCTTGTTTGAATCTGGATACTGACTCACATCGTAGGGGATGATGTTCCCGAGGATAAACAACGTGGCAGCGGTATCGGTTTGATTTATGAATTTATGCGCGCCGGTAATCCCTGGTGGGAAGGCGATGAAATCCCCCTGCTGTACTTCAACATCTCCCCGTGGTGTTTTAAGGGTACAGCGCCCTTCCATCACATAACACATCTCTTCCCCAAGATTATGAAAATGCATAGGGAAGCTCATCTTGCCGGGGTGAAGTCGAATGACGCGATACCCTAAATTTTTCCCGCCAATGAGTGGTTCAATGTCTTTGTCCTCAAAATCGTAGGGCGGCGGCGCGTGTTTATGCGCCCACGCTATGTCATCAATGTGAATGCGGTTTATGTAGATGTCGCGGCGTGCTTGTAGGCAGTCAAGGAGGCATTGCCGGGCGTCTTTAAAGATAGAATGGCCCGCTCCGACGAGGACTGTGTTGAACCGCATCGCAAGTATTTTTCGCAAGTTAAGTGCTGCTTTCGAGGCATCTTTAAGTTTAGCATCTGGAAGGAGTGTTAGTGTGCCCATCGGTGCTCCAACAACCAGTGCTCCAAAGAGTACGGTGTGTTTCCCCGGAAAATAGAGCGCAATTTCGCCGGGGCTTTTCCCGTGACGCAAATGCACGGCGTGTAATCCGGGGACAATCGTTTCCCCATCGCCAATAATGCGAGTTGGGGTAACTCGCAGCGCGTCGGCATCTGCTTCATGTACAATCACGCCTGCGCCTGTCCACTCTTGAAGCGTCCTCGCTTCTCTTTCGTGCCCTCGATTCGTCACGACTATCCATTTTGTATGCCCGAGTCCCTCTAATTCTGCCCTGTCGACATCACTCATCGGTACCGGATCGATAATGATATTTCCTTCCGGCCTTACCCACAGATGCCCATTAAAATCCAGCTGTCGCTCTTCGCTAAAAAGTGCCCAGGTATAGATATCTTCAAAAATCAGACGTTTCACAGTAATTTCCTTTGATGTTCCCTAATTCTGACGCTTCTCGTTGGCGGTTTGTGAAGTTTTTTCGCCTGCTGAGACGAACCCATACACCTCAATTTCTTGCGCGAAGGCGCTACCAAGTTTTATTTGAGGTACCACTGCCCCGTAGCGAGGTGAGTACTTGCCTGCAGTGGGGCTGTCATCCGCAGTTCCGCTTACATAGATGCGCAGTGCTTCCGTCACGGTACTCATTCGCATCTCAATTGCTGGTTCGCCGTTGTTTTGAATTTGGAGAATCGCTTGCCATCGCCCATCGCCTTGGAGTTTCCGATAAACCATTGCATCCGTAATATTCGTACCGCGAATGACGATGCGATGAATCGGCATGATGCTGGGGAGGTAAATATGAATCCAGCGGCCATCTGCATGCCCAACGGTTTTCAAATCTCCGTCTATCATTGCCGGTTCGGTGCATATGACACCTTCCATGAGCGCATAGTTTTTCCATTCTTGCGGTTCAAACAGGGTGCGTAGGACTTTCGATTGGCATCCATGAAACACGACGATTGCGGATATGCCTAAGAAAATAAAAAAATAACGTTGCATCGCTTTCCCCATCAATTAGAATTTGTTTCGTAACGTTCAGAATACGCTTCTACCAAATCCCCTTTCCTAAAACCGGGAACGGCTGTTCCACACGTTCTCGCCAGACGTTCGTAATTAATTTGCATAAGTCGTGTTAATATGAAAGCATTTTTTGCCTTCAGAAGAAGCCACTGTTTATTCCGTTCGCACCGCTTTTCATCTGTCTCTTTGCGTGAGTAATCTTGCCAGCCTTGACAGGGGACTGCGAAATCAAACGCGTTTTGAAACACTTTCAGCGCCGCGGTTGTGTTATTATACTGCCATATCCTAAAATCTTTATGATTTATGGGTAAAGGTTGATATTGCCGCATATCTTGATGCGTATCTTGCAAAGGGAACCGGGTCCAAATCTGAAATTCTGTATTCACTGAGAAGGGTTTGCCGCAATCAAGTTGAAAGGCCTCTCTTGGCAGTGCAAATTTACTGATAAAGTGCATGCTTGGGGCTAGTTGCTTATGGACTCGCCATTTCCGGAAGCTGACTGGCACGATAAAACCGATAATGTCTGCTAAAACGGCGGCGTGGTTAAAGAAGGCAATTGCCAATTTCCCGCGTTTTCCAAACGGTGGATTGCCAATAATAGCGGTGTCTCTAGGGAGTGAATGAAGGGTTTTCACTTTAAAGAAATCTTGTTGTGTAATCTGAGCAGATTTCGGGGCAATATCTATGCCGTATCTTCGCCGGGGTGGCATGAGTACGTAAAACGCGCCTGCACCCGCTGCGGGTTCTACAAAATCCAGCTCATCAATAGCCCTGTCGAATGTTGAGAGAATTTTCGTGAAATGCTGCCAACAGGTTGCTGCGACATCTGGTTTGGTGTAAAATTGAGCCAATGAATTCCGTATTTCTGTTCTTTTATTCATCTTGGGTTCTTAGCCACTATGCGCCCGGATTCAACTGAAGACAAATCAGAGAAAAATCATTGTGAGTAGATTGCAAGTCTAGCGGAATGCCTCTGTGATGTCAACTCCTTTTTTGTGTGCCTAAAAAAGCGATTGCTTTAAAGTGGATTTTGAGATACCCTAAAATAAAACAGTTAGCATGGTTACTAATCATGGAGAACCCTAATGTATAAAAGCGCGATTTTAGGATGTCGAGGCCGCGCAAGGGGACATGCCCGGGCCTACGAATACGTAAAAGGCGGCAGACTGGCGGCGATTTGCGATATGAATGAGGAGCTTCTTAACGGATTCGGCGACGAATTTGGGATTGATGCCCGTTATACCGATTTGGATGAGATGCTCACGAAAGAAAAACCCGAGCTTCTACACATCGTCACTGCCCCCGTCTTGCGTGGCACCAACGAGCGCATCCGGTACCCGCTGATGAATCAAGCTTCCGAATCCGGTGTGCCCGCGGCGATTGTCGAAAAACCGATTGCTGTGGAAAGTGAGGATTGGCGGCAGATTTATGCGCTGTCGCAACGTACGAAAACGAAGTTCGTTGTCAATACCCAACTCAATTTCCACCCGCGGAACCTCGCCTTGAAAAGAGACGTGGCTGACGGAAAAATCGGGGCGATTAAATTTATTGAGGCGAGCGCACGTAATCCGCCGGTGGACCAGGCGCCCCACGTCCTTCAACTCGTCTCATCCTATATTGACAACGCGCGTCCTGTCAAGGTGCTTGGGCAAATTTCTGGTGCTGAACAATTAGATGGGGCGCAACCGTCACCTGCCAATGCGACTGCCTTGGTTACCTATGCAAATGGCGTGCAAACTTCCGTTGCCTTCGGGCCGGAGATGGCACCGCGGGTACTTCCAGAAACCGGGAATAATCGGCATAAACGCGTCTGTGTCTTTGGCGAAAAAGGATTTGTACACTGGCGATTTGAGAGTTGGGAACGCAACACTCCAGAAAGTGGTTATGAAGGCGGTGCTCTTAACTATGGGGCGCAGGATGTAATTGCCCAAGGCGGGCTTACCGATGCCGTATTTGAGTGGCTTGACGATGAAAGCAAGGTGCATCCGACACACTTACCACAATCTCTTGCTGAATTTAACTTATTATTAGGGATTTACTATAGTGGATTGACTAGCACAGTTGTCGAATTGCCCTTTGAACCCCCGGACGGCATGATGGATATGTTCCGGGAACGGCTTTAAAATCAAAACACGATATGGAATCTGCCCTACAATTCGATTCGATTCGATTTGCCGGCTTGTTTTTTTAATTCAATTATGGGTTGTCTTTGGAAGGGTATGTCTAAGCGATATAGATATCAACAAGGATAATGTCATCAACGTCCAATAACTCGTCTTAGTGGCTCATGCATTTGGGAGTGTAGGTGAAGCGTGCCCCGTCAGAAATCGGGAATGGCTAAGGAGTCTTGCTTATGGAAAAAATCATCTACATGGATAACCATGCGACAACGCCGGTTGCGCCGGAAGTGTTATCGGCGATGCTGCCGTATTTAAACATGCATTTCGGCAACGCTGCAAGCACCCATCCGCTTGGGGTTATCGCAAAGGACGCTGTGGATATCGCGCGTCAACAAGTTGCTGAATTGCTGGGATGTTCGTCCGATGAGATTCTCTTCACAAGTGGTGCAACCGAGTCTAATAACTTGGCAATTCGAGGGATTGCCTACGCCTACCGAGCTCGCGGAAATCACATTATCACGAGCAGAGCGGAGCATCATGCCGTGTTAGATACCTGTCATGCCTTAACCGCCGATGGATTTGATACCACGTATCTCCCTGTCGATAACTGGGGAATGGTTGCGCCTGATGATGTTGAAGCCGCCATCACTCGTGACACAGTGCTAATGAGTTTCATGTACGCGAATAACGAAGTCGGCACGATAAACCCGCTCTCCGATATCGCCGCGATTGCGGCCAAACATGACGTGATTTTTCACTCGGACGCGGTGCAAGCCGTTGGGAAACTCCCGTCAAACGTAACTGTGCTTGGATTGGATTTGGCATCAATCACAGCGCACAAGATTTATGGGCCAAAGGGTATCGGGGCGCTCTATGTGCGAAGCGGTACCGAGCTGCATCCGCTTTTCTATGGTGGCGGGCAGGAAACCGGGAAACGTCCAGGCACATTAAACGTCCCCGGCATTGTCGGTTTAGGGGCGGCATGTCAACTCGCTAAAACAGACATCGGATTGGAGAAAAATCATGTCATCGCCTTGCGGGATGGGCTTCATGACGAATTAGCCTTGCGGTTACCAGATATTCATCTCAACGGGAACCCCGTAAAACGACTTCCGGGTAACTTGAACCTCTGTTTTGCCGGTGTGCAAAGCCATGCATTGCTGATGGGGCTCAAACGAGTTGCTGTCTCAACCGGCTCCGCATGTGATTCCGCATCTGTCACACCATCACATGTCTTAACCGCAATGGGGGTTCCGGCTGAACTTGCTATGACAGCCGTTCGATTCGGTTTGGGGCGCTACAATACGTGGGAAGAAGTCGGCGTTGTCGTTGATGAAGTTGTCCCACTCGTTAAACGGCTTCGCGCGTTATCTTCTGATTAATGTGTGTTAGGAGAAATGCTGTCATGCTTACCTTGGAACAACTCTTTGTATGTGGGGTGGGAAAGCTAGTAGCTTCAGAGATAGCAGCGAAAGTGAATCCACTGTTGGCGAGCCTGCCTGCCCCGGACTGCTGGCGAGAAATTTCACGCAACATTCTGGAACCCCAACACCCGTTTGCTCTTCACAAATTACTTTATGATACAACGTACGCCGAGTGGGATTCAAAAGCGAACGGGGCTCCACCTGCCTGGTTTCCGAATCAAGACGATATCGTTAACGCAAATATAACCCGTTTGATGGAAGTGCTGCAGATAGAAACATATCCGGAATTTCATGCGTGGACGGTAAAGAACCGTAATACGTTTTGGCAGACAATGATTGACACATTGCGCATCAAAGCCGACGGGAAAGGCGCCGATGACACGCCTGCTGCGACAGTTAGGTTAATCGATACGGTATCGGGTAGCACAGTTATGCCTGACTTCAACATTACCGACAGTTGTTTTCATGCTCCCGATAATGCCCTCGCGATTATCACACAACATGAGGGCGATGAGCGTCTATTCACGTTAACGTATCAAGAGCTAGAAATCCTAACGAACCGTGTTGCGAACGGGCTGGTAGGGCTCGGTATGGCGCCGGGGGATGCAATCGCTATTGATATGCCAATGAATGTCGAGTCTGTCGCTATCTACCTCGGAATTATCAAAGCGGGGGGCGTTGTCGTTTCAATCGCTGACAGTTTTGCACCGGATGAAATAACCACCCGCCTTCGCATCGGTAGGGCGAAAGGTATCTTTACACAAGACTATATTGATAGAGGTGGTAAACGGTTGCCGTTGTATGAGAAAATCATTGCCGCCAATGCGCCTAGGGCGATTCTCTTAGGCATAGCCGGAGATGTGTCTTGCCGGCGCGGACAGGACATGGCTTGGCATGATTTCCTTAGTGATGCGGAAACATTTTCTGCTGTGCCGGGCCACCCCGAATCGAATACCAACATTCTCTTTTCGTCCGGGACGACTGCGGCGCCGAAGGCGATTCCGTGGACGCATACCACTCCGATTAAATGTGCCGCCGATGCGTTCCTGCACCACGATATTCATCCCGGTGATGTCCTCGCCTGGCCAACGAACCTCGGTTGGATGATGGGCCCGTGGCTTATCTATGCCAGTCTCATCAATAGCGCCACGATTGCATTGTACGATGGGCTTCCAACGACGAGCGATTTTGGGGCTTTCATCCAGAGGGCGAAGGTTAACATGCTTGGTGTCGTTCCAACCCTCGTGCGCGCCTGGAAAAACGGAAACTGCCTGAAAGGACTTGACTGGAGTGCCATCCGGACGTTCAGTTCAACGGGGGAATGTTCAAACCCGACGGAAATGTTGTTTCTGATGTCACGAGCCGGTTACCGCCCAGTGATTGAATATTGCGGCGGGACTGAGATTGGCGGCGCCTATATCACCGGTACCCGCATCCAACCGGCTGCCCCTTCAACCTTCACAACGCCAGCACTCGGATTGGACTTCCGCCTCTTTGATGAAACTGGACAACCAACAGATAATGGCGAGGCCTTCATTGTCCCACCCTCCCTCGGACTCTCCAAGACGCTTCTCAATGCCGAACACCATCACATCTATTTTTCCGATACCCCTAAGCCGAACCTCCGCCGACACGGCGATGCCTTGCAGTGTTTATCTAACGGCTACTACCGGATTCACGGCCGCGTTGATGATACGATGAACCTTAGCGGAATCAAAGTGAGCTCCGCAGAAATTGAGGAAGTGCTTAACACCGTCCCTGATATTCAAGAGACGGCTGCTCTTGCGGTTACCGCCACTGATGGCGGGCCAAGTCAGCTCGTTATCTACGCCGTTCTTAAAACACACGTGGCCGCGGCGACTCACGATGACATTCATCGAACATTGCAGGCGACACTGTCCGAACGGCTTAATCCGCTGTTTAGGGTTCACGAGGTTATCGTTGTGGAGGCATTGCCGAGAACTGCCTCTAATAAGGTGATGCGCCGCTTGCTACGCCAGCAGTTGTAAATACCAAAACCGTAATCTCTTCAGTTGTGGGTTTTTTCTGGATATAACGGTGTATTCCATGTTAAACTATTTTTTACGGGCGTTCGTTTGTTTTGCCGAACGCTTTCGCTTTGGGATATAAGCCCGCTAAAGGGGTAATCCCTGTGAAATAAAAATGACACTGCCGTCAAAGTGTGGTATGATGATACTATCGTGTTAGGGACACAATCAAGCCCGCTGCGAGGCGTGTCTGTCCCTAACAAGCATTGATTGTAGGTTAAAGACGCGATACACGATATCCCATGAAAACGTATCAATATAAAATTGGCAATCAATCGAATACGATACGTCTTGGCAACCTGCTTGACGATATGTGGCAAGTGCATGCCTATTTTCATCAGTGGCAACACCGTCTTATACAAAGACGGCTTGCCGTATGCCAACTATGTTGCAATGTGTCAACATGCCTGCATATTGAAGCGAACCACACATCCCCATTGGAAGGTGTTGCCAAGCCAAGCCATCCAAGCAGAGTTGGAACGAATTGATAATGCGTATCAAAGGTTCTTTAATAAACGGGGAGGTAACCCCCATATCAAACCGGAGCATAAGTTTAAGTCTATCACGCTGAAACAAACTGGATTTAAACTCAATTACACTCACATTTCGTCAGTGGGATAAAGGGAAGTGGCAGTTTGATAAAGTGCCAACTACGTTTCATAAGCACCGCCCGTGGCATGGGACTCTCCGTCGTATCACAATCAAACGTGATACTTGTGGCGACTATTGGCTTTACATCATAACGGATTACACAGATTTTAAGACGCTGCCGACAACAGGTGAAAGCGTTGGGGCAGACTTCGGACTCTCATCTGCTTACTTGACTTTTAGCACGGGTGAGAAAATACACCACCCGCAACCTTTGAAACAGTCCTTGAACAAACTTCGGCATCTCAACAAAGCATTGAATCGTAAGCAAAAAGGTTCTCACCGTGAGACATTGAACCTTGAGGGTATGAAACGCCTGTGGGGGCGTAAAGTATCGGAACTCGCCTTCTACCAGTTCGTTGAGATATTGAAGTATAAATGTAGTAAACATAAACGTATGAGGAAACAAATCGGACAATGGACTGCCACGACGAAACCGTGTAGCGATTGCGGTTTTCATAACGAAAACCTAACATTGAAGGATAGGCTTATTACATGCCCCGACTGTGGTTCACACCACGATAGGGATATAAACGCTGCGCGAAACATATTGCGGGCAGGGATAGCCGTTACCTAACGATATGCCTTGTATCCACTAATGAGCAGGATACAGGGAAAATACCCGCCGGTGGAGCGACAGTAAGACGGTTTACTCTATGAGAAAATCGCAGTTGCTATGAAACCGAAGCCCCACGCTTTAGCGTGTGGGTGCTATCACAAGGTATACAGGTTGTGATGCTGTCTAAACGGAGACAACCTCATGAAAACTCTAACCCGCCTCGGCGTTCTTTTTCTGATTTTCGCCGGTTGCACCAACATTGAATACCAGAAGCTCCAGCGCGAGCGGGATAGCCTCATTGCGAATTACGAGAATCTCCGCAGGGAATACGATGGGGGAACCGTTGCAGCCGAATTAACCGATAAATTGCTCGGAAAATGGAAATTTCTCGGGCTTGAGCTTGCGGAGAACAATGTTGGTGAGACGGTAGCAGAAGCAAGAGCCGCGCTATACGCGTATGAATTGGAAGCCCTCACCCTTGAATTTTTTGAAGAACGCAACGCTTACTATTACCGCGGTAAAAGAGACACCACAACGCTTTTCGGAAGATTTAACCTCATGACTGCCCGATACGGTGACAACCCGTTTCCATTCATTCGGTTCATCAGACGTTCCGGGCGCTCCTTAGAGCAGCTGCTCTTTGCCGCCGTTGCAGACGGGAGCCCATTCCAGCAAAAAAACGCGATGACTTTTTCTGTTAGCAAAGCACCCGATATCGGCATTTCTGTTACGGATGACAGATTATATTTTACATTCTATGGAAGAATGACATCAAGCCCTAACGGGTGGGTACAGAGTGGGGGGCTCCGTTGCTATTTTGAACGAATAGTTTCTGAGGAGGAGCCCCGCGTCGCATACCAAGAAAGGCGGCACAGACGCGCGAAAGCACGAGAAATTTATGAAGATGCACGGAGGGCAGCCTATCACCGCCCGAAAGAACAGGCATTAACCGATAAATTGCTCGGAAAATGGAAATTTATTGATATAGAAGTCGACGAAGGCGATGTGAGTGAAGAGATGCCCGTATTGCAGTATCAGCTTCATGCCACAGCACGGAAAAACCTTACGCTTGAATTTTTTCTTGAGCGAAATGTTTTCAGGCGTTACCAAGGGGAAAATGGAGACAAGAAGATATCAGGCGAGTTTCAAATCAGTTTTATCAATTTTGGAGGCGATATTTCATTGCCGTATTTACGCCTGTTTCGGGATACCGGGGAGCCATTATCCCTGTTCATCTCCGGTATATCTAAGAGGGGTTTTTCCGGGGACTTGGGGATAGTACTCGCTGTTACCGAAGAACTGTTGTATCTGAATCTGTCCGGCGCAACCGAACTGACTCCAAACGGATGGGCACGGAGTGGGGGCATTCGCTGTTCTTTCAAACGGATTAAATAGGAGATACAAAAAAGCCTTTTTTCCTAAAACCAGGTAACGGGTGCCCCGCGGTGTCACGCATTCTCTTGATTTTTCGATGTTAACACAGGTTAACTTGCACCGAAAATGAAATCACCCTGAACTGGGCCCTAAAGAATTGACAAAATTCTGATAATATTAACGGAATCAAGTGTAAAACAGAGAATAACTAAGGTTCATCGGTACGAACTCAGTTTGAGTAACTGACTCAATTTGAGTAACTGGAAGTTGTCGGATAAAAAAGGTAAGGCTTTTTAATTTTCAGGGGGAAGTATGGGGAGGTTAATAATACTTGGCATAGCAGTGCTGGTATTTGCAGGTTGCAGTACCACGTCATCCCGGCAGCTACGGGAAGAGCGTGCGCGGATTATGAAGGCACGCGACGAAACACGGCGTCGACACAATCCGGAAAAAATCAAAAATGAGCTTAAAGCGTTGCTGTTGGGAAAATGGCAATTTGTAGATTTAGCGGTTGAAAAGGGTAACGTCAATGCCAAGTTTTTGAAATTCATCCAGCAAAAGATGATAAAGAAGCGCGCCCCACGCGCCGCGTCTGATACGAACAACGCGACACCATCCGCAAATGTTGAAACCGACACGCTTGCACAGACGGTTCATGAGACTAACAAAGAGAGCGAAGAAGGCTATGTCTCACCCGAAACCGGCACGAGTGAACAGCTTGCAACCGAGGACATCGTCAGGTTACCCCCCGTCTTAGTAACAGAAGGTGAAGCCGGCCAACAGATAGCGGAGGCCAAGGTAAAGTTGGTTGCTTCTACCCGTAAAAATCTGAACGTGGAATTTTATGAGCAAAACTCTTCCTACTATTACCGTGGGATGAACGGTGACACCAGGGTTACCGGGCAGTGTTATGTTGACACGAAGCGCGTCGGCGATGAGCCGTATCCGTTTATCCGTTTTAATCAGCGCACCGGTGTAAAAATGGTTGACTTTATCTTCGGTTCAGATATGGAAAGGTTCGCAGTGGCTAAGCAAAAACAGAAGGCATTCGCCCGCACCCGCAATTTGGGTGTAAAAGGTAGGCAAAGGGCCATGGCAAAGTCTGCATCTTACTCAATTGCTTCAAACTGCGGCATCGCGGTGAAAGGAGATTGGCTCTATTTAATTATCTACGGTGATATGGAGTTAACTCCCATGGGCTGGATGCGAACCGGCGGTATCCGATGCACTTTCAAAAGGATTGAATAGCGCACAGATTGTTATGTTGCTAAGTTTGCTCTCACCATCTTAATTCTTATCAGGCTGACGATGAATGAAACCGCCCTTCCAATTACACCATTAAAAGCGACATTTCAGGAAGTTCTTACTGCCGGCCCAGTCGTTGCTGTTGCACCTACAGGGAGTGGGAAGTCGACTCAGATTCCATCGTGGTGTGCTGAATTCACCGATGCGCCTGTCCTCGTTGTTGAACCGCGGCGCGTTGCCTGTCGTTCTCTTGCAAGGTGGGTAGCACGACAGAAAAAAGAGCGGCTCGGCGGTTCTATTGGATATACCGTTCGATTTGAGGATGTGAGTTCCGAAACAACCCGCATTCGCTTTGTCACACCGGGAGTTGCCTTACAATACGCCGCCGGAGAAGAATTGGGCGCATACGGCACAATTATTTTGGACGAATTCCATGAACGCAATATGGAAACAGAACTCTTTCTCGCTATCTGTCGAAAGAAGCACCCTGATGCAAAATTGGTTATCATGTCAGCGACTTTATCCGCACGTCGACTCGCTAAATTTATTAAAGGACAGGTGTTACGCGCTGAGGGGCGTGTCTATCCGGTTACCGTAGAATATCTTGGTGGAGTGGTGGTACCGACAGCTCAGAATTTGGTGAAACGCGTCCAAAAAGGGGTGAACCGCGCGCTTAAAGAGAGTACTGGAAACGTCTTAGTTTTCCTGCCCGGTAAAGGCGAAATTACTGCATGCCACGATGCTCTACAGCGATTACGATACGTTGAGGTTTTTCAGTTGCATGGCGATTTGCCCCCCGGTGAGCAAGACAGGGTATTTGAAGCCCCCGAACAGCAGCGCCGGGTTATCTTAGCGACTAACGTTGCAGAAACCTCCATTACGCTTCCTGGTATCACCGCAGTTGTGGATACCGGTTTAGTGCGTCAACGCATCCATCAAAGTCGACGCACCGTTTTAGCACTGAGGCCCATTTCGCAGGCATCCGCGGAACAACGTCGAGGCCGGGCGGGACGCCTCTGTCCCGGAAAATGCTATCGTCTCTGGGAGGCCCATGGGCAACTGGAGTCAGAAACGCATCCCGAAATGCTACGCGAGGATTTAACACAGTTCGTACTCGCTGTTGCTGCATCCGGTTATCGCCCACAAGAACTCTCCTTTCTAGATGCCCCACCGGATTTTGCCGTGGAACGGGCACAAACCGAATTGAAAAGCTGGGGCGTGCTATCCGATGAAGGGTACCTCACGGAGCACGGCGCGAAACTCTCAAATTTGCCGGTGAACGCGTTGTACGCGCGCTTGTTGGTTAAAGCACCTCTACAACTTCGCGAAGATTTGATAGATTTAATTGCGACACTGGAACGTCCTGCACCGTTATGGCGCCGGCTTGAACATCTACCGTATGAACAACGGGAGACAGTTCAGGATGCCCGCCGTAAAGAGCTCTTCAAAGATGCTTGTGACGCGACAGGAGCGATCCGCACGCTGCGTGCGGGCGATGTGAAACGCCACCATCTCCACAAAAATGCCATCGCTGAATGCCGCCGGATTGCCAGGCAATTACGCGCTTTTTTTCAATTACCGCCCTCCTTAAGCAGCGCTCAGCCGGAACGGGGTACGCTGATTGACTATCTCCTATGCGAGTTGCCATCGTGTGCATATGTCAGAAGAAAGAAGGGAAATGGGTGGGGAAATGGACAAGAGGAGGTACTGCTTGACTCTGATGTATTTGTCAAAAAAGAACATCACGCCGCCTTAATCTTGGAAACCCTGGGGATTGCTAAAGGAACACGCGTCCAATTGATGGGACGAACCGCGATGCCCTGCACCTTTGCTAATCTCATTCGTTCCGGCATTGGAACAACCCAGGTAACCGCCCCTAAAATAGACGGGACAGATATTGTGGGAGACGTCGTTACAAGATACGCTGGAAGGGAAATCGGGCGGGTGCAACAATCCCTGCGCGGAACGTTACTTAGGGATGCCGCCGCCTCCCTTATCCTTTCTCGAAAAATTTTTGCCAGCGTGGCTGAACCGCTCAGCCGGGCAATTGACGCGCAGAAACTCCATCTCGCCCTTTCGGGTGACACGCTAACAGAATTGTTAACGCCGCACGCGTGGTTAGTTTCGCAGCTCGCCGTGTTAGGGGTGGAAGTCGCCGAAGATTTGCAACTTCTCTCTACTGACGATTTGATGTTTAATCACATTGAGCTTGACACTATCGACAGGATTGAAGCACAGTATCCGAAGGAGTTTGCAGTGAATGGCGCAAAATTTCATGTTGAATATTATCCTAACGAAAACCGCGTCCTGTTGATATGGAAACGTGGAATTCGTCACCCTATAATAAGTAAAATTTTGCTACCCCAGTGGCATTATTGGAAGGTGCAGGTAGAACTTCGTGGACAGATACGCACCATCCGGCATTAGCCAAATCAATCAGTAACCCTTCTCTTAAATCCGAGACTCCTCTAAAACCACCTTGACATTTGCCGCCGCCTATGATACTATATCTTCAGAAACTTCTGATGCAGCAATAATTTGCCAGGCGTTTCCGATATAGCGAAATGATATATTTTAAAAGCCTGTCCCCGGCAGGCGAGAACTCCTAATCAAGCAAATTTTGAAGGAACATTATGTCGAATTCTCATCCCTTACTTTTGTCTATAGCGTTAGTCTTCTTCCT
The DNA here is from genome assembly GCA_963422705.1 of Candidatus Poribacteria bacterium. Lineage (GTDB taxonomy): Bacteria > Poribacteria > WGA-4E > WGA-4E > WGA-3G. The sequence goes on from OY730443.1 coordinate 511,805, forward strand.
GTGTGCAAATGGCGCTTACAGTGAGCAGTATGTAATTGTTGATAGTGAAAAGGGGGATAGACTCACCGGAGTTTGGCGTGGGGCATCTGAAACTCATTTTGAGATTGTCTACGAAGGACAGGGCTTACGTCTCCCACTAAGTGGGTATACCCTCCGTTTCACCTCAGAACTTGGGAATGTGCCCGATAGAACCGCCGGCAAATATTTCCGCAATGGACGTGATTTATTAGAACTAGGGTTCCCTGAGCTAGCGAAACGACGTTTTGCAGCCGCACTCGAAGAATTTCCAAAATACGCGGATGCACATTACCAACTCGGGCTGCTTCATAAAGCTGATGGCAATACCGGTGAAGCGCTGAAACATTTTCGCTCAGTGGCAATGATTGATGCCGCCAATTTTGAAATCGTCCCTTTATTGCATGAGATTGGCGATGCTGCACTCGATGACGATGCTTACTCCGTTGCGGTAAATACATATCAATTAATCTTAACCTATTATCCTGAACACGAATCTGTACAACGACTCAGTTACCGGACGGGGTTTTTATTCCTGGAAAAACTACAGGATACTGTCACTGGATTGGCACTACTGGAATCGGCAATCAAACGGTTCCCTGATGTGCCCGCACACGAGAAAGCCCTTTTCCTAATTGGAAAACTGCAAGCAGAATCTGCAACGGATACCACGCAGTTAGAAAATGCACGCTATACCTTGGCTGGGTTTATACAGCGATATCCGAAGAGTGAATGGGCCGATGATGCGCTGTTAGCGCGCGCAATTGTCAATCTAAGATTGGGTAGAAAAGTAGATGCCGCTGAGGAAGCAGAACTGGTTCTCTCAAGCAGCGAAGATGCCGCATTGAAAGAACGCGCGAGCCAAATTCGGGTAGAGAGTGTTTGGACAGTTTATACCGAATCAGATGGACTACCACATAATACCGTTCAAGCGATTGGGGCAGCGGGAACATGGCTCTGGATAGGTACACCGAAAGGTATCATGACGGTTGAAACCGGTTATGGGAAGTGGACGCCGATGGAGGCTGTGGCACAGCCTATTAACGCCCATTTCGAAACGCTACCGGATGTCCGGGCAATTGTGGTGAATGCCCAAGAGCTCTGGCTCGGCACTCGACATCAAGGACTGCTTTATTACAACATGGAAACCAATCAAATGCTACGGTACCAGTATCCGGGTGCATTACCGAGTAACTGGATTCGAGATATCAAACTCGATGATGAAGAGGCCTGGTTTGCTACCGATGCAGGCGTTGTCCGGCGGATTGGTGAAACCGGCAATTTCTTGACTTACAACACACAAAACTGTTTTATACCCACAGACGACATCCATACCTTGGCACTGACTCCTACAACAGTCTGGGTAGCTTCATTAGATGGGGATGTCGCAACGTTTAACCGGGAAGTTCAGGTATGGCACGACTATCACTCCACTGAAATGGAACAAGGAACCGCAGTTGTCAGATTTGCAGTTGCCGCGGAACAACTCTTCTTTACATGGTTCAATACTGAAGCTAAGATTAACGGTTATTTTCAGGCAGATATTGACGGAGATAATGGACAGTCGACAACCCTTTTGACGGGGATAGAGGAAAGAACGGATTTAGATGATATTTATATTCTTGGGGCTGTTGATAATTCTACAAAAGTTCCTGAAGTGAACGAAATCTCTCCTGTCGAGAACCAAACTTCCGGTGTCCCGGGCAACGCTGAATTAGAAAAACAAGATGAACAAGTAGAAAACCGGCCGGATGCTCCTGGGTTAGAGCGAGAAATAGAAGTTTCACCGCCCCCTGAATCCCACACACCGTTGGTACTCTGGATAGTGACGAACGACGATGTCTCCACCTATTACACCCGCTCAAATACTTGGGAGGCAATTAGGACGCCCCAGACAGTTATGGATGAGTTAGTGGTACAGAACATCGTGCTTACGAAAGATAAGGCGTGGATAGGAACTTCCAACGGATTAGCCGTGATTCACTCGCACGTTTTACGCAAGCCTTGAGTGCTCGCAATTCAGATTGTTTAAATGGAATCAAAAATGGAACCCACGTGCACTAAACCGATTACACGCTGGAATCAGTCTCAGCGGAATCGGGTTGAAGATGAACTCGTTGTTGAAGAACCACTCGAAATTCGGGTGAGCCAAGAGAGTTTAATTGTGCTGATGCGGACACCGGGGCACGATTTCGAGTTAGCCGCTGGGTTTCTGTACACAGAAGGACTGGTAACTGCTAGTGATGATATTGAAATCATTGCTTACTGTAAAGACGATAACGCTGCTCAGATGCAGAACATTGTTAACGTACAACTTGCTCAAAAACTGGACGTGGACGCGTCAGCAGGGTGGCAGCGGAATTTCCATGCGAATGCGAGCTGCGGGCTCTGTGGCAAAATGACGATAGAATCCGTCCGACATCAGATTCCACCGCTTGCCCCCTACCGGCGGAAGATGCCGACTACCACACTTTATCAACTCAGTAAACGGTTGCGCACCGCGCAATTGGTATTTGAAAAGACCGGGGGACTTCACGCCGCTGGCCTGTTTGATAAAAACGGGGCGCTTCTGATTGTCCGAGAAGATATCGGTAGACATAATGCAGTAGATAAGGTAATCGGGCAGGCGTTGTTAGCAGGGATGCTTCCGTTGAATCGACACATTTTGATGGTGAGCGGGCGCGCCAGTTTTGAGATTGTGCAGAAGGCGCTCTTCGCACGCATTCCCATCGTTGCTGCTGTTTCCGCCGCATCAACACTCGCTGTCGAACTTGCGCAAGAGGGGAATCTCACGTTAATCGGTTTTCTCCGCGGACAAAGCATGGCCGTTTATAGTTGTCCAGAACGGATTCGCTCGTCCAGTTTACAGGACTCATGCCTTTAGAAGATAATATTTATCCGCCGCTATCTTTTTTCATTTAAATGTCTCTATAAGGCAAATGCCAATCTTGCGAATTCGGGATAAGAACGTTTAGGTAAAGTTCACCTTATCTCTTCCTATGACAAAAAATGAATAAACGAATTTACAGTAAAATCTGATGGGGCCGGCAACACCGTTACCAGAATAATCGGTTTTACGATAATGAGGAGTGAATTTTTCATGTTTTTTCTTTTGAGCGGTATCCAAACGGTGGTTAATTTCCTCTTTCTCGCCATTGTTCTCGGGACTTTAGGGATTTCCTGGTTCTACGCGCAACGGCTGCAGAAACAATACGGCGCCGATTTTCCGTGGAATAAAGCTGGCGCCATCCTCGGGATAGAGGTGCTAATTTGGATAGGGTTTAATGTCTTCTGGGAATTTTTCAAAGCGCATTGGTTAGTAATTTCCATTATCACAGCGATTGTCATTGTGGTGATTCTCTCGCGAAAAAAGCGGAGATATGTCTGAATAACGACTGCTTTTGTGGAATCCAAACCTTTGCCCACTACAGGTAAAAGCGTAGGGGCGGATTTTGGCATCTCATCCGCGTATTTGACGTTAAGCACGGGTGAGAAAAAACACCACCCGGAACCCTTGAAACAGTCCTTGAACAAACTTCGGTCTCTTAACAAAAGTCTTTCGCGTAAAGTCAAAGGTTCTAATGGATGGTGGCGGTGTGTTGGGCAGATTGCCCATCTTTATCGAAAAATAGCGAACCAACGTGAAGATTTTCATTGGCAATTAGCAAGCGAACTTTGCGAGAAGTTTGACACAATCGCTATTGAAACTTTGAACCTTGACGGTATGAAACGCTTGTGGGGGCGTAAAGTTTCGGACCTCGCCTTCTACCAGTTTGTTCAGATACTGACGTATAAGTGCAAAAAACATGGGCGTGAGTTGCGTAAGGTGGGACGGTGGACACCCACCACACCCCCATGTAGTGATTGTGGGTTTCATAACGAAAACCTAACTTTGAACGACAGGCTTATTACATGTCCCGAATGTGGTTCACACTACGACAGAGATGTAAACGCTGCTATAAACATATTGCAGGCGGGGATAGCCACGACTTAAGCGTGATATGCCCTTAACTCGTTAGAGTTTTGGGGAAACGCCTGCGGGTGGAGCGACAGTGAGACGGTTGACTCTATGAGAAAACCGCAGGCGCTATGAAACCGAAGCCCACGCCTTTAGGCGTTGGGTGCTATCACAAAGTGATACACGGCAGCGACTCACGAGTTTTTGGAAATCGTAGAGATAGACGCGCCATTTTTCACAAACTCTCTGCCTTATCGATTCATATTCCCAAAAAACGGCTTGACAATTTCTACCATCCGGTTTATTGTCATTGTGGTGATTCTTTCGCGAAAAAAGTGGAGATATGTCTAAATACGCCTTCTTGCTTAACAAAGCGGGGTAGCATTGTGCTCCCGGTAAACCCGTTTTTGAAAAAGACAAAAATGGACACGATGGCCGTTTACACCATACTTCACCGACTAAAAATGTGAATCCGGCGCCTTGAGATTTACGCGCTCCCAACGCGCTTCTACGAAAAAGGAGATAGATATGCCTCACACAGCAAGAGCCGTTGTCGCATACGGCCAAGATTTTGAGATACGTGAGTACCCCGTTCCTGAACCTGCACCGAACACAGTGTTACTCCGTCAAGAGTTAGCCGGTATCTGTGGTACAGATTTGCATAATTGGCAGAATGGCTTCCAAACCGAAATCCTCCTAGGGCACGAGAACGTCGGCATTGTTGAATCAATAGGCGACGGTGTAAAAACCGATTATGTCGGTAAACCGATTAAAGAAGGTGACAGGATTATCTTCGCCCCGGGGACAAGCTACGGTGCTTACGGCTTCCAATCGAATCCTGATGAGGCCCCGCATTTTCGAGGTGGATTCGCGGATTACATGTACCTCTCGTATCCGAATACTTGTTTTATGAAGACAGAGGCATCCCCGGAAGTCGCTGTCCTTACAGAGCCTTTCACCGTTGGGGTTCACGCTGTTATGCGCGGTGAGATAAAGCTGGGCGATACCGTTGTGGTACAAGGCTCCGGGGCAATCGGGTTGGTAACGCTCGCCTGCGCGAAGCTGAGTGGCGCCGCAAAGGTGATTGTGGTAGGCGGACCGGCAGGGCGTCTGGAACTAGCAAAACGTCTCGGCGCCGACGTTACTATCGATATTGAGGAAGTTACCTCCGTTGAAGAGCGAACAGAACGCGTTAAAGCCGAAACGCCGCGAAAACAAGGCGCCGACGTTGTCTTTGAATGCGCCGGATTCCTACCGGCTACACCGGAAGGGTTGGGATATACCCGGCGCAGCGGAACGTTTGTCGAAGTTGGCCATTTCGTAGATATGGGTTCAATTGACTTTAATATCAACCAGTTACTCATGCGGAAAAATCTGCGCGTGGAAGCGATTTGGGGAAGCAGTTATGAACATTTTGTCCGCGGATTGCCGCTTCTCGAACAGAGTGACTTGCCCTTCGCTGACATGATTAGTCACCAACTCCCCCTTTCACAAGTCGAAGCCGGCTTTAAGGCGTTAAACGGCGACTATCGCATTAACGGGGAAACCGCCATTAAAATTGCCGTCCGCGCAGACGAATAAATTGATTTAACCCTTTAAATTCGCGAATAGGCAACCGAATGTTCACACGATATTGGATTTATCGCGTTCTACCAAAAAAGGAGAATAGAACTCATGGAAAAAATGTATCGCATTGGTTTCGCTTCCCTCGTGCATGACCATGTTTGGGGTGAGCTTCAGCACTGGAAGGCACATCCGAACGTCCAAATCGTCGCCGCAGGCGATGTCAATGCGGAACTCCGTGACAAATTTAAGGCGGAAACCGGCGTTAATAACGTTTACGAATCTTGGCAAGAGATGTTGGAAAAAGAAGAACTCGACATTGTACAAGCCGCGGCAGAGAATAACGCTGGCCCGCACATCGTGGAAGCCGCCGCCGCGAAAGGCATTCACGTTGTCTCAGAGAAACCGATGGCAGCCAGGCTCTCCCAAGCTGATAGAATGCTTAGTGCAGCCGATAAAGCCGGCACCTTACTCATGGTAAACTGGCCAACCGCCTGGAGCCCGGGGTTAAATACCGCCATGAAGCTCATCACAGACGGCGCAATTGGAGACGTTTTTTACTTCAAATGGCGCTCAGCACACAATGGCCCCATGGAAATCGGCTGCTCTCGCTACTTTTACGAATGGCTCTACGATGAAGAGAGAAATGGGGCCGGCGCTTTAATGGATTACTGCTGCTATTGCGCCGATATGTGTGCATATCTCCTCGGGTTACCACAGCAGGTAACCGCGTTTCGCGCCACTTTTGTCAAAGACTATCCCATTCCTGACGACAACGCCGTCATTGTCATGAAATACCCCAATGCGTTTGGAATTACAGAGGCATCCTGGACACAGAAAGTTGGGTATATTACCCCAAATCCAGTCGTCTACGGCACCGAGGGCGCCTTGATGGTGAGTGGAAATGATGTCCATTTGCACCCCGCCGGGGCAGACGCCCACGTTGTTACCCCTGAGGCGATGCCAGAAGGCTCACGCAACGCCGCCGAATACTTTATTCACCGCTTAAAAACCGAACAACCGATTGAAGGGCTATGTAGCCCAAAGGTTAGCCGCGATGCTCAGGAAATTCTAGAAGCAGGACTGGTTTCAGCAGATACCGGACAGGTTGTCAACTTACCCATGACATAAAGAAACTTGACATGGAAGCTCCAATTTTCACTTAATCCAAACTTATTCCTATGCTTAGCGCACCACGCGAATCTGCTGTTATTTTATCCGTCAGGAGAACTTTATGAGTGATAGAATCCCAATAGCCTTACAGCTATATTCCGTTAGAGAAGATTGTGCACGTGATTTATCTTTCACGCTGCAAGCCGTCGCACAGATGGGGTATGAGGGCGTTGAATTTGCTGGATATTACGATAGAACCGCCGAAGAATTACGGGAGATGTGCGACGATCTTGGATTGAAGGTGGCCGGGACACATACAGGATTGAATACACTTCTCAATCAGGAACTTACAAAAACCATTGAATTCAACCAGACTCTCAACAATTCATATCTGATTGTGCCGGGTTTACCTGAAGAGAACCGGAATTCACGACAAGCATGGCTCGACACGTCGAAACTTTTCAACGACATCGCTGAAAAGATAACCGAACGAGGGATGTTTGCCGGTTACCACAACCACACCGTTGAATTTGAACCGATGGAAGGCGAAATTCCGTGGGATACGTTCGGCACGAACACGAACGACACTATCGTCATGCAAATTGACATTGGGCACGCACTGCGTGCCGGCGCTGACGTGGTATCGTTTATTGAACGATATCCCGGCAGGGCAAAACTAGTACATCTTAAGGAGTATTCGTCCACGGATGACAAGGCACTCGTCGGGGAAGGCGAAGTTCCGTGGGACGATGTCTTCCGTATGTGTGAAACCTCCGGGGGCACCGAGTGGTACATCGTTGAACAGGAAAGCTACGCCTACTCGCCTCTTGAATGTGCTGAACGTTGCCTTGAAAATTTGCGAAAAATGGGGAAAATTTAGGGCGCTGTATGGATTGGCCGGTTTTTTTTGCGAAGGAGCGCCGCTTCGACAGGGAAAAGTTTTCATCTAGCCGGACGAAGGGGGGCGATGAACCGTTTCCGCGTATTGATGCTGCCTCTTCCGCCATTGAGGCAAATCTTCTCCTTTGGTGGGAAGACTTCTATCTACCCATTTTTGAATATGTGCTTCCCGAAATGGGGGAATTGACAGGTAAGAAGGTACTGGAGCTTGGTACAGGCACCGGGGGGACGGCCGCATTACTCGCCAAGCGTGGGGCTACCGTTGTCGGCATCGACATGTTGCCTTTTCGCCTTGCTGAAGCGAGGCTGCGAGCAATCCAACACAATGTTGCCGATACGGTTGATTTCGCTCTCATGGACGCCACCCACCTCGCCTTTCCAGATAACACTTTTGATTTTGTGATATCTAAATCTGTGCTTGTCTTTACCGAGCATACTCGGACTGCGCAAGAGTGTCACCGTGTTCTTAAACCGCACGGAAAAGCAATTTTCATTGAAAATATGCGCAACCACCCGGCGGTGTGGTTCTATCGAAAGGTATTTCTGAAGTATTCCGCGAAGTTGCGTTACTTTTCACTGCGCGATGTTGAGGCAGTCGGCGCTGAATTTGATGCCATGGAACACCGCGAATTTCACCTGCTTGTCTTGGCATCGCTCTTCTGGCGACGCGGTATCTCTATCCCGACATTTTACCGATGGAGCCTCCGGCATCTGAAAACCCTTGATACCTATCTCCTTCGACAGTTTCCAATCCTCAAACGTCTGTGTTGGATTACCGCGATAATCTGCCATAAGGAGTAAGAGTTTGGCCTTCTAGGATTAATGTCTACTGATTTCCAGCGTCTACGATAAAGGGGCTCAGAATCCGTTGGATTCTGAGCCCCTTTCAGCTTTGGTGCATGATTCCGCCCGGCGGGCAGGTTAACGTGTCTTAATATTAAGCCCACAACCTGTCTTGCTTCCGTTCGCCGAATATAACTATCGGTGGGCGTCTTTTGGAAGTGCATCCTGAATTAGCAGCCGTTGCGGTTTCACCCTTCGATTGCATCTAACGGTGGTGGTACGACTTCACCTTTCCCCAGGTTGTGGTTAGTTTCCCTTCCGCTTTGACTGCTAAAGCTTTGTCAGGGCGTTCCCCCTTTGCCAAGTCAGCAACCTCATCTTCATCTAACGCCCGCTCCCAAATGATGACATCATCAATGATGCCATCAAGAAACATATCGTTTCCTTGATTACCACCGATTTGCCGGCCTGCTCCCAGTTCGAGAGGTCTGTTTTCAAAAAGGTTGTAGGGTTCGGGTGCTGCATGTGGATTCCCTCTTGGGCTTACTGGTATTGTCAGTTTAGCGCCATCTTCGGTTACGTAAGCTGTAGCTTCCTCCCCATCCGCGGTTTGGCAGATATGGAACCATTTCTCGGTATCAATACAGTTCTCGGCTTGAAACCAATTCTCAGCGTCAGCAGCGGTTGTTCCAAACGTCATGTTGGTGTCCGACGTTGTCGCGAGTCGAAACGTGAAATTGGCGCCCCATCCAATTTTTTCCCCTTTCCAAACACCGGCGTGGTCCGCCCCATTTCGAATAAAGAGCCAGTAGGAAACGCTATGAGGCCCCTCAATCGCTTTTTCAAGTTGTGCGTTGAATTTAATGTCTGCCCGGGTATCCTTGCTTTCATCAACGTCTAACGCTTTGCCAAATTTGCCTTTATCAACAATTTTGGCGCCCTTAAAAAGTTCTCCGTGGGCTTTGCCAACTGCATCTGTTACCTTTCCATCGTCAAACGTCCATGCGGCGATGACACCATCGTTCAAATCTGCTGTGGCAGAAACCGTCATGCCGATTACCAGTGCCACGAAAGCAAATATTGTGATAATAGATTTCATGTAAATCTCCTTTAAGTGCTTAAATCTCGTTAGAGACGTTCTGAACTGTGCATCAGGGCATTCCTTATCTAGATACCCTGCTCAGATTCTATTGTAAAGTCCAAATAGCAATGATATTGCTCTGTTAAAGCGAGATTATACATGTTTTTCAATCTTTGTCAATCAATTTCAGCATCATTTCGTTTTCAAACTAAATTTTATCCGGATTCAGTTATCTGTGAATGGAATAATCTTCTCTCCTTCTACCGCGATGAAACGTTGGTTGACGGGCAGTTCGGTAGCGGTATCAATCTTTCCACTGGGCCACCGAATTTCCAAAAGTTCGACGCTCTGGGCATCTTTTAGCCCAAAGTGAGTCCTCAAGTCACTAAAGGCGAGATAACTTCCACTGCTTTGTACCTCTGCATACTGAGTCAGTTTCCCGGCGACAATTTTGATACGTGCGCCAATCGCGGAACGATTGCTTTTCGTTCCGACTGCCTGTATTTGTATCCAGTTTTTCTTGTTACCGCCATCGTTTCTGATTAAGTCAACGCTCTGATTCCAATTTGTTACGAGGATATCGATATCTCCATCATTATCGTAATCGCCAAAAGCTGCGGCGCGACTTACCTTTCGTAGGGCGAGCCCTGGGCCCATCTGCCCGGTAACATTTGCAAAGTGCCCGTTCCCTAAATTTTTGAAGAGTAGGTTTTGCTGTGGTGTGGTAGTGGAGCTGTCGACTTCGTCAATATTATCCATCGTATGCCCGTTTGCGACAAAGATGTCTTTGTGTCCGTCGTTATCGTAGTCAAAAAACCCGATCCCCCATCCAAGATAACGATGTGTGTGCTCGGCGATGCCGCTGAGAATTGTGGTATCCGTGAAAAAATTGTCGCCTTCATTGCGATAAAGCGTATTGGTTTCATTCTGAAAATTGCTGACGGTGATGTCTAATTGTCCGTCATTGTCGTAGTCGGCGAATGCGACGCCCATCCCTGCCTCTGCTTTTCCGGTGTCGCTGCAACTGACGCCGGACAAAAGTGCCACCTCTTCAAAAGTCGCGTCCCCTCGGTTTTGTAAGAGATAGTTGAAATCCTGGTCATTAGCAATGTAGATGTCAGTGTCCCCATCGTTGTCAATATCCCCAACGGCGATTCCCAGTCCATGTGCTGCCGGGATGTTTGAAAAAGTGGTTCGCGTCGTAAAAGTGCCATCCCTGTTGTTATCATAAAGGATATCGTGTTGGGGCGGATAAGCACGCGGCCCACAGTAAACCCGTACCTCGTGTCGATAGCACGGTTTATCTGTTTCCGGGGTGTAGTTCGCGTAATTGCTAACGTAGAGTTCAAGAAAACCGTCGTTGTCCAAATCGGCGAATGCGCAGCTAGTGCCCCAGTTTGGTTCCGCAACGTTGGCGGTATCTGCGACATCGGTGAAGGTAGCATCCCCGTTATTGCGATAAAGCGCATTTGCGCCGAAATTCGCTACGTAGATGTCTATATTCCCGTCATTATCGTAATCGCCTACGGTTGCTCCCACCCCGTAACGTCTATCGCCGACACCTGCCGAGTGCGTCACATCGGTAAAGGTACCGTTCCCGTTATTGCGATAGAGAACATTACTGGGAAGTGGCTGGGTTATCGCTTCAAGTTGCGGAGCGGCGTTGATGAGATAAATGTCCAAGTCACCATCATTATCGTAATCAAAAAAGCCGCCGCCTGAACCGTACTGTTCGTTAAAGAGCCGTTTGCCGGTGTTCCCATCGGTGTGCTTGAAAGCGATACCCGATTCCCGGGCGACCTCGACAAAGCTGCCCCGGTATTCTGCGAACGTGCTGTTCGGGGCAAGCAGCAATATCATGCTAAGCAAGAATTGCCGGTGAGATGTTTTCACCGGAAAAGATAAAGAGAGCATCACGGTTTTTCTTCGGTTTTCTTTTCTGCTTGTTGAATTTTTTTCAAACGGGCTTGGTAGCTGGGGGTGTTAGGCGCTAAAGCTATCGCCCGCAAAATGGCTTGTTCTGCTTCCGGGTACGCCCCTATTCGATAATAGGTGTAGGCGAGTGTATCTAAACGGGAGGCGTTAACCTCCAATGCTACGGCACGTTCGGCGAAAGCGACAGCTTGTGGCAATTTTTTTCCGTGTGTTGCATAAAGCCATGCCAGATTGTTATACGCATCTGCCGAGTTTTCATCTACCGCAATCGCGCGTTCAAAAGCGGAGATTGCGGTGTCAGCTTGCTCCAATTTGAGATGAAGTACGCCGAGTCGCACCCAGGGTTGGGCATCTGCCGGATGGCGTTCTGTCAACTGACGGTAAATTTTAATCGCCTTGTCAGGTTTTTCCTGCTGAACGTAAACCTCTGCGAGTCCATAGTATGCGCCCGTTAAGGTATTATCGTGCCGAATTGCGGTGCGTAAGTAGGACGCTGCTTCTCCAAATTTGTGTTGCCGCGCATGCAGCCAGCCGAGGTGGAGATATGCCTCGGCATCGGTAGCATCCAACTGAATGACACGGTGAAATGCTGAGACGGCTCCTGAGAGATTGCTATGCGCCATGTAGAGCCCTCCGAGATTGTGGTAGATTGCTACGTTATCCGGATGGAGTTCTGCTGCGATTTGATAGACATGAATTGCTTCCCCGGCGTTTCCGATTTCAAGGTGCGCTTCTGCTAATTTCATGCGCAGCGCGAGTGCAGATGGCTGTTCTAGCAAAAGTCTCCGATAGCGATTTGTCTGTTCTTGATAGTTTTTCAGCCGCTGGAAGATTAACATCTGGGCTTTTGCTTCTTCCAGATTCCGTAGAAGGCGATAGGCGCGCGCTAGGTTGTAATGCGTTTCTGCCTCGTATGGGGCTAGTTCTATCGCCTTTCGGTAATACTGTACTGCTTCTTCTTGCCGATTCTGTAGAGAGGCAATTCGCCCCAGTCCGTAATAGCTTCGAGCAAGATTTACGTCAAGTTGTAGAGCTTGTCGATAGGAGTGCTGCGCGGCGCTCAGTTTTCCTCTTTGCAAGTATGTATCGCCTAAGCGAAAAAGGGGCTCCGCGATTTGAGGGAGCAGCGCAACTGCTTGGCGCGCGTGCTCCTCGGCATCCGCAAACCGGCCTTGCCAATGGTAAATTCTCGCTAAACAGAGATGCGCAACACCATGTGTCTCATCTGAGGCATTCAAAGCCAACGCCTCGGTATATGCCTCGATTGCATCGCTCAGTTTATCTTGTAGCCGGTACGCCGCACCCAGTTTACAATAGGCATCGGCGTGTTTCTCATCCAGTCGCAAAAACGCCTCAAAAGCACTGACAGCTTCGCTGTAAAATCCTAACTTCATTGCGCGCATACCCGTCGCATAGCCATCAGAGACTTCCGCGGTAAGCAGCGCCGGGAAAAATAGAACGGCGCTCAGGAAAGCGTAAACAATACACGAATGAATTTCGATGAAGAACTGACAAACCCTATCTGATTGTGTGTAACCGATTCCGATTTTACATTTATCTTTCATTGCAATCTAAAGGGCATACTGAACCGAAGCTCCCCAGATTTCCACTCATGCCAGAAAAGCGGTTTGAACTGCAAATTGGCAGGCGTCTCACAAACTTTATCGTTCAGCGTTTAAATCCGAAAAGGTATACTCACATTTCGCGAAGGTGCTCCTGACAGTTTGGTCAACTACCCAAGCCTAAAGAGTTGGGCTTGTCATGGCATCAAACAACAAAAGTTGTGTTGCGTTCTGCAAGCCTTCGTCTCGTGCTTCGTTCTTGTTTCTCGCTTCAGTGAGGGTGGTAACCCACCGCTCTCCACGAAGGGCAGCAGCTGCCCTAAGAAGTCTGTTTAAAGCAGCATTGTGGTCCCGGGCTAAAACCGTGCCACAAAACTGACAACTAAAAGTTCGCACCCCCAGCGATAGTCGCTTCGGCGACTTCTCACAGCAACTTGAGCAGGTTTGCGAGGTATTCTTCGGGTTTACTTGGTGGAAATGGAAACCGTCTCTTTCGGCTATGTTCCCACACCACTCAAAGAAAGTTGCCCAAGACGCATCGCTGATACTCTTGCTGAGGTGTTTGTTCTGAACCATATTTTCGGTGTTGAGGTTTTCGGCGACTAACACACTGTTTTTCTTATGGTGGTAGAGTTTATAAACGAGTTTACCAATAAAGTCTTTACGCCTGTTGACTATTCGCTCATGATGTAAAGCGAGTTTCTGCTGTTGTTTCTTTCTACTCATGCTACCTTTTTTCTGACGCGAAAGGTATGAAGAGTGTTTCCGTGTAAGTCCTTCTGCTTGACGATACCACCGCGGATTCTCCTCTTTTTCACCATCGGAAGTCGTTAGATAGTGCGTTGTCCCTACATCAACAGCAATCGCTGCCGTCGGTTCAACTTTCGGTGTATCCGGGAGTTCACAGGAGAGATGAGCGTACCACCCCGAGGCTTTTTTAACGAGTGTGACTTCTTTCGCATCACCTTGAAGGGGGCGGTGCATGTATATCTTAACTTCGCCTAACTTTGGCACTTTCACCCTGTCGTGTTTCCAGACTGTTTTGCGGATTGGGTTCTCGCGAACGCGTATCGTTTTTTTATCCGCGGTGTGGTTCTTTCGACGAACAACTTTAGTTTGTTTACGCAGTTTCCACGACAGAGACGTAATCCGTTTGCGATGTCTTGGATAGCCTTTTTTCGTGTCCCCTTCTTCGCAGCGTCTATAGAAACCGTGATAAGCTTTATCCGTGCGTTCCAAGGCACACACTTGCATATCTTGTGGCACTTCACGGAAGTCATCATATTTTTTACGGGCAACTGTCAGCTTCTGTTGCTGAGCATAGCAAGACACCCGTTCACCTTCAGTCTCCCACGCAACCTTGCGATGATGGCGTGCGGAATTCTGAAGTTCACAAAGGTGTTCTAACCACTTTAATAATGTCGTTTCCTGTGTTTGCGTCGGATACACAGGGTATCTAAATGTTAACTTCATGGTATATCAGGTATCAGGCATTTATCCCTTAACAAGTGGGAGGCAAGTCCGTAACCTTGCGGTTACGCTTGTTAGACTTGCCAACCTGATACTATCATTATACGACATTCTTTCGTAATTGTCAAGTTTTTTCTTGACACAATGGGGTAGCAGGCTTTCCTCCCACAGCTAAAGCAGTGGGCTTCACGCCTGAATGCCCGTGAGGAGCCCTTTGCAAAATGCTTTATTTATAATACGAACGATAATCAGTGTTGATAGAAGGATGTTCCAGTTCCATGTGCCCATGAGTGTGGGAAATTCATCTCTGATAGAATAGCAGATTTAACAATCTGCCGACACTTTCGTTGGGAGCCTAATGCGCTTTAATCTGCCCCCATATGGTTGTTAAATTCCCCACTGGCTCCACCGGTAACTGGCCTTCTTCAAGGAAAATTGCCCACATAAGGACGGGGTCACCGACGACCTCATCAATCCCAAGCAGTTCAACTTCTCCCTTTTGATAGGGTTCGTTGGACTTGTAGATGAAGTACTCGGTTGGTGCATGTGGTGCATCAAGTAACAATATTTCCTCAGTATTTGTGTATCCTTTCGTGAACCAGTCTTTGGGTTCTTGTCCCCGGTTTTCCGGGCGTTTATGACGACTATCCCAGGCCGTGTAGACATACGCTGGCCTGTCAATTTCAAACGTTAATCGATAGTCTTGCCCACCGGGGCAGTCTGCGGATGTAGAGACTTGTGTTAGTCCGATGAAATCTTTGGGGATGTTTGTCATCGTATAGTCCCTGTCGTGGAAGAATTTTCCGCCTTCTTCCAATTCGGCGGCGGCATAGGTGCCCCCCTTATTATCTTCTATATTCGTAACTTTCACCTGCTCTACAGCAAGGGCGGATACCGTAGCAAGCATGATTAAAGCAATAGTCAAAATAGGCATCAATCTCATTTTTCTCACCTCTATTTCGTTTTTGTTGCTCACTTCAGAACGTGTTCCCTTTTTATAGTAGATTTTACAGTTATATTGTTCCCGGCGCGGTTAGCAACCTCACCTACTCGTCAAAGCGGGGTTACGCGTATTGATTCAGGCAGTGCGTGTTTCCGTGCATGCGGGCAGAACTGTCTACTTATTTTCAGGCTCCACTATAGTTTTTTGGGTTCACATTCCGTCATGAAGGAATCTATTTAGCTCGTAGAACTCAATACAGTTGCGAGATGAATAGGCTCATTATAAACAGAGTCATTCCGTTCTATGCAAGATTCGGTTTTCTCGTCTCTGTTTGCTGGACGTGTCCGGTTAGAACAGCGCATCTCCTCGTTTTGCGTGAAATCGGATTAAATAACTGAATTCCTCTTCGATATCACTTTAACTCCTTGAGAAAAAACGGGAATTATGTGATACTTAGAAAGTATATAATAAGAGTTACTAATTTGCCATAAAATTTATTTTTCAAGCGATTTCGTTTTCATCTGTTCTGATAGGAGATGGCTATGGTTGAACATATCGTCTTACTCAAATTGAAAGCAGGGGTTTCTTCAACGCAATTAGAAGTCTTGCGCGAGTCGCTCCTAGGAATGGCGGCTGAGATTCTGGGGATTGAATCAATAACGACGGGGGCCAACAGTAGCCCGGAAGGCAAAAGCCACGGGTATGGTTACGGGTTCATCGTTCGGTTTACGAACGAAGGGGCGCGCGATGCTTACTTACCACATCCGTTCCACCGTCAAGTAGCGAGCGAGCAGATTCGTCCACTTGTAGAGGATGTATTGGTTTTTGATTATACGGCTTAATTCAAATTTTGGTTAATGGTATCTGTAATGGTTCTTGAATCAAGTTGGCCTGGGTTTGGGCCTGGGTGCTTTTCTTTGGGGAGTGAAAAAGATGAGTTGGAATATTGTTGTTGTGGTTTCAGATACGCTTCGGACGGGGTACCTGAGTCCTTACGGTAATGATTGGATTCAGACGCCAAATTTGGCGCGTTTTGCCGAAGCGAGTGTCAGATTTACAAACGCGCATCCGGAATGCCTACCAACAATCCCGACGCGCCGCACTTTACATACTGGCAGACGGGCTTTTCCCTTTAGCCATTATACACCGGTGCCATGGGATAACGTTTATACGCCCGGATGGCAGCCGATGTCTTCCGATGAACCTGCCATCGCCGAATCACTGGTTCGAAATGGGTATCACACCGGCTTTTTTGCCGATGTCCCCCACTATTTCGTGCCAGGGATGAATTTCACGCGTGGATTTCGGCAATGGGAATTTGTCCGCGGGCAAGCGGAAGACAGGTACCGCGGTGCTGCAGCTGCCGATACGAATCTGATTTCGCGCTACCGTGGAAATCCCGACCGGATTCGCGCGCACATTGTCAACGTCCAACCCGAACGTCCTGAAGAGATGTGGCCCGCCGCCCGCTTGTTCCGCTCCGCAATTGAATTTGTTGAACAGAATCATAAGAATACACCGTTTTACCTCTATGTTGATGGGTTCACCCCACATGAAACTTGGGAAGCCCCGCTCCACTATTACGACATCTATGGAAGTCGCGAAGATAGAGAACCGATTTGTCTGAATCTGCCTTACGGTTCGCTCAATGACGCGGAACTCACAGAGCGGTTGCCAAGTGTCAAAGCGAACTATGCAGGCTTAGTTACGCTCGTTGATACGTGGTTCGGAAGATTAGTGGATACTATCGACAGGCTCGGATTGCGAGAAAACACACTCATTATCTTCCTCAGTGACCACGGTACGAATTTCGCGGAGAACCCGGACAAAGCGACGGGGAAACCCGCGAATTTTATGTACCCCGGCACAATGGACATCCCACTCTTAGTGAGCCATCCGTCAGGTGTAAATGCTGGTACAACCTGTGATGAGTTTGTTTATACACTTGATGTTCCCGCTACTGTGATGGCTGCAAGTCACGTTGAACCTGCAGGTGAAATTGAGGGGCAGAGTCTACTTCCACTTGTTGAAGGCAAAAGTGGTTTTGATTCGCGCGAGTACCTTACCTGCCGCTATGTCAACTCCGTTTGGTATAAAGATCGCCGGAATTGGTACTTTTCCAGTGTCGATTTTGAACAAGATGTCCGGATGTTCGATCTTGAATCGGATGTAGCTTGCCAATACAACATTGCGGAACGTGCCACTGAAAGGATTGCGCTTGCAAAAGAACGTATCTTAGCTGATGCCGGGGGGCATTTGTCGCATTACAAACGCCAAGGTAGGACGGATGCGCTGGGCAGGCCCCAATTTGCTGAAGCGTAAGCGCGGCATGGCAGCGGAATTTCAGGCATTTTTGATACATTGAGACACCACTCATGGCACCACGTTTTTCCTACATCAGTCCTCATCTATATGTTCGCTATGGGCATGTTAACACTAGTATCCTTCGTGATGGGAGCCGCGCGCTCTTAATCGACGCGAGCGGAAATTCGGTTCACACGACACTTGCAAAATTAGGCATCACACCGGGCGGGACAGTCCAGCTGCGCGTTGAGATTACCAATCACTCAACTGAGCAACGCGCAGCGCTCGCAAAACCGGTGATTCCACCATCATGGAATTTAGAAATCGGGCCGGTTGAAACGACGATTCCACCGAAAACAGATGGCAATCTTGTTTTCTCTATTCCGATTCCGGATGATGACGATATTTTGAAAGAGAAACAGAAAATTGTCATTCCGGTGCAGCTTATCTATGATGCTCGTCCTCTCGGTGAGTTTCGCGAGGCAATCTTTATTCTCAAACACCCGTAATATCAAAGGAGGCTACCTGCGTGTTGAACCTATTGCACCCGACTGTTGACATCGCGATTACATGTAGTAATTTTGCCGAATCTCTCGATTTCTACCATAAACAGTTGGGTTTTGAGCTAGTGCTGGAATTGGAAATTCCTGAAAGCCTCGCACGTGCAGTGGGGCTTGCCCCGACAGGGTTCCGGCAGGCCCGCCTCAAAGCCGGCAATACGCTCATCAAATTGATGGATATAGCATCTCCACCGCCACGCCCGGCCGAGACGTTCGCTGCCGGGGTGCGCTGGCTCACTTTTTTTGTTGAAAACATTGAGGAAACGGTTGAAAGATTAAAACAGAACGGTGTAGAATTTTTGTCGGAGCCGGTGAGTGCCCCGGACGCCTCCGGTGTTATTTGCGCGAAGGACCCGGACGGAATTCTCATTGAACTGGTCCAGATATGAGAGTTTTTTATGCAAGCATTAACCAACATCCAAATCGAAGATTTTCATGAAAGCGGTTATCTCCTCGTTGAAGATGCCCTTGCCCCGGCGGAACTTAACCCACTCATCGCGGAATTTGAAGCAATTATTGATGCGGGCGCCTCACACCTTGCCGCGCAAGGGAAAATTGATTCCGAGTTTAAGACGGAAGGATTTGATACCCGTTTCGCAAAAATTACGGCGCAATCTCCCATCGTGTTTCAGAAATTGTTTAGCGGTACGCACACCGGACCTGCCCTCTTCCGGCTACTTATTAATCCAAAACTCCTCGATATCGCTGAAGCTCTCGTCGGCTCTGAGATTATGTGTCACCCAGCATATCGGGTGCGCCCCAAGCTGCCTGAACATGAGGGAACCCTCGTTCCCTGGCACCAAGATGCGGGCTATATGGAACCGGAGTGCGATTCAGTTTTACAACTGACGATGTGGATTCCGCTCATCGATGCAACGGTTGAAAACGGCTGTCTTGAGGTAATTCCACGCGCACACCGCGCCGGTGTTCTTCGACACCGCAGCGTTAAGGGCCGGCCTTACCTCGATATACCACCGGAGGCGCTTCCGGATGTGAAACCGGTGATTATCCCTGTTAAGTTTGGGAGTGTCCTACTTTTTACGAACCTAACCCCCCATCGCTCCATTCCGAATATCAGCCATCAAGTGCGGTGGAGCGTTGATACGCGTTACCAAGATGCTTCAAAACCGACAGGGTACAAACCCGAAGCCGGTTTTCTCGCGCGGAGCCGATTGTTCCCTGAAAATGTTGTCGCGAGCCCGGCGGAATTCAAGCGGATTCGCGATGAACATCAACCCGGTCCGGGGCCTCAAAGGTGGGCACAAGAGGAAATCCAGAATGCGTAAAATCCCGAAATTGCTCCGTTTTTTCGTTTTGCTGCTCACGCTTGGCATATTACTGAATGGAACCACCCCTTCAGCCGAAAAGCAGAACCCCGCAGTTCCCGGATTGCCAGCCGTTCGCGAAGTTCGACTTCAAGGAGACATCGTCTGTTTGGTGGAGGAGATGCACGAACATTATAACGTGGAGCTCTTTGGCAATCATCAACACCTATACGGATTGAAAGCAAAAGATGGAAAATACTATACGGTTCTTAGGACATCGTTAGCGGAGGCTTTATTTGTGGATACTCGTCTTCACGAGAGAACGCTGATTCTCAAAGGGCGTGTTTTTCCGAAGACGCAATTGTTGGAGGTTGTCAAATTTCTCTCCATTCGCAACGACGTTGTACATGAACTCTACTACTATTGTGATACTTGCTACATTCGCACGGTTGCACCGGGTGATTGTGACTGCTGTCAGGCACCGGTTGAGTTGATAGAAACCCCGCTTAATGGTTATCGCCTCGATGGAAATTAGCGTCAGTATTAGCAGTGGGAGGAAAATAGTGAACCGGCTGTATATCTAAAGGAGAAAAAATGGAAAACCGCCCCAAGATTGCTGCGATTGTGACACTATACGAAAAATACTCGCATGCGCAACACATTGTGGATAGGTTCTTGGAAGGCTATGGCTGGAACAGCTGCCACCATTATCCATCAATGCAGCTCGTCTCTCTCTACGTTGAACAGCGCGGTAAGAACGATTTGAGCCGCGAACGTTTGGAACGTTATCCGTCAGTAAAAACATACTCAACAATTGCCGAAGCGTTGACATGCGGTGGTGATAAACTAGCAGTCGATGGCGTGCTACTTATCGGTGAGCATGGAGACTATCCGGTAAACGAGAAGGGCCAACGTCTCTATCCGCGCTATGAACACTTTAAGCAGATGATTGATGTGTTTGAACAGAGTGGCCGCGGCGTGCCTGCATTTAACGATAAACATCTCTCTTGGAATTGGGAGTGGGCGCGTGAGATGTATGAGGCTTCTCAAATTATAGGTTTTCCGTTTATGGCAGGCTCCTCACTTCCCGTTACGTGGCGTACGCCATCGATTGACATGCCGTACGATGTGCCGGTTTCAGAAGCGGTATGCGTTGGCTACGGGGGCGTCGATAGTTACGATTTTCACGCTTTAGAGGCGCTTCAATGCATGGTAGAACGGCGCAAAGGTGGCGAAACCGGTGTCAAATGGCTACAAGCGTATCGCGGTGAGACGTTTTGGGAGGCGCACCATGCCGGATTCTGGTCACGTGAACTGTTTGAATCCGCGCTCTGCCGCAGTCATACGCTCACCCCTTCGCGGCCCGGGTTTAATAACATATTCCCAACGTTGGACGAGATGAAGGATATTGTGAAAGAACCGATTGCGTACCGGTATGAACACCACGATGGACTGAAATCCACCATGATTTTGATGAACGGGTTAGTGCAGGATTTCAACTTCGCCGCCACTATCGGCACCAATAATAAAGTGCTTTCAACGCAGATGTATCTCCCGATGCCGCCCGCAAGGACAACGTTGGCGAACTTCTTCTCGCCCTTGGTTAACAATATTGAGAAAATGTTTGAAACAGGGAAGCCAACCTATCCTGTTGAGCGGAACTTGTTAACAACCGGTCTCGTCGCAGCGGGCGTTGATAGTCTCTTCACCGGAGGGGAGAGGCAGGACACACCGCATTTAGAGATTACGTATCAACCTGCTGATGAATCAACGTTCTGGCGGACTTAAGAAGTTGTCCTTGGAGGTACTTATGACTAGCAAACGGATTGCGATTATTACCACTATCTACCGTTATCTATCGCATGCCCAACATTTCGCAGATAGGTTTCTCGTCGGATATCCACATGAAGGCAGGTGGCACCGCCCAGATATGAAAGTGGTTTCGTTGTACGTCCAGCAGGAATCGGAAGGTGAACAGAGTCTTGACAGGGCGCGGGAGTTCGGGTTCACTATCTATCCGACGATTTCGGAGGCACTCCGCTGCGGCGGTGATGAGCTTGCCGTTGACGCAGTGCTCCTCATCGCTGAGCATGGCGATTATCCGAGCAATGAAAAGGGCCAGGTGCTTTATCCACGCTACGATTTTTTCAAGGAGTGTGTTGCCGTCTTTGAGCAGGATGGACGGGCCGTGCCTCTCTTTAATGACAAACATCTTTCTTATAGTTTTGAGAAAGCCAGAGAGATGGTTGCTGATGCTCACCGTCTAGGTTTCGGGTTGCTCGCGGGCTCATCGCTGCCCGTGACGTGGCGCTTGCCCGATGTGGAGTTGCCTCTCGACTGTGACATCACTGATGCGCTTATGGTAGGTGTTGGTGGCTCAGACCCGATGGATTATCACGCCTTGGAGGCACTGCAGTGCATGGCTGAACGTCGACGGGGTGGTGAAACTGGTGTCGCGGCCGTTCAACTGATAGAAGGGGAAGCTGTCTGGCGGGCTGGTGAAGAAGGGCGATGGGCATGTCAATTACTGGAAGCTGCACTGTCGCGAAGCGATACCCCCTGTGGGCTCACGCTCGAGGATGGACGCACCCAGAATCTCCTTAGGACAGGTGAACTTCAACGACTCGTCGAAAATCCGTCGGCTTATTTTATTGAGTACACCGATGGCCTGAAGGCAACGTTGCTGATGCTCAACGGTGGGGTGCGCGATTACTGCTTCGCCGCCCAATTGAAAAATGAGCCGGTGCCGGTATCAACCCAGTTTTTCTTAACGCCAACGCCGAACGTCACCTATTCGGCATGTCTTATCTCAAAGATTGAGCAACTGTTTGAGACGCGAGTTGCGCCGTACCCGGCAGAACGCACGATGCTCGTCAGTGGTATCTTGGAGAGTTGCCTAACGTCAAGGGCTGAGGGGCATGTGCGGTTAGAGACACCGCATCTTGAGAAGGTTGCGTACCGTGCGCCTAGGAAATCGCAGTACGCGCGGCGTTAAGCTTTCTTTAGTCGACGCACCGGTGAAAATGATGCCACGTTATTTTTTCGCTTTATCTAACGGCGTGGCACACCATGTCGAAATAACTGTAGAACAGACGCTAAATTGGAGATTCGTGATACCCCGGTACGACAAATGGGGGCAGAGGGGTTTCAGCCCTCTGCCCCTTCCTGAAGGGCGCGACACATCAGTGTCACCCCACAAGGGCGCAACACTAAGTGTCACGCCACCTCTGGTTTGCTAACATAACAAGCACCTCCTCTTCCGCATAGCGGTACAGGATACCATCATCATAAAAATGATAATGATTCACTTATACACATTTTCGGATGCACTTTTGGGGTATTTTCGAGAAAAAAATAAAAAACGATGCTTTCCCGATTTAATTCGAATCGGGTTTTGCGAGATATTCGACGCTTAGAAAATTTTCTAGCTTCTCAAAGGTATCAAAGATTCGTTCGCATAAGTTTTCAAAGAAGATACTCGGTTCGTTTTTATAGACGGCATAAACGGGTTTGTTATAGCGTGAGGCGTAGTTCATCTCGCTCAGGACGCCGGGTGACAATTTGTCGGTTGGATAGATAACAACGACAAAATCACTCTGGTTCAGAAATTGATAATCGCGTGAGATGGTTCGCGTCTTAATTTGTTCAATAATGGTTTCATCAATTTGACTGATGGTTGAAGGTTGGTTCTGTTTCACCCATGCCATATCCTTAATTGAAAGTGGATCAAAGACAATAAAAGAGGTTCTCAGTTTTTCCCCAAGGGCGCGAATTTCTTCAATTTTTTCAGGTGCGTCATTCAGAATCGTAATCGGATAGCTGAGGTACAATGTCGGTTTTGATGAGAATATGAGTTGATAAAAATTATCGAGTTCCTGTTGTTTTGCGACGGTGTAATACGGTTTTCCACGCCAATTTGCGAGTTGCTTTGTCAGAAATTCTTCTTCGTCAAGCCAGACGTTGAGGATATCCTGTCCCATTCCCTTCCATTGGGGTGTGTTCTTCATCCGCTGCGAAATGTCATGGATGTTATCGACAACGTTAATGAAGAGGTCCGGTGGAAATTCTTCAATCTCTTTAAAGGAAATTCCTTCAACAATCTCACCTCTCCATCGGAAGCAGGCGTGTAGTCCGATGAGCGCATGTTCATATTCTTCTGCAAGCTTGGCGATTTCATAAAAAGCGGTTCTGCGTGCAAGCGATAAGAACGCCGGGTCAGAATCGAGGACTTTCTCGGTGAATCGGATTCCGGATGAGGCGGCGGCACGATGCATATAATCGCCAACGTTAAAGAAGCCGATATTCATCCCTTTTTCATGGCAGAGTTCTTCAAAATCTGCCATTAATTCCTTGCGCCCGGAGCAGCTGATGCCGGTACAGATAATGTTCACGTTTTTCTTCCCTACCAGTGTATACGATTGTCAGTGCGTTACATCCCCGGGAAAGCAGATTGCTTGCTCCCTTGCGATGCATCCAAAGATTTCAGTTTTTCGAGAGCCTCCTGCTCTTCTGTCTGCCATGGGCGATATGCCGGTTTCTCCAATTTTCGCGGCGGAGCGCCAAAGACGAGGATATAGGCTCTGCGTGCCTGCGCCGTGCTATTCGGTGCAGCATAGTGCAGCGTTCGACAATGGTGGAGAGTTGCCCCGCCTGCTGGAATTGGGCAAGCGACTGCTTTTTCCGTATCGACATCATCGGTGACTAAGCCGTGGACCAGTGGGTTGTTGTTAATATGTCGATGCCATCGTACTTCGCCTTTGTGAGATTTCGGTATAAATTGTAGACATCCGCTTTCGACGGTGGCTGTATCAAGTGGGAGCCA
Source organism: Candidatus Poribacteria bacterium (assembly GCA_963422705.1). GTDB lineage: Bacteria > Poribacteria > WGA-4E > WGA-4E > WGA-3G. Next base: position 536,079 of record OY730443.1, read on the forward strand.
GACACTAAGACTATTCGGCAAGATTTCAGGATTCCAATATGCCTCGTCTTGGTGCCACGGCGTTTCGTCGCCGTAGTGCGCCGGTTTCAAAATCATGTGTCCGCCGCCGCTGAGCTTTTCCAATTCGACACTGAGAAGTTTCGCGGCAATTTGGCGTGCATTTTGGAAGTACACCGTCTCTCGAAGCACGGGGAATTGTGCTTCAGGCCCGAGAATTTGTGGCAATGTCTCGCGTCCGTTATGCGCGCGGGGGCCGGCTAAATCAAAGTAGCGTCCCTCGCCCTCGCCGTTCCGTTCCGTGAAGAGTTCATCGTAAATACCTTTTAAAAATTCGACCTCTTCATCCGTTGTGATACGCGGAATGCTCAGGTATCCATTCTCTTGAAAAAAAGCGAACTGTTCATCTGTTACCTGAAAGTTGTTATTCGATTTCATCTGTTTCCTCTGGTACACAAGCGCTGCTTTGCGACGTTCCTCTAGCAAGGGAATAGGCTTGCTACGTTTCCTACGCGTCGTTAGCGAATTAAAACATCAAAAGGTAGCATTGTGACAACCTGCTCATTTTTAAACAGATTGAGCAGAAGCGCGATGCGATGCCACTGCCCTTCTAGGGCGGGTAATGGGAGAAGATAGCGTGGGATGGCCTGTAACGAGATTTGCGTTTCTGTGTCTTGTAACATGAGCTCTAAAAGTTGTTCAAAGAAGGTTTGTTGCTTGGGCAGCGTCATGATATCAAGCTCATCCTCCTCAGCAAAACCTGCCTGTCTCTTTGCGATTGCGAGTGCAGTCTCAAGTCCACCGAGTTCATCAACGAGCCCCAACTGTTTTGCCTGTTTTCCCGTCCAGACCCTTCCTTGGGCGATTTCCTCAAGTTTGACATAAGTCTTGTTTCTCCCGTCAGCGGCTTTTCGGACGAAGTCCTGATAAACTGTCTGCATCAGTTTTTCAACGCGCTCGCGTTCCGCGTCGGTAAATCCACTATAATCGGAGTAAAGGGTGGCATTCTTTCCTCGCGTGATAATTTCCTTTGTTAATCCGATTCTATTATAGAGTCCTTTGAGATTGAGTTTTCCGCCGAAAACCCCGATAGAACCGGTGAGGGTTCCGGGTTGTGCGATGATTGTCCCCGCTGCCATCGCAATATAGTACCCGCCGGATGCGGCGACATCGGACATTGAAACGATGACAGGTTTCTCGTTTTGGGTTCGGAGCACCTCACGCCAAACCAGGTCAGACGCAAGTGCTGAGCCGCCCGGGCTATCGATTCGGAGTACAACTGCGCGAACGTTTTCATCCGCCCGTGCTTTTTCAAACGCCTTTTTCAGTTTTGCTGGTGTCACCACAGGCATTGTTGAAAAAATGTCAGCAGAACTTGCCAAAATCTGTCCAGTAGCATAGATGAGCGCGATTTTCGGTGCTTGTTCCTGTGCCTCGGCGCGTTGGGGTGGGCTCAACATGGTGAATAGCTGCATCAACCCGGCAAAACTATTCATCTTCGGGATTTTCCGCTTATTGTCGTCTGGTTTAACAATCTGGGCTTCTTCATCTATTTTGATGGATTCAAGAAGTTCGTCGTAATATTGTAGCTTGTCAACGAGTTTTGCCTGGTGTGCCTCTTCTGCCGTGAACGGCCCTTGGTCTATTCGGGACGCGACTTCCTCTATGCTGATGTCCTCGCGTCCATGGGCTATCATCAGGCAGAGCTGCTCGTAAAATTCATCAAGAATGTCTGTCATAGATTCGCGAAATTCTTCCGACATGGTATCACGCTCGTAAGGCTCAATTCCGGATTTGTATTTCCCCATAGCAAGCATCTCTGCGTGGATATCTACCTTTTCCAATAATCCCTTAAAAAAGAGCACTTCAGCGCGTAAGCCGATAAGATTGAGGTTTCCTGTCGGCATGAGAATAATTCGCTCTGTTGCACAGGCAAGGGCGTATTCAGCGTTACCACCGCCTTCAAGATAGCTAATTGTCTTTTTTCCAGCCGCGCGAAATTCGCTCACTTTATCTCGAATTTCTTGTAGTTTCGCCCATCCGACACCCAGGGATTTAATTTTGAAGACAACGCCGGCGATATCATCATCATTTTTGAGTTTCTCTAATTTTTTTAAAAGATTGCGGAGCGTTTTCGAACTTGACGTTCCAAAAGCATTGCTTGTTTTGACTTCGGTGAAGGTACCATTAATTGTAAATTCCACATATTTCTTTTGAGATGGTGTTTCTTCAGTCTCCTCCTGCGCAAATGTCGGGAACATGATGGAAATGAATACAAGCAGTGCTAGCGCGAGTGCGGCAGGCCGGACGATTTGTAACGATTTCATCATTTTTCTTCCTCTATTTTAGTCAGTTTTGATATTGCTATTTTACAACAATACAGAGCTCGCGTCAAGTCATTTTTATTTTTCGCAAAGTGATTTCATTTTCAACGTTTTCTGAGATTTATGAAGGCGCTCAGGTTCTGGACAATGCAAGACTTGAAAAGAATAGCCCGCCTACTGGGAATTTTGTGATTTAGAATTCGTTCTTATACGGAGCACTGAAAGGTTGTATTTAGAGTCAACTAGAAAAATACTTTGCCGCCCATAGTTACCCTAACCACGTAGTCAATTTTATGGGCCAAGTGCAGTAAGCGTAGGTTGTCTGCTTGCAAAGTGCGCGGGCGATGCGGGTTAATAGGGAACACGGGTTTCACGGGAAATGTCTCAATTGAAGAGTCCGCGAATAGCATTTGCCGCCGGCCGTGTGTCATCAAGAGCGCCAGAAGGTGTTCGCTTCTTCAACCGTTTCGAGAGTCGTTCTTCTAAATCTTGAAGTTCACACTGTTGCAGGATAGCCTGTTGTTCCATCTCGTGGTATGCCTGATATCGTTTCGATTGCTTGGCCCGTGAGTGTGTGAGAAGGATAACAGGACGGCCGCTGCTGGCTGCCTCGCAAACCATAGAGAAACTATCGGCTGTGACAACAAGCACGTCGCTCAAGGCGAGAAGGGCTTGATACGGCGCCGTCAATGCGGAATAACTTCCCGGTTCAATGAACAAGGGGCACCACGCAGCCGGTTTCAAAACCGTTGCGAGACGATTGCTGACGGCCCGCGGTGTACGACGTGAGGTTGTTACTAGAACCTGTGCATCCAATTTTTCTGTAGTCTCTTCTAAGATATCAAGCAAACGTGCTGCGTCTTGTTCAGTAAAGGTTTCGTGCCGTTCTGTTCCACCGACAAGTACACCGATGCGTGGACAATTCGGCAATGCCAATTCTGTTTGCAACTGCGCTTTTAGTGGCGCTAAAATTGCGGGCGAAATTGCATTCGGCACGCCAAGCGTTTGGAACACATTTTTTCGTCTTATCCGGGGCAGCTTTAACCGGGGGAGGATAGCTAAATCAAAATAGAAAATCCCTAACGGCGAGGGCCTGCGACAGGTAACTGTCTTAGCATTCAATGTTTTTCCGAGCAATAGGTTAACGGCGGCGACAGATGAACCGGTTGACAGAATTAGCTGGGCAGTTTCAATGCAAGAGATAGCAGTATAGGTTTCTTTACAAACGGAGTATCGTAGAAGCATGTAGGTGAAAAATTTTGGTAACGGCACCCCCCCGAGTACACACATGATACATCGAAGCAGGTTATCGTGCCATTTGCTTCGAAAACGGACATCTATCCAATGTGCATCACATTCCTGTAAGCATTGAATGATACCTAAGGATTGGTTATAGTGTCCGGGTTTACCGTCGCTTAAGATGATACCATTCATTTCGTTAGATAAAAAAACGGTACATGACACCGTACAACTTCCACTATTAGGGTGGGAGAACGTATTTAATCAGTTCTGTTACCCCAGATTCATCTTCGAGTTTAACAATGCCGACATGGGGAGCAATCCATACCTTTTGGGTGTACTTTTCTGTTCTCTCTACCTCGTCAAGCTTAGTCGCTGTGATTTCCGTTTGATACACAATTTGGTATGTCTTCTCAAAGATTCCGGCGGGTGTTTGAAGCGGCATTTCATCATCAACCTGTGCCTCAATGCTAACATTCATTTCAAATGGGAATTGCAGTAGCAACAAATCTTGCAAAATAAATGTACCGTTCAGCTTCATGCTAAGGGCCTCCCATTGGAAATTAGTCCTCAGTGGGATATGACAAAAAAGGAGTTCATCTTCCGAGATGCTTTCTATCGTCATGCTAGTTTCTACACCTTCAAAACCAGCTTGTAGGGTTTCAGGGGGTACCATGATAGCATCAAGCATTTCACTAACGTTGAAAAAGACTCGGTTCTGTGTAACGCGAAAAAATGTCGGTTTTAGAAAGGGAAAATCGGTTTTTTTTATTGGAGGCGTGTAATCAAAAACATGATAAACATTTTTGCTGAGAGTCTGCTCGCGCGTGATTTCGCGGGAATACAAACTTCCATCAGGTGTTCTGTAAACCCACCGGCTCGCAAGTTCATCAGGAAAATAGTTAGGAAGAGTTGCATCGATGGGCTCAGTTTCAGTTGGCGCGATTTCTTCATCGGAACCACAGCCAAGCAGGAATAAGATGCCGTAGAGGAGGAGAACTGTTGATTTCATTCACATCTCTTTCTCGTGAATTATCTTGCGATTGTACTTCTTCACCATTTTGCAGTGTAACATGTTGTTGAAAATAATGCAAGTTTTTTAGCGTTGAATTCAAGATAGAAACTGTGGTATAATTCTTCTAAGAAAATGCAAAAGAGGAAACGGAATGAATTCTGAAATGAGCGACACCCGGACGCGAATTCTGCAGCTGCTCAAAATGCGTGCTCACATGAGCATTAGTCAGCTCACGGACGCTTTGCACATTAGTTCTATGGGAATACGTCAACACTTGGCAATTCTTGAAGATGAAGGTTTGGTTGAGTACGAGCGGGAAAAGCAGGGACGGGGGCGTCCTTACCATCTTTATAAACTCACGGCTGAAGCAAATAACCTTTTTCCGACAACGTACGCTAATTTTGCAGTTGAATTGATGCACGAAGTGGCGAAATTCAACGGTCCCAGGTTTATTAATAAGGTTTTCCGGAGCCGTATGCAGTCGCAAATACATTCTTACCGTCAGCGCCTTCAGGGGAAACCTCTACCGGAACGGATTAAAGAACTTGCGATTATCCGTGACGAGGAGGGATACATGGCGCGCGCTGATGAGGATAACACAGATTATCTTTTGACTGAACATAACTGCCCCATCGCTGCAATCGCCGAAGAATATCCACACGTTTGTGAAATTGAATTGGCCCTCTTCCGACAGGCTTTAGGCACGAAGGTGTATCGTCGGGAACATCTGATGCAGGGGGGCCACAAATGTTGTTATCGGATTCCTAAGGCTACAGATTCAAATCAGGATGAATAGGGTTAATCGGAACGAGATTTGAAAATTCTGTCAAAGGACTATAAATGTCTGGTAAAAAAGGGAGACGCGGCTTTTTTAAAGAAGCGTTGCGCGAAGTTCTGCAGCCAGTTGCCGAACTTCTGGATGAGCAGTTGGGAAAACGGCTGATTGGGACGGTTCCGGTGAAAGGAAGCTATCAGGCCCCTCCCTCATATTTTCTACGTCCGCCAGGGGCGCTCCCTGAAAATGAATTTGTGGAAAAATGCCTCCGGTGCGGGAACTGTGTAAAAAATTGCCCAGCGGATGCGATAATGCCACTGGAGAGCGATGATGCACGACTGGGGCGGACGCCTTATATTAATCCGGATGTGCAACCGTGTGTGATTTGTGATTCATTGGCGTGTATGTACGTTTGCCCCAGTGGTGCGTTACAAAGTGTTTTTGCTGAAGATATTACGATGGGGGTAGCCGTTTTTACCGCAGAAAACTGCCTCCGTACAAAAGATGTGGTTTGTACATACTGCGTCGATAATTGCCCTATCGGCGCGGAGGCAATCCGTTTTTCGTCCACTGGACTCGTTGAAGTACTTACCCCTGGATGTACAGGATGTGGTGTCTGCCAGTACGTCTGCCCAACGGCTCCGAAATCGATAATTGTTGAACCCCTGCAGCTTCAAAATATCGATTCGCCCATTCTATCCTAAGATGATGTCTATTTTCTATCACATCCTTTCACAAGGAGGTGGGAATGTGCAAGGGTTACGCGATATCAAGCCGCCCTTAGAGGTTTCACAAAGCCTATTTCCCTATCTCTTAGTGGGTGTATCGTTATTCGCTGTTATCGCAGTATCGGGATGGCTGTACATCCTGCAACGTCGAAACCCTTCTTCACTCTCGCCGCCGGTTGCGGTGGTAGAAACCCGCCCGGCGCATGAAATCGCTTATGAGCAATTAGAAGCGATTGAGGCGGCCGGATGGTTAACGCAGGGCGATATGAACGTTTACCATACCCAGGTTTCCTACGTGATTCGCGAATATATAGGAGCGCGGTACCATATTCCTGCCCTCGAATTACCAACGCGCCATCTGCTTGGGCAGCTAGAACGTCAGCAAATCGGAACACTTTACAGTGACAAGGTACAGAATTTCTTGGCGAATTGTGACAAGGTGAAGTTTTCAAAGTATCATCCGGCCATATCCGAAGCGAGTGAGCGGATGGTGGAAGCGAAATGGTTTGTTGATGTTACAAAAACGACTGACTGAAAAGTTTGTCGCAGGTTATAGCGTCTTTGAAAATCCGTAGCTCCAATCCGAAACCCGGTATCCGAAGTTGCTGTAGAAGAGAAACGCGCGATGATTTTTCCAGTCCGTACTAATTGCAGCATGGCGGTATCCTACCTTGCGCATTTCATGTAACGTGTATTGAAGTAAGTAACGCCCTAACCCCTGCCCTTGGAAATTGTCTTCAATGCCCAGCCATACGGTATGAAACCAGTTTTGGGCATCCGGATGGCGTGAAAATTCTCCGCCGGAGAGGCACTCGCAGACACCAATTTTTTCACCGTCATGAAATGCTTGTACCTTACAGTTTGGGCGTTCACCGTTACCGGATTTCCATTCAACAGCTATTTCAACAGATTGCGGTGGCGGTGTCAGTGTAATATCGTAGTGTTCCCATCCCAAAAATACCTCGCCCTCATGACGTTGATACCCGTTGAATGCTAGGAGCGCTTGGGCTTGTCCAAGCGCATCCGATAGATAAGCGTGTGCAAAGTGGTAGAAGCGATAGCGGTGTTCTTGGGTGAAAGCGACTATTTGCAGTGGGGTGTACCTGTGCAGATAAGCCTCTGCCTTTTCCAGTAGCGCCTGCCCCGCACGTCGTTCTCCGGGGAGATAGCCGAGGAACCTAATCACACCGTTGTTTCGTTGGTGTTCTCGCAATTCGTCAATGCCAATTTGTACAAATCCGAGCACGTCATCGTCTTGTTTTCCGTCACCTTGTGAGGCAGCAATAAAAGTGGTTTTCGAATGATAACGGATTTTAGGATTACCCTTCTGAGGCGTGTCGGACAATTCCTCCCTAAATTCCTCCTTGCTTACGGGATAGCAGTGTGGCACCTTAGCAATTAGATAATTATAACATCGTGTTAAAGCATCTAGCATGTCCGGTGTATATTCAACGATTTCCATTCCTTATCTTCCTTAAGTGGTGTTTCAATAAATGATAACATAGGTTTAGGTGCAAACGCAACTCACTTTGCTTTTTCATTAAGATGTGATAGAATAAATTTGTGATAGAATAAATTATGGTGTCTGGATAAATAGCCATATCATCAATAAAAGGGAAATTTTCATGAGGTTTTTTTTATCGCTCCTGCTGATTTTTGCGATGCCATCGCTAGGCTTGTCAAAAACAGGGACGATTAAAGGCAATATCTATCATCAAAAGACTCAGACATCTGTGGCTGGTGCCGATGTGCATCTGCTGGAAACCGATGAACATTACGAGACGAAAGCAGACGGAACCTTTCAGTTTCGTGGCCTGTTATCCGGGGGCTACACCATATCTGTTTCACATCCGACTTATGGTACATCAAAAAGGAGATGTGAAGTCAAACGCAGCACGACGACGGAGATAAAAATATACTTGGATGCAGCTGTTGAATTAGAAAAGGTTATCGTGGAAGGCGAACGTTTACCGCCAACCGTGAGCCGTCAGCATATTCGCGGCAGTGAACTCCTCCGCATTCCGGGCACTACGAACGACGCCCTCCGTGGACTCACAACATTACCAGGTATCGGTATCCCTAATGATTTTTTTGGGATTCTCTACATTCGCGGCAGTGAACCCGGTTCGAACCTTTACTATCTGGATAGAACACCACTCGGCTATCCGTTCCATTGGGGCGGTTTGCTTTCAACCATTAGTTCAGAAACGCTTGACAAAATTGACATCTACGCAGGCGGATATGGGGCAGAATTCGGATTAGATTCGCAAACGGTGCTTGATATTCATGCACGCGACATCCTTGAGAAAAGGGGGCGTGGGAAATTTAACTTAAATTTCCTCTACTCAGAAGGATTGCTCGAGCGTAGCATCCGCGATAACGGATATCTTTCCATTTCAGGGCGTCGCAGTTATATTGACTTGATTGTAGGGCAGTTTATTGAGGATGGACAGTTCCCCTATTTTTCAGATTATCAACTCAAGTTCGCATACCGGCTTCGTAAGAAACACCATCTAACCTTCAATGCTTTCGCTGCAACCGATCATTTCAACATTATAGAAGAACAGACACAACTTGAAGACGAGGAAGCTGTGAGCCCCGAATTTGGCCAGGCCCTTTTCAAAAACGGTTTTACCGGACAAGGCGTCCACCTCCTGTCACATGTTACTGACAATCTTACATCCCATCTCTCTCTCACTCGTTCTGTCAATTATCTCACGATAGATTTTAAAGCAATTTTCCAAGAGACAGTTAGCGAATTGGAAGATAATGGGGAAATCGTAGTGGATTTCGCAGATTCCGGAACCTATGATGTAAAGATTAATGTGCCAATCTATATGCTCCGCGAAGACTTAGTCTATCAGTTAACGCCGAGTTTTCAATTTGAACCTGGCTTTCTCCTCAACTTCAGTCCATCCAAGAGTTTCGAATATGGACGGTTTCTAACGTCTGAGAGGATAGTATCGACTGAAAATCTTCCGGAATTGTCTGAAGATGAAGAATTTGTTCGCGATGAGGATGGGACTTATATAAAACGCAGCTTTTACGAATTGAGTGATGAATTTGAATACGATTTCTACCGGTTCGAGGGATATTTACAAGGACGATATAATCCATTCCCTTTCTTGTCCCTCGCGCTAGGGATACGGTTGGATTATCTGAATTTAACAGAAAAACGCTCTATTCAACCTCGTGGAAGCCTCAGTTTCAGATTGCCGAGCAGCTCCATTCTCCGTTTTGCTTACGGGCACTATGAACAGAACCCGCGCCCATATCAGGTACTCTCGAAAAACGGAAATCCTGGTTTAGAGCCGAGTCTCGCAAGGCACTACATCATGGAATTCGAGCATGAGCTCTCAGCAAGAACGGAATTCACGTTCGCCACCTACTACAAAAACATGCAGAAAGTGATAACTCCTGAAGAAATATCGACATTGCCCGAAGGAGATAGCAGTGAGAACCGCACATATCTCAATCAGGGAATAGCATTCGTTGGGGGCATAGAGGGGTTCTTGAAGCACAGGGTACCAAGCAAATTCTTCGGATGGATATCCTATGCCTACACGCACGCTGAACTGCGTGAGCATCCCGGCGCACGCTATCAACCTTACCTCTTTGACAATACCCACATTCTCAGCCTTGTTGCAAACTATAATTTAACCTCCACGCTTGAAATTGGAGCAAAATGGCAGTATTTAAGTGGTACCTCTGAAGTTCCGTTCACTTCTATCTTCTTGATTCAAGACCCGGTGACACGTGGGTTGAACCCTCTTCTTGCTAGTGTCGAGGAAGCTGTGTTTGCCGAATTGACACCGTATCACAAATTAGATTTCCGAGTGAGCCAGAAATGGAACATTATGGGAATGCAGATTGGTGGATTTATTGATATTCTCAACCTTTACAACCGCGAGAATAAAGTCAAATTTATTCTCAAAGAGGGTGCAACACTTGAAATAGCAGGTGAATCAACCGAAGTTGAGGAACAGGAAACCGCTGACGTCCCACAACTTCCTCGGATTCTGTACTTTGGAATAACGCTCGAATTTTAATGGAGATGGAGCCTGAGTTGAGCGTTTTGTAATTTTTCGAGAAAAGATAGTATAATTTTGTCAGTTTCTCCCCGGGTGTTTATCTCCCAAAATCTTTAGAAGTAAGTACTACGAATCGCTATGAAACGTTTTTTGTCTCTGCTGTTGGTTTTCGTGTTGCCAGTCGCAGCATTCTCGCAAACAGGAAACATTAAAGGCACTGTCTATCGCAGTGTTACAGGTGCCCCACTAGTCGGAGTAGATGTTCGTCTTACAAAAATCGATAAATCCCAAAAAACGGATGAAAATGGCAATTTTGTTTTTAAAAACATCCCGGAAGGAAACTATACGCTATTCATCTCGTTGCCGGATTCTGAAATACTAGGGCGAACTTCTGTTGTTGTCCGCGCGAATCAAAATGCGCACCCTGAGATTTACGTTGAAATGTATCGCCTTGAAAAAATAGAGGTAAAACGTGAACGTTCTCCCAAGACGGTGAGCCGAAAGAGTCTACGCGGCCAGGAAATGGCGAGGCTACCCGGTACAGGCGGCGATGTGCTTCGTGCTCTTCCTTCACTCCCCGGCATTGGCGTATCAAGCGATTTTAGTGGTGCGCTTTACATTCGTGGCGGTTCTGACGAAGATAATCTTTACTATTTTGACAGGATTCCGTTTGGATATCCCTATCATTTTGGGAGTCTAGTTTCTTCTCTAAGTTCCACAATTATTGAGCGTATTGATGTGTACGCGGGCGGATATGGTGCTGAATTCGGCATAAATTCCCAGGCCGTCATCGACATTCACTCACAAGATAGGAGCCCTCCTGGTTTACATGGAAAATTCAATCTAAATTTGCTCTACTCAGAAACAGTATTGCAAGGGACTATTCGTGAAAAAGGATACTGGTATGTCGCTGGGCGTCGGAGCTATATCGATTTATTTGTCGATTCGCTATCATTTAATACCAGCCAAATTACTGCCTTTCCGCGCTTTTGGGATTACCAGTTTAAAACCGCCTATAATCTGAATGAGATGCACCGGTTTTCCATGAACCTTTTTGCGTCAGGAGACAGATTTGCGCTTAGACAGGAAGGCCAAAACGTTGATGAAGATTTTCAAGGCAATTTACAGTTCCAGACCGGTTTTAACGGCGCCGGTATTCACCTTCGCTCCTTACTGTCAGAACGGCTGAACTCCTTTCTATCCGTAACCCGTTCAGATGTCCAATTTGATATAGATATTGGGCCCGATATCTTTCTTGAAGTTGAGGCACCAGACTATGTTCTCCGCGAAGATTTAATGTATACGGTATCACCTAAATATCAACTCGAATCTGGACTCGTGCTTGCTTTGCAGCCGGGACGCGTCACTGGTACCTTTAGTCGGCTTCCGGATGAAGGTGAGGCTGACTACGACTTTAGGTTCGCCGAACGTAAAACATTAGATGAATCCATTCTCGGGCACAGGATAGAGGGCTATCTACAAAACCGCTTAGAACCACTTCCATTTTTATCGCTTGTATTCGGGCTCCGGGCTGATTATTTTAACGGTATCGACCGGCTTGCAATCCAGCCGCGCGGCAGTCTGCTCATTGAATTGCCAAATCGTTCTGAACTTCAATTTTCTTTCGGGATTTACAATCAATCCCCGCAACCGTGGCTTCTCTCTCCTACTATTGGAAATCCTAATTTATCCATGAGTCGCGCAAGTCATTATATCTTGGAACTTAAACGTCAACTCTTCCAAGATACTGAAATCACAATGGCAGGCTATTACAAAGATTTTAGGGCGCTTGCGACTATTGATGAGGAAGCCGGCTATCTCAATCAAGGTGTCGGTTATGCGCAAGGCACGGAGATTTTCCTAAGACACCGGCATGGCACTCGGTTTTTCGGATGGTTTTCTTATGCCTATGCCCTTTCCAAACGCAAGAGCCAACCGGATAAATCATATCGCTTCTATTCGTTTGATCAAACGCACACTGCTACCCTCGTCGGGAGTTACGCACCCTCATCTACATGGGAAATTGGCGCGAAATGGCAATACCACACTGGCAACCCATATACCCCTATCATTGATGCTACTCTTGGAATTGACCCAAGAAACGGCAAAACCATCTGGGTGCCTATTTATGCCGCGCCAAACTCAGAACGGTTACCGCCCTATCATCGGTTAGATTTGCGCGTGAGTAAAATCTTTAATCATGAGAATTGGCAGATGAATGTCTACTTTGAACTCCTTAACGTCTACAATCGACAAAACTTGTTGCAATACAATTACAGCAGCGACTATCAATTTAAAAGTAAGATTAGCCAGTTTCCGCTGATTCCGTACGTGGGATTTTCTGCTAAATTCTGATCCATTTTTTTCGTTGCCTCCGCAGCGAAAAACGATTGTAATGAATCATTTTTACGCTTTATATTAAGACAATTTTATGAAATATATTTACGGTTTAACGTTTCTTTTTTTATTTATATCGATAACTGCCAGCGTGCCGCTTAGTCATAGTGATATTGTTGGCACTGTCTATGACGAGAAGACTCAGGAAAATTTGGCAGAGGCTGAAGTACACCTCATTGAAACAGGGCAGCAACAATTAACAGATGAGAATGGCGAGTTTCGGTTCACCGGGCTACCAAGCGGCACCTACACCGTAAAGGTGTCGCTCAAGGATTACAACAGCACCTCCGTCAACGTGGAAGCGCGGATATCCCATGTGTTAAAAATACCGTTAAAAAAAACCATTCAACTTGCAACTGTTGATGTGAAAGCGTCCCTTCTGGGAAAAAGCCCGCGCAGAACAGATGGCGGAACGCTAAGGGCTATTCCGGGCAATGCCGGTGATGCGTTCCGCGCGCTTACGTTCCATCCCAGCATTGGAACAGTCAACGATTTTATGAGTATTCTCTCTGTCAGAGGCGGCGCGCCGGGTGATAATGTTTACTACTTTGATCGGTTGCCTTTAGCGTTCCCATATCACCTGCTTGGTATTGTCTCGACGGTGAGCGCTGACACCATTCAACGGGTTGACGTTTACCCCGGGGGATTCGGGGCGAATTTTGGTTCGGATGCACAAGCCGTTATTGACATTCACTCCTATCCTCAAGGCGATGCTCCGCTCGGATATCTGGATGGAAAAATGAAAGCAAACTATATCTATTCGGAAGCATTCCTGAGCGGCAGGATAGGCACCCGTCATGAAAAAATCAAAGAAAACGGAGCTGGAACTGACAACGAGTTTCTAAAAAACCAGGTTCCTGGACACGGATATTGGTACGCCTTCGGCAGGCATAGTTACCTAGAGCCATTTTTCAAATTAGCTTCCAAACTTGTGAACATTGAGGATTTAGTACAGGAGGTTCCGCGTTTCTGGAGTTATCAATTGAAAGGGATTTATAAACTCAATAATACCCATGGTCTCGCTATTAATACTGTTACCGCGTATGATTCCTCCGAATTTAAACTGGGAACAAGAGTGGTACACGAAAGTGACCTGCGGGGCCCTGTAGACTCAGATAACCCCTTTGATGCGCAGGGTATTCACCTCTATTCTCAATTATCCCCGAAACTGAGCTCAATTTTATCATTCACCCGTTCTTTTTCAGAAAACGAATTGGCGTTCGGTGAGGGGTATTTCTACCGGAGCGCGGCGTCTAACTATATGCTCCGTAGCGATGTGACTTACGAGGCATCTGATTACCCCGACGTAGAATTCGGGCTGCTACTTTCAAAGAGTCCCACAACCGTCATCAGTGACGGAGCGCGGCAACCTGAAGAAGGAGATGCGGACTATAATTTCAGAATTCGTAGCGATGGCAAAATAGTCAGTGTTACTGAAAGCAAAAGCTTGCACCGTTTTGAAGGGTATGCCCAAACAGAGCTTAGAACTGCTGGCTTTTTAGTGGGGACATTAGGGATGAGATTCACCTACTTTAGTCTGATAGATAGCCTGTCATTTCAGCCGCGTGGGAATTTGAGTATGGCGCTCAACTCAGAGCAGTCGGCAGCGCTGCATTTCAGTTTTGGTAGATACGTCCAGGCCCCGAGGTTAGAACAAGTTGTGCTTGGTGCCCGGAATCCGTTGTTAACTCCCATTCAGGCCACACATTATGTTGTAGAATTGGAGCAAGGATTGAACTCACAAACAAAGGTATATATCGCTGGCTATTACAAAGATTTCCAAGGGCTGATACGGTACAACGACATCGAAAAGCAGTATCAGAACACCCAAGTCGGCTTCGCTCAAGGTGTTGAAATTTCACTACAGCATAAAATTTCGAAGGAATTTGAAGGGTGGTTGGCGTATGCTTATACCGTCTCCAAGCGCCAAGACTTTCCAGAAGAACCCTATCGTGATTATTCCTACAACAAACCGCATTCGGTTACAGTCGCAGGAAGTTACAGTAGAGAATCCTGGCGCATCGGTGCAAAATGGCAATACATGAGTGGCGTTCTCTACGCGCCGCTGGAAGGACGCGAACGGTATACCAATCCTTATACAAAAAAGACAATATGGCAACCGTTCTATGGCGAATCGAAACGTACCTCCCCGTACCACCGCCTGGACATAAGTCTGCGTGCATCAATGGATATCCGGGGGTGGAAACTGGCGGGTATCTTCGAAGTCTGGAATGTCTATAACCGCGCGAATGTTCTACAAGTTCGCTACGATAGCGGCTTTACAAAAGAGGAACCTAACTTTCAGTTACCTATCGTCCCATTTATCGGCGTTATTTTAGAATTTTGAAATCTTCTGTTCCGCTGTATTTTCCGGTTCAGCGTGAACCTCCCTATGAAAATCCCCTCTTTTTCCGTGATTTCAGAAAAAATAACGTAGAAAACGAATCTGTAAAATTTGTATAATCCAATTTGCCTCCTTTTACGTCTTTTATATTAATCAGATTTAATCCGAAGGAGACACCGTTTTTGAACGAATATTTACTATCTTTCGTGAAATTAGGTAACAATTTCACACACACATCCGTGCTCAGCATCGTTTTAAGTTTAACAATAATCTTCCTCAGTGTTGATACCAAAGCGTTTGCAGTAGGGAACGGTTATCAGATTGAAGCATATCGTACGTACCAGAATATTGAAATTGATGGCTATTTGAATGAGGCAGACTGGGAAAACGCCGAACCGATTGACCAATTTGTTCAAATTGAACCTTATGAAGGCACGCAGATTTCAGAATTAATGGAAGTCCGTATCCTCTACGATGAGGAGAACATTTACTTCGGTTTTAACTGTTTTGATTCAGAACCGTCTAAACTCATTGCGAATGAGATGCGCCGTGATGCACGCGACATACATGAGAATGACAATGTTTTTTTATTATTGGATACCTACAACGATAAGCGAAGCGGATTTTTCTTTCGTATGAACGCACTCGGTGCCGTCCAAGACAGGGCGGTGACGAATAGTGGCGACACGTTCAATAGTGATTGGGATGCTGTTGTCGAATGCAACGCAAAAATTAATGATATCGGTTGGACGCTGGAGTTTAGTATTCCGTTCAGCCAACTCCGTTTTAATAAACGTGCCCCAATGGTATGGGGTATCAACACAGGGCGGGAACTTCCGCGAAATCAAGAGGAATCTATCTGGGTACCCGTGCCAGCATCTTATGGCGGACTGGCAAAATACCGGACAGCTAACCTCGGCACTCTTTCTGGATTGGAGGGTATCGCCCCATCCCGTACCCTCGAAGTTCTCCCCTATGTATTGCCCGGCATCACGCAGTCAACCGGTGACGATTCAGTACTACAAACGGCCCGGGAGTTTAAGGTGGGCTTTGATGCCAAATACGGGATTACCTCAAATCTTATTGCAGATTTTACTTATAATACAGACTTCGCGCAGGTTGAAGCAGATGAGGAGCAGGTAAACCTCAGCCGGTTTAGTCTTTTCTTCCCCGAAAAGCGTCCGTTCTTTTTAGAAGGTGCGGGGCTTTTCGATATGGGTGTGCCAAGGAGCAGTTTCCGTCGCCCACCCCCGCTGCTGCTTTTCTATAGTCGACGCATCGGCCTCGCCGAAGGAAGCGCAATTCCTATTATTGTTGGTGGAAAAGCGACTGGCAAAATCGGCGCTTACGGGGTGGGCATTCTCAACGTCCTGACTGATGAATTCTATCATGAAACCGATGATGCTGATTTGATAGATGTCCCGCGTACAAACTACTCCGTCATGCGCGTGACGAAGGATGTCTCCACCGGCTCTCGCATTGGGATGATAGCGGTGAACAAAGAAGATACTCGCGACTACAATCGCTCCGGCGGGGTTGACTTTGAGTACAGACCAAATGACAGTTTGGATGTCCGCGGCATGTGGGCGCGCACATTTGAACAACAGATGTCGGGAAAGAACAATGCGGCGTATGTCGGCTCCCGGTGGAGAAACAACAATTTCCGGTTGGCAGGCTCGTATACAGATATTGATGATGATTTTAACCCGGATGTTGGGTATGTCCGGCAACGCGATATTCGTCGAATGCACGGCGAATTTCGTTGGGCACCGCGGCCACAAAGATACGGTGTCCGTGAAATGTGGGCGGGCCCGGAGGTAGACTACATTCTGAATCAGCAAAACGAATTGGAAGAGTGGAACGTTTCCTACGTACACTGGTTCAGTTTTTCAACCGGGGATTCAATTATGTTTTCGGCGAAACGCGAGTTTGAAAAACTTGACGAGGATTTTGAGATTCGGGACGGCGTGATTATCCCCGTTGGCGACTACCAATTTAGTGGATTTAGCGGACGAATTTCAACCAGTGACAGCCGCCCCCTCAATACCACGACTGGGTTTGAATTAGGTAATTTCTATAACGGCAGCCTTCGCAGGTTTTATGTTAACGTGACGCTCAAACCAACCGGTAGAATGAGCCTTGAATCTTTTTACCAATTTAATCGCGTTAACCTCCCAGACATAAGTTTTGACGCGAACCTCTTTACCAGTCGATTCAACTACTCATTTTCCACAAGTCTATTTGCAAAACTCTTCGCCCAATGGAATCAGGAGACTAACGTTATCTCTACCAACTTCCTGATTAACTACACCTACCACCCTGGCAGCGATTTCTATTTGGTTTTCAATCAAACATATGATACGGATAAATCCGCCCAAACCACTCTTCTGGATTCAACAGTCGTTGGGAAATTTACGTATTGGTGGAATCCGTAAAAAAGAATTGAAAAAATAGCGGAAGACTGCTATAATATAGAAGTATCTGTAACCTGCCTGTGCTAAACAGGGAAATTCAAGCGTATATGCCGCGGTTAGGTTAAACCTTTTTCGAAAACATGACGTTGGAGTAAATTATGAGAAAGGTAGCCATTTAGGTAAGGCGCAATTTGAAAGACTCTCTTTCTTGGTAGGCGTGGTTTCCTCATCGCGCCTGTCGTATTTTAAAATACACTACAAACCAGAAGTGGCTTAGATGCCAAACGTTTATTTTTCAGGAGGCCAAAAAGATGAATATGAATAGTAGAACTTCCGGCATTATGGCGGAACTACAGCGGCACCGTGCAGAACGAAAAAAACCGAAGCGTGCTGCTCCTTTGAAGGCAATCTCGCTTGATTCGTCCCAAAAAGTTCTCATCTCCAATGTACAACGGAGGGCTGAAAATCCGCCTATTTTAAAAAAGAACGCCGGGCGCAATTCCGCGGTTTTTTCAGTTTCTATGGGATTTCACATTCTTATCGCGCTTATCCTAGGCCCATTTTTCATCACTGAGCAAATACAAAAGGATAAAGAGGCGATAGGTTTTGATATGTTAGTGAAAGTAAATAAACCCCAAATGCGCCGTTTGCAGGCGCGGGAACAGGTGAAGTTCTCTACAAAACAGCCTGAAACACAGAAACTTGATGTTCAAAAACCGGTAAAAACCGCTGCTGCATTGCCTCTATCTGATGAAGGATTCTCAATTCCTCATGATGATACGGTTGGTGTAGGTACCCCAGAAATCTCCGCAGAGAAACTAAAACTTATAGATTTTGATAGGGATGTAGCCCGTCCTGTCGGTTCAGAGCAAGTAGAAGTCACGCAGCCTAAAGTCAATTTGTCAATGAACCAAGCTTCTGCCTTTGGCAAACTTGACAAGCTTGACAAATTTGACGACGCTATCGCCCCTCTTAATTTAGGTGAGATTTCAATTGAAGGAAACAAAGTGATTCCGCCTAAGTACAAATACAAAAGAAAGCCTGACTATCCGGAGAGTGCAAGGCAGGCGGAAATAGAAGAGGAAGTTCTCTTGCAAGCAAGGATTGACGAAAATGGTATTCCGCAAGATATCATCGCGTTGACAGCTGTTGGCTATGGACTTGAAGAGGCAGCAATTGCGGCACTTCAGAGATCCACTTTTATCCCGGCGATGAAAAATGGGAAGGTTGTGAGTTTGACGGTTAAGATTCCTTACGATTTTAAACTTGAAGATTAATTTTTCCGGGCAACCGAAAATTCGTTAAATTTTTAATAAGCCTTTTGCTGCGAAATTACGAACCAAGCTTACCAATGAGTGACGTGCTGTCTCTGCAATTTGGGTTTTTTCAAACGTCAACTGTTCTCTTTCCGTCGTCACAGCCTCTGTTTGGGATGCAGACATATTCGCAAAGAAGCGCTCTACGATTGCCTCCGGTGCGTTGTGCAGCGCAAGTGCTAATGTAGCGCTGTCTAGCACTTTCAAGATAGTATCGATTGCTTCATCACCTAAACTGGCTAGTTCATCAAAGGTGAACAGTTTTTCGGAGACGCTTTTCACCAATTCTGGGTGCTTCCCCGCTAATGCCTGCAAGAGTCGGTTTTGAGATTCTATGTCAGTATGTGTTAACAATTTAGCAAGATTCGCGGTGCCATCGCCTAAGAATGTGGTTTGCTGGAGTGCCTCCTTAATCTTGGCAACGAATTCGTTCCAGAGCTGTTTAGCGCGTTCGGACTCAATAATCTCCGTGGTGATAACCTTTTCTGCAATACCGACTTGTCTTTTAAAGGGTAATTGCGCGAAAATTTTTCCCGCGTGGATAGCTAGTTCATCAGAGGCGGTTTTAAGCATCAAGAAAAAAATGGCAGTATCGCCATCCTCGGCTTTAAGAAATGCTGATAATAGGACTTGTGGATGTACCTCCGCAAGCAAATTTACCAATTCTTGAACTGCCACTTCATCAGGCACAGTGCACTCCCTTTTTGCCTGGCACGATGTCCCCAATCTGGTAAACAGATTCTCCGGATGTGCTGAGGGATGCAAGCCCCGCATCAACGGCATCAGTTGCCAGCACGACAACCATCCCAATTCCCATATTAAAAACTTTATACATTTCTTCTTCCGGAACATCTCCTTTTTCTTGTAAGAAGGAGAAAACCGGTGGAATCTTCCATGTGCCTTTCTGGATTTGCGCGATGCATCCAGCCGGCAGTATCCGCAGCACGTTTGCAGGCAGTCCACCGCCAGTGATATGCGCAATGCCTTTAATGTCACATACCTTTCGGAGTTCCAAAATAGATTTCACGTAACTTTTATGAGGTTTCAGCAATTCATCGCCAACCGTAGTAGATAACTCAGGGATATAGGTATCAACGTCGTAATTGCATTGTTCAAATACAATACGTCGTACCAACGAAAATCCGTTGGTATGAATGCCAGCTGAACCTAAGCCGATGAGTCTGTCGCCCGGTTCAATCGCGCTGCCGAGAATTATGCCAGTTTTCTCGACTGCGCCAACGATAGTCCCAACAAGATCGTATTCGCCACGGGCATAAAGAGCCGGCATTTCTGCGATTTCGCCCCCGATAAGCGCGCAGCCAATCTCACGGCACCCGGCCGCTAAACCGCTAGCAATTTGTTCAATTACCGCCGGCACGACTTTGTTGATACCGATGTAATCTAAGAAAAAAAGCGGTTCTGCGCCTTGTACGACAATGTCGTTTCCACAGTGTGACACAATATCAAATCCTACCGTATTGTGGCGTTCTGCTTTAAATGCAATCTTTAGCTTCGTGCCCACACTATCTGTACTAGAAACAAGAATAGGGTTTTGATACGAACCAAGTTCAAAAAGCCCCCCAAAATTACCGATATCGCTGAGTACCTCTGGACGATGAGTCGTTTTCACCAAATTTTTCAGGGAGGCTATGGCTTGTGACTCCGCTTCAAATGAAACCCCCGCATCCGCGTATGTGAGCCCCTTTTTATTTTCCATCCGACTTTCCTTTCAAAAACTGCTCGCTTAAGGAGGCTGTCCCTCTTTTATTTGAAGGACGTTTGAGGAGCATTACGACTAAGACAATACCGCTAATAACTAAGGCAATAAGAACTCCAGCGTCCTCAGCCTTGTCTGTCGGCATCGTCGGACGTAGTTTAAGCATAAGGAATGGGATAATCCGGCTTAAAATCATACCAAGTATTGTACAAACGAGGAGCGAAATGAGCGTTTGCTGTCCTTGTGGTGTGCCGATTGGACTGTTTTTCTTCCCCTTTCCACGCGGTAGAAATAGCATAAATTTTCTCCTTCGTTTAAAAATTGCGAACACCCGTTGGACAGAAATGCGTGCTTGCAAGGTTTTTATGGCGTTATCGTTTCCGAATTAAAATCTTTTTCATCGCCTATACTCAGAAAGTACTATTCTGGAATTAGCGGTAGCTGTTCAAAGACTTGCTCCTTAAATTGAACCGGATACTTTCCATCAAAGCAGGCTGTACAGAAATTCCGGGGCGAATTCATTGCCTTGAGCATTCGCTCAATTCCTAAATAGCCGAGGCTGTCGGCACCAATATATTGCCGAATTTCCTCAATCGTATGCGAACTCGCAATTAATTCGTCCCGGGTAGGCGTGTCTACTCCGTAAAAGCACGAAAATTTATTGGGTGGGGAAGCAATGCGGAGATGCACGGCGGCCGCGCCGCCCTCCCGGATAATCTTAACCAGTTTGCGGCTATTCGTGCCACGCATGATAGAATCGTCTACCACAATGACACGCTTCTCAGCCAGGACATCGCGAATCGGATTGAGTTTTACTTTTACCATCAGTTCTCTGATATCCTGTGTGGGGTTCATGAAGGAACGCCCGACAAAAGCGTTTCGCGATAATCCTAGATCAAAAGGGATGCCGGATTCCTCCGCATAGCCGAGTGCCGCAATTGTTGCAGAATCGGGGACAGGGATAACGACATCCGCCGCTACCGGATGTTCGTTGGCAAGTCGTCTCCCCAATTCACGCCGCGTTGCATTTACGCTTTGCCCAAACATCATGCTATCCGGGCGCGCTAGATAGATATATTCAAAAATGCATTGCGAGAGTTCAGTTCGCTTAGGCTGAATACGGAAAGACTCAATTGCTCGGTGTAATGAACGAAGGACTACCAATTCTCCTGGTTCTATCTCCCGGATGGGTTTCGCTTCAATCACATCAAATGCGCAGGTTTCGGATGATAGCACGTACGCCTCTCCAAGACGTCCGAGCCACAAAGGGCGAAATCCATCCGGGTCACGGGCTCCCATCAGGGTAGTTTCATTCATCATTACCAAAGAGTACGCCCCCTGAACAATACGGAGCGCATCAAATATCCGATTTTCTAAGCGGGGAAGGCGGGAGCGGGCAATCAGATGGAAAACGACTTCTGTATCTAGCGTTGTACTGAAAATTGAACCCGCATTCTCTAGATGATTGCGGAGTTGTGTAGCATTAACGAGATTCCCATTGTGCCCGAGTGCAAGCGGCCCATGCTTATATTTCCTGACGAGAGGCTGTGCGTTATCAAGGTTACTCTCTCCGGCGGTAGAATACCGGTTATGCCCAATCGCAATGTCCCCTTTGAGCTTCGTTAATACTTCATTGTTAAAAACCGAATGAACAAGCCCCATTCCATGGTGATATGAAAGTTTACGCCGATTTGAGGCGACAATGCCGCTGCTCTCTTGCCCGCGGTGCTGTAACGCGCGTAACCCTAAATAGGTTAATTCTACCGCTTTAGGATGTCCAAAGATGCCAAATACACCGCATTCATCGTTCGGTTTGTCATCATATTGCATTCGTCCGGGTGAAACCTCCAGCATTTCTGCGATAATGCCAAACAATATAAATAGGCGGTTTATATCAACTAGCACCGCCTCGTCTTCTAAGTCTGGTTTATTTCTACCTCAGTAGCGGCCGCTGGGAGCCGATACCCTAATATCGCTCCGATTGGCACTGCAAGGATATACCAGATTTCTACAGGTAATCCCAAATTTACCCATCCGCGCATAGGTAAGGAGATAATGTACGCAGCAGCCTTCAATAATGGAAGAAGTATCGCTATAATTACATTTGCCGTGCCAAAAATTTCCCACGGAACATTCAGCAGCGCAAGCAAGCCGACAACCGCAGGCGGCCCTAGAAGCGCACCAGAAAAAATAGGTTTAAAAGGGATATCTACACTAAATTTTCGACTCACAAAGCGCACCCCCTCGCTCGCACTGGCTATCATCAAGCCATACGTGATACCTAAGGAGAGCAGTAGAAGCAGCCCCGCCCAAAATCCGTGCAGCACACGGGAACCGATAAGCATCTTCCACAACACATTCTCAAGGATAAATAGACATAGCCAAGCGCTAAACAGCCCAGCGATACTCCCGATAGCAACTTGCCCTAACGTTAACCCGATGAGCTCTTTTTTTGACATTTTTCCTCTTTCTAAAAAACAGCATCTAATAAGAAAATGCTGTTTGAATTCTAAGTTCATTATATCATGATGAAACATTCCTGTCAATTTTTTCTAAACCATAAATATTCTTTGACAAAAATACGGTTCCGGTTATAAAATGGAGCCAGAAAAAATGAGTGGAGGAACAAAGATGCCAACACGTTTAGCAATAGATGGCGGAACACCTGTTATCACCCAATCCATTCCCAGTGGAATGCACGGCCCCAGTGTCATAGACGAACGGGAAGTGAATGCCGTCACCGAAGTTTTAAGGAGTGGGAAACTTTTTCGGTTTGTTGAAAATTCTAATGTCGCGAGCTTTGAGGCAGATGCAGCGGCACACCTCGGCGTGAAGCACGCATTAATGGTTAATTCAGGTACCAGTGCGCTTGTCTGTGCCTTAACCGGGGTGGGTGTCGGCCCCGGCGATGAGGTGGTTTTACCCGGTTACACTTTTATTGCAACCGCTGCCGCCATCGTTGGTGTTGGCGCCATTCCCGTGATAGCCGAGATTGACGATTCACTCGGATTGGACGTAGCTGACGTTGAACGAAAAATTACACCACATACCAAAGCGATTTTACCTGTTCATATGCAAGGCGTACCGTGTAGGCTTAAGGCGCTTGTTGAACTCGCACGAAAACATAATCTCAAAATTGTAGAAGATTGCTGCCAGTGCGTTGGCGGGAAATATAAAGGGAAATATGCAGGCAGTTGGGGTGACGCAGGCGCGTGGAGCCTTAACTATTACAAAATTATCTCTTGTGGCGAGGGCGGATTAGTTTTCACTAACGATTATGATGTCTATGAACGTTCCGCTTTTGCAGCAGAGCCCGGATTGCCCATGTGGATGAGCGATGCCGAATGGAAGAACAAACCCTTTTCACGGCAGTGCTACCGCACAAGTGAGATTTTGGGGGCAATTGCACGCGTCCAACTGTCAAAATTAGAAGACATCTTGGCACACACGCGACGGCTTAAGAAGGCATTTGTGGCTGAACTCGCCGAACAACCGAAAGGCTATATCCGGCAGCACATCGATGACACGAGTGGGGAATGTGGCATCAGTGCCGCAATTATTGTTCACGACAACGAACTTGCAAAGGCATACGCAGATGCACTCAAAGCGGAAGGGTTGAATGCCGGAACTGCTTACAATCAAGGGTTTCCCGACAGGCATATTTATACTTACTGGGATTCTATCCTATTTAAGCACTCCCCGCATCCCGCAGGATATCCGTGGAACGATGCCCGTTATACCGGCAACGTCGAATACTCCTCGGATATGTGTCCACAGACACTTTCTATCCTCGGACGCGCACTACGATTCAGCTTTAACGTCAATATGCAGGAAGAACACGCGCGGTTAATGGCTGCAGCAATCAATAAAGTTGATGACGTTTTAGGGTAACATACTGTGAATTCTGAAAATAAGATTGAAAGTCTCCGCGCCCGGGGCATGCGCGCCGAACCCCACTCAGGTATTTGTAGCATCTATTCTGGAATGCATGCCGCCGAATGCACGGGGAGTATCATTAAGGGTGAACTTCATACCCGCTGAACGCTGCTTGTCCTTGATTCTGATTCATACAATACGCGCATTTCTGGGAAATCAGAATCCAGAGGATTTAAAAGGGTCGACTTCGGGCGACTTGGAGAAGAATCTGCAAATAGTTGTAAAATCTATTATAAATGCAGCCTGTAAGGTTATACCTTTTTTTCCGAATACGGGATAACATACATACGGCGGGCAACTTCAGTGAATCCGAGTTTTTTCGCGACATGATGTGATGCAGCGTTATCCTCACCGCAACTCCAAACAGGAACTTTTCCTTTCGCTTGTACTCGTTCGGCAACAAGGGCAGCCGCCGCCGTGGCAAATCCATTGCCTCGCCATTCTGGTAACGTCGAGACACCAATGTCCGCATGTAAACGTGTCTCGGCATACACGTGCGCAATTGCGACGAGCTCCGAACCGACGATAGCGCCTGCAGCAATCCCTACTGTTAACATCTCATGGAACGTTGAGTAACCGTTTCCTTGGACTTCCGCAGGCCCTTTTTCTAAACGTTCCACATCCGCTTCTGTCAGAAGCCTAACTCTCTCATTGATGTAAGGAACGGTAGGAGCCAAGAGGGCATAATGCACATCACCGTAATAGCGAATCGATACCCCAGATTCTGCCTCCATAAGTTTTCCGAGAGGTTCGGCACACACGGGGTTAATATTGACACAACTCCATCCTGGCTGAGATTGCAGAAGTTGCCATAGCATCTTAGCATCCGTGCCGAATCCGGAAGGCTCATCCGGGCAAAAACTGTCAAAAACAAGTGAGGCGGGAAGCGTATCAGAAGGGGGAGATTCGAGACGCGCTGTGTAAGCACGGCAGTGTCCCTGCTGAAGTCGAGCTACAGGTATCACTGTCGTCGGCACATCCCCCAGGTGTTCAGCAAGAACGAGACATTCTTGAGGTGTTAATTTTTTCATAGTCTATTTTCGTTAACAAGCGGATAGATACCAGAATCGCGCTAAGGATTTTCTATATATGAAGATTACAATTTTGGGTTCAGGCACCTCGACGGGGGTACCTGAGTATAAATGTGACTGTGACACGTGTCAAGATGCAAAACGGTTCAACTCTAAAAACTACCGTACCCGTTCGTCTATACATATTGAGAAGAACGGAAAATATCTTCAGTTTGACCTCGGGCCTAACTTCATGGATCAGATTAATCGCAATCAGATTGAGTGGATAGACGCCGTTATCTTTACGCATTGTCATGCTGACCATGTGAGCGGTACCAATGACATCGTTATGCCGTGTCGAAAGCAGCAGATGGATATGCCTATCTACGCTCCTTTACAGACAATTCGTACCTTACAACGCAACTTTGATTATATGTTTACTAAAGAGACATTCCAAGGTGGAGGTGTTGGCCATCTTCTCCCACACGTTGTTGAGGAAAGGTTTACCTTGTTCGGTTTTGACATCGTCCCGATTCCTGTCGAACATGGCAACATGCAGACGTACGGATATCGCATTGACGATTTCGGGTATCTACCGGATGTTAAGCAATTGCCGGAAGCCTCTCAGCAATTGCTTAACGGTATTGAGGTGATGGTAATTGATGCACTAAGTTTCAATCCGCGGCACCCAACACATCTATCAGTGGGACAAGCCTTGGAAATTAGCAATGCCATCCAACCGAAAGCTACCTATTTTACACATATCATGCATCGTCTGGACCACAGGTACTTCAAGGAGCAATGTGAAGAACAAGATATTGAGCTTCCCGGCACTGCCAAACTCGCTTATGATGGACAAATTATCCGGTTGTGATATCAGCACATGAGGCGATAGGAAGCATGTTGCTTGCTACCTTTCGCGAGTAAGGATCTCTCATGGTGGTAAAAAGAGATTAAGTCTCAATAGAGAAGTTGGGAGCAAGGTGGAAGTTCCTCGTTAAGCGTTAAGTTTATCTATCACACGCCTTTTTTAATTATTTTCCCCAGCCCCCTGGCTGTTGCGGTTTTCGTTGTTGTAGCACAACCCTGTCGCCTTCAGCGAGTCCACTTTTGACTATCACGTGCGTCTCGTTCTGCATGCCAGTTTCAATGGATGTATTTTTGCTATCCTTTTCTAACATAACAGACTTTCCTTTTGAGAAGACAATATTTGCGCGAACGCCATCGGCTTTCTTTTTCCCTTTGACTAGGAGCGAAAGCGTCGTTGGGCCGGGGCGAATGCCTCGCTGCGAACTATCAAGGCCAACCGTGATTTCACCAGAACCAACGTTTGTCACAGTACCTCTGAAAATTTTCCCGCTGATTGTCTGTACTTCAATCGGTTGCTTCACCTTATAGGGCGCGGTATCGTCAACCTGAGCAGTGAGTGTCGCCGCTGCCCCCTTTATTAGCGCATCAAGGGGTAACAATAAGACATTCTTTTCTTCGTAGGTGATGATATCTACATCGCTACTCATCCCCGGGCGCAGTGCTCCGGATGAATCATCCACCTCTATCATCACTTCAAAAGAAATGATATTATCTTGTTCCTGTCCACTCGGTGAAATCTCAGAGACAGTGCCGTTGTAAATTGTGCCTTGGTAAGCATCTACTTTAATCTCCGCGGGCTGCCCGAGCTTAAGTCGCTCCATATCCACCTCGTTAATATAGGTTTTGACAACCATTTTGGAGAGATCTGCGATTGTCATGATAGGTGGGCTTTGTGAGAAAGCGGAGCGCCCGGAAGTCACAATTTCGCCTTCCTCTATTTCAAGGAGCGTGACAGTTCCGGCCATCGGTGCCTTAATAGTCGTCCACGTCAGGCGTTCGTCTTGATTTTTCAGGCTGCTTCTCCGGCGGAGCAAATTGGCGTCGGCACTTACCTTAGATTGCTCTGTCAATAATTTCTCATTGTCGATAGTTAACATTGATTCCTGTAGTCGGGTATTGGTATTGTCTAACTGTAATTGCACTTCTTCTTCAGATTTCTCGCGCATTTTTCTCAAATTTTCGAGGTTTACCTTCTGCTGCTCCAAGATTGCTTGACGTGATTGAATGGCAGTTTCGCGAACGGCGATGGTTCGCTGCTGTGATTCAACGCTCTTTTTCTCGGATTCGACGCGTTTTTTGGCATTTTCGTGTTGTGTGATGGCATTAGCATTCTGTGCCTCTGTGTCTTCCAACGCTTTCTTGGAAACGAGTCCCTTTTCAAAAAGCGCCGTGTTTCGTTCCAATTCTGATGCTGTCGTTTTCAATGAAACTTCCACCGACAAAAGCGAGGTTTCCGACTCACTCAGCGTTATTTTTGCTTGTTCATGGGCGATTCGAGCTTGTTCTAATGCGATTTTATCCTGGGTAAGTGCGTTTTGAGTTGTCTGAATGTCAGTCACGGCTTGACTGATTTGTGTTGTTGTAGTCGCCCGGGTTGTCTCAAGATTGGCCCTTGCCATTTTTACAGCTGCTTCCGCTTGTGCGAGTTCACTTTCCAGCTTTTCTTTTCTGAGCTCGATATTTAATTCTGCCTGTTTCAGCTGAGCTTGGGCGGCGGCGACATCTGCATGTGCCTGTTTCTTTTCTTCTTGATAGAGCTCCGGATCCAGTTCAACTAAAACCTGGTCTTTTTCGACGTAATCGCCATTGTCCACGTAGAGGTTAATTACTTCACCCTCTACATTGGATTTAACTTCGACGTCAAGCAAAGGTTCTAAATTGCCTGTTGCACTGATGCGCATCTGGAAGTCGCCGCGTTCCACTACTTCAATTTTTTGCTCAAGGGCGGGATCTGTACCATTTTTTCCTCGCCCAAGTACTACCCACCCCACTGCGACGATGAGAACCAAAATAACAGCAACGCTAAGAATGACTTTCTTCACGGTTAATTGTCTCCTACAAGTTTTTTGGGGATACCTGTGTGGCCCCCATTTACGTTATTACTCGGAACGTAGTGCTTCTACAGGTGTAAGTTTCGCAGCCTTATTGGCGGGATACAACCCAAAGAAAACGCCGATAGAAACAGACACGAGCAAAGCGATGAGCATTGTTCCAAAAGAAAGTACTGAAGGCCAGTTGCTTCCTTCCCAAACAAACTTTGAGATTAAGGCGGCGGTTCCTCGCCCCATAAAGATACCTAAAATTGCCCCCAAGATTCCTCCGGAGACTGTGAGGACAGAAGCCTCAATTAGGAACTGTGCTAAAATATCGTTGCGTGTTGCCCCAAGTGCCTTCCGCAGTCCAATTTCTTTCGTCCTGTCGGTGACAGAGACTAGCATGATGTTCATAACCCCTATGCCGGCGACAAGTAAGGCGATGCCAGCGATTCCCCCCATTAACGCTTTCATAACAAGCCCTACCTTCCGTGCCGTGGCTAGTTCCTCGGTAGCCGTCCAATACTGATATTCTTCACCGGTATTGTTATGTCGTCTACCCAAGGTCTGCTTTGAATCTGCTATTGCGAGAGGTATTGTCTCAATGCCAATTGCTTCGAGACGGAGACGTTCAATATCGTTTCTTCCCTTAAAGCGTTCTTGAAGTGTCGTTATCGGAATGATGAATCGCTCATCCCACCCTGATGTATCCATTGCGTCACCTTTCTCTTCCATCACACCAATCACTGTCAATCGCACTTCATAAAGTCCTCTCTTTCCACGCCAATATGAAGGGCGAGAGGCTTTGATTTCTTTTCCAACCGGGTTTTCATCGAGGAAAACTTCTTCCTTAATTTTAGAGCCAATCACTGCGACAGTACTTGACGAGTCAACCTCTTCGTCTGTGAAAAAACGCCCAGTCTGCGTATACCAATTGTGTGACCTGTCATATCCTGCGGTTGAGGCAACAATGCGGGATTCCTTGGTTCTGCCGGCGTGACTCACGCTCCATCTGGGCATATCGTCTTCCGCGACAACATCAACAATGCCCCGGACGTTCTGAAGGAGTGCGAGCGCGTCCTCCGTTTCCAGATGTTCTGCACGATTTCTTTTCCAACGGCTTTTCCCACGTACTGCCGAGCCGGCTGCACGGCTCAAGGTGCCTGACTGTTTGTCCCAATCGTCGCGGTAGATTTCAATGATGTTTATCCCGCCAGTCCGCTCAATTTCACGCAGCACCATCTTACTTGAACCGTCCCCTACCGACACCATACTAACGACAGAGCCAACACCGACAACAATGCCTAAAACGGTTAGGAAAGAACGTAGCGGGTTCCGACGTAAACTTGCGAAACCTAATATAATACACTCTATCAAGTTCATTTAAATCCCCTTTTTCATGGTTATTATCAACCATGTTGTTTCGGCATGAAATTTGGAATTTCAAGCTCGTTGGAATACATTTTTTCCAATCCCTTTTATTCCGTTCGTAATGCCTCAATAGGTGAGAGTGCAGCCGCTTTTATCGCAGGGTATAGTCCAAAAGAGATGCCAATTGTCGCTGAGAAGGAGACTGCGATGAAGACCCACTGCTTTGAAATCACCGCTGGCCATTCTGGTACAATTTTAACGATGTTAACCGCAAGATGCGCCATTCCTTCACCGGCGAAAATGCCCAATAGAACACCGAGTACACCCCCTACACTACACAGCAAAACCGCCTCCAACAGAAATTGGAGCATGATATCAAACCTCTTAGCACCGAGCGCTTTCCGCAGTCCAATCTCGCGGGTACGTTCACTGACAGCGACTAACATCATATTCATGATACCGATACCCCCAACAAGCAACGAAAAACCGGCAATACTTCCTAAAGCAATTTTGATGACACGACTGATTTTATCCAGCTGCGCCATTCCTTCCCGCATATCCCATATACTGAAGAAGTCGTCCTGATTTTTGTGTCGTTTGCGGAGCACCACTTTTACCTCTTCAATTGCCTTCGGAACATCATCTACTGTGTGGGCATGTACTGAAAGCATCACAATCCTATCATTACCTGTGAAACGTTCTTGTGTTGTCGTGATTGGAATGAAAATCATGTCATCCAAATTCCATCCAAACCGTAGGCTTCGGCCCCGGGTTTCCATTGTACCGACAACGGTGAAGCGTTCAGTGATTCGCTTCTGGTCCTTCCTGCCGTACCGGTCAACACGGCCGCCCCTCCCTTTACCAATTTTAACCTCTTTACCGATGGGGGCTTGCCCACCGAAAAGTGCAGTAACCACGTCACTACCGAGCACGCAGACTTTCGTTTTATTCTCAATATCTTCGTCTGAGATGAACCTACCACCTTGAATATTCCAGTCCATTGCCTCTGCAAAGCTCGCATTCACGCCGTTGTAGCCTGTTCGTGTTTCCGAACCGTTTGGGGCCTGAACAAGAACGCCGCGCCACTCTGGAATGCGGGGCACAACTAGTTTAACTGTCGGACATTCCGCCTCAATTGCCAACACATCATCGTAATCAAAGTATTCATTACTCCGATTCGGCACCCAGCGATTTTTAACGCGCTTATGACTGCTGCGGTACATTGTGAACTGATTCACACCTCCCAACTTTTGCGCATCCTGAAGCACAATCACTTTCGCACCATCCCCGATTGCTATCATCGCCAGGACAGAGGCAACCCCGATGATAATTCCAAGCATTGTTAACAGAGAGCGCAGTTTGTTGCTGCGAATTGCCGTTATCCCTACAGATACTCCTTCAAAGATACGCATATCGCTTCCTCCTTAATACGGTTTATCATATCATATATAGGATGAACCTTAGAGACAAGGCAAGCCGTGTCCTAAAGCAAGCCTACATGAAGTTGTGAATTAACTAACAAAATCCCCATACTTTAACCGTTTAGACAGCGATGGGGTAAACAAAGTTCGTACGAAAATTGAAAAGTTTGTTTTTCAAGATAAAAAAGAGGTTAGCGAAACAGCCTAGCAGGCGTAAAAAACTTATTTATTTTGACGTAAAGGAATCAAATAGGTTTATTCAGAAAGGAGAAATAGAAAAGGCAAATCTTTGACGTATCCTGCTAGAAATAACACCCTCAGTTCAGTGCTACTATCTCTGTCGGAGACGAAAAAGCTGCCCAAATAAAAATAGACGTGGAAATATGGATTGAAATCGCCTACCTATTTTGATTTTGGATAGGCAGTGTTAAGCGCAAGAATGGAGTAGCTCGTTACCAATTCTGGGATTTGCTCCATCCAGCGGCTCTCTTCGTTTATCCAGAAACCTTCAGGTTTCTGTGCCGCTATTAACTGTTCTGCTAACTCTCGGTACCAATCGTGTGAGACGCCCTTTGCATCTACAAGGATGGGTTCGCCATAGAGTTTCAATGCCTTCGCCATCGTATGATAGTTATAGTAGAGTCCTTGTGCCCCCATGCCGTAATTTTCTTCCACGGTAAAACGTTTCTGAATCCACTTAACAGCGGCTTGAACCCGTTCGTCGTTTTTATCAACATTTGCATAGATAAAACTCAACAATCCGGCATATGTCATGCTGGCATAGCTGCGTGGGCTGCCATTCTCATCCGTGCCGGCTTTGCTTTCCCCGTCCGGACTATAAATAAATCCCCCATCGTTGCCTGCCCATGCGCTATCGTTGCTTTCACTCCGGTTCTGAGTCCGCTCTAGGAATTTAACCGCTTTATCCCAAACTTCCTCGTCATCGGAACCACTCTCTTTGAGTGCCTGAATTGCCAAATTGAGGTTAGACAAATCGTTCACCGTTTCGCGGCTGCCATAGCCAATTCCGCCATAATAGATGCTATCCTCGTCTGTGATTTGCAAACTCTTGAGGAAACCTTGCGCTTTTGTAATCACGGCTGCGTACCCCGGATTTCTAGTTAAGCTAAGTGCCATAATAGAGATAGCCGTGGTATAATTCGGTAGCGCGGGCTGCCGTTCTACGTCATAGATAGCACCGTTCGACTGTTGCAGTGACACCAACTTGTGGAGTGATTTCCGGATAAATGGATGAGATTCCTCAGAATATTTTTTGTCCGGATGCCGCAGAAAAGCGGTAATTGCGAGTGCTGTTATTCCGGGGTGATTTGCGAATAAACCGTCTGCTGTCTGTTTTCCCTTTAGCCACTCCAATCCTTTATCGATGCTTGCTAGGACGTGTTGATTGAGCTCTTGGTATTGAGATTCATCTGTAAGCCGTTGAATCGGATTGGCCCCACTTTGTCCGGCCGCACTCACAAGGAGCAATACTAAGATGAATTGAATGCTATTTTTCGTGTTAATTTTCACGTTAACTCTCCTATAGGTATGCTTTGTCAGCATGTCTGGTTTGCTAAGGGTTATCGCAACTACGATGCCAATTCGATTCAAAACCGCAAATTCAGTGCAGCCTTACTTTCATCGCATTTCCATCACGGGGTTAGTTATGATAAACCTCTCATAAATTGAACGGTATTGCCCATTATTTGGACAATCAATGCTGTAACATGCCTATGAGAAATGCACTATCTCCCCGGTTTTTGCGGACTGCATTGCAGCATCGTAAATCTGCATGACTTTACGCACCTCTTCAGGCTTGACAGCCAAGGCTGCGTCTTTGTTCAGGACATCTGCAATGTTTTGATAGTAAGATTTCCATGTACTGCGCACACTCTCAACGACGATTTCACGTTCTTCCCCACCTGCCTCTGTCCAGACTTTAGCGTAGTTAGCGGGTTCTTCCACGGCAGCATCGATATTCCCTTCTCGCATTGGGCCTTCCTGCGGGTCCAACCCGTACTTGATTAGTCCACCCGAATCACCGACGACATACCATCGCGGTTTCTCTGCCTTAGACAGGTTACCAATTTCAATTTGGTATCGTACATCGTTATGAAACTTAATGATGAGGTTTGCGTAGTTGCCGATGTCAACATCCCATTTCGGGTTGTAGTGAATATCACAAAAGACGGATTCAATGGGCGTTTGCACGAGTTGCAGTGCTTGATCTACGAAATGTGCTGGCCAATCATAGAGGATACCGCCGCTATTCTTTTTTATGCTCCGCCATCCCCCGGGGCGTCCGTAACGCATAATGGCAACTTGAAAGAGATACGGTGTTCCGAGCAAACCATCTTCAATGACTTTTTTCACTGTCAGATAATCCCAGTCCCATCGGCGATTATGAAAAACGCTGAGCATGACATTATTACGTTGGCTCGTGGTAATCATTGCGTCAGCTTCAGCGGTATTCATCGCCATAATTTTATCGGTGACGACGTGTTTGCCGGCATTCATTGCTTTAATGGCGAGGGCGGCATGGGTATCGTGTGGTGTCGCTAACACGACGAGTTGGACGGCATCGTCTGCAATCACTTCGTCAATCGTTTGGTATATTCGCGCGTTTGGGTATGTTTGACGCGCGGCATCGCGTCGTTCCCCGTCTCGTGTTGCGATGGCATAAAGGGTTAGCCCCTCTGCTAAACCGATGAGATACGAATGGAAAGCGCGCCCGGCATAGCCATAACCAATCACTGCGGTGTTTATCATGAAAATTCTCCCTACTGTTTATCGTTCAATGTCCAATCATAGTCTAGATAATGATATCCAACTTCCTCTACTTCAAGGAATTCAGCATCTTCTTGTGGAAGATAATCGATAAGAAACTCCCCTACATTTGTATAGCCTTCCAGGAAATCCTGCTCGTACCATTTAAAAATTTTTGAGAGATACAGCCGCCGTTCATCAGAGTCAAGCCTTACCTTATTTGGGTTCCGAATAAAGCTAAATGTAGCAGCTTCAAGCCGGCTTTCAATTGTTTCACCGAGAAAGGCGCGGTTTTCCAAACTAGGACATCCAACCGATGCGCAGACTAGGACAAAGTGAACGCGTGCATCCACGAATTCCTCCCGGATAACCTCATGTTCAATTTGATTAAGCGTATAGCTCTTACCTGCGACTTGAAATTGCAGACGGTAGAAAAATCCGCCGAACGGTTTGACTTTTCGCACGCTTGTTATGGGGAATCTATCAATAACGGCTTTAATCACAAGTGCGTTATAAGCGTTAACCCAGAAGGCAAGTCGCTCGTTATAGGACATCTTTTCAGGCGCCGCAACCGCTAACCGGTCCAAATACGTCTCTAATTTTTCGGGTTGTTCCCTCAAACGCGCATAATCGAGCCGTCCTTCAGTGTCAACAAACGTTTGCAGCACCTCATCAAATAAGGTATGACTAAAAATTTTTATATGTGGTGTAGCTTTCTGGCCAACGCGCGCATCTTTTTCAACACGAAACCAGTAGAGAAAAGTAACCCCCACACCCGATAAAACGAGCAAGCCCACCAAAAAACCTGAATTTGTTTTAATCTTTTAATCCCTCATCGCGGGCGATTTTATAACCAACGACATAATATGTTATTGTATGTATAGTATAGTATAGTATATTGTTTTTTGT
Source organism: Candidatus Poribacteria bacterium (assembly GCA_963422705.1). Classification (GTDB taxonomy): domain Bacteria; phylum Poribacteria; class WGA-4E; order WGA-4E; family WGA-3G. The sequence goes on from OY730443.1 coordinate 570,692, forward strand.
ATGGTATGGTATTGAATATTTTTGACTTCCTCCCACAGCTAAAGCAGTGGGATAAGTAGGTTTTTCGGCACGAATTTTTTCTTCCTCTTTTTTCAAATAAATGAGGATACTACCCAGAAGGACAATTTACATCATAGCATAGGTTACTTTTTTTACAAGAAAAAAATCGCATGAAAATCGGTTACCGCGGTGTCCGTTGTGAGAACCGGGTGGGTTCCTCAATTTTTTCTTGACATGTTTGTCGGAATTTGCTATCATAACCTGATGGGTAAGTTATGTCACTGCCTGATAGCGTTACTGACAGTAGCAGCTCGCAATTTGACTCATGAATAGGAGGGAAAATTATGAACTTTAGTGTTAAGAGTGTCGTCATCGCCTGTCTCGGTATTATTTTTGCTAGCAATGGGCTTCTTCTCACGGTTTCCGCTGAAATTGAACCGGGTACCCTGGTAGGGTTATGGCTTTTTGATGAAGGTAAGGGCAACGTTGCCACAGATGCTTCCGAAAATGGGCTTGATGGCGAATTCAAAGGGAAACCCAAATGGGTTAAAGGCAAGTTCGGTGAAGGGCTTGAACTTGATGGGGAAGGGGCTTACGTTCAGATTCCTGCGCACGAAAACCCAACGAAAGAAATCACCGTTTCCATCTGGGTTAAAAGCGTTGGAAAAGCGTGGAATCAGAACGGATGGATGGTTGAAAAGCGCCCTGCTTACATCATACATCCTAATCAAGGAACTGTGAATGTTTCCTGGCCGATTTGTAACGGCGGGTGTTGGAACAAGCCCGGTGGCTGGCGCGACGGTGAAATCGGGCCCAAAGATATTACCGCGTGGCACATGTACACCACCACTTTTAATAGTAAAACCGGTGAATGGTACATCTATATTGATGGGAAAGAGGTGAGTGCAATGGATATCGCGAAGAATCCAATCGATGTTGACGACGGCCCTGTGAATATCGGATTTGACGATTGTTGCGGTGGGGCACGATACGGAGAGGCTACCATCGACGAAGTCGCGATTTTCAATGTCGCACTTGAGGAAGCAGATATCCAGAAAATCGCTGACGAGGGACTTTACTTTGCTGTCCTCGCAGTTGAGCCGGCAGACAAAATGACGACAACTTGGGCAGACGTTAAAGTCAAGTACTAATGCGCGCTTTGTATGTTAACTTCTGCACATATCGCTAGTTTCGTAAGAGGCCGATTGCCGATGGGATGGATTACCGGAAACAGTCGCTTTCACACAAAATGGATTACCGGAAACAGTCGCTTTCACACAAAATGACTGTTTCCGCTCCCTAATGGAAAAGGAAAAAAATGGTTATAGAACTTGGTGACATATTTAAAAATGCGGATGATGGCGAAGAAAATCAAGAAACGGCAGAAACTCAAAACCCGGACGCAATGAAGCCTCATCCGGCAAGATTATTTGTACCCGAACGGCCTGATACTGGCTTGGCGCATGAGAATGAAGAGGAAGAGGAAGATGAGGATGAAGACGCCTATCAGGTGGAACTTGAAAACCAATACCTGGACAACTTTGAACCGGATGAAGAAGTGCTTATTGATGTTAACCCGTTCAGACCGGGTGAAATGGATAATGGTGCCTATGCTGAAGCCGTAAACGCCTACTACGAAGAACAGAACTATCCGTTGGCAATTGAGAAATTTCAGATTGCGATAAAGAGCGAAGAGGATATTACTAACAAATCGCCAAACGAAATCGTCGCAAAATCTATGTATTGGCAGGCAGAATCGTATGTGAAAACCGATGCATTCCCGGAAGCCATTACAGTGCTTGAATCGCTCATTAAGCTTTTTTTGCAAGGAGAAGGCCAACACTATCTCGTGGTAGCGGCGCAGCGTCGTTTGGAGACGTTGAAAGCAAGGAAATCATAAAATGGGGAAAAACCCTCTCGCTGAGAATTTAAATGTTGTTCTTTGAAGATTTGAATCAAATAAAATAAAAAAGGAGAATTTGTGGAAAACCTCAAAGACTTTCTGATAGAGAAAGCAAATAATTTACGCATACATTCTGTTGTCTCAACCTCGGCGGCGGGTTCCGGGCACCCCACAACCTGTCTTTCTTCTGCCGATATTGTTGCTGCGCTCTTTTTTCACGCGATGCGCTACGATACAGCGGATGCACAAAACGCCAATAACGATAGGTTCATCTTATCAAAGGGGCACGCTGCCCCCCTGCTTTACGCCGCATACGCGGAAATCGGTATTATTCCCGTTGAGGATTTGACAACATTACGGCAAATTGATAGCATCTTGGAAGGACACCCCACCCCCCGTTTTGAATGGGCAGAGGTGGCGACGGGTTCATTAGGACAAGGGTTGTCACTTGGGCTCGGCATGGCACTTAACGGCAAATATTTGGACAATTCCGATTATCGCGTTTACGTCCTATTGGGTGATGGCGAAACCGCGGAGGGCAGCGTTTGGGAAGCTGCCGCTTTAGCATCACATTATCAACTCAATAACTTAATTGGAATTGTCGATGTCAATGCACTCGGACAGAGCCAGCGCACGATGTACAACTTTGATATTGAGACGTACCGCCGCCGGTTTGAAGCATTCGGATGGAACGCTATCGGAATTGATGGGCACAATTTTGATGAAATCCTGCCGGCGCTTGAACAAGCAAAAGCCTCAAGTGATAAGCCGACGATGCTGGTAGCAAAGACATTTAAAGGGAAGGGCATTTCATTTCTTGAAAATGCAGACAATTGGCATGGAAAGGCACTTGAAAAGGGCGAGGAACTTGACGACGCATTAAGAGAACTCGGTTCCTTAAAATCACACGGCACTATTCAGATTCAAGCGCCATCTCCCTTAAATACCACTGGTTCCAACAGTTTCCAACCCAGTGCTTGTGAGGCACCCGACTATCATTCAAATCAAGAAGTCGCCACACGCGGTGGATATGGCACGGGCCTTGCCAAACTTGGGGCAGCCAATTCCGCTGTTGTCGCGTTAGATGGTGATACCAAAAACTCAACCTACGCCGAACAATTTATGATGTTATACCCTAACCGGTATTTTGAGATGTTCATCGCCGAACAAAATTTGGTAGGTGCCGCAATTGGTTTGGCAAAACGTGGCAAGATTCCGTTTGTCTCAACGTTCGCGGCGTTTTTATCGCGGGCGTATGATCAAATTAGGATGTCAGCCATCTCGCGGGCCAATATTAAATATGTCGGCTCCCACTGTGGTGTCTCGATTGGCGAAGATGGGCCTTCGCAGATGGGACTAGAAGACGTTGCTATGTTCCGGGCGATTCCGGAAGCAGTTGTGCTGTATCCAAGCGATGCTGTCGCTGCTGAACGGCTTGTTGCCGAAGCCGCCGCCCATGAAGGAATTGTTTACATCCGGACATCCCGTCCTAAAACGCCTATTCTTTACAACAGCGATGACTGTTTTCCGATTGGAGGCAGTAAGGTGCTCCGTAAAAGCCAAAATGACACGGTGACAGTTGTTGCTTCCGGCGTGACGCTTCACGAAGCACTGAAGGCACACGAGCTGCTCCGCGCACAAGGTATCGCCATCCGCGTCTTAGATATTTATTCCATCAAGCCGATTGATATCGAAGCACTCCGAAAAGCAGCAGCAGCAACGAATAATACCTTAATTACTGTGGAGGAACATTATCCGGAAGGCGGGTTAGGGGATGCTGTTTTGGAAGCCCTGGCTGCCGAAGGTGTTCACGTCCACAAGTTGGCTGTTCGAGGCATACCGCGTTCCGGTAAACCTGAGCAACTTTTGGAACGCCACGGCATCAGCGCCGGTGCGATTGTGCGGAAAGTTAAGGATATCGCCTGCTAACATGAATGTGCTAACACTGGCTAAGATAGCCTGAAAAAATGGAGTTCGCTAACGTATGCAGCGGGTAATTGTCTGGGGCACGGTATCGGGTATCATACTACTCGTGGGCATCGGCATGATTTACGCGCTTCGCGCGCCTCCCACGGCACCGAAAACCTTCCACGCGGATAAAGGGCCCAACTTTATTGATGTTTCTGCATATCCAAAGAAAATGCAGGCAGCTTATGAGGTATTTACCCGCAAATGCAGCAGATGCCATACCGTGGCACGCCCAATTAATTCATCCTTCGCGCCCGATGAATGGCGGAAATATGTCTATAAAATGATGCGAAAACCGGGCTCTGGCCTAACACCAAAGACAGCAGAGCCAATTATTGAATTCCTGATTTACGACGCACAGCATCGGGATAAAGATATCCCATGATAAAATCGAAACTCGCCGTGTAGAAATTCTATGCCAATCTTTTAGCCCGCCATCCTTACTGTTTGAAAAAATAACTCTAACACTTATTTTTCCACATACTGATTGTCAAGATATAAGTATTTCAGTTTTCGCAACCGTTTTAGTGGTGATACATCTGATATCTCGTTGTTTTGAAGAGATAACCATTCCAGGTTTACCATATTTCTCAGTGGTGACACATTTGATATCCTGTTATTTTCAAGAGATAACCATTCCAGTTTTATCGACTGTTTTAGTGGTGACACATCTGATATCCTGTTATTTTGAAGATATAAGTTTGTCAGGTTTACCATACCTGTGAGAGATGATATATATGATATATCATTATCGTTAAGATATAAGTATTTCAGTTTTCGCAACCGTTTTAGTGGTGATACATCTGATATCTCGTTGTTTTGAAGAGTTAACCATTCCAGGTTTACCATATTTCTCAGTGGTGACACATCTGATATCCTGTTATTTTCAAGAGATAACCATTCCAGTTTTATCGACTGTTTTAGTGGTGACACATCTGATATCCTGTTATTTTGAAGATATAAGTTTGTCAGGTTTACCATACCTGTGAGAGATGATATATATGATATATCATTATCGTTAAGATATAAGTATTTCAGTTTTCGCAACTGTTTTAGTGGTGATACATCTGATATCTCGTTGTTTTGAAGAGTTAACCATTCCAGGTTTACCATATTTCTCAGTGGTGACACATCTGATATCCTGTTATTTTCAAGAGATAACCATTCCAGTTTTATCGACTGTTTTAGTGGTGACACATCTGATATCCTGTTATTTTGAAGATATAAGTTTGTCAGGTTTACCATACCTGTGAGAGATGATATATATGATATATCATTATCGTTAAGATATAAGTATTTCAGTTTTCGCAACTGTTTTAGTGGTGATACATCTGATATCTCGTTAGAGGAAAGGTTCAGCGACGTTATATTGGTAGCAAACTCGAGTCCTGTTAGGTTCCGAATTCCTGAATTATATGCGTCAAGCTCTTCCAAACTCGCCATTTTCGCCCGCGTGATGTGAGCGCCTACCTTTTTGCTAAGGGCAGTGCGTAGCCTGCTGTCTGGAATGTATACGATTTGCGCGGTTGTGCTCTGGGCGGGTGAGAAAAGGAACACCGACGCAATAAAAATCAGGCTAGAAAAAGAGAAAAGTCTCCAGTTTTGGCTTGAGATTCGTAGGCGTGCTTGTTTCGTGCAGGTTAAAAGTTTCATGAAATTTATACTCCTTGAAGCAATTTTACATTTTTGAAAGAAATTTGACGGGGAAAACGTTATGATGCTGTCTCTGCTATCGCGATTCGTTTTTTCTGCTCTTCTAACATTTTCTGCTGCCGTTTCACGCGTTCAGGTACCAATCTTTCACGCGGTGCTGTCGGGGTGAAGTCCAATCGATTGCGCCCCAATCCGTTTAATACTGCCAGTTCGACGGGCGAAAAATCCTCGGCGTTCTCACGGTTAAAGTTCATGGGTTCTTTGAGGGAGACAGGTGGGTTTGTAATAAAACGTGCTCGTCCTGATGGATTCTGCGATGCTGCGTGCAAAATAAACGGATGTAGTAGCACAACATCCCCTGCTTTCCCCGTAATTTCGACAAAATCTTTGCATTTTTCAATGAGCCCGCCAAACCCGCTTGGCAGTAGGCCTTCCGGATGTTCGTACAGCCGTTGTGCGACGTGCTGGACCGAATCACATGCTACAAACGTGCCACCGCTTTTCGGGTGAATATCCGTCCAGACGACAATCGTCAGTAGCCCTTGTTCTGGGCTATCCAAAAAATGGCGGAAGAAATCGCCATCCTTATGCCAACCGCCGACTTCTGGTGATGGCGGTTGCCACGGCGTTTCTGCCCCTAACGCAAAGTTAATAATAAAGCCATCGCCCCACGATGGTGCCGAAGTTCTCCCCGAATTCGCAATCCGTTCTTCGCCGCCGAGTAAGTCACAGATAGCATCCCACGTATGTGGTGCCACCTCCTGAATGGGCACTCGATTCATAGATGGCAGATGGATGCGGGCCGTTTCCCAAGTGCTTGTATCGTCCGGCTCGTAACCGAGCCGTTTATAAGCAAACGCTGTCCACTCTTCTGCTAACGCTTTGGGAAAGCAGTTTCGTAGGATAATATGCCCTTTCTCAATGAAATGGGTAATGTCAGCGTCTGTTAGTGTTTTGTAAGTTTTTGACATCCGTTCGTTCTCCATTCTGGGTTTTCGTAATTATGGTATCTTGTAGATGAAAATTGTAATTAGAAAGCGTCCGGGCAGGATACAAAAATCCCGCTTTCGTGTTGATTTGCATGAGGCCAAAAAGCACGTTTATAGGATTAAGAGGAGATTTGGGCTAACAAGGTTTCCGCCAGTTTTGTTGCAAATTCATCATCATTGATGTGAGCGTCCATCTCAATTACCGTGACATTGTCCCCGATGTGTGCCTTCAAATTCTCTGTCCATGCCGCTCGCGCTTCAGGCGAATTGAAGGGTTGTTCCGTTTTGTCAATCGCGGACACCCCTTGTGCTGGAATGAGAACTGTCGTTGGACCTTGTGCCTCACTGAGTTTACGTGCCATAATTTTACCGAGTGCGGCTGTCTCTTCGGCTGTTGTCCGCATCAGTGTCACCGTCGGATTATGCTGATAGAATTGGCGTTGACTAAATTTCTCCGGCACGGTGTGGGGTGGGCCAAAATTCACCATGTCGAGTGCACCCGGGGCTATGACTTGTGGTAGTCCTGCTTTGCCCGCGGCCTCCATCCGTTCCACTCCGGCACTAAGGATGCCGCCTACCAATTCGTCAGCAAGTTCTGTCGTTGTCGCGTCTAACACCCCCGCTAGGAATCCCCCTCTGATGAGTTCTTCCATCGCCTGTCCACCTGTCCCAGTCGCGTGAAAAACGAGTACCTCATACCCCGCGGCTTCGAGAACTTCCCGCGCTTTTGTCACGCAAGGGGTTGTCACACCAAACATTGTGGCTGCAATCAGCGATTTATCTGCGGCCGCTTTCGGTACTTCAGCATTAACCATTCCGGCGATGGCCCCCGCAGCATTCGCCAGAATCTGTCGTGACAGCCGGTTGATGCCGGCAATGTCCACTACGGAATACATCATGCAGATGTCTTTAGATTGGACATATGGGCTGGTATCTCCCGATGCGAGGGTAGATACCATGAGTTTCGGCACACCGACAGGCAGTGCTTGCATAGCGGTGGTGCCGATGGTTGTCCCCGCAGAGCCGCCGAGTGATATAAGTCCGTCAATTTCGCCTGCAGCATGTTTTTCCGCGGCAATCGCTGCAGCACCATGTGCCATTATCGCTACGCTATTGCCCCTGTCGCTTTCGTCTCGCAACGTTTGTAGAGATGAGCCTGCCTTTCGTGCAACATCATCAGCGGAAATGTCAGGCAATAGTTCTGGTTCCCCCAAGATACCGGTATTAATCATGCACGTTGAGGTGCCACTTGATTCTATCTGTGCCTTGATGAACGCAAATTCGACCGCTTTGGTATCCATCGTGCCGACAATGCCAATTGTTTTCGCCATTTGGGCATTCTCCTAAAACAAAAAAGTTGTATCAGTTTTCGTCGATTAAAGCGCTAAGGTAACCAATCAAGGTGGAATACACGAATCAGCATCGACGCTACAAAGCGCATCTACGCTTTGGTAGTTATGAAGTTTCTCATTAATGGTATTCCCCGGCCATGTCATAAACATAAAAACACTTTGTCCCCACCTCGCCAGAGCAACTTTGTCCATTTTAGTTATTATAATGCTGTTTACCAATTTGTGTCAAGCGCGCTACGACAATTGTCGTTTGGAAAATAGGCGCAATCAGCGACGAAGCCCCGCGTTGGTATTATGTCAATCTCTTGCTAAAGATGCCGTTTTTGATGACTTCAACGGCAGTAGCGGGAAATAGAATTCAAAAAAATAAAATGAATTTCATAATCCACCTTTGCGGAGTACACCATATTTTTGCAGCTTTGCCAATCTAACATTTGTTTTTAGGGTTTTAGTGCATTTTGACAGTTAATAGGGAATCAACGTTGCTGCTGAGGATGTTCAGTGGACAGAACGAAATGGAAGCGTAGTAGACTACATAGCCCTCAGCTGATATAGGAAAAAAGTTGACACAATTCGATATATTATGATATACTTCCTCACAGCAATTACAAATCGCGGAGGCAGACAGATACGTGAAACCAATTGATTCTAAGCAAGCAGGTTTAACATCGCTCCAGATTCTCGTTATTATTATCGCTATCGGAATTATTGCAGCCGTTCTATTAGCACCCCGGTTGCTTGGCCAGGCGGGGCGCGCTTTACAAGCACAAGCCGCTGAAGAAATTGAAATCCTCGGCATTACCCTGGATAGATATGCGAAAGATAACGGCGATTACCCATCAACTGAACAAGGCTTAAAGGCACTCTGGGAAAAACCTGAGGCGCCTCCACTGCCCATAAATTGGCTGGGGCCCTATATTGATATCCCGATTACTACGGATCCATGGGGAAATCCGTATATCTACATCCGGCCTGGCGTGCATGATTCGTATGGATACGACATCGTTTCCTTTGGCAGTGATGGCCTGGAAGGTGGCACCGGCGAGGCTGAAGACGTGGTTAGCTGGATTCGGCGTGATGAATAGGATTCATGACGCGGTGCCGTTTCTGGTGCGAAAATGAACGCGACAAAGGTGCCTGTCACCCAAACTCACGCACATCCAATCAGGTTTTTAATATTTGCAAATGTGTTTCAAATCCTTATCACAATGTGAGATGTGATAAGGCGGTTCAGCCGTATCGGAGGATTCGCTATGAAAATTAAGCAGATTGATGTGAGCAAAGTCAGCGTTCCATATCATGAAGGCATCTCTGAATTGATGACGAAGCGAAATCTTTACCAGATTGACTACGTTTATCAAGTTCTTACCGACGAAGGGCTAACCGGGATAGGCGATGGGCCACATATTGCTGATGAGATTATTCAACAGTACATCGGCAGAAATCCGTTTGAGTTTATGAATGGATGGGCACCTACCCCACTCTCTCAAGCATTCTATGATATTATGGGAAAGGCGCTTGATCTTCCAGTTCATCGGCTCTTAGGCGAGAAGGTTCACGACAAAACACCGTTTGGATACTGGTGCATTGACATGGCGCCTGATGAGTGGGCAGCGGAGGCAAAACATGCTTACGCGCTCGGTTATCGCCTCCACAAAATTAAGGCGCGCCCCTGGTTTGATGTTAGCGAGCAAGTTGCAGCAATTACAGAGGCAGTCCCCGCGGATTATCAGCTCCGTGTAGATGCAAATGACTCCTTTGAAACGCCCGAACGTACCCTTGAAATCGAGAGGCACCTTCGGGATTACAACATAGAATCGTTTGAAACGCCGATACCGCAATCAGATATCGCCGGTTACCAAGAGATTAAAAGGAATTGTGACATGCCGATTACGATTCACTTCGGCAATCCTGACCCGGTTGAAGCGATTCGTGCCAAAATGAACGATTCCTTTATTATTGCTTATCCGGATTCGCGCACCGCGAATGCAAAAAAGGAAGCAAGCATTTCTGATGCTGCCCATTTGCCTGTTTGGATACAAATTGTTGGCCTCGGGATAACAACCAGTTACGTCATGCACCTTGCCGCTGTGATGCCAAATGCAACCATGCCCGCGATTACCTTGAATGCCTTACGGGCGTTTGACCTGGTTACCCCATCAACAATTCCGCTTGTTGATGGATACGCGCCGGTGCCGATGAGAGCGGGGTTAGGGGTTGAATTGGATTTGGATGCACTCGACAATTGTCGCATCTAAAGAGAGCGCTGAAAAGAGAGAGCGCTGAAAAGGAGGATTTTGATGAAAATAGCGTTTTTGAGTCTCCTCATTTTTGCTATAAGTACCTGTATCTCTGTACATGCGGCGAAACTCGGATTGGCTAGCGCATGGCTGTTTGAAGAAAATAGCGGAAAGGTTGCCAAGGACATTGTCAGTGGACATGACGGTGAAATCAAAGGAGAACTGAAATGGGTAGCTGATGGCAAATTTGGAAGAGCTTTAGAATTTCCGGGGAAAGGCGATAGTTATGTCTGGATAGAACACGACGACGTTTTCAATTCGGAGCCTTATACGTTCGTGGCATGGACAAAACTGGAAGCAGCTTCATGGCAGTACATTGTCTGGCGAAACGGTGATGTCTGGCCCGAACCTGAAAATGTTCGTCACCTTGATATTTGGGTTCATGATGCCGACTATCCGGTCTTTATGTGGCATGTGAACGGGGAAGTCGGGCGTATTGATGGCAAAACCGTTATCGCGGATGGCGAATGGCATCACATTGCCAAGCTCTACGACGGTAAAAATGTTCAGATGTTCGTTGATGGCAAGCTGGAAGCGGAAAAACCGACTGGCGGGACGCTTGATACGAGTGAAAGCCCTATCTGGATTGGGGCGCGCCCTGGAAACGTTGCAGCGACAGGGCTGTTTGACGAGGTAGGATTTTTCACAGAGGTACTCTCCGAAGATGAAGTTAACGATGTTATGGATAACGGATTAGCAGGTTACGCCGGCGTCGACGCAAAGGGAAAAGCGACGACAGCTTGGGCTGTGCTGAAAGCACAACGTTAAAGCTTTACAGAATGGATGGAGGAAAATAGATTATGCGAATGCACGTAGGTGGGGAATGGATTGACAAATCCAACAAAATTGAGGTGCTCAGTCCTTTTGATGGTTCAGTGGTGGATACTGTGCCAAAAGGGGAGGCGGGTGACGTTGAAACAGCACTTCAGACTGCGGAACGTGGTGCCAAAATCATGGCAGGCTTAACCGGCTATGAACGTTACGAAATCTTGCGGAAAGTTGCCGATTTGATGCTGGAACGTTCAGCTGAACTTGCGAATGTCATCACCCGTGAAGAGGGTAAGATTTTAGCCGAGGCAACGGTTGAAGCGACTCGCGCAGCGGAGATTATCGCGCTTTCCGCTGAAGAGGCGAAACGGGTGACTGGGGAAGCGATTCCGCTTGAAGGTGCGCCCGGCGTTAAAGGGAGAATCGGCTTTACGGTGCGCGTTCCGTGCGGTATTGTTGTCGGAATTAGCCCCTTCAACTTCCCACTCCATCTCGTTTGCCACAAAGCAGGACCGGCCATTGCGGGGGGAAACGCAATTATCATCAAACCGGCAACCGATACACCCCTTTCCGCTTTAAAATTGGTAGAACTGTTTCTAGAAGCCGGGACACCTCCGGAAGCGATTCAGTGTCTAACCGGCCCCGGCAGCGACATCGGCGATGCACTCTGTGCCGACAAGCGGGTTCGGAAAATTACCTTTACCGGGAGCCGCGATGTCGGTGAACATATCTGTCACGTCGCCGGGTTGAAGCGTGTTACAATGGAGCTTGGCTCCAACTCACCGCTCATCGTCATGCCAGATGCAGAACCGGAAAAGGTTGCGCGCGCAGCAGCAGCATCCGGGTACTCTAACGCAGGGCAGGTTTGCATTTCAACACAACGTGTCATCGCACACGAGAAAATATACGCGGATTTCTTAGACGCATTCCAAGCAGAGGTGGCGCAGATTGGCATCGGCAACCCGTTGGAAGCCGGTGTTCGCATGGGGCCAATGATTCGAGACGGGGATGCCGCACGTGTAACCGAATGGATACAGGAAGCTGTCGCGGACGGGGCCGAACTCCTCACTGGCGGCGAAAAACAAGAACAGTTTGTCACACCCGCTATCCTCGCTAACGTCAAGCCGGAGATGAAAATCTCTTGCGACGAGATATTTGGGCCAGCTGTCGGTGTAACGCGTGTGAATGATATTGATGACGCAATCGCACTCGCAAACGATACTAACTACGGCTTGAGCGCAGCCATTTTCACGCAAAATGTAGACTGGGCAATGAAGTTCGTCAGGGAGGTTGAATCCGGGAACCTCATGGTGAATTGGGGAACGCAATGGCGGGCCGATTTGATGCCGTATGGCGGGCTCAAAGAGAGTGGGATGGGAAAAGAGGGACCCAAATACGCGGTTGAAGAGATGACAGAAACCAAGATGGCAATCTTCCATCTTGATGGATAGTAGATTTTTACAATGCGGATGTTACTCCGGGCCGAATTCTGTTGAATTGGAAAATGGTGAATCCCCGGAAAATTCAAGGACTTTTGTCAACCGTGTCAGGACTTTTCTCAACCGTGTTAGGCAGGGCATCTGCCCTGCCTTTTTTAGCAATTGAGTTCAGCGCTATTCTTCCGCTTCCGCTTCCGCTGTTGCAGAGGCGATAACTTTTTGCGCAACATCATCTGGAACCACCTCGTAATGCGCGAATTCCATAATGAAGCTGCCGCGCGCACTCGTCATTGACTTCAGATCGATTGAGTAACGAAGCATTTCTGCAAGCGGGACAGTGGCTTGAATCACTTGACGTTTGCCAACCTGTTCAACCCCCATTACCTGCCCACGCCGTCCGTTGATGTCACCGATGATACTACCCATGAACTGTTCAGGTACGGTGATTGTGACATTCATAATCGGTTCAAGCAGCCCGGGATTGGCTTGTTCAGCGGCTGCAGCAAAAGCCATTGAGCCGGCGATTTGGAAGGCCATATCGGATGAATCAACTGCATGGTATTTTCCGTCGTAGAGATCGATTTGGATATCAACGATTGGATACCCGGCGATTAATCCGCGTTCCATCCTATCCCGAATGCCTTTTTCGACGGCCGGGATATAGTTTCTCGGAATCGCTCCGCCGACAATATTGTTAACAAACTCAAAACCTTCACCACGCTGTATCGGCGCGAGGTTAATCCAGACATCCCCAAACTGTCCTCTTCCGCCGGATTGGCGTTTATGTCTCCCTTGGATGCTCCGAACGCTCCGTCGAATCGTTTCACGGTATGGTACTTTCGGCGGGGTGACAGCGGTTTCCACGCCAAATTTATCTGCTATCCGCTCGCGATTGACGGTAATGTGAAGATCTCCGAGCCCTGAGATGAGTAGCTGCTTTGTCATCTCATTACGCTCAATTTTGAAAGCCGGGTCTTCTTCTGACATCCGGTTCAGCGCGTTCATCAATTTTTCGTCATCACCTTCCCGCGTTGAACGGATGGCGTAAGAGATAACCGAGCTGGGAAAATCTATACCGGGGAGTTGAATTTCTGCATCTCTATCACAGAGCGTGTCGCCGGTTTGCGTTACAGAGAGTTTCGTCAGCGCTCCAATATCTCCCGCTTCAATTTGTGAGGTACTTATCGCGTTCTTTCCGTTCATGAACGCTGTTTTCCCGAGACGTTCAACCTGTCGACGGTTTGGATTATTCACCTGGGAATCGCTTTTAAGAACGCCGGAGTAAACCCGGAAGAAGCTCAGCTGCCCAGCAAACGCATCCGCGATGGTTTTGAAAATGACTGCGCTCATCGAGGCATCGGGGGTGGGCTCACGCCTATTTTCTTCATCGTCAACACTGATAACGGCCCCGGCATCCGCAGCGGATGGGAAGCAGCTCAGCAGGGTATCCATTACCTGCTGTACACCGATATTGTTCAATGCGGAGCCGCAGAGCACTGGGACAAATTGATTCGCGGAAATCCCTATTTTCAAGCCGTCCTGAATTTCCTCATCGGAGAGCTCGCCCTCAAAAAATTTTTCAATCAGCACGTCATCACTTTCAGCAGCAACTTCAACAAGTGCTTCTCGCGTTTCCTCAGCGTGTCCGGCTAATTCCCTGGGAATCTCCGTTTCCCGGCAACGTTCGTTCCCATTGGGTTGCGTAAAGGCACACATTTGAACGAAATCAACGATGCCAGAAAATTCTGCTTCTTTTCCAATGGGACTCTGAATTGCGATTGCCCGGGTTTCAAGGGTCTCCTCAATACTTGCGACTGCGTTTTCAAAACTGGCGTTCTCTTTATCCATTTTATTGATAAAGATTAGCCGGGGTAGATTATATTTATCGGCTGCTTCCCAAACCTTTTCCGTTCCCCCTTCAACACCGGTTGTTGCATCGACAACAACGATAACTGCATCAACGACGCGTAGGACACTATAGAGTTCTCCATAAAAATCCTCCGCCCCGGGGGTATCAATCAAATTTAATTTCTGCCCTTGCCACTCGGCAATACATACAGAACAATTAATAGTGGTTTTCCGTTTTATCTCGTCAGTGGCATAGTCGCCTACGGAATTCCCGCTGTCTACGGTGCCCATACGTTCAATGGCGCCACCGTTGTAAAGCATCGCTTCAACGAGGGATGTCTTACCTGCGCTTGAATGCGCAATAATTGCAATGTTCCGGATCTGATCCGTCCTATATTGTTTCATGTTCCTTCCTTTTTTCGTCTCTTAAGGCGGTAAGGCTAACCTGGCTTGAAGCACTTTGTGCCCATCTCCACCAGAGCAGCGGTGGCCATTTGCATATTGAAGTCTCCTTTTGCCGTTAACCACACGGATTTATCGAATAGAACAATAAATCCCTGGCGAATTTGAAAGTCTGAACGTTTCCGCCAAGACAACCGTATGTGAGCACCATACAAAAATTTGTATTCCTTGGAGAGGCAGGCCATTTAAACGAAATTATTTTAGCACACGGGCACCAAAATGTCAAGATTTTAAACTGGATTTTTTTCGGGAAATCTGGTATAAATTTTGCTTGTCATGCGACAGCAAATTGCTTGTCATGCGACAGCAAATTGCTTGTCATGCGACAGCAAATTGCTTGTCATGCGACAGCAAATTGCTTGTCATGCGACAGCAAATTGCTTGTCATGCGACAGCAAATTGCTTGTCATGCGACAGCAAATTGCTTGTCATGCGACAGCAAATTGCTTGTCATGCGACAGCAAATTGCTTGTCATGCGACAGCAAATTGACAAAAAACGAAGTTTACACTAAGGGCTTGCAGGCTATGTCCTAAGGAGGAATGATGCCAGATTATACCAGAACCCATGTCTTAAACCGCCTTCAAACAGAATTGGATGCTGCGAAACCGCTCTTAGCTGTTGGCGCGGGAACAGGCATTACAGCCAAATTTGCTGAACAGGGAGGGGCGGACATCATCATTATTTATAACTCTGGACGTTATCGAATGTCCGGTTTCGGTTCTTGCGCCGGACTTTTGGCTTACGGTGATGCAAATGCCATTGTCATGGAGATGGGGGAGCGTGAAGTGCTGCCGGTTGTCGAAGAGACACCTGTGATTGCGGGGGTAAACGGCACGGATCCTACCAGGCGAATGAGTAACTTTCTCAAGCGGGTGCGCGATGTCGGTTTTGACGGTGTCAACAATTTCCCCACAGTCGGTGTCATCGATGGCACATTCCGGCGAACGCTTGAGGAGACAGGAATGGGTTTCTATAAAGAGGTCGAGATGATAGGCATCGCGCGTGACATGGAGCTTTTCACGATTGTCTATGTGTTTAATCCGGCGGAGGCGGAAAGTATGGCATCGGTGGGCGCAGATGTCATTATCGCACACATGGGCACGACGGTAGGCGGTACCATTGGGGCGGAAACCGCTTTCACGCTTGAGGACGCAGCCGTCAGCGTACAAGAAATCTGTGATGCAGCAAAAACCTGCAACCCTGATGTGATTTGCCTCGCGCACGGCGGGCCCATCTCAAAGGCACCTGAAGCAGCATTTATCAATGAGAGAACGGATACCGTCGGGTTTGTTGGTGCTTCTAGCATTGAGCGGTTTGCATGCGAGGAAAGCATTCCGAGAGTCACGGCTTCATTTAAAGCTTAGTTTGAGAACCGAAAAAAATATAGAGATACTTAAAGGAATAGGGGTGAACATGGGCGCCACCCCTATTTTAGGGTTAAGCCGTCAACGGGTTCGTTTTAGACGTTACAGACATCAAAAGCGGCTTGCATCGCGGCAATTGGGTCACTTTTCGGTCCGAATTCATGTCCGACGTAGAGGTTGTACCCGGTTTTCGCAATCGCGCGCATGACTGCGGGATAGTAGATTTCCTGCTCGTCGTCCAAGTCACGGCGGCCGGGGTTGCCCGCTGTATGAAAATGGCCGATGTAGTCAATGTAATCGGTGATATTACGTATGAGATCGCCTTCCATAATCTGCATGTGGTAGATGTCGTAGAGCAGCTGCGCTCGTTCTGAGCCAACCCCTTTGCACACTTCAACGCCCCAGTCTGTCTTATCACACTGATAGTCTGGATGGTTGACTTTGCTGTTGAGAAGTTCAATGCAGAGATTAATCCCTTTCTCCTCGGCAGCCTTTGTAACGCGCGATAGTCCTTCTATGGTGTTATCCCGTCCCTCTTCTTCTGATTTTCCTTCCCGGTTACCCGAGAAACATATCAGTCCGGGGATATCATTTTCTGCCGCGATGTCAATATTTTTAAGGATTTCATCCTCAATTCTGTCATGATTTTCGCGTTTATTCAATCCATCGGGTAAAGAGGTGTGCCCGACAATAATCGCGACGCGCATCCCGTTGTCCCGAACGACGGGCCAGAGCGCTGCGGGGAGCATTTCAACAGATTTATAGCCGATTTCGGCGGCTTTGCGGATAACATCTTCTGGATTGTCAGCACCACGGCTGAAACCGCCAAAACAAATTGATTGATTGATTCCCATAATTAATGTATTCTCTCTTTTTCTGTCGGGACAGCCAACGACTGCCCCTGACAAACTTTTATCTCACGAAGCGAGTGCATCCGATATCGTTGTCGTCATTGCTTAGATGTCAACGGCTTTGCCAGTCCGGAAAGACTTACTCGCAGCAAGCATGATGCGGAGTGTCTGAAGTGCGTCACCATACGATGATAGGATTTTTGAACCGTCGCCGCTTTTCACGGCGTCAATAAACACCCTGTCGCGTTCTTGCCCCCCTTCATTTGAGAGGGGTTGAGTTTCCCCTTTGCGGTTAAAGTTGTTGGGGCCACCGACGGTAACAACGAGGCCACGACAGAAGACTTCCAGGTGAACGCGCCCGAATCCTTCCATTGCGCATGCAGAGACGATGTTGGCAACAGCCCCGTTCTCAAATTCAATGTTCACCATACTGATGTCGTCTACATCATAGTTTGGGACATCTGTCATGCTTCCACTTGCTGCAACACCGTGGACGGTTTTGCCGTCGCTACCGACAAGAAAACGGGCGAGATCGAAGATATGTGTTGTCTGTTCAACGTGTTGTCCACCGGATTGTGCCCGGACACGCCACCACGGGGTACCTGGCAAACCGCCCATCCAGTAGCCGAGCGCGCCGAGGATTTGCGGCTGCTCTTCAAGCATCGCCTTTGCATTCTGGGCATTGCCGCCGTAACGCCAGTGGTAACCGACACTGGTGATAACACCAGCCTGTTCAATAGCGTCATTGATGATAATTGCGGGTTCCAGTTCGGAATGGATCGGTTTTTCAATAAACATCGCAATGCCTTTTTCGCATGCGATACGTTCTTGTTCACCGTGTGCGAACGGAGGTGTGCAGATGTAAACCGCGTCTAAATCTTCTTTGTCGTACATAACGCGATAGTCGGCGTAAGCATTACCTCCGAATTCTTCAGCACGTTGCTTCGCGCGTTCTTCGGAGATGTCGCACATGGCTGTAAATTCAACGTCATCAAAGTTATCCTTAAGGTTACGCATGTGCGCACTCGCCATACCGCCTGTCCCGATAAAACCGAGTTTTACTGTATCCATAGTTTCTCCTGAAAAAAATAGGGGTTTATAGAAAAGTCCGTTAATTCTATCAGTATAGTTTATCAGAAATCGGGTGTTTATCGCAAGTAATTTATCTGAAATTGTGTTATAATAGGTTTGATTGTGGGAATTAACAGGCGAGGGTGCATCAGTTATTTGAATGTTTTTGGCGAAAGTGGCGCGAAAAAAGTGCCGCTAGCAACTTTCGGTAAGCCTTGTCTAAGAAGGAGGATACGCAATGGGTTTCAAGTTTGGATATAGTACGTTACGCTGGACAACGCCGGACTTTGAGAAATTGCTGACGCAGTTAAAGGAAGCCGGTTGGGACGGTTGGGAGATGCGGCAATCGTTAGATTGGGTGGGAACACCGCAACGCATCCGACAATTGTGCGATAATGTCGGTTTGCCGATTGCGGCTGTTACTGCCCGTGGGTTGCCCATTCACAAAGACTGGGCGGAAATGGAACTGAATAAACGGCGCATTGATTTCGCCGCAGAAGTTGAGGCAGACTGTTTCATGTTCATGGGCGCCGCAAAACCGGAGGGCCGCGCCGTCGAGCATTCTGATATCGCGGCGCTCGCCGACGTCTCCGAAGAGTGGGCAGCGTACGCCGCACAATACGATTTGGATGTCTGTTATCATATTCATACCAATACGACGATTGATTCTATTAACGACTGGGCGAAATATATGAGTCTACTCCGGAAATGCAAACTGTGCATTGACGTCTCGCATTCTGCACTCTGGGGCTTCAATCCGATTGAATCCATTCGCCGTTACAACGAGGCGCTCGTCTACGTGCACCTGCAGGATTATTGTAGTGCCACTGGTGGGAATGGTACCCCGTATGATGTGGAGTGGGTGGATGTCGGGGGAGGCACCGTCATGGATTTTCCCGGAATTATATCTACTTTGGAAAAACTCGGCTATGATAGATGGGTGACGGCGTGCCCGGGGCAGGTTGAATCGCGCTCCGATGTTGAGCGCATGTCAATCAACCGTGAATATCTTCGCGGTTTGGGGTATTAGAAACACGACGGATAAAGGATATGCTGGAAGGGATAGAAAAGGAAATGGCAAACGCGCAGACGACGACATCAGGACAGAAGATTCCACACAATCGAGAATCGCAATTCCGTTCGATTCTCGCAACGGATTGTGGAAGTACGACAACGAAGGCAATTCTGATTGAGAAACGCGGAGATGAATATCATCTTGTTGTGCGCGGGGAAGCACCCACAACGGTTGAAGCGCCCGTTGAAGATGTCACAGCCGGTGTGATTAACGCTATCACAGAAGTCGAAGAACTCGCTGGACGAAAATTGCTGAGAGACGGCTTTATCCTGAAACCACAACATGGCGACGAAGGCGTAGATGTTTACATTTCAACGAGTAGCGCAGGCGGTGGACTACAGATGATGGTGGCAGGCGTTGTCAGGAACCTCACTGCGGAGAGCGCCGAACGCGCCGCACTCGGCGCAGGAGCGATTGTAATGGATGTCATCGCGTCTAACGATAAACGGCTTCCGCATGAAAAAATTGAACGGATTCGATATCTGCGACCGGATATGCTACTGCTCTCTGGTGGGGTTGATGGTGGAACGACATCACATGTGGTTGAATTGGCAGAAATCATCGCCGCTGCACGCCCCCAGCCCCGGTTAGGTATTGCTTATGAACTTCCACTTATCTATGCGGGCAATAAAGACGCGTGTAAACTCATCAAGGAATGTTTGGAAGATGTCATGTCTTTGGAGATGGTAGATAACCTTCGCCCGGTTTTGGAACGTGAAGAATTGATGCCGACTCGTCTTAAGATTCAGGAACAATTCCTTGAACATGTCATGGCTCATGCACCGGGGTATAAGAAACTCATCGGATGGACGGATGCACCGATTATGCCGACACCGGGAGCTGTCGCCGAGATTATTCAGACTGTCGCATCACAGCAGGATATTGAGGTGCTCGGTGTAGATATTGGCGGGGCGACGACAGATGTCTTTTCAGTGTTCAAAAATCGAGAAGCGGCCCCTATTTTCAATCGAACGGTGAGTGCGAACCTCGGAATGAGTTATAGTGTTTCTAATGTACTTGCTGAGACGGGGTTGGACAACGTTTTACGATGGGTGCCTTTTGACATTGCGGTGAGTGAACTGCGCAATCGGGTGAAGAACAAGATGATTCGCCCGACAACCATTCCACAGACACTTGAAGAGTTGATACTTGAACAAGCGATTGCGCGCGAAGCACTACGATTAGCTTTTGAACAGCATAAACAACTCGCTGTTGAATTGCGCGGCGTTCAGCAGCAGCGTACAATTTCTGAGGCATTTGCTCAGACTGAAAGCGGGCAGACACTTGTCAATATGATGAGTTTGGACATGGTGGTAGGCAGCGGTGGCGTGCTCTCTCACGCGCCGCGTCGACAGCAAGCGATGTTGATGATGATAGACGCCTTCCAACCAGAGGGAGTCACGCACCTCGTTGTGGATAGTATCTTCATGATGCCGCAACTCGGTGTACTCTCGCAAGTCAATGTAGAAGCCGCTACACAGGTTTTTGAACGCGATTGCTTGGTTCATTTAGGCACCTGTATTGCCCCAGTCGGTGATGGAAAGCAGGGAGAACCATGTATTTCTATGCAACTTGACGTTGAGGGTAAGGCGCCACTCACCGAAGAAATCGCGTTTGGGGAACTCCGGCTTTATCTACTCGCACCAGGAGAGACAGCGACAGTGAAACTCCAACCGGAGCGCCAGTTTGACATCGGGGCAAGCCGCGGCCACGCGATTGAAGATAAAGTGAGAGGCGGTGTTGTGGGGTTGCTCCTTGATACTCGCGGCAGGCCGCTTAAAATTCCGACTGACGCTGCACAACGCGTAACGCAACTCAAAAAGTGGCAGCGCGCATTAGATGTGTATCCATTTCGTGAATAGGAACCTTTGGGCGGAGATAGCAAGGTGCTCCAAAGCTAGATTCAAACAATTGGATACTTGCTGGTTCGTTTTATTTTTTTTCTTTTTTTAATTTTCTTGACACAAGCTACTATCCTGAGACAAGCGATAAGCGGTTTACACCAAAGGGAAAGAAGCTGCTCTCTACGCAAGCGCGTAAATAGAGACGAAAAATTAGCGCGCGCCCAAAGTTACAACGTAATTTCGTTCGTGCCCATTCCGGGAGATTTTGAGGTTTATCTGTGCCTTCGGCAGGTTTCTGCTCACACATCGCAGCAGTTCCGGATAGCTTTTCACCGGAGTGCTGTCAAACTCAAGAATAATGTCTCTCGGTAAAAGGCCAATCTTGTGTGCCGGACTGTTTTGATGGACTTTCGTGACATGTACGCCTGACTCGCTGTTCTTAATGTCAACCCCGAGCCAGCCGCGCCGAACCTTACCATGTGCTATAATTTCCTTTGCAACTGTTAGGACGGTCTCAATCGGAATGGCGAATGTGATGTCTTGATTCCCCCACCCTTGCGATGAAGAGAAAAATTCGAACTCCGTTACTTTCGGTAAGTCTGTGTAGAAATTCCACGGGGTGGATTCTGTGAGGACTGCGAGTATCATTCCAACAACTTCACCGGTAGTGTTCACAACTGCCCCGCCGCTATTGCCGGGTGTAACCGGGGCATTAATCTTAATGACATCCGTACAGAGCTGCTTCGGCAAGGTATCCCAACCGCTCACAATGCCAAAAGAGATAATTGGGCTATTCCCATAAGAATTGCCAACCGTAACAATCCAGGAACCAGCATTAATTTTAGATGAATCTCCGGGGCGCATCCGCGCAACAGGCTCACTGTAATCTGTCTCGACGTGAAACACAGCAATGTCAGTTAAGCTATCTTCGCCTATCAATTTTGCCGGCGAGGACTTGCCATTGTTGAAGATTACCTCGATTTTTTTTACATCTGCATCAAAAGTGGTTGTTACAATGTGCCCAGCGGTGTCGATGATAATGCCGGACCCAATATTCTGGCGGTTAACAAACATCTTTTTTTCCGTCGGTTGCAATTGTATCTGTGCACGTTGTGTCGCAACAACTTTGACAACTGTGGGACGAGTTGAAGCGACAACTTTCTGAAATTCTTTTTCCAGTAACTGTAGGACATTTTCTTGTGCCATACATGACGAGACTGCCAACAAGAGCAGACTCACTAGTACAGTGAACCACAGTTCCTGTTTGAATTTACAATGCTTATGGAAAAGTAGATTCCGTGTGCTTTTTCTATCGCCTTTGCAAGAGTGATATCCTTTCGGGAAAACACTCGCTAATTGTTGTGTTATTGCAGTATAATACATCGGTATGTCCCTTTTAACGTCTCTATAGATTTTCTCTGAAAAGCGGCTCGGTGAACAGCTGCAATATTAAATAAACAAATTACAATCCGCCTTGAGTCGGGGCATTGACGTAACTCACGCGCTTTAAAATGTAGCGCTGTTGCATCGGTTGTGTTGAGATAGGGCTTGAGATGCCAGTTCCGTTAAAGCCGTGTGGAACCGGTAGCTGAATCGACTGTTTTGGATTTTCACGAGTTCTGTTACTGCCCACCATTTCGGGGTTTTGCTTTCTATTAAAGAGATTCTCTTGATAAAGGTAACTCCCCGCTACAGCAATAACTAACAACAGGATGCCACTGACTGCCCACCGGGGGCGCCTACATACGGATAGCAGTCGTTTCCAGAACGAAAATGTTTGGATTAGATGATTAGCCGGCAACTCTTCGTCGTTTGATATCCGTTGTTGCAGTACGTGTCCAAATTGTGGTGATGGGCTAACCTGCGGCATTTGCTGTACTGCTTTAACAGATTTTTCAAACAGGATGTACTCATGCTCGCACCTCTCGCATTCGGTGAGGTGGGATTCCAAATTTTTTAGCGTTTGATAATTGAGTTCATCTTCAAAATGTGCAGAGAAGAGTTCTTCAGCCTGTAAGCAGTTCATAATGGCTCCATAAAAAGTTTTAATTTATCCTTCAGCATCAGCCGGGCGCGATTGATGCGAGATTTAGTTGTGCCACTCCGGAGTTCAAGTATTTTGCTAATTTCATTGTAACTCAGGCCTTGAAGGTCCCGGAGTACAAGTGGAAGTCTGTATTGCTCGGGGAGCTCTGCGATGGCTTTTCGGACAGCGTTACGCAGTTCTTTGCGTTCAAATTGAATCTCTGGTTGATAGGACACGTCCGCGGGTGCGCTTGCTATCACATTTTCCCTATCCATCTCAGCATCCCCTGCGTCTCCAGTGGTTATCGTATTATCTACCCAATAGCGGCTGCGGCGCCCCCGATTCCGAATCTCATTTTTGCACAGATTTGAGGCAATATGGTACATCCACGTTTTGAATTGCGCGCGCCCTATTTTATAGCGTGGGGTCGCTTTAAAAATGCGAATGAACGTCTCCTGAGACAGATCCTCCGCAATCCCTTTATCCCCGAGGAACTGTGCGATAAAATTAACCAGTGGCTGTTGATGTCGACGCACCAATAGCGTGAAGGCGGTTTCGTCGCCTTTTTGGAAACGCTCCATTAATTCATCGTCTAACTCAGGCATCGGGTTCCTCCGGACGGACTTATTTATCATATACACCTAAGTACCGATTTGGTTCATTTTTTATCACCGGATTTACCTTCTCACCCCTTGAACTCGAAACGGTTATTGTGTATGATAAGGTATGTCGATAGGCAAAAAAGAACCGAACTTGCAAGCCTATGTTAAGACGTTTGGTGTTTCGCATCGGGCGCAAATATTAAGAATTTACCATATATTTTTGAAAATATCAAATTCTTGACGGAATTTATAGAACTTGTTCGTTCTCCGTGAAGAACGACGCCTATATCATAAGACACTCCGGTATGACGGTTCTTCTCTTGAATTCTCGCATTGACTAAAACTCGCCCTTCTCGGTAAATCTATGAAAATGTCGAAAATTGAATGACACTTCGGAATTGGAGGTACAGATGTCTAAGCAAGTTAAGGACGAAACGAATCAACCCTTATTGAGCATTTTGGAAGATGTCGAAACACAATGTACGGAAGAACGCATCCCGATGCTGGGACAGGAGAAAGCGAGATTTCTCCTAGACTGTGTTCAAAAGGCGCGCCCGGCACTGATTGTGGAGTGTGGGACGGCTATCGGCTATTCCGGACTCTGGGTATTACAGGGGCTAAAAGCACTCGGCACCGGCCGTTTGATAACGGTTGAGATAGATGCCGCTCGCGCTCGACGCGCACGCTCCAATTTTGAACGCGCAGGGGTAGCGAACCTTGTGGATTCACGTCTTGGGGACGCTCAGAAGGTACTGAAAAATATCCAAGAACCCGTCGATTTTTTGCTACTTGATAACAATTTCAATAACTATTTTCCCTGTTTTCAAGCGATTGAATCTCGCTTAACCAATCCAGCCACGGTGGTAGCTGACAACGTCGGCATTGGGGCAGAGCAGATGGCTGACTACCTTACGCATGTCCGTTCACGTTACGAATGTCAAACCCACTGGTTTGACATTAACTTGCCATGGGTGAAACAGGACGCCATTGAGGTAAGCATCTACCGACATTAGTTTCTGGTATCCTGTTTTTTTTACCTAAGGCAATAGCCTTTTGTAGGAGGGTTCTAGTATGGGGTTACAAGCTACAGGTTTAAAACGAATTAGCGATGAGGACGGCGGCGCCGGGCAACCTGTTGCTGCTTCATCTGATTTTAGCGCCGTCGCACGGCTGCCAGCTCCCACAGATAACGTCGCTATTGCCGCCAAAAGGGTGGAGGTAGGCACGGAGGTTCGTTACAATCGCACGCGATTTCGTCTATCGCATACCGTTTTAGAGGGACACCGGTTTGCTACCCAATCGATTGCAGTGGGCGCACCACTGTTATCCTGGGGATTGCCGTTTGGGGTTGCTTCCCAGCCGATTGCACCCGGCGATTACGTCTGCAATCAGAAGATGATAGATTCATTATCGATTCGGAATCTGAATTTTAAGATGCCGGAAACGCCAAATTTCAGCGATATGATGCTCCCTTATGTACTCAAGGAGAGAGAATTCTCTCCTGGCGAACAGGTTACGCGGTATCAACAGGACAGATGTTTTCTTGGGTACCGACGGCCGGGGCACCGGGGGGTAGGCACAAGAAACTACATTGTCGTGATGGGGACAACGGCACGCACAGCTAGTTTTGTTCGGCGACTGACGAGTCAATTCGTAGATGTGGCCAAGATGTATCCCAATGTAGACGGTGTCGTTCCTGTGACGCATACTGAGGGAGGTGAGCGTAAAACACCGAATAATGTAAAGATGTTGCTCCGAACCCTCGCCGGTTTCACAGTCCATCCGAATGTCGGCGCCATACTGCTTGTGGATTATGGGACAGAAGCCGTTACCAATCAAATGCTGGGGAGTTATATGACACAGCAAGGCTACGCCACCCCTGATGTCCGCCACCACTTTTTTCAGATAAAGCGCGGGTTTGAGGAGAGTTTGCGACGCGGTAGCGAGATTCTGAATGGGTGGCTGGACGGTGTTAACGCTGTACAACGGACTCAACAATCTTTGGAAAATATCAAAATTGCGCTGCAGTGCGGTGGCTCCGACGCATTCTCCGGCGTCTCCGGAAATCCGCTTGCCGCTTACGTCGCCAAAGAGATAATCCGTTACGGCGGTTGCGCGAACCTGGCAGAGACTGATGAGCTTATCGGCGCCGAGGCTTACGTGCTACAGAATATACGAAATCTGTCTACAGCGCGGAAATTTCTGGATACCGTTGAAGCTTTTAAGGAGCGCGCAGGATGGCATGGACATTCCGCGGAAGCCAATCCATCAGGCGGTAACAATTTCCGCGGGCTCTATAACATTGCTATTAAATCGATTGGGGCCGCGATGAAACGGCATCCTGATGTCTGCCTTGACTATGTCATCAATTATAGTGAATTGATGCAAAAGCCCGGATACTATTTCATGGATAGCCCCGGAAATGACTTAGAGAGCATCGCAGGACAGGTAGCATCCGGTTCCAACATGATTTTCTTTGTAACCGGAAACGGTTCGATTACTAATTTTCCCTTCGTGCCGACGCTTAAAATTGTTACGACGAGCGGCCGGTACGAGATGCTGGCTAACGATATGGATGTGAACGCTGGGGCATATCTTGATGGTACACCCATGGAGGAACTTGGTGAAGAGATGCTCAACCTCACCGTAGATGTTGCATCCGGAACGCGCTCTGTCGGGGAAAAAGCAGGGCACTCCCAAGTCTCACTCTGGCGAGATTGGAAGCAGACAGGCCCCAACGATTTGAACGGCGCACTCGCTGAATCCGAACTAAAGCCGGGAAAACCACTCCCTCGCGAGGTTTTCACTACATTCAAACCGGATGACGCACCCGAACGTTCAGAATCTAAAGCCCCGACTTTTCGCGCCTTTCAGACGCAATATGGATATCAGAGCAATCAATTCGGGTTAATTTTTCCCACGAGTCTTTGCTCCGGGCAAATTGCCCAGATGATTGCACACCGCTGCAACCAACAGCGCATCGGACGAGAAAACGGCATCTCTCAATTCGTGGCACTTCCGCACACAGAGGGATGTGGCGTATCAAGCGGCCGCTCGGAAGAAATTTATACCCGCACGATGATTGGGCACCTTACCCATCCCTCAGTCGCCTCCGCACTGCTCCTCGAGCACGGGTGTGAAAAGACTCACAATCACCATGTGCGGCATGAGATTCAGAAACTTGGTATCGTACCAGAACATTACGGGTGGGCAAGTGTGCAATCCGATGGAGGGATTGACGCTGTAATCGCGAAAGTGCAAAATTGGTTCAGCAACGTGCTTGCGCCGAAGCTAACCCCACAAATTATTGATGTTGGGGTGAACGAACTCGCTATCGGGGTGATGTCAACCGGAACGGTAACCGAAGATGTTAGACAAGGTTTGCTTGAATTGGTGGATGTTATCATTGGCGCCGGAGGAACGGTTGTCATACCCGCTAATGCAACGTTTATCATAAAGCAGCGTTTAAAAAATGAGTTGCTGCAAAACACATTAGCTTATGGACAACGTGTCGGAACAGGCAAAACTGGCGTGCCCATATCGAATGGCGACGGACTTCACATCATGGAAATGCCTACTGAACAGCCGACAGAAACGTTGACAGGCTTGGCCGCCACGGGGATTCAGCTCGCGCTCGTACATGTCGTAGGGGCCCCGCTGCAATCACATCCGTTGGTTCCGCTGATTCAGGTGAGTACCGATGCGAATACACTGGAAAAATATGGTGAGGATATGGATATTGCTACTTGTCAGGTGGAAGCAATGCTCCGATGCATCATAGAGGTAGCTTCGCGCCAGTATACCCCGAAGCTACACAGCAAAGGAAACACCGATTTTCAGCTAACCCGAGGATTGCTTGGCATTTCAATGTGATTCCAACTTAATGATTATCCTCACTTTTTCTTGATATATTTGAATGTTTTTTGTAAAATGATATCATGGGCTCAAACGCGAGTCGTAAGGGCGAAATTTGAGAATCATCCCTTCTAAAAGAGTGACTTGCACAAATTTAGTCAAACCACCTACGAATGGTTTAGGAACATTCACAGGTGCAGAGACTCAAAGCGTATTGCTTTACTTACACATGAGGAGGTTTACTCATGCGTTCAATAATCTATCTGTTCACGATTGCACTGCTTTTGATAGCCAGCGCACTTTCCACGCATGCTGTTGTTCAAGATGACGGCTTAATCCTCTACTTCAGCTTTGATGAAGAAAAGGGGGGAACCGTTAAAGATGAAACCGGGGGTGGAAATGACGGCATCCTCGATAATGCCGAAATCACCGCCAAAGAGGTTGTACACGGCAAAGGTGCACTTGCATGCGAAGACGCCGGCGCGAGTATGATAGTTGACTCCTTCAAAGAATTAGAAGACTATCAGGATAATAGCTTTCTGTTTTGGGTGCAATTCATTGAGAAAAATTCCGGCTCATGGAACCAAATCATCGCCAAAAAGGCCCCCGGCTCTGACCGTTCACCCGGTATATGGACATGTGACCGGGTTAGCTTGCACATTCACTATCGGTTCAATCCGGGAAATCAAGGGACTCATTGCACGGGGCCCGGTGGCGAAGGCGAGGAATTTGACACAGGGCAGTGGCATCATCTTGCAGGTGTCAAAGAAGGGGCCAAACTGAAGTTTTACATTGATGGAGAAGAAATTGAGGAACATAACGTTCCTAAGGAACATGCACAAGGTGAAGAAAAACTCTATGTCGGTAAAACAGGTTATGGTTCCGCTATTTTCTACATCGATGATCTTTATGTTTACGACAGGGCACTCAGTGCAAAAGAGGTTGTAGAGGTAATGGACGGGCAGCTTCTCCCCGTTGAACCGAAAAATAAGCTTGCGTCTACCTGGGGACAACTTAAAACGCGTCGTGACTAACTTTCTATCCTAAAGTGTTGGGGCAGCCTTTGTGCTGCCCCTCATTTATCCTTCTCATTTACTCATGTTTACTCCTCAGTACCATCTGTTTCCCATTGCACGAAGACTGCTCCTCTTATTTTTTATATTCGTGCAGCCTTCACAGTTGATGGGCTGGTATGATGCAGAACAAGCGCCTCATGTCAGATTTGAGCGGGGTATTCGATACCTTAATCTGGAACAGTACGAGCTGGCACTGGCAGAATTCCAGACGCTTTTGAAACAATTTCCTGATTCTGAGAGACTTCGTAGTGTTGTACACTGTTATATCGGTACTGTGTATCAAGAAAAAAATAGGTTGAGTCAGGCGGTGTCGGCATATCAGACTGCGTTGGCATTGGATGCACCATCAGATGTGCACGGTTCCGCGCATCTTCACTTGGGCATCGTCTACAAGACGCAAGGCGATTTGCAACTCGCTGAAAAACACTTGAAAGCATCCCTGCTCCGGTTACCTAAAACGGCTGAGGCATATATCCACCTCGGCGATGTATCTTTTCAACAAGGGCGGTTGACAGCGGCTAAAAATAGATATTATGAGGGGATTCGTCTTAATCCAAATCGTCCTGAATCTTATTACGGGCTGGGGAGAGCGGCAGAGCTGCAAAATCACCTTAAACAAGCGACAGAATATTATGAGACTGCGCTTAAAAGAAACCAATATTTATCGCAAGCGCATTACCGGCTTGCGCTCATCCATCGGCAGTTAGGGGACAGAGCGCAAGCCAAAATCGCTATCACGCGATTTCAGCAATTAAAAACTTATGCCGATAGAATGCATCAATACCGGGAAGCACTCTACAAGAACCCAAATCTGTCGATGCTATACATCAAGTTGGGGGAACTTCACGAAGCTTTTGACAATCTGGAGGCGGCATCACGGGTTTACCGGATTGCCACTACGGTGCATCCGAAGTTTTTGCCCGCCTATCATCACCTTGGAGAACTGTTTATTCGACAACGCGCACTTGAAAAGGCAGTTGCTGTTTACCGCAGTGCTACGCAAATTCGGCCTGATGACGCGCATGCCTGGCTCCAATTGGGTGTCATCTATATCAACCAAAAACGGTTTCCGGCGGCAATTCGGGCGTTCCAGACAGCGATTTCTGTTGATAGTACGGAGGCGGAAGCGTATAATAACCTGGCGCGTGTCTACGCTGCGCTTGAGAAAGAGCTTGAACAGGCAATCATCTTGGCAGAAAAAGCTGTCGCCTTATCCACCACGGCGAAACACTATGACACCCTCGCTTATGCCTATTACCGCAATCAGCGGTACCCTCAAGCTTTAGCTGCAATCCGGCGCGCCCTGGAAATAGCCCCCGATGTGGTATCGTATAAAGAATTATTATCAAAAATTCAGGCGGTACACACCGCCCAGCAGTGACGCTGGTACGGAAAAACGCGCAAAGCTGCATAGGACGGCTCAATATCAAAAACCACCTGAGTTAAATAGAAAGGAAAATTATGAAAAAAGGAATCTGTATCGGTTCATTACCGGGGGATTCAACCGCGGCGCGGTTGAACCTCGCGAAAACTGCCGGATTTGATGGTGTTGAAATCGGGACGCTCGAAAGTGAGGCTGAACGGCTTGAGATGAAACAGTTAGCAACACAGTGTGGCCTAGCCCTATTCAGTGTGATGAATGGGAAACACTGGGCACATCCGCTCTCTGATGCGGATGAATCTGTCCGCGCCGTCTCGCGCCAAGGGATGCTCGATTCGATGGAAACCGCCGCCGTCATTGGAGCAGATGCGGTGCTGCTTGTTCCGGCTGTTGTCAACGAAGCGACTTCTTATGAAGCGGCGTATGAACGTTCACAGGTAGAAATTCGAAAACTCATTCCGAACGCGATGGAACGCGGCCTCACTATTGCAATAGAGAACGTGTGGAATAAATTTCTGCTCAGCCCGATGGAATTTGCGCGCTATCTCGATGAATTTGAAAGTGAGGCTGTGACGGCTTACTTTGATGTCGGGAACATTGTCCTCTACGGGTATCCGCAACACTGGATTCGTTCCTTGGGTTCCCGTATTTCCAAAGTGCATGTGAAAGGGTTTAACGCCAATGAACGGCAATTCACTTATCTAATTGAAGGCTGCACAATTGATTGGAATGAAGTCATGGCGGCACTTGCTGATGTCGGGTACGATGATTTCATGACGGCGGAACTGCCCGTTGATGTCGATAATCCGGAAGGTACAGTGCATCAAATTGGCGCGGATATGGACAACATTATTGCTGGCAAAGTCTAATGGAAATTATCATTCAATCGACGTATCAACAGTTAGTATCAGTTGCCGCGGGAATAATGCGCGACGCACTTCTGAAGAAACCGGACCTCGTTTTGGGGCTCGCCACCGGTAGCACACCTATCGGAGTTTACAAAGCCCTCGTGCGAATGCACAAGGAGGAGGGGCTCGATTTTTCAGCCGTAACGACTTTTAATTTAGACGAGTATGTCGGAATTCCAGCGACGCATCCTTACAGTTATCATAGTTTTATGGCGACGCACTTTTTTCAACATGTTAACATTCCCGCAGCGAATCGCCATATTCCGCAAAGCACGGCGGCCGCGCATGAGACATTCTGTGAAAAATATGAGAAAGTGATTGCGTGCGCCGGCGGAATTGACATCCAAATCCTCGGCATCGGGACGGATGGGCATATCGGTTTCAATGAACCGAGCTCCTCTCTCGGCTCCCGAACCCGCATTAAAACGTTGACGCGAAGCACTTTAGAGGCGAACGCGCCGCATTTCGGCGGTGATATTGATTCGGTACCGAAAATGGCCATCACCATGGGCGTCGGGACTATCATGGAAGCGAAGAAATGCATATTATTGGCAAATGGGGCATCAAAAGCGGCTACAGTCGCGGCCGCGGTGGAGGGGCCCATTACCGCAGAAGTGCCAGCCTCGGCGCTGCAGATGCATCCGAAAGCCGTGTTTCTAATTGATGATGGGGCCGCATCGCAATTGAAACGCCGCGATTATTACAGGCATGTTTACACGAATAAGCAGAAACTTCTCGGAAAGTGATACCGCATGGCGTTAATCTAACCATTACCGGGTGTGCGATGTTGCTCACCTGTTTAAGGGAGAACGAAATTGCCATACTGATTTACCAACATGACGTGAGAGACGTCGAATTTTCAATTCGGCTCAATGACAGGCAGCCGCCTTCCGATAGGCGGGGGCAGGAGCATCCGTTTCTGTTCCTCGGTTAATTCGCCGTATTGTGATAGCACCCACACGCGAAAGCGTGGGGCTTCGGTTTCGTAGCAACTGCGGTTGGGGAGATAGGTAGAATATCGTATCCTTTGGATACGATGTTTCTACCATGGCAAGCATGTTGGCAAGCAACATGAGAGCCCCAACTCCGTTTTCTCATAGAGATTACCGTCTTACTGTCGCTCCACCAGCGGGCGTTTCCCTGTCGTTTTCTACAGGCATATCGTCAAGTGACGGCTATCCCTGCCCGCAATATGTTTATCGCAGCGTTGATGTCTCTGTCGTGGTGTGAACCACAGTCGAGGCATGTCCACTGCCTATCTGAAAGTCTTAGTTCTTTGTTGTGATACCCACAATCTGAACACGGCTTCGTTGTAGGCGTCCATTGTCCGATTTGTTTCCTCATACGTTTATGTTTACCGCACTTATATTCCAATATCTTAACGAACTGGTAGAAGGCGAGTTCCGAGACTTTACGCCTCCACAGTCGTTTCATGCCGTCAAGGTTCAATGTCTCAAGGACAATGATATCAAACTTTTTACAAAGTTCACTTGCCAGTTGCCAGTGAAAGTTTTTAGCGTAGGGCGAAACCGCCGTTTCGCGTTGGTTGCTGATTTTCCGATACAGACGTGCAAGTTGCCGGACACATCGCCACCACCCGTGAGAACCTTTAACTTTACGAGAAAACGCTTTATTGAGATGCCGAAGTTTATTCAAGTTCGCTTTCAAAGGGTGGGGGTGTTGGATTTTCTCACCCGTGCTAAGTGTCAAGTATGCGTCTTTCATACCGAAATCTGCCCCAACGCTTTTACCTGTTGTCGGCAGTTGTCTAAAATCTGTGTCATCCGTTATGATGTAAAGCCAATAGTCGCCACAATTATCACGTTTGAT
This sequence comes from Candidatus Poribacteria bacterium, assembly GCA_963422705.1. Lineage (GTDB taxonomy): Bacteria > Poribacteria > WGA-4E > WGA-4E > WGA-3G. The sequence continues at coordinate 603,259 of OY730443.1, forward strand.
TGTGATACGCCTAAGTTTTCCATGCCACGGGCGGTGTTTATGAAACGTATATGGCACTTTATCAAATCGCCACTTCCCTTTATCCCACTGACGACATGTGAGTGTAATACGGTTATCAGTCAGTTTAAATCCAGTTTGTTTCAGCGTGATAGACTTAAACTTATGCTCCGGTTTGATATGGGGGTTACCTCCCAGTTTATTAAAGAACCTTTGATACGCATTATCAATTCGTTCTAACTCTGCTTGGATGGCTTGGCTTGGCAACAACTTCCAATGTGGATGTGTGGTTCGTTTCAATATGCAGGCATGTTGACACATTGCAGCGTAGTTGGCATACGGCAAGCCGTCTTTATACCGGTGACGCTGCCACTTATGGAAATACACATGCACCTGCCACATATCGTCAAGCAGATTTCCAATGCGGATGGTATTCGATTGTTTCCCAAGCGGGTATTTATAGGTTTTCATGGACTATCAAGTTTCAAGTCTTTAACCCCGTTTCAGTGGGTAGGCAGACACAGAACCTTGCGATTCTGCTGAAACTGTCTGCCAACTTGATACTATTAATGATACCACATTTTTTTGGAAAAGTCAATTTTATTTCACAAGGATTAGGCCCTTAGCGGGCTTATATCCCAAACCTAAAGGATTGGGCAAAACAAACGAATGCCCGTAATCAATTTGATTTCTCGCGTTCAGGTGCACTCCCCGTTAGATTGTACTAGCGCTGGCAATTCGCTGATTTTCTATCATTTGATTATGTATTTTCCCCATGAATTATTTCACGGAGTGCCTCGGAAAGATTCCAGATTGGTTCATCATTACCATCGCGCAGCATATCTACAATGTAGGGGACGCCTGCTGCAGCGAGCCTGTTTGCGATACTCATCATCCGGGATGGCTCATTTACAATTTCCACGCTGTCTTCGACGGCGATGGCGATTAGCATGACTATCTGGATGCGCCAATTGTCTTCGTTTTGGGAAAATATTGCGCCATTGTTGAAATGGCGGGTTTTCCGTTTAGATAAGTCGACGGGCTCAAGTTTCTTTCTCGCTGCAATCGATAATCCGGCAAACCATAAATCAACCATTCGTGGAAAAGGACTCCGCTCGATACTTTTATATTTCCCTGTTTGACAGTAGAGTAAATAGTCATCGCTTTGTCCAGTAGGATAAATCAAATCTATATTTGAAAATGGATTATGGTATTGTTTTGCCATTGTCTACCTCCTAAGATATTGGTTGCCCTTCCTCTTCAACGTCTATTCGTCGTTTGCACAATCTGCATTCAGTACGGTGATGACATTCGCACCGTATTATCTTACGTTCTTTTTCCTGTGGTTTATTGACTAGCATTTTCGGGTAATGTACGGAATTTGTCAGCGTTATGACGCGCCCGGCTTCGTCATCGAGAATTTCTTCACAGTCTGCAATTTCAGTTCTCGTGAGGAAGAGGATAAGCTGTGCACTTTCTCGGATAGCGTTCTTAAGGACAGCTTGCTTAACAAAGCCACTCATCATGCCCAGCGGCGTATCAATTACATTGGGGGCGTCAACCCCGCTAACCTTAGTTAAAGCGAGGATAAAGGCAAGCGTCAATGCTCGGCGAGATGCCCCGTTAAGATCTCGTTCCGGGTTTAGCTCCCGATTATCTGGCGCGTAGACCAAAATATCAAAATTCTCGCTGATTTCTGCCTTCTGAATCATTGCCCCTTGTTCTGGTTCTGCCCCGATCATTTTAAGAAAAATCTCGTTCATTTGACGGCTGACTTTCCTCATTTCCTCATTTGTAATCCTGTCATAGGAGTTCTCAAGGAGACTTTGGACATCGCTTGCAACATCCAGTCTTGCAAGTATGCGTGCGCCTTCCCTCTGTTGACGAAGATGATTATCACGTTTTGCTGCCAACCTTTTGTATTCTCTCGTTAGTCCTTCAAGTTTAGCTTCAGCGCGCGTTAAATTTTCAGAAATATGTTTCCATAGGGAAGTGAGCTCCTTTTCAGTAGCTCGAAGTTTTTGAATATTACTATCCGGTATAAGTTCCGCCTGTGCTTCAAGCGCCTTAAGTTTTTTCCCTTGTTCATCGCGTTTGCTTTTAAGTTTCCCTTGTTCTTCAGCGATTTTGTCGTACTCCGCAATCCAACGTTTATCGTTAGCAATGGCATCCAGTTGTAAGTTACGCGAACCGTAATAGAGTTCGGTAAGCTTACTTTGAAGAGCGTCTGCGTGTCGGCTTTCATCAATTAAGGCCTGGATATTCTCTCTTCGATGCTTCCCCTCGATAGTCTGTAAATCTAATGACTCACCACAAATGCAAGTGGTTCCGATGAGACATTCCTCCAGCACAGGAATGGTTGCACTGGGAATCTTGCCCTGGGTGTGTAACTCGCTTAGCTTTCCAAGGCTCTTTTTTAGCACCGGAGCAAGGAGGGCATGTGAGAGGGACAGGCTTCTAAAAAGACGAGAATGTTCTTTAGCGGCATCACTAAGCTTCTTATCAAGTTGTTCCACCTCTCCCTCGGTTTCTTCAATATCGAGTTTAAGTTCTTCCCTGTTACCTTTGAGGAGTGCGGCGTCAATTTTTTTCTGGATTTCCTGAATGTTTTCCTCCAGTTCGGCAATTTTCGATTCATAATTGCCGATGTTGTGCTTAAGCCTCTTAGACGTCGTTTCTACCTCTTCCAATTTTTCTGCAGCTTGTGTAACTTTCTTATCGCTGTCAAATGATTTTGCGTCTTTGTTGAATGCAGAAGTTGTTTTTTTCACATGCCCGAGGGCGGCTTCAATGACATCGAGCCCTAAAAGTGAACGGATTGCTTTTTCAATGTTCGCCCGCTTAGTCCTTGTTGGCGTAACGTTTTCAATAAAACTGAGTGCTCTGTCGCCATCAGTAAAGAACACTTCCCTTAGTTCCCGCGGGAGGATGTCTCTAATTTCCGCCTCGGGTGATTCGATAGGCACGCTGCCTCTGTTTGTTAACTCAAATAACTTGACTGTTACATCATTCCTGTGGCCATTTAATGTTTCATGCCCAGCTCGAATAATACGATATTGCTTTTTGGTTTCACCTGAACCTCTCCGACCGAACCGCTTTATCTCAAATTCAACATCTACAGAGATTGGAATTTGTGTACCATCAGATGCGTCCCAATCAATCGGGTGTATCCGGTACTCTTTGCCTTTTTGGGGCAGGGCGTCATCACCATAAAGGGCCCATTGGAGTCCAGTGAAAATCGTGGTTTTTCCGCTTTCGTTCTCAGCCCGAATGACAGTTAGCGTTTTGTCCGTTGAAAAATCTAACGTTAAGTCATGCAACAGCCGAAAGTTCTTAAATTGGGCACGGATAAGTTTCATTGCATTTCCTCCTTATTTCCGCTTACTTCCGGTTTTTTATGATGAAATCGCCGGTAACTCCACAAATATTGTTTATTTTTTGCTGAATATTTGTGCCTTGCACAGCGTGTTCCCTTTCGAGTGCGCTGATTTCAATGACGATATTAAAAAGTTTTTTCTTGTATCCATCGCATCTTTCCTCAATGGATTGGCATTCACTGAAAATGATGTCAACAAATTTTTGTATATTGCGTGGCATGATTCTCCCCTTTATAGATAAATCGTTTTAACAAGTTGGTTGATAATATTCAGAGGGCCATCATCTCTGCCTGCATTCAATGCGAGTTTAGCAAATGCCATAACTCGCGAGAGTTCTGATTGCATCAGGGTGCGCGCCGTATCGTCGATATTATCCAGGGTTGGTGGCAAAGCGATAAAGTCGTGAATTTCGCTATGGGTTTTACCGGTTTCGCTGCATGTGCGGAGCAGTCGTCCACGACGCTGCACCCACTGTCGTTCGACAGTGGTGCTTGCAAGGATAAATGCTTTTTCAATCTGTGGGATGTTCACCCCTTCATCGAGCACCCGCTTTGCTGTCAGCACTTGTAATGTGCCTTCTTGAAATGCCTGGATAATCCGCGAGGTATTTTCACGGTTTGGTGTCTCCTGGGATGTGAGTTGGTGAAAAAGCACGCCGTGTGTTTTCAATAAGGCATTGACAGCCTTAAGTTGCTGCGGGGCTTTGTCTGATGCATAAATTAATGTGTATCGGAGTTTATTAAAGTCTTGACGTGTCAACACCTCTGCCAGGGCAGGGATTTTATTTCTGGCGGTTTCCAAGATGACGCGCCTGTCGCGAAGCAGCTTCATCAGGTACGCATCGGACTCATGTTGTTCTTGTCTCCAGGAATTCGCCCTGATTTTTTCTGTGAGGGCGTACCAGTTGTCCATTTCGTCTGTTTCCAGTTCGACAGGATGGACGTAATACTCATATTCGACGAGGCATCGTCCGATGGCTTCCTTCAGCATGAATTGGAAAACAACTGGGCCAAAAAACGAGAAGAGGCTTTCTGTGCCTTCTTCATCGTATTGACGAATCGGGGTGGCGGATAGTCCCAGTCTATAATTAAAGAAAGTGGGTGGCGCTTTGATGAACCCTGCGCTTCCCAGATTGTGTACTTCATCTGCAAGGAGTAAAGTTTTACAATCCATGTTTTGAATTTCCGTTTTGAAATCGTTATTGCACAGTGTATCGTGAGAAACGACGACAATCTCAATATCACTTATCCTATATCGGAGCCGTCTTTTAATTTTATTAAGTTCGCCTCCGCGTTCCTTCACCCCTTTGAATTCAGTCAGGTTAACGGCGGTAACTCCGAAGGGCGAAATTTCATCACACCATTGTTGAATAATCGGAATATACGGCGCTGCAACAACGATAAAGAGTGGCTTTTGCACAGTGTAAAGGCGATACGCGCAAATCATTGCTGTGATTGTCTTTCCTGAACCCGTCGCCATTTCCAAGATACCTTGATAACCGGCGTCACACCAAGCATTTACGGCTTTGCCTTGATGTTCAAAGGGGCCATCGTTAAATCGAAGTTTTGATGGTATTGAAAATGCAGGGCGAAACGGCTGGTATAAGTCGTTGTCTGAAGTAGGCTCTTTGATGGGGCCGATTATGGGTTTGTATCTTCCCCAGAAATCTGTTTCGGGGGGCGGTGTGTCTGAACGATAGGTGTTCAGTAAACGATTGCGAATTGCTTCGGATATCTCAACGACGGTACAGTTATCACTCTTGTTTTCCCAAAATTGTCCAAACTGGTTACAAAATTTTTCTGTAATATCGTGTTGGTTCGTATCTTCCCATGATTTCGAAATGGAAATTTGCTCAATATTCTTTTGGATACCGGCATAAGTCATATTGCTGGAGCCGTGCACTGCGATGACGTCTCCATCTCCGTGAAAGAGCCATACCTTTGGATGGAAGAGCGCATCTTGCATCACGGCTATCTTGATTTGGATTCGTTCCTGATACAGGAGCCACGACAAACATTTCAAGGTATGTTGTGCAATGAGTTCTTCAGTAACAACCATATCTTCTAAAGCTGTCCCGGCGATATCTTCAGGAGAAGTCACGCCTTTTTCTATTGCCTCCTTATCTTCAGCTCTGAGATGTGGACTCATAATTAGGCGCAAACGCTTTTCAGGGGAATTGATAAAGGTTGCTAAGCCTGCGGCTAATGGCGCGAAGAGCTCACTGGAAAAGTAGCCCATCATGCAATCGACATGCGTGGCAGTCTGCAAGCATGGAATCAAGACGTCTTCAATCACCGGAGCATTAGGTAGTATATAGAGGGGGCGAATATCAGGTATAGTCCGGAGTGTTATTTGGTTCATCTCTGTAAATTTCAAAACGCTCATTGGAATTTTCCTGGCCTCACTTATGGCAAATCAGACACGGTTCCTCGTCGTCCTCGTCGTCGTGAACATCGGTGAGGATTTCAATGAGGCGGCGATTCGGCTTCGCTGTTTTCTTCGCTGCCATCGCCTTTTCGGCGTTCGCCTTAATCTGCTCAATCCGTTTTGGATTTGAGAGTTCTTCTAAGCTTTCCCCTTGTGTCCAGGTGAACCGTTCACCGGTTGTAGGGTTAAATTTCTCGTATCCCTTGGCGAGTTCAAAGAGTTCTGGGTGTTTCTCTAGCAAACCTGCCCATTCGGTTTTGCGTTGAAAGAAGCAGAAGTAGCATCCGGAGCGTGTTCGCCACTCGTAATACTTCGGTAGTCCTATCCCACCCTCCTCTAAAATGTGGTACACATCCTCTTTGGTAATCCCGTCCTCTTTAAAGGGGTATCTGGGTTCGATGTTTCGGAGGGATGTTGTTTTCGGGGGCTTGTACCCAATCCGCTCTTCGTCGGCGCGAATGGCGATGTAGTGATACGCTTTATCGTCTCCGACGTATTCCTCAAAGGGTTTTATTTTCAGATTGTACGTGCACCATCGTACCTGCGATGATGGCAGCAGTCCGCCGTAAAGTGTGAGCCAATGATCGAAATCACGTTCTATATTGAGGCGGACAATCGGTTTTCCGAGAAGCGCCTCTAACCGTTCAAGGAATTCATAGGTTTCTGGTAATTCTTTGCCGGTGTCGGAGAAGAAGTATTCCATCTCTGGTACCCTATCCCGCATATAGACGGCAAGCGCGGAACTGTCTTTACCGCCGGAAATGCCAAGGAGATGACGTATTTTTTGTTGCATGTTTCCTCCACAATTTAGCGTAGGGTGAAACCGCCGTTTCGACGTAGGGCGAAACCGCCGTTTTGCTGTTTTATCCCCAATTATATGAATGCTTTCATGTTATTCACTGAGGTGTTGCATCAATTTTTGTGAGATTCTCGCCAAAACGGAGAGGCGAAATTCAGCGTTTTTATCCACATTGAATTGTTTAAAAACTTTTTCAATTTCATCTTCTATCTGAGCTGCTGTTTCTTCAGCAGTTATCGGTAACGTCACAACCCGCTCCTGTTCGTGTTGATTTGGTCGCGTAATGCCGACGCGTATGGTTTCACCGGTTGCGGGTTGTTCCGTGTGCTTCCGCTTTTCATAAGAGATTGCTTCGAAATGATGGAATGTTCGTGCCAATTTGGATAGGTTGAACTCAAATTCGGCTTTGTCGGTATCATTCCATGCTTTGGGTGGTTTTTTTGTGAGGTAAGTCGCGATTGCTTCAAGCCAGCTTGTGAAATCGAGGCCACCGTCACATGCCCGGATTAAGAAACCTGTCAGGCGTGTTTCAATCACAAGTTCCAACAGCGGTTCGGCTCTGTGAGCCAATTGTCTATGGAGTGTTTCCTTATCTGGTTTTAAAGCGAATGCTGATATGAGCAGCTGTTCGACAGAATTCAGGAGTATATCATAAGCCTGTGCTAACTCGTTCACTGTTTTTTGAAAAGTGTCAAAAAATTCCGAAAGTGCGTTTGGAGCTGCTTCGGATGCTGAGTCAAACGGTGGAAATCCGAGGGCGTTGGGCAGCTTTTGAAAAAGAAGCACGTCGGGTTCCCGGGCATTCTGAAGGATTTTGCGGAGGTTTCTTGCCTCTTCACTTAAGGTTTGCGTTGTCAAAGTGTACTTAGGGAGTTGAGCAATAAAGCGCATCAGTGGCGTAACAACCGTCAACAAATCTGTTCTGTTCATTTCTAGCGGTTGGTTCAGCGTTTCCAAGAATTTCGTGAACAGTTGTGTTCGGACGCCTGTCATCCTAAACCGTTTCAGTTCAAATTGTTCTGGGGCTTTAAGCAAACGTTCAAAAACGGGTAGCGAGAGGGCTGTGACAAAGGATCCGTTCTCGTAGAGTGCGACTTCTGTTTTGTAATGGAGCAGTGCGGCACAGAGTAGAATTGGTAACGGCCCGCTTCGTACCCCAAGTGGTGGTGCCTGCAAACGTTCATAGAGTTGGACAATAGGCTGTCGTGTGGTTTCACACGCTGCCAAAAAGGCTTCGATTGTCTTCCAGGTGGGCATCATTCTGTTTTTATCGGGCATTTTGGGTGGATGGAACTCCCACTTCCCCGAAACAAAACGGTGTATTCCTGTATCCCACAATAGTGAGAGGTAGATTGCCATGTTCGCTGGATAGCCGGTGATGCCGAGTTTTTCCTGTTTTTCGTTTTCAAGCATTGCTTGAATTAATTTCCGTCTTGCGGTTGTGATGGTGGCAGAGGTTTTTCGCCTGTTGATGAGTTCATTCCGGATAATGGGTGTCTTACAGTAAACGGCGTCGCAGATGTCTGATAGGTATGCATTTTTTGCGTGTTGTGAGTTAATCGTATGGAGCCGTTTTCCCTTGTGGTACCAGTTACACCTGTTTTCGCTGTCTCCATCGAAAATTTTCGCTAAGCAGTCAGCAAGTTCTCTTTGCGCTTCAATGAGCCGCGCGGCGAGTTCGTGTTTCGCTGTTGCATCCCCTTCTAATTCAGGGGTATTTTCTGTAATCTGGTGCAAACCGGCAAGTTCAAGTACCGCATCGCGCAAAAAACCGATGGAACGGGGAATTGCAATCAACATCTCGTTGCGAGAGGCGATTTGTGGATATTTCGCTTTTTCAATGAACTGTTCCACTTCAAGTCTGTTTGCAGGCACTGCATAAAGCAGGAGTCCATCTGCCTCTCCAAGCGGTTCGTTGAGTGCTGCATCAAGCCCTTCAATATCCGTGTATCGTACATCAAAGTAGCGCAGTGTGCCCGTCTGGAAAAGGTGGCGGCGGGCAATAAGGGGGCTGCGGTGGGCAAAACCGCCGTTTTGCGGTGGTGTCAGCCCCGAAATGTGGGTTGCTAATCGCACGTTTTGTTCAAGACTTGCCTTTGTTTTTCGAAGTTTCGCTTCTATATCAATGTCGCTTCCTTCCCAAAGTGCATAAGCATCGTTGTAGCGACGGTAGGTAACAATTGAAGTTTTTACCAACGTTTCCACTGCGCTCTCAAATTCGTCTGTGAACCCTTCGTTACCATCATCTAAGGCATAACGGAGCAGAGATTTCGAGGGCTTCAGGTGAGTGGTGACTTCTCCAGCGACACTGAGAAGTCCGATAGTCTTAATCAATTTAACTGTCATCAAGGAGGGATTTGGCAGTCGATTTATTGCGGATTCAATTTCAGCCCATTTCTTGCCATTGTAGGTGGTATACAGCCGATTTCCGAAGGCGACGTTCAGATAATCGTAGAGTTCTGCGAGGGAAAACATCGGTAGAACGCTTTCATCGTAAAGTTGGTTTGCAAGGAAATCCTGTAGTCCATGTGGCTCGCCTGAAGAGAGAAAAGCGAATACGGAACGTTCGTTTTGCGCGAATCGCCGGAAAAGGGGGCCAATCATGAGTGCTACTGTCGGATGTAGCGGTAGACAATTTGCTAATAATTGGGTAAATTCTTTATCGTCAAGCTGGCGCGGTTTTAGTTTTAAGTTGATTGCTTCGGCAAGGTTACGCTTTGGAATAGATGCTGTTGTCCGTTCTAGGGCGTTGCCAATCAGGGAAAGAATCTGCTCTGTCGGTTCGGCAAAGGCGACATCTTCAAATCGCCCTTGGACTTTCGCCCATTCCTCACGTTGTGATTTGGCGGCGCGTTCGGCGTAATGTTCAAAGGCTTGGTGCAGAATAGTGAAGAAAAAAAGCGGAGATTTCCCACTCCGAGCTGCAAATTCGGCAAGGCTCTGTAGGATAAACATATCTCCCCGTTCGGGTGATTGTGTCGCATATTCAAGAAACTTTCCCATCTCGTCAATGACGAGCAGCATTCCGGAGCCGCCACTTGAGCAGAGTTGATGGGTTGCCGCCTCAAACAGCCCCGTGATGTCAGAAGCGCGTGGTAGTCTCCCGTTCTCTGCTGCTTTCAGGCGGTTACTGAGTTCTTGAAGCAGTGGATGTGACGCGCGTATGGCGAAACCATTGAAAGCTGTAAGCCCACGTTTCAAGCCGCGCAAGAGGGAAAACGTAAGCGGGGCGCGCTCTCCAGAGATAAGCACGGGACAGAATCCACGCGTTAACCGTCCCTTATGATGGATGGAGACAAATCGCTGATATAACGAGGCATCTCCATGTTTTAGCAGCTCCAGGGCCTGTTGGGTTGCCGGTGAGTTAGGGTTGCCAAGCAGCTTTGCGGCGAACAGCGCGAACGCCGATTTTCCGGAACCGTAAGGGCCAGTGAGCGTCCAGGCGTGCGAATTCGCGTGATTTTCAAGCGTAGTGACTAAGCCGTTTAACATCTCCCGCCCCGTGACTGTCAAGATGTACCCATCCAGGGTGTTTTCTGTATAAACGTCACGTTCTAGGTGGACAGAGCGTCGAAAGCGCCTTTTGACATGAAAAAAATTTGACAAACGGACTTTATTCATAATACCTTCTTAACAGTTCCATTGAAAACACGGGGCTACGTCGATAGACTTGCTTCAAACCAGCGGTTTCATCGTATTGCAACGCGCCGTCTGTGAAGTGCTCAAGGGTTTCAAGATACACAGTCATTGCGTCCTCATCCAACTTGAAGACGCGGCCCGGACTTCCCGGCGCGTACATCAATTCCGAGAAGCGGAGCGTTTTCTGTTTTGGGAAACGGCGAACCCAAAAATCATCGATTGCCCAGGTGACAACGCCTTGTGGCAGTGTTTCTTTTATCCGCCTCTGGAATTGATAGGTACTTACCACAGGCAATTCCGTGATTAAATTCAATTCAACGAGTGGGCAGGTAAAGGTTTCCTCAACAAAAGAGGCTTTATCGGAGGCTGTTTGGCAATACGTGCGGATAAAACAGTTAACGTCTCGCTCTAGCGTTGCTGAAGAGATAGATTGCATCGATTTTCTCTGCTGTGCTATCCAAGTTTCCAATTCTCTCTTGAATGCGGCGCGCGTGAAGTGATTCTCTCTAAAAATGTTAAACGCCCAAAACCAGGTAGTCGCCTGCGCTACGTTTGTCGCTATGCGCCAATGAATTGCCCACAGTGAGGCAGGGTTTTCAAGGTATGCATCCAAACCCTGTTCTTCGGCAAAAATCGTATTGCCTAGCGCCGTTGGAACGAAACGCCCACGATGATTGGTACCATCTCCCTCTCTCTTGATGAGCCCACATATGAGACACCAATGGCGAATGGATGCAACCATATTTTTACCAATCCCTAATGTCACTATCGCTTCTTCCGATGAGAACACGCTCGGTTCTTCTTTCACGGCATCAACTCCCTTTTTCAGCCACGTATACCGGAATGGAAACGTTTGGTGCCCGGAGAAGGACAGATTCTTGAAATGTGAAACGGTTATTCCACTGGGGTTTAAATCTTCTCTTTCCAAAATGTGGCGCCTCTTGATACATTGAAAAAAATCTGAAAAAATGCAGGGATTGTGCGCTGTTCAACTTGTGTTAGCAAGTGAAAACAGAAATGTCCGAAGCATCCTGCAGTTGTTCGTATCGGGAGATATGAGTGGGAATTCGATGAAAAACCGGGAAGTAAAAGAAAACCGCCCGTGACGAGTCCTCTGGTGCGCGAGGAAACAAGGACGGACGCGAGGATAAGCATTACGAAATGCTGATACTTTTCGTTGCTTTTATGCTTAACATATGTTAATAAGGGGGGGGGTAAATGCTAAAAACCGGAACTATGGGCGAATCCGGGATGAGGAATGAGCAATAGACAAAGTGGCTTTCACTGTAGAACGCCCGAGATGCATTTCCGCTTTTGTCTGTTGTGTTCACATGTCGATTCTTCATTAGCATTTCCCTTAGATGTAACAGGGTTGTATGTTTCGCTGATATGGATTTTTCGTTTTCAATGATAAATACTATTATATTATAAACAGCAAACAGTGTCAATTTTTTTTGAGGAATCGGTAATCCGCTTTAAATACTTCTTTGAGGTGCCAGTCGATGAAAATGTTGCACGGATAATATTCCTGTCTTTTCGGAAAATTAATTTTTCTCCCGTGGAATCTCATCAACCACTCCTCAAACCCGACGGTACCGCTTGCATATTCCGAGATGAGGACTTCAAGTTGTGTTGACAACGTAAAAACTCCTCTATCGAAGAGCTTATGGTGCAGTGAGCAGAAGGCGATTCCATTTTCTATTGTGTCGGGGCCGCCGACTGCGTGCCATTTAATATGGCTGGCTTCTAATGCAATGGGGCGTCCGCGTAATGTTACGTTGAAGCCACATATTGCACACCTGTTTCCATAGGCTTCCAAGATATTTTTTCGGAAATTCGCGTCTCGGCGGTGATTCGAAAATTCGAACGATAAGTCAATTCCAACGGCTTGTAAAATATCTTGATGATATGTAATCGGGAAATGAGCAGTTAATATCCGCCCGATGACTTCAAAAACTAGCCCAAAATCGTTTTGAAGCTGATTGGCAATAGGTTCTGGAAAATTACCGACGCCGACATCTCTCAGCTCCGTTAGGTATGCATTTCCCCTAGCGTCTTCTCGAATTCTGTCTGCAGTGGGTATTTCCCACAGCCCATCTTTTCGCAAACGCCAAAATGGGTGTCTAGGGGAAGTTTTGCGCCAGGGCCCGAATTCCTTGAGTAAGTTATGAAGTTCTTCTTCTATATCGGCGTATGAAAGAAATTTTTCCCCGTGCATCAATTTTCCGATTGCGTATAGGAGCAGTAGGGGCTTATGAGGCGCTCTTTCGTTACCTCTTTTCCAGACTCTCAAGCTCTCAAATTTCTGAATAATTGATTCTCTGTCCATTTTCCGTTCCCGGCGTGCCGGTTGCGCCTAGGATGCCATATTTCCTCCTATATCATACCATATTCTCTTCTGTTTACTAAATCTTTTTTATTAAAAAGGGCCGAAAATAATTTTCCTCTTTAAGATGTTCATCCGTTTTAAGGATACGCGCCCGGTGAGTGACACCGAACTGCAGATAGGATTGTCCATAGACTGAATCGAGAACACGCATGAAAAAAAAGGCTTCCGTAAACCCAGTAATTCGGGCGAAATACCTCAAAAGAGTTGAGAATGGAGTTATGAGAACACTGTACGTCGAATTTGCCGAACGGCTTGGCGGATTCTATCTTCATTTTCTACCAACGCAATCCGTACATAGCCCTCACCGTTGTGCCCGAAACCTGCCCCTGGAGAGACACAAACCTCCGCCTCATTAAGGAGTTTCATCGCAAAATCCATAGAGGTGAGATGTCGGTACGGCGCCGGAATGGGTGCCCAGAGGAACATGGACGCCTTCGGGCGTGGCACATTCCAGCCAATCCGTTTTAAGGCATCAACCATGACATCACGACGTCGCTGATAAACCTCGGCGTTTTTCTGAACAACCTCTGCTGGTGTACGCAATGCCATAATAGACGCGACTTGGATAGGGGTGAAAATACCGTAATCGTAATATCCCTTGATTCGGGCGAGTGCGTCAATAATTTCGCGATTACCTACAGCAAACCCACAGCGCCAGCCTGCCATATTATAGGATTTAGAGAGTGAAAAAAATTCAACGCCGACATCCTTTGCCCCACGCGCCTGTAAGAAGCTAGGCACCTTATACCCATCAAAAACAATGTCTGCGTACGCCAAATCGTGGATGACTATCATATCCTGCCGTTTGGCAAAATCGACTACCTCTTCAAAGAACGCTAATTCTACAACGGCACCCGTAGGATTATGCGGGAAACTCAATATCAGTACCTTCGGGCGCGGCCAAATATCCCGGGTAATTTCGTCGAGCGTTGGAACAAATTGGTTGTCCTCCGTTAAAGGAATGCTAACAACGCTTCCGCCTGCAAGAACAACACTGTATGTGTGAATAGGGAATGTAGGATTTGGCACCATCGCCAAGTCACCTTCATCAAGCAATGCGAGTGCTAGATGCCCGAGGCCCTCCTTGGTTCCAATCACGGCAATGGCTTCAGTGTCCGCTTCTATGTCGACGCCGAACCGTCTTTCATAATGCCAACTGATTTCACGCCGAAGATTGAAAATTCCACGAGACGCGGAGTAGCGGTGATTGCGCAATTCTTGTGCCGACTCGCACAGTTTATCCACGACAGGTTGCGGGGTGTGTTGATTCGGATTCCCCATACCTAAGTCGATAATATCTGTACCTTGCTGCCGGCGTTCGTGCGTTAATTGCTTGAGTTTGCCAAACATATATGGAGGCAGTCGATTCAAGCGTTTTGAAAATATGTTCATCTTTTTTTATGATTTTCGCGCGCATCGTCATTTTTTTTGTAAAATTTTAAGGGCACGCTGCTCTTTTTTTTCTTCTGCAGCGGCATTGTGTGCTTGCCGGGTTGGTTCCGGCAAACGGTAGCCTCCACCACAAGCCAAACAGAAAGTGATTGCCGAATCTAAAGCAATGCGATGCCCGATGGATACATAAACTGCCCGAACCTTTGTTCGAGTTCTGACAGCAGCACCGATAACCTCGCCCTCAGTTGCCTCCCGGCTCGTGTCATATAAATATTCATAAGAACCACGTTCTTTGCCGGGCTCTTCGTGTTTCCCCCACAAACGCGATTTAGCACAACCCATCGTCGGTTTATCTAAAATGAGTCCTAAGTGCGATGCGATTCCGAAGCGGCGTGGATGTGCAATCCCGTGCCCATCAACCATAACAAGGTCCGGCGCCGTTTTCAACTGTGAAAAAGCCTTAAGTAATGGCGGAATTTCGCGAAATGACAGGAGCCCCGGGATATAAAGAAAGCAGACGCGGCTTTCAGCCACCACGCGTTCTACTTCTCGCAATTCAGGAAAGCTCAGCACAACCACAGACGCGAGGGCGATTTCCTTTACCCGAAAAGCTTTCGTATCCGAAGAATCGATGCCTTTATCCCCGACATTTCGAAAGCCAATGTCCACCCCGGCAACAGTCGCAATTGTGGAAAACCGGTTTGTCTGAATCACTTGTGTGCGCAAATTGCTTTGGAGATGACGTGCTTGTTCAGGGGTAATGTTCCATGAATGTAGATGGCGGTATTGCATCTTTGCCGCTGTTCGTCTTTACTGCTGCACTAATAATTATGATACCAGAAACTGTATCATTTGTCAAATTTTTTTCCCTTGTCTTTTTTTACATTAACGGTTCTAGACGTTGAGATACGTTGGACGCACGCAAAAAATGCGTTCAGCATCAAATAACCGCTGCCGATTCCTATGAGTGCTCCCAAGCCACTTATAATTAATTCAATTCCGCTAAACATGATGTGTCTCCTATTGCTTCAATATCCTAATTTCTATTGTACTCCGATGCACGTTGCTAAAACCTTCTGTGCTAAGCGAAAGACTCGTATTTTCCGCCGAAAACGTTAATGGAAATAAACGATGAGTTCACGAACTAGTTTCAGGTTCGATAATGGATACCAGATAGCGATATCAAGGGTAGGTATTAGCAGAGTTATTCCAATAATGAACCCGGAAAATCGCACGGATGATTAGGCGGGGGTGTATCAGTTGAGACAAAAAGACTGGCAATTTGAATAGGAAGTATGGTAAAATAGAAGCATATATCAAATACCATACCGCATGGAAATTCACGAAACCCCGCGCTATCTTAAAATGGATACTAATTCTAATAATTTAATTTTGACGCAAAATCATGGGGAGCAAGTATATGTTATATTTGGACTCGCTCGAAAATCTAACACAAAACCCTACACAGAACCGATTCGTTATTTGTCATAAGGACGTTGAAGGGCTGCACAAGATTCCTGAACTAACCCCCTCTGTAGAATTATTAGAAAAATGGAATACTCAGCAAATTGAATGGGAAAATTTCCAAACGGCGTTCAAAGCGGAACTTCGGCAAGAGTATAACAAAGGCGATAACAGCCGGCTCAAAGGACTAGCAAAGTATTGTGTTGAAAATGAGGTTGTCCTCTATTCACCAGAACCCCCCGGAGAACAGACGTATCGGGCAATTTTAGGGGAAGTGATTAATGCCATCTGGAAGAGTACAGGCGTTACTATTCGTGCGGTGGAACAAGATACAGGGAGTTCTCTTTCCGCAGCCCACCGTCATCAAATGGAGAATCTTGCACACACCTGTGAATATTATCAGCCTTTAGGAACCGCCACCCTCCCCAAATCTTGCCTTCACTGTGAGCATTTAGATACACACATTTATACGTGTGAGAAATTAAGTAAACCGGTGATTCAGTACGAATGGAATTAACGCGATGGGCTTTTACATCGCCGTATTCATGTCAAAAATTCGGAAATGCCCGGAGGCACGAGATGTTCAATAGAATTGCCCTGTTCAAGTCGCTGGCGCACGCCTGTTGATGAGATGTCGGCGTAAATTTCTGGGAGCATGATGCACGAAATGGATTGGGCATACGGGCGAACGAACGGGCGCGTCTTAAAGTTCTCTATTGTTTCTAAATCCGCTTCAGCGCGATTTGCTACGATGAAGTGACACGTCAAAAACAGTTTTCGCAATTCTGCGTTAAAATCGGTGTAATACTTCGGTTCAAAAATCCTGAGAAGCGTGTCATAGCCCACAAGAAAATGGAGTTCGGTTTGCGGTGGATACACAATATTTAAGGCGGTAACTTTATTAATGTACTTGCCGTGGCTGGAGGCACCGACAGAAACGCCCCGTTTTCCCTCAGCATACCTTTTGAGCATAACGAGCCGGGTAGCAAGCGGCAAACCGAAAACACCTTTGTCCACATTCACCTTAGCCAAAAGTAGCAGGAGCTCATCCAATTGGAATCGAGAAATTGCTTGTTCCATGAGTGCTGTATGTGCCACAGTCAACGGGTTGAAAGAACCTGAAAAGATTCCGAGTTTTTTACCGGGTTCGTGAATTGAGGGACTCGAACGGTGTACGAGCTCTACCTGCGGAGGGGCTGTGTGCTCCAATAAGGAGAAAAGTTTCGCAAACCTTTCATAGTCAGCGGCGTTATGGCTTGTTACTAGCTTCTGATTTTTTGGCGGCTTCCCAAATTTTGTCGAGTTCTTCAAGAGCATGTTCCTTAAAAGTTGTACCGCGCCGTTCTAATTCATCTTCCATCCATTTAAAACGTGATGTAAATTTGCTGTTTGCTTTCCGCAATGCCTCTTCTGCCTGAACGCCCAAAAAACGGGCTAGGTTAACGACAGTAAAGAGTAAATCACCGAGTTCCATCTCTATTTCGGCGAAATTATCGGTTTTGAGACTTGCCTTCACTTCCCGGATTTCTTCGTCAACTTTCGTGATGACAGCGGTGAGTGTATCCCAATCAAACCCTACCCCCGCAGCGCGGCGTTGTAATTTCTGAGCCTTGTACAGGGCAGGCATCGCATCTGGAATGCCATCAAGGACGGAATGTCTGTCTTCATAGCCACGCTCTTGACGTTTTATCTCTTCCCAATTTTTAATCACTGTCTCTTCATCATCGGCTTCGACATTTCCAAAGACATGTGGATGGCGACGAATCAATTTTTCGGTGATGGCTTCGATGACATCGTCGACGTTAAAATGCCGGCTTTCATCGGCAATTTGCGCTTGGAGCATCACATTCAAAAGCAAATCGCCGAGTTCTTCTTTCAGTTTTGCTGGTACGTGAGCGTCAATGGCTTCAATCACCTCGTAGGTTTCCTCGATGAGTGTCGGCTTTAACGTTTCATGTGTCTGTGCCCTGTCCCATGGACACCCGTTTTCGCTCCGCAGGGCCGCGATGATGTCAACAAGCCCTTCAAATTTTGTGAAAACCGGATTTCTATCAGGTGTACTCCTGTAAATACTCTCTAAATTGCGAAGCAGTTCTGTGATACGTTCTGAGTTAAAGGGTTCTTTTTTCATATCGTTTCCTTAATCCTGAATTACAAGGGGAGAACGCTGATATACACGCGCCGTAAAAGAGAGTTCAGCCGGTTGGGTTATCCTGCAGGGCTTCTAATTGAATGATGAGTTGCCCGAGTTGCATCCGGAGTAACAGCGTATAGATTTGTAGAAGAAGCGTAACCTGGCCCTCGGTTGGTAGTTCACCCGCTTGGATTATGCCAAAGAATTTGTCTGCCCGCTGGCGAACTATTTCGGCTTGCTCAAGACTGATGTGCTCTCCCTCTGTTGTACCCTCCTTCATGAACTGCCAAATCCTGTCCTGAATTTCCAGCATATAATTTTTCGTCATGACGTTACGCGCACGCTTCGCAGAATCCACCCAGATGGTATTCGCCTTCCAATTTAACATAAAAGCAATCCCGTTGATAATAACATCGCGAAGGCTATCTTCCCCGGAAATCAGTTCTTCTAAGTTTATAATTCCGTCAGCCTCCGCGGATAAAGTACGTACACGCGTATACTCCTTCAGATTGGTGAGCATCAATTCGTTCTCAATGATAAGATTCCATAGCCCTGCACTTGTTGAAATTAGCAGCGCTACTTGGTTATGAACCGTATACGGAAGTTGCGCGCGAATACAGTAGTAGTGGACGCTGTGGATACGACTACGAAATTGATGCAGCTTATCAGCGGATTGAATGCCCGGTGAGTCGGTAATCTGTGGAAGGAGTTCCTCCCGAATCTGATTTAAAAGTTCATCGATAGCGTGTCCAGCATTCATGTCTATTATCATAACAGATTTTCTTGGGAATGTTCAACGTTTTTTATCAGGGCAGAACACTTTCGTTCTCCGTTAAGAACAGACTACGGGCACACCCCTCGCCTGAGCCGATACGAAAAATTTGACGGCAAGGTGTAATTTATGCTAAAATTGCGGGATGATGAAGTTGACTACCTATCTGCTAATCATTGCGCTATTAGGTGGCGTTGTGAGCATTGCAAAAGAAGAACCGCCAAAAGTGGGCGATGAGGCACCCAATTTTACGCTTGAAGATGTAGAAGAAACCGCGCACATCCTCAAAAAGCATCGCGACAAAGTTGTCTTCCTGATTATGGGCAACCGGAAGATACGGAAGGAAGATGATAAATGGGCTGAGGCGTTTCAGAAGGATTATCGGAAAAACGCGAAGGTTATTGCCTATATTGTCGGTGATATGCGGAGTGTCCCCGGCTTTATTCCCAAATCATTTATCAGAAATCAACTGAAAAAAAAGCCGCCACCCGTAACATTCCTGCTTGATTGGAAGGGGGACGTGCATCAACGATACCAAACAACCAAGGATAAACCGAATCTCTATCTGATTTCGCCGGAAGGGAACATCGTCTTCCATCAAAAGCTGAATTTCAAATCGAAAATTTATGCTGAGCTCAAAAACCGGATTGACGCGCTTTTGGTGGTATCAGACACGAAGTAAGCAGGTGTAGAACTTAGCCCCGTCCAAATTGCCGATGTGATGAATCCGGTGTAAATTTTGCTTAAAGAGTGCTTATGTTTTCAGGAGAGAGGCACTATGATTCAACGTCCTAAGATGGTAATCTATTTTTCTAATCCGGTATTTTCGTTTATCGGTGGCATCGTTCTCGGCGGAATGGGTTTGTGTGCACTTGAATTTATTGGAGGAAACGCTTTCTTTTTGCAACTGCTCGTGCTTGCGCTGTCAATTGGCGCCTTCGCAATCGCGTTATGTGGGTTAATCGGGCTAGATACCAATCAGATTCGAAGACTTTCAAAGAGTGAAGCTAAAGAAAAACGTGTACTCTCGCAGCATTTGAGAGTAAGTTATCCTGACTACATATTGAAGGTGGACAAGGTAAAGGAGCACTACCGGGCACTTTCAGCAAATTTTTCGGCGTTCCGGAAGAATTCTGACGCATTTTACCGGCGTATTAAGGTTTTTCAATCTGCATTAGCCGAGCTAGAAGTGAGACTTCACCGGAGCTTAAAAAAGCATGCCCCCGTGATGGATAACATGAACGTCGATGGACTTTCGAAGAAGATACGTTGGACTGACAAACAGATTCAGCGGATGCAATTAAACGACGTTTTAAACGCCCTGCCAAATTCGGATGCTCCGGTAGATGTGGAAAGGTATCGCAAAATTCTAAATCAGGTATGCACGGATTTAAAGAGGCTCGACGACGGTATCGCTATCTATGACGAATTGCTAACGCTTTGCAACCGAGAAAGGGCTGATTTTGACGATATCCTATCATTGAAGAAGCAAGTTGATGAAATTGATGAACTCGTAGTACAACACGAAAGGCAATTACGTAACCTTGAGTTAGAAGCTCAGACATCGTATGAGGTTTCAGAAACCGCGTTATCAATATTTGAAAAAAGATTTAAAGAGTTCAAGGCTGGTTGCGACTAAGATAAAAAAATCAGGGGCAAATCCATGAGATATCTTGTTACCGGTTGTGCCGGATTCATCGGGTGGAAAGTTAGCCAATTTTTGCTTTCGGACGGATATACCGTCGTTGGTGTGGACAACCTAAACGACGCTTATGATGTGGCTGTCAAGCATTGGCGGCTTGAGCGTCTTCAAGAAAATTCAAATTTTCAGTTTCATACGTCCGATATCTGTGATAGAGATGCGTTCAAGGGAATATTCGATTCCCCTTTTGACGCAGTGATTAATCTCGCCGCTCGGGCAGGCGTCCGGCAATCCGTTGAAAATCCGTGGGTTTATGTCAATACCAACGTTACAGGCACACTGAATTTACTGGAATTCTGCCGGGAGTTTGGTGTCAAAAAATTCATCCTTGCTTCTACCTCAAGTTTGTACGGGGCTAACAATGCGCTTCCATTCAGTGAAGAGGCAAACACCGATGCCCCTTTGTCTCCTTATGCCGCATCGAAAAAAGGGGCGGAAGCCCTCTGCCATAGTTACCACCATCTCTATGGAATTGACGTGACGATATTCCGATTTTTTACCGTCTACGGCCCGGCCGGGCGGCCGGATATGAGCGCGTTCCGATTTGTACAATGGATTCGCGAAGAACGCCCTGTCACTGTATATGGAGACGGGAAACAGTCTTCGCGGGATTACACCTATGTTGAAGATATTGCGCGCGGTGTCATTGCGGGGCTCAAACCCCTCGGTTATGAGGTTATCAACCTCGGTTCGGATAGTCCCATTGTATTAATTGACACCATTCGCTTGATCGAGGCACTCATCGGTAAAAAAGCAAAACTTGAGCATCACCCGTTTCATCCGGCTGATGTCCGCAAGACGTGGGCGGATATCCGGAAAGCCAAGCGGCTCCTCGGATGGCGCCCGCAGGCCACGTTTCGCCAGGGAATATCCGCACTCGTTGACTGGTATGAGCAAAATCGCGCCTGGGTTAAGAACGTTCAAACCTGAGCGCAGAACCGGGGATTGTAACACTATCGTACCGCACCCACCGAAAGTAATGTTACTTCACAAGAAAAGTACCCACATCGGGCGCTCACCCACCGCATAATTCTTAAGTAGCGATAGTTCACCGTTTTGCTGATTAATACGGTACGTGGCCAGTTTCCCTGAACCTTGTCCACCGGCAAATAGGAAGCTTCCTGTCTCATCAATGTTGAAAACCCGTGGTGTCGGTTCTGTCGGTTGATGCCCAATCGCCGTCAATATGCCGTTCTTTTCATCAATCGCGAACCCCGCGATGCTATCATGCCCACGGTTAGACACATAGAGAAACCTCGCATCCGGCGTTAGGTGAATCTGGGCACATGTGTTCGCTTGCGTAACGTCTTCCGGTAACGTCGACACCGTTTGCATGTGCCGTAGGTACCCTGCTCCTTCAATCAGTTCATAAGAACTGACGCTTGAACCTTGTTCATTTGAGAAGTAGAGTGCTGGTTTCTCCGGGTGAAAGCAGTAATGGCGCGGGCCAATTGGCGTATCCGGACTGAGATGTCCGCTACTGTTTTCGGTGAGTTTCCCTGTATCTTGTGAAAAAGAAAACTGATAGATAGCGTTCCGGGGGACAGTGTGTGGCACGAAGACAAACTGATTTGAAGCATCTGTCTCAATGCAATGCGCATGCGGGGCTGTTTTGACAGTATGAACCGCACCACCTTGGACGGTTTTATCTTCATCAATTGCATGCACAGTAACCTTACCCGCCCCATAATAAGCAGATAGAAGAAACTTGCCCGTTTTATCTGTCGCAATATAGCACGTATCCGCATCAAGTCCAATCGTTTGCAAGTGGTTTAGGTGCTTAGTATTCTCGGCAATGCGGAAACTCGCGATTTCACGACTCGAACGGAGCCCCGCATATAGGTAGTTACGACATGGAGAGAGCGCTAAGGGCCCCGGGGAACCGCTAACATTAACATTTTCTTGAAATTCAATCTCGCCATTCCCGGCATCGAAAGTATAGATGGCGATTCGATTCTCTCCCGCAATTGAAAAATAAACGTGAGTTTGCATGTTTAGTCCTTTTTCGTTCAACCGAAGTGATTCTCATGTAAAATTTAGCGCCTCATGTCGTCAGAAATCGCATATCGCGAAAACTTATAGACATTCAAAGATGCCGGCTGCCCCCATGCCGCCTCCGACACACATCGTTACCATGCCGTAGCGGTGATTTTGCCGGCGCAGTTCATTGAGCAAACTCACGGTAAGTTTGGCGCCGGTGCACCCCAGTGGATGCCCCAATGCAATCGCGCCGCCATTGGGGTTAACCTTTTCCAACGGTAAGTTTGCCTCCTGAATGACAGCTAGCGCTTGTACGGCGAAAGCCTCGTTGAGTTCAATGACACCTACATCCGCTAATGTGAGCCCGGCTAATTTCAGCGCTTTGGGAATTGCACGGACAGGCCCAATGCCCATAATTTCAGGTGGAACACCGGCCGTGGCGTAACTGATAAAACGCGCTAAGGGCGGGCATTTCTCCCCCTTGGCGCGTTCCTCGGACATTAAGACGACTGCAGCCGCACCATCGCTCATCTGTGAAGAGTTGCCCGCCGTTACAGTCCCCTCCTCATGGAAAACAGCCCTAAGCGATGCTAATGCTTCTAATGACGTATCTTGACGAATCCCCTCGTCCTTGTCAAAATCCACGACGGTTTCATGCCCGGAACTTAGGGTGCTTTCCACGTGAACCGGTACCGGCACAATTTCCGCATCGAATTTGCCGGCATGAATTGCTTGAATGGCTTTGCGATGACTCTCCAACGCGAAAGCATCTTGTGCTTCCCGAGAGATATTGTACGGATACACAAGGTTTTCTGCCGTGAGTCCCATGCTCAGATAAGCCTCAGGCGCATGTTCGATTAGGTATGGATTTGGTGAAAAATTTGATGCGAACGGTACAAGACTCATGCTTTCTGTCCCGCCTGCCACAACCACTTCGGCTCGCCCGGATTGAATACGCTCAGCACCCACCGCGATGGATTCTAATCCAGATGCGCAGAATCGATTAAGTGTCATCGCAGGGACAGAGACGGGAA
Source organism: Candidatus Poribacteria bacterium (assembly GCA_963422705.1). Taxonomy (GTDB): domain Bacteria; phylum Poribacteria; class WGA-4E; order WGA-4E; family WGA-3G. Next base: position 626,365 of record OY730443.1, read on the forward strand.
GTTCCGCGCGTAAACTGGCAATTCGGGCTACGTTATACCCCTGGGCTCCCTCCGGCGATGCGCACCCGATGATGACATCGTCAATTGTCTCCAAATCAAGATGTCTGAGTGCTTTCACAGCGCCACGGATACACACAGCTGCCAGTTCATCCGGACGGGTGTGCTTTAACGTTCCTCTGCCCGCTTTGCCAACCGCCGTGCGCACTGCAGATACAATAACGACGTTTCTGTTTTCAAACATCTTTACCTCAGCGTGAATGATAGACTGCCTCGTTTTTCACGGGTGGCGCCGCAGGCGTCATACCAAGACGGAATCAGCTCTCAACTAAGCGATTCAAGAGCGTTCATTCGCGTAATCCTTCCGAATCGCGGCGAAACTGTGTTAAATAGCTCCCAATCTCATCTTGGATGCGTCGCGCACCCGCAGCCGGCCCAACATAGTGGCTAATCAATATACAGAACGCTAGAACCTCACCGTCGACTGTTACAGTATAACCGGCAAGCGCAGAGACACCCCTTAATGTTCCCGTTTTCGCACGCAGCCGCTTCTCAGCGGGTGTCCCCTTCATCCGATTTTTTAACGTTCCATCGACGCCAGCAATCGGTAATGATGATACATATTCCGGCATCATTTCAAAATTTCCGTAAGCGGCAACCAGCAGCTCAGTCAGCAATTCAGCACTCACGAGGTTGTACCGGGATAACCCAGAACCATCAACAATCCGAAATCGGGCGGTATCCTCATAACCGATTTCCCGTAAAAATTCTGTGATAACCGCTCTTCCTTTTTTCCAGGTTCCCGGCGCTCCTTTCACTTCCGCCCCCAATGTCTTAAAAAGAAGTTCAGCAATCGTATTATCACTCGATTTGCTCATCAACCTGAGTATCTCAGCAAGCGGGCGGGATAGGTGCTTTGCGAGAGGTGTCGCTGTTGGCGGCACTCTTCCGCGAGATACAGCTCCGTTAACGACAATCCCTTTTTGCGTCAGGAGCATTTCCAGGCGGTGGCCGCATGCAACCGCATGCCCTATATCTCCGTTTTTAGGTATCCCGCCTTGGATAGCCAAGGCACTCAACCCAAGTGGTTTATCATCCCACATCCACCCGGGGCCCTCCCGCACCGTGTCAAGATAGCTTTCGTCAACAATGATGTCTCCCGCTATCAATTTTACGCCGGTATTGATGAATACCTCACTCAATTCCGCCAAATCCCGCTCTCGAAAAACCGGGTCCGCTCTGCCTTTGAGGTAGATGTTTCCGTCCACCCGACTGTCCACAATCGGAACACCGGCATAAAGGGTTGTTTCAAATCGATAATCCGGTGTCAATTTTGACAAAGTTGCTGCCGCCGTGAGCAGTTTCAGCGTAGAGGCCGGATGGTGGAGTTTGTGAACATGCTTGCCATAAAGCACTTCTCTCGTTTCTACGGAGACAACTTTGATGCCGATATGCGCTGACGTCAAAACGGGCACCTCAAAAATCCTCCCAAGTTTCGCGTGTAATGCTTTGAGCGGATTCCCTGGAACTGTTGGCGGCGGAATTGCAGCCGGCCTTGGGGTGAATATCCCGCAGCTTGAGAGGAGTACGACAAAACAGATGACAAAAATAGCAACCGCTTTCATGAAGATTCATAATAGCACATTTTGCGGAATTAGGAAAGAAAACACAAAGGCCGGAGGACACTGTTCAAGCCTATCGGGTTTCCGGATATTTAACAGAGCCCATCCAGCACGACAAAGGCATCCCTTTCGTGGAAATTTAGGGGAGCAAGCAATATCCTTGATAACGATGATTTATCGCATTAAAACAGTTGGTTATCGCCGTCGGCAGCGACGGCTGCCATCACCTCGCGTTCAATGCTCCGCCTGTCCGCAAACCACCCTTCACACCACATCCGCTCCTCACTATCGAGCGGCAGCGTCACACTCACCGCATGTGCGACACGCCATATCAACTCCTGTAAGCCCACACGCCCACGCGCCAGACGCTGTATCATCGCAGGACGCTGGTTGTAGCGCCATAAGTGTAACACGTGATGCAGCACATCTATCAATTCATCGCTCAGTTTGGCGCTGTCGGGGGCATCCGGATAGCTCCGCTCCTGTGGGCCCAGCACCCGCACCGATGCTCTCTCATGGTGGATAAAACTCCCTTCACCCCATTCATCGGCTAACTCCAGCCCAAGAGAGAGGGCGAGTTTTTGTGCGATATCGAACGGCACGGACGCCAGCCCGTGTTCGCGGCGCCACCGCAGATAGAATCGCGTCATTTTTGTGCTTTCCACACCCGGACCCGACGCGCTATCCAACCGTTCAAGGACTTCACGGATATCGGCTATCATCCTATCGGCGCGAATTATGGTGTCATCGTTGTCGAGAATCTCCTCGTATTTGCCAAACACCTCCAGCCCACTCCCTATCGCCGCGATGAACAGCTCCGCACCCGAGATGCCGTAATCCCAGAGTCTGAACAGTTTAAGGGACAGATGAGAAGAAAGCTCTTCTTTTACATCGCTATAGGAACCAAAAGACTCACGTTCGCTTTTTCGGGCTACCATGTAGATACTTGACGCCAGTGCCGCGGAATCTTGCGCCCGAAAGCGAGATTTCATCTCCGTATCAACCGGCCAGGCCGCGGTGATTACCAGGCCGGAATCCAGCAAGGCGTTAATCAACGTCTCCCACCCGGCTGTCGTTTTATGGGCATAGACGATAACCGCAATGCCGCCCGGTTTTAACACCCGGTACATTTCGGCAAACGCTTTGCTCATCTCATCTTCAAAGAAGCGTTTTCCGGCGTCCAATCCGCCTTTCCGGTGCCCATACGCCACGATTTCGCCGGCTTTCGGCGTCAGCTCTGTCTTGAATAACTCTGGATGGAGATGCCCGACACTGCGTTTGAGCCAGACATAGAAAAAATCCGAGAGGTATGAATAAGCGATGTTATCGTAATACGGCGGGTCCGTTATGATAGCGTCGAAAGCGGCGTCCGGGTAAGGCAGCGCCGTTGCGGAGGCGTTTTTTATCGCAACGGGTTCCGCGTCCATCTGCGATAAGTGTTCCATCGGGGTTAAAACGGTTTTGAGTCGCCTCACGGCAACATGCAACGGATTCGCTTCTGCATAATTCCAAACCATGGAGAGCACTTGCATACCGAATAACTTGCTAACGGATTCTCTGCTGTTATCCCACCAACAGAGGTTTGCGCCGGTGTCTGCGATGCGATTTAACCAGAGTCCTAAACAGGTTGTGACGGCGGCTGCGTAATCTTTGTCAACCGGCGTTTGCGCGCACATTTCCGTGTACGCAGCCCGGAGCTTCTCCGTGAAGGTGATGAGTGCTAGTTGTTGACGGGCGTTGAAGAGCTCGCCATACGTGTTAATGTTATAATTGTGAACTGTAATCCCTCTCTCTGCACCACTTCCTTTCGTTTTGGGCATGGATTCGTCTGGCACTGGAGAAAGTCCCCAGTCGTCAGCGACACTTTCACACGTTGCAGCCAGCCGTTTTTGTGCGTGATTGAAAATTGTGACATCGTCGTCCGTCGCGAGGCGGTATCGTTTCCCTTTCCCGTCCGGATGTTCCGTCACCACGGCAAGCAGAAGTTCGTCCGCGGCACCGTTTTGAAAGAGGCGGCGCGTGTCTTTTGCCGGAAAGGCGCTTTGACAGAGCGGGCACTTGACGATAGCCCGCGCAATGGTACCGTTCGCTGGATTAAAATCAGGCGGCATCGGTTGATACGTGGTGCCAACGATACAGAAGGCGATGTGTCCATCTTCCTCGAACGGAAAAAGCGCGATGTTCCGCTTTTTCGACAGCCAAAAGTCCTTCATTAAGGGAACGGTGACGCCGCATCCCAGATTCTGGCACGGCAACGTGCGTGCCCAGATATAGGCATAGGGAGTGGAACCGTCGGTTTCCGGTGGATAGAACGGTGCTAATTCCGCCGTTGCCTGTTCAATCACCCAGTCGCCCCATTTTTTCACATCATCTCTCAATTGGCGTCCATACTTCTGCGGGTATTCCAGCGTGCATTTCTGAATCAGTACGGCAACGGGGTTGATGTCACAGGAGTGTGTCTCGCATCCAAGGCGTTGTGCCTCTAAGGGAAGGGAACCGCCGCCCCCAAACGGGTCCAGCACGGAAGGCGTTTTTCCGTCGTGGGATTCGAGGATGTGTTCGCGTGCCTCGTTAATCGATATTGGGCTCTGGGCGGTTTCCCACGTGGCGAGAGAAGCGATGGAATTGTGTTTTTCTAGGATGAACACATCGTTATCATCCGTTAAGGGGGGGGGCTGTCTACAAGGGCGGCGTATGCGGTGGCGCGTGAGGGGCCAAGCGGCCTGCGCGCCCACCAGATATGAGTGCCGGTGATTTGGTGCTTATATTTATCACGGCGTCCTTGTTCGCTAACCTCTTCGACGGGGAAGGTGACTTCAATGAGGCGTCTGTTGTTGCTCACGGGGGCTCCAGTCTTTGGGAAGAATTTAAAAAAATTGTGATAAGCACTTTTTTGTCAAGTTGCGTTCCAACCTGCTTGATGAAACGCAGCGTCTACTGCCCATAAACACGAGCGTCCAGTGTCTCATCCATTTTTTATGAGGGTGCTAAATCGGCTCGGCTCCCCCTTTTTTTCTTCCTAGAAAATCGGTTTTTGAGATGATGATGTTGGGATAATTTCGGATTTGCCCATGATTGAGAGTTGTTGGGAACGTCGTCACCCGCATTGCGACATCATTGGAAAATGATAGTGCTTTTACAAGTGGTTTTTAAGAAGATGTCAGGAGGAGGATGCCTCCTGACAATGATATGATGGTTGGTAAATTAGCGTACCTGCTTGATTGAGCCCCAGGTTGTAGCTAATTTGTTCTTGGCTTCAACATCAAACGTTCCATTTTCAGCGAGCCAGTTATTAATAAATTCGGCGACACCGATACCGCGTATATCTGGTTTTTCAGCCCATTCGGGTGCACCTGTCTGCCACATTGCTGCAATCATTCCGGTTCCATCTTTACCGGGCGTTTTGCTGACGGCGACGGCGGGATCTGCTGTATTTTTGTCGGCTTCAGCAAAAGCAACGACGTCCCAGTCTGAGCCCTTGAACTGTTCAAGATGCCATGGACGTGTGGATTTAAACGGTTTTATGGAGGGAATAGCCTTCTTACCGATGGCTGTAGGCTCAAAATTTGCGCCCCTGTCAGCGAAAGTCAATCCATCAATATCAAAGACATTTGCGGCGCCGGCGCCCCCATTATCAGGGCTTCGCACTCCGCCTTCATAACTCATGTAGAAGATCCAGTCTGCGACGTTAATGACGACATTTCCTTCCTCAATGAAATTTTCTACGTTAGAGCCATCTGGTTCTTTATTTGGGAAGGGGTAAAGTGCACTGGGTGATGTGCCACATGCGAGGATAATAACATCTTGCTGTCCGTTGCCGGTATGTTCCACAGTCCATTTCGCGAGTGGCGAGTTCTTCCCTTCTTCATCCCCATCCCCAAAGTCTTCAATGCTATTGAAGAGTGCCTTGATACCCGCATCGTTTTTAATTGTTTTTACGTTTGCAGCGACAGCCTTATCAGAAATCCAGCCAGGGTTCGTTGGGCCTGAGTAGAATGCGAGGTCGTTAGCTGAAACTGTAGCCAGATTGCTGAATAGAGCAAAGATAGCTATACTGATATAGAGTTTCATGATATGCGATTCCTCCTTAGAGGGGGTTCATAAAAGGGAAATTGACAGGAGCCTGCAAAAGAGGCTGGCGTTCAATTTCCCCTTTATGAGATATATTTAGTGTTAGTCGACTGCTTTAATTTTTCCCCAGGTTGTAGCGACTTTATTCTGGGCTTCGACTGGGGTTGCAATATTTCCGTTCTCAACGAGCCAGTTAGCGATGAATTCAATAACGCCTGTCGCGCGCGGGTCATCGCCTTCCCAGTCGGGCTGTGCTTTTTGCCACATGGCTGCGATGATACCACCGTATGTTTGGTTAACGGCGACGGCCGGGTCCGCGGAATTTTCGTCATCATTTGATATAGCGAAAGCGGTAACTTCCCAATCAGTATCCTCAAATTGTTCAAGGTGCCAGGGCCGGTCAGATTGAAATTCTACGAGAGATGGGATGTATTTCTGTCCGATTTCCGTGGGGACAGCGGGGCCACCCCGGTTTCCAAAACTTAGCCCGGGAATATCAAAGACATTTGCGGCGCCGTCTGCGCCGTTATCCGCGCTTCGCGTTCCGCCCTCGTAACTCATGTACAAGATCCAGTCTGCGACGTTGATAAAGACGTTGCCGTCTTCAACAAAGTTTTCGATGTTGGAGCCATCCTCGTCAACATTAGGGAATTGATAGATTGCGCTTGGCGCGGTTCCGGATGCTGCGATAAAAACATCTTGTTGCCCGTTACCGGTATGTTCTTGCATCCATTTTCCTAAGGGCGAGTCGTAACCGACTTCATCCCCATCCCCATAGTTATTGATGGTTGCAAAGATGGATTTCATCTCAGCATCGTTCATAATTACTTCAGCGTTAGCGATAGCGGATTCTTGTGAAATCCATCCGGAGTTCGTAGGACCTGAATAAATCGCTAAGTCTGCGGCTATCCCATTTGTCAAGGCCACGAATATCAGGGATAGACTAAGTATAGCAATAAGAAAGAGTTTGCGCACAGATTTTCTCCTTTGTGTAGCAATTAGCATAATTATTTGTATTATTTGCGAGGGCATGCACAACGAGGGTGTCTCGGTTACAAAGCGTTGTAATTTCGACTGATTTCCACTGAATTGGGACGCGCTCGCGTTCAGAATTCTCATGACAGATTATACATGAACTATGGGGCGCGTGTCAACTCTTTTTTCACGAAATTGTATTTTTGGAAGAGTTGCGTATCTACTGTTTAAGTTTGCCCCATGTTACAGCGAGTTTACCATGTGGTTCAACGGCGAGATTAACGCCATTAGGGTTATCGTAAAGGTAAAGGTTGTCGATGTAGTAATGCTGGAGTTGATTGGTGTGAATTCCGAGAACTCCCTTGGGATGGAGATTTTTCTCATCGGTCCATTCTTTAACCTTTTTTTGTACAAGTGAGCCTTGCTCTTTAATGTAGAGTTCAAAATTGTTACCATCTCCGAGCAGCGCGAGTGTGTACCAATTCTTAGTTGTGACGGGAAATGGAAATTCGGCTCTGAGTTCACGATATTCATTCCAAGTCCCCCTGTCATTCCCTTCGCGTTTGTACCAACGTGCGGAATTCGGCCGTCCAAAGCCATCACTAGGTGTAATAATCAATTGATAGAAGTGATAGTCTTCGTTAGCACGAAACAGGAGTTCTATCTTACTTGGTGCCAGGTCATCGAGCAATTGAAAGTCGAATTGGAGCCCGAAATCTTCAAATTCTATGAGCCCGTACCCAAAATCAACTTCACCGTTTCCATCGCCTTCAAGCCGTTCGATTTCGAGCTTTCCGGCCTTTACATTCCAAGACTCTTTTTGGCCTTTCCAGTACTTATTGTTTAGTTTACCTGTAAAGTCATCCGAGATAATGAGTTTTGCAGTGCTCATACGGCAACAAAACAGAGCAAACATGATTAGGCAAAAGAAAATAGAAATTTTTCGCATAATAGTTACCTTCCTTGGAATAAGAGTTAATCCGAATTTTAATCTATTTTGAGAGCTATGTCAACCTTTTTAATTTTTTCATGATTGAGGAAAAGGTATTGAAGAATTAAAGGCGGAACGATTAGACGATGCAATTTCTACCTTCACGCAAGTTACAATCGCCGCGCCTGATTTCGTTGATGCGCATTACCATCTCGGTTTAGTCTATTATCGACAGGCGCGCTTTGATGAAGCGATTGCGTCGTTTAAGCGTACCTTGCAACTGCTGCCTCGCGATGTAGACGCGCTCCTGAACTTAGGTTTAGCCTTTTACAAAACAGGTGAATTCGCCTATGCCGTCAACGCTTACCGGACTGCGCTTGAAATTCAACCCCATCATGTAGATATTCTCAATAATTTGGGTATCGCTTATCAGGCGTTAGGCAAGTTCTCGGAGGCGATTTCGGCATATCAGAAGGCGTTGCGTCTCATGCCCGATTTACCTGAATTACACGCCAACTTTAAGAACGCGCGTGAGCTGCAGGCGGGTATCTATTCATTTTCTGCTTATCAGCATTATAAGCTGGGGTTGCACGCTAAGGCGTCTAGCAAATTTGATGAAGCGATTGCTGCTTGGAAACAGGCGATTGCGGAGAGTCCAAACTATCTTGAGGCACATCTTCAGTTGGGGCAATGCTATTTTGAGAGCGGCGCGTATGAATTGGCGATTCGAAGCTACTTATCGGCGACGGGATTGTGGCCAGATAACACCGAACTCCTCTATAATCTGGGGAACAGTTATTTGTACGCCGGACGGTTGGAGGCGGCGGTTTCTGCATATCAAAGGGCTGTTGAGCTGAATCCAAGTTTTTCCGCTGCATGGGCAAATATGGCGAATGTTCTGCTAGAAATGGAACGATTTGATTCTGCAATTTCGGCGTGTGAGTCTGCCCTAAAAGCCAACACGGGTTATCGCGCTGAATTGGAGGCGATTCAATTCACGCTGAAGACGGCGCAAGATATAAAAGCCGGAAAGTATTCGCTGCAGGCATATCGTTTGTGGAACCGTGGGCTCGCCGCTGCAAATAGCGGAGAGACATCGACAGCACTGACACTGTGGGAGCGCGCAGCTGCGCTGAGTCCTCACTATGCGCAAGTGCATGAGAACCTCGGATGGCTTTACTTCAATCTAGAACGGTTTGACAATGCGTTCCACGCGTGTCAAACTGCCCAAACGCTTCGTCCGACGCCACAAGTGGCACAACTCCTTATTTTTTTAGGAGAATTGAGAGCTGGAATCTATCCATTTAAAGCTTACCGTCTCTGGGAACGAGGGCGCCGTGCTATTTCGGCCGGTGAATTAGAGTCAGCTGTCAGATTTCTCTCACAAGCGATTACTGCCGGTGCAGAATTTATTGAAGCCTACAACACATTAGCCTGGCTCTACGTTGATAAACTAGAAACAAACTTATCCACCGCGGAGCGCCTCGCCCGCCGAGCTATTTTTTTAGCGGGCGAAAAGCCGCGGGCGCATCTTTTCCATACCCTTGGATGGATATTTTACAAACAGGGGCGCTATGCAGAGGCACTCACTGCATTTAAAGAAGCCATCTTGCATGCTCCTGATGTTGCTGAATACGTGTATCATGCCAGTTTAGCGTCCCTCAGAAACGGTGAGACATCCGAAGCCTTAGAATATCTTTCACAGGCAATTGCGCGGGATGAACAATTTAGAGAAGCGGCGCAAACCGAAAGTGAGTTTGATACCATCCGTTTTACGGACGCTTTCAGCGCAGCTGTCCAGTAAACAAGCCCGTTCCGGGATTCACGGGTTCCTTATTCGTTCGTCCCCTATTCGTTCGTCCCCTCTGGATTCATTTGGTTTTTACCATTATTTTGCCAGTTGTCGGCTTTCTCTTTCAGCTTTTCAATGTCACCAGGATTCTTAATATCGACGATGTGCGGGGTAATAATGATAACGATTTCCGCGTCTTCAACAATGGTTTCCGTATTTTTGAAGAACCTGCCGAGCCAAGGAATATCCGCTAAAATCGGGAGTTTGTTTTCTACCTGTTTCTGTTTTTTCCGGATGATGCCACCGACAACAATCTGTTGTCCATCTTCAACATCAATGTAGACACTAATTGAATTGTCATCGGTTATCGGCGCGTTAAAGTCAGTAAATTCGATGAAGTTACTGGCACTAATATTTTCGATATCCAAGCCGATAGTACGTTTTCCATCTGCTTCTACCTGTGATTTCGCAATATGTGGCGTGAGTGAAATGTTAATTCCAACCGGTGGGTCGATGAAGTCATAATTGAAGAGAGGTTGTGTGATACCTTCTCCTAAAATGCTATTGGTATCAACACTCTGTAGATAAGGGATGCGTCTGCCACTACTCCAGGTTGCATTCCAGCTATCCCGCGTCAGCAGCGATGGCGTTGAGAGTGTTTTTACCTTATTTTCCCGGATGAGCGTGTGGAGAAATGCCATATATTCTTTTGTCGCTAAACTGAGATTGAACCCAGAAATCTCTTGCTCTAGTCCTAATTGACTCTCTAGTTCACCGACAAGTGGATTGCCGGGGGTGGCAGTTGCCCCGAAAATCCGCTTTTCTTTGGCTGCTAATTCAATACCGAGTTTTGTGGTTTCGTCAAGGGTAACTTCAAGAATTTGGATATCTATCCAGACTTGGCCGCGTACAAAATCTAATTTCTTAATGAGTGCTCTGACATCGGGAAGATACCGCTGTAGCGTTGTGACGATAAGTGAATTGGTATCTGTTTCTGCATAAATGGTAACTTTCCCACGCAAGGAGTTAATATCGTTTTGCTCGAGTCTCCCGCCTGATGCAAAGAACCGTGTAAAACTGAACCCTCTATTTCCACTTTCCGTTCCCCCCCAAACCTGTTCGAGTAACTGTGCGAGTTGTTCTGCGCTCCCATATTCCAGCCGGATGGTTTCTGTTATCTCTTTCTGTCCTTCGGGTGTTGGGATATCCATTGATGCGATAAATTCCGAAATGAGTTCAAAGTTGCGTTGAGTTGCCGTTGAGACGATAACGGAATTGAGAGTAGGATAAGGTTCTGCTGTGACATTGCCTGCTAATGAGCCTTGTGTCTGATTACGTTGCCGTTCGGCGAGAAAGGAGAAAAAGTTTCTTGTATTTCCACTGCTGCCTTGGTACACATTATTAATGATATTTGAGACGTTTTCGGCGTCGGCGTATTTGAGTTTATACATGCGTGTGCCCCATTCCTGGTGGGGCATATTGACATCAAGTTTTTCGATGAGTGCATCAATTGTTTCAAAATTCTGTGCGGAGGTAGAAATCATCAGGGCATTGAGTCTTGTATCTGCGACGAGATGGACTTCCCCTTGAATACCGAAACCTCCATTTTCAGTCTGTTCCCTATCTCTCCGTTCCCACCATGGCCTGTCTCTATCAGCTCCTGCGCTGCCTCCTTCAAACAGGTCTTGCAGATTAGTAGATAGGGTGTCAGCAGTCGCAAATTTGAGAAAATAGAGTTTAATTTCTTCTTGTGTCTGTTCTTGATCTAGTTCGTTAATAATCTTTTCGATGAGCGGAAAATTGCGCGGGTCAGAAGAGACAACAACAACATTTATTCTATCATCATGTGAGATGTGAACGGTGCCTACAATGCCCTGTGAATCATCAGCTAGTCCGCGTTCCCTACGATAGGCACTTAATTTTGCTCTGTCCCATGGATCCTGTCGCCGTCTACTTCCTGTATTTTCTTCACCGGTAATCACTTCCTCAAGTGTTGACGCGACATTTTCGGCTACCCCATATTTAAGTCGGAATATCCGGATATCGGCTTTAAGATTCGGCGCAATGTCAAGTTTTCGGATGATTTCGCGGATAAATACGAGATTCGTTTCAGATGCTTTCACAACGAGTGAGTTGGAATTTTCGTCCGGATAAACTTTGACTATCCCCTCAAGCATTTCAAAGTCTCCCCCCTGTTCAATGGACTCCTTCGCTTGAGCAGCATCTCCGTCCCTTTTCCGGCTGCCTATTTTCCCTTCATTGTCTCTCTGTTCACTCTGTTCAAATACTTGTGTAAGGGTCTGTGCGAGTGATGATGCGGTTGCATGGTTGAGGGGGATAATCGCAATCTGTAGGGGGTGTTGTTCACCCTCATCCACAAATTGTAAAATTTCAACAATTCTACGAATGTTAGATGCGACATCGGTGATGACAAGTAAATTAGTGGCTGCGTCGGAAAAGATGTTTGCCTGTTTATTGAGTAGCGGCTTCAACAAGTTGACTTGCTCAGTGGCGTTGGCATTCTCAAGTCGGACAATGTACGTCTGGATTTCATCTGTTTGCTCAACCTGTTCTGGTTCTGGCGGTATATTTCTAACAGGTACTTTCATGACAGTCGCTTTTTCAAAAGTTGTGATGAGCAGCGTGTTATCGGTGTGAATTAACGTGAGATTGTATTGCGCGAGCACGGTTTTGATTTTTTCCACTACTTCGTCAAGTGTTACGTTTCTTAGATTAATGAGAGAGAATTTTTTATCTCGTATGTCTTCTTCGCTTGCAATGATGGTGAGTTCTGTTTCTCGTGAGAGCCATTGTAAGAGGCCATTAAGTTCTTGTCCGGTGAAGTTAAAGTCAAACCGGATGGCGCGCCCTTCCTCATCGGTTTCTACAATCCGCATTGGTGCTTGTTCCTGATTTTGGGCGGTGAGTTCCGCAAGCGTGCAGAAAAGCAATCCGATACAAACAAGCAAAATAAATGAAAGCTGCGCTTTCATAAAGATATTCCTCCTCTGTTTTTTGATAGAGTTCAGTTGGCAAGAACGGCAAACGAATATGAAACCGTGGTGCTATTTGCGACTAAGATCCGGCTCCCCAAAATTCTACTGGGCAACTGCGAAACGTGAAAGACGGAGATGCTGCAACACGGTTAAAAAATTTTTGCAATCATAACAACATTAACGCTTAGCATGGTTTCGTTTTTGCCGGCGCTCCTGCCTTGAGAACCTCCGCGTCTCTGATTAGAACGTAGGTTTTCTTGTTTATCGACGGTAATTCTCAAATCCTTGATAGACAGCCATTTCATGCGAGTTTCAATCAAGTGGTTTAAATTAACCAATTTTTCCATCGCCGTTCTGAATTTCATTTCAACGACGTAAGTATCAAACTGATATGTGGGTGGTGCTAAATTCAACCGTGTTAACAGTGCTGTTTGTTGCTCTTGAATTTGCGAAGCATAATTGACGATTGCCAAAATGATGTCACCTGATGCTTTAGCGTCTGCCATCAATCCTGTGTGTGCCTGCAGTGCCGTCGTGAGTACGTCTAGCAATTCACTATCCGGTCTGAATTGAATTTCCACAGTGGCAGGCTTTGCCCCGATGCCGAAGAAACCGGGGCGAGGTGTAGATTTCTTTTCATGAATCTGTGATTCAAGAAAGCCGCGTCGGAAATCTGCTGCACCTAACAACTCTTGTGAAATCATTGAGTGAATAAAGTTTACGAGTTCTATCCGAATCGACAGCGGTATAGCTTCAGGCAGTCGTGCGAATTGCGCGTGTTGACTTACGGTGACAGGTGTTTCTCCGTCTATTTTCTCTGCAATTTTTTTGCTATCGTCGGTCCCTTCTGTTTTCTGATTTTTCGGGGGTTCCCCTTCTCCAAACCACGCGTCCATCAATTCTGAGAAAGGGTTTTCTTCAACTTCCAGTTCTTCCAGCTGTTTTAGTTCACTTTCCAAATGTTTCACGTATAGATAAAGCACTAACCTTTGACGTTCGGGTGCTCCGAGCTGTATTGTTTTTTTACCGGGTGCCAGCTTAGTTCGGAGTTGGTAATTCTGATTAATGCCAGCGCGTTTTATCAGTTCGTCAACGCGTTGTCTAATAATCGTCTCTGGATGTTCTTGAAAAAAAATTGTAACCGCATCCGGATTATCGCTTACAGGGCCCAGTCCAGTATCTTTGTAAAGTTCAGATTCAATAGGGCTTAGGATTTTTGCTATGTGAATTAGATTTTCTGCATTCGCCAAAGTTGCTTTCTTCGCATTTATGTCTTGGGTAGCTAACAGCCCGTAAAAGGTGGAACCGCCTTGTATCACAAACACGACGAGGAGTACAACAACTAAGATTCCAAGCAAGAGTCGGGCTTGTCCTGTCATTTCAAAATTAAATTCCATAAGATTCTATTTATCCTTTAAGCCTTGTTTTAGCAAGCTGTCTTCTACCGGTAAAGTTTCCTGCTGCGTCTGGGTATCCGAAGATTTGTCAGGTACTGATACGTCCTCACCCAGTTCACTGCGCTTATCTTCATCAGTCGTTTTGTCGTTTTGGGGTATCTCCTCGGCATCTTGTTCTTGAGACGTTTTATCGGTTACGTCGCTTGGCGACATCTCTTGAGGATTCTGTTCTTCACGATTTGTGAATTTGATGGGCCAATTTGAATTTCTGCCACAGGCTGTTCGGGCATCGGGTAACGTTTTTTCGCGAGGATTTTTAGCGCTGAATTCGTGAGGTTACAACGGACTCGGATTCGGAAAATTTGTTTTTTATTTTCTGTTACGCCGGAGACTTCCCCGAGTTCAATGTTTGTAAAAATATTAGAACGGTTGAGCGCCCCGGACAAATTATTGATTTCTCGAGGGGAGACAGCTTCCAAATTAAAGGTAATCTCTGTTTTGTTGGGGTTATCTAAATTGCTTATGTTGAAGTTGCTCCATGCGATTTTAGTCCGTTCTTTAAACATCCCGCTAAGTACCTGTAAAATGTCGAGTGGTGAAATGTGGTGTGTTAACATATTCGTGAGTGTCAATTCGCGTGCGAGCTGTATTTTAGCCTCCTTCAGAAGTGGTGCAAACTGTCTTGTGCTTTCATCTAATCTGTTTGCTCTCTGCTGCTGCATCTGCTTGAAGGAGAACCCGAAAAAAAGAATACCTACTACGGCTGCAGCTCCAAATCCAGCGGTGAGAACGAATTTACCTTTCCGTGCGGTTTGAGTGAACGTTTCCTTAATCTCTTTGGGTAAAAACGAAACTTGCTGAACCGGGTCAAACGAGTTAAGCAAAGTGCCCAATACGACTGCAAACGTATCGCCGGCTTCTGCAAATACTTTTTGGGCATGACTTTCTATTGTTTCAATTTTTACTTGTTTTTCGCGAGCGATTGTCAGCGCGTTTCCGGCTTTGAGTGCTTCACCGGGGTTCCAGAGGCGCGTTGGGATATCCAAAGTTTCTTCGCAAACCTCACTGAGTTGAATGAGTCGTGCCCCGCCCCCACACAACCAGATTTCTGTTTCTTCATCAGGTGATGCTATCGGTTCATACCCACTTCCTCTGTCCGCTGCGAGTTGATTTTCTATTTCTCGAAATGCGGCGTCTATAGTCCTTCGTAATTCAGTGAGGAATAATTCTGTCCAAGCATTGGCGGGTGCTTCTCTGGCGGAAATTACGCGTTTTTCTTGCTCTGCGGTTTCAAATCCAACGTTTAATGCTTCCATCACCCGTTCTGTCAAGTGATTTCCGCCGTTCAAAAAACTCCTTGAAAACAGGAGTGAATCACCCTGCATGAAGCAAAAGTCAGTCCTTTTGGCCCCGATATCAGCAATAATTCTATTTTTTCGCGTAATTTGGGGTATAGTTGTTGCGCGAACAGTTTCGGCAATCGCTACCATGGAAGGAATGATTGCGGAGGGCGGTGCGCGATGATTTTCAAGGGGTTGAGTGTATCGCTCAACAGTGGTGCGCCGTGTCGAAATGAGTTCTACTGAAGTTGCGCTTTCTGTCCGTTGCACATTATGATGCGTAAAAATCGCGTCTTCCACCCGAAAAGGCATCTCTGTTTCGGCAGCGACTGCCACCACATTTTCGAGTTGTTCATCTGATGTAGCCGGCAGGTTAGTTAACCGTTTAGTACTGACTAAAAATCGGGGGAGTGCGATGACTACGTCGGTTTTATTTCCCCATGAAACCGCGCGTATCCCGGTGGGGATAAAATCGGCTACATCCTTCCAGAGTAGATTTATTGCTGCGGTTATGTCTTGTTCATCGTTATTTTTGGCGTACTCGACAATGCCTGCGTTAAGAAAATGTAGTGAGGTAGGTGTATGTTCAACTCGCACAAATTTGGCGGTTTTCGTTCCGACTTCTATTGCGATTACCTGTTTTTTTGCCATTTTTCTTTTCCAATTTTCAAAATTTCAGCTGCTGGGGTTGGTTGTTAGCGCATGGTAATTTTTAATTTGCGTGTTAAGAAGAATTGACTAATGCTGCTGCCAATATCGAACTTCAATTGCATCACCGCTCCGTTCGATAATCCCAATGCACTTTGCAATCACTCTATTGTTCGCATCGATACCTGTCGCCTCAATACGAAATGCATGTGAACGATATGTTACCCAATCCACAATTTCTCGAAACGTCTCAAAATCAATTTCCTCTATATCTAAAAGTTGAGAAATGGCGGTAAAAGGATTTCCAGCGATTTCTTCTGTTGTTAAGTTTTGCATCTCTGGCGTATTGGGAACCTCTTCTTCGCGGCGTGTGACGATTGCCTGTGCCTTTTCAGCATCCATTCCTGGCAAAAGTGCTAATGTTTCCGGAGGCGCTGTATTTATATTGATTAACCCACTGAGAGTCTCTTCATCGGTTATGGTAACTTTATCGACGATGCTGACGAATTCGCCTTGTGTTAACATTTTGACATCTTTTAGCGCATCAATATTTTGGAAATTTCCTTGTGACTCACGATGGCTTACAATTCGTTGAGCAATACCGTCATCAATACCGTCAAGGGATTGGAGCTGTTCTACATCTGCGGTGTTGATATTAATTTGGCCATCCTGCTGTTCTTCTTGTCCGTTAGAATTTTTGTTTTGTTCACGATTTTCTTCTTCACCACCTTGTACAGTGAGTTTGGGTTGGAGCGTATTAAACAGTTCGTCGGAGACGGCTTGAACATCTGCCAACGCCGAAAACTTGTCAAATTCGCGCTGTTGGATGAGCGATGCTGCTTCAGCTTCTGTGAACGGAGCGCCGTTTTCACCCTGAATTTGTGTGAGTTCTTCTTCTGACGCTGTGTTTATGTTAACACGCCGTTGCCCATCTGCATCGGTGTTTGTATCTATTGAATAGACGGTTGTCAGACGCGCTAACCCCAGGTTGCTAATGGATTTCCTCGCCTGCTGAGCTTCAATGTCTGTTATAGATACTGCGTCCTCAGTCTGCGGTATGGTAGACTGTACTGATATCCCTGGGGTATATTGGGTGCCATAAAGAAGTTCTTCTGTCATGCCTTCAATTCGGGCGATGTCACGAACAGTCCGATAAGGTTGTCCTTCTACAATATTGTTGGCTAATTCCTGAGTTGCAGAATCATCCGGTTCAGCTCCCGTTTGTCCTAACAAATTAACAACGAGTGAGACGTCGGCGGTGTTGATGTTAATCTTTGAGGCTTCATCTATGATATTAACGTTATAGGTTAACAGATTTCCGCGCTGAATACCGTCCTCAATTCGGCCGTCAATGGGTACTGCCCAATTTTCACCGAGGGCGTCAAAAGGCATCTTATCGTCGCGTAGCAAAGCGAGTGCCCATTCAAATCCTGCCTTGGCGGCGTAGTGAAATTTTTCGCGTTCCAAGAAATTTCGCTGTGCTCGCTGCTCTAAATGAATAGAATAGAGTAATTGCGTCGCTAAAATCGAGAGGATTGTCACAATCCAGAGTGTTGAAATGAGAGAGAGGCCAAGCTCATTGCAACGACTTCGTTCCTCATTTTTTCTTTGTGATATAGACATAGACGGATAGCACGGCTGCTTCACTATTTCCCTTTGTGCAATTTAGATTTCCCGTGACGGTTTTCACAGTTCAGATGAATCTGAGGATGCAGATGGCAAAGAAACCATTGTTGATTGTGTCATTGTATCTGATTGTCTTACCGTTTCGCCTTGTTGAGAATTTAGTTGTGTCTGTGAACGTGAAGGCAAATCACTTTTCCCTTTTACTGTGATTAGAATTTGAACGGCTTTAGGCATGCTGTCAGTCGAGTCCCATGAGTTATACCAAGTCTCTTCACCATCAAAGTACTTCAAATCAAAATTGAGAATTCCGGAGATGAGGGGTGCAAGTTGAAAATAGACAGGTTCGCCATTTTCGTCGATTTCGGGTGCAGTTCCTGTCTCCAATAGCCTCCCAATAACCAGTTCAGGTTCAAGCGCTGTAGTTGTAACGCGATAGAGGGTAAGCGTTTCAGTTTGCGAATCAGGGTTTTCTTGAGCCATGGGTGGGATTGCCGTTTCACCGGGCTGCATTTCATTTCCAAGGAAGTATCCAACGCGTTGTACGTCGCTAACAAGTGTATTTTCGGACGTGCTTTGCGGGCCAAAATTTTCTATATTCAGTTGTGCCAAAAACGGGTCCGGTTCTGTGTTTACCAACGTAACAAAACTGAACATGTCTCTATCACTTGATTCCGTCGGTATATCTTGTGTGTATAACGCGAACTCTGGTTCTTCAGTGGATACCTGTATGTGCTGTAAGTCATTTATGATTTTGTCTAAAGCAGTGCGGCTCCTTTGGGAGGCTAATATCTTTGTGGAAGTTTGGGTATATGCCTCTATAGCGGTTTTAAAGACAGTATAGGAGATACCTCCAAGGATAATGAGCGTGCTTACGGCTACAAGCATTTCTATCAGTGTGAACCCGCTATCGGCAATATCCTGTTTTTTTAGATGCATTGTCTCTTTTTTCTTTTATTGTGGTGGCGGCTGCTTTTGCCTGTCTGCGATGAAGGTATGCATAGAAATTGAACGTTCTTTTCCGCGGTGCTGCCATGAGACGGTTACTTGAATTCGGGTAATTGCCGCAATCTCTTCAGATTCTATCTCTTGAATAACAGAATGCCATTGGTAACGCGAGTTGTCGCCGAATTCCCCACTAGCTTCCCCAACTTCCGGGTATCCTTCCATTTCAATTTCAGCCATCCGATGTTTAATGAGATACAGTGCTGTGGTACGGTTATCTGAAAGTGCTTGGTTGCGGACATTAGCTGAGATGACTTGCAAAAGTGCGGGCAGAACCGTTGATAAAATCGCCAAGGTTACCAGAATTTCAACGAGTGTAAAGCCTTCTCCATCTTTTAATTCAATCTGTCCATGATGTTGTTGTCTCATGAGCCCCACTCCACAGGCAATCCCAGATTATTGACGTGCCCCTGCTCCAAACCCCAAGAGCTGAATATCTTCATCTCTGAGCTGTTGAGTGTAGACGCGTCCACTTGCTGTTTCAACATTAATAGCCATCATCTGATTTTGTTGATTGCGGAGATAGATTCGCGTTTCTTCGGAAGTCCCGATTGGTGAAAAATAGACGTACTCAATCCCGGATTGTACCTGTCCGGTTCGCCCATTATGGTTTGTTACGATTGCGACTAAGGTAACGTTTTGTTCGAGGGCTTGTGGGATGCCTAAGATAGCACTAGTCCGGGAGATTGCGGCTTGTGCTGTCGCGTTGGTGGCGCCTGCTTGCCGTTGCGTACTGCTTGGCTGTGCAGTTCTCACCGTAGAATTTTGTGTGCCAATGACTGAGGTTAATGGATTTCTGAGTTCAAACGTTTCACTGGAAGCGAGCCAGTAAAGGTTACTGTCCAAATCGACGACAACCAGGTACGGTATCCGCTCTGTAATTGCGATATCCCGTGCGAAATTAAGCAAGCTGCGAAGGTTGGAGGTGGAAGCCTTTAACCGCCGTGTCGCTCCGAATCCTTTAAGTGCTGGCATGGATATAGAGGATAGCACGGCGATGATTGCCATGACGAGCATTAACTCCATCATAGTGAAACCGCGCTGGCCCCCGTTAGGCAAATGACAAGCCGCAACTCCGTTTTTATAGAAACGGTTAGTTGCTTGCAGCGGCTTCACTCCAATTGGTAATGTCAGCGTCAAGTTCCTCACCTCCTAACTTACCGTCTTTTCCATAAGAATAGAGTTCATAACCGTCTTGGTTGTATGTTGATGGGTATCGATAAACGTAAGCGTTATTCCACGGATCCAGCAATGCCCTATCTTTAAGGTAAGGGCCTTCCCAATTCTGCGGATTCGGGGTGGGCATCTGCCATAATGCGTTTAAGCCTTGTTCAGTTGTCGGGTAGTTCCCTACATCAATTGCATACAGCTCCAACGCCATTTGGATATTAGCAAGTTCAACCCTAGCTTTTGAGACGCGTGCCTTTTGCGGAGCATTGATTATTCTGGGTGCGATAAACGTCGCTAAAATCCCTAAAATAACAATAACAATTGTCAATTCAATCAACGTGAGTCCTGATTGTTCTGTCTTAATTTTTGTTAACATGTCAATCACCTTTTTTGCGGGAGCAATCGACGTGGCGATGATAGATACGCCTTGATGTCAACATGTCCCTTTTTAGCATAAAATAGAACGTTATTCTTTTATTTTCCCACTTTTAGTTAAAAAAGCGGTATTTTCTATCTCTCGAACAGTTGATTTGCCTCAAAAATAGGCAGAATCATTGCAATGGCGATAAACCCGATGATTAAACCCATCAATAGGATAACTAGCGGCCCAATCGAACCGGTTAGCCGTTCCAGGCTTTTCTTAATTTCGACATCGTAGTATTGAGAAAGTTTGGTGAGCATGTTGGCGGGTTCTCCGGATTCCTCTCCAACTGCTATCATGTGTGTAACAAACTCAGGAAAACTGCTATTTTTTCCAAGTTCCCGGGCGAGTGTTGAGCCCGCCTCGACGGATTTCTCTGCCTCCGCAACGATATTGCTATAAACCCGGTTTCCAATCGTATCTTTGGCCACCTGCAGTGCTGGCAACATCCGTACGCCATTTTGCAAAAGGGTTGCCATCGTGCGGGTAAATCGGACGATAGCGAACGTGCTAAAAATTGTTCCGACAAGTGGTAAGTGAATTTTCAATCTGTCAAACCAGATTTTTCCGTTTTCTGTCTGTAGTGTTTGACGTATTCCCCAAGCTCCGATAATCATCGCGGTGCCGGCTATCCACCAATATTTTAAAAACACGCCTGTTGTTCCAATCAGTATTTGTGTTGGCAGAGGGAGGGCGACGTCCATATCCTCAAACATCGCCGTGAATTGTGGAATAACAACTATCATTAAAACGGCGACGGCTATGATACTTAGAGTTAGGAGAATGGCGGGATAGAAAAGAGCGGAGATAACATCATTTTTAAGTATCCGTTGGCGTTCGGCGAATTCCGCCAATCGTTCTAATACTAATCCGAGCACTCCCGCGCTTTCACCGGCTTTAACCATGTTGACATAGAGATTTGAGAACACGTTAGCATGTTGGCTTAATGCATCGTGAAACGTTGCCCCGTGCTCGACATCGTATTTCACTTGTGAGACAATTCGGTTCAGCGCAGGGTTTTCAATTTGCCTCAGGGTTACCTCTAACGCCCTCGGCAGCGAGACGTGTGCACCGACGAGTGTCGCAAGTTGGTACGTAAAAAACTCAACATCAGCCGATTTGACTTTTCCTCTACCAAGCCGAAGTAGATGTGCCAGGCCGCCTTTGTCCTCTTCAGTCTCCTCGACAATCTGTGTGGGCCAATATCCCATCTGCCTTAATTGCAAGATGAGTTGTGCTTTGGAGCCGGCTTCTAGCGTATTTTTAACAGTATCGCCTGCGTGGGTAATAGCCTCGTATCGAAATAGTGTCATGAGTCATTGTTGTTTTATGGCGTTGGTTAATCCTAAACAACTTCTCCGAAATCCAGTTCGTCTTCTTGTGTCAACCGTAGTACTTCATCAATAGTTGTAGCGCCTGAGACGACTTTACGCCACCCATCCTCACGAAGCGTTTTCATGCCCAATTTTACGGCGAGTCTCCGAATTTCACTCGTTGAGGCTTGTTTGAGTGCGAGTGCGCGTATTTCTTCATTCATGAACAGTACTTCAAAAATTCCGATTCTGCCTTTGTACCCTCTACCGCGGCACTCCGCGCATCCGATAGCGCGCGGAATTTTCAAGTCCGCCGATAAATGCCCGTTGTTGATATTGAAAACGCCAAGGATTTCCTCTATATCAGGCGCGTACATTTCACAGCACGCATGACAGACACGGCGGGCGAGTCGTTGCGCGATAACGCCTTCTACTGTTGAAGCGACGAGGTACGGTTCGACATCCATGTCAATCAGTCGTGTCATAGCCCCGGGGGCGTCGTTCGTGTGAAGTGTACTAAAGACGAGGTGTCCTGTGAGAGAAGTATGAATTGCCATCTCCGCGGTTTCATAATCACGAATTTCTCCGACGAGAACCTTATCCGGGTCCTGACGTAAAATATGCCTCAACCCAGCTGCGAAGGTAAAGTCAATTTCGGGGTTGACTTGGATTTGGTTAATTCCATCTAATTCGTATTCTACCGGATCTTCAAGTGTGATAATTTTAAGTTCGGGCGTATTTATTTCTTTCAGACATGCATAAAGTGACGTTGTTTTTCCGCTCCCGGTAGGCCCGGTGGCGAGAATGATACCGTGGGGTTTTCGAATCATTTTGTAGAAGAGTTCCAGATTGTCTTCTGTTAATCCGAGCTCCGACAGTCCAAAATCAATTGATTGACGATCCAGAATCCGGAGAACAACGCTTTCACTGTAAAGGGTTGCGACGGTAGGGACTGTGGAGACGCGCAAGTCGATTTGCCGGTTGCCCACACTCCCAATTTGCCGGTTAATTTTCCCGTCTTGTGGGCGCCGGCGTTCGGCGACATCCATACCCGCCATAATCTTAATACGAGAGGTGATTGCCGATTGCAGATATGCTGGTGGGGACGGTTGCTCTTCTAAGACGCCATCGACGCGAAACCGAATGTTAAGTTGCGTCGGATACGGTTCAATGTGGATATCGCTGGCGCCCATCCGGACCGCATCAATAATCATCTGATCAACCGCGTTTATGACAGTCGGGTCTTGGCTAAGATCTTTCTCATCAATGCCAAAATCATCAATCGTTTCACGTGCAAACGTCTCCGTTTCCCCGACAGGGCCCTTAATCCCCGCATTCAGCAGGTTTTCCGCTGTTCGCCCATAAAACCGGACGATGGCTTCATTGATTTCCTCCTCATCGGCGAGAACCGGCGTAATTTGGCAATTCGTTATTAACTGAATTTCATCAATCAGGAACACATTGAGTACGTCTACCATAGCGATTGTTAGAACATCTGAATCCAGTTGAATTGGTACAATTTTATTGCGATACGCGAAGGCGGGTGACACTTTTTCAAGCGCTGCCTCCTCAGGTGTTATATCTTCCAATTGGATACACGGAATGCCATATTCAGCGCTCTTTGTAGCGAGTGCTAAGACTTCTTGTGGGACGTACTTTGCAAGCACTATTTTCTCAGAGGCGCCGTTTTGATTCATTTCAGCTAGGATTTGTTCGTGTTCTTGTTCCGAGATGAGTTCCCCTTGCCGCATTACATCCACAAGTGAGTTATTTAGCATATTTTGCATCTTAGCAATTCCTGCAGGCGTTCGTTATTTATACCGGCTTGTTTATTATTTTTGGCGACGCATTTTACGACAATGTCGCGTTTTACAATTATTGATTAAGACGTTATGTCAATAGATAAGTTTAAGATTTTCCTGATATGATGTGGAATCGATGAACTAACCGTTTCGATATTCTTGTATCGTTTAGGGCTTTTTTATCACAGAAAGTTCCGTTCAAGGATAAACTGAACCGTCTTGAATTCTGTGAGAGCGCGTCTTCGTTTTGGTATCACGACATTTGGTTAAAGACTACCTTGCCTTCTCAATTCGCTGAATTGCGGTTTTGGAGGCGCGCCGTACTTTACGTGAAGTATCGTTAAGTGCGATGTGCAATGCTTCTAAGACTTCTGGCGATGTGGCGAGCATCTCCCCGAATTCGTCAGCTGCGTTCCGCCTGACATCATCGGAGGTATCAGTGAGTGCCAATAAGAGTGCTGGAACAACTATCGCGTCCACATTTCCTGCTGCCCCGATGGCCCCGAGCACATCAACGATATGCCCGCGAGTTACCTTGCTTTCACTCGTTTCAAGCGCGTGTGCTAACATGGGTGCAAGGATTGTGTCTTTCTGTTTACCGAGTTCAATTAATGCCTCCTCGGCGCTTGCTCGCACGGAACGAGAATCATCTGACAATGTCCCTATTAATGCAGCGAAAGTTTCAGTGGAAGCGGCTTGAATATCAGACAATTCCTCAATAGCATTTGTTCGCACTTTAGTGGATTTATCAGTGAGGCTTTTAATTAGCACTTGTCGGATTGTGTCTGTGGACAGGGAATGAGCGTTCAATGTTTCGCCAAGGCGTCCTAGCACATCTAGCACTTTTGCGCGTTCGTGTGAAGAATCTTTCGTCAGCATTGCAATGAGAACAGGTAAAACAATGTCAATGGATTGCGGTGATTGTAGACGGACATCGTCTAGTTCCTCAAGCGCTTCTTCACGAACGCTCGCAGCAGTATCGCTCAGTGCTTTTGCCAAACCGGTAGCGATAGCATCCGTATTTCGTCCGGCTTTTCTTTCATTTTCCCCAATCTCACCTAATGCTTCAGTGATTTTTTCTCGTATCCGGACATCTGCGTCCCCGAGCATTTCAGTGAGGGCAACGATGCCAGAACTTCCAATTTCTTCAAGAAAATCCACAAATTGGCGTTTTACCGCTTCCGGTTCATCCGTCAGGGTTGGGACAATTTGTTCGAACAATTCTGATTGCCATTTGGTATTAAGTGCATTTTGCTTTGCCCTGAGCCCATTAACTTCTTCACGGAGTTGTGCTAAATTTTGTGCTTGTGCTTCTGCGCGTACTGCATGAAACTGAGATAATTGAACGGTTCCGAAACCAAGCAGCATTCCTATAATAATTGATGTGATTGAAATACGCCGCTTGCAAAACGTGAATGCCCGTCTCTTAAGGCGTTGGTTAGATTTAAGTTGTTTATCGTCCATGTGTCATTTCCTCCTCAATCGTTCCATGCCAAGTTTTTTAGATACGTCATAATACCTTTTCTATGACAAGATTTCAAGTGAAAATACGGTGAGTTGAAGGGGAATTTATATGAAATCTTGAAACAGCATGCACTTAATGGATTGGAGCAATTGATATTTATTTATCATCGGGGACTGACGGTGGTTTATCCACCCGCGTTCCGGAAGTTTAATTTTCCTGTTGGATTTTTCAAATTTCTGCTAAATTACTTCTCGTTCTTACTATTTTTGAAAATTGCATTTTATTTTTAAACAATTCAGTTGACAAAACGTTTAACTATGATGTATTCTTTACAGTAAGTAATGGCAATATATCGAAATTTGATATTTATATTTCATATTTAAGGAGAGGAGTAGAATGGAAACCGAGTTTTTCGGTGAATCAGAGAATATTGGGAGTGTTGATACATATATTGATGATAGCTATTCGCTAAATGAAGAAGAGTTTTCTGAAAACTACGCTGGAACTGATGGAAGTGCATTAACAAGTTGGCTTCGGAATGTCGCGGGGCATCGTCTATTATCCCGCGAAGAGGAAGTAGAACTAGCGAAGCGAATTGAAGTTGGCGATATGACTGCGCGTGATGAATTGGTGGAGGCGAATTTGCGTCTGGTCATTTCCATTGCTGTGAAGTACCAAGGGCACAATGTTCCGCTCGAAGATTTAATCCAAGAAGGAAATATTGGGTTAATCAAAGCGGCGAACAAATTTGATTACCGGAAGGGATTTAAGTTCAGTACCTATGCTATCTGGTGGATTAAGCAAGCGATTAAGCGGACACTTGAGAATTTCTCACGTTCCATCCGGCTGCCATCCTATATCGTGACAAAAATGAACAAGTTTGATTCCGTGTACGCAGCACTGTGCCAGGAATTGCAACGTGAACCGACACGGGCCGAAATTGCAGATGAATTAGAACTCACCGTCAGGCAAATTGAAGAAATCCTTGCTTTTAATGCGGATACCATTTCAATGGATTTACCGCTAAGTGAAGAACGAGCTGCGGCAACGCTGGGTGATTTAATCGCGGACCCCGCCAGTCATGAAGACGCAGGGCCGATTGCAGGACTCATTAATGATGATTTAGTCTCTCAACTTCTCAGCAAGTTACCCGAACGTGAACAGAAGGTGCTGAAGATGCGTTTCGGGTTGGAAGATAAGGAATTTGGACTGAGAGGTGGGGAACGAAAAACCCTTAGGGAAATTGGGGATGCGATGGATTTAACCCGGGAACGTATCCGCCAGTTGGAAATCTACGCGATTGCACAATTGCGTAAAGTCTACAAAGAAATGGGAAAGTTTCGCTCGCGGCCGTCTCGGACAAACCGAACTGCTGCATAATCGCCGCAGGCATTTGCCTCGCGCAGTTCTATGGGAAAAATATGAAGAATTTCTTAAAGAGATTTAATGGCGGTGGAACCCCGTTACTCAAAGTCACAGAAGCCGCCCAAGAGAAGGTTTCTGCCGTCATAGAAGCGGAAGAAGTTGACATTACCGGACTTCGTATCAGCATTAAGGGCAGAACCGCTACCGCCTTTGAATATAGCCTCGGCTTAGCAACCGAAGCCGAAGATGGCGATATTATCGTTGAATGTGAAAAATTTAACGTTCTCGTTGATGCAGCCAGTGCTGAAAATCTTGAAGGGGTTGTTATTGACTATGTCGACGACTTGAATGCTAGTGGTTTCCAGATTGAGAATCCAAATACACCTACATGGGATAATCCAAAAGCACAACAAATTCAAAAACTTATTGATGAACGGATTAATCCGGCTGTTGCAGCGCACGGCGGCCAGGTAGAACTCTTAAGTGTTGAAGATGAAGCGATTTACATCCACATGGGCGGCGGATGTCAAGGGTGTGGCATGGCGAATGTCACACTCAAGCATGGGATTGAAGCCATGATTCAGGAAGCATTCCCAGAAATTAAACGCGTCATTGATACGACAAACCACGATGCGGGAGACAATCCTTACTATTCCTAAAATCAAGATACTGACACCCTGTGTTATATAGCCCAGCAGGCGAACCCTCCGGTTCGCCCTTTTTTATTTGCTATTTCGTATAGGTAGCGCTCAAGTGGTATCTACTTAATCAGTGAGGTACAACTTGTGCTCCTGTGTTATTAGCTTGGGTAACAAAACAGGTACCGCCATTCGGTAGCGTTTTTAAGAATGCTTCTGTCCGCTGTTTTAACCTATAGGGCTCCTCACTGATAGCACAAATTGCAGGCCCCCAGCTGCTAACGCCTGCTCCTAATGCCCCGTTGTTCTGTAGGAAGTTAAGCGTCTGTTTGAGTTCATCGCCTTGCGCATCGATTTCGACCTTTTTCCATCCGAATGTCTGAACGCGATTTAATCCTTTGCCAAAGGCGAGCATATCGCCTTCAAGAATAGCCGGGATAATCTGCAGAAGAAGGAGGTGTGTGAGTTTCGGGGCAACCGATTTAGGTTGGGGACATAACGTCCGAAACAGCGCTAATTCTGCATCACCGTAGATGCGTGAACAATTTGGAAGGGCAATTAGGAGGGGCCAGTCTGGAAATGCGTAGTGTAGTAAAATTGGCGGTGGTGGAATGTCACTCCTCGCCGAAGAAGGTAAAAAAGATGACTTCTGCTCAGGGTAACGGTGCCCCCCATCTACGATAAAGCCACCCGTCCCAAATGCAGCAATCCCGATACCAGATGTCCCGCCGCGCCCGACAGCCTTAGCGATTTCCAAGGCGCTTAACCCCAGTTCGTATAGGACATTCGCCGCATGTGCAATACCAAGGGCGAGTTGTGTTCCGGAACCAAACCCGCTGTGCATCGGGATTTGAGATGTGAATTTTAACTTGATACCTGGGAACGGATAGGTTTGCTGAAGCCTTATGAGAATTTTGAGCGCGCGCGCTTGGTACTGACACGACGCCACCTGAATACTCGTTGCAGGCTCAGCGATAATATCGAAATTTGGGGTAGCAATTGCTAAACCGAACCCGCCATCAATTCGTCCTAAAATCCCATTCAGGTCAATCAGTGAAAAGTGAAGTCTAGCGGGAGTGATAATTCTGACGCGATGCATATAGAATTCGAAAATGCGAAACGTTGTTAAAAGCGCGTTCCTACCTACAGCTAATTCAAGTAGACTGCCTCCAGAGCTAACATATTATTCGGTTCCGTTCTGTCTTACGTCGCGCTCAATTAATCCGTCACGAATATGTAGGATGCGTTTGGCATGCTCAGCTACTTCCGGTTCGTGTGTCACCATAATGATAGTATTCCCATCGTTATTGAGCCGGTTAAAAATTGCCATAATTTCGCTTCCGGAGCGTGTGTCCAAATTTCCTGTAGGTTCATCCGCAAAAATCATTGACGGGTTATTTACTAAGGCGCGTGCAATTGCAACCCGCTGAATTTGTCCACCGGAGAGTTCCGTCGATTTATGATCAACCCTGTCTGCCAACCCAACGGCTTCGAGTGCTCCAAACGCCCGGCGTTTGCGCTCTTTTCTCCCTAGCCCAGAGTAAATGAGCGGAAGTTCAACATTATGGAGGGCGCTTGTCCGTGGAAGCAAGTTGAACGACTGAAATACAAACCCAATTTTTCTATTTCGGATTTCGGCGAGGTTGTTATCAGAAAGTTTTCCAACTTCCTCTCCTTCCAAAAAGTACTCGCCAGATGTAGGCGTTGCGAGACACCCTAAGATATCCATCATGGTTGATTTTCCTGAGCCGGAGGGGCCCATAATCGCGATAAATTCACCGGATGTAACGGTGAAAGTAACCCCGCGTAGCGCGTGTACTTGCACATCGCCCATTTGGTAGATTTTGGTTAGTTCTTTGACATCAATTAGCATTCTATCACACCTCATATCAATTAGGTTTTCCAAACGCCGGTGACGAGCTTTCCCTTTATTTGTCGTCCGTGTTTCCGGAATCTTGTGTTAATTCCATCATAGACGGGACAAAAACCCTGTCGCCTTCCTTCAGTCCGGCTGTGATTTGAAAGTGGGTGTTGTTGCGTTGTCCGACTTTTATGTGAGTCTTTACCCCTTTTTCCTCATCGTCTTTACCCTTTTTTTCTTCTGATTTGCCGGTATCAAGTCTAACAAAAAACTGCCGTTCACTATCAATTTTGGCTTCTATGCCGTTCAGCTGTGTTCCTCCAGAGGTAACGATGGCAATCTCTACCGGTCCGCGCCGTAAGCCTTGCTGCTTCTCGTCAAGCAAAATTTCAAGATTCCCGCGTTGTTTTTCAGTTAATACCTGTCCAACACGTCCTTTGAATTCCTTTCCAATGAGATTTCGAATTGTCAGTTCTTGCCCGGGCTGAAATTGCGTAAGCGCCTCGGGAGTTAGGTTTGCTTTGACGGTGAAAATCTCCGGATTTAAGACTGATGCTATGGGCAGCTGGAGTATATCGGTTTCTTCAAAGACAATAATGTCGACATCTGCGGACATTCCCGGGAGGAGTTCTTGTGGTGAGCCGATAACTTCTATATCAACTTCAAATGTAATGACGGCACTTTGACTTTGTTGATTTCGCTGTGTCGCGCTGGGTGAAATCTCGCTGACTTTTCCCTCAAAAATACGGTTAGGATAGCTATCAACAGTGATTTCGGCGCGCTGTCCAAGTTGTATTTTACTGATTTCTACCTGGTTAATTTGTGTTCTGACAATCATTTGAGTCAGGTCAGCGATGCGCATGATGGCTTCCCCCCGCGAAAACGCGGAGCGTCCAGATGTAATAATTTCGCCTTCTTCTACAATAAGGCGCGTAATGGTTCCAGCCATAGGCGCGGTGACTGTTGTCCATTCATGGCGTTCGTGCTGTGACTTGAGTTGACTTTCGGCTTGAAGTAGATTCGCTCGGGCACTCACCCGTGCATGCCGGGTCATTTCCTTTTCTTCTTCGATAGTCTCTTCAATCTGTTGTAGCTGGGATTTCGCGTTTTCCCAATCGACTTGTAACTGTTTCTCCTGTGCCCGTTGTGACGCTTCGAGCGTCTCAACGTTCTGTTTATTGAGTTGAAGCGTCGCCTTCCGACTCTCAATTGCCTCTTTCATAGCATTGATGTTCTCTTCTTGAGAGTTAATTGTCTGTTGTTGCGATTCACCCTCTTTCTGAGTGTTTTCGTATTGTGAGGCAGCGTTGGCGAGTTGGTTTTGTGATTCCTCCAAGGCGCGTTTTGAAACCAATTTCTTTTCATAGAGGTCACTGTTCCGCTTATGTTCCGCTTCGGCTGTCTCAAAGGAAATTTTGGATGATTTAACGGTTGCGTTAGCCCGTGCGAGGCTTAGTTTCGCTTGTTCAAGGGCGATTTCTGCCTGTCGTAGATTAATGTTATCCTGGTTAAGTTGGTTTTGCGTTGTAGCAACGAGCGTTTTTGCTTCGCTGGTTCGTTGGTGTTTGTTTGCGATGAAAGATGTCAAAGTCGCTTGAGCTCTAGCGACACTATTTTGTGCCTGAAATAGACTGCTTGTCTGCTGTTTGTCGATAATCTCAATTCGGAGTTCCGCTTGTTTGAGTTCGGCTGAGCGGGCTTCCATATTTGCCTCGGCCTGTTTTTTCTGCTCTAAAATCTGTTTATCATCAATTTGAAGGAGCGGCTGTCCGAGTTCGACAAGCTCGCCCGCTTCAACGAAAATTTTTCGGATTTCCCCTTCAACGTTTGAACGGACATCGACTTCAATAAATGAGCGTAGATTTCCAGATTCACGTACTTTTACGACAAACTCGCCGCGCCGGACAATTTCATGCTTCTCCTCGCTATTTTCCGTTTTTTTGCCAAACATGATATTGACGCGAGTTAGCCCAAATGCCGATGCGACGATAACAACGAGTGTGACGATACCAATAATAAACCATTTCCGCCGATTTTTCATAACTACTGTAAAACTCCCATTGCGTCTTGTAAGCGTGTTTGGGTAATCTTATAATCGTAGAAAGCATTCACCTGATTTGTCAATGCTTGTGCGTAACCTGTCTGTGCATCAAGCAATTCAAGTAAAATTGCTTTATCGACTTCAAAACGTCCCTGGATGACATCTAAACTCAGCTGTGCGTTGAGAACCTGTGTCTTGGAAATCTCAACAGCAGTCTCACTACGTTTGAGGTTGAGATAAGCTTGCCGAACATCAAGGGCGACGGAACGTTCAAGTTCACTTGCATTTTCGCGGGTTTGCTCAAGTTGTAACTGTACCTCTTTAACCCGGTTACTCAGGATTCCTCCATCAAATAGGGTAAAATTGAGAGATGCTCCAACACTCCAACTTCGGAAATCCGAGAATTTCTCACGTTCTCGGAGATACTCGTCGAGTTTCACGTTATAGTCTAAATCTGCGTTTAAACGGGGCCACCGCTGCAATTTTGTCAATGTGAGCGTCCATTCCTGTTCCTTAAGTTGGGCTTGTGTCTCCTCAAATTCAGGGCGATTGTTCAGTGCCATCCGGATGGCTTCTTCAATCGGGATTTCTATCCGCTGAATCGTGCCTTGCTGCTGATACAGCTGATACGCCTCGTCTACGGTGACGGTAATTAATAGCCCCGGGTCCAACCCGAGAATTCGTGGTAATCTTGCTTGAGCGATTTGAAAGGAGTTACGGTTGTTCAAAAGTGCCAAAACGTCGTTTGCTTCACGCACTTCGGCTGTAGCAACATCTGCGGGGATGAGCGAACCTGCTTTCACGAAATCTTTTGCCCGTTTTGTATTTTCTCGCGACCTTGCCAAAATCTGTTCACTGACTTTGACGAGGTCCTGTGATTTAAGCACATTATAATAGGCTTCTGTGATTTGAAGAATTAAACCCTGTTTAATCGCTTCATTCCGGCTGGTGGTGGCACTCAGTCGTTCTTTCGACTGCGCGAAGCTACCTTCGCGCTGCCCGTTATCCCAAAGCGTGTACTGTCCTCGCAATCCTAAATTGTAGTTTTCCGGTTCAAAACCGAAGTCAACCTTTTCGGAGAAACTGTAGTTACCGGTGGCGAAAATTTCCGGAAAATAGCCAGCCCGGGCATTTTTCACCCGGAGTTCTTGTATCGCGAGGTTCAATCGCGCATTTCTCATATTCGTTGATTTTTCCAACCCTATCTGGATACACTCCTCAAGTGTTAATGATTGCGATAAATCTATTTCACTAACCTCCTGGGCAACGCTATTGCTAAAAAGAACTGTAGTGAACTGAACAATAAGGATAAAAGTAAACCTAATTTTCGATTGAATCATCAGTATCTCCTCACACGTTTATTGGCAAATAAATAAAATTTACGATATTTTGTTATGATAAAAAAAGATGCTTTCTTAATTTTACAATAGGTTCTATATCCATTTAGACCGTTTTTTTCAATAAAAGTTTAGAAATCTTAACGCCTCCTTGCAATGTTTTTTCTCGCAATCAATTTAAAATTGTGATAGACTATAGATGGATGACTCCTATAGGAAGTAAAAGTATTTTAACAGAAGTGTAACGTGTAACGCGAAGTCGTCCCAATTTCAACGACATGCGGGAATTTGAGAAGATGTTAAAGCAGAATATCATTTTCATAGCTTTTTTTATCCTATTAATTTTACCTGCCCCAGCAATTCCGGATGCGCTTGTTGATGCTGAAACGGTTTGGCTCATGGTGGATGCGACTCCGGACGCCCGTCCCCATGAGCTGCTGGATGTCCTTGTCAAACTGCTCGTTAACCGTGGAAAGGTACCAGCTGCGCAGATTCATCATATTGAAGGAAATCGGGCTACAAGTGAAGAGATTCGTGCACTGCTCCGAGAAATTGGAAATAATAGAGGGGAGAAGCAAACCCTCATTTTTCTCTACCATGGCAGCGTTACCAAACCTAGAGGGATGAATACCATGCACCTTCTAACGCGAGGAGATGATATGGGCATCGCGGATTATGCATTAAATCAGTGGTTCCAGGAAGCCTGGGGAAATTCAGTTTTTGTTATCATTGATGGCTACACAAACGATACAAACCTTAATGCCTACTACGCTAACCGTGAAACGTTAGGCACGGCTGCTCTAAATGCTATCCAATCCGCAGAAATCAAAAGCACAATTGGCGAAAATTCGCTCCTTCAGCAGATCATTAATGCTTTGACAATTGATGCAACCGATGTCAATAATAATCGTCAACTCAGTATCATTGAGATATATGAAAACTTGCGCTCGGATGCGAATTTCTCAGAAGCGATTCTCGCCCCAACAGGTGACGTTGAAGTGGCATTGCTGAAACTGGGTCCTGCTATTCAGATTACTACTTTTCCAGAGGGTGCGCAAATTATTCTTAATGATGTAGATGTTGGGAAAACCCCGCAACTGATTACGGACAATTTAATCCAAGGAACCTCTACAGTGACAGTTAAGAAGCCGGGCTACATGATTCCACCGGCTAAGATTGCGGAATTACGCCTAGCATTAGGGGAATCCGTCCATCTTGGTTGGGCACTTGAACCTATTGCAGTTTTCGGCACTGTGAGTCCGGGTTCTGAAGAATCGGTTGAAGGGGCGCGTGTGTGGATTCATGGAAAGAACTATGAGTACGTTGTTGCTGAAGATGGAACTTACCGGTTTGATGAATGGAAATCCCCCGATTTACTGACACCTGGCGAAACTTATACACTCAGTGTAAAACACGGAGATTTAAACTACGGTTCGGCTAATTTTACATTTGATGGCTACACATCAATAGAGCAACCCCTCTCGCTGACGAAGAGAACTTGGTTTGAAATGGCGCAAATTGCATTTGAACAGGGTAGCCCTCAAGGTGCTATTACTGCTTTCCAGAACGGTATTGAACTGAACACGGATTTCCCGCCACTGTCACCAGCGCTAACAGTTTTATTGCTGAGTTCCTTTGCTCAGGCGGCTGAAAATGCAGATGTTCAAGACGTTAACTATCTGGTTGTCACAGCGAAACTTGCGGAACAACATGGGCAGCCTGAACTCGCGAAAAAATATTGGGAAGAGGTTAAAGCGAAGGCGCAAAAGGGGACGGCTGCCGCAACAGAAGCAAGGGAACGTTTATGGGCACTCAACAAAGGACGGTATCTCATCAATATCGCCCTGCTGGGTGCGCTGGGCTTGCTTATCATATCCGGGGCATGGACGTTTTACCGGTACCGAAAATCCAAGCACGGAAATTAAAAAATCAGGGGCGTTACTTTTTCATGGGGCTTTGCCAATTTGAGGCGTACGCGTACACGGTTAGTAATTGTACTGTTTTTGACTTAATCAGCACCTTACCAATAAAGTATCTCGCTCTCCCGCTCACACTGCCTCGAACAGGTGCGGTGGTTCTATCGCGCCACCGCAAATTCCTTCACTGACGTCATCTATAGACAATCTCACCTTAATTTAATGCTGATAGGTTTTACCTATCAAATTGTTCGCTGCACGGACGGGGCGGAAAAGCGTTTGCCGTTTTGCAGGCATTTCTGCTAGCAACTTCGGATGTGGTTCCCAATCGTGCCACTTACTGTTGACAGTGTTATAACAACTGAAGATGGCGAGCCTGTCGTTATCGGCGTTCGTCCATTTGTGGGTGCTATGCGTCAATGCTTCAGTGAAAAAGAGCAGTGAACCCGCAGGGCATTCATAGGTATCCCAAATCGGTGAATCCGGCGTTTGAATTGAATCCGGGGCGGTGTAGACTGCCTTATGGCTCCCCGTGATGAACAGCGTTCCACCTTGCCGATATTTGACAGGGTTAAGTTCCCACACAACACGTGTCAATCCGCTGTATGCCTTTCCAGGGATACACCGATAGAGATGTGAGTCTCCCGGAAAACGGAACATCCCGTTCCCGTTATGGGGGGCAAAGTGTCCATCGCCTACGGTGCGATAGAACATGTTACACGATTCCATCCGGAACCCATAGCATTCCTGACTTGACAATGCAGGGTGTGCGAGGAATTCGTTAAGAAACCCGACAACATACGGATGCTCGGCTAATTTTTGCATCGGCCCGCCAAGAGGAGAACGTTCATGCTCCGGTATCGATTCGGGTTCATGACGGAGCCGGTAACCGAACGCCTGCATTTCTACAAGTTCGTCTTCTGATAGGACACCGGGGACTAAAAGCCAACCACGCATATCAAAAAGGTATTTCTGCTCTTGCGTTGGTGGGACAACCGCTGCGCCGTTGGAGGTTATCGCCGTCAATTCGGTTTTATCCACATCAAGTGCGGAACCCAAATTTTTATCGATAATAAAAGGTTTTGTGCGATGCATCTCTATTGCCATGATAGTATTTCTCCATTGTTTCATGATGATGATGAGGTTGTTGCTTGATGAGAAGATGGATATTCATAGTGTTTCGCTTAGGCTACCGCTTTCGCGCGTCTCAGCGCATCCTCGGAAACGCTGAGTGTTTTCGCAATATCCTCATCGGTGTGCGATATGGACATAAACCAGATATGTCCCTCTGGCAAGTATAGTCCGGCTTCCAAAGTGGATTTATAGAAGGTTTTACGGAACCGTTCGGGAGCGTCTGAAGTTAACCCGAAAAAGGGCATTGGACCGGTTCCGCCAATCCGTGCGAAGTCAATATCGAGGCTTGCAGTCATTTCTCTATAACCATCCAGGAGTTTTTGTCCCTGCTTCCACATGAAGGCAACACCGTCGGTGACTTCCAGCTCCTGAATGGTTGCAATTGCAGCGCCTACAAGTGAGATTTCGCCATGGAAGGTTGCGGCTACCCATACATCGGCAACTTCATCCATAATTTCCTGTTTGCCCACTACCACCGCGGTGGCAAATCCGTTTGCGAGCGCTTTCCCGAAGACTGACATGTCAGGCGTAACGCCAAAGTACTCTTGCGCGCCACCTAAAGCGTACCTGAAACCGGTTTTAACCTCATCAAAAATCATAAGGGCACCGTTAGAATTGACAAGTGCTTTCGCGTCTGCTAGATAACCTTCTTTTGGCAGTTCGTGCCCGGAAGGTTCCATAATCAGACACGCAATTTCATTTGGATGTGCTTTAAAGAGTAATTCAAGGGCTTCTATGTTGTTAAAATCGACGCTTAGGGTTGCGGCTGCAACACTAGGTAGATGTCCGCGGGTATGGCTACACCAATCATGCCAGCCATGATAACCGCACCGGATGATTTTCTTTCTACCGGTATAAGCGCGTGCGAATTTAATCGCGCCGGTTGTAGCATCGGAACCGCCAACAAAATAAGCCACTTTATCCGCTGAAGGAATTATCTGCACTAATTTTTCAGCAAGTTCCACCTCTAGTGTATGCCCGAAGTTATAGACATTGCCGCGTTCCAGATATTTCGCGACGGCTTCAATGACAGTAGGGTAGGCGTGCCCGAGTATCATAGGGCCATAACCCATCAGGTAGTCAATATAGTCGTTTCCATCTGCATCCCAGAAGTGCGCGCCTTTCGCGCCGGCAATCATAATCGGTTGAGGTGGCTGGCTTTGTTTATGCGGTTGTCCACCTCCGACTAATGCGGCTTCTGCCCGTTTTCGCCATGCCAATGATTTTTCAAAACTTTGTCCCATCTTCAGAACCTCCACTTAATTTTGCGTGATATTTTACCACGATTTTGCGAATTTAACCTAGGTTTTTCTTGAAAAATCGGGGGATGCTATGTCATAATTAGGTGTACTTAGATTTTTATAATTCGTGAGGGGGAATGAAATGGCAGCACACCTTTTAACCGATGCGCAAATGCGGTATTTCATTGTGAACGGTTATGTCACGGTGGAAACAACATTACCCGCGCATTTTCACGATGCTATCTATGAAAAAACTGTCACTGTCTTTGAGAAGGAGGGGAATCCAGGCAATAACCTCGTACCACGGATACCGGAAATTCAGAACGTCCTTGATGATGTAAACGTCAGAGGTGCGTTAACAAGCTTGCTGGGGCACGATTACTACATGCAGCCACACCGTCACCCACACTACAATCCACCGGGTAGCAAAGGGCAGAGCATGCATCAAGATGGTGGGAAGCGTGCGTCACATCGTACGCGACGGCTCTTGGTTTTCTATTATCCCCAAAATACACCGATTGAACTTGGGCCGACAGGGGTTGTCCCGATGAGTCACTATTATAGTACGCCGGAAGGCGCAAAGATTTCGCCGGAACAACCAATCTGTGGAAAAGCCGGAACTGTGGCATTCGCAAACTATGATTTGTGGCACCGGGCTATGCCGAATACAAGTGATAAGAAGCGGTACATGATGAAATTTCTGTACGCGCGTATGTCAGAACCGGAGGTAGCTACGTGGGAAAATAGGGAAGCGGTCTGGGCGAATGGAGAAAAAGTCGGTGCACCGGAACACCAAGAGATGTTTAAACATGTCTGGAATTGGCATCGCGCACAGGATGAGCGTCGAATTTCACAATCACGGGATGTGTCTGCCGAAAAGGCTTTACTGATAAGGTTAATAGCGAAGTTGAATAGCGCGTCTGAATCCACAGGATTACGTGCAGCCTACCAGCTCGGATTATGTGGGAATGAAGTTGTTCCGCTATTGGTAGATTGCCTTGGTGACGCGTCGGAATTGATGCGCCGGAATACTTGTTATGCGCTGAGTGCAGTCGGGCCACCGGCTGTTGATGCGCTGCGTGATGCATTATCAGATTCGCGCGAATACGTCAGAATTAACGCCGCGGAGGCACTCGGCGACTTGGGCACAAAAGCAACAGCTGCGGTGCCTGCCTTAATTGACTCGCTTGACGATGATTCTATTTCTGTACGGGCGCATGCGCTAGAGGCATTAGGCACGACAAGCCAATCCGGTTCATTAGCAGTATCGGGGTTAGTGGAGGCATTGAAAGAGCAAAACGATAGCGTGAAACGAAATGCCGTTTTTGCGCTTGCAAGGATTGGCGAAAATGCGGCTGAAGCCGTTGACAGTTTGGAAAATCTGCTTTTTGATGCGAATCGTTATGTACGTGGTGACGCTGTACACGCGCTCTATCGCATCGGCACCCCCGCGGCGAAAAATGTGCTATTCCGCTATCTACAAACGACACGGTGGTGCCCATTAACAACGCATGAGAGCACGTTTTAATTGAGAAACAAAAGGTGATGAGGCATGAAGCACACGTGTCGTTCGGAAATCGCATACCGTGTGCCTCGGCAGACGCTTTACAATTTTAATGAATTTCGACACGTAATATCACGGGAACGTCAAATTTCATTGAGCATGTTATGTGAAAAATTCCTCATGATGCGGCCGGATATCCACCTCAAAACTCCAGGCGCTCTGTTCTTGTTGAACGAGAGCCCAATAGGTATCTGCAATAGCATCCGGGTTAAGGAGTGGCTCATCCGGTTTTAGTTGATACCGTTGTCGGACACCAGGGGTATCAATAACACCATCAATAATAACATGGGCAACGTGGATGCCTTGAGGGCCCACCTCACGCGCAAGCGAGGATGCTAACCCTCGCATTGCGAATTTTGCGCTGCTAAACGCCAATGCGCCAGCTCTGCCACGAATAGAGGAAGTAGCACCCGTAAATAGGATGGTACCACCCTTTTCAAGCATCCCCGGTACTACCTGCTTTGAGCAGAGGAATGCGCCGAAGGTGCAGACTCGCCATGAACCTTCAAAAGCCTCCGGGGTAAGATTTGTAAAGCTACCCCATGCCGCATTTCCGGCGTGATTAATTAAGACGTCTGGCGCACCTAATTCTTCGCGGATGCGGGAAAAGCTTCGGGCAACCTGTTCAGTCTCGGTAATGTCTGTGGGAATGGGGAGTACTGTCGCCCCTGTCGCTTCTAATTTTGCTTCCAAGTTATGAATGTAGGCGCTTGAACGGGCAAGTAATGCGACGCGGTATTCTTCACGCACAAATTTATGCGCGAGTGCCGCGCCTAAGCCAGGGCCAACACCTGAAATGACGGCTATTTTCGACATACTGAATACTTCCTTATACGAATCATATTCTTTTTTTACGAAACGAAAGGGCTAATGTGCTGGTGATAGAACCCCAGCTAAAGCATGGGGGCTTCCGCAAAGTGATGCGAAAGCGTTTGTGGATTTCAGAAGCGTAGCGCGAAACCGCCGTTTCGCGGACTGGTTGCTTCAACGGAGTAGCCAACGATTTTGCCAAGCAAAACAGTCGGTCTTACGGCTCCTAAACCAAAGGAAGCTACCCCTTCCTTGAGAATGTTCATCGCAGCGTTGGCAAGCATGTTGCTTGCTACCTTTTGGTCTCTATCCAAGTGCGTCTTACACTTTGGACACGTCCATTCACGGGCTGCTAACGTGAGATTATCGTTTTTATGATTACAAACAGAACAGCTTTTACTTGTCGGGGAATACCGACTTATCTTCAGCACAGCGCGTATCCGCTTTTTGCTCTGGTGTTTAAGTTTCTGCATGAACTCACCAAAGCCACCATCGGAAACCTGTTTACCCCAAAGCCGTTTCATACCGCGAAGATTCAGGTCTTCAAAGAACAGAAAATCAAACTTTTGACACAGTTCTATCGCAAGTTTCCACTGGTAGTCGGTTCTCTGATTTTCAGTCTTTTTATGAATACGCGCGACCTTCTTACGTTCACGCTCTCTGTTATGAGAACCTTTGACTTTACGGGAATACACTTTTTGTGCTTTTGCTAACTTATCAGTGTTCTGTATGTAGAACATCGGAGAACCGTAGCGTTCACCATCACTACCAGTCAGGAAGTCTTTGATACCCATATCGAACCCTTCAGCTTTACCTGTCTTGGGTTCGGGGTTGACTTCGCTATAGTCTTCAGTGAGTGTAAGATACATATCTCCGAGAGCGTCTCTTGTTACTTGAACCTGTTTGATTTTGCCTTCTATGGTTCTGTGTAAGGCAAAACGATACTAATGTCCGTTGAGACGAATACGATACGTTGGGTGATTTCTTTCGTTTTTCTGTTTCGGTAGTAGGCATTCTAACTTAATCTGTTCACCACGAAGCGTCATGCCCTTGTGTTTCTTACATGCCTTGAATTGCGGATGTCCTCTGCCGAGTGTTTTCATTTCTCTGAAAGATTGTGATAACCGTTTCAAAACATTTTGTAACGTCCATGAGTAAGGGATATGCCAATGCTGATACTTCTCAAGTTTCTTGAGTGTCGTCAAATGAGCAGACATTTTGGAATAGGAAAGCCCTTTACCATAGCGACGGTAATATCGCATACACAACGCAATGAAGTGGTTTTGCACAACACCGCAGATATTACACTCGTCATGCAGACGCTTCAGAGAGTTATCGAAAAAAAGTTTATGTTTCGTGTTTCTCATGGGATATCAAGTATCAAGTTTTTAACCCCTATCAAGTGGGTAGGCAGACACGTAGCCTTGCGACTACGCTTGACATGTCTGCCAACTTGATACGATTAGTATACCATATTATGAGGCGAAAGTCTAAGTTATTTTCGACGCAACTATAGACGGTGTCTACATCCCCCAGCTAAAGCAAGAGGGGTTGACACCGAAGAATTTGATAAGCCTATTATAGTATACGAATCATGTTGTTTTTTACAAAGACGAATTACAGTTAACTCAGGTTTATTCATGCCTAAGGGCATCAATAGGATGCAGTTTCGCCGCTTTCCAAGCTGGATATGCGCCAAAAAAGATTCCTACCAGGGCGCTGACGATAAAGGAAAGGACACTATAAATAGGCGAGATTACAGTTCGCCACCCCCAGAGTGAAGGAACCATTTCGGCGCCGATTATCCCCACACCGACACCGACGACGCCACCTACTAGAGCGAGTGTTGTAGATTCGACGAGGAACTGAGAGAGGATATGAATTCGCTGCGCGCCAACGGCTTTCCGGAGTCCTATCTCTTTAGTCCGCTCTGTCACAGAGACTAACATGATGTTCATAATTCCGATACCCCCTACAAGTAGCGAGACGACAGCAATCCCTAAAATCATGTTAGTAAACGTCTGACTTGATTCTTCTAACGTTTCCATGAATTCCGCCTGATTTCGGACGTGGAAATCCGGTTCCTTATTCGGCGGGATTTTGTGTTGCTTCCGTAGAAGTTCGGTTACTTCGGTTTCCGCTGCTGTTAAGAGTTTTTCATGATTCGCTTGCAAACTGATGCTTGACAGGTAATCATCGCCAAAGACACGTTTCATCGCCGTGGAGTACGGGATGAAAACCCTGTCATCCGGATTCCGCCACCCACTTGCTCCCTTTTCTTTCATAACCCCTAATACATGAAAACCGACATTGCGAATTTTCACAATTTTGCCGACGGGCTCTCTTTCTTCAAACAAATCATCGGCAACGGTTTTGCCGAGTACACAAACCCGTTGCCGATAACGAATATGGGTATCTGTGAAAAATTTCCCATTTTCCACAGTAAAATTTGCTGTTATTAAGTAATCCGGTGACGTTCCGACGATAGTCGTATTCGTATTTTTATTTTGGTATTTCACCTGCGCCCGGTTGCTGACTTCAGGCGTAATGTATCCAAAGTTCTGAGCGCGTTGTTTCAAGAAGTCGATGTCTTCTACTTTTAAACTCTTTCGTGTATTTGCGGAACTGCGTCCTCGGAACCTGTCTTGCCCTGGCCGGACTGCAAGAATATTGGCACCTAACGTCTGAATCCGTTCGGTAATGTCTGCCTTTGCGCCTTCCCCAATTGATGTTGTGGTAATAATCGCGCCTACCCCGATAATAACGCCGAGCATCGTCAAAATGGAACGAAGTTTATTTGCCAATAAGCCCCGTAATGCGTTCGCGAGGCTCTCCAGAATACTCATGATTTTCCTCCTGGATACTAACGTCCTCTTCTTGAGGGACCGCCGCCCATTCTGCGCATGGTTGATGCTGGATTTTGCATCATGCGGCGCCTCCACTCTTCTCTACTGCCACCACCCCGTTGGAAGCTGCCGATGACAACGATGTCTCCTTCAGCAAGCCCGGAGATGATTTCCGTTCTGTCATAACTACTGACACCAGCGATAATAGGTTTCGGCGGCCCCGGCTGCCCATCTGCTTGAATGAGTCTAACCATTTTCCTGCCCCGCATATCAAGAATAGCTTCATTTGGTAGCGTGAGAATGCCTCTCTTATTCACTGCGGATATCCAGACAGAAGCGTTCATTCCGGGCTTAAGGAATGGCATATTTTCGGGCCCGGGTTGTGAAGGTTGCGCGTCGCTCGGGGTTTCTACAGTCCCCAATTGCTCAAGAAATCCACCAAAGAGCGTACCCCAATCGTCTTCATCTGCTTCTGTTGCCTGAGTTAACCCCGGTTCCTCTGTTGAAGCGTCAGGGGTTTCATTTTCTGTAATAGCGGGTGCTTCCGTTTGAGTCGTGGCTTGGGTAGGTG
The DNA here is from genome assembly GCA_963422705.1 of Candidatus Poribacteria bacterium. Classification (GTDB taxonomy): domain Bacteria; phylum Poribacteria; class WGA-4E; order WGA-4E; family WGA-3G. Next base: position 668,257 of record OY730443.1, read on the forward strand.
AAGCCCCACGTCTTCCAGGAAATTGCCCGGTTCTGGCATCGCGCTGCTGTCGCATTGCCCGGAAACGTTGCCGTTGTTCTTCTGTCAGACTTTCCCCGGCGCCACGATTCCGGTGCCCATCTCTTTCACCACGCACCGTACCGCGGCGGGATGTCCCCACTCCAACGTTTTTCAGTTCAGAAGTTACTTCAAATGTTGTGACGTTCTGAATGACTTGCCCTTGTGGTGCGATTTTCAACACTTCACCTTCAAATGGTTGCTCTGGATATGCTTCGACGTTAATTGTCACCGGCTGCCCTATTTTCACTTTGCCGATGTCCGTTTCATCAACCTCAGTTACAACGTAGACAGTATCAAGTTCAGCCATCTTGACAATTGTCTGTCCTTCTGAAGAAGCGAGTGAAGAGAGTCGAGATGTAATTAACTGTCCTTCTTCAACCGTTTTTTCCAAAATGGTGCCGGAGATGGGAGCCTTAATGACGGTATCTTCATACTCAATTTTCCGGAGTTCAAGTTGCCCTTGGCTCCGTTTAAGAGCGGCGCGTGCGCTTTCCAAATCTCTTTCTTTCCGACTAATCTGTTTCTGGTTAGTTTGCGCGAGATTCAAAGTGTCTTGTGCCTGCGCAATCCGATTTTTCTGAAGTGTAATATCCATATCGCGCGATTTTTCTGATTCTATGCGCTCATTTGCGAGCTGAAGGGTAAATTCCGCTTTTTTTATATCCCCCTTCGCTAATTTCAATTCTGCCTCACTTGCTGGTTTCTTAACGAGTTTGAGTTGTTCTATTCCTGAATCATGACGGGCTTGAGCGGAACGCAATTGTGCGTGTGACGTCTCCAAAGCCGCTTGAGAAATCAGTTCTTTTTTATGGAGCTGCTTGTTCCTTTCGTGCTCAGCCTTTGCCAGTTCGAGCCCCGCTTTTTCCTGCTCTAGAGAGGCTTCTGCGCGTCTCTTACTCTCATCGCGTACTTCGTCGGACGTGAGCAATTGATACCTAATTTTAGCAATCTCCAAGCTATTTTCGGCATCTAGTTTTCCGCGTTTATTAGCAATTTTCTCAAGCCGGATTTGTTCTATGAGTTGCTCAAGCCGCTTTTCGGCTTCAGCGAGTGCTTCCCGTGCTTGCCGGATTTGGATTTCGGATTGTTCACGTTGGAGCTGAATGTCAATTTCGGCCTGTTGCAGGCGTGCTTCAGCCGCCCGCAAATCTGCCTGGGCTTGTTCTAAGCTAATCTGTACATAAGTGGTTTCAATGACGGCGATGATATCGTCCTTTTCAACGTAATCGCCTGCGTCAACGTTGAGTTCCAAAATCTTTCCACTCGCTTTAGAGCTCACTTCGACGATATTCAGCGGTTTAATCGTGCCAGTCGCGTTAATCGTTACGGCAATGTTGCCGCGCTCAACCGTTGCGGTTTGGATTTTTGGGATTTCCGCATCGGTTGCCCCATTTCTGGTTGCCAATACAATCCTTCCTACAGCAAAGGCGGCGGTTACAACGATAATGCCCCCAGCGATAATGGCGATAAGCTTCCATCTTTTCATAACACAAAACCCTCCTTCTTTTTCCCATTCGACGCTACAGTATCCCTATTATAGTTAGTCAGTTCTAATTCAGGAAGGTTCGTTCTTTACACAAGGGGCATGTTAACAGCACGATGTCGCCGTTCATGCATCTGCTTTTCCATCGATTCTGGATAACGCTCGGGTAGGTATGAAACCTCGTTTAGGTTTTGAAGGGGATTTCCCTCTAATTTCCAGTCGGTAGCCCCCAAATTATCGCGGAGATGCCGCGCATTGCGTGCCCCTACAATAACAGAGGTGATTGCCGGCTGTTCAAGCACCCATCGGAGTGCGATGCGCGCGGGACTGTATCCTAACTCATCGGAGACATCATATAGAATCTGCAGGATTTCATCGGCGTTTGAAGCGAAATAACGTTGTGGATATGCCCAGCCTTCAGCAGAACGTGTACCGCTTTGTTCTCGTTCACCGGGTTTGTATTTACCGGATAAGAAGCCGCCTGCCAAAGGGCTCCATACAACGATGCCAAGTCCTTTGTGTTGACAAAGTGGCACCAGTTCCTGTTCAATATCGCGGACAACGAGACTATATTGTGGTTGGTAGCAGCTAAATCGTGTCAAGTTAAGGGAATCACTGAGCCATAACGCCTCAGATAGCCGCCAGGCTTGGTAGTTGCTACATGCCGTGTAGCGGACTTTCCCTTGATGCACTAAATCGTCCAGCGCGCGAAGCATCTCTTCTAACGGTGTTTGTGTATCAACGTGATGAATGTAGTAGATATCCACGTAATCCATCTCCAACCGTTTGAGGCTATCATCAATCGCTTGCATGATATGGACACGGGACATTCCTGAATCGTTTGGGCCCGGGCCCATCGGATTGAAAAATTTTGTGGCGATAATTGCATCGCGCCGCCTCCGTTTAAGCGCCTTGCCGAGGAGAATCTCTGATTCACCGTTAGCATAAGAATTGGCGGTATCAAAAAAATTCACACCGGCATCCCAAGCGAGATGCACCATACGGTTGGTTTCCACTTCGTCGGCGCCGTGTCCAAAAGTCATTGTACCTAAGCAAATTTCAGAAACCTTTAGCCCACTGCTGCCGAGCCTTCTATATTCCATCTTTTTCCCTCTTATCAGAGCTGAATCGTACTGCCCTCGGAACGGAGCCCAGCCTCATAAACCTTCATCACTTCTAAGGCAAATTCAAGCGAACCTTTTTGTGCGGGTTCACCTGATAGAATACAGTCGCAAAAGTACCGCATTTCTTGGTAGAACCCCTGGATGAAAAGTCCTTTATTTTCAAGAGTTCCGAAACTGTACTGTGGTTCCCACACAATCGCACCACTGTCAAAACCTTTTGGCACAAATTCAGTACTCCCAAGGTAATCAAATTGCATACCGCGTTGTATTAAAACGCGGTTACCGTTGGTAATTTCAGCATGGCAACCATCTCCAAAAAATTGGTAAAGTTCCGAGGGCTGCCCTTGTCCTGCCCCGTCTGCTAAATGGAAGTTACCGAGGGTACCTGAGGCGAATTCCAAAATGCATACCCCGCCGCCGCGCTGCCCTCGGTGAACAGTCACAGCGCTGACATTTCCGCCCACCGCCAATAGGAGTGACAAGGGATGACACCCGTTCTGTAGCCAGTTGGTATGTTCGCGCTCACGGAGCACCCGCTTTCCATCAGGCGGAATTGTCATCGGATAAACCCCGAGGGCAGTTCGCAACGGGCCATATGCGGCGGTTTCAAAAATCTCAATGATTTTCTGTGTTGAAGGCATAAACGCCTTCTTGAAACCGACAACGACTACCTTGTCTTTCCGATGCCGTATCATTTCTTTTACCTCACTCGCGAACATTCCCGGCGGTTTTTCTAACCATACATGGACACCCGCATCCAACGCTTCGCAGGTTAATTCCGGATGGAGACGCGGGGGAACACAGAGGAAGATGGCATCCAATTCTTCATTTCGGAACATATCGGCTGTCGTTTTATACCACCTTTGAACCCCGTATTGTTGCGCCGTGATTTCCGCGCGAGGGCTGTTAACATCACAGAGCGCCTTAAGCTGAACGGGGAGAAACGTCAAAGTCGGCAAAATATTTCGGTAGCCGTGTGAACCGACACCTACAACCGCGACATTCAATTTATTTTCAAATTCTCTTTGGTAACTCATTAGTCTAACGTTCGACATTAACCGGGGTGTGCGCTGTCAAGAAACGCATCTAAATCTTTCTTCATTTTTTGTAACGCTTCCATGTCAATATACATCATGTGTCCTGCCTTATAGGATGCCATGGTGAGATTGTCTTGCAAGGATTTATCGAGTCCCAGGTGATTGAAGGTATACTCCGTCGCAAGGAACGGGGTTGCCAAATCGTAATAACCGCTGGCAACAAAGATTTTGAGTGCGGGATTGATAGTCATCGCTTGGCGAAGGGTATCTGCCACGTTCACGTACTCGTTTTGATGCTGACTGTAATCCCACGGATGGACGCGGCGACTCAGAATTTCATAGGGCAAAGCGCTTTCAAATTCAAGTTCGCCTCTAACATAGTCGTTAAGCGTTGCGGTGTAAGCGCCCTGGATTACAGTAGCGCTCGCGTCGTACTCGAATCTTTCGCCTGCCGAATCCCTATCAATGCCGGTAAAACGGCTATCAAAGCGCCCAACGGTGAGCCCTTCCGCGCGGAGCAATTGCTTGCAAAACCGCATAATATTAACGCGTAAGTCTGTCTGTTCAATGTATTCGGTTGTCAATCCGGTATACGGAGCCAATCGTTGAACAATCCCCGCCCGTTGTTCTACGGAAATGGCAGAACCTTGCATCAAAGCGAGTGTATAATCACCCATCGCGAACGCTTTTGCATCAGTTAAGAGCTTGTCAAGCCCGGCATCTGGCTCCAGCTTTCCATGATAAGCAGCTGTTGCGGTATAGGTGGGCAAATAGAGGATATAAGGCAAATCGTTGCCCGCGGCGAACCGAATCGTTTGAAAGTTAAGAACAACTGAAACAAGCATAATACCGTTAAGATAGGTGCCATGCTGTTCCTGAAGGTATCCGGAGAGCCCACCCGCACGGGTTGTTCCATAACTTTCACCAATTATAAATTTGGGTGAGCGCCATCGCTGATAACGGCCCAAGTAGAGGAGGATAAAGTCGCCTACCGATTCAATATCCTTCTTGAATCCGTGAAACTGTTTTGCCTCTTCCCCCGCAACTGCTCTGCTGAAACCGGTGCTTACCGGGTCGATGAAGACTAAATCAGTTTTGTCTAAAAGCGAACAGTCGTTGTTCATCAATTGATACGGAGGTTGTGGCGGATTGCCGGCCTCATCCGGTTCCACACGTCTCGGCCCTAACACGCCTAAATGTAACCAGACAGAGGATGAGCCGGGGCCACCGTTAAAGGAGAAAGTTATCGGCCGGTTAGCAACGTTATCTACGCCATCACGGGTATAGGCGATGAAAAAAATCGCCGCTTTCGCTTTTTCTCCGTCTTTCTCAGTTTCTTCCTTCAGAACTAGCGTGCCTGCCGTGGCTGTATACCGAATCTCCTCACCGTTAATTGTAACCGTATGGCGCGTAACAGAGAGTTTATCTTCATGTGTAGATTTATCCTGTTCCTCAGATTCCTGCTCTTCGGTTTCTTGTCTCTTTTCTGAACTCATCTTCAAATCCTACTTTTGAAATTGATGTAAAACCATTGTAGCACATTTTCTAAAATAGATGACGCAAAAACTTTGGGACTTACAATTAGTGAAGTAGCCGTAACGCAAGTATCAGGAGATTGGAAAGCATAACTATTTAATTTCCTTGACATTTTTTATCGACGTTGTTATACTATAGGAGTTTTATCTAAGTGTATGATCAAATTTTAATTAGCACAAACCTAAAAGGAAAATGCAGGGGTGCATTCAGAGAAAAAACAAGCATCGATTGCGGCCAACGAACATGCCGAAGCTGATTCCAAGAAAGTCTTGTGGTTTTTTATCGGTTTTTTTGGAAACATACTCGGAATTCTAATTGCTTATATGTATCAACAAACTTTCCTCGTGTCACGATTCCTTGGAGAATCACCGGAATATATAGCCTTTTATACAGATACTTATAAAGAAAAAACCCGAAAACTTCAGGTACGTTGGGCCATAATTGGTGCTTTTAGCCCTCTTGTGTTCTTTATCGTACTAGTACTAATGACATCTTTATTTCTGCCTATTTTCATGATAGAATTTTGATTCAGGCGCTAAGGACACAAATTAGAAACGGATGCTTAAAAATTTCTTTTTCTTCATTTTTCTTTTTCCCACATTCATCCTCGGTTCTGCCCTCCATGCTGCGCGGCTAAAAACGCTCTCTCTGGATTTCAGGCGTGAGTTAAAAGAGGCGCTGGTAAAAAACAATTCCACGCTTAAGGGTGAAGAAAAAAATAAAACAGAAACGACGATAGGCACGCTCCACTACGATGCGGAAGCGAAACAGGTTGTCGTCGAAGTCAGCGAACCGCTTGTGCAAATCATGATTGTGAAGGATAAGGCGCTAGAAATTTATTATCCTGTGGAGAAACAGGCATTCCGTTTTATATCAGATGGCAAAATCCCACTGCCATTTATTGAAGCAATTCTTCAGACAACACAACCAGAGTATGGCTTAACTCTTCTCGGATATTCCTTGGATAAACATGAGATTAAGGGTGATGTACTTTATACTTATTGGGTGCCGCCTGAAAAAGAGAAAGAAAGACTCGGTACGGTGATTATGGGAATGCGCAACGATTTACTCATTTCTATGGAGGTTCGAAATCCGGATGGCAATCTTGCTGCGAAATCTGTCTATGAACAGCACATTAAACTTGGTACGAACCATATCCCGATGGCGGTTACTGCCAGTGTGTATGCTCCGCAATCAGCACTTTTACAGCACGAGCGTATCATCTATAGCAATCCGCGCATGAACGAAGAACCCTTAAATCCGATTTTGAATTTCACAATTCCGGAATCAGTAAAAGTCAGAGAGATTAAATGGTAATTTATTCTACGATTTTCTGCTTAATTTGCTTGATAGGCGTAAGCTGCGGTTTTCCGGTGTGGGCTGATGAAGCGTTTGACCTGCTTTTCATACGTGAAGTAAATCCTATACTAATATCCGTGCCGAAAGCGAAAACCGTCTTTAACTTCCAAGAAACGTCAGAGTTGAAATTGGCATCCACTATTTTTATTCGTCTCTATCAAAAATTCATCTCTAGCCAAGATGGTCCGGCGTGCAATTTCACACCGAGTTGTTCACGGTTCGGGATGGCATGCATCAAAAAATATGGTTTTTTACGCGGGCTGCTTCTCACGGCTGATAGGCTCCTCCGGTGTAACGGTTCGCAAGCTGCACATTATGATAAGCATCCGCTAACAGGGAAGTACGTCGATTTAGTTTCCGCTTATTCGCCGGAGTCACTTACCCGATGAATCAAAAGATTTTGTATGTGCTTATTAAGCTTTTTCTCCTCCTTCCACTTTTCCACCAGGCGGTATCGGCTGCGGCGCCGTTGAACCCCTATAGTCCCGAGAGCATTCGTCGCTTCGCGGATTTCCTATACGATGACGGTGATTATCTGCGAGCTGCTGGAGAGTATCAACGTTACCTTTTTTATCGTCCACAAGACAGCGGTAAAATTCAGTACAAAATCGCCATCTGTTATCGCTTAGGAGGCAAACCGGAGGGGGCTATCCACGCCTTTGAAGTGCTTTTACAGAGGTACCCTAAAAGTTCATTGGTGAGCAGTGCTTACTATCAAATTGGTGTTTCCTTTTTTGTGATGGAGGCATTTGAGAAATCCGAAAGTTTTCTGAGGGACAAGATGCCGCGTATTGTGGATGTGCGATATCGCTTGGAATCCGAGCAGCTTGTTGGGCTCTCTTACCTCATGCGGAAACGGTGGGTGGAAGCAGGCGAAATTTTCAGTAAGTTACAAGATTCGGAGATAGCGGCGCTCCGCGCAAAGGCGATGCTGTATGGGAATTACGCCGAGCAAGGCTCGCATCTCCGAAGCCGCAGTCCATTTTTGGCAGGGCTTTTTTCAACATTTCTGCCGGGAAGTGGGCGGCTTTACACCGGGCGCACCGGCGATGCAGTTGCCAGCTTGGTTATTGTAGGGTTAACGGGGTGGCAGGCTTACACCGGTTTTCGCAAAAACGGCGTCACATCGTTAAAGGGCTGGAGTTTCGGCACCATCGCGGGGATTTTTTATCTAGGCAATATCTATGGTTCTATCATCTCCGCCCGGGCCCACAATCGCACGGTAGAAAATGAATTTTTGACAACCCTGTTAATAGAATTGCCTTACTGAGTCACATCCTTCAGGCACAATAATATACCTTTCGCATGATAAAATTTTCATCCTTCCCGTGTAGATTTGTCTAGATGATTCCGGCCACAGGCTAGAAAAATTCCATCATTAGCTATTGCTCATCTTGTCGCGATTTCGATATCGGATATGGTTGTGGGGAGCTACTATCCGTAACAGTATGATATCTGTTATCCATGCGCTACTTCATCAAGCGGAAACTTCTCGGTAATCAACATGAGAGGCACCTTATCTGCGATGACGTTATACGTGCGGGTAAGAATAGATTTTGTTTTTAGGTGCTGGATAGAACTTGGGAACTTGCCTCCGCGTTCAACGCCCCACCATAAAAGATTACGGCGGGTTTCCATCATGCTCTTTTTTAAAAGCGTCCCCAGCCCTTCAATACCTGATTCTACGTCATCCAGAATGCTTTTTGGCAAACGTTGAGGGACAATCTGTGAAATCGCGTACGCATGAATCTTCGGTGTTTGGCTGTCTATAGACGATGTTTGTAGCACAACTTGCCTTTCAAGAATCTGAGCCCCTATTGGCAGCTGAAGCCAGCTATGTGCGGTATACAATATCTGTTTATCTTGGTGTAGTAGAGTAACTTCTACAGGTGAGAGTGTATACGCCTCAATAAAACGTGTTACGGTACCATCGGTGACAAGCAATGCGCGCTGAAATGGGGTTAACCGAGAGAGTTTAACCTCGACTAACCCCGGTGGCCTTTCCGCTTGGGCAGTAAATACAGTTTTTATCCGTTCTTTAACAAAGGTTGCCGAATTTAAAATATGGTTTGTTGTCATGAGTTGTGGAATCTCTTAACTATTCAATATCTGAGTAGATTTATTATTTGACACACGCGACACCGAAAAAAGTTCGTAGAAATTTAGGTATCTCAAGCATGGCATACCGAATAATGTAGCCTTTTACGTAAACACTCGACATCATATACCCTAATTTTTCGAGTTTCTTACGCAGTCGACTCATGGTATTTGCCAGCGATTGCCTGCTGGCATTGCCGAAAGTTTCAAACGCTGCAATGCGCGCTTCTTTCTTGACGAGTTCGCCGCGATTTTCTTCTCCGGTATCAAGCTGCGCGCGATAGTATCTCACTGCTAAAAGCGACTTGCATATTTTTCGTTTATCTGATACACTATCCAAATCTAGTTTAAGGGGCTACTGTGAAGCGTGCCGACAAGGCATATATGCCACCCTACCACCTTCGCATGAAATAAAAGAAACGGCATTGGAAAACGGAATGAAAAACATTATCGGCATCTCTATACTGTTCTGCCTCATCGCGGGAAACGCGCTCGGTGCGTTAACCGATGCTGATATAGATAAGATTCGATTGATTGTCAATGAGGAAATATCGAAAGAGATTAAGCCGCTGAAGGCGGATATCACCACGCTAAAAACGGATGTCGCCACGCTAAAAATGGATGGGGCTATTAGGCAGACAGAAATCACGAATTTAAAAGAAAACGTCAATAGCGGCTTTAGCAATATTCAGAAGCAGTTCGACAATATTCAGAAGCAGTTTGACAATATTCAGAAGCAGTTTGACAGACAAAATAACATCATCATCGCCTGCATTGGCATCCCTTTTGCGATTCTTGCGATGGGTGCAACTGTATGGGGTACATTAACGCATAAGCGCGGCAGAAAAGAGCATACTCTCGAACAGCGGATTGAAACACTCACACAGGAAATAGAAACGCTCAAGCGACAGCGAATCGTAAATCCTTAACAAATGCGACACCTGCTTTGCGTTTCGGCTTCAAATCAATCTTCACCCATCAAATGGAGCCGGTTGGCTGGTACTATGGTGTTCATAAAACAAGCCACATTTCATCTTTTTCTTATCGTTTTCATGCTGTTTTACTGTTCGAGTGTAGCCGCAGAAGAGCAGCCTTTCATAGCGAATTTACCGCCTACTTTAGTCCTCGGCAATCATCTATTTGGCCTTGGCAACTATGATTCCGCCATCACAGAATACAAGCGTTTCCTCTTTTTCCATGCTGAGGATGCACGCGTCGGATATGTATACAGCCAAATCGGTTTTGCTTATCGTTCACAGGGGCTGTGGGAAGAAGCGATTGCTTCGATGCGGGTTGCTATCGCCCATGCTGCAAATGAATTCGAAAAATCGGAACGCCAATTGGAACTCGCCGTCATCCAAATTGCTAGCGAAAACTATGAGCGTGGCTTATTTGAATTACTAAAGATTATGGTTCAGAACCCCCCGGTACCTATATATCACCGCGCAAGATTTTTGCAAGGGGTTGCGTACCTTTACCAGTTTCGGTGGGAAGATGCCCGGGAGGCATTACGAGCCTACACGAACGACAAAAAGCTTCAGGCGCTTTTTGAACGAGCTGTCAGTGCCCCACGCAAATCCATTAAATTTGCCAAGCTTCTATCCGTAATCTTGCCCGGGGCGGGCCAGGGCTACGCTGGAAATTGGCAAGAAGGGTTAAATGCCCTTGTCCTAAATGGGGTGCTTGGATTTTTGACTGTCGATGCCATGTTAGACGGACGCTACATAGATGCAATTTTGTGGGGGACGTCGGTTTTTGTGCGTTACTATCAAGGAAACACCTATCGTGCAGGAAAGGCCGCGGAGGAATTTAACGATAAGGCTGCTCGCCTCGCTGCTGAGAACATTTTACAGCGACTTCAGGAAATTGCCGATAAGCCTTAATGGCGCGTTATGTTACCGTGTTTTGCCCATTGCCCCGGATTGACAAATCGCGTTTTTGAACAAAATAGATGCTAGCAACAATCGCTAGTGCAATCAGGAGCGCCGAGATGTTGTAGATATACGCGAGGAACGCGGAAAATCCCAATAAAACCGATTCATACCATTTCGTCTTTCGGACAAAATACCCGACTGTCACCATTGAGAAGATGACGGTTCCCACAACGGCTGTTACGATAGATAAAGCATTTTGAAGCGGGGTACCATCAAACAAGATGTGCGTATAAGCAAATAGCAGCGGCATAATGTACAAGAGTTTAGCAAACTTAAAGCATGCCCACCCCGTTTTCCACGGTTCTGCGCGAGCGATAGCGGCGCCAGCGTAAGCCCCTAAAGCGACAGGCGGTGTGATATTAGAATCTTGGCTGAGCCAGAAGATAATCAGATGTACGCCGATGATAGAGATACCCATTTCAGGATTCGTGAGGATGGGAACTGCGAATTCAGAGATAATTAAATACGAGGCGGTGACAGGGATACCCATCCCCAAGATGAGCGAAGCAACAGCGAGAAGCAGCACTGCAATCGCGCGATTATCACCCGCTACAGATAGTACAAGCGCTGGGAAAATCCTCCCCAAGCCCGTCAAATCAATGACGGCAACGATGATACCAATCGTCCCGACAGCCCCGCCAATAGCGAGCGAATTTTTGGCACCTGTTACCATAGCTTCCCAGAGGCGTCTTGGTGTTAATCGCGTGTCAGCTCGAAAATAACTGACACCAATTGTAACCAGGATTGAGAAAAATGCGGCTTTGTAGGCAGTGTAACGGGCGATGAGGATTCCGATTAAGGTGAGCAGCGGTAATAAGTAGTACCATCCGTTTTTGAGCAAGGGAACGAACTTCGGAATTTCTTCAGCAGGGAGCCGCTCGAGGCCCTGTTTCTTCGCTTCAAAGTGAACCATCACCCAAACCGATAAAAAATAGAGAATCGCGGGGACAATCGACAAGAGGGCGATTTGGCTGTACGGGAGCCCTGTGCGTTCTGCGATTAGAAAAGCACCGGCGCCCATGACGGGTGGTAGAAATTGCCCTCCAACTGAGGCGGATGCCTCAACGGCACCGGCAATGTGTGGCCGAAAACCGGTTCGCTTCATCAGCGGAATGGTAAATGCCCCTGTCGCTACCGTGTTTGCAATCGCACTTCCCGCAACAGAGCCGAAAAAGCCTGAGGTAATGACGGAAACTTTCGCTGCACCGCCAATTGATTTACCAGTCAGTGCCAGGGGAAGATTGATAAAAAATTGCCCAACACCGGATTTCTCTAAAAACGCACCGAAAAAAATAAAGAGTATCACATATGTCGCCATCACATTCGCCATGATGCCGAAAACGCCGGCTTGGCTAAAAAAGCAATACTCGATAACGCGGGATAGTGTAAAACCTTTGTGTGCAACCGCATCAGGCATCGCACGCCCAAAAAGCGCGTAGAGGATACAAACCACGGCGATAATAGGTAAACTCCAACCAACCGTACGGCGACTCACTTCAAGACTCAGGACGAGTGCGATTGCGCCTGTCACGATATCTAACCCGGTATAGTTGCCCGCCCGATGTGCTAAATCCGAGTACGCCACAATCCAGTAACCGATTGACAGTATACTGAGTACAATTAACAACATATCAAATAGAGAGGGGCGAGAAGTCGGGGATTTCGGACGAAATTTGTAGAAGATACAGCTCAAGACAAATGTCACAAACAGATAAAAACCGAGGTGGTACTGTTCAGCAGCACTGCCGAAACCAGCACTATAGATATAGAAAAGGGCGAAGCAGACTGCGCCTATTTCAAAAATCCATTTCGCAATGCCCTTCAGCTCTGAACGTTGCGCTTCAAAACCGGGAACGCCTCTGATTTCTGTCTGTTTCACCGTCTCTCCATTCATTCTAGGCTTTTTCGTACGCTGAGCGCTAACCTTTTTTATTTTACGCAGTATTAAGCCGGAAATCAATTAAATTTTGCTATCATATTCCAGATAGCCCCAAAATCTGAGAACATGTGGAAACCGGAGTGGCGCTTGTACCTGATAAGGGCACTCCGGTTTCGCTTTAATACGCGGAATAACATTGACAACTGTAGACAATACGGTGTATCATGGCGAAACGATTAGACATGATGCATAAATTTAATGCGTAGCCATCCAAATGCGAATGGCATTGCTGAAGCTGACGCGACGTTCTGCTTTCCAGTATGCACAGGGGAAATATCATGTTGAAAAAAAAACTATGGCTGGCTCCTATTTTCTGTCTCATATTCGTTAATTCCCTGGAATGGGTTTCCGCGGAAACTGCGGAGAATTTGTACTCACGAGGCATGGCGGCCGTGCGCAGTGGCAAGTACGAACTCGCACTGCAGAATTTTCAGCAAGCCGTTGAAAGAAACGGGCGCTTTGCAAAAGCACACGCCGCATTAGGGACAGTTTATCTCCAACTTGGAAATTTATCGGAAGCCGAGATTTCACTGAATCGCGCGGTGGAGATATCACCTTCCCTCTTTCAAGCGAAAGCAAACCTTGCCTTACTCTACACAAAAACGGGGCGGGTTGGCAATGCTATTGACATTTATCAACATCTTATCCGACAGCAACCCGATTCGCAGAAGGTGCGCCTGGGGCTCGCAGCCGCTTATCAGCGAAGCAACCGATTTGTGGAAGCCATTCAGACGTATCACGAATCCCTTAGACGTTCACCACATCTTGCAGAGGCTATGACGAATCTTGCCTCATGCTATGAGGCAAGTGGTGACGAGGAAAAAGCCATCCACTATTACAAAGCGGCATTAACATTGAAGCCACAGCTTCCAATGCCGAATGGAAACTTAGGGGCTATTTATCAAAAAGCAGGTGAACTTGAAAAAGCACTGCCACTGCTGAAAGAAGCTGTCCGGCTGAACCCCAATTTCACCGAGGCGCGTTACAGACTGGGGTTAATCCTGATGAAAAAACGTGACTTTCAGCGGGCTGCGATAGCGTATCGCCACGTTATCGTACAACAACCAGAACATGTCGCGGCACACTATAATCTCGCCCAAACACTGTTTCGGCTGAAAGAAGTAAAAGAAGGACGGCGTGTGATGGAAACCTACCGGCGTTTAAACGCAATCGCTCAGGAAATTGAGACGCGAGAACGGGCTACCCTCACGGAACCAAGCAATCCGCAAAAGCAGTATCAACTCGGATTAACTTACGAGAAGTATGGAAAATCTGATAGAGCGCTCGGAGCGTATCAACGCGTATTAGAACTTGCAACGTCCGAACAAAAACCTCACACCGGTGAGAATTACCGGGTTGCCGCCAATTACAAATTGGGGGTATTGCACTTTCGTAGGGGTAATCTTCAAGCAGCAGAAAATGCATATCTCCAGACAATTGCTCTTGAACCAAAACAAGCACCACCACATGCCGGGTTAGGTGCCGTGTATTACCAACAAGGACAAATGGATAAAGCATTTAAAGCATATAACGATGCACTCGTGCTTGACACATCGTTAGCTATCGCACAGGCAGGACTAGCCGCCATCCATCATCACCGCGGCGAACTCGACGCGGCGATTCAGAGATATCAATCAACATTACGACTAAACGATGAAGCACATTATGCACTAAATGGATTGGCGAGGCTTTACATTGAGAAAAATGTGCAGATAAAGACTGCCATCGCTTTCGCCGAAAAAGCGTTCCGTTTAGCACCCGCGCCTCAGTATCTCCAAACGTTGGCATTAGCCTATTTCCAAGCAGGAGCGCAGCAACGCGCGTTGAACGCAATTCGTACCGCGATTAAAATTGCTCCTCAAAATCGCTCCCTCCACCACACTCTAGCAGAAATTCAAAAACATGAGAAGACGAACTCGCAATAAGCAGCGGAGGGATTTTCATATTCGATTCAAACACAATTGCACATCGGAAAAATCTTTCCCTATTAATTTGAAAAATTATTCTATATCGATTGCATTCCTGGCGCTTTTGCCCTTAGCAGCCCACGCTTCGTCAGATACAGGGATAAAATTCGTTGATGTAACACAGGAAGCAGGTATCTATTGGAAACACGTGGATGGCCGCAGCGGCCAAAAATACTTTATGGAGACACTCGGTTCTGGGGCCGCTTTCTTTGATTACGACGCCGACGGCGATGCCGATTTATATCTTGTCAACGGCGCACCACTCCCCGGTTACAAGGCTGACGAGATACCTACGAATTGTCTATATCAAAACCAGGGGGATGGAACTTTTATCGACGTAACACAAAAAGCAGGTGTGGGCGATACCGGTTATGGACACGGCTGTGCTGTAGGCGACTACAATAACGATGGCTATCTGGACATATATGTCACAAACTACGGGCAGAACCGACTCTATTGTAACAACGGAGATGGCACTTTTTCAGATGTCACTGCTGTAACAGGGGTAGCCGAGCCGAAATGGAGCACCAGTTGCGCTTTTGCAGATTACGATAGAGATGGATATCTCGATTTGTATGTTGTCAACTACATTGTCTTTAGCATCGAGCAAAATCCATGGTGTGGACTCAAGGAAAAGGGGGCCAGAGCTTACTGTGAACCTGATAACTTTCCAGCCCAATCGGATACCCTGTTTCGTAACAACGGCGACGGGACTTTTACCGATGTGACGGTGCCTTCAGGAATTCACAACCTCAACGGCAAAGGGCTAGGCGTTGTGTGGGGAGATTACAATAATGATGGGGCACCGGATATCTATATTGCTAATGATTCCACAGAGAATTTCTTGTATCATAATCAGGGGGATGGCACATTTCAAGAGATAGGATTTATGGTTGGGGTTGCCTTCAGCGAAAATGGTATCGCTGAAAACGGGATGGGAACAGCGTTTGGAGATTGGGATAATGATGGCTGGTTGGAACTGACTGTAACGAATTATGCTCAGCAGACAAATACACTCTACCAGAACGATAGGGATGGGTTTTTCACCGATGTTACCGCTTACACAAGAACGGGGACTATCACCTATCCTTACCTGGGGTGGGCAACCGCATTCATTGATTACGATAACGATAGTTATGCAGACATTTTTGTCGCCAACGGACATTTGCACGAAAACCTTGCGGAACTTGGACAGGAAGGCACTTACGGACAACGGAACCTTCTTTTTCAAAATAGGCACGACGGCACTTTTACCGAAGTCTCTGAATCCCTTGGCCCGGGCATGAAATTAGCCGATGTCAGCCGTGGAGCTACATTCGCCG
Source organism: Candidatus Poribacteria bacterium (assembly GCA_963422705.1). Classification (GTDB taxonomy): domain Bacteria; phylum Poribacteria; class WGA-4E; order WGA-4E; family WGA-3G. The sequence goes on from OY730443.1 coordinate 684,115, forward strand.
ACTACGATTTAGACGGAGACATCGACATTTTCATCACGAATTCTAATACACCACCACGACTGTTAAGAAACGACGGGGGAAACCGAAACAACTGGCTCCAAATTCGCTTGTTAGCGCGTAACAATGCCGGAGACGCAATCGGCGCCCGCGCAACGGTAACCACCGACAATATAACACAGATGCGGGAAGTACGGAGTGGCGACGGTTACCTCTGCCAGCAAGAACTCAAACTCCATTTCGGACTTGGTACAGCCGAGCAGGTAGATACAATCAAGGTGCATTGGCAAAACGGAACTGAGCAAACCGTTGAAAACATCCCCGCAAATCAGGTAATAATTATTGAGGAAAAGTAACGTGAGCAACGAATTAGAAACGACACATTTCGCTTACATCCAACGCCACTACTGGAAAGCGGTAACGTTTCTGGTGATATTAATTTTAATTGGTAGTGGGTTTTGGGGGGTACGGCGGTTCTCTCCCGCACTGTTCCTTGGAAAACCAGATTTTATCGCTGTCCCGAATGAGCAGCATGCTTCTGGACAAGGAGACGAAAACGCCGAGAAAAAAAATAGACGTGTAGACGACATACGACTCAATATTAACACTGCAACCGCGACACAACTTGAAACCCTTCCAAAAATCGGGCCACAACTGGCACGTAAAATCGTACAATACCGTGCCCAGTCCGGTAACTTTACTTCTGTTGATGCCCTGAAAAACGTCAGCGGAATTGGGGAGAAAACATTAGAAAAACTGAAGCCTTTTATTTCCGTAGATTCACAAAATAAGTGAACATATCAGCAAGCAAGTAGAAAATACACCCTCCGGCGGAAGCCACGCGACAAAGTACAGCGATGCTTTAGCGGGTAGCCCAGCCTCCTAACAGCACCGATGCTAAATATCTATGCTAAAATTCATGATAAGCAGGGAATCACCTTCCCATTTTCAGTGAAAACGTGTTCAAGAGGGACATCCCAGGGCTGCGGGAAGGTATCATCAACCAGTTGTAGTTCGTAAGCTAGCCCAGCTGTAACAGCACTTGGACATTTCGGTAAAAACCTATCATAGAACCCTTTTCCATATCCAAGGCGGTAACCTTTCCTATCGAAGACAATGCCCGGAACGAGAATGAGTTTAAGTTGAGATAAGTTAACAGCCGGACAAGTCGCATCCGGTTCTAACATCCCGTAATTATGGCGTACCAATTCGGTATCTGGATTTTGGATTTGGCGCGGAACCAGCCGCCGGTTTTGTACGTCTACAACCGGTGCGCAAACCTGTTTTTCTTTTTTCAGCATGTAAGCAAGCAAGTTCATCGTTTCCACTTCGCTTTTCATGTTCAGGTAGAACATCATTGACTTGAAGCCTTTAGCATGTATCCAACTGATAAGATGATTGGCAATCCGCGCGCTGAACTTTGTACGAAGAAACGGTGAGAGCTGCTCGCGACGATGTTGTATTTCGGTACGAAGGGCTTTCCGTTTTTGTAAGGGCGTGTGTGGGAAATCTCGTTGGTTCATTTTTGATACTCAACTGTGCCGCAGACTTCTATCGTATCTACAATCGCCATGATAACCGCATCAACAGGCTTGTTGCTGGTTACCCGCGTCTGCCGCGCTGAGCTCCCCGTGGCGATAAGCACAATTTCCCCGATGCCCGCCCCAACAGCGTCCACGGCAACAGTGTATTTACGCGCCACTTCTCCATCCGGACTCACATCTTGCACAATCATTAGCTTGCTGCCTACCAGTTTTTCGTCCTTCTGCGTAGCGACGACTGTCCCTGTAACCTTTCCTAGTATCATTTAAAATCCTTTCCATTTACGCCACTATGTTGGTTAAATATTACCGAGATTTTTATAGGGATTACGCAAAACCAATCGAAAAATGATAGAATTTGCGGTGGTTTTCATGAAAATAATTAGACAAGAACACGTTTCAAATTTCATTCAATGAATACGGTGGATAACCCCCTTAATCTATGTTAAACTATTACCATGGTAAAAGTCAAGTTTACGCAAAAATGAGCACGGAGGAACCCTTGAGCCAGAATCACACAGATGTTGTTGTTGTTGGTGGGGGCATTATTGGATGTGCCATCGCATACAATCTAGCAAAGTGCGACGTCAACACTGTTGTCATTGAGAAAGCAATGCGAGTGGGTACTGAAGCCTCGTGGGCGGGCGCGGGAATCTTAACCGCACACGCCTCAACACATGAACCGTATCCAACGCTATGCCGTGCTAGTCTTGACTTGTACCCCGCACTCGCAGATGAACTTAAGGCGGAAACCCAGATTGATGTGGAATTCATTCGGGCCGGGACACTATCAGTATTCTTTGATGCTGTCGAAGCGACGGGGATAATCGGTTTAGCAGAACGACGGGTTAACCGGGGATTTTCAGCGGAGATTTTGAACGCTGAACAGGCATGGGACTTAGAACCCGCACTCTCACGCGATATTGCAGGCGCCGTCCTATTCCCTGAAGATGCCCAGGTGCGGAACCCAAAACTTGTCACAGCCTTGGCAAAAGCTGCTGGAAAACTCGGTGCGACTTTTAAGTTAGGCAATCCTGTTACCGGATTCATTCGCGAAAACGGCAAGGTTGTAGGGGCCAGTGTTAACGGCGAAACCGTATACGCCGACACGTTTGTCATTGCCGCCGGATGTTGGACAAGCCAGCTCACAGCACTACTCGGCGCTCCCATACAAATTTTGCCCGCAAAGGGACAGATAGTGCTTGTTGAGACAATGCCGCCACTTCTCAACGCTACGATTGATGGACTCGGCATCTATCTCGTCCCGCGTAACGATGGAAAACTTCTAATTGGAGCTACCCTCGAATTTGTCGGTTATGACAAAAGTACTACAGTCGATGGGGTTAAAGAACTGATTGATGCAGCAATTCAAATTGCACCGGAAATTGCAAGCCGTAACTTCGGGAAAACGTGGGCAGGGTTGCGGCCATATATCAAAAAGGGGCCCGGGCTCGGTTATCTGCCTAGGTATGACAATGTGGTATTGGCATCCGGACACTACAAAAATGGGATTCTCCTCGCTCCTATTACAGGAAAACTTATCGCCGAGTTGATAACAACAGGAACCACCTCTCTTTCGCTAAATCCATTTCAACCTATTATCGACGAATAAAAATCTTCGCAACAACTTTGTTGAAAAAAATCGGTTTTTATTGATTTTAAATGAATCTTTTTCCGGTGGTGGGGTTAAACTATTTACATTATCCTGTTTCCGAACAGAGTTATTAGAATTACTTATCTTACCATAACGCTTTAGAAAGGAGATCATACAATGCGTCAGTACATTCAACTTTTAACGGAGGCAATGCCTCTTGTGAGGGATAAAAATTCGCGTCTGCCCAGGGCAGCCGAGAGGGTATCCCGACGAAAAGAAAATGTTTTTGAAACGAACGCGGAACGCCCTTTTTGGACGAGAACGCAATCGTGGAAAAGGTACCAACTTAGGGGTGAACGAGGAAGCCGAAACCATAAACACTGTCGGAAGGAGGTAGGTTGGTTCGCCTTCGCTTGAACACTCCTTAACTAAGGAGACAAGCATGCAGCAAACTGACGAACAGTTGATGCTCTCTGCCAAAGAAGGTGATAGAGACGCATTCCAAATTTTAACGAAACGCCACTATTCACATACTTTAAATTTTATCCATCGATTTGTAAAAGAACGGACGCTGGCCGAAGACATCTGTCAAGAGACGTTCATCAGGCTTTGGCAGAGCGCAACAAGGTACCGCCCCATTGCAAAATTCCGCACTTTTCTTTATCACATCGCTAAGAACGCCTGCTTAAAACAGTTGGAAAAAGAACAACGCGTACCATGGGTTGAATCATTGGACGCTCTCGCTAATCCGAAGCATGAAAATCATCAGCCCTTCGCGGTGACGATTGCAGATACGCATGACTCACCTGAAGCAATTCTAATTGCTCAAGAGACACGGGAGGTAATTCAAGCCGCAATCAATAAACTCTCAAAAGAACACCAAGTCGTGTTTCAATTAACAGAACTTCACGGGTTATCTTATCAAGAAGTCGCCGATATTGTCGAATGCCCAATCGGGACAGTTGCTTCGCGCAAAAACGCTGCTATCCAACAACTTCGGAAATTTTTGGCGCCTTATCGAGAAATATAGCATCCTTGTAGGGTAACTTAGAACCCCGTGATACTTTTTTATTTCTACGAATCGCTTGTGATAAAAGACTCACTTTACACCCTGGCTCGTCAATTTCGTGCCAGGGTGGTTTACTTCCACGCCTAGCTCCTCTTTACTTCGCCATTCAGAACGGAACTCAAACGGCGCACTTTTAGGAGGGAGCCCTGATTACGATGAAAACCTTGAAAATCAAATGAATCTCAACGGCTCTTATTTTAACTTGATGTTTCTGAGTCAATCGTGTACGCTATTTTTCACAATAGCAGAAACAATTCCGAAATTTGAGAGATGAATGGATGAGTGAAGCCCAGGCGATAGAAAAAACAACAGTTCCCGCCACAATAGTATCCTTAAAAAATGAACTCAAGATACTTGGAGTGCAAGAGGGAATGGTGCTGTTAGTTCATTCGTCATTAAATTCAATGGGATGGGTGTGTGGCGGGCCAGTCGCTGTCATCCACGCACTGCAAGACGCAATAGGCAGTCAGGGAACCCTTGTGATGCCTACACACTCAACCGATTTAAGTGAGCCGAGTAAATGGAAAAATCCGCCTGTGCCCGCGTCATGGTGGGCAATCATACGGAAAAACATGCCACCCTATCAACCGGGGATGACACCAACCCGGACTATGGGGGTAATTCCGGAGACTTTCCGAAAGCAGGAAGGGGTTCTCCGTAGCTCACATCCACAAAACTCGTTTTGTGCATCCGGGCCTCAAGCTTCGCGGATTGTACAGAATCATTCATTGGAATTTGGATTAGGGGAGCAATCCCCGCTCGCAAGAATTTACGATTTGCATGGCTTTATCTTGTTGATTGGGGTAGGACATGCCAACAATACCTCTATACACCTCGCAGAATACCGGGCGACATTTTCCACCAAGCGGGTTGTACAAGAGGCAGCACCGATTTTTCAGAACGGTTCACGGGTATGGAAAACCTTTGAAGAAATTAATCTGGATAGCTCAGATTTTGAGCAGCTCGGTGCCGACTTTCTACACGCAGATGGAGGAAAGCGGGTTAAACGCGGTAAGCTCGGACTCGCAAATTGTCAACTGATTCCACAACAAGACATCGTTGACTTTGCAACGGATTGGATGCAGCGAAACCGAACCAAATATCCTAAGGAGGAAAGAGATTAGGGCACTCAAAAAAATGCCCTGGACTACAACCAAATTAGGTAGATGGGCACTGCACATCCAGGAGCGCTCCGCGCTGTACAAGCAGCCGCATTTCAGATAGCTTTTATACCGCAGCCCTTTGGAATATCGGCCAGAACGAGTGCAGGAAATTAGCACACATCCAGCAGCCGATTTTAACCAGTTGGCAGCACGGTTGGGATTAGGATGGAAAAAACGGATTTCAATTAAAAGAATCACAAAAAGGAATCAATTATGAACAAAATTCGAATCGCTTTTATTGGGTGCGGCGGGATGTCATCGCAGCTGCAACAGTGTATCCCGATGATTCCAGAGTTTGAATTTGTTGCAACATGCGACATCGTGGAAGAAAAAGCAGCCGCAAATGCTAGGAAATTCGGGGCACTTCGTCATTATACAGATTACGATGAGATGCTAAAAAATGAAGAACTCTACGCCCTCGCAATCGTTGGCCGGCCGGAAGACACATTACATCGCGACATCGGAATCGAGTGTATGCAACGGGGATATCATATTTACACCGAGAAGCCGCCCGCGAACACGGTTGAAGGCGCCAAGATGCTCGTTGATGCTTCAATTGAAACCGGCAAAACCGGGATGGTAGGCACGATGTGGCGACACGCACCAGCACATCGGATTGCAAAACAGCTTATCGATGAAGAGGTGTTTGGAAAAGTCTCTCAATACCACACACGGTATCTTGCACCAGGCCCACGCCTTCACGAGATGAAAAGCCCTTTTGCATGGCCTTTCATGCTCGATCAGGCGATACACCCGACAGATTGTATGCGATTTTTCACAGGACAAGTTAGTGAGGTATTCGCCCTCGGAACAATTGATGAAGAAAGCGGAACTGTCTCCATTTCAGTAAATCTCCGCTATGAAAACGGCGCCATCGGCACAATGACGCTCGGGAGCGGCCCCGTTTTAGAGGCAATCGTCTTCATCAAAGGAACGAACAACCAAGCCATTCAGGTGAACGAGACGCGGAAATTGAGACGATATCGGGTACCCACTTGGCTTAATCAGGGTGGCGGATACGCAGATACGCCCACCGAAGAATGGGACATCAACACCGCATTTCATAGTATCGGACGGCCCGGTTATCTCGAAGAGATGCGACATTGGGCAAAGGCACTCCAAAATGGAATACAGCCGAATCCTAGCCTCGAAGATGCATACCAAAACATGCGCGTTTTGAGGGCGATTAGCCACAGTGTCGAAGCACGTGAAATTGTACGGATAGAGAACAATTCATGAAAATAACCGTTGATTGGGCACCCCGTGTAAATCCAATAAAGATTCGCCGGCTTTATCGTTACGCACGGTTCGGTATCTACGATGACGAGATACTACAGATTGTTGGGTGGGAACTCTTCGCACGGTGTCAAGATATCGTAACAGTCGCCGACGTCTTCCGAGAAGGACGAGTACCCTGCCCACACTGCAAAACAAAACTGAATAGACGCATTGAACCACTGTTCAGCCGCGGCGCCGGAGGCACTCACGTAAACTGGTTTTACTGTCAACACTGCAGCAAACGGCTCATATGGCAAGACTGTCGTCATTTCCTACGGGAAATGCCGCGATGTTTTGATTGCCATTTACGCCTCAAAGGAACAGACGAATTAAAGTGCACTTGCGGTAAAAAATGGAAATTCAACGCTTACCGCCTCTCCGTTAGAAATCGGGTACGCTTGCCTTGTCCAAATTGTCTTCACCTTGTTCGAAAACCGGAAAATCCCATCGCGCGACACACGAATCAAAAACCAGCATCTCGCCCAGAATTGCAATGTCCTAAGTGCAAAAGCGATGCCCATCATGAAAAAGGTTATATTCGTTGTCCTACGTGTCGCTATGAACGCAGGTGGCGCGATTATCGGAAAGGTTTGAAGAAACGGGATGAAAAACTTCAGTGCACAAGTTGTCATTATGCGTTTCGATGGCAAGCCTGGCGAAAAAGTGCCCGTTCCCTCAGGACAGGAAACCCGAACCCAGCCCGTGAATTCGCTGAAAGTTGGCCGAAATGCATTACCCCACAAGCACGTATGATGCGCATTGATACCCTACTTCAGGCGCTGCACGGCCGCGGGGCATTAGCACCACTATTTATTGATGGAAAAGAGCAGAGCATCCGAAAGATGCTCGATGATTTTGCGACAAAGGCCTGAAGGGCCTCCCTTAACAATCCCAATCCTTGAATATATTGAGGAGCAAAAGCGTGTCTAAATCCAAGAAAGAATACCGAACCTATATTTTAGCGACTGCCAAGCCGACAGAACAACTTGACGGGATAAATCGGCTTGGTGGACGTATCTACTCTAAAACCGTTTCGCTTACGTTCCAAACGCATGAGCAGAAAGGCTTTTGGCTTTCAGACGGTGGACTCAAGGCATATCTGAAATTCAAAAGGTATCCGTGCCACGCCCATTCTGTGCAGGCGATTATAGACGATTATTGCGGCGCGCGACGCTCTTTCTTTTCTAACCGAAAATCGAATCCGACTACCAAGCCCCCGAATAAAACGCGGACATTCCACACCTTCACGTGGCGTGCGACAGGGATTTCCTATCAGCGTGGTAAACTACGGCTGTCTATGGGCAAAGGGAGCGCCCCGCTTTGGATAAAGATTGATAAAAAGTTCCATAACGTCGTGCCTGCGGAAGTCTCACTCGTCTATAACCGAACAACGAAACAATATAAATTCCATGCGACATACGCCACAACGCCGAAAAAGACCAAATCAAAAGCAGGTTCAGCCGTTGCCGTAGATATGGGCGAAATCCACCCAATAGTTTCTTTTGACGGTATCCATACCGACATCTATAATGGACGCGAAATCCGCAGTGTTGTGAGGTATCAAAACAAATTTAAGTCGTGTCTCAATAAAGCCTTATCGCGTTGCGTGAGATATAGCAGGCGCTGGAAAAAACTCAAACGCCTCAAAAATAGAACCCTACAGAAGTTAACCGCGCAGTTGCGTGACATGCGTCATAAAATAACGTCACGCTTTGTTTCTACTTGCCGAGAGCGAAAGATAGAAACGATTGTCATTGGAGATATAAAGCATATTAGACAATCTATCAACTATGGCAAAAAAGCCAATCAGAAGTTACACCAGTGGGCGTTCGCTAAAATTCAGAACATGATTATCTACAAAGCAAAAGCCGTCGGTATCAGCGTTGATATCGAGGACGAAGCCTATACGTCTCAAACCTGTCCGTCTTGCGGGCATAGAAAGAAACCAAGTGGTAGGACTTACCGTTGCGGACAATGCGAGTGGCAAGGACACAGAGACGTTGTGGGTGCGAGTAACATTCTGACAAAGTATCAGGGTTTCATGAGAAACCCTGTAGTCGGGGCAGTGGTATCCCCCGTAGGTATCCGATATAATCCGAACCTATGTAGACTTGATAAGTGGTTACCGTTTTCGGGACTCAAATCAAGTCAGCCTTCCGAGAGAAGGTAAGAAGCACACGCCGAAGGCGTTGTGAGTATCACAAGGGAGATAAATTTAGCAATCATCCCGAACTTCCAAGAAGCAACCACAACTTTAAAGAACATCGAGAGAAAGCACTTGAGGAATTGTTCTCGCATCACGGGCAACCCTGCTTAGACAAATACAAGCTAACAAAAAAAGTGCTTATCTGATATAACTCTACACAAGATGCAAGGAAATTCTCAAAGAATGGAGCCCCATGAGCAACAACAAACGCCTCATTGAAGTCGCCTTTCCCGTCGAAGAGGTTAGCAAACAAGGACGCCGGGATAAAAATAAGCGCCAAATCACCGGCACTCATATCTGGTGGGCGCGCAGGCCGCTTGGCCCCTCACGCGCCACCGCATACGCCGCCCTCGTAGATAGCCCCCCCCCTTAACATATGATAACGATGCGCTCATCCTAGAAAAACACAATTTCATCGCTTCTCTCGCCGTGTGGGAAACCGCCCAGGAGCCAATGTCGATTGACGAGGTACGCGCACACATCCTCGAATCCCACGACGGAAAAACGCCTACGGTGCTCGATCCTTTCGGCGGCGGCGGCTCCCTTCCCTTAGAGGCACAACGCCTTGGATGCGAGACACACTCCTGTGACTTAAATCCCGTCGCGATACTGATTCAGAAATGCACGCTGGAATACCCACAAAAGTATAGACAAAAATTGAGAGATGATGTCAAAAAATGGGGCGACTGGGTGATTGAACAGGCGACATCCGAATTGGCACCGTTCTATCCACCGGAAACCGGAAGTCCCGTCTGCGCCAGAGACGTCGCAGACGGTTCCACTCCCTATGCCTATATCTGGGCGCGGACGTTGCCGTGCCAGAATCTGGGATGTGGCGTCACCGTTCCGTTAATGAGCCAATTTTGGCTGTCGAAAAAGCGGAACATCGCGCTTTTTCCGTTCGAGGAAGATGGACACATCGCCTTCCGTATCGTCGGAACTGCGTATGAACCGATGCCGCCTGATTTTAATCCAGCGAACGGTACCGTGGTGCAGGCTATTGTCAAGTGTCCGCTCTGTCACAGTGCCTTTGCGGCAAAAGACACGCGACGCCTCTTTCAAAACGGCGCCGCGGGAGAACGGATGATTGCCGTGGTGACGGAACATCCCGACGTGAAAGGGAAACGATATCGCCTCGCTACAGACGACGACGTCGCGATTTTCAAGCACGCACAAAAACGGCTGGCTGAAACGTGTGAAAGCGTCGCTGGCGACTGGGGACTTTCTCCAGTGCCAGACGAATCCATGCCCAAAATTAGAAGGGGTGCTGCAGCAAACCCGGTTGCAAATTATCACTTTAACACGTATGGCGAGCTTTTTAACGCCCGTCAACAACTGGCGCTCATCACCTTTACTGAGAAACTCCGGGCTGCGTATACGGAGATGTGTGCGCAAACGCAGGTTGATAAAGATTACGCCGCCGCCGTGACAACCTGTTTAGGACTCTGGTTAAATCGCATCGCAGACATCGGCGCAAACCTCTGCCGATGGGCTCACAGAAGTGAATCCATTGACGGTTTGTTTAGTATACAAAGATTCGCCATGATTTGGAGTTATGCGGAAGCGAATCCGTTGCGTATCGCCACGAATCGACTCAAAACCGTTTTAAAACCGATGGAACATCTCGCGCAGATGGACGCGAAACCTGTTGCGATAAAAAACGCCTCCGCAACGGCGCTGCCTTACCCGGACGCCGCTTTCGACGCTATCATAACGGACCCGCCGTATTACGATAACATCGCTTATTCATACCTCTCGGATTTTTTCTATGTCTGGCTCAAACGCAGTGTCGGGCACCTCCATCCAGAGCTTTTCGAGACGGTGCTGACGCCGAAAGCCGGCGAAATCGTGGCGTATAGTCACAGGGAAGGGGGCACAAAAGCCGGGAAACGCTTCTTTGAAGCTGAGTTGTCGAAAGCCTTTGCCGAGATGTATCGCGTGTTAAAACCGGACGGGATTGCGGTTATCGTCTATGCCCACAAATCGACTGCCGGATGGGAGACATTGATTAACGCCTTACTGGATTCCGGACTGGTAATCACCGCTGCCTGGCCGGTTGAGACAGAGCTGGAATCTCGCTTTGTGGCGCTAGATTCCGCGGCGCTGGCGTCGAGTATCTACATGGTAGCCCGAAAAAGTGAACGCTTTGCTTTCGGGTTCTATAGCGATGTAAAAGAAGAGCTTTCTTCTCACCTGAAAGAAAAATTCTTCACACTCTGGGATTACGGCCTCTCCGGGGCGGAGCTGTTCATCGCGGCGATAGGGAGTGGGCTGGAGGTGTTTGGCAAATACGAGGAGATTCTGGACAACGATGACACCATAATTCGCGCCGATAGGATGATAGCCGATATCCGTGAAGTGCTTGAACGGTTGGATAGCGCGTCGGACGCGGGTGTAGAAAGCACAAAATTGACGCGATTCTATCTGCGGTGGCGCCGCGAACACGGGCTGGCGTCCGTGCCGTTCGATATCGCGCAAAAACTCGCGCTCTCTCTTGGACTGGAGTTAACCGATGAATGGGGTGAAGGGAGTTTTATCCACCATGAGAGAGCGTTGGTGCGGGTGCTAGGGCCGCAGGAGCGGAGCTATCCGGATAATCCCGACAGCAACAAACTGAGCGACGAGCTGATAGATGTGCTGCATCACGTTTTACACTTATGGCGCTACAACCAGCGTCCTGCGATGATAGAGCGTCTCGCGCGTGGGCGTGTCGGTTTACAGGAGCTAATATGGCATGTCGCCCAGGCGGTGAGTGTGACGCTGCCGCTCGATAGTGAGGAGCGGATGTGGTGTGAGGGGTGGTTTGCGGACAGGCGCAGCATTGAACGCGAGGTGATGGCAGTCGTCGCCGGCGAGAACCGATGATTTGAGCGGAGTTCAGGGGTAAGTGGAGATTTATCACAGTCGAAGTAACGCAGGATGCTTCCTATCACCGATGCGTATTACCCACTGCCGTTGTATTCCGACAAATCTCCTAAAATATCCTAGTGTGCTCATGTCAAAGCTGTCTATAAAACTGCCCTACCGAATGTGCTGATAAAGCTTCGCTAGTCGGAAGGGTGAAAATCCACAAAAATAGAGAAACCTTATCAGCCAATTGTTTAACGTTGTCCTGACAATACCACCCGACTTCCAACGTCGTGCCGAGATATGGATGCGGGGCTTAATAAGCAGCGTGCTTCCCAAACGGCGGAGTCGCTTAGAGAATTCTATTTCCTCCATAATCGGAACGTTCGGAAAGCCCCCAATTCTCTGAAAATCTGCCCGTGTGAGGAAGATTCCTCCGTCTCCATAAAATACCTTGAGCCGTCTTGCCCGAAAATTAGCGGTACACTCAATCAGTCGATACAAAAAATTCTTACCGTGAATCTTTTGTCGGAATGCGCCCCCGACGTATCCATGAGTCAGTGCGGTTTGTAGCGCGTTAATGGCCCCGGCTTCAAGCCAAACATCGGCGTGCAAGAAAAGAAGGATGTCTCCGGTTGCTGCAGCAGCGCCGGCGTTAAGTTGTTTCGCACGTCCTGGTTCGGATATTAACACTGTTCCATATTTCTGGGCGATGCAAACCGAGGCATCGCTACTCCCTCCATCGACAAAGATTAGCTGATGTCCGACCAGCTCATCTTGAAATCGAGACAAGCTCTTTTCCAATATCTTCTCCTCGTTCAAAATTGGAATGATAACGGAAACCATGTTGTTAAAAAACCTTTGGACACGAACCTATTTGTTGAATAAAGGTGCAGTGGTTACGTATTGATTCAGTGCCAATACGGGAAAAACTGCGGCATAAATCGGTTCTTCGTAACCGCCGATGATTTCCCAATAGATACCGACACAACTCTCTTTCCAGGAGCCGTCCTCTCTCTGATGGTTACAGAGAAAATCAATTCCTTTTTTCGCGGCTGTATTCTCGGGCATAGCGAGCAAAAGTGCATAGGTACTCCATGCCGTCTGCTCTACTGTACTGCTGGTTCGGTTGCCGAACATATCTTCACCCCAGCCGCCATCGGAGTTTTGCGTACTTTCTAACCAATTGATACCGCGAGCTACTTCAGGTATCTCACCCATACCGGCTTTGACAAAAGCGATAATAGCATAAGCGGTGCCGTAAGTCCGCTTTGCCAGCCAGATATCTTCCCAGTAGCCATGAGGGTGCATTTTCCGCCGGAGCCACCGAATCCCGCGTTGAATTGGTATTTCGTTTCCACCGCTAACCAGCAACGCTTCAATTGCATGTGCTGTGATGCTAACACACCCAACATCCCCTTGTCCAGGTTGATATGTATTCCAACTTCCATCCGCCCCTTGATTCTGTTTTAACCAAGCGATGCCGTGCTGAATCGCATCGTCTGTATCCGGGACGTCGGCGCGAAGCAGCGCAAGTGTTGCTAGGGCAGTGTCGTCAGCATCAGTTGGCAGTGAATTGTCAGGCAGCCCAGAAAATGCCCATCCTCCATCTGAATTCTGATGTGCAGTGAGCCACCGGGCCGCATCTCCTAAAAATTGTGGAATTGGATAAGGGTTATCCTTGTCTGCATCAGTCTCTGTCAAAGCAATCATGGATAAGGCGGTATCCCAGACGTTTAGATTTAATGCTTCTCGGCATCCACCATCCCGGTTCCGGGTAGTGCTGAGCCAAGTGAGTCCTTTTTCAAGCATCACGGGAATATCTGCGTCACCTTCCCATTTATCTTGTAGTTCAATCAGAGCCAACACTGATAACGCCGTAATATAATTCACCCGAAACCAGCTGCCATCACTCAAAACGTGTGATTTCAACCACTGCACAAGCGCCGCTATGATATCCGGGCGCTTCGTCGTATTCAATTCTATCAAGATAAATACCGGAACAAGGGTATGTTGTTCAGCGATAAATAATTCATCAAATAGTGGTGTATTGAACATTGCTACGGGAGGCAATCGGTGTCGAGGCGGTTGCAACCACTTACGAAGGATAGGAATTTTCGTTAATTGTTTTACTAACTTCATGACTGGCAGTGCTTTCTCTGAGATAGTCAGTTCGTCCCAGTCGAATTGGTTAAAAGCGGCGTAAGCTAATTTGACGAGTGCAAGGGATAGCGGCTGTTCTGGGATGGACTTCAACACTTTTTCGAGTCGTGAATCCGGCGCGTCCTGATATCGCTGTTCTAGAATCAGCTTAACAAACAACGTGGCCTCCGAGTTCGACAGATTAGCAGTATCCAATCCCCACGCGCCATCTTCGTTCTGATTTGCGATAAACCAGTCAATGAGTTCAGAATCTAATGTTTTGCCTTGGGCGAGTTGTATCCATGCATAAGCACATGAAGGAAACGTACTGGAGGAGAGCTGTCCTTCAAAATGTCCTTCTTCGCGCTGTTGTTTACGCAAGAAATGAGTCCCTTTTTTCAAGGCATATGCGGCTTTTGTAATCATTAGGTGAGTTTTCCATTTCTTGTAGAAAGTAGCAATAAATCAGGATTAACGCGAAACCCCTAGTATTTATCTCAATGGAAGCTATCTGTTCTCTCAATCTGTTATCTCAAACTGAATAGCCCTTTCAAATCTGGAGTGGTGCGCGTAAAACATGTGTTACATTTTTTGTCGCAATATTAACAGCATAGCAGATTTCAGAGAATTTGCCAACCGGAATTGAGAAAAAATTAGGGTTATTTCGTTTTCAACTTCAACATTTTCGTGAATTTGCCGAGGCAGCCGGAATATGAACAACGCGAAAATCCAAGAAAAGTGCCATTCTACAGGGGTGTTTGCGATGTCGCGTATTTTGAATCGAGAATTAAGCCGACAAAATAAATCTATGGACAGATTGTTCAATGCACGCTATAATAATACTATAAGCAGTGTTACTCTCAAACCGAGATTGTGAATCTTATCGAAGGGTAAAACCAAATGCTAATCGCTAGTTGCCGACATTCAATGTATCTCATCCCTTACATCCTATTCTTGGGGATTTCTCCGTTTCTTACTGCAGAAGATTTGACAACTTCTGAAGCCCCTTCTGTTGAAAAAGAGACGGCGCCCATTCATCTAAAAAAAATCATTGTAACACCGGGGCAATTTGCGATTTACGAGGGTGCATCTGCAAAATTATCGTTATCCAAGAAAGAGATTGAACGGTTTCCACTCATTGACAATGATGTGATGCGGGCTGGCCACATTTTACCGGGAGTGGTTTCCAGCGATTATAGCGCGCGATTCAGTGTACGGGGCGGCGAAAAGGACGATATCGCAGTCAGATTAGACGGTATGGAACTCTATAATCCGTATCATCTACAAGACTTCGGCGGTGCCATTTCACTGATAGGACTGGGGCTAATCCAGCGCGCGGAACTTTTAATGGGTGGATTCCCCGCAGAATATGGCGAGAAGATGTCCGGCGTGTTTGACATTACCACAAAAGCACCCACTGCCGAGAAGTTCTCCACAAACTTTGGCCTGGATTTGATTAATGCAACCGCTCTGTTGGAGGGGGCTTTATCTGAAAAAGGGGGCTGGCTTCTTTCAGTACGCCGCGGATACGTTGACTTGATTCTCGCACTCATGGATATTGACGAAAGATACAAACCGCAATACGCCGATGTTTACGGCAAGCTTACCTATCAATTGACATCAACAGACACACTCACAGTTAACGGATTATACGGTTGGGACAAAAACAGAATTCGTGTTGATGATGTCGATAACAATTTAGATTCCCGGTATGACAATACCACGGCGTGGGCAAAATGGCGGCATGCCTTCGGCACATCTCATTGGACAGATGTGTTTATTTTTGGAGGTAGGGCAGCTCAGGAAAGAACAACCGGAAAGGCTGATTTTGACGATAGGGACTTCAGATATGTCGGGACGAAAGTGGAAACCACAATGAACTTCCTTGAAAAACACACTTTGCGCAGCGGCGTTTCCTGGCGTTGGTTGTCTTCACAATATGCTTATGACGTTCAAGAACGACAGCCCGGCATAAACCGCTATAAGCCAATTCAGGTTGATATCGAGGACAGGGGCAGTGAGATTACGGCATTTTTACAAGATGAATGGCAGCCGACTTCAAGACTCGCCATTCAGATAGGCGGCCGTTACCTGTTTCAGAATTATCGGGAGACAAACATCCAACGGTATGAAATTGGCCCGCGCGTCGCGCTTGCCGTCAGAGCGGCGGAAAATCTTGTACTGCGAAGTGCATGGGGCATTTACCACCAACCAATTCACCTCATGGGAATCCCTGTAGAGGATGGTGTCAAAACAGCTGGACGCGCTGAACAAGCTATCCACTATATTGCCGGTGCTGAATACACTCCGACACAAAATTTTTTGATGCGCATTGAGGGATACTACAATACCTTTGATAACCTGGTAGGACGACTCAGGGAATTCGGACGACAAAACCAGGTTTTTGCCCCACCAGAATCAGGCAATGCTATGGGCGTTGATACGTATCTAACACACGCCATTTCCAAACGATGGACGTGGCGTCTCGCGTACGCCTATGGCAGAGCGAAAGAGATTGTGGGAAACGAGACGATTTTTCGACAGTTCGATAGACGCCACTCTTTAGGACTTAGTAGCAGCCATCAACTCTCACCGACGTGGCATCTCTATCTCAGTTGGCGGTTTTATACAGGACAACCGCGCACACCGTTGATTCATACACTGGTAACATTACCAAATGGAAGCAGCGCATGTGACAGGCAGTTTGGAGAAACAGATTCAGAAAGGACGCCCGCATACCACAGTCTCGATTTTCGGATAACAAAACGGAGCCCGTATAAACGATGGGAACTTACCTGGTACTTCCAAATTTTAAACCTATACAACCGCGCAAATCTGGACCAGGATGCATTTAGTGAAATCCAAGATGAGAACACCGGTAAAATTATTGGTTGTGAAATCGATGAAGAACCCCTTTTTCCTATCGTACCAACTTTGGGAATTACCGTCACGTTTTAGCAGTAGGAAAAGATTAACAGATTTCTAATCGTCAGCATGGATACACAAACCCAACGTAGGCGTGGGACAATTGTCGGCATTACAGGAGGTATCGCGTGCGGAAAAACAACCGTCTCCGAGCTTCTCACAGAAAAGGGTGCAATTCCGATTAATGCGGACGAACTGGGCCATCAACTTCTCAAAGCAGATAGCCCCGTCATTCAGGACTTGGTTAAAACATTTGGTGAAAACATTCTTGAAGAATCGGGCAATGTGAGTCGAAAACAGCTCGGAAATATTGTTTTCACGGATAAAGCCGCACGTGAACAGTTGAATGCGATTCTCCATCCGTTGATTATCCAACGTTCAAGGGAATGCGCTGAACAACTCGTTGCGGAGAACCCACAATGCATCGTTCTACTCGATGCCCCGCTCCTCATTGAAGCTGGTGCGTACGCCACGATGGATGTGATTGTGGTTGTAACCACGCCGCTA
Organism: Candidatus Poribacteria bacterium; assembly: GCA_963422705.1. Classification (GTDB taxonomy): domain Bacteria; phylum Poribacteria; class WGA-4E; order WGA-4E; family WGA-3G. Next base: position 701,384 of record OY730443.1, read on the forward strand.
GAAAAACAGGTGCAACGCACTATAGAACGGAGCCGGGCGCACGGCAGTCCCGTTACTGAAAAGCATGTCCAAGCCCGGATTGAGGCGCAAATGCCGCTTGCAGATAAAATAAAATACGCCGATGTGCTCATAGATAATGACGGAACTCTTGAGGAACTTCGCCAACAAGTGGATAAACTTTGGCAAAAACTTAAGCCTTCTCGTCACTGGAAACGCTCCGGTTAATCTCCTCTAAACACGACGCTGCTCATCAAGTTCAGCTCAACAGTTGACTAATTCCAGAGGAGATTAATCGCGTTCGCTTTTATGACACAATAGCAGGGCATCCCCTCAGTCAATTGAAGTTGCTCCTTCGCCTCATGTGTAATTTTTACAGATAACAGCTGTTCTTCAACAAGCATCGACAATAATGTTCTGTTACCAGCACGGGTTATCTGACGAATTATCCCCTTTAAAATATTCCGTGCACTAATGGGTAAATTGGATTCAAGTGAGACAATAATGTCTTCTGCCCGAATGGCAATCGGTAAATAGCTTCTACTTTCCGTTCTTGGCGCCCGCCCATCCGAAAAATGCGAGTATCTCTGCTCAGTATACGGAACGACAAGTTGTTGATTGCCAATTTCTAATACTGTTACGCCGCTGGTTTTGTCTGAAAATGCAACCGGTAAGGATAAAATGTTTTCAACCCCTGTCAGGTGCGCAATCGGCAGTGCAGTCGGCATCGCCAAGAGTTGGTAAGGTTCCCCGCTTGCTGTAATTTTGCCATCGCTAAGAAGGAATGCCTCATCCGCCATCGCCATTGCTTCTGAGATAGCATGTGTTACGTAGAGGATTGGTACATCGAAAGCCTCTTTAATATAGCGGAGATAAGGTAAAATTCTGTTTTTTAAGCCTTCCTCGAGTGATGCGAGTGGCTCATCCATCAGCAGCAACCGTGGATTCATCGCCAGGGCACGAGCCAGTGCAACCCGTTGACGTTGTCCACCGGAGAGTTGGCCAGGGTAACGTTTCAGCAACATTGCAATCTCAAGAATTTCAATCACCTTTTCCAAATCCGGAGCCGTTTTTCGAGAAGAGCCCTTTACCAGTGGGCCTAAATTCCTCTGTCCATAACGGATGTTTTGTGCAACCGTGAGATGGGGAAATAGATATCCCTCTTGAAACACATAACCGAATCTACGTTTCTCTGGAGGTAGGTGGATGCCTAATTCAGAACTGTAAAGTACCTCATCACCGAAGACGAGCTCCCCCTCGTCAGGAGACAAGATGCCGCTGATGCAATTAAGAAGTGTGCTTTTACCACTTCCAGAACCCCCTAAAACTGCGGTAACCGTTTTGGTTAAAGTGCAGTTAAGTTTTAAGGTAAAATCGCCACTGCGTTTGCGAATGTTGATTCTGATTTTAATCGGTTCTGACATGTTTTGTGCTTGAGAACAGAAATGGGGCGGGTACTATCAGTTTTAGTGTATTTACCGGAAGGTGAAACGTTCCGCGAACCAGAGTGCGACAAAAGCGATGACGGTTGAAATCAAAACCAACCGATAGACAGACGCATCTTTTCCAAGTTGCACGGCGTTGAAAATCGCGAGTGCGATTGTCTGCGTTTTGCCGGGGATGTTACCGGCCACCATAATCGTTGCACCAAACTCCCCAAGACTTTTAGAGAAACCGAGGATGATGCCCCCGATGATGCCGCGGGCAGCAAGAGGCAGCGTGACTGTGAAAAAAACTTTAAGAGGCCGCGCCCCAAGCGTCCGGGCAACGTTCTCAAGTTCCGGTGGAACGGATGCCATGCCCGCTATCATACCCCGTACCAGAAGTGGAAAGGATATCAGGGAAAGCGCAATAACAACAGCGAATTGGGAGAAAACAAGCTCTATCCCAAAAACCTGAAACAGAAATCTTCCTATCAATCCATGCTTGCTTAGAATGATAAGGAGTAGGTAGCCACTTACCACCGGTGGAAGTACGAGAGGGAGCATGACAAGTGTATTTAAGACAGCCTTTGCGGGAAACGCCCTTTTTGTCAGCAGCCATGCAACGAAGAGGCCCGGTGGAAACATCACGAGGAGACTCAGCAACGCAACTTTAATGGATAATACCAGGGCAGTAATTTCTGCGGGAGTTATCCTCATGCCGTTTTACTACTGGCGCGTCCACTGATATTGTAGCGATAACGGCGCTCCTTATTGAGATAATAGACACGTAAATCCATGTTTTTCAAAGATTTTGACAGCGCGGACGGTTTTCAGATAATCAATAAACTGTTGCGCTTCGGACTTTCGCGGACTCTGTTTTAGCATAACCAGAGGATAAACAATTGATCCATGCGACTCTCGCGGGAATTGAGCGAGTACCTTGACATTTTCTGCTAGTGTCACATCAGTCTCATAGACAATCGCAACATCAACATTCCCAGCGGTAACATAGGCGAGGGTTGCACGAACATCCGGAGCGAAAACCAGTTTAGAGTGGAGCGTATCCCATAGCTCTAAGTAAGTTAACGCCTCCCTTGCATAAGTACCAGCAGGCACGATGTCAGGTTGCCCAATCGCTATTCGCAAGATGGATTTATCGATAAGTGCATCGAACAGGGACTTGACAGAGTCATTATCTTTAACGAAGAAAGAAGAAGATTCCTGCGATACGAGTACCAACCGATTGGACAAAATATTGTAGCGCCTATTTACAACAAGCATCTCAAGTTTTTCAAGTGCCATTATCTGCTGCGGACTCGCCGAAATAAATACATCTGCTGAAGCACCTTTCTCAAGTTGCCGTTGAAGGGTTGACGATGCAGCGAAATTAAAATAAATGTGAACCCCATGTTCTACCCTAAACTGTTCACCGATTTCAGTGAGCGCATCTGTCAAACTCATCGCACTAAATACTGTTAATCCGGGGGGCTGTGAGCATCCCCAAAATACCACGAACATGCTCGAAAGCACAAATGAAAACCTAATCCGCATGATTATTTAACATTCTACTTAATTTGACTCTGAAAAAGTATAACAGATACTCGGACATGTGTCAAGTCTAAAGAGGCGTAGCAAATTTTCTTGCAATATATCTGAACTTATGGTATACTTTACATATAGACAGACAGGAGCGAGGAATACAAATGAAATTGGGTTTATGCACTATCGCCTTTCAAGAAAAACCGCTTGAAGAGATTATAGACATCGCAGCGGATTACGGTTTTCAAGGGATTGAGATTTGGGGAAAACCTCCCCACATGTCAGCCGAATACGATGCCGTACACGTCGAAAAAATTCGAAACGCCGCGATTCAAAGGGGATTAGCCATTTCGGCTTACGGTTCTTACATTAGCCCCATGATGCATCTCTACCAAAAGCATTTTGAAGAGGCATTTAAAATTGCACAGGCGTTAGGCACAGATTTGCTGAGAATCTGGTCCGGCGGTGGAGCATCCGCATCCATTTCACTTTCAGATAAGCGCCTGATACTCTTTCGATTGGTGAGCATGGCACAATGGGCAAATTTTCGCAACATGAAACTCGGCTTAGAAATGCACAACAACCATTTTACCGACAGTGTAGAAACCATTTTAGAAACAATTGAAGGTGTCAACGTCCCTTCACTCCGAACTTATTATCAGCCACTCGCTCGTATAGACGCAGATGAACCGCATACTGCAGTGGAACAACTCGCTACGCATATTGTCAACGTACATGCTCAAAACTTTGATGAAAACGGCAAAGCATGTCCTATTGTAGACGGAATCGTTGATTACACACGAATCGTTAACACCCTTCAGGAAATAGGGTATGATGGATATCTTGAGGTGGAGTTTGTCCACGGGGATAACAAATTGGAAGCCTTGCAACGCGACAGGGACTATCTTGCGAGCTTAATTGGTTCAGTCGGTAAGGATTCTCTGAAAAATCTTGACATCGCCCCGGTATAAAGCAGTCCGGTAAATATACAAACACACTTTCCAGGCACACATAGACATCAAAAATGCGGATAGAGGTAGGTATCATCTCATTAGTAGAGGACAGTTTGGGTGCCCCCGCTGAAAGACGGGCCCAATTCGAATGGCTCCGCAACAAACCCACTTGTGAAAATTTTGGTGATACTTACGATAACATTATTGAACTCTACGCCGCACTAAACGGAGATTGGGAAGGCACCCTGGGCAAAGCAGACGGGTATCTAATCCCTGATGCCTATTTTCCGAAGCCTTACCATTTTCTCTTTGAATTTGATGAGTTGCAACATTTTACGGAATATCGAGAACGGAGCTTGAGGTTTTATCCAGCCACTCTACCGCTAGCTTATGAGCCTAAAAAATATAGACAACTTTGCCAACAGCACCATGTTGAAGCCCTTGCAAAGGGGCCACCTCGGTTTAGACGCACAACAGCAGATTTTCCTTACCCAAACGGACGGGCAGCACAGCGTGCTTTTTTTGATACCTTTCGGGACTGGCTTCCCACACTGCATGGGTTAAATCCAACCTTCCGATTGGCAGAATTTGAGGTAAAACCTATTCTTAACCAAGAATTAACTGGTGATGCAGCGAAGGCTTATATAACACAGCTCTTGCACCAGCGAATTGTCAAACGGTGAACACGGCAACCTGTACGTTCATACTGAGCATAACTGACTCTACATCGTAGTCCTGGATGTCCATTACATCCGAAAGAATAAGCAATGGAATTATTCCAATGGTGAATTTTTCAGAATATCCACTCCTTCAACTCATTGGGAAAACACCACTCGCCAAAATCGACCTTTTCAAGGACGAGTTGCCCAATGTTGACATCTATGCTAAAATGGAAACATATAACCCCGGCGGCTCCATTAAAGACAGGCCCGTTTTACGTATGCTGACGGAGGCGATTGCATCCGGAGAGCTCACACGCGAAAAAATCGTTTTGGATTCTAGTTCAGGCAATGCAGGTATTGCCTATGCCATGATTGGGGCAACCCTCGGTTATAACGTTGAACTCGTCATCCCAGACAACGCCAGTGAAGAAAGGAAAAAACGGATTCAATCGCACGGGGCACGGGTTATCTACACAGATGCAATTCTCGGATATGATGAAGCACTGCGTGAAGTTGCTCGACGTTATGAAGCCGCACCGGAGCAGTATTTTTTCAAATCGCAATACGAAAACGAGAATAATTGGCGCGCACATTATGAAACCACAGGTGTAGAAATTTGGGAACAAACGCACGGAAAAGTCACCCACTTCGTGGCCGGGGTTGGAACTGGCGGAACTATTACAGGGGTAGGACGACGACTCAAAACATATAATTCTGATATCCAGGTATGTTCCATTTCACCAGAAGTGTTTCCTGGGATTGAAGGACTCAAACCATTAGGAGAACCTGAAAACATTGTGCCGGAAATTCTTGACGAAACTATCATCGATTGCCGAATTCACGCTACAATCGAGCATGCACATGAGATGTGCAGCCGCCTCGCGCGAATAGGCTGGTTTGTTGGGCAGTCTTCTGGCGGTTATCTCTACGGCGCTTACAAAGTTGCTCAATATATCCAGGAAGGCGTTATCGTTACAGTGTTCAACGATTTAGGAGAGCGCTATTTCAGCACAAGGTTATGGGACAAATAAAAGGCAATCTATAGAAACGACGCCAATGAGAGCTGAAAAAATCGAAACCACAGTGCTCCCGTTCCGCGGACTACGCTATAATCAAGAAAAGGTAGGCGATATCGCTGATGTCATCGCGCCCCCTTATGATGTTATCAACACTGAAGAACGGGGGGGCTTGGAGAAACAGCATCCGGCTAACGTTATCCGCTTGATTTTGAACGAACCGTGCGAAGGCGATACCGATACTAATAATCAATACACGCGTGCCGCTTTACTCATGCAGACGTGGATATCTGAGGGGACACTCGTGCGAGACACTGTCGCACACTACTATATCTACGAACAAACGTTCATAGCCCCTGATGGTATCAGCTATACCCGCCGTGCCCTCATCGCACAAGTCAAACTACACCCTTTTAAAAATCGCGTCATCTACCCACACGAAAAGACACATGCGGCCCCCAAGGCAGATAGGCTCAACCTAATGCGAGCATGCCATGCCAATCTCAGTCCAATCTTCATGCTCTATTCAGATGCAGACGGTGATATTGAAGCGATAATGGCATCCTGTACCGATGTCACTCCTCCAATTGTCAGTACAGATGAAGTCTTTGGTAGTACACATCAATTGTGGCGCATGGCGGAGAATACAGCCGAAATCCAAACGCTTTTCTCCACAAAACCACTTCTCATCGCAGATGGACATCATCGATACGAGACTGCCCTCGCCTTCCAACAAGAAATGCACGTGGCTGCACCGCAATTGACAGGTTACGACTATATGATGATGAATCTCGTCAGAATGGAATCTCCCGGCTTGGCAGTCCTCCCAATTCATCGTATTCTACACGGGCTCAATCCGAGAAAAATAGCCGGTGTTGTCGCGAAACTCACCGAATCTTTTAACGTTCAGAAAACTGAAAACCTCGCTGTACTTATGGAAGCGCTTTCTGCTCAGCGTGGTATACAAACCGCATTTGGACTGTATACACCGGATGATACCTATCGTTTGTTAATTCCAAAATTAGATACGGATATCACGACGTACGATGGGTTAGATGTGATGCTTCTTCATGATAATATCATAGAACAGTGCTTTGGCGTTGAAACGACACCTGAGTACGTGAGTTACACCGTGAATCCTGCAGAAACGGTGGAATCAGTAAAAGGACAAGTAGGGAGCGTCGCCTTGTTCATGAATCCTACGCCCATCTCGGACGTACTGGACGTGGCCCTGGCTAGAAAGACGATGCCACAGAAGTCCACCTATTTTTATCCGAAAATGGCCACTGGCTTCGTTTTAAATTTGTTAAGGCGTTAAAAAGATAGGTGATGAGCAACGTCTAGACACCTTATCATTACGGATTGGTAAGGAGGATAATTTGGCGATTGAAATGTTTTCAATAGGAACAGAACTGGTTCTGGGGCAAATTCAGGATACTAACGCCCATTGGATAGCCCAACAGATTCTTCGATATGGCGGTGAACTCCGGCGCGTTACCATGATTCGAGATAATTCTGACGAGATGTCCGAGGCTTTGCAGAGTGCGGTTGAGCGAAAAACCGCGCTGATTTTAACAACGGGCGGACTCGGCCCTACCCCGGACGATATGACTGTCGGCGTCGTTGCAAAACTCATCGGTAGCAAAGTTATTCACAGCGAGGAAACCCTCGCCTCTTTCCGGGAACGTAGACAACTGTCAAAGAATGAAACACTCAATGAGGCACTCATCAAAATGGCAAATGTGCCTGAGAACGCTAATGTTTTTCAAAATCCCGTAGGATGGGCACCGTGTATTCGGGTTGTTCATAAACAATCTACTCTCATATTGATGCCGGGGCCACCGCGGGAAATGAAGGCAATCTTTAAGAAGTACATTCACCCCATGATTGCCGAGAAGTACCGTACAGGGATGCGTACCGCCCGTGTTTATGTCAGTATGTTTGAGGCAGAGGTTTCACCATTCATGCAAAACGTAATGAAACGTTACCCAAATGTCTATTTAAAAGCTTATGTTTCTCTTCGCAAAGCGGATAGCGATGTGATGCCAGTCGATTTGGTTTCAATTAGCACCGATATTGCAGCAGCGGAAAGACAACTTCACCTTGCAACAGATTATTTCAGAGCACTTGTCGCTGAAACAGGAAAACACTTCAGTCTTGAAGAGAAATCCTAAAAAGGAGAATTGTTATTGTGAATCGTAGAAGTTCAGGAAATAAGCGAAAATCAGGTACGCGCTACGCGAATCCCAGCCGTCCGAAACGAAAGCCGCAAAAGAAAAAGCGACGCGATGTAAATCAAAATACTGGTACTCAAACCCAAGATAGCTCACGCTCGACTCCTCCTCCTCAAAAGAATAAAATTGAAGTGGAGGGCGTTGTTGTCGAACCCTTGCCAAATGCAATGTTCCGGGTAGAGTTGGACAATAAGCATCGGATTCTTGCCCATATTTCTGGCAGAATGCGGAAGTTCTTCATCAAAATTTTGCCAGGTGATAAAGTGACTGTGGAATTATCGCCCTACGATTTGACGCGTGGACGGATTACCTATCGGAAGCAGTAGGTTTCACCACTTTCAGAACGCACCCGTTACACTTAAGAGGCGTACTTCGAGAAAATGATTTCTGAGACTGGCACTCCACTAAACCGGAAGCTATCCCTATGAAACCTGCTACCTTAGTTTACATCAATAACACTGATGAGAGGGAGCACTACCGGTTACTTCAAGTTATAGAAGAAAAACGTGGAAGGATAGTAGAACTTACCTCAGATATCCACAACCTCAAAGCGGAGGTTGATTCATTTCAGCGACATTACCACGCTTACATCGGACACTACTATCTTGAGCTTGATAAAGTTGAGCTTGAGATGAAGGAGTATCGACTCCGTCTACAGTTACGTAAAGAAAAAGTGAATACAGAACAAATTGAGATGCGAGTTGAATCTTGTTTCCGGGTAAACCGTGCCCGTGTCACTGAAAAGGGCAATAAGGAAGAATCACAGCAGCTCTCTGAAATGGGAAAACTCCCCACAGCAAAAGCGAAACACCTGCAAACCCTCTATCGTAACCTCGCCAAGCAGTACCATCCGGATAAGACTCGAGACATCGAAGAACAGGAACTGCGAAAGCAATTGATGCCTCTCATTAATCGCGCGTACCGGGAGAAAGATGTCCAAACTCTGGAACGGTTAAGCCTGGGGCGCATCGATTTAACAGAGAGTAGCAAGGAAGTATTTGGAGAAAAGAGAGCCCGGCTCCAGGCAGAATTGCGCCGGCTTAACCGGGCTACAAGTGAATTGCAATTAGAGATAAACCGACTCAAGGCGGGACGTATCTATCAACTTAAACAACAGTTCGAAACCGCGACAGAAAGTGGTGGCGATATCCTTACAACGCTCGGAGAAGAACTGGGACAGAAACTCCAGGCGAGTCGTGCCCGATTAGCACGGTTGATTCATACCTGGCACCGCTCAACCGCCTAATAAGGAAATTATAGCGGAAATGTGACGCGTCTCCCCTCCCGTGCTGAACGATACGCACCAAGTACCATCTCTACCGAGACGCGTCCATCTTCCACCGTAACATCAGGTTCCGTTCCATTTTTTAGACAGTCGATAAATGGGCGGGGCACTGCAGCAATTCGCTCACCATGACTATTCGGAATTGGAATACCGAGCTCCTTCCAAGACGGTTCATCGCGCGTATACAACTTGAGTGCAACCGCGGCCGCCGGACGTTGAACATTACACGATGGGCCATCACCATAATTCTGAATGATAACCCCCGCATCGCCATAAATCTCAGTCGTATTTTCACCAGCCAGCGTTACGGACGTGTTCAATAGAATCGCCATGGGCCCACTCGGAAACCGATAAACTGCTACCCCTGTATCATCAGGGGCAACATCGGTTAAGATGTTATCAATTTCAGCAATAACACTCTTGGGCTTGCCTAACATCCAATGGATAAAATCCGTCGCGTGGGAGGCATCATCCATAAACATTCCCATGTTCTTTTCTGGTTCGATGTGCCAGCGGCTCAGTCCCGTCACAAAATCTTCACTAAAAAGTGCGTTGATACAGTGTCTCCGTCGGAGCACACCAATTTTACCTAACACGCCATCATCAATAAGTGCCTTCATCGCAATATTTGCCGCGTCACGCCGCATCTGATAGCCCATCATGAACTTAATACAGGATTTCTGCACTGCTGCCTCAATCCTGTCGCAATCTGTTAAGGTGAGCGCCATCGGTTTTTGGCAAAGAATATGTTTCCCTTCCGACGCTGCTGCCGTCACCATCTCCGCGTGCCGATTTGTCTCACACGTCACGATAACAGCATGAATCTCTCGGTGCTTGATAACATCTTCGAGATGTGGTGAATAATCCATGCCGTATTTTGCCGCAGCGGCTTCTCCACGTTCAGTGTTATCATCCCAACAAGCGATGAGTTCAACATCGTCCATCGTTCGCATTTCGTGGCAGTAAGCGTTCGAATGTCCATGCGCAAAACTAATTATGCCGATTCCTATTTTTGAATTCATTGTCCATCAATCCAATCTATCAGAGTTTGTCACAAATCTATTTCCAGGTTTTTCTACGGGCGAATTGCAATTCGAATAGCATCTTGTCTTATTGCGTGAGCAAACGCACTGTCAATTTCAGATAACGGATAGCTTTTACCAACAAGCGTCGCGAACGGATAACGTTCCCGTGTTGCTTCTAAAAATCGGAGTGCCCTCCCAAGGGTATCCGGATGATAATTATGGAGCCCGCGGAGGGTTACGCATTTCGTGACGAGTTGGTGCGCGTCAAAGGAAACGTTCGCCTCTGGATAAACATAGCCAAGTGTTAGACACTTTCCGCCGATTGTCACCCAGTCAATGAGTGCCGGGAGCGCGGAAGGCGCACCACTGACTTCCACAGCTAGGGCAACGCCGTGCCCCTCAGTTAACTGTTTCAACATGTCTCCGATTTCTATTGGCGAAATACTGTCAGTATGAAAAGTATGGGTTGCTCCAAACTGTTCAGCAACTTGCAAGCGTCTCGGGTTTTTATCAACAACCGCCACAACCCGGTAAGACTGCTCCCGCAAATAGCAGGCTGCATAAATACCTAACATTCCAGCCCCGTGTACGACTGCAGTCGCGCCTGACTGCGTTCCGATGGCATTGAGTCCGTTAATAACAGTTGAAAGCGCGCAGTTGGCAGATACCGCTTCTGTATCCGTTACGGAATCTGGAATCCGATAAATCGCTGTTCCCGGGCGAAGCAAAATATCTGTCGCAAAACCGCCGCTCAAAGCCCCATTCTCGTTATCTTGCGCATGTCCATATTTAAACAACCGCTCACATTTTTGGGGCAGATTTCTCGCCTCACAGTATGAACATGCCCCACATGAAACCGTCATGCTCCACGTCACCCGTTCTCCTACGCGCAACGGTTTTCCATCCGCGGTGCGAACCTCCGTCGGGCCTGCAACTGTCCCAACCGCTTCGTGCCCAAGGACACAAGGTAACGCGGCCGCACGTCGCCCAGCAAACGTGTGTAGTTCAGAACCACAGAGCGCTGCCAACGTTATCTTTATCGGAACGACATCAGCACCTAGGTACGGAATAGGACACATGGATATTTCAAACCCAACCCCCACTCCCTGAAAACGAGCAACCTGTGCGAATTTTAATGTCTCTTTTGTCTGGTGCTGTAACGTCATCGTTTTAGTATTGTCTCAGAACTAACTTCTGAATGAACCTCTTCAGAAAATTCTATTTTTAACTTTAGATTAGTGAACAGTTTGTAACGAGCGCCGCCGGGCTCAATTCGAAGAAAATCAAAGAGGTATTCGGGAGCCGTTCACTCCTTTAAAACAATCCGAAGTGCTACATCTACATCATTCTCACCCACCTGCACCTCCGTAGAAACCGGGCCGAGTGCTTCCAACGGGAACAAATTTTCTTGAATTTGCCGAATCCATTTAGCCTCCAAATTCTGTCCAAATAGAGGGGTAAGGCGCGTAATCATCGGTAAAAATCGCTTCAATTCTGGCACAAAGAGATGGGGTTGAATGAATGTCTGCACCGAACTTGCCTTCTTATTAGACATGACGTTAGTTAATGCCGGAACCTGTCCTAAGCTTGTATCAATCATAGATTTTAAACCGGCGAGCGTCGTGCTGAAAACAATATGTTCATTGATAATGGCATAGCCGCCTGTCAATGTCAACAAAAAATTCAGGCGCAATTGGAAGGGGTGGAGGACAACGCCTTGGTAGTCTTCCGGCGGTGGAAATTCAAGCGGTTTATTGGCAATCGAGATTTTTTTTGTTTTCAAATTTTCCAATTCCGCCTTTAACTTATCCGGTGCTTTGACAGGAGTCAATAAAATCACAGAAGGCACAATGGACAACTCATCCGGTTTCGGTGCGATTAACCCTATTGTCAATTCCGTCCCTAAGCATTGGGACAAATCAATGTGAGGGAAAAACGTCGCTATTTGATGAGAACGTGGAATCGTCGTAACAAAGGCTGTTCTAGCTGTTAGAATGTCTCCTGTGCGGCCCCGTAACTGAGGAACCGCTTTTAAATTCGGCGATGCTTTTGAAGTATTTAGGAAACGATGATTTGAGAAAATCACCCCGTCCTCATATCGATTGCTGAACGTCCAGAATTCTGTCTTACCCAAGAGCGGATGAATCTGTTCAACGAAATTTCGTGCCCCGGCGGGGGTGTCTGAAGCGAATTTAGCGAGACGCTGTACGTCCACGTAACCTGTGCTTTTGCCTCGAATATAGTTCTTCTGAATATATTCCTGCATCGGATGATTTTTGAGGCAGCCCCACTTTTTTCCAGTATAGACATCAAGCACCTCCGTGAGTAACGGATAACTGAGACTCAAAATTCCAATCCTTCCGATAAAGGTATAACTAAAATCACGTGGATAGCCCGTAATTGTATTGACGACGAAGCCCTCATGCTCTGTTTGGATACGTCTATATTTCGGGTTAATAGCATCGGTAGCCGTCATTGCCTCAACAGCCAATTTCTCTAGCGTACCCATCGCGCTCATCAAAAGAAATGTGAGTTTTTCATCGCGCTGGTAAAGCGCGAAAATCGTTTCTTCACCGAAGTATGCTTTGAAAGTATGCTGTTCAAGTTTACCCCCCATCTCATATTCCCACAGCTCCTTCTGATAGACGAGCCGCTTCCACCAGAATTGCTCCTTGATGTCTGCGAGGAACGGCATTTCTGCCCCTTGTTTTCCTAATTCACTACGATTAAATGTTTCCACGAACCCTTCCAGTTCCTTGAAACTCAAATAACCGACAGGATTTTCCGGGAGCAGCGTGATAAGACTTTGCTCCGGCTCCCAAAGGGACGTAAGCTGGTAAATCATAGATAGCAAAATGATAATTCCAATAAATGCAATGAGACTCATGAGAATAATTTTTTTTCTTCGCATAACAGTCCTAATACAAGCCTTTCTAGGACACAGCTCGTAACCCTATATTGCATGTTTGATTGTAGCACGTCTCTCATTCAAAAACAATAAAAATGGTTGCCTCAGAATCAAAAATCTGATAAAATCACTTTGTTATTTTTCGGAAAGAAGGTGAATAAGGTTCAAAGAAAAAACTTCCGCATTCGGCCATTCGCAATCCTCCTCATCTGTGTCTTAGTGCCATTGAACTGTTGGTGGGTATCTGCATCAATTATCCGCGGTGGTGGTAGTCCAACGCAAGTATCCCTCTTTTACAACGCCGTTATCACGATTTTAATTCTCTTGGTTCTTGGGCTGCTTTTTCGGCGTCTGCATCATCATCTCATCTTCAACCGTGCCGAATTGCTCGTCATCTACACCTGTATTTCAGTCGGTGCCGGCCTGGCCGGTGTTGATAGATTTCTGGTTTTAATGCCGATTATCGGGCACGCGCACTGGTTCGCTACCCCAGAAAATGATTGGATAAACCTATTTCATCTGCATATTCCTCAATGGTTAGTAGTCAGCAATAGGCGTGCACTTGAGGGATATTATCACGGATTTTCAAGTGTTTATGAACAGCCGAACTTAACTGCATGGTTGCCAGCAATCTTTTGGTGGACGCTCCTTATTGTCGCTGTCCATCTCGTGATGCTGTGTCTGAGTCTAATTTTCCGGAAGCAGTGGGTTGAATCAGAGCGTCTGAGTTACCCTATTATCCAACTGCCGTTTGAAATGACTGCCGCTCGGGGGAGATTTTTCCGTTCCCCGTGGATGTGGTTCGGGCTCGCAATTGGCGTCTCTATTGACATTATCAACGGATTAAACTTTCTATTCCCTGTTGTCCCTAGTCTTGGGGGAAAGTTGTACGACTTGCGTCGGATTTTCACGGAGCGTCCGTGGAGCGGAATTGGCTGGAGTCCTCTTGGGGTTTTCCCTTTCGGCGTTGGGCTCTCGTTCTTTATTCCGCTGGATCTTTCCTTTTCCTGTTGGGCATTCTGGTTAATCTGGCGCGCGGAACGCCTATTAGGGGTAATAGCGGGATGGCGAGGGTTACCACGATTTCCTTATGAAGCGGAGCAGTCCCACGGTGCGTATCTTGGGCTTTGCGTTCTGGCAGTTTGGATGAGCCGTCGTTACTTGACGCAGATTGCTCGCCAGGTTGTATCGCCGCATCCCGGCGAACCGATATCTCATCGCGTAACACTCCTTGCGCTTTTCGGGGCGGCGACGTTCATCGTCGGATTCTGTCTTAAAATGGGCATGACGTTTTGGGTGATTGTGCTCTATTTCGTAATTTGGTTCGCGATTGCAATCGCGATTACCCGTCTCCGAGCAGAACTCGGTTCTCCAGTGCATGATCTTCACTTTATCGGCCCCGATGAAATGTTACCGCGATTATTTGGTATTCGCCGCCTGGGTGCGGTAAACTTAACTGGATTCGCGTATCTCTATTGCCTGAATAGGGCGCACCGCTCGCACGCCATGCCTCACCAGCTAGAGGGATTCAAACTCGCCGAAGGAGCGAACATCCCATTACGCCGATTTGCGATACTTATGATACTCGCTTCCGCCTTAGGCGCGCTTGGCTCCTTTTGGGCATATCTGTCCATGTATTACACAGAGGGCGGGGCCTCCGGATTCGGCAGAGAATCCTTTAATCGATTAGAAACGTGGCTCACCTACACCGCACCGCCAGATGTGCCTGCCATCGGCTTCGCAACATTCGGATTTGGGTTAACCGTGCTCCTCGCTGCAATGCGCATGCGTTTTCTGTGGTGGAACCTCCATCCCGTCGGATATGCCATTTCCGGCAGTTGGGCAATCAATCCCATGATAGGCTCCATCTTTATCGGATGGCTCCTTAAATGGCTCGTGCTCAAGTACGGTGGAATCCGGTTACACCGAAAGGCGATTCCGTTCTTTCTCGGTATTGTGTTAGGTGAATTTGTAATTGGCGCCTTCTGGAGTCTCTTGGCAGTCACGATTGATAAGCCGATGTATCGCTTTCTGTTTTAACCACAATTCGCCAATTCCTTATGCGATGTTCTTCCAGCATCCGGCACCAAATGAACCCAAGTTCATGCTGAAGCCTCAGCTCACCACGCTGAGCACAATCTCCAAACAATTCTAAAATATACGATAAATCGCCCTAAGTGAACCCAAAATTTCCTTTACCATTTTCCTGCTTCTATGGTATACTGTATTGAAATTTATTTTTTTATCAAGGCAGATGGAATTAAAACAGAAAGCAGGAATTGTTTTGGAGGGATTAGAGGCATTACTCGGTGTACCAACTCGCGATGGGACGCAGAATGTCTTGGATAGCCTCATGCTAACCGTGCTATCGCAGAACACAACAGATATTAATCGCGATAAAGCCTATGCTCAACTCAGGCAACGTTTCCCGACGTGGAAAGATGTACTGAATACCGATATTGAAGAGGTTGAGGACGCAATAAAGATTGCCGGACTGGGAAAACAGAAAAGCCGTACTCTGAAAAATTTTCTCGGATGGCTCCAATCAGAATATGGTGAACTGTCGCTAGAATTTATCCATGACATGGAGACGACAGCGGCTTTAGAATTGCTATGTCGACACAAAGGCATCGGTATCAAAACCGCCTCTGTGACACTCTCTTTCGCATGCGGCAGGGAGGTTTTTCCTGTCGATACACACATTCTGCGCATTTCCAAACGCCTCGGGCTAATCCCCTCAAATTGTAGTGCAGAGAAAGCACACAAAATCCTACCTCCTATTATTCCTGAAGGAAAAGCGTATCCGTTCCATATGAACCTTATCTATTTTGGCAGACAAATTTGTAACGCGCGAAAACCGTTGTGTGAAAAATGTCCGTTGACAGAACACTGTCTCTATTTTAACGGAGTGCTGTAACATTTTAAACGGAGGAACACACATGTTCAATTGGAGGGAGTTGTCATGGAAGCATCTATTTGTCGCCTTAGTGATATTGCATCTCATCCCAATCTGGATTTTTGCCTATTTTCCTTCTCAAGACGGCGCAAGCCACGTTTACAATGGATTAGTGCTCACAGAGTACGCCAAGCACGAAAATTACAAGCTTCGGGACGCATGGAAACTCAATATAACGATTTTTCCGAACTGGTTATCCCATATTTTATTGGCGGCACTCCTCTATGTATTTCCTCCCGTCATCGCTGAAAAGGTCTTTCTCAGCATTGCCATAGGGATGATACCGATTGCGTTCTTCTATTTCTTGAATGCAGTTCATAAGCGAGCGTTTACATTTGTCTGGCTCGGATTTCCATTCGCCTACAACTACCTGCTGTACATGGGATTTTACAATTTTACGTTGAGTATCACGTGCTTCTTTTTCAGCTTCGGATTCTGGTGGAAGCATAAAGACGATATGCAGCTAAAACATGTTGGTGTGGTATATGTGTTGTTACTGCTCACCTATCTCTCACATATCGCCTCTTATGGGCTCATCGTATTAGGCATCTCTGTCGCAGCGGGTTGCCTCTGGGGCGGTAAGGCATTGGCAGAAACGTGGCGTGTACGGACGAAACCTCCACGCTCCATATTTCGACAGCTCCTAGTCAACCTCAAGCCCTTTTTCCACTTTATTCTCTATATGTTCCCAATTTATTTTGTCCTGATGGAATACTATCTCGACAGCTTAAAAAACCATCTAAAGGGTAACCATAGAGGAATGGAATGGATTTCAGATTATTTCTGGGGTGTCAAATCCATCGTCTATTTTACCGATTGGCATATCCCCGTCAACTATATCCTTCTTGCCATTTTAGGCGTTGCAATAATTATCTCCATCGGCTACAGAATTCATCGTAGACACTGGGTAAAACAGAACGATGTCTTCTTGCTGATTGCTTTCCTGTTCACTTATATGTTCATTAAGGCCCCGTGGAGCTATGGCCCGGGCGGGTGGATTAACGACAGGATTCACCTCTATATTCTACTCATGTTGGCACCCTGGTTAATTCAGGACATGAGCAAATTCTTTCGATATCCTATTGCTGCAGGGCTCATCGTTTTTACCTTACTCCACTTCGGTAGAACCGCTTTGGACCACGGGCGTATTTCGCCGGAAATTGAAGAATTGGTGTCGGCAACCGATTTGATAGAACCGCATACAGTCTATGAAATCCGGTCAGCTGACTGGCGTAAATCTGATGCGTTGGGGAAGATTAAGTACGTCACACCGTTCGTGCATTCCTGTGCTTTCTATGGTGTGTATGCCGATGATGTCGTCCACCTTGCAAACTACGAATCTGCTTTTGATTACTTCCCGGTAAACCGGAATACTGATAGAGAAAAAATTCCAGTAGATTATGTTGTCGCCTGGTACGATACAAAGGCAAGGAAAGAATTGACGACAAGCGGTTATGAAATTATCCACGAGACGAAACACCTTCAGCTCTTCAGAAAAAAGCGGGCACTAGCTCCACGCCTTGAACTATGGGAGAAGTCAGAAGACGGTAACCTTATCATCCGTTTTGATATGCAGCCTCCCGGGGCCGAAACCGCAGAGAATTTTCACGCAATTGGACCCAGTACTGTCTATGAAAGCGGTAAATTTGGATGGGATACAAGCGCACCACATGAAGCCTATCAAGGGCCAGCACATATCCAACCGCTTGAGCGAGATGCTGTGTGGGGAAAAGAAGATGCTGCCTTCAAACTCAACCTCCCAAATGGGACATATCGCGTAACCAACGTTTTCCAATCAGCAGAGAACGCCACGCATCAGGTTAATTTGTTGGCAAACGGAAATCCGGTGATTAAAAAACTTACTGTGCCACTTGGCAATGAAGCTGTTGAACACACTTATAACGTGGAAGTAACTGACGGTTACCTCACCCAAGTGATTTTTACACCGAAACAACGCATAGGAACTGAAGATGAGTGGAGTAAAAAACACAATTATTGGCTCTGGAATGGCTGTACAGTTGAGCAAATCGCCGCTTTAGATAAAAACGTGCGTTAGATATTGCACATGATTCTCTATCGGCAAACGCCTAAAATCCACCGAACACAACACGGTGAATATTAAAATTCGCAATCTGGCGAATATTGAAATTCGCATATCCAAAAGGAGAATTTAATGATAAAACCACACGGTGCCGAAACCTTAAATCCCCTGTATATCGGGGACGATGTACAACGTAACGAACTGGCAAAAGAAGCAGAGCACCTGCCATCCGTTCTCATTTCTTCAGGGGCTGCAGCCGCTGCAGTCATGCTAGCATCCGGCTATTTCACACCACTCACGGGCTACATGAGTATTGCTGAAGCGACAAGCGTCGCCGCAGATATGAGACTCCCGAACGGAATTTTCTGGCCCATTCCGGTGCTGAACATCGTCACAACCGAACAACTTGCGCGCTTACAAAGCGCATCTACGGAGGTGGGAGAGGGAGGGCGAATTGCGCTTCTTGACCCAAATGTTGAAGGCAATCCCCCCCTCGCGGTTATGAAGGTTTCGGCAATTGAGAGGCTCTCAGCAGAACAGAAGCAATTTCTCATCGAAAAAACCTTTGGTACATCAGATTCCGCCCACCCCGGCGTCCCCGCTTATGCCAATGTTGGAGATAATGTCCTGTCCGGCCCGATTCAAGTGCTGAATTATTCCTATTTCCGTTCTGATTTTCCAGATACGTTCCGGAGCGCCGTAGAGATTCGCGAAGACATTGCAGCGCGCGGTTGGAACAAAGTGGTTGCTTTCCAAACGCGCAATCCAATGCACCGTGCGCACGAAGAACTTTGCAAAATCGCGCAACGAGAAGTCAACGCAGATGGCATATTAATCCACATGCTACTCGGTAAACTCAAGCCTGGCGATGTCCCCGCCGCCGTTCGCGATGCTGCCATCCGCACAATGGTGAAACACTATTTTCCAGAAAATACCGTCTCTATTACCGGTTACGGCTTTGATATGCTTTACGCCGGCCCTCGCGAAGCACTCCTTCATGCGCTCTTTCGTCAGAACTGTGGTTGCACACATTTCATCGTAGGACGGGACCACGCCGGCGCGGGGGATTACTATGCTCCCTTTGATGCTCAACACATTTTCAATGAAATCTCCGAAGATGCCTTGCAGATTGAAATCTTCCGGGGTGACTTCACGGTGTGGTGCAACAAGTGCAATGAAATCGTCATGATGCGCGACTGCCCGCACAATGGCGATGATTATTTCTCCATCTCCGGCACCAAACAACGTGAACTGCTCGCCGCAAGCCAACCCCTACCATCTGAAATCGCGAGGCCCGAAGTCGCCGAGATTCTGATGCAGTACTACCAATCTGAAGCGAATATATAAGTAAATTACCAGAAGGCGGGATTCTCTTGTCCCGCCTGTGATATCATATCACTGTCCCAACACGTGAAAAAACATATCATCGGAGACACTCACGCAAAGGGGACTATAACGTAATGAAAGCCATCCGATATAGCAAAAGCATCCTACGTTATCTCGTCATGCGCTACCTTGGTAAACGGTGGCGCGGCCTTTATACGTCCTCATTCTCTAGCACGCGCCTCGTTGAAATTCCGGAACCACCGTTGCCAACACCAGAATGGGTAAAGATAAAAACCCGACTCAGTGGCATCTGTGGCTCCGATTTGGCGACGATTACCGCAAAAGGGAGTCCCTATTTCTCACCATTCACCTCTTCCCCTTTTGTACTTGGGCACGAAATCGTTGGGGAAATTGACGAAGTCGGTTCCGCCGTCAAAGATATGCCCATCGGAACAAGGGTGGTAATTGAGCCAGCGCTGTCATGTCAGGTGAGAGAAATTTTGCCGCCATGCTATCAATGCCAAAATTCGAATTTCTCTAATTGTGAAAACATTACAAAAGGAAGTATTACTGCGGGCGTTCAAACCGGATACTGTCGCGACACCGGTGGCGGATGGAGCCAATACCTCGTCGCACATCAGTCACAACTTCACCCTGTTCCGGATGATATTTCAGATGAAGTTGTCGTGCTACTCGAACCATTTGCTTGTGCGCTACATGGCGTTCTGCAGACAGAATTCAAACCGACAGACGATATCTGTGTAATCGGCGGTGGCAGCATCGGTTTGCTCACCGTCGCCGCAATCCGCATGCTTGGACATCAAAACCGTATCATCATCTTCGCCAAATATCCGCACCAGCAGCAATTTGCTCGTGAACTCGGGGCTGATGAGGTAATATCTCCAGATAAGGAACGTTATACTGAGTTTTGCCGGCTAACAGGCGCAGAAGCATACCAGCCCGAATTAGGACAAAAAGTGCTATTGGGGGGTGTAGATGTTACGTTTGATTGCATCGGTTCCAGTGTCACTATAGACGATGCGCTGCGTTTCACCCGTGCCGGCGGACAGGTACTTCTACTGGGAATGCCAGGAATCCCGAAAAATATTGATTGGAATTCGGTATGGTATAAGCAGTTAAAAGTCCAAGGTGCCTATACTTATGGCATTGAAAATTATAAGGATGAACAGCTGCATACCTTCGTAATCGGTATGCAGCTACTACAACAAAGCGGAACACAATTGCGCCCGCTGGTTGGAGCCCTCTTTTCACTGCAGGCGTACAAGCACGCAATCCATACAGCGCTCAATACGGGTACATTCGCTGCGGTAAAAACCGTTTTTGACCTGCGCCATTAATTCTGTTTCTGGCAAAACCGTTTTTGAGAGAAGATTTGTCATGTTAACAATTCCTGAACGCAATAGCCTCCACTACGGAGACAATCTGGAGATTATGCGCCACTGGCAAGATGGTTGGGTGGACATCATATACGCCGATGCGCCCTTCAATTCCAAACAGAAATTCAACCAACTTTATGCAATTGAAGCGGCAAATAAGCAGATACGTTCCGCTTCGCTTAAAGCATTTGATGATACGTGGCAGTGGCACCCTGATGCACAAGCTCGAATTAATGAACTCACCGGCATGATAGTATCGCCGATTCATAACGTCATAACAGGGCTGCACCAGGTTCTTGGCGACTGTGGGATGATGGCTTATATCAGTTACATGGCAATCCGCCTCGTTGAGATGAAACGACTCCTCAAGCCTACAGGTAGTATCTATCTACACTGTGATGATACCGCTAGCCACTACCTTAAAATCATTATGGACGCGATTTTTGGTTCAGACAACTTCCGCAACGAAATCGTTTGGAAACGCCGATTAGACACACATAATCTCGCCCGGGCTCACATGGGCAGGAACCACGATATCATTTTCTTTTACAGTATCTCTAAAAAAACGGAATATCGCATTCAATACCTGCCTTATGATACCGCGTACGTTGAATCACATTACAAACATAAAGACGCAAGAGGATTATATCGGCTGCTTCCGTGTACCAACGAGTCAGGCGGAAATAAGTCTTATTCATTTAGAGGCATCACACGCGCGTGGCGGTTCAGTGAGCAGAACATGAAAGACATGTATAAATCCAAACAACTTGTACAACTTCGAGAAGGCGGGCCGTATTATTACAAGAAGTACTTGAGTGAAGCCAAAGGTGTTCCATTACAGGATATTTGGACAGATATTGCACCGGTTCGGGGAAAGTCAAGCCTCGGATACAATACGCAGAAACCGATAGCACTTCTTGAACGCATCATCAGTGCGTCATCTCAGAAAGGCGATATTGTCCTTGACCCGTTTTGCGGATGTGGAACAACCGTTGTGGCCGCTGATAAACTTAACCGAGACTGGATTGGCATTGACATCAATCCTTCCGCGCTAGATGTTATCAAGAACCAACGGTTTCCGGGCAGAAATATCCCAACTTACGGGACTCCTGCAGACGTTAACAGTGCATACCGTCTTGCTAAAGAGAACCGGCGGCACTTCGAGATATGGGCAATCAATCTTATTCCCGGGCTCGCTCCTAACGAGAGCGGTGGCGCAGACGGTGGTATCGATGGGTTTGGCAATACGGTTGAAACCCCAGACGATAATTACGGCAAAGTTGTTCTTGCCCAGGTAAAAAGTGGGAAGTTTTTACTCAGTCAGCTTCGGGATTTCCTGTATACTGTCCATCGTGAAAATGCTGTGATGGGGATTTATATCACGCTGGAAACAATCTCCTCCAAAGCAGCACTGAACGAAGCCATGAGACTCGGCAGTGTGCAGATTGGGAATAATATCTTTCCACGAATTCAATTCTATTCCGTTGAAAACCGATTTGCGGAGAAAACGCGCAATGCCCTAAGAATGCCTGATATGATAAATCCCTATACTGGAAAACCATTAATGCCAGCCTTACCATTTCGTTTTTAGGAACGATTTAGATTCAGCACCACCCTCAATAAATCCTGATTCAGACAATTGAGCAATTGCAGCATGCAGATGGATTCACTTTTCTTGACGATTTTTAGCCAATTTGTTATGCTTACAATGAAAAAGAGAGGTACTTCTAGAAAACCGCAATCGAAGGAGTAACAAATGCCTGAAAACCAGTTAAAGGTCCGGGCCGCGCACTGCGACTATCGTGCAACCGAAGAGGAAATTTATCAAACCCTCCGCCGTATCACAGAACCGTTGACGCGTGCGTGGCGCCCGATTGAGAACGCGAAGAAAGTGGTTCTCAAATTCAACATGATGAAACCGCACGAACGGATTATCTACTACGAAGGACGACGGCGGGAATTGGTAGATGATGCCGTATGCCGCGCCGTACTCCGGTTAATCAAGGAACACACCACCGCTCAACTTATTGTCACCGATACGAATCCGTATACCCATGGGCACCGGATGCCGCCCGGATTCAATTATGAGCATCATCTCAAAGAGTTCGACGTGCAGTTCGTTGATTCCAATCTACCCCCGTTTAAGTCCTACGATGTTCCGGGTGGCGGTTGCATGTTCGAACGGTATATCCTCAGTGCCTGTTTTGACGATGCGGACGCGGTTGTTTCTGTCGCAAAAATGAAGAATCATGCCTTCATGGGTATCACCTTATGCACGAAGAATCTCTTCGGTTTGCCCCCTATGTTGCTACCGGAAGGCAGAACGCGGAGTTACTACCATCACCTGATTCGCCTCTCCTATGTGCTCCCCGATCTTGCCCTCATCACCAGGCCATGCCTCAATATTATCGACGCACTCACGGGGCAGTGGGGGCGAGAATGGGGCGGCGAAGGCAGAATCTGTAACGCCCTCATTGCAGGAGAGCACCCGATAGCGACAGATGCCGTCGGGATGCACCTGATGGGACATGAACCCGCATCGGATTGGCCGACACCACCATTCAAACGCGATAGAAACCATCTCCTGATTGCCGCCCAGCGCGGATACGGCACAGTCAACCTGAACGAGATTGATTGGGAGAGTGAAGTCACGGCGCCACTTGCCGAGTTTGATTCTGTTGAGACGGACACCCCACAAACGGTGGCGAATTGGCGACGAACCACCTGTGAACAAGCGTTAGTCTATCTCGAAAACCAGAAGCAGCTCATTGAACGGTATCGAGACGATTTTATCTACATGCAAGGGGGCGAAGTCGTCTGGAGCGGGCCGGATCCTTCCAATTTAGGGAGCCGCCGACAACTCAGTGGAGAGAAAAAAGACAGCGCACTCTGGCTGAAACTCGTCGATGCGGAGGAGCACGAAGGCGAGCGATTTAACGTCTATGAGGAGTGCCTCAAGCATTTCGCTGCCTAATCCTACCAAGAAATTGTTAAACAACTCGTGTCACTCCGATAAAAATGGAGGAGTGCAGTGAACGAATCATTAAGCTCCCCTGTCTTAAGTTCCGACACTTGCACTTTTCCGTTATTCTTTCCAATCCAGAACAACACCGGTGTAAACGTTCGGTTCGTTGAGAAGGCCATCGTAGGCACGTTTGATTTCCTTAGGCTTTAGACGATGCGAAACGAGGGATTCAACGTCTAACTGCCCCCGTGCCATCCAATCAAAGATGCATTGCTGCTTGCTGAACTGTGACGTGCGATTGCCAGTGTCAGGATACATCGGCACACACCACTCTAGCGCACCGCGAATAGTAATCCATCGCAGGTGCGTTTCAGAGAGGAGTTCTGTTAAGTCACCGTGGACAGAGACACGGGGTGAGCCTAAGATAATTAGCTGCCCATGATTTGCAGTAGCCTGGAGTGCCTCCATCACAACGCCACTGTGTCCGACAGCATCTACGGTGATAGCCCCCAATTCTCCATGAGTCAGTTCTTCAATCTGCGCGTGTACTGCATTCCCACCGACGGTATGCTGAATCCCGCACTGCTTTGCGAGCACGCGCCTCTCATGAACCGGGTCCACCCCGATGACACGGCATCCGTGTATCTGAAAAAGCTGTGCTGCCAGATTGCCGACGAGTCCCATTCCGAAGATAATTACCCACGGATTCGTCGGAATTTCGGCGACGACGATAGCCGTCATTGCGACACCTGCCATCCGTGAGGCGGCCACGACTGCCGGGGCGATGGCATCGCTCACAGGAGCGACGAGCCGCTCTTGAGAATACCGAACGGTGGAAGCATGCCGTCCGTAGGTAAACACTCGTTCACCCGGAGCTATTCGGTTTACACCCGTTCCGATTGCCCGCACGATGCCAACGTTGGCATAGCCGGAACGCCAAGGATACGCGCACCACGCCCCTTTCTGAAAAACTTTGGGTTCTCTACCGGTATAGTTTGCCAATTCGGTACCGCTGCTGATAAACGTATATTCCGTGTCTATCAGCAGCTCATTCGGTGCGAGTACCGGTACCTCAATTTCGCTGTCCTGCAACTCAACTTGGTTCTGCGCAGTTACAACAACTTCTCTTAGTCTCATTGCTGATTTTCATCTCCCAATTCTTTTTGTTTTATCTCGCGAATGAGTGTTTGCATGCGTTTATACCTAACGAGTCCGACAAAAAAGGTGGCGATGCCCAATAAAATGAAGATAACACCGATCCCCCTAACGATTGGTGAGCTAAATATGTTCAGCTCTGCAAATGCTAACCCGGCAACAAAAAGCGTCAGCGCGGTGCGGATATAGGCGAGGAATGTGCGCTCATTTGCGAGAATTGTTCTGTCTGCCGCCAGATGATCGCGCAGAATGAGTTGTTCTTCGAAATTTTTGTAGGGTGTTGATTTATCCAACGTACACACCATCCTTTTCAATCATTGTAGCGCATTCCAATTAAATTGGCAATTGTTAATAACGCCCAATTTTTTGTGAAAGAATCTCCTTAGCACGCCACCGCTATTTGTAGAATTCATTGTCCATCTCCGTCTATTCGCGGCCCAGACAAAAAACGAATTTTCCTTGAAAGCGGGAGGGCTGCATGCTATACTATAGCACATCACGCAGACGTGATGGAATTCGCGATGTGCCCGAAAATACTAAAAAAGAAGAATGGAGTAAAGACTTTGATAGATATCAAGCAACGGTTAGAGAGAAAAATCACCGATTATAACTTACTTAATCACCCATTCTACCAAGCGTGGAATGTTGGAGAATTGTCACTCGAAGCACTGCGCTGTTACGCCCGTGAGTACGGCGCCTTCATTGCAACCATACCGGCCGGATGGAAGAACTTGGAGGAGGACGATATTGCAGAAGAAGAAACGGAACACATTGAAATGTGGGAAGACTTCGCTAATGGGCTCGATACCGGAATCTCTGAACCGCAGATACCCCAGGTGAAAGCCTTGCTGCAGGTAGCAGATGAGCTCTTCTCCCAACCCACCACGGCATTAGGCGCGCTTTACGCTTTTGAAGCACAACAGCCCGCAACAGCCCAATCAAAACTCACAGGATTAAAACAGTTCTATCTACTCCCTGAGACGGTGGAACCCTATTTTGAAACGCATTCGCACAACGAACATGAGACGGAAAAATTGCTCGTCCGAATCGAGGCATTGCCTGCGGCATCCCATACCACTATCGTGCAAGCATGTGAGCAGATGAGTAGTGCCTTATGGAATGCACTTTCCGGAATTTACAATGCCGAACGCGCATGAGACGGTAATCGCGTACTTTGACGCGCTCATTGCAAAAGATGCTGAAACCCTCATTGCGGCGATGCTTCATACCGAACACTATGTTAAAATCGGTACTGATGAAGACGAAGTGGTTGAAGGGCACGCCGGCATTGCCGACTATTATCGAAACCACGTCGCAAGTACTGAGGATTTCAGCATTACCGTTATCACCCTTGAGGTTCAGGAACGAGATACAATCGCGTGGTTCTATACTCAACAGCGCTGGCGACTCAAATGGCAAGGCACACCAGAAGAATTCACGATGCGTATGACAGGCGTGTTGGAACGGCGTGACGCAGTTTGGAAATTTGTCCAAATCCATGCTTCAATTGGTGTTTCCGGTTCCTAATTCTATCTCACAAAAAAGCTAGCGTCTGCTTTACCGCTCCAGCGGAACAGTCTATTTATAGAATGCGTGTTTGTAGCAAAAAAATATATTATCTATTAGGATATCTCCAGGGGAATCGTATCGCGAAAAAGGAGGCACGCTTTGGAAAAAATTCGTGAACTGGCCTCGCTGTTAGAATCAGGCATTGAGGACTACGATGCACAACTCAAGCTCCTTCAGGCAGAACGGTTAAAATATATCCGCCTCTCAATAACCAATGCATTTGGCACCGCGGACGGAGAATCTAAAGACTCTTGGCTCCTTCACATGAAGCAACTTGAAGATTCGTTAGCATTACGGCATGATGCCCTGCAACATGCAATTCGGGCAGCGGGCAACGACATACGAAAAGAGGAAGAATGATAATGTCTTCTTTATCTTATTCAAAACAGAATCTCTTTGTATTGTCAGTAATTGCATTAATGTCCCTATTTTTCGTAGCTGCCTTGGTGGCACAAACCGAGAACGATGCGAATACAATTGAGGCTGCAATCCGGTATCAGAATCTGGGATTAGCGTACCTTGAGGAATCTCAACCTTCCAAGGCGGTTACGTCGTTTAAATCCCTAATTGAACTTTTACCGGATGAGGGCATCGGCTACGGAAACCTCGCCGTCGCGTATCTACGGTTACAACAAACGGATACCGCTGAGATATGGGTAAAGCGCGGCATTCAAGCGGTACCGATGGATAGCCAGCTGCACTTTATCTTGTCGGAAATCTATCAGGTACAAGGAAACAGTAGACAAGCAATTGACTCGATACAGGAAGCGGTGCGGCTTAATCCTGATGAATTGGAGTTTCGATACAAACTGGTGCGCCACTACCTCGGACAGCGGAAAAATCCTGAGGCATTAGATGAGGCAGTAGGGCACTTAAAAGTACTCCATTCGCAATCGCCAGCGAATATTGTAATCCTTTTGAAGCTGGCCCAGGCACTTTTGGCACAACCTGAGGTAGAATCTCTGGAAGTCAAAAACCTCTGCATGGAGTTGAACGCCCTCTTATGGGATACCGATGCCGAAAAGCTAAAATACCTCACGGACGGCATCGCGTTGCTTGAGCAAGGCGACATCAAAACCGCATCCCGAAACCTGCGAATTTTTGAAAACTTACACCGCGCAACACCACGATATCAACAAGGCATCGGTGAATTGGTGACAAACATCTTGGGGCATCCGATAGAAACGTTCTCTCCCGGTTTCAAGTCGAGACTAGTTGCCAAAAGGAAAGAACCTACTCCAGTGCAATTTGTGGATTCAGATATCGGGCTTCTTAACATTCGAACCCAAACTGAGGGGGCCGCACTTTCTCTCATTGATTACGACAACGATGGGGACTTAGAACTTTACCTAACGCCGCTTGGAATGCTTTTCCACAATGACGATGGGAAGTTTATCCGGACTTCCGAATTTCCTGAAGGTGCTTCACAGCCAAACACGGCTGCATTCGCCGATATGAATAAAGATGGGATACAAGAACTTCTATTGAAAACCGCAACCGGCATAACGCTTGGACGATGGGGGGAAGACGGGAAGTGGATAGCCTCTGAAATCGTGCGATATGCAGATGATGACAAATCAGGTGCTTTACCCCTATTATTACCGGTTGACTACGAGCACGATGGCGACTTGGACATATTTACAAGTCACACCGTTCTTGAAATGTATCGAAATAACGGCGATGGCACGTTCATAGCGGTTGGAGAGCAGACATTTCTTAACGCAGAAACCGCCGCCGGTGCTACGGACGCGCGCTTCGCAGATTTTGATGACGATGGTGACATTGATATCTTTGTGATTCACACTGAGACTGGATGCACTTTGTGGGACAATCTCCGCCAAGGTAGACTCCGTGCCTTAACAACCGAAACCGGAATTCCACAGGTGCCTCAATACACCACAGTCGCTGCGGCCGACTTTAATAATGACGGAAACACCGATATATTCTTAAGCACCGCAGTTCGCTCCTATCTCTATCTCAATCGAGGGGACGGCAGTTTTGTACAGGATACGCGCTCACAGGCGGTTAATGACGTAACTGGACGCGATGCGCATTTTCTGGACTACGATAACGACGGCTTTCTCGATCTTTGGGTTATCGGCGCAGAACGCCTTTTCCTATTCCGGAACGATGGAAGCGGAAGATTCGAGACACGCTCCGAACTGCTTGCCGCACATGCAGGGGGCGTCAGCGGAACCGTGGGGGATTACGACAATGACGGAGACATCGACATTTTTTACGTCGACAACGATGGACATCCGCGTGCCCTAAGAAACAATGGTGGCAATCTCAATAGTTGGATACAGGTGAAACTGGAGGGTATCACCGCAGGAAATAATAAAATTAATAGAAACGGTATCGGCTCAAAACTGGAGGTTAAAGTCGACGGGCTGTATCAATTGCAGTACGTGTCACAACCGGTTTCGCATTTCGGGTTGGGCGCATCTGACGAGGCGGATGTCGTCAGGGTTGTCTGGACAAATGGCGTGCCGCAAAACGTTATTAAACCTAAGGCGAGACAGCAGATATTGGAAAAGCAGATATTGAAAGGTTCTTGTCCGTTTTTGTACGTTTACGATGGTGAACGTTATCAATTCGTGACAGACTTGCTCTGGCGCGCCCCGCTTGGGCTTATCACCTCTATGGGTTTTATTGCCCCGGATGAGACAAAGGATTTTGTCAAAATCTCCGGCTCACAAATCCAGCCAAAGTCGGGTAAATATATCCTGAAAATCACCGAAGAACTCTGGGAAACCGCCTATTTTGATATGGTAAAATTGATAGCCGTTGACCATCCGGTAGGGACGGGTATCTTTGTCAATGAACAATACACCCCTCCGCCCTTTGCTGAATTCAAGATTTACGGCGTCGCCGAAAAACGGCACCCGAAAGCCGCTTTCACACATCAAGGTACTGAGGTTTCCGATGCATTGCGGACGTTTGATTACCGCTACGCCGTTGAGCATGAACCCGGCATCCACCAGGGAGTTGTAGCGCCACACGCCATCATCCTCGACTTGGGGGATGTTCCAAATGACACGCCGCTGGTACTTTTCCTAACAGGGTGGATTTTCCCAACGGATACCAGCATCAACGTATCGCTTTTCCAGAATCCGTCGGTGAGCCCCCGTTTTCCGTCAATCGCGGTGAAGAATCACATGCAAGAATGGGAACCCGTGATAGATATGATAGGGTTACCCGCCGGCAAAAACAAGACTATTACCGTGGATTTAACCGGTAAATTCCTGTCGGATGAGAGGCTGGTTCGGATTGAAACAGACTTGCAAATTTATTGGGATGCGGTGTTTTTCACCGTTGGGCGACAGGAGGTACCGACGCAAATCACGGAACTGAATCCAGATAGTGCGGAACTGCACTACCGCGGTTTTTCTGAAATGTACCGCCCGACGCCTCACGCGCCACACCTCTTCGATTACAAAAAAGTGACGACAGCTGGAAAGTGGCGAGACATTGCCGGGTATTATACACGCTACGGTGATGTCACCCCTTTATTGCAAGAGATTGACGATATGTACGTTATCCTCAACGCGGGCGACGAAATCACGGTTGAATTTGATGAATCGCGCTTGCCGGAGCTCAAGGCTGGATGGAAGCGCGATTTTGTTTTATTTAGCGACGGATGGGACAAAGATGGCGACATCAATACCGTCACTTCGCAGACAGTGACACCGCTGCCGTTTCACGGAATGTCCGAGTATCCATACCCGGATACAGAAAATTACCCTGACGATGTGATGCATCGACGATATCGGCTTAAGTACAATACGCGGCGTGTTACCCACCGATTACCGCCGTTACCAGCGGAACAAAAATCGGATTAATTTTATCTCTTAATATTATTCTTTCCGGCCAATTTTTCCGATTCGACACAACGGAAAATAAAGACAACCCGTCGCGATAACTAAAATACTAGCCAAAATCGGATAAGGATATGCATCGATTTCATAGAGCCACCCTCCGAGAAGGGGGCCCAAGATTCGTCCCAAACTCAAGAAAGCATCCATGATGCCAATGGCGGTGCCTTGCCCAATCCGCGTCTGCTTAGAAATCCACGAGGTATTGGTGGGCCGAATTAGTTGGTTCCCGCAGGCTGCGATAGTCAGATACACCGTGAGGCTCAAAAATGCGGTTGCCCGCGGTAGGAGTGCCATTCCTAACGCGTTGAACAACATCCCGGCGATGATGAGTTTTTGTTCCCCTAACCAATGAATCAGTCTACCCAGAAAACCGCCTTGTAATGGTACTACAAACGCACCCATCACCATGAACATCCATCCCATCTCTTTTTGCCCATATCCCCATCCCTGTTGAATAAAAAGCGGGAACGTGGCTTCAAGCCCGGAAAAACTGAAGGTTGTGAAAAACGCGACAAGAAATAGTGAATTCAACGGTGATTTTAACGTTGCCCACCGGAATATTTCTCGCGGTTTTATCCATTCGTGTACATCTCCCTTACCTATGCGTTGTTGTAGCGATTCCGGCAATAGACTCAGCACGAAGAGAAAGGTGAGCAGCGACAAGCCGCCGGCTACAAAGAACGGGATGTCGTGTCGCCCCATCACACCGCCGATGGCTGGGCCGAGGATGAAACCGAGTCCCATCGCGGCACCCATCAGCCCCATCCCCTTCGCACGTTCCTCTTCTGTTGTCACGTCCGCTACGTACGCCATCACGGTTGGAAGCACAGCCGATGAAGCTACCCCGGCTGCACTGCGGGCGATAAAGAGCCACGGATAACTTTTAGCGAAACCGAACGCGACGAGCGCAGCAGCGTTGCCGACTAAGCCGAGCAGAATGAGCGGTTTTCTTCCGTACCTGTCGGATAATCTCCCCCACACCGGAGCAAAGAGTAATTGCATGCCTGAGTAGACAGATAGAAGGACAGCAATTTGAGTGGGTGTCGCGCCGACATCGTCAGCGTAATAGGCGAGATTGGGAATGATGATGCCGAATCCGAGCATCACAAAAAAGAGGGTTAAGAACAGCAGTAGGAGTCGCGATTTTTCCATAGAAAATAGATATTGTGCCTGAACAATATTATACGGTATTTATCTATTATAGCAAGTTTGACTGTGTTCTGTCAATGTTAAAGCTGCGCGCAGCGTTTCCGGAGGACAGTGATGAAATCCGCCTGAAATTTTTATGGAAATTTGTATGCAATTTCTGTTATCATGGTAATTATCAAATTCATTTTTACCCATCTGACAAACTTCAAGCATTCATAACCGAATTAAAGTGGAGGCATCATGTCTTCGGAATTTGTTCATTTACATAATCACAGCGAATATAGTCTGTTGGATGGCGCATGCCGGATTGCAGACATGGTACAGTGGGCAGTCGAAAACAGTGCGCCAGCGGTT
Source organism: Candidatus Poribacteria bacterium (assembly GCA_963422705.1). Lineage (GTDB taxonomy): Bacteria > Poribacteria > WGA-4E > WGA-4E > WGA-3G. The sequence continues at coordinate 733,217 of OY730443.1, forward strand.
GCCCTCACCGATCACGGGAACATGTTTGGTGCTTTGGAGCTGTACAAGCAAGCGAAAGCAGTCGGTGTGAACCCGATTGTAGGGTGTGAGGTGTATGTCGCCCCGGGTGACAGGAAAACCCGTGGCAAAGAACAAGGCAATCCGTATCATCTCACGCTCCTTGCTGAGGACGCTGCCGGCTACCAGAACCTTCTTAAACTCGTATCCCTCGGCTATACCGAGGGGTTCTACAGTAAACCGCGCATTGACATGGAAATTCTGCGAGAATATCATGGCGGAATTATCGCGCTCACCGGATGTATACAAGGGCAGGTGCCTCAGCTCCTCTGTTCAAATAGAAGGGACGAAGCCGTCCGCAATTTCTTGGAATTGAAGGAGATTATGGGGGCGGGCAACCTCTATGTTGAAGTGCAAAATCACTATATTGCTCCGGAAACCGAGGCATACCCGTTGATGATGCAGTTAGCCAAAGAATATAACCTGCCGCTAGTGGGAACTAACGATTGCCACTACCTCCGCAAAACTCATCATCGGATGCACGATATTTTATTATGCATACAGACAAAGAAAACCGTCAACGAACCACAGCGGATGCGTTTTGACAACCATTTCTATTTTAAAAGCGTTGATGAAATGCGGGAGGTTCTTAAAGACTATTCACCTGAAGCCATCAGTAACACGCTTGAAATTGCCAATCGTTGCAAGCTTGTCCTCGATTATGGCGAAAGTGTGATGCCGAGATATGAAGTCCCGGAAGGACATACCAACGATAGTTATCTGCGGGAACTCTGTCAGGAAGGATTGAAGCGAAAATATGGCGAACAACTCTCCCACCCCATTCGTGAACGTTTGGAGTACGAACTAAACATCATTAAAAAGACTGGGTACTCGGGGTACTTCTTGATTGTGTGGGACTATGTGAAATACGCTCATCAACAAGGGTATCCGCTTTCCGCACGGGGTTCCGCAGCGAGCAGCCTTGTCCTGTATGCCCTTGACGTCATTACTTTCAACCCTATGGATTATGACTGCCTGTTTGAAAGATTTCTAAATCTTGAACGCATTAGCCCCCCGGACATTGATATTGACTTTGCTGACAAGGCACGCGAGCATGTTATTGATTACTTAGTTAAAAAGTATGGAGAGGCATCTGTTGGAAAAGTCGTGTCCTTTAGTACCTTAAGTGCTAAAGCGGCTATCGCTGATGTCGGGCGTGCGTTAGAAATGCCGCAGGAAAATGTCAAAAAGTTGACAACCCTGATTCCGAGCATTCCGGGTATCACGCTTGATGATGTGTTGGAACGCGTTCCGGAGTTCCAATCGCTATCGAAGGAGCCTGCTAACGTAGAGTTGATGGAACTCAGCAAAGCCGTAGAAGGCATGAAACGGCACGTTTCATGTCACGCGTCTGCCCTCGTCATTTCAAACGGCCCGTTGACAGATTATGTACCCCTCTTCAAGGATAAACATGGGCAAGTGGCCTCGCAGTTTGAAGGCAAAACCGTTGAAGATGTCGGCATTGTCAAATTTGATTCTCTCGGTGTGCGTAGTCTGACGGAGACGTACGACTGTCTAAAAATGATTGAGGATAACCATGGTATCGCCCTCAAACTGGAGGAAATCCCGTTTGACGATAAAGTCACCTATTTACTCATCAGCAAAGGATTGATTGCGGGCTTATTTCAGTTGGAAACCTCATCTGGGATGTATAGAGTCGTCACCCAATTAAGACCGGATAATTTTGAAGAATTCTCAGCAATTCCGGCGCTGTACCGTCCGGGCCCGCTTGAAAGCGGTACCATGCAGCAGTTCATCGATAGGAAAAATGGCTTGCAAAAAGTCGAGGCGATGCATCCTTTGTTGGAGGATGCGCTCAAAAACACTTACGGGGTTTGCGTTTATCAGGAACAGGTGATGCAGATTGCGCGGGATATGGCAGGATTCACGCTCGGTGAGGCGGACATTCTTCGCTCCGCCATGGGAAAAAAGAATGAGGCGCTGCTCACCGCGCAGCGTGATAAATTCGTTCACGGGGCTATCGAAAAAGGCACACCAAAGCGCGAGGCTGAAGAAGTTTTTGAACTGCTTGAGCCGTTTGCCGGCTACGCCTTCAACAAGTCGCATACTGTCGCCTATTCCATGTTGGCTTATCGAATGGCTTACCTGAAAACGCACTATCCGCACGAATTCATGGCAGCGATGATGACGGGAGAAGCCGGCGCCTCATCGAAAATTACGCGCTACCGAAATGAATGCCGCAAACTTGCCGACTTTCTCGACGTAAAAATCAATGTGCTTCCGCCCGATGTTAACAGCAGTGATAAGGAATTCATCGTAAATCAAAACGATATCTGTTTCGGGTTAGTGGCTGTGAAAAGCGTCGGCGATGCAGCCATAGACGAGATTGTTCAAGAGAGAAAACAGAACGGCTCATTTACATCTCTACAGGACTTCTGTGAACGTGTCGATACGAAAGTTGTGAATAAACGCGCGATTGAAAGCCTCATTATGAGCGGTGCCTTTGATTACTTGGACGGACACCGCGCACAACTCTTTGAGAATTTAGAAATTGTACTAAAAGCATCTCAAAGCGTTCAGGCCGAACGCGAGCGGGGACAGATGAATTTGTTTGGAGATGTAGACGAAATCTCATCTACAATTACGTTCACAGATGTACCCGAATGGGAAACATCAGAACGACTTAAACGTGAGAAAGAGCAACTCGGTTTCTACGTTTCCGGGCACCCACTTGAGGAATACGACGACATTATTGAACGCTTCACCACAGTGGATACACAGACACTTTTTGAACCGCCCATCGGAACCGAGGTATACATCGCCGGAATGATGACGGAGATGAAAATTCACGTCACCAAAAAGGGGGATACCATGGCAATCGTCACACTTGAGGATTTGGACAGTGACGTTGAAGTTATCGTCTTCCCGGAAGCGTATAAGCGCTCAGTCGTAGCATTGGAGGAAGGCAACGTGGTGTGGGTGAAAGGCACGGTAAACCAAGACAATCGAAATAGCCGTGCCGCCGCCGAAGAGGAACAGGAAGTCCGAAAAATCCACGCAGAGCTGATTACCGAGATTAAATCTGTTGTCGACGAGCAGACATCTGCCGTTGAAATTACAATCTCCGAAAAGGACGTTGACAACGTCCCAAAATTGGAAGCACTTCAGAAAATCGCGCGTAGCAGCAAAGGCGACAAGGAGCTGATTCTTCATCTCCATAGCTCGCGCTACGGCGAAGTCGTCGCGCGATGTCACTCTGACTATAGGGTGGATTATGTGCCACCGGTGATTAAACAGGTTGAAGATTTATTCGGTCCAGATTGTATCAAACCGAGTAACCGGAACAGTGGTCCTTATAGAAGGCACACGTCACAAATGGACTACGTTTAGAAAAGTCTGTTGCCTTCATAGCACAGCATTGGGCGGACTTCCATATCCGCTCTGATTCCGCCTAGACGGAGAAACGGCGAAGGAGTTTTTTATGCAGTATCGCACACTCGGCAAAACAGGGGTTACTGTCTCAGAAATCGGGTACGGCGGTGGCAGAGTCCGCCCAACACACGATGAAACCGAACTGGTAAAGATGCTTCATCACGCGTTAGACAGCGGGCTGAACTTCTTGGATACGGCACCCACCTATGGAAACGGCTACAGTGAAACGGTTATAGGGAAGGCGATTGCGCGACGAAGAGATGATTGCATCGTTGCCACCAAGACAGAAGCATTTGATACCGAGGGTATCCTTTCAGATGTCGAAGGTAGCTTAAAACGTCTTAATACTGACTATATTGATGTATTGCAATTCCACGGCGGTTGGTTCTACACAGAGGAGACAGAACAGATACTAACCGGCGGCGGGTTGGAAACGTATCTGAGACTGAAAGAACACGGAACGGTACGCTGGATCGGATTTTCCGCAGACGGTCCCTCCGGTGGCGTAGAGCAACTGATTGCTACCGGCGAATTTGATATGATGCAGATACATTACAATCTGATGTACCAAAGCACCTGCGATGCCTTTGGCAACCGCGGTGTTATTCCGGATGCCGAGGCGCAAGAGATGGGCATCGTACTGATGCGCTCCACAACGAGCAATGCCTTCCAAAACCTCAGCAGACACTGCTTCCTAACCGAGATAGCGGATGTCAATATAGATAGTTTTTTGCTAAACTATTCACTCTCCAACCCGCTGGTAGATGTTGCATTGATGAGTTTGCAAACCGTCGCCGATGTTGAGTGGACAAGCACCGTTTCTGACGATGTCGCCGCGCGCCTAGATTTGCGCGCAATTCACGGACGTTAGATGATGGGAGGGACGCAAGGGGCCGCAGCGATGGGGCAGTTGAACTGAATTTGCCGCTACGCCCCTATCCGCTGGGACGAAGTTGACAAGAAATTCCGAATCACGTAATCCAGAATTCCCCCGTGTTTGTAGTATTCCACCTCTATGGGAGAATCGATTCTAACACGCAATTCAGTTGTGTGTGTTTCTCCGTTGGCCCTGACGATATCCATTTTTGCCATCTGCCTCGCCTGAAGGTTATCCGCGAATTGGGTGATGCTGATAATCTCACTCCCGTCGAGGGCGAGCGTTTGCGTGTTTTCACCCGATTTAAACTGCAACGGCAAAATTCCCATTCCTATCAAGTTTGTCCGGTGAATGCGCTCGTAACTCTCTACGACGACAGCTTTAACCCCCAGAAGTTTCGGCCCTTTCGCCGCCCAGTCGCGGGAGCTTCCCATGCCGTAATCCTTTCCGGCAAAAATTACCGTTGGCACCCTATTTTCACGGTAGTTGAGTGCTGCTTCGTAGATAGTCGTTTGGGTATTGTCCGGGTATTGCACCGTGAAGCCGCCTTCGATGTCTGGTGTCATAAGGTTTTTGACGCGACGATTGGCAAACGTTCCACGGCTCATCACCCGGTCATTTCCGCGTCTAGCGCCGTAGGTATTGAAATCGAGTGGTTCAACCCCATGTTCTTGCAAATAGTGCCCCGCCGGGCTCGCCGCTGCGATGGCACCGGCCGGTGAAATGTGGTCCGTTGTAACCGAATCCCCAAAGATGCCGAGGATACGGGCTTCAACGATATCGGAAATTGGGGCGGGTTCACGCGTAAATCCCTCGAAGAACGGTGGGTGTTGCACGTACGTGCTTTTTTCGTTCCAGGGATAAAGCATACCACTCGCGCCTAAAAGTTCTTCCCACTCCGGCGCTTGGTTTTCAATCTGCTCATACATCTGGCGGAATGTCTTTCTGTCAACGGCGGTACGAATCATATCAGCGATTTCGTGACCGGATGGCCAAATGTCGCGTAGATAGACAGGTTCGCCCGCGTCATTATATCCGAGTGGTTCTCGCGTCATGTCAACATCAATCCTGCCCGCAAGTCCGTAGGCAACAACAAGTGGTGGGGACATCAAGAAATTCGCTTTTACCTCCGGGTGCACGCGCGCCTCAAAATTTCGGTTGCCGCTTAGCACGCTGGCAGTCACAAGATTCTCTGCATCAATCGCTGCCTGAACGGTTTCGTCTAGCGGCCCACTGTTGCCGATGCAGGTTGTACATCCGTAGCCGACGACGTTGTATCCGAGTTTTTCCAGGTAAGGTAATAGTCCTGTGTTCTGCAGATACTCTGTCACAACGCGAGAACCGGGAGCTAAACTCGTTTTTACGTAATCCGGAACGCGTAATCCTTTTTCCACCGCTTTCTTGGCGAGTAAGCCGGCACCAATCATTACCGAGGGGTTGCTAGTGTTTGTACAGCTAGTAATCGCCGAGATGGCAACTGTTCCGTGTGTGAGTGTATCGGTATCCGCTGTGTGCTTATCTGTTGAAGTTACATCGAACCCCCCTTCACGGGTAGGCTGTGTTAGGAGCTTTGTAAACGTTTGTTTTACAGCGGAGAGAGCTATCCGCTCTTGCGGCCTCCGCGGTCCGGCGACGCTTGGTTCAATGTCGCTGAGCTCAATTTCCAAGATATCGGAATAGTCAACTTCCCCAAGGCGTGGAATACCAAACAGTTCTTGCGCTTTGAGATATGCCTCTATTCGTTCGATATGTGCTTCATCGCGGCCAGTCAGGCGTAGATATCTAATCGTTTCCGCATCAGGTGGGAAAAATCCGATGGTTGCACCGTATTCAGGGCACATGTTGGATAGGGTTGCCCTGTCGGGTAGAGAGAGTGCTTCTACACCAGGCCCGAAGAATTCCACGAATTTGTCTACGACTGCAGCAGCCCTGAGCCGTTCGGTTACAGTCAACACCATGTCGGTTGCGGTGACGCCTTCTTGGAGTTCGCCTGTCAGGTGAACCCCTAAGACTTCCGGCGTCAGAATATAAACAGGCTGTCCGAGCATTGCAGCTTCAGCCTCAATACCTCCCACCCCCCATCCGACAATACCGAGCCCATTAATCATAGTCGTGTGTGAATCTGTGCCGACAACAGTATCCGGGTAGGTGAGTCCCCCTTCGTTCATAACCACTTGTGCGAGATATTCCAGATTAACTTGATGGACAATACCGATTGATGGGGGAATAATATTGAATTTTTCGAACGCCTGCTGTCCCCATTTCAGGAATTCGTACCGTTCTTTGTTCCGTTCAAATTCACGGCGCGTGTTGAACTGAAAAGCGTTCTCCGTGCCGTAGGCGTCCACCTGAATTGAATGGTCAATGACGAGTTCAACAGGAACGAGCGGCTCTATCATACCGGCATCGCCACCGAGTTCAGCAACAGCGGAACGCATAGCGGCGATATCAACAACTAGTGGCACGCCTGTGAAGTCTTGTGCTACGACACGGGCGGGTTTAAAGGGAATCTCGGCTGCTTTTGGCGAATGTGCATCCCAATTTGCCAAATTTACGATGTCTTGCTCGATGATGTGGCGTCCGTCGTTATTCCGCAATAAGGACTCTAGCAGGATTCGGATGCTGATTGGCAAAGTGTTAATTGAGCCGATACCGGCTTCCGCAAGCGCGGGGAGTGAGTAATAGTTGTAATCGACTCCTTGGCTTTCAAGGGTTCGAAATGTATTAAATGGGTTGACATGAGTCGATTGGGCCATCATTTTCTCCTTATCTTGAACGTTGCTCATTCGGAATTGTTTTTCTGTTGTAGGCGAGTGATTTCATCAAGTTGTTGGCGAGCATAGACAGTCATTACATTTTCTGGATAGTTTGTAATCAGCGTAGTGTAAGCCGAAATTGCGTTATCAAAGTCTCCTTGCCTCTGATAAATTTCGGCGATAGCTATCAGTGCTTCCGCGGCGCGTGCGCTGTGCATGACGACAACCTGTTCGTAAGCATCAAGTGATTCGGTATCTTTGCGAATATTCCGGTAGATATTCCCGAGTAGGAGCCATATATCGTCAATGATGAGAGCTTGTGGGTGTGTTTCAAATGTCTGCTTGCACTGCTGTATAGCGGCATCCGTTTCTCCGCTCAGATAGAGCTGTAGCACCGTTGCATAGTCTGTGAGGGGGATTTTGAAATAATCCGGATGTGTTTGGATAAGGACAATCCGCTCCAACACGTCATTAGTTATCTCCTCAGATTTTGATATGAGGATAACCTGTCTGTATTCCTCATCTGCTTTGTCAAAGTCGTTCGCGTAGAAGTAAGAGTCACCAAGCAGCTTGTGAGCGGTTGCCCGAAATTTATTATCACCGGACGCGATTCGCTCAAGGATTTCTTGAGCGAGGCTATACCGCTTCAATAGGAGGTGGCACTCCGCTATCCCGAATTCAATTTTTATAAGTTGACTGGTATTTAAACGGTATGTGAGTAATCTTTGGAATGTTATCTCGGCAGCTTTCGGTGCGCGCAAGCCTCGCAATTGCATTTGCCCGAGTCGGATTTGTGTTTGAATAGCATCTGACAGGGGTAGAGTTGTATTGTCTTTGCCGTTCAAGAGTTCAACGGCTTCATCCCATTTCTCCATTTTCTGAAAAATCTGCGTGAGTTTGCGCTTAGCCTGCCGGTTACGTCCTTCATGCGTCGAGATTTGCGTGAGCGTTTTATAGAAATCGGTTGCTGCTGGATGTTCGCTGCGTTCTAGGAACGTCGCGTATCTATCAAGAGCTATCTCAGTGTACGTCGGATAATTTTGATGGAGTTGGCGAAATGTTTCAAGGGCGTCTTGAGGTTGTCCGTCATGAAACAGGAGTTCCGCTAACGTTAGAGTAAGGTTTACATTCCGGGGTTGCTCCCTTCGTTGTTTTTCGATGTGGGCAATGAGTTTCGCCATAATGGGATTTTTCGGTGCTTTATTGACTGCCGTATCTGTTTCGGGTTGATAAATGTCCTGCATAGCGAACAAAATCGCCTCACGCTGATTGTGTTCCATTCCAACTTTTTGTAGTGCTTCCACGTATACCATCGCTGCGTCTTCAAGAAGCCCTTGGACTTTGTAGACGGATGCTAGTTGTATATAGAGATAACTATTCTTAGGTTCTATCCGGATGGCTTGCCGGTAGGACACTATCGCTTCAGGGTACATTTTGTGTGAAAGATAGAGCATACCGAGTTGCCTATGCCGTTCTGCGATATCTGTTTCTCTGTTTACCAGTTTTTTCCATTCGGCAACCGCTTGTTTGGTTTTGCCGAGTTCGGCGTAGAGTGCGCCTAACTTCTTGCGGAGGTTTGTATTTGTATTATTTTGTTTTAGCGCATTACGATAAAGTGCTAATGCCTTAGCATGTTCGCCTTGCCGTTGATAGAGTACGCCTAATTTTTCCACAACCGTGCTGTCATTCGGATTTGTTTCCATTCGCGCTTTAATCAATTTTTCTGCTGTCGCGTAGTCCTTATTTTGGGTATAGAGCTCAATGAGGGCGTCCTTGGCGCTTGAACGGTAAGGTGAATTTGGGAAATTGTCCAAAAAATAGCGATATGCGTCCACGGCTGCTTTGTAGTTGTTCAGTGCGTCCTCGTATTGGGCAATAAGATAGGCGGCGGTAGAAGCGACACTTGTGCCAGGATATTGCTTCAGAATCTGCTTGGATTGCAAAATTGCTTCCTTGAATTGATAACGTTGCCAATATAGGGCGGCAAGTCGATGCATTGCCTGTATCGCGTAGGAGCTGTTCGGATTTTCGTCAATCATCTCTTTAAAGATATTTTTGGCATCAGCATCTAGGGCACGTTTCATATAAGAGACTCCCAACCTAATTCTGATGTTACCCTTTTCATCCTGTTGAAGAGGCGCTTCTAATAACGCTTTATATGCCTGAATTGCTTCCGCGTATCGCCGTTCGTAATAGTGTTCATTTGCTGCTTCAATCGCGTTTGACGCAATGTTAACCTGCCCAAATGCTGATGATGGTACACGTTGCCCGATAAGGAAGAACGTGAGAATAGAGATAGCGAATGGCAATTGCAGCCATCGTCGTGCGTTCTGCAACCGCAAGATAGTTGCTGGTAACGAAAAAAGGGTTATTTTCTTCATCATAATTTAAGGGAATCCCCTGACAAGATTAACGTAACTATCTCTTCAAGAGGACGCATTTCTGACTCCGTTTTGTATTTTACAACGATTTCATTTCCGAGTTGTTGATTAAGCGTTTGAATGGCGTGTTTCACGGCTTGCGCGTTTAATGTATTTGTCGTTGACGTTTCGGTATAGAGATGCCCAGCCGTGAAAAAGAGCAGCAAACTTTCGGAAAATTTCCGTTCTGCACGGTATAGCCGTCCGAATTGGTAAAGCGAATCCGCAATTTCCTGCGATTGTCCACTGTTCTGCCGCAGTTGGAGGCTTTCGGTGTAGTATTGCCGAGCTTCCGCGAGTTTACCTTGCCTTAGCGCGATTTTTCCGAGGCTATCCAATAGGTACGGGATGCGGGGTGCCGCATCTGACAATTCACGAGTCAGGCGCAGGCTCTCCGTGTAGTAACTCACCGCCGTTGTGTTGTGCCCTTGCTGGTAAGCGATTAAACCGAGGTGGCTCAAGGAATATGCTATTCCGTGATTATCCCCCAGTTCTTTTTGAAGTGTGAGACTTTCGGTGTGATAGTCAGTCGCTTCAGCGTATTTATCTTGTCGATACGCAAGGAATCCGAGGTGGTTCAATGAGATAGCAATACCGCGTTTATCTTCGAGTCCTCTACGAATTTCCAGGCTTTCTTCATGATAACATTTCGCTTCTTCACGCAATCCTTGCCGGTTAACGGTTTTCCCCAAATTGTTGAGGGAGTAAGCGATACCGCGCTTATCACCCAGTTCTCGAGCAAGGTGTAAGCTCTCGGCATACAATCGCTGGGCCTCTTCAAAACGGTGGTTGTGGTATGCTATGAGGCCCAAGTTATCCAAAGCGTACGCGATTAACCATTTATCCTCCAAGGCTTTGGCGAGATGGAGGCTTTCTCTGAAATAGGCACCTGATTTTTCATGGGCATCTTGATATCGCGCGATGATGCCGAGTTGGTTTAATGCTTTGACGATGCTCGGTTTATCACCGGCAGTTCTGAAAATTTTAACCCCCTCTTCACACAACTGCAGGGCGGTTTCACAATTCTGTTGGGTGTTATAGAATTTCGCTAGCGAAATCAGGACGTTCGCTAGCAATTCGCGAACGTATTTCTGCTTGCATTTTCGCAAGGCGGTTTCTGCTTTTCTTAGCCACGTGATACCTTCGCTCCATAAACCGCGAATATAGAAAAACTGTGTCAGCGCAACCGCAAGTTGGCTGAAGAGATTCCATTCATCTTGTTCCATGATGAACGTTAAGGCGCTGCGAAAGTTATCCAGCTCAATTGCCAATTCGGCAAGTGCGCCGCCTTGTGCCGCACCTTTCAGTTTCTCGTCTTGTTTCAGCGCTAAGGCGAGATAGTAGTTGGCGTGTGCTCTTCTAAATTCTCGCGTGTCTCGTTGTTTTTCGCGCATGTATATTTGTAACGGAACAGAAAGACGATAACGAATGCGTTCTAAGTGCGTCTCTTGGATAAGCAGAGATTTATTGTATAAACTAAAAATTAACGCTAGCGTGGTATCGGCATCCTCGCCACAGATAACCTCCACAGCTTCTAAAAAAAAACCGCCTGAAAAGAGTGACAATCGCGCGAGCATTTGCTGTTCTTCAACGTTTAAAAGTTCGTATGAACAAGACATCACGGCACTAAGGGTTTGATGACGTGTGGGTACATCATGGTGTTGTGTGGAAAGGAATTCGAGTTGTGTTAATAATCTTTTGAGAATGTGCTGAGGTGTCATGCAGCGTACCCGCGCCGCCGCAAGTTCAATCGCAAGCGAGAGCCCGTCAAGCGAACGGCATATCGCCGCGATAATTTCGGCGTTATCGGGGGTTAATTTGAAATTCGGGGAGACTGCTTTTGCTCGCGCTAAAAAGAGCTGAACGCTTTCAGATTTTTCATACAGTGCGATACTATCTTTTTTCTTCATAGGAAGAGGCAGTCTAGAAATATTACCGGACGCTGAGGCTGAGGGTGGCACGGATAAGGGGGGTACCACAAACGTTTGTTCGCCCGAAATTTGTAGCAACTCCCGAGAAGTTGCCAAGCAGTGCAATTTAGGACACTCACGGAGAAGCGTATTGACTTCCATCGCGCCCGCTATCAAATGTTCGAAGTTATCTAACACCAACAAGAGTTCCTTTTCAGAAAGGTAGGCAATCACCTGCTTCATCACATTGAGTTCTGAACCTAGTGTTTTTATATCATCGCCGATAGACGTTTTCCCTTCAGACTTCTGGGGCAGCATCAATGGAATAGAGAGGGCGGTTGCTACCTCTGTCAGGATGTGTTCAGGCTGAACAAGTGCTGCTAACGGAATGAACCAGACACCGTCTCGGTATTTATCCAGAAGTTCCATCGCGACATGAAGAGCAAGCCGGCTCTTTCCAATGCCGCCCGAACCTGTCAATGTCACAAGGCGAGTTTGCCCGCTTTTAAACAGGAGCGTAATCTCCTGGATTTCGGTTTCTTTACCGATGAAACTGTTTACCGGTGTCGGCAAATTGTTGGGGAATGTGGAAACCGTTCGCAGCGGCGGAAATTCATCTGTGTCAGGAACGCGAAATTCGAAAATCCGTTCCGGCACCTCGAGGTTTTTAAGACGATGCTCACCCAGATTTAAAAAGCTATCGCTTGGAAATTCCGACTTTACCAGTTCGTATGTTGCAGCGGATAACAAAATCTGTCCACCGTGGCCTGCATCAGTAATCCGTTTTGCCAGGTTCGCAGGCATTCCCTGATATTTATCATCGAGTAACAGGAGCTTCCCCGTATTGATGCCAATCCGAATTTTCACGTTGCCGACAGGTTCGGGCCAGGCATGCGCCCTGAAAGCTAGCTGCGCATCAAGCGCACATGCAATTGCCTCTTTCGCTATACGGAACAGAAATGCAAATGCATCACCTTCGCTACCCAGCTCTTGAACGGAACATTTCTCAACAGCTTCCCGCAAAATCGCGTTGTGCGAGGCAATAACATCCGCCATAATTGAATCCGAGTGTTGGCCCCAGAGTAACGTTGAACCTTCAATATCGGTAAACATCAACGTAACCGTGCTGCTGCGAAGCGGGACGGCTGAATGGCTTTTTGATTTTGGAGCCGTGCTTTGCGCGGCTGCTGTCTGATTCCGACGTTTCATGATGTCGATGCTTTTCGTAGACGGACGTCATTGTGAATAGAGACGTTTTGCCGGTGAGCCCCTATGATTCAAGGAGAACTAGACTGGTAAGAAGGGCCATACCGTAAATCATGCAGGTTTCGTCGATATCAAACTGCGGATGATGGCACATATTTACGATATCCTTCTCTTCATTGCCGGCGCCTACCATGATGAAGCAGGCCGGGATTTTTTGGGAATAGTAACTAAAATCCTCGCCACCTAAGATGGGAGAGATTGGAAAAATGGTGTTATCTTCTGAAACTAATCCGTGTGCCGCCGATATGACTTTGGTAACGCACTGTTCACAAGGTTTACGGAAATTCAAAGAACCGTTTTAGGATACTTCGATGTCCTTGCTCATTCTCAAGCCGATAGACTATGGTGTAAATTCCATGAATCTTTTGGAATACCTCGGGCTCAAACGTCGGAGTGAGTTCAATCTGGGTTGAATTATCTTCGGCAATCTCGGTATATTTCGTGAACGGGCCGTAACATCTTTCCCCGAGGGGGTTAAGGACTTTCCATGTCAACGCCAAACGTTTCGGGCGCGGTGGATTGTTAAAATAGACGATGATTTTATCGTTAAGGCCGCCGTTCCGTGCGTCGAGCATTCCTAATTTGGAAAACATCTTTTCTGTCAAAGGTAATGGGGGCACGTATTCACGATAGCCTTTGCCAGGGATTGGGTGCCATGTACCACCCGTTGCCATTGCAATTTGTTTGACTGGAAGATGGTCCAGTCCAATAATGTCAACGCGAATCTGCTCGCGTTGTAGTGTCTCAATCACGGTGTCTAAGCTATAGGTGGACATGCCGTTATAATCAGCGTCGTGAAACGCTGCATCGCTAGCAAGCACAAACAGACGTTGTGCGCCGCGTCGGGGATTCATCTGTTCTACTGCTGCCATCAATGCGTCCAATCCGGCTTCCAAAAGAGTACCGCCGCCATCAGTTCCTATTTTAAATAGCCAGTTTCTAAAGGTACCCGAATCATTAGTGCTTTTATATGTTTTTACTTCGTCGCTAAAGAGGACTAACCCGAAAGTGGCATCGTGCCCATCCCGTCTAAGCGCATCAAAAATGAAATGGACGTAAGCCCTGATGCCCCGGATGTTGTCGCTCATGCTTTCAGTTTCATCCAGAATAAAGACGACATCGACTTTTTCAGTGATTGCCGCGTTGGCGAGTTCGCTAGCAAGTGTCTTCATCATAGAGACATAGATACCACCAACAGTTGCGGTGCCGGAACTGCTTCCCCCCCAGCTATTGCCCATGCTAGTTGTTCGGAGCGCGTCACCCCGTTTACCGCTATAATAGATATCCGGGCTATCTAACATCGGTGAAGCGGCATTCAGGGTACCATCTCCGCCCAGAGAGATTTGGAAATCCGCGCTTCGTCGGGGGACATCAGCTGCTGTTTTCATAGACGGGTTTTCAATGGCAGAACGGATACGGCGGGCTTTGACATCCAAATTTGCTGTTGGGGTGTGTTGTGGTACCGGCGCGCTATTCATAGGAGTGTTAGCAATCTTGTTCATAGCATCTGTGTGTCCCCTGACCGTGGGAACAACTGCCTCATCAGGTTTCACTTTTACCCATGCTGCGCTTAAACCGGCCGTCGGTTTTGGGGGCTTACGCACTACTTTTTCTTCTATCGAAGCAGGTTCAGTGGATGCCTGTGGTTTTATCGGCTCCGGTGGTTTTACGATAGGAAGTCTGATGCGATGTATCACGATTTCTTGTCCCTCAAAGAACCATTCTTGTTGCTGCTGTTGTGAACGGAATTGCCAGATGACTGATGCAAGGATAAGATGAATAAGCAGTGAATAGATAAGATACCGGTTCTTTCGCTTTTTCATGAGAGTTATCCAAGGTATTTCGTTTTTGGGAACAGATTGTATCGTGCTTCATCCTATAAATGAAATTCCACGATGTCTCCATCATAAATAACGTCGTCACGGCTGACAGCTTGCCCATCGTGCCATTCCGCTCCCCATATTCGTGCGAATTTGAATTCGGCGAAATCTTTGTGTAAGCCGATGGCGGCATCTTGCACCGTCGCACCAATCGGTAGGACAATCGGTTCCTCATGCGCTATCGGTTTGCCGGGGGCTTTCGGATAGACTCGGACGATATTCAACGCGTTGTATATTTCTTGAAATAGGGATTCGCTCCCGTTCCCGGTTTTGGCGGATATTGGGTAGATTGGCTGTTCATAAAATTCATTGAGAATTTCCAACCGTTCTGTTGCACCGTCAGCGTCTTTCTGGTTTGCGACAACGAGGGTTGCGCCCTTTGTGTCGAACTCAGCGTCCTGAAGCACTGTAAGCACCATGTCTAAATCGTCCAATAGATTATCGGATGCGAGGCTGAGGACAATAAGCCTCAGTTCTGCGTTTCGAGCAAGCGTCAGCACTGTTGGAAAGACGAAATCAGGCATGATGGAGGGCGTATCAATCAGTTGAAATTGGACATTTTCATAGCGGAGCATCCCAACCGTTGGGTTCGCTGTCGTGTAAGGGGTAGAGCTAACTTCGGGTTTTGCCTTAGTAAAAGCGTTAAGCATCTGGGATTTACCGCCGTTCGGCGGGCCAATAAGCACAATTTGCCCAGCCCCTTGTTTTGGAATATGTTCGCTGTGCCCTTTCCTGTCACCTTTTTTCCCACTGCCTGCCGACGCGTCCCTTTTAAGCCTCGCGATACGCCGCCGCAAATTGGACACAATCTTCTCTGAGCCTTTGTGTTTCGGGATAATGCGCAACATCTCCTCTAACAGGACAAGCCTCTCATCATCTGTTCTGGCCGCCTCGTGTTGATGCTTCAATTTATAGTAGGTTGCAGGCAGGTTCGCTGGCATTGTGGGACTCCAAATCTTCGCTTGCAATATCTCCGGAGATTTATTAAAATCAGAACAACAATTAATCCTTTACGTTTTCCTGACTAAAATTGGATATATATAGCATATCAAAAATTCGTTCCCATGTCAAGCACAATTTATGCATTTTTTTCATTGTGTGCCTATTACTTTTTCCAGATGATGGCGATTCACAAGCAATATCTAGCGCACGCGCTGATGCACTGTTCAAACGGGTGCAGACAGAGACACTTGAAGCGCATGTTATCACACTGCAAGAGAACATTACCGTTTTTCCGTACCAGATTGCGTACCGTACCCGCAACGTCCATCATCGCGAAGCGACGGATAACGCCGTGCGGTACATTACCAGCCAATTTCGCCGTTCCCCACGGTTACAGGTAAGTGAGCAAATTGTCGGGGGCATCAGGAACGTTGTCGCCGTGTTACCACCTCATCGAGATGAATTTTCGTCCCTGGGTAATCAACGTGTGTTTGTTATCTGCGCGCATTATGACACGCAAGCCGTCAAGGAATCCGGATGGAATCCATTAACTTCAAACGCCCCCGGCGCGAATAAGAACGGCACGGGCGTCGCGGCGATGTTGGAAATCGCTAATCTCTTAAGTCAATATGAGTATGAACACGAGATAAGGTTTATCGCCTTAGGCGGTGAAGAGCTTGGCTCGCTTGGCAGTCGTTACTATGTTCGTCAAGCAAGTCAACAACAGGAATCTACCGATGAGCGTAAACCAGAAAACGCCAAAAAGCCTGAAAACATCGTAGCCGTTTTTAATCTCGATATGCTCGGCTATAACTGGAAACGTGACCTGGTTGAAGTATTAACCAATAAAGATTCGGCGTGGATAAGCCAAGCACTCACAATTGCGAATAAATGGTACGGGATTGACTTGATAATTCGTAGAACACAAGACGAATTCATTGATATCTCCGCGCATAAATCGTTTTGGGATGCGGGCCATCACGCAGTAACTTTAATTGAGAATTCCACGCCGTGGCGAGATTCCCGAAATTACGATGCCAATCCGTTCTACCATACTTCCCGCGATACGGTAGATAAGGTTAACTTCGGTTTAGTCAGAAAAGTGACGCAGCTTGTGTTAGTGACGATGGATAGTCTTCTCACCGATATGTTTCAACCGTCGCGAAATATACCGAGCGTAACACTTAACTTACCCGCAACCGTTACCCAAAACCCGTTCCCTATCGGTGGCACCTTTTACGCAGACTTTCCGATTGATATTATCGTACATCCGAGTAAAACGGAAGCCCTCTTAGATAGAGAGACGCGGACTTACACGGCGATGGTGCCGCTGTCTCCGGGAGAGAACACTTTACGGGTAACGGTGCGCTATGCGTTAGGGGCAACGTCAATCGAAAAATCTATCGTCTTGGAGCAGGCATTCGCCTGGGAAGAGGTGGTTGTCTTTCCGAACCCAGCGCAGTCGGATGGTTTAACCGAATTTCGTGTCGAGGCAAATATTGAGATGACAGACATGACTGTATTGGTATATGATGCTGCCGGTAACCTGATTAAGCGAATTGCAGGTGTTGCCGATAGGCGTGACTCGCGTATCTGGCGCACCTGGTGGAACCAGCAGACTTCCTACGGGTTAGCCGTCTCACCGGGGGTATACATCTGTCACATTTCTGTAGTGGCGAAAGGGGAAACCTATACCTATCTTGAGAAGTTGGCTATTTTGAGGTAGAGGGATTATTACGGAAGGGGCTATTGCTGTTCCTAGCGTCATTCAGTTTTCAATATGTTCACAGATTTGCGAAGAATATTGTGCTTTGGACAACGGGAGAATCCAAGAGAAGAACCGCTACTACTGAGGAGACGTGGGTTTAGCGCCCATTCTGAATTGGTAACGAAACGGCTTCGTTGCTATTCTGTTTCAAATTGACATTTTCCCTTTAAAATTGACATTTTCCCTATTTTTTGTTACAATATTCATAAGAGTTGCGTGCGACTCGCATGCAAATTTGTTGTTGTATTCGGGGATGGAATGGGGTTAACAGCCCCACCTCACCGGAAATTTTTAGTTAGTTCCTTGTAAACCGGTGAAAGGACAAAGAATGCCGACTCAAGAAGAACTGTACGATGCCGCGCTCACCTTTTTTGCCGAAAATGCCCTTGAGGCGGCAGTTAACGGTTTCAAAAAATTGATTGAAACTTACCCTGATTCTGTTGAAGGATACCTTGGGCTTGGACATGCTTATGAACGCCTGGAGAAGTATGATGAAGCGATTGAAGCGGTACAAAAGGCGATTGAGCTGAACCCAAATGATCCGCTTGTTTATACCAGTTTATCGATCTGTTATCAGCGAAAAGGGATGATTCAGGAAGCGGAAGATGCGATGGCGACATCGCAGCGTCTGCAGATGGAAACATCCAGATAATACGAGCTAAAGGAGACTTTTGATGGCTAAAGTGACGCTACTCGCGCCGACTTCTCAAGGCGATGTGCCTGCGAAATTTCTCGCGCCGCGGCTTGATAGCCTTGATGGAAGCGTGATGGGATTGCTGAATATCACCAAAAACGGCAGCGATATTTTCCTGTCGCGGATTGAGGAGTTAATGCGGTACCGGTTTCAACTTGCCGATGTCATCCACGTCAAAAAACCGACATTCTCGCGGCCGGCGCCGGCAGAATTGCTTGACGAACTTGCCGCGCAAGTCGACTTTGTTGTTGAAGGGCTCGCTGACTGAGGCTCTTGTATATCGTGCAGTATGCACGATGGAAGTGCTTTAGAAGAACGCGGCGTACCGAGTATCGCAATTTGTACGGAGGTATTTTTCGCGGCGGGGAAGGTGCAAGCACGCGTGTTAGGGCATGGCGAATTGGAACCCGTCACCGTGGCGCACCCGATTCAGAGCCTCACACCGGCTCAAATTCGTGGACGAGCGGACGACGTGATTGATACCATTGCGGCGCGGTTGGTAAAATAATAGAAAATGGAACGGGGCGGACACAGTTGGTACCGCCCTGTCAATCGTGTTCAGTTTCTTTTTTCGAAGACGAAACGCCCGTCTGTGAAATCAGTTGTGAGCGCGTCGCCGTCTCTGAATGCCCCCTCTAGCATCTGAATTGCCAAAGGATTGAGAATGTCTCTCTGGAGTGTTCGTCGAAGCGGCCGTGCCCCGTAAACTTCGTCGAAACCGCGGGCGACTAGTTCCCCTTCTGCAGTGTCTGTTAATGTGAGCGTCATCTGCTTCTCGGCAAACCGAGGGCTGAGCTGCGCGAGTTCTAAGCGTACAATCTGTTTCAATTCAGCCATCCCGAGCCGCTGAAAAATAATCGAATCATCAATTCGGTTCAAGAATTCCGGCGGAAAATGCGCTTGTAATGCCGCCATTACCTTCTGGTGTAGTGCTCCTGTCTCTAACCTCGCGTCTGTCATCCACTGACTGCCGATGTTGGATGTCATAATGATGACAGTATTTTTGAAATCGACTGTGCGTCCGTTCCCATCTGTCATTCTCCCGTCATCGAGCGTTTGCAAAAGGACGTTGAACACCTCCGGATGTGCTTTTTCAACCTCGTCAAGAAGGATGACAGAGTAAGGGTGTCGCCGGACAGCCTCAGTGAGTTGTCCCCCTTCGCCGTATCCGACGTATCCAGGTGGTGCACCGATGAGCCTGGAGACGGTATGCTTTTCGATATACTCGCTCATGTCGATTCGGACGATGGCGTTAACATCATCAAACAGAAATTCTGCCAGCGATTTTGCGAGATGTGTTTTTCCAACGCCAGTCGGCCCCATGAAAAGGAATGAACCGAGCGGGCTATCGGTGTCGCTGAGGCCAACGCGTGCACGGCGAATTGCATGGGAGACTGCGGTAACCGCCTCGTCTTGTCCAATAACCTGTTCGCGCAGCCGTTCTTCCATATTGAGCAGTTTTTCGGTTTCGCCTTCCATGAGCCGATGCACAGCGATGCCTGTCCATTTCGCCACAATTTCAGCGATATCTTCTGCGCCCACGCGTTCCTTCAACATCTGCTTTCCGGCGCCTACGGCTTCAACAGCATTTCGCACCGTTTCCAGTTGCGATTCCAGTTCTGGAATCTTTCCGTATTCCAGTTCTGATGCCGTTGCGAGTTCCCCCCTCCGTTTCGCTTGTTCTGATTCAAGACGAAGTTCCTCAATCTGTTCCATCAGTTCCCGGATTTTCGTCAAGTTCCCCTTTTCATGCTGCCAAGCTGCTTTGAGTCCGCTCGTTCTTTCTTTCAGTTCAGCAAGTTCGGCGTTTAATTTATCGAGCCGTTGTTTCGCATGCCCGTCCTCCTCCTTTGTGAGTGCCTGTTTTTCAATTTCAAGTTGTATAATGCGGCGTTCAACTTCATCGATTTCCTCCGGGACGCTATCAATTTCAATGCGTCTTCGTGATGCCGCCTCGTCTATCAAATCAACAGCTTTATCCGGTAGAAAACGTTCCGTCAGGTATCGTTTTGAGAGGTTCGCCGAGGCGACAATGGCGTTGTCCTGAATCTGAACACCATGATGGGTTTCATACCGTTCTTTCAACCCACGCAAAATTGCAACGGTGTCTTCAACGGAGGGCTCCTGCACCAGAACGGGTTGGAATCGACGTTCCAAGGCTGCATCTTTCTCGATGTGTCTTCGATACTCATCGAGGGTTGTGGCACCGATGCATCGCAATTCGCCTCGTGCTAATGCCGGTTTTAGCATGTTAGATGCGTCCACTGCCCCCTCCGCTGCACCTGCGCCAACGATTGTATGGAGTTCGTCAATAAAAAGGATAACCTCGCCGGCTGCTTGTTCTACCTCGGCGAGCATAGCTTTCAGGCGTTCTTCAAATTCGCCGCGGTACTTACTGCCAGCGATGAGCGCTCCTAAGTCTAGAGCGATGAGCCGTTTTTGACGTAGGCTTTCTGGGACGTCACCATCCGTGAGGCGTTGGGCAAGCCCTTCCACAATTGCGGTTTTCCCGACACCGGGTTCACCGATGAGCACAGGATTGTTTTTCCGTCGGCGGGAAAGCACCTGCATCACGCGCCGGATTTCGTCATCCCGGCCAATAACCGGGTCGAGTTTACCCGACATTGCTTCCTGTGTGAGCTCGCGCCCAAATCGGGTGAGTGCCTGATATTTGTCCTCAGGATTCTCATCCGTAATCCTTTGGGTGCCGCGGATGTCTACCAGGGCTGTCAGGATTTTTTCCTTCGTAACATCAGCACCTCGCAGAATTTTGCCGACTTCGAGCTGCTTTACCTCCGCGCATGCAATCAGGATATGTTCAGTGCTTACGTACTCATCTTTGAGTGTCGCTGCTTCTTTGAAGGCACTCTCCAAAACCGATTGAAGCCCGGTTGACATGTACAATTCCGAGGTTGTCTGTTGTACCTTGGGTAATTTCTGAATAGTGGCTTCAATCGCATCGGTAATGCTGACAGTATCAGCACCCAGTTTCTGAAAAATCGGTGTGACGATGCCATCCGGTTGTCGGATAAGGGCTAACATCAGATGTTCAGCGTTGAGTTCTGGGCTTTGTGCCTCCGATGCTAAATTTTGTGCTGTCTGAAGTGCGTCTTTGGCTTTTATCGTAAATCTATTAAGTCTCATGTGGTGTCTCCTAAACGTTTTTATTTTCTCATGCATAATTCAGCAAAATTGATGCCAATCTCATAGGAATGTAAAGCGTATCTAACGTGTCATAAAGGGCGGAAATTGGCAAACGCTGTGTCATTTTGGCAACGATAGGGCAGGAGAGGAGATAGATTACGCCGGATTGTGGTTCCAGTGGCGTTAAGCTTAGGTAATGGTATGCTATCTGCGGAAGGATAGAGGGTTAGGGACATGTAGTTCACCAAATAATTAGAGGCGTAACGATAATACGTTATGATTGATGTGTGAACAATTTGCGATGTACATGTAGTGCTGCTTGTATCAGTTCTGCAGGCTGGTAGTTGTCTGAATTAGAATTCTCAGGAGCTAGCGAGCCTTACCTGGTGCCATCCTGCCATCGGAATGTTTTGGAGCCTCAATTGCTTTCCGTTTCAGGTGTGGATTCCGTTATCACCAGCAGTTGGTTCGCCGTGATGTTCTTGAAAACCTGCACAATGCCACTTGGCCAGCGGAGCTCAAGGTGGGGAACGTTCGTTTCGGCCCCAAGTCCAAAAAGCAAGCGACTGTCGTTGCTACTCAGGTAACTCGCGTTTCGGCGGACTTCGCGAATTATAGATGCATTAGGGAATCTCAAGGTGACGCGTGCCCCGATACCGTCACGGTTGCTTATTGTCCCAACTATCTTGAGATGCAGCCAGTTGTGAATCGGGGTATTTTCATTTCGGAGCAGTGTCACTTTACCGTTTAGCTGGGTAACAAGGATGTCTGTGTCCCCGTCGTTATCGTAATCTCCGAAGCAGGCGCCTCGGCTCACGGTGTGCGGTGGTACTTTCTGTTGTGTCGCCGAATGCGTCTCAAAAGGGACGTCGGTGAAGGTGCCATCGCCCCGGTTTCGGAAAATTTGATTGGGTTGCGCGTAAGAGAGCACATCTGTCATCCTTGCGATGTTTGGGAAAATATGCCCGTTGGCAACGAAAATGTCAAGCGCGCCGTCATTATCGGCATCAAGAAAGCCGGTGCCGAACCCTAAATAGAGATAACTCTCCTCCCCTAAATGCGCTTGGTAACTCACATCGGTGAAGGTGCCATCTCCGTTATTCCGGTAAAGGGTGTTTGTTTCGTAAGAGAAATTAGTGACGAAGATGTCAAGGAATCCGTCACCGTTGTAGTCGCCAGTATCCACCCCCATACCGGCTTGTGCCACCCCATCTGCGCTGTAGGCACAGCCCGTGAGGATACCGATTTCGCCGAAGGTTCCATCACCTTTGTTATAAAAAAGGTAGTTTGAGGTGTCGTCGTTTGCTACGTAAATATCGGGGTAACCATCGGCATCAAAATCTGCGGTTACAACACCGAGGCCCTTTCCACGGAACATGCCCCCCGTGTCTCGAATATTCGCCTCTTGAGTAACATCGGTAAAAGTACCGTCGCCGTTATTTCGGTAGAGTCTATCAGGTGCGCCTTCAAAATTTTTCGGATGACAGTACCCGCGAACCTGCTTTGTGTTTAACGCAAGATTTTCGTAACACGGAGGATACGGTGTATCTAGCGTGTACCGCAGATAGTTAACGACGTAGATATCGAGGTAGCCATCGTTGTCATAATCGAGGAAGCTTGCACTGCTGCTCCACCGCCCGTCCCCGGTTCCTGATTCCGTGGTAACATCGGTGAAGATGCCTGTGCCGTTGTTGCGATAGAGTCGGTTTTCTCCAAAATTGGTTACGTAAATGTCCACATAACCGTCGTTGTCGTAATCACCACACGCCACACCGTGTCCATACCATCCACGGTTGCTAACACGAGCAGTGTTTGTAACGTCGGTGAAGGAACCGTCTCGATTATTTCGGTAGAGTGCACTCGGTGCCGCGCTGTTAACAAGGTAGATATCGAGGTATCCATCGTTGTTGTAATCGAGAAACGCGCCACCGCCCCCCAGTGTCTCAGGCAGATGGTAATCTCCTGTCGCGCCGTTTGTGTGAGTGAAGTCAATATCCGCAATTTGGGTAACATCTCTGAAGTGAATAGAGGGTTCAATCGGGAACGCGGAGGAAGGCAATAAGATGGAACCGAGAAGGAAACTGGCGATAAGGGAAATATGTTTTCTCAACGGAGCAGTGGGGAGCACCAATTCAATGAAGTTAAGCGCGTTCCCGAAACGTATGGCTGTCATGGGCATCCTGGTAGATTTAACCGTACATCTCCCGCAGAATTTGGCGCATGTCCGGGGCGTTAGCGAGATAGCGGTTTTCAGCTTCGGTTTTAATATTTTCAGGAATGCCGTGAAGTGCTTCCGCAATCGCCCCGGCGATGGCGGCCAGCGTATCCGAATCCCCACCAAGGGAAACGGCATTACGGACTGCATCTTCAAAATTCACGGATTCTAGCGCGGCGGTGATAGCCTGAGGAACCGTACCTTGGCAGGACATATCAAAGTCGTATGTGGGGCGGATGTCCTCTATTGTCCGGGTTAAGTCGTAGGCGTACGTGGTGGCGATAACGTTACGGATTTCTGCTGTTTTTTCGCCGTGGTAGGCAAGCCATATCGCATGCGTCGTTGCCCGGGCACCCTTTATACCCTCTGCATGCTTGTGACTGATGACGGTTACCTTATCGGCAACGTTTAGGGCTACTTCCAAATCTGTGAGATTCAGGAACGCCGCGGGTGAAACGCGCATAGCGGCACCGTTACGGAAAGTACAGTTAGGTGCCGCTTCTTCAAACCGGAGCCAGTTTGTAAATATCTGGCTGAAGCCACAACCAAGATATCTTCGTCCCCACGCCCGCATTGTTTCTGCTGGGGGCAAATCATGCAGCAGCATATCCGCGACAGCGATGGTGCAAACTGAATCATCTGTGAAACGGCACCCTTCGCTGAAGAATGGGAAATCCTTCGTTTTGATGCGGTTATCTCTCGGTTCGTAGATAGAACCGACAATGTCACCAACAATTGCGCCTAACATGTCTCTTAGCTGGAAAAGGGAGGTAAAGCTGATACACTGTGGAGTGAAGCTTAACCAAGTTTCGTTATAAAACAGATGGCGAGGCACCCGGCCCTCGCCATACGACAATAAACACCGAAATGTCGATTGTTCTACCGGAGTGTCCGTTGGGCTTTGAGTGCCGCCCATGTCGTCGTAAATTTATCTTGCGGTTCAACGCTCGTCACAAGTGAGGCGTACGCCGCAAAATCGGCTTCGTCAAAAGCGGAACCGTAGACAATCACTTCATCTATCATACCACCGAAGTATTAGATTTTTTGTCTATACCCCGTCTGCGAAAAGTTATTAAGTGCTTTCTGACATAAGTTCTTTGTCGAAGCGAGAACGCACAACTTTTCGCAGAGGCAGAGACGCCGTCAGAAATTTGCAATTCATGCACGTGATTAACTGCCCTTCAAAATCGTTATCAATCCGAGATTAAGGTTAGTTTCCAGCGCGTCTGGCTTTCAGGTTGGACCACGTCGTTGTGAATTTACCTTGCGGTTCAACGTCAAGCGGCCTCGCCAGTTTAGCGAAGTCCGCCTCGTCGAAAGCCGAACCGTAGACGATAACCTCGTCAATTAAACCACCAAACCAGTCGATGTCGGTTCCGCTGCCGCCATCATCATGGTAGACAGCGTTCTGGTTGGTGTAGCCAATACCGATATCATCGCTGTGAGCGTGGAGTTGCCCACCCTTTTCTTGAGCAATCCGTTTCCCATCCAACCACATCTCAAATTTTTTGCTTTCTACTTTACCGGAGGCATCGCGAATGACTAAACCGACGTGGTACCATCGCTTTGATTTCACATCGCTAGAGGGCCAGGCACCGTTCCAGTTGTACTCAGCACGGTTCCATCCCCCGACGTAAACTTTCTTGTCATGGACATAGATAACTAAGCCACGGGTTCGTCCGCCTTCTTCATAAATCACCTGCTTCCGTTCTGTCACACCGACATCATCGCAATAGAATAGTGCCGCGACTGTTCTATCGGTGTAGGGACCGGCACTATTAATATCCGCCGAGTCAGGGAGTTTTATACCCTCGTCTTTCCCGTTAAACTTCAACGCTTTCCCAGCGATACCGTCAACAGCTTGGGGCTTGCCAACAAAATTCCCGTTGAGCCCCTTTTTAGAACTATCTTTCGCACTACCGTCGTTAAATGTCCAGTTTCCCGCGACGGTGGCTTCGTCTCGCTGCGCACCCGCTCGACTCATCGAGAATAACAGCGCAGTACAACACGTAAAGATTAACAATCGTAACAAAGTGACTTCCTCCTTTTTTTCATGTAAAGAGATTAAGTTTCACTGCTCTCCGAAAATTCTGATTGATATTTTCTGTTATTGTAGAAAAACACCAAAATTTTGTCAATAGAAAAATATATTGTCGTTATCGTAGATTTTAGATTTACTTATACATGTTAGTCAAGGCACCCACTGCCTAAAGGCAGGGGCTTGTGCTTCTCAGCAACTGCGGTTTTCTCTCTTAGTCCACCGTCTTACTGTTGCTCCACAGAGGGACAACAAGCAGCCCTCAAAATGTTGAGCGCAGCGTTGATGTCTCTGTCGTGGTGGCAACCACATTCAGGACACGTCCACTGCAATAGCTTCAATGTTAGATTTTCGTTGTGATGTCCGCAATCCGAACACGGCTTCGTTGTAGGCGTCCATTGTCCAACTTGACGGAACTCACGATGATGTTTGAAACACTTGAACTTCAGAATCTCAACAAACTGCCCGAAGCAAAGCTCCGATACTTTCCGGCCCCAGAGGCGTTTCATGCCCTCAAGGTTCAGTGTCTCGGTGACGATGGTATCAAACTGGGCGCAGAGCTCCGTAGCAAGTTTCCAATGCCAATCTTTGCGTTGGGTGGTAATCTTGCGATACAACCGGGTGAGCTGACGGAGGCAACGCCACCAATTGTTAGAACCTTTGACTTTCCGCGAAAGACTTTTGGAGCGTTTTCGAAGTTCGGGCAAGGCGTGTTTCAAGAATTGTGGCGATTGTATCTTTTCGCCCGTGTTCAACGTCAAAAATGCGTTCTTCATTCCGAAGTCTGCCCCAACACTTTCACCCGTAGCAGGCAGCACTTCTTTAAAAGTATCATCCGTCACGACATAGAGCCAATATCTTCCAGCATTGTCGCGAAGAATTTGGATGTACTTCACATTCCCCTTCCATTTGCGATGCTGATGGAAAGAGAACCAGCGTTTGTTGAACTTAAATTTTTGTGCGTCTTCGTCCCACGCTTTGAAAGAGAGACGGACACGCCCTTCTTCAAGGAGATAACCACTTTGAAACTTTGCAGAACGATATTTTCCGCGTTTCTTATATTTCGGACGCCCGACGCCGGGGATGTCAAAAAATCTTTCAAAAGCAATGTGGAGGCGTATGATTCCCGCGTCAAGTGTATCACGAGGTATCCAAGTCCAGTGTTTTTTTGTGCGTTTCAGCAAGTTCGTCAAGTGTGGTTGCAAGCAGAAACGCCCCGCGAAACGGCGTTTCGCCCTATCCGCATATTTACCATACCTACGATAATAGCGATTCTCAAGCTTGAGAAAGTGATTGTGAACATCGCACAAGTCGTCAAGCATATTGCCAAGACGCTTATTTTGCGGATGTTCGCGTATCTGATATTTATACGTCCGGCGCGCGTGTTTTTGTTTTTTATTTCTTTGGCAAGCATGTTGCTTGCTACCTTTTTTTCGCCATCGGGTTTCACGTATCACGTTTTTAACCCCTACGAAGTGGGTAGGCAGACACGTTACCAAGCGGCAACGCTTCGTATGTCTGCCAACGTGATATTATCATGATACGACATTTTCGATAGAATTTCAAAACTTGGCAAGCAAACGAAATGCACCCTTTTTTCGACACAATACAGGAGCGGGCATTCCTCCCCGAGCGAAAGCAGCGGGGAGGAATGCCCGAAGATACAATGATTTTAATAATTTCTCCACACGAGACGAACATCCTTTTTCAACCAAGTATACCACACAGCAAAAAATTACTGAATTAACTTCTGAAACTTCTAGAGGTATCGGCGATGTACAGGCTGAAAAATTCATTGCACTAATTATGCGTTTTCCATTTAATTACATTAAGCAGTACAAAAAGCAAGGAGTGAGAAATTGCATAAACTGTCACATGAGATTCTCTCATTCTATAGACAGAGCGAAGAATCGAAAAGACTCACGGATACTGTTCTGGGGCAATTGGAATTTGTCCGGACCCAAGAGATTATCACCCGTTATTTACCGCCAGCTCCTGCAGTCGTTTTGGATATTGGTGGAGGTTCTGGCCCCTACGCCTGTTGGTTAGCCAAAAAAGGCTATGAAGTTCACCTTGTTGAGCCCGTGGATTTACATGTTAAACAAGCGAAAGAAGCTTCAAAGCAGCAAGCGGAAACCCCGATTGCTAGTGTCTCTCTTGGGGATG
Source organism: Candidatus Poribacteria bacterium (assembly GCA_963422705.1). Classification (GTDB taxonomy): domain Bacteria; phylum Poribacteria; class WGA-4E; order WGA-4E; family WGA-3G. The sequence continues at coordinate 760,743 of OY730443.1, forward strand.
CCCGTTCACTGCATTTTCGCGAATTTTCTGCCGATGCCGCCCTGTTATTAGGGCCGCTTTACCACCTAATTGATGAGGGCGACAGGCTACTTGCCCTGAGAGAAGCACATCGGACGTTGCAAAATCGTGGAATTATCTTTGCTGCCGGTATCTCCCGCTTCGCCCCTTTACTTGACTGTTTTTTTCAAGACAAGCTCAGTAATCCGGTTTCTAAAGATATTGTTCAAAACGACATTGAAACAGGTTACCATCGCAATCCAACTGATAACCTTGAGTTATTCACAGATGCCTATCTTCATCGCCCTGAAATGCTTGGAGCTGAATTAGTTCAGGCAGGTTTTCAGCATCGCGGAACACTTGCTGTTGAAGGAATGGCATGGATATTTGAATCGGTTAAAAATTATTGGACAGTCCCAGTTCAGCGTAACGCAGTTTTAGAGATGATTCGGAAATGCGAAACCGAACCTTCAATACTTGGTGTAAGTGCTCATATTCTTTCAATCGGGATAAAAGAATAGGTTATCTTTAAATTCACGTTTTGCGCTTGAAATTTATGTGTTTGTTTTGTAAAATGCTGATATGAAAAACGAAAGTCCATCCAAGAAGGTTGCAATATACTCGAACATCGTTGAAAAATTAGTGTGTGATGTCGATTTCTCTGGCTATTAAACAACCGGTTTTCAGACATGAGTACGGCTAAGGAGAAAGTTAAGATGGTGGAATTAAAAGAGCTACGCGTATCAAATGACGCAATGAATGATGCTGAAGAATTGCGTCTCCGGATATCGGAAGAGGGGTATCTCTTTTTCAAGAAGCTGCAAGAGCCTGATAAGCTCTGTTCATTGCGACGAGAGATGCTATCGACGATGCAATTAGGTGGATGGCTTGTGGCGGATACCGAACCACTGGACGGTATCGCTGATATTTCCGCCCAGTGTACCGAGGGAGATGTCGAATATACCGATGTATACCATCAGGTATATAAGTTAGAAGCATTCCACAAAGCCGGCCATTGGCCCGAGGTTGTTGGAATGGTAGAGAAGATTCTCGGTAGTCCGGTGCTGCCGCATCCGCAGAAAATTGCGCGTCTCTGGTTTCCTAAGTATGCGGCACATACAACCCCGATTCACCAAGATTTTGTTCACTTTCAAGGGAATTTTGAGACTTATACATGTTGGGCCCCGGTTGGGGATTGTCCAATTGAGTTAGGTGGCTTAGCCGTTCTGCCCGGCTCGCATAAGGTTAATAAAGTGTTAGAACACCACTTTTCGCTAGGCGCGGGAGGTTTGTGCGTTAATACGGATGAGCTATCCGGGGAATGGCATTCGACAAACTATGAAATTGGGGATACCTTAATCTTTCCGGCACTGACAATCCACAAGGCACTGCCGAATTTGACAGAAAATCGTCTCCGTGTTTCATTAGATAATCGTTACCAGGCAGTGAGTGCCCCAATCGCGGAGCACATGCTTGAACCACACTTGAATATCTTCAATACACTCCAGTGGGAAGATGTTTACCGCGAATGGGAATCTGATGAATTGAAGTATTATTGGAAGGAGCACGAGCTCACCGTTGTCCAGAGGGATTTCAGTTACGGAAACAGAGGGTTTGAAGAAGCGGTAGCATTGGCAAGGAATGGTGATGAACGTGCCATGCTCCACTTAAATCGGGTTATTAAGCGGGATGCAACAACTGAGCAGGCGAAATTGGCAGCAGACGCTTTACAGGAAGCAAGGGCTGCTCGTTAATTGATGGATTTAATCATTGTTAATAGGAAACTTAAACCCACGTTTTACGGTGTCGGATTATCATCAGGAAGACGCCTTTTCTCTCAATCTTGCTACTGTTTATTAGCAAGTAAAGCTGAGTTTGAGGCGCAGATTTTCCGGCATAACTTGAAAGCCGAAATTTGGAAAAAATATGAAAGTTGCAGCAATGTTTGGTGATAGAAAAGGGGGTGTGGTAGATAAACCTGAACCCCGCGCGGCTGGCGAAGTCGTGGTTGTCAAAATTCATGCCGTGCCGATGTGCACAGAGTATAAAGGGTTCGAAGGTGGGCAAACCGGAGAACACTTTGGCCACGAGGCAGCAGGCGAAGTCGTTGAAGTCGCACAACCCGGACGCGTCAAAGTAGGCGACAGGGTTGTTGTGCAACCGCAGAACGGTTGCGGCAAATGTGTGTTATGCGCAACCGGTGAACACATTCACTGCCAGAGTGGACGACATGTTCGAGAAATTGTCGGAACCGAGCCGGCTTCAGCAACCTACGCGCAGTATATGCACAAAATCGACGAATTATTATCTCCTATTCCGGATGACGTCAATTATGAACACGCCGGAATGGCATGTTGCGGATTGGGCCCAACATTTGGCGCCATGGAGCAGATGCGAGTGAATGCACTAGATACCGTGATGGTGACGGGGCTAGGCCCCGTGGGGATGGGCGGCGTTATTAATGCCCATCAGCGCGGCGCCCGTGTCATCGGGGTTGAGAGCCACCCGTATCGCGCCGAACTCGCCAAGAAATTAGGGGCGGAAGTCGTACTGAACCCAACAGATTCAGATATCCTTGAACAGATTCTGGACGTGACAAACGGTGCCGGTATTGACAAAGCAGTCGATTGTTCAGGCGCATCCGCCGCCCATCGGTTGATGGTGGATGCAGCCCGGAGAAAAGGACAAGTTACATTCGTTGGGGAAGGTGGGGATTTTCCACTTGGAGCAAGCCGTGATATGATTCGGAAGGGCTTAGTTTTACGCGGAAATTGGCACTACAACCTCGGAGACTATCCTAAGTTAATGAAGGTGATTCAAGATGTGTCTGAACAACTCGACACGTTTATTACACATACATTCCCAATGAGCCGGGTACAGGACGCATGGGAATTACAAGCGACTGGTGAGTGTGGCAAAGTAGTACTCAATCCGTGGGCGTAGCCAGCTGAGAACTGACTACATTGCTGGACTTCGGTTATTCTTTTCGATGTGTTAGTTTAACCTCCAATTTGATGCAGAGGGATGGCACCGGTTAACATCTGTGTGCCGGTATTGCCCGTTAGCACGCGAAAGATAGGATAGATGGATGCACGACTGAGATGAACAGAATCAACCGATACTGAATCTAAGAAGGAACGCTATTTATCGGGTGTAAGCCTACACCTTATCGGGTGTAAGCCTACACCAACAAAAAGTCCCAATTCCTGACATCACGTAGATAAGGAAATGCCAACTTAGGGAATCATGAACCACACGTACTATAGGCTATGCCGGTACGTAATTTTGCTCAAAACTGTCCATTCGCGCATCTGGACAGTTGTTGATGTATCCCATACTTGAGCGTAGATGAGGTAAAAATCGCTACCGGGCCAATAGATGTAATGGAGCAATAAATTCGCACTTGCACGTTCTTCTGTATCGTTCCACTGCGCGAACAGTTTGGTGAAAAAACGGGTATTCAATGAATAGCTAACACGTGTTCCCACAATATTTGTTGTTAGGCGCTCGATTTCAGGCAGATTAATCCAATTGCGCTGGTATCGCGTCTCAATGGCGAGTTGATACGTCATTCGCCATTGGCTATCAATGTCAAAACTAATCCGGTTGCCGTGGAAATAATCTCCGTAATTCATGCGGCTGAATAGGGCAAAGGGGCGGCTATTCTCGGTATATCCCTGCCAGGAAACTTCGTTCATCTCGTAATCGCCGGGCGGAATCTGAACGTCACCGACATCGAAAGGTTCTGTAACCCGTTCAAACGTCCTCCGAAGCTCAAGTCTGAATCCATCGTCAGAGGCTCTAAATACACTTCCCCCAATCCGAGCATCCCAACCGATGAGGTTGTTATCGTGGTTAAGCAGATAACTCCCCGCGACATTTGCGGTAATATTTTGCATGATAGTGCTATCGGTTTGGGTTTCGTAACCGGTATTCACCCTTAATGCTCGAATATCTCTGCGGCGCATGAATCCCATTTCACTAGTAAATTCTGGGTGGATGTCGAGGTAAGAGGCATTCACGCGGAAATACTTGTTGCGCCAGTCATTAGAGAGGTACCATGCCAAGTCGCTTTCCTCCGGTAGCCGTGACAAGCTTCCAACGCTCATTGCGCGCATCCGCCATTGTGGATGGGGGCGCAGAAACAAATCTATCCCACCATTGCGATGATAATCCCCTCCAAAATCGCTTTGCCTATTAGTGAGAATGAAACCGACACTTGAATCACTAAGGATATCCCGTTGCATTCTCAGTACAGAAAAGTTGGTGAGTGGCGATTCGGGGGATGTTGCAGTTGTCATATTGAGCGCGCCGATACTGTAATCCCCGAGCTTGCCGGTTAGTTTCCCGCCTCCAAGGATGCGTACCTCTTTATTGTCTTCAATTCCAATGCGTCGGCTGTAGAAAATTGAGAGTGGCGGTGCCTCGGAATCCCCGATGCCTGCCCCAAATGCGAATAAGCCGCCCTCTTCAAGAAAAAACTCGCGCCGCTCTGGAAAAAAGAGATCGAAACGTGTGAGATTCACTTCTTCCCTATCGGCTTCAACTTGTGCGAAATCGGTATTCAACGTCACGTCTAATGTCAGATTCGACGTGACACCGTATTTCATGTCCAGGCCGATATCGCGTTCTCTGGTGTATTCGAATGCGGCATCATCACGCCGCCTTTCCAGTCCACCAAGCAGATACGGTTTGACAGCGAAGGAAGATGGAGATGGAATGCCTCGGAGGCCAGTCAGTTTGCCTTGATACGTCGGATGATAGGTGCCTGGCCAATTTTCACTCCGAGGCACAGGAATCCATTGGGCAGCCCCATTTATTCTCATGATATTGCGTCCAAAATTCACACCCCAACCCATTGAATCACTTTTTTTAAACCGAAGTTGATTGAACGGAATTGCGATTTCTACCGTCCATCCGTTGTCATGTCTTAGTCCAGCAGCCTCCCAGATGCAGTCCCAACTTCCATTAAGGTTTTCGCCGCCGTCCGTGACTGCGGTATCTGAGAGCGCCCCAAGCGCGTTCGTCCGGAAAAAGAAGCACTTCCGTTTATCTCCATACGTGTCGAGCATCACGTAAACGTTGTCATTTTGCCAGAGTTGCCCGTCTCTCCGCATTTCATTGGCAACAATTTTTTCAGGGTGGGAATCGTAGCATTCAAAAGCGATGTAAAGTTTTTCCGCGTCGTACAAGATGCGAACCTCTGTCCGTTCGCTAATCGGTTTTCCCTCGTCAGGAAATTGCTGAACAAAATCATCAATAACTTGTGCACGCGCCCAATTTTCCTCGTTGAGGCGCCCATCAATTTCGATTGTCTCTTCAGTAAACAGTGCCCTTATTTCTTTGTTAGCTTCTGTGTTTAGGTTTATTGTAAAAATGGCTGCGGATATCAAAACAGCGGCTTGATAAAACATCTGTCCTCCTCTATTTGGGTATCCAATCCAATAGACGATACCCAATTAATTTAAATGAGTTACATTTCACACCACGCTACAGTTTTCTTCCTTTTTGCCAAGACGAAATCGTGATGCCGGAGTGTCTCATAAAATTTAATTAAACCCAGACATTTTGGAAAAATTCACGTAAAGCTGCTGATATCATTCAATATACACAAGAATCAATCCGTTGAGGCATGCTAAAGGCATTGAATTTCAAGAATGCCGGCATTGCTCCGTATCAATTTTTAAATCTACAATGAGAAGAGGGATGAAAGTGATTGTTTTAACGCTTATAGTTTTCTGCTGTATGATGATGTTGCGTACCGAAAGTATCCGAATCCACGGCGGTGAGGTGGGACAATCATTATTGGTTGAATTGAATGGCACATAACTGGTGAAGAATAGGGGATATAAGCGATGTTCCGAGCTGAAGATAATGTTATCTTGCCCGAGCATCTCCCCTATCCTAGTAGATAGATTAAAACGGCATAAAATTTCGCGGTGGGCATCACTATGAGTGCCGCCTCCCCTTGCGTCTACCTTGTTTGGGGTTACACCACAATACGAAAAGCATAGAGTTTTGCCTGATTCAGGACAAAACGGAGCCGCAGCGGCTTCTGTGCGTCCACTAACCTAGCAGATTTCCATTGCACCGAATGCCGCGTTTGATTTTCCGTGAACGGCACACACTCCTCCATCGAAAACCCGGGTTGAACCTTTCCATGAGATGTCAGTACTTCAACCTGGATTTGCCCAATACTGGCCTCCGCATTAATTTGCAAAATTCCGTCCGGAATCCGCAACGGGACGGTTTCAATAACACCGTCATTGGTACCAGCATCAAGAGAGGCAAAGCCGTCTAATCGCCATGTCGCAAGCCCAATTTCTTTATGCCTATCTTTCATCTCAGCACCATGGGTATGGACTGCTCCGGTATAGTACCACCGTATTTCATCATCAGTGATAATTGGTTGCGTAGCGGTTCCCATAATCATGCCGGTATCAAACGTGCCTGCTTCTCCACGTGGAATAATCGGTAAACGATTTTCATCAGGATAATGCCAATGAAATCCATCGCGGCTGTACACGAGTTGCGCGTCAATGGGGCCATCAACAGGTATTTCATGCTCGGCTGCCCCCGTACCTGTCACATATAACACGCCGGCGATGCCGATGTAAATATTATGATAAAGGAATCCGGACAGGTTATGAATTTCGGCGCGCTCTGCGCCATATCTCTCAACTCCAACTTCATCGTCCCGCGGCGTTGCCCGGAACATCGGTTCAATACGTGCCCAAGGGCCTTCTAAGTGTGGACTTTCGGTATAGTGAATCATCCGCCGTGCATCTTTGTCGGTATCACGAGTTAGGGCGTAGGCGCGGAAAAGGGCATTTCTGTTGTCGTAAACCACATTAAAACAGCCTTCGTTGTCTCGTTGTACGAGCGGTTCAAGGGAGTCTGAATCGTCCCATCGAATGCCATCTGGTGAGGTAAGGAGGAAGACGTTGCGGTACCGTCGGCAGAACCCGATGGCTTTATACCGTTTCCGCGAATCCGGTTCATCTTCATCTCGAAACACACTTGCGCCGTGCAGGTCCCAGACAATATTGTTGTTCGGGTTGCCATTGAATTCAAAAATACCGAGATTCGGTTTAGTCCATGTTAATCCGTCCTCACTTTCTGCGTAACAAGTTAGGTCTCCCCGGTCATTTTCAATAAATTTCCGCCCATTCGCATCGTGTGTCTGCCCTCTATAGCTGGACGGATTTCGGCCGGGCCGTGGAACGTAAAGCCCTGGGATTTCGTTCGCCTGGAATCGCCAATGCGGGCCCATCCGGCACATGTACCACATCCGATACTTACCGAATGTGGTATCGTACATTGTGGTTCCATAGAGGTGGACGCGTCTGGACTGGTCCGGTCCACCGTGTTCCCAGGGGTTGTTGGGCTCGGGTTTAAGAATAGAAATGTCATGCTTTACGGCTGGATGGAGTGTACGCGTCACGCCGCGCTTGGAGGCAATTAGCATGTCATCAATGAACAGTTCTGTGCCAGTGTTAAGTGTATGAACGGTACCTGAATTCACGGTGTTTTCCTCTATTGTGTCTCATGAAATACTATTTTTTATTTCCTCTTGACGTAATTTCAATCCGCTGCCCACAACCGTTTCATCTCTACAGAAGAAACCAGCAGTTCATCGAGCGTTCCGATACTTTCAACGCATCCATCCTTCAGAACAACCACCTTGTCTGCCCGCCGCAGTGCGGGTTTTCGGTGGGAGACGACGAGACATGTGGCGTGTCTTGTCTCAAAGAGACGTTGCCACAAAATCTGTTCCGTTTCTACATCAAGCCCGGCGGAGATATCATCAAAAACGAGGAGTTCCGTCTCGCGGATAAACATGCGTGCCGCTGCAGTACGCTGGATTTGTCCACCGGATAACCGCACGCCGCGGGGCCCAACAACGGTATCTAGTCCATCTTCAAACGTTGGCAGTTCGGCTTCCATGACACCTAGTCGAATTGCGCTATCTAAGCTATCCGAATTCCTTGGCAATCCCATGAGGATATTGTCTTGCAAAGTTTCGCTGAAGAGTTTAGGTGTTTGCGGGGTATACGCACAGCGGGGTGGGATGAAAAACGTCTTCGCATCTTCGACGATTTTGCCATTCCAGTGAATCTCTCCGGCTTGTTTGGGTAAAACCCCCAAAAGCGTTTGCAATAAGGTACTTTTTCCAGCCCCGATTTGTCCGGTAACGACGGTGAAAGAATTTGCGGGAATTTGCAAGTCCACATCAGAAATACCCGCCGTTGCACCATCGTGAAGATAAGTTAATCCGGTAATCCTCAGTTCATCTAGCCTGTCGGCTTCAGTCTTTTTCGGAAGTAAGAGTGGTGGTTGATTCTCGCGGAGATAGACAGGGGTGTGTTCCACCAGTGCTGCCTCAGGCATCTCATCAACCGTCTGTGCCATGCGGTTAAATGAAACCTCTGCACGTTTGTGTTGTGCCAGTATTGAACCGATGAGGGAGCCACTTCTGGCAACTTCGCCGACGTAAGTCGTAAAGAGCGCGAAATCACCGATGGAAAAGGTACCTGACTTCATCTGTTCAGCGACGAGAATTAGAATGGCACCCGTAGCGATATGGCTAATATTGTGACTGATGGACATGAGGAGTTGATTAAACAAGTTGTCAACCAGGGTTGTTTTTCGCCTGGCGTCATTTAGTTGTCGAAGATGGGAAATGATATTCGATTCGGCGCGCGCAACTTTAACCGCCAAGATAGATTCAAACAGTTCGTTGATGAAGTTTGTTGAACGTTCCGTGGAGACGCGCTGCGCTGTTCGATATCGTCGAATATATCTTCTTACGACGTTAACAATTGTGATAATTAGGATGGATGGAATGACGGTGATAACCGTCACACCTACGTCGATTCGCGCCATCCAGATGAACGCCAATGTCGCAAAGATGAGGTTTCCCCATAAGTGAATATACTGCTCCAGATAACTTACGATTGTTTGGACATCGTCCCGAAGACGGTTGGTGACTTCACCAGAAGCGGTTGAGATACGATGTGGTGCGGACATGTCCATAATTGCTGTCATTAAATTTTTACGAAGAAGTGTTGATATCGCGTAACGCCAACGCGCCCATACCAATGCAGAAGAGATGAGTACACCGTCGTCACCGAATTCTACGACCACGAAGATGACAATGAATGTCCACGGGTTGAGTCCTGCGGATTCGTCGGTGAGGGCATCAAAAAACCCTTTCATAATTAAGCCGACTGCGAACGGCACCACATCGTCCAAACCGCGGAATAAAATCGTGGCAAGAAAGAGGAGTGGGCGATACCGCATTAATCGGATTGACGCTTGGCCAGTCGTCATGTAATCATCTCCTCTAATCCTGTTTTGAGAAGTTTTGAGAAAATCGATTTCGGGTTACTGAGCAGCCGTCTCCGTTCGCCATGTTCCCGAATTCTTCCATCGGCGAGAATCATAATCTCATCCACCTGTTGAATCGTCCCCAACCGATGGGCGATAATGATGCTGGTGCGTCCCTCCACTAATCGCTGCACCGCCCGTTCAATGCGTTGTTCCGTCGCCGGATCCAGTCTGGAAGAGGGCTCATCAAGAATAACAATTTTTGGGGATTTGAGAAAAACTCGGGCGAATACGAGGAGTTGTGCTTCGCCCGCAGAGAAACCGGCCCCTTCAGCAGCGAGCACCGTATCTAACCCGTTCGGCTGGGAGTGATACCACTCTAATAATCCTAATTCTTCAATGACTGCTAAAATCTTTTCATCCGGAATTTGCGTATTAAAGAGGGTTAAATTTTCACGAACGGTTGCATTGAAGAGTTGGACATCTTGTGTAACTATCCCAATCTGGCGCCGGAGCGCTTCCAGGCGAATTCCTTCAATCGGCTTTCCGCCGACGCGAATCTGTCCACGATTTACCTCATATAGGCGAAACAGCAACCGGGTAATTGTTGTTTTGCCACTGCCTGTTCGTCCCAGCAGGCCAACGGACTTTCCCGGAGAGAGGGTGAACGAAACATCTTTCAGCACAGATTCGTCTTTAGTGTAACCAAACGTGACGCGTTCAAATTCAATGCCGAGCGTACTTGACGCGGGAAGCGTCTCTGTTCCATCCGCAATGCTTGAGTTCATACGATAGAGTTCTTCAATCCGTTTCATCCCTGCGGTTGCGCGTTGGAGTTCGTTAATCTGACGGTTAATCATGAAGAGTGGAAACCGGAGTTGTGCTGTGTAATGTAATACCATGTAGGTGGTGCCGATTGTGAAAGCGCCTTCCTGATACAGATAGATACCCATTCCCAACGTTATTGCTGTTCCGACGGCAAATAGGATGCCGCTGATAGTTCGTAAAACTTCCCCCATCACATGTGCTTTTACGGCTCTACCATAGACATCGCGATTGATTTCATAAAACCGGCCCATCGTATAGCCAATTCCACCGTTTGTGCGAATATCTTCAATACCGTTCAGCCGCTCTTCAAGAAATCCAAATAGCCGGGAGTACCCCGCTCGCTCCGCAGTGTAAGTCGGAATAGCAACGCTTCGCGTCAGGTTGTATACCCAGAAAGCGATAATAACAAACAGTGTGAGCGCGATACCAACACGCCAATCTTCGCGGGCAACCAAAACCAGCACACCGCCCAAGAATAGCGAGCTCCCCACTACCTGAACGATAAACTCTGAAAAAAAGTTTGAGAGGGCTGTCGTATCGCCATCAATACGTTCCACCATCTCACCGGGGGTGTACTGATGGTGAAAGTCCATGTCTAGGGTTAGACAGTGGTGGGCGATGTCACAGCGCATACGGTTTGTGGCGCGCCACCCCACATCCTGTCCTAGGTACGAGCTCACTAACATCACGATTTGTCTCAGGAAACCGATAGCAAGGAATATTCCACCGGCGACGAGCAAGTCCCTGGTGGCCCCATCCGCTTTTGCTGTATCAATAAAATAGCGAATAATTTGTGGGTTGATGAGGCTCAAACCGATACCGCTGAACATGAAGACAGCGAGCAACAGGACGCGTATCCATTGTGGTTTGAGATACTGTGAGAGTAGCGAGGCATACCGCCTGAAACGGACTTTTTCCAAATTCTAGGTTATCCTTGTCGTTTGATATCCCTTTTTTACTGAAAAACTGCATCAAGATTATTGCACTGTACTTATCTTGATTTCCGCCCATCCCCATGTGTCTGCAGCGTTATTGTTCCATACATATGTCAACGTGTTAGTCGAGCTAATCCTATCCAAAAAGGTGTTTCCTCGCCGTTCACACGCCGGCTTCAATCTTAACATATCCACTCTTATGATAAAGCAAAGAACCCTTTCGTGCAAGAAAAAATGGGTAACCTTGACTTTTTTCTCTCCTGTGTTAAAATAGCTTTAGATTTGTTTGAGCCATTTCGACGATTTTAATAATTCATAGGGAGATACCATGAAGATTAAAGAGGTTCGTGCCGTAGAAATTGAACTCAATCCAAAACCGACAACACCGCCACGGAACCCAAGCCGTTCAAAAACATTTCAGTTGAACCGTCCTATTGAACGGTATTCAACGGGGCAGCAACATGGACACATTTCTTCTTCGGAATGGAGACGGCCCGCTTGCATAATAACAGCAGAGGATGGAACGTGGGGATTCGGAATTTCACTTTATGGGGGGCCGGTATGCCGGATTATCAATGAGCACTTTGCCCCGCGGCTCGTTCAACAGAATTGTATGGCAACTGAGAAATTGTGGGATTTGATGGTGCGTTCGTCAGCTGCCTTTGGCGCGTCAGGTTTGACAAGTTACGCGATAAGCGCCGTCGATTGCGCCTTATGGGACCTCAAAGGCAAGATTCTAAATCGGCCTGTTTATGAGCTGCTCGGCGGCCCACAGAAGGAGAAGATTTTCTGCTACGCCTCCGGTTTTGACCAGGAATGGTATATGGAACTTGGATTCAAAGCCACAAAATTGTTTACACCGTACGGCCCCGAGCAAGGCAAAGAGGGATTGGTGAAGCTTGAAGAACTCGTAGCAAGCACGCGAGATGTCATCGGGAACGATGTTGAACTCATGTTGGACGCCTGGACGGGCTTTGACGTTGAACATACGGTACGCGTCTGTGAAATCATGAAACCCTACGGTTTGAAGTGGATGGAGGATTATATTCCTCCGGATGACTTTGTCGGCTATGAAACTGTCCGACAACGTATCCCTTGGCAAACCCTTGCTACAGGGGAACATTGGTATCTGCCAACGGTTTTTGCAGGGGCCGCCGGACGGCGGTTAGTCGATATTTTTCAACCGGATATTTTGTGGTGCGGAGGCATCACCGCTGCCGTCAAAATCTGCCATATCGCAGAAGCTAACGGTATCTCAGTCATTACACATGGCGGCATGAATTATCCATACGGGCAACATCTGGGTTTTGCGATGCCAGCGATTACTTGGGGGGAACGTTCTGAAGGCGTCTCCGCACCGGGTGTCCCCTTAGAAGAGATGGTGAAACTGCCCGGAACTTCAATTATCAAAGATGGCTATGTCACCCCATCGGATGCCCCCGGTTTTGGGCTGGAAATTAATGAAGCATGGATTGAAAGTATGATGAGATAAATCAAAATATATCAAAAATTGTGCCCGGTGTAGCATGCAGCAGGGCATTCCCGGTTGCTGAAATAGTGTATAGATGAGGAACCAGATGTCTTAAAGATTAAAGATGCACCGCTCGAAACTTGCCTCAGGCTTGAAGGATTGATGAACCTCAATATGGTACCTAACTTGTGTAGAAAATTCAAGCACAATAACAGTTAACATGGCTAAAATGATTGCACAAACTGCATCCAGTCCCATGCAAAGGAGAAATGAAAATGATTCGTTTCACAATCAGTTTAATCATCGTAGGTTTTCTATTTGTCCAATTCAGTAACGCTGAAATAGATGCGACATCTATTGTAGGGGCATGGTTGTTTGATGAAACCGATGGAAAAGTCGCTACAGATGCATCTGGAAACGGCAACGATGGAAAACTTGTGGGCGGTGCGAAATGGGCGAAGGGTAAATTTGGGAACGCCATTGAACTCAATGGCAAGGACGCTTGGGTTACTGTTCCAGAGATTGGGCCGCTTGAGGAATTTACGCTCGTAAAATGGTTTAATTCAACCGGAAGGCTTAACCAATGGAGATGCTTCTTTAACCGGGATGGTTGGGCATCCGGGTTCGTTCATTATCAATTTCGTCCGGACAATAAAATGGAGATGGCAATCCATTCCAACAATCCAGTTCGACACCCGGATTGGAGCAACTCACCCTTTACGGCAGATAAAAGTATCTTGAATAAATGGTACCATTTAGCAGTCGCCTACAGTAGCACCAAAGAATCTGTTCGTGTCTACTTCAATGGAGAACTTGATGCAGAAGGAAAATGGGGCCCACTGCCGGGGACTTTTGGCCCTGGACGCATTGGTTCCTGGGACGGCGGCGGTAGAGAATGGGAAGGACTATTTGATGAAATGATACTCTTCGATGTAGCATTGGAAGAGACTGATATCCAGACACTGATGGACAACGGTTTAGCATTGACACTCCGTGTTGAACCGGCTGGCAAACTTTCAACAATTTGGGGAGAAATTAAGTTAGCCCTTACGCAGCATCAATAAACCTCACCCCCCCCCGAAAAAAATGAGTTTTACATAAACATATAAAGACTTACCCAGAAAATCAATGAAAGAGAATCAGAATGTGTCTTGATTTCGCTGAAGCCCTTACAACTGATAATATGAGTGCTATCAGGGCAGCCCCAAAAACTGATTTTCACTCTCATGCGTTTTTCGGCACACGATTGGAGAATGTGGAACGTTGGCTGGGGCATCCGCTAACGAAACCGCCTTTCAAGATGGCAGGACTTGAAGGAATGATGGAATATGCAGACGCGTTCTTAGCCCCACACATAAAACACCGTGAAGGTTTCGAGTTCGTCGCGATGTCGGCTGTAAACGATGCAATCCAAGATAACATTGTTAAACTTGAGATGAGTTTCGATATTCGGTTGGCAGGTTTCTATTCCGGTGGGTTACTGGGGCTTCGCGCTTTTATTGATGCATTGGTTGAGCATTCCCGGCCCCAAATTACGCTTTGTCCAGAGCTCGGTTTTTCACGCGGAGATGCTGATAACCCAAAGTTGATGAGGGTGGCACACGAAGCAGTAGAATTAGGGCTTTTTCATTCAATTGATTTGTATAGCCGTCAAGACAGGTGCCCGCCGGAGGCCATGAAACCGTTATACGCAAAAGCACGCACGGCAGGAATGAAATTAAAAGCACATGTTGGAGAATTCGGTGGCGCCGAAGAGATACGTCGAACAGTAAAAATTCTTGATTTAGATGAAGTACAACACGGCATTGGTGCTGCGGAATCAATTGAAGTGATGAAATGGCTTGCTAATCGGCAAATTCGATTGAATATATGCCCGACGAGCAACGTGATGTTGGATGCAGTGTCAGAACTCGCTTCTCACCCTATTCGCATCCTGTTTGATAATGGGGTGCCGGTGACGGTGAATACAGACGATTTGATGATATTCGGCCAGACAGTTTCTGAAGAATATCGGAATCTCTATCAGTCCGGTGTTTTCAGTTTCGCGGAATTAGAGGCAATTCGTCAAAAGGCACTCGAGTTTTGATGGTTGTCTTATCTCTGCCCAAGTAATTCTCTTGTTATTTTTCGAAGGATAAGATATACTAGCCAGTTAATCCCCTCAACTTTTTTGTAGGCGCGCTTTCAAGAGAATAAAAGGAAGGACACATCATGCGTTATCACAATCCTAAAAAGCGTTCGCTTCGCGCGTTTCTCATTGCTTGTATTTTACATCTTTGTCTTGTTATTGTTGGGACATTCACATTTCACATAAATAGACAGCACCAGTTTGAAGATGTAATCGCGGTGGATTTGATACAGGACGATAAACTTCAGAAATCGCGCCAGCCCCTGAAATCCCCTTTACCCAAACGGATAGTGATGCACTCCGAATCTAGGAGTCAGGCGCACCCACAACATCTAAAGCGTGCTGCTACCCCAAATTTAATCGACGAGGCGGTCCGGCAATCGGAGAAGAAACTACTTCACAGCGCAACGAAATCTATTTCGGATATGGAGACGTCACTTCCAGAATTGACGACGGCGGCGCAGCCATTCCAGAACCGGCGGACAATGTCCATACCTAAACCCGTGTCGAGTCGGTATCAAACCACGGCCGGAGCAGGAGTGGACAGCTTCCGGCAACGCGTCACAGGGGCCGGCGGGGACGGTTTTCACAAACTGGAATCCACCGGTACTTCAGACATCGGAACCGTTGGGGATAGCATGAACAAGGACGGCTCTGGTGGAAGTAAGGATGCGGACGGGATAAATCCGTTCGCTGATGCCCTCAAACGCATCGCCGAACACATCATCGGCACACGAGAACGGGATAAAGTTAACGTTGTCTTTGTAATAGATACGAGCGCAAGCATGCGCGATAATATTCAACAGGTGGCAGAAAATCTGTACGGCATGACAGCTGCATTCGATTTAGTCAATCTGGAATATCACCTCGGCATGTCAGAGTTTAGTGTTCGGTATGAAGGACAAAACCTCCAAGTTCGTTCTCTGTTACCGGACGCCGGGCTGCTCCGCCGGCGAATGCAGCGAACGACGATGAGTGGCGACGAGCACGCACTCGACGCGCTCATTGATACCCTCCACTATATGGAATTTCACGCGGATGCAGACAAGTACATCGTTCTTGTTACCGATGAGCCTGCGACGACTTATTTCAAAAAAGATGGTGCGTATGAAAGAATGCGCGCGAAGGTTATCGATAGTTATCAACTTGAAGAAATCCGGGTTAATGTGCTTGGACATCCCGAGCCGTTTCAGCATCAGTTAGCCGAAGAAACCGGTGGGCTTTGGCAACGAATCCCGGGCGGTATCGGCAGTGCTGCATCACTTCCAAGCAATCGTGTCGATAATCATGGATTTCTCAAGGTTTTTCGAGATATTGTCACGGACATTCGACGAAACAGCGGTAGGTTGTTGTTTAGCATGGAGTCAAAATTTGAGATTCTCCTTGAAGATGGGGATATTCCGATGAAAAAAGTACTCCGGGAATTCCAGAAAAATGGGATTAGGTTAGGCGATGGGACCCGGTACTCTCAAAGTGCAACCACTTGGGTGAAAAATGAGGGAGACCTCTGGATGATTACCGACTATGCGAATAGGCGCGTCTATACTATCCGTAAGGCAGGAAAGAAATTAAACGTCTACGCGGGTATCTATCCGGAAAGCTGGAACCTCTCAGGAAGTCTCACTGCTATGTCACAACAGCGGGGGAGGAGATGGCTTTTAAACGACTCACCTCACCGCCGGATGTATACCATTCGCAACGAGCAAAATCGCCTGAACATTTACGCCGGAGGTAATCCGAGCGTGTCTTCAAATGATACCATGAAAGAATTTGAACCGATGGTTGACGTGGTTGTTATGTTAGACTACAGCCGCAGCATGGGCGGTAAATCGCAAGCGATTCTTCTAGGACTCAGCACCCTTATCGGTAGATTAGAAATTCTGCCAATACAGTATCGTATCGGGCTGATTCGTTTTGCCAAGGCAACCGATGCTATTAAGGTTATCAACGGGGCTGTCATCACTAAAATGCCTGTTAATGAACCCATGCTGGCAAGCCTCATGGCAGTTCCTTTTGGGGGCGACGAACATCTTGTTGATGCTATTGTAGAGGGGGTGCCTAAGGTAAAATTCAGCCCTTATGCGAGTCGATTTCTACTCATCTTAACAGATGAACCTACCACAGGGAACTATCCCGCCGAACGCGCAATAGAAATTTGTCAGTCGCTAGGTATCCGTGCCTATGTTATTGGGCATCCTCAGCCTAAGGATTTTCAGACGATGCTTGCCGAAAAAACGGGCGGGCGTTTCTTCGAAATGCCTAAACATTTAAAAAAAGGATATTCAAACCAATAAGTGATTCTTTGTCAGGTATTCAGGCGCAGTCAATTTGGCGTGAAGTTCAAACCATCGTTCTCGTCAAAGAACCTTTAGCCGCGGTTAATACGGTTGAGAAAAGGAACGAATCATGATAACAAATTCTACGAGTACACAACAACATCGAGAAATGGCGACTGAGCAGGGCCCAATCGCGGTTGCCATCGTCACGGTTAGCGATACACGCACACCCGAAACCGATAAAAACGCTGCCTTCTTGCGTGAACAATTGGCAACAGCGGGGAACCGGGTTACCGCCTACCATATCATCAAAGATGAACCCGAGCAGGTAGCTAAACTTTTGGATAAAATGGCGGAAAGCGACGCCCGGGTTATCTTATTCAACGGCGGAACAGGAATTGCGCCGCGCGATACGACTTTTGATATCCTCAATCGCAAATTGGAAAAAACACTTCCAGGATTTGGCGAACTCTTTCGTTTCTTTAGTTACGAACAGGTTGGGGCCGCGGCCATGCTTTCACGCGCAACAGCGGGCGTCTATCGTGGAAAAGTGGTTATTTCCACGCCGGGCTCCACCGCCGCCGTGCAGCTGGCCTGGGAGAAATTAATCGGGCCCGAGCTACAGCATTTGGCCTGGGAAGTCGGCCGTTAACTGCAAACCGATTTAAATTTCCTACACTGGAAATTCCATGGAGAGTTACCGCTGTGAATAACCTCGTACCAAGAGAAGTGAGGAGGCATAAATGAATGTTCAATTTGAAGGAATTTTTACCCCCACAGTAACACCCCTTGATGAAAAGGAGCATGTTGATGAACTCGGTTTTGTAAATCAACTCAACCGTTTAATCGATAACGGTGTTCACGGAATCTATCTATTAGGAACCTCCGGTGAGTTTACGACATTGACAAACACCGAACGTGAGCGCGCAATGGACATCGCCGTGAATGCCGTTAGCGGCAGAGTACCCATTATCTGCGGTGTTATGGATACAAGCACACAACGCGTCATCCAAAACATCGAGATAGCAGAACAGTTCGGCGTAACTGCTGTCGCCGCGACACCGGGGTACTACTACCCGTCTACTAGTGATACCGACTTGATTGAATTTTATGAGGCTGTCGCCACTAGCACTGAATTGCCGCTGCTGATTTACAATATTCCATCAACCGTCAAAACGGCGATTAAACCGGAGATAGTGGTTGAACTTGCCAAGCGTTGTGATAACATTGTCGGGATAAAGGATAGTTCTGGCGATTGGAGCAACTGTCTCACGCTCTTAACACTCCTTGGAGATGAGCCTAATTTCTCAATTCTACTCGGTTCGCATACCGCATTGGGTGCCGCATTACTGTTTGGTGCTGATGGTGGCGTAATCTCTATTTCAAATGTTGCCCCCAAGGAGTCTGTTGCGCTCTACAATGCAGGAAAAGCGCGTGATATTGATGAGGTGCAGCGCTTGCAAAAGTGGTTACTCAGGCTCAGTCAGCTCTATCGCTATGGACAAGGTGTTAGTGGTATGAAGACGTGTCTGGAAATTCTCCGCGTCTGTCAAGCTTACACGACGAGTCCTCTTCTCCCTCTGAGTGATTCCGCAAAAGCGGAGCTCAGGCAGCTTCTAATGGATTTAGGTATTCATGATTGAGATACACCCGATTTGCAAACCTGTCAATGCGACGATAACGGTACCCGGCTCTAAAAGTTATACGAATCGAGCGTTGTTGGTTGCCGCGCTATCAGGAGGAGTTTCGACGTTAATCGGCGCACTCTTTAGCGATGATACGTACTATATGTGTAGCGCGCTGCGAAAATTGGGTGTCCATATTGAGACGGATGAAGCACGAACAACCTTTCGTGTGACAGGAAACGGTGGGGTGATTCCGGTGGATGGAGCAGAACTTTACATCGGTAATTCAGGGACCACGTCGCGTTCACTCGTCAGTTATGTTGCACTTGGGAATGGCAAGTTTGTCATTGATGGGGATGAACCGATGCGTCACGGGCGTCCAATATCAGAGTTGCTGGATGCGCTACGGCAGCTCGGCGTGGCAGCACGCTCCGAATTCGAAAATGGTCATCTTCCCGTGTCCATTCAAGCGGATGGGCTTGATGGCGGCAAAACTCGACTTGATGCGAGCAAAAGCAGTCAATTTTTGACTTCATTGATGCTTATCGCTCCTTATGCCAAAAACGGAATGGAAATTGAGGTAGTCGGCGAGCTCAAAACACCTTACATTGACATCACCTTAGCTGTCATGAAAGCATTTGGTGTAATTGTTACTCATAAAAACTACCAGCACTTCCGCATTGCAGGTGGGCAGACGTACCAGGCGCGGGATTATCAGATTGCGCCGGATGCCTCCAGTGCCTCTTACTTTTTTGCTGCCGCTGCCATCACCGCCGGGCGCGTCACGGTTAAACATCTATCCTTAGATTCCCTACAAGGTGACATTCAGTTTCTATGCGTCTTGAAAAAGATGGGATGTCAGGTTAACCCTTCTGACGATGGAATTGAAGTCATTGGACCGGCGCGCCTGCGAGGAATTGATGTTGATATGAAAGCAATTTCGGATACTGCATTAACGTTGGCAGCAATCGCGCCCTTTGCTGATAGTAAGGTAACTATCCGAAACATTGAGCATACACGGTGGCAGGAAACCGACAGGATTCATGCAATGGTGGCAGAACTTCGGAAATTAGGAGTGCCAGTCGTTGAATATCGCGACGGCGTCGAAATTTCGCCAGCACCGGTGACTCCGACAGCAATTGAGACATATCGTGACCATCGTGTCGCAATGGCGTTTTCGTTGATTGGCTTAAGAGTACGGGGCATTCAGATTAAGGCCCCTGGGTGTGTCAGTAAAACGTTTCCCAATTTTTTTCAAGTGTTTCAAAGGCTGTATGCTTAGTTGAACGTCAACAATTCTCGCAAGAGAGACAACAGGAAATTTTCAGTATTATCTGATAACCAACCAGGTTTTTAACACTTAATCCGAAAGACGAAAAACAATTAATTTATCCAAAACTTCCCCCTGAATTCTCCAAAAATGCCGAGCCCACCTGCGTAAAACAGAACCGCTAGTGGAATAAGAATCAAAACGGATAGATACCCTTTTAACAGCACTAAACCGATAGCCATCACCGTCGAGAGAATAACTGATTTGATGACAAAATCCGTATGAGTTAGTTTAGCAATCCGTTTTGAAATGTAGCCGAAACCGACAGTGAGGAGAAATCCCTCGCTGATAACCATGGCTACCGCTGCGCCGACGTGGCTGAAACGGGGAATTAAGAAAAGATTCAGGCAAATGTTCAGTAATGCTGTTGTTGCCATTAAAAATGAAAAGACGCGGCGTTTGTCCGCAGCACGGAGCACTGTCAGGACTACCGTCGTCAAGAAAATCATTCCGCCTGCTACACTTAGCCACTGCAATGCTACACTGATTTTACTAAGCGTTTCCTGAGGATAGTTTGGAAGTAACACTGTCGTAATTTCGTGGGATAGTGTTAGAAGTCCCACTGTGAAAGGCATACTGGTAAGTATCATCCATCGCAGTCCGAACGTGTACACGTTCGGGAACTTACCTGGTTCCTGCTCAAAAGTGCGGGAGAGGACAGGGAACATTGCCCCCATCATGAATGCTCCCGGCAAAATCGTAAATGCATTGGCAATTGTGTAGGCGAGGCCGTACCAGGTATTCGCCTCCACGCCGTCGGGACTGAGTTTTGATAAGATAATTGCATCAATCCTAAAATAGAGAAGATTGAAAAGGTTACCGACTGCAAAAGGTAGTGCTTGCTGCATAAGTACCTTGACAATCCGTTGACTCGGTTGAAAGTGGAGGTGCGTAAAGCGGTATCCGGTAATTCCGACACACAATATCAGATTTATACAACTTGCTATCAATATCACTTGGCAGACATTTACCAGGCTATACCCCATCAAGATTGCACTGCCCCCAATCATGACAAAAACCCCGCGTTCAACGATTATGGCCAACGCCTCATATTTCATCTGCTCATGCGCACGAAAAACACATCGGTACAACTGTGCGATGGCATTGGTAATCTCCGTTAGCCCTAAAAAAATTATCATCTGCACTGTCAGAGGTGTATAGCCGAGCTGCACGCTGCTGATAAGCATGACGGTATATGCAATCAATGATAAGATAGCGCGAACGATGAGCGCGTTGCCAAGATAGTGCCGAGTTTGCGACAAATTCAACGTCATTTCACGGATGAGTGGGTTTTGAAGCCCAAGTTCCGTGAGGCTCGCAATCAAGTTCGTCAAAGCAATGGCAACAAAATAGCCTCCGAGTGCATGCTCTGTGAAATAACGTGGCATAAGCCAGATTATTATCACAAGTGAACCGAGGCGACTGGTAAGATGAGCACCGAAAAGGGTTGACGTGTTTTTGAAAATCCGGTTCATTTAACGCGACGTTTTGCCTCTTCGATGGTAACGGATAGGGTATATAGAAAACAATACCGAATCTATATCATGGTTGAGTGAGTTTTTCTAAGCTCAAGTATAGCTAGGGAATTTCTCTTGCCTATATAAAGCCGTTTGAGTTTACCGGTTTTATCAATACCGTAAGTCTATAGGCGGCGTAATTCTCATCTTAATACAATCCAACTCTAACATAATTTGGGACTAAACTCCAGTAATTATCGCTATCTTGGCTATGCAAACGTTGCGAACCAATTTGGGCGATAGACGCGCCGCGCGGCACACTGAAAATTGCATCTGCGAAGTGAGCCGTCTTACCGAGTGTTTCACGGATTGCCTCTCCGTATTTATCAAGTCCATCACCAACGAAGATTTTCATCGAATCATGATTCATGGTGGGTTGGGTTGGAATATCAGTCAGGTGTTTTAAAAACGCTTCAACCGGGAGACACAGTTCTTCACTAAGGCGTTTCCACGCCGCTCCGCCGCGAAAAACAGCGCCGTAAATCTCATTGCGCCGTGCATCAAGAATTGGGCAGATAATACGTTCGCTCCACCGCAAGTTATAGGCAATCGCTTCCAAGGTTGAAACGCCGACAATCGGCTTATCAAGCGCATAGCAGAGCGATTTTATCGTCGCCACTCCGATTCGGATACCAGTAAAGGAGCCTGGGCCAATACCGACTGCACAGCCATCTAAATCCGCTGCCGTCATGTTTCCCCACTTTAGCACGGTGTCAATGGCGGGCATTAATCTCGAGGCGTGTGCCTGTACGATATTCAGCGTATGCTCAGCGACTAAATTTCCGCTTTCTATTAAAGCAACGCTCCCAATCGGGGTTGAGGTGTCAATACCGAGGATTTTCATTCTAATTCAACCAACAATCACGTGTAAATAAAAGTGTCTGTTCACTGTTTGTAGGCGCGAGGGCAAGCGAAAAAAATATGGACGTGCCGGTTTCATTTTTAACCGGCGTGTTTAATTTCATTTTTTCTGTGTTAATTTGGGCTTTGGTTATCATTATTTTATTTCCCTAAGAAATTACATTTTTTCTTGAATTTTTCAAGGAGATGTGATATAATTAAAATAATTCATCATGTGGGGGATTAGCTCAGTTGGGAGAGCACTTGCATGGCATGCAAGAAGTCACCAGTTCAAGTCTGGTATCCTCCATTTTTCTGTTTTTCAGATTCAGATTTTTGTTAATATATAATAAGTTAACATAACACATTTGATTTGTCAAGACTAAAATTGCGCTAAGGCATACTTAGAGGCACAACCCATCCCTTTGTTATGGCGGGTTTGTAGGCATTATCTCGGAAGTAACTTGAGGTTTGCCAGAGACAAAGCTGATTTCCATCCGGCATCCAGACGACAGATGTAATTTTTTGCTGCGTGCGTGCAATCGGGAATTTGCGCCCGCTTTCCAAATCATAAACCCAAACCTTCCATCGGAGCCCCTCACAATCTTCTCGTTCCAAATACGCCAACCGTTTTCCGTCTGGCGCCCATGCGGGTGAGGTATGCAGGAGAATTTGGGAGCGTGTTGGAGTTGAGGTAGCATCGGCTAAATGAAGCTGCTTATCAATGAATTGCTCTAGACGGTTACTCCCCGACAGGACATAAGCTAAATGTCTTCCATCCGCTGCCCAATGGATTTGGGCAACATGTTGATGCTGCGTTTGTATTTCTTTTAAACGCCGTCCCTCCACGTCTTGAATCCGAATGGCCACATATTTTGAGGTGTTGACACGAAACGCGATACGTGTGCCGTCCGGTGCCCAAGACGGGGGAAGTAAATAGGAGTCGGCACGCTGTCTGCGTTCAAACGGCACTCTGGCAATTGTCTGTAGCCCACTTGCATCGCTGTTGATTCGGCAAACGACATCCAATCCCTTTTCGCGTCGTCTAAATACCAACCTGTTGGATGTAGGTGCCCAAGAGGGTGCCTCCCCTTGAATTAACTTTTTGATATGCCCCAGCTTCCAATTCACAGTATAGATGTTACGCTCCCCCGCTTCGTCTGCCTCGTAAGCTAGTAAGCGACTATCCAGGGACCACGAAAGATAGGGGTTGTAGACGCGTGGTATCGGTTGATTAGGGACGCCAATAGATTGTCCAACATTAAACTTTCGTGCCTGTTTTGCCTCTTTATCCATAATCAATAGCTCGCTGGCGTGCCAATATCTCCCCCGTAAATCCGTTCTTTTCAGCATAGCAATGAATTCTCCATTGGGACTCCATCTCGGGAATTCTGCGCCTTCAATCAATTGTAGTGTTCTGCGTTTTCCACAGAAATTGGTATTGAACGATATGCCCGCTGTATCCTCAAATTGCCCGAAAGTGAATTTGTCCATCCACCCACGTTTTCCATTCGGGAGTTCGAGCTGATACGCATCATCTTCGGTTTGCACAATTGGCAAGACAACGCCGTCGTTGAGATGTAAAAAAGGGTTGTTATTTTGCTGAGCATCATTTTTTTCTGCGAAAACGGGGGCATTATCATGCACAACTATTCCCTGATTTCGCGTGGCCTTTACCTGGTGATGTCCATTGACATATTCTTCAGATGGCGTTTCTGAAGTTGCGTTTCCAAATGCGTAGACAGCGCCATCACCGGAAGCAACATAGAGAATGCCATCGGAGATAGCTGGTGCGGTATCAATAAAACCGGCGAGTTGATATCCCCAAATCTCACGTTTTGATGCCTCATCAAAAGCGTGAATTTGCCCATTGCGCGCGCCAATATAGACGAAACCGTTCACGGTAACAGGGTAACTGTCGCTACCAGCCGTGGCTTCTCGCCACATTTTTGCGCTGTGGAGCGGCGCAATGGGGCGGAATTCTCCGTTTGCACACCCATATTCAATACCGCGAATTCGGATAGTGCGTTCGCGCATTTTCTCAACCGTACCCGTTCTCGCGTTCAGTTGATAAATTTTTGATGGAAACGCGCCGATATAGACGTTACCATCGGCAACAATAGGAGCAGAATCCATCCAGCCTTTGGATTTAAACTCCCATACCTTTTCGCCTGTGTCTGCATTCAGGGCGTAGCACCTGTTATCCCGTGTATTGACATAGACATACTTACCGAGTACCGAGGCGGAATTTCGGATAGAACTCTGGGCATCGAAGAACCATTTTATATCCCACTTCTTTGCATCTAAAGCGTATAACTTTCCATCGGTTGAACCGATATAAAGCGTACCATTTGTAACCACTGGTGAAGCATGGAGAGGGCCACCCGTCTTAAATTTCCAGAGTAGCTTCAATGGCGGTATGAGAGTTTTGTCGGGGCTTCTACCAGAGAAATCTAAATCGTACATAAACATGTGCCAATCCTCAGCGCTAGGACTCGGCATAGCGGTTTCAGGCGGAAGTGGCGATTTTTGCCCTATCGAAGCATCAGGACTAGGGGACGCCCCCTGGTTATTCTGTGAATCACAACTCCAGACAAAGAGTAACAAAGGGAGTAAGATGTATTTTTTATTCCAAGTTTTTTGTTTAAACAGATGAGCAAGAAGGGTTTTCAAGATTTAAGAACCTCGCTTTTTTCACGGAAAGGAATTGCTGTTAATTTAGCAAGCCCCGTGAGATTAAGTCAACTCAAATTTGATGTTTGGAAAATCCGCCTGGCCTGAACTTTGCCCGGATAAAATGAAACCCCACGAAAATTGAATACATGATATTTTTTTTGCAATTTTCGAGAATTTGTGTTAAAATTTGGTTTTCGCGAATGCGAGTAAGGGGGAAAACATGAATAAATTATTAACCGAAGCAGACACAAAAGTCGTTAAGATTCTGGGGAAAGAGCTCACACGCCAGCAAAGTACATTGATGTTAATTCCGTCAGAGAATTACGCGAGCAGGGCTGTCATGGAAATTCAGGGCAGCATTCTCGGAAACAAATATGCCGAGGGCTACCCCGGCGAACGTTACTATAACGGCTGCGAGTTTATGGATGAGATTGAATGCCTCGCAATTGAACGGGCAAAAGCGCTTTTTGACGTTGAACACGTCAATGTACAGCCGCACGCGGGTACACAAGCAAACATGGCGGTTTACTATGCCCTACTTGAGCCAGGGGATACTATCTTGGCGATGTCGCTTGGACATGGTGGGCATCTGAGCCATGGAGATGCAGTCAATTTTTCGGGGCGATATTATAACGTCGTGACGTACGGGGTTAATCCCGAGACAGAGCAGATTGACTTGAATGAAGTATTGCGAATTGCCCAACGGCATCGCCCCAAGTTAATTGTTGTGGGCGCAACAGCATATCCCCGCCAATTTGATTTTGAAGCGTGGCGGCGTATAGCAGATTCCGTGGATGCCTATCTACTTGCTGACATCGCACATATTGCGGGGCTCATTGCTGGGGAGGCGCATCCAAATCCTGCACCTTATAGCGATGTAATTACGACGACAACACATAAGACGCTTCGCGGCCCACGCGGCGCAATCGTGATGTGCAAGGCGAAGCACGCCGCAAAAATCGATAAGGCTATATTTCCAGGCTTGCAAGGTGGGCCCTTTCTGCACACAATCGCTGCAAAAGCAGTTGCGTTTAAGGAAGCAAGCGAACCCGCCTTTAAAACCTATCAAGCACAAATTGTCAAAAATGCTAAGGCGCTCGCCACGCGGCTAATAAAAAACGGATTTCGCCTCGTCAGTAGCGGGACAGAAAATCATCTCATGCTCCTTGATTTGACTTCCAAATATGATAAATTAAGCGGGCGGCAGGCCGCCAATCATCTCGAAGATGCCGGGATTATTGTAAATAAAAACAGCATTCCTTTTGATAAAAGGAAACCATGGACGACGAGCGGCATTCGCATCGGGACACCACTGGTGACGACGCGCGGAATGGCAGAACTAGAAATGTACCAAATCGCTGATTTTATTGCCGAAACGCTTGAAAATCGGAGGCGGGCATCCATCAAACGGCGCATCCGAGCGAAAGTCTCCGAATTGTGTGCGCAATTCCCGATTTACGAATACCTGTCCCCATAATGGATTACGAAGCAGCACTCGCTTATATTAACCAATTTATTGATTACGAGAGAAGCCCTGATTTTTCGCGGCAAGCCCGACGCTATAATCTGAACCGTATCTCACACCTACTGGAATCGCTGGGAAATCCACAAGAACAGCTGAAAATTGTCCACATCGCAGGGAGTAAAGGAAAAGGTTCAACAGCAGCAGTTATTGCATCCATTTTGCGATGTGCAGGCTATAAAACCGGGTTATTCACATCCCCACATCTCATCACACCAAGGGAACGGTGCCGTATTGACAACATACCGATTTCTGCAGCGGATATCGCACACTATATTCAGAAACTCAAGCCAGCTATTGACGCTGTCTCCAATACGGAATTCGGGAAAATCTCCTTTTTTGAAATCTATACCGCACTCGCATTCTGCTACTTTGCAGATAGAAAAACAGATTTTGCCGTGATTGAGGTGGGTTTAGGAGGAAGACTTGATGCAACGAATATAGTCAAACCCGAGATAACCGTTATGACACCGATTAGTCTGGAGCACACCGCGATACTCGGTGAAACGTATGCAGAAATAGCGACAGAAAAGGCAGAAATCATTAAAGACGGATGTCCACTCGCCTTAGCACCACAACCGCCAGAAGCGCAAGCCGTTCTTGTCAGAGTTGCAGCTGAGAGGAATGCGCCAATTGTTCCGGCCGGTACAATTCATAATTACCGTCCAGTAATAGGTGGACATCAACAGATGGATATCGGCACCTATCCGTTCGCTATAGAAAACGGAACAGAGAACTTAATCTCACACGGCACGCTTGTGCCTACCGGACAACAATTTGACCTGAAAGCGGAATCGGGTATCTATCGGAAACTCACCACTCCACTCTTAGGTGAGTATCAACGCATTAATGCTGCAACTGCTATCGCGGCAATTGAGTGCCTCAAAGAGATAGGATATTCCCTAACACGAGACGATATCTATCGAGGAACAGCTCAAGTGGAATGGCCCGGCCGAATGCAAGTGGTTTCTGCACCAGTGCCTAACAAAAAACAAGCCAGGACGCTACCACAGCAACACACGCCACGCGTTATGCTGGATGGCGCACACTCACCAGACTCAGCGCGGCTTTTATGCCGAGAGATACACAGAAACTTTCAGTACAACCGACTGATTTTCATCGTTAGTCTCATGCGGGATAAAGCAATTCGCGAAATTGGCGAGCTCCTTTGCCAAAATGCGGATGCTGTTATCCTCACCGAAGTATCTGATAATCCGAGGGTGATGTCCGCCTATCAGATACAGGAAACCTGGTGTGAACTGTGTGAAGAAATCTCAGTTTGTCTTACACCCCGCAACGCTTTAACATCTGCCTTATCCGCTGCGTCATTAGAAGATTTAATCTGTGTCACAGGTTCACTCTATCTTGTCGGTGAGTGCCTGGATTTTCTAAAAAAAACAAAAGAGGAGTAAAAATTTGATATACGAAATCAACGTGAATGCCTGCGCGTGGCAGGGAAAAATGGACTGCTTAAAACACCATCTATTCAAAAACGTCCTAGTCCTGTTATTTACCATAGGTGCGGTTGATGTCGCTTTCGCCCAAGGAACAGCGCTCCCTAACGTGCCAACAGCATGGTGGATTGCCCCTATCGGCGCGCTGATTGCTTTGGGATTTGCGTTCTACTTTTACCGTTCAGTCATGAAGCAGGATGAAGGGAACGACACGATGCGCGAGATTGCGCAATCTGTACGCGAAGGGGCAATGGCATATCTAAGACAACAATATAAGATAGTTAGCATCGTTTTTGTCGTCCTTTGCCTTATTTTTCTCTTTATGGCATTTGTGTTAAAAGCACAAAACCAGGTGATTCCGTTCGCTTTTCTCACCGGCGGATTTTTCTCAGGCTTGTGCGGGTTCTTGGGAATGAAAACCGCGACGAATGCTTCCGCCCGGACGACGAGTGCCGCTATGCAAGGGCTCAACGCCGGTTTAAAGGTCGCTTTTCGTGCCGGCGCAGTCATGGGACTCATAGTTGTCGGCTTCGCCTTGCTTGACATTACCGGATGGTTTTTGATTCTCTACTATCTGTTTCCAAAAGTGTTTCCTGGGTTTTTGGCAGCGAACCCATTGCCGGAAATTACCGTCATTATGTTGAGTTTCGGAATGGGGGCTTCAATGCAGGCACTCTTCGCACGCGTCGGCGGGGGAATCTATACAAAAGCCGCAGATGTTGGCGCTGACCTCGTCGGAAAGGTTGAGGCCGGAATTCCAGAGGATGATGCAAGGAATCCAGCCGTCATTGCCGATAATGTCGGCGACAACGTTGGGGATGTCGCCGGTATGGGCGCAGATTTGTATGAATCGTATGCCGGCTCTATTCTCGCAACGGCCGCGCTTGGTGTCGCCGCCGCCTCCGCCCGAGAACACGGAAACCTTGCCCTTCAACTCAAATACCTCTCTGCACCCATGATTATTGCCGGTATCGGTGTGATTCTCTCAATTCTTGGAATTTACATGGTGCGCACCAGAGAAGGGGCAACAATGAAACAGTTAATGGGTTCGCTTAACCTCGGGATTAATGGGAGTGCACTCGGCATCGCCATCCTATCCATTCCCGTATTGCTGTATCTCGAATTACCTAACAAATGGCAGGTTTGGGGGGCCATTATCACAGGACTTGTAGCTGGATTGATTATTGGAAAAGTCACGGAGGTGTTTACCTCTCACGATTATGCCCCTACACGCGCTATCGCTGCACAAGCGAAAACCGGGCCCGCAACCGTCATTATTGAAGGGATTGCAGTCGGAATGGAATCGACAGCAATCCCTGTTGTAACAATTATCGCTGCAGTTGCAGTGAGCTACTACTTACCCGGCGGGGCAAGTGAACCCCTAATGGGACTTTACGGTGTCGGCATCGCCGCCGTCGGAATGCTCGCAACTCTCGGCATTACGCTTGCAACGGATGCGTATGGCCCCATTGCTGATAACGCGGGCGGAAATGCTGAAATGGCAGAATTAGATGAGAGTGTCCGCCAACGCACCGATCAGCTTGATGCGCTCGGGAACACAACCGCTGCAACCGGCAAAGGGTTCGCTATCGGCTCCGCAGCACTGACTGCACTAGCGCTCCTGGCTGCTTACTTGGAAGAGGTGCGTTACGGATTAAAGCACCTCGCCGGAGTAGAAACATTAAACATTCCCGGAGAAGGCAGTATTGATACGGTGAAGGTTACGATTAGCCAATTTATGGCATACTACAACGTTACGTTGATGAATCCACAAGTACTCATCGGGCTGTTCATCGGGGCAGTCATGGCATTCTATTTTTGTGCCTTGACAATGAAAGCCGTAGGCAGGGCAGCAGGGGCAATGGTAGAGGAAGTCCGTCGCCAATTTCGCGAAAAACCGGGCATTATGAAACGCCAAGATAAGCCGGATTACGCGCGATGCGTTGAAATCTCAACGTTGGGCGCGCAACGAGCAATGATCTTCCCATCGCTCATTGCTATTGTTGTACCCGTCGCCGTCGGATTACTTTTTAATGTTGCCGGTGTTCTCGGATTACTCGCAGGTGGACTCGCTACAGGTTTTGTTTTAGCAATCATGATGGCAAACGCAGGTGGAGCATGGGATAACGCCAAAAAATTTATTGAGCAAGGCGCACACGGCGGCAAAAACTCTGACGCGCACAAAGCCACTATCGTTGGAGATACCGTCGGAGATCCTTTCAAAGATACATCAGGCCCTTCGCTGAATATCTTAATTAAACTGATGTCCATGGTTTCAGTTGTATTTGCGGGCCTCATCGCCAAATATGGAGGGCTGATGAGCAACTGGTTGGGCATGCAGTAATCCTA
Organism: Candidatus Poribacteria bacterium; assembly: GCA_963422705.1. Lineage (GTDB taxonomy): Bacteria > Poribacteria > WGA-4E > WGA-4E > WGA-3G. The sequence goes on from OY730443.1 coordinate 791,021, forward strand.
AATTTTATTCGGCAAAATTATCGGAGCATTCGCTGTAGAGTCAGATGCAATATCTGCTGAAACTGGCTTTAGGATTTTTAATGCAATTTTTTAGGAGAAGAGAAAAATGTCAAATAAACTCAAACCCCGGAGTTATGCGATTACCGATGGTCCGGAACGCGCTGCCGCCAGGACTATGCTCATGTTCGGGGACGGTGGACTCTCGCCCGAAGAACTGGATAAACCGATTATCGGTGTGGCTAATACCTGGATAGAAATTGGGCCATGCAATTTTCATCTGAGGCGACTTGCGGCAAAAGTTAAAGAAGGAATTCGGGCCGCTGGGGGAACCCCCCTTGAATTTAACACCGTCAGCATATCCGATGGAATTACGATGGGCACCGAAGGAATGAAAACTTCGCTAATCAGCCGGGAAATTATCGCAGATTCAATTGAACTGGTTTCTATCGGCAACATGTTTGATGCCGTTGTCACGCTCTGTGGATGTGATAAAACCGTCCCCGGTACTGTGATGGCATTAGCACGTTTGGATATACCATCATTGACACTTTATGGCGGTTCTATTATGCCAGGCAATTTCCAAGGGCGAAATGTCACAATCCAAGACGTGTTTGAAGCTGTTGGGCAGCACGCTGAAGGTACCATAACCGTTGAGGAACTTGATGACTTGATTAGCAAAGGCTGTCCGGGGCCCGGGGCCTGTGGGGGGCAATTTACCGCGAATACAATGGCAACAGCCGTCGAAATGTTGGGGATTGCCCCAATGGGGAGTGGGAGTGTACCGGCTGTTGCAGCAGATAAGGATGATGTTGCCTATAAAGCAGGGGAACTCATCATGGATATCCTTGCAGCGGATTTGAGGCCAAGTCAGATTATTACGCGCAAATCACTTGAAAATGCAATCACGTCCGTTGCAGCGACTGGCGGTTCTACCAACGGTATTCTGCACCTGCTTGCAATTGCGCACGAAGCACAGGTTCCATTGAATCTTGAAGATTTTCACGCAATTAGTCAAAAGACGCCTGTGTTAGCTGACCTCAAGCCCGGCGGGCAATTTGTTGCAACAGAACTCTATCAGGCAGGCGGAATTCAATTGCTCGCGAAACGGCTCGCAGAAGCCGGTTTGCTACACACCGATGAACTCACAGTTACCGGCAAAACCGTTGGTGAAGAAGCAAATAATGCAATAGAAACCGAGAAGCAACGGGTTGTATTGCCAATAGATGCACCACTCAAACCGACAGGTGGATTTGCTATTCTCAGGGGGAACCTTGCTCCGGATGGATGTGTTATCAAGTTGGCAGGACAGAACAAGAAAGTCCATCGCGGGCCAGTGAGGCTCTTTGAACGCGAAGAAGATACCTTTGCGGCGATTAAAGGTGGGGAAATTAAGCCCGGTGATGTTGTCGCTATCCGTTACGAAGGGCCTACTGGCGGCCCCGGCATGCGGGAGATGCTCGGCGTCACGGCCGCAATCGTAGGGGCAGAGCTTAGTGAAGATGTTGCGCTGTTAACCGACGGCAGATTCTCCGGAGCAACACACGGATTCATGATTTGCCACGTCGCGCCAGAAGCCGCTAAGGGTGGACCGATTGCTATTCTTGAAGAGGGAGATAGTGTCGTCATTGATGTCGAAAACCGGACGCTTGACGTTGAACTCACCCAGGCCGAAATTCAGGAACGGCTGCAGAAGTGGAGTGCTCCTCAGCCACGCTACACCCGGGGAGTCATGGCAAAATACGCGAATTCGGTTTCATCCGCATCTGAAGGGGCGGTGACGGGATAGGAAGAAGATTAGGAAATAAAGAGAAATATCTCATGATAACCCAATTCGCGCGTGGCGTGCCGCTTTTGAGGGTAATTTGCGCCATGAGATTCAAACTGATTTTATGTAAGGCGCCAGGTTAATCCCCGGATATGCATCGGCGAGACGGCCCAATGTCACTCCTGTATAGTAGCTATCGCCCGGGGGAGGCCACCCAAGTACACAACGCACTTCAGGCGTGGTTTGCGTTACGAATTTCATGTATTGCAGGCTCGCCTATCCGGGCACTGGCCTGGTTGTCTGACACCAGTCGGCATTGTCAGCGCGGTGGAAGTGATATCCCATCCAAGCACGCTATGCGGGGGCAAAGGTGAGTTTGTGGCATTATCAATATGATACCCTTGCCAAGGATGCTCACTATAGCGAGTGTCCGTCAGCCCCTTGCGAACGAAAATTTGCCCATAACCGAGCCGAATTTCATCAGTATTTAACAACTGCCGTGCAATTGCTAAATAGGTACGGTTTTCTAATAGCTTATCGACTGCCTCAAGTCCCGTTGGAAAATGCAGTACTTTCCCAAAAGGAGCGGCAAGCCGTTGCATCGGATTAACCTTTTCGTACGCCTGTTTGAGTTCCCTAGGTTGCTCCTCCCATTTATCGCGATATTCCGCATAGGTTAACCCATCATAGGCATTTCGTTCAATTGCCACCAATGCCGCGGAGATAATTTCAGGCAGGAAAACGTTCGGCACAACAAGCGCCCCGTCACGTTTCCAGGCTTCTAACTGCTCATCTGTGAGTTTCATGGAATCTCCTCTCTTTATAGAGTTATGCAAGAACGCCTGTCCTACAAAAACGTATCTACTCGTGTAAATCTCCCCATTTATCTTCTTGAATTGACGTTTTATCTGTTTTCCGTTGAATTGTTTCCCACCATTCGCGGTTTTTGAGATACCACTGAATCGTCTGCCGCAGCCCGTATTCAAAATCAATCGTGGGCTTCCATCCTAAACTCCGACGAATTTTTTCCGAATCCAAAAGATACCGGCAATCGTGTGCCGGCCTGTCGGGAACGTACATCTTTAGCCCCTTAGATTTGTTGACGGTTTGTAAGATAAAATCGGTAATCTCTTCAATGCTTTTTTCCACACCACTACCGATATTATAAGTCTCCCCCGCTTTTCCGTTGTGAATAACTAATGCAATAGCATCGCAATGATCTTGTACATGCAGCCATTCTCGCCGGTTATGACTGCTTTGATAGAGCGTGAGCGGTTTGTCTTGTATCGCGTTCGTCGTAAAAAGCGGAATCAATTTTTCCGGATGCTGATAGGGGCCATAGTTATTAGAGCAGTTAGAAATCGTTATAGGTACCCCGAAACTGTGGAAGTAGGCATTTACGAGATGTTCAGCCGCTGCTTTTGATGCATTGTAAGGTGTCTGAGGGCGGTAAGGGGCAGTTTCGGTAAAGGCATCGGGTGATTCTAATGGCAGCTCACCATAGACTTCACAAGTTGAGATATGGTGGAAGCGATGCACGCTGTATTTTCGGGCAGCATCTAATAATATCTGTGTGCCGATGACGTTTGTTTGAAAAAAACGTTGCGGTTGTAGAATCGCACGGCTATTATGGGACTCAGCCGCAAAATTGACGATGACATCCGGGCGGTGGGTTTTCAACACATCTTCAATAAATACTGCATCCAGAATGTCTCCATGTGCGAAGCAGTAACGCTCGGAATAACGTTCTACTATGTCCGTAAGATTCGATAGATTTCCCGCGTATGTGAGCCGGTCAAGGTTAACAATCGTGTCATCCGGATAGCGGCGCAACCAGTACCGGATGAAATTCGTACCGATAAATCCTGCTCCTCCCGTGACGAGTAATTTCATGCGGTTCCTCCTCCCAAGGAATCAAATTAGGTTATTTGAGTTCAGAATCTCGGCGTTGTGTCCAACTCAAGTTTAGGGATTCAACCGAGTTGAGCAGGGTATATTGAATTTGTCCAATTCTGTCTGTTTAGAAAGGATAAAGGGGGATATGTGCCCTTTTCCCGCGCTAAGGTAGCAAGCAACATACCTACATTTTATCAGAAATATGCAAGGTATGTCAACTAAGTTTCGGTTAAATTTAGCACCATAAATCTGACAATTTCTTAAAACTGAATGACTCTGATGAACCTTGAAAGTAGGTTGACAAGTTTCGTGGTACACTGTAAAATAATATAATCACTCTTATTAAAGATTGGTGTGACTTGATTCAGAATGAAAAGGTATTTTGGGCTAACCGAATATAACGATGCGATTCGATTTCTAACCCTAAGAACCGCGCTTAAACGGAAAATCGGCATAAAAGTTTTTCGTTAGGTAACTCCGAATACATCATGCATAAAACCTTCGTTTTTTGGTTCTGGTTAATCGGATTCAGCGTCCTGGCGCTGCTCTTGGCGAACGTGCCCCTCTTTAACATCCTCGGCTATGAGTACAGTGCTATCATAGCACTTGCAATTTCATTTGTCGGTGCGTTTATGGCAATAACAACGCTACGAGAGATAAAACGTGACCCGGGGGGCTTGACAGGTTCATCAAATCGCGTCGTGCTGCGTTCATTTTGGCTGGCACTGCGCATCAATATTGTCCTGCTGATGGCACCGTTAGGGATTATTCTTCTCAATGCGTTTCGCGTTCAGAACTGCGATATTAGTGATGGATTGCTATTTTTCGGGTTACTGCCCGGAATTAGTTGTCTGTATTCGAGTGCCGCCGGTATTTTCCTTGGGGTATATTTTCAGCAGCGGTGGAAAGCATACACCACCTACGTGGGGTACATTTTTCTCACATTCGTTCCGTTAGTGATTAACGTCGTGTTTCATCCACCTGTGTTTGCGTATCATGCGACGTTCGGCTATTTCCCGGGGCCGATTTACGACGAACAGATTGCTATAACCCCTACCTTGCTCATTGCGCGAACGTTCACGTTGTTAGGAGCTTTGTTATTTTTAACGCTCGCTGCTGTCAATTGTGAAATTAGCCGGAAGACAGCATTGATGCCGCAATTCAGATGGCGTAACCTTTTACAATTTCGGAAAACTGGGCAAATCGGGGTTTACCTGCTAGCTTTCGTTACGCTGGGTGCCTATTTCAGCGCTGGAACCTTGGGAATTCGCCCAACACGAGGAGATATTGAGCGAAAACTTGGTGGTTTCCATGAAACCGAACACTTTGAAATCTATTATGACACAACCCTTGAAAACGATATCGCGCTCATTGCTGCGGACTGTGAATTTCAATATTCCGAATTAACCGACTATTTAGGTGACTCCCTACAGGACAAGGTGCGCGCCTATATATATGCTTCCCCGGACCAAAAAAAGCAGTTAATTGGAGCATACTATACATCTGTTGAGGATCCGTTTGGGCACGGGTTCCATATTCACGCACAGGGCTTCCCCCACCCGGTGTTAAAACATGAATTAGCACACGTGTTCACTGTCCCCTGGTCACCGGTGAAGGTGAGCCTCAAGATAGGGCTTCATGAAGGCATTGCCGTGGCAGCAGATTGGGATGAGGGAAAACTGACAGGCCACCAATGGGCAAAAGCGATGCATCAATTGGAGATGGCACCTTCGCTTTCGGCAATCATGGGTATTGGGTTTTGGGGGCATGCGGGTGCCCGCAGCTACCTACTTGCAGGCTCCTTTGTACGCTTCCTTGTTGATACCTACGGGATAGAAAAATTCAAACGGGTTTTTCCATTCGGCCATTTTGAGAAATATTACGGGCGTACATCCCAGGGAAAAGACTTAGGCGCCCTAGAGGCTGAATGGCTTGAATTTCTAAAGAACGTTCCAGTGTCGAATGCAGCGTTGGCTTACGCGAAAGACAGGTTAAAGCGCGGAAGTATCTTTGAGCAAACGTGTGCGCATGAAATCGCAGAATTACGAAATACCGCTTGGCAGTCATACTTTCGAAAAGATTTCGCGAATGCGACGAAAACGTTTGAACGGATACTCTCTTTTGAGCCCGGTCCTGGTTCTCCGGAAGGAACGCTTAACGACAAGGAATTGCCAATTAAGCCGGATACAAAAAATTTACGGGATTTACGTGGCCTTATGTTCAGCGTATATCGGATGAAGGACTATGAACGGGCGTTATCCCTTGCAAATCACCTGATAACTGAAGAGAATGCGAGGTTTGCTACAGAAGCAAGGCAGCTGAAAGGAGATATCCACTGGCTGAGGGATGAGTATGAAGAGGCACGGAGAACGTACACAATGCTAAATCGGCAGGGCGCGCTTGCCTTGAAGCATGGAACTCTTCAGAATAATGCTATCAAGCGGCTTGCTGCGCTCTCCTATCCGTCAGTAAAAGTTATTTCTGGCGATAAGGTTTCCTTACCCGAACTGCTTCGCGTTGCACTGATTGAATCTAACAGCACTGCTGAAAAGATGGCATATTTATTCGTTTGTCAACAAGCGGTACCAGATGAGTGGTTAGCCTATTTCTTGGCAGCGGAGCTCCTTCATAAAGAGGAGGCATGGGACATCAGCAACCGATATCTCCAGCATGCTGTCGTAATAGGGCGCAAGGAGCTGGAAATGATAGCCCCACAACTTTTGGTAGAAGCCCAAAGGTTAACAGGAATTAATGCATATCGACTAGCGTTTCAAGCTAGCGAAGCGAGCGTTACCCAGCGTTACAAAGTTTCCAAAAAAGCCTTTTTGGAAATCGCCATGAAGGAAACACTCCCGTTAGGAACTGTTATGCAGGCACAGACATGGATACGCCGGTGTCAATGGGCAGAGAAAACTATCAAGCTGAAGGAGATCGGAAAAGACGAATCCCCAGGATACGAATTGGAGGAACCATGAAACTTTTTGTCCCCGGGCGAATCTGCCTCTTCGGTGAACACAGCGATTGGGCAGCACGCTACCGTCTAAATAATGCAGAGATTGAAAAAGGCTACACCTTAATTACAAGCACGAACCAAGGTGTATACGCAGAGGTGCAGCCGCATCCAACTCGTTTTATTCTCAGAACTTGCTTAAGCGATGGAAATCGATACGGCCCCTATACGCTGCCAATGCAACCTGAGGCGCTTCTCGCTGAAGCAGAGAAAGGGAGTTTTTTCAGTTACGCCGCCGGCGTGGCATATCAGATTCTCACCAACTACCGAGTCCAAGGGCTTGAAATTGACAATTACCTCACAGATTTACCCGTAAAAAAAGGGTTATCTTCCAGTGCTGCCATCTGTGTTCTGGTAGCGCGCGCCTTTAATCGAATCTATGACTTGAAGATGACAACGCGCGGCGAGATGGAATATGCATATCGGGGCGAAACCACCACACCCTCACGCTGTGGTAGGATGGACCAAGGGTGTGCATACATGCACCCTATCTTGATGACATTTGATGGGGACCGCGTCGATGTCCGCGAATTTAATGTACCGAAAAATATGTACCTTGTGATTGCTGATTTAGGGGAAGGGAAGGATACTCGCCTTATATTGAATCAGCTAAACCACTGTTTTCCCTTTGCCGAAAACGAACTTCAGAAAAATGTACAGTACTATCTTGGAACCCTCAGCGCTGAAATTACGAAAGCTGCTTACGAAGCACTCCGCCGTGGTGACGCTCAGGCTGTCGGAGCATTGATGAAACGCGCCCAAAACGAATTTGATAAACATCTTATCCCCGCCTGTCCCTCACAATTAACCGCACCTACCTTGCACGAAGTTCTCAATTATCCGCCCATTCAACCTTATCTCTGGGGCGGAAAAGGGGTTGGTTCACAAGGCGACGGTTCCGCACAATTCATTGTCAAAGATAAAGAAAGCCAAGGCAAGGTTATTGAAATGATTGAACGCGATTTGGGAATGTCTTGTCTGAAACTCGTTATTGAGGCAGGCAGGCACGTTCGCAAAGCGGTTATTCCCGCAGCCGGGTTTGGCACCCGCCTATTTCCTGCATCAAAAGCGATTAAAAAAGAACTTTTTCCTGTGATTGACCGGTCCGGGCGCGCCAAACCAGCCATTATGGCGATTGTCGAAGAGGTAATCGACGCCGGGATTGAGGAAGTCTGCCTTATCGTACAGCCGGGCGACACAGAACTGTTTGAATCCTTTTTCAAAACCCCACCGCCTATCGAACATTTTAACAAACTCAGCAAAGAAAATAAGGCATATTGCGATTATTTAATGGAATTAGGAAGCCGCGTCTCATTCATTACGCAAGACATTCAAGATGGATTTGGGCATGCAGTTTACTGTGCACGCGATTGGGTAGGTAATGAACCCTTCCTTCTCATGCTTGGTGACCATCTCTATGGTTCTGAACAGGGAAGCTCCTGTGCAAAACAAGTTACGGAAGCATACGAACGCGTAAATCACAGCGTGGTAGGATTGAAAGTAACATCAATTGAAGAACTATCAAATTTCGGATGTGTTACGGGGAACTGGCAAGAACAGAACGAGCTACTTTCGGTAACGGAGTTCTATGAAAAACCAGACCCGGCGTACGCTACGGAGAATCTACACGTTGATGGTATGGACACTAACCGATTTCTGACAGTATTCGGTATTTATGTCTTAACACCGCAAATATTTACCTTCCTTGAACAGAATATTACCCATAATCTGCGGGAACACGGCGAATTCCAGTTAACCTCCTGTCTGGACGAATTACGGAAAGTGGAAGGTTTTACCGGCTATCTTGTCAAAGGAAGACGATTTGATATCGGCATTCCTGAAGGGTATCGCCAAACCGTGCTAGATTTTCGGAATGAGTGATGGCAATCTGGAAAAGTTGAGTACCCGTTGGGAATCGGTAATTGGGGCCCGGTGTCACGTAGCCATAGGTGCGTTAACATCAAGGAAACCATGAGGCGTTTCAAGGGAGTCAGCAACATGCTTGTTAATGAAATCACACGAACTACTTAAGGCATTTGATAACAACGAGTGTTAAGTCATCGTATTGCTCCGCCACGTCAATAAAATTGTTTACGTCTTCAACGATGTGGTGAATAAACGCTTCAGCACTGAGATGCTGCGGAATATTGGCAATTAGTTCTTTTAACCGTTCAGTACCATACATCTCTTCATCCGTATTCAACGCCTCAATAACGCCATCGGTAAAAAAGAGAAGCGTATCGCCCTCCGCTAACGTATAGGTAACTGATTCATAGCGTGCCTTTTTCATACTACCAAGTGGTAAGTCACTACTTTCTATTTCAAGAATGGCCCCTTTTTCAGCATCGGCAACATGCTTGTTAGTGCCTCGTTTCAGGATTGGGTAAGGTTGCCCGGCATTTGCGTAATGAATCTGTTTCTTGGATTCATCAAGTATGGCGAGATTGAGGGCGATGAAACTTGGGCCGTACAAACGTGGGGCTAAGCCCGCATTCAACTCGCTCAAAATTACATCTGCCTCTGCTTTGAAGCGTGCGACTTCATGCAACATTCCATTCGTTAGGACAGCGTTCATCGCGCCTCGTAACCCTTTTCCCGCTGCATCGGCAATCGCAATTGCAGGATTTCCGTTGGCGACAGTCAAATAATCGTAGAAATCCCCACCAACTTGCGTAGCAGGCATAGAGAAGCCTGCCATGTCAAAATCTTCCGTAACCGGCGCGACTACTGGCAACAACCCTGTTTGGATGTTTCTCGCTTCTTCCAGTTCCGAACGCATCCGGGCTACTTCCGCGGCTTCCTGCTGCTGCATGTCTGCACGTAGCTGCATTGTCTGTCTTCTGTTTACGATAAGTCGGCCCAATAATGTCACAACTGCTGTTACAAACAAGAACGTTGGGAGGTAACGCCGCCAACGCGTCCAAAAGGGATGTGGAATTGTAAAATTTAAAGCGGCGGGAGGTTGTGTATAGGGCGAGCCTTCCCTATACGCCTTAATCAGAAACGTATATGTACCGGGTTTCAGCGCTTTATATTTAACCTGCCCGGGTTTTCTTTTGGTGGGATATCTAACAGAGTTTCCTTTTATGCGCTCCGAGGAATGCTGTTCTCCACCCATCTTTGAGAAAATTTCTTCCCATCTATTTGTGTCAAGCCCCATTAACTTAAATTGATAATTCAGCGGTTTGCGAAGCGGACTGATACCTTGAAAATCGATAGCGATATCTCGAGGCCTGGCCGGTAGATTTACGATTCCTGATGGGAGTTGAATATAACTATCGTCGGTGGCTATTGACGTTAAGCGGCAAAATGGAAGTCCACCGTATTTGGGCGTATATTGCGTGATGCCGCCCTCTGTAGCAAACCATATCTGTTTTGTCCTGGATTCATGAAGTTGCGAGACATTGTTATGCTTGAGACCATCTTTAGTTGTCATCGCATAGAAGGTTTCACCATCATATCGGATGACGCCACCTCCCCACGTGGCAAACCAGATATTTCCTAGACTATCTTCTTTCACATCGCGAATGTCGTCTACAAGAAACCCATCTTCTTTGGTTGAATAAGTTGTGAGCGATGTTCCATCGTAGCTCACCGCCCCACGTGATGTGGCCAACCACAGTACCCCTGTCGTAGACGTCAGTGTGGCGTTAACAGGAGCAATATCAATATTTGTGATTGTCGGTGCGCTTTGTAAATTCTCAAGCGTGTATGTACTCAGATTATCTTTAAAAACGAAGATAATTCTTTGCTGAGATTCTTGAGAAGGTGGACTTTCCCATATCGCGATGGGCGGGGAACCCGATCTGCCTTGGAGTTCCGTGATTTCAGCATCTTTGGCGCCTTTTACGACGCGTTTTTGTACAGAAACAGGCGTATCCGCCACAAATGTATCGAACCACCTTGTTAATTTCCCGGTGGCGACGCTAAAGAACCATTTGACACGTTCATCTCTACTTCCGGGAACCGGAACGACACTGTCAATCGGAAGAATTTCTGGTTCAATTCGGGCCAACCGGCGATGCTGTCTGCGGAAGCTTGAGATTTCACTTAATAAATCATCTCGTGAAAGCGGGTAACGGCGAACTTCACCATTTTCCAGATGCCACCATAACCGCCCTTGGGTATCTTTATGAAGTGCTGTAATTGCCGAGGTTGCATGCCGCATTTTCTCAGTTCGCCCGAACGGAATCTGGGTGAAGATTTTTCTGGATAACCACCATAACCCGGTTGCATCCGGTTTGAATAGCCATCCTCCTAAAGCTATCCAAGGGTGCTCCCCTTTAGAAACTAAGACATCAAGATGCTTATGGAGTTTTTCGCCACCTGGTCCCGTTTCTGTTTCAACATTGAGTGAAATCTGATCGAATTTGCCGTTGGCATATCGGAAGAGCGTGTATCGCATTGTATTTAAACGTTGGACAGGGCTGTTGACAAACCAGACTTGAGCTCCGACTTCAAAAATTTTAACAATTTCCGTCCGTCTCCTTGTTCTACCCCGCCGCGGGCCTCGCCGATTTGCAAAGGTTCTCTGTCGTTGTTCTTCCGTTTCTACCGTGAGTTCATGCTCCTGCAGTTCTTTTCCATCGTACAGAGCAACTCCCCCCGGGATACTAAACCAGAATCGTTCGTGAAGGTCTTCATATATAAGTCTAACGCTGCCAATTCCCCCTGCTAAACGCGTTGTGTAATTCACCATAGCGGCTCTCGGGTTGAATACCGTTACGCCGTTATCGTGCCCAAACCACAAAGTTCCATCCATTGCCTCAAAAATTGTTTTAATATGATTGCTTCCAAGTCCATCATTGACGCGGTATGACGTTTCTTCTATTAAGTTGGCATCGTATCTATACGCGCCTCGATTGCTGGAGAACCAAAAATTTCCTGATTTATCCTCAATTTCAAAGAAACCGCGCAGATACTGTGATATATTCGGTTCACCAAGTGTACTAGTTCTAAGAGGCAAAAGGTCAAACCCGTCCCATCGTTTTAAGTTGTACCTAGTGTTATTCTTCTGGCTAATCCAAATTGTTCCTTTTGAGTCGTTCCGGAGTGAGACTTTTTGATTCAAATCGAAGGGGCGATTTCTGGTTCTGCGCCGCGAGGAACGTCTTTGTCTCCCGCCATATGACCAGAGTGCTGGGGTTCTTCGAATGATCGTGTTGCCATTAAACTCTAGTAGGAAGTCGTGGCCACCGAACCAGAAGGTGCCTTCTACGTCTTGGATTATGGTGCGAATTGTGTCTGCATACTGAATGTGCGAGTTCAGGCTGCTTCCTTCAAGGAGATGTTGCGATAACATCGTAAATTTTGCTTTTTTCGCCCCGGATTCCGGTTGAAAACTTAGAATTAACCCTTTTTCTCCGTCACTACCACCCAACCAGAGAATACCCTCTTGACTTTCAAAGATAATTTCTATTCTCCAGTCTGCGGTATCTGCGTTTGCGGTAGCATTTTGTAAACTAGGCCCTATATTCCTGTCTGCAATCGCGAAGGTTTGAGATTTTACGGGGCGCTGCACCCCCGATGTCGTATATTTGATTAGACGCGCTCCCGTAATATCATGGTTCGCTACCCAGACATCGCCTTTTCTGTCAACGAGGAGTGCATTTCCAGTGCCAATGTATTGAATTGAGTTCCCATCAAACTGACTGACGCGCCCCTCTCTTTCTGACGGCAGCTGGGTAAGAAACCAGATATGTCCCCATTTATCCTCAACGATGCGTAGTGTCGTACCGAGCAGTGCCTCCGGGGCGACATTCTCAGCGTCTACAGTGAAAGGGACAAACTCCTGCTCTTTGCTATCAAAACGATTCACGCCGCCCCGGTCCGAACCAAACCAGAGCGTCCCCCGGCTATCTTGAAAAATGATTGGAACAACGGGGGCCACAAGCCCATCTGCAACAGTGTAGGTTTTCATCTGAGCGATGCTTGTTCCAGCTACCGTTGTCAACAGCACGACTTGTATCAACAGCTTAGTCAAAAGGTTTTTCCACACACGACAATTTTGCATTTTTCTGGCGATGTTCAAGGAGTCTGAGCGAATGTTAATCCTTTCCCAGACATCTTCTCCGGGATTCTAATTTACGAAAAATCTTGAATTCTGCTAACTGCTTCTGAAATTACCAAGTCAGGGTAAGTCAGAGAGATACGAAAATAACCTTCACTCCACTGCCCGTAGCCGAGTCCGGGTGTGACAACAACACCTGCTTTTTCAAGGAGTGCTGTAGCGAAGTCACGACTGGAGTTGTTAAACCGGGGCGGAACAGGGGCCCAAACATAGATTGTTGCTTTCGGCTTTTCAACTGTCCATCCGCTCTGTGCGAATGCGTCGACTACCATATTCCGGCGTTTTTGGTAGATTTTATTCAGTGTTGGAGTAATTTCGTCGGCCATTGAAAGGGCTTTGGCCCCTGCGAATTGAAGTGCGCGAAGTGAACCGTTATCAATATTATCTTTCACTGTGTTGACAGCTTCAACCGCTGTTGAATTGCCGGCGACAAACCCCAATCGCCACCCTGTCATATTGAATGCTTTACTCAACGAAAAGAATTCAACGGCAACTTCATCAGCGCCTTCTATCTGCAAGATGCTTGGGGAGCGATAACCGTCGTAGGTATTTTCGCTATAAGCGTTATCGTGTGCAATCAAGATACTATTTTCGCGTCCAAACGCGACTGCGCGCTGAAAAAAATCAAGTTCAGCTGTCGCCGTCGTTGGATTATTCGGGTAGTTAATCCACAAAACTTTAGCAAGACGTTTGATGTCGTCGGGAATTGCATCAAAATCAACGTGAAAATTGTTTACGCGTAACAAAGGGGCATAGTAAGTTGTCGCACTAGCAAAGACGTGTCCAATGTTATAGGTAGGATAGCCGGGGCTTGCTGCGATGCCGATGTCACCAGGGTTGAGTATCCCCAACGCCATTTTTACAATGGCATCTTTACTGCCGAGTGTTATCGCCACCTGAGTATCAGAGAGGCAAACGCCGTAGCGGCGTTGATAGAAGTCACAGACACTTTGTGGAAAATCCGCGACAGGATTGTCACAACCGTAGCGGTGTCTATCCGGGTCCAACGAATTCTGAATTGCGTCGCAAAGTGTCTCAACGATTGGGTCCGGTGTCGGTATATCCGGGTCGCCGATGCCGAGGCTAATTACGTCGACACCTCTCGCTTTCGCCGCTGCCATTTTCTGGCGTAAATCTACAAACAGATAGGGCGGCAGTTTTTGTAACCGTTCTGCAAATGTAATCAAATGAGTTATCCTTTCTAATTGTTCGTGGATATAGATGATACCGATAACGCGGATAAGCCTGTTATAGAATGCTCCAAACAATTTTGAATTCGCGTTAATCTTTCGTCCGGATTCTTTATTTTAGTTGTAGGATGGCTTGTTGTGATTCGCTGATTTGATTCATGACATTGGGGCTAAAATGCAAACCTTGCCCACCCCAATCCGGCATGTAGCCGATGCTATAGCAGTAATAAAGCGTTCTACGCGGTTTGCCGGAGACGTTAATGACAGAACCATGTGTGAGGGCTTCGGTGAAGATAATCGCATCCCCCGCTTTAGCAGGAATGGGGGTGAGGACAGGATTGTCGTCCGGGTGACTTCCCCATGGTTTGGGAAAGTTACTCTTATGCGCGCCCGGAATGACGGCGAAGCAGCCATCTGCTACGTCACAATCTAACATCGGAAAGACGGCTTTCGTCAGTGTTGAAACCATTTGCCCATTCTTGCAGTGGTACTGGCATTTCGGAATAATCGGTGTCCCGTGCATATGTAAACCGGTATAGCCACCACCCCATCGGTAAATCGTATAGGTATGATTGAGTCGATACGGCCCGCCTGTCACCCCTTCAACGACGTCCAGAACCTCCGGAATATCTATCAAGGTGTTAAAGACACTGTCGGCTTCCAGAATATTGGAGATATAGAGCTCTTTCTCTGTTTTCGGGGTGCCAAGACAGAGGGGCGCCGGATATTCTTCAGCCGGCATATTTTCAAAACAATCCAGAACCCGGTTGCATGAATCAATCACCTGTTTTGGAATAACACCCGTCAACACAATATAGCCTTCCAAGTCAAATAGATATTTTTGTTCGTCTGTCATTTGCTAATCCCTCTGGGCTAATTTCGCAATTTGTCGTCTGTTTTATTCTATTTCTGTATAAGTAAGAATTGTTCCATATTGACCGGCTATCCATCCACTATCCGGGCCACCCATATGAATTGCTTTCAGGTCTGTCTGCGTATCAGTGCGTTGCGGCCGCCAGTTTTTACCACCATCCTTAGTGTGTAGAACAATTCCCGTTTTTCCGACAACCCATCCTTCTGTTTCGGTGATAAAAAAAACATCATCAAGGAAATTTTGCGTATGACTTTGTTGACGATGCCACGTTTTACCGGCATTCTCGGTGTGCAGAATGGTTCCATCAATTCCCACAATCCATCCGAGGGTGGGTGAAGCGAAATAAACAGCATCTAACCAAAAATCATAATGCCTGCTAATAGGTGAGAGTTGCCACCGATTTCCACCATCAACCGTATGCAGTATCGTCCCCCTCACTCCGACTGCCCACCCGCGCCGTTTTGAGATAAAGTGAACGTCGAAGAGGGGCGCACTGGTTCCACTTTTCTGCCATCGCCAGGTTTTTCCACCGTCATCGGTGTGTATGATATCACCGCCACTTCCTACGGCCCAGCCAGTTTGTTCATCGATAAAAAAGAGGGCTAAAAGGTCCTGCACCGTGTCTGAAAATTGCTGATGCCATACACTTCCACCATTTGTGGTATGGAGAATCACGCCGGATTCGGCAACTGCCCACCCTTTTTCGGGTGTTACAAAATGCGTAGCCCCGAAACATTCAGTAGTCCGGCTATCTTGTGGAATCCAAGCCGTTCCACCATTTCGGGTATGGAGAATCGCGCCCCTGTCACCGACAACGTAGGCTTCCTTAGGCGAAACCGCGTGAATATCAACGAGGAGATGGCTCGGACTTGATTGTGATTCCCATGTCACACCGGCGTTGCGTGTATGTAAAATTGTGCCGTTCTCGCCGACAACCCACCCGAGTTTTTGAGTGATGAAGTCTACCCCCAAAAGGATTGCATCGGCGCTGTTATGAAACCGCGGGCCGCCACGTTGGTGCTTCCACTTATTTTTTTGTTTATGGAGAATCACACCTAAATCGCCTACAATCCATCCATGTGCTTCATCTACAAAATCAATATCGTAGAGTGTAAACGTGTGCAACGGCTCGTTCCCGAGGTAATCTGGTTGTCCGTAACGCGCTTTATGACGTTGGTTGCTCCCTTCTGTGACGAATTCCCACGTATTGCCGCCATCGGTGGTAAAAAAGAGGCTACGTTTGTCACCGGCTACCCAACCGGTTGTTCTATCGATGAAATGCAAGCTGAATAATGCCGGTTCCGTTGAAAATTGTTCTGCCCATGTCTCGCCGCCATCGGAAGTGGCATAGATATATCCTGAATTCCGAGTGCTATCGGGGGAAGACGAATCTAAAGTACTATACGCAACCATCCACCCGTGCATGTTATCAACGAAATAGATACCTCTCAAGGATTTTTTATTGAACGCGGACGGTGTATCACCATTGGTGCCTATTTCTATCGGTTCAAAAGTTTTCCCCCCATCTATTGTTTTCAGAACCGTTCCCCAGTCACCCACTATCCACCCTACATTTTCCAAAATAAAAATATCATGAAGATTATTTTCTGTGTCCGTTTCCAGTTGCTGCCATGTTTGTCCGCCATCCGCGGTTCGGATAAGCACCCCATCTTCCCCGGCGCACCAGCCTTTAAACATATCCCGAAAATAGACTTTTTTCAGCGGTTTTCCGAAGATACCGCTCTGTTGTCGATTCCAAGTTTTTCCACCATTGTCGGTATGGATAATGATGCTTTCTGTTCCTGCATTCTCGGCGTTTGCACCAAGGTTTGTGGTGTGCGCGCTGTTAGTGTGTAAAGGTGCCCTAATTCCAGCCTGATTTCCAACTGCCCACCCCTTCTTTTTCGAAACAAAATGGACATCGTAGAGATGCGCGCTCCAATCGCCTTTGACAATCGTTTTCCATTTAAAGTACTTGGGCGAAATGTCTGCACACGCTAAGATAAAGCAGAGCAGATATAAGACTGGAATACCAAGGGTTGTCCTAATTCCGGAACAAAACTTCGCTAACATCGTGAAGCCCTCTAGGAGCATCCAATACCCACCGTGCCGCGCGAATCGCGCCTTTTGCGAATGCTTCAGGACTATGCGCTCGGTGGACAACGCTGAGTTGTTCGCCTTCTGTCGCGAATAGCACGGTGTGTTCGCCTGCAATGTCCCCGCCACGAACGGCGTGGATGCCAATTTCGTTTTGACTCCGTGGGCCGGCAATACCGTGTCGCCCGTAAACGGCGACTTTTTCCAAATCACGTCCCAGTGCTGTCGCGACAGTCTCCGCTAACCGAAGCGCGGTACCACTCGGAGCGTCTGCCTTGTGGTTGTGATGTGCCTCTATCACTTCAACGTTGTAATCATCACCGAAGGCCTTTGCGATTAATTGAAGTGCTTGAATCATCACGTTAACACCAAGACTCATGTTGGGTGCCATGACGCAGCGAATCTTTCCTGCGAGCTCGTGGACGTTAGCAAGTTCTTCTGCCGAAAACCCTGTTGTAGCGATTACCATCGCTTTATCGGCGCCGGCAACCTGCTGTAAGTGCTGCAGTGTCGCCGCCGGAGCGGAGAATTCAATAACAACATCCGTATTATTAAGCACATCGCCGAGCTCTTTAATAATCGGGACATTGATTTTGCCAATGCCTGCAACAACACCTGCATCACTGCCAATTTGTGGATGTGACGCGGATTCAATAGCCCCTACGAGTTCCATATCATTCTGTTGCGTAACACCTTGCGTGATGAGCCTACCCATGCGGCCACAGGCTCCGTTAATAACTGCACGAATCATCGTTTGCCTCTCGTTTGGCGTTGCCATGAAAATGAAAAAATTTATCGCGGAAGATGAAAAACTCATCAGTTCATTTTCGGCGCCTTTTTTTATCCGGTCCGGTTAGGAAACCGCACCGGAGCCGGTCAAGTCCGAATTCCCTATCTGGTTTTTTATTCTTTTTTCAGCATAGGTATAAGTATATCAAAAATTCGATTTCATGTGAATCCTAATTTTTCGGGTGCGTCGGGTGGGAACGGATTCGGATTTTTACAATTCTCTCTGAAAGGAGGAATCGTTGACATGATAGGAACTAGCGCAAGCTGACGGAGCATCATGTTACTTTCAACTTCGCCTGTTCGGCGGCATGGTAAGAACTCCGCACAAGAGGGCCGGATTCCACATGTCGAAATCCCATTTCTAATCCGGCGGCTTTGAGCTCTACAAACTCTTCGGGTGTATAATACCGCTGAATCGGTAGGTGGCGTGATGAGGGGGACAAGTACTGGCCGATTGTGAGAATATCACAATCCGTATCGCGGATGTCTTGCATTGTTTCTAAAATTTCTGTTACGGTTTCTCCTAACCCTACCATAATCCCGGATTTTGTCAGCATCTTCTGCTTCTGGTATTCGGAGGTTTTGATGGACATTTCATCGCTTGTCACGATCTGTTTCGGGTACGGAAAAAGGGTTTTTGCGTAGTGTTTTCCCATTCGGAGAAGGGTTAGCGACTGCTCATAATTCGCGTAGGGGCGAACGCGCCGATAAAGTCGGGGTACTGTTTCCGTGTTATGATTGAGCACCTCGGGGTGGGCTTGAACAATTATCTGCAGTGCGCCCCAATTTCCTTCAAGATCGGGGATAAGAACTTCCACGGTACACGCCGGCTGACGTTCGCGTGCTTCTGAGATGCATGCCGCAAAAATACTTGCCCCGCCATCAGGCAAATCATCACGATTTACAGATGTGATAACCACATGTTTAAGTTTTAAATAACCGACAGCTTCGCCCAGTCTTCGTGGTTCATCAGCGTCAACCTTTCCATCAGGGCGCCCTTTTTGCACCGCACAGAACATACAGCGACGGGTGCAAACATCGCCTAATATCATGAAAGTAGCAGTTCGGCTGTTCCAACATTCACCGATATTAGGGCATCGTGCTTCTTCGCAGACGGTGTGTAGCTCTAAGTTACGCATTAATTTTTTGAGTTCTGCGTAGTTATCACCGCCCGGCATACGCGCCTTAATCCACCCAGGATGTTTCCTGCGCGCTTGTGTTGCTGCATTGCGTATTTGAAGTGTTCTGCGCATAGTCTTTTTACATGATTAGAGCACCCATTTGATTCAGGCCAGGGCCGCCTAATCCGCCTATCGCTTAAAAAGATGGCGGGAGAGGGTGGGAGTCGAACCCACCTATCCATTTGCACGGACAAGCCGGTTTTGAAGACCGGTAGGGCCACCGGACCCTATCCTCCCCCATGTTAACCACAAAGAGCAGGTAAGTCCTACCTTTGCAATCGCGGATGCAATCTCCGAACATTTCCATCCCTCACGGTAATGCTGCGGCCATCACAAGCCTCTAAAAAGGGCACCGCGTATTTCCGCGAAGTTTGTGCCAATTCCCGAAATTCCGACACGGATATAGTGTCATGTTTGTGAAGGTAATCGGTTAATAAGTCAACGGTTTCCTCAAAAACCGTTTTGTGGATGAAGAAAATATCGTTAACCCGAACAAACTGTCCTAGATTCAACAAGGCGAAAAAGGTTGATTCAATGATTTCAGGTGTATATTCAGCAAGCCCGCTCCACCCATCCCTCGTCATAAGCGCTTTCAGTGACGGTGTATTGATACCTGCTGCTAAAAAAAGCTTATCTAACGTCTGCTTAGCGGTTTCTTCTTCTTTGGAAAACTGAATTTTATGCGATGCTAATCGCAACAGATTGCCATCTTTAACGAGCGCCCTTTCCGCAATGAGTCGCGCTTCAAGTTTCTCAAACCCGAGCTCATCCAACTTGAGTTGAAGTCGAAGTTGAGATGCATTCTGACCGGTGAGGAGAGGGTGTGCCTTATGAAAGTCTGATAATGCCGCTTTTATTCTCTTTTCGTACGATGCAGCGCGGCCCGCGTCAGAAATAAGCTGTGTTCGGCTTGATGTATCCCAACGAACAATCTTTTTCTCTGCTTCTAATCCCTTCAAAACTTCCTTAACGTAGGCTCGTGAATGAGGCAAGTAGTAGTAGAGAAACGTCTCCGGAACACAGAGGGGTGAAGTTTGCTCCAATACTGCGTTAACCACCTGGGTATCATCGGCTTTTTCCCATCGTGCAAGTGTGGTAATGGTTTCTTGTGTAAATCGCTTATGTTTCGGCGCAAACGGATTGATAACGGTGCCTCCTCCCACGGTGTATTGCGCTGAAAAATCGCGTAAGATGATTCTATCCCCTCTAAATGTTAAAATCGGGCGCTCTAAACGGAGTTGAACCTGAATGGTGTCCCCGGGCAGAACTACCTCATCAACAAGTAGAATCAGCCGGCAAAATATTTCACAGGTTCCAATGTACGCACGAAACCGGGTCCAATGTTCGAGAATTCTCGGAAATTCTGATAAAACTTGTAAGGATACGTCAATATTATCCGTAACTCGCGAAAATTCAAATGGGCATAGCACATTGCCGCGCTGAATTTCATGTGCAGAGATACCGGGGAGGTTCAAAGCTGTTCTTTGCCCCGCTTCAGCAACGGCTGCCGGTTCATTATGTACTTGGATGCCTCGAATCCGCACGGCATCCCCTTGTGGAAGCAGTACCATCCGTTGTTCACGATTAATGGTGCCGCCAATGAGTGTTCCTGTAACAACAACGCCAAACCCTTGAACGGTAAAAACCCTGTCAACGTAAAGCCTTGGAATTCCATCACGTGGTGCTGTTTTTGTCGCAATCTTCACCTGCTGGACAATGGTTTGCTTGAGTTCCTCAATACCCGCCCCGGTTATAGATGAGACGCTGACAGTCGGGCTCCCTTCAAGCGTTGTTCCCACGAGCATCTCCTGTGTCATTTCTATAGATTCCGCGATTTCTTTACTTGTTGCAATATCCGATTTGGTTATCACAAGGATTCCGTTTGAAATTCCGAGCAAATCCAGAATTGCCAAGTGTTCAAGTGTCTGTTCTTGCAAACCCTCCTTTGCATCAACCACAAAAAGAACGAGTTCCATACCATAGGCACCGGAGAGCATATTTCGTATGAACTTTTCGTGCCCTGGCACATCCACAATACCTGCACGAGAGCCATCGGGCAAATCGAAGTATGCGAATCCCAATTCAATAGAGAGCCCTCGCTCCTGCTCTTCCTTAAGTCGATCCGTTTCAATGCCAGTGAGTGTGCCTACAAGTGCAGTTTTCCCGTGGTCAACATGTCCTGCTGTTCCAATAATAAGGTGCCGTCTATCTTCGTGCATAATTACAAACGTTTATAGAGAGTCGGGTAAGGGCGCTTGTGCAAAACTTCTATCATCGAGCAGTTCCATACTCTGCCCGGATGAGTTTGCCAATTCGGTTGAACCGAACGTTTTTGACAAATTTCCATACTTCCCATAACTTCGCGGGGTGTGGTGCGAATGACCAGTAAATCAGGAATGCTTGGCCCTTGATGTCTTCTACACTGACAGGGCCCCAAGTACGGCTATCGCTGCTCTGGTCCCGGTTATCGCCCATGGCGAACACCATGCCGCGAGGAACGACGAACGGTTTCCCCTGCGGAAACCGTCTCTTAAACTGGTTCCTTGTCAAAGCATAATGCGCAAATGCTTCACCCTCTGGTAGATACTCAGGCTGACGAAACGGTGGGAAATCCATCGTGAAATGGTTAAACGCCACGTGTTTTGTGTAACTGCTATCGTCAACCGCTTCACCGTTAACGTAAAGTGTATCTCCGCGCGTTTCAATCGTATCTCCCTCTACGGCGACAATACGTTTAATAAAATTCCGCTCTCTGTCGTGAGGTGGGATGAAAACGAATACATCACCACACGCGGGCTTATGGAAATCGAAAACTTTTATATCAGTGCCCGGAATTTTCACACCGTAGATAAACTTGCAGACAAGAATCCGGTCACCGATGAGAAGGGTATTCTCCATAGAGCCTGAAGGAATTTTAAACGCTTCAACAACAAATGGACGGATAAAGCCAAAAACGAGAATCAGTGCAACAACGATAACCTGGAGGTATTCCCAGAAAATGGTTTTGCGAAATTTTTGCCACTTTGAGTCAGTATTCATACTAAATTGCCGTTGAGGAAACAGCATATCTCCCTTCATTACACTATATAAAAATTCGTTATTAATTTCAATATTTTTGTAGGTTGCAAAAGCGTTTCTCTGAAAAATCCCTATTTTTCCGTTTAGGGCAATGTAACATATTGCTATAGGTAGGGGTAATGAGGCACCGTTGGTATCGTCTCATCAGTCTGCCTCCGCCAATTCCGAATAGCTTCTTGGGTGCGGGAAATAGTAGGGTGAGGGTGGAATCTCACTCGTCCATTTCTAGCATCGCTGTGAAAGCCTCTTGAGGCACATCAACGCTGCCAATCTGCTTCAGCCGTTTCTTGCCCTGTTTCTGTCTTTCAAGCAATTTGCGTTTCCGGGTAATATCCCCGCCATAGCATTTTGCTGTTACATTTTTTCGGAGTGGACGTACAGTTTCGCGTGCAACAATCTTGTTTCCAATCGCTGCTTGAATGGGTACCTCGAACATCTGACGCGGAATCAAGTCTTTCAATTTGTTAACCAAGCTTTTCCCCCGGGACGCTGCCATATCGCGGGGAAGAATGGTAGAAAAAGCATCCACAGGCTTATCGTTGAGCAGCACGTCCAACTTTACCAAATCCGAGGGTTTGTAATCTCCGATATCATATTCTAAAGAACCGTAACCACGTGTAAGTGACTTGAGTTTCGGATAGAAATCCGTAAGCATTTCACTCAGTGGCAGTTCGTAAAGCAATTGAACACGGTTCACATCTAGCTGATTCATCCGCCTATATACACCCCTTCGCTTCTGACAAAGTTCCATCGCGTTTCCAACATATTCGCGCGGCACAATGATATCAATATTGACATGCGGCTCCTCAATTCGTTCAATAGCATGCAATTCTGGGAGATGTGCGGGATTATCCACACTTATGAATTCTCCCGATTTTTGGTAAACACGATACATGACACTCGGCGCCGTGCGTACAAGCTCCAGTCCGAATTCTCGTTCAAGTCGTTCGTGGATAATTTCCATGTGAAGTAATCCTAAGAATCCGCACCGGAACCCAAATCCCAGGGCAACAGATGTCTCAGGTTCAAAATTGAACGATGAATCGTTGAGCCGCAGCTTATCTAGCGCTTCACGTAACGCGTGAAATTGATTCGTGTCTGCGGGATAGAGCCCACTGAATACGAGGGGTTTCATCTCGCGATATCCCGGTAAGGGTGTAGATGTCGGTTTTGCGTGATGTGTAATCGTATCGCCAATCTTGGCATCGACAATTTTTCGGATTCCTGCGATAAGGTATCCTACCGCGCCGGTATGCAAGTCCGGAGTCGGCTGCATTTCAGGCGTAAAAATGCCAACTTCTTCAACTTCATAGCTCCGTTTCGCCCCCATGAGTTGAATCTTTTCGCCCGGTTTTACACTTCCATCAAAAATCCTGATGTACATAATAACGCCGCGGTAGTTATTATAGACTGAGTCTAGAACGAGGGCCTTCAAAGGTTTTTCCGTTTGCCCTTGTGGAGAGGAAATGCGATTCACAACTGCTTCCAAGAGTTCCGGAATTCCGAGCCCCATTTTTGCACTCACAAGCAAGGCATCAGCTCCGGGGATACCCACGATTTCTTCAATCTGCCGCTTGACTTCATCAGGTTGCGCGGTAGGCAAATCGATTTTGTTAATAACGGGAATAATTTCCAAGTCGTTATCAATAGCAAGGTAGGCATTTGCCAACGTTTGGGCTTCTACACCTTGTGCTGCGTCGACAATTAAAATTGCGCCTTCACACGCAGCCAAGCTTCGTGACACCTCATAGGTAAAATCAACGTGCCCGGGCGTATCAATCAAATTGAGTTCATATTGTGTTCCATCAACAGTACGGTACTGCAGCTTAGCCGCTGTCGCTTTAATCGTAATACCGCGTTCTCGTTCCAGCTCCATCAAGTCAAGAACTTGGGCACGCATCTTCCGCTCAGCAAGTGTGTTCGTGTACTCCAGCAGCCTGTCGCTCAACGTGCTTTTCCCGTGGTCGATGTGCCCTAAAATACAAAAATTTCGGATGTTCTGAAGATTTATTGACATGGTTTAAAGTATAGCACACCTCTACGAGGTTTGCCCGATAAAAACAGAGGCAATCTATTTTCCCACGTGAAATTTCGGGCGGCGGATGTCCTATGTATGTGTCCGTTTTTACAATATGTTGTGGGAGACTGGGTAACCTTTCTGAGAAAAGGTTAATATCTGCGCCTAAAAACGAAATAAAATTATCGTGTTTCCCGCTTAACCGATTTTTCCCTAATAGGGCGGGGCAAGAGATAACACCTCGCCCTAAAATTTATGAACTATATCTATGAGTGCTTGATTAGTCGTGCAGCTGCTAACTATAAGGGCTTGATTTTGATATTTTTACACCAAATTTTTCCCCCATGGTCTTGGATGCCGATGTAACCACTGCGTGGAAAATCCTTGAGGGCTATACCGAATTTGTTCCGACTGCCATCAGGGTTCTTGTGCGGGGTATCCCATAAATCTAAATCGGCACGCACAATTTCTTCGCTATTGAGCACAACGGTGATGATGCTTCCGTCACACCGAATACTCATTGAATTCCATTCACCCGCAGGGTTACAGGTATTTCGGGTTGGGCCAAGCGCATCGTAAAGTGCGCCACAGTCATGACTATCCGTAGGCGACTTACCGTGCGTATCTAAGATTTGAATCTCGAGCCCACTCTGTACCGGGGCATCTAGTTCTGCCCATCGCACGAAGATACCGCTGTTAACTTTCGGCTCGGTTTTGAAGTCAAGGGCCAGGATAAAATTATCAAACTGTTGATGAGTATAGAGGTACTTTCCCCCCTGAACGGTGCAGAGAATGCTTCCGTCATCAATTACCCAGCCTTCATTTTTTCCAGTCGTTCCCCATCCATCAAGCGTTTTGCCATCAAATAGGGAAATCCAACCCTCATTTTGCGCTTTCGTTGTTAACATTTGCTCTCCTTCGTGTTTTTGTCTTTTAAAAATTGATAAAGTGGAATAACATATCGCAGTCCACCAAGTAAAATCCCCTGCGACTGTATTTATCGATTCCGCGCTGATGCGTACTGCGAGTGGAAACACCCATGAAACTTTGAAATCGCAATACAAAACGAGAACAGGGTGCCAAATAACACAAACAAAAATATGGGTAACACACCCGTCAAAATCAGTATATCAAGCATTGGAAAACCTCCTCTAGGAACGTTTCGGGTATGTGCGTTTTAATAGTATGGGAAGCTACGCGAGGCTTTGTAAAAAACGTTTTCCAACATCAAGATTGTATTCAAAATCGGTTTTTGAGCAAGGGCTGTTATAACCAATTAGCGGAACGTAACTTTCATGCCGTGAACCGTGTGAGCGGATAGAAATAGGCGTCTCTGCCACATCTAACTCCCCGAAGACGGTGTGCCTATCTGCCAGCACAAAAATGTCCCCGATGCGGGCTGGATGAAGTCGAAATTTGTGTGCGGCTTCTTCGGCGGAATATACCTCTTCAACACCATTTGCGCCCTGAAGTATCTTTATGGCTTCTTCAACAGCTTCCCAGCTCTTGGGACGTTGAACACTCGTCCCCGCGTCCGGGTTTCCGAGAAACACATAGGCCGCACCCCCCAAATTGCTGTGGTGAGCAGCGTACCGGTCCTTAATAATTGGAATCGCATTTGCAGGAATTCCATGTTCGCTTAACAGGCGCCCCGGGTCGAGTGCTACTGTTTTAGGCAGCATACCGTGGTCCGCGGTGATGTAAATTTCGCGTTCCGGTTCATCGTCAACAATTTCGCCGATAATTCGATCAAGTTCTGCCAGGTGATGTTGGGCAAGTTCCGCCTCCGGTGGGTACTTATGTTGTACCCAATCGGTTGTTGAACAGTAGACAAACTCTGGGGCCCACTCTCTCAGCACATAGCGGACGGCCCGCATTAACCACCAGTTGATTTCAATGGAATAAATCATCTCAGCGGCGCCGACAGCATGAACGTATTCAGGCGGTGGTTCCTCGGCAGCGACGGCAATATCGGCCCCCGCACTGAGTATTGCCAGCAACTTTTTTTTCGTCACGAGCAACGCCGTTGTGTCGGCGAATCCGGTGCTTTTAGCAATCTCAAACAGTGTTGGCGCGAGTAGAAAACGATTATCTTCAATAAACGTCCCTTTGCCGGTTTGTCTATCTACGTGATAATTGGTGGTGATGCCGTGGATTTCGGGAAATGTCCCAGTTGCGATGCTGACATTGTTGACATTTGTAACGGACGGGACTACCGTGTTCACGTGTTGATAAAAACCAGCTTCCGCCAATTTTCGGATGTTAGGAATATCGCTTGCCGCTAAATAGTCGTGGCTCCCTGCATCAATACAGAGAATAAGGATTTTTCGCTTTTTCACACAGTATAGCCTCTTATATCAAAACAGCCTCAATATATACAACGATAACGCTTTTGCTTTGGCGCATTAAACCGCTTGTCCTCTTTCTAAACGATTGAGTCATCCCATACCGGAAGCAAAATACAATAACAAAACAGATTGTTATTATAGAGAATTATATCAGATATTCGTGCAGATTGCTATAACATTTTTGACGCAATCACAGTATCATTTAAAGCGGCATCAAAATCAACCCATGTGCTCTATCCACCTCTGTTGCTCGAAAAAGCAGTCCGGTTGAGGTAAAGGATTTGATGTTTCCCTCACTCGGAAGCGTCACTTGCTTGAGTTGGATTGGGTTGGATGTCGATGAGGGTGAGCTCGTTGTGTTGTAGCGAAAGGGTTCTGGATACCATAAAAATAAATTTGACTTAAGTCGTAAAGATATAGTATCATACCTATATGGGTTTAGAATAACTCATCTGAACTTGGACTGCGAGGCGATACGGCACAATTAATTCCCTTAGCCGATATTGAATTTATATGCCCGAAAAGTCGCGTAAAAAAACAATCCCCGGAGGATTTAACAGAATAGCATGGATAGAACTGCTGAGGTTCTTATAGAGGCCCTCCCTTATATCCGCCGGTTTTACGACAGGCGCATCGTCATTAAATACGGGGGAGCTGCCATGGAGGAAGACGCGCTCATCCACTCCGTTATGAAGGATATCGTCTTGATGAAATACGTCGGCATGCGTCCTATTGTCGTGCATGGCGGCGGTGCTCGAATCAGTTTATGGATGGATAAATTGGGCAAAAAGACAGAATTTGTGCACGGTTTGCGCGTAACCGATGCCGAAACGGTCGAAATTGCAGAAATGGTACTGGCCGGTTCTATCAATAAAGGAATTGTAGGGCGCATCAATCAACATGGTGGAAGAGCGATTGGGCTCTCCGGAAAAGATGCGAATCTCATTTCCGCTGAGAAACAAGATATACACATTAGTGATGATAGTGGAAGGCAGAGCAGAATTGACTTAGGATTCGTCGGGAAGATTACCGGTGTCAATACCGAACCGATTATAACCCTTGATAAAGCGGGATATATTCCGGTTATCGCCCCGAACGGTATCGGTGTTGATGGGCAAACCTATAATATCAATGCAGATACGATGGCTGGCGAGATTGCATCGGCGCTCCAAGCAGAAAAACTAATTGTCTTGACGGATACGCGAGGAATTTTACGGGATATAGCCGATGGGACATCACTGATACCAACCATTTGTCTCAAAGAAATTGAATACTTAATTAAGAAGAGGCTCATCACCGGCGGAATGCTTCCGAAAGTAGAAGCTTGTATGATAGCCCTTACCGGGGGTGTGGATAAAACACATATCATAGATGGTAGGATTCCGCATTCCTTACTGCTAGAAATCTTTACTGAAGGTGGAATCGGCACAGAAATCGTCAGATAATTGGGCTTGAGTATCGCGAGATAAGGCTTCCGGGACAAACGAAAATGAATCATAAGCAGCAAATTGCGGCAATCATTACTACCTATTTTCCGCATTCTCATGCAGACGTGATTGTTACCAAATTCATGAAGGGGTTCCCCACAGATGAGGGGACACTGATGCCACGCGTCGAATTGGCTTCTATCTATCTGGACCAAGTGGACTCGCGCGATATCGGCGTCGGAATCGCTGCGGAACATAACGTGCCGATATTCCCCAGTATCCGCGGGGCATTGACCTTGGGGCGGGACAAACTCGCCGTCGACGGTGTGCTACTTATTGGGGAACACGGGGATTATCCACACAACGAATTCGGGCAGCATATGTATCCGCGCCGATATCTGTTTGAGCAGATTTGTGGTGTATTTGCATCAAGCGGACGTTCTGTTCCTGTGTTTTGTGATAAACACCTCGCCTATAATTGGGACGATGCAAGCTGGATGTATCAACGCGCGAATACTTTAAATGTACCTTTCATGGCCGGTTCTTCGTTGCCCCTCTGTTGGCGAAAACCCTTTCTTGAACACCCGCTTGAAATGCCTTTGGAAGCAGCCATCGGCATCGGTTATGGCGGAATAGAGTCTTATGGATTTCATGCGCTAGAGACATTACAGTGTATGATAGAACGTCGCCGCGGTGGCGAATCCGGGGTAATTGCTGTTCAATGCTTAGAAGGAGACGCTGTCTGGAAAGCAGGTGAAGTTGGTGAATGGTCAGAGACGGTAGCGGAAACAGCATGTGCACAGATTGAAAAGAAGCCCGACAGCACGATGCAAGAAGGGTGTCCAAATTCTGCGGTGTTTTTAATCGAACATCGTGACGGTTTCCGGTCCGCTGTGTTAATGTTGAACGGCTATATTAACGATTTTGCTTACGCGGGAAGGGTGGGAAGTACAATTTACGCTACAGAATTTTACTTGCAAAACGGAACACCGCATTCACATTTTAGTTATTTAAGCCGCAACATTGAAGAAATGTTTGTCACAGGTACCCCACAATATCCAGTGGAACGAACACTCTTGACAACCGGCATCCTTGATGCAGTTATGCATTCACGGTATCAAGGGCATATTCGGCTTGATACACCGCACTTGGCTGAATTATCATATCAGTCCTATTCAAAAATGCCTATCCGCCCTGAGGCACCGCGTCCTTATCGTAGAACGTGAGTCCATTAGCAATCCTGAGTGGCCTCTGTGAATTTTTGAAATACCTGCTTAAGTTTTTCTTGCGTAGCGTTTGGTTCTTCAATGATAATCCTTGCACCGCTGATAACATCTATAAACCCTAACTCGCGTGGATATCGCGGAACAATGTGCAAGTGCAAATGCGAAATGCTGGCCCCGGACGCCTCTCCCATGTTATAGCCTACATTGTAACCACGCGGTTGATACACGTCTCCAAGCACCTCAACGCTGAGACACTGGAGTTCATGAAGCTGTTTTACCTCCGTGCCGTTTAATTCGCGGATGTCAAGCACATGGCGATTGGGAAAAATCACAAGATGCCCCGGGCTGTATGGATAAAGGTTTAGTGAAATTGTAAACAGTTGGGTTCGATGCACCTCAAGCCGTTCTACTTTTTCATCTCCTTCAACGATTGCACACAGAATACATGCAACATCCGGTCTGTTTTTCCCGCGGGCATAAGACATTTTATTGGGCACAAAAAGGTTTTGTCGCATAAATGTGGCCTTCTAAAAGAAAAATTTAACTTTTAATCCATGTCATGGTATATGATAGAGGGCTGTCTGTCAAGTTTCTTCTCTGGATTTCGTTTTAAGCTAAGGTGTCGAGTTTCGAGTCTTTTTTTCAATTGGGTGCGATTAGGGAACCTCATCTACCGGGTTTGAGTAAAAAAACGACTCAACGCATGAAAGGCCGAGTGAAAAAAAATAAAAAAACGTGACTTTTTTCAGGTTTTAGGATATACTATTTTTGATAGATAAATTGGAATAGAGATTCCACGATGTCCACACAACCTAGCCTTCTGGAAATTGAGCGGATTGGGACGGATATTGAATTATATCTGGGGAACATCGGTGAAATTACGTATCGGTTTCCAGATCATGATTCGGGATGTAATTCGTTTGAAGTAAAGGTAAACGGCAAAAGGTGGTTCGTTAAATACAGCAATGTTCCACAAGCCATCATCTGGCTCAAGCAAGCAAAACGCTTTCACACCGCTATTCAGCACGATGCGCTCCCGCGTTTACACAACACCTTCGCCACCCCCGATGGCTTGGTATTAGTTTATGATTGGGTTGATGGGGAGAACTTGCGCCCTGAAAGAGAACTCGGCCCCGGTGAGGTACATCCGCGCGATAGATTCTGTGCATTGCCAGCAATTGAAATCGTTGCCGCACTTAATGTCATCTATGACGTACATCTCCTCATAGAAAAAAAGGGATTTATCGCCGAAGACTTTTACGACGGGTGCATGATTTACAATTTTGAGAAGAAACGGATACATCTCTTTGATTTCGATCATTATCATCCGTCCCCTTTCATAAATGAGATGGGACGATTATACGGCTCAACCCGTTTTATGGCCCCCGAAGAATTTCAGAAAGGGGCGCGAATCGATGAAACCACGAATGTTTTTATGCTTGGGCGAACCGCATTCGTTCTGCTTGCTAACAGTAGAGATTCACGTGACGCTTGGAAAGGAAACGAAGCTATGTGGCATGTTGCGAAAAAAGCAACCACTCCGGAACGGCAGTTGAGGTATCAAACCGTCCGACACTTTGTTGAAGCGTGGAACGCGGCAATCGCAACTGGGGAGAAAGTCTCTAACAAAATCTACAATCCTATTTGAAGAGTAGATGAAAAATGCAAAAAATTACAGACAACGAAATTCAATTTTTCAATGACAACGGGTACCTGATTCTTAAACAGGTTATCCAACCCGATGAACTTACTGTTATCCGGCGCGAAAGCCAGCGACTCATTGACGAAATTTTAGCGCGCGGCCCGGCGGATGCTTGGTGCAATCGCGGCCCCGAAGCAATCCCTTACTACTTAACGTACCTGCATTCTCATCCAAATGAATTTTCTTTGAAGTTATTAGCACATCCTTTTATCGGCGACTTACTGTATCGAATCGTTGGGTCCGACTTCATTCCGTGCTATGAATCTCTCGTCTTCAAATTGCCCAAGCACGGCTCCTCTGTTCCTTGGCATCGCGACGGAAATGCCATACGGGAGAATCATCCTATCTTTAACATTGATATCTACATTGATAGTTCTACCGTAGATAATGGGTGTGTTTGGGTGATTCCCAAGAGTCATCTCTGGGGAATCGAAGAGGCACAGGAAATCATTGAACGGGGTGACGTAAATTTTGAACGCGCCGATGCTGTTCCGGCTGAGGTTGAGCCCGGCGACATTCTGCTCCATCATACGAAAGTCCTGCATGGGAGTAAAATCAATACGAGTGATGCCCTCCGGCGTGTTGTCTACTTTGACCAGCGTACACCGCGATGGAACGAGACATACAACTGGTGGCAACCTGAATTTTTGATGCAACGCTGCAAACTCTATCAGCGCGCGCTTCACGAACGCCGGATGAACCCATATTTATCCGATACAGAGCAGTTTGCTTACGATATCCCATCGAAGATGCCGGTGTGGGAAGTCGGTGATGATTTCGAATTACGAATTCAGCATCGTGATTATGCAATCAAATAAAATATACGCCCGCAGCGGGCTAGACTCTATTGGTTGAAAAGATAGATTATGAAGATTCTCCTTGTCGGCGGTTCCGGGCATGTCGGAACGATGACGCTTCCTTACATGAAACCGCATCATGAATTTCGAGTGTTTGATATATCCCCACCTAAAGATGCATCCGTGGATTATATCTGTGGCTCCGTTACCGATGCGAAGCTTGTTCAAGAAGCGGTAAAGGGAATGGATACGCTTGTCTACATGGTGATGCAACGCCCCACTAGCGACAGAGCTTCGGTGGCAGATTTTGACGATATTACTGCCAACTATGACGTGAATGCAAAAGGACTACATCTTGTCTTACATGCCGCGAAGGAAGCAGGAATTTGTCACGCCGTTTATACTAGTACGTTCACCGTGCATGAGCGAACACGAAACAATTTCCCGGATGAAGACATCGTTCCGCGAGATAACCCCGGTGTTTACGGTTTAACAAAGGGGTTTGGCGAGCAAATCTGTGAATACTTTGCAAGGGAGCATGATATGTCGCTCATTGCTCTGCGTATTACGGGGCCATCTACCCGCGCGCAATGGCTTGAAAGGCACGCACAGCCGAAAGAACCTTCTGTACATATCTGGTGGACAGATGAAGAGGACCTTGCTCGTGCTTATCTCGCCGCAATTTCCGCAGAACACCATGGGTTCAATGCCGTGTTTATCGCCGGTGATTATGAACAAAAGGAAATTAATCTATCAAAAGCGAAAAGATTGCTCGCCTGGAAGCCGTTGACGCACACACGCGTTTTTTAAAATTTTATCTTGCGTTTTAATGGCGATAAGGATATTTGCATATATGACACATCCAGAATTAACATTAATCGAGCGGCGCCCGTTCCAAACCCAGCGTCGAGACACTTGGTGGGTGCAGCCGTTAGCTGTTTTTATCGGGTTAGCGGCTTTCATTATTTACGCAACCTTCCGCGTTTTAGAAGGTGAGTACTACGTTCATGGCCCCTACTTGTCCCCGTTCTATTCACCGTTACTTTTTAGCCATGACGGGGCGCATAGTTGGTTCGGCACAATGCCGGCGTGGCTGCCAGCGTGGATTTCGCCTGCTGCGCTCATTCTCTGGGCACCCGCAGGTTTTCGTTTTACGTGCTATTACTACCGCGGGGCGTACTACAAAGCATTTTGGGCAGACCCGCCTTCTTGCACCGTGTCGGAACCTCGTACAGGCTATCGCGGCGAGCATTCGTTCCCCCTGGTAATTCAAAATATTCATCGATATTTCCTATACGTCGCTCTCATCTTTTTGTTCATTCTCGCCTACGATGTCTGGAAAGCGATGTGGTTTGATGATGGCACCGAATTCGGTTTTGGCATCGGCACCCTCGTTTTAGCCGGGAACGTATTCTTCTTAGGGGGGTATACTCTGGGTTGCCACTCGCTCCGTCACCTCGTTGGGGGGGTGAGCAATCTGCTTTCTAAGACACGCGTTCGGCGGCAAGCTTATAACTGCGTGAGTTGTTTAAACCGCCGGCACATGCTCTGGGCATGGATGAGTCTTTGCTGGGTAGCATTTTCTGATATTTATGTTCGCGTACTAGCCAAAACAGGATGGCAGGATTGGATTACCTTGTAAATCATCACCAGATTGGAATGGCGTTGGAGATATCCTCTTTCCCTGCTGAACAAATATAGCGAAAATCCATAGAAAAGGGTAAAACACGTGGCATCTTATGAAACCTATGATTATGATGTATTGATAATAGGAGCGGGCGGTGCGGGCCTTCGCGCTGCAATTGAAGCTGCCAACGGAAATCTCTCTGTTGGGCTTATCTGCAAATCCTTGCTCGGTAAAGCACACACCGTGATGGCGGAAGGGGGTGTTGCCGCGGCATTGTCAAATGTGGATGAAAGAGACAGCTGGAAAGTTCACTTCGCCGATACGATGCGCGGTGGACAGTACCTTTCCAACGCGCGGATGGCGGAACTTCATGCGAAGGAATCACCCGCCCGTGTCCGCGAACTTGAGGCCTGGGGAGCGCTCTTTGATCGAACTCGAGACGGGAGCATTCTCCAGCGAAATTTCGGTGGGCACCAATACCCACGCCTCGCACACGTCGGTGACAGGACAGGCTTAGAAATGATTCGCGCCTTGCAGGAACACGGTATTCATCAAGGCATAGAAGTTCACATGGAGCATACGGTAGTATCGCTTCTGACTTCGCAAGATGGCAGCGATAGCCGCATCGCCGGGGCACTTGGGTATGAGCGCGAAAAAGGACGTTTCAAAATCTTTACAGCAAAAGCCGTTGTTTTAGCAACAGGCGGCGTGGGGAAGGCGTACAAAATTACGAGTAATAGCTGGGAGTATACAGGGGACGGGCATGCACTCGCCTACAACGCCGGTGCAGAACTCATCGATATGGAATTTGTCCAATTCCATCCCACCGGGATGGTGTGGCCCTCGAGTGTCCGCGGCATCTTGGTAACAGAAGGAGTCCGCGGTGAAGGGGGAATCCTCAAAAATAGTGAAGACAAACGTTTCATGTTTAACGATATTCCTGAACTCTACCGCGAGCAGACGGCGGATACCCCTGAGGAAGGATGGCGGTACACGCAAGGCGACAGAGACGCAAGGCGCCCCCCGGAACTCCTCACCCGTGACCATGTTGCTCGATGCATTGTCCGGGAAGTTCAAGAAGGACGCGGCAGTCCACATGGCGGTGTTTTCTTGGATATCGCATGGATAAAAGAAAAAATCTCAAATGCGCAAGAGCATATCCGCAGAAAATTGCCCAGCATGTACCATCAATTCAAGGAATTAGCAGATATTGACATCACCGCAGAACCGATGGAAGTTGGGCCCACAACGCACTATATCATGGGCGGGATTCGCGTAGATGCGGACTCTCAGATGACAGCTGTGACTGGGTTATTCGCGGCCGGGGAATGTGCAGCCGGATTACACGGGGCAAACCGGCTTGGCGGTAATTCACTCTCTGACCTCCTGGTTTTCGGGAAACGGGCAGGGGAATACGCAGCGCAATTTGCTAGAGAAAACGCGGCCCTACAGATTGACGCAATCCAAGTTGATACCGCGGCAACCCTCGCACTTAAACCTTTTGAGAATCCCGCTAATGGAGAGAATCCCTATCAAATTCAAGCACAACTCCAAGAGAAGATGCAAAACCTGGTGGGAATCGCGCGCACTGAAGAAAGCCTTACCCGGGCCTTGGAAGAAATCCACACATTAAAAGAAAAAGCGTATGATGTTCATGCCAGTGGTAATCGAGAATATAACGCCGGATGGCATACTGCCCTTGATCTTGACAATCTTCTCAGCGTATCCCAGGCAATTGCCTTAGCCGCCCTCGAACGGAGAGCTAGTATCGGGGCACACTCGCGAGATGATTATCCTGAGAAAGAGGAGCCCGGCACGGGAAAATACAATACCATCATCCAAAAAGCACACGATGGTACCATGACGATTCGGCGCGAATCTGTTAGCAAACTACGGAGCGACTTACGGCAAATCATAGAAGAGATTGGCTAATCTGGAGCCCACCCATAAGTTCGCTAATGCTCGTTTTATGTTCAGACTACCGGAATGCTAAAGACTCTAGAGTGCTGAACGATAAGAGGCAAAAAATACGAAAATGGCAAAAACAACTTTTAGAATCTGGCGAGGCGACGCAAATGATGCCAAATTTGTTGATTATGAGACTGAAGTCGCTGAAGGCATGGTAGTCCTTGATGCCGTTCACCGCATACAAGCAGAACAAGCAAATGAACTCGCAGTACGATGGAACTGCAAGGCAGGAAAATGTGGTTCCTGTTCCGCCGAAATCAATGGGAACCCGCGCCTATTATGTATGACGCGGATGAGTGCGCTTCCCGTCGATGAACCGATAACTATAGAACCGATGCGCGCCTTTCCTCTCATCAAGGACCTCGTCACGGATGTGTCCTCGAATTTTGAGATTAAAAAGAAGATTAAACCCTTTACACCGCGTAAACCAGATGCAGAAGATGGTACGTGGCGCATGGCCCAAGAAGATATAGACCATGTTCAAGAATTCCGGAAGTGCATTGAGTGTTTCTTATGTCAAGACGTCTGCCATGTACTACGTGAACATCAACTTCATGAAAAGTTCACTGGACCACGATTTTTTGTCTATGCAGCATCATTGGAGATGCACCCGATTGACACCGGGAATCGCCTTGATGAACTAAAAAACAAGGACGGAATTGGGTATTGTAACATCACAAAATGCTGTACGAAGGTATGCCCTGAACATATCACAATTACGGACAACGCCATTATCCCGCTCAAAGAGCGAATTGTCGATGAATTCTATGATCCGGTGAAAAAACTTTTCCGCCTCTTTAAGCCGTAATTCTCCATCGATGCGAAAACACAAAGGAAGGGCTGAACGTTTAAAGATTGTGCATGAAAGCGTTAATCCTGCGCCGTGCTTCTCTAAACAAAAATGTAACAGCGCCGATTCACTTTCATAGCATCCGCCATCAGGAGTAACTTACACCATGAAAAATAAAAACGAGATTTTGAGAGTTGGGGTTATCGGCCCCGGTGGTGCCGGGCGAGGCAATACCCTCGCATTCGCGACACGTGATGACGCCGCAATTGTCGCCGCCGCTGACAACAATGAAGGAAGCCTCGACGCTTTAGAAAATGCACTCAATCAACGCGTTGATGGCTATAAACCCAACAGTTTCAAACGTTACGTCGGTGAATACGAATTCGTCGAAATGCTCAACCACGAAGCGCTCGACATCGTAGGTGTTTTCTCACCCCATTCACTACATGATATACACGTAAAATATGCACTTCGCGCCGGTTGTCATGTAATTGTTGAAAAACCTATGGCAAATGTTGTTGGCGATGCTATCGCAATCACGAAGATTGCGATGGGCAGCGGGTTGCACCTTGTCGGGGGGTACCAACGCCACTACGAAAATACCTATATGGCTGCCAGAAGGGCAATTGTCGAAGGACGCATCGGAACCCTGCAGAAATTTGAAGTCTACATGGCACAACGTTGGGGGGCAGGTGGATGGCGCGGAAATCCGCGGTTCTCCGGGGGTGGACAACCAAACGACTCCGGAAGCCACCTGCAAGATATCTTTTTATGGATGACACGCACACTCCCCACTGAAGTTTACGGGACAACCGACAAAAAATTTGAGGACGAAGACGGAAAACTCATCCCTAAATTCGTTGAGATTAATTCCTACTCCGATGTAACATTGGATAATGGAGCAAAAGGAACTATCACCATCCTTGGTAATACACGCGTTGGATTTGAAGAATGGGTAATTCTTGAAGGGGATGAAGGTACCATTGAGATTAAAAACGGTATCCATTACAGAACCAAAGGCCGTGAAGCAGAGGTACTTGAGTACCCGCGCCCAGCAGGATATCCCAAAAACAAAATTGACCAGATCGTCGGTTTGGTTAAAGGGGACTACGATACGAATTACACCTCCGGTATCAACGGTGTCCGCACAAGTTGGCTGACAAACGCTATTCTTGAGGCAGGACGCGGGCCCAATCCGAAAAATCGCGTTGATTGTGATGCACTCATTGCAAAAGAAGGGTATAGTCGACAAACTGTGTTGGAACTTATTGATGACTGTGAATCGAAAAAGATGTGTTAGGGCAAATGGATGCCAACAAGCA
Organism: Candidatus Poribacteria bacterium; assembly: GCA_963422705.1. GTDB lineage: Bacteria > Poribacteria > WGA-4E > WGA-4E > WGA-3G. Next base: position 828,195 of record OY730443.1, read on the forward strand.
CTTATAGAAGGAGATAGCCCATGAAGTTTATTAGGTACAGCTCACGGACTAAAGGATATTTATCCACTCTATTAATGGTTATACTGCTACCGTTGTCCCAGCTCGGTTGCCTTGGCGGTGGGGCCGCACGCACCGCTGAAAAACATATTGAGGCGAAAGACTACCGGAGGGCTGTTGAGGTTTATCAAAGCATCGTTGATGCTAACCCCGGGACAGGTGAAGCGCGTGAAGCACAACTCGCTATCGGGAAACTATCAATTGAGCGGATGAACCAGCCATCCGCCGGTATTAAAGCTTACGAAGCAATTATTTCAGAGGCACCGGAAAGCGATGAAGCAGCTGAAGCTCACTATCGACTTGGCATGTACTATTACCGAGAAAAGGATTTTAAAGCTGCACAAACGCGATTTGACATAATTGTGAACCAGTTTCCACAATTAGAACTGAGTCATAACGCACAGCTCATGTTAGCGAAAAGCTACGAAGAAGCGCAGGAATTTGAACAAGCCGTTGAAGTTTTTGATAACTTTGCCAACCGTAACCCACGAAGTGAACGAGCAGCACAAGCAATTGTAAATAAAGCCCGTATTCAGCAACAGCATCTCAAGAATGAGGATGAGGCGAAGCGAACTTATCAATCTCTTGTGAAAAAATATGGTAAGGTTAAAGGTACTGAAAAAGAGATTGAAAAAGCAAAACAAGAACTAACGGCACTTAAAGCGACTATACCTGTCCCTGATGATGTGCTTGCGACGCAGCTCGGGAGGGAATTGGCAAGGCAAGAGGAACGTCGAAAACGCGACAGGCCGCGCGGCGAGGTCCAACGCAGTCCCGCGATGGGCAACTTCGACACCGAGATTGCCGATTCAGGCTTCGGCGTCAGCCCCTTACAAGTGATGCGAAATTTTGGCGGCCAAACAGGCATTGCAGGTGATGAGCAGGGGAGTTACCACGACGCTGAATTAATGATAGCCAATTTCTGTTACGGCGATGAAAATTACCGCGATGCCGGGGCATTGTACTTTGATGCAATCGAACGCGCAAAAGCCAACAAAGAGAAAATCGACCCTTATAGTTACCTCAAACTCTCAGTTTGCTACCGAAAAGTCGGGATGCATCAACGCGCAAAAGATGTCTTAAAAAAAGCCGCTACACGCGATGCGAATGTTGTTGAGGCCGTTATTAGCACTGCCCGCAATCAGTACGCGCTTGAAGAATACGAGAAGGCAATAGAAACCTATAACTCCGTTGTGGGGCTCAACCGAAACAGAGATTCTGAGATATACTGGCTCATCGGACTTGCGTATAAACGGTTAGAGGAACCTGAAAAAGAACGCGAAGCCTTTGAACGCTCCGTCGCCGCAAATACAGGAAATATGGAGGCATTGCAGAGTCTTGCAGAGGTTCTTAACTACCGTTTGAGGGAGAGAACAACCGCCGGCATTTATCAAGACATCGTTGATGGGAAACCTGATACCTACATCGGTGCGAAGACCATTGGGGCTCTCTGTGATAAATATGGGAACTATATACAAGCCAAATCAAAGTACAGGGCCGCTGCCAGAACGGCGAAGCGGTTATTGAACAAATCAGAAAGCAAAGCTGAAAAGCGTGAATTGAGGAATCAGATAGTATACGCAACCATTCTCGCCGCACGTGCCACATTCCACCTGAGAGGCGACGAAGAGGCACAGCAGCTCATTGATGAACTGGTAACCGAATATCCGGAACATGCGTTGATACCCTACGGCAGAGGCGAACTCGCCCTCCTCCGTGGCGATGATGAAGTGGCTGTCGCCGCTTTCAAAGAAGCTATCGAGAAAGATACGCAATCCGATATCGCCATTATCGCATTGGGAGACTATTACGTTTTACAAGGGTATAACGACGACGCAATAGCACTCTGGAAAGGTTTTTTGGGAACGAATCGCTATAACCAGAAGGTTCTTCGCCGACTTAATAATTTGCAAGGCACTGGGGAAGAATAAAACGTTGACTTTTTCTCATAAATTGGGTATAATTAACGTTGATATACTCCCACGTCAAAATCAGAGGACTTTCATAGGCACACTACACACCTTTCAGAACAGAAAACTAACAATTTTAATCCTTTAGCCCTCGCGAAGAGGATAAAACCGGCCTTGATTCCATTCTCAGACTTCATGATACTAAAAATCTTTAATGCTGAGTAATATGCAGACACCACGATTCGCCTTTCATAAGTTACTATCGTGCAATCAAGGCATTCTAATGAGGAGTATTAGAAATTATGGAGAGCTTGGACATTCGCAAGCTCCAAGAAATGGGGTTCACAGAACTCAAAACCCTTGCACTCGAATTCGGACTTGAAGAATACACCGGACTTCGGAAAGAGGATTTGATTAGCCAAATTATAGAAGCAAAAGCCGATACCGATATACAATTTTACGGTGGCGGCGTTTTAGAAATCCTGGAGGACAGGGATCAACGCTACGGATTCCTCCGGTCGTCACGCTCTAATTATTTGCAGAGCAACGAGGATATTTATATCTCCTCCTCGCAGATTCGGAGATTTGATTTGCGCACCGGGCACGTCGTTGAAGGAATCATCCGGCCGCCGAAAAAAACAGAAAATAAGACGGAACGTTACTTCGCGATGTTGCAGATTGAGAAGGTAAACGGCGAATTGCCCGAAACCGTCAAGCAGAGAATTCTCTTCGATAACCTTGTGCCTATCCACCCTTACGAACAATTAAAACTAGAGCACAACCCGTCAGAATTCGCTACGCGTATCGTCGATTTAGTGTCACCAATTGGTAAGGGGCAACGTGGACTTATTGTCGCACCACCTTTCAGTGGAAAAACGACGCTTTTGAAGAACATTGCCGCTGGTATTGAAGCAAACCATCCTGAAGTTATGCTCATCTTTCTACTGATTGATGAACGACCCGAAGAAGTCACCGATGTCGCACGCTCTGTCAAAGGCGAAGTGATTAGTTCTACATTTGATGAGCACCCGGAACGGCACATCCAAGTCGCAGAAATGGTCATCGAAAAAGCCAAGCGATGGGCTGAAACCGGAAAAGATGTTGTTATCCTATTAGACAGTATGACTCGACTCGCACGCGCGCATAACTTGATGGCGCCTCATAGTGGCAAAACGTTGAGCGGGGGACTGGATGCGATGGCGTTCATAAAACCTCGGCAATTCTGCGGGGCAGCGCGAAAACTTGAGAATGGGGGAAGCCTTACTATTATCGCTTCGGTTCTCGTTGATACCGAAAGCCGACTTGACGAGTATGTTTATGAAGAATTCAAAGGGACCGCCAATATGGAAGTTCATCTGGAACGCTCACTGTTCGATCTCCGAATTTTTCCCCTCCATTAATATTGAGAAGTCGAAAACGCGAAGAGAAGAACTTTTATTGTCACCTGAAATCCTTAATAAAGTCTGGGTCTTAAGGAAATTCACTAGCCAGATGAACACCGCCGAATCTTTGGAATTGCTCGTTGAACAATTCGGTAAAACGAAAAACAATAAAGGATTTCTTCAAATGATGGTGGGGGGAACACCCCAAAGAACGCCAACACGGAATAACCCCCGGTAAAAGCCTTTATGTTTCACCAACTCTTAACTCATTTCAGTCTATTATCGGCACGAAATCTTGGGAATATCACTATTTCCAGCGGCCCAGACTCGCGAAAAGAATACATTAACAATAAGGAGAATTCATTTCATGAAACCGCAAATTCATCCTGAAATGGTAGAAGCGGTTATCACCTGTATTTGCGGTGAAACCCATAACACACTCGCCATTCAATCACAAATGCGTGTAGATATCTGTAGCAAATGCCATCCATTTTATACAGGGCAACAAGCACGGTTTATTGATACTGCCGGACGTGTGGAAAGCTTCAGACGACGCTACGGGCTTACCGATAAAAAATAGGTTTTGGAAGTGTCGTAATCAAAACGTTTGTTCTGAGTGAGCGTGGTAATCTATTAACCTCGCCTAAAATTATTTGATAAAAAATGTTTGAAAAACTTAAGGAGATTGAAGCCAAATACGTCGAAGTCGAAACCGCATTAGGCGACGCGGTGCAAATCTCGAACCAACAGCGGTTAATGGAGCTTTCCAAAACGCACGCGGAACTCTCTCCAATCGTATCTACCTATCAGAAATACCAACTGTTAGAATCCGCGATTGAGGGGATTTGCTCACTCATCGAATCCGAAACAGATGACGAAATGATTGAGTTGGCACAGGAGGAATTGGAAAGCCTCAATACACAAAAAGAGGCCCTGTCAGAGGAACTTAAACTCCTCCTTATTTCCAAAGATCCGAACGATGAGAAGAACGTTATCATTGAGATTCGAGCAGGTACCGGCGGGGAAGAGGCGAGCCTATTCGCCGCAGAACTTTTTCGGATGTACACCCGCTATACTGAACGACAAAATTGGAAACTCGAAATTCTCAGCGCGAATGCAACGGGACTTAAAGGATTTAAAGAAATTATATTCTCAGTAGCAGGCACAGGCGCCTATAGTCGACTCAAGTATGAAGGCGGTATCCATCGTGTTCAGCGCATTCCCGCAACGGAGGCAAGCGGGCGGATACATACCTCCGCGGCGACTGTCGCCGTCTTGCCTGAAGCAGCCGAACTCGAACTGGTGATTGATGCCGCAACGGAATTGCGAATTGATACATACCGTTCCTCCGGCCCTGGTGGACAAAGCGTAAATACAACCGATTCAGCAATTCGGATTACCCACTTGCCAACGGGGATAATCGTAACATGCCAAGACGAGAAATCACAGCATAAAAACCGTTCCAAGGCGATGAAAATCCTACGGGCACGCCTACAAGAGAGAAAACAGGCAGAACTCAACAGCGAACGCGCAGAAACGCGGCGCTCCATGGTAGGAAGTGGTGACAGAAGCGAGAAAATTCGTACCTACAACTTTCCGCAATCGCGTGTAACCGACCATCGAATCCAATTGAGTTCTTACCAATTAGAGGCGGTTTTGGATGGGGACTTACGCGCTTTCATTGAACGGCTAACAACCGTTGAGCAAGCCGAGAAATTGAAGGAAGGTTTGGTGGAATGACAAAGCCGAAGATATGGCGCGTGCTAGAGCTCCTTCACTGGACATCCGATTATTTCGAAAAGCACGGCATCCCCAATCCGCGATTAGACGCAGAGGTTTTGCTCGCTCACCTCTTACAAAAAAGCCGACTCCATCTCTATCTTCACTATGAAATGCCCGTCTTTCAGGAACACCTCGCACCCCTCCGAGAACTCATCAAAAAGCGCGTTGCCTCCACACCGGTGAGTTACCTCACAAACCAAAAAGAATTCATGTCACTGGATTTTTATGTTGACGAACGCGTCCTGATTCCGCGACCGGAAACTGAGCAATTAGTTGAGACGATTTTGAGATGCAATACAGATGAAACCCAGCGACTACTCGAACTAGGTACAGGCAGCGGCGTTATCGCTACAACCATAGCAGTCCATCGTCCAGAATGGTTTATCGTCGCAACTGATATCTCTGAGACAGCTTTAGTTGTCGCAAAGAAAAACGCGGAGACGCACGAATGTGCGGGGAAAATTAACTTTCTCGCCGGAAATCTGTTTACACCGCTAGATGCCCACCTTTCCAAACCCAATCTATTCAATTGGATTGTCTGTAACCCGCCGTATATCAAATCCAGCGAACGGGATACCTTGAGTGCCGATGTCCGAAATTATGAGCCGGCACTCGCCCTCTTTGCGGGTGATGATGGACTCGACGTAATCCGTCGTTTAGTCGCTGAAGCACCTGAGTACCTCGCGCCGAATGGAAAACTCATCTTTGAAATCGGCGATACACAAGCCGAAGCCGTCCGTTCTATGATGGATGCGCAACCTACCTATCGCACGTATAAATTATTGAGGGATTACGCACAGAAAGAACGTGTTGTCTTGGCAAGCATATAGGAAAATTCAATATCTGAATACGATGTCTCACGAAGATATTCATTGACGCTTTCAATGAGAACGCCATGAAGGCGCCGATGCTAGAACAGCTGAAAAACAACTTCCCTTGCCAATTTTAACATATTTTGAAAAACTCTTTTTTTTTTTACAAATTTCTCACAATAAGGTAATATATTAATATTAATATGCGATTCTCGCGAACTTAGCATAATAAGAGATGGGTTTGATAATTACAAATCTACACACTTAATGAATTCCTAATAGGAGGAATTGTGTAACATGAGACGATTTATTATTTTTGCAAGCGTTCTATGCACTGCAGCATTCGTGCTATCGGCACTGCCAACCGAGGCTGTTCCGAAGGTGGATGTCTTTATCTACACGGAAACCGTGCAGTGGATAGGGCAAGGACAGGCACAAGAACACGGCGACAAACTTATGAAACTTCTCAAGGGCAAACAGGGCCTGGGTGAGGTTGTTAACGATCCGGCAAAAGTGGTTGAAGCCTGGACGAAGGAGCACACCGTCGAAAAAGGACATCATATTATTGTCCTATTTGGGGATTTCCCAAAAGAAATTTACCCCAACGGCAAAGGTGACAAAAAGAAAGGTTCCGTTGCTGAGGAATTCCTAGATGCAGGCAATACCTTCTCAAACAGCGCCGACTATTTTTTTTGGGGGCAAGGCGGCCGGAATGAAGCGGAAGGACTGCAAAACATGATGGATATCCCTGATATCGTTCAATGGGATGACGATACGGCGATGAAGGTAACGAAGGAGGGGAAGGAATACACCCCGACGCTCGATGATTACGCCACCGACAGGCCGTTCCATCTTGATAAACTTGACGGCGATTGGGAACTGGAAATCGCATTCGCCACAGAGACAGGAAAGGGAGCGGGGGCATCGCGATGCGACCCGTGTATCGTCCGGAATACGGAGACAGACGCAAGACTCATCCAGGTTTACCAAACCAACAATGGAGGGGAGCCGATGGGCGAGGTAATTGCCGAAATTATTCTCAACTACTATCTTGAAGCCGTTGGGGCACTTGATGTTGATGCTAAAGATAAACTTCCCACGCTGTGGGGAAACATTAAAACTAGGAGGTAAAAATTGATGCGTAGTATACTTTTTCTTCTCACCGCTATTTCTTTAATAGCCTTTCCCTTAGCGCCACTATTCGCAGCCGGTGAAGTGGCTATCTATACTGGAACAGTTCAATGGATTGAGAAAGAACCCGCGGAAGCACAAGCACAAATCTGTGTGGATATGCTGAATGCTGCAGGTATTTCTAACACCTGGTTCGGCAGCGATGGCGACATGGATGCCCTAGCTGATTGGATGAAAAGCGTTACAGGAGACGATGGACTAGATATCTGTGTCCTTTATGGAGACTTACCCCCGTCTATCTACCCGGAAGGCAATTCACAAACAGATGGCTCCGTCGGTGAAACTTTTATTGAGACGACTGATGGCGATGCGTTTATTAACCATGCAGACTATATGTTCTGGGGTTTGGGCGGCAGGAACGAAGTTGGTGGTTTACAGAATATGATGGATATTGCAGAAATTACCATGTGGGACGATGATACCCCCATGGTTGTCACGGAAGAAGGGAAAGCTATTGCACCGACTTTAACCGATTTTGGGTCCGACAGGCCTTTCCATGTGGATGAACTCGATGGAGATTGGGCCGTAGAGGTTTCTCTCGCCCAAAACGATGACGGTACCCGTGCAGACCCTATCATTGTCAGAGATGGGAATCTCGGTAGACTCATTCCCGTGATACAGACAGCAAACGGTGATGAACCGAAAGGCGCTGTAGCCGCTGAAATTATCACTTGGTTGATGTCTACAACGCCAGTAGAACCCGCTGGGAAGTTATCCATAACCTGGGGTGACTTGAAGGCAGTCCGTTAATTTTGTTTGGGCGGATAGATGCTATATCCGCCCTTTTTAAAATAGATGAAACCTAATTCATTCACTGTTCTGTTTACCGCCGGGTTCACGCTGTCGCTATTAGTGCTCGCCTGCCATGAGAATGAGCGTGTGGATTCTCCTTTCGTTGGTACGTTACCCTTTAAAACTATCACCACGCCCAAAGATGGGGCTGTTATGGTATACGTCCCCACCGGCGAATTTTTAATGGGCACCAGCGATGCGGATATAGAACAGTACAAAGTCATGTTTCCGCTCCGTAACATCTCCCGTTTTGATAATGAACGTCCACAACGTAAGTGCTTTGTGGACGCCTTCTACATCGACAGATTAGAGGTTACCAATCGGCAATATAAGAAGTTTCTCGCCGCGACAGGGTATAAGCCGAAGCACTATTTGGATTATTTACCGTACAACGCGCCCGATTTACCAGCGCCGGTCCTTCAATGGGAAGATGCAGTCGCCTACGCCAACTGGGTAGGCAAACGATTGCCTACTGAAGCAGAATGGGAGAAAGCCGCCCGCGGCACTGATGGACGCTTTTGGCCCTGGGGCAATGAGTGGGATGCGACGAAGCTCAGTGGTAATGATGGCACGGGGCTAAAAGATGGGTATAAAGAGACTGCACCCGTAGGACAGTTCCCGCAAGGCGCTAGCCCCTACGGTGCCCTTGATATGGCCGGTAATTTATGGGAATGGGTATCAGACTGGTACGCTCCAAACTACTATCGCACCGCGGCCAGCAACATCAATCCCAAGGGGCCAGAAGCCGGAGACGGCCACGTTTTAAAAGGCGGCGGCTGGGCTGAAAATTTAGACTTCACCCGATGCGCAAGTCGTGTGGGTGGGGAGCCCGGTTCACTATTGCGCGGCTTCCGGTGTGCTATGGACGAACCCCCTGAGAATTAAGATGAAACTGTACATGCCTTCGCCACCGAAAATTAGAAAATTCGATGCAACTCTACACCCAAGCAAAAAATGAAACAGATTGTTACACACGCCAATCCGGACCTTGATGCTATCGTCAGTGCTTGGCTTGCTCAAGATTTTCTTTTTCGCGCTCAGCCAACCGAGGTTCGCTTTGTGAGCCGGAAAGTCCCAGAAAGATTGATGCAGCATGCCAACTGTTTAGTTGATGTCGGCAATACTTACTGTCTCCAACGCTACCGGTTTGACCACAAACCACCCGCCTTTAAAAACAGAAATAGCACCTGTGCAACCCGCTTAATTTGGGAATATCTCCGGGACATCGGTATCCCAGTAACACATCTTGAACATCTCGTTCAGGTAACTTACGAAGGGGACACCCACCGGAATTCAGAAGCTCTTAGACAGAGCCGAATTGATGGCCCCCACGCTGAATTGACAAGGGTGAAACGAAAATATAAAAAAGCTGAAGACATCTATCAGCGGATGGTTATGTGGCTGCGGGTGCATACAGAAGATTAGGAACCGAAAAAATAAATTATGACGTTTCCCGTCTATGGACTTGTTACCGACAGTATCTTTTGGCAATTGGACGACGCGTTGGCGATAGCTTTACACAAAAAACAACCCCCGTTTCGTTTTGCGGATTTGCCTCGCTTATTTGGAGTGCTTGATACGCTCTTCAGAACGAAACGATACAATATAACAAAATAAAAAGGAATGAATTATGAAACACATCGCAATGCTATTTATTTTACTGTTAGTGGCACCGGCCGTTTTGGGCGATGAGTGGCCCCAATGGCGTGGAACACACCGAAACGGTGTATGGAACGAGACTGGACTCATTGAGAAATTTGATGGTTCGGATATCCCCCTCCGTTGGCGCGTCCCTATTGGAAGCGGTTACAGCGGGCCGAGCGTCGCCGAGGGAAGGGTTTACGTCACAGACCGGCTGACGAAGCCGAAGCAGGTAGAACGCGTGCACTGCTTTGATTGGAAAACTGGAGAAGAGCTCTGGTCTTATCTCTATGATTGTGAATACAGGATTGACTACACCGCCGGACCGCGCGCCACCGTCACCGTGCATGATGGTAGCGCTTATGCTTTAGGAGCTATGGGGCATTTGCACTGTTTTAATGCGGTTACCGGTGAAATCGAGTGGAAAAAAGACCTGAACACCGCGTATAATATAAATATGCCAACGTGGGGCATTGCAAGCGCCCCAATCGTTGAGGGTGAACATCTCATCGTCCAAATCGGCGGTACACCAGGGGCATGCATTGTCGCATTTGACCGGAAAACCGGGGTGGAAAAATGGAAGGCACTTGACGATAAAGCCTCCTACTCCGCACCAATTGTTATCACACAAGCAGGAAAACGTGTTTTAATCTGCTGGACAGGTGCCCATGTCGCCGCGCTCAATCCTGAAACGGGAGAGATTCTATGGCTTTACCCATTTCCACCCACGCGCATGGAAATTGGCATTGTTACTCCTGTTTTTCACCAGAACGAACTGTTCATTACCGATTTCTTTGAGGGTTCCCTTCTCCTGAAATTGGCACCGGACAAATTCGCAGTCGCCCTCGGTTGGCACCGGAAAGGAAAAGATGAAACAAATACAGATGCCCTGCATTCTACGATGGCTACCCCTGTACGCACGGGTGATTATATTTACGGGGTGGATAGCTATGGTGAGCTCCGATGCCTCGACGCTCGCAATGGCGATAGAATTTGGGAAGAGCTCTCCGCTGTCCCGAAGGGGCGATGGAGCAATATCCATTTTATCAAAAATCATGACAAAGTATGGATGTTCAACGAGCGCGGTGAACTTTTAATTACAACGGTTTCCCCAGAAGGACTGAACATCATTAGTCGGGCAAAACTGATTGAGCCAACACGTTCTCAGCTGAATCGAAGAGGCGGGGTTACCTGGTCCCACCCGGCATTTGCCTACAAACACGTTTTTGCCCGAAATGACAAGGAATTAGTTTGTGCCAACTTGGCAAAAAATGAAAAATGAAACGTAGGAGGTTAAAATATTGGAAGCTACCCGGACGCCAACAGTTGATTTACAGCCGGGCCAACGACTGCACGGCTTTGATGTGAAAAATGTCACTCCGATTGATGAACTACGCGCTGTCACTATTGAACTGGCGCATCCAAAGAGTGGTGCACGGCTGCTGCATCTCTATACAAACGACACCGAAAATCTTTTTTCCATTAATTTCCCGACACCCCCTCCCGATGATACCGGACTGCCGCATATCCTTGAGCATGCTGTGCTCGCCGGCTCCCGGAAATATCCGGTAAAAGAACCGTTCTTTGAAATGATAAAAATGAGCATGGCGACATTCATCAATGCCATGACGGGTTCGGATCATACTTACTACCCCGTGGCGAGCAACGTAAAAAAAGACCTCTTCAATTTGGCAGAAGTCTATTTTGACGCGGTGTTTCATCCTCTGTTGACAAAAGAGACTTTCAAGCGTGAAGGACATCATCTCGCACCTGTCACCCCTGAAGAACCTACCGGCGATTTAAAAATAACGGGCATCGTCTACAATGAGATGAAAGGTGTTTTTTCTGACCCGGAGTCGCTCTTGTATCGTTCAATGACGAGTCGTCTTTTACCCGATACGCTCTATGCCCGGGAGTCCGGCGGTGACCCGGATGCAATTCCTGATTTGACATACGAACAATTGCAGCACTTTCACCAGACGTATTATCACCCAAGTAATAGTTATTTTTTTCTTTATGGTGATATTCCAACCGGCGATTATCTCGTGTTCCTCTCGGACAAACTGAATGCCATTCCGAAAAATGTCGAGAGCGCGTCACTCCGGCCTCTGCGCCCAGAAGTCACGCGCCAACCTTTGTGGAAATCCCATCAAACTGCGCGAGATACCTATCCCGTTGGCCCGGATGAACCACTCACCGAAAAAACGTATCTGATGCTCAGCTGGCTTATCGGCGACGCAACCGAGCCGGAAGATGTAGCGTTGTGCCGTATTTTAAGCCTGATTCTACTGGGAAACGAAGCAGCACCCCTCCGCAAAGCAATTATTGATTCAAAGCTTGGCGCAGACCTCATTTTTTCTGGAGCCAGCTCCATTGGACCATTAAGCACTTTTTACATAGGGCTTAAAGGCAGCGAAGCAGCGCGTGTTGATGCGTTTACACAACTCGTAACGGATACGTTAACCCAACTTTCGGACGCAGAAATAGAGCGCGCGAAGGTAGAAGCCGCATTTCAGCAAGCTACCTATTATTATCAGGAAGTCGCGCCCATGTTTCCGCTGCGTATCCTCTACCGAGTCATTGAAGCGTGGCTCTATGAACAGGAACCCGATACCTTTTTAAAGATGGGTGAATGCCTTGAGGTTATCCGGCAACGTTGGGAAAAAGACGCTAACGTTTTCAATCAACTCATTCGGGAGCGCTTGCTTGAGAATTCGCATCGATTGACAAGTGTCCTTTCCCCGGACCCAGGCATGCAGGCGAAATTGGATGCGGCACTTGATGAACGGATGAAGACAACCCGCGCACGCCTTACCGATGAGCAGGTTCAGCAGATTTCCGCCGATGCGGCTGAACTAGAACGGCTTAACGGACAGCCGAATTCACCGGCGGATTTAGCAAAGTTGCCACAACTTCAAGTCCATGAACTCCCTGAAAAGCCGAAACACATTCCGACAACAATTGAGAAAATTCACGATGTTGCGCTCCTTCGCAATGATGTCTTTTCCAACGGCGTTAACTATCTCGTCCTGAACTTTGACTTAACAGGATTGCCGCAACACCTGTGGAAATATGTCCCGCGATACACTGAAGCAATAAGTAAACTCGGTGCAGCCGATATGAACTATGAACAGGTAGCTCAGCAAAAATCGGCAGTTACGGGTGGCATCGGAGGTGCGCCTGGATTCAGTACACATGCACTGGATGAAAACCGTTCGATGCAGAGTATGAGGTTTCATCTCAAGACACTTGATGGAAAAATGGAGGACGCACTAGATATCTTGCACGCCCTTGTTTTCTCCGTGAATCCGCGCGATAAGGCGCGCCTGCATGATGTTCTGACACAATCCGTCGCAGAGTATCGAACAGAGATGATTCATGATGGTTCCAATACCGCTATTCATCATGCAGCACGAAATCTATCGCCACAAGGGCACCTTGCTGAGCTCGTTTTTGGGTTACCCCAACTCCACACGTGTGAAACGTTACTCACCCGTTTTGACGAACTTCATGATGAACTGATGTGTCACATTGAACAGATTCGCGATTTTCTGTTAGTACGCAACCGTGTGACAGCAAGTTTTACCGGCTCCGACGCCAGTTTTTACACGTTGAACAAACGACTAACTCAATGGATTCAAGAGATGCGAGATGAATCGATAACACCAGAATCGATAGGATTTCAACCGGTTGCCCACCCCGTGCGGGAGGGATTAGCGGGCCCCATTCAGATTGCGCACTGCGCGCACGTGATGCCTGCACCTCACTATTCCCATCCGGATTCAACGCTCCTCCGCATCGGTGCACACATCATTCGACTGGATTACATCATGAGTGAGATTCGTTTCAAAGGTAATGCCTACGGGGCATGGTTTACGTATAATCCCTTTGATGCGAACCTATACCAAGCATCATATCGTGACCCGCACGTGGCAAGGACTCTCACCGTCTTTGAACAGACTGTCGACTACGTCAAGCAGGTAGAATGGACACAGATAGACATTGACAGGGCAATCATCGCGACGGCAAAAGATGCAGAGAAACCGATTCGTCCTAGTGAAGCAGCGAGTAGCGCGCTCAGCCAACATATCGCCGGCCTGACGAATGAAATGCGTGAGGAACGTTACGCGCAACTCCGTCATATCACCCCCACTGAAGTCAAGCGCGCCCTGCTGCAGCTGCTTGAGGAAAATCGAGATAAAGTTGCAGTGTGCGTTGTCTCAAGCCGAGAGAAATTGGAGGCTGCCAATCGCGAATTGGAAAAACCGCTTACCATTGAGGATATTTTGGCACCCTCTTAATTTTTCCAGGAAAATCTCTGATAAGATTTTTGATGTTATTGGAAAAGGAGATAATCATGAAAAAAATTGCGATACTAATGATTGGGATTTGGGTTTTGACAGCGAATGCGGTAATTGCCTCCCATCCCACAGATTTTGAGAAAAACTGGCACCAATGGCGCGGACCGTATGCCACTGGTGCGGCACCGGCGGATGCTAACCCGCCCATTGAGTGGAGCGAAAGCCAAAATATCCGTTGGAAAACCGCCATTCCCGGTAGTGGCCATGCAACTCCTATTGTCTGGGGGAATAAAATCTTTCTCCAGACTGCAATTGAAATGGCGGTATCGAAAGCAGAAAAATCTGATGATTCTAATCCATTCGCTAATTTATTAAATCGGGACCGGGGGCGCGGGGAATTTGGAAAAGTCTATAAATTCGAGTTACTCGCCATCAACCGTGCCGATGGTGACATCTTGTGGCGGAAAACCCTTCGTGAAGCAGAACCTCATGAAGGTACTCATCCAACCGCAAGCTTCGCCTCAAATTCTCCTGTGACAGATGGCGAATTTGTGTACGCCTATTTTGGTTCACGAGGCCTCTACTGCGTAGATATGGATGGAAATCTGAAGTGGGAAAAGGATATCGGTTTAATGTATAAGCGCAATACTTTCGGTGAAGGCAGTTGTCCGGCGCTTTATGGTGACACCCTCGTCATCGTCCAGGACCACGAGGGGGATTCTTTCATAACAGCACTGGATAAGCAGAACGGGGAAGTCCGGTGGAAAACCGATAGAAATGAACGGACTACCTGGGCATCTCCTATCATTGTTGAACAAGATGGGAAGCCGCAAGTTATTATGCCCGCAACGAACCGGAGCCGTAGTTATGGGCTGGAAACAGGAGAAGAACTCTGGGAATGCGAGGGCATGACGAGAAACGCAATACCCACCCCGGTCGCTTCCAATGGGTTTGTTTACCTCACCAGTGGCTTCCGAGGCAGCGCGTTGCAGGCAATACAACTTGAAAAAGCGACTGGAAATGTTAAAGAGTCTGGGGCAATCGTATGGGAACATAATCGAAACACGCCCTATGTTCCATCGCCGCTCCTCTATGAAGATACGATCTATTTTTTGAAGAGCAACGACGGCATTCTCTCTGCCTTCAATATTAAAACAGGCGAGGCGTATTACGGCCCAAAACGGTTGCCCGGTATCTCCGGGGTTTACGCCTCTGTCGTTGGAGCGTCAGAGCGCGTCTACATTGCCAGTCAAAACGGCACGGTGCTAGTTATAAAGCACGGCGCCACTTTTGAAGTCTTGGCGGAAAACCGGCTTGATGAAGGTTTCAATGCTTCCCCTGCAATTGTCGGCTCGGAGCTCTACTTGCGAGGTGAAAATCATCTCTACTGTATCGCCGAATAATCCAATTTAATGAGGTACCGAACGGTGCGGTTAAGAAACCGTGTGTACCTCGGTGCTGAGTAGGCTTATGTCAGGACAGACTCTATTCTGTCCTGACTTTCATTCGATTAATACGTTGCCCTACCCCCGCTGACATCGTAACACTGCCCTGTTACAAAACTTGCCTCATCCGAAGCCAAGAAATTCACGACAGCCGCCACCTCCTCCGGTTTTCCAACACGTCCTAGCGGAATTTTGCTTACCATATAATCGACAGTTGACGGCGCCATACCGGCCAAGATTGGCGTCTCAATAACGGCCGGGGAGACTGCATTCACACGAATATTATAGCCGGTGACTTCCTTCGCGAGCGCTTTTGTCAAGCAGATAACACCTGCTTTAGACACTGAATACGGTATCAGTGTAGGATTACCTTCCTTCCCTGCAATTGAGGCGATATTCACAATGCGCCCGTAGTCCTGCGCAATCATCGCATGAATCACGGCTTTACAGCAGAGAAAAACCCCTTTTAAGTTGACGCCAATCACAGCATCCCAATCGGCTTCCTCCAAATCTGTTAACGGAAGGGTTCGCCCAGCAATCCCAGCATTGTTCACAAGTATATCAACCCGGTGAAAGGTTGAAAGCACTTTCGAAACGGCTGCGTTCACTTCGGCGGCGATTGAAACATCTGCCTGAAGCGCAAGTGTTTTGTGTCCTATCCCTTCAATCACTTGTGTTACTTTCTCAGCCGCCGACATGTTTAAATCGATGATAGCGATATCAGCACCCGCGTTCGCTAATCTGATAGCGATGGCTTTACCAATGCCTTGCCCCGCACCTGTCACAATGGCAATTTTACCGTTCAAGTTCATGAATTCTATTCTCCAATGACGACGCCGTACTCAGCGACGACTGCGCCCTTATGCCCGGTCTGATAGTGCATGTGTCTTTCACCGATAATCGGCTGTGTGCTTTGCACTTCAACGGTACCTCGCGACTGCCCCATCGCGCCTTCATCGATATCTGAGCAGCAGAGCGGTTTTATCTGCCGATGCAGTTGACGCTGAATATTTCCGTTCCGATTACGTATGATAATGTTGACGAATGCATCTGCCTCTCCAACGTTAAGAAAGCGGAACCAGTCTCTTGCCCCGGCAGCGACTTCCGGAAAAAACAGCCGAAGCCCGACATGCCCCCCTTCTTTTGACGCGCCCGGCAAATCAACGATGGTGGTACCGCTGTGCATGTGTCGTTCTGCCACAATCGGCTGATCGCTACTCACCTCTACAGAACATTTTGTCTTAATATCATCCATATTCGGGTTCCAGCACTTGAAAGATTCTAATGGATGGTGTGACTTTTTCCAAAACGATTCGGCATTGTCATCTTTTCTGGCAATCATTTCGACACGAGCGGGTTCACTTCCTACATTAACAATGACGACCCAATCCTCCCAGGCGGGCCCAACCTCCGGAAGAAAGAGTGTCCGCGGCGCATCCGAAATCACCTGGCCAAATTGCCCAACGCACGTTTTCCCACCTTGATAGTGCAGATGGCGTTCACCTACAATCGGTTGTGAGCTTTGTACCTCAACGGTACCTTGCACGTTTCCCATCACACCTTCATTGGCATCCCAACAGCAGTGGCTTCGGATAACATGATGGCGCTGCCTCAGCACATCTCCGTTCCGGTTACGAACAGTGAGGTTTACATGCGCATCCGCCTCACCGACGTTTAAGAACCGAAACCAGTCGTGAGCGCCGGAAACGAGTTCGGGGAAGAAAAGTCGCCGCCCAACCGTTTCATACTCTTCTGCCGCCCCAACAAAATCGAGAATATTCGTTCCGAAGTGCATGTGCCGTTCCGCCACAATCGGCTGCTCGGCACTAAACTGCATTGAAGAATTCTCCTTGATGCTTTCAACGTTGGGTGTCCAACATTCAAAAGGGCCTATTGTTTTTGTTTCGGACCAGGTTGGATTTCCATTCCGGGCGTGTCGGGCTAGCGCCGAGACTCGCGCCTCCTCGTTTCCTACGTTGACAACTTGCACCCAGTCCTGCCACTGAGGCCCGACTTCTGGGAAGTAAAGTGTTTTCGCGCCTGCCATAATTTTCTCCTTGCAATCTGAGTCGCCTAGCATGAACAGGGCTACCTAAATGACTAGAAGGCGCTTCTTTACCCCGCGATATGAGAGGCGTTTTCTGTTTATTATTTTAACTTGCTTTTACCTCAATTTTCCACTATAATTGGGGGAAAATTTGATGGAGAAAAAGAATGGCCGAAAAAAAACTGACAGCATCTGAAATTCAGCAGCAACTGGGACAAATTAGTGGGTGGAGTGTGCAAGATGGTAAGTTACATAAGGAATTCCAATTTGACAACTTTGTGGCAGCGTTCGGTTTCATGGCGCAACTCGCTTTAATTGCCGAATCTATGAACCATCATCCGGAATGGTCTAATGTCTACAACCGCGTTACAATTGATTTAATCACCCACGATGCAGGTGGCATCAGTGAATTGGATTTTCAATGGGCAAAACAGGCGGATTTGCTTAGTCAATAAAGTGTCCGCGGTTATAGGGAAACCGTCTGCATTGCACCCGAAAATGGGGGCTGGATATGGGGAGACGCAAAGTCTTAATTGCAAGCCGGCAAACACCGGATATTGAATCGATGCTAACTGCGGTACCTCCGGAAGTGGAAGTGCACTTCCTACCGCCCGGTGAGCTGTTGCAAGCACATGTCGCCGACGTAGAAATTCTATTTGGACATATTGCCGAATCGGAGCTGCCTGCCGCGGGGGCATTGCGCTGGGTGCAGCAACCGCACGCGGGTATAGAAGGATGCATGTAACCGGCTTTCAAAACTAGCAACATCATGTTGTCTAACTGCAGGTTCCTCGCAGCACATTCGTAGGCGCGCGATGCAACTCTTCATTGATAACCTACACCGATATGTCGAGGGAAAATCACTGTTCAACGTTGTCAATAAGCAAAAAAGCTACTAATCGTGGAGGAAGTTTTATGAGTAAAAACATCTATCGTGCCGCCGCAATTGGACATACCGGCGCAGGAAATTTTGGGCACGGCTTACATATCGCCTATAAGAACCTAGAAAATGTCGAATTTATTTCCATTGCTGACGCGGATGAGGATGGCAGAAAGAAAGCCGTTGAAGACACTGGGGCTTTACGCAGCTATGCTGATTATCGCGAGATGCTGGATAAAGAAACGTTGGACATCGTCAGTGTCTGTCCACGCTGGGTACCAGAGCATGTCGATATGGTAACCGCTTGCCTTGAAGCCGGTTGCAACGTTTACTGTGAAAAGCCGATGACGATGTCGCTTGCCGATGGTGACAAAATTGTCGACATGGCGAAAGCACACGGATTAAAAGTTGCTGTGGCGCATCAGGCGGTGTATTTGCCTGCAACACAAGCAATCAAGCAGCTGCTCAATCAGGGCAAAATTGGCACACTGCAGGCTATATATGCTAGCGGTAAGCAGGACGGCCGTGGTGGTGGGGAAGATATGCTCGTTCTCGGAACGCACATTTTTAATATGATGCGTTACTTCGTTGGTGATGTGGCCTGGATGCAATCACACGTAACAATCGGTGGCAAAGAGGTGGGGCCCGGCGACGCCCATCAACCAACAGAGCCAGTTGGGCATGTCGCCGGGGATTGTATCAATAGTTACTTCGCCTTCAAGAACGGCGTTTCTGGGTTCTTTCTCTCCAGACGTAACCAAGCCGGTACAGGACGATACGGGATGGAAATCGTCGGCAGTGACGGTATTTTCTCCCTACGCGGCGATGTGGCAAATCGCCTTATGCACTATCCGTATCCCGTTCTTCTGCCATCTGCACCGGACCAGAAATGGGAAGCAATTGACTTAGACAATACCCCTTTCTCTCAAGGCAACGAATTTGCAATTCGTGACCTGATTGACGCAATCGAGAATGACCGGAAGCCAATTTCCGCTGCTGAAGACGCTTTAGCCGCCTTGGAGATGATTTTAGGCGCTTACGAATCCCAACTTACGGGGCAGCGCATCCCGTTTCCTATTGTCAATCGCCAACACCCGTTTGCTAGCGAGGATTAAGCTACAACTTAATGACCGGAGTCTTGTTACTTCACACCGGTATCGCACCGCGTTTTTCTAAAAAGGCACCGTTTTTCGAATGCCATTCTCGTAGATTACTTGATACGGAACATTTGGTATAGCCATCGCGCGAACGGCCAACTCACCGAAAGTAATCAGTGGTTCGGACAGCAACAACAATTCATCAAGCGACTCTTCAGGCGTCTTCCCGGTTGTGTCTAAAACGATTTTACGTCCTTTTTGTGTAAACAGAGATTTCTCAATCTCCTCTTCGAAAGCCTGTTTGAGCGCAGGAATGTCTGCCTTTGTGATAATCTGATACTCGTGTGGCGCCGTCTTCATTCGTTTCTGAATTGTCTCATCGTTTGCCGTCACGTGGATTAAAACGACATCCGGCAGTCGTGCTGCTATCACCTGCGTTTCGTAACCTCGGTGCGCGTTGATATGGTAGTTTGCATAATACGGACTTTTCGCATCATTGCCGTAAAAAGATGAATAAACAAATTCTTCAATATGCCACCCTGCAATGAGTGTATTCGGATAATTCCTGATGACTTCTACGTGATATTGGAGTTGCATCCGTTGCATTCGTTCTTTCACATCATCAGGGAAGTCCACGTAAGCAGCACGCGATGCTGGACTCAAGGTTGAATCCGGGATAGTAAAATGATCGTCTACGTGAACTGTCAATTTTCGATGCCGGTAATAATCCGTCAATAGGGTGACTAACGTCGTTTTTCCTGCATACTCAATGCCGACAAAAATACATCTCATGAAAAGTTACCTCTCTGCTGAATTCGTTGTTATTCTATTTACCACGAAAATAGCAAAATGTCAAGAATCGGGTTTTATTCTCAGAACTATTTTGTTTTCTGTATTTTTTACGATTAAAATGGGCACAGTCAGGTCAAAGTACCCTTATCGCTGACTTCTTCAAGAATTTGCGAGGTGTTTACTCCACTATGTCTAATCATCAACTCTATTACGGAGATAACCTTCCCCTTCTTCAGGAATACGTCGCAGATGAAAGCGTGAACCTGATTTACGTCGATCCACCGTTTAACACCGGTAAAATCCAAAAGCGCGAAGAGATACAGGTTGAACAAGACGAAAAAGGAGACAGGGTAGGGTTTCAGGGCAAGACATACCGCACGATTAAACGCGCCATCACTTACTATTCCGATAAGTTTGAGAGTTTGGATGCCTACTTGCAATTTTTGCGCCCTCGGTTTGAAGAGGCGTATCGGATACTCCATCCGCATGGCAGTTTTTTTCTCCACCTTGATTACCGGGCGGTGCATTATTGTAAAGTGATGTTAGATGAAATTTTTGGTCAGGACTCGTTTCTGAACGAGATTATTTGGGCTTACGACTTCGGGGGGCGCCCGAAAACGCGCTGGCCCGCAAAGCACGATACGATTCTCTGGTATGCGAAAACCCCTACGCATTACACGTTCAATTTCGATGAAATAGAGCGGATTCCGTATATGGCACCGGGGCTTGCCGGTAAAGAGAAGGCGTCACGCGGTAAAACACTGACAGACGTCTGGTGGCATACCATCGTCGCCACAAATGGACGTGAAAAAACCGGGTATCCGACGCAAAAACCTCTCGGAATTATTAATAGGATTGTCAAAGTCCATTCATCGCCCGGAGATACGTTGTTAGATTTCTTTGCCGGTAGTGGGACGCTTGGGGAAGCCGCAGCGTTGCACAACCGGGCCTCCATTCTGATTGACAATAACATTCCTTCAATCAAAGTGATGATGGAGCGATTGGCGTTTTACGGGATTAAACTCGTCAACGAGGATTATGGGGCACTCCTGGAGGCAACCAATGAATCAGATACTGGCGTGGGTTCATGAGAGGATAATAACCCCATGAAAATACCTCACCATATTTGAATTGTCTATCAAGGCGGTTCGCGGGCACACAACGCTAAAAACGCTTGTTGGGCATAAAGACAGTGTTAAGGGAGTTGCCTTGAGTCCAGCGCGAAAGAGCAGGAAAACGGAACCGCCCGGTTGAATAAGTTGCCACTCTTGACAACCTCACTGTGATAGGGTATAATAATTTTATCGAATAGCAGATACATGGCAGAAAATCAGACTAACCAAAAATAATACGTATTGGCATAATAGCTCGGCACAATGCTAACAATTGGGAACATCCATATCCACGATTTTCCGCTACTCCTTGCACCGATGGAAGATGTAAGTGACCCGCCCTTTCGCGCTGTCTGCAAAGAGAACGGGGCAGATTTGATGTATACCGAATTCATCTCTTCTGAAGCGTTAATCCGTGATGCCTCAAAAAGTGTAGCGAAATTAGATATCTTTGAAACAGAGAAACCTATCGGTATCCAAATCTTTGGACACAATATTGACTCAATGCATGCCTCTGTAGAAATCACCGAACGCGTAAAACCGGATATCATCGACATCAACTACGGTTGCCCTGTGAAAAAGGTTACGTGTAAAGGGGCAGGCGCGGGAATTCTCCAAGATATCCGCAAGATGGTGAAAATGACTGCCGGAATAGTGAAAATCACCTCGTTGCCAGTCACTGTAAAAACGCGTCTCGGTTGGGACGATAACACCAAATATATCGTTGAGATAGCGGAACGTTTACAAGATGTCGGCATCCAAGCCATTTCAATTCATGGGCGGACACGAAAACAGATGTATAAGGGCAGTGCGGATTGGACACTCATCGGTAGTATTAAGGATAACCCGCGCATGCGTATCCCGGTCTTTGGCAATGGTGATGTGGATACCCCACAAAAAGCCTTGCGGATGCGCCGAGCGTATGGGGTTGACGGCATCATGATTGGCAGGGCGGCGATTGGATATCCATGGATTTTCAACGAAATCAAACATTATTTCGCTACAGGTGAACTTCTTCCCCCGCCCTCAATAGCGGAGCGCATCACTGTGTTTAAGAAGCATCTGGATTCTGCTATTAAATGGAAGGGTTTAAGACTTGGGCTCATTGAGATGCGGCGTCACTATGGGAACTATTTCAAAGGGATTCCGCACGTGAAACCGTTCCGCTCACGTTTGGTGAGATGTAATAGTTACGATGGCGTTTTGGAGATTGTCGAAGAACTGCGGATACATGCAGAGAAAAATCGCTTGACCTGAAAACGGAATTATTTTATCATATCAAAAAAGTGACAGTAGACGTAGCGCCTTGTCGGAAATGGACTAAAAAATTCAGCAACGAGTTTCCCCATAAATTCAATCCTGTTGGAGAATCAATACGAAAAACATGAATAAAATACCCTTTATGAAACTCAGCGGTGCGGGCAACGATTTTGTCATCATCAACAATCTAGATGGCATTGTTGACAGCAACAATACAGCCTTCGTCAAAAAAGTATGCGAACGACGCATGTCGGTAGGAGCAGATGGTGTACTACTTGTTGAAAATGGTGACAGTGTCGATTTTCGGATGCGTTATTTCAATGCCGATGGGGGCGAGGCAGAAACGTGCGGTAATGGCGCGCGATGCATCTCCAAATTCGCCTACATCACCGGTATCGCATCGGAACGCATGCGCTTCCTTACGAATGCTGGTATCTACGAATCAGAAATAATTGGCAACAACGTTAAGGTTCGCATGAGCGATGCGACAGATATTCAGCTCAATGTCCCGCTGCAATTAGAAGACAGCAGTCATCATGTCGGTTTCACGAATAGTGGTGTGCCGCACGTTGTTTTCTTCGTGGACGACTTGGAAAAGACAGACGTTTTGGAACTCGGGCGACAAACGCGCTATCATAACGATTTCCACCCGTCAGGCACCAACGCAAACTTTATTCGCATCCAATCACCGAAATTGATTAGCATTCGGACATACGAGCGGGGTGTTGAAGATGAAACGCTCGCTTGTGGGACGGGCTCAATTGCAGCGGCCATTGTCGCCGCGAAGTTAGGAAAAGTTAGCGCACCGGTGGAAGTCAAGACAGCCAGTGGTGCCATCTTGAAAATCCATTTTGATCTGATAGCGGGTGAACCGAGAAACGTCCATCTTGAAGGCGATGCTCGTGTTATCTACGTAGGTGAACTGACAGCGGACGCATGGAATTATTAGAGAGTTGCACTGGGGAGGTGGACGCTCTACTACCGAATGAAAGGGGAGGTTTAAATGTTTCAAGGTTCTTATGTTGCACTGGTTACACCGTTTACGGATGATGAATGTCTTGATGAAGCGAAACTTAAAGAACTGATTCAATTTCAACTTGATGGTGGAACGCACGGCATCGTTCCATGCGGCACGACTGGTGAATCTCCTGCGCTTTCTGAAACGGAGCACGATAGGATAATAGCGCTCACCGTTGAAACCGTAAATGGGCGTGTACCCATCATTGCAGGTACGGGCTCTAACTCAACGACTCGCACGTTGCGCGCAACGCAGCATGCGAAGGAAGTGGGCGCAGATGCGGCGTTAATTGTCACGCCCTATTATAATAAACCAACGCAAGAAGGGCTCTATGCCCACTATATGAAAATTGCTGACACCGTTGACATCCCAATTGTTATCTACAATGTACCGGGGCGTTGTGGCACCGATATCCTCTCGCCAACGATTGCCCGTCTCGCCGAACATCCGAATATCGTCGCGCTCAAAGAAGCGACAGGCGAACTCAAACGCGCCAGCGAAGTCATCGACTTATGCCCAGATGATTTCGTTGTCCTTTCTGGGGATGATGTCAACACACTCCCCATTCTCGCTGTCGGTGGAAAAGGCGTGATTTCTGTTGTCGCCAACGTTGCCCCGGCACCGGTTGCAGAGATGTGTGATGCTTTCCACTCAGGTAATTTTGAATTGGCGCGCAAGTTACATTACCAAACGTTACCGCTCGCTGTGAATCTGTTTATTGAAACGAATCCGATTCCGGCGAAAACGGCGCTGATGCTGATGGGTAAACTCAACGGTAAATTACGACTTCCACTCGCACCGATGGTACCCGATACCTTTGAAAAACTAAGGCAGACACTCATAGAAACGGAGCTAGTCGGTTAGGACTTCTAATGGGCATGAAGTGAAGGGAAATGTATGCCTTATTGAAGCAGCGATAGCAGCTGATTTTGGTGAGATTCGCCGCTCGGTGAAAAGCCGGTGCCGAAATCATTCCGGTATTACTCAATGCGAGTACTGATAAAACATTTAAGGCCAAAAAAGAACAAAACTGTCAGCAGCGTGCAACGTCCCGGGAGAGCTGCAGCAGTCATTCGTCTTCTTGAGTGGATATCGTTATGCATCGGCAATAAATCCGGATGGCAATAGTTGATGCACCGTATCAATGACTAATTTCTCAATGCCGGGGGCAAATCGGGTAGGTTGTCCAAAGTAGAGCATCGCGTCCCCACCTTCGTAGCCGCCTTCGGCTAACACGCGTTCGGAGGGGATATAACCACAGAAATCGTTTGTATACGCCCCTACCCATAAGCGTCCAGCATCTAATTCCTTTTTTAACCGAAGTGAGTAATCAACTACCACCTCACTCGCTAAGAAGACGATGGCGAGTTCATCTCCGAAAGTCCATGCTTGTATCGGATAAGATATCTCCGTTCGTATCGTGCGTTCTGCTTTTAATTGTTCAAGGTGCTTTTGAGCATGGTATCCAATCGCTCCCGCTTGGGCGGCGCGTTCCCGCCATTCTGCGAGCGTTGGGAGTGTATCAAACGGTAAATTTACCCGTTTAAAGGCCGCGTTCGGGAGGTTTGAAAGCGAGGCTGCATCTTCTTTAAGAAGGCGTTGGACTTCATGTGCGAGTGCTTGTCCGTGTTTTTTCGCGTAGGCGAGACGTGTCATGAAAACTTCCTGTTGCCCATTCGGCATCGGCATCATTCGGGATTCGGGATTCGCGTCTGCACCGCAGCCAATAGTAATTAACGCTGTTACCCCGGGATTCGCGGTTTGTATCGCCTCTTGCGCGTACCCCGCCCAATCTCCACAAATATGATTGTCTGCACCTGCAAGTGTTGTACAGTGACACGCGTAACTTGCCCATACCGCGCGTAAATTCCCCGCGGTATCTGTTATGCGCATCATAGGCAGCGAATTATCAACGGGCCCACCTTCGGTGCGGCGATTTTTCGCAAATCCGAGTTCGCCAACGTTCCAGGCCAGTTGGGCCGGTTCGAGGTTTGCCAATGCCTCTAGCGCGACGGCTTCCATCCAGGCAGCGAGTTGACGCGTATATCGATGGATTTTTTTCTCCTGCTCGGGCGGAATGTCTGAACCGAAAATGAATGGGGCAGCATTTGTAAGACATGGGGCACTATGCGTGTGAGTGAAACATGCTACAAAATGTGCACGGGAAATCCCTGTTTTCTGTTTAATCCGTTCGGAGACTTCCTCGGTTAATTCATCTGGCAATCCGCAGTTTTCTACCGTTAGCAGGACGAACGGTTCATCCGCATCACTGCCGATAGCAAGTGCCTTTGCCCACAACCTCTGGATGATGCCTTCCGATTCCGTGCGCCGGCTACCGTAGCCACTGAGTCGTATCGGGTACTCCGGAGTAATATCCACTTGGGCAACGCCAACCGAAATCATGTTTTCTTTCCCTGCCATGTCTATTTCCTCCTCCATCTATAAATGCAACGTTAATGCCAGTAGGTGTTCCGCTTCTCTAAGAGAGATATTCGCTAAGGGGCGGCTTAATGCATATTCTACGGAGAGTAAATCAAGCGTTAGTGCGAACCCTATAGAAAAATATGTTGTCTCAACATCCCTAGCTCCAAACCGTAGCGCCAGGGAAACATTGCGCCTCGGATTGCTCATTTTCCAAGTTTTGCGGAATTCCGCTCCCATCGCATAATTAATACCATTTTCCGCAATGGCACGCCACATGTCTGCTGCAAGCACTATCCATACCGAAGGTTTATAGGCAGCCCCAATTCCGAATGTAAGAGGAAGCGGCTCAATAAAGTTAGGTTGCAGGAGGTTTTCAAAAAGAATGCCTATCTGTATCGGTTTAAAATTTGAGAGCTGGACATCACGCTGAAAACCGACATCTAATTCTAAACGTCTGGTAATTCTATCAACTGTAGGGTTCTGTTGATGCGTGATTTCTCTGTCCCGATTCCCGAATTGTAGCTCTTCAACGATTGTTGGAATCAGTTGTTCAGGTATGCGTACATCTACATCGGGACTATGACGTGCGGCTACAGTTAAGTTCGACACAATTTCGCCCTGTCTCATACTTTGTACTATCCACTTTAACCTTGCTCCGGTGACAATTTCGCCAATGTACCGCCCGATACCTACCATCCATCGTTCTTCATGGAACAGGGCATAATCTGTACGAATGTCGGTTTTGGCAGAGAATTGACGTTTATTGACATCGTATTCAGCCTCAGTAGCAAGCACCCTAACACTCGCAAAATTGCTGAACGTTGCTGCATAGCCAACACTGATTCCCCATTCTCGGAACACATAGGAGTAGTAACTTGAGGGGTTCAGTTCCATATTTGCCTCGGCGGCAAACTGTTCTCTTTCCTGTTTTAGTCGTTCACGCCAGAGTAGATTTTCAGATGCAATCCCGATTGCTACATTGTGTTTTTGAGCCTGTATGAGAGATGCCGGGTTCCCAAAGATTCCTACGTCTAACGCAGCTGTTCCAATTCGGGTGCCTCCCATGCCTACGATGCGGAGGAGCTCATTTGCGGCAATGTCTGAAGAAATGGCAATTGCTAATACACAAGACGCCAGAGAGATTTTCAAAAAGAGGAAATCGCGCGTGCGGGAAAAAGAGTCAGGCATTTTCACTCTGCCTCCATCGCCTCTGTGAAGATATCCTCCAGAGAATGTTTGACTTCCTTTAATTGGCGAAGTTGTACACCATGTTCCGCGGCTAGTTTGAAAAAAAAGGTTGTGTCAGTATCTGGGGAAGCGGAATCAGCCGTCACGCGGAGTTTAGCGCCCGGTTTTTGTTCTATAATATACCGATGCTGTTCTAACGAGCGAATGTAAGCCGCAACATCGCCAACAATCTTCAGTTCAAACGCGCGGTACTGCTGGTTTTTTAATGCATCAATGTTACCTTGAACAACAACACGTCCGTTATCTAGCGCGATGACATCTTCACAGGCTTCTTCTACGTCTGGTAGCAGATGCGATGACAAAATCGTATTAATACCCTTATCCGTTGAAATATCTTTAACAAGGGCAATCATCTCAGCTCTCCCATTTGTATCCATTCCGTTAGTCGGTTCGTCAAGGAATAGCAATTTTGCATCATGCACAAGAGCTTGCGCGAGTTTCACGCGTTGTTTCATCCCGGCTGAGTATCCGTCTATGACACGGTAGCGTTCTTCGTCGACGCCAACGTAATAGAGGACTTCATGTGCACGTTGTAGTGCGTCACGTGCTGGCATCCCACATAACTCACCGGCGTAAGCGACTAGCTGAACGGCGTTCATCCCAGAAATTAAGCAGTCATCTTCAGGCATATAGCCGACTTGTTGGCGGATAGACAGTGCCTGGGTTTGGACATCCATTCCGAATATTGCGGCGCTGCCTTGGCTCGGTTTGACAAAACCGAGAAGTGTCTTAATCAGCGTGCTTTTGCCCGCCCCGTTGGGCCCGAGGAGGCCAATAGCACCCCCGTTGATTCCTAAAGAGAGAGACTCCAATGCTGGCCGGTTGCCATAAAACACGGATAGATTCTTTAATTCAATCAGCATAATTAACAGGATTAGTTTTATTTTTTTCTATAGGAACGCTCACGTCAGAGCGATTCCGGTGGTTTACGCTTCAGCGGTGGGTTCTGTAAAGCATCAAGTTTAAGAATAAACGTGTTTGACACGATGGGAAATGCGCGTCAAAATTTCGTATGGAATCGTTCCGCCAGCGGTTGCAACTTCATCAATCCCAATTTCTGCATCCCCTTGTTTACCTATCAGGACTGCCTCATCTCCGATGGCAACATTGTCTGTAGCGTCGAGTTGAACAACCGTCATGTCCATACAGATGCTTCCGGTAATCCTACGGCGTTTGCCAGCAATAAGTACTGTTCCACAGTTAGAAAGTGAATGGGGATAACCGTCTCCGTACCCAACCTGCAAAACAGCTAAGTGGGTTCGACGCGAGGCCCTATATGTCAGCCCATAACTCACCCCTTCCCCCGCTTCAATAAAATCTACCCAACCGACGCGTGCTTTCCAAGTGAGCGCCGGTTGCAAGGATATCGGTTTCGCGTGTGACGGATAGATGCCGTATAGGCTTAAACCTGGACGAACCGCATCAAAATGCGATTCTGGAATTGCTAGTAATGCCGCACTATTTGCTGCATGAATTAGTGTTGACTCTACATTCTGCAAGCTTTTGAGCAAAGATGTGAACCGTTTGAGTTGGACGGCAGTAAAGCTGTTATCGGAAAACTGACAAGTCTTCGTAGGAAAGCTAGCCTCGTCAGCGGTTGCAAAATGTGTAAAAACCCCGTCAATCTCAAGATGCGTTTGGGTTTTCAATCTGTTTAAAAATGTTCGCGCTTCCGTGCAGTGGACACCACTTCTATTCATCCCTGTATTAACATCGACATGCACTTTGATGTTTTTTGTAACGTTAATTTTTGAATGTTTTCCTCGCGCGATTAGATTCGATGTGGATGCAACCTTGTTCAACTTTCGCGCCAACGCCCAATTGTCAACGGCGACTGTCAAATTATGTGCAGCGATTTCCTCAGCGAGGGCAAGGAGTGGACTGCTTAGGATGAGTATCGGTTTACTGACACCAGCCTCGCGCAGTTCAATTCCTTCTTCTACCGTTGCTACGGCGAACATATCAGCGATTGCGTCTAACGCTTCGGCGGTAGGAATCGCGCCATGCCCGTAGGCATCTGCTTTTAAGACAGCAATTAAGCGGTTCTTTGTGTATGCCTTGATTGTTGCACCGTTGGCAACAATTGCCTGCAAGTCTACCTCTATCCAGCTCCGCAGTCCCGGTTTTTCGCGTTGCTCGGTTTTCATAACTATATTTTTGCAATGATGATATATTATACCACTATGTCCAATTTTCTCAAAGACAGATTCTCTCCGGATAGCTAAACGTTTTGTGTGCCTTGTTCGCGGAACCGCAGAAATAGTAGAATAAAAGCGATGGAGTTCACCAATAGAATCGTTGAGATAGCGTTAATCTTGGGGGTAATGCCGAACTTGAGCAGCGAATAGATATGGACAGATAGGGTTGTATAACCCACACCGGCGGTGAAGAAGGTGATGACGAAGTCATCTATTGAAAGCGTAAATGCCAATAATGCACCACCGATAATCCCGGGTGCTATCAGCGGCAACGTTATCCGCCAAAAGGTTTGCCATTCGGTGGCACCCAAATCTAACGCCGCGTCCTCTAACGTGTTATCATAACCCCGCAACCTTGCCCTCACAACTATGGTAACATAGGCGATATTAAAAATACCGTGCGCGATGATGACAGAAATTAAGCCGAGCGGGATACGGAATTGCACGTAAAATGTCAATAACGCGATTGCCAGGACAATGTCGGGAATAATAATCGGCAGATAGAGACATCGCAACAACGCCGCTCGCAACGGAAACCTATATCGTTCTATGGCAAGTGCAGTCATTGTTCCGATAACGGTTGCGATGAATGTTGCTAG
The DNA here is from genome assembly GCA_963422705.1 of Candidatus Poribacteria bacterium. Taxonomy (GTDB): domain Bacteria; phylum Poribacteria; class WGA-4E; order WGA-4E; family WGA-3G. Next base: position 858,183 of record OY730443.1, read on the forward strand.
ACTTGCTACCAGCAAGCTGTTCTTACATGCATTCCATAACGCCCCGTCTTCAAACAGTTTCACGTACCAATTCAGGGTAAACCCCTTCCATACTGCTGTCTGTTCGCCGCTATTGAATGAGAATGCAACAACTGCAAAAAGCGGAACATATAGGAAGATAAAAACCAAAGCCGTGTTGATTTCAAGTAGACGTTTCATGATAGACTTCTAAGTACCGCAAGAACGGCGTTCATAGCTATCCATTTAGGTGTTAGGTGCTTATTTCCTCCTCGCTGCCTTGCAATGCGCGGAAATATAGCACTGTTCCCACAAGTACGATGCCCATTAGCATGAAAGAGAGAGCAGAACCAAAGGGCCAGTCTCGTGCTGATTTAAATTGGCGTTCAACGACATTCCCGATGTAACTCACTTTGCCACCACCGAGTAAATCGGGGGTAAGAAAGGCACCTACCGTCGGAATAAATACTAACATCGAGCCCGCCAAGATACCGGGCATGCTGAGAGGAATAGTTACATGCCAAAAGGTGCGGGACGGCGACGCTCCTAAATCTTGTGCAGCCTCTATTAATGCCGTGTCCAACTGCTCTAACGCCGCATATAACGGTAAAATCATAAACGGGAGATACCCGTATACTAACCCAATCTGAATGGCCACGGGTGTATTTAGCAGTTCCAAAGGCGGAAAATTTAGGAAAGTTAAGAAGGTATTCAAAAGCCCTTCTGTACGCAGAATCAGTATCCAAGCGTAGGTGCGGATGAGAAAATTTGTCCAAAAAGGGATTACGACGAGCAATAATAGGACATTTCTCAACCGGGGACGATGCCGCGCCAGATAGTAGGCGAACGGATAACCTAACAGTAAGCATATCACCGTTGAGATAATCGCTGCTGAAAACGAACGCCAGAGGATACCGAGGTACAAGCTATCAAATAGACGTTGATAGTTCTCCCATGTGAAATTCCACTGGATACCGCCGTAAGTCCCGCGCTCCAGAAAACTATAGATGAATACGAAAAAGAGCGGAATGATGAAAAAAAAGAAAAGCCAGAAGATGACTGGAAAAAGTAGGATAGATTTTTTGTATTGGCTGCCTAGCATCGCGCAAGCGTCTCTATTGTTTTAAGTAGGAACGTCTGGAACCCGTCCAACGTTAAGAGCAAGCGATTTTTTTGGAAAAAGAGCGAAAGCCTACATGAACAGATAAAAAATAGCAGCGTTAATACGGGACATACATCCCGCGGTAGAAATTAGGTTCCTTATAATCTTTGCGCAAAGGGTACCCCTCCCAATCGTCTGGGAGTAATATGCGGCGCATGTCACTGTGCCCCTCAAACACAATGCCGTACAAATCATAGGTTTCGCGCTCGTGCCAATTCGCGGTTTTCCAGAGATGCTCAACGGTTCGAAGGCGCGGGTTATCTTTCGGCACTGCCGTTTTAATCACCACCTTGTGTCGATGCCGCATCGCGTAGAGGTGATAAACAACTATGAATTCTTCATCTCGCACGCCCATATCCACGCCGCTAAGCGACATCAACGAATCAAATGCAAGCGACTCAGTTTCTGCAAGATACTTACAGACTTCGCTTATCGCGGAGGCGGCAACGAGGATAGTTGTATCACCCGCCAATTCTGATTCAAAACCGAACACCGCTTCGCCGAAATGAGCGGATAACACTTCATAGATTTCTTGGGGAACCATGTATTTCCTTCATTCCATCAAATGTGAGGGATATGTCTTAACCCAGGATACGTGCTGCCTCAGCTTCCGGGGGTTCGTTCTCCGCTTCAGCTTCTTCCTTTTCATACCATTCAGTTTTCGTAAAAAGTCTTTTCAAGAATGGAACGTTGCCACGTTTAGCAACACTGTGCGTTCTAATTTTCTCTTGCAGTTTGAGTAATCCTTCAATGAGCGCTTCTGGACGCGGCGGACATCCCGGGACGTAAACGTCAACCGGAATAATTCTATCCACTCCCTTAAGGACATGGTATCCGTGTTGCCAGTACGGCCCGCCGCTTGTCGCGCAACTTCCCATTGAGATGACGTACTTGGGTTCAGGCATCTGTTCGTAAAGTCGTTTAATCCGCGTTGCCATTTTTAGTGTTACAGTGCCGGAGATAACCATCAAATCTGATTGGCGCGGTGTCGCGCGCGGCACCCCTGCACCGAATCTGTCCAAATCGTAATTCGACGCCGCAGCCGCCATAAACTCAATCGCACAACAAGCAAGCCCGAACGTCATCGGCCACAACGCAGATGAACGTGCCCAGTTAGCGACGGCATCAACAGATGTAACAATAACGTTTTTGTCCAGCTTTTCATCAATTATCACGAACTTCTTCCCTCCCAAGCGATTGAACCGCTTCCTGTGTCGAACGAATCCACTCTAAATCGCCCTTTGCCCAGACGTAGGCAAGTCCTATTAATAGAATCGTAATGAAAACCAGCATTTCCACAAATGCGAAAAGTCCGAGTTCGCGAAAAACGACTGCCCACGGAAAAAGAAATACCGTCTCCACATCAAAGATGAGGAAGATAAGTGCGATTACATAAAAGCGCGTGTTAAACTTAATACGCGTGTCCCCAACCGGGTCTTCGCCGCATTCATAAGGAATATACTTTTCACCTGAAAACAACTTGGTATGCAGTATACGAGAAATCGTCAGGTTTAGCACGACAAATAGACACCCGACGAGCAGAAAAATTAAGATATTAGCAAAGTTAAAAAGCATTTAAGTTTCCCTTCAAAACCTAATCTAGCCACGCCGCTATGCGGTTTAAGTTTCACCTTAAAATCGCATTTACATTATTATTATATACCATATTGCAGCAATTTGCAAGAAAAAATGCCCATTTAACGCGGTAGGGGGTTACTCTACTGTCAGTGAGATACTATTCGATGTGAGTGAGGCTGCGCCACGCCGAGATTTAACAGGAAGATAAATAGACTTAACTTTATCTTTGTGTTTTTCTTTAAGATATTCAATCTGTCCCCGAATCTCGTTGATTGCCTCGTTTTTTGCCGAAGCGGTGAGTGCCGCATCCCTATTCGACTGAAGCCTCCTAATATCGCTCTCTAATTCAACTACCTGCGGGTGTGGTTCTATAAAGGATTTTCGGTAAACCTCTAGTTTCAGTACGACTGCGACTGAGTACTTTCCCGGGGGTAACCGATAGTGGGGCTGCAAATCTTCTAACTGCACAACCTGATGTGTATTCGCTTTCAGTTCAAACCCTCTAATACAGCGCACTGACTCTCCATCATGCATTATATATTTCGAAGGGTTTTCCATCGTGATGGGGCGTTTAGATTTAACGCGTTCACCGTTGGCATCTGTAATTGTTAGTTCGCTAAATGCAATTTTTGTTGCAACGTCAGCGAACGGGACGAGGAGCTCGAATTTTCCATTCTGAATACTGAGCTCAAGCGGTATCTGTTCCTTTGCCGTATAATTCGTTTTGGGAGTTGAGAGGTGCAGCTCCGCAAGAGGGCGCGACGTTCCGGTTTCTGTCACACGGGTTTCAGATGGTTCCTGTTGCCCGGCGAGGCACCCCATCAGGGAAGAAATTAGCAAAAGATAAATCGGAATAATTTTTTTCATCTCAAATCGTTCCTTTTTATTCATAAATATCCGAATTTATAGCCGTTTGGAGGATTTAAGTGTCGCCCCTAGTCCGCTCCTACTGTCGACTTCAATAAACCCGTCCACAATTTTCTCAGGCGGTAAAATGAGAGATGCGCGCCAATCTACTTCACCCCACGCGTATTCAAGGATGGCGAAGTTTGGGACGCTCGCCATGCATTGTACGCTGGCACTGGTGGCGACAGGGCCACTCGGATTATGTGGCGTTAACCTGACGTTCCATGTCTCGGCAAGGGTTGCTATCTTCTTTAGTCCTACTAAGCCACCTACATGCTTAATATCCGGTAAGATATAGTCGACGCACCCCTGTTTTAGCAGTGCCTTAAAACTGCTCAGTGTACGCAATCGTTCACCCGTTGCAATTGGCATGGAGATGGACTGACTTACATGCGAAAGTGCATCCAAATCGTCGAGAGGTATTGCATCTTCAATCCAAAAAAGGTGGAGTTCATCTAATTCTTTAGCGGTTTGAATGATGAGAGCTGGGTTAAAACGACTATGGCAATCTACCATCACGTCAATGTCCGGGCCAATCGCTGCACGAATCTTACAGACGCGTTCGATTCCCAAACGGATAGCGGGTGTAAGACTGCCTCCTGAAATTGTGTGCCCTGATACATCGTCAAACGGCGCGCATTTTATTCCGGTGAACCCTTCAGCGACAGCCTTCTCCGCGTTACGGGCGAAACCGGAGGGGCTCCTATCTACCGTTGCGCGGTTGATATTCGCGTAAAGGCGAATCTTTTCACGACAACGCCCCCCTAGCAATTCGTACACGGGCACATTTAATGCTTTACCCACCAAATCCCACATCGCTTGTTCAATTCCGCTGATTGCAGTATGATAAGCGTGCCCTTCGTTATCGCGGTAGAAACGGTGGCGAAAAGCTTCTCTATGAAATACATTCCAACCAATAAGTGATGGCGTGAGTCCCTCAATTAGATGTGAGACGCGCGTATCATTTCCACCGTGGGATGCCTCACCGATACCCGTCATCCCCCCATCGGCATGGATTTTGACAAAAAGCCAATTCCCCCGGTGGTTGACGGGAACAATCTCAGTCTCTATAGCGGTAATTTTCAGGGTGTGCATCGACTAAGCATCAGCAGCCCATTTCACTGCTTGTGTCATCAACTGCTGCATGCCTGCACATTCAAATGTGCCAGGGCCGTGTCCCAAAGTCGTGTAAAAGACGCGTCCGGAACCGTAGGGTTTCACCCATGCCATGGGATGTGCCTTGCCAAACCACTCAGCTGATGCCAACACATGAATATGCGGCGCGTGTGCAGAAATATAAATCTCATCCTCCACATCAAAATCCGTTACACCTTGTGTCGTTGGGTGCTCGGTATCTTCAATATGAACGGTAAAGGTTGAACCGGGCGGATGCCAGTTTGAATGCCCTCCAATCATGTCAACTGCCCGTCCACCTATCCACCAGGCAGTTCCGTGAATACCAACGAGCCCTTTACCCCCTTGTACAAAGCTGAACAAGCCTTCCTCTTCATCAGAGGCGAGCTCTGGTACATACGCCCTAGAACCATCTGCTTGACGTTCGCTCCGCGTGAAGCCGGTGCCAAAGACACATGTATCGTAGGTATTTAACTCAGAAGAGGCTAAAATCGATTTATCATCTGTTAATGTCGCTGATAGTTCTGAATCCGCGTCGAGAAAGTTGTGAATCACGGTAGCACTTGCGTTAAAACGATGATTTTCACCCGAGAGTACGAGAATTTTCGACATGATTGTCTCCTTTGGACAGCACGTTTGCAAGAACAGATGATGTGTCAGGCACGTTGACAAAACGGGCTTACCAAATTAACTGAAGATAACAACTATATGCTGCCTATTCTAAATGAAAATCGGAATTGTGTCAAGCTTTCTATTTTTTCCACCACCAATTTTTTTTCCCTTGATACGACGCAAGCAATTTTGAAATCGCTTTGTCCTTTTTATTCACATGCAATACCTGCTCACATGCGTGAATCACCTTCTGTTTTGTATCTTCTGCTTTTGTGCGAGAATAGATAGCGTGATAACTTCGTGCAACAGCGGTATAGTATACGGTGGTATTTATATCTTCCGGGATTTCATCAGGAAGGTGTTCAAGAGACGCAACCGCATCATCCCATAATTCGGCATTCGTATAACAGATAATCTTCTGAAAGAGCGGCGTGAGTCGAGAGTTGTCTAGCCAATATGCTTGTTCATAACAGGTAACCGCTTCCAAGTTAGCATGATTCGCAGTGTGCAATTGTGCGAGTTCGGTATAGAATGCGTACAAACCGCTTTCTGCTATGCTGTAGAGCGCTCCCGCTGTATGGACTAGCCATCCTCTTTCCAATAAGAATTCAATAGCGGAGTTGACTTCAGCCTCGGTAATACTAATATCAGTTAGGAGATGCTTTGCGACGGCAGCGTTTGGGAAAATCTTGGTACGACTTTTCAACAACGGATACGCTTGGACAGGTTTATCCATTGTCAACAGTTTTATACCTGTAGCAATCCGGAATAAGGAAACGATTCGGGCACTGTTTTTACGCGCAATTTCATCAGCAAGCTGTTCTTGATTTTCAGAGAAGTATTGATTCAGTTCAGCGAGGGTACTTCGGATATCGGAATTTTCTGGTGTGAGTTGATGGGCACGGGCTAAATACCGTTGTGCTTCGAGGAATTCACGCCATTCTCGATAGATAGTTCCGATTCGAAAATTAGCAAGTGCCAGTATTGAGGTGTCCGCCTGGGTAGATAAAATGTTATCGTACACCTGGATGGCTTCGGCAAGGTGTCCTTCCCTTTCCAATGTCTGTGCCTGAATAATTGCGTTTTGCATCGGGTATCGTTTCAAACCGGTCAGAAATCTTTTCCGCTGATACTAAGATTTAGTCTCATGTCTATAATCCTGGGTTTGATACCCACTCTTCTGTAGCTTGAGCGAAATTCTCGGAAAGCTTTGTTGAAATAGTCTGTTCAAGCAGTTCGATGATGTCATCCCGGAATTTAAGCCAATCTTTACCGCGACGGGTGAAGCGGTGTCTATCATCAATCTCAATAAACATGGTGTCATTCGGTTCGGACATAGATTCAAAATAGCGAGTGATATTCATAGGATTCCTTTCTTTTTTTACCGTAACGGGAAATGCTCTCAAATGTCCGTTTGTTGGGATTCGCTTGGGTATTATTCAGACAATCCATTCGTACATCTTCCAACCGGCGTCGAGTGCTTTCTCTCGAAGGGATTTCCCTGGATTCACAACGGCAGGATTACCGATACACTCTAACATCGGAAGATCCGATTGACTGTCACTGTACCCGTAACAGTGTTCAAGCGTAATCCGATGCGCTGCGGCGAAGGCTTGAATTGCTTTCGCCTTCTCCTCCCCAATGAGAGGTGGTGTTGTGAGTTCTCCAGTGAAAAGTCCGGCTTTTTCACGAAGCTGCGGGGCTAAGACGCAGTCAACCGATAAGTACTCAGCAACCGGTTGAATAATAAAGTCAAGTGAGCCTGTCACGAGAACTACAGCTACGCCTTGTTTCTTATGTTCCTGAATTTGCTTTATAGCGGCTGGAAAAATTTTAGAGCGAAGATAATCCTCAAACATTTCTGTACACAATCCTTTAACATCTTCCGCATTCATATCGCGATAGTTCCGATAGAAGGTTTTATTAAATTGGGTACGACTTATCCTATCTAAGATTAGGTAGTAAATTATTTTTGGCAAAAATCCTGCTAACCACAAAGGTTTGATAAAGCGCGGAAGCGAAACAGTACGCAACCAGAAATAGTAATGTACAATCGTAGAATCTAGTAACGTTCCATCCACATCAAAAAACGCCACGATTTCAGATTTTGCTGTGTAGTCAACTGTTTTTAAATCCATTATGAGCTATTTTTCGATAGCGTTTCACCGAGTTCCGCCACACGGTTCTGCGCCAATTCCAAGAAATCTTGGTATCGATTTGGATTCGTCGGCACGTTTCCTGTTTGCATATCGAAGGTAAGCGGTTCCCCAAACATGATTCGGATTCTGTGTTTCTTCGGGAGATTTTTCCCTTTGGGAAGGGCGTGATAAGTCCCTTCAATATAGGTTGGGATAATTGGAACAGTGGGGCCATAAATCAATAGACTCAGGACTCCCTGTTTGAAAGGCTGCAGGTTGCCATCAAGAGAGCGGGTGCCCTCAGGAAAGACAAGAAGCCCATTATTTTGCTCCATCACCTGATTCGCCACTCGTAAGTCCTGAAGGAGTTCTGCGAAATTGCCTTCACGTTCTATCGGTAGTGCATTAAGGCAGCTTTGAGCGAACCATCCTTGTAAACGGTTAGCGAACCAATAGTCTCGCGCGGCAAGCGTCCAAAGTTGATATGCTTTGGGGCCCAAGGCGGTAATGACTGTGAGTGTATCCAAGTGGCTAGTGTGATTCGGTGTAATAATGTAGGGCTTCCCATGAGGAATGTGTTCAAGTCCATGGCATTCGAGCGAAAAATAGTGTTTATAGATACTGTTGATAACAGTTCGGAGGGCACGCGAGTACCACCGGGGTACCTGTCTAATTTCAGAAACGGTGGAGGCAGTTGTCCTGTGGTTATCAGAAACCGTTGCGGCATCGCCATTTATGTCGCCATCAGGTATTGGTTCAAACGTCTGCATTAATTCAACAACATCTCCAACCGTCTGTAAATTCGCGAGCAGTGCGTCGGGGATGTTCTGCCCAAGCCGTCCTTCAAGCAGTAACAACAAATCGAGTTTCATGAGCGAATCAAGTCCGAGTTCCATGTCTAACCGGCTTTCCGGCAGAATTTGGTGTACCGGTACCCGTGCCAAGCGTGCAAGCGCAGACAGTATTTCGTCAGGGATATCCGTCTGAGCCGCATTTTTCACATGTGCAGTTTCGTGGCTTGTCGAACTGCTTTGTGTGCGTAAAAGAGACTGCTCAAGCCGGGTTTTAACGCCTTGCCTGTCGATTTCACCGTGAGCCGCTTTCGGCAGTGAGTCTTTCCAAAAATGGAGTTTGTGAAACTGTTGATAACTTGGCAGTTCCTTTGCCCGCGTCTGAAAATGTTGCTGAATATCCGCTTCACGGATTTCACTATCTTGCTGTGTGTTATGCGTTTTTCTTAGCGAAGCGGGCACAACCACAGCGTGGACAGTCGTGTCTGTCCGCTCTTCGTCAGAAATGCCAACGACACACATCTCTGAAATCGTTGGATGATTCTGATAAAGTGCCTCCAATTCTACCGGGTATACATTTTTTCCCGTTGCAGGTACAATAATCTCCTTGCGGTGTCCCGTAATATAAAGGTATCCCTCCGAATCCATGTATCCAATGTCGCCTGTATAAAGCCATCCGTTTCGGATAGCTTTTTTCGTTGCCGTTGGGTTTCGGTAATACGCCTTCATCGTGCTGGGGCCTTTTGCGATAATTTCACCAATTCCCTGACTATCAGGGTTCTCAATCTGAAGTTCAACGCCTTGTACCGCCGGACCGACTGAACCGCGTTTACTTTTCAAATACGGATTAACACTGAGTACTGGCGCGGTTTCCGTCATGCCGTAACCTTGATAAAGGGTAAGTCCCAGTTTTTGGAATGCGTCGTAAACAGCATCGGAAAGCCGCGCGCCGCCGCTGACAAGAACACGCATTTCCTTCCCGATAATTAGTTTTGCCTTTTCGGCCAGGGGTTTCTCTGGCGTTTTGTCTCGCGCTGCCTGCCGTTCAATGGTGCCTTGGAGCATCTGATAAAGACGGGGTACACCGATAAAGGCGGTAATTTTCGCCTCACGCATTGTCTTCAGAAGCGTTGTTGGCTTCAACGCGTTGACATAGATAGCAGTCGTCCCACTATAGAGTGCCATTAGCAGACTGCACGAAAAACTCAAGGCGTGATACAGCGGGAGGGCAGAGAGAATACGTTCGGTATCTGTTGGCGGAAGTGCTTTCGCTACAGCTTCAACGTTAGAGATAAAGCCGGCATGTGTCAACATTGCCCCTTTCGCGTTCACTGTGGTGCCCATCGTAAAGATAATTGAAGCTACGGTGTCTGGGGAGACTTCTACATCCGGAAAATCATCTGCTGTCATGGTTTGTGGAGTTGGCGTGCACAATTCTTCCAAAATCTCATTGATATTTTTCAATGGCAATTGCAAGCTTGCGAATTCCTCACCGTGTGCGGTTAAAACGGATTCGGACACCAAAATTGATTTGGCTTCTGTGAATTTAGCAATCGCTAAAATTTCTTGTGCAGGTGTCTGCGTATCAAGTGGAACGACAGCCACACCGATTTGAACGGCGGCAAGGTAGGTGATGCACCATTCCGGCTGGTTTTCTGAAACTAACACAGCTTTGTCGCCTTTTCGAAGTCCAATCTTCCATAATTGAGATGCGACGAGGCGCGAATATGTGTGCGTCTCGGCGTAAGTATATTTCTCCCACTTCCCTTCCTTTAACATCTCAAGTGCGATTTTATCTGGAATGTGCCGGGCCTGCATTTCAACCAGTTCAACGATAGTTCTAGGGGAGCTCCGGCCAATTCGGTTTTCGCCGTTCCTTGTCGTTCGGATTTTTCGGGGTGGCGTAGGAGATGTCTCTGATTCATCCTCCGAATCTCTCATGCTCTGTTCCGATTGACGGGATGCTCCGCTTGTCGTTGACTCTAATTTCAACACATACCGCTTGATACCAGGAATATGAATTTCCTGAAAATACTGTTTCCAGTGAATTTGAGAGACATCAAAATTAAAGCGTTGCTGTTCAACGTCTGAAAGTGATTCGTAAAGTGCCTTCATTTTTTTGGTTTCAAACTCAAAGCTGGTACGTGTGTATGGCGCGTAAATCCTGATGTAATGCATGAGTGCTTTGATGCCGTTGGCCTTCACCACAAGTTTGCGTCGCCGGCGTTTTGCAGCACGGAACGGTAGCTGCGCGAGTGCTTGAATTGCCCAGTCGATTAAACGCATTCGCGCTTCCAGCTTGCGTTGAAATTCTTCCACACTCGGATATTGCCAAACGGGCACTTCAATCGGTTTCCCCCCATTCTTGTCGCCCTCAAGCATCGGGTACTTTACGAAATATTCGTAGGTTGCCTCAAAAATATCTCGGAAGTAGAGAGGATTCTCTGTTCCAGTGGTGACATGATACACCTCAATACCCCCATGTTGCGCCGTTGTTTCAGCTGATGCCAGGATAGCATTCACAACAAAATCGACAGGGATAATATCGAGAATAATATCCGGTTCAGCGGGAAAATCAGGGAGTCGCCCCTTGGCAAAACCGACGATAAGCGGTTCGGACATTCGAAACTTACCGAGCCACCCTGGCACCGGTTCAGCAAAACTGCTCTCAATAATGGATGGCCGGACGATTGCAGTCGGGAGTTCCCCACGCAATTCCATAATCATCTGCTCAGCGAGGAATTTCATATAGGTATAAGTATCGTTCCACCCCCGCGAGCGGGCATGGCTGAGCCCCGCTTCAACCAAGCGTGCTTCAAGCCATTCCGCTTGTGTTTCTTTGATAAGGACATTCATTCCCTTTCGACTGCCCTGCTTATTTTGCTGTGCTGTCTGCTCAAACTGCGCGAGTTTTTCCGGTGAGTTAGCTTTGGCCCGGATGGTGTTGCTCAGCGAAAGCAGCGACGCGATTTCCGCTGCCAGGCTCTCCGGGATCGCTTCCCCAGTCTTTTGGCGATGCTTTTGAGCGTAAACTTCATAAGGGGGGTGTAATTCCTCCGCAACCGCGCCAGGATTATTCCCACAGACGTACGCTGTTGATACATGCAAGAAGACAGCTTCCTCACATCCGTTTGCAAACGTCACAACGTGCTTAGCCGCAAGCGCATTGCCCTTCAATGACTCGTCAAAGGCCGGGTCAAATTGGACAAGCCCTGCTATATTAATAAAAATCTGCACTTCATTCTGGAGTTCCTGGTAGAGTTCATCGCTGAATCCAAGGCGTTCATGCGTCAATTCGCCTTCAACAGCAGTAATTTTTCGCCGGGCCCAATTGTCAAAATTTTCGCCGTGTACGCGCCGAAGAGAAGTGAAAACAGCCGAAGTTAAAAGTTCTTTATCCAATCGTTCTTGGGCAGAGATGTATTTTCCAGTCGAGTCAGTTCGGCCGCGAATCAGAAGATAAATTTTTTGAACATCAGGCAGCGTGCTCAGAATTTTAGCAACTAGCGGTTGCCCTAAGAAAGCAGTCCCCCCTGTAATGAGGAGAATCTTCCCACGGAAAAAATTGGTTATTGACATAATTTCCTTTTTGGATTATATTAATTACTTTGTGCCATATGACGTTGTGCCGTTAAAAATCGTGTCGGAGAACTTGCTTTTAAAACACTATATACGTATCTTACTACCGGTACTTTAACAGATTTTTCATAAAAAATCAAGGATTTAACGACTATGTTAGCGGAAGACGATAAACTTGAATTTTTACAGAAAACTGAACTTTTTTCTCAACTCCCGCAAACTGAATTAAAATTGATAAGCAATATCGCAGAGGAAGTAACCTATCCCGCCGATTATACCGTATTTGCAGAGGGGACTGATGGCGATTCACTCTACCTGCTTGTTAATGGAGAGGTGAGCATCATCAAAGCAGAAACCGAAGTCTTATGCTTTAATCAGCGAGGGTATTGCATTGGGGAGATAGCCTTGATTGATGATAAGCCGCGAAGTGCCACGGTGAGAACGGTAGTCCCTACAGATTTCCTTCGAATTACTCGACACGATTTTTATCAAGCCATGGCCCGGCAACCCTTGATTGGCAGCGGTATGTTCCGGGTACTTAACGAGAAAATCCGAAAGGACCTCGAGATTCAGATGAGTGCTATCCGCAAGGAGGTTGCCCAGGAAGAATCAATGCGCCTGGCAGGGGAAGTGCAGCGTTCTATTCTGCCGGATAAGGAAATTGATAGTGCCTACTTAATTTCTGCGGGATACTGCCAACCCACAAATAGTGTCGGCGGCGATTATTACGACTATTTATACCTGCCTAATGAATGCATCGCGATTTTCATTGCCGATGTCATGGGACATGGCTACCACTCAGCGATGCTCGCAGCGATGAGCAAAAGCTGTTTGCAAACGCAAATCCGATTTGACGCTTCCGTTCCTGAAGTCATGAAAGCACTCGGACGCGTAGCTGAAGAGGACGCTTCTACCTTTATCTATATGACTTGTTGTTACGCCATCATTCATCCGAATAACCGCATCGAATTTGCTAATGCGGGGCACCCGGGAATGCTCCTTTTTCGAGAAAATGAAATTCTTGAGCTGAAATCGCAATTTCTGCCTCTCGGCATCTCTTTTGAAAATATGCCAACACAATACTGCGGTACTGAAATCGCCTGGCGCCCTGGAGATATGTTAGTGTTTTATTCCGACGGTATTACTGAAGCATCTAACCCAGCATATGAAATGTATGGATTGGAACGTTTCAAAGCATGCCTATCTGAAAAACGGCATTTGTCACCTGCTGAGGTGAAACAGGCCGTTTTGTATGAACTCGCCTCGTACCAGCAAGGCGAAACCCCGAATGATGATATTGCCCTAATCATCGCAAAATTCCGTTAGGGAATCTGTTCGCAGCATGTCGGGCCATCCTCAAAATATATGGGCTCGCACCTATAATCGGCTGACTCCGTAATGCAGAATGTTTTCCATTAATGCCTTGTTCATCGTGGCTGTCGTATGACTATCGTTTCGGAGACTTGTGATAATGTATGTTCCTTTGCCATATCGGCGAGTCGCAACAACAAGTTCCTTGCCCCCGGGTGTCGTTGCCAAAACATCGTCACTTCGATGCCAGTCTTTCCAGGCATCATCAACAAAAATTTTACCGGATTCAATTGTGTTAGGGTTTAGGAAGACTGATGCACCTTTTTTCGTTACGACAAAATGCTGATTCGGTGGGCTTTCAACGCCTTTGAGTTTGCCATTAAGCCATCCAATGCCACACGGTTTTTCCGGGGTGCTATCTTGTCCGGAAACGATAACAATGCCACCGTTCTTAACAAAGGTTTTTATTTTTTTCTCCGTTTCAGATGTGAGAAGGTAGCGCCCGTAACTTGAAATCTCTTCGTATCCTATCCACAGGATATCCGCTTCGTTTAGGTGAGGAAGTTTTCTGTCTTGGGCAGCTTCATAAACGAGTAAACGTTTCCCTACTTTTTTGGTTGCTCGCAGCGCACTGTATTCATAAGTCATCGTATTCGTGTTTACAGGCACCTGGCTCCATGTAGCGTGTGTACTATTACCGGTTAAAACCAATATCTTTACAGCGTTTTTGGTGCCACCTACCCACATCTTTCCCGAAAGCATCTCCGTCACGACTTTTTGAAATGCATTCGTTTTTCCATTAAATGTACGGGACATCATTGGATCGATATGCGTGAAACTCCACCAAGAGTGTCCAGTATTCCTACCCGGATATCCTCGCATTTGGAACCACGTATTATCCACGAAGCACATACTGTCAATGCCATAGTGCTGTCGGTAGAAAACGATAATTGGCATTCCCGGCTTCAGTATATTCACCAATTTTTCCGGCGAGGTGCCACGTCTATAATGTCCCCCGGCGAAATTCATATTTATCTCATTTAGGTTGCTCTTGCCTTTCACATCTTTCTCGACAGTCACAACACCTCTCAATCGACGTTTATCAACGGTTTTGACTTCTCCAAAAACGATGTGGGTGCAAGCATCAATCACTTCGCGAATCGTATATTCGCGTTCAATAAAGCCAGGGGTAGATGGCACAAATATCATCCCAATCAAACAGAATGCGATAATTAACCCAATGAGGCTTTCTGTAAAACGCATGGCATAATCCTCCAATGTAAACCAGAAACAAATTCAGTTTTTTGTATTAATACAGAAGCACATGACTGTATTCATATGGTAGCAGCACGCATTCCGAGTTTGTTCAATGGCAGCAACGTTCCATTTGAATCCCGAAATTTCTCCATTGTCAGCTATTATATTATATTATATTTCCTTTCAATTTTGCAAGAATTTTGGTATATTTATCAAGAATTCATTTTATGTGAAAGCTAGGACGATGCCCACCTGCCCTGAAAAATTGTCAAAAATCTTTAGTACTACCATCTACACCGGATTTCTCATTTTTGTGCTATCGTTACCGGTTGGTTTGACATCCGCATTTCTCAATATCGGGTTATCGCTGATTCTGCTCGGGTGGCTAAGCAGAGCGGTTTTAGAACGGTTTTTTTATGAAAAGGGGTTGCCAGCAATCTCTAACATCAGCTGGCAGCCGACACCACTAGGATTTCCAATTGTACTGTTTTTGTTCTTGGGCCTTATCGGCTCGTTATTTGCGCCTCATCCTTCCACGAGTAGCCTCGGTTATTTTTGGAAATTACTCCGGGCGATTCTCCTCTTTTATGCTGTGATTCACAGCCGTCTCGATGTCCGGTGGAGAGACGTTGTATGTGCTTTTATCCTTGCTGCTGGTATTTCTTCGGCGCTTGGCATCTGGTATTATGCAAACGACAGGCGGTTAGCACTTGATTTCATGGGAAAAATCCCGTTAGAATATGAGGAAGAACTTTCGCGTAGGGGCCTGCCCCATCTTTCTGCGGAACTCCGTGCCGAATTGAGAAAGCATAATATGCCGCTTTCCTCTACTGCTGTGTTGACTCACTCAAAAGGTGAATTTTGGATTGAGGATGCCCCCCGGGCGAGACGTTACACAATCCGAAAAAGTGAGTCGGGGCTTATGGTTTACATGATTGAACCAAGACTCACCGGTACCTTCAAAATGCCGAATGACCTTGGGGCCTACCTCGCCCTCATGTTTCCGTTCACACTCGGCTATTTTATTGCAAGTCTTCGTACGCGACTGATTAGCCCGGTAGGAACACTTTGGCAGCGTGCATGGGTAAGCATTGCGCTTGGACTGGTTTTAGTGCTGATGAGCGTGAATTTGATATTGACGCTCACGCGCGCGGCCTGGGTGAGCGTTGCAATCGCCACCTTTTGTATTATCTGCTATTGGCTTATCACCGTTCCCAAAAACAGATGGATATATCTATCCATTTTACTGCTCTGCTTTTTGCCATTTTTGATACTTTTCAAATTTAACGTCTTTAACGTCAAATCGCTACAGCATATTACCTCGCGTTTTCAAACGATGATTGAACATCCGCAAGGTTTTATGGGGGAACGTCCTAAGTGGTGGGGAATGTCTCTTCAGCTCATGAGGCAGTATCCACTGAACGGCATCGGGTTGGGTAGATTTCGTCATGAATACCAATTAAACACATCGTCTGAACAGTACGATATGCCATATCATGCACATAATATCTATCTGCACATTGCCGTTGAGCACGGTATTCCATCGCTCTTTCTATTTATATGGATGTTAGTGCTTATTTGGCGGGAGCTCTTTTTGATGCGACAAGCCACCGGTTTTTCGGGGCTGGGACGTTTTATAGGTACCAGTGGGTTCTTAATCTCTGCGCTTATCTACGGACTCGCTGATAACGTGTTACACCACCGTTCTCTATTGATTTTCTGGTTTATTCTTGGACTCCTTTTTTATTCTGAATACACAGAGCGAAACAATGAAAAAACGTCCGCATCCGATTGAGCTGTCAGCCGTGACAACCTCTCCATTGCAAGAACGTATCAACAAAGTTTCTATTCACGATTTTGCCACGCTGCCAAGCTGCACGGTAGGACTGACTCCGTTTTTAGAGAGTCTCCCTGACATTCTCAAGGCGCCCGATTTTTTGACGTTAGTTGATAGCATCGTTGACGCACATCGGCGTGAAAAACCGGTTATCGTTATGATGGGTGGACACGTGATTAAGTGTGGCTTAAGTCCTCTATTAATTGCATTGGCAAAGCGTGGTATCATTACTGGGTTCGCCTTTAACGGGGCAAGCAGCATCCACGATTTTGAGATAGCCCTTATCGGCGAAACATCGGAGGATGTGGGGGCATATCTCCGAACCGGAAAATTCGGAATGTGGGAAGAAACAGGGCGTTTGATGAACGAAGCCACCCAAGGTGCGGCAAAGACAGGGATGGGGATGGGAGAAGCGTTAGGCAGGCACCTGATTGAGATGAACGCCCCCTACAACGATTATAGCCTCCTCGCAGCCGGAATTCAATTTGATATTCCAATCACAGTGCATGTTGCTATCGGTACCGATATAATCCATCAACATCCTACTGCAAACGGTGCTGCCATCGGGGAAACGAGTTTTACCGATTTTCGGCTATTGACAGAATTGGTGAGGCATTTAGAAGGGGGAGGCGTGGTACTTAACCTCGGTTCCGCGGTGCTCTTACCAGAGGTTTTTCTCAAAGCGTTAACCATTGCGAGGAATATAGGATACAGCATCTCTCATTTTATCACCGCTAACTTTGATATGCAGCAGCAGTACCGGGCTATAGAGAACGTTGTCAAACGCCCAACGGAGATGGGCGGCAGAGGTTACACATTTATAGGACACCATGAAATTATGATTCCGTTGCTGGTGCAAGCGGTACTTTCGCGCGTAGAGGCATCTTTGTAAAGAAATTCAATGATACCTTTAACTTTATCCGAGTTTTTGGCGCGCATTATCAGTTCTATTTCTATTTAATCAGAGCAAGCATCGAAAAACACGGTTTTTCAGTTATTCCGCTGCAGTCCAATATTATGAAAAAGACACGGGCACGGCAGAAAAACCGCGCCCGTGTTATCATTCAGGTTCCATTTTTATCAAGCGAATGCCTAATCGTCTTTAGAGAAGCTCTCGTACAAATCCCCCGATGACGGAGGAGTGCCACCTTGAGTTTCGCTAGCAACGTCCGGGACGCTTGTAGTTCTGGCAATGAGGGGCTTTTTAAATAAATTTCTACAAGTTTGTCAATTTTGCCTTTATCCATTCCTTCAAGGGATTCCAAAAATTTCCTGTATATTGAATGCTCCATGTTTATTCCTCCGGTGAAGTTTTTTGTAGAAGAACCAAGTCACTGTAGGAAACAGCAATCGGTTCGGCTTTGTTGAGCGTAAGGTTCGTTTTAACGTGTTTATGTTCTGCGACTGCTTCGACTTCAGTTTGTCCTTGGAAGACTGTCTCTAATTCAATAAACTTACCTAGTTCGGCGACGCTATCAAGATGGATGCGTGTATTATTGAACATCCAGATTTCGCGCTGTTTTTTCACAACTGTTTTTATTCCCAATGCGACAGTTAACAGATTTTTGAGCTGGGCAGGCTTGTCAACTTTGCAAAGTTGATACTGACTGTAACGCGAAGCGTGATGATTTGGGCGTTCGTAATAGATGAGCCACCCTTCATCCGCCTCGCGAGTCTCTCGCAGTTTCAACCTGCCGGTTTGGTTCTCGAAATAGGTATCCACTTGATTGACGGTTTCACGGTACATCGCCTGTAAATCGTCCAATTTGGGACGAAGGGCATCAAGCGAGTGATAGAACGTTTTGAATTCCAGGTTTGTTGGCATCTCTTTAGGTTATATTCAAAGAAACTGTATCAGGTTCATAATTGTAGACACACGAACGGTTGCCAAGTTCACCGCTGGCAAGCAAAGTACAAATAGGGTGGTGCAGCTGCAATGCATCAGTAGACAGGTACGCAACGACTCGATGTGAAAGTCTTCGCCCCATAAATAGCTGTAACTGCCGCCTTCCATGGGTGGGTGGGCCCGTGTTTCACTTCTAAGGAGGACGATAATTTTTATCCATTTCATGTTCCGCCCTATCTCGTTAAAAATTCGCCAATACCCGCGTGATGTCCAATCAAAAACAACGAGGCGTTAGCGCGCAAGATTCAAAAACCCGGATGCCTCTGATGGTTTAACGCTATCGTATCGATAGCCTCGGAGCGAAGTAATTCTTCAACGCGATGTCGGACATTCGCATGATAATTGATAAACAGTACATCTCCTTGTACTTGAGAGATACCGCGTTCTTCCTAAATATCAAGCGGGCCCAGGACAAATTTTACTTTATGCTGCAGTTGATGCCCGGCAACATGTGTCCGGCGTTTCACCTGTCTCAGTTACACACTTAAGGCAACGTATGTTCCATGACGGCGTCTCATTCAAAGTCCTCAAAATTTTCATCCGAATCGTAACTATTGATACAAGAGCGGTTGCAACGTTCGCCATGGGCAAGCAACCAACAGACGCTATGTCGCATCTTAAGGGAAGCGATAAGACAAGTCCGCAGCTGCTCCGGGTCAAACTCGCGCCCGACAAGGAAACTGTAGCCACCCCACCTCATAGATTGACGGGCAGCGCTATCGTTAGCGACAATCGTGATGATTTTGACGTGAGGCTGATATCGCTCGATGTATTCGTAGAGGCGTGAACGTCTAACACGCGTGCAATCTGCAATTATCATCCTGTATTTTCGCAGCTTCAGCAAGCCAATTGCCTCCGAAGTCCGCTCCGGAATATCGTATTTGTAGCCTTCAGAACGGAGAACTTCTCTAATTTTTTCTTGTACTTCGTCATCGCCGGAAACAATCATCACGTCGCCTTGCAATTCAGAAATACTAAAATCCTCTTGAATATCTAGCGGGATGAGTACCTCTTCTACTTGGCGTTTGAGACTTCTACGAGCTCGACGTACCTTGCTTCTGACAAGCTCCACCCTCTCATCCAAATCTGGAAGTTGATTAAAATCTTGTTTCATAATATAGTACACACTTAAAAGCGGTTTTTTCTTCAAAAAAAATCAACCTCATTCGGATAGACTCAGGCTGTTTTTGTTAAGAAAAACTGCAGGATTTTAGAATCCCTAAAATTAAACCAGACGATGCTCTTCAAACTTATTTAGCGTTCATTATTATAGAGACAGTTACTAGACAAAAGGATAGTGAAAACTTCATAGGACAAGTATTCGTTTCCACTTAATTAACGCTTACAAACACATACCGGTTTGCTTTTTCCAGATTTGTACCGTTTTAAGAAATTTTTCGCGTTTCGCGCATTTTTTTCCTTTCCTGCACTAGTGCGGTTAGGAGCCCTGCCACCCGGGGGTTAAAGTCATCAGAAAATCTTGCAAAGCCCAACTTTCATGCAGAATCAACTTAAAGAATTCGGAACTCTTGTGCGGTTGCCGGACATGATGTTTTTGCAATTCCCCATCTGGGGCGTTTGGGCGGCTCCTATCGCAGCGCACATGCAAAACCTTGTATTCGGATGTTTGAGATAACCGCTCCTCCCTTCTTAATTCTACTTCTTTCGATACCGATTCTCGTCCTTGTACTGCGTCGGACAAAGGTTGCGTCGGCGACATGGCGAAAATGGGGGACGTTATGTCTGAGGGGCGGGGCTATTTTTTGTGCCGTCCTCGCCTTGGCAAACCTGCAACGAACGTATCAAGAACAACAGTTAGCAGTTATTTTTCTGCTGGATATGTCCGACAGCGTTTCAAAATCCGAACACACAGAAGCGTTAAAACAGATTAACACCGCTGTTGAAAAATTGAAATCTACCGACTTGTTCGGAATTATCGGTTTCGCAGAAGATACATTCATCATATTTGAACTTCGTCCTAAGGTAGAACAACCGTTGTTAGAATCGGCACGATTTGACGAAACGGTGTCGGGGGCTAGCACCGATATCCTAACTGCCCTCAAACACGCAATTGCCTTGCTCCCTGAGATGTACCAACGACGGATTGTGCTATTTAGTGACGGCATTCATAACGCGGGGGGCACCGCACTCATTGACTATTTTCCTCTCATCCAAGCCAGCAACGTCGAGATTTTGACAGTACCCCTTCAGACTGTCCAAGATGCCTTTCAAGTCCATCGGTTACAGATACCAACCCAGGTAAGAAAAGGACAACAATTTTCAATGGTGGCAATTGTTGAAACCGATGGAAGCATCCCTGATGTAACTGCTACACTCTATCACAACGGTGTTCCCAGCCAGGTGTTTGAGTGGACACTTCCTAGCGGTAAACATAGGCTTGAACTCCCCACAAAACCGATTTTGGAAACGAAGCCCCAGAACTATCAACTCAATTAAATGTTACCGACACAATTCCCGAAAATAACCATGCTTATGAGGTGATGAAGGTTCAAGACAAACCTCAGGTGATGTATGTAGAAGAGATAGCAAGTCTAGAAAAACAGGGGCTTTCGTTTCCTCTCAAGACGGTTCTAGAAGAAAACGGTTTTGACGTTGAGACAATTTCACCAGCAGAAATACCAAGGGAGTTGGTAACCCTCCATCGAAGTGATGTACTCATTTTGAACAACATTTCGGCAGATAGATTATCAACGAAACAGTTAAAAAATATAGAGAATTATGTCCGCGACATGGGACGAGGTTTGGTAGTTATCGGGGGGGAAAGCGCTTTCGGCACCGGTGGTTATACCGATACTGCATTAGAACGTGTGCTGCCAGTAGAAATGACACCTCGTCAACGAAAGGATTCTGTCGCACTCTTTTTTGTCATTGACATATCAGGAAGCATGGCGAACTACGTTGAAACGCAGCAGAAAATTCAACTTGCTATTGAAGGCGTAGGCGCGGGAATTCGCAACGTGAAAGACGAAGATGTAGCCGGAATTATCGGCTTCAACACAGAAGTTTACCTCATCTCACCGCTTACATCGGAGCACAGTACGCTCCGCCAGGCAGCAGCAAATCTTCGTCCGAGAGGCGGAACAACTAAGATGAAAGATGCGCTCCATAAAGCGGGTGAAATCCTTGAAGCCGCTGATGCGAAATCGAAGCATATCATACTCTTATCAGATGGCAAATCTAAGGGAGAACCTTCTGAATTTCTGAATTTGGCGAGAGCACTTACCGCCGCGCACATCGGGATTACGGCAATCGCACTCGGTGATGCAGACAAAACACTTCTGAAAGATATTACCGAAGTTGGCAACGGACGTTTCCGATACGTTCAAAATGTGCAGGAATTGCCGGTAATCCTAATGGAAACTGTCAAGGAAACGCAGCGCTATATCGTCCAAGAACCGTTCCAACCGATTCTATCTGCCCCGGACGCCCCGGTTTTGGAAGGCATCGGCGTACCACCGCTCCTCCACGGCTATGTCGCGACTGCTGAAAAAGAATACGCACAAGTCCTCATCCGTTCACATCGCGATGAACCTATTCTTGCAGCATGGAATTTTGGCCTGGGGAGGGCTGTCGCCTGGACTTCTGATGTCAAACCTGCATGGGCGCGCGAATGGCTCCGATGGGAAAATTTCGGGCGCCTTTGGGGACAACTGGTAAATTGGACGGCCCCTCCTGACGATGAAGATGCAAACTTTGAAATCAACGCATCCATACAGAATGGGCAAGGACAGGTAACTGTTGATACACTACGCCCATCCCAGGAAACCTATCATGTCCACGTCGCAGGGCCGGAGGGGATGCACGATATCGCTAACATGCAACAGATGACACCGACGCGTTACAGTGGAAATTTCAAGATAACAAAAAGCGGGGCTTATATCGTTACCGCGCAACAGGAGAGCGATGCACGGAAACGGACGGAAACCGTCTCTTTCGCATATCCCGCCGAATATGCAGAATTGCATGTGAATTTTGAGCTACTGAAAACCCTCGGAATTTATGAGCCCTCTGTTTCTCAGATGTCCCAACATTCCGGTGAACCGATTGAAAATCGCGTCTCATTGACACGTATGTTATTATTCATTGCTCTCATTCTTTTTATTTTGGAAATGATTGTGCGTCAATTGAGTATTGCAAGCGGTTACTTTTCCGAATTACGGGCGCGGTTACATCGTGAAACAGCCCAAAACGTTCCCGAAATGTTCACTCGGTTGACTGAAAAAAAAGCTGATGTCCTCACCGCTTCCAATCGCCAGGGGACTGGCACGATACAGAACAAAATTGTGCAGAAAACACCCTACTTTCAAAACAGTCCTGAAACTGAACCTGGAATGGATACCGCAATCTCCCGATTATTAGATGCGAAAAGGAAGGCACATCAAGATTGACAAGTTAATTCAATACTACAAACGGGACTACTTAGGTTAGGATAGTACGATTTGTCGCAGGTTCAGAAGTTAACTGATTAAATTCCATTCTCTCAATCAAGACGTTTTGTAATTGACACAGGTGTTGACACTGTATTAAAATGGATGCTGTCAAATGATGTTTGGAATGGTGTTAAAATATATTTTAGGAGGAAATCTATGGCAAAAGTTGGACTCATTGGAGTGGGTAACATGGGGCTGGGAATGTCACGAAACATCTTGAAGGCGGGGCATGAACTCACGGTGTATGATGTGAGGGAAGAACCTCTTCAAACCCTTTCAAAAGAAGGCGCGCGTGCTGCTGTATCTCCGAAAGAGGTAGGGGAATTCGCAGATGCTGTTTTTATTATGGTGCTGAATGTTGAGCAAGTTAAAGCCGCACTTCTCATGGAAACCGGGTTGTTAGCCGGCCTCAAACCTGGAGCAACAATCATCTGTACCGCCACCATTGGGCGCTCACAGGTTATCGAAGTGGAAGAACTTGTGACGGATAAAGGAATTAATATCATTGATGCGCCTGTTAGTGGAGGTGCGCCAGGGGCAGCCGCCGGAACGCTTACTATGATGGTTTCGGCACCCAAAGAAACAATTGAGGCATCAAAACCGGTGCTTGAAGCTGTTGGGAAAAACATCTATCACGTTGGCGAGGAAATTGGGATGGGACAAACTGTCAAATCCGCGCTAGCAGTCCTCATCGGTGTAACTTATGCCGGTATCTTTGAGGCACTAACACTTGCTGTAAAGGCAGGGGTGACGCCGGAAATGTTACGCGATGTCGTGAGTACGAGTGTTGTCGGCAATTTTCTTTTTCGCGATACGACAGAAAATATTTTGGCGCGCAACTTTAAGGGACAAAGCAATATTGGGACGATGTACAAGGACCTCGGGCTTGCGAAAAATATGGCAAACGATTGTGGCGTCCCACTATTCGCAGCGAGTGCTGCCTTTGAATTATTTCAGGCCGGAAAATCAATGAACCCCGATGAGGATAACTGGACAATCATCAAAATCTTGGAAAATATCGCTGGCGTTGAAATTAGAAGAACCGTTGAGCCCGAGTGAATACTTTCAAAGAGAGGCAATTGAATGCTAAAACAGGGAATCATCACAGACGGAATTAGCCGAGATTTCGAGTATGCGTTGGACACCATGGTAAAAACCGGCTTCGAATACGTTGAATTACAATATCTTTGGGAAAAACAAGTCGGCGATTTAACACCTGAGGATGTAAAAAGGGTTAAGGACTTAATTCGAGCGCGGAATTTAAAAGTATCGTGTATCTCACACCACAACTTATCCGCAATTCCTCTCGATACCCCGACGCAGGCACCCCTCTATTCCACCCACATCAAAACGTTACAGCGGTGCATTGACATTGCACAAGAACTCGGAACCCAACTCGTACGAATTTTCAGTTTCCGAAAGGAGATGGTGCTTTTCGGGGCTGAGCCTATTATCGCTGAGGGGGCATGGGAAACACTTATTAACCGATTAGAAGAGCCCTTGAAGATGGCAGCGCGTGCGGGGATAACGCTGGTGATTGAAACCGCAATCTCCGGAAACGTGACATCGGCAGCCCTCGCGAGAAAACTCATTGATGAGCTAAATTCACAACACTTGAAGGTACTCTGGGACCCGTGTAGTTCACTTTATTGCACCGAAGTCCCCTATCCTGATGGGTATGACATTATCCGGGGGTACATCGCGCATGTTCATCTCAAGGACGGGATTGTTAACCTTCCCGCTGCCACTTTTGATTTTTGCGCTATGCGCCAAGGGCAAATGGCACCTTACTACAATGACATTGTCAAGGCATTAAAAAAGGACGGATACCGAGGGGCTATCTCGCTAGAGAGTGTCTATACACCAGAGCAGGGCACACGAGAGGATGGATTTAGAGAATCTTTACCTGTCTTTAAGGAACTTATGGAAGCCTAGGAAAATGATAGGAAGTCTTAGTAAAAAAGGTAGCAGTCAACATCCTGACTGCTACCTGAGCGTATGAATTATTTGATGGATTTTAATTTGCCCCAGGATGTTACTAGCTTTCCTGCGGGTTCAACAGGAGTACCTAAACCTCCTGCCGGTTTAAAGACAGCTGTAACGTCCGTACCGCCAACACCGGCAAACAGGCTCCAGCCGCCACCACGTTCACTTACTTTCACCAGTAATAAATTATCACCAGCGACCAAGTCAACTTTGAAATCGTCTTGGAAGTCGCCTGCCCCGCGGTTAACGGCGTTGGTATGTACGACTTCACCGTTAAGCCAGACTTTCACAGAGTCATCGCTTCCGACTTTCATGGGCACACCACTCTGAGCAGTCGGGGATTCAAGCGTGATTAATCCGTATATTGAATGATCATTGACATCTATATCGTCGGCGTCATCTTCCGCGTCTCCACCGTCTACTAAGCCAATTTTATTCACAAGTATGTTGACATTATTACCGCCAGTGTCATCAATTTCACCGAGTGTCCACGCAAACTCACCGACTTTGTCGCCTTCATTCGCGCCTTCTGTTCCAATCATGGCTTCGGTGACGGTATCACCACTTGCGGCTGCAAGTGAATCAACATCGGTGGAATTCGCGCCACCTTCGTTCGTTTCTGTCGGGGCGATTATCCAGAGCCAGGGCCCCGTAATTTTTTCAGTAACAGGCGGCACGGGTTCTTTGTGGACAGCTGTTACATCGGCATCAACCCCGGCGAACAGGCTCCAACCACCACCGCGTTCGCTGACTTTCACCAGCAATAGATTGTCACCAGCGACTAGATTCACTTCAAATTCATCCTGAAAATCGCCTGCCCCGCGGTTAACGGCGTTGGTATGTACGACTTCACCGTTAAGCCAGACTTTCACAGAGTCATCGCTTCCGACTTTCATCGTAACGCCAGATTGCTCTGTTGCAGACTCGAGCGTGATTACGCCGTAGATTGAATGATCGTTGATATCACCTTCAGGGCCCAATCCAATTTCGTTCAACATATCGTTGACATTATCGCCGCCGGTATCTGCGATTTCCGCGAGCGTCCATGCGTAATCTCCTACGGTATCACCTTCGCTTGCACCGTTTGCTGCAACACCGGCTTCAGTGACATCGCCCCCACTTGCGGCATCAAGCGAATCAACATCGGTGGAATTCGCGCCACCTTCGTTTGCTTCTGTCGGGGCGATTATCCAGAGCCAGGGCCCCGTAATTTTATCCTGGGCTTGGGCGATATGTGTCATAAGAAAAAGACTCATCACACAGAGTAACCCGATTGAAAAAAAATGCTTCCTTGTCATGAAAACCTCCATTAGGTTTAATAAAAATTTAAAGTCAAATTTAAGTAATGTTATCTCTCCCGTTCACAATATTACCGATGTGAAAAGAGGGAGCAACTTTCTTTACTTGCATAATATAACAAAACAATAGAATCAAATCAAACAAAAAATGTGCGACTAATACGTGTCCTTAATGTTCGCCCATTGCGTCGCCAATTTATCTGCTGGTTCAACGGGCAATCCTTTGAACTTAAGGTTGTAGGTGACGTCTGCATCAATACCGACGAACATACTCCAACCGCCGCCACGTTCACACACCTTAACCATAAACACGTTATCGCCTTTTTTCAAATCAACTTCAAACGTGTCCTGAAAATCCCCTGCACCGCGGTTAACAGCGTTTTTGTGAACTTCTTCCCCATTCATCCATATCTTGATGGAATCATCACTTCCTGCACGGGCCTCGACATTGGCGCGTTTTTGTTTAGAAACAACATTGATGACAGAATAGGAACAATAATCGTTAATATCGCCGCCGGGCCCCAATTTAATCTCGTTAAACATGTCGTTAAGATTATTTCCGCCTACGGGTGCAATTTCACCTTCAGTCCACTTCAGGTTGTCAGGAAACTTGATTTTTAGGATTTTATTGGTGATGCCTTCTTTAGCGACATCTTCCTCGTTAAGTTTTCCTTTTGTGGCCTCATCTATTCCATCAATATCTGTTGCAGGGGCACCGCCCTGTCCTGCATCACTGGGCGTCATTATCCACATCCAAGGCCCTTCAATTTTATCTAAGGCGTTGGTAAATGATACCGTGAGAAAAAATCCGATTACACAGAATGCAAAAATACACAAACTTCTTTGCATGGAACTCTTTATTCCTTTCTTCAAAATTAATAACAATGTAACGTTTAAAGCTATTCTAACATTTATCAAAAAAAAATCAAAGAGAATTTGGAAATTACCGGCTCTTCTCTTGAACGGTATTTGCAAGCAAACTTTTTGTTATTTCTAAGCTGCTTTTGGGCGCTGGTAACTTACCGTCGATCATTTCGGGTTGTTCAATTTCAGGCGATTCACCTCAACCGTTCCGAGAGAGACATAAAGAGTGGTGTTTGTCCGGACGTAGCAACGCCGTCATCTACCTGCGCGGGAGCCATCATCCCTGGGACAACGCTACTGACTGCGGGGTGCGCTAGGATAAATTTGAGGGCAGCTTGAGGTAAACGCCGCGTTTCCGCGGCGACAATCGCTTGAATCTCTTCGACTTTCTCCAAATCTGAGAGAAATTTCTCACGAGGCCAGCTCTTCCGAAAAATTGAATCTTCCCTTCGGATTTGAGCGATTCTATGGTACCGAATGCCTCAACTCAAGCATCCACAAAGGGAGATTTCGTATGTATTTTACACAATTCATGTTGATTTGTCAACAATCACACGTCTACACCGCGGGCGCGGATTTGAAGGGAATTCTCTAACAATGCCAAGCCTTTAGGCTTCGGATTCGGGTCCACCCCCGCTAACTTCTGCTTTTTTTATCAAAATATATTCGACAGTATCTGAAATATCTGTGATACTGTATTATAGAAACTAACAGAAAGGAGATGGTATCCTGTTTATCAAGAATCCCACAAAAAGAGTGGTATTCAGATACTCACATGCGTTATCGTTGTCAATATCACGTTATCTGGTGTACCAAATACAGACGCAAAGTTTTATCCCCGGCTATCCAAGCGCGTTTGCACCAGTGAATCTGCGCCAAAGAAATAGAATTAGATTTCAAAGTGCGTGCGAGTGAGATTCTGGAAGAACACGTTCACCTGATACTTGAGAACAATCCAAAAGTGCCTATGACTCGGATTGTGGGATTAATCAAAGGTGACACGTCTCGGATACTCAGGGAAGAATGCCCACACCTTAAATCCCGTTTACCTTCCCTTTGGACGCGTTCAAAGTTTATATCGTCTGTGGGCTGTGTATCCCTAAAAGTAGTCAAAGAATATATTGAGGCTCAAACGCGTGTCTAAATCAAAGAAAGAATACCGAACCTATATTTTATCGACTGCGAAGCCGACAGAAGAACTTGACGGGATAAATCGGCTTGGTGGACGTATCTACTCTAAAACCGTTTCGCTGGCGTTCAAAACGCATGATAGGAAAGGCTTTTGGCTTTCAGACAGTGGACTTAAGGCATATCTGAAGTTCAAGCGGTATCCGTGCCACGCCCATTCTGTGCAAGCAGTCATAGACGACTATTGCGGTGCGAGACGTTCTTTCTTTGCTAACCGAATACCGTTCTATCGGGGCGGTGGTATCCCCCGTAGGTATCCGATATAATCCGAACCTATGTAGACTTGATAAGTGGACACCGTTTTCGGTTAGAACCGTATACCGTTCTATCGGGACTCAAATCAAGTCAGCCTTCCAAGAGAAGGTAAGAAGAACACGCCTTTAGGCTTGTGAGTATCACTATCTCTCTATTTTCAGCGTCCACGATAAAGAAATCTGTCAGATTAAACAACGTTTTTCTTGCAAACGGGGGAATAATATGCTATCATATGTCATGATAGATTTGCGAGTTTTCATCTTATCGCTTCTGCCGAATTAACTTATGGAGGAATTACCATGGCAAACGGAATAACCCGTTTCTTTAAGGCAATGTGGTACACACTCACCGGGCGGGCCCACGAGGCTGCCGATAGGGCGATGGAAAACCCAGAGGCGGTGCGTGGTGCCTATGAAGATATTATCAAAGATAAACAGGGGAATATCCAACGTTATAAACAGGCAATTGGGCAGCTGATTGCGCTTGTTGAACAGAAAAAAGGAACGGTTAACGGACTTACCAATGACATTGACAGGTTGGAAGAGTTGAAAGCGGGCGCCATCGCTAAGGCGCAGCAGGTAGCGGGGAACTTACAAAATTCAGGGATGGCGCCTGAAGAAGTAAAACAGCATTCGGAATATCAGCGATGTGTTGATGCCTATAACGATTTCCATTCGACATTAGAGGAAAAAAACGCGCGTATTACTGAATTGGAAGAAGATATTGAACGGGCACAAACCGACATCGCCTCACATAAACTTCAGATAACCACGCTCCATCGAGATTTAGGCAAGATTAAGGAGGAGCAATCGGAAGCCGTTGCTGACCTGATTACTGCCAGGGAACAGGAAGATATCGCTGATATGCTTTCAGGCATCAGTATGGATGGCACCTCCGCCGAATTAACACGGATGCGCGAGATTCGCGAAAAGGCGAAGGGGCGCTCGGTAGTGGCACAAGAATTGGCGGGAACGGATTCACGTACGGAAGAAGAGGAATTCCTCACCGCCGCGCGGACTTCAGCCACCTCTAGTGAGTTTGACTCGCTAATTTTCGGGGCAAAAGAGACTGACACGGCACAGAAAACCGGAGATGAGAGTCAAAAACAGGCAACGTCCTCTCGCTCCGATTCGGAGCTTCCCCTTTAATCAACAGATGAATCGCTGTTAAAACGGAGCCGCTACACGGCACATGCCTCATACATTATCGTAGATTCTACAATTATTTTGACATTCTTATCTCTATGGCCTGAAGCCCCCTAAATCCCTTATCAAGGGCTTTGAGATAACTGAGACATTGCACCCGGTACGGGCGGTTAGGAAAACGCATTTACCAGGCTTAGGGGCAGGGTTTTTAAGACTTTTTTTGCATTCTCCTGCAATGGAAAATCAACTTTATCTCTCCTTATCCAACGATTTTGGCCATAAAGGAGGTGGGAACCTATCGCCATAAAAAATCCAGGATACGCATTCCGCACTGAAGCCGGGCGCCTCATTAACGCCGGAACCTCCCGGAGTCTTGTCTTTTCAGGGAATATTCACGATCTTTTTTTTATTGAAGCCGGCGAGCAAGGAGATTATGTGCCCCTCGTCCCGTTTCTCACCCAGAGTTGGGATATTACGGGGTTTATCCTCATCGTTTATGAACTCAACGGCCCAATTCGGTTCACGCGAGCAAGCTGTAGAGAGAAAATGAAGAAGGCGTTCAACTTATGGCGGCAATTGACAGAAGCATCTCTAAATCAGGGCGCGGGGCGCTTCGCGCAGGTTCATGAGAGATGGCCCCTGAAACATAACAGCAGAAAGCATTCCCAGTTAGGGCACACCGCTCAAGAATCGCCCGGAGATATCTTTGAACGTTATCTTAACAATGCAATTGGAAGTTCGACGTTAGCGCTTGAGCTTCTCCGCCAATTCTGTCTAATTTCTCGGGCAACGAATCTCGACGGTGAACCTCTCCTCTCGGAAAAATTGCTTATTCTAATCGAAGCGACAGACATGCTACTGCCTGAAGGCGAGATTCGGAATCTGAGCCAAGCGGATAGGCACCGCGTTAGTATCGTCCAAGACTGGATTTCAGATACTGATTTCATGAAAGGTGCAGATACCGTCATTTTCATCACCGAATCCAAAAGCCTTGTCAACTCGCGCATTATGCGGCTGCCGCAAGTCGTAAGGGTTGAGATTCCGGCCCCACAGATGGAGACGCGCAGGCACTTTATCTCTTGGTTTAACAGAACCGGGGGGAATCGCAATAACGGCGAGGAAGCAATGGGGAGGAGCCTTAACCTCTGGGGAACGCAATCGCAACTCTCTATGCTGACAGCCGGGTTATCCATACAAGCCCTACGCCAGATGTTGACTGCGGCGTACTACTCCGGTGAAAAGTTAATGCCAGAAACGGTGATTGAGAAAGTAGCAGAATTTATTCAGACGCAGTTAGGCGAGGATGTTGTTGAATTTAAAAAACCCGCGCACACCCTTAAGAATATTGTCGGTAATCGTAACCTTGTTACATTCCTAAAAACAGAACTGATTCCCCGTATCACTTCCACAGGGCCGGATGCCATCCCCGGATTGAGTGTTTGCGGCCCCATTGGCAGCGGAAAAACCTTTATCTTTGAAGCCCTGGCCGGTGAACTTGACATCCCTGTCCTCGTCCTCAAAAACATCCGGACGATGTGGTTTGGACAGACGGATGTCATTTTTGAAAGACTGCGACGATTGCTCATGGCACTCGTCAAGGTGCTAATCTTTGTTGATGAAGCGGATACGCAGTTTGGTGACGTAGGAAGAGAGGCACATAGCACAGAACGTCGCCTCACAGGGAAGATACAGGCAATGATGTCAGAACCGCAGCTACGTGGAAATATTACCTGGCTGCTCATGACGGCCCGGATTTATAACCTTTCACCGGATCTTCGCCGGGAAGGACGCGTTGGAGACATCGTTGTCCCTGTTTTGGACCCGGATGGCGAAGACAGGGTAATGTTCCTGCGCTGGGTGGTACACGACGTTATCTGTGGCACGTTATCAGATGAGGTGCTTGAAACCCTACTGGAACAGACGGAAGGCTACTCCGCTGCTAGCTTCGCAGCACTCCGCGCAGACTTGAAGGCAGCAAAGAATCAGAAAGGCAAATTAACCGTTGACGAGATTGTTGAGGTTGTCTCCGACAGAATCCTGCCCAATATCGCTCAAATTCGGAAATATCAGACGTTACAAGCGTTCGTTAATTGTACGCGTAAATCCTTGCTCCCTGTTGAGTACTCCATCGACATCCGAGAGTCTTGGCTAAGAGAGATTGCTAAACTTGAATCGATAGGGATTAGAGGATAGCGGCGCATTTTACAGCGAGTATAACCGATGTGGGCGTGTTTCCGAATTGGGTTGCCGAAATATCTCCTTATTTATTTTCAGAATCGACGATAAATCGTCCTACAATATAACAACTTCTCCACTCGCTGCAGAACGGTAGCCTGCATTGATAATTCCAACGGATTGTGCTGCGAATTCGGCGTTCATTTCACTCTCTACCCCGTTCTCAATACAGTCGATAAAGGCGCCGAATTCCCGCGTGCCGTCGTGAGTGTCGCCGATATCTACCCACTGTTTCTTGGATTCCATCCCGATTTCAGATTGCGTACTACTCCACATCCCCATCGGGTCCAGTGGATGGGGAGGAGGTGCTTGAAATGCTGGTTCCGTAGCAAAAATCTCGAGGCGATGAACGGATGCATCAAAGGTTAAAGTATTGTGTGTCCCAACGAGTTGCACTTTCCTCACGCCGCCTTGCGCATGACTCTGCCATCCGTAACGTCCACCGACGATTGTGGAGGTAATCCCCCCTTCCAGGTTCATCATCAACGCCCCGAAATCCTCAATATCGCAATCGCGATGCTCTTGAAAAAAATAATTGGCTGTTAAACCAAAAACGGTTTGAACAGGTTTGCGGGTTAACCAGTTCATCATGGCGACAGCATAGACGCCGACATCAAACATCTCCGGCTTGGCCTCGACAAAACTGTAACGTTCAACTGTTGGCGTCTCTATCCGTTTCTTGCCGACAGGTGCGCTCCCGGGATGCCCCTTGGCGAAGAGAACATCACAGTGAATTGCCCTGAGTTCCCCGAGCAGCGCGTTATCCAACGCCTGTTTTACGATGCGTGCCCAAGCGCTGTGGATGTTGCTAAACATCTGACTCCGAACCCCGGCGCGTGCGATAGCCGCAACGAGCTGGTTCGCATCATCAGGATTCAATGCCATGGGCTTGTCGAGATAAACGTGTTTGCCCGCCATAGCGCACTTACTACCGACGCGCCCACGCCTCTCAACTTCGGTACATAGGCTCACGATATGCACATCATCGCGCGCCAATGCCTCATCCAAATGCGAAATAAAAGGGAGATTCAATTCTTTGGCGAGGGATTTCCCCAAGGCTATCCGTTCCGCCGGCGCATCATGTTCATCGGAAAACGCAATCAGGCGGCACCGGGCATCCTGCGCAAAACACGCCGCATAATTCTCTTGGTGCGTCCGGTGCCCACCAAGCAATAGCACACCGTACTTTTCCATAGTTAACCCTCCATTTGGATAGGGGTACCCGTTTCAAGTGACTGTGAGATAATATTTGTTAGTTCACCTGTCTCGCCAAGTTTAAAGGGTTGCACCCCAAAACGATGGCGCCCTGTCGGCGTTTCATGGTAAATAACCCCTTTATTGCCAACCAGCATCATGTCCACACCCGTCCCCGTTTCAACTCTATTGACACTCAACAGGGCGAGCTGCCCTCCCCTGTATTTCACCATGAGTGTTACCTGCGTTGCCTCTGCATCGCCTTGTGCATAGACATTCTCAGGTTTAGAAGGCATCCATCCGTTTGCAAGGGACGCCACCACCGCGAGCGGGTGTAGCAGGGACGCCTTGCTCCCAGAGTCCGTTTCATTTCCAACCTGAAGGGCACACCGCAAAAACACTGGACTTCCAATCCTACCTGTTTCAATGACATTTTGAATCGATTTTTTTACTGCTTCCATTCTTTTATCCCCTATTGTAGGCATTAGTAAGAATTATAGAGGAGCATCGGAAAGGTATCAAGATTTATTTTTGGACTTACTTTCTTCATCGGTTGATATGAAAAAAAATCGTGGTTCCGAAATCCGAAGAAAACGCCTAAATGAGCCCTATCCTTCCTTGTCAAAGGACTTCGCGTTTCACGCTTCCAAAATTTGTAGGTAAGAGTAAGCCTTATTCGCCGAGAAGCGGAAAATCAGATACAAGCATGGAAAACCGCTTGCACTAGGTAAATCTGATAAAAATGTTGACACCGATGCCAACAGTGTGTTAAAATAGAGGTACACACAACATCAGAGGTGATTTTTTATGCGAGGAAAAACGCTTCAACAATTGATTGCGGAAGCGAAAGAGAACGTCGGGCACATTTCCGCCAAAGAATTGAGAGATGCTGAATCTCCCGTTATTCTTATAGATGTCCGTGATGAGGGCGACTACGACGAGGAACACTTGCCGTCAGCAGTGTCACTCCCGCGGGGTTACCTTGAACTTGATATTGATGAAGTCGCCCCGGAGCAAGACGCGCACATTGTTACCTATTGTGGCGGCGGGACACGGGCTACGCTCTCTGCACATACCCTAAAGATTATGGGGTACGATAACGTCGCAGTCCTAACGGGCGGCTTCCGAGGATGGAAAGGGGAAGGGTTGCCAACCGAAAAAGAGAGCGAAGCATAGGATTTTCGGGAAGCCTTCTTATTTTTTTAGCGGTTTGCTCCGATAGAAAACAACGCGTGCTTGCAAGTTATGGCAGAGAAAAGGTGATGAACCGCCTGACTACGAATTTTCAAAAGGAGAACAATATGGGACGTAGTTCTGTCCTCTTTGGATTCATGGTTTTTGTACTGTGCATCGTTCAGCCTAGCGAGGCACAAAAACGCCAGCTTAATGTCTTTACATGGGCAGGCTACATGAACGATGACATCCGCAACGGATTTGAAAAGGAATTTGGTGTGGCAGTGACTGTTGATACATACCCGAGCAACGAGGACTTACTCGCGAAGCTCCAAGCCGGTGCTACGGGCTACGATATTATCATGCCGTCTGACTACATGGTGACGATTTTAATCAAATTGGGACTACTGGCTGAGCTGTCTCGTGACAACATCCCGAACTTCCGTAACATTAGTCCACGCTTTCTTGACAAGTACTATGATACAGAAAACCGTTATTCCGTGCCGTACACCTTTGGCACCGCGGGGATTGCCTATGATTCTGATGTCGTTTCACCCGCGCCTGATAGTTGGGCGGTGCTTTGGGATAAGAGGTATGCGAATCAATTCAGTATGCTGGATGATGAGCGCGAGACACTTGGTGTTGCCCTTAAGCTGTTGGGATATAGCCTTAACACCACAGATGAAAAGGAACTTAAAGCAGCGAAAGAGAAATTAATTGCTCAGAAATCGCTCGTTAAGCAGTATAAGAGTGAAGCGGAAGAACTTCTCGCCGCTGGAGATGTGGTGATGGCACACTGCTGGAGCGGTGACGCATTTCGTGCGACTGAAACGAAGCCCTCGCTCCGGTACGTTATCCCGAAGGAAGGGGGAAGCCAATTTATTGACACCGTCTGTATTCCCAAATCCAGCGCGCATAAAAGGGTTGCTGAACAGTTTATCAACTACTTACTCCGTCCTGAAGTCAACGCAAAGATTACTGCACTCACAAAGTACGGCACATGCGTACCGGCAGCGAAAGAACATTTGCCAGAACATTTACGGGAACATGAGTTCATCTATCCAACCACAGCGGTACTGGAAACGCTTGAATGGCTGAAAGAACCAGGGGAGTTTACGCGGCACTATAACCGGGCATGGGAAGAGATTAAAGCGAGATAACATCAAAACATGTTATCTCTTAACTTCTCCGCAATCTCTGCAAAACGTAGCTTTTCATTCGCCACTTCAGAATTCACGATAATCACGGCTTCCACAACGTCGCTTCAATAAACCTGTCTCCATCAGGCTCCTCATCGAAATAGTAGGCGGTTACCACGACACCGTCAGGGCGTTGGATTGTGCGCGGGTATCCGATATCCGAGTCCCCTCCATTATCACGCAAAATGATGTCATCGCTCCACGTGCTGCCAGCATCGCTGCTTAATTTGGCACAGATACGGTACGGGGCATCTCTATAACCGTAAATCAGACACAACCGGCCATCCTGAAGAAGTGTTAATGTTGGAGGATTCCCGCCGCGCCCCGTATTCTCTACCGGCCGATTGAGATAACGCCAAGTGGCACCGTTGTCGTCTGAGCCGTAAATGTCAATCCAATTATCCCACTGTTGCCAGTCTGTTTGTTCTTTCGTACCTGCCCCGCGGCATCGAACGGCCACTAAAATCTGTGAGTCGTTCAGCCGGACACTCGCCGGCATAATCGCAAATCCCGCCGGTTCCGGCCCAATTTGGGCGTGTCGTTTAAAAGATAGCCCCCCAGTGGTGGTGAGCGCACAGAATATCAAGCCTTCCGCACCGTTAGTTTTGGAGGCAGTTAGAAATAGCAAACATTCTTTTGAGTTCTTAACGAGGTAATCTGTCCGCGCAGCGATGCCCGTATAGCCGAACATGGGGAGGCGAAATGGCCCGTTCCACCGCCGACATCTATCCGTCGATGTATAAAACCAGGAGTGTGAACCCGCTGTTAACCCCGAACGGCCGCACATCATGGCGAAATCGGGATGGGAAAAATCGACAGCTTCCGGTGTACGATAAGCGCCAGCTGCCTCCAATTTTTCATGATTGAGTCCATGCTCATTTGCAGACAGCATGCCTTTCCCGGGAAGGGCGCACGGCGTCTCCGAGACACGCCAAGTTTCCCCACCGTCTAAGCTGCGCGCCTGCATCGCGGTAAACGGTTTACTCCTGTCGCGGCGGTGAAATCCAGCATCCGATTTATGGTACCCCACGGTAAAACCGACAACAATCTCATTCCCCCAGGCCCAGATGCCATAGTTCGCGGGCCAGCCCGCGTAACGATGGGGTTCTCGATAAAGTATAACTTGTCGCATGTTAATCATTCCTCTCTTTGAAATACGGATAGCGAAACCTAATACCAGGCACGCGGTTTTTTATTTTCTCGGGTGTAGGAACACTTCATCAGCCCGACGGTAGATATATAGCTCTTCAGCTGAAAACAGAATATCTAATTCGTGCCGAGCGTTCTCAGGAGAATCCGACGCATGCACAAGGTTATGTGTTACATTCATTGAGAAATCGCCCCGGATGCTGCCCGGTGCAGATTCCTGTGGCGCGGTGGAACCATTGAGAAGACGCACAAGCTCAATGGCATTCCGGCCTTCAATCGCAATCGCAACAAGCGGAGCAGATGTGACAAACCGCATGAGTACCTCATAAAAAGATGCTTCTCGATGGATAGCGTAGAGCATCTCCGCTACATCAATCGGAAGCCGCAGCAGTTTCATACCGACAATTTTAAGCCCCTTGCGCTCATAACGAGTGACAATTTCCCCAATCAGCCCGCGTTGAACACCATCAGGTTTAATTAAAACTAGTGTCTGTTCATTCTCCATAGCAATTCCTTCTCAGTTTTCTTTACCCAAACCATTGTATTGTAAGGGGGGTAACGTGATTTTGATGACGGGTAAACCCTGAAGGAAAATCCTCAACCTTCTAAGGCTACCCTTGACAGCAAGCCATTTTAAGTATACCATATTGGTGAGAATCACGCAAAATTTATTCTTTTGTTATAGGAGATGATATGTATAGTCAATTGGGGCAGTCCGTTTTAAAAACTGGCGAACCGATGGAGGTTGGCGTGATTAACGCACCGGATAAATCACACGCCAAAGAAATCAAACGCTTCCTTGGGCATAAACACGGAAATTATAAGTGGCACATTGAACGCTGCGTCACTGAGACACTCGACAGCTTGGAAACGCGTTTCTATATTGGCAAACTTGACGGAAACGTCATTTGCAATGTGATGACAGTTGAGCACCAGGGGATTGGGATTTTAGGACATGTTTTTACACTACCTCAGGAACGTAGAAAAGGCGCCTGTAAAGGCGTTATGAAACATCAGATGGAGAATTTTCGACAGCGCAACGGGCGGGCGCTGTACCTCGGGACGGGATATAAGAGTCATCCCTATTACATCTACAACAGTTTCGGATTTGAAAGCGTTTTTCCTGAATCTGGGTTTATGAAGTACCATGTGAACCCTGATTTTGAAGAATCTTACTTTGCACCCGCGGACGTCTTCACAAAGGCTATTGAATGGCAAGACTGGCCGAAAGTAACCGCACTCTCTGCTATCGTTGGATGCGACACGCTTCGGAGTTTCACCTGGGGGGTTTATGGCCCGACAAATCTTGAAGGCGGGTTTCTCGAACTTAAACACGCCTTAGAAACCGATAACGTTTACGACGACGCCAAATTATTAGTCACACAGACAGGCGCTATCGTCGGGTGGGCAACAGTCAGTAGAGAACCACGTTGGCGAAATACAACCGCCGTGTTAGACATTTTTTTCTACCCTAATTTTGCCGCATCCGTCCCAAAGCTCCTCTCCGCACTCAGGTTTCCCGAATTGAAGGTGCAGTGTTACATTGACAGCGCGGCCGAGCAAAAGGCAGAGATTTTGACATCTGCAGGATTTGATTACGAGGCACAGTTGAAATCCCAATTTGAATATGGAAAGCAGCGTTACGACGTTCTGCTCTTCTCACGTGGGGCATAAAGACGCTTTACACCAGAACCATCTGGTTTTGACTGAGACGCCCTCTATTAACGACAACATAAATCCCACAGGTTGTTCCGCCAAAGTAACTTTTTCTACACCGACACCCACAGCATACATTAAATGTTTTAACACTTCGCCCACCAGGATTATGCGCTGCGTTAACAGCGCGCAAATACTGGCGCTTCCAGGGGCGGTGTCACCTTTCAAAATCATCGATTATCGCCGGCGGCGACGGCTGCCATCACCTCGCGTTCAATGCTGCGCCTGTCCGCAAACCACCCCTCACACCACATCCGCTCCTCACTATCGAGCGGCAGCGTCACACTCACCGCCTGGGCGACATGCCATATCAGCTCCTGTAAACCGACACGCCCACGCGCGAGACGCTGTATCATCGCAGGGCGCTGGTTGTAGCGCCATAAGTGTAACACGTGATGCAGCACATCTATCAGTTCGTCGCTCAGTTTGTCGCTGTCGGGGGCATCCGGATAGCTCCGCTCCTGCGGCCCCAGCACCCGCACAAATGCTTTCTCATGGCGGATAAAACTCCGTTCACCCCATTCATCGGCTAACTCCAGTCCAAGAGAGAGGGCGAGTTTTTGCGCGATATCGAACGGCACGGACGCCAACCCGTGTTCGCGGCGCCAGCGCAGATAGAATCGCGTCAATTTTGTGCTTTCCACACCCGCGTCCGACGCGCTATCCAACCGTTCAAGGACTTCACGGATATCGGCTATCATCCTATCGGCGCGAATTATGGTGTCATCGTTGTCGAGAATCTCCTCGTATTTGCCAAACACCTCCAGTCCACTCCCTATCGCCGCGATGAACAGCTCCGCCCCGGAAATACCGTAATCCCAGAGTGTGAAGAGTTTCTCTTTCAGGTGAGAAGAAAGCTCTTCTTTTACATCGCTATAGAACCCAAAAGACTCACGTTCGCTTTTTCGGGCTACCATGTAGATACTCGACGCCAGCGCCGCAGAATCTCTCGCCAGAAGGCGAGATTTAGTCTCCGTCTCAACCGGCCAGGCAGCGGTGATTACCAGTCCTGAACCCAGTAATGCGTTAATCAACGTCTCCCACCCGGCCGTCGATTTGTGGGCATAGACGATGACCGCAATCCCGTCCGGTTTTAACACCCGATACACCTCGGCAAAGGCTTTCGACAGCTCATCTTCAAAGAAGCGTTTCCCGGCTTTTGCGCCCCCTTCCCTGTGACTATACGCCACGATTTCGCCGGCTTTCGGCGTCAGCTCTGTCTTGAAGAGCTCTGGATGGAGGTGCCCGACACTGCGTTTGAGCCAGACATAGAAAAAATCACTCAGGTATGAATAAGCGATGTTGTCGTAATACGGCGGGTCCGTTATGACGGCGTCGAAAGAGGCGTCGGAGTAAGGCAGCGCCGTGGCAGAGG
The DNA here is from genome assembly GCA_963422705.1 of Candidatus Poribacteria bacterium. GTDB lineage: Bacteria > Poribacteria > WGA-4E > WGA-4E > WGA-3G. The sequence goes on from OY730443.1 coordinate 897,619, forward strand.
CGTTTTTTATGGCAACGGGTTTCGCGTCCATTCCCGTGAGGTGTTCCATCGGTTTTAAAACGGTTTTGAGTCGATTCGTGGCGATACGCAACGGATTCGCTTCCCCATAATCCCACGCCATGGAGAGTCTTTGTAGCGCAAACAAACGCTCGACGGATTCATTTCCGCGATGCCACGGACAAAGGTTTGAGCAGTTCTCTACGATTCTATCTAACCAGAGTGCTGCTATTGTTGTGATAGCCCGCACGTAATCTTTGTCAACCGGCGTTTGCGCACACATCTCCGTATGCGCAGCCCGGAGCTTCTCCGTGAAGGTGATGAGCGCCAGTTGTTGACGTGCGTTAAAGAGCTCGCCATACGTGTTAAAGTGATAATTTGCGACCCTGTTCCCTGCAGCACCGCCTCTGATTTTGGGCATGGATTCGTCTGGCACTGGAGAAAGTCCCCAGTCGCCAGCGACGCTTTCACACGTTTCAGCCAGCCGTTTTTGTGCGTGCTTGAAAATCGCGACGTCGTCGTCTGTTGCGATGCGGTATCGTTTCCCTTTCACGTCCGGATGTACCGTCACCACGGCAATCATCCGTTCGCCCGCGGCGCCGTTTTGAAAGAGGCGGCGGGTATCTTTTGCCGCAAAGGCGCTTTGACAGAGCGGACACGTGACGATAGCCCGCGCCACGGTACCGTTCGTGGGATTAAAATCGGGCGGCATCGGGTGATACGCAGTTCCGACGATACGGAAGGCGATGTGTCCATCTTCCTCGAACGGAAAAAGCGCGATGTTCCGCTTTTTCGACAGCCAAAAGTCTTTCATTAATGGAACAGTGACGCCGCATCCCAGATTCTGGCACGGCAACGTGCGCGCCCAGATATAGGCGTAGGGAGTAGAACCATCGGTTTCCGGTGGATAGAACGGTGCCATTTCGGATGTCGCCTGTTCAATCACCCAGTCGCCCCATTTTTTGACATCATCTCTCAATTGGAGTCCGTACTTCTGCGGGTATTCCAGGGTGCATTTCTGAATCAGTATCGCAACGGGATTTATGTCACAGGAGTGTGTCTCGCATCCGAGGCGTTGTGCCTCTAACGGAAGGGAGCCGCCGCCCCCAAACGGGTCCAACACGGTAGGCGTTTTTCCGTCGTGGGATTCGAGGATGTGTTCGCGTGCCTCGTTAATCGATATTGGGCTCTGGGCGGTTTCCCACGTGGCGAGAGAAGCGATGAAATTGTGTTTTTCTAGGATTAACGTATCGTTATCATCCGTTAAGTGGGGGGGGGGGGGGGGGGGGGGGCTGTCTACGAGGGCAGCGTATGCGGTGGCGCGTGAGGGGCCAAGCGGCCTGCGCGCCCACCAGATATGCGTGCCGGTGATTTGCTTCTTATATTTATCACGTTGTCCTTGTTCGCTAACCTCTTCGACGGGGAAGGCGACTTCAATGAGGCGTTTGTTGTTGCCCATGGGGCTCCAGTCTTCGAGACGTTTCGTCAATGAAAAAAAATTGTGTCGGCATGTTCAAGGTAACCGTCCATCTTGAACATGCCCCTTTCGAATCATTCTGGTATTTTAGGACGTCATTAATCATCATCGCGTTCACTAAGCAACTCACCACGCGCAAGACGTTCAGCGTTCTCAGTGGACCAGAGTACGTTTTTCATCAGCTTCTGTGCCGTGATGTAGCGTGTAGCTGCCAACAGATGCAACCGCTTCTCCTCCGTGTCTTCTGCCAAGTCGTAGTGTCGAAACGCGACTTCGAGTACTTGGAACATGTGGAGTTCCGCATCCTCGCGGAGTAGGATATGTGCAAGGGTTCTCTTCAAAGCATCAATGTCATGCCCCTCTTCCAGATATTGATTTACGAGAATTTCGGCTTCGTATACCTTCTGGAAATCTGCGAACTCTTTTAGCCGCGCTAACATCTTATCAGCAGACGCGTAAGTTTCATCGAGTCGCTGGCCCGGCCTCGGAATCCGGGCGGCTGGCATGTTCAACCACCGCAAATATGATAGGAAAACTACCCCATGGAAGATGCCTCGCAGCAAGTTTGCACTTGGTGCGTAACGAAATGCCTCATAGAGCGCGTGTGCATACGAGTAGATATTCGCCACGTCGTGCCAATCCCCTTCGTTCTTCAGATGGAAACGGGCGGTGCGAATGGCGGAAGCGTATGTCATTGCACGACAGATAGCTCTCGGAGCTACGCCTGCGCGAAGTTTTTCCTCGACGACAGCGACAATGGGTTCAAACTCATCGCCGAGTAACGTTTGTGTAAATGCGGGAATATCGATTTCTGATAAGTTCGCTTGATTTTCCTTCCAGATGCTATCAATTCGTTCAAAAACCGGTTCTAACACGGGTACGGCGTCTGCCCACCGGGATGTCTCTTCGTGCCGTGTTCGGCTGACTAAATCGACAACAATTGGGCGTAAAATCTCGTGTGCATCCTCCCATTTGATGTAATCTAGTGCTTCAAACATCTTGTTTGCAAAATCGATTGCGTGTCCATCACCGGTGAAATAGTAATCCGTTGCTGCAGTGAAAACGAAATCGGCAATCACAGATTTATCGTAGTGCCTATCGTTAAGCGTCAATAAGATACGTTCTGCTGCCCCGCTGTGCCGCTTGTCGACAAAATATCGGAACCATCGCTTGAGCGTGTCGAGCTCGTGTGCCTGGGGCATTCTCGGGAACGGTGCGCGATATGGGCGTGCACTTCCAGTCGTTCGGCGACTAATCTGGCTCAAGCCGTGCACGAGAAATAGGTTATGTTCATTTGCGTCAACATCGTCCCACAGGTTCGCTGCGAGTGTAAGGATAGTAACGCCCGATGACCAGCCTTCACTACTTTTATTCGCGCCGTAGTGGAGTCCCTGTTGAATAATCTCGCTCGGTGGAGCGCCTGCATCTCGCAGTGCAGTGACGGCTTTGGCGATGAAGAAAGTACTCCGGTCCTTGAGGCCACGCTCAAGGGCGCGCTTGCCCCGCTCAATAACCCGCCGTTTTGCGGCTTCTCGCTCACCTTTGGCTAACCCAACGTACAGATACCCATCACTGCGCTCCTCGACGGGGAACGCTTTCAAGTCATCGCCGAATGCCAAAAAGCACCCGCCTGATTTCAGGTCGAATTCCCAATGATGCCAATGGCAGATGAGCACGCCATCGCGAATACTGCCTTTCGACATAGGATATCCCATGTGCGGACACCGGTTGTCAACGGCGTAAAATTTTTCCTGATACTTGAAGACGGCGAGGTGAGTACCGTTGACATGGAACGGTTTGCCCTCAAGCTCTTCAAACTCATCAGCAAGACAGAGTTGATGATAGACGAGTTCGGTTTCTGAAACTGTGTCTATCGGCAATGCTTCAATGTTTATAGAACCTGCGCGCGGTTCGTCGGGAATGAGGGATGAAATACGCATCATCAACCTCCTAAAAGTTCGTGTTTAATTTGATAGTAAATTTTAGAATCATCTGTTTTTTATCATCCACTATAGTTCAGTAATCTCCATTTCCTAAAAAGAGTATAGCAGATATTAAGAAAAAAGTCACATCTATTTTTCGTATTGACTCAGCACGGAGGTGTCACATCGCCGCGCGATAGCATCAGGTTTTGTGCTAGGAGGGTTTTGCTAAAGGAATTCGAATTAATACTGTGATATTCGCGCGAAACGGATACAAATCCTACTTATCCACAAAAAAAAGCCGATATTGTGTATAATAGTCTTTGACATACTCACCCAGCTAAAGCGAGGGTGATTCTTTTGTTCCTTTTAGGAACATTCCCCGTGTTTAAGACGAGGCAACAGGGACTTCCAAGCGAAAGCCCAAGGGCGGTGTCATCCGGGGAGAACCCATTTCCGCCACTACGGGGACACCGATAGAACGGTATACGGTTCTAACCGAAGTGCCCCAGATACTTTTCTCGGATATTCATCGCACCGACACCGTCCCGGTGATATTTGAAACCACATTTACAGCTATAGTTGCGATTGTTAGCTTTTTTTTTGTTGCCACATTTGGGGCAAGTTTGAGAGGTATAGGATTCGTCAATGACTTTGACTTTGATACCTAACGCTTTCGCTTTGTAGGTTATCAATGCGGTAATCTTACCAAAAGCCCACTGGTGGAGTTTCTGGTTCGTCTTTTTTCCGTAGTCTCTGTTGTTTCGGATACCTGTGAGGGCGCCGAGTATGATTGTGCCAATCCCTTTTGCTTGGCAGTATTTGACGAACTTAGTCGTCTGTTTGTGGCGTGCGTCTTTGATTTGGTTATCAATCTTTCTAAGACGCTTCCACTTCCGACGTGTGAGTCTCCACCAGCGTTTGGAATGGCGTTTACACCGATGCATCGTCAGACTGATTTCGGCAATCACTTTGTTTCTATAGCGGTATAGTGAGCGGATATACCGTCCATTGTAGATATGTGTGTCTTCACCGTCGTGAGAGACAATCGGGTGTATTTCGCCGATATCAACGCCGACAACAAGGCTACCTGTTTCAAGCGTAGGGCGAAACCGCCGTTTCGGTGTTTCGGTGTGATACAAATACGAAAAATGGAGTGTCCAGTGTCCGTAGTTATCGCACAATTCAATCGTTGCGATATGTTCTGCTTTAGACATATCAAAGGTGTTGGGCAAAGGGATATCTATTTTCGGTTTACCCCGTGCCATAGAAAGTTTAACGCGTTTACTATTCTTGCTACCTGCTACAAAACGAATGGCAGACTTTTTCCAACGTGTCGTCATATCGTTTTTTCGTTTGTGAGGAGGTTTCGGCGTTCTAACGCCACCATATTTTTTCAGGGCAGAGTAGGACAACCAAGACTTGAAGTAACGCGCCCGAACCGCTTGCCTACTTTGGGAATGCAAGAGTGGATTAGAGAGTTGTTTGTCTATCCACCCTTCGCCGTCTTTGCCAATATAGAAGTCTCTGTGAGCATGAGGATAGCCCCGCTGCCACTGGTACATATCCATTTGATAGCAACAGGCATTCCAAACAGCAGCAGACGCAGCATGAGCTTCAGAGAATATCGGTTGTGCTTCTATTTTCAGTGTTTGGGTGCGGTAGAAACTTGGCATTCAGACACTTTTCTGGTTTTCTACATATTGCTTGAGAACTTGTAGTGTGATACCCCCGGTAGACGCTACAAAATAGGAACGTGTCCATAAATTCGGCAGTCTTGATTTTAGGTGCGGAAACTCCTCACGAAGAACTTTAGCCGTCATTCCTTTTAGTTTGCCAATCATGACACCAACGGCTTCTGTTGGAGGAATGCTAATCAACAAATGTATGTGTTCTGTCATTGTCTCTAAAGCACGAACCTTAAATCCGTGTTTTTCTTCTGATGCTATTACAAGTTCTTTGAATCGTTCTTGAATTTCAGAAGACAAGACACTTCTTCTGTATTTTGTACACCAGATGATATGGTACTCACAGGCGTATGTAGCAGACGGTGTCGTTTGATATGTTAAAATAGGGGTTTCTAATTTCATTCTAAACCCTTTTGTGTGTTAGATTATACATATATTATACCACAAAAATGTTAGAATGTCAACTCTTTTTTCAATATATCCCCTTGTTCTCATTCAATAGGGCGGTGTCTACATCCCCCAGCTAAAGCAAGGGCGTTTTGACACCGGAGAATTTGATAAATTCCACTTCTGCCATGTTACACAATTGTATGACAAATTCATCACAGAAATGTTCCTTCCGTCTCTATGGAAACTTCGCAGTTATGTGATAATTCTGCGACATCCTAAAGGTATCATATGACTTAATCTTTATCTTAACTTAAGAAGAGGTTCAAAATTAGATGTATTGTATACACAAACAGATGGTGAAGTCTTGGAAGCCGATAAGTTTCACACAAATTGTTGTGCTCCTAATCGGTTTGCTTACCGGTATCGTTGGGAGTGCGGCTGAACCTCGTCCTGTAGCCGAATTCCTGCGGGGCCCTAAGGGGCTGCCGATTGTTAATCAGTCTTTTTCTGCGGCGTCCGATAAGTTCACATTTGCTATTATCGGCGATAAAACCGGGGGTGGCCTCGACAAATGGCACATATTTGATAGGGCGATTGATGAAATTAATCTCCTCAAGCCCGACTTTGCCATCATGGTTGGCGATTTAATACAAGGAGATACAACAGATACGGCACAATTGGCAGCGGAATGGAAGGAATTTTGGGAGCATCAATCCGATTTAATCGTGCCATTCCTCGCATTGCCCGGGAACCACGATATTACGAATCGCGTCATGTATGACTATTGGAAGGAGAACATCGGGCGCACCTATTCGGCATTTACCTACAAAAATTGCCTGTTTCTATTGCTTAACACCGAGGAATGGCATTCAAATACCGGGGAATGGACAACCTGGTTTGGGGAGGCGCAGATTGACTATGTGAAATCTCAATTACAGGGCGATATGCGGCATACGTTTGTTTTGATGCACAGACCTCTGTGGCTTCAGGAAAACTCTGGCTGGGAAGAAATTGAAGCCGCACTCGGTGAGCGGGCATACACTGTTTTTGCGGGGCACTACCATAACCTGACAGTTCATACGCGCAATGAACGCCGATACTTTGTCCTCGGCGCTACCGGTGGCGGATTTACACCGCAAGCCGTACCGGAGTATGGGGCGTTTGATCATTACAGCCTCGTGACTGTTGACAATGAAGGCGCGACTGTCGCAATTATTGAACCGGGCAATATCTACCCAGAAACCCTTTCAACCGCGGCGTTTAAACAGAAAGTTGCGAAACTCCTGTCCTTTAAGGCACATTTTAATCTCGAAAAAGAGCAGGCTTTCTCCAAGGGACGCCTCGAAATAGTCCTTGACAATACGCTTGAAAAACTGATAGAAGTCGAGGTGGTTTTCAACCCAAGTCAGAATTGGCAGATTTCGCCGGACCAACTCTCTTTTCAAGCGAAACCGGGGCGAACCACAAAAATAACCGTCTCCTGCTCAGTGCCATCTGATGCGTTAATCCCATTTCCCGTCTACCGTTATTTTACCCTATATGGCGGCGAGCAATTACAAAGCGGTAGGAAGCTGTTTCACCCTATTGCTGGGGAACACATGCGTGTTATTAAAAACTGGATGCTTCTTGGCCCCTTTTCCCTCGGTGAGATAAAAGTACCCGCTAACGCCAACGAAATTCCGCAAAGTTTTCTCACAATACCATTACCGGAATCCAATCTTGAAAAAAACTACCAAGGACAAACAGGAGAAATCGCGTGGCAAGCGTATCGCTCCGAATCGGAACGGGTTAATTTAAATGAAGCCTTCGGGGCGGGTGAATTGGCATACGGGTTTGGGAGGAGCTATATCAAGAGTCCTGATGCACGGCGTGTGTTTGCCCAGCTCAGATGGGGGAGCAACCTTGGGAGACTCTATCTTAACGGCGTTGAGATTCCGGGCGCCACGATGCCAAGCGAACGGCTATTTTCATGGTGGGCCCACTTTGAGTTACCTCTGAAACAAGGGTGGAACACCGTGACGGTAATTTCCGGAGATTACAACGGATGGTGGGATTATCGGATGGAAGTTGCCGACGCGATGAATGTTTTGCAATTTAGCACGACATCTACGGATTCACAAGATTAACAGGGTGATTGCAATCGCATCCAGCATTTGACAAAAAGTGTTTCGCCCGTTATACTTACTGTGAGTAGCGGCGCAGCGTATGGAACAGTAAGAATCAGAACAGCGCGCATGAGAAAATGGCGATTATTCGTAAGGAAAGGAGTTATGTCCTACCTCAATCGAGAGCTTCAAGAAGACTGGAAAACGCGCGGTTACCTTAAAATTCCGGCTTTTTTTTGTAAAGAAGATATCGATACTTTACAGTCCTGGGTTTCTGAAATATCCTGCTGGGAACCGACACAGGACAAATGGATGCATCACTATGAAGCTACACAGTCTGGCTCGAGGCTCTCCCGTTCGGAAAACTTCGTGCCGTACCATGCCGGTATGAAAGCCACCGTGACAGATGGTAAAGTCTTAGATATTGTTTCCGATTTAATGGGTGAGCCGGCGGTGCTCTACAAAGAAAAAATCAATTACAAATATCCCGGGGGAGGTGGTTACGCTGCTCATCAGGATGCCCCAGCCTATGATTTTGTCACCTACCATATTACCTGCTTAATTTCGGTAGATTCCGCAACTCCTGAGAGTGGGTGTCTCTCTTTCTCGCCCGGTAGACATCGTGAAGGGTTCATTGCCCTAGACGAAAAGGGCTGCATCGCTCCAGAAACGGCTTCGAACTTGGAGTGGGTAGAAGTCCCAACGACGCCGGGTGACATTCTCCTTTTTGGTTCTTACATCCCGCACAAGAGTTCGGAAAACGCGTCTGAAGAACCGAGGCGCATTATTTATCTCACCTACAATGCGAGTTCTCAAGGTGATTGGCGTCAGCGGTATTATGCCGACAAACGAGAGGCTTTCTCACAATACGCCAAAGACGGATTATCCCGGAAAAAACAGATTAGCAAAATCGCGCATTTTCAAGGAAAGTTGGTGAATCATGACTTTTGATAACACATTCGATATTTCATTTGAAAAGTACGTAGACTCCAGCCTCGCGGACGGAATGAGAAGTGCGACACCTGAACAGCGGGTTGATACCCTGTTCAATTACATGTCGGAACGGGGACAATCGTTCTACGATGAAGTCGTAACACAGCTAGAACACGCCCTCCAATGCGCTGCTTACGCACGGCAGCACAACGCATCTCCTACGCTGACGACAGGTGCCTTACTCCATGACATCGGACATTTTATCTTGGATGAACATAGCGCTCGTGAAGCTTTCTTAGATACGAACCTTAATCATGAGGAGGTAGGCGCCCAGTATCTGGAGCCCTTTTTCCCAAAATCCGTTACAACACCGATTCGCTTGCACGTTCCGGCAAAAAGGTATCTGTGTACAAGCGATACTTCTTACTATGACGGGCTATCCGAGGCATCAAAAAGAAGTCTCAAACTTCAGGGAGGTGTCATGTCAGCCGCGGAGCGAAAAGCGTTTGAGCAAATTGCATATTTCCAAGATGCCCTCGTTCTACGGCGCTGGGACGATATGGCAAAAGTGAAGGGGTTAGAGACGGCGGGATTAGAGACTTATCGATACATCGTGAAAGAGTGCCTACAGTAGCGTCACCCCCTGCTGTCTTTCTTCCGAATTTGGGGCAGATACGCGAATATATACCCCTTAACTAATTTACCGTGATTCTGCCGAGAGATGCGCCCGTATCAAGCACAATAATGGGCGTGCCTACTTGATTTTGACAAATGGTGTCTCAGTTAAACGCCAATGAGATAAAGCGGTTTTACTTAAGAACGACTATCTTTCCGACCTTTTGCTTTCGCTTATTATCCTTCCGGGCAGTGAATTTATAGAGATAAACGCCATTCGCCAGCGGCTCTCCATTCGCGTCCCGGCCATCGTAGTGAAATTCGTTATATGAGATGGATGCGTCAAGTGTATCAATTGTGGTGATGAGTCGCCCGGTGACGGTATAAATCTTGAGGTTCACCTCGTCCGCCCTCTCCGTCAGATAATAGGCGAAATCCGTGCCACGTCCGGGGCGGAACGGGTTTGGGAAGTTCGCGATGTTTTCTATTTCAAACTCGCCGGCTACGTTGGCTTTTCGCTCCGCGGCAGCGGGATTTCCATTTGCGTCTTGTACTTGCAACCGAATCCGATATTCCCCTGCTTCTAAGCTGGGTGTATACGTAATAAGCAGGACGCTGCTACTGAGAGGTGCTGATGCGATAACATACTCATCTTGTGGTACATGCGTCCCGTTTTTCGTGATGATGATGGTTTCAGGCCGCGCGTCCACTCCGTTTGCATCTTCAACTCTGGCGGAGATAGTAGGATTCTTGGAAATATAATCCCCGTCAATAAAGCCTTGATGTTCAATTGTCATCTCAAGTGTTGGGGGCCGGGAGTCGGCGTGGGATAGCATGGCAAACGTGCCCGGGATTGGAACTTGGATTGAGAGTATCTCATCCGTGACGGTTTCCTTACCAATGCGTGTCCAGTTCTGCGTCCCCTCATCAAGCATATAGATGTGTGCGTCTGAAGTTGTAGGTTTCCTGAAGGAGGCTATCGCCGTCAATTCGGTTTGCTCAGTCACCCCAAAATGGTAAGCGATAGCGTGTTCTCCGTCGGTTTCTTCCGAAGAACTGCTTCTCGATACGGGAAAAATATCTGGCTGATTTGGAATGGAGAGTTCTTTTTCCTCAAGCGTCATGACGATGTCATTTTGAAGGCTTTCAGGCGAAATAGAGAGGTGCAAAACGCCATCTACGCTTGTGATGTCGCGTTTTTGCCGTGTGAGCAGGATGCGATTGTTTTTAAACCGTTGTGCTGCGATGTTGTTAGATTCTCGCTGTTCAACAATATTACCTTTTGGATGTTCTTCAGACGGCATGTCAACCACAACGGTGACGAGGTAGTTTCCCAGTGGCGGTTGCCACGGGACACTGGCGATAACATCAGTGTCTGGTAGCACTTCTGCCAGAAGCTGCACTTCACCAATTTGGGTAGCATTTTGAAGTTCTTTAAAGGTAGGCACGTGGATTTCGGTATCTGCTTGTATCGGGCTGAGAAAAAAGTGAACGGGAACATTTCGCGCGGGAATCGTGGCCCGGTTGCGAATTTGTACCGAAAGTGTAAAGGGTGGGGTGATGCTCCAAGCGATTGTTTCTCCAGCAATCGTCAAGTCCACGTCAACCGCGCCGAATTCATAAGTTTCTACTTCTGTTTGGAAGGTTTTCCCATCGTTTACTTTGACTTCCAAGTAGTAGTCAATCAGTTCTCTTTCTGGGTAACCGGGGATAGGCTGCTCGCTTCTATAGGTTGAACCGGCATGGTGGGCCACCGGGATTGTCTCAAATTCATGCCCATCTAAACTCCAAAAGAGCCTCATTGCCTCAATATCATCTCTATTTTGCACGTCTGCGTAGAGATGGACAGGTTGCTCTGGTTCAACAGGGTAAGGCACAATCCGGACGTTATTAACATATCGTTGTAGCGCCGTATAATTTGCGTACCCGATGGCATCTTCCTCAGCATTCCATGCGTAAACCTGTACGTTTCCATTATCAAATTGGCTGTTTGCGGGCAATGGGATTTCCTCGTTAAATTGCCCATTTACGACAGTGATGGTTTGTCGTTCTGGCGGCGCGGCTTCTACTTTGCTATCTGTTGAATCCTGGCGTGCTCTTGGAAAGAGAACAATTTCGGCGTTTCCGTTAAAGTTCTGGTTGGCGAGTGCTCCGGAAACGCTGATTGAGGTTTCGCCGATGTCCGCTGCAACGTTCATCTGTGTATGCGGTAATCTGAGCGGTGTCGCCGGATCTCCGAAGAGCGTGAAAACTTCTGCGAGGTCAAAGTAACCGGGAGCGTTAATAAGAAATTTGGTTTTGGCTTGGGCGATGATGGAGCCGATGTGCGTCATCTTATCCTTAAAGATAACATCAAAAATTGCCCGGTTGAGAATGTAGTCTCCATCTAGCAACCCGATGCTGGTTCCCCCGATAACCGCGATTGCGCCTCCATTTTGTGCCCAGATTAATTCCTCAGCGAGCGAGCTGCGATTTCCATCAAAATGCCCGGTAAAACAAGTCATACTAATAACAAAAGGGAGCTGAGTGATATTGGTTAAGTTCTGCTCCGGATCTTCCAGGTCCAGCATCCGCGAGGATGACCAGACGCCGCCTGCGCCGTGTCCGATGTAATTGACAATGCTGGCGCCTTCATTGAATGCGTCAATCACCTGTCTACCGACAAACGGTTGGCTTTGTCCATCACCTGTCGGTTTTTCTGTAATCGGGGCATAGACAGGTTTGATTTCATATTTGTGCGCAAGCTCGTTTTGTCTAAGTAGTCCGTCAGTTTGGTTATGAAACCGCCAATCTGTGCCGGCGAGCATGAGGAGTCGCTTTTGCCACGGGCCGATTTCAGCGGTGGTTTCATAGTTAATTGCGCGCGCAACGAATGTCCGGACATCGACGCGATTGGCTGCCGGAACTCTTCCAATGAGCATATCTGGAAAACTATCATCGCCTCGAAACGTTACAAACTGATGGTCACTAGCGCTTGAGCCGTATCCAGGGATTTGTACTTGTATTGTGGGGACAAAATTCGGTTCTGTTTTTGGGTTGTGATGCGTGTCTCCCACGAGAAGTACGTAAGTTGGAGCGGGCGCTTGCCAATTATGATAGGCATATTCGAGGAATTCTCGAATGGCGTACGGATTGGCGATACCGTGGTTAAATTCATCGTAAATGTTTTGAACATCAACGACGCGGGTTCGCATCCCGTTTCGTGCACGGAAATTAGCAAGCGGGTGTACGTCTTGAATAAACAGGGCATCTGTAATGATAATGTAATCTGCTCGATTGTGTGTGGTTCTCAACCGGGATGGTGCGTCTTGTCGTATTTCTGGTTTTCGGAATTTGTTCTTCGTCAACGCGATGTACTGAATCGTTGTATCCTGTGCATCCCTATTTCCGGGTTGTGAGGTGTCAAAAGCAATTTTGTGGGTTCCAGCTGCTTCTTTCTCGTTGTCGACAATCGGGTACCCGATGTAGCGAGTGCCATCAACCCCGTAAATCTCAATGTCGGGTGTAGAGAAATTTTTTAGCCATTTGACAGTATTCGTTTCTTCTGGAAAAGGCGCGATTGAAAATGCAAGGATATCGTTCTCTGCGTCAAAGGTTCGCCAGTAATCAACTTCAAACCAGTTAAACAGTACCTTATCCAAAGTATCGTTCGATAAAATATCAAGACTGACGCGCAGGGTATTTTTTCCGTCTTCTAAATAAGGGATTGGGATTTGCTGATTTTCAAATTGAAATTCAGTTTGTCCATCCGATTGTGGTACGCCAAAGGTAAGTTTATCATTTAGCGCTAAATTGATAAAGTGTGCGGTGTTCGATTTTCCATAGAGATTGACGCGGAGGGTAGCGAATTGTCCGGTGCGGGCGATTCCCGGTAAATTGAACGTAAATGTTTTTGAGCGTGGCGGTGGTACGTTAGCGGGCGCGTTTCCTGGTAGGGGTGTCCAGAACCAACTATCCTTCGGAAGTTTAGGTAATTCGGTGATGGCGAAAAACCGTTCTTGTAGTCCTGCCCCAATCTGTCGATATTCGCTGTCTTCAGGGAGGTTTATCGCCTCAAACCTGAAAAAATGCTCCTCCTTTTCAAAATGTGTCCGTGTGAGAAACCGTTGATAGAAACGGCTTGGTGTACCTGCGGTGGTGAACACATTTTCTATATCTGCGGGCGGCGTTTTGATTCCCATTCGGAGTCCTGGTGTTCCATTCCAAGTCAACCAATAGACGTTTTCATCGGAAAAAGGGTCGAAATAGGTTGTTTTTCCGCTGTTCCGCTGTCCATAGAAAATGATTTCATCGTCGGCTTGAAACCTTCCATCCTCTTCACCCCGTACAAAAATAGGTATCTGTCTGGCTTTGTTTGAGAGTTTGAGCGTGGTGGGTATGATAGAACTAATATCTTCTGTGATGGCTTGTGCTAAGTCGTCGCCGGTAATATGGTACATCCCATCCTGTCGAACAACGATTTTATATCGGGGGGTTGCTGGTAAAATGCTTGCGGGTGCGCGCAGGGCGGTGGCGCGGGGGGCGCGCCAGTGCTTTGCCTCTTGTGGGTTAATCAGCATATTTTCAAACATGGCCTCATAGACAGAAGATTCCGGTTTTGGGAAGCCACTCGTCGGAGATGGGGCGTTCCCGGCGCGGCGAAATTGCACTTCAACGATGAGCCGATGATAGATTTTAACCTGCCTTGTTACGGGATTATACTGTACTGGATTCAATTGAATTGGGAGTACCCTATTCTCTCGAATCCAGCCTGCCTTTTTCATTTGAACGACGGTTTCCGGGAAAAACCGGTTCTGGGCAGTCGTGCTTTGTTGCCGCGCTGGAACCAGTACGTTGCGCTTCCTAACAGTATTCTCAATGATGCGGATGGCGAATTCTGCGTGGGGAGGCACACCGATTAAGGTTGATTTTACGGGCATCGGTGGCATCCCTGGCCGGAGTGCGAAATCGCATCCGGGGAACGAAAATGTAGAAAATTGTGAGTCCGCCGGTGTCGCGATTTTAAAATCGGCTTCGGGGATAACGAGTTGAATTGTTACACTTTGGGACGTTGCGCGAACTAGCTCAATCTCTCCACGTCGGGGATAAAGTCTTTTTCCATACGCGCAAAACGTTGTCACAACGAGGAAAAACAGCATCGTGGCGAATAAAGCGTTCTGTTTCATACAATTTCACTAATTCCGGGCGAGATGGTAAACCTCAATCTCTCGAATTTGAGCGATTGCGGGCTGTATCACTCGATAATGTGGGTAGTATTCACCTGCGAGTGTTGTCCGTCGACTCACCACTTTATCCCCTGGTTGGGTAAGGATTTTGTTAACGATGATATCATCAACAGTTCGAGTGACATTTACTCGAAGCATCTGGGTTTGAAAGTCCAATCTATCAAAGATGAACATCGGTTGTGCGCTTGCCCCGTCAAGATTCCGTCGCTGAATGATAGAATCAAATTTTTCCCACTGTCCTGTCTCCCCATTCAAGTATTGCATCTCAAATCGGAACAAGTTTCCGTTGTGTATGATAATCTTGCGTACAGGACGGATTTCAGAAAACCGGATGACAAAATTCCGCTCGTTTTTAGCGGGAAGCGTCGCTAGTGTCTCAATATTGCCGTCGTTTAAGCCGGGGTGATTTGATTCTGTTCCGTAATTAGTGAGTGCAATATTTTCGCTGTACTGTGTTGATAAAACCTCGGCGATTCTACAAGCGTTGAGTTGCAAGCAGATAGCTAGCAAACATAAAAGTCCAGCGCTCTGATGTGCCCGTTGCCTGATTAGCCTTTTCATTTTCTCCCCCCCCCTTTCTGGATTCATCGGTAAACAAAGTATAAGAAACCGTTGCCGCGTCGGATTCAGTCGTTACAAACGCGCCTGGATGGGCTAACCGGAAACATCAAACCTATCTACAATGCCCATAACGAGCTCACGGATAGGTGCGTTTTCAACTCCAAAAACTTCTTGTGCAACACCGGGCCCGGCCCCGACAATCACGGTGTCTCCTTCACCTGCCCCGACATAATCAACGGCAATTGTGGGTGTTCGCACCACCTCGGATTTTAAGCTCAACGGTTGTATGAGCAATAGCGTTCGGTTTTGATACGCAGGATGCTTCACAATTGAAACAACTTTGCCAATGACTTTTGCGAGGTACATATTTAGAAATTATCACCTGCCCTTCGATGGCACTTTGTTGCTGTGAGCTTATCCGTTTGTGGGGGGCGGTGTAGGTTCAGCCTCCTTAGGTTCATCAAGCAAAGATATGGCGTCGACTATGCCAACAATTGCGACATCTACAGGCATGCGTTTCCCGGGTAAAACCCCGACTGCATCCCCTCCGGTGACAATGTATACGATATCACCGACACCTGCGTCATGCAAGGTATCCACCGCGACGAGTGGTGTGGAAATGGGGTTGTGGTTCTGGTCCAAAGGTTGCACGATAAGGAGAGATGTCCCCTCTAAACTCGGTTCTTTTCGAGTCGCAACGACGTTCCCAATCACTTTTGCTATGTCCATTAGTGTTAACTTCTACGGATACAATTCGTTTTTTATCTGTTGATTCGATTCTTGAGAATATAAAAATACGTTAGGATTAACAATAGCCGTTAGTTGAGTTCGTACTCAATCAACTTTGTGTGTAGTGTATTTCGGTTAATGCCGAGCAAGCTAGCCGCCTTGCTCTGATTTTTCTTGGTATGTTCAAGGACAATTTTGAAGAGAGGTTTCTCAAAAACGGCTCGAATTTCAGCATAAAGTTCTCCTTCTCCTGTTTGCTGTTCCAGATAAGATTCTAGTTGCGCATAGAGAAGGGCATAAACCTGTTCGTTAAAATGGGTGGCGTCTGTAACGGGGCTCGATTTTTCTATAGCCCCTGTATCAGCTTGCAGATTCGTGCCGGCATGCGTGAAATGTTCAGGGAGTAACATTTGCCCTGAGCACATAACGAATGCGCGTTTAATGGCGTTTTCTAGCTCTCGGACGTTCCCTGGCCAGTCATAAGCGGTAAGCTGTTGCATTGCATCCGTTGAGATTCCTATCTTCGGTAGCTTATATTCTTCGACAAAGCGCTGTGTAAACAGCTCGACTAATTCGGGTATATCCTCTTTGCGTTCACGCAGTGGTGGAATGACAATAGGAACGACATTGAGACGATAATAGAGTTCTTCTCGAAAAGCCTTCTGTTCAACGGCTACTTCAAGGTGCCTGTTTGTAGCGGCAATGATTCGCACATTGACGGTGTGCCGTTGGTTGGAGCCGACGGGTTCAACTTCCCGTTCTTGTAGAACGCGCAAGAGTTTCACCTGAACTTCAGCTGGGAGTTCTGCGATTTCATCGAGAAAAATTGTGCCGCTATCGGCTTGTTCAAACTTTCCCTTACGCGATGTTCGCGCATCCGTATAAGCCCCTTTTACATGTCCAAAGAGTGCACTTTCAATGAGGGTTGGGGGGATAGCCCCGCAATCAACAACAACAAATGGATTATTGGCGCGCTGGCTATTTTGGTGAATCAGCTGTGATACCAATTCCTTGCCGGTTCCACTTTCCCCGAGAATGAGGACGGTTTCGTCACTCACAGCGGCTCTGCCTATCATCTGATAAACCGCTTGCATCGCGAAGCTCTGCCCGACTATCTTGCCGTGCCGCTCAATTTCAATCTTGGGCTGCGAAGTTTGCGCGAGCTTCGTCTGGTTGGCTGCGGAAGCCGCACGGGCGATTAAATCTAGCAGCTGCTTTGTGTCAACAGGTTTGGTGAGGTATCCGTAGGCCCGGTGCTTTGCTGAATCTATCGCGGTTTGAGTGGTTCCATGGGCGGTGACGATAATAATTGAGCTATTCCTGTTATACTTCTGAATCTTATCGATTAACTCTAGTCCGTTCGCATCCCCTAAGAAAATGTCAAGCAAAATGACATCTGCATCGACTTTTTGAGCGACATCAAGTGCCTCTTTTCCATTTCGGGCTTTGACGGTATGGTAACCTGCCTTCTCAAGGACAGCGGCGAATACGCGCCGAAGGCTTTCATCGTCGTCAACAATAAGGATCAGATTTTGCATAATTAAGTCTCATTTTCTGCTTTTTGGCTTATCGCGTCCCGGGCTTTTATGCCTCGATGTGCTGGGCTTCCTCGGGAGTTTCTGATGCGGGTTCTAGGAATGCTTCGCAAGATGGGAGAAGCTCATCAGCTAAGCGACGACTTACCGGTTCCTGGGCTTGTGAAGCGACTTCAATGCCCGGCAGCGTAATAATAAACACCGCTCCACCCCCCGAAGCCGCCTCTATACGAATACTTCCGTTGTGTTCCTCAAGAATTTTTCGACTGATGTAGAGTCCAAGCCCAGTGCCTTTCTGTTTTGTCGTATAGAACGGGTGGAAGAGTTGTGTTACTTCATCGGGAGAAATTCCCGGCCCAGTGTCTTGGATTCTCATGTATACTAATCTTTCCGATGCTCGATATTCTGTTTTAATTGTCAACGTCCCGCCGTTCGTCATGGCCTCTATTGCGTTATAAAATAGATTGAGGAGCACCTGTACGATTCCATCAGGGTTAACATTTACTTTGGGACAAGGATTCTGGTATTCGGTTACCACTCGAACGGCGGCGCGCTGCAATTCCGCGGCGCAAATTGAGAGGCTGTCCTTAATCAATTCATGGGTATCGCTGGGCTTGGCGAATTCCATCGCCGGTTTGCTGAACGCAAGTAATTGCTCAATAAACCGGTTCAATCTGTCAACCTCTTTAATAATAATTTCGGCGTATTCGTCTGATTCTGCCTCGCCGTTCTTTTGGAGCAGCTGTGTTCCCAACCGTATGCTGCTGAGTGGGTTACGGACTTCGTGAGCGATAGTGCGCACCAGCTTTCCGAGAGTTGCTAAACGTTCAGATTCAACGAGTGCATCAATCGTCTGCTGAATTTTGACGCGCTGTGCGATGATAGATGCAACAATCGTCAACAGCCTCCTGTCATCTTCGGCTGAAAATTCGTCCGAGGCTTTGTCAATCGTCAAAGTACCGACAACTTGTTCTTCAACGATTACCGGAATACACCAGAAAGCAATAGCATCCTTAGCGCGCTGCTCAATTTCGGAACCATCGGTTTGCGAAATTTTTGTAATACGGCTTGAATCTTCGTTGGGGAATTCCGCTCCAACTTCAAAGAGTTTTACATAGTTTTGCGGAAGTCGGGTATGTGGAACCCCGACGGCTTTACCCGTCGCAAGTACCCGTCTCTGGATATCCGCCATCACCGTATCGGTTCCACGTTTGAGCTCTGCCGGGGTGAGCCCGAGAACCACCTCAGCAGATGTTACAACTTCCCGCCCTTTATAGAAATGCAATGCCCCGCGGTAGATACCGAGGCGGTTAGAAAGAATCTTAATAATGCGCTGAAAGAGCTCAGCAAGTTCTAAATCAGCATTTGCGGCCTGGCTTACCTCAAAAAGCGTAGACAAATCTCTTACACGCTTCTCTAAATTTGCATTGACGTTATTTATTTCTTTCAGCTGTTCCGCGCGAACACCGTGCTCCGTTCGGAGCTGCCGGATGATATGTATGACGCCGAAAACGAGAAACGGATAGAGAAAAGCAATAATAACGGTTTGTATTTCGATTGGCTGGCGAAACGCATATACTAAATTGGTTGCTGCTGTCAGGCCGAGCAAGAATTTTTGTTCCCACGGGCGAGCGTAAATAACGGCAAGCATCATCACGCCGTAGTAACTATGGCTAAGAATCTGATAGTACGCCGGCACCTCAAGCAGATATACCAATAGATTTGAGCCAAGTACTAAAAGTGTTAGCAGAAATGTTATCATAGTGTTAGGAAATTGTTTAGCATTTTTAGTCCTATCTTCCCGCTTTTTTCTAAGTGAAATTGTGTTGCGATGAGGTTATCGTGTTCAAGGACACTACAAAATTCAAGCCCATAGGTTGTTTTTCCAATCATAACATCCGGTGTATTCGGAACGGGGTAATAGGAGTTGACGAAATAGAAATGCGCGGGGTTCGGAATGTCTTTAAAAATTGGATGTGATTGAGTTTGATGCATTTCATTCCAACCGATTTGTGGTACCTTTAAGACGACATTTTTACCAGTGTCAGCATCGGTATTTTTGAGGGGCGATGTTCCAGCTTGGCGAGATGTTTGTTCCTGCGTTAATGCGTAGGGGAATTTTCGGACTTTTCCTGGCAAGAATCCGAGGCATTGGGTATCCTCTTCGTCACTGTGTTCAAAGAGGATTTGTATGCCGATACAGATGCCTAGCATTGGCTTACCGGTTTGATAAGCTTCCTCCAAAACCCGGTCCAGTCCCCGGTTGCGTAGTGTTTGCATCGTCGCCTTTGCTGCACCGACGCCGGGAAAGATTATCCTGTCAGCTGCTAAAATTTTTTCGGCTGCGTAGGTGATTTCATTTTCATAACCGAGCTGTGTTAAAGCCCGGGCGACACTCGTCAGGTTTCCCGCCTCATAGTCTATAATTGCAACCATGGTTAAACGCCCTTTGGTGCATGCATTTCTTTATAAAGATTTGCCATCTCAATTCCGGTGACAGCAGCTTCAAACCCTTTGTTTCCCGCTTTTATGCCGGCCCGTTCAAGTGCCTGTTCTATCGTATCGGTGGTGATAACCCCGTAGATGATAGGAATTCCCGTATTCATAGCGACGAGTGCAATCCCTTTAGCACTCTCACCCGCCACATAGTCAAAATGAGGTGTTGCGCCGCGAATGACGGCCCCAATACAGAGAACAGCGTGATAACGTGTACTTTCAGCAAGCTGTTTTGCGATGCTTGGTATCTCAAAAGCCCCCGGTGTCCAAAAGACATCAACTTCATCTAAGTTAACCCCATGACGTTGCAGGGCATCGAGTGCGCCACTCAAGAGTTTATCGGTAACAAAGTGATTGAATCGGCTGACAACAATACCGAATTTCAAGCCATCGCCATTGAGGTGTCCTTCATAAACATTGGGCATGGTTTCTCTCCATTAGGCGTTCAATTGTTTCGTGTGCTTTTGCGCCTCGATGCGCCTAGCCGTAGATTCAAGATTCTTGATAAAACCTTAATTTACTTGTATGGCCCGGCGCACCGAGTTAGTTTTCTTCAGTGTGTAAAAGTAGGTGTCCGAGTTTTGAACGTTTTGTTTGTAGATAGGCGCGGTTAAAACGGTTCGGGCTTGTCTGCAACGGAATCCGCTCCACGATTTCCAATCCGTATCCGGATAAACCTTTGACTTTTTGAGGATTATTTGTCATCAACCTCATTCTTTTCACACCGAGTTCTGCTAAGATTTGTGCCCCGATGCCGTAATCGCGCAAATCAGGGGGGAAACCGAGGCGTTCATTTGCCTCAACGGTGTCCAAACCTTCCTTGTCTTGGAGTTGGTAAGCGCGAAGTTTCTCTTTGAGTCCCATCCCTCTCCCTTCTTGTCGCATATAGAGTAGCACGCCCCTTCCTTCCTTTTCAATCATCTCCAAAGCGAGCTGTAACTGTTCCCCGCAATCACACCGCAGAGAACCGAATACATCCCCGGTTAAGCATTGTGAATGCACTCTTACCAACACGGGGGCATCGTCTGCAATATTGCCTTTCGTTAGGGCAACATGCGTCTTGGCGTCTTCTCGGGGCGCCTCTCCTTCACCTTCTTCGGGCATCGTATCATGACTTTTATAAGCATGGAGTTTAAACTCACCGTGTGCTGTCGGGATATCGGCGGTTGCAACTTTTTTGACAAGGGTTTCGGTTCGGCGGCGGTACGCAATCAAGTCTGAAATCGTAATAATCTTGAGATTATGGTTTTCAGAAAATTTCATCAGCTCAGGTACACGTGCCATCGTGCCATCGTCATTCAGGACTTCGCAAAGAACGCCCGCCGGATAACATCCCGCGAGTCGTACCAGGTCAACGGTAGCTTCGGTATGCCCAGCGCGTCGAAGCACGCCGCCGGGTTTCGCTTCTAACGGAAAGATGTGGCCCGGACGAACAAAATCTGACGGGGTGGCCGTTTTATCCACGAACTTGCGAATCGTATAAGCCCGTTCCTGTGCCGAAATGCCGGTGGTTACTTCTTTCGCGTCAATGGTTACCGTAAACGCCGTTTGCATCTGGGCAGTGTTATCAACAACCATGGGGTGCAGTTGAAGTTCTGCAAGACGTTTAGAGGAAGTGGGAAGGCATATCAAACCGCGGCCATATTTTGCCATGAAATTAATCGTTTCTGCTGTTACCTTTTCAGCCGCCATAATCAGGTCGCCTTCGTTTTCTCGCTCCGGCTCATCAACGACGATAATCATCTCACCGTTTTGGATGGCTGAGAGCGCTTCTAGAATTGTGCTAAATGCCATTTTGGTATATGCCTAGCGCGGGACTTTCTAACCTTCTGGGATTACCATTTTTTTCTCGGAATTGTCAGTGTCTCATGTTTTGTTAATACAGTTATTAACAAATCTGAAGACGTAACCAAATCGATAGATATGCCGCTGATGTTCTCCGGAGCGGTGAGTAACGCTTTAAAAGAATCCGTGTTGTGCTAAGAATTCCATATCAAGGCGGGCCGATTTATCCGGTTCTTCATCCTTGTCAGCGAATCGTGTTCTGGCTAACAATAATGTTTCAACGTAACGCGCAACCACATCGACTTCAACATTAACACGTTCCCCTTTGCTTTTAGCCCCCAAAGTTGTTGTGTCCTTTGTGTACGGGATTAAAGCGACTTCAAAGACATCTCGATATACATTCGCTATCGTTAAACTGACACCATCGATAGAAACAGAACCTTTATAGGCTATGTAAGGCTGCACACCGGCGTTCATCTCTACCTGCATGATAGACGAATAATCTTCATCTTTCCATCCACTAATTGTGGCAACATCATCGATATGCCCGAGGACGAGGTGTCCTCCTAACCTATCGCTCAACCGCAGAGAACGTTCCAAGTTAACTCGTTCGCGTGGCTTTCTCTTCCCTAACGTTGTGCGACGTAGGGTTTCAGCAGAAACGTCGGCGATAAATGCGGACGAGGAGAGCGAGCGGACAGTCAGGCAGGCGCCGTCAACAGCGATGCTATCCCCTATCTTTGCGTCTGCTAGAACTTCGGTTGCGCTGATGTGCAGGTTCGCGCTCTGTCCTATGCGTTGGACGTTAACAATAGTTCCAATCTCTTCAACGATTCCAGTAAACATTTTCTGTATCAGACTGAGTTGCTGTCAGTTTGTTGACATGGACATTTTATGCGTGTCCATCGTAACATTTTGGTTACGCAAAGGAGATGGTTTTATACAAGATACCCTTCGATTAATAGTTCGTCGCCATCACCTTGCACAGGTTTCACCGTGAGTTTTTGTAAATGTGGCGCGTCTACTAAACGAGCAATCCCTTGTCCGCCAAGTGGCCCTGGGGCGTTCACACCGCCGATGAACTTGGGTGCAACAAAGCACATAACCTTATCAACCACTCCGGCGGTGATAGCCGCTGCATTCACTTCTGCTCCCCCCTCTATCAGGACGCTGGTTATCCCGCGTTTCCCTAAAATATCCATCAAGCTTTTCATGCAGAGGGAACCCCGAAGGGTAGGTACCGTGATAATTTCCGCACCTGCCTTTGTGAGTGCATTAACCTTATCGGCCGGATGCTCTGGTGCCACTGCGATAACAGTTTTAGCGAGACTATCAGTATTAAAAACGCGGGCATTTGTTGGGGTTCTCCCGCGTGAATCTAGTACAATCCGGACTGCATCCTTGCCTGAACGATGTTGAAGACGCGTGGTTAATCTAGGATTGTCACGGATAACGGTGCCTATCCCGACTAGAATTGCATCAACTTCATCTCGTATTTCGTGCCCGCGTTGTCGTGATGCGGCTGAAGTAATCCATTGGGATTCGCCGGTAGCCGTTGCAATCTTTCCATCAAGGCTCATTGCTGTCTTCAGTATAACAAAAGGCCTCCCTGTCTGAACGTACTTCCGATGTACCTCATTTAGGTGTGAAGCCTCTTCCGCGCACACGCCTACATTGACGCGGACGCCCGCCGCTTCAAGCTGACGGATGCCTTTACCCGATACCTTCGGATTCACGTCGATTTCTGCCACGTAAACCGTTAAGATGCCTGCCTTAATGAGCGCATCGGTGCATGGGGGTGTGCGTCCCCAGTGACAACACGGTTCCAAATTTGTATAAAGCGTTGCGCCTTTGGCAGACTCTTCAGCCGACTGGAGTGCATCGATTTCTGCATGCGTCCCGCCGGCTTTCTGATGATATCCCTCCCCTATGCACCTGCCGTTCTTAACCAGAACGGCACCCACAAGCGGATTCGGGCTGGTACGCCCTTTTCCTTTCTTCGCCAAGGCCAAAGCACGTTGCATAAACCCTACGTGTATCTCATTCATGATTCTTTGCTCAAAGGTAGCAAGCGACATGCTTGCCAATAATAGTATATCATATTTTAATCAGAAATCAAACCATTTTCATTCAAAGCCGGATAGGGGGCACCACACAAAAAATCCATGGCGTTTCAGGGTTATTCAGAATTTGTAATTAATTTCAAAGATTCAAGGATTTCTGACTGTTTTACCAAATCGAATTGATAAGCGCCAATGTACATATATCTGATAATGCCGAGCTTGTCAATAATAAACGTCGCCGGCCGTGCAATGTTGTAAGCGTCAAGACTAAGCCAGTGGTAGACACCATAACTTCTGATAACGTTCCGCTCTCTATCCACCAGTAAAGGATAGGTAATGCTATTTTGCGCCGTGTATCCACGGAGTTCGCGGGGCCACTGTCCTGCAATGCCAAGTGGTGTTGCCCGGTACGCCGCATACTCGTCAAGGTGTTTTTGTACTGCCGCCAACTGGCGACGGCTATTTCGTCACCATGTCCCTCGAAAAAATGTTAAGATGACGCGGTATTCATTCCGATAAGATACCAGCGACACGTTTCGCCGCTGATGCGAAGGTAACGTAAATAAAGGCGCCGTATCGCCGATGCTGAGGATTTTGTTTTTGCGTGGCATACACCCATTTTCCTAAAAGTTATCAGTTACGTCAAATGTAAAGGTAGGTAAACTTCAAGGCTCGCATAATTCGGACATTCGGTTTTCAACCTTTTCTCAGGTTCACGAAGCATATCGCACCTAGGAAATCGCGCCAACAGAAGTATCTTGTGCGCTCAAGCCCGTTCTAAAATGAGAACGAAATGGTTCTGGAGCTCATAACAATTCTACAAACAGTTCGTTGGACATAAAAAAACCACGGGTTGTCAGATGAAGGTGGGTTGCAGAGGCTTTCAGCAATCTCAACTCTATCCATTTTTCAAGAAGTTGACCAAATTCTACCTCAGGCGTTTCCCCAAAACGGCACCGGTAATCCTTCAGGGAGATACCCTCCCGTTTCCGGAGCCCGAGCATGAGCGTTTCCGCCTTTTCACCCCGGCCGGTGAGGCATTCGGAATCCGAAATCGGTTTTATGCCCTGACGCAGCGCGTTCGTGTAATGAGTAATCTCCCTCATGTTTGAATAGCGAACACCATCAATATAACCACATGCACCCGCCCCTAACCCAATGTAGGCTTGATTGTTCCAATAGACAAGGTTATGTAAGGAAGAGCAGCCAGAACGAGCAAAGTTACAGATTTCATAATGTTCGTAGCCGTGGCCGGTTAACGTATCAATCGCATACTCGAACATGTCCGCCTCAGTGTCTTCAACAGGCAGACGGAGTTTGCCAGCGCGCCACCATTCATGAAACGGGGTTGATTCTTCTATGACGAGATTATAGGCGGAAATATGCGATGGCTCCAGGGCAAGTACAGCGGTTAAGGTAGATTGCCAGGCTTGCAGGGTTTGCTTCGGAAGCGCGAAAATCAGATCGATGTTGATATTATCAAAACCGCACTGATTCGCCAGGTGATAACTGTGAAGAAAGTCAGCAACGGTATGAATTCTGCCTAGCTGCTTCAACGTCTCGTCCTGCATCGCTTGCAGCCCGAAACTGAGACGATTCACGCCTGCATCTTGCAGTACTTTCAATTTTTCTTTGTCAACGGTACCGGGGTTGGCTTCTACCGTAATTTCAGCACCGGGCTGGACATCAAAATATGTATGTAAATCAACAAATAGCTGAGTTAAGGCACTTGCAGAAAGGATGGACGGTGTTCCGCCGCCGATAAAAATTGTCCGTAACGGCGCGGTTACCGGTGCGTAGCATTTCATCTCCGTACAGAGTGCTTGTAGATATGTCGTTGCTTGTGCTTTATGAAAAGCGTACGTGTTAAAAGCACAATAGTAACATTTTGTCGCACAAAATGGAATATGTATGTACAGAGAAGAAGCCATATCCGGGTACCTTTTCATCCAAATTCTAATCCAACTCTGATTGCATCACCCCCGTCTGCATAAGCAAACGCGTCATTAATCTGAGCAAAGGGGAAAGTATGCGAGATAATTTTATGGAAAGGGTACTTATGTTGCGTACGCGTTAAAAAATCAAGTGCGCGCGGGATTACCCAAGGTTCATAAACAATGATACCGCGGATTGTCTTACTACAACGGACGATATCACCCGGTTCAATTTGGGTAGGAAATCCGAGGTTAATGTTGCCTATCCAGAGGTACCTACCGCCCCATCGCAGCATCTTAACGCCTTCAGAGAGTACGTGTGGTGAACCGACAAACTCAGCGACAAGGTCCGCGCCACTTCCGTCTGTCTGCTCTAGGACATAAGAGATTCGTTCATCAGAACCGAATTCATCAACATTGATAACGTCATCGGCCCCAAATTCACGCGCGAGCTGCAGCCGTGCCGGCTGCCGTTCCAAGACAATAATTTTACCTGCACCCATCTCCCTGGCAACAGCAGTTGCATAAAGCCCTAGTCCACCGGCGCCTTGGATAACCACCGTGTCCCCGAGGGTGATGCCAATCTGATTGAGGCCATAAATTACTTCTGATAAGGCACAGTTGATTGGGGACACCAGCGCATCGGCAAGTTCAGGCGGTACCTTGAAAACCGAGTGTCCGGGCTTCATGTAGTAGTACTCCCCGTATGCCCCGTGAAAATGGGGGTGTTGCTCGCTGGAAACCCCAAGCCAATCCCGATAACGGTTTGGGCATGCGGGGCTCCCCTTGAGGCACATCCAGCAGTGCTGACACGGTTTGAAGTAGGAATAGGCAATCCTGTCGCCTTCTCTTAAAGGCTGTCCTGTACTGTCGATGCTAATATTTTTGCCCACTCCTTCAATCGTTCCTACCATTTCGTGCCCAAGCACCTGTGGGATATCACGAGCGATTTTAGGGCCGTGCCCACGCCAGAAGTGTAAATCGGAGCCACAGATGTTCGCCATCCGGATGCGCACGAGTATATCATCGTCACTTACAGGTGGGATTGGATATTCCCGAAATTCCATCGGTGCTTGCGGTTGTGTAAAAACAGCGACTTTCCCAGTTTTCATCGTTCAGCTCTTTCATTAATATATTGCGTTACAGACTCGTTTTAGAGGGATTCAGAGTACTTATCTAGGACGCCACTTTTCTAACCGGTATTAATACTCATCAAAGTTAGTTACCTTCCATTTTCCGTCAATGACTTCGGTATAAATCACCACTTTTCGAACATGGGTTGCAATTCCAGAGTTTTGGATAGTTAACTTGTAGTTAAATATTGCTTCGCTTTCACTGATATTTTCTTGCGCCGTACGTTCGTATTTAATCTGCGGCATTTGGTTAACATCAATGGGTTCCCCGGAGATGCGTACCTCATGCAAACGCATAATCTCGTCTTCCAATTTCTCGGTTGCAAGTCCATGGCTAAGCATCAGTGCTGCTTCCTGCTCGGCGCGTTGGTAGTAGTTATAGATAAAATCTTCGCTAACTGCCTGTGGCGTATTTCTATTTGAACAAGCAAGTAGCACGAATATGAATAATGGGACGTACCCCTTTTTCATTTAGAAGGCTACCCCTTTACAAGGATTTATATTTTAGGAATCTGTTCTCTCTGATAAAGGATAAAGGTGTTGTCTTTTTCAAACTTAAGGTTGCTTTTTGACGGCGCGAATCATTGGGACGTTGAAAATACGGCGCTCGTACCCATGTGAGGGACTGTTCACAACTTTGCCCAGCGCCCAGAGGGTTGAGGAGCTGCCGCCATCAAAGTTAATGGCGTTTTTGATGCCGAGTTCTCGAAAGAATCTAGCCATTTGGTAAAGCGTCATCCCCATGCTATATCCTGGTTGTCGCCCGTCAACAACAATGAGAAATAGTTTTTGATTGTTAAATCCTAATGCACTTCGTGGATTACGTTTCGCAGCATTTCGATGATTCCGTTCTGTTCTTCCAGCGGATGCATGAAATTCTACCAATTCCGGTTCAATGGTACCGTGTCTTAAAAGCCGCAGATTTCCGCCTACCCCGGAATGCACAGCCTGCCATTTTGGGGGTGTCAGCGCAATTTCAAGTGTCCCGGGCGTAGATTTTGTGAATTTATTTTTCCACTTTCTTGCGATGTCGGGAGTTATCGCGAGGACAACCCCGCGCGATGGAATTAGGCTATTGCCGCGAGAAGAAACCGCGGTGACAACAAAACGGCTCTGATATTTCGCTGTAAGTGGTAGCTCTAGTTTCATCAAAGTGAGTTCATAACACCGGCGAGTCAGCGTCCGTTTACCAAAGCGCGGTGTATATATCACGACAGGGCATACCGAATCACAAATTTGATTGATACCGTTTATCCGGAGTGTGTTTTCACCAATGCGAATTTTCCCGTTTAGCGCCACGGCGTCTAAGAGAAATTCGCCATCGGAGGTTACCCCGAAGCTGGTTTCTCCCCACGGCGAAGGTGGTGAATATCCCCATCTATCAAGCGGTATGGGAATGCTAACGAGTTCGCCATTTTGGATATGGAGGTTGAAAATCATTCCACCGCGTCCGAGCCTGTCTTCCCGAATACCAAAACTTCCATTTACCCCGGCTAACGGCAGTATCCCTTTTTGCATCAGTCGCTTCGCGGCCCTACTGATGGTTTCGCGTCCTAAGATACGCGTATTAGCAAGCGCCATATCAAACTGTATATTTTCCGCAGTACGCTCCATCTCCGCAACGTAAACAGCGGCCCCGCCTTCCCACCAATAACGATTCAAACGAAAGCCTTTTGGCCACTGTTCACTTCGTAGCTCATCGCGACGTTTAACGGAGTCAGGTATGTTTGTTGCTTTTGAGAAAAATGGTGGACGTTCCAAGCCGCGCAGAACCCTAATAGCAAAAATAAAAAGGAGTAGAAGCGTGCAAACTGCAACGAACCAGCGAAAATAATAACTATTTTCTTTCAACATTTGCAATGAAATCCTGTAATTGTAAGAAATTCCGTCTTATCAAGAAGAGCAGTGATGTGAAACATGCTGAGCTGATGAAGATGCCTTTAATCCGATACCCGTGAGGATGGAAACCGTCACATCATCCTTGCCGATGATACCGGTATGCCGAAACTTCTCATACGCTTTGACGACGACGGCCGACGTCGGTTCAACGTAAAGCCCTCGAGTTGCAAGCATTTTCAAACCGTTCTTAATATCGACTTCGTCAACGGTAGTAAATGCCCCGGTTGTGTCGCCGATTGCATCCAGCATCATTTTTCGGCGAATAGGTAGTTCAGCGGTAATGCCCTCTGCTAGAGTTGTACCGGCTTGTTTCATGCGCGAAATCGTAGAGGTGTTGTTAGCGTAGGTGTTATAAATCGGACAACAGACAGCCGACTGCACCCCCAATAATCGAGGAAACCGTTCAATAATACCGTGTACGCGCAATTCGCGAAATCCGAGGTACAAACCGAGATAGATACTTCCGAATCCTACCGGGCAGATAACGTTCTCCGGCGGATTGCCGCCCAATTGCGCAATAATTTCAAACGCCAAGGTCTTCGTCCCCTCCAGGAAGAAGGGATGCCAATTATGAGAGGCGTAACACGTATTTTCTGCTGCATGTCTAACCGCTTCTGTTGTTGCCATACGATTCCCTTCCACCACCTCCACTGCAGCACCATACGCAGAGATTTGAGCTAATTTACTTTTTGAGGTAGCTTTCGGACAGTAAATCGTACACCGGATGTTTGCTCTAGCAGTGTAAGCAGCGATTGCCGCGCCGGCATTTCCGGATGAATCTTCAACGACTTCTTCAACCCCGAGTGCCTTCAAATGCGTTACCAACACCGACGCCCCCCGGTCCTTATAGGAACCTGTGGGACAGAGGTAGTCCAATTTCATATAGTGTTCCGGGGCATCTTTTCCTCCTGTCATCTGGGGATTTGCGTTTTGCCCACAACGGGGTACCGCGTCAAACGGTAGCAACGGTGTCATTCCTTCACCCAGGGTAACAATTTCGGCATCCAAAGGAATAGGGAGTGCTTCACGATACCGCCAGAGGGACATGCTATGTTCCTTGTAACCGCCCTGTTTCTCGAGTATGGGCGCAAAGATTTTAGATTCAGGCGCTTCAAGAATTAATGGGGAACCGCAGTCACACCGGTAACGTAGTCCAGACATCTGATATGTTTGGGTACACTCGGTGCAGATATATTGCAAAATGTGTTTTTCCATGCGAGCCCAGAAAATTCACGTCTATCGTATTAAAAGATTCGTGTGTCCATGAATAAGAGAGTTATGCAGCCTTCTACTCATCCCAAGGTAATGGAATACCGAGCCTTTCACTGACACCACGTGCTGATGCTTGTTCCATTGCACCGTATCGAATACCTTCCTGACGGTGCAGTTCTGTCCGTTCAATTTCAATGGCCCCCGGAAGGAGTGCGTGCGCCGTACCGGGCATCGGTTCATAAGTATTGCGTACATCCTTTACCAGCCTGTCGACTTCAGCGTGGAAAAGCGCCGGTGAAACAACGGAAGCAATATCTATCGCCAGCACCATTCCGCCCATGCGAGCACCGCCCCACTGTGCGGTGTCTTGCGGCGGCTCTTCAGTAAAGCCAGTCAGTGCGCCGCCAAGCAGGTTAGCGACAGCGGTGTAGCCTATACTTTTGAAGAAGGCCGCGGGAATCACGGAAAGTAAGGCATCAATATCGGGGCCGCGCTGGTAATCTGCCATAATACAAGTTGCTGCATCAAGCACGACAGGCGGCTCATCCCCGGAGGGGATAGCAAAACAAATCGGCGGGTTCCCGTAATACCCGAGCTGTGGCTTCGGCACCTGATTTTCGGCGTTGCCGTGGTTCTGATAACCTTGTACCGAAAAACCGATGCATCCAGATTCATTGCAGATTCTTGAATAATGTCCGGCAGAGCCGTAATGTCCAATATACCTGACTAATCCCATCCCAATACCGACTTTCTTTGCCTTCGCAATCGCGTGTTCTGTTGCGCGAACCATCGGGAGATAACCGAGTGTGCCGTTACCATCAAGGACAACCGCTGTGGGCGTTTCATGGATAACACGCATATCGGGACATGGGTTATGGCTACCGTTTTCAAACCCGCTACAGTAACCATTAACTGTCCGAGTACCATGACTTCGAACACCTCGTAAATCGGAATTGACTAATAAACGACTTATGAGAAAAGCATGCTCATGCGTCAGTCCTGCCTTTTCAAAGCAAGCTGTACTGAAGTTAAGAAGCCGTTCCTCGTCTACACGAACAAAGGTTTCTGGTGTTCTATTCATCGTTTCCTCCATGTTTTCTCGTCTCCAGAAGAGATTAAGCAAGTTTAGGAGACGGGTGCCCGGTTCATCTCAGCAGAGACATGTTAGATTTATACCTTTGAGAAAAATTGCGTATCGTACCTCTGATTTGATAATATTTCTTTCTTTTATTTTTCGGTTCTGCTAAAATTTATCAAGCGGGTTACGAAGATATTCATGAATATCTCTACCTATATGAAGTTAAGCATCCCTCAGGCAACTTTTATCGAAGTTACGGGATTAAGTACTTATTATCCTTTAATTCGCAACGATTGTCAAGAAATTTCATACGTTTCAGCGTCGTTCGGTTTTCAGCATTTTCCCAGAGTGGCGAAGGGAATCGTGGGCTAGAAATCGCTCCTTCCGGCGGTTTTTGTGATTTAGAGGCGATTCTGAATGGAGAAATCACGGTTCCTAACAATATCTAATATCAGGCGAAATTTGTAAGCTTTCCATTATTCAAAAAACGATGGCATTAATCACAGTAATAGGGCGTGGCCATTCCGGGACTCGCGCCATTTCTCATACGTTATACGCCAGTGGGATTTTCATGGGGAGTCAACTGAACCCATCCGGCGATAAGATTCCACCCCATGAGATGTACGATGCTTGCCGCGTGATGGCGGAACACGTAACTTGGAAAGGTGGGCTCTCTTGGGATTTTGAACCCTTGTTTACAATCCCCATTCCGGCAGAATTTAAACGTTTAATCAATGCCTACTTATCGGATGTCTTTCAAAATCCCTCTCCTCATAAAGGATGGAAGATTCCCGAAACCACCCTTGTCTACCCGTGGATAGCACGGATGTTTCCGACGATAAAGTTCATCCACTGGCTCCGTGACCCGAGGGATTGCATTCGAGGTACGCATAAAACCGACGATTTGCGGAAATTTGGTATTAATTATCCCCAAACTGATAATGTCTATGAAATGCGGGCAATTTCTTGGTACTATCAATATCAGCTGATGAAAGCGACTCCGACTCCTGAAAGCATGATTCAAATTCGCTTTGAGGATTTCGTATTGAAACAAGAAGAGACACTCAAACAGCTGGAGGCATTCTTAGGGATTTCGTTGGGGCGGATTGTAGTTCGGACGGACACTGTCAATCGTTGGAAAGGCGAGCTTGCTAATGGTGCCGCTTCACTTCCGTACGATTTTGAGTTTCTTCACCAAGCAATTGTCGAGAACGGTTATCCAACAACAGCCAATTTTATCGCATAGGGCGGAAAGAAGGACAGAAAATGTCAAAAAATAGCAATTACCGTGTTGGGCTTGTCGGCACCGGGGGCATCGCTCGGGCACACGGCAAGGCGTGTCAATTGACAGAACAAGCTGAATTGGCGGCAATTTGTGATGTCTCTGAGCAGGCGTTAGCTAATTTCGGCGAGCAGTTTGAGGTGAATCCTGGCAACCGCTATCTCTCTTTAGAGGAGATGTTGTCATCTGAAAATTTGGACATTGCCATTATCTGCACGTGGGGGACTTATCACGCCGATACTGGGATTCAGATAGCCGAATCCCGTCAAGTTAAGGCCATTCTGTGTGAAAAGCCTTTCACCTCAACAGCGGCGGAAGCCGCAGCTTTTGTCGGGGCGGCACAAGAAAATGGAATTCTCGTCGCAGAAGCATTCAAATTCCGCCATCATCCGATGCACCTCAAAGCAAAGGAACTTATCGATTCTGGAGCAATCGGGGAATTTATGACGCTTCGGAGTACTTTCTGTACAGGCGGGGGCGGGGGCGGGCCAGAGAGACGGCGCCCCGAAGCGAACTGGCGATTCAACAAAGCAAAAGGCGGCGGGAGTATCTACGACTTGGGGTGTTACTGCATCCATCACGCCCGCTTTATGTTTGGGGAAGAACCCATCCGGGTTTCCGGGGCATCGCAAGCCGGTTTGGAAGTAGACGATGCGGCGTATCTGCTCCTGGTATTCCCTGGAAACCGGACCGCACAAATCTCTGTCGGCTTTAATTGTGCAGGCGGGCAGTACGCCGAAATGTCAGGTACCGGCGGCATGTGCAGACTCGACAAGGTATGGAACAATGAAGACTCCCCTGTCAACATTGAACTCACAACGCAAAGTGGACGTCAAGTCATTGACATTCACCCCTGTTTTCAATTTGCTTTGCAATTGGAACACATGTGTGACTGTTTAGACACAGGAGAACCACACCGCATCTCACCGGAAAGTTGTGTGAATCAGATGCGTGTGATTGACGCAGCCTTTGAAGCAATGGCAACCGGGAAAACTGTCGAACTCGGTTAGATGGTGCAAAACTACGTTATTTATAGGACGGAATTCCCAAATTCCACCGCGGGAAACACGTTTGCTAAGAAGCAGGATAAATCGATAATGACACAATTTTCAGGGGTTAAAGCCCTGACATTTGATCTGTTCGGGACAATTTTAGAGCTGGGTGGTAGTTTGACACCGTTTATTGCAGAATCTCTGATTGCACGCGGAGCTAACGTATCGCCGGCTACTTTTTGGGAACAGTGGCGATACCGTCAGCGGATTGAGCAGTATCAGGACACAATCACAATGCTAGGACATAGCGGGTATTTGGAAACGGTGCGTCGCGCTTTGAACTATACGTTGCGACAAAACGATATTGAGGCTTCCCCGGATACGGTGGCAGAATTTATGCGCGGTTGGCAACGCCTTTCCCCATTTTCAGAAGTATTAACAGCGCTTGAACGTTTGCAGCATCACTATCAGTTAATCGTGCTCTCAAATGGAGACACGGATTTTTTATCATATCTTGTGAGCGAACGGGTTTGCTGGCAATTTGACGATGTCATTTCAGTTACAACTTTCGGGGCGTTTAAACCGCATCCGGCCGTTTACCGGGGCGCTGCTGCAAAACTGAGATGTGACGTTAGCGAATGCCTCATGGTATCCGCCAATTCGTTTGATATCATGGGTGCGCGGGCGTGTGGGTACAAAGGGGCGTTTGTAAATCGCTATCGTCTACCTTATGAGGAAACCCCGTATCAACCGGATATAACGGTGAACGATTTTACGGAATTGGCAGCAGCATTATTGTAAGCGCAAGCACTCGCTCATTGAATTATGCCCAGACAAAGATTTCGCCATCATCAGGGGAATAGCCGATGAAGACTGCTAAGACGATACGGGCGTGATTTCCGGCGACAGGCGGTACCTCATGGATACACCGTGTGTTAAAAAAATAGATGTCACCTTGTTCCAAATCGACATGGTAATTCTCTATGTCGTTCTCCGCCGCATATTCGTCAAAGGTTTCCTCTACAATATGCGGTTGAATCTCTTCTGAATAAAGGCAGCGATGTACAATTGCTTGCGTGCCTTTTCCGCGCTCGTCGGCGTTTTGGACACACAATACCCCGGCGAACTGATGCTCAAAGCGATAAACAGCATAATCTGTCCGCCGCTCCCGGTACTTGACGTGGTCCATATGCGGTTTATAGCGATGCGTTTCATAATGCACCCGGAAAATAGCGGGGCCGTAAAGCGCACCGTTAGATTCGCGGGCAACTTTAACCGCCTTTCCGGGGGAGAGGGCTGACAAGGATTCATAGATGAGTTCAACCGGATTATCGAATCCGTCAAATAGAAATTTGAAGAGGTGATGCGTTTCCTTGGCGTGTTCGAAAAAACGGGGTTTATCGCCGCCGCGGTTACCGAGACTCGTGCCGATGTCAATTCTAGTCCGTCCATCAGCAGAATTGGTGTCGGCTTCATCGCGCATCAAGCCCATATTCGTGAACCGGCGAATTAGCCCATCGCACTGCTCAGCTGGGTACGCTTGCCGCAAAATAATTGCCGGCATTTCTGCTTGAGAAAGGGAATGAACCGGGTCACGGTAAATTTCACGGATAGTTTTAAGGTCCGGTTCAGCGGGAAGCCAATTGGGTGAAGCGTGCATAGAAACCTCCATTGTACAAAAATGCCCGCCCATATCGTAGGAATCGGTTTGAGACGTGCCTGTGCTAACACTGTTAAAAACTGGGATTGAAGAGATAATTATCCAACTTTTCGTCAACAAACGCGGCATTCGGCTCCAGGGCACTATTTTCAAAGGCGGCTTCGCATCCTGTCCTATATTTTAAGGGGCGTTTCGAGCGAAGCCACCAGACGCGGTGAATCATAGCAATCATGTGACGCGGTTCGTCGGAGAGGTTAGGAACACCCCGGTGCCAAAGGCGTATATCTCGAATGAGCACACTCCCTTTCTTCGCGTTGCCGCGCACAGGCGGAACGGTTTTTCGACGGGCTGCTTCATGCGCTTCATCAATCCGTTTTCCACTCACATCGAGATGTGAGCCTGGCCAGAGCTCTACACTGCCATTTTCTTCACGCGTCTCCTGCGGTGAGATATTGACAACCACTTCTGATGCCGGGTGGGCTACCTGCTGCTCAAGCCAGAGCTGGTTGCCATCACGATGAAGTGGTTGCGTGCTACTGCCGGGGCAGTTCGTATTGCCGTTATAAAAGTTATTGTAAACCCCGGTACCAAGCAGTGCCTCCGTTACCTGCACCACATAAGGATTCGCAACGATATCTTTGAAAATGTATGGCGCGAATGGGGGCGGCCCCTGTTGAAGGTGTCCTTTGAGCCTACCAGCACCGCCCCATTCCTCCGCTTTGATTAATATTTGCGAATCAGCGTCCATACGTTCACGCAGAATGTCCAAATGCTCATGAGAGATAACGTTTTCCAAAATAACATAACCGTCAACGCGGATTGCATTGACGGCTGCCGCGACATGCACTGCTGTCAGTTCACCGGATGCCAATTCTTCGGGTTGGACTGTTATTTCCATGTTAATTTTCCTTGGGACTATCAAAAAATTCATCGTAGAGGGCTCGGACCGCCATCGTCATATCATGCGATTTTATACCGAACATCATGCTGACTTCGCTAGAACCTTGGTTAATCATCTCAATGTTGACGTTTGCCCGAGCCAAGGCGCCTGCCGCGCGTCCGGCGATGCCGACAGTATACTGCATGCCTTCACCAACAATCATGATGAGGGCTAATCCGCGTTTTACTGAGATATCCTCAGGGGCCAACGTCTGTCGAATCCGTTCAACAATTCTCTTTTCTTTGTTCACAGACAGGTTCTCTTCGCGCAGGATAATGGACATATTATCGATACCAGATGGAATATGCTCAAAAGAGATATTTTCTTCCTCCAGAACCTGTAACAGGCGGCGCCCGAATCCGATTTGGCGGTTCATGAGATACTTACTTAGATACACACAGCAAACGCTATCCATCGCAGCGATACCGATGACGGGAGTGCCGCTTAAGCGACGTTGAGGGACAATCCGTGTTCCGGCGGCTTTCGGATTGTTCGTATTGAGGATGTGTACAGGCACCTGGGCACGATATACAGGCTCCAGCGCTTCATCGTGGAATACGGAAAAACCGGCGTAAGAAAGCTCTCGCATTTCACGGTAGGTTAGCTCCACAATTGCACCCGGATTCTCGACAAGAGATGGATTCGCCGAAAAAACAGAGTCTACATCGGTAAAATTTTCATAGACATCTGCGCGAACTGCATTCGCAAGAATTGCCCCTGTGATATCCGAGCCACCGCGTGAAAACGTAACAATGTGCCCTTCTTTGGAATAACCGAAGAACCCCGGGAATATCGTGATACCGGGCCGTTCGCGAAGCTCCCGTAAATAGGTGTACGCCTCCGGTAAAACTTGTGCATTCCCCGGTTCATCAGAGAGGAGAAGCCCAGCATCTTTCGGATTAACGTAGTACGCCTCAACACCCCGCGCGCACAACACTTCTGCAACTAACTTCGCACAGTTATCTTCACCGCCAGCCTTCATCGTATCCATGTATAAATCAGCATCAATTGTACTCGCTTCCAACCGTTCCGTGAAGTCACGGGCAACAATATCGACAGTGTCTACTGACAAGCCCAATTTAGAGGCAATGCTTCTGTAACGCTCAATGGCTTCCGCACATTCAGATGCACCAATTCTTCCTATCACCCTTTCTGACGCAGCCGAAATGAGAAGGTCGGTGACTTTGATGTCCTGGGAATGTCGCTTCCCGGGGGCAGAAACGACGATTAATCGCCGCGACGCGTCGCTCATGATGATGTCGCAGACACGGCGGACTTGCTCCGCTGACGCGAGAGAACTCCCGCCGAATTTTGATACTTTTAACAATACAAACCCTCCAGTTATGTCAACGCTGCGATGCTATCCGGAGAAAGTTTTTAACAAGCTGCCCTACATCTTACATTCGCTTTGACATACTCACCCCGCTAAAGCAAGGGTGATTCTTTTGTTCCTTTTAGGAACATTCCTCGTGTTTAAGACGAGGCAACAGGGACTTCCAAGCGAAAGCCCAAGGGCGGTGTCATCCGGGGAGAACCCATTTCCGCCACTACGGGGACACCGATAGAACGGTATACGGTTCTAACCGAAGTGCCCCAGATACTTTTCTCGGATATTCATCGCACCGACACCGTCGCGGTGATATTTGAAACCACATTGACAGGTATCGTTGCGATTCTTAGGTTTTTTTTGGTTGCCACATTTGGGGCAAGTTTGAGAGGTATAGGACTCGTCAATGACTTTGACTTTGATACCTAACGCTTTCGCTTTATAGGTTATCAACGCGGCAATCTTACCAAAAGCCCACTGGTGGCGTTTCTGGTTCGTCTTTTTTCCGTAGTCTCTGTTGTTTCGGATACCTGTGAGGGCGCCGAGTATGATTGTGCCAATCCCTTTTGCTTGGCAGTATTTGACGAACTTAGTCGTCTGTTTGTGGCGTGCGTCTTTGATTTGGTTATCAATCTTTCTAAGACGTTTCCACTTCCGACGTGTGAGTCTCCACCAGCGTTTGGAATGGCGTTTACACCGATGCATCGTCAGACTGATTTCGGCAAGCACTTTGTTTCTATAGCGGTATCGTGAGCGGATATACCGTCCATTGTAGATATGTGTGTCTTCACCGTCGTGAGAGACAATCGGGTGTATTTCGCCGATATCAACGCCGACAACTTCCTTACCGGTTTCAGGTGTTTCGGTGTGATACAAATACGAAAAATGGAGTGTCCATTGTCCGTCGTTATAACACAAATCAATCGTGGCGATATGTGCTGCTTTAGACATATCAAAGTTGGTGGGCAAAGGGATATCTATTTTCGGTTTACCCCGTGCCATAGAAAGTTTAACGCGTTTACCATCCTTGCTACTTTCTACAAAACGAATGGCAGACTTTTTCCAACGTGTCGTCATATAGTTTTTTCGTTTGTTCGGAGGTTTCGGCTTTCTAATGCCCCCAGATTTTTTCAGAGCAGAGTAAGACAACCAAGACTTGAAGTAACGCGCCCGAACCGCTTGCCGACTTTGGGAATGCAAGAGTGGATTAGAAAGTTTCTTGTCTATCCACCCTTCGCAGTCTTTGCCGATATAGAAGTCTCTGTGAGCATGAGGATAGCCACGCTGCCACTGGTACATATCCATTTGATAGCAACAGGCATTCCAAAGCGCAGCAGACGCAGCATGAGCGTCAGAGAATATCGGTTGTGCTTCTATTTTCAGTGTTTGGGTGGGGTAGAAACTTGGCATTTAGACACCTTTCTGGGTTTCTACATATTGTTTGAGAACTTGCAGTGTTACACCCCCTGTAGACGCTACAAAATAGGAACGTGTCGATAAGTTCGGCAGTCTGGATTTTCGGTGCGGAAACGCCTCACGAAGAACTTTAGCTGTCATTCCTTTTAGTTTGCCAATCATGACACCAACGGCTAAAGTTGGAGGAATGCTAATCAACAAATGTATGTGTTCTGTCATTGTCTCTAAAGCACGAACCTTACATCCGTGTTTTTCTTCTGATGCTATTACAAGTTCTTTGAATCGTTCTTGCATTTCAGAAGACAAGACACTTCTTCTGTATTTTGTACACCAGATGATATGGTACTCACAGGCGTATGTAGCAGCCCGCGTCGTTTGATATGTTAAAATCGGTGTTTCTATTTTCATTCTAAAAGGTTTTTTGTGTTAGATGGTACATATATTCTAGCACAAAAATATTAGAATGTCAACTCTTTTTTCAATATATCCCCTTGTTCTAATTCAATAGGGCGGTGTCTACATCCCCCAGCTAAAGCAAGGGGGTTTTGACACCGAAAAAAATGATAAGCTAGCAGCTACTTTGCTAGAATCTCTTCAAGACTTCTTATGGAAGCCGTGCACAATTTTGATGAAACGCCTGCAATCCGCCGGGGTGATTTCTTGATGAGATATTTAAACACTCAGCATCATCTCTCTTGTTCATACCTCCCATCCTTTATATCAGGGTGGCGTTGTGCGAAAACCCTCTTATTCGTGAGGTATATCCAAGTTTAACACGAATTAATACGGCGTGTCAAGGCTTTTCGCATTGAACGTGATTTTATACAATTTGTGTGGTATACTACATCATCGAGAAAGCATATTGCTTACTACCTTTTTTCAATGAGTGTGAATTTTCAAGGTGTGCTATACTTCCTATAGCCGCATTACTTACGCATCAGCGTTTTGATGAGATGCCTTTCGAATAAAAATTTTAGTCTATGGAGTTTAACTTTTGATGAAAAATGAATGGGTTGTTTATGAAGGGAACGATGGCCCCGGCAAAGGAAAGCATATTGTTTTAGTCAGCGGCGATGAGGAGTATCGTTCTGAAGAGGCGCTACCGATGTTGGGTAAGGTATTAGCCGTTCACCATGGATTTCGCTGCACGGTGCTGTTTGCCATTCATCCGGAAACCGGCGAAATCGATCCGGAAATACAGACAAATATCCCAGGGCTCCATCATTTAGAATCCGCGGATATGATGATATTGTTCACACGTTTTCGCGAGTTGCCTGATACACAGATGAAATACATCGTGGATTATACGAACGCCGGCAAACCGGTGATGGGGTTGCGCACCGCTACGCATGCCTTTAGCTATTCACGGAATCTTGATAGCCCTTACGCTAAATATAGCCATAACGACAAGGAGTTTGAAGGGGGATATGGCCGCCAAGTACTCGGTGAAACATGGGTTAACCACCACGGACATCATGGGAAGGAGAGCGCGCGAGGTGTCATCGATGAAGCGATGAGAACCCACCCTATTCTCAAGGGTGTTGAGGATGTCTGGGCTCCTTCGGACGTCTATGGGGTTACGGAACTCACCGGTGATGCACAAGTGCTGCTTCATGGCCAAGTACTTACCGGTATGGAACCGACAGATGCGCCAAAATCGGATACGACGACGATGCCGATGGCTTGGATTAAAACCTATACCGGGGAGAAAGGCAACACGTCGAGAGTCTTTTGCACGACAATGGGGGCATCGGTAGATTTGGAGAATGAAGGGCTCCGAAGACTTCTCGTTAACGGGTGTTACTGGTGCATGGAGATGGAAGATAAAATTCCTGAAAAAGGGGGTGTCGATTATGTCGGAAATTACGCACCCACATTTTTCGGGTTCGGTACCTTTAAACGCGGACTCCGTCCAGCGGAACATCAACTTTAGGTTTCGTTTGAGAGACGATTTGCTAACCGATGCGACTACGACTTGCGGCGGAACCTCGTAGCTATAGTGAGAGAATTCCGCCTTCAATTAGCAGTGGTGCGCCAGTCATATATTTCGATTCATCAGAGGCTAAATAGACAGCGGCCCAAGCGATGTCTTCAGGTTGCCCAATGCCTAAAGGATGCATGGCTTCAATTTCTCTATTGACTTCATCCGCGTCAGGTTGCTGCGCTAAGAATTCCTGATAAAGTTCGGTGTTAATCGTGCCGGGACAGAGGCTGTTCACACGGATGTTATCCTCAGCATATCGAACAGCCATGCTTCGGGTAAGATGTACGACGGCAGCTTTGGAAGAGGTATAGGCGGGATGCATTGGGAACCCAACATACGCAGACTCACTGCCCATATTAATAATTGAACCGCCGCCGGCTTGGCGCATCAACGGAATGATAGCGCGTGAGACAAGGTAGATACTTTTGACATTGACGGCGTACTGCCGTTCCCAGTCTGCCTCGGAAATCTGCTCTAATTCCCCCACGACAGCAATACCTGCGTTGTTAAACAGCACGTTAGGTATTCCCAATTCGCTCACCACGTGGTTAGCAGCATCCTCAATTTGTGATGCGTCGGTTACGTCGCAGTGACAGAAAATCGCTTTCCCCCCTTGTCCCTGAATCTGTTGCGCGGTTTGTTTCCCGCGTTCTGCCTGTAAATCCCAGAGGGCGACGGCTGCCCCTTCTTGGGCGAAAAATTGAGCGCTCTTCGCTCCTATGCCGCGGGCAGCCCCTGTAATAATTGCAATTTTATTTTCTAATCGGTTTGCCATGCTGTCTCCAGTGCCTATTAAAGGCCATGCAGGAGGGAAACCCATCGTTTCCAGGCGGCTGCCGTGGCGGTTTTCTGTGCTTCGTTCGCTTCCTCAGCCATACCGCGTCTCAAGAAAGCATGCCCTACCCCTTCATAAATCACAGGTTCGTAGGTAACCTTTGCTGCATCGGCTGCAGCCTTTGTCGCGTCAATTGTTGCATTGATGCGGTTATCACTTTCACCGTAAAACCCGTAAACAGGCGCGGATAATTTCGGAATGTCCTCTGCGGGCGGTGCGGAACCGTAAAACACAAAAGCACCCGCTATCTCATCGGAGTCTACGGAGAACCTGAAGGTTTGCGCGCCACCCCAGCAGAAACCGGAAACCGCAACTTTTTCGTTCGTTGAAGGGAGTGAGCGAACGTATTCTAACGTAGCATCCAGGGCCGATTTAACTTGCTCCGCTGGAAGCTCTCGGATAGCCCGCCGCACATCGTCGCCCCCGTCGAAACTTTCTGTGCCACCCCCGTTGCTGCCCATGCCAGAAAGAAGATCCGGGCAAATCGCCACGAACCCTTCAGCCGCAAGCCTGTCCCCAACCAGACGAATCCAATCCGTGAGCCCGAAAATCTCGTGGATGACGATGACGGAAGTAGCAGGTTCCTTAACTTCAGGATAGACAACAAAGGCGTTGACGCTCCGCCCATCGCGGGATGTTATTTTTACCCATTCTCCGTGACGCGGGGATTTCTCAAGCTCATGCTTCACACTGTCAGCCTCTACCTTGATAGGGTTCAAGGTACCTATCGTAACAATACCAACCATAATAATACTTAACATTGCCGTCTCTAATCCGTCAAACATAGTTTCTCCTTTTATTTTCGCATATCGATAATAGACGTGATAACCTTCAGCATTTCATCGGGCGGCATTTCGCTGAGTAGAAGGAAATCAATATTTTCGACTGTCCAGCCGAAGGCATGTGTCGGCCCACGTTCGTGTTTATATAGGGGCACGCCACTGAGTTGAATCCTCCGCCAGCCTCTTCTCGGTTCGCCTCTCCAGCGAGTTCGAGTTGGGGAGGTTGCGGTTTCAAAGAGTGAGAACCCCAACAATCCATCCGTATAGATGAGATAGAACGTGGCTTTCTTGCCTTTGATTCTCTGAATATCTTGAAGCTGGAAACCTACAGGTAAGTATTCCGGTTGCACAAGCTCACGCTTGAGTTTTGCTTCTGCTTCATCAAGTGAAATTGATTGGCTGCGGGGTGGGCCCGGTTTAATCTCTTTTTCGTAAGTTTCCCATTTACGTTTTACCGTTTCAGATTCAAAACTAATCCAAGTATAAGCAAACATTCCTCGTAGAGTGCCTGCAGCATCCATATCTTTCACCTGTAAGATAACCCCATTTTCCCGTGCGAAAGAGATATATTTTATTGGCCTGTTCGGCAGCTTTGGCGTAATAATTAAGAGTTCTGTTTCATAGTCGGCAATTTTCTCGTCAGAAGGCTGCACTTCCAAATGGTAATTCTTTACAATCAGCGCAATTTCCTTTATAGAAAATTGGCTCCTGCCAGCCCTCCATCCTTCGAATCTCCTACTTCTATTTCTTCTAGAATCTCCATTCGGATTCTCTTTCCGGCTCCTATTTCTCCTCGATATGTTTCGACGCTCTTTCTTATCTTTGGGCCTTTGCTCTTCATGGCGGTGTTCAGGGATGTCGAACTTCCGTTCCCCGACAACATCTAACACTTTTTTATAGGAATGCGCTGCGGATTGATGGAGGACAAGCTCTTTCACTGTCAAAGCGCCGTGCGCCGTACTGGTTGTTTTGAGGCGCACCCCTACATAAGCAACTTCGTGTTCCGCTTTCGCAATGCGGTAGAGTGTCCCGGTGTCAGCAAATAGGCTGTATGAAAGGGTTAAAAGGAAAAAATAGATGAAAGTGAGAGACTTCAGCATTTTGTGTCGCCTGTTAGGCCGGTTTGGGTATACTTAATTGCCTAAATAGAGCTCGCGGAACAATTCGGTA
Organism: Candidatus Poribacteria bacterium; assembly: GCA_963422705.1. Taxonomy (GTDB): domain Bacteria; phylum Poribacteria; class WGA-4E; order WGA-4E; family WGA-3G. The sequence continues at coordinate 940,784 of OY730443.1, forward strand.
TCATCTCCGGTGTCCATGGTAGTGACTGGAACCGTGCTGAATGGAAGCCCAACGTTTGATTTGAGTGGATTTTCCGAGAGCTGTTCGGTATGAAGTCCGAAATAGATGTCAAGTGTATCTTCATAGGGAACGTTTTTTGGATAAAGGTAGAGGAATCCGAATAACAATCCGAGCGTTAAAATGCCGGTTGCGCTCGCGGTTAAGGGGCGGAATAACCAGTATTTTGTTCCCCGGGATGCCTTTATGCAATCGGTTAATCCGTTTGTCGCGCGTCTAAATGCCGCGGCTATCCATCCAAAGCGTGAAAATTCATCCGCATGAGATGTTGCGGTTTGCGTACGGAGCTGCGTCATCACGGCGTCCTTAATTGGCGGTGCGGGATGGACAAGGGCCGCGAGGCGGCGGCGGTTCTTCTGAAACGCGGATAACATCTCCCGACACTCACCACAAAAACGGAGGTGTGCTTCAATCCGCGCCTGCATCCCCAGCGTTAATTCGTCATCTAAATAGGCGGATAATTCCTTCTGAATCCGTTTATGGTTCATTTTTTCGTATGGTATGTTACCAATCAACTTTCTCCAATTCCACTTTCAATGCTTTTCGGGCTTCATGCAGTCGGGATTTGACACGTCCCAACGTACATCCGAGGATTTCGGAGATTTCTTGATAGGAGAGTTCACGCAACTCTCTCAAAACCAAAATGGTTCGATGACTTTCCCTAAGTTTGGCAAGCGCTGCCCGAACGATTTCCCGATATTCCCCACGTAGTGCGAGTGCTTCAGGGCTCTCGGTATGAATAGGGACATAGGGGTGGGTATCGTCAATCACCATTGGCTCCGTTTTTCGACGTTGGTACTGAGAGATAAGGTTAAGTGACTTATTTTTCACAATTCGGTAAAGCCAGGTAGAAAAGCGAGAGCGGAATTTAAATCGTCCAATGTTTTGCCAGGCAGAGAGAAACGCATCTTGTGCGACATCTTGCGCGTCTTCGTGATGCCCGAGAATCCCGTGCGCGATATTGTAAGCCCAATGCTGATAGCGAATCACAAGGATTTCCATCGCGTCGGCATCCCCAGCTTGACACCGCAAAACGAGCTCGCGCTCTTGTTCCATGTCATACTCTTTTACGGCATCTTGCTTTGAGATTGTTCCTGCCTTTGAGTAAGTATCCATATCCGTTGTCAGGGTTGCAACAGACATTTTCCCTCCGGAAGCCGGATTTATGCTTCATCAGAAATTTGCTTTTGTTGTGTTAGACATCGCAAAAAAGAAAAGGTTCCCTTTTTCTCGTGTGCACTACCATGGATGAGTCCGAAATGGTGATGCTGGTAATCCCTCCTGATTCATTAAATTCGGTTCCGCAATGTGATGCCACCCAAATCGCACCGCAACCGGATGCTGAACAGTATCGCTTGACACAACGACTGTATTTCCATGAATCACCGCGGTGGCTTCAACGAAACGTTTGTCCTCACCGGCAATCTCGAACCAGGTTAACGGTGCCCCATCTCGGCTCATTAAGCCATCCCCCACAAAATCGAAATTAAGCCGAATCGCGTTATCTTCCACCTTCATCGATTTATAAAGTGGACCGGAATAGGTAACATCACCTGTCGCGTAGGTTTTCGCGAGTGCCCACAATGCGAGCCGCCTGCCGACTTCCTGTTTGTTACGAGGATGAATATCTTTGGGGTTACCAATATCCGTTGTGACTACCATGCCTGTCTGTGGAACAGCTCTCCAGGTTGCAGTTTGTGCCTCCCAAATTTCTGCAAGTTGAGACGGGCTCACCCCCCATCCACTATAATTAAACGGGGCCAATTGCACAAAATAGAACGGGAGTTTGGTTTGTCCCCACATCGCGCGCCACCCGTTGATGAGTGCCTTCATTTTTTCGTGATACATCTGCCCATCTCTAAGGTTTGATTCTCCTTGATACCAAATGACGCCGCGTATCGCAAAAGGCACAAGTGGATGCACCATACCGTTGTAGAGCCCAGTCGGGCGCGCATGATGTGTTAACGGATGTCTGTTTTCAGGCATAGGCACCAGGGTATCCCCGGCGGCTAGCGCGTCACGAGTTTTTTCTATCCAGGACTGAATCGCCTCGATTTTCGTAGGGAGTTGCTCGCGATATGTAGCATTGTCGGTTTTAATTTCCGTGACGATGGACTCAAGCGCCGGGACTGCCTCAAAACCAGCAAGGGGCGTCCACGGTTCAATACGTGTACCACCCCAGGATGTATTGATTAAACCAATTGGTACAGTGAGGGTTTTGTGCAGTTTTCTGCCAAAAGTGTATGCGACAGCGGAGAAGTTTTCGATTGTCTCCGGTGTCGTGGGGTGCCATGTCGCGTTGACATCTCGTATGGCAAGCCCAGACGGTTTGTGTGGGACGTCGAATAGGCGAATCATTGGATAAACCGCAGCGGCAATTTCTACAGCACTGTCCTTTGAAGCTTTAACCGCCCATTCCATGTTTGATTGCCCCGAACAGAGCCACACCTCACCGAAAACCACATTCTCAAACGCAAGCGTGTTCGTTGCAGCAACGTGAAGCGTGTAGGGGCCACCTGCCGATGTGGCGGGGAGTCTCACTTGCCAGTTGCCCTTCGCATCAGCAGTCGTTGTCATATTGTAGATAGTGGAAGTATCCGTGTCTTGGATTGTCACCGAGACAGCCTCACCCGCGTCTGCCCATCCCCAAATCGGTACAGGCACATCACGCTGCAGCACCATGTTATCGCTGATAACGCGCGGTAATGACACCTCGGCGTGCGTTATCGCAGGTATGAACAGGCACCCGTAAACAAGCAGCAATTTCATCAATATTTGTCCGGGAATAATTCTCTTCATTTTTACTCCTTAGCTTGCAAAAAGCCTCGTTAAATAGACGTGTAGGATTCTGATTCAATCCGTCCTGAGCGGAGCCGTTCTGCAAGGTACGTATTTCGTTCCGTTACGCGGTTGTTCTCGATACAGATGCGAATTGCCCGTTTTGTTCCGACAAGCACCACCATTTCTTTAGCACGGGTAATGCCTGTATAAAGTAAGTTGCGTTGTAGCATCAGATAATGTTGTGTGTGCAAAGGGATGACAACCGCTGTGTATTCGCTGCCTTGTGCCTTGTGGATAGTTGTCGCATATGCCAATACGAGTTCGTTCAAATACATAGTATCGTAATCTACGAATTTATCAGGGAATTGAATCCTAACCTTCTTATCTACCGCGTTAACACCGGTAATCCTGCCAATGTCGCCGTTAAACACATCATAGTCATAGTTATTCCGCACCTGCATTACCTTGTCCCCGACACAAAATGCCTCCCATCCGCGCACCCCTTGCTCAACATTTGGGTTTAACAACGGTAGAAGCTGTTTGTTATTTGGGTTTAACAACGGTTGCAGCTGTTTGTTAAGATTTTCAGAACCGAGCGTTCCGCGGCGCATCGGGCATAGCAGTTGAATATCATCCATGGGATGGTAATCGTAGTGTTGTGGTAAACGTTCCGCAATTAAAGTGCATATCAGCGCCACCGCTGCTTCCGGTTCATTCTCCTCAAGAAAAAAGAAGTTCCGATTTGCGGAACCGGTCAGTTTTGGAAATTCGCCGGCGTTAATACGGTGCGCATTCGTGACAATCATGCTCTCCTCTTCCTGACGAAAAATTTCAGTCAATTTAACGACAGGTATCTTTTCGGAATCGATAAGGCATTTTAGCACATTTCCTGCCCCAACCGAAGGGAGCTGTTCTATGTCTCCAATGAGAATGAGGGTGGTGCCCGGGCCAACCGCCTGCATCAAACGATTCATCAGAATCAGCTCCACCATTGACATCTCATCAACAATAACGACGTCTGCCTCTAAGGGGTTCTCTCGGTTACGTTTAAATTTGTTGACTATCGGCGAAAATTCAAGCAGTCGGTGTATCGTTTTTGCCTCTCGCCCTGTGGTTTCGCTGAGTCGTTTCGCGGCACGTCCTGTTGGCGCCGTTAAGGCAATCCGTCTGTGTTCTAACTCAAAGAGGCGAATCATTCCAACTGTCGTCGTGGTTTTTCCTGTCCCGGGACCTCCTGTCAGAATCATTGCCTGTTTAGAAAGTGCGGTGTGTATTGCCTCCCGCTGCCGCGATGCAAAGCAGATTTCGTTTTCAAATTCGAATTCGGCCAAAGCTACATCAATGTCTATCCTATGATTCGAGTTCTGGCTTTTTCGGGTGAGTAGTCTTAAAAACTGGTTTGCTACGCCTAATTCGGCGTAATAGAAAGGGGCAAGGTAGACGGCAATATTTTCCGGGGGCTCATTTGTGTACTCAAGTGTTTTTTTATCCAGGGCGTCTGCTTCTTCAGATAAATCATGACAGATTTCTATGACTTCGAAAGCGTTGGGAATTAGCGCGGTGTCGTCTACAGAAAACATTTTTGGGGGCAGGATAATCTCTTTTTTTTCGGCGAGTGAGGCGATGCCGGCATCAATTGCAACCGGTTCTAGTTCAAGCATTGTTTTGCATGCCTCAGTCAGTTGCATCTGATATTGAAAGACGTGTCCTTCATGCGTCTTTTGGCTGAGAACATATTTGATTCCGGCTTGCACGCGCGCCGGCGAATCCTTATCTACACCGAGTTTTTGAGCGATAGTGTCGGCGGTTACAAAACCGATGCCCTGAATCTCATCGACGAGACGATACGGGTTCTCAAGAACAAGCGGAATGGCTTCATTTTCGTAGGTTTTGTAAATCTTGGCTGCGTGTGCTGTGCTCACATCGTGCGATTGTAAAAACAGCATGACATTTTTTATTTCCCGTTGTGCCTCCCACGCTTCTTGAATAATTTCCACGCGCTTTCTGCCGATACCGGGGACACGTGCTAATTTATCGGGGGTTCGCTCAATGACATCCATCGTATCCATGCCGAATTTGCTGACAATCCGGGCAGCCATTTTCGGGCCCACTCCCTTAATCAGCCCGGAGCCGAGATATTTTCTCAATCCGATAACATTAGCAGGCAAAATCGTCTCGTACTTCTCGATTTTGAACTGCATGCCATACCGCGGATTTTCTACCCAATTTCCTTGAAGGAGTAAGCTTTCACCCGCATTGACGGAAACCAAATTTCCGACAATCGTGACAAGCTCAGGAAATCCACGCGAGGAAAGCCGCCCTACTGTGTAGCAGTTATCCGGGTTTTGAAAAACAATGCGTTCAAGAATACCATGAAGGGTTTCCATGAGGCACCTAGTGATACTCACAACGCCTAAAGGCGTGTGCTTCTTACCTTCTCTTGGAAGGCTGACTTGATTTGAGTCCCGAAAACGGTGACGACTTATCAAGTCTACACAGTTCAGGATGATACCTGATACCTACGGGGGATACCGCCGCCCCGACTACAGGGTTTCGAATAAAACCCTGATACTTTGTGAGAATGTTACTCGCACCCACAACGTCTCTGTGTCCTTGCCACTCGCATTGTCCGCAACGGTAAGTCCTACCACTCGGTTTCTTTCTATGTCCGCAAGACGGACAGGTTTGAGACGTATATGCCTCGTCTTGTGTGTCAATGAGGATACCGACGGCTTTTGCTTTGTAGGTAATCATGTTTTGGAGCTTAGCGAACGCCCACTGGTGCAACTTCTGGTTGGCTTTTTTGCCATATTGTATGGATTGTCTTATGTGCTTTATGTCTCCAATGACAATCGTTTCTATCTTTCGCGCGCGGCAAGAAGAAACAAAGCGTAGGGCAAAACCGCCGTTTTGGCGTGACGTCATTTTATGGCGCATATCACGCAACTGCGCGGTTAACTTCTGTAGGGTTCTATTCTTGAGGCGTTTTAGTTTTTTCCAGCGTCTGCTATATCTAACGCAACGCGATAAGGCTTTATTGATACGGGACTTAAATTTGTTTTGATACCTCACAACACTACGGATTTGCCTACCATTGTAGATGTCGGCATGGATACCGTCAAAAGAAACCATCGGGTGGATTTCGCCCATATCTACAGCAACTGCCGAACCGACTTTTGCTTTCACTTTTTTCGGCGTTGTGGCGTATGTCGCATGAAACGCGTATTGTTTTGTTCTTCGATGATACACGAGTGAGAGTTCGGCAGGCACGACGTTATGGAACTTTTTGTCACTCTCAATCCAAAGCGGGGCGCTCCCTTTGCCCATAGAAAGTCGTAGTTTCCCACGCTGATAGAAAATGCCTGTTGCTCGCCATGTGAACGTGTGAAACTTCCGTGTTTTGTTTGGCGGTTTCGCGTTCGGATTCGATTTTCGGCTGGCAAAGAAAGAACGTCTTGCGCCACAATAGTCGTCTATAATCGCCTGCACAGAATGTGCGTGGCAAGGATACCTTTTGAATTTGAGATATGCCTTGAGTCCGCTGTCCGAAAGCCAAAAACCTTTCTGCTCATGCGTTTGGAACGAAAGCGAAACGGTTTTAGAGTAGATACGCCCACCAAGCCGATTTATCCCGTCAAGTTGTCCTGTCGGCTTGACTTTCGCTAAAATATAGGTTCGGTATTCTTTCTTGGATTTAGACACGCGTTTGCTCCTCGATATATGCTTTGACTAGGGATACACTCCCACCCGAAAATATGAACGTTGAGCGTGTCCAAAGACACGGCAAGCCGGATTTCAGGTGTCCAAACGCCTCACGAAGTCTTTTGGAAGTACAACCTTAATATAATATCACACATTTTTTAGATAAGCTCAACGCTTTTTTTGACGCCAGCACGAGTTAGCTCGGTTGGACCCGAAGCCTAAAGGCTTGGGATTGTTAAGGGAGTCCCTTCAAGTTTAGACATCAGTTTTCGAAAGGCGTTCAGTTGTGGGGCGATGCTGTGAGGTTCATCGGTTTTGTTCTCAAGCGCTTCCACCGTTTTAATCCCATTGCCGGTGATAGCCACGACGACGCGCTCATCAGGCCCGATGCACCCGCGCTCAATCAGTTTCTTCGCGGCAGCGAGTGTCACGCCGCCCGCCGTTTCCGTGAAAATCCCTTCTGTGGACGCGAGGAGCTGCATCGCCTCAATAATTTCGTCATCGGTGGTATGCTCACCCATGCCCCTCGATTCACGTACCGTATTTGCTGCATAGATACCGTCGGCAGGGTTGCCAATGGCTAACGATTTCGCGATAGTATGCGGTTTGACGGGTTTGACAAAATCACTATCTTCTTTAAGCGCGGTGACAATCGGCCCGCATCCTTCCGCCTGCGCAACGTGAATCTTGGTGAACGGTTTATCTATTAGGCCCAATAGATGGAATTCCTTCAGGGCCTTGCCAATTTTTGTGATAAGCGAGCCACCCGCCGCGGGCGCAATAATGTGGTGAGGTGTCTCCCAACCGAGCTGCTCGATTAACTCAAAACAGAGCGTTTTAGAACCTTCCGCATAGAATGGACGGATATTAATATTGACAAAAGCCCACGGATAGAGACCTGCGATTTCACTGCACAGCCGGTTTACCTCGTCGTACGTCCCCATGATACCGACAACGGTTGGGGCGTAAACCAGCGATGCAACAACTTTCCCTAGCTCCAAATCCGCGGGGATAAAGATGTAGCAATTTAAATTCGCAATTGCGGCATGGGCGGCAACCGAATTTGCCAAGTTGCCTGTAGAAGCGCACGATACCGTGCCAAAATCGAATTCCTTCGCTTTGCTTAGCGCTATCGCGACAACCCGGTCTTTGAAAGAGAGCGTGGGGTAACAAACCGAGTCATCCTTGATATAGAGCTGTTTCACACCAAGCGCATCACCGAGATTTTTTGCATGAATTAACGGCGTCATGCCGGAATGAAGCCCGTCTGTCGGTTCCCCGTCGATAGGGAGGAGTTCGATATATCGCCATAGACTTTCAGGCCCTTGCTCAATTGAGCGCCTTGAGATAGATTTTTGAATCATTTCGTAATTATAGTCCACTTCTAGTGGGCCAAAACAGAATTCGCAAACGTGAAGTGGCAACTTCGGATATTTCCGTTCACATTCGCGACATTTTAAGCCTAAAACTTTTTCCATTTTTTATCTTTGCCTCGTGCTATCAGCGTTTTTATCGTAAGATTTTGATGCAATTGTGCCATGAGATTCCCCCTCACTATCCGAACGTTATCGGGACAATTTAAAGAATTTAAATCGTTAAAATGATTTCAAAATCATTGTTGCCGGGTTGTAATGCAATTCGTACAAACAATAGGTGCGTGCCTATCCAGGTGACTGTCTCCGCGTTAGATGCGGCTAAACGCAAACCGCCATAGTCACCCCAAAGCACTACCCCGTAAGGCATCGTCTTCGTAGATTGAATCGTAAAGGTGAAGTGCAATCGTGAGCGATGCCTTCGCGTCGAAAACCGTTCCGGCTTTGGCAGATGATATTCGATGCTTTGTGGTACAGCCGGAGCATCCGGTATTGGGTGTGAGATATAGTTTTTCATGTCAACCGGCTCCATGGTACCTCCGGTAAACGTGAGATAACAGGTTGCATCGTAATAAAAAAATGTTACCTCCTTTCCTGTAGATACCGCTGTTCCGTTCTGTGGGGGCTTCGCACCTGCCACGGGATTCACAACGACGCAGGTTGGTTCGGTTTGCCGGCAATTTTTCTGGTAATCCGTAACCATTTCAGATAATGGTAAAAGTTTTGTGGTATCGCCGCGGGCCACGTGCGAAAAATAAGCATCCAATCGTTCCAGCATTTCTGAGCCTAATTCACTAACTTCAAGGGCGTTAATATGTTGCACATAGCCTAGCCAACGGTTCCATGCTCTATTCTCCACATAGACATCGTAACTTCGCATGCCTTCTAATAGCGCAGCGCGAAGATTAAGGCAGTCATTTTTCCGAGAAACGGATGAAAGGTAAGGGAGCCCGACAATTCCTGCTGTTGCCGGTGCGCTGAAATTATGCTGTTCTGCGGATGGATAAAAGCAGCCAAATGGGCATCCGGTATCAGTTTCGGTATCCGCGTGCCCGTACCCCCATAACCCCTTAAACTGTGTTTTCTCCAGGGCGTGCAGCAGCAGGTGATGTTTCCACGCCGCCCCTGCAACAACTGGCGCTGCATTAGGAATGACGCGTTTGAGTTTATCCCATTCGGAGTTAACAAACTTAGGCAACTTCTGTCGCGTTTCAACGAGATGTGCCGCAATCGCCTGGGTACTAGCCGGCGTGTTCAGGCGATTGTTAAAATCATCACTCCCTTCAGTTCCACAATTTGCCTCCCAGAAAGGCTTAATATCTAACATGAGCAACGGTTCATCACCATATCCTGTCTTCCACGCGGTGATATCCTTCGCTAAAAATCTAGCCGACTCCGTCGTGCATGCCCAAGTTACTGGGATACCGTATTTGTGCGCCATTTTTGCTAACAGGCGCGTACCATCACGCAATTTCTTCCGGGAAATCTCTCCGGGAGCGGCCGCAATCGCGGTACTTACGAGCGCATAGTTCATCTTTTCTATTCTAAAAACACAGTAACACCCATATCCGCGTATTTTTCACGGGTGCCCGGATTGCCGTTTCTAAAGCAGACAGCCGTCGGATTTCCCTCTAACGCTTTCGCAACGTAGGCGACACAAGCATCCACTGTCTGGAGCGCGTGATGAGGATGGCTTTCAATACTGAACGTCAAATCCGCGGGCCCGAAGGAGAGACAGTCAACCCCCAGTTTCGCGAGTCTCCCCGCATGCGTTACCGCCTCAATTGATTCAATTTGCATCCAGAGCACACCGTAATTATTCCACCAGTCGGCGTATTCAAGGCGTTCCCGCCCCGATGAATTTTTTCTCGCACCACCACCCCAACTGCGGATGCCCTGCTGCGGGTAGTAAAAGGCAGACACGGATTCATTCACCGTTGATTCTAGTTCCACCTGGGGTACCTCAATCCCAGAAGGCCCCAAGTCTAGATAGTTACCGATGAGATACGCATTTCGTGTGTGTTTAATCCGAAAATTGACGGGGATATCCAACTCATCTGCCATATCACAGAAAGCAACAAGCTGAGCTTCACTAAATGCAGAATGTTGGCTATCCACCGCAACGAAATCGTAACCACCGTCCTCCACTCTTTTGACAAGATTATCACGGGGTGTCATCATTGAGACAGAAGCGCCGTAAACATGCTCCCCATCGCGAATTCGCTGTTTCAAATTTTTTGCCGACATAGATTCGTCTCCGTTACTAACGCGTGCTCACTTAACGTCATTTGATAAATCCGCTCCATAATTGCCATACAATTATAACCCAAAAAACGGAGGGACGTCAATAGATTTACGTCGCATCCCGAATTCGCTTGACAAATCACCTCGTTTTATGTTATATTTTCCTGCACAATTTGAAAACAGAAGGAGCAGTCCTAATGTATCGTGTCGGTATTATCGGCTTAGGCAATATTGCTTCGCGCTATTCAAATCCTGATGAACCGTATCCGTATTGCCACGTAGGCGGCATCCGTTTTTGTCAAACAACTGAACTGGCGGCAGTCGCCGACATGTCCCCTGAACGCCAAACCGAATTCCAACAAACGTGGGCGCCCGCATTTCCGGCTAACACCATCAACTACTATGAAACCGACGTGGAGATGCTTGAAAATGAGAATTTGGATATCGTGGCGGTTTGTGTACGTGGCCCCCATCATTATCAAGTGATGCAAAACGTTTTGAAGGCGGATATCAAGGCAATTTTTCTTGAAAAACCCGCCGGATGTTCACTAGAAGAAGTCGATGCAATGACAGCCGGCGCCGACGCAAAGGGGATACCGATTATTGTCGATTATACCCGGCATTGGGGGCCGCACCTCATTCACCTGCAATCCCTTATCCGAGATGGACTTATCGGGGAAGTACAAACCGTTATTGGCTACTGCGGTGGCGGCATACTCTCATTTGCTATCCACACAACAGACATGATTTGCCAATTCGCGGGGTACGCCCCAATTTCGGTGACAGGTTTCGTCGCAGGGGGCGGAAACGTGCCGGCCCCATACGAACCGGAACCCGCAATTGTCGGTGCTACGATTCGATTTAAAAGTGGTACAGTAGGGCACCACGTAGGAAACCATGGCGCACGTGGCGCGTTCTCTGTTGATATCCTCGGCAGTAAAGGGACTGTGAACGCAGGCTTCTATACTCAGACAGTTGTGCAGGTAGAAGGCAAACGGATTGACACCACCACACTCGGGTTTCCCGAAAACGCAAGCCCTTTCAAGGTGGCTTATCAGCAAATTACCGACTTTCTTGACGGGGGTGCCCTCCCTGATTGCGCGCGGGATGAGTATACCGCCGTTAACGAACTCGGATTCGCTACAATTGAGAGCGGGCTCACAGGCGAAACGATACAACTTCCATCCAAACACCGGAAACGCCTGATTTTCGCCAATGGCTGATATGATAAATACCGCCGATGAACCCGACATGATATACCCATAACGGAGAGACATGGCAACTTTCAAGGAACTGAAACTCACATCCCGGCTATTTATGCTCAGCTATCGTTATAAACGTTTTGATACAACCCCGTACACCCCACTGCAGCTACCGTTGAATCGGTGCCGCATTGCGCTCATTACGACAGCGGGACTCCATACGCCTGAGCAACACCCCTTTGATGGAACAGTGAGAAGAGGCGATGTTTCGTATCGTGAGATTCCTAAAAGCGTCGCAACCGAAACGCTTTGTCACGCGCATAAAACGGAGATTTACCAGGAGAACGGAAGAACATTCGATGTCAACCTCGTTTTTCCGTTGGATAGGTTTCGGGAACTCGAAAACAGTGGCACCATCGCGGCGCTCAACCATAGGCATTTCAGCTTCATGGGTTCCATTCCGCAACCCCGACGGCTGATTGCAGAAACCGCGCCGGAAGTTGCCAGGCAGCTGATAACTGACGGCGTCAACGTTGTCTTCCTAACCCCTTTCTGAACTTTGTGCAATCAGTCTGTAGGATTGATACAACGTGCCGTTGAAGAAATCGGTATCTCCACTGTCTCGATTGCGCTGGTGAAGCACATCGCAAAGAAGGTGAAACTGCCGCGGGCCCTGCTCGTGCCCTATCCATTTGGACATCCACTCGGAGAAGCGGATAACCCGCGGTTACAACATGAAATCATCGCTGAAGCGCTTGCACTCCTACAGGATGAAACCCCACCACCGACACTACGACACAAAAAGACGTGAGCGCTCAATACAAGCAAAAGGAGCTTATTCATTGTATCTTCGGGCAGGATACCCCGCTGCTTTCGCTCGGGGAGGAATGCCCGCTCCTGTATTGTGTCGAAAAAAGGTTTGATTTTCTATCAAAAATGCTGTATCATGATAGTATCACGTTGGCAGACATACGAAGCGTTGCCGCTTGGTAACGTGTCTGCCTACCCACTTCGTAGGTTAGAACCTTATACCGTTCTATAGGGGTTAAAAACGTGATACGTGAAAACCGATGGCGAAAAAAGGTAGCAAGCCAGATGCTTGCCAAAGCAATAAAAAACAAAAACACGCGCGCCGGACGTATAAATATCAGATACGCAAACATCCGAAAAATAAGCGTCTTGGCAATATGCTTGATGACTTGTGCGATGTTCACAATCACTTTCTCAAGCTTGAGAACCGCTATTATCGTAGATACGGTAAATATGCCGGACGTTTCCGCGAAACGGCGGTTTCGCCCTACGCTTGCAACCGCATTTGACAAACTTGCTGAAACGCACAAAAAAACACTGGGCTTGGATACCTCGTGATACACTTGACGCGGTAATCATACGCCTCCACATTGCTTTTGAAAGATTTTTTGACATCCCCGGCGTCGGGCGTCCGAAATATAAGAAACGCGGAAAATATCGTTCTGCAAAGTTTCAAAGTGGTTATCTCCTTGAAGAAGGACGTGTCCGCCTCTCTTTCAAAGCATGGGACGAAGACGCACAAAAATTTAAGTTCAACAAACGCTGGTTCTCTTTCCATCATCATCGCAAATGGAAAGGGAATGTGAAGTACATCCAAAATCTTCGCGACAATGCTGGAAACTATTGGCTTTCTGTCGTGACGGATGATACCTCCAAAGAAGTGCTGTCTGCTACGGGTGAAAGTGTAGGTGCAGACTTCGGACTGAAGGACGCATTTTTAACGTTGAACACGGGCGAGAAAATACAATCGCCACAATTCTTGAAACACGCCTTGACAGAACTTCGCAAAGGCTACAAAAGTCTTTCGCGGAAAGTCAAAGGTTCTGGCAACTGGTGGCGGTGTCTTCGCGCGCTTGCGCGATTGTATCGGTACATCTCTAACCAACGCAAAGATTGGCATTGGAAGCTTGCCACCGACCTGTGTAGAAGGTTTGACCTTATCGCTACCGAGACGCTGAACCTTGAGGGCATGAAACGCCTCTGGGGCCGGAAAGTCTCGGACCTTTGCTTCGGGCAGTTTGTTGAGATTCTGAAGTTCAAGTGTTTCAAACATCATCGTGAGTTCCGTCAAGTTGGACAATGGACACCGACAACGAAGCCGTGTTCGGATTGTGGACATCACAACGAAAAACTTTCTCTTTCTGACAGGCAGTGGACGTGTCCTGAGTGTGGTTCCCACCACGACAGAGACATCAACGCGGCGATTAACATTTTGAGGGCTGCTTGTTGTCCCTCTGTGGAGCGATAATAAGACGGTGGACGCTTGGAAAACCGCAGTCGCTACGAAGCACAAGCCCCTGCCTTTAGGCAGTGGGTGCCTTGACCAAGGCCGAATCCGGGGGCATGCTTGTCGAACAAGCCATCCATCACCTCGATATCTGGCTCTGGCTCTACGGAACGGCTGATTCCGTCTACGGCGTCACCAGCCATGTACCGCTCGGCGGCACATATCCTGCTCAGCAGAAAGCCGTCGAAAACAACGCCGTGCTCACCGTTCGATTCAAAAATGGCGGTGTTGGAATGATGATTAAAAGCTGGGTAGCCGAAATTGGGAATAGTGGCAACGGGCTTATTACTAGCAGAGGCTCCGCAACGCTTATCCAACACCGCCTCCGTTGGAAAACACACGATATGCCCACGGCAGAAGAGTTTATCGCCCCTGTACCGGATGATGACACCTACCGCAATATCCACCCCGCGCAACGTGAACGACGGTATTGGGCGATGGCAGCTAAGGGCGCGAGTATTGCGCACTGGTTGGAATGCATTGCGGGTGAAGCAGTACCGACAACACACGGGCGCATTGGGCGCGCCGGCATTGAACTCGCGGAGGCTGCCTATCGCTCTTCAGATACCGGCAAGCCCATGACGTTACCGTTGTAGCGCACGCGCATAACGAAACGTTAAATTTCAGGTACCCGCACCGAAACCTCTTTACCGGATTCATGGGAACGGAAAATTCCGTCCATGATGACATTTGTCAGGAGGACACCCTCCGGCGGTATCGGGGACGGGCCATCCGATTTGACGGCTTCACGGAACGCTGTCATCTGCGCCTCCCAGACGTCAACCTCCGGAAATCCACCAAAACGGATGGTTGTCATCCCCTCAGGTGGCTCCGGCGCGGCGGTAAGCCCTTCAGCCGCGACTAGCTTCCTCAGTTCATCCGGGTACGCGTCCGCATATACAACCGGGCCGTCTAAAGAGATGCCGGCCTCTTTACCCAGGCAAAAATTGCCGCCGAGGGAGTCTTGGTGAACCGCCCACGATACCTTAAAAACCATGACACCGCCGTTTTCGAATCGCACCCACGCCGCACCAAACTCCTCTACATCCATAATCCCGCGCCACCTCGGCTCTTGCTGAGAAATATAATCCTCCGTGATGGCTGAAACACGCACCGGCTTTGGATACCCCATGGCATACAAGGAATTATGCATGTTGTAAACACCGATATCAACCGTCGCCCCGGCACCGGCTGTCTTTTTATAGATAAACGTGTGCCCCGGATTGCCACGACGACGACACCCCGCGGATTCGGAGTAGTAGATGTCACCAAGGAGCCCCGCATCAACCACCTTCTTCGCAAATTGGAGCCGCGGGTTAAACGTGCTGTGCAGACCGATTTGCAAGATTTTTCCCGATGCTTTCGCCGCCCGCATCATCGCTGTTGCATCCGTTAGTGTCGCCGCCATCGGTTTCTCGCAGAAAACGTGCTTACCCGCATTCAACGCCGCAACCGTCGGCCGGCGATGCCCTTGATTGTACGTACAGACACTCACCGTGTCAATCTCGTCCATTTCAAGCATCTTGTTATAACTTCTGAAGACGTGTTTTTGAGGTACACCCCACTCTTCCGCGGCTTGGCGGGCCTTACTCTGAAGAATATCGCACACCGCTACCAGCTCAAACCCACCCGCTTTCTCATACGCCCTCCGGTGAGCACGCGAAATACCACCTGTACCAATGATACCCACTCGAATAGTCATCTTAGCACTCCCTCACACGTTAGATGCACTCGCCGGAGACAACGTTAACGCTACATAGCATTACCTAACTTTCACAGAACGTTAAGCCCAGCAAATACAGAAAATTGAATTGATGTCTCATTCTAAGCAACATTCGCTGCGAATGCAAGAGAAAAAGGAGATACGAAAACGAAACCGAGACGTCTTCATTGACGGCGCTTATTACGATTTGTCGCCGGCTGCCACTCCCGAATCAGCGCCGTTTCTAACGCCAGTGTCTCCTCACGAGCTTCGGTGAATGCAGTCGAGAAGTAGCAAAACTCGCCGAAAAGACGAAGTTCGCTTCGGAGCCCGGGGTTCTCTTCATGCGAAAGATGCTGCAGTAAGCGCCGACGAATACACGTAGTCGACTCACCCACATAGAGTGGCTCATACGCCACATCTCCCTCTTCACCCGAACCGGTCAGGAGCCAGAACGCGTAAAGGCCAAAACGCCCCTTCGGCAGCCGCAAAACCGCTTCATGCCTAAATAGCTCACGTTTCTGCTCCAGCTGATATTTCACGCGAAAAAGCGATGGATACGAGGAGTGAGATAGGTTCATCGATACGGTTCTACTTCCATATCGGTGCTCAATTGCTCTTCTTCTTCCATCCGGCTCTCAATTGATTCCCACGATGTCACCAGATTATTGAAAAGCACCGCATGAGCAGAATCCCCGCCCCTATCGTAGTGGCTATAGAGGATACGCGCCAGGCGCTCTACCGAGGCAACCGGAGCTGACGCGGCACCCTGCCGCATTTTCCGCCCAACATCCGCAGCACCGGGGACATCCCTACCCGCCTCATTGTTAGAGTTGAGGTGATATGCCATCAGATGGCACGCCTCCCACGTTGTGACTCCCAAACCAGAATCACCGACGCTTGGAAGCTTCCCATCATAAGCCGCAGGACGGAACAGCTGCACCCGTCCCCTTTCAGCAGTTAGCACGCGCCCTTGCATTGCCGATATCCCGACACCGTTTGCTTTCGCTAACGTCTCCGCATCCCCGTAATCACCTGACGAAAAACCGTGTTGTTTAAACCAGACGAGACAAAAACGGGTATGCCGTTCGAACTCGCCCTCCTGCGCCGCGTGGTACCTGTCAATCTCATCGTTGATGGCAATCAACGCCTCCTGCACGGACACATCGACAAGGGTACCATCGCGCTCCGTTTTGATGCTTTTGTACCGCGAATAAATCTCCATGCCCGGGCCAATTGCCGCTTGTGACAAATCCACAGGCGCGATATGCGCATCCTCTGTCAGCCTAGTCAGCGCTGACGGCATCTCATTCCGGAGCGCAGACAGGAAGCCGCCCAGCCCAATGCTCGATGCCGTGTCCGGACGCGGACGGCACACCAACACGATAGAAGAGGCTAGCGCATTAGCCTGTAAAGCGTTTAATCGTGTGCTTAGTTCGGTGCGCATCGGCCACGTGCCGACTATCTGAAACCCTGCATTCACGACAGCGGTGAGCATCGTTTCCCACCCCGTAGAGCTCCTGCCGTTCCGGACCTTTTCTTGTTGTTTGTAGGCATAAAAGAGGGATACAGGAAACCCGTGCGTGCAATCCTGTCGTATCCGCACCAGCGTCTTTTCCATCAATTCCTCAAAACGGGTATGAGAATTTTCAAAACGCAATTTATTCGCAATCATCTCTTCGTCTTTGGGTGTACTCATGCCCCAGAACAGCTCGGGATAGATGTCGCGAAGCGCGGGCCGCAGCCAGGTGTAGAAAAAATCGGATAAATCGGCATAGCCGATGTTATCGTAGTACGGCGGGTCCGTAACGATAATTTGGCTATCGAATGCATACTTTCGGCTCGTCGCGTCTGCTTGCGATGCGGTAGCGACGTTCGCTGACACAGGGAGATTGGTGACAGCCCTTGCAACACACTCAATCTGTAACATCCAGTTTTGACTGGAACTAGAAAACGGGTTTGCTTCAGGGAAGTCCCATGGCATCTCAATGAATTGGCGGGCGAAGACTGCTCGAACCCGGTGATTAGAATTGTGCCAGAGTGTGTGGCGAGAATGCCCATCGGCGGTTCGAGAAAGCGCAAAAGCGAGATAGGTGCGAAGCGCGTCGGCGTAAGCATCGGCTGCCCCATCGTCTAAAATGCGGGTGCGAACCTCGACTAACACATCGCTAAACGTCGCTAGCGCCTGCAATTGGCGTTGTGTGAACAGCTGATGCCAGTGCGTAATGCCGTAATTTTGCAAGTTACCCGCCGCCGATTGCGCCGATAGCCTGCCCTTCGGCGTCCAAGCGGGTTCTGCGGCCTGTGCGCTCCGGATGTGCGCATCCGTCGGAGACAAAAAGAGATTCCCCCCCTCGCCTTCAACCACCACTGCCATCATGGTTTCCGACATCTTTCCCGCCCGTGCCTGCTTTCGGACATATTCCAACGTGACGGGATTGCCACAGGCAACGCAGACGGCACCGTTCCGGCCGACAGTCCCTTTTTTCGGGACGCCGGTGTCATGTTCTTGCACAATGAAGGACAGCGTTTTTGCCACCCTGTCTACAACGGGCCGGACCCAGTACGGATTCTTATTTTTTTTCTTAGAGATTTGAAACGTCTTGATTAGGGGCATCGGGAGCTGACACGCAGCATTTGCGCACGGCACCGTACGCACCCAGAGCCAGGCGTAAACAGTCGCCTCGGCGCCATCCGGTGTTTTGGCTTTCGGGTAGAGATGCCCAATGCGTCGGTATGCGGCTTCACGCATCCACCGTCCATAGTAACGGATGTCGTCTGCTAAACCCGTGGTACCTCGCCACGGTACCCGTTCCCTTCTCCTATCGGTGCTGCCGAACATCCGCGTCAGAGCCGCGTCAGGATTCACGGGTGGCTTATCACGGTACGGGTGAGGTATCTCTATCATCGCCTTGTTAATCAGGACGGCAATCGGGTTGAGGTCGGATGCGACAGCCCGGAGTCCCAGTCGTTGTGCCTCCAGTGGGATGGAGCCGCCTCCACAAAAAATGTCACGGAGGGGTGGGGTTTTCTCTGCTAAGTATTGTAAGACGTCGGCGGCTTCCGTGGGGGCAATTTCGCCGTGGGAGCGCGCGACGGAACGCGCAATTTCATAACGCGCCTTAGCGAGAAGGGATTCGTTGTTGCTGTTTTTCCATAGGACGAGTTCCCCAATGAGGGCGTGGAGCCTTCCCCGCTCTGCTTTCTGTTCCGATTCGGTAGGAAACTCCTCTGGACACGCCGAGGGTTCATCCACCAGTGTGCTAAAGATGACGGCGCGGCATGTCGCCAGCGGCCGGCGTGCCCAGTACCGATGGAGTGCGGCAGGATGCCCGTTCCATACCGATTTCTCGCGCGCGGATTCGCGATTGATGGCATCCAACGGTAAATCGACTTCAATGAGCTTCTTCCGGTATGGGGTAGGCTGATTCACGTGGGTCCGGTTCCTCTATTCACTATAGGTATTCACTTCAACGTCGAGTTGAACGCCGTTTTCCTTCACGGAGCGTTCTACGTTTTGGGAGAACCCGTCCTTGCTATTTGCGGTGATTTTAATTTCTACGGTAACTTCGTCTGCCCCGGCGGCGAGTGGTTCAATAATTTCTTGGCGAAGTTCGTTAATCTCGTCAAGGGAGAGTTCGCCCACCACGGTTTTCCGTGCGACGATAAATTTAGGGCCGGCTTTAGTGTAAACTGGTTCGGATGCGTGTTTTGGTGCGACGATTAGCCCATCGAGGGTGATGGTATCTGGCGGTATCTGTTCTCGAAAGAGGAGTTCGTGGTACGTTCGTTGCTGGTACCCGGTGGCGTATCCAAAGTGTCCTTGTCGTACGCCTTGCTCAATGCAGTCCATCAAGGCTTGCTGTTTCACCTCTTTTTCTTCAACGTGCTCCGGCATTATGCTCCAGAGCGTTTGTATGTCAATGTGTTCGTGTCCGTTATCCCAAACGTTTTCTTTTAATATAGGTGTGAGTGCATCTAAAGAGAGCGAAGGTTTCTGTCTAGCGATTTCAGGTTTAAGGATTAGGCCGTTCATCTCAACGGCGGGTACGTTTTGTGCGAAGTAGGTATCTCGGTATTCTTGTCGTTCTTGATCAAAAGCAGTGGCGTATCCGAAGGTACCTTTTTGAATTCCTCTTTTGATACAGTCAATGAGCACTGCACGGTTTGAGAGTCTGCGCATATAGACGAACTGAGTGCTCATGTTCCATAAGTCGTTAATGTTAATATGTTCTTCGGTGTTCCAGACGTATTGTTTCAAGAGTTGATTGAGCAATTCAGGTTCTTCGTATTTAATAACAGCGTCTTTCCTCTCGAAGGTTTCAAATGCGTTTTTCACGATGTCTCCGTCCTCTAACATGTGTGTTACCTCAGTTGTTAACATCGCGAATTGATTTCTTTGCGGTTCGAGCTGTGTAGGTGCGATTGCCCATCTGTATGCTTTAGGTATTGCGCGTCGTATTTCCTCGTCTGCTTTTCGTATTTCGGCTTGTGCTTGCTTGAGTCTTTCGCCTGTGAGTTTTTGTATTCGTCGTTCGCCTTGTGTAATGGATTTCCATGCAATGGCGTTTCGGACACTATTTCTGAGCGTTCGGATTTCGTCGGTTTTTGCTGCCAAAAAGAGCAGTGTATTCCTATTGATGCGTTCGGTATTTCCGTGGTGCTGCAGCATGTTTAATGCGGTTTTTGTTGCGGTATCGGTTTCTGCGGCTCGGCTGGGTAGTGCATTATTGGGGTGTAGGATAATCAAGCGGAGTTGTTGAGTATCTAGAATTGTCTCTTCTTCATCGGGACAGACAATAACGCCGGCTGTTCGTTTTCCGACAGCCTCCTGAATTTCACGCTGAATCTGTTGGTTGATGTCATCGTCGGTGAGTTCATCTGCCCTGTCAACCGCAACCTTGTTAAGATTTTCTTCGGTGTGAAAATAATAGCGGTTATGCTCACTATATAAATAGTAGAGGTTCCCCGTCATTTGGTTGAGTGCTTCGATGTAGGTTGAGCGTTGGTGTCCGGGTTGCATGGCGCCGAGGCAAATTTGCTGTTCATCTATCCCTTTAATAGCGCCGCTTGGGCAGCTGCCGAGAAAGACGGTTCGTGCGATACGTCTTGCGGCGCCCCCTAATTTAGCAAAGCGAGGCTGCTCTTGGTCAATTAAGTCCACGCGTGAGCCGTCCTTGTCGGCTTCTGCGAGGACGGTGCCCCATTTTCCGGCTGGCAGGAATTTTTCAAATTCGGCGGCGAGTTTTCCATCATCAAGGGGTAAGGATGCGGGCATGATGAGTGGGGCGTCATCTCTTCGCTGATAGAGTCTTCCGATACAGATGGCCATGAGGCGTAGTACGCCGCGGGTGCGCTGAAATCCGGTAAGCGTGGACCAGTCATCGTGAAGCCGGTCGAAAATTTCGGGATGGATTGGATAGCATGCTTTCATGCGTTGAAGATAGCGTTGCTCATGAACGCCACTCGGAAAGTCCTTTTTCGCTCTTTTATAAATCTTGCTAAAAGCCTCACAGGTTCTGTCGCGTTCGGCTGTGTCAATTTCATTTCCAAAGAGTCTTCGCCGGACTACCTCAAAAGCCTCATCAAGTTCCAAGGGTTTCCATATGGCTTCAATTCGCCCGAGGTAATGTTCAAGCGTGTCAAGGACCCTTTGCCCCTTCTCTCCCCCTATCTCAATTCGGCTATCTGGGAGGGTTATGACAAGGAGGACGTTATCTGTTCTTTGGACAGATTCGGTGAGTGCCTGGATAAATGAGTAGTTAGCCCCGAGTATGTTTTCCGGCAGGTTGCGCATATAGGGTAGAATTTCGTCGATGAGGATGACACAAGGTCCAATGTGTTTAAAGAGTAGCTGAAGTTGGTTGCCGAGTGGCGCTGAATCTTGTCGTCTGGCTGCCTTCTCTATCAGATTGTACGCGGCTTGCCCGCCGAGTTGGTAAGCCATCACTCCCCATAAGGTATTCAACGGCGCCCCGGTTTCTTTCGTCACGGTTTCTTCTGTTGGTGCGAGGGCGGTACCGACAAGGACGGCGATTTTCGGTTCCACGGCGGTTTCCGGTTGCCAGCCGGATTCGTTTATCATGGAGAGAATTTCCTTGCGTGTCCGGTTAAATCGGCTATCGGTGGTTTCCTGGGTAAATTCATCAATGCTGTTGACAAGGTGATAAAGTGCGATGAGGGTGTGCGTTTTTCCGCCACCGAACCCAGTTTTCGTCTGAATTACCGGTTCGCCGCCGTTTCCAGTGAGTCGCTTTAGGGCATTGAACAGCAACGTCCGTATGCCGTCAGTTAGATAAGTCTGATTGAAAAAAGCGGCGGGATTGCCGTCTCCTGTCGCGCTAGCTTCTCCCGTATAGACTCGCTGCAAGTTTGCTGCGAATTCGGCTACCTCAAAAGTTCCGTGTGTAAGCTCATGGTTTGGTGGGCTAACCTGGTGCCACGGGGTGAGTGCGTTAGCATTATTCGGTTTTCCCTCAGGCTCTTCCGCCTTCCGGGCTTTGCCGATGATTTCTGTTATTTTTCGCATAGAGATTCGATTTTCTCAGTACTACGATTTGTTGAAAAGTTGATATTCCGGTTTAAGTCATTGATTTAAGATAGCATCACGCCGGTTTTGACAGCGATTGTATTCCGAACCCGGTGTTTCTGGGAATAGGGTTGCTGCTTTAAACGAAAGGCCGGATTGTGTTCCGAAGCGCATTTCCGGTCGAGAGTGAATTCTATCATAATTCCGTTTGCATTGCAAGCGAACTTCTGTTATATTGCATGATATGCTCATAATTTATTTAACCCTAGCTGTCGTAGCGGTTCCGCTAGGGGTAGGCATTGCGTTTATTTCGCGTGCGCGGCAAAACCATTTTAGCACTGTTTTCGGTTTAACGTCTGGTGCGGTGCTTGGTATCATTTTAATGCTGATGCTGCCACTTTATATGGAGTACGGGTATGCCACAATCTTAATCATGTGGGGTGGATTTCTGTTAATTTTGGGCCTGGAGTACATCACCCCGCGTTTAGACAGTAAAGAGCGGGGTGGTTCAGGTAGGGATGCCCGTTCCGGCAATCGAAATTTCTGGAGCGTTAACATAGCCCTCATCGGTTTATCGATTCACTCACTAGCGGATGGGTTCAACTTGGTAATCGCTGCGAAGGAATCAGCGTGGGGTTCTGTATTAGCCTCTGCGATATTAATTCACCGTTTACCTATATCCATCCTCCTTGGCGTTGCGATGCTCCGTGATTCCGCTTGGATTCGTCGGCTTGCGCAACTTCTCCCGTTCATGTTAGGCCCGGTTCTAGGTGCGTTATTAGGAGAGCAGTTTCTTCGTGGCCCCTTGGGGGAATTAACAGAGTATCTGACAGCCTTTGCTGTTGGCACGTTGCTGCACATTGTGGTGGAAGGTTTTCGTGGGGGTTACTTGCCTGGCCGTGAAGGCTTGAGCAAAATGGCTAAAGTGATGCTGCTAGTAGGCTTTGTGCTAACGCTTTGTGCTATCTACTTTTCAGGATTTGAACTGACGCACGAGCACTGAGCTTACCATAAGTCGATAAGACTGGAGGGGATGTCCATGCAGAAACTGGCGATGCGAAGCCGCGGTGTAAAAATTGTTACCGTTGTCTTCAGTTTCTTGATGCTATTCCCTGTGATAGGGAGAGGCGAGGTACCGATAGTTGTATCGGGTGAACCGCGTGCGACGTTACAAATCGGGGCGAATGCCTCTGAACAAGAAAAGTTTGCTGCGTCGGAAGTCCGTCGCTTTATTCATCAATTCACAGGGGCGGAATTAGCTATCCAGACAAACCGCGAGGAGACAACCACGCCAACGGTGATACTGCTAGGTACGCCGGATTCACATCCGGCGATTGCAAGGTTCTTGTCTGATGCGCGGGTCCCGTTAGCGGAAACGCTGGGCGATGACGGTTACCGTATTCAAACGGTTGAGCTTGTCGGGGAAACGGTTATCGTTGTCACGGGTGCTACCCCGCGTGGCGTTATCTATGGCGCCTACGGTTTGATTGAAGGCTGCATCACGGCGCTGACAGGACTATCGCCTGTGCATCCGGAGTTATCGGTTCGTCAAACGCCGGCCCTGCTTTTGCCGTTCATGGATGAGGTATCGAGTCCTTTCTATCCGGTGCGGGCTGTGTTAGAGATAGTGGAGCCGGATTGGCTTGCGCGCCACCGTATTAATATGAGTGGCGGAGAAGGGGTTTGGAGTGGCACCGGCATCGAGGATGGATTCGGAACAGCCTTCAAATATGTAGACACCCCAGCTTTTGAAACGTTGCAAGATGAACCTCGTCCGCAACGGTTAGAACGGATTCAGGGGCTCCAGGCCCGGTTCAATGCACTCAAACGGCGTGGCATTGACGCTTATCTGTTTATGTATGTGACGGGGGAGCCGACAGAAGCGTTGATTCAACAGCGCCCGGACGTATTAGGGCCGGCGGTGCTGTACGGTGCCTCGCGAAACGAGGTTTCCTATCGCCCGTTCTGCTGGACAAAACCGGAATTTCATTTACTCGCGAAGCAGTTAGTTCAGGAGATTGTGAGCACCTATTCAGGGCTAGCGGGCTTTCACCTCCGTTCCTGGGGCCATGAAACGCGCGCATGTGATTGCCCGGATTGTGGTGATAGGACTGAAGCCGGCCAAGACAAATTATGGGAAGTCTATTTTACGATTATCAACGCGGCGCGGGAGGTGCGGCCGGATTTCAAGTTTTATATATCCGGGTATGACAGCAGCTGGTTGAAGGATGCCTCCGGGGCTTACGCGCGGCGGTTGCCAAAAGGGACAATTTTTTCCCGGAAATGGGGCGCCGATGGGGAGCCAGTCGTCGATGCCGGCTTACCGATTCCACAGGTTAACGCCCTCGGTGAGATGGGACATCGCTTTATTGTGCTATCGCACGAAGTGGAAGAGGTGATGCCGTTGTGGATGCTGGAAACCGACATGTTTACGCAGGGCGTACGCCAGCTTGCAAACAACCCAAACGTTATTGGCTTGAGCGGTTTTACTGTGCAAGGGGCAACGCAAGGGTTAGGATACCTCGACAGGCTTGTAAGCGCGCGTCTGAATTGGGATATTGAGCTTGATAGCTTTGAATTCTTGCATAACGAACTTGTCGCGCGATACGGCGCGGAAGCGGGCCCCATTATGCTCAATGCGCTGCGAATTAACGGCTGGAGCCTAGCGAGTTACTTCTCAGATTATGCCGGCTCTCTCACCGTAGGCGGTGCATACGGCAGCGGTTCTGCGGGGCTGGCAACCCGATTTTGGGCGATAATCGGCCGGCGTGCCGTCGAGAACACACTCGCAATTCCTGAACTGGAAATCGCAAAAAACGCCGTGAACCGGTTTACGGAGCTCTTGGCACCCCAACAACAAGCCGCAAATCAGATGCGAAATGCCAGTGACGTCGCCAAACCCTTCAACGTTGAAGCCGCTGAAGATATGCAGGACGCGATGCACATCATGGAATTGTGGGTTTTGCTTTTTGAAAGCCGAGCGAAGCTGGTTGAAGCCATCGTGCTTGGATATGAATCGGGCATCGAAAACGTCCTCCGCGCGAAATTGAACAGTGCCGTCGAATTTTCAAAATCGATGCAACCGCATCTCAAAGGGATTGAGGAATTTGTACCGCTCTTTGGATACTCACATCAGACAATTGAGGCAGAACTGCTAGCCACTTTAAACGCAGAAGTTGCCTGGCTTACCAATTTTGATTACCAGCACCTCCGAAAGTATGAAGAAGCGTTCTCGCCCGAGGAAACGCCCTTCCGAATCTGGGCAGTGCACAACTACCCGAACCCTTTCAAGCGAGAAACCACGTTCACTTATCAGCTAACACTTGATGCGGATGAAGGTAAGATTGCCATTTACACCACTTCCGGGCGAAGCATCAACGTCTTGACAGACATTCCTGTTAATGAAGGTTATAACGAGTTTTTCTGGGATGCCCGGGATTCAGATGGCGTTCCACTCGCCAACGGTATCTATTTTTATAGAATTCGGGCTGTGATGCGTGAAGAGAAAGTCGAGACGCTCGGCCGATTAGCGGTGTTAAGATAACAAGCTTATCTTGAATTTCACCAGATAGAAAAACTGGTAACCCCGTAAAAGAACTGCAAAACCTGGAAACACCCCCGTGAAAAATGGCTGTGGATTTTTAGATGAAAAGGAGGTTAACGATGTACCGTGTATCTTTATCTCTTATGCTTTTACTTTCTGTGCTCGGTTGTAAATCAGAAACGTTACAAGCCCATTTTCTTGAACCGGCGCCGCCTTTTATTAATTTCGCGCTAAGCCGGAATGGCGCCACCGCTAGCGCCTCCCAATCGGTAGAGAACCACCTTCCGGGCGAGGTAATTGATGGCGACACGAACTCTGAAACGTGGGATGAAGGCAGCGGCTGGGGGTGCAGTTTAGAACATCTCCGCACTTCAGATTTGAACAAACGTCCTTATATCCTCGTTGAACTCGCGAAATCGGTTGATATTCGTCGTATTGTTGTGTGGACGATTGACGCTGCGCAGTACCCCGCGACGCAATTCGGGCTTAAAGACTACCGGATTGAGTACTGGCACGGGACGGGGTGGGGGTTAATTCCATCAGGCGACACGAAAGATAAGCAGTATACTGCTAGGAATAATACGAAAGGGAGACGCATTCATGAAATCAAGCGGCGACTGATTGCAAATAAAGTGCGACTCGTCCCCGTCTCCTCAAATGATACCGTGCGCAATTATCAACACATGGCGGGAAAACGCCCTGTTTACGAAGTAAAAGGTGTCGCGCGTGTCATGGAATTAGAAATCTGGGGGTATACCGCCCCGGAAGTATACACACTCAAACAGATGGCACAAGGCATGCCGACGGAATCCATCGGGAATTCTGTGCCGATGGAAATCCAAGCCAGCGAGGAAGTAGGCGAACCCACGCCTGAGGAAACGATACGGCGCGTTTTAAATCTGTACGAATTGGGGTACGATACTGGAAACCTTGAGCAGGTGATGGCTTCTTTTTCAACCGCATACTTTTCTAATGGCCGGAAGTATCAAGACGTGCAAACGAAGGCATCCCAATTTTTTGAGATGTATCATCAGATTGATATGACGCTCACAAAAATCGACATTCATCCAAACATTGCCGATGATACGGCGATTGTAACGGGTTTTTATACGCTGCAGTATCGTTCAAAAACGGATGGCAAGGTTCAGCAGAAATCAGGGAAATTGACTTTGGTTTTAGCCAACGAAGAAGAGACGTGGCGGATTATCCGGGCGGAATAGATGCAGCCGTTTCATCTCAAGGAACACCCCTATTCACAGAAAATACCTATAGGGATTTTAGAGGAAATTGAAAATGCAAGGAAACGAATACGCTCACGTTTGGGTAAAATCATACATCAATGATGGATATCTGATGCTGCCGAATCTGATTACTGCAGAAGAATGTGAGGCGTTAAAGGCGGAAATGCTAAAAATCTTTCGCGGTGACTACGGGTGCGAATCAATTCCACCGATGCCGGCGGATGTGGGCGAAACTGAAGTGTTAGATAGGATTATGTGTGTCGGCGAGCCACACGTCTTTAGTCCACTTGTGCGCTATTACACAAAGCATCCTAAAATTTGTGAAGTGCTAGAAAAAATTGTGGGTGCGCACATTCCGTTTTGGGAGGGCGGCGTCAAGTGCATGCAGTCGATGATGCTAAGCAAGGCCCCGGGGCATAATGGTAACCCTTGGCATCAGGATGAACACCCCATTCCGACACGCGACAGGTCGCTCATCGGTGTCTGGATTACGTTAGATGATGCGACAATTGAAAATGGCTGTCTCTGGGTATTGCCTAACAGTCACCGCTTAGGTGTCATTTACGACAGGCATCCACACAATAAACGTCACGAATTTGATAGTTGCCATGAAGCCGTCGGTTTCGATGATAGCGCCGAGATTCCGATTGAAATGGCAGCGGGCAGTGCTCTCTTTTTTAACGGCTACCTTTTACACCGTTCGAAAAAGAACCGGAGCCCCGGTTTTCGGCGCATTCTCGTAAGTCACTACTGCACAACCGCGTCGTGGTTAGGCTGGAAGGGAGAACGCAACTATCGCGGTGTTACCCTGATTGCGGGGGAAGACCCTTACCTGGACGAGGGCTATGTTACCCCGAACGTCTGGGCGCGTTGGGAATAATTCGGTTCACTTGACAATGAACATTCGTCGTGTGATTTGAAGTTCAGCGCTGCTTGCATGAAGCGGATGAACGTTAAATGTGTAAAAATAGATGCCGCTGGCAACGGAAGCGCCAAATTCATCTCTGCCATCCCAATGTACTGCTTTCTTCTGACTCCGATAACTGCCTGGTTCTTGTATTCCGATATCCAATCGGCGTACAAGTCGTCCGTTTACATCGTAGATGTACACGGTAACGCCCGCTTTCTGTGCCAAATTGTATGGGAACCAGGTTTCAGGGTTAAACGGATTCGGATAGTTTTGGAAGACGGTTGTCTGTTTAATATTGCCAAAAGTGCTCAGTGTGTGAAATGAGGGTTCCACCGAAAAGGGGACGTCCGCGGAGAGGAAGCCGAGGTCGATTGGATTATAGATAAATGCGGCGCCGGAATTATCGCCGGCGGTATCATTCCCAGCGGCGCCGATGATTGCAAAGGCGCCTTTGATATCTACTGATGCCCCGAACAGGTCAGCGCGATTCGCCTGGCTGGCGGTAATTCGGCGTTTCTGCACCCAAGAGAGATCTTCCCGTAAAAACGCGTATGCGGCGCCTTTGTCAATGTTCGCTGTTGCGTCAACGCCTTCGCTGAGGGGTTCATCATCTCTCCAGGCGCCAACGATGGCTGTATTTTCGTGGATAGCGACTGCGGCGCCAAATTCATCCCCGGCGCTGCTTTCCGTTGCGATTAATTTCGCCTGTTGTACCCAACCCGCCTGTGTTTTGACGTAGATGTAGGCTGCCCCCATATCTTCTTCACGCCTGTCTTCTTTTGGTGCTCCAATAATCGCCGTATTTTCGTCCAGTTCCACGGCATACCCAAACGCATCCCCTACCCCGGTATCGTTAGGAATCAGTTTGAATTCCTCGTTCCATGAGAGCCCGTTGCGGGTAAAGAGGTAAGCTGCCCCAGAATCAGGCCCGGCCGTGTTGCTCAAGGGTGCGCCGATAAGAATGTTATCCCCGGTAACAGAGACAGAGAACCCAAATCTGTCTCCGGGTACAGCATCGGAATGGGTAAGTTTCGCTTGTTGCGTCCAATTCGTTCCGTTTCGGATAAAGACATAAGCGGCGCCGGAATCTTCCGCGCCTTCATCCTTTCCGGCGACTCCAACGATAGCGGTGTTATCATGAAGAGCAATGGCTTTTCCAAATCTGTCAAAAATTCCGATATCTGCGCCGGTGAGTTTTGCCTGTTGTGCCCATTCGTCAGCGTCGACGCGTATAAAAACGTACGCGGCGCCGGCTTCTGGCCCCGCGTCATCGACGCCGATTGCCCCAATGACAGCGGTGTCGCCGCTGAGTGCGACGGCACTTCCAAACAGGTCACCGGCTTTTGCGTCGTCAGCGACGATTTTTGCGCGTTGTAACCAAAGGCTCCCGCGTCGTTCAAAAACGTAGACGGCCCCCGCGTTTGGGGCAGTGCTATCATCTTGCTGCGCGCCTGAAATGGCCACATTTCCACTAATCGCGACGGATATCCCGAACTGTTCCTCGGATGCCGTGTCCCCATCGCTCAATTGTACGGTTTCAACCCAGCTGTCCTCTTCTCCTCGCCGGAAAATAGAAGCTGCTCCGGACGCGAGTCCCCCTGCACTATGCTTCGGTGCCCCTGCGATTACCGCGTTGTCATTAATCGCGACAGAGAATCCGAGCGCATCACCCGCAGTCCGTGTACCTGCGACGAGTTTTGCCTCCTGGTTCCAGAATGGTGGATAGGTATAAGAAAAAATATAGACGGCACCAACAGGTTCCTCGCCGACAATCCCACCTGTTGCCCCAATGACAGCGATTTCGCCTTGGATGGCGACAGAAACCCCGAAAGCGGTTGCGCCTTCCTTATCCATGGGTACCATTCGCTTTCGGACCCGGTTTCTTTTTTGTTTCCACTCAATGCCCTGGCGTTCATAGATGTAAGCCGCGCCTTCCCCATTGTTTTTGGGTGAGCTTGCGATTGCGAAGTCGCCGTCCACATCTACTGCGTATCCAAAATTATCTTCCGATTTTGTATTGTTCCCAAAAAGTTTCGCCTGAAACGTCCAGTCGAATTGATTTCGTACAAAAATGTATGCGGCTCCTGCATCTTCCCCAGCTTCATCATCCCGGGTGGCGCCGATGATAGCGGTATCTTCATCTATTCCAACCGAAAACCCGAAATAGGCGAATTTGTCTGGGTCCGGCGCATTGAGGCGTGCGGCTTGGTTCCAATTCGTGCCGGTGCGTTCAAAAACATAGACAGCCCCGGCGTCGGCATCGGGTTCATTTGAGCGATGTGCGCCGACTAGGACGGTATCTCCATCGATTGCAACCGAAATTCCAAAGTAGTCGCCTCTATTCTCATCGGACGCGAGCAGCTTTGCGTCCTCAACCCATTCAAGCCCGCGCCTGGTAAAGACGTACGCTGCGCCCGAACGTCTTCCAATCCCTGTTTTCCGTGGTGCGCCAACAACAACGTAATCTCCATCCATCGCCAGCGTTGTTCCGAATTCGTCGCCTTGTGTGGCATCACTGGCGTGCAGTTTTTGATGTTGCACCCATCCGGTTTCACTCCGAAAAAAGATTTGGATTGAGCCGGCATTTCTCCCATTATCGGTATCATCCTTGGGTACGCCGATGATTGCGTAATCGCCGCTGATACTTACACTTGCACCAAGGTTATCATTTACGACTGCGGCACTCGTGGTAAGTTGGACTCTATCGGCGTTGCTGCCTTGTATCCAAGCGGCTCCTAGGAATAAAGTGATGATGAGCAATAACTGTAGTCTATTCACCGATTCCTCCTATGCTATCCCGGCGGAAAAGTTAGTTTGCAGAGCATCTGTCCTTTATCATCGCCGTACCACAAATGGGTGCCATCCCAGGTGAGTCCATGTGGTTCACTCGGGCAAGAGACAGCATCAAGAATCTCGCCTGATTCGGAATGAATTCGGTAAACGACATGTTCGTTTGTGTCGGCATTCCAAAGTGCTTCCCCGTCCCAGGCGAGCCCGTGGGCCCGTCCGCCCGGTGTTTTGAGTGTGTGAAGGATTTTCCCTGTCTTTGGACATTGCTTGACAAACTGCTGCGTGTTCATATCCACACTCCACAAGTGCGTTCCATCCCAGGCCAATCCGTGCGGCCCCTCCCCGGGGGATTGGAAGCTGGCAGCGACTTCTAATTCGGGTATTGTGAGTTTATAAAAGGTTTGTTGCCAGATACTGTTGTACCAGAGATGCTGCCCATCCCATTCTAAGCCGGCGCCCCCCGGGTAGGGTGGTGATAAAGTGGTTTGCACCTCTCCAGTTTTGGCATCAATTTTATGGAGTGGCCCGCCGCCCTCAACACTCCAGATAGCTTTTCCTTGACATGCGAGCCCGTTTGTCCCCGCGCCTGGCACGGAAAATTGTTGTGCGATTGTTCCTTGACGCATTTCTACCTCCACATTTTACCGATTTAAACGTGATGAGTGGTACCTACGAGATGCCTGTCTCAGCTGATTCAGTTCACAACCTCAAGTGCCGCTTTCAGTTCAGCAATCACCTCAGGTTCATCCTCCAGCATCAACCGTGTTTGTAATATTTGTTTGGCAGTATCCCCACCGATGTTTCCAATCGCCCAAGCGGCGTGGCTCCGAATCAAAGCTTCATCATCCGTGAGGGCGATTTTGAGTGCGGGCAGCGCAGTGCGTGTACCCCAATTGCCAATAGCAACGAGAACATTACGTAAGAATCCTCGGCGTTTGGCCCGTTTGATAGGGCTGCCTTTAAACCTTTTATTAAAGCCAGTTTTCGACATATTGATGAGCGACAGCAACGTGGGCGCCCTGTTTTCTTCCCGCGGCTGAAAGCCGGGCTCCGTTGTCGTCACGGCTTTGTTGTTCCATGGACAAACTTCTTGGCAGATATCGCATCCAAAGATTAAGTTGCCCATTTTCGGGCGAAATTCTTTCGGAATACTTCCTTTAAGTTCAATTGTCAGATAGGAGATGCACCGGCGAGAATCAAGCACATTCGGTTCAAGAATGGCATCGGTTGGACATGCCTCAATACACCGTGTGCAAGTCCCGCAGCTTCCTCGAACAGCTCCTGTTGTGGCGTGGAGCTCAACATTGATAATGACTTCGGCGAGGAAATACCAGGAACCCGAACGCCAATGAATCAGGTTCGTATTTTTACCGAGCCAACCGAGTCCCGCTTTTTGTGCATATTCCCTTTCCAAAATTGGGGCAGTATCCACACAAATCCGGGTTTCCGTTTCCGCCCCGGCAGTTCGCTTAATAAATGCGACGAGGTGTAAAAGTCGTTCTCTAATGACATCGTGATAATCGTCGCCCCAGGCATATCGGGAGATTTGTCCACGTCCCGCGTCACGCACCATTTTTTCTGGGAGCTCCCCTGTGTAATAGTTTATGGCTAGGCTAATAATGGAGCGGGCCTCCGCGAAGAGCCTCCTTGGTTCTTCTTTCAGCAGCATGTGCTTTTTAAGATAGTCCATTTTTCCAGCATATCCATTTTCAATCCAAACCCGGTAACGCTGGATTGTTTCACTCCGTTCTGCTGGCGTAATTCCGACAAGCTCAAATCCCAATTCGTGTGCACGTGCCTGAATTTTCTGTGTTAACGTCATCATGACTATGGGAAGGTGCCGCGTGGGTAGGAACCGAGGATTTTGACACTTTGACACGAAACGTCAAGTTGTTCAAGAGCAGATTGTACGTTTTCATCGGCTACATGCCCACCCATCTCAACGAAGAAAATATACTCCCATGGTTCCGTCCGTGACGGTAAAGATTCTAGGTAACTCATATTCAACTGATGTTTCTTTAAGATTCCGAGTACCTGATACAGTGCCCCAACTTTATCCCGAATTGAGAAGAAGAGTGATGTCAAATCTTCGCCGCAAGGTTCTGTTTTTTGTTTCCCGATGACAAAGAAACGTGTCGTATTATTCGATTCATTCATAATGGATTGGGCAGCTATCGGTACTTCATAAATCTCGCTGGCAAGTTTGCTAGCAATTGCGGCCGTTTCTGGTTCCTTCGCTGCGCGTTGTGCAGCAACAGAGGTACTAACAACTTCAATTTCTTCAACGGATTTCATAAATTGATTTAACCAGATTCGGCACTGTGCAAAGGGTTGTGGATGCGAATAGATACGGCGAATTTCGGTAAGTGGCGATTTTGAAAGCAGATGCTGTTTTATGGGCTGGAATATTTCGGCACAAATCTGCAAAGGTGTTGCTTGGAACCGTTCTAGTACATCCCGGACGGTGCCTTGTACAGAATTTTGAATCGCGACGACGCCATAGTCGGCCCGCCCGGCTTCTATCTCGGTGAAGATAGAGGTTTGGGGGTGAACCGGAACTAGTTCAACAGCGGCGCCAAAATGGCATAAACACGCGAGGTGTCCAAAACTCCCCATGGGGCCGAGGAAAGCGACACGTTCGAGTGCTTGTAATGCCCTCGAAGTAGACAAAATTTCAGTCCAGATTGCCTCCACGGCAGCATCCGGAAGGATACCGTGGTTGTTTGCTTTGATGCGTTTAATGACTTCCTGATGCCGATGCGGGACATAAACATTTGCCACGCCGGTTTCTGCTTTTACAGCACCGACATGCTTAGAAATTTCCGCCCGTTTTTGCAATAGGGTTAAAATCCTGTCATCAATTTCGTTAATCTGCTGACGATATTCTTTTATTTTCATCTTCACGGTATTCGGAGTAAGTAAGGAGGCGGGGTTAGTGCAATTCAAAAGCCAACCCCGCCCCGGGGCTATCCAGCTAGCCGCTGATTATTTTTATCGCGGCAATCATCTCCTCATCCGAGGGATTATTTTTCACCATTTCTACAAATTCTTCAGCGGTAATTTCGTGTTCCTCCAGGAACATCTGGTCCTGCGGTCACGGGTAGATATAATCGCCGATGATGCCTTGTAGTTTGGCATTCGCCTTATCGGTAATTCGGGCGAGCCATGGAATATCTCCGATAATCATATCCCTGTGCCGCGGTTTCCAATCTAATGCCATCATTTCACCTCCTTTTTTCTTCCGCAGTTTCCCCAAGTTGCCTCAAGGTTTCTTCTAAACGTTCAATGGAGCGGCCATATTCCGCCCATTGCCCTGTGCGTTGTGCTGTTTGTGCCTGATTAAAATAGCGATTTGCCTGTTCAATCAATTGGGAAACAGAGTTTTCTCCAGTTTGTTCTTCCGTCGGTGATGTGCCCAGCCCGCTCAAGTTCTCTACGCCGGCCGATTCCGGGGTTCCGGTTGCGCGGCGCGTCGTTCGCCCAAACATCTTGAGAAGTGCCTCGTCAAGCGTCTCGCCCCACACCACATTTTCTTTATACCCGACAACAACCCGTCTCAATTCCGGAATGGCTGTCTTTTCATCTTCAGACTGGATATAGATAGGTTCAACGTAGAGGAGCGAGTTATTCATCGGGAGAATTAACAAATTGCCACGAAGCACCCGTGAGCCTTGCGTGTTCCATAGACTGATTTGCTGTGAGATTTCAGGTTCTTGGCTGATGAAGTTCTCAACCTGCATCGGCCCAGAAACTAATTCTGCTTTTGGGAACCGGTAGACAAGAAGCTGCCCGTATTGCGCCCCATCACATCGCGCGGCTAACCATGCGGTGAGGTTCGGTTTGTTTCGTGGGGTGAACGGTAACATGAGCACAAATTCGGCGCTATCTTCACCTGGCAGCCGGATAACAACATAATAAGGTTCTACAGCTTGAACGTTTGATGGCGCCCTTTGAACGACAGGACGTTGAGGTGCGAATGGGCTTGTCTGCTGTGGTACAGCCTGTCGCTGCTGTGTATCCGTGTTATCATAGAGTTCCCTTCCAATTTCCCACTGATCTTCCCCGGCGTAAAACGTTACCGGGTCTTTCATGTGATAATCCCGGTATACCTGCGCTTGGATTAGGAACATCCCTATCGGATATCGGATATGCGCCTTCAATTCAGCGGGCATCTCCTGAAATGATTTGAAAAGCTTTGGAAAGATTTTCGCGTAGCAGGCGACAATCGGATCCTGCTCCTGCTCCATCATGTAAAAATCGACGTTGCCATCGTAAGCATCAACAACGACTTTCACAGAATTCCGGATGTAGTTTCCCCACGGTTCAGCGTCTCTCCGCGTTCTCGCGACTTGTCGTACGCCGGCCTCGGTAACCTTCTGCATTGAAACCGAATAAGGATAGCGGTGCGTGACGGTGTAGGCATCAATCATCCAGACGAGCCGTCCCTTATGGATGATAATGTAAGGGTCACCGTCGTACCGGAGGAAGGGCGCGATTTTATGAACCCGCGCTTTTATATTCCGTTCATAAAGTACACGGCTCGTGGATGTAATTTCCCCAGGTAAGATGAAGTTGAGCTGGTTATCAAACTTCAACATGTAGACAAGTTTTCGCCAGAAAGAACTGAGGGGGACGCCGCCCTTTCCTTGGTAAGCATACTCGGCGTATTGTTGTCCCTCTTGCGGATAATCGAATTCCAAGCCCTGGCGACGCTCTGGATGCACGATGATATACCGGTCAGTCCGTTCCCCGTAATAGATACGCGGCCCGGGGGTTTCGTCGAATCTATGTGGCCACTCTGATTCATAGCCGATTGGTGGCAACCCCCGGATGTACATGTTCGGTTTTCCGTTATCAATTTCATTCACGGGACTCAGCACCGCCCCATACCCATGCGTATAGGTGTACGTTTGCTTATACCAATCATTTCTGATTTCCGTGGGGAGTTCATTGATATTGAGTTCACGTGCGGACAACATAACCTGCCTAATCTCATCGTTAACCGCGTACCTGTCAATGTCAACATCAAAAAAGTCATACTGTGAGCGTAACTCTTGTAACTGCCGAAATGTTCTTCTCAAAGGCCGCCAGTCCCAGAGCCGGATGCTATTGAGGACAGGCGCGTTTTCCGCGCCGGTTATATCATCATACACTAGCTCCTCTGTGAGCGGATATTCCTCCTCCGTGACAGTGTTATCCTCCAAGTTGTACGCTTGCAGGGTAGCCTTAATGTTATAGTTAATAAATTTCGCCTCTAAATCCTGTTTTCTAGGTTCCACACGCCATGTCTGTATCATCAGTGGGTAGAGCTGTCCGAGTAAACCGGCAATTAGAAAGACGGCGAGTCCGCCGAATGCGAATCGACTCCGGCGTAAGAAGATGCTAATCACAAAAATCAGAGCACAGACGCCTGTCAGAACCTGTAAAATTTGCAATACAGGTAGCCGTGCATGCATCGCAGCATAGCCACCCCCGCCACGCACCACCTCGTTTGAGGTATACAACAGGTCAAACATCGCAAAGCGATAGTTCCAGGCACGAAACACGAGTGTCAAGGCAACAAGAAGAAAAAGATGTGTTTTAACTGCAGGCGTCGGCTGAAACCGTAACTGATTCGTATCGCCTGTGATTAATCCATGGAAAAAGTAGATAACCGTAGAAAGGACTGTCATCAAAAAGAGAATGCCGAAGAATGTACCGATAACATACCGTTCTAAGGGCATTTTGAAGACATAGTAGGTGATAGGCTTACCGAAAATTGGGTCACGGGTGGAAGTAGTGAACACTGCTTTTTGGCCATTCTCTATCTGAACCGGTGTATTAAGCCGGATACCGTTTTCAAGAACGGCTTCAACGCGCGCTGTCTGACTGGTTTCATTGACTTGTACGACGATGTCATCGCCGACTTTGATATTCTTTGCCTCTAACTCAGATGTAGGTACCGGAATTTCAGCTGAATTAAGCGCACCGTCTACAACTATCGGTGTCGCTGTCCGGAAATCCAGGCCTTCCGCGTGCATATAACGGAGATAGACTTCCCACCTGTCGCTCGCGGTATATCCCATGAGGAGACTGAAGAGGACAGCTAGCACCATGAGCCCACCGTAAATTAGCCTGCGAGTATTGACATCGGGGCCTCCGGAGGCTGTTCCGCCCATAAAAGCGGGACTGAGTTGCGCTGGGGTGAATCGATATACCAGGGCAAGGTTCACCACGAGAATCGCTAAATAGACAATTCCAACAATCGTTCCGACAAGAATTTTGTTGTACAGTATCTTGGTATAAACGTCAAGGTAATCGAGCATCTCAAACCATAGAAAATCTGGATAAATATTTATCCAGATGGCACCCAGCCCACCGAGGATGGCGAGAATGACAATTGTAATAAAAAATCGTTTCGTGCGTGAATCCATTTTTCCCTCTAAAAGTATAGCACTCCTTTAAAATGCTTGTCCGAGTCCTACGTGGTATTTAAAACCTGGCTCTAATTCAGTTAGATCTGTGTTTCTGGCGGCGGCAAAATCGATAGAAAGCAGTCCAATTTGTAGTCGAAGTCCGACGCCAATTGAAGCTTTCACATCATCGAGTCTTAATCGAGATTCATCGCCAATTCCCCTCGCAAAGATGCGGAAGGGGTTCTCCGGTCCATATTTCCAATCTGACCATGTACCGCCAATATCTGCAAAAATAATGCTACGTATTCCGCCAAGCGTCCATTGAATCGGCCAAGCGAAATGGAGGATATCTATGAAAGGTATACGAATTTCTGCGTTGAGCAATCCGATTCGTGAACCGACAAAGTCTTCGTAGTTATAGCCCCTTAATGTGTCAATTCCTCCAATATAGAAGAGGTTTTTATCGACGCCAAAACTGCCGCCGAGTAGCAGTCGAAGTGCAACGGTGGAGCGGCGGCTAATGCTGAAGTACCGGCGTGCGTCAAAAACGACGTTCGTGAAAGATAGTTCGCTTCCAACGGATTTAAACGCGCGTTCAACCTCAAATCGATAGCGTGAACCGGTGTAGGGGTAAAATTCCCGCCACATCGTTGTATCTCCTACGAAAGCGACGGAACCGAGTGACAGGAGCCCTCTATTATCATAAGGGTCAAGCTGTCGACTCGTCTGAAAGTTAAATGAAAACGGCATGGTGCGCATTGATAGCCCGATGTCGAGTCGATGATATCTATCATAAGGGTAACTCAGATATCCGCCGATGCCGGTAATCCGTTGTAAAACGCCGCGTCGACTTTGGAGCTGCCCGAAAATATGGTATTCATGGTAATTGTAAACACTGGCCCCGATATCCGCTCTGTGTGTCAACAACCCGTACTGCGCAATGAAATCGGGCGCGAGATAAGAAGATTGGTTCATGACGGTAACCCCAAAACGGTGGTTCCCCAACATATCGCTACCGATAATTTGCACGGTGCTCCGTAGCAGTCCATCCGCCCCCATGCTGAAATTAGGAAAGATTGCATCTAGGGCAAACGAAGATTTTGTACTGTACTTCCGCTTCGCAATCCGATAATTCCGTGCCTCGTCATCCGCGGTTTCTTCGTACCAGTGTAACGGGGAAATGGAAGCATTATCGGATTGTACCACTGCGCCAACTTGTAAGTCAACCTTTTCTTCAACGATTTTTTCGGTTTCCATCAGATAGACATCGTATTTTCCGTTCTGATATGCACTGAATAGGAGATTCCTGCCATCTGGGGACAAACTTGGGTTGAAACAGCCTGTCATCATGCCGGTTAAACGGATTAGCTGCCAGTCAGTTTTCTCTTGCTGCGTGGTATCTTCCAAATTTGGGACGGGTTGCATTTTGTATACATCGTAAACCCCTTCCAAATCCGCGCAGAAGAGGATTGCTTCTCCATCCGGGCTCCAGGTTGGGCTCGTCGCATTGAAAGTTCCATCTGTTAAGAGCTGAGGCGGTGTCTTAACAGCGATTAATTTCTCCTTTACTGCCTTAATCTGAACGAGGCGGTTCTTCCCGCCGCGTTCAGAGGCGTATACAATCTCGTCCCGCGTCGGGTGCCAAGAAGGATGCGTATCGTGAAAAACGTCTGATGTGAGTGGCATGACGTTCCCGTTACTTAATTCAATAATATAGAGCTCTGTTTGCGCATCTGCTAATGCGGAGAAAACTATCCGTTTGCCCTGTCCATCGTAATCCGGGCTAGTCACGTTATCAAAATCAAGTTTATAGTAATGTGTGAGTTCTTCTGTCAAGATATTAACTTCAATCAGATAGTTTGCATCGTGATGCTTAGCAACAAACGCGATTTTGTCGCCATCGGGTGCCCAGGCGATGCTTCTCCCAAATCCGCTGAAGTCTGTCCGGATGTCTTCGTATTTGCTGCGAAAGAACCTTTTCGTGAGTCGTTCGATGCGTTCCCCAGTCTTCGCTGAGATGAGCACAATCTCCAGAAAGCCATCATTCCCGGTGACGTATGCGATAATATCGCCACTCGGCCCCCAAACAGGCTTTATATTATGGGAATATCGTGCTTTTTCGGTCAAATTTTTTGCTACGAGTTCTGGCAGTTTCCGGTGCTGGATTAATGGCCAGTAGCGTTCTCGGACTTTTTGCCTCCAGGCTTTATCAAAATCTTCAAGCGTGACACCGAGTACCTCTGTGAATGCCCTGTCTAAGTTTTTTGTGCGGCTCTCGCGCAACTCTTGCATAATTTCAGCGATTTTTTCCCGTCCGTAAGTTTCACACAGGTAAGCCACGGCGAGCTGGCCCATCTTATATCCTACATAAGGGGAGCGGAGGCGGTTGAAATTCTCCAATTGCGTTAAGGGGATGATACCATTATTGATGCTGGCATCGCGAAGCACCATCTCGCCTATTGCATCATTATCTTCGGCGAAGTAGTCGGCCATCCCTTCGATAAACCAGACAGGGGGCGAGTAAAGAAATTCCCCGCTATAAATGCGCATGTGTGGTTTTTGGTAGATAATATCGTACTGAAAAACATGGATGAGTTCATGGAATATGACTTCGCGAAACGCTTCCAGGGAGCCGGTAAACGGGATAACGACGCGATGTTTAAAGAGCTCAGCGAACCCGCCAATGC
Source organism: Candidatus Poribacteria bacterium (assembly GCA_963422705.1). Lineage (GTDB taxonomy): Bacteria > Poribacteria > WGA-4E > WGA-4E > WGA-3G. Next base: position 980,258 of record OY730443.1, read on the forward strand.
CTTCGTGGAGCTCTTGGAGGATAATATTTGTTTCCTGAAAATCTTTATGCGATTTGTAAAGGATAAGCGGTGTTCTATCCCGCAATTCATGTTCAAAATCTTCGCTATGTTTTTCGTAGGCTTCCTCGGCAATATCCGCCATTATCGGCACAAGCTTAGCCTCACTCGGATAGTAGTGAATGTCAAAATGCTCAGTCCGATGAATATGCCAATCAAAACGCTGGCCAGTAATCTTATTTTTTCCAAACCCTTGTGCCCAACACGGTATTGCCTGAATGAGTGTCATAAAGAGGAACAGGATAATCTGTTGCCTGAACCGATCAGACCCATTTAACATGGGCGTTCCGGTGCCCGCCTCGCTAGGGACGTTTTGGCTCATACCTTTATTGCGTGTAATTATCATGTTAAATCAAACCTCCGAAATGCAGATTTCTAGGTGAGCACCAGCAGCTGATGGAAAAGGGTGTATACGCCCGAAAAACGAGAAAGCAAGCCTATTATGCGGCCGGTTTTATACGGAAATTCACTTGAACAGGTACCTATCCTCGCGTTCGTAATGTGGTGAAATTCTTCGCGTAAATTCGGCAACGGCACGTCTGCTGAGTTCTTTCGCAGTGTTCGCTTGTGGTCCGGCCTGAGAAAAGATAAAGGAACCAAGGGTATGGGCTTCAGCGGTACTGCGTCGATAGGCCTCATCCCAAACAACAACGCTAGCCGCGTCTTCGCTTTCGACATCAATAATCAAGATGCGGAGTGTAAGAAAATAGGTTTTCTGCATATAGTCTTGGTAACTCATCACGTATCTTTGACGTCGGGCGGAATAACGTTCCCCATAATATCTTCTAGGGCGGCTATCTGAGTCAAACTTATACGTTCCAATAATAAGTCCTTTCACTTCAAAGTAACGCCCAAGCTGTCGTAAGCGTTCCGTATCGGATAGCCATTCTTTGGTGACGACTTCTCTCGTAAGCATTCGTGCGGTTTCTTGCGTGCTAACGACATCGAAATTGTATGGATGCACATTTTCTTTATCGGTAACCTGGACGTTTCGCCTTAAACCACGCCGGAGAATCGCAGCGATGTCCTCACCAAGCTCGGAAGGCTTGTCACCCTGTTCTGCATTGACAAATGGCAACACAACGAAATTCGAATACCGGGCAATATCAATCTCTGATTGCACTTTGACCGGGATAGAGATACGGGTGACAGCCGAGCTACACCCGCAAAAGACTATTGCTACCAATATGACGACGTAATCCGTGAGGTTGTGAATGCTTTTTTTATTTCCCATTTTTGGTATTAACCTCTTCGCGCTATGGAAACGTTCCTTTTCTAGGAGGGGGCACATCCTCATCCCCATCAACTTTTTGGCTTCGACGGATGTGTATACGACACCGCCTGTAGTTGAGTCTGTAGTATTGATTGTCTGGCGCAATTTCGGCAGCCCGCTGATAGCACGAAACGGCTTCTTCGGTTTCACCCAGTGCCTCGTAAGCAACTCCAAGGTTGTTGTATGCTTTCGAATTTTCAGCGTCAATGACGAGCACCTGTTTCCAGCGAAAGATTGCTTCGTTCCACAACCCTACCTCTGCTGCTTTGATAGCGAATCGATTATAGTCTGACACTTGTGTCGCATCACGGGAAACCGTACAGCCTAAGAGTGTCAGAGACGCAATCACGCAAAATGCGCTGTGCACCGGCTGATTGGGTTTTATCATCTTCATTTACCGCAGCGCCTCCATTATGTCTTAACATTTTACGATGAATCGTTTTTTTTCTCAACGCTGTTATATATATATATATCAACGTACATTTTAACTCGATAAAGAGATTCACCTTTGTGTTTTGCATGAATCACACTAAAGTATAGCCAATTTTTTTTGATATGTCAATTGTAATGACGCTGTAACTGAGGTTTTGTAACAACCGGAATCGTTTAGGCACCACCCTATTTCACTTTCTCTATGCCCGTGTTATACTTTTGGCAAAATTGATACATGAGAAGGAGAAAGTATCATGTCCGACTCAACTCCACTTCGGACTGTTATTGTAGGCTGCGGCATGATTGCAGCCGGCGGGTATCAGCCACGTTGCGCAGCGTACCCGCATCGAATTGAACTCATTGGCTACTGTGACGAGGAGGAGGCGCGGGCTGTCTCCTTGGCGAAAAAAAATGGTGGCCGCGTCTACAAGTCACTTGATGAAGTTCTGAATGACCCAAATGTAGAAGCGATTGTTAATTTAACTATCCATATCTCTCACTATTCCGTTTCCTTGGCGGCACTAAAAGCCGGGAAGCATGTCTATTCTGAAAAACCGATTTCCATCCGCACCGATGAAGCAAATGAACTGGTGGAAACAGCAGAGGCAATGGGTTTAAAATTGGCGTGTGCCCCCTCAGCAATCCTGGGTTATGTTCAACAGAACGTATGGAAACGGATTCGTGCTGGAGAAATTGGCGAGGTAATTTCTGCTATCGGCAATTTTGGAGGGCCTTTGGAGCATTGGCATCCAAACGCCGATGCATTTTTGATGCATGCCGGTCCTTTTCGTGATGTGGCCCCGTACCCACTAACGGCGATGACAACAATGATTGGGCCTGTTAAAACTGTCCATGGCTTCGCGCGGGTGGCTATCCCAAAACGGATGTTACACCAAGGGACGCGACAAGGCACCGAGTTTCAGGTAACTGAGAAGGACCACGGATTTGCTGTGCTTGAATTTGAAACTGGCGCACACGGGTTCATTTATCACAGTTTCACGATATCTTCCGGTATTCCTCCGTATGAAATCCACGGTACAACAGGTGGATTTTCCCTTCAAGCACACGATGATGGTAGAGGTATCCAAAAATTTACACCTGGAAGCAGTTGGACAGATGAAGATTCACCCCCCGGGGCATATACGGGTTTAGATTGGGGTAAAGGGGTTGTAGACTTCGTAGATGCAATCAGGAATGAACGCATTCCACGATGTAGCGGCGCGCAAGCGCGGCACGCCCTGGAAGTGTGCGAAAGAATAATTGAATCCTCCGATTTAGGAAAACCTATTGACGTTCAGAGCCGATTTCCTGCACCGACGCCCATTGGTAAGGTAGCCCCGTGGGACGTCAGCTAAAAATTAGAACCTGTCACTTACCGAGACTTATCATATTCGCAAAAAGGCGATATGCGCCGTCAACCCCGGCGGGCAGTTGACGGTAGAACGCATAGGCAGCATAGGTATATGTGCCTTGTCCGTATTTTGCTTGGAGGAGTCCCCCGTGTTGCGGTTCTTGTTCTCGATCATTGCACGAAAGTAGGGCGATATAGTTTTTGTCCCATTCGGCTAAGAATTTTGAACCGCGTTCCTCAACCCAGTCATCAAAGTCCGCAGCCGTAATTTGATTTGGCACATGGAAAATTGGGTTATCCGGTTGCAAAATGCTCACCGAGGCATCTTCTTCGGAAACTTCCTCCGGCCTTCTTCCCATTGTGTAAGGATAGGGGCCAAAAGGGGCAGTATCAAATTCGGGTGTCTGATATTGGACAATGAGATTACCACCATGATGCACATAGTCTAGAAGCCGCCCGTTATAGGCGATGATGTCACGGCGAACAGCATAAGCGCGAATGCCAACCAGAATCGTATCAAATTGGCCCAAATCCCCCGTACGAAGCTGCTCATGGTTGAGGATCTGCAAGTCAAGGCCCAGTTGACGTAATGCCTCCGGTACCTTATCCCCTACACCCATAATGTATCCCACTTTCAAATTTTCCGGGAGTTTCACATCAACGGCGTTTAGCGTCTTTGTGGTAAGACGATATAGATGGCGAGGTTCTAGTTCAGGATGCTCGATTGTCTGATAACCTGCACGATATTCTTCGCCGTTGTATCTCCCAATTGCCTGAATTGTGTAACGCTCCCCTGCTTTAACGCCTTTTGCTGATATATCGAAGCGAAACGTTCGGCTCGCCCCTGCACGCGTGAAAGAAAACGGTATAGATTCCGGGGAAGCAGCCCACCCTTGAGGCAAGTGGAGCGAAAGCACGCCTTCCGCCTCCTCTTTACTATTATTTAATATCTCAACGGTTGTAGAAAAGTGTTGCTCATTTTCACCGGGTTTTACCGGAATAACCCCAATTTGTGGAGAAACTGTCAGACTTATCGCGGGTACTATCGTTAGCAATCGTCTTTTTTCTCCCAAAGGCCGTTGAATAGATATCGTTTCCGCCGGTTGTTTTAGCGTGAAATCAGTACCATCGATTCGGTAGGTTAGAATACCGTGAACTTCCGGTGGGGCGAAAGGCTGAAAACGGAATTCCGGCTGTTTCAGTGTGTATATCGCATCATAGTACTCGGATGCGCGCGTCCAGTACGGTTGCGTATATCTTGCATATTGTGGAACCTCCACTTCAAACTCAATAGAAACGGGCTCATTTTGCTGCATGTGCGTGATTTGATTCTTCCCGGATTCAGGTTGTACCGGGTTCACATTCCACCCCTCCGGGGTGAGTAGCTCTGCCCCAACAATTGCGGTTGCAACATCCGTTGGATTCACTAGCCGCATGGTAATTGAAAATTTTTGACCCGGAATTGCGACACTAAAGTTTTCAGCTGTTTCATCTGTGGCATGCGCCCGGACTTCGAGGGATAGCCCAAGGGCAGCGTTTACTGCTATGATAAGCTCATCTTCCTTATTCCGGAGTAAGAATAGTAGCTCGGAACGTGTAGCGTCATCAAGTGCTGCGTCTTGTATTTTTTCAATTAAACGGCGTGTCGTTTTTAAGCCAGAGACAAGCTCTCCGGCGACAGCCCAGGGTTTCCGCGCATCAAAAGAATCCAGCGCGGAATCAACATTCTGTTGAAGCTGAATAAAATCTGCATCTAATGACGGCGCGTTAACACGTTTCGCTAAGCCGGTAATTGTAGTATCCAAGCCATCAAAAATACTGTTCTCGGATGCGGTTTTGGGTAATATTGAATCGACTAACTTCACTTCTGCAAAGGAAGCCCCTTTGGATGCACTCGTTTGACCGGCTCCCTGTGAACGTTGATAACTAAGTCCTTTGCGTGCAAGTTGATGGTAGGAAAGCCCGAGTAAAGCATCGTACTCGCCCGTATCAATTTTTATAAGAGACGCGTCCGTGCTGCTTGCCTCACTCTGTGTCCATCTGGAACGTGTGATGTAGAGCTTCTTTGGTTGCCAGGGCGGAAGTCCTTCCTGAATGTGTTCAGGAAAACGGGCTTCGTCGCCAGCCGCGCGAAACGCCTCTAACGTAACAACGCCCGAAGCCTGGTGGTGCCCATGTCCATCTTGACGGTTGCCCTGAAAGCGAGAGATGATGACATCAGGACGGTATTGGCGGATTAACCGGACCATCTCCTCCAATAACATCTGATAATCCCATTTCTCCAGTGTCTCGTCTAAACTTTTGGAATAGCCAAAGTCTACTGCGCTGCTATAAAATAATTCGACACCGTAGTAGCGGGTGGCGATGAGATGCTCTTCGGTTCGGACAATTCCTAATGCATCAAATAGTTCGGGTCCCATGAGATTGGCGCCACCTTCCCCGCGCGTTATTGAGTATAACCCTGTCCTGACACCTTTACCCCGGCTGAGCCATGTCAACAGTGAACCGTTTTCATCATCAGGATGGGCAACGGTGTGAAGAACAGTGGCAGTTGTCTGTAAACGTTTTAAGGCGCGCCACACTTCTGCCGCATGAGTTCCTTCAACCATTTCGCTAGTCCCCGCCATTGCAGCTATTCCTCCAAACATGAACAATAACATTAAAATAGTGATGTACTTCATAAATCACAACACCTCTGATTGAGCGCGGCACGGAGCATCTCCACACTTTGTGATACCCCGGTATGGGCATCCGTTTTTCCTTCAAATTCAATCGATACGTACCCTTGAAATCCAGCAGAATTCAGAATTTCAGATATTTTAGCATAATCAAGTTCTAATGTATACCACTCCCCACCGCCATAATAGGTTTTCGCATGTACAAGTACGGTATCAGCAACAATTTGTGTCAGTTTTTCATACGGGTTGGATAGGAAATTTCCACAGTCCATTGTCACCTTCAACCAATCTGAATTGACAGCAGATACGATACGATTTACACCTTCCGGGGTGCACGTCAACCCCCAATGGTTTTCAAGTCCAAGGATAACCCCATACCTCTCTGCATCCGGGAGACACTGCTCAATGGCATCGATAACCCAGTTAAAGGCTTCATCCTCAGTATAGCCGGGAAGCGTCGATTCTTCGCCTTCTCTTTCCATCAATTCATTAAAAGAACCGGCGGTTCCCCATCGTCCTGAGTTAAGACGAATCGCGGGAATACCGAGCTCATGTGCCAAACGTATACAGCGAATTGTGTGATTAATGTTTTTTTGCCGCGTCTGTACATCTGGAAAAACAAATCCCTGATGAATCGAAAGGGCATAAAGATTCAGGCCATGAATAAAAGCAAGGCGCTTGAGTTTTTGTAGGTAAGGGTTCTCTTCGGATTCCATCTGCTGATGGAGGATTTCAACGCCATCAAGTTCAAGTTTTGCTGCTGCCTCAATTACCTGCTCAATAGGCACGCGTTCCGGTGTGAAATGCCAATAGGAATAAGTGGATACACCAAGTTTCATTTATCCCTCCAATAGGATTGTTAGCGGTATGATGAGAGAATACCTGCTAATAAATCCGATCTTTTTTCCGAATAAACGCCATCATATTGTAAGGAATCCAAATTTTTGTTGGGTTCAGGTTATCTAATGGGCGGGGTATACGTTTTATCGTAAAACTCCTGATGATATAGGTGAGTCTGTTTTGTAACTTCGGAGGTAAAATGTGGAGATAAAAGAAAGGGCGGATACTTAAGCTCCGCCCTCAGAAAATAGAATTAAGAGTGTAAGCTCATGCCCTATTCAAATCCACCAACTTTTGCGGCTTCTGGGGCACGTGTCGGGAGTTCCTTCTTGGCTAAAGTGTCTTCAGGCACATAGCCGGAGTAATCGGAAATTGAACCGTGGGTTAACGCGTAAACGACAACGTTCGTCATGAAACGATACACGCCGGGTGAGTAGTGCACACTCCGCGTGGGGAGGCTCACAGACTCCATTGCGCACATATAGTCACGACGTACAACGATAACCGACAATTTTTCACCGACGGAGATACCTTCAAGGTAGTTCTGTTTCGGGGGCCGTGTACCCCACCAGAAAATGTCGAAACCGACGGGGGGACCGCCCATTTCGTAGAAATTATCATAGACTTCGTGCTCGTTATCAATCCGCTCAATTTGATGTTCAGGCATGACGTAACGCATCTGTGCGAGGAAGAGTCGAATCATCGCCTGTGCGGGTGCGTTCACACCGCAGTCATCAAAGACGAGGAAACCGCCTTTTTCAACCAAGTACTTCCTCATTCCGGCTGCTTCTGTTTCGCTGAGCCGGTTATCCATCTTACCACCGCCATACTGTCTACCGAGTAGATTTCGAGAACGGGTAAGTGAAGGATCATGTCCTGTCATAAAGACAAAGGGTGTTTTAAGCAGGTTTGCATCTGTCAGCTTCAGTGCGCCGCCTTCAACGTTCATGTCTGTCTTAATTTTGGTACGTTCATTGAGCCATTTTGTCAAGGCGTTCAGCGATGAAGCGTCTGCCCACCAATCAGAAAGGCTATGCCGGATACGTGTAAAACGGAAGACGCCGCGGATATCGCGTCCTTTTCCAATAACACGGCCACCCGGTTCCCCTTTCGCGAGCGGTGGCACTTCAACATTACCGAGCGTGATGTTTGAAACAACATCGCCGAGTGCGTCCCGAGCTGCACCGACATGTTCAACCATTGCAAGACCGGGTGGGCGTTCAAATGCGACTTTTACCTGCACAGTGCTGCCCGCAACACCGCGGCCAATATTCGCGGGGCCCGCAGAGGGGGCGGTTGCAACGGGTGCTGAGAATGCCAAAGCACCAGGGGCGTCTGAGACAGGCAGGTCCGTGTGTGTCACAACTTGTGGGACAGGCGCATTCGGCGTAACGACTTTTGGGACATTCGGGTTAATGGGTGCGTCGACTTTAACCGCCTGATTTGAAAATTCTAGTACTGTCTGTGGTTGGAAACTTGACTTTGCAACGAACGCCGTGGTTACACGGGGTTGTACTTGAACTTGTTCAACGACAACAGTATTTTGTCTCGGAACAGTTGGCTTGATAACTTGTTTAATGACAGGCTTACGAACCACTGGCTTCGGCGGCTCGCTCGCTTGAAGGACTTCAGCACCCACGAAATCTTTAAACTGTTTCGTTTGGCTGACTAAATATAACCCAGCTATCAGCCCAATGATTCCGTGGAGCACTAACGAAGTCATTAACGCTCCTGATGTTCTTTTTGCGCTCATTTTTGACCTCCAACGGATATTTGCAAGAACAAAATTAAAAATAAAAAATAGGGTTGTTGATGAAATAGTGAAAGCAAGTTTCGTGCCAATCCATTAATTCTAAGACGGATAAGGCGGATAGGGGCTAACAATTTCCGTGTCAATCTATGTAGAGACAATTTCACTCGTAGGATTCAAACTTTCACACATCCCCGCATCAACAAAGTTAAACTGCACGAAAAGGGGCAGCTTTTCATGACGCTGCACAAAAAGGGGCAGTTTTAGTGATAGCACCCACCGCCTAAAGGCGTGGGCTTCGGTTTCATAGCGACTGCGGTTTTCTCATAGAGCCAACCGTCTTATTTTCGCTCCACCGGCGGGCATTTCCCCTGTATCCTTCAAAGTGGATACAAGGCATATCGTTAGGTAACGGCTATCCCTGCCCGCAATATGTTTCGCGCAGCGTTAATGTCTCTGTCGTGGTGTGAACCACAGTCGGGGCATGTCCACTGCCTATCCTTCAATGTTAGGCTTTCGTTATGAAAACCGTAATCGCTACACGGTTTTGTTGTGGCAGTCCATTGACCGATTTGTTTAAAAAGACGCTTATGTTTACTACCGTGCAAGTTGCCGGACATACCGCCACCACCCGTGAGAACCTTTAACTTTACGAGAAAACGCTTTATTGAGAGTCCGAAGTTTCTTCAAGGACTGTTTCAAAGGTTGCGGGTGTTGTATCTTCTCACCCGTGCTAAGTGTCAAATACTTCTTGAGCCCGAAGTCTGCCCCAACGCTTTCACCTGTTGTCGGCAGCGGGCTAAAATCTGTGTAAGTTGTTGTTAGGCAGAGCCAATAGTCGCCACAATTGTCACGTTTGATTGTGATACGACGGAGAGTACCATGCCACGGGCGGTGCTTATGAAACGTAGTTGGCACTTTATCAAACTGCCACTTACGCCTATGAGGATTCCAGTTACGGAAAGTCAGCGTGATACGATGCTCAAACAAGCACCACCCCGCGTGTCCGGGAAAGGTGATGGATTTGAATTGATGACGTTTTTTGATTTTCGGTTAGAACCGTATCAAGTCCCGTCTGCGCCAGAGACGACGCAGACCGTTCTATCGGTCTGCCACCAAGTTTATTGAAAAAACGCAGATATGCTCTATCAATGCGTTTCAGTTCCTCTTGCATGGTTTGGCTCGGCAATGCATTCCAATGTGGATGCGTGGTTCGCTTCAACTGGGTTAGGTGGGCACAAGATGCATGATAGTTCGCATACGGCAAACCAGCTTTATACCGGTGACGCTGTCACTTATGGAAATACACATGCACCTGCCACATATCGTCAAGTAGATTGCCAAGCCGAATACAATTAGATTGATGACGAAACTTATATTGATACGTTTTCATGGGATATCGCGTATCGCGTCTTTAACCTTCAACCAAGATAGGTTAGGGACAGACACACCTCGCAGCGTGCTTGATTGTGTCCTCAACACGATAGTATCATGATACCACACTTTGACGGCAGTGTCATTTTTATTTCACAGAGATTACCCCTTTAGCGAGCTTATATCCCAAAGCGAAAGCGGTAGGCAAAACAAACGAATATCCGTAAATAGCATGCCAATTTGCATCGCGATATTGCCCCTTAAGGAGCTTTATCCTTCTTGTCTGTGAAGAATTTATCCAGGCGCCAGCTGCCTTTATCTGTCCATGTAAAGATATTGGTATTGTTTTGCGTGATACTATCCATCTGCTGAATCATCCACTTATCTTTTTTCTTTACGAAATAAAGGTGTGTTTCCCCCGGATACGTCCCTTTATAGCAGTTAAAACCGACTGCGCTCGCTTCCTTTCGGCGAATCCAGAAATGTGTCAACTTGTCGTTCTGCCCCCACTTGGCGCCCTTTGTCCCAATGCCTTGCCACAATCCGGCAATTCCAGTTTTGACATCGTTCCACCCTACTGCGACAGGAACGGGTTCATTCCCTGCGAAGATGGTACCGAATGCAATGGCAGAGGTATCAAAAGTTTTACTAATGGCTTGCATATCGTTATCGTTAAAGGCTTCATAGAAGGCACTGTAGAGTTCCTGAAGTACCTTTTTATCTGCTTCAAAATCAATTGGCTTACTTGCCGCAATAACACCTCCATCGCTTGGACTTGTCGGAGAGGTGGAGGTTTTTGGCTTTTCAGCGGTTTCTTCTGTATCGTCGCCACCGCAGCCAACAATGCAGATGCTCGCGATGCTCAAAATGAATAGGGCAAGCACGAGCCACGTTAATCTCAATTGCATTTCTTAAATTTCTCCTTTAGGACTTCTATTGCATCCAGAAATCGCTTTGTCGTTAAAACGAATTTTTCCCCAGATGCTATTTAAGATATTATAGTTTATTCTAAAAAATATGTCAAGTTAATTTTAGCACATACGTGCAGCCATCATGTTGTCTTGAAAATAAAAATGATGTGCTTACGTGTTATAAAGTACCGCTGAAGCACTTAGCTCTAAAGCGTCCTATTCGGAACGTTAAAAAAGACTTGCATCACGTCTGAAACTTGGATTTCGGATATGCAGCCTTCTATTCCGAATCGACACGAGGTTCCTAGGCAGGGCCGGCACTCTCGCTTCCGCTGAATCGTTTCGCAGTGAGGGCCAACGGGCCCAAAACGGGCCGGGTCACTTGGGCCATACAGCCCGATAGTGCGAATGCCTACAGCCGCGGCGAGATGCATCGGAGCACTATCATTACCAATGAACACGTGACATATGCGCAAAATTGATGCCAATTGCTGAAATGTTGTTTTACCAACAAGATTCGTTGAATGCTCTCGCATGTACTTTTGAATCTCTTTGACAATCGGAATTTCATCCTGCGTCCCGACAAACAGAATTTCTGCACGTTTCTGTGCAATTAGCCAATCGGCGAGTTCCGCGTAACGTTCAGGCTTCCAACGTTTGAGGGCAACTGGGGAACCTGGATGGATAGCGACTAACGAATTAACCGTTGTACCAATCGGGCTTTCTTGCCAGGCAGCGTTCTCGTCAACGTTAAAACTCATTCCATGTGTCTTGAGGAAATTGAATGCCCATTTTTCCTCGCACGTTGTCACTTGAAACGTAGGAATTTTCACCGGTGTTGGAATCCCCGCACGTTTTAAGACATCGAGATTTCGTGCGGTTTCATGTAAACCGGAAAATTGAGAAAACCGTTGAATACGCAACTTTTTATGCAAAAAATTGGCAATCTGTAAGGTTGCCCGCTCAATCCGTTTGGGGGCAACCCGCAAAAACGCGAAGCAGATGATACGCCAATCGCTCCGCAGCTCTATCAACACATCGTATTTCTGTCGCCGTAACTCACGGTAGAGTGCAATTGCTTGCGAGAATGGTGTTGGTGAGGCCCCCGTGCGAGAAAAAAATGGTGAATTGTACTCAATTACCTTATTAACAGCAGGATGGTTTTCGACAATCACCCGGCTCCACCCCCCGATGAGCGCATGCAGTTCGGCGTTCGGATACGCACGCCGTAAATTGGAAAACACCGGTGTCGCTAACAAGATATCTCCGAGATGATCAAGTTTGACAACGAGAATGCGTTGCGGACTCCAATTATCAGGCAATCTGCTGCGATAAAACAGGTACTGGAGGGCGGCAGACGCGATTAAAGTGAAAATTTCCCTTAAATTCCCAAGCATGCTCTTTAGTATAACAGATTTATCCGAAACTGTCAAATTCTTGTTTTCAACAAATAGGCGATTTCGTTTCATTAAAAACGAACTTGCATGAGCAAATCGATTTTGCTATACTATATTTCAAGTGCTTTTTAGAACTAGAGTCGGGCGAAGGAATATGCAATTTATTAAGCATTTCTCAGAAATTGATTCTGCAGAACTATCACGCGTCGGGGGTAAAGCCTTAAACCTCGGAAAACTGACGCGGTGCGGATTCCGTGTGCCTCAAGGGTTTTGTGTAACAACGGATGCCTATCGGTTTGCGATGGATGCAGATATTCGGAAACCGGACACGATTAAGAGTATTGTATTGGCACCGGAACTTATAGCGGAAATTGAGGATGCCCATAAGACTTTGCAGACTGATACCGTGGCCGTCCGTTCCAGCGCAACTGCCGAGGATTTGCCTGATGCAAGTTTCGCTGGGCAGCAAGATACCTTTTTGAACGTAACCGCCGATGGGCTATTAGCCGCGCTGAAAGCATGCTGGGCATCTCTCTGGGCTGAACGTGCCATTGCCTATCGCCAAACACACCGCATCCCCGAAGAAGGATTGGCGATGGCAGTCATCGTCCAAGAGATGTGCGCAGCAGATGTATCGGGTGTCCTGTTCACCAGGAGTCCTTTTTCTGCAGCGGCGGCCATTCCTACGAAAGAAAACATCTGTGTTATCGAATCAAATTGGGGGTTGGGCGATTCGGTTGTCTCCGGCGCAGTTACCCCAGATAATTTTCACGTATCGCGAGAAACAGGCAAGATTGTTGAAAAAAACATTGCCATAAAACGTGAGATGATAACGACTTCTGGAGTCAGCGAAGTACCACTGATTCAACAGAACGTTTCGAGTTTGACGGATGCACAACTCAAACAACTTGCCCAACTCGGGATGCAGATAGAGACATGCTATGGGCAACCGATGGATATTGAATGGGCCTTCATGGACGGGGAATTTTTCTTACTGCAAGCGCGGCTCATTACAGGGAAGGATACCACGGGCCGTCCCGAAGACATTGAAAAATTACGCCAGGCCGAGATTCAACGTTTAGAAAAAGGTATCGATGCCTCTGGAACCATCTGGAGCCATCACAACCTTGCCGAGGTTTTGCCCGCGCCGTTACCAATGACATGGGCGATTATCAAGGAATTTATGTCCGGTTCCGGAGGGTTAGGAATTGCTTATCGAACCTTAGGATTTTATCCAAGTGAACGCGTCGATAAAATGGGTATTCTCGATTTAATCTGCGGACGAATTTACGTGAATTTAAATCGCGAAGCTGAACTCTTTTTTGATGGGTTTCCATTCTCGCATAATTTTAAGGAACTGAAGCGGCATCCGCAAAAGGCAATGTATGCCCAGGCAGCCCCTAATATTACCCAGAGTTCCATGTCATTTTGGTTCAAACTGCCTTTACACATTGTCCGAATGAGTAAAGCAGAATTACGTCTGAGGAAACGGCGAATCAATTTTGACGCGTTTTTGACGGAGGATGTATTCCCACAGTTTAACGCCGCTGTTGAAGCCGAACGGCGGTGCGCCTACGAGAACTTGTCGAACACGGAATTAGTCAAAAAATTTCAGGCCTGGCAGGACAAAACGCTCCGTGAATTCGCCGCACAAGCCTTGACAGCAACCCTACTTGCAGGCTTTTCACTACAACGACTACAAGCCGTACTCCAAAAGTGTACCGATGAAGTATCAGCAAAAGTCCTTACACAAAAACTCATTAGCGGGCAGTCGGGTAATCTGACTGTGGAGACAAATGAGAAATTGTGGCAGGTTGCAACGGATGAACTCACACTTGCCGATTTCCTAACTGAGGCAGGACATCGTGCTGTTGGTGAGTTTGAATTGGCACAACCGCGTTGGCGCGAAGATACGACTTACCTTCACCAGCTGATTGCGTCGTTTCGCGCCCTTATTGCTACAAAGATACCTGAACACGCCGTTTTTTTGCAAAAACAACGACAACAACAGAAAGAAGCAAAAGAAACTCTCGCTGCGCTACTGAAAAAACATAGGGGCTTACGAAAACAGATTGAACAGGAATTGGCATTTACACGCCGCTATATGCCGTTCCGTGAGACAGCAAAATTTCATCTGATGCTCGGTTATGAACAGATGCGACGCGCTTTAGTAGAACTAGATAAGCGGTACGAACTTGACAATGGGCTCTTCTATTTGGTACCCGATGAGTTGGTACAACTTATTAATGGGAAAGATTTTAGTGCTGTGATTGCGGAACGCAAATCACAGCGAAAGTTGCTACTTCAACTTGAACTTCCAGATGTACTTTTCAGCGATTCACTGGATAGCCTTGGTATCCCGATGTCAACAAAATCGATGGAAAACGCTGAGACATATACCGGTGTTGGTGTATCGGCGGGTGTAGCAACAGGGAGCGCACGCATCCTTCTAAATCCTAACGATAGGCTCCCGAAAGACTCGAACTACATCTTGGTGTGTCCTTCCACAGAACCGTCGTGGACACCGTTGTTTCTGCGTGCAGCCGGGCTTGTTATGGAACGCGGGGGATTATTATCCCATGGGGCAGTAGTTGCGCGCGAGTACGGTATTCCGGCTGTCGTCAATATTCCGGACGCAACGCGAAAAATCTCCGATGGACAAAAACTACGTGTCGATGGGAACCAAGGAACAGTTTCCATCATTTAGCGTTGATGGGATTCATGAAAAATTGTGCATTCAGATATCCAATGATTCGATTCGCTCAGCATGATACCCACTCACAGAGGCGCCGAAGTGGCAAAAAAAAGACGCGAAATTCGTTTCTGATGTCCTTGATTATTCATGGTATCGCACTCGGATTGATAAGCTTAAGTTACATTCGATGGTATCAGCCTCTGCCCCCTTCAGAACCCCTGGTGTCCGAAACAATCACGGTAACAGTACTTCCACGTTTTCACGTAACAAGTTTGCGAAGACATTCAATGCCCGGAGCGCAGCGTACCCGTCCCGATGCAAGCCCTTCTCACAAGCCGAACACCCCGATGCAGCCTAGGTATTCTATTGCAGCTCATTCATCTCCTTCAACGGCGCTTAACCCTCAGCCAGCAATGCGGTTACCGGTGGCAGAAATAGCGCTGCGTCCGCCAAACCCAGAATTGAATTCTCTTACAGCAGCCGCGGTTACGCACAAGCAATTTGCAACAGATAAATTACGAGCGGTTCTGGCAGTGCACACTCCGGTTCGAGAACCTACTCAAGCCGTTCATCAAGCTAATCGGGACACGCTAGAGCCGTCCCCTGGCCGAATTGACAGAGATGGGCAGATAGGCAAGGCATTGGAAGGTATAGCAGAAAGCGTCGCAAATGGTAATAACGAACAGGTTTCTGTTGACATTGTTTTCTTACTTGACATAAGTGGAAGCATGATAGATAATATCCGTGCAGTCGGTAGACAGCTTACCGGCATGATAGAGATATTTGAAGAAAAAGGTGTCGATTTTACCCTCGGTGTTGTGCTCTTCAGATACCTTGATGATGATACTATCATCCATCCACAGACGAGAAATGCCGGCAAATACAAACGGTTGTTGACTTCTCATGTTGTCGCTGCCGCGGGGGATGAACGAGCACACAATGCTATCATAAAAACCATTCGCCGCGTCGCTTTCCGCCAAGAAGCAAAACGACGGTTTATCCTAATCACTGATGAAGCCAGTAAAGGTTCTTATTCACTATCAGAGGTACTCGTTCAGTGTTTGAAGCAGGAAATTGTGGTAGACATCATCGGCATTAATCATACCTCTCATAAAGCACTAACCGTTAAAACGGGGGGACTTTGGTTTCCCATTCCGAAACAGGAGTAGAATCTGATGAAATGGGCATTGAATACCTATCAAACGTGTCAAGATTGGGAACTCGCACGGGTACTTAAAACCGCAGAAACGACAGGTTACCATGGCGTTGAACTCCTCATGGATTACCAACAAAAACATGGATTTGAATGGAATACGCCAAAAGAGGAGTGGGAAGCCCTAAAAACACAGGTAGATTCAAGCGGCGTTGTTATCTCTTCGCTAACGAGCTGCCAAAATTTTCATGCACCTCAGGCTGCCGAACGGGAAGAGAGCGTCCAGCGCATTAAGAACGCGATTGACATGGCCGAATTTATGGGATGCACCCACGTCAGGGTGCTCGGAGATAGATATACTGCGGAGAACCGGGATGCTGTCATCGGTTACGTCACCGAAGGGTTAAAAGCATTGGGGCAATATGCCGGGGTAAAGGATATTACCGTCTCTATTGAGATGCACGGTTCTTTCACCAACCCGGATTCGGCGATGCAGGTGATTGAGGGCGTGAATTTGCCTAACGTTGGCTTTGTTTTTAATTCCCAATTTGTTGGATGCGATGCAGGCAGTATTGAACCACTTTTTTCCCGCGTTGCATCTCATATCACCGCTGTGCATACCCACCGCGTTGAAGAACCTGAAACGTTTGAATTGTATCGCCAAATGTTTGAATGGCTCAATCGTATCGGCTTCTCCGGCTACATCTCCAACGAATGCGCGTATACAGGCTCAGCACCGGAGAAAGTTCTCGCGCTCTACATTGCAATTTTCAAAGCGTTTATTTGAAAACATGAAGCACTTCGAAGCTGGACATCTCTATAAACAGCTCCAGATTCCATCTCTCTTCCTTAGTGAAACGGCGGGAAGGAATTGGGGTGGGGACATCCGTATCGGTGACTTGACTGGCGACGGGAACGTAGATTTTCTGGTTTACAAATCCCTCGGGGGTATCCATCCCTGCTTCCTTGGAGCGTTTACACTCGAAGGTGAACCGATTTGGACAATCGGTGATAAGCATCTTGAAAGCCAAGACATCGATGATAAAACATCCGTCCTAACAACACGCTCTCCGGAACGCCCCGGCCCCATTGCAATTTACGATATCGATGCCGATGGAAAAGCAGAAGTTATCTGTTTTTGGGTTGAGCCCGGGGCTACACATACCAGCAAATGGAATCTATCCTCAATTCAGTTACTGATTTTAGATGGGGCAACAGGCGACGTTAAACAGCGTGCTGCCCCTAGTGAACTTCGGGCTTGTAATGCTTATGCAGAAGGCGAGTTACACATTTCCAACTATGTCCATCAGCGATTGATGATTGCCAATCTTTGTGGTAACATGCAACCACAAGACTTTGTCGTCAAAGTTGGGGTTAATGTGCTCGCCTTTAATCACAACCTTGAACTACTATGGCAGTATACAGATAGGTGGTTCCGTTACCCACGTCATTCCGCGTATATCCCTGCTGTGGGTGATATCAATGATGATGGACTTGATGAAGTCAACGGTGGTAATTTCGGTTTAGCAGCCGATGGAACAGTGCTCTGGGATAGATACCTCGGCGATAACATGGATTCAGTCTTAGTGGAAGACTGGGGCGATAATAGCACATACGGTAAAGCGGCGATACTTTCCGGAGGATGCCAAGTGCTTAACACGGATGGCACACCGATTTTATCGCTGGGACTCGAAATGGTACCGCACGGACAAGAGATTCGATGCGGTAAGCTACTGCCGGACTCACCCGGACAAGAACTCGTCGTACGTTACAATGGGCACAATCCAGACGTGATGGTAGTAGATAGCAGTGGGAAGATTCGGTACCGATTTCGCGTTGATGAAACCCCAAACAATACCGGGTTGGAGATTATCCGCTGGAACGGATTAGGAAATACCGAACTAATTTATAGTCCGGCCGCGCTCTACGATGCGTATGGAAATCAAGTAGTGAAGTTTCCAGCACTTCCGCCACCGAGCGGTGGAAAAATGGGGTGGTATCACTGTTTTCCTGCTGATGTCTGTGGAGATGAACGGGAAGAAGCTATTCTATACGAGCCCCATAGCGACAATATCTATATCTATACGCCAGAACCTTTTAATCTGCACCAATTTAACGGCTATAAGCACACAAAGCGGCAGTACAACGCCCGGCTAATGGACTAAAAAACAGTATGGAATCTAACATCGTCAATAAATTTCTGCTTGTCTCTATCGATTGCTGGCGATTTGATGCGCTGAGTCGTACCAATCCCCTCTTTAACACACCAAAATTTGACTTACTTACCCGCGAATTCTCACTTGCTAAGAAGTTTTTCGTCACCGCACCAGCAACCCGTCCCTCGCATACATCCTACTTTACAGGACTTTATCCATTTGAACACGGCGTTTACGGACAAACCTACCTAAAAATGTTCCAAGGAATCCCACATCTATTCCAACTTTTTGCCGATGCTGGGTACGATATTACCGGTAGTTCTGAACGTCCGGAGGTATTCCGCTTTCTCGATTTCGAACCATACATTACTGCACTGGCTCCGGATGCAAAATCACAACATCTCGGTTCCCTTGAATCCCTCCTTGAGCGCCTCGTACAGCCCTCAAGTACCCCACAATTCTGTTTCCTTCATTTTTGGTATACACACGGCGGTTACGGCATGTCAGGTATCCCAAATGCCCCAAACTTGAAGGCGCTCGTGGACAGCGGTAGAACGGATGAGGCATTGCGGTTTTATTACGCCGCTGTAACACACGTGCTTGAGTTTAAACTCGTTGAAATTCTGAAACACCTTTCGCTTTCTGAATGGGCAATCTTTATTTTCGGTGACCATGGTGAAGGATTTTGCACAGAAATTATGGCACACGGAGATACTCTTAATCAGAATGTGCTGCATGTACCACTTTTAGCACACATTCCCGGTCATGAGAGACTAGCATTTCCGAACGGGCCACTCTCTGCAATCGACATTTTTCCAACCATCACGAGCCTTGCCGGTATCAATACGGACTACCATGGATTTGGCCAAAATCTATTAACACCATCGGATATTGATAATAACCGCTTGATATTATCAGAGTTAGATAGTCTATATGGTATTGGGTTTCTAAGTCGGAGTAATTTAGAGATGCCACATCATCGCGTAACCTCGCGGACATCGGTTGACAACGTAGAAATTAATAGATATTCAGAGGGGATTCGGCTCTGGGCGCTTACGGATGGCATCCATCTCTATCGTGAGGACGAGCAGAACGCGGAATTTGTATATCGAGATGTCATGAGTGGAGAAAATATTATGTACGAAGAACCGGAGCGATTTCGCGAGGCTTACGATGACATTTTGATGAACTCTAACTATCAGCACCTTCAGGCTCAAGAAACGACTTCCGCAGAAACCGAGATTCTAGAAAAAAGGCTAAGAGCATTGGGATATGTTGAGTAGATTATCCAATTTTCCTAAAATGAATAGCTTCTACAGTTCATGAATTGTCACCGACAGTGAATCCAAACCGACAACTGCCACCGTTGATTTACCTGTTGTCCATCCCCCGGTTTCTCCAGGATTAAGTAAAAGGGAATCTTGTTTTCGGTTATCAATTTGGTGGGTGTGCCCATAAATGACAATGTCGTAGTCGCCGCTTTTTGCAATGGGAACAGCGAGTTCCGGGTAGTGCATGATTGCAATTTTGCGATGCCCAACAGTAACGTTCGCTATATTCGGGTGCACTTCTCCAATCGCTTCAAACCGTTGTGCAATAATCACGCGTTCTCCATCATTATTTCCGAATACACCGACGACGCGGCAATTCAAATCGGCTAGCGGCGCAATAGCAAATGGTGAGATAAAATCACCTGCATGCGCGACGAAGTCAACGCCGATATCGTTGAAGAGGGCAACGGCGCGCTCAATCTGCGGAATATTATCGTGGCTGTCGGACATAACACCGAGTTTCATAAGACGGTTTTTCCTTCTTTTCGTTCAGAAAAATTTACTGATTTTCTCAAACAATAGCGCCGTGGGATGTCCTTGATAGAGGATAACACAATACTGTAACCGTAATGTGTCATCTAGAGCGAGGTGGAACGGTTCATAATAGGCAGGAGAAGGATGGATAAGGCAATAGTTCTCCCGGTTGCGCACCCACCACGTTGTCGGATAGCGAGGATTTTCCGGGCTATCGATGATAGCAGCTCCATAAACCTTGCCGTCAATCGGGTGCTGCGCTGTGAAGCTGCACCAGTGGCTCTGTTTACCAAAGATGTCCATCGATTCTGTTCTACCATCGGCATCCAACAGGGCGCCCGGCGTGATAACATTATCAAAACGGATAGCTAAGCCGCTATAAAATCTGCCGTCTGCCCCCGGTTCACCGCGCCGTAAATCTAAAACGACAGGCTTATCATTCGGATAAAATTCCAATGCCACAAGAACCTGCAGGGTATCTTTCGTAGGCGCGCAAACGGTTAACCGTCGGCGTTCAGTCAGGTGCGTTACCCCTTGCCAATCGCGCCAGGCGTTTTCGGTGGTTAAACTGGCGTTATCAGCATCCGTGCGCTGTTCAACAATACGCTGATGCACGATTTTTCCGAAACCTGTCGCATCCCCCCCAGCAGCGGGTTGCTCCCAAAAATTGATACCGTTCACTTTTTTCCATGCTACCCACATGCCTTGATGATGCACGTGATCACGAGGTTCATTCATCGTAAGAGGTGGAGCACCGGGTAATCTAAGCGGGTGCCAATATGGACGGTTACCATCTTTAGGAAAATGGTAACTTAAAACCTGTTGTTCGTTCCAGGCGACTGTTACACGGCGTTCTGTTTGAGATAGTGAAAACATTTATTTTCTCGTTTAAGACGGTTTACCAAATCCACCGTCTTTTGATTTTAGTTAAGGTATGGGGTAACAATTTCGCGTTCCACTGCTAAACCTTCCCATTCGTCAGGGCCGGGGCCGTCGTATATGAGGGTATGTGGGCCAGAAAAACCGGCTTTTTGGGTGAGTTCTAAGCATTGGATATAATCATCTTTTTCCAATTCGCGTGCGGAAGTGAAATGTGCTTTCGTATGACACGATTCCGCCCACGAAGCAATTGCGGTGAGTTCCTCATATTTTGTAGCCCCACGCCAATTGCCGAAATCTAAGCAGAGTCCTACTTTGCCATCTAACCCACCTAAAATGGTATTGACATTATCCGGCGTGGAAAAGATGGAGAACCAGTTTTCGCTCATTAAACGGAGCCCAACGGTTTCTGCGCGTTCCGCGAGATGTCCAAGGACATTGCGGCTTTGTGCCAAAGTGGATTCAGACGGGGCCGCTTTGCCGCCAATGACTCTCGCGCATGTCGCGGTGAGCTCCCCCGCAATATCGAGCCAGTTTTCAATCCACGCGATATCGCGGGCAGATTCGGACAGATGTGTGATGTCCCCATCATCAATTAATAATGAGAAAAGTTCAACATCCGCATCTGATAAGGCCCCACGAAGTTCTGATAAATACGACTTCTCGACAGAGGGCAAATGGAAGTGGCAAATCTCTAAGGTGTGGATACCGAATTCAGCGATGCGGTTAGGTAATTCCAGCAAGGAAATTGAGCCTTTATTATGCGTTTCAACAGGAATGTGCATACCGTTTGCTGGAGAGGTGAACTCGGGGCGCCCAAGTTGTCGATGCAAACTCCACGTTGAAACGGAGAGGCGAGGTTTTGACATAATTTAAATTTCTCCAAAATTGCAGAAAGAACATAGAAAGTAGTCGGCACACACTTCGCGGTAATGTAAACCCCGTTCAATTTCCTTCCTCTCATCAAGCATTCTGCGAGAACCGTGGTTCTTCCAATCGGAAGGTTAACAAAAAACCGAGCAAAACGAGTGCTGCACAACTAATGAAAACCGGTTCAAAGGCGAATTGCTCAATGAGGGCTCCAACCAAAGGTGAAACAAACAAAGGAATTGCCTGAAAAAGACTCATCACCCCGAGATATTGCGGATGTTTCTCCTCCGGCGCGATTTCAAGGGTGTAGTTTGTGACGATGCGACTCGACACCGGGGTGAACCCAATCAGGGCGAAGATAATCCAGTATAACTGTGCTCCGGAAGGGATTTGACTCATGCTGATTGCTAATAATGGCGTCAAAGTACTTATTAATATCAGCAGTCGCAAAACGAATCGGTTACCCGCCCGGTCTGCGATGTTGCCCAGGATACCTGCCCCAACAGCATTGGATGCGTTTTGTGCAACTATCAGCGCGACGAAGCCGGAAGGAGCAAGTCCTAATGCACGTTTCCCAAAAACTGCATAGTGTGGAAAAAGGGGCCACGCAGAATAAAAAAGTAAGATAACCAGCGCAAATCGCCGAAAATTTCTATCATCTCTCAATAAGAGCAGGGCATCACCGAGAAATTTAAAAAAAGGCGCCCCGCTTTGTGCCGGCGATGGGAGTTCTTTAAACCAGATACTGACGGCAGCGGCAACACCGAACGCTGTCGCCGTCGCACCAAAAAGCATTTCATAGTGCGGCGGACTCCCGGAAAGCCAATGTGGTAGAAGGTAAAAAGCAATTCCAATCGCAAGTGTACAACCGATGATATTAGAATAAGCGAGGAGTCTACCCCGCTTTTCCGGACTAATCAGTTTACCTTGTAAGGTTCCATTAGCCAGAAGATGGCAACCTACCGCGAGCCAGTGCAGCGTGCATAGAACAAGAAAAGTCGGAATAATAATATTTGATGACAAATTTGTTAAACTTAATATTATCGACAGGATGCACCACGGAATGGAAAAACTGAACGCTGTGAAAACGAAAAATGCTTGCTTTTTCCGCATTCGCGCGACTTGTTGCGCAATCAGAAACTGCGGCAAACTTTGTCCGATTCGAAGAATGAGGGGGAGTAAGCCGCGGATGGTACCTGACGAGGTATAAGTATCAATAAACGCTGGAATCACCACAGATTCAGCTTTGAACATCCAACCGAGACGCATCAGAATTTGGTTAAGCCCGAAAACAATTAAATTACGTTTCTCATGTGGATAAGGTTTTTTCAAACCGACATTTGCCGAACCGGAGACACGCTTATTCATTAAGATTCCATTCGTTTCTTAACAGATTTGTAAATTCTTTGTCCAATAGGTTTGAAGCGGCATCGCTTCACTTTTTGGAAAAGCCAGAGCCCATAGGTTCCCAAACCCGTTTCGTTACCAAAGAAATGCAAAAAGCTCCTGCCTGTTCCGCGAGCAAAACATTCGGTTTTGTGCTACAGTGGCTTTTCCACTAAGGTGTTTCTTGTTCTCTTTATGAAACATGATGCTCACTTAACAATGATTTGAAATACATATCTAATTCGGACTCTACCCGCTGGTTCTCTACCGGATTCATCTGAAAATGTTTTTCTAGAAAAGGATGATGTCTAACAGTATCACTGATGAAACACGTTCTATATTGTCTGAACAGCGCATCATCTATAAGAACATCACAATTCCCGAAATAGAACGGAAGTCTATGCAGATTTCTTTTGAACACATCTACATAGGCATAATAATCTAATTTTCGTTTATCAATTACAATCGTATTTTCACGATAACTTTTAACAAAAGTGCGATTTCTCTTTAAGGCGTTGATGTCCCGCATTGTCCAAAAAAATAGAGAATCAGCATTTTTAGAGCGATGGATATCTCCCGCGGAAAACAAGTGCTCATCATATATCAGCCGGTTCTTCTTCTTCTTCGGATATTTATCAATGTACCGAGTAATATAATCGTAATCGCTAAGACAAAAACCACTTTTCCCTGCTATACGAAAACGAAAGGAGCGGATAAAACTGTACGTCATTCCTTGAGTATCTCTCCGATAAAGAGCCAGAACAATTGGGAAAGGCGTGAGTTTTGCTGATTCAGGAAATTCCCAGCTGCTGATTAATAAACCATCTATCAATCTATAATTCGTCGTGAATTCCTTTAATTTTCTAAAGTTAGTGGGCTTAATTAAATAAGACAATGGGTGCAAAACAGAAATAACATCTGCTTCAAGTTTATCATAGGAGCGGAGAAATGATATTCCTAAGTCGCAACTAGCTATACTTTCATCAACGTCAAAATTGATACATTTGATACTTTGGCGAATCAGGGATGTTTTATCATTATACGGTGGGTTTCCAACGACTATCAAATCAGCATCCTGGGGAATACCAAATCTTGCTCTTGATACGTTGCATAAAGAGTTTGCCTGAAAGAACCGAACTTTATCATTGTTCTGTTTCGCTACATTGATTGCAGTTGTGTCTATATCACATCCAATTGTGCTAGACTGCCCACAATTTTTCAGAAAATCCCCATATCCGCACGCACTATCAAAGACAATTGCCTGTGAATGCACATAAGGTGCGATTAAGTTCCAGGCGATATTCACAATATCAGTGGGAGTATAGTAGCTCCCAAAATTCACCCTGCTCTGATACGTTAAGTGCGCTTGCCTCATTTTTGTTCAATTATAGGTTTTTGTCAATCCAAGCGACGACGTTTTCAACCATGACAACGGTGGCATCACCAGAAAAAACATGGTCAGCCCCGGGGAGTTCAAGAAGTTCTGTGCGTTCATTTGCATAATGAAGGATGTCGTGGCTATCTTGAATTGGTACGATATCGTCTTCTGTGCCGTGAACCAATAGCCAGGGAATATCAAATTTGCTTGCCTCTTTTTCGATGCTATTAATCGTTGCCATGTCATCCATATAGGCTTGTGAGAGTGGACAATCGGGTTCATCCCACATGAAACCTTCATCGGGTATAACATCTCCGAATTCGCGTTGAGCGAAGGCTTTCGTGTGTACCATGCCTGCTAGGGAGACGAGGCAGTGGATACGTTTATCGATAGCAGTCCGCATCACACCAACTGCCCCTCCCATACTATGTCCGACATAGCAGAGCTTACCTGCGCTAAGCGTGTCAATGACGTGGCCGAGTTCAGCAACCTCTTTGGTGACAGTAGCGTCTGTAAACGCGCCTTCCGAATCACCGTTGCCGGCGAATGAGAATCGCAAGGCGGAGATACCAGCATTAGCAAGCCCTTCCGCCAAAGCAACAAGGGCAGGCCGGTCTTTGTTGCCAGTAACCCCATGTCCGATTACCACAATTCTGGCAGTCTCACCTTTATGAAAGGTATAATCGAGAGATTCGCCGTATTCGTTTCTAATGTTCCCAAACATAAAATTGTAGGGCGGAGTCCCCCCGCCCGAACTTCCCCTCTATGATAAGGCGATATCCGAACAATCGCCCTCTCTATTATTCAACTTACAGGCACTTAGTGTCCATTGTTTTTCAACGCCTGAACTACCTTCTCCGGTTTAATAGGTAATTCGTTAATCCTGACTCCAACCGCGTCCCTGACGGCATTTGCCATCGTGGCCAAGGTGGGCGTAATCGGCGGTTCTCCAACCCCTTTAGCACCATAGGGGCCATTGGGGGCGGGGACTTCAACGATGACAGATTCTACGGTGGGCAGGTCGGCGGAGGTTGGGACGCGGTAATCGACAAAGCCGGGGTTAACATTGCCGTTTTCGTTGTACTGCATCTCTTCCATCATTGCCCAGGCGTATCCTTGCACGGTGCCCCCTTCAATTTGCCCTTCAACCGCCATTGGGTTGATTGCAAATCCGACATCTTGCGAAGCAACCAGTTTAAGGACGCGTGTCTTCCCGGTTTCCGGATCCACTTCAACTTTAGCAATTTGCGCTGCGAGGGCGGGGGTACTGGCTTGCCGGGCAAAGGAACCTTTTCCGACAATCGGGCCACCTGTAGTTGAAAGACTATAGGCTGCCAATTCGCCTAACGAAATTGATTTGGGCGAAGCCGCGCTGATAATGTGAACAGCGCCATCTCGGAGTTCAAGCGTGTCAACGTTGGTATTGAGCCGCTCCGATGCGAGTTCGATAATTCGCTGGTGCGTATCTTCGGCCGCCAATTTAGCGGTGTTTCCCATGGTGAAGGTGACGACACTCCCGCCGGAACCTGTTGAATAGGGCGCGGAATCCGTATCACCGCGGGTGATAGATACGTTTTCGTAAGGCACGGTAAGGATTTCGGCGATAATCTGTGAAATCGCCGTATCTGTCCCTGTAATATCCATAGAACCATGGAAGATTCGAACGCTGCCATCTTCATGAACAGAGACATAGACTCCCCCCGGACCGCACCCGTTCGTCCAATCGCCTACAGCAACGCCCCAGCCCTGGTTTTCACTAGCCTCACGGTTCCACCATCCCGCAGCATTAGCGACAGCTTCCAAAGTCTCCTTGTAGCCAACTTTGGGTTCGCTTCCGCCCGCTGGAATGTCATCACCTTCTTCACGCATATTCTTCATCCGGAATTCGACAGCATCCATTCCGATGCGTCGTGCAATTTCATCAAGTTGTGATTCTCCAGCAAAAATGGCTTGCGGTGCGCCCGGGGCGCGATAGGCGGCCCGTTCCAGATTTGTTGGTGTGAACGCCATAAGCATCTACCTTAAGATTTGGGATTTTATAGACACCACGTACCCGAATCGTACTGCCGATAGAAGCACCGGAGACAGAACCTGAATCCCAGAAAGCGAGTGCCTCACGAGCGAGAATCCGTCCGTCCCGGGTTGCCCCGGTTTTAAGTTTAATAACGCAACCGGGGGCCGGCCTGCCATCGAGGAATTCTTCTTCGCGCGTCATCTGGACGCGCACAGGCCGGCCTGTTTTTTGTGAAAGGAGTACGGCCGGAATGTGTGTAATGATGACGCCAAAACGTCCGCCAAAGCCGCCGCCCATCGTGGTTCCGATAACGTTGACATGGGTGAGAGGAATACCCAATGTGCCCGCGATTCCAGAACGGATTGCGAAAGGACCCTGCGTTGATGCCCAGACAGTAACCTTGCCTGAGGACGCTGCACTAGCAACCGAGACATGAGGTTCCATATAGGTTTGGTGAACCCGCGGAATCACATAAGTATCTTCAACCACCACATCTGCCTCGGCGAAGCCTTTCTCAACGTCGCCCGCTTCGGAATGACTTTCGGCAGAGATGTTATAATAAATTTCACCGGGGTACTTTTCTAATTCTGACTCCAACTCGCGAATTTTATCCGCGTGTTCATTTTCTTTATCACGCGAGAGCTTCCGAATCTCTGCGCTGACGTTGCGCCGATTTGGACCGTCTTTTGTCGCATCACCATGTAAACGGGGCGCCGACGGTTTAATCGCTTCCATAACATCTTGCACAACGGGCAGAACTTCATATTCAATCTTAATTAACGCTGCGGCTTCTTCCGCCACATCGGCGTCAGTAGCAGCAACAGCAGCAAGGGGTTCGCCTAAGTAAAGCACCTTATCGGTAGCAAACACTCGGCGGCCGCTCGGGACATCTGCTTGGGTAATGATTGCTCTGACACCCGGTAGTTTTTCGGCCGCGCTCGTGTCAATATTGAGTATATTTGCATGCGCATACTCGCTTCGCACCAATTTGCCATAGAGCATCCCGGCCGGGTGAACATCTGCACCGTATTGCGCGGCCCCTGTTACTTTTTCGACGGCATCAACCCGCGCGACTTTTTTACCAACAATCGTATATTCTGACATACGACTCTCCTATGAAATATCTATGGGAGGTTCCTCAAGTAGTAAGAGCGTTCTCCCATGAAACCTTATGTACTTGCAACAAGCTGATTTAGTTTACCGCGGCTAAGTGCAGTGTTGCATCTTTTGCAGACGCTCACCGTATTTTCACCGACTTCCCGGCTATAAAGCACTTTGACACCGGTACGTCCACAGACAGGACAGGTACCGCGTCCATTGTTATATTCACCGGTATGGGTAATACCTTTTGTATCAATATAGAAGTGCTTGATGCCTTTTCCACGATGTGTTTTTGCCATTTTTCCTCCTATTCACGTTTACGCAGTTATCTTCATTTCTTCCGCGGCTTGAATAACCGCTTCAAGAATCTTGGTATACCCGGTGCATCGACAGATATTCCCACCGAGGGCATGTCGGAACTCCTCCTCTGTCCGGCTAGGGTTCTCATCTAACAGCGCTTTGGATGCCATGATGAAACCCGGCGTACAGAAACCGCACTGGTAACCACCGGTATCAATAAAGGCTTGTTGAACTGGATGGAGCGCGCCATCCGCGGCGAGCCCTTCAATCGTCGTAATTTCTTTATTCGCAGCGGTGACGCCGAGTATCATGCAAGATGTGACGGCTTTACCGTCAACAATAACAGTGCAAGCACCGCAGTCCCCGGTGCTACATCCTTCTTTTGTGCCGGTTAAACCAATGGTGTCGCGCAGCACGGCAAGCAGTGTTTTGCGCGGTTCAATCAGCAAATCGTTATCGTCCCCGTTGACGGTTAAAGTAACTGGAAGTTTTGCCATTTTTTATCGAATCCTCAAATGTATTTTCCTTGGCGGGAACATCTACTTGTTCATTAACGTGTGGGTTAAGGACGGTTCAAGCCAAGAGGTTAATCAAAATGCTATTCACGACTTAGTGCTCTCGCGACAGCTTCTTCAACGGTGCGTTTAGTCAGAACATAAACCATTTTCCTACGATGTTCCGCGGAGCACCGTAAATCGGATATGGGGCTACACGCTGCCGCAGCTGCTTCACCGGCTTGCAAAAGAAGGGTGTCGCTGAGGGATTCCCCTTTTAGTAATTCTTCAGCTTCCGTCGCGCGAATTGGCGTTGGGGCAACAGCGGCAAGGCCAATCCGGGCATCTGTAATTGTGTCGTTGTCCATATCGACGGCCGCGGCAACACCGATAAACGCCAAATCCATCACTTCGCGAATTTTATGTTTGATATAGTGTGAACCCGAAGCGGGAGCCGTCAGACGAAACCGGGTAATAATCTCACCAGGACCTAATACAGTTTGCCCCGGACCGGTGAAAAGGGCATGAATTGGAACGGTGCGTTCACCCCCGGCATTGGCAATGTCAATCTGTGCATCAAGCGCAAGTAACCCCGCAACGGTATCAGCAGCGGGTGAAGCGTGCGCGATATTCCCACCAAGCGTCGCAAGGTTACGGATTTGGATTGAACCGATTTCTGCAGCGCCCTCTGCAAGTGCTGTGTAATCTTTTTGGATGTCTGCGGAGCGCTCAATTTCACGCACCTTTGTCATCGCCCCAATACTGATACCGTCATTCGCATCAACCGCGATACCGGAAAGTCCGTCTATTTTTTCTAAACTGATGACGGATTCTGGCATCTCGCTCAGTGCCTTCATACCGATAATTAAGTCTGTTCCGCCGGCAAGCAGTTGTGCATCCTCTTGTGAGAACAAACGGGATGCTTCAGCAAGTGTGGTGGGTTGAAAAAAATCAAAACTTTTCACATTTAATCCTCCGTTTCATAAAACCCAAAGGGCAAAGACAACTTTCTATGTCCTTACCACTTGCTATTTGGATAAGTGAACGAGTTAGAATTGCGTTACGATATATTCCGTGTTTGTTTTTAGAAGTGTGACTACTTTCTCAATGATGGGAGGGCTGCAAGCATCCGGTTTCCCCTTTCTACTGAAGTGAATCCCGCTCTGTAGATGTCTGTAGATGCCCGAACGCTCTGTTTTTCAGTACGTCCAATGAGGGAACAAATGCAGTAATCCTTAATTTCGCTGTCCATTCGTAATATTTTATAACAATTCTGAGAAGTTGTCAAGATTAAAAAAAGAAAGAAAGAAAAGCGGGCCGGGCGTCTTGATGAGTAGAATACACGTGTCGATAAATCGCCCTGCCAGCATGATATCTCGGTGATTTTTCGTTTGAATTCAGGATAGTTCTTACGAAATTGGCCATCCCGGTGTTGGCTCAGTGCGGAGCCCTTCCAATTCGTAGAGTTGTTCAACGGTGATTTCGCGGCGAAGTTTCGCAGACAGAAGCGCGCCACTCATAATCTCCGTGACTTTCAAACCGACATCACCATTGCTGATAGGCTGTGAATCGCTTTGACACGAGTTGAGAAAATCGAGAAATTTGTCTGGAAAAGATGCATCTGGAAGTTCCAATGCGGTTTTGACGAGGTTTTGGCGATAACGTCTGCGATTGCCATGTTCATCGATGTCCCACTCGCCTTGTTCAACGAAAAGGGTATCGTTGCTAAATGCACCCTCGGAACCGAAAATGAAGATACCCTGCGGCTGCCCACCCATATTGCTAGCCCAGCCGTTTTCATACATAAATGACATGCCGTTGGTAAACCGAACAAATACAGAAGCGTGTTCCTCAACATCGTTAATCTCTTCACCAGTGTATTCAGGGAGCATTCCGCGATAGGCAATGCCGCTGATAGTAGCGGGCTGTGGAGAACCAAGCAGATAGATAGAACGATTGATGAGGTAAACTCCTGTATCGTAGATGGTGCCACCGCCGCTGTAAACCGAATTAAGAAACCATCTACCGAAACCAAACATATCTACGTTGGGACGTCCACGAGTCCGGTAACTGGTGAGTCTACCGTAATAAACATCACCAAGTTTTCCGTTCGTTATGTAGTCCCGGATGGCGTAACTGGTGGAATCAAGGCATGTCCCACCGCTCTGGTATGCAAGTTTAACACCGGCCCTGTCGCATGCGTCACGCATATTCCTCGCTTCTGTGGCAGTGCGCGCCATCGGTTTTTCACAGAAGACGTGTTTTCCAGCTTTTGCGGCTGCAACA
Source organism: Candidatus Poribacteria bacterium (assembly GCA_963422705.1). Lineage (GTDB taxonomy): Bacteria > Poribacteria > WGA-4E > WGA-4E > WGA-3G. Next base: position 1,010,838 of record OY730443.1, read on the forward strand.
GTCGCCGGCTCATGGACAAAGGGTGGGGTAGCAAGACTCACAGCGTCTAAATCACACTCCTTCAACATGACATTGTAGTCACGAAAGATTTTGACACCGGTGTTACTATACTCAGCCAAAAGCGCGCCGCTAGTTTTTAACTGCTCACGCGCTTCAACAGTACCCGCCTTTTCCGCCTCCGCTTTTGCAGATGTGCTACGCGCTGCTGCGCTAGAAAGTACCTCTGCCTGCCTACGTTGTGCGTTCGCGGCTACTGTATCACAGACAGCAACGATTTGGGCATGCTCAGGATGCGCTAGGTAGCCGTTAATATGTGAACCGGAAATCATGCCGCACCCAATAAGACCAATTTTGATACGTTTTGTCATTTTGATACTCCTTAAAGGCGTTGAAACACGAGAGATTTCCTCGCGCTAAAGTAAATTCGTCCATAGTTTTATAGTCGTCCTGTTGGCGTATGCCCTGCCCCTACTTTGACGTGCATATCTTGTAATTGAATTTGCACGTGTTCAATGCATTTTTGAAGATTCAGGAACGGAGATTGCGGATAGGACGCTATGCTAAAATTAAGTTCATCCAAAGACATTGGGCTAACCCCTTAGGCGCTATTAGATTATAATACCTATTATAGATGTTTTCCATTTTTTGTCAAATGTTTTAATCTCGCCATCTCATGAATCCGTATATAAGAACATTGCCAAACCGTTTCATTGATGCTGAGAGGGTTGCGCCAGAATACCGTAATTTAGGGGACTATCCCACAGCGGCATCTTGTGAATTAGCGTCCGTTCTGAACAGAGAAATAAACGGTTTTGAAGTAAAAAAATGAGGTTCCTTGAAAATTTTTAGAAATTCTGATAGGCTTATATTTAATCAAGATAGCAACAGCGGGGAATAATGCATGCACATCACTCATTCCACCTTAACAGAAGAAGAGAAGTGGTATTTCGATTTACACGGTTTTCTCGTCTTGCGAGATGTTATTCCGAAGGACAAGGTTACAGAGATGTTGGAGGTGCTCTGGTACTGGTTGAGGGCTGACGACGCGGCGCTCGCACCTCCGTTAAAACGGAGTAGACAAGAACCGTGTAAAACGCATCTTGCTCATGTCCAATACGGACATGAGTTATTTGAAGAGCTCGCGATGAATCGCGACATCATGCGCGTGGTAGCAGGATTAATGATGAACGCCCCGCGACTGTTTCACTGCAATTTCACGATGATGACAAAGCATGATTCACCGCAGCATTTTCATCGCGATGATAGCGGGTTTAAATTTCCAGCCGGCTTTCGTAATCCACATAACGATTATCAAGCCGCCGCGGGACATATCTACTGTAGCCACATTGCAACGTGGGTTGCCCTGGTTGATGTACCACCGGGAACCGGTTTTTGCCTTGTGCCTGGCAGCCATAAGTCCGAATTTACAACGCCGGCACATCTACCGGTGAAACACAATCCGCCGACATCCATCACACTGCCAATGAACGCGGGGGATGTCGCAATTTTCTCTACCAACCTTCTACACGATGCAAGTCCATGGACAGAGAATTATCCGCGCATGAATATTTTTCAACGTTATCAATTGAGCGCCTATTTCAACGAGGCGGGGAAGGGGGGCTATCCATTTGACGAACATCGTGACAAAATCTCCGATGAACAGTATGAATTGGAATCGCTCTCCAAAGACATGAAGGCGGTTGTGCAGCGCATTCTACCCCAAGGAGGTAGTGAATGAATTTGAAAGAGCATGTCTGTATCATTACAGGGGGTGGAAGCGGTATAGGACGCGGCGCCGCACTCATCCTAGCGAAAGACGGGGCCACAGTCGTTATTGCTGGTAGAACTGCCGCGAAGGTGCAATCTGTGAAGGCCGAAATTGTGGAGGCGGGGGGAAGTGCCATCGGCTACACGGTTGACGTGGCTGACTATTCTGGGGTGCAAGAGATGGTAACGGATGTGATTGCCAAATTTGGGCGAATTGATGTCTTAGTCAACAATGCTGGACACAGTTCGTTGCACCGCCGGATGCTTAACACAACACCTGAGGAAATGCGTTCGGTTATTGATTCAAATCTTATCGGCACTTTTTTTTGTACGCAGGCAGTCGTGCCAGCAATGTTGAAAGCGAAATCGGGAACGATTATCAATATCTCCTCACTCGCAGCGTTTACCCCCGGCCCCTTCAGCGGTTTTCCTTATGGCGCCGCAAAAGCAGCAGTCATCAACTTCACAAAATTCCTCAACACCGATTTAAGGAATACAGGTATCCGGGCGAGTGTTATCATCCCCGGCGAAGTCGCAACCCCGATTTTGGACAACCGACCAGTCCCCCCGAACGCGGAAGCACGCAAGACGATGGTGGATGTTGACGAAACGTCCGCCGCAATCCATCTCATTGCAACCCTGCCTCAGCGCAGCAACATTCCAGAGTTAGTTATCCAGCCAACGATGCAACGCAGTACGGAAGGGGAACTCGTGCAATTTAACGAAACATAGTGTATCACTAGCTGTAGAACATTCTTAACGGTGAATTGACGTTTGTGGGTGATAACGTGCCCACGCAAACCAATAAATATTGACAGCCGGCAGCCGTTCTAAATGCGCACCTTTGTGCTTGCCACGCGTTGCTACACCGGTGATGAGATTCCATCGCGTTCCGGTAGCATCCTCGGCGAAATGCTGCTCACGTGAGGTGAAGGTGAGTACGCTACCCCCTAATGCACGCGCAAAGACGGCGGTTGCAAAAGAAGTTTTATCGTGAAAAATCAATAATGGAACACCATTGAGCGTGTCGTTGATTAAGGACGTTTCGACGAAATGGGGCAACGGATAAGCACGATAATGGCTGACTCCCTTCGTATCCTCAACTTCAACGCCGATGACGAGGGCTTTATTTGCAAGCCTGTCATCGGTGTACTCCATTCCACTAACACCTGCGCGTTTACTCGCATGATAGTCGGCATAAACATCTTGCCTTTCGCTTTCGCGCGTCCTATTCTTAGATGTGACAGATAATACTTGTGTCGTTGGGTAGCTTAATTCCCAGGTGCTCCAGGCAATCTGTGGCATGGCAGCCAGGCGTTTTAACCGTTTGCCCTTGAGTTTTCCCCGGACGGCTTCACCCGTAATATGTGACCAGAGCGAGCGGGTTTGATGGTCATACATTAACATCGCGTCGCGCCACAGCTTACCGCTGACACCGAAGGTATAAGTATTTCCCTCCAACTTGCGACTATACACGATAGCCGTTTTGCACAATGGACACCAGGTGGTTGCAATTTTCTGTGCACCCACAACGTCATTGACAATTTCATGTCCGTTTAGCAGATAAAGGGAGTAGGCCCGGCTTTCCTCGTTAAAACTGACACCGATGACTGGCGCGTCCGCCTCTAATTTTGCCTTATCCGCTGAAACGAATTGCGGCTCGAGGATGGCAGGAATGGCATCAAACGGGAGCAACGTTCGAATCGCGTCATTTGAATAATCGATTCCCCCGCGCTCCGCTGATACCGTGAAAGGAATTGCGAAAAGAAGCACAGTCAATATCTGGATGGCGTTTTTCATAATATTTTTCCTCATTTTTCAGAGGTAAAACTGCGATAATCGTCAGATAGGCTGATATTATCATACGCTAACACCGGGCAAGTATGCAAGTGATACCGATTGGAAAATGCGCGTTACACACGGAGATAAGAACGGAAGTCAGATATCGGGTTCTTGGAAAGCGCCAGCCATGTCAGATTGGTTGCAAACTCAAGTCCTGTTAGATTGCGAATTCTGGCAAAACCCGCCTTAAGCCATCCTAATCTGGACATATCCGCCTGCGTGATGAGCGTCCCAAACTTGGACTGAAGGAGACGGCATAGATTCGCGTCTGGAATGTTTACGTTTTGTGCGGTTGCGGTTTGCTCCGGTGCGAAAAAGAGCACCGACACAATGAAAAATAGGATAGTAAAAGGAATCTGAATTCTTGACATGATGCACCTCATTTTTATCAGTTTTCATCTAAAAAGTTGATAACGCGTTGTATCTCTATCCGTCCGGTGCCGGAGTTCACTTGTCGTTCGTTGTCCTTTAGCGAAAGTGACTTGCAACCGCGACGAGGTCCAGAATATCCACGGCGCCATCGCCATTGACATCGGCACGCCGGCTAGCAGCAGTGGCTGTCCCGAAGTTTTGGGAGACTGCCGTTAGATCCAGAATGTCTACTTTGCCATCCCGATTCACATCCCAGGTGGGGAATTGGGTGGTTTGGTTGCTGTTGCTGTAATCATCCAGATTATCTATCAATCCGGCAATTGGCGAGAAATCGAATATCTGGTTGTCTTCAAGATGCAAGTGTGTCAGTTTTCCCAACCCTTGTAGCGGCGAGATATCCCATATCTGGTTGCTGCCAAGAGACAACCTGGTCAGTTTTCCCAACCCTTGTAGCGGCGAGATATCCCATATCTGGTTGCTGCCAAGAGACAACCATGTCAGTTTTCCCAACCCTTGTAGCGGCGAGATATCCGAGATATTGTTGTCGGAAAGCCACAACGTTGTCAGTTTTCCCAACCCTTGTAGCGGCGAGATATCCGAGATATCGTTGAAGTAAAGCAGCAAGTGTGTCAGATTTCCCAACCCTTGTAGCGCCGAGATATCCGAGATATCGTTGCCGTAAAGCCCCAAGTCTGTCAGATTTTCCAACCCTTGGAGCGGCGAGATATCAGATATTTCGTTGAAGGAAAGCCACAAGTGTGTCAGTTTTCCCAACCCTTGTAGCGCCGAGATATCCGAGATATCGTTGCCGTCAAGATTCAACGTTGTCAGTTCTACCAACCCTTGGAGCGCAGATATATCGGAGATAGCGTTGAAGAAAAGCCGCAAGTGTGTCAGATTTCCCAACCCTTGTAGCGGCGAGATATCCGAGATATCGTTGCTCGAAACACTCAACTCTGTTAGATTGGTTGCAAACTCAAGTCCTGTTAGATTGCGAATTCCGTAACTAGTCACCTTAAGCGTTGTTAACGTCGCCATCTCCGCCTGCGTGATGTCCTCCCCTCGATTTTTGCCTAAGGCGGACTCAAGGACACGGCGTAGATTCGCGTCCGGAATCTCTACGTTTTGTGCGGTTGCGGTTTGCTCCGGTGCGAAAAAGAGCACCGACACAATGAAAAATAGGATAGTAAAAGGAATCTGAATTCTTGACATAATATGCCTCATTTCTATAAGTTGTCGGCTAAAAAATTGTTTCCCGGTGATACCGAGTTCAACGGCATTTTTGGTTTCGTTTTCATCGAAACTGAATTTATTTGGCTTTTGTCACGTCTCGACAATCCGTGCTTTTCTGCAGAGGATACTGTGAGAGTGATGGCGTTAAAACGTTGTTTCAAAATAGGAACACCACTATAATGTTAGGAAATTATAGCACAATTGCCAAATGGGAAGCAAATATGAGTCAAGAATCCATCGAATTACTTCAATTGCTGACACAGGCGGATAGCGTCCCTGGACATGAGGCAGAAGTCCGGGAAATTTTTCGAGCAGAGCTGATGGGAACTGGGACAATCGGGACAGACAGGCTCGGGAGCATCTTTTGTACGTGCGTAGGGAGTGCGGCATTCCCACGCATCTTATTGGATTCGCATTTAGACGAAGTTGGGTTCATCGTGCAATGGATAACCGAGTCAGGTTACGTCAAATTCCTGCCGTTAGGAGGATGGTGGGCACACACGCTGTTAGCTCAACGCGTTACCATCTCAACAAAGAGCGGTAAGGTTCCGGGGTTTATCGGTTCAGTGCCACCGCATCTGCTCGGTGCGGAGGCGCGTGACAAAGTGGTAGACATGAAAGAACTCTTTATTGACATTGGTGCCGAAAACAGAGAACAAGCAGAGGAAGAATTCGGTGTGCTTCCCGGATGCCCGATTGCCCCTTACGCTCCATTTCAACGGCTAAAAAATAGCAAGTTGCTTGCCGCAAAAGCGTTTGATAATCGTGTGGGCGTGGCATTGGTGATTGAAACCCTTTTAGGACTGAAAGAGCATCCGAACACCGTTATCGGTACAGGCAGTGTGCAGGAGGAAGTTGGATTGCGCGGGGCTAAAACAGTGGCACAGTGTGTGAACCCTGATATTGCGATTGTGCTTGAGGGCCCACCTGCGGATGATACCCCCGGTTTAAACAGCGATGCGGTTCAAGGAAAACTCGGTGCCGGCGTACAAATCCGGTTGTATGACACTTCTATGCTTGTGAATCCGAATCTCGGAGAATTTGTGATTGAAACGGCAAGACGGCATCACATTCCGTATCAGATTGCCGTGCGTCATTCCGGCGGGACAGATGGTGGTTCCATTCACCAAGTCGGTGCCGGCGTTCCTTCCATTGTTCTCGGCGTGCCGGTGCGTTACGCGCATAGCCATGTCTCCATCATCAATATTGATGACTATTTCGCGACATTGAAGTTAATCACGCATCTGATTGAGGAGATTGACACCTCTGTTGCCAAAGCGTTTTTGTTTGTGTAAAGGAGAGTCAAATGGCACACGTTTTACCGAAAATTTCGTTTTGTGAACATCAGATTAGCAGGCTGCTTATCGGCGATAACCCGATTTACGGTTATTCCCATTTTAATCAACTTTTATCGCAACACCAGCAGGCGTATCACACTCCGGAACGGGTTGTTGCGACGTTGAAGCGCGCGGAAGATGTCGGGATTAACGGGTGGCAGAATAGTCTGACAGAACGTTCACTTTCTGACCTGATGACGTACCGCGCAGAAGGTGGGACGATGCACTGGTTTTGCCTTAGCCCAGGTTCTGCCTGGTACGATGAACCCGACTTAGTTTTTGAAGCAGCGAAACATGCTCCATTCGGAATGGCACCGCACGGCGGTGGGGTTGGGCATCGGTGTTTGCGTGAAAATAGACTTGATTTGTTACAGGATATCCTCAAACGGATTCGCGATACCGGCGTGCTCGTCGGTTTATCTGTGCACGACGTGAGGCTATTGCACATTGCCGAGGACGAGGACTGGGACATAGACTATTATATGACAGGACTCTATAACCTTCACGGTGGAAGTCAAAAGTTTACGGATAAGTTTGGATACGCGCCATTGGGCGAAATCTATGCACGTGAGGATAGGGATGAGATGTGCAAGGCGATACGGCGGACAGATAAACCGTGCATTGCGTTCAAGGTGCTTGCAGCGGGGAGAACCGTTGCAAGTCCAGCGCAAATTCGCCAGGAAGTCAAATATACCTTGGAACGTATCAAACCGATTGACGTGCTTTTGCTTGGAATGTACCAGGAATTTGGAGATCAGATAGGAGAAAATGCTAGGTTGATTACAGAACTCTGTGAGGAATTGTAACATGGAAAAACGGACGTGTGGCGCATCCGGAATTGGAATTGCGGCAATGGGCATCGGCTGCTGGTGCTACGGCGGTGGAGATTATTGGGGGCCGCAAGCACAGGTGGATGTCACCACTGTTGTGAATGCAGCTTTGGATGCCGGCATCAATTTCTTTGATACAGCAGAAGGATATAACGACGGGCGGAGCGAAGAAGCACTCGCTGCCGCACTACAAGGACGACGGCATGAGGCAGTGATTGGTACGAAAATCTCTACCCCGGACCCGGCACGAATACGTGAGCGGTGTGAAGCGAGTTTGAAGCGATTACAGACGGATTATGTTGACATCTATATGATTCACTGGCCGCATGAGGAGTTTGCTATTGAAGAGAGTTTAGCCGAAATGACAAAACTACAAGCGGATGGACTCATCCGTGCTATCGGCGTAAGCAACTTCGGAATCGGGCAGCTGACAGAGGCACTCAACACCGGTGCGACAATTGCTGTAAATCAAGTCTGCTATAATCTCTTATCCCGTGCTATAGAGGTTGAATTGCTACCTTTCTGTCAGCAAAATAACGTCGGTATCTTAGGATATATGCCGTTGCTGCAAGGAATTTTGACGGGACAGTATAAAACGGCGGATGCAATTCCACCGGTGCACGCCCGGTTTCGCCATTTTGGAGCAGAACGGCAGCAAGCTTCACACGGCGAAAAAGGGGCGGAGGTAGAAATGTTCGAGACGTTGGAACGCATCCGTCGGATTACTGAGTCAGAACACGTGCCGATGAGTCGCCTCGCAATTGCGTGGGCAATGGCAAAACCGGGGATTACGTGTATGTTAGTTGGTACACGGAATACCTCTGAACTAGAGCAAAATCTGCAGGCGATTGACTATTCACTAACACCTCGTGTAATTGAGGAGTTAGACACCGTGACAGGGCCGCTTTTGGAGCAAATGGGGGCGAACCCGGACTATTTCACAGGGCGGAAAATTCGTTAAAAGCGCGACAAATCGAGCGGGGGCACTGACAGAATCGGAGATTGGAGAGATGCGCGGCGGCTGCTATTAACTCAACCGCGCACCTAAAACCATTTCATGCACATAACAGCAATGTGATGTTTCGGATGCCGGGCGACGGAAACAGAATTTGAACTGGCATTGTAGGGTATCGCTTACCAATTATATCCGCGTTTTACCTTTGCCCAGGTAGTTGAGAGTTTGTCTGCCGCATCAACTGCAAAGGTACCTGAGATATTTTGGTTGATTTCGGCTTCGGTTAAAGCTTTGTCATAAGCCCGGATGATGGCAAATGAACCGTTAAAAGTACGCCGCCGCTCATCATAAGAATTGGCACCAATTGAGATGTCGTCTATTGGCAACCCTTTGTCAAATTCGAAACCCGGTTGTTCGCTCACTTCTTTACCGTCTTGATAAGCAACAATTGATTTGTCACTCGTGCCGACAATCGCTAACCATGTCCAGACACCTTCTTCAAGTTTGAGGTTAAGAGGTTGAACGCCCTGTTTGGCACCTTGGGCGTGTACGGACATATCTAAGTTCTGCCCATTTACTATCCAGAGGCGAATGCCTTGCTTGCCCTCGCGCGGGCTGTTTTGGAAGCCGGCGAAGTGATGTTCTTCAACAAAAAAATCGCCATTCCGTTTACAGAGGAATTCCAAAGTCCAGTCCTCGAAAAAGAGTGGTGTATTTTTGGCCGGCGGCCCGCCGAAAGTTTGAAGAGATTTCTTGGTTGTGTAGTATTTTGCGTTTGGCTCATCAATGCCGAGAGCAGGAATTTTGATTGCTCCTTCCTCAAGTGTCGGTGCCTCGTCTGCAGCGGGTAATTCCCCGCCAGCGTCGCCTAAATTTGTCCAAGCACCATCATGCCCAGGATTGTCGGACGCATCCAGATAAAGCACCGCATCAGGGACGATATTCGCACAGACAATGGTGCATGCCATCGTGAAAAAAAAGAACGGTGTGAAAATTGACAGAACAGTTTTCATTTTAGGTTCCTCCTAAGGTTCATATTTTATGCTAACGGTTCATCTAACGTGTGCCGCATTCCGGCGAATGTTAGGGCAGAAGTGTTTTGGAAAATCCACCGCGTCCGGATGCAACTCATTGCTTACCGGTTAAATGTTAACAAATCGACGAAAAAAAATCAACAGTTTTTGGGTGAAATTACGCGAGACGGTAGTCTAAACCTACCACCATTTCGTTGAAGGAGATATCTGCTTATGACACCGAAACAACGGTATCTGTTTGATGTGACAGGCTATCTGCATCTGGAAAACGTTATCACTGGCGATGCGCTAGCTGAGGCTTCTGAAGCGGTGAATAGATATATCACAACGCCGGCTGATGAATTGCCGCCGGGGTTTGAGCTAAGAGGACTCCATCAGCACGGGTTCGCTTTCGATAAATCACTGGAATGCTTAACCATGCACTCAGCAACGTGGCCGATTATCAAGGAGCTCACGGCGAATCAACCGAGATTTGGTAGAGGCTCCCTGAAACATGATAAGCACGAGCTGTGGGAAGCGGGAGAACAGGCAAGAGTAAACCCGGGGGGCTTGCACTGTGCCCGTGACGATTACGGTTGGTATAGCACCCGCTACGAAGTTAACAATGGGCAAATTTACTGTGATGACTTCGTCTGCTTTGTGTATTTCACGGATGTATATCCCGGCGATGGGGGGCTCATCGTAATTCCCGGTTCACATAAGAGCGAATTCATTCGGCCTGACAACTTGTTAACACTTGATGAATCAGATGGTATCGATGCGGTAGAAGAGCCGTTCTTCACCAACATTACACCGCGTGCAGGCGATATTGTTATCATTTCGGAGCTGCTGACGCACGGTGTACTACGTTGGAAGCCGACGGAGCGGGATAGAAGGTTTCTTGTATTGCGCTATTTTCCGCAATTCAAGGGCAAACACGGATTGCCACAAGTGATTCTTGACCGGTTATCCCCAGAAACATTAGAGCTAGTGGCCTCTGCACCTTATGGGCATACGAAAGAAATTGTGAAGCGTGATGAAATTACGTTGACAGTGTCTTAGCAGATATCAAGGTGCCTTGCTTGAAAAGTAGGGCAGAAGCCTTTCCCAAGTGTCTCGAAAACGATTCGGCCATTTTCCAGGGTAACAATTTTTTTTGTGCCAGATAAATTCCGCTGTCCATAACCAATAAAAATTTTATTGCGCCCATACTTCTTGTTTTCTTAATAAATGCAACAACCATTTGGTATTTCGGGCATTATCGCCCCGCCCAGAAACGATTGAATTACATCGCGATGTCCGACACTGTTCACGTAACAATTGCAACTGTCTTAGTCTACCTCGAAGAGACGACTTTGGGGAACGGTTGCACCCGCGTTGTCCCGGGTTCCCATCATCTTCCCGCTTTCGAAAACTTGACAAACACCGCATTCTGTCGTATGCTTAATGAGAAGGCAATCGATGTCACAAGGACATTACAACCGTACGACTGTTACAACTCAGCGTGTGGCGCGGGGTGGTTCCTGGACATCTAGCACGGGAGGCTTGCGCGTCACCCTCCGCGTCGATGATTCGCCGAGGGCCACGGACATCGAGTCAGGATTCCGCTGTGTGAAGGGAGTATCGCCTTAGCACTTAACCCCTTTTCATCTGCGTCAGCAGATCAGAACAGAGGTAAATTACCCTATTGTTCATATAAACACTCATTATATTGAACGATAGGGTAAAAATAAGCCCATTATGCCCCAAGCGTAGATGCGCCTTGTAGTGTTGGTTCAGGCAGGGCGCCCTTTATAAATTACTAGCAACTTTGATACGATTTTGTGCGCGTGCAAGCGCTGCTTCCGCCCGTGGCCTATTGAGCTCAGCCTCATTTGCATTAAGATACGCTTGGGCACGTTCTAGGGCGTTTTGGGCGCGTTCAACATCAATCCCTGATGCCCATTCCGCCGTTTCAACTAATGCCGTAACCCCGGTGCGTAGCACCTCAAAGACTCCGCCACCTGTCGCGAGAAGCAGAGGGGTATCCGTTTCTCGGAGTCGAATTTCGCCGACTTCTAAAACGGTGAGGAACGGGATGTGCCCTGCAAGAATTTCAAAATTACCCTCAACCCCGGGCGCGCGAACACTCGTCACTGCCCCTTCATAAATCAACTTCTCAGGCGTACGAATTTCAAGGTTAAACCTTCTATTGAGCATATTTTCTCCACCAATTTGGCGTCCGTTGGGCTCCATTTAACCTGCGGCTTCTTCCACTTCTGCGGTTTTCGCACTTTCAAAAGCCTCGTCAATGGTACCGATGTAACGCAGTGCCTGCTCAGGCAGTTCGTCACAGTCGCCGTTTAGAATGGCTTGGCAGCCTTGTACAGTATCCTCAATTTTGACGTATTTTCCGGGGATGGTTGTAAACCGTTCGGCAACGAACATGGGTTGCGTCAGAAACATTTCGAGTTTTCTCGCTCTACCGACAATAAGTTTCTGATCGTCGGAAAGTTCATCAACACCAAGAATGGCGATAATGTCCTGAAGGCTTTCATATTCTTGCAGGACCTGCTTGACATCAGAGGCGCTCTGATAGTGCTCCTCGCCGATAATTTCTGGTGACAAGATGCGCGAACTAGAGGTGAGCGGGTCCACCGCCGGGTATCGTCCTTTTTGAACGATGTTGCGTTCTAAACGGGTAACTGCATCAAGATGGGCGAACACGGAGACGACAGCCGGGTCTGTATAGTCATCAGCTGGGACATACACTGCTTGGAATGAAGTGATGGAGCCATGTTGTGTAGAGGTAATTCTCTCCTGCAATTCCCCCATTTCGGTAGCTAGTGTCGGTTGATATCCGACAGCCGAGGGCATGCGTCCAAGGAGTGCGGAGACTTCACCGCCTGCGAGTGTGAATCGGAAGACGTTGTCAATAAAAATAAGCACGTCTTGCCCCTGCTCATCCCGGAAATATTCAGCCATAGATAGCCCAGCGAGTCCAACGCGCAGTCTGGCACCGGGTGGTTCATTCATCTGTCCAAATACCATAGCGGTTTTGTCGATAACCCCGTATTCGTCAAGTTCAAGCCAGAATTGATTTCCTTCGCGTGTGCGTTCACCGACACCACAAAAGACGGAGTATCCGCCATGTTGTGTAGCGATGTTGTAAATCAGTTCAGCAACGAGCACGGTTTTCCCTACCCCGGCCCCACCCAAAAACCCAACTTTTCCGCCTCTAACGACAGGTTGTATCAGGTCAATCACTTTGATACCTGTCTCTAACATTTCGGTGGAAGTGCCAAGTTCCGCTTGTGGCGGTGGCGGCCGATGAATAGAATACCGTTCCGTTTCTCCAGCTTCGCCTTTTTCATCAATCGGTTGGCCGGTTACGTCAAAAACCCGGCCAAGTACCGCATTACCGACAGGAACGGTGATATGCCCGCCGGTATCTGTCGCGAGTGTCCCCCGGACGAGTCCATCCGTAGTATCCATTGCGACGGCGCGCACGCGATTCTCACCGAGGTGCTGTTGAACTTCAAGCACGAGTTCGGTTCCGTCATACCGCTTAACTTTAACAGCATTCAGGATATCAGGCAGTGTGCCTTCTGCAAAATCCAGATCAACTCGTGCCCCGACAACTTCTAAAACTTTTCCTTGGTTCATGTGCGAGCTCCTTCCTTATTTACTTACGGGTTTACTGGGTAATAGCACCTTTCTTGTGAAATATTTGCTCTCACGATGAATCAGCGTCGATGCTACCTACCCGAATTATTTTTATTTTCATCCATCCGCGCCAAAACACTTACAAACTGGGGCATTCTTTGTGAAAATGAGTGTGTGCTTCAGCCTGATTTATTAGGCACCATTGTCGGTTTCGTGCAGGCATCAAGAGATTCAAACGTTGGATTTTCTGATTGAGGGTTTTTAGTTTTTCACGATACTGCGTCAGTCCATTTGCCCGTTCGTGTTCAAAACTCCGTTTGATAGCTTCACTGCGGTGCGGGTATTGTAGCAGCAACGGTGTTAAACGTTCACGGCGCGCTTTGAGATTTTTGAGCAGCATGATAAGCTGTGCTTTTTCTCGCCTTATCTCTTTTTCTAATTCAATCCATTGCGGAGCGAATCCATTCTGTTTCAGGAGTCGATTCGCCATTCGCACCTGAGGGCTAATGAAAGGATTTGTCTCCAATTTAAGAGGTTTACCTTTGCCGGGCAAGTTGGAAAATTCTCCCCGTTTTATCGCCTCCTCAATCTGTTCATTGACGTTGATAGACATCTGAAACCTCCCCTATTTTTCCCTACAGAAGCGCGACACTTGTACTGTATATTAACTGTATTTGAGAATGTGACTTTATAGATGGCTCCGATGTTTTAGAGGTGGATTTTTCCCGCTAGATTAAATATTAATCAGAATCGAAGTGTATTATCCTTCCAGAGCGGCAGCCCCACTGACAATTTCTGAAATTTCTGTTGTAATTTGCGTCTGGCGTGCTCGATTGCGTTGTAGGATGAGTTCGTCAATGAGTTCGTTCGCTTTTTGTGTTGCGTTTTCCATCGCCGCCATTCGCGCAGCTTGCTCCGCGGCATTGGAATCCAAAAGTACCTTCCACATCTGCATGTTTAAGTCCTTGCTGAGCAACATCTCAAAGAGTGCTTGTTGTCCGGGTTCATAGATATAATCTAAGAAAAGTTCGTCGCCTTCAGGCACCTCCGGGACTAACGGGAGCAGCTGTTCGACGAGAACAGTTTGCAGAATTGCGGACTTGAAATTGTTGTAGATTACCTCAACTCTATCAATTTTCTTGTCAACATAAAGTTGTTCAAACTCATGTACGACATCAACGGCAATTTGGAATTCAAGCTGGCGAAAGATGTTAATATAAGCATCTGTGATGCTGTAGCCTCGTCGTGAAAAGTGTTCTTGTGTTCGTCTGCCGATACAAATCAGCGTCACGTCGGCACCCTGGTTCTGGTAATGTTGTACACGCTGAGTTGTCGTCCGGATAACGTTGCTATTGAAACTCCCGCATAACCCGCGGTCACCGGAGACTGAAATGAGGCAAACATGCTTGACTTCTCGGCGCTCTAACAAAGGATGAACAGGGTTCTCTTCATTTAGTGTATCGATCTGTGAGATAAGATGTGCTAAAATCGTATTGAGTTTCTCTGCATAAGGGCGCGTGGCCATAATGTTGGCTTGTGCGCGGCGTAATCGTGCCGCGGCGACAACGCGCATCGCCTCAGTTACCTGCGAGATGTTTTTAATACTCGTAATGCGTCGTCGGATTTCCCGTAGTGTTGCCATGGTGACTTCCTCTTGAAACCGTCCGCTGCGGAAATACGTTATTCGGAATTTAGCTTACCTCAGCCTCATCCGATGTCCAATTCGCCTTGAATTCTTTGACGACGGCGTGTAGGCTTTCAATCAATTCATCACTCAGCGCCCCAGTTTGTGCAATTTCTGCGAGTATCTCCGCGTTATTTCTATCAAGATAGTTCAGAAATTCGGATTCAAACCGGGCAACTTCGTTCTCCGGAACATCGTCAAGATAGCCGTTTGTGCCACAGAAAATAGAAGCAATTTCTTTTTGGACTGGCATGGGTTGATATTCAGGTTGCTTGAGCAATTCAACGAGTCGGGTGCCACGTTTTAACAGTGACTGTGTAGAAACGTCCAAATCCGAGCCGAATTGCGCGAACGCCTCCACCTCCCGGAAACTTGCGAGATCAAGTTTAAGAGTGCCCGCCACCTGGTCAGCCTTCATTGCTTTGACTTGAGCATCGCCACCGACACGGGAAACGGATGTCCCCACATCAATGGCGGGCCTCACGCCTGCATTAAAGAGATTGGTTGTGAGGTATATCTGCCCATCAGTAATCGAGATAACATTGGTTGGGATGTAGGTTGTCAAATCCCCTTCAAAAATTTCAATGATGGGTAGCGCGGTGAGTGAACCGCCACCTAAATCATCGCTCAGTTTTGCAGCACGTTCTAAGAGGCGTGAGTGCAAATAGAAGACATCCCCCGGATAAGCTTCCCGCCCGGGTGGCCGGCGTGAGAGCAGCGACATTTGCCGATATGCCCATGCGTGCTTTGTCAAATCATCGTAGATGATGAGCGCATGCTGCCCTTTATCCCTGAAGTACTCACCCATTGAGGTGCCCGAGTAGGGTGCAATATACTGAAGAGGCGAAGGGGCGCTTGCGGGCGCTGCAACGATAGTTGTATACTCCATCGCATTATGCTCACGGAGCTTGTTAGCGACTTGCGCTAAGGTTGAACCTTTTTGCCCAATAGCAACATAAATACAATAAACATCGGTATCTCTCTGACTGAGAATTGTGTCCAAAGCGATAGCGGTTTTGCCCGTTCGTCTGTCACCGATGATAAGTTCCCGCTGCCCTCTACCGATAGGCGTTAAACTGTCAATTGCCTTCAATCCGGTGTAAAGCGGTTCCCCGACGGGTTGGCGTTGAACAATTCCAAGTCCTTTCTGTTCAACGGGGAGTCGATGTTCTGTATGAATGTCGCCTAATCCATCAATAGGTTTCCCCAGAGCATCAACAATTCGCCCGAGGAGTGCCTCTCCAACAGGGACTTCAGGCAATCTTCCGGTGCGTTTGGCGATGTCCCCTTCATGTATAAGCTGGTCTTCGCCAAAGAGGACACAACCGACGTTATCCTCTTCAAGGTTAAACGCGATGCCGTAAATGCCGTTTGGAAATTCTATCATCTCGCTTGCCATCGCATTTGCAAGCCCATGTACCCGCGCAATTCCGTCGCCGACTTCCAATACAGTCCCAGAGTCGTAGACATCGACATCCTGTTGAAACTGTACGAGTTGTTGTTTTAGGATATTTGATATTTCGTCCGGTCGGACTTCTCTTGCCATATTCCCAATTCTCCAATTTTCATATAAGCCGGTGTGTTCTATCAGTGAATGCCAGCTTCTCATCACCTCCGGTTAGAAGGCTTTTAGTCGTTTGCGAACGCCACCGCTTTTCCTTATTGGGGCGACTCACGTCAAGACAAGAGCACTTGCGCTCGATATAAAGCTAACTATCCTGTTGCGAGCCGGTGTTTCAAACGTTTGAGTTGTGTTGCAATGCTTGCATCAAAAACCGTGTCCTTTAGCTGCACAATGAATCCACCTTGAATGCTTTCGTCGATTGTCGTCTCGAACCGGACCTCTTGTACAGAGGGGCCTGCATAGTCTCTCAATTGTTGAGCCAACCGTGTTTCCTGTTCGGGTGTCATTTCTACAACGGTTGTCACCTTTGCGACAACCCGGCCAGCGGCATCGTCAACAATCTCCATAAAAGCTTCTGCTATCACGGGAAAATAACGTTCACGCTGTTTCGCTGCCAAAAGCGCAAGGAAGTTGCGCGTGAGGGGCTGCAGTGTTGCATCGAAAAGTTCCTTAAATATCCCGCTTTTAACTTGTGAGGAAAGCAGTGGATTGTTAATGAATTGCGCGAATTCTTCAGACTGCTCAGATAGCTGTATCAACTCGTTTACATCAGCGATGATAGCGTCCAAAGCATTTTGTTCGGTAGCCGCTTCATACAGCGCGCGCGCATACGGTTTAGCAACCCGAATGTCTCTCATACGTCTATATTCCTTGCTGTTTATATCATCGCGAAATTTCAGGCAGTTTACTAATAGATGCATCAATAATATGCTGATGCCTACCCGGATTTAACTCAGCGGAGATAATTTTGCCGGCGGTGTCAATAGCAAGTTCGGCGACAACGCCGCGAAGCTCTGTGATAGCTTCATCCTTTTCTCGCTGAATTTCAGCACGTGCTCTTTGTATCTCATCGGCAGCATCTAGTCTGGCTTGTTCAAGGATACTCTGCCGTTCAGCATTAGCTGCCTCAACGGCGGCTTGGATTTTTGCCTGTGATTCGGTTTCAATATCGGCGAGACGTTGTCGTGTTTCAGCCATGAGCCCGTCCAATTCTTGCCTGTCAGTTTGCAATTGATTGGATTTATCAACAATTTCGTTTCGGCGTTCTTCCAGGAGTCCACCAACTTTGCTAAAGACAAATTTCCAGAGTACGACGAGCACGACAAGAAATCCGATAACTTGAATGATAATAGTCTGCGCGTCGATACCGAGGAGGGCTAAAAGCCCCCCTTCACCGGCTGTAGGCTCAGCGGCAAAAGCATTTGACGTGATAACCCCAAGAAAAATTAGGAGTCCCGCGGCGTGATTTTTTACGTTAAATTCCCTTTTTCGGGGTGCCAAAAAAGGGATAAAACTTTCTGTGTTAGAGCGAATACCCATATTGCACCCTCCACGTGTTATTAGACGTGCACTGTTTCCCGTCAAAAAGTTTGAACGCCCCCGTTCTATTATCGCTCCTGCGCTGCAACATTCTTCGCATCAGATTCAATCATGTCTTTGAGCATCTGGTCCGCAGGAAGTTTAGCCTGTAAGACGAAGAACATTAATAACGCATAAATAACAAGGGATTCAATGAGAGCAAGCCCGATAATCATCGCAGTCTGGATACGCGGTGCAGCATCAGGTTGACGTGCAATTCCTTCAAGCGCGGTACTCGTTGCTTTGCCTTGAGCGGTTGATGCAAAAATAACGGCAATTGGCAAGCCCAGTGTTACCCCAAACGCCAAAACAGCTAAATATATCATGATGAAAGGTTCTCCTTTAATGTGTAGGGACGAATTCCTACGAATGAATCACTCCAATTCGTTGGAGCAGCTTGTGTTTAGTTAATGTGCTTCTGCACCGTGTGATTCCGCGTCGTGTTCTACGAATAAGACGATGTAAATTGAAGTTAAAATGGTGAAAACGAAAGCTTGGAGAAAACCACCAAACAGGCCAAAGAAAAGCATCGGCACCTGAACCGGCAGAAATGGAATCCACCCCAGAATCAGTAAGCCGAGCCCGAGTTTCGTGAGTTCAATGATAACCGATTCTTCACCGAAGATATTTCCAAACAGACGGATAGCAAGTGAACCGGCCCGCGACAATTGAGCAATTACCTCAAGAGGGAACATCAGCACTCCCAGCCAGGGTGGTTCACCGATGAGATGCTTGAGATAACCACCGATGCCGTTTTCCTTGATGGCGATAATTTGAACGCCAAGTACGGCGGTAATACCGAGGGCGAGCGTAGTATTCAAATCTGCAGTCGGAGACTGGAACCCCGGTATAAGCCCGAGATAATTGAGGGTAAGAATAAAAATGAAGTATGAGCCAACGAAAGGGACATACTTCTTACCGTGCTCTCCGAGGATGCCGCCAAAGAAGTCAATAATGCCGCCGACGAAAAGCTCTAAGAGCGTTTGCCCCTTCCCTTCCGGGATGCGTTTCAGTTTTCTCGTCGCAAAAATGAAGAGAAACACTAAAAGGACAATGGCAAAATAAGTATTCGAGATGAGGTCCGGTTGATGCCACCGCATCGGCTCGGGAATAATATTATCCGGAAGAATTCGTGAAATGGGTGAAAGCCAGGAACGGTGTACATCTTCAGCGGCCCAGCTCAGATTTCCACAGATTAAACCGGACCCGAAAATTAACAATCGGAGGAAGGCTGTAAAATAGAAGCCTTTCGTCCTGCATACTAAGAAACAGAAGCGTTTTGTCATTTTTCGTTTTTGGCATTTGAGAGAACCGACATGATGAGCCCCATCGCTTGAAAGATGACAGCAATTTGTGTCAGCGCGATTCCCCCGGCTAAGGCGTAAACGTTTAGCCAATTGTTTTGAAATAAAAGGTAGAGACATCCACCAAGCATAAGATACTTGCCGAATGCGATTGCAAGGAGTAAGTACTTCGTTTTCGCTGATTTTCCGGGGCGGATAAGCCGCCGGACGGTAAATTCGAGGGTCCAGAGCATGCTGAGACTCATAGCACTTCCGATTAAAAAACTGGGAACCGCCCCGAGTTTCAGCCAGAGAAGCACACCTGTAATCAGCACGGTAAAAATTATGCTCAAAACATAGACGTGGCGGATAAACCGGTCATTCACTTTAAACGGAGTGCTCATGTGCTTCATGACTCTATCGAAATTGAACGGTATTCTTAATCGGGAGCTTGACGTTCTTCTGCATTTTGTTGTTCCGGTTTCTGTTTTTCTTGATGTTCAAGCTGGCGATTCCAACGGGCTACGCCCCGAAACATCTCCATGAATCCGGCGGTAACCCCCATTCCAAAACCGATGAGTAACCCAACGGTTTCATTGCCTAACTTGCCGCCCAGCCATTTACCCCCGAAAGCCCCGATGCAAATCGCCAAGGCTAGCGTGATACCGATGGAGGTGAGTTCTAACATCCCTACATTTTCATGTTTGAATTGATTGAGTCGACGTTTAACCATGACGTTTACTCCGATAAAATGAAAATGGTGTTAGAAACAGAATTCCTCGTTAAGCAACGATATATATTATACCACAAGACTGAATGGAATGCAAAAAAATCGGTGTTATCACCCATAGACTCGGCAAACACTTCCGCGGACGCGCTGCTGATGACTGCCCATCCGTCGAATTCATCGATATCGGGAGACTGGAGTGCGTACATTCGGGCGACAAACGCATGGGTAGTGCCGGAAACGGATAGGAACGTGCTCGCATCTGATTTGGTATCCGCCCAGGACTCAAGCACTTCTATGATATCCATTCCGTCATTTCCTCCTTTTGCGCCGTCATCTCCTCCTGATGTTAAATTGATATGGAGTACCAGGAGTGTTAGGACACCCGTAGAAAACGAAAGAAATTTTTTCATGAGTTATCTCCAACTATTTCACGTATTTTATCTCATCTCTCGGTTTATCGCCGAGTTTGTAAAGTCCCGTGGTGTAAGGGTTGATGTTAAAATTCCAACCACCGAGGCGTTCGAGCTCCTCGTCACTTGTCTTGTCCAAGTCTATGACGACACCTTTTGCATCTTTGCCGGAATGTCCGAAGCTGCGACGCGATTTTACCTCGCCGTCAGTGGAACGGGTGATAACATGATAATAGTAACCATCCTTGGCACGAAGGGTGCGCCCGTCTGACAACTGCCATACATTCCAATCGGGTTCCCGAATGCCCATATCTATCATACGCATATCATCGTATCGGGCACCGTCTTCCAAAACCAGTATGATTATCTCAGGGAAATCGAGAATGAGTTGTATCCCCCAATCGAGCCGGTTGGCACCTGCTGCGTAATTCCGTTTTTCCGGTTCGGCGTTGGTTAGATAGTCAAGTTCGGCTTCTATATAGCGCGGCCAGATATCAGGAAGGGGACGGGTGGGGTTATATTTGTCAACCACCTCAGCCGCAATGTCTACCATTAAAATTAACGCCTCTTCGGGCACTTCTGACTGGTAAGCCCCTACCCACTTTGCGGGACATTGTAGGTGTTCAGGAACGCCATCGGCAAAGAGTGGGTTTGAAGATATTGCGTTCCCTGTTGTTGGACGTGTGGGTGTATCGTGCTCTTCCACATTTGCGTCGTTCTCCGCTTGTGCTTCTACGTGTAACTCGCTATCATGCGAGTCTCCGTCTTGAGAAATATCGCCGAGAAGAGATGATTTCTCGATATCTGTCGGGTGCGCCTGTCCTTTTCGTCCCTTGGTTTCCATGAGGAGGTAAATGGAGAGACTCACAAACACCACGAGAACCACCGAGAACGGTAGCCAGTATTTTCTCAGTTTCATAAACATCTTTGTCTCCATTTTTCAACGTGGGCTGTGGTGCGTGCTTCCCCACGTTTTTCATTTAGTCGTTCTCCTTGTTTCTGCGGATGAGGCGTTCAGCATGTGTTGCTATCTCCGGTTCTAATTCAAGGGAAATCCCTCACCGTGTCGTCAAACGGCTCTAAAACTATCAATCCCAATCGTCATATCATAGACTCCGCCGAAGGAACCATTTGCGGAGGCCCACTTGGCGGCTCCGGGCCACCACTTTTATTTTTCGGGGATTGCCTTGCGTCGGGAGGTTCGTTCTGATGAATGTAACGGTAACATATTCTATCTCCATCTATGCGAATACTTACCCTTGCAGTCACCAAGTGAGTTGCTGCATCGCGAATAACTATTACCACATCGTGTGCAGGTGAGGGTTTTGTGCCATTCTACATAGAAGCGTCGCTGGCCTCTCGAATAGGTATGTCCCCCAAGACAAGTGATTCTGTCGACATATCTGCTACTTGAACTGCTACTTGAACTGCTACTTGGACTCTGATACGAATGCGTATGAGCATCACAAGCATAGAAATCTGTCCCCGTACAGGGGGTATCGGGACACTTTTCTAGATGCTTGTGACGCGGGCGCTCACACATCGGGTGGTAATGTTGCGATGCACAATTCCCATACTCCCAGGAGTGTATCGACATTTTTAAGGGGAGTTTACACTGATAGTCGGCGTGTTCCTTATTCCGGCACGATGGGGTGCTCCAAGCATGTTCGGACGTGTTGATTTGACATAGATAGTCGACATGTGCGTCATCTCCACAGGGGGCACGCCCCCAGTTGTGTTCGCTAGCTTGACTCGGTGATATCGTGTGAATGCCACAATCCCCTGTGATTGTGCTGACGGGTTTCGGGCGCCGGTTCCCTGGTGACACAAAAGGGCTCTCGGTGCTGTCACGCTTAACGGCCGGGTCGCTTATCGAGACAGTCCCTAGCCCTATATTCAGAAATTGTCTTGAGGTAGTCTCGAGGCTCGCCCACATGTCTGGCGCGGCTGTCAGCCCTGACGGACTGCTGTCGTCTGTATCGGCATACCTTCGATAAATCGAGTCGCGTAAGGTACGGTTTTCCGGTTTTGACCAAAAGTAACGCTTCGAAGTGGCAACGGGGTGTGATTTATACACAATCTGGGCATCACCTTTTACGTAATCGTCCCCATAGTAAGTTCTGCCGTCACTGTCGCGCCGTATTCTCTTTGTATTAATGTTATCTCTACTCGGAATCGGCGACGTATTGCTATCTCCTGTGGCAGCACACCAGGCGATAGCGTTGTACTCGGTGTTATCACCCATAGACTCGGCAAACACTTCCGCGGACGCGCTACTGATGACTGCCCATCCGTCGAATTCATCGATATCGGGAGACTGGAGTGCGTACATTCGGGCAACAAACGCATGGGTAGTACCGGAAACGGATAGGAACGTGCTCGCATCTGATTTGGTATCCGCCCAGGACTCAAGCACTTCTATGATATCCATTCCGTCATCTCCTCCTTTTGCGCCGTCATCTCCTCCTGATGTTAAATTGATGTGGAGTACCAGGAGTGTTAGGACGCCCGTAGAAAACGAAAGAAATTTTTTCATGAGTCATCTCCCACTATTTCACGTATTTCATCTCGTCTCTCGGTTTATCGCCGAGTTTGTAAAGTCCCGTGGTGTAAGGGTTGATGTTAAAATTCCAACCACCGAGGCGTTCGAGCTCCTCGTCGCTTGTCTTGTCCAAGTCTATGACGACACCTTTTGCATCTTTGCCGGAATGTCCGAAGCTGCGTCGCGATTTTACCTCGCCGTCGCTGGAACGGGTGATAACATGATAATAGTAACCATCCTTGGCACGAAGGGTGCGCCCGTCTGACAACTGCCATACATTCCAATCGGGTTCCCGAATGCCCATATCTATCATACACATATCTGCCAATCGGGCACCGTCTTCCAAACTAAGTATCATTATCTCAGGAAAATCGAGAATGAGTTGTATTGCCCAATCGAGTCGGTTGGCACCTGATGCGTAATTCCGTTTTTCCGGTTCGGCATTGGTTAGATAGTCAAGTTCGGCTTCTATATAGCGTGGCCAGATATCAGGAAGGGGACGGTTGGGGTTATATTTGTCAATCACCTCAGCCGCAATGTCTACCGCTAAAATTAACGCCTCTTCGGGCACTTCTGACTGGTAAGCCCCTACCCACTTTGCGGGACATTGTAG
Source organism: Candidatus Poribacteria bacterium (assembly GCA_963422705.1). GTDB lineage: Bacteria > Poribacteria > WGA-4E > WGA-4E > WGA-3G. The sequence continues at coordinate 1,034,077 of OY730443.1, forward strand.
GTGTTCAGGAACGCCATCGGCAAAGAGTGGGTTTGAAGATATTGCGTTCCCTGTTGTTGGACGTGTGGGTGTATCGCGCTCTTCCACATTTGCGTCATTCTCCGCTTGTGCTTCTGCGTGTAACTCGCCATCATGCGAGTCTCCGTCTTGAGAAATATGGCCGAGAGATGATTTCTCGGTATCTGTCGGGTGCGCCTGTCCTTTTCGTCCCTGGGTTTCCGTGAGGAGGTAAATGGAGAGACTCACAAACACCACGAGAACCACCGAGAACGGTAGCCAGTATTTTCTCAGTTTCATAAACATCTTTGTCTCCTGAAAGACTTTCACCCAACCTCGTCTATATCCCCGCGACAAAGCACGAGGATGTAGACAGAAGATTTAAAGCGCAGAACTTTGTACAGAGTTAAGTAGGAGGGAGGGTAGAATTCCGATTAGCAGAATACCAACTGCAGCAAGAATTAAGCCAACTAAAAGTGTCCGCGGATATGGATTAAAATCTAGTTCTTCTTCCGGTTCACGCATGTACATCGTTACGATGACACGTAAATAGTAGAAGGCTGAAATCGCTGTGTTGATAGCACCGATAACGACTAGCCATGTTAGCCAGGTATTCCCCGCTTGCCCCGCTTGCACAGCGGATTTGAAGAGGTAAAATTTCCCGACAAATCCAGCAGTGGGTGGAAACCCGGCGAGTGATAACAGCATCACACTCATAAACAGGGCAAGCAACGGTTTACGGAATCCGAGCCCCGCGTAATCCGAAATCGTTAAGCTTTCACCGTCTGACGTCTTTGCCAAAATTACCACGCCGAATACGCCGATGTTCATGATGCAATAGATAAGAAGGTAGAGCATCGCACTAGAGATGCCCTCGTTGTTAGCTGCTGCTAAGCCGATTAGCACGTAACCCGCGTGTGCGATACTGGAATAGGCAAGCATCCTTTTGATGTTCGTCTGCGCAATCGCAATGACATTGCCAACTGTCATCGTCAGCATAGAGAGAAGAATAATAATAGCAACCCATTCGGTTTGCAGACTTTGCAACGCTTCTGTGAATATCCTGAGAAACGCGGCAAACCCCGCGGCTTTGGGACCCGCGGAAATAAATGCCGCGATGGCCGTCGGCGCCCCATCATAAACATCCGGGGCCCACTGATGGAAAGGAACAATCGCGACTTTAAATCCAAACCCGACAATAAGCAGGAACATCCCTGCTAAAAGCATCGCTGATTTGTTATCAGTTGTGATGGCTTCGGCAATCTCTGGAACGTTCGTTGTACCCACCCCGCCATAAATTAGCGCGATTCCGTAAAGAAAAAACGCGCTAGCGAATGCGCCAAGCAAAAGGTATTTCATGCCCGCTTCGCTTGAGACGGCCCTTTCACGAAAATAGCCCGCCAACACATAGAGAGATAACGACATGAGCTCTAAACCGAGGAAGACGATGATTAACTCATTGCCAGCAGCCATCAGCATCATGCCTAACGTTGCAAGCAATATTAATAGGTAATAAGGGCCCTGTTTCCTATCTCCGTCCTGATATCTGCCGGCACCCGTTCCTAAATAGTTTAATGAAATCAGGCTCACTAAAATCGTTGAAACGAGGAAAATAATGTTAAAAAAGAGGGAAAAATTATCCACCTTAAACATGCCATTGAATTGCGCTTCAGCTATCCCGGCTTGGTGCATATCGATGGATACCCATAACGCAATTCCTGCCCCTACAATTGTCAACCATCCCAAGATAGCCTTTGATATGGCGTCGAACAGATCGAAAACCAGAACGAGAAGCAGCGTAGCAACGATGACTAGTTCGGGCATCAGCAATTGCCAGTTAATGTCTGGTATATTATCTATTGGCATTTTTATTTCCTTTCCGTCTAAGAGACATTTCTAATAAGAAATCCTCAACCTGCACCCACCAAATCAATTTTGGGGAGAATCGGTAAAAAAGTTGATTACCGGAGAAAAACAAACGTCACAATGACAAAAAGCGGTACTAAAATCACGGTGGACCAGAGCATATAGCCGAAGAAGCTCGGCATAGGAATGTGACTATGTTCTGCGATTGATTTTACCATGAAATTCGGGGCGTTGCCGATGTAGGTATTCGCACCCATAAACACTGCACCGATAGAGATTGCGGTTAGCAATTCCACAAACTCAAGATGTTGTGCCTGCGCCAATTGTCCCGATAAAATTTGCGGGATGAGTTCTTCGGTGAGATGTAGTTTGCCCAGCGCGGTATTAAAAAACGTTAAATACGTAGGCGCATTATCCAAGAAACTGGATAAAATACCGGTTACCCAAAAGTAATGCATCGGCTCTTGAATCATTTGATTTAACCCGCTCAATGCCCCCTTTTCGCCCGCTTTCAGAATTGCTAACGCCGGTATGATTGTCATGAAGATACCGGCGAACACCTTAGCCACTTCTTCAATCGGCTCCCATGAAAACTCGTTTGCTTGTCGTAATTCACCGCTAAAAGGAGTCCACTTCAGAGATAACAGCCCCATCACGACGATTAGCACGTCGCGGGTGAGACTTTGCCACGTGACATGAACCCCGAGGATGTTAACTTCCCCAAATTTCAAAGTTCCGCTCATTAAGACAGCTGCGACGATACCGAGTAGGAAAACAAGGTTAAACAGTCCCTCTACACGAATGGGTTCACTAATACCGTCATCAGGAACCTCTCCTCCTTCGCGTTTAAACATAAAGGTGTCTAAAATAAAGAAAAGGACTATCAAAATGACGCTAATAAATAGCATGTGTGGGAAGAGTGCGGTTGTTGTCCAGAAGAACGGCACATTGTGGAGAAACCCTAAAAAGAGCGGCGGGTCACCTAGAGGCGTTAGGGAACCACCAATGTTACTGACAAGGAAGATGAAGAAAATGATTAAATGCACCTTGTTTTTCCGGTAAGCATTTGCGCGAATCAATGGGCGGATGAGGAGCATCGATGCCCCTGTAGTCCCTACCCACGAGGCAATAGCAGTACCAATGAGCAGTAAAAAGGTGTTTACTAACGGGGTTCCACGCAGCGTTCCACGCACCAGAATGCCGCCTGCAACAGTAAACAATCCCCATAACAGAATGATGAACGGAATATAGTCAATCAAATAAATATGTAGGATATCATAAAACGCTTCACCCCGGAAAACGGCAAGGTAAGGAAGGGCAAAAATTAATGCCCAGGCCAAGGACATTTTTCCGCCATGGTGAACGAGAAAGTGTGGTTCCCACACAACAGGAATAATCGCGATACAGAGTAAAATACCAACAAAAGGGATAATCGTCCAGATAGGCAATTTCTCGCCCGACACGCCATGGCTACCGTGTGCATCATCTGCAGCAATTGCCACTGAAGCAGCGTTGAGGAAGAACAAAATTAAAAAAAGACTAATAGTTATAAGGGCGAATCTCGAGAGATTGGAAAAACACATTCGCCCACGTTTAAATTTCACTGACTTATTTTCCCTCCGTATGTAAGAATGATTTATTAGGGGTTTCAGGCTTCGCCGTGTTTCCTGCTTGAGTGGCAGCGTGTCCAATTGCTGGGGATGCGCTTTGTTGTACTTGCTTCACTACTATGTCAACAGACTTCTCCATTCGGCTGAGGAATGGCTTTGGATAAACACCAATCCACACAATGAATAGCATCATAGGCAGCAAAACAGCCAATTCGCGCGGCGTTAAATCCGGTAGTGCCGAATTAATTTTATCAGGCTTACCGAACATCACCCGTTGAAACATCCATAACATATAGACTGCGGCGAGAATTACACCCGTTGCAGCAAGCACAACGTAAATTTTGGAGAAGGCATCTCCGACAAAACTGCCGAGTAAAATCATGAATTCACCGACAAAACCATTTAACCCCGGTAACCCGATGGATGACAAAGTTGCAATCATAAATAACGTGGCAAAAATCGGCATTTTTTTTGCCAGCCCACCAAAATCAACAATCCTTCGACTGTGGCGTCGCTCATAAATCATGCCCACCAAAAGAAAGAGTGCCCCCGTACTCAACCCATGATTAATCATCTGTAGGACACCGCCTTGGATTCCTGCATGGTGCTGAGAAAAAAGCCCTAATACGACAAAACCGAGGTGGCTGACACTGGAATACGCAACCAGCTTCTTCAGGTCCGGTTGTACCATCGCTACCAATGCGCCATAAATAATTCCGATGACAGCGAGCGTAACTATCAAAGGTGTATGGGTAGATGCTGCTCCGGGGAAGAGTGGAAGGCAGAAGCGAACTATCCCGTAAGTCCCCATTTTGAGCAGCACACCAGCAAGGATGACACTGCCGACAGTGGGTGCCTCCACGTGTGCGTCAGGCAGCCACGTATGGAAAGGAAAGAGGGGTACCTTAATCGCAAACGCGATGAAAAATGCAAAAAATAGAAGCTCGGCGTGTTGGAAAGGTATTGATTGCGCGCGCTCATACAGTGTCAGAAGAGCAAAACTATTGTCATTTTGAAAGTAAAGGTAAAGAATACCTACCAGCATCAAGGCACTGCCCGTCATTGTGTAGAGAACAAATTTGACAGTGGCGTAAATCCGGCGTTCGCCACCCCAAATCCCAATGAGAAAATACATCGGAATCAGCATAGATTCCCAAAATACGAAAAATAGGAACAGGTCCAAGGCACAGAATACGCCTAACATCCCAGTTTCGAGTGCCAGCAACGACATCATAAAACCGCCGAGGCCTTTCTCTACAGAATTCCATCCGGCGAGAATACACACAGGTGTCAGGAATGTAGTCAGTAGTACTAACCATAATGAGATACCGTCAATGCCAATATGGTAGTTTGTTCCCAAATTTTGAATCCATGGCCGATTTTCCTCAAAATCGGGTTGGATTCCCGCGATATCTTTATCAAATCCGGTGCAAAGCCCTAGCGAAATTAGAAATGTCACGAGTGCAATGCCAAGCGCGATGCCTTTGATAGTAGATGGGGCCATCCCTCTAAGCAGGGCAATTGCAATGACACCGAGCAACGGTAAAAAAATGATGATTGAAAGTAGCAACGAGACCTCCTTCTACTTAACAAAAAGATAGTATGCGAGAAATAGAACAATTCCCACCACCATCGACACAATATATGTCTGAACCACCCCGGTTTGCAGTCTGCGCAAAGTTCCACCAATGAGTCGGATAATTCCGGCTACAGCGTTGACAATTCCATCAATAATGCCAGTATCTACAACGCGCCATAATAGATAATGGGAGACATTTTTAATCGGTTGTACAAACAATGAATTATAGAGCTCATCAACGTAATATTTGTTTGCAATAAGTTTATGGAGCCCCGCCCCGGGTTGTGCAGACGGGTGCCGGCTCCGGTATCGGGCCCAGGCAAACGCAATTCCGGCAATGCCCACAATCGCTGAAATTATCATAAATAGAACAACATTGCCGGCTGATTCCGCGTGCGCCTTTGGAAAAACGGTTGCAGTGAAATGATGGAACACACTTCCATGTCCACCCCATCCCAATAGAATACCAATGACTGCCGAGGGAATCGCAAGGATAACCAAGGGCACCCACATGATTGCCGGGGATTCGTGAAGATGCGACGCAATATTCGATTCGACACGAGATTTGCCGTAAAAGGTAACGAAGATGAGCCGGAACATATAGAACGCTGTCAAGAAAGCTGTCATCAAACCGATGATATAAATTGCCTTGTTGTATCCCCAAACACTGTGGAGAATCTCATCTTTGCTCCAAAAACCGCTGAGGAACGGAAATCCAGCAATTGCAAGCGCCCCAATCAGGAACGTCCAATGGGTTATCGGCATTTTGGCTCTGAGTCCACCCATCTTCCGCATGTCAAGTTCATTTACCATCGCGTGCATCACGCTGCCGGCGGCGAGAAACATCAGCCCTTTAAAGAAAGCATGTGTCATTAAGTGGAAAATACCTGAGGCGTACGCTCCAACTCCCACACCGACGAACATATATCCGAGCTGACTCACTGTGGAATAAGCAAGTATACGTTTGATGTCATTCTGGGTGAGTGCTATGGTGGCGGCAAAGAACGCCGTGAGTATGCCAATCCATGCGACAACCTGTCCGGTATGCGCGAGTTCATACAACACAGCGGAGCGGGCTACCATATAGACGCCGGCGGTTACCATCGTCGCTGCATGAATGAGTGCACTGACGGGTGTCGGCCCCTCCATGGCATCTGGGAGCCAAACATAGAGGGGAATCTGCGCCGATTTTCCAATCGCGCCTACAAATAGCAGTAACGTCGCGACAACCAAGGCATTTACCCCGAAAATTTGCTGAGAATTACCAGCTTCAGCATTTCCAAATATCGCCGAAAAATCGAGGCTACCGAAAGCAGCAAATAACGTAAACATTCCCAACAGAAACCCAAAATCACCAATTCGGTTAACAATGAATGCCTTCTTACCGGCATCTGTCGCCGACTGTTTGTCATACCAGAATCCGATGAGTAGATATGAGCAGAGTCCAACCCCTTCCCATCCAACAAACATCATCACGTAATTGTTTCCAACTACTAAGATTAACATCGCGAAGACAAAAAGGTTAAGGTACGCAAAATAACGCGCATATCCTGCATCGCCGTGCATGTACCCGATGGAATAGACGTGAATGATGAATCCAATACCGGTGATAACCAGCAGCATGATAGTCGTGAGCGCGTCAACATGGAAGCCGATATTGAAACTAAAAGACTCTCCCTGAATCCAGGAATAAAGAATTCCTGCTTCGCCCTCAAGCTTTTCACCACCGTGTACATGAGCAAAGGCAACAATGGAACAGATAAATGAAACGAATACCGCGAGTGCGCCAATCCACCCGCTGAGTTTTTCATTCCCCTTCAAAAATTTGCCAAATAGCCCGTTAATCAGAAAACCGAGCAGCGGGGAGATTAACAAGATAACAATGAGTTCACGCGACATTTTTCGTATCCTTTCCTTGTGTTGCGTTAACCTTTAAGCGAATTTACCTCATCTACGTTAATGGTTTGGCGATGTTTAAAGACGCTCACAATAATTGCCAAGCCAATTGCGACTTCGGCGGCAGCTACCGTCATGACGAAAAAGACAAAAACCTGACCGTTCGGTTCACCAAGGCTGCGACTAATCGCCACGAAAGCCAGATTTGCGGCATTCAGCATCAGTTCAATACACATAAAAATAATAATCGCATTCCTACGAACAAGAACCCCGATGACACCAATCGTGAACAGGAGTGTACTTAAAACAAGATAGTATTCTAATCCCATATTAAATCCTTTCCTTCTCTGCTAAAGCAGGTTACTACAAAGCGCTTAATTAAGTATTAGATTTCTCACGTTTTACAAGCGCAATGATGCCAATTAATGCTGCGAGTAGAATGAGGGAGGTGACTTCAAAAGGCAATAGATACTCGCTGAATAGGAGTTTTCCAATATCTTTTGTTTCTACCGGCTCCCGAGCTACTCCGGAATCGCCAGTCGCTTTGAAGGCGATGTAGATACCTTCTATAGCAAAAAGAATGCCCAAAAAAATAGCAAATCCCTTCATTTTTCCGCCGATGTTTGTCCGTGTGGATAGTGTACCTAGATTCAGGAGCATGATGACGAAAAGGAATAGCACCATAATGGCCCCGGCGTAGACAATCACCTGCGCGGCAGCAACAAAAGGCGCGCCGAGGAGAATAAATAGTCCTGCTTGCGAGAAAAACGTTACGATGAGTGCCAACGCGCTATAAATTGGGTTACGAAAACAGATGACAGCTATCGCGCCCGATAATGAAATCAACCCAAAAATGATAAAACAAATTTGTTCTGCGTTCATAAGGAGTATCTCCTATCCCGTCGTATTACGTTCTAACGCGTTTAAGTCAGAAATTTCTGGCGCCGCGGGTTCCGGTGGTTTATTCATCACAAGCAGGCCGCCCACAATGCATATGACGATAAACGCTGCAACCACGTTGCCGATTCCTATTGCAAGACGATTCCCATTTGTGATTACCCAGAGGATACCTGTTACGACAACAGAACTCAAGGCTACCGGCAATAGGAATTTCCAACCGAGGTTCATGAGTCCATCGTAGCGGAAGCGGGGCAGTGTCCAACGCACCCATATAAAGACAAACAGAAAAATCGCGGTTTTAATAAAGAAGATGCCAAAAGAGATGAGTCCGCTCAGCACCGGGCCTCCCAGGTTTTCCAACCCAAAAAAGTGCCATCCACCTAAGAAGAGTGACACCGTCACCGCGGAACCGACAATCATATTCATGTATTCTGCCATAAAAAACATCGCAAATTTCATACTGCTGTATTCAGTATGATAACCTGCAACGAGCTCTTGCTCGGCTTCAGCGAGGTCAAACGGCAATCGATTGGTTTCAGCGAACATCGCTGTTGTAAATGCGAGAAACGCTGGGAAATGAATTAGGAAATTCCATTTCCACGGGTATGCTCCTTGCTCCGCTGCGATGTCCCGCAAGCTCAACGAGCTAGATAACATCAATACGCCAATAATAGATAAGCCGAGGGTCAATTCATAACTAATCATCTGAGCAGATGAACGCAACCCGCCTAACAGCGAGTACTTGTTATTGGATGCCCATGCCCCAAGCACAACACCGTAAACCCCGAGGGACGTAATTGCTAAAACATACAAAATCCCGATGTTAATATCAGCTATCTGAAGGAAAATTTCACGTCCAGCAATTTCGATTGAATTTCCAAAAGGCACAACTGCAACAGTTATCATAGCCGGGACCAAAAGTAGCGCCGGCGCAAGCACGTAAATCGGTTTATCGACGTGATTTGGGATAAGCTCTTCCTTGAACAAAAATTTGATGCCGTCGGCTATAGGTTGAAGGAGTCCTTGGGGTCCAACACGATTGGGTCCGAGCCGGTCTTGCATCCATCCGCTGACACGCCGTTCTGCCCAAATCATAACCATCACCCCAATAATTAAGAGGTGTGCAACGACAACAATTTTGACAATTGTGCTTAAAAGTAAAACTGAATCCATCGTTCCTCCCATCGACTTATGTTAACTTAATGCCATTATCTGCAAGATTTGAGTGGGTTGCTTCACTGTATTCTGGGACATTCTCAGCGATGTCTCGAGCGATTTCACCTGCGAAGTGATAATCCATCTCTCCGCCCAACTGTTTTGCGATTTGTTGAACGATTTCCCAATCGAGTCGTGCTTCGCCGGGAGCATCTACCACTTTGCGAATCCGCTGCACCCATCCTTTTGAATTCGTGAAGGAGCCATCTTTTTCAATAAAGGTTGCGCCTGGCAATACGATATCTGCCAGTTGCGTCAGTTCAGAGGGCAATACATCTTGTACGATGAGAAAATCGACACGTTCCAAGGCGGCTTTCCCTGCTTCCTCAAGCGGGCTCCCCGGTCCTCCACTGATGAGGTAGACGAGTTGGGCTTCAGCAACTTTTTTCCATAACGCCTCACCTTCCAAAACCTGAGTGTCGTCAGGGGTACACAGCATCCTTTTGGCACCGGCGGTATTCGGATTTTTATCGGCTTCAATTGTAAATTGCGGGAAGGTATGTTCATCACCGGGGAGATTTCCAAACAATCCAAGTTGGTTTATCTTTAGCACATCATAGGCGAACCGCTGTAAGACGTAATTGTCCTCATTCGTGGCTTGCGCGGAACCGATAATAAGCATGTTCTCCGCGTCTGTTTCGGATAATTTTTCCGTAATCAGCGTCAATGCGTCAGCCCACTGGGTGGGTTGCAGCTCATTTTCTACCCGTTTCATGGGGAGTTGAAGTCTTTCATCACTGTTGACGTAGTGATAACCTAATCTTCCATCGTCACACATCCAGTGCTGATTAATATCACCGTGAAAGCGCGGTTTAATTCTGTAAACTCCATCCTCTTTATACTCTACTGTGACATTGCATCCAACACTGCATCCGGCACAAACGCTGTTCTGCTTTTTCATAAACCATGGACGCGATTTGAAGAGGAAATCCTTGCTAATCAACGCGCCCACGGGGCAAATATCAACAACATTCCCGGCGAGTTTGTTATCTAATAACTGTAAGGGGGCTCCATCGTGAGAACGCGGGATATCAATTTCGTCGTGAGAACCCCGATTAATCAGTCCAAGTTCACCGGTTCCGGCAACTTCGTCACAAAAACGGATGCATCGCGTGCAAACGATACAACGAGTGGAGTAGAGTAACACATCAGGGCCAAGTTCTTTCTTCGGAGGAACATTTTTGACTTCCAGATACCGGCTTTTGTCATGTCCGTGCCGGTAGCTGAAATCTTGCAAATCGCATTCCCCTGCCTGATCACAGACGGGACAATCCAATGGATGATGGATAAGCAGGAATTCAAGTATATCTTCTCGTGCTTTTTTCACACGGGGCGTGTCAGTGTATACGATGAAGTCATATTTCCCATCAAGTTTTCTATCCGGCGGAGCTGTTCGGAGTACAGTTGTACATCCTGTGGCGAGCTGCCGTTCTGGGACAATTTTCCCGGCGGGTGGAAAGAAAACGTGGGGTTCAACAAGACACATCCTGCAATTCGCGGGGCGGCTGAGTCCGGGGTGATAACAGTAGTGTGGTACTTCAATACCGTGTTGCCTCGCGGCTTCAACTACGTTCGTTCCATCTTCAACGTCCACCTCGAGTTCATTGAGTTTAATAAAAGCCATAACGGTTCGCGTTCCTTTTTCCGATAGCCGGATTTGTTGGAATTAGAGACATGAGGATTTATTGAAATTCCAGCTGAGCAGTCTTTGAGAAGTCGAAATACCCAGCGATTGGCACGAGACGAAATAAAAAATGGGAACATCCGGCCGGCGGGATGCGATACACGCCTCCTCCCTTAATTCTGACAAACGTTTTAGGAATTTATACAAAAATCTATTAAGTCATCTCTCTCGGCACAATGCGTTGTTGGTAAGCGTAGTTTTCCTCCGGAGGTACGGTTGCTTCTTCAACGGAAAGCGTTGTTAATTTTGCTTCACGGATAGTGGCTTCAAATTCGGGGCGGAATTTCCGCATATAACTCACTGCCGGCCAGGAAACAGCGATGCCAAAGACACAGATAGTGTTCCACGTCATGGTATCAACGTTAGCAATATTGTTAGCAACACTTTCAAGCAGCTCGAGCTCTTCATAAATTTCTTCTGTTTCGCCAGTGTCTCCCCATCTACCGTTTTCAGCAATACCAAATTTGGGGCGCGTTACCAGTGTCTGTCTGCCTTTGCCATCAGCAATCCGCTGGACAATATCTCGCACCCACGGAGTCCCCCAGCGGCATGGCGTGCACTGCCCGCAAGATTCATGTGCGTAAAACTTCATGATGTTAAGAAGACAATCAACGATATTTCGCGTTTCATTCATCACAATAATGCCACCTGAACCGAGCATTGATTTAGCAAGCGTGAGTGACGTGAAATCAAGTCGTGTATCCAACTCATAGTGTGTCAAAATGGGTGCCGAGCTCCCACCAGGAATAACCGCTTTTACTTGTTTACCGCGTAGTCCACCTGCAACCTCAATGAGTTCAGCACACGTTAGTCCAAGTTCAAGTTCATAAACCCCCGGTTTGTTTACATCGCCGCTAATGCAGTAAAGTTTGGTGCCTGTATTTGGATCCGGTTTAGGCGGCTCAAACCTCGTATCACCGTACGTTGGGCCCATCTCTGTGTACCATTCAACCCCTTCTCCCACAATAAAGGGTAAATTACACAAAGTTTCCACATTCTGCACGACAGTCGGTTTACTGAACACACCTTCAACGGCTGGAAAAGGAGGTTTGTTCCGTGGTTGTCCGCGTTTTCCTTCAAGCGATTCAATGAGTCCTGTTTCTTCACCACAGATGTAGGCACCTGCCCCGGGATGCGTGTAGATATCAACATTCAACCCTGTATCACGAACGTTTTCACCGAGGTACCCTTCCGCGTAAGCCTTTTTAATCGCCGCATCCAATTTCTTTTTACCGAGGGTAAATTCACCACGAATATAGACATAGCAAGTCTCAATACCCATTGCATAGCAACAGATAAGGATACCTTCAATGAGGAGATGCGGATTTCTCTCCAAAACATAGCGGTTACTGAAAGTCCCCGGTTCACTTTCGTCGGCATTACAACAGAGGTAGCAAGGTTTAATATCTTTAGGAACAAAACTCCATTTCAACCCTGTAGAAAACCCAGCCCCGCCTCTGCCTTTCAGCCCGGAGTCCATCACCATTTTGGAAATATCGTCGGGTTCGTATTCTGTGATTGCCTTCTCAAAACGTGTATATCCATCGTACTGGCGAAAGACATCAAACGTGTTGATATCAGGCACATCCAAATGTTCGTAGAGTATGCGTTTTTCTTGAACCATAAACCGTCTCCAGTGTTGTCGGAGGTTTATTTCTACAAATTATCTAAAATGTCATCAACTTTTTCGGGAGTCAAATTTTTATATAAGTCGTCGTTTACCATGATAACAGGTGCAACATCGCATGAGGCGAGGCATTCCACTTTCATGAGGGTGAATTTGCCATCCGCAGTTGTCCCTTTCGCAAGGTTTGTTTCGGATGCGACATCGGTTTCAAGCTTTGCCTTAAGATGTTCCAAAACGACTTTGCAATCGCGTAGCGCGCACGGCAGTGTATGGCATACCCGAATGACATACTCCCCGACCGGCTCCTCAAAAAACATTGGATAAAACGTCACCACATCTTTTACCTTCATGAGCGGGACTTCCAAAAGTGCCGCCACGTAATTCATGACAGCCGGACTGATGTAACCTGCCTGTTTTTGTGCGAGATGTAGTGTGGGAAGCATTGCCGCTTCCTTAACCGGGTAACGTTCGATTAGCTCATCAAATTCCTGTTGGTTTTCCCCGGTAAACCGAAAAGGTGTTTGAATTTCTTCTACAGTAATTCGGTTATGCTGATTTAGCATCTTTTGTATGGCTCCTCAAAGACGTTTGGCTTCGCATCCAGCTCCGGATGCCGATATCTCAGGGATTTCTTTGCCAAGTTCCGATTAATAATTGCCCCAAAATTGAATACGGTTTTTTTCCGGATCCGAAATATCAAAACACGCCAGCCCATTTTCGTTCTCTAGCGTTCGCAATCGTAGTCCTTTAGCCTTCAAGCGCTGATGAACTGCGCTAACGCTTTCGACATGAAAACCAATTTTTTGCCGTCCTCCATTAGGCTTACTGCCGCTATGAAGGCAAAGCTTACACTGTCCTGTATTAAAGCGCAAAAAGCGGTGTGCCGGAAACGACTGCTCTTCGTCAGGGTGCAACCCGACAATATCTCGATAAAATGCGGTGACAGCCTTCATGTCTTTGACAAAAATAATGATGCTTCCAAGTTCCACACCAACGGCTCCTATACTCTGTACACACTATAGGTACAATTAGTCTCAACTAAAGGATTTTCAAAAGCATCCGCCAAGATGCAATTAGCACGAGCTAACGGTTTTGTAGTATTTTTTATCCATACGATAGCATTTGCCGAGTCTATACCATCCTAAATGGAGGAATTGGAAGCGGAGACTTCGCCAAACGCCTGCGATTTTACCAAAAATTACAAAAAAGGGCAAACTCAAATTGAAAAAGGAATTTTAGAACGCGCCGTGGAATTTGGAAACTTAGCTACAAGCGATTCCCTCTAGTCCATGGGGCGTGTACTACCGGTCCAATTCTCCTGCGATTACATTTAAGCTGCCCAAGACAGCCACGGTGTCAGATACCATGCCACCTTCTAACATGTGAGGGAGTGCTTGAAAATTAAAGAAACTCGGTGGACGGATACGAATGCGATACCCGGTGCCACTACCGTCACTGACGATATAAAATCCGAGTTCACCGTTCGGTGATTCGGTAGCGCTGTAATGTTCACCTCTTGGCGGCTGTATGCCGTGCCCATCCATGATAATCTTAAAATGGTGGATTAACCCCTCAATGTGCCCATAAGCATCAGCCTTTTTGGGTAACGAGATTTTGTTATCCACTACGTTCACGGGCCCGGTAGGCAAATTATCCAGGGCTTGTTCAACGATATGACAACTTTGGATCATTTCTTCCATGCGTACTAAATAACGAGCGTAGGCATCTCCGTTTGTTCCGACAGGGACCTCAAAGGTAAATTCTTCGTAAGAAGAATACGGTTCGGCTTTACGTAAATCATGTTGAACCCCGGTGGCGCGGAGACATGGACCGCTCAGGCTGTAATTAATAGCATCCTCACTTGAAATCACGCCGACTCCCTTCGTCCTATCCATCCAAATCCGATTGCGTGTGAGAAGCGCATGCGTTTCACGTAAGGCTTTAGGAAAATCTGTAGTGAATTGTCTGATATCTTCCTCACATCCTGCGTAAAGATCTCGGAGCACACCACCGACACGGGTATAACTTGTTGTCAGTCGTGCCCCTGTCGTTTTCTCAAAAATACTGTACAATTTCTCACGCTCTCTGAAACTGTAGAGAAACACCGAAAACGCCCCCAGGTCAAGTGCGGCGGTACCTAACCAAAGCAGATGGTCTGCCAGGCGAGACAATTCAGCCATTAACACACGGATATATTGGCACCGTTTAGGTACCTCAATACCGAGCAATTGCTCTACTGCGAGTACATATCCGAAGTTATTTGAAAGCGGGGAAAGGTAGTTCATCCTGTCGGTGACAACAATATACTGGTTATAATCTAGATGTTCCCCCAGTTTCTCAAACCCTGTATGTAGATATCCGGCATGCGGGGTGGCTTTTAAAATGGATTCACCATCAAGTTCTAACACAATCCGAAGTGTGCCGTGCGTTGCAGGATGCTGCGGCCCGAAGTTGAGAACCATTTTCTCACCGGTTGTCTGGTCCAGTTCGGCGTGCATATTCTGCTCCTTTATACATTTTGTCTTTCAAAATTAAAGCTTTCACGTTCACCGCGGCCACGGAGCGGATAATCCTTACGCAGCGGATGCCCATCAAAATCGTCAGGCATCAAAATTCGCCGTAGTTCAGGGTGTCCCTCAAAGCTGATTCCGAACATATCGTATGTTTCGCGCTCGAGCCAGTTTGCACCGTTCCACAGGCTTGTTACCGATTGGATACGTAGGGCGCGTTCATGGACTGGCACCTTGACGCGGACGCGGGGATGCCCCCGGTATGAATACAGATGATATACCACGATGAACCGGGCATAGTCAAATCGCTCCAGTTCCGATTCCAGTTGCGAATTGTCTACAGCCGTGACATCAACAAGATAAGTATACGCGAATTCGGTATCAGTTTTAAGATATTCCAAGAGCGCGTAAGCATTCTCTTTGTTGACAACAACGATAACCCCATCAGGTTTCTCGGCGTGCGCTAAGAGTGAGCTCCCGTATTTCTCTTTGAGTTTTTCAAGTACAAGAGCGGTTTGTTCCTCATTCATAAGTTATCTCCTGAACTAACGAGCGTCCACTGCATGCGCGCTGGCACTTACCTGCTCTAATCCTTTAGGCACCTCACCACGTGTGATTTTCTGTTGAACCTGCATGACAGCATCAATAAGGTCTTCAGGGCGAGGTGGACACCCTGGTATGTAAACATCGACGGGAATAAACTGGTCCACCCCCTGGATTAAAGTGTAGGTATCAAAAACACCACCACACGAAGCACATGCGCCCATGGAGATAACCCACTTTGGCTCTGGCATTTGGTCATAAATCCGTTTAAGGACCGGCATCATCTTAATCGAAATCCGGCCGGATACAATGAGCAGGTCAGATTGGCGCGGTGAGAACCGGATGGCTTCAGAACCGAAGCGGGAAAGGTCGAACTTGGAAGCCAAGGTGGCCATCATTTCTATTGCGCAACAAGCAGTTCCGAACGGCATTGGCCACAAGGAGTTCTTTCTCCCCCAATTCACGACTTTATCAATTGTCGTAGTCAGGATGTTCCCATCCATTTGCTCACCACTTTTTCCGAAGTCTAATCCCATGTTAAACCTCCTTTCTTCCAAGCATAGATATAACCCAGAAGGAGAATGCCAATGAACACTAGCATTTCAAGTAAAATAAACAATCCACTGGTTTGAGAGAAATCCCTGAAAACTACAGCCCAGGGGTAAAGAAAAACCACTTCAATGTCGAAGATGATAAATAGCATTGCAATCAGGTCAAAACGGATGTTAAAACGTTGCCTTGCATCCCCAACTGGGCGGACGCCAGATTCGTAAACGGAGAGTTTGATGCGAGTTGGCCGTTTAGGTCCAAGAATATGAGTCAGTGCGAGGTTAATACCCGCAAAGAGGACTGCGAAGAGCCCTAATAACAAAATCGGAAGATAATCTATTAGCATTGACTTCTCGTCGATTGTCTCCTACACAAAATTAAAGTTACATCACAACCTCTGACGAAATTTCACCTGTGGTGCGATTTCATCAGAAAACAGACGATGTTGAATCATATTAGCCAAAGGGTTCTTATTACCTCTTAATAGTCTCTCATATTTTGTAAATAATGTCAAGCTTTTTTGAAAAAACATTTAATTCATCCGGATGAACAAGATAAGCGATTGACTGAAGTCAATAGGGAAAACGTTTAAATGTTATCAAGTCAAATCAGTTCATAGACTAAGAAATTTCTATTTGCGAGGTTCCGCCAAATTTTGGACGTGTGTCGGGTTATGGAGACAGCCGCGTCACTTGCCACGTGTCATGCTTTTGACGCTGATAACGGAGTCGGTCATGCAAACGATTCGGGCGGCCTTGCCAAAATTCAAACATGTCTGGTACGAGACGATACCCGCCCCAGTAAGGCGGGCGTGGAATCTTTCCATCTGAATATATCTGTTTTGCCTGTGTATAGCCATCTGCGAGTACCTCCCGTCCTGCGATAACGCGGCTCTGACGCGCCGTCCAGACTGCCAGGCGGCTTCCAAAGGGCCGACTTTCAAAATAGACATCAGATTCTTCTTCAGACATTTTCTGAACGATGCCAGTACTCCGCACTTGCCGGTCAAATTCTCGCCAATAAAAAACGAGCGCCGCCCGCGGATTTCCGGTCAGTTCCTTCCCTTTTTGGCTTTCATAATCTGTGTAAAAACAGAACCCTTTTTCATCAAAACCTCTGAGGACAACCATTCGGGCAGAAGGCGTACCATCTGGTGTTGCAGTCGCTAATGTCATCGCATCAGGCAAATCGAGTTTCGCAGAAACAGCATCCGCAAACCACTTCTCAAATTGCTCAAATGGATTCTTTGCGGCACCTTTTTCAAAAAGTCCACCGTGTGCTGCGTATTGCCTACGGAGCTTATCTGTTTTCATACCCTTCATTTCCTCCAAAAATTCGGCGAAAAGAGAATCAATACGGTATAGAGTTCCAAGCGGCCCAGTAACATACAAAAGGAGAGAATAAACTTCCCAGCCGTATGAATATGCGCGTAGTTATCCGTAGGCCCAACGGTACCGAGGCCAGGGCCAATATTCCCCATCGTTGCAATAGTACACCCGGCAGCACTGACGATGTCCATCCCCAAAGTTGCCATGATGCATGTGACAATCGCAAAAATTCCAATAAAAAAGAAAAAAAAGCCGAGAATATTTGTCATCACCTCAGACGGAACTACCTTTTCATTGACACGGATAGGAAGAACAGCATGGGGGAATATAAGACGTTTGATTTCAGCCCCGCTCTGTTTAATGAGTAAAAGAAACCGTATTTGCTTCATGCCGCCACTGGTTGAACCCGCACATCCGCCGTAGAACATCAGCGTGACAAGGAGGAATTGGGAGAGCGCAGGCCATTTTTCAAAATCTGCCGTCCCATATCCTGTCGTTGTGATAATAGAAAGGACTTGAAACGTAGTATGCCGTAAGGAGGGCCACATTGAATCGTAAGGAATTTGCCCTTCATGATTCTGAAATTGAACCGTATTCCACGAGATTACGACAATGCTAATAAGGATGACAGTACAATAGAAACGGAACTCAGTATCGCGGAAATATGCCGTGAAATCGCCCCGAAAAAAAGAGAAGTGAAGTGCAAAATTGGTGCCGGCGATGAACATAAAAAAGCAGGTAACTAAGTCAATGTAGACGCTATCGTAATGCGCGATGCTCAGGTTTTTTGTCGAAAAACCACCGGTTGCCATCGTCCCAAAGGTATGACACAATGCATCAAAAAAAGACATGCCACTAAGCATGAGGCATACGGTTTCAGCAATGGAAACGAGGACATAAACACCCCAAAGTAGTTTCGCTGTTTGGGTAATACGAGGGGTGAGCCTGTCTGTCTGCGGGCCTGGCGCCTCTGCTCGAAACAACTGCATCCCACCAACCCCCAACATCGGTAGAATTGCTACTGCGAAGACAACAATTCCCATCCCACCGAGCCAATGCGAGAAACTCCTCCAGAATAGGATAGCATGAGAAAGATTTTCAATTTGCGTTAAGACAGTAGCCCCTGTGGTTGAAAATCCGGACATGGATTCAAAATAGCAGAATGAGAATTCTGTCCAGCTAGAACGCCCTTCCGCTTCAAAGACATCTGCTAACATGTAAGGAAACGCACCGAAAAGGGCTAACGTTATCCAGCCTAATGTAACAACGGCGAAACTCTCGCGAATGCCAAGTTCTTCGTTTCGTCTTCTAATACCGAAGCGAAGGACGAGTCCAACGATGAGGGGGATTACAGCAGAGATAACAAACGGGCTCAAATCGGTTTGAGCTTCACCGTTTCCTACGTGATAGTAGAGCGCTACACCTATAGGAAGTAGCATACTCCCCGCGAGGCAAATTAATAAATTGCCGAGGGTGAAAAAAATTAGTCGCCGACTCATATTTTTCTTGTGCCAATGCGGAAGTTAATTCTTGAGATACGGCTAGCTTCTACGCTTCGCAAACAAATCTTCTATTATAGGAATGGCATCCGGCATACAAAATACGATAACCCTGTCTGCCGGTTGTAGGACGGTTTGCCCATTCGGAATAATAAGTTTACTACGGCGAATCACAGCACCGATAAAGGCATCTGGCGGAAATTTGGTTTTGAAGGAAACCAAAGTTTTGTGAACAATTTTCGCGTTAACACCCGCAACAATTTCAATCACTTCCGCTTCTATTTCCCGGAGGGAGGCAACAGAGACAATATGTCCTCGTCGAATGAGTCGTAGGATATTGCTGACAACGGAAAGGTGTCTGCTGACAACACCATCAAGACGCGGAATACCTGTAAGCAGTGGAAGATAGCGAGGCTGTTGGATTAGGGCAAGGGCGCGTTGTGCGCCGTTCTCCTTTGCAGTCATGCACGCCATAATGTCATTTTCATCATCACCGGTGACAGCGACAAAGCCGTTTACATCGATAACCCCGGCTTCTTCTAGCAGCCGAAATTGGAGGTAGTTGCCGTGTAATACGGTAGTGCGTCTCAAATGTTGTGATGCCAATTCCGCTTTGATAGGGTCCGCTTCAATTAACTTCACATCGGTAGCATTTTCTTCTAATTCACGCGCGAGTTGTACGCCAATTGTACTACCCCCTACAATGATTACACGCTCAAGACGTTGCGTAAACAAGATGCCGCTCATGCGGAACAACTGTTCAACAGCAATCCTACTGCCGATAACAAAGACGTCATCACCTTGTTGCAAGACATCTTTGCCCTTAGGGATGATAATGTTCCGCGATGAAATCCGCTGTGTTGTTCGCCGGCTAATCGCGGCAAAACGGATATCAGTTAATAACCCATTTTCACCTAACTCCTCGAGAGACTTACCAATAAAAGGATTCGACTTCTTAACACGAAAGGAGACGAGTTGAACGTCGCCGTCCTCGAATTCAGCGATTTCCCGGGCTTCAGGCATTTTCAGCAAGCGAAGAAATTCAGCGACACACAGTTCCTCCGGGTTCACCAACAGATCTATTTCGAAATCCTGAGGTGTGAGCCCACTCTCTGATGAGAAATAGTCCGGATTTGAAACGCGGGCGACTTTAATCTCCACGTTGTACCTCGCCGCGATTTGACAAGCGAGTATGTTAATTTCATCCTTGTTAGTAACAGCGATGAGGATATCTGCTTCATCAATACCCGATGCTTTAAGCAGGTACGGAGAAGAACCGGAGCCACGAAGAGAAAGTAAATCTAATTGCTCATCTACTCGATGGCACGCTTCCTCAGATTCATCAATCAAAACGACATCGTTACCTTGAAGTATTAGGAGCTTTGCGATATGAAAACCGACTTCTCCTGCCCCGATGATTATTGCTTTCATTTTCTGTTATACCAATACCAAATTAACCATTGCTAGTTCAGTCCAATATGCCAGCGGTTTTAACGGCTATGCCCGCGATTTTAACGGCACTCAGAAAGCGTATTCATGAAGCGGTGGACAGCTACAAACAAGATTCCTATCTCCGTGAACTTCATTAATACGCGCGACAGCAGGCCAAAATTTATGCTCCCGCACCCAGGAGGCAGGAAACGCAGCGGCTTCGCGTGTGTAAGGATGATGCCAGTCTGTCTGGGTGACAGCTTCTATGGTGTGTGGCGCGTTTTTGAGAACATTGTCTTGCGAATCCGCAACCCCCGTCTCAATATCAGCTATCTCTTGCCGTATCGAAATCAGGGCAGCACAGAAACGTTCCAACTCCGTTTTTGATTCGCTCTCTGTCGGTTCTATCATCATTGTTCCAAGAACTGGCCAAGATACAGTAGGCGCGTGGAATCCATAATCCATCAGACGTTTCGCCACGTCACTGACATCTACGCCTGCTGTTTTCTTAAAGGCACGCATATCAATAATGCATTCGTGAGCAACCCTCCCATTATTTCCTTTATAAAGGATAGGATAGTATGATGCCAGACGAGTGGCAAGGTAATTCGCATTGAGAATTGCTACCTCTGTTGCAGATTTCAACCCTACCGCGCCCATCATAGCGATATATGTCCAAGAAATTGGGAGAATACTAGAGCTCCCCCAAGGGGCTGCCGATACGGGGCCGATACCTTGAGTGCTATCTCCTACCGAAATAATGGGATGCGTCGGCAAAAACGGCTTGAGGTGCGCAGCGACACCAATAGGGCCCATTCCGGGCCCGCCGCCCCCATGGGGAATGCAGAACGTTTTGTGAAGGTTGAGATGACAGACATCGGTTCCAATATCCGCCGGACGACTCAATCCCACTAGCGCGTTAAGATTAGCACCATCCATGTATACCTGCCCGCCCGCTTGGTGAACAATATCGCATGTCACGCGAATCTGCCTTTCAAACACACCGTGTGTGGAAGGATAAGTAATCATCGCAGCCGCAAGCGTTTCGCGATACGTCTCCGCTTTCTGACGTAAATCAGATAAGTCGATATCTCCATCTGCATCACATGCAACCACGACAACCTTCATCCCCGCCATTACCGCGCTCGCCGGATTTGTGCCATGGGCAGATGTCGGAATTAAACAGACGTTTCGCCGTTCTTCATTTCGGCTCTGGTGGTACTTTCGGATAACTAATAGCCCGGCATATTCGCCTTGCGAACCCGCATTCGGTTGTAACGAGATTGCGCTATACCCGGTAAGCTCAGCTAACCACGTTTCTAGCTGTTCAAATAAGGCATGGTAACCTTTCGCCTGCTCACGAGGGGCGAACGGATGAAGCTCACTGAATTTGGGCCATGTTAATGGCATCATCTCTGTTGTCGCATTAAGTTTCATCGTGCAAGAACCGAGAGGTATCATCGCATTGACGAGCGAAAGGTCTTTTGATTGGAGTTTGTGTATATACCGGAGCATCTCGGTTTCGGAATGATAACGGTTGAAAATAGGATGGGTTAAATAAGGCGTTTTTCGTTGTAGAGTGGCCGGAATATGATATTCCTTTTCTCTCACGTCACCGCAGCGTCCATCTATTGGCGGAGTCCTCTCAAAGATTTCAAGGAGTTCCTCAATCTCCGCAGCTGTCGTCGTTTCGTCTAATGAAATACTAAGATGAGTTGCATCGATTTTTCGAAGATTTATCCATTTTGCACGAGCTTTTGTCAGAATATCAGTAAGTTGCCGGGTTTTTAATGTGATGCAGACAGTATCAAAGCAAGGCATGTCACATATTGCCCAGCCACGTTTTTCAAGTCCGGCCCGAAGTTTGCGGGTTAAGGTATGAACGTGTTCTGCAATTTGCTTTAAGCCGGTGGGCCCGTGATAGACAGCGTACATTCCTGCCATGACAGCTAGTAACACCTGTGCAGTGCAAATATTACTTGTGGCTTTCTCCCGGCGAATGTGTTGCTCACGTGTTTGGAGTGCCAATCGAATTGCGGGCTTCCCGGTGGTATCGTGTGAGACACCTGCGATACGCCCCGGTATGCGGCGTTTGAGTTTGTCGTGTGTAGAAAGGAAGGCTGCATGCGGGCCGCCATAACCGAGAGGAATTCCAAACCGTTGCGCACTACCAATAGCGATGTCGGCACCAAATTCACCCGGAGGGCGCAAGAGTGTTAGAGAGAGTAAGTCGGTTGCAGTGATGAATAAGCCGCCAAAATGGTGTACCTGCTGAGCAAAGTCACTGTAGTCGTAGATTGCCCCATTTGTTGCAGGGTATTGCGCAATCGCTCCCAGAATCGGTTCATCAAAATTTATATTCTGGTGGCTCCCAATATTCAATTGGATACCGAGGGGTTCCGCGCGCGTTTGTAACACTGCGATTGTCTGCGGATGACAGGTTTCTGAGACGAAAAAGACACTGTTGTTCTTAACTTGATGAGATTGGCGCCGCGTTTCTGCGACTACGAGGCACATCCCCATCGCTTCAGCCGCTGCCGTCGCTTCATCTAAAAGCGAAGCATTAGCCACAGGGAGTGCTGTTAAGTCAATCACCATGCTCTGGAAGTTCAGCAATGCCTCCAAGCGCCCTTGCGAAATTTCTGCCTGATACGGGGTGTATTGGGTATACCACCCTGGGTTTTCAAGAATATTTCGTTGGATGACGGGTGGCACGATGCAACGCGAATAACCCATGCCGAGGTAGGAGCGATAGACGTGGTTATCAGCGGCAAATCGCTTTAACGCCGCCAGCACTTCCGATTCTGAAAGACATTGCGCGCCCGAATATGGTTCCCCTAATTCTATAGTCAGCGATTCGTTCAGGCGGATATCCGCGGGAACCACGTCTTCAATGAAAACGTCCATGGAAGCGTAGCCAAGGGTAGCTAACATCTTCTCAATCTCTTCCGGGCGTGGCCCTATGTGACGCGCTGCGAATGTGGATTGTGAAGCCATGCCTATTCCTCAAACAAGATATTCCATCTTAGAAAGGTGTAAAGCCTATAAAGCATCCCTGAAGTCGCTAAAATTGGTTTGAGTTGATAACGTGACAAAAACCGCATAACTTTCTAGGCGCCAATGTGCGCTTGATACCGTTCTGCATCGAGAAGTGCCTCAAGCTCTTTTTCCTCTGTCATTCTGATTTTTATCAACCATCCCGCATCGTAGGGCGATGTATTGACAAATTCCGGCACGTCCTCCAAGGATTCATTGACGGCAATCACTTTACCACTCACCGGGGCATAAAGCGCAAAAGCAGCTTTGACTGATTCTATCACGCCGAACTCTGTTTTCTGCGTAACGTAGCTCCCAACATCCGGTAATTCCACGTAGACAATATCCTGAATTTCAGCCTGGGCGTAGTCGGTTATACCGATAATTGCAACATCGCCTTCTTGCCGGAACCATTCATGGCTTTCCATGTATCTCAAATTTTGTGGAAACATTTTGTTATTTTTATTAATTATAAATCTTCGCCTGTTACCGTCAGCGGCTATAAAAAGGTACCTTTACGATTTTCGCGGGGTACCGCTTCCCCCGGATTTGAATATCAATATTGAGATTTGTGGGCGAGTGCTTTCCGTCCAAGTCGATATATGCAAAACCGATGTTGCATCTGAGGCTAGGTGCGGGGGCACCACTTGTTACAGTACCAATATGCAAACCTTCCCGAAACACGTCATAGCCAGTACGTGCTATCATTTTCCGGCCTAACATCTGAAACCCGATTAAACATCGCCGAATCCCCGATTTTCTTTGCATGAGCAGCGCATTCCTACCGATAAATTCTCCTTTATCCAATTTGACGAACCGAGCGAGCCCTGCTTCAAGCGGGGTTGTTCTTTCATTTATATCCATACCGTATAAGCGGAGCCCCGCTTCAAGGCGTAGCGTATTACGCGCCCCAAGCCCAATCGGAGCACCCCCGGCGGCTTCAACTGCAGGATATAAGATATTCCAGAACTTTTCGCCATCGTGCACATCAACATAAAGTTCAAAACCGACTTCCCCGGTGTAACCGGTGCGTGAAATCAAGGTAGATATACCGGCCACCGTTACACGTGTAAATCCGAAAAATGGGAGGGCGGGAACATCTCCATGAGGAACCAGCGTGTTTAACGTCTCAATCGCACCAGGGCCCTGTAGTGCGATAAGAACAATTTTTTCGCTTAAATCTGTTAGTGCTGCACCTGTCGTGTTGTGGGTTTCTAGCCAGGCCCTGTCCTTTTCAATGTTCGCCGCGTTCACTACCACCATATAGCGCATATTGGTGAAACGATAAACGATTACATCGTCAACGATTCCACCACTTTCCTGACAGATTAACGTGTACAGCGCCTGTCCATCTTTTAAACGGCTGATGTCGTTCGTGCAGAGATTTTGCAACAATTTGCCTGCTTCTTCCCCGCACACCTCAAGCTGTCCCATGTGTGACAAATCAAATAGTCCAACGGAACGCCGGACAGAGAGATGTTCCGTGACAATACTGCCGTAATGGAGTGGCATCTCCCATCCTCGGAAGCGGATAAATTTTGCATTGAGGGTAGCATGAACATCATAAAGAGGTGTACGCTTCAGCGTCCTGTTCACTTTTAGCGCCCCATTTCTACGTTTCTAATCCATAAATGCGAGCGAGGTTCCCGCCGAAAATGAGAGCTTCTGCATTGTCTCCGAGCTCTAATCTTCTTAAAGCATTGATAACCTGAATTGGACGGTACTCAGGCAGATTGGAGCCAAACACAATCTGCTCGGGCCCTATCACTTCAACGGCTTTCTTAACCTCTGTCGGAACAACCGTGTCGGGCTCCGTTCCCCAGCGTCTATGAAATCGGAGAATTGTGGTTCCCAGAAAAACATTCGGATTTGCTTTTGCCACCTGAATTCCTGCATCCAAATCGTCTGGTAAGCCCATGTGATCCATGATAATCGGCGTTTCAGGAACCCACCCTGCAACGGTACCGATACGGTTCGGATGACAATTGTCAGGACCGGAATGAATTGAGACAATAAGCCCGTGTTCGCGAGCAGCTTCAACTACCGGTTGAACAATTTCATCATCTACGTTATAGTTATGAACAGCTGGCATAAGTTTAATACCACGCATTCCCCAGGCGAGTGCAGCTTGCTGAACCTGCTGTACAGGTTCCCGTTCCGTGGGATGTACGAGGGCACACCCAAGTGCTCTCGGATTGCCCCGGATTGCCGCTGCAAGTTCGGCGTTTTGCGGCTCCGGTTGGGTGTTAGGCATAATCACAGCAACATCGATATCTGCTTCATCCTCTAAGGACAAGAGGGTTTCTAAATCAAGTTTTCCATTTTCATCTCGAAAATCATCATTCAGATACGCTTCAAAATCGCCTCTCATAGCATGCCTCCCTTTTTAATCTTCGTTTATTAGCACTTCTCCATCCACTCCCATTTTGATGGACGCGTTCTTTGCAGCCATGGCATCACGATAAAACGCATAAACAGACTCGGCGGTAGCGAAATCGCGAAAACGTATGATAAAAACAATCGGGGTATTCAGCCAATTTGCGTTCCCCGTAGTATTATAACGTGCTGAAATACCAATAGGCGTTTCAGCACTCACTTCCATCAAGGGAGCATCTTGGTTCAAAATTGCCGAATCCATATCAGCAAGTTCATCACTAATAAGGGTATTCGTAAATTGGGGCAGATGAGAGGGTAATCCACTATAGATTTGATGCAACGTCCAATTTGTACGAAAAAGTTTCTCACTTCCGTGGATTCTCTTACTAGGGAGTATAGCGAGTAAAGGCACCTTCGTGGGAGGTTCTTTAATGTTGTCATCCACAAAATTCGCTAACTTAATCATGCCGTCGCGAATGCCAGTTGCAAATTCGTACCCTTCTATTTGAATAAAATATTTTCCCTTTGAAAACCGGAGGTACCGTCCCGAAAGAAGTGCTTTGCTCCCAACCCACTCTATTTCTGCTTTCGGATAGGTGTTAAAACTATAAATTCCGAATGCATTCTCTGGGGTTCCCATATCGAAAATTTCAAGTAAAATCAACGGTTTCGCGCCAAAGCGCGATGCTTCGTACTCCACCTCTGCCTGCTGCTTGAAGCCGTAGGCGAAATAAAGGGAACGTTTTACCGCCCTATCTTTATAGAGGGACTGCACGCCATGATATGTTGACGGTGTTCGAGACTGTACCCATTCAGATGTTGTTGCACCGCGTCCAACGGAAACTTTTAGGGGTAAAAGGGATTCTGGAGGAACGGTTGTAAGAGGTTGTAGTGATGATATATGAGCCCCTTGCGCCTCGATGTTCTGCACAATTTCCTTCATTGCTTGCGATGCTATCTTTACTGTAGGGCTTTTCCATATACCATAGATATAATTACCGTTTTGGTTCACAATTGTCCAGTTACCCGGCTCTATACCACAAGAACCCGATAGCAGAATTGAAACAGAGAAAATTGCTAAGGCAATAATGCTATGTGTTCTCATGATATCTACCGATACACAAGTTTATAAAAGGCGCGTAGCAAGGGAAATAAACCTCGGCCGTTCCGGAGTTGTCCACAATTTCAAGACAAAGTAGAAGGTTTTAGAAGATAATCCCTGCAGTTTGGCTACCACTGTTCAGCAAACTGATTGTAAAGATCTTCCAGGAGCTCATCTATTATCAAATCTTTTGCCTGATTGACAGTTTCCGGTGGTTCACCTCGGTTAGGTACAAGATAAAAATCATGAATCTGGACGTGATTTGTGCTTTGCGCGATGATATGATTTCGTACCCTATCCAGAAATTCATATTCAACCTGAAGACTCATCCGCAACATTTCAATTTCACCGTTAGGGCCAAACCCGTGCTCCCTTATATTATAATCCTGTATTCGCAGGGTGAATTGGGAATCATTTCCATCTCGCCATTTGCGATTGAACCGTTGGGTAAGTTTTTCATGAATAATTTCATCGTACGGACGCTGTGAAGTTTCATCATAAGCGAAATCCGCATCCAGAATTTCAACAGGAACTACCCGGATGGTTTCAATATGTGCCAGATAAGATGACTTAGAAACATATCCACACCCACAGACAATACATAGCAATAGTGATACGAACAATAGTAACATCACTTTAGACATGTTCTACCATCCCATCCTATAAATTCGGTATACGTGGAAGCGGGTGTGCCACGTTCATTAGGCTGGAAATCCCCATCTCTACCCCTTTAACTATCAACTTCAATTGCCAGGATTCATTAGGAGCGCTCGGGAGAGGTGTCTGAAAATGAGCGGGTGAAGCTTGTGGCCGGGGTGCCTTGTGTTTTTTTCCATAAAAAACAGCTGTGACGCCATCCATAAAATATTTTTTATACTCAGGTGACGATAAAACCACAAGGAAACCGATAAGTAGGAGTAGAATAACAGCTAAAAAGTAAGTCATCCATTTCCGGTCCAGCAAATCACCTTTTTTCTTGTGAATTCGCCGTTTTGCTGAAGGAGAAAGCCGAGTTTTCATAGAGAAACTCCATTTATTTATATTAGCTGTGCCTCTCCACCCCCAAATTCCCCCATCGCCAGTCTGTCAGAAGCGAATTTGATATTCGCTTCTGACAGGGCATAAGCCGGTTAGATAGATACTATCTAGAACGTCCCTTTGGGATGCGAGGCGTACGACGATTGCGAAAGTCGCGTTCGTTATCCGTCTGTTCATATCGGTTACCGCGGCGCTCGCGTGAATCCCTATTGCGTCTACCACCAGGCCGGTAGTCTCGCGAATCGCGATTGTTACGGTAATTGTAGCCGCCTTGCGGCCGCTGTTCTCTCGACTCGTTCCATTCTGAATTGTTCCCTGAATTCCCTTCTATTTTGAGTTCTGCAACGGGTATCCCTCTGGCGGCGATTAGCGTCAAATCTAGTCTGTCCTGTTCATCGATAGTGAGAATCCGGACGGTTACTTCGTCACCGACTTGCATAACATCCTCGGCCCGTCGGACATAACCATCCCCCATCTGCGAAATGTGGACGAGGCCGTCTTTACCGGGTAGAATTTCAACAAAAGCCCCAAAAGGCACGGTACGAACGACTTTACCCGTATATTCCTTACCGATTTCCGGCATAGCCGTAATTGCCCGAATTTTTTCTTCTGCGAGTTGCAATTCTTCAGGATTAGTGGCAGCAATTTCGACAGTGCCATCATCCTCAATGTTAATGGTAGTATTCGTCTCTTCCTGAATCCCTTGTACCGTTTTACCACGCGGTCCAATGAGGTCTTTAATCTTCTGCGGGGCAATCTGTATAGAATGGATACGTGGTGCGTAAGGCGAGAGTTCTGCGCGTGGTTCAGCAATGATAGCGTTCATCTGTTCAATGACGGCGAGCCGTGCGGTTTTTGCTTGATGAATTGCGCGACGCATCAACTCGGGCGTTACACCATCAATTTTGATATCCATTTGAATGGCGGTAACCCCTTCGCTGCTACCGGCAACCTTGAAATCCATATCGCCAAGAAAATCTTCAGTGCCAAGCATATCAGTCAGTATAACTTCTTGTTCACCTTCCTTAATCAGGCCTACTCCAATTCCTGCTACCGGTCTTTTAATTGGTACGCCTGCATCCATGAGTGCGAGTGTCGTCCCACAGACAGTTGCCATTGAAGAAGAAGCGTTTGATTCCAATATTTCAGAGACAACTCGAATCGTATAGTGGAAGTCATCTTTCTTAGGAATCACAGGTTCAAGTGCCTTCTCAGCAAGTGCGCCATGTCCGATTTCCCGGCGGCCTGGCCCCATCATCCGTTTGACTTCTCCAGTGCTAAAAGGCGGAAAATTATAGTGAAGGAAAAACGAGCGTCTGGCTTCCCCATCAAGTCCTCGCTTTACGTCTTCATCCCCGGAAGTACCAAGTGTTGTAACACAAAGT
The DNA here is from genome assembly GCA_963422705.1 of Candidatus Poribacteria bacterium. Classification (GTDB taxonomy): domain Bacteria; phylum Poribacteria; class WGA-4E; order WGA-4E; family WGA-3G. The sequence continues at coordinate 1,063,248 of OY730443.1, forward strand.
GCTTGCGTTTGTCCACGTGTGAACAGTGCGGAGCCGTGGGTATAGGGGAGTAAAGCAATTTCGCCAGAAATGGGCCGGATGTCGCTACCGCCACGTCCATCAACACGTCTTCCGTCGGTAAGAATTGCCTCACGCATTTCTTCTTTTTCAATCTCACTCAAGATAGAAATAGCATCTTTCGCCGTCGTTGATTCTACCTCTTCTGACACTTCTTCGGAGATTTCAGATAACACTTCTTCCTGAACCTGTTCAAGATAGTCTTCCCGTACCTTCTTATCCGCCATCCCGATTGATTCTCGGATCCGCGATGTAGCAAGATGTCTTACGCGGCTGCTAAGTTCCGGCGCTATATCCTTTGCTTTATAATCACGTTTTTGGCGACTGCTAACACCGGCCAATGCTTCTTGAATCTTGATAACCTCTTTTATCTCGGCGTGTGCCGTGATAATTGTGTCAATAACTTCGTCTTCGGGAATTTCATGCCCGGCCCCTTCAACTGACATGACTGCATCCATTTTACCACTCACGAAAAGTTCCATATCCGATTCAGGCAATTCTTCATAAATTGGGTTAACAATCAACTTCCCGTCAACTCTCCCCATGGTTACAGCTGCAACAGGTCCGTTAAATGGGATGTCGGATATCGACAGCGCTGCGGATGTACCAATAAGTGCAGGTACGTCAGCGGGGTGAGCACCATCGGAAGAAAAAACATTGCATAAAACCTGTACTTCGGCTTTAAAGTCCTTGGGAAATAGGGGGCGAATGCAGTGGTCAATTAATCGTGCAACGAGTTGTTCTGATGTTCCGGGGCGTGGTTCTCTGCGTCCGTAGACGGTGGGAATTCGTCCACTAGCGTAAGCTCTTTCTCTGTAATCTACTGTTAAAGGGAAGAAATCCAGTTCACTCTCACTCCGATTGGCTACTACCGTGACGAGGACAATTGTTCCACCGTATTGTACCCAAACTGCACCGTCCGCCTGTTTTGCAACTTTTCCGGTTTCAATTGATAACTTCTCGCTCCCAAGTTGCATTTCAACTTTCATCTTTTATCCTACTCCTAATTATTGGGCAAAACTTGCAAGCCCATATTGCGAAACAAAATCAAATACTATTTAGGCTCTCCGTTCTGAAGTTGTGCTTCCGCCTGCGCGAAAGCGTCTCCCTTTAAGCATTTCTTTAAAAAGTATCACGCTCGAAGGCATCCGGAGCGATTCTTTACAGTACCCGCCATGTTACAATATGCCTTTGCAAGCTTCATCTTATGCTTTGCTGGCTCCAATAGTATCACGAATTTCTAGTTCATTAATTAAACGGTAATAGCGCGTAATATCCTTATTGTAAAGATACCGTAACAACCGCCTCTGTTTTCCGACTAATCGAAAAAGTCCATGGCGGGAATGATAATCCTTTCTATGCGTCCGAAAGTGTTCAGTCAGCTGTCGAATGCGTGCATTCAATACTGCCACTTGTGCTTCTGGGGAACCGGTATCCCGTTTGTGTACCTGGTGCTGTTGGATTATTCTCTGCTTCCGTTCTGCATCAATTGCCAATCACCCTCACCTCCTTTGGATTGGCTCACATCCAGTATTGATACTTAATTATATCACAAAATACGGTAAAATTCAAATTAAACTGAATATCTCTCAAACGCATCCTGACTTTTCGAGGATTTCTGTTGCGGTAGCGATATCCCGCTGAATCTGTTGGATGAGAGAGGCGATGTGTGAGAATTTTCGCTCATTCCTGATTTTTTCGACAAAAAACAGTTCTACAGCTCTCCCGTAGATAGTTTCATCAAAATTGAAGAAATGGGCTTCAATTTGTAACGTTACCCCATCAAATGTGGGGCGCGTTCCTATGTTCAAAACACCATTTAAGTATCTTGATTTTTCAGAAGCGGGTTCTTGGTTTGTCGCTAGGAACCTTGCACGAATCGCGTAAACACCGTTTGGGGGGGAAACCTGGTTCTGGGTTTCTATATTCGCGGTGGGGAATCCTAGCTGTCTACCTCTGCCATCCCCGCGCACCACGTTGCCAATCAAAGAATAGGAGCGACTAAGTAGCTGTGAGCTCCATTCAAGCTCCCCCCTAGCTATCGCTTCACGAATACGTGTACTATGAACGGGCGCCCCATTTATCTGTGTTGGCGGCACGATTGAAACATCAAAAGGGTGACACTTACTGAGTTCTACCAAGTGTTGCGCGTTGCCGGCGCGTTCCTTCCCAAACTGACAGGCATATCCTACCACGATACGCTTAGCATAACACTTCTCCAATAGCACGCGCCGCACAAACGTCCTAGGTGACATAGAGGCGATTTCCGCGTCAAAACGGAGGATGATGGTTTTATCTATACCAATTTCTTCAAGAATTTCAAGCCGTTTAACCAGGGGCATTAAGATAGGGGGGCACCTTTCCGGGGCAAGGAAGGCCAACGGATGCGGGTAGAACCCTACGAGAACACTGATGAGATTTTCTTGTAAAGCACCTTGGAGAAGCACTTTAATAACCGATTGATGTCCAATATGAATTCCATCAAATACACCAAAGGTAACCGCGGCGTTTCTATCTAATTCAGGGACATCGTCTAAGCTATAGAAAGTTTCCAAAATCGCTATAAACAGGATCTCCCTAATGGGACTCAAGTTGCGTCATGTGCACTGTAACCCTGACTCCTATATTTCCAAAATCACGAAAAAAGTTGCGACATGTTATGTTATTATCGGGTGCGTGATGTAACGGATAAGACTTCAAGAGGACTCCTTACAAGAGATTTAATGAAGCCTTTGTCCAAAAGCGATTTTTTCATTACGGGCAATGTAGCGTTCGGCAGTTGCAACGAGGGCTGCAATAGCTAACAGATAAGGCATGCCGATACGACAACCGGACGCACGCTCATGCCCCCCGCCATTGAATTCCGCTGCCAAAGCCCCGACATCAACGGAACCTTGACTTCGCAAGCTCACCTTGGTGCTACCATCTTCAAGTTCCGTTACACAGAGAGCAACCTCAACTCCCGCAATCGCCTGAATTTGATTCACAACCCCTTCTACCTCATCAGTTGTCGCCCCGGCTTGGTTAAACATTTCTTGTGTCGCATATACAGACGCTATCTTCCCGTTTTCCGTTACGCTTAGAGTACCAAGGATTTTACTCAGGAGACGCATTTTGTAAATAGGTACCTGTTCGTAAACGTTTCGATAAACTTCATCAGGCGCGAAATCCCCGATTTCAATTAAGTCAGCCGCAATTTGATGCGTTTCCGCCGATGCATTGCTATAACGAAAACAACCGGTGTCGAACATGATACCCGTATAGAGACAGAGCGCACACGCTTGCTCTAGCGCATCCGCCGTACCAATACTTTGCCTATTTAATATCACTGAAGGACTCCGTGCTTTAATGAGCCGATAAATAATCTCCGAGGTAGAAGACGCTGAAGGCTCAATGAGATTAATATCACCGAAGGCTACTCCCGTAGCATGATGATCAATGTTAACGACGGTATGTAATGGCTTCAACGTTTTAGATAATCTAGTTCCAATGCGTTCTCTCCTGCTCGCGTCTAGTATCACCAGAAGCTCGGGGCGATATCCGCCAACTGAAGAGAGCCCTTCAATGCTATCCGAAAATGGCAGGAATCTGTAATTAGGGGGTACCCCATCGGTATTAAACATTTTAACGGATTTACCGAGTCGCTTCAGAAAAAAGTAGAGCCCCAACTCCGAACCAATCGCATCACCATCCGGATGAATGTGCGTTGAAAGCGCAAAAGTATCATATCGCTCAAATAGTGCTAGGAGCTTGCAATAAGTCTCCATATCAATTTTATTTTTTTTTAAAACGACGGTGTTAACCTCATGCACCGATTTCTTATGTCGATGCCTCATCTTCCGATTTAACTGATTTCAAGAGTTCATCTATCTTCATGAGATGTTCTACAGATTCATCCAACACGAACCTGAGTTCCGGCAAATACCGCAGGGTTAGACGACGTCCAATTTCGCGCCTAATGAATCCGGTAGCACTTTTCAGTCCGGCGAGTGCATTATCCTTCTTTTCCGCGTCCCCGATAACGCTTACTTTAACATCAACATATTTTAGGTCCGGAGAAACCTCTGCGTGTGTAACAGTGCAAAATGCAATACGGGGATCTTTGATTGTGCGCTGGAGAATTTCACTCAATTCTCTTTGGATGAGTGAACCAACTCTGTCGCGTCTTCTATTATTTTCCATGTTTTGCCTAAAAGAAAAATTCAGTTTTGTAACTTACTAATTCAGCTGGAGCGCTTGTATCAACAAACGACACGACGCGTGAAAGCATGCCATTCAGATACCGCGCGTCATTAGAAACCGACACTGCGGCTAACACAGCAGTTTGATGCGCATCTAAGACTTCAATTTCCGCAACTGCAATATTGAACCGATTTTTGAGACGGGCAATAAGACTTTTGATACCGCGGCGTTTCCCCCTCAGAGAACAACTTTGAGGAATACGGAGACAAATTTTACAAACACCCATCTAGAAGAGAGAGCGCGCCACCTGTTCATGTACATAACACTCAATAACATCACCAATTTTCAGGTCATCGAACGTCTCAATCCCGATACCGCACTCATAGTTAGCTTGAACTTCGTTAACATTGTCTTTGAATCGGCGGAGGGAATTCACTTTGCCTTCATGAATTAAGCGATTGTCTCGAAGAACGCGAAGCGGCTGGTTATGAGCTATTCTGCCCCAGTTGACATAACTTCCAGCAATTAATCCACGTCGGGGCACCTTGAACAGCTCCCGGACTTCAGCCCGTCCGATAACGACTTCCCGGATTTCAGGTTCTAGCAACCCTTCCATTGCAGCCCCGACGTCCGAAATAAGGTTATAGATGATGTCATAGGTACGTACATCTATTCCCTCAATTTCCTTCACCTGTACGGCATCAGGTGTCGGCTCCACATTAAATCCAACAACAATTGCTTGGGATGCAGATGCGAGTAGAATGTCAGTTTCTGTAATGCTCCCGACTCCTTGATGAATTATATTGATTTTCACCTCATCCGTACTCATATTGAGTAATGATTCGCTGACAGCTTGAACAGAGCCCTGTACATCCCCTTTAACAACAACGTTCAATTCCTTGATATCGCCATCCTGAATTTGCTGAAAGAGCGCGTCTAAACTAACGCGGCTGTTCTGTCCTAGTTTCGAAGAACGGTATAGATCTTGCCGCATTTTACTGATAGTTCTTGCGTCCTTTTCCGATTTGACAACGTGGAATTTGTCACCAGCTTCGGGTACACCGGTGAAACCGAGTACCTCAACGGGACAGGAAGGACCGACTTTCTTTGTCCGTTTTCCCATGTCATCCACCATGGCTCTGACTTTTCCGCAAAATCGTCCGGAAACAAAGACATCCCCAACTTGCAGTGTCCCTGATTCTACTAAAACTGTGGCAACTGCACCTCGTTCTTGATCAACTTGTGCCTCAATAATAACACCGCGTGCGGGCTTCGCGGGATTTGCCTTGAGCTCTAGCAAAGCTGCTTCTAGTAGAAGCATCTCCAGTAGAAAGTCAATACCTGTTTGCTCAATTGCGGAAGTTTCAACACAAATTGTCTGTCCTCCCCATTCTTCGGGAATCAATTCATGTTCGGCTAGTTGCTGCTTAACATAATCCGGTCGCGCGCTGGGCAAATCAATCTTGTTGATTGCCACAACGATTGGCACCCCCGCTGCTTTAGCATGATTAAGTGCTTCAACTGTCTGCGGCATCACGCCATCGTCGGCTGCAACAATCAGTACAACAATATCCGTTACTTGTGCGCCACGTGCACGCATCGCGGTAAATGCAGCGTGCCCAGGGGTATCAAGGAAAACAATACTTCCACTATCTAAAGTGACATGATAGGCACCAATATGTTGTGTGATATTACCTGCTTCTGATTCACTGATATTTGATTCTCGAATTCGATCTAAAAGCGACGTTTTACCGTGGTCCACATGCCCCATGATAGTGATAACTGGTGCCCGTGGTTCTAGTGATTCCGGCGCGTCTAGTGTATCCGCTAAGAGTTCCTCTTCTAACGTCGGTGCCTTGACAACTTCAAACCCGAGATGCCTTCCAAGCATCTCAAGGGTAGTATAATCTAATTGTTGATTGATGTTCGCCATAACCTTTAACTTCATCAGGCGCAGGATGAGTTCAGTAGGCTGTAAATTCAGCACTGATGCAAGATTAGAAACAGTAATACGCTCTGTTACCTGTAAGTTAACACGCTGTTCAGAACCTACATCTACTGACGGACCTGTTGTAGAAGTGACATCAGGTTCAGAATCCGCTGTAGAATTACCTTCTAATCTGGACGCTTCAGCCCGTAATTCGGTTTCAATCAGCAGAACTGTTCCCGAATCTAATAGGCTTGTCTGGCTTCTAACACGAATGCCATGATTTTCCAAGATTGCTAGGAGTTCCTTACTCGTCAAATCATATTTCTTTGCCAATTCCTGAACCCGCGTACCCCGGTTAGTTCGATTTTCCTTAGTTGATTGTCGCCTTCGCCGTCCGGCATTTCTCATAATCACATCTCCTTTTCGTGTTGTAGCCCCACAAACAATCTCGAAATCCCTCAGCGAATTCAATAAATTCCTGAAATTTACCCAACTTTCCGCGGGAAACGTATAACCCCAATTAATCCATTTGTGAATTAGCGGAATTGGTATGAAACTGCAATATCTGATGCGAGGAAACATCAGGCAGAAGTCGATATTTGCTATTTTTACGAAAGAATGCTTTCTGAATGCAAGTTTCAGCTAGGCAGACGTAAGCGCCAGAACCGGGCAGCTTTTTTTTTTCATCATGCTGTAACATCTGCCCTTCCAGAGATACAAATCGAATTAACGTTTTCTGTGGAAATTTACCACGGCACCCGATACAGGTGCGGATAGGCTGTCTTCTCATATCAATTGTCCCACTTCTGTTAGAATTATGGAGTGCTTATCGTTGTTCTCAACTCAACTTCTTCGTCGCCAGCATTTCCTCAATCAAGTTTGGTATGCGAAAAGCTACTTTAATACAACAGATATATCTGCAGAGACATCACCTTCTGTGCCTGCATTACCCGTTTCCTTTTCTACGTCTTTCATGTTTTGTGAATGTTCCTCTTCGAACGATTGCAAAACACTGTCTTCTGCCCCTGCTTCTCCATCTTGAAAAGACACTTGAGTATCTACAGCTGCATTATCAGATAATTCTTCCTCATGTCCAGCAGCGTCATCCAAAAGAGATTTTTCATCATCTTCCACGGCGGGCTTAAAGAGCTCATTAATTGAGACAGTTGCCTCAGATTCACTCTTGATATCAATCTTCCATCCGGTCAATTTCGCAGCGAGTCTTGCATTTTGTCCTTGTCGTCCGATTGCTAGGGAGAGTTGATTATCGGCTACAATGACCCGGGCGCTTCTCTCATCGGCATTAAGCTCAACGCGATGAACTTTTTCAGCGGGGCAGAGGGCATTAGCGATAAAAACGTTGGCATCTTCATTCCATTCAATCAAATCGATTTTTTCATCATCGAGTTCACCAACGACAGTCTGCACACGAATGCCTTTGACACCAACACAGGTTCCAACGGCATCAATACCATCTTCTGTTGCTGTGACGGCGACCTTGGCGCGTTTGCCGGGGTCGCGGACAACCCCCATAATGCGGACCTGACCTTCATAAATTTCGGGAACTTCTTGTTCAAATAACACTGCTACCAGATCAGGGTGTGTTCGTGAAACGATAATGGGCAATCCTCGGTTTTCATTTCTAACTTCTAAGATTAGACATTGCATGCGTTTACCGCGTTCATAATCTTGCCCACGCGGTATCTCCCGGGGTGGCAAAAACGCTTCGGTTCCCTCCAAATCAAGAACGATGCCGCCGCGTTCAAATCGCTGGACGTATCCTGTAACTACCTCCCCTTCCCTGCCCGAAAATTCCTGATAGATTTTTTCGCGTTCCGCCTCTTTTATTTTTTGGCGAAAGATTTGCCTGGCTAATTGTGTTGGGATTCGTCCAAATTCAGTCGGATTAATATCAACTTTAAGCGTCTGTCCGATTTCTATATCCGCCTTGAGCTTTTTGGCTTTTTCAATCGGAATTTCCCTGGCGAAATCTCGCAGGATATTAACAACCTTTTTGGGAACAGAGCATCGTATTTCTCCTCCTTCAAGGTTAACTTCGACAGTAATCTCTGCGCTATTCCCATAAACCCGGTGGGCAGCAGCCAGCAAAGCGGCCTCTATCGCCTCAACAAAAACCTGTTCAGGCAAATCGGTTTGTGCTGTGTATTTACGAATAGCATTTTGAAGGTTCCCTAACATACAGACTCTCCTAATAAGGAAACGGGCTTGCAAATCCCGCCTACAAGATAGTTTTCTTAATGGAACAGAGTTAAAGTTGAAAACGCGTCGTCAAACTACATTCCACAAAGCGGTAATACCCGATTCCTCTACGTTGTTCATCCTACAAATTGTTTTTTGGTTCCATCACCAGTCCAACTGTATGTACGCCTGACGAATACAAGATAATTCAACACGAACACTTTTTCCGTCGCTTTGCAGGAGAGTAACCGTTCCATCTAGGACATCCTGAACAGAACCTAACACCACTCCATTTTCCATGGTGTTGGCATGACATATCCCGCTTTCTAGTTCTTCATTTGCCAGCAGCGTCTCAATCCGAACAGTCTTACCCCGATTTCGCTGAAAATCTGCCGCCGTTTTCAATGCCCTATCTATACCCGGAGAAGCGACTTCAAACTGTGTATAGGTTGCTAAAAACTGATGCACTTCCAAAATCGGATGCACAACCTGATTCACTGCCTTGCAATCGGCTATCGAAAGCTTACCCGGTTTGTGAATCAGCAACCGTAGTGTCTTTCCATGGGCTTCAACATCGACTAGCTCAATACCATCAATGTATAGCACAGGGGCCAACAGCTCAAAAATACGGAATTTTTCGGTTCCTAGCATGATGTTGTTAAAAATAAAAAAACGCTATAGATTCCAACTAAAGAGACATTCAGCTCTTACCTTTGATGTCCAAGCAACAGCTTGTGAACTCTCTTCATTTGCTAACAGGGAATCTTGCGCGATGCCACAGTACCTTGCCAAGAAATTACAGATGAGCCATTTTCCATTTTGTAACCAAATGGTTAAGGGGCGTAAAAAACGCGCTGGCTTCTCCACTGGGCCCCGTGAAAAAGGCAATAGTTGCGCTGATGTCGCCTAATTTCATATTATACAGTTCCAAAGTTATTTTAGGACCGGCTTGTCGAACGGATTCTACAGCGGCGCACACATCCGTTGTGGCAAGAGCAAAATCTATCACATAAAGATGTATTCCAATCGGCTGTCAAAAGCGCAATTTGATATGCACCACATCCAGTGACTACTGAATTTCTTGTTCCAACCCCTATACTATTATTACTCCACACCGAAGGATTTAACCCTATTATAGCATACAGGTTGGTTATTAAGCAAATATTCCAACATAATTATATCATAATCTTGAGAATAAAGTCAAATTAAAATTACTTTGCCTCTACTTGTCACCATAAAACGAGATGTTATGCCTCCCCGCGTATAGAAAGATACTGCTTTGAAGGTAGAATCAAATAGGATTAAGATTACAAATCTATATTGCAATCCATTGAATTTCATGCGATACTATTTTTCCATGAGCATGTTTCGCGAACACTGGATTGGCGGGTTAGTAACCTATAGCATTTTCTTCGCAACATCATTCGTTACTACTGCCGCCGTTTCAATCTTTACAGGATTGCCCTGGGAATGGAATCCAACGATTTCCATGAATAAACCGCAAGGAATCGTCGGCTGTTTCGCGGTAGCCGTACTGTTCGGATTGTGGCCGGATACCGATATTAAGAGCAAAAGTCAGAAAATCTTTTATCGGTTCCTGTTCGTTTTAAATGCTTTTCTTCTTATTCTTCAGATGTATCTAGAATCAGCACTTTTGGGATTCGCCGCGATGCTCCCGATTATCAGTAAACATCGCGGATGGACACATTCCAAGATTGCGATGCTGCTGTTACCGGTTCTATTTTTTCTCCTTCCGATTTACACAAGGGCTCTAGAGTGGGATACGATGGGGCAGACGGCTCCAGATTTATTAAGTTTAGTCGTAGAAGAACTTCCTGCTGCGGTGAGGAGTGGTTTACCGTTTTACGTTGCCGGCTTTATCGGGTACGCGACACATCTCCATCTTGATGGTATCTTGTTCCAGTCGCGTAAAGCACAACGCCGAAAGGCCCCACAAAAAAACTAAGTTACGCTTAAAAAAAAGCACGCCTGTCACTTGAGTGAATGAGCACATCTACAAATTTTCCCATCATTGAAGTACTTGCTACTTTTGCAAAAGCCCGTGAGGTTCAAGTTTATCTTGTCGGTGGCAGCGTTCGGGACATCCTGCTAAATCGCCCAATCATGGATTTAGATTTCGCGCTTGCCTCGGATGTGATTCCGTTTGCTAAAGCCTTTTCCGATAGCATCAATGGAACTTTTATCGTGATGGAGGAGCACCCCCCTACCGCGCGGATTTTTCTTAAAAAAGCCCAGCTCAACCTGGACTTTGCACAATTTCGAGGGGCGTCCCTGATAGACGATTTGCGTTTGCGTGACTTGACGATTAATGCAATGGCAATTGCCATCAGTGCCTTTCTAACACCGGATGGAAGAAACATCACTGTACAAAGCATAGAGAGAAAAAAAGAACAAGTCGTTGACCCTTGCGGCGGTAAGCATGCTCTGGTAACGCGTCAACTTCAGTTTCCAAGCGAGCGAGTCATCTTAGACGATGCACTTCGCCTAATACGGATTTATCGATTCGCCGCACAACTTGATTTTAAAATATGTCATCATGCTACTAACTTGATTAAGAAATATCATCATCTGTTACAGCGCGTTACCGGTGAAAGAATTCGCGACGAATTGATGAAAATTCTCGCGACTAAACAAGCTTGTACATACCTACAAAAAATGTCTGAATCAGGCTTATTGCAGCATGTTATCGGAGCTGTAGAATGGACGGCTTTAGAAGCTTTTGAGGCACGCCCAATTCCAAAACCCGTTTGCCACTACCAAACTGAAATTGAAAATTACCTCACGGGGCGATTAGGTTCAGAAGTTAGCCGCCTTTCTCTCATTAAACTCTGTCTGCTTTTGCGAGGTGAAATTGGGAATGTCAGCAAACGGCTTCGGTTGAGCCGTAAAGCAATGCAATTCCTGAAGTGTCTCGGCTCGGAGCACCGACAATTGACAACGGAAAAGTTGGAGCGGCGGGAGATAATTCGATTTTTTCGGCGGATAAATCCCGATTGGTGGGGAGTACTTCTTTTTTCTGCTGCACTACACAAGCTTACAGATTCATTAATCAATCAGATTGTGACAATTTATTACCAAGACTTCCTTCCAATTCTCAAACAAGGACGACTTATTACTGGCGAAGATTTAATTCGAATCTTTAACTTAAAAGAAGGCAAAGAAATTGGAATGCTACTCAAACAACTTGAGGAACGCCAGTTTGATGGCGAGCTTAGGACGCGTGAGGAAGCCATCGCCGCTGCAGAGGCATTAATTCATTGTCCGCGACTCAACCTTCAACGAAATTCCGTGCAGTGTAATGAGCAATGAGGAAAGCAATCGAAATGGCGATGATAGGAGCTATTGGCACATAAACAACTAACACAGCAAATCCTACTGTCCGATAGCGCCGTTGTAAGAAGCCCTGGTAGAAAGATAGCGGACGCTCCAATGTACAAGCCAACATAAAGCAGAGCAATCGTCCCAAAATCTGCTACCTTCATTCATTTTGATTTTCGGCACGTTTTCTAGCGGAATAGCATCAGTTGCACTATACTATCTCAAGAAAAATAGAACTTGACATACTCACCCAGCTAAAGCGAGGGTGATTCTTTTGTTCCTTTTAGGAACATTCCCCGTGTTTAAGACGAGGCAACAGGGACTTCCAAGCGAAAGCCCAAGGGCGGTGTCATCCGGGGAGAACCCATTTCCGCCACTACGGGGACACCGATAGAACGGTATACGGTTCTAACCGAAGTGCCCCAGATACTTTTCTCGGATATTCATCGCACCGACACCGTCCCGGTGATATTTGAAACCACATTTACAGCTATAGTTGCGATTGTTAGCTTTTTTTTTGTTGCCACATTTGGGGCAAGTTTGAGAGGTATAGGATTCGTCAATGACTTTGACTTTGATACCTAACGCTTTGGCTTTGTAGGTTATCAACTCGGAAATCTTACCAAAAGCCCACTGGTGGAGTTTCTGGTTCGTCTTTTTTCCGTAGTCTCTGTTGTTTCGGATACCTGTGAGGGCGCCGAGTATGATTGTGCCAATCCCTTTTGCTTGGCAGTATTTGACGAACTTAGTCGTCTGTTTGTGGCGTGCGTCTTTGATTTGGTTATCAATCTTTCTAAGACGCTTCCACTTCCGACGTGTGAGTCTCCACCAGCGTTTGGAATGGCGTTTACACCGATGCATCGTCAGACTGATTTCGGCAATCACTTTGTTTCTATAGCGGTATAGTGAGCGGATATACCGTCCATTGTAGATATGTGTGTCTTCACCGTCGTGAGAGACAATCGGGTGTATTTCGCCGATATCAACGCCGACAACAAGGCTACCTGTTTCAAGCGTAGGGCGAAACCGCCGTTTCGGTGTTTCGGTGTGATACAAATACGAAAAATGGAGTGTCCAGTGTCCGTAGTTATCGCACAATTCAATCGTTGCGATATGTTCTGCTTTAGACATATCAAAGGTGTTGGGCAAAGGGATATCTATTTTCGGTTTACCCCGTGCCATAGAAAGTTTAACGCGTTTACCTTGCTTGCTACCTGCTACAAAACGAATGGCAGACTTTTTCCAACGTGTCGTCATATAGTTTTTTCGTTTGTGAGGAGGTTTCGGCGTTCTAACGCCACCAGATTTTTTCAGGGCAGAGTAGGACAACCAAGACTTGAAGTAACGCGCCCGAACCGCTTGCCGACTTTGGGAATGCAAGAGTGGATTAGAGAGTTTTTTGTCTATCCACCCTTCGCCGTCTTTGCCAATATAGAAGTCTCTGTGAGCATGAGGATAGCCCCGCTGCCACTGGTACATATCCATTTGATAGCAACAGGCATTCCAAACAGCAGCAGACGCAGCATTAGCTTCAGAGAATATCGGTTGTGCTTCTATTCTCAGTGTTTGGGCAGCGTAGGGCGAAACCGCCGTTTCGCGGTAGAAACTTGGCATTTAGACACCTTTCTGGTTTTCTACATATTGTTTGAGAACTTGTAGTGTTACACCTCCTGTAGACGCTACAAAATAGGAACGTGTCCATAAGTTCGGCAGTCTTGATTTTAAGTGCGGAAACTCCTCACGAAGAACTTTAGCCGTCATTCCTTTTAGTTTGCCAATCATGACACCAACGGCTAAAGTTGGAGGAATGCTAATCAACAAATGTATGTGTTCTGTCATTGTCTCTAAAGCACGAACCTTAAATCCGTGTTTTTCTTCTGATGCTATTACAAGTTCTTTGAATCGTTCTTGAATTTCAGAAGACAAGACACTTCTTCTGTATTTTGTACACCAGATGATATGGTACTCACAGGCATATGTAGCAGCCCGTGTCGTTTGATATGTTAAAATAGGTGTTTCTATTTTCATTCTAAACCCTTTTGTGTGTTAGATTATATATATATTATACCACAAAAATATTAGAATGTCCACTCTTTTTTCAATATAGCCCCTTGTTCTAATTCAATAGGGCGGTGTCTACATCCCCCAGCTAAAGCAAGGGCGTTTTGACACCGAAGAATTTGATAATAATAATGACAATAGTAATAATTAAATTAACACTATTTTTCCTTTGATGCGGTAATTGTCTCCAAGTAAGCTTTAATTTGTTTCTGATACCGGACGGGGATTCGTTTATTCTCTATGGCATTCGCATATTCCCTGTTCGCATTCAGCACAACATCATTAAAACGCTGATAGGGCTGATGCCCAGTGTCCAAACGCTTATTCCCAGTAAAGACTCTCGAGAAACGTTTCGAATCCGTTGTTGATTGTGTTGTGAGCGTCAGTTGCGTTCCTCGAATTTGTCTTGCCGAGGTAGTATTGCTAATCAGTGGAGATAGATTTTCATCCGTTATTTTGTCCCTCTTTCCCTCAACATTGGTAGAATTCCTTTGTACATCTGTTTTTCCATCTGTAACCTGTTCAAGTGTCCCTTGTACTTCAGCGCTACCTGCATCTTGTCCGGGGGTACCCCCGCTGTCAGCAGTTCTGCTCCGTTGCATCTCAATATTCGTCAAGGCGAGCTCCTTTCGGTTCGCTGTCAATTGCGCCTCTAATTGTTCAAGTCTATGGAGCCGTTCCATCTGTCGCAGGGCATTAACAATGTCTTGAAGGGTTTTCTGTGTAACCAGCTTTCTTTGAATCTGTTCCAAGGAATCGCTTAATTCCCCTTGAAAGACATTTTCAGCCATCCGTTCAAAGAGGGCTGCAAGTTCATTTTGGAGCGCTGGAGACAATTCAGATTGTTGCGCTATACCTTCCAATTCCGATGCGAGTTGCTCGATACTCGTACCACTAAACCGGGATGTCGCCTCTGTTGCTTTATTAACAGCGAGCTGTTCTAATTTCCGTTTGCGCACTTCCCGCGTCAACGCACTCAATTCCTCCTCAACCGTATTAAGCTCCGCTGTAGCTTTTAAACGTTTGACGGTTTCACGTAAACGTTTCTGCAGAACCGGATTGTCTATCTGCGCATTTTCAAGGCTTTGAATGGTTTTCCTAACCACTTTCTCCTGAGGCGGACTAAGCACAGGCGGTACGTCGTAGAAACGCGGAATAACAAATGAAGACGCAATTAACAGGAGTGGAACTGGGAACCCTTTTATGAGTCGAGGCATGCGATATGGGCTCACCGTTTTCACATCTAGCATTGCAACAGCGTTCGCAGTATCTCGAATTTGGAATTTCGCGAATTCCGCCAGTCCTGCGCTCATTTCCGTTTCATCATGCATTAATTCAAAGGCGGTACTGAATCGCTCTTTGAGTTTCATTTTCCTATCAACAACGCGTGCCACTGCCCCCAAATCCTTCACATGTCTGAAACTCAAACAAATTCCCATAACCACAACACCTAAAATGACTAAAATACTGATATGCGCCATTCGGAAAGGGAGGTAAATTACCCTAGCAGAAATAAACAGGATGACAAGCAGGAAAAGTCCATAAAAGACAGTCTTTGTTAATGTTTGAAAAAAGGCTTGCCGATGCATTCTATCTCGAATAGCGTCTAAGCAATTCTTGATGCAAAGTTCATCGGGAATTTTCAATCTATCACGTTCTTGCTTTTCCATCTAAGTTTGTCCACTGTAGTCAGGACTGCCTCTGGCGTAATCGACTTTAGATTCCGGAGCGCAACGGTAGTATGAGCATCCCATTCCTTAGGGGATAACGTTTGCATAAAGTGACACGTTTCAGGTACAACGATTGCGTGCCTGTCCGATAGGGGGCCCCATTGCAGGGGATTCGATGCGCCAAACAGCGCGACTGTTGGAGTCTTAACTGCTGTGCTCAAATGCATTGGACCGGTATCATTGCTGATATAGAGCTGACAACGCTGAAGTAGTGCCGCAAGTTGCAACGGCATTATCTCATTGACAATCACAGGCGAAAACTCCATCCGGTTTGCTATTTGATATGCGAGCTCACCTTCCCGCGGCCCCGTCGTGATAATGATGTGCGCACCGTAGGTTTTATGAAGCCTGTCTCCGAGAATAGCAAAATTATCCTTGGGCCATCGGCGATAGTTCGTCGCTGCCCCTGGGTTGAGCCCTATTAAAGGACGCCCATCATTAAGATTCAGCTTATTAAGAAAATTGTTAGCCCATGCCTGGGTAGTACTATCCACAAAAACTTCGGGTTCACCATCTACCGTATCAATACCGAGCCAACGGACGACATCAAGATAACGTTGTACCTCATGTTGATTGGTATTATTCGGTACAGCAAGACTTAACAAGCAGTGCGCAGCTTTCAAGCGCGTTTTGCGAAATTTGCCGGTTCTATTCGTTTCAAACCCAATGCGGAACGGGATTCTCGCAAGGAATGTATGCAGGACTAAACGGAACGTAGGTTGCAGCACTACTGCCATCTGAAATCTCCGCTGCATAAACTCATAAATGAGTCGCGGCACTGAAGAGGTATAGGTAAGGACTTCATCCAGACGCGGATTAGCTGATACCAACTCTTCTCGTTTAGGCGCCACCATATAGGCAATGTAGGCGCCGGGAAAACGGCAGCGTAACGCACGAATAACGGGCGTTGTCAAAATTGTTTCCCCCAGTGGAGCAAGCCTTATGATTAAAATACGGGTAATCTGTTCAAGTTCAAGCATACCGTTTTTTCTACCATTTCAAATTGGTATTCCGTGTACTTTCAGCTATGTTACACACGCTCTATATCCGCTTTACAGAAAAAGTGTATGCTATGGTATAATAACACAAAACCTATCGGATATCAACGTGAAATTGCCTTTTCAAGCAGTAAAAGAAAAATACTTACACGGTTGGGAACGGCAAGCGACGGTAATTCTGCTCGCCGCCTCACTGCTGTTAACATTCCACCGGTATTATAGCCGCCGGCGTTTTTTTCAACTCCATTTCTCATCGTATTTCGGAAACGGCCCCCTAGTAGAGAGCTATCCATACTATTATTGGTTTTTAACGACGGCGCTCACGTTGCTCCTAATTCCTACCATCGTTGCCATATTTGGCACAAAGATACCACTGAGCAACTATGGGTTTAGATTGGGAAATCAGAAACTAGGTTGGGGTGTGACATTAGGGGCATGGTTAGTGATGATTCCAATGGTTATTGCAGCCGTGATAATTTACCCACCCTTTGTTAAGAAGTATCCACTTTGCAAAGCCGTTGCTAACAGCTGGCAGACACTCCTACCGTATCAACTCGCGTACGGAGTTTACATGTTCTCATGGGAATTCTTTTTTCGCGGATTCATGTTATTTGGATTAAAACAACGATTTGGGAATTACAGCATTCTCATCCAGACAATTCCATTTGCGGTGATGCACTATTCTAAGCCCTTCCCCGAGGCAATTGGCTCAATCGTTGCGGGTTTATTCCTTGGAGTACTGGCTTTCGAAACTCGCTCCTTTATCTATGGTGCAGCCATTCATTGGCTTGTGGCGATGACGATGGACCTAGTCGCTATCAGTTTCGCAAACGTTTAGAGTTGAGAGATTCGAGGACTGAATATAGTATGGTTTTGGGATAATAGAAAACAACATGGCGGAAGGTACTTCTTCCGTCTTACACAGGAGAAATAGAATGGCTCATAACGTTTTCTCACCGGAGGAGACTAACTATCCTATCGATGATGCACATGTCAATAGTTTAAAAGCATATCGTCAACAGTATGATGAATCTATTCGCGACACGGAGGCATTCTGGGCGGGCGTCGCTCAACGGTTGACATGGTATCAAAAATGGGATAACGTTTGCAATGTCGATTTTGTCAATGCAAATATTAAGTGGTTTGAAGGTGGCACCCTAAATGCATCCTATAACTGTTTAGACAGGCACATTGAAGCTGGATACGGCGATGCAACGGCTATTATCTGGGAGGGGAATGAACCCGCCGAAGATAAAACATTTACCTATAGTGAGCTTTTGGCTGAGGTTAAAAAATTCGCTAATGTCCTAAAAACACAAGGCTTATCGAAAGGAGATAGGGTTTGCATTTACCTACAGATGCTCCCGGAGTTAGCAATTGCGATGTTAGCCTGCGCGCGGATTGGGGCAATTCATTCCATCGTCTTTGGCGCGTTTTCCGCGGAATCCCTTCGGGACAGGATTAACGACTCCACGTGCAAATTACTCATAACGCAAGACACCGCAATGCGCGGGCAACGCAGTGATATTCCCATGAAAGCAAACGCGGATGCTGCTGTAGCTGAATGCCCATCCATTGAGAAGATTATCGTTGTAAAACGGACCGGCGACGACGTCAATTTTCAATCTAAACGCGATGTATGGTGGCACGAAGCAATGGCTGAAGCTGAACCTGAAGCTGAACCTGAAGTTATGGATGCCGAAGAACCACTTTTCATTCTATATACTTCTGGCTCAACAGGCAAACCGAAAGGTGTTCTACATACAACAGCCGGCTATCTCGTTTACGCCTCCTATACACATCAACAAGTTTTTGACTATCACGAAGGCGATGTCTATTGGTGCACAGCAGATATTGGTTGGATTACCGGACACTCTTACATCATCTATGGGCCGCTTGCAAATCGCGCAATTACTGTCATGTTTGAAGGCGTCCCCAACTACCCAGACTTTGGCAGATTTTGGCAAGTCGTAGAGAAGCATGATATTAATATCTTTTACACCGCGCCAACAGCATTACGTGCGTTGATGAAGGAAGGTGAGAAATGGGTTAAGAAGTATAATAGGACTTCGCTTAGATTGCTTGGAACCGTTGGAGAACCGATTAAAGAGCCAGAGTGGCTTTGGTACTATAATACGGTAGGCGAAAAACGGTGCCCAATTGTCGATACCTGGTGGCAAACCGAAACCGGTGGAATTCTAATTACGCCGTTGCCCGCCGCAACACCGCTGAAACCAGGTTCTGCAACTTTTCCTTTCTTCGGCATCCAACCAGTCATTTTGGATGAAGCAGGTAGTGAGATAGAAGGCAATCCCGCATCAGGTTACTTGTGTATCAAGAACGGCTGGCCAGGCATCATGCGAACAGTCTACGGTGATAACGAACGGTTTATTGATACCTATTTCAGGCGTTTTCCCGGTTATTATATGACAGGGGACGGTGTCCTACGCGATGAAGATGGTTATTATTGGATTACCGGCCGTGTTGATGACGTGTTAAACGTTTCTGGACACAGGCTAGGCACCGCCGAAGTTGAAGGGGCCATCGGACAGCATTCTGCAGTAGCAGAAGCCGCAGTTGTCGGGTATCCCCACGATATCAAAGGACAAGGCATCTATGCGTATGTCACATTGATGACTGAAGAAGTCCCATCTGATGAAATTGAGACAGGTATCAAACAAGCGGTGAGACAGCACATTGGCCCCATCGCTACACCGGACAAGATTCAGTTTACCCCAGCGTTGCCCAAGACCCGGTCCGGCAAAATTATGCGCCGTATCCTTCGCAAAATTGCTGAGGGGGACATAACTGAGCTCGGTGATATTTCCACACTCGCGGATGCAACAGTCGTTCAAGAATTGGTTCAAGGGAGACAGTAGACTTAACCGGTTTTCTCATGCTAGCCGCGAGGCACCCTAAGATGACACAATCAGTCAAAAAATCGCCGGCTAACAGTGGAAATCCTCAGTCTCAATATTATTGACGTGAGTCCGGGCAGATTTCTGTATCTGCCCGATATACCTTCTGTCACAATTTACAGAGGAGCATAATGTGACATCAGCACAAAAGATAGTTAACGAATTAAAAAAACATGAAATTACACACGCCGTGGGCGTTCCGGATAACGGCAGCGCAAAAATCTATGAACGCCTACGGGATGAATCAGACATTGAAGTTATCACGGTAACTCGTGAGGGAGAGGCTTTTGCTATCGCTGCAGGATTATACGTTGGAGGAAAACTACCTGTTATCATTGTCCAGAACACAGGCTTTCTAGAATCCGGCGATGCAATTCGTGGCACCGTTGTGAATATGCGCATACCCGTTGTGGTATTCGTCGGGTATCGTGGGTATCACAACCGGGATGAAGCCGGAGAGTGGGTTGATTCCGTAACTACCTTCTTAGAACCGACATTGAACGCGTGGAATTTGCCTTATCAGATGCTGGAAACCGACGCAGATATTCCGTGTATTCGCAGAGCGTTTGAAAAAGCGAAGCAGACATCACTACCGACAACGGTGCTACTCATTGGACACGCAATATAGAAGTGACAAAACGTTTCCCAAGTGCGTGAGGAGTTTCACTTTCTCATCGACTCACTAGAAAGATTATCTTTGCAGGGACATCAGGCAGTATTACGACACCAGGCAACGAAAGAAAAAGCGATGATTAATGTCATGATTGATGGCGCATGTGGCCGCATGGGACGACTCATCACGCAAGGCATCGCACGACAAAAAAGCTTGGTATTATACCTCTAATAAACTTACTCTCCGTAGAGATATAAAAAAAAGGGAGTTGCGCTCCGCTTACCGTGAGGCATCAGTAGCGAGCGTTTCTAAAGGCGGAAGTTCCGGATAATTCCCACGGGCATGTCGCCATGCAATAACACCTTCCACAATCATCCAGATTTGTAGGACTTCCACCGAAACGCCAAATCCGAAGAGCAAGTACTGTTTGGTAAACAACCAACCTGTTTGTGGATTGAACATTTGATGAAGCATCGCCCAGGCGGGCATCACCAGCATAATTATCATCGGCAAGAGGGCGAACCAAATCGGCTTACTGCGGCGATGGAGGTAGAAGACGATTACCATGAACGCGAGGCCAGCTAGGAGTTGATTGGTGGCACCAAAAAGTGGCCAGAGAGTCAACCCACCGCTTCCGGGGCCGGCCGGCCCCTGCAACAAGGCAACAGCAGCGGCAAGCACTAAAGCGAACGCTGTTGCAACGTACCGGTTGGCTAAAAGCTTAATATTAGCGGTTTGCGCTAATTCACAGATGACGTAACGTTGCAGTCGCGTTGCTGTATCCAACGTCGTGGCGGCAAAACTAGCGACGAGCACTGCCATAATCACAATGCCCATCTTGAGAGGAATGCCGAGGCTTGTGAGGAAATTCCCACCGCCATCAACAAAGGCACTCACCTTCGCCTTGAGATTATGACTAGCCCATCCCCCCTTAACGCCAGTTGTTCCATCTGGGTTTTGCACTGTTTTGCTGGTTGCGTAACGTGTCCTCCAAGCATCTTGATGCTTTACAGGCTGCGAACTCTCTGCTTGGACAAGCGGTTCAAAAATATAGTTTGCCCCGGTACCCGTCCGGTTGAAAACACCCATCCCGATACCGGCACAACAAGCGAAGATAACAATAACAGCAAGTCCACCCTCCAGTAACATTGCCCCATAACCAACGTACTGTGCATCTCCTTCAGAGGCAACCTGTTTACTAGAAGTCCCAGAGCTCACCATGCAGTGAAAACCGCTGACGGCCCCACACGCTATCGTGATGAAAAGGAAAGGCCAAATCGGCGGGGCATCAGGCGGAATGTCCGATGCAATAGCAGGAGCAGAGGCTGTTAAATTCGCCTCGCCTGTCAAGCCTCCGACAACAAGCCCCAGCAACAGCAACAACAATGCTAACACCAATTCGTGGCTGTTGATGAAATCGCGTGGTTGAAGAAGCACCCACACCGGCAAGACAGATGCAATGAAACAGTAGACAAAAAGCACGACTGTCCAAATCACAACAACACTCACGTAGCTCCGCTCAAGCAACGGAATACCTAACCAGCGCTCGATATCAATCGGTAGAATGTAAGCCCCAATCGCCATAGCAAGATACATCACCCCAAGCGCAATGATAGAAGGGAATAAGATATTCCCCCCTCGCCGATAAATCCACAGCCCGATAATTACCGCAAGCGGAATTTCTACCCAAACTGATAACACTGATTCCGGATAATAGGAGAAAATTTGCGCGATAACCAATCCAAATATTGCAAGAACAATGGTAAGCCCCATAAAGAGGACAAAAAGGAAGAGGATTTTCGCACGGGGGGCAATCATTCTGCCTGCGACTTCACCAACACTTTGCCCACGGTTGCGTAGTGAGACAACCAGCGCACCAAAATCATGCACTGCCCCAATAAAAATCGAACCGAGGACAACCCAGATTAACGCAGGCAGCCACCCCCAAAAGACAGCGATAGCGGGCCCAACGATAGGCCCCGTTCCGGCAATACTCGTAAAGTGATGTCCGAAGATAACCTCTTTTTTTGCCGGAACGTAATCAACGTCATCCCGTAGTTCCTCACTCGGCACCTTCGCTTGTGCATCTAGCCCAAAAATCTTTCTTGCCAACCACTTCCCATAAGTATGATAGGCAATAATGAACCCAACAAAACTCAAAATTGCAATAATGAGTGTATTCATAAGCACGTCTCTGCAGAGATGTACAAAACTCGCCTACATCTGAAACCGCTGTCACCATAGCACAAGCGTTACAGTGACATATTATCTGACTCCAGTTAATATCTCAAATGTCAACTGATCTAGTTTCTCGTAACCCAACCCTTTTTGCGCCAGTATTTCCGGTTTGAAATCGATTTTTCTCAGTTTACTAGCGTTCGACGCATTATAAGTCCCCATTAACGCCTCAAGTTCTACATCACGCGCTCGCGATTCCGCGAGGATTCCTTGAATCTCTGCATCTTCGTTGAATTGACAGGCTTTCTCTTTTAGGATTAGATAACTCCGCATACAGCCAGCAGCAAAGTCCCAGACGCCATTTTCATCTTCGGTACGGTAGGCGTGTGCATCAAAGTGCCGGCAACCATCCCAGTTGACATCTTCGAGGAATTTTACCAAGAAAAATGCGCCTTTGATGTTTTCGGAACCAAAACGTAAATCCTGGTCAAACCGGCTCATCTTCTGATCGTTGAGATCGATATGGAAGAGTTTCCCCGCTTCATACGCCTGTGAGACGCCGTGGAGAAAATTCAAGCCTGCCATCGTTTCGTGTGCAAACTCAGGGTTAACCCCAACCATTTCCGGATGTTCCAGCGTCTCAATAAAGTGCAGCATATGTCCCGTAGTCGGCAAGTAAATATCCCCGCGAGGTTCATTCGGTTTTGCCTCTAATGCGAAGCGGAGATTATAGCCTTGCTCTTTAACGTAGTGGGTGAAAAAATTTATCGCCTCGCGGTTCCATTTAATGGTGTCTGGCCCGTATTTGGCAGCATCAATTTCTGCCCCTTCTCGTCCCCCCCAGAAAACATAGGTGTGGGCACCAAGTGCTACACCAAGGTCGATGGCATTAAGCGTTTTCTGGATTGCAAAGGCACGCACTTTGGGCTCATTTGCGGTAAACGCGCCATCTTTAAAAATTGGATGATAAAAGAGGTTAGTTGTTGCCATCGGCACCTTCATACCGTAGTCAACCAACGCCTGCTTAAACTCTTTAACAATCTGATTACGTTTGGCAACGGAAGCATCAAACGGAACTAAGTCATTGTCGTGTAAATTGACACCATAAGCCCCTAATTCGCTTAATTTTTCGACAGTATAAGTAGGTTTAAGAGGCTGCCTAACCACATCCCCGAAAGGGTCTCTGCCAGGGTTTCCGACAGTCCACAATCCAAAGGTAAACCTATGTTCAGGCATAGGCTGATACAATTCTGGCATTCATTTCCTCCGATGATTCTTTCTTCATCAAAATTACAGCATATTCTTGGCAGTATTGTAGCATATTTTTTAAATTTATTGGGGTTTTTTATTTTGTTTTTCATAGCGAGGCACCTAAAAACAGATTGCGCGCATCTGCTAGGCACTTACCAAAATCAACAAGAGGGCATTAATCATCAAGATGTGTCGCAATCTTTCTGATAACGGTATCATAGTCTGCCTCCAATTCAATAGGCGTGTTGAGATATCGGGGCGATGGTTCGCCTACAGCACTCGTATGATACCCTACTTTGAAATCTGGAAATTTGAGTCCGTTTGCTGTTGAGATGACGACAACCCGCTCATCCGGAAGGATTTGTTTGCGCTCAACCATTTTGATGAGAACTGCTAAAGCAACACCTGTATGAGGGCAATTGAATAGCCCCGTTCTATCCGCCCGTGCTGCGGCATCAGCCAATTCTTTTTCATTTGCCTGATCAACTATACCATCAAATTTCTGCAAGGTGCGGATAGCACGATGAATTGAAACAGGGTTTCCGATCTGAATTGCTGTTGCTTGCGTCGATGCCGCAGTAATAGCACGAAACTCTGTGAAACCCGTTTGGTAACTCCGGTAAAGCGGATTTGCTCGTTCAGCCTGCGCACACGCAATCCGCGGGAGGTTCTTGATAATACCTAACTCCTGCATCATTAGAAAACCGAGCCCAAGTGCGGACACGTTACCGAGGTTGCCCCCCGGAATAATAACCCAATCTGGCGCCTTCCAATCAAACTGTTGCACGATTTCAATGCTGATAGTTTTCTGCCCCTCAATACGAACAGAATTAATCGAATTGGCGAGATAAAAATCTTTTTGGGAAGCGAGTTTTTGGACAATCGCCATGCAGCCATCAAAATCGGTTCCAAGAGAAAGAGTTAGTGCACCATTTGCAATAGGTTGAATCAGCTGTTCACGCGTAACCTTTGCTTTCGGTAAAAGAATGATGGCAGGAATGCCAGCGGCAGAAGCATACGCTGCCAAAGAGGCGGAGGTATCACCTGTAGATGCACACATAACGGCACGGATGTCGCTGCCATCCGCGATAATTTGTTTTACCATAGAAACAAGCACCGTCATGCCAAGGTCTTTGAACGAGCCGGTATGGCTGTTACCACACTGCTTAATCCACAAATCGGTAACACCAAGTTGTTCGCCAAAACGTTCTGCCCAGAACAGATTCGTCCCACCTTCACACATAGAGACGATATTCTTGTTATCAATATTCGGACAGACGAGTTCTTTTTTCCCCCAGACACCGCTTCCGTAAGGATATTGCGTCCGCATGTAACGTTGTTCAAAGAGGGTTTTCCAATCTAATGCGCCCCGTTCCTTAAGTCTTTCAGTATCGTGCTGTACCTCTAATAGTCCATTACATTGTTTACACCGATAGATAATTTCGTTCAGCGGATAGGTTTCATCGCAGCCTTCACTGCACTGGAACCAGGAATTGTAGTTCATTATTCAGCCTTCTCCTCTTCCGGCGCCGCAATGCATGGTGCAGCCTCTAAGCTGTCTGTTTCAGTCAGAGGAGGTTCTATTTCCACTATGACTTCCTCCGGAGAATCGGACAGTGGAAGAATATTTGGAATTCGGTTTTTTTCTTGTGAAAGTCCGGCATGTTCTGAGGCTTCCGCCCCGGTTTTGGCAGCTTCTGTGCCGTTTGAAGTTTCAAGCAGTTGCTCAATCTCTTCAAGGGAAGGCAATTTGGAAATATCTTTCAGTCCAAATTGTTGAAGGAACGCCTCCGTAGTCGAAAAGAGTAAAGAACGGCCGGCGCCCTCTTTTCTTCCAGCAATGCAAACAAGCCCTTTTTCAATAAGCGAATTCAGCGCACTATCGCTGTTAACGCCACGGATTTGGGCAACTTCGGCGCGCGTAACAGGCTGTTTATAGGCAACAATTGACAGCGTTTCCAAAGCGGGAGACGATAGGGTGACATTAATTTGACGCGTATAAAATTTTTTCACCCACTCCGAGTATGCGGAACGGGTGCAAATTTGGTAACCGTTCGCAATTTCAAAGAGGTGAAAACTGCGGTTCAACTCTTCGTAATCGTCGCGAAGCTCAGCCAGCCCCTTACGGATAGCACGAGTAGATAAGCCAGGAAGGGCATACCGGAACTGCTTCACAGAGATGGGTTCACTCGCAGCAAATAGAATCGCTTCCAAGATTGACTTAGAAGGTAAGGGAACCCTTGCTTCATCGTCTTTCGACATTTGATTGGTGATGTTTTCAGAATGCATAAGAAAATTTCCTATTTATCACTAAACATAGCATTGCGCTCTGTTTAGTTATCGAGCGTCATTCGCAAACACATCTTCGTTGATGCGGTAGCCGCTTACCAATTGAAACTGCACTTCCTACTGTTTGACAATGTAGATACTCTCAAAATTGCCCGTTTGCACAGTTACGATTTTTCCTATCCGGACCAATTCCAAAACCGCAAGAAATGTGACAATGCGTTCCGCACGCCCCGTGGATAACGGAAACAGCTCGTGAAATAAAAGTTGCTCTGCGTTTAGCAATTGCCCTTCAATAAAAGCAATCTTATCCTCAACAGTGATTGTTTCTTCTACCGTTTCATACACTTCCTCGAATTCAGCAAGCGCGAACTGATTATTTACGGTTCTGAAAGCGGTAAGAAGATCGAATAGGGTAGCTTTAATCTCAAATTGTTTGCTGCCATCTAATTCTGAATGGAGTTCCGGGCTCCTGCTGTGTAGTGACGCACGGTACTCCCCATAGATTTCCAATGCCTGTGATGCTTCTTTAAACTGTTTATACTCCAGCAGCTGCTGCACGAGCTGTCCCCTATCACCCGTCGGAGCGTCCGAATCAGCCACGCTTTTTGGGAGGATGCTCTGCGATTTAAGATGGAGAAGTGTCGTTGCCATCACCAGAAATTCGGAGGCAACATCAAGCTCCAACTGCTCCATGAAATTCACATATTCCAGATACCGGTCAGTTATCTGGGAAGTCTGGATATCGTGAATATCCATCTCCTCTTTCTGAATAAGATGGAGAAGCAAATCTAGCGGGCCTTCAAAACCTTCCAATTTGATTGAATAAATCGGAACTGTCGGTGCAGGAGTTTGTGTTATTTCTGCTAACATTGTCGTGTATCGTTTTCTCGTATTGCGAAGCTTCAGTTTTTAACGCAATCCTACGATTTTAGCAATCAGATTAAACGTGCCAAAACTGACATCAGACAAAAGTTTAAATACTGGATTCGGTATGTTGATAAGGCCCGGTAAAAAAATAAGACACATCAGAATTGGCATTCCGTAAAGCCTCAGTTTTTCCCACTGCTGTGAAACTCGCTCCGGAAGCAACCCATTTACAACGCTAAATCCGTCTAACGGAAAGAGCGGAAGCATGTTAAATGCCGCCAAGAACACACTAATAAGTCCTGTCCGCATCAATTGTTTAGCAATTTCACGTTCCAGTTCGGAGTCGGGAGATGGGAAATTGAGAAAAACTCCTAACAAACTGAGGATACCTAAAATCGCAATGGTTAAGACGATATTCATGAAAGGGCCGGCTGCCGCAATCAGCATCAGATCCTTTCGCGGGTTTCTAAGGTTGAAAGGGTTAACTGGCACCGGCTTCGCCCACCCAAAAAAGGCACCACCAAAAAGCGTACCTAACAACGGGAGAATCAACGTTCCAATCAGATCAATGTGCACCGCGGGGTTGAGTGACATGCGTCCCATATTATGAGCCGTTGGGTCTCCCAACATATAAGCCGATTTGGCATGCCCCCATTCATGAAAAGTTAATAAGATGATGAATTGAGTAATAACAAGAATAACTTCAAAAGGATTAAAATCGGGCATGTTTTACCTTATCTCTAAGTCCTGGTTCTTTTTTGGGAGAGTCACTCAGCACAATTAGCATTTTTTAATTTTTTGCAGAAGGGAATATGCCTCCGACTTTGTGGTGATTTCACCATTTAATTGTGCCGAAAGTAGCTTGCGAAGCCATTTTTCAAAGCTTTTCCCGGGGTTTTCGCCCCACTCAATTAAGTTTTTTCCTGTGATAAGAGGTTGTATTTTCCGCAAATTTTGTAGGTAATTACCTATCTGTTCGCGCCTTGTGATGGGTAAGGAAGTATCCAGATATGCCAGAACCAAGGCTTCCATAGGATAAGATTTTAACCTATGGTAAACCGTTCCCGGATTTAGTAGCTCTGGTAAAAGTGCTAGCATTATTGCCAATTCGCGATAAGCCGCCAAAGGGGTTTCCACTTGATACAGATTTCCCTCATTATAGATATAGGTTAGCGAATTTTTGCTATCAACCACCATGAATTGGCCCCGGTGTTTTTCTACTGAGACGTTTCTCGGCAGCGATGAATGGTGTTGTGCAAAATCCCACTGCGCGATTTCTTCGCATAGGAGACTCAATTCCACATCACGCGAAGATGAAACAGCTTGTCGAAGTTGATGTTCCAATACTAGCTTAAAACAGATTGCTTGAATCCGGTACCCGGGAAGTCCTTTACCGAAGAAAGCCATCCATCGGACACGTTTTTCGCAAAAAGGTTCGTCGCGGAGGTGTTCTGATGCCCAGGCTATTGCCTCCTGGACAACCGGGAACCGCTTAAGAAACATTCTACTTATTTTCCAACCATCAGAAATTGCTTCAAAGATGCCGAATTGTACCAATTGTTCGACAATCTTCGGCGCGTTCTCTTCCAGAAGAATCCTGTCAATTTCGTTCCGGATGCGTTCACCACTAATTGATACTAAGACAGGGAGTGCCTTTCGTATAGCTGCCCTATCTTCATCAGCAATCTTAAATTCGTACCTTCCTGCATATCGAAAAGCGCGGAAGATACGGGTTGGGTCATCCAAGAAACTCCGTTCGTGGAGAACTCCAACGATGCCTTCCTTAAGTTCAACCAGGCCGCCCGTTTTGTCGATGAGCGTTCCAAAGCCATCTCTATCTAGCCGCATTGCCAAAGCGTTGATAGAAAAGTCTCTACGGCGCAAGTCGTCAGCAAGAGTTCCTTGTTTCACTACCGGTAACGTTCCGGAGCATTGGTAAGTTTCACGACGTGCGGTAACGAAATCGACTTTGGGATAGCTTAGCTTTGCAGATGTAACGGTTGCCGTTCCAAATTGCGGATGCACGTGTAAGCTTCCATTCCACCGTTTAGATATCGCTCTTGCTATTGGAATTGCATCGCCTTCCACGACAATATCAATGTCAAAGCTACGACGTTCTAGAAGTAAGTCTCGGACAAATCCACCGACAAGGTACGCCCTTTTCCCACCCACTTCTCCAATTTCCTTCAAGAGCGATAAAAGCGGTTCAGGAATTTCTAGTATCATGACTCATACGCGGTGAAAGAGAGTGATTATTTATCATCGGACAAGCAAATCGAGCAATGCTTATTTTCCTTACACGAAGGCTAACACACGCGTCGGCGCGCCAGAGCTTCGCGCTAATTTTAGAGGAGCAATAATCACATAAAAGTGCGTCGGTAAACAACTTAGATTACACAAATCCTCAACGTGCGGAATACCGGCACCAAGGAAAACGAGATGTGCAGGAGGTAAACCGTCGTGCAAAGGCGGATGTCCTGCGACAGAATCAATGCTACAGGCATCCGTCCCGATGACTTTTATGCCCTTTTTGACAAGGAATTCGGCCGCGTCCTCACTAACACCAATCCACTGCCGGTTAAAATTGTCATGATAGACGAATCTATCCATCCCAGTTCTCATAAAGACAATACTGTCTTCTGGAATATCGCCGTTTGCATCGAGCCACATTTCTACATCTTTGGCAGTAATAGCGTCGTTCGGTTTCTTAACGGCAGAAAAGTCCATCAACACGGCGTGCCCCGTTAGTTTCTCTTTTGGAATCTCAGCGACGGTATATCCATCAGGGTACATTAAGCAGGGCGCGTCAATATGAGTTGAGCAGTGTCCGGACATGTCCACACGGCTCTCAAAGTAACCGTCAGCCTCCAACGTCGCCTGTTCATAAATTTTAACAGGTTCAATCGGCAATTCCCGTGGGCTATTTTCGTCGACGACATAAGACAGATCAACGACTTCTTGAAAATTCAGGTTCATTTTGTATCGCCACCTCCTTCCTTTGGTTATAAGGACACGTTCATTAGTATAACATAAATTTGGATATTAACACAACAAATAAGCAGTGAATTTGAGCGTTGCCCGAATTTTACGGAAAACAATTTCGTACACCATGATGCAAATGGCCATTGGTGGCAATCATAGACTTAGTGTCTTTTGTTATCGTGGCCCCGTGTATATCGCTTACCTTGCCGCCGGCTTCTTGGACGATAACGCTAAGAGCTGCGATGTCCCAGATGCTAATAGCGGCTTCAATCACAATATCGGCTCTCGCAGAGGCGAGGAGGTGATACATATAAAAGTCCCCGAATCCCCTAGAGCGAGCACTATCGTTAATCAAGTTGCACATGCTGGGCAAAATCCTTTTTGGTGTAAACCAATTTAAGCCGCCGTGGCAAATCATCGCATCCGCCAGTTCTTTAACGTTAGAGACGTTTATCGGTTCTCCATTCAAAAAAGCCCCGCCACCGGTTTCGGCATAGAGCAATTCTTCCAAAAGTGGCGCATTAGAAACACCAAGAATCAATGTATCATCTTTCATCAAGGCAATTTGCGTGGCAAAAAGTGGGATTTTTCGGATGTAATTCTTAGTCCCATCAATTGGGTCAATAATCCACAAGTAGGGCGATGTCCTCACTTCTGTACCGTACTCTTCGCCTAGGAAACCGTGCTCAGGAAATGCATGCTTGATGGTTTCGCGGATGATTCTCTCGGCTTCGGTATCAGCTTTAGTGACGGGTGTTTCATCATCTTTTAGCTCAACGTTTATCGTCCGTTGCTTATAGTAAAAGGTGATAATTTCTTGAGCGTTTTGTGCTGCCTCATGCGCGACACTTAAAAATTGGCTCCGCATATAAATTTTCCTTATTTGAATCAGAGTTCAGAATGAATATCTGTTTTCCAAAGGCGGCGCGTTAGAGCAGAAAAAAGAGGGCGGTGCCTTGCTACAAAGTAATAGCATCCTTCAGATACACGGGCGAAACCGGGGAGATTGTGGTACATCCAGCACAGCCACCGGTTGTCCAATGCCCGGAACACAGCCGCTGCACCGCTCAAAACAGTTCCATTTGTAAGAATTAACTGAACACTAGCCTCAAAAGTAGATAGAGGTATTTGTGGAAACCGCTCTGCGATTTCTTGGTAAGCGGCGTAGTCAATTCTGTCACCGGTGACATGCCGCCACCGGGTAACCCAATATCGGCAAAAATCGCACGTGCCGTCGTAAACAAGGAGTGCTCTAGGGATTCCATGCATGCTGAATCTTCGAGATGGCGGTAACGATATCATCCATATCCCTCTCTGAACCGAGGAATAGGTTTTGGAACAGCCATACGCTTTGTTGGCAGATTCGTTCTGTATTTGGTGATGGCAATGTACGGATGAGGGATGGATATTTCTCTGCAACGTGCGCCATGCCTGGTTCTTGAGAAAGAGGCGAGCGATATCCGATTGAACATGGTACCCCTTCTGACGCCAGCACGTTGACAAATTCGCCCCTCGGCCGCCCTCCAAATCGTTCAGAATCATACTTAAGACAGTATAGATGATATCCGTGTTTGGTAACCCAGGATGCAAGTTTCGGAGGCACAATTCCGGTAATGGTTGCCAAGGCATTTGACAAGTAGGCGGCATTTTGGTTGCGAAGAACTGTTTGAGTTTCAAGTTGCTCTAGACGCACTTGCAATATGGCGGCGAGGTATTCGGATGGGCGGTAATTCCACCCAAGGCGTGGGTACTCCCACCGCGCACCACCGGGGGGCCGGCCAACATTCATGAAGGCATGGACGCGGGCGTAGATATCTTTGTCGTTCGTGGTGACAATGCCGCCTTCACCACTCGTCAGATTTTTAGAGGATTGGAAACTAAACGCGCCAACATCCCCTAGTGAACCGACTTTTTTCGTCTGATATTCCGCACCGTGTGCTTGCGCGCAGTCTTCAATAATTGCCAGATTATATCGTTGGGCAATCTCCCGTAACGCCCCCATATCCGCCGGATGCCCGCCGAGATGAACAGGTAAAATCGCCCGCGTCGTCCCCGGCTGAATTGCCGCTTCTACGGCTTCAGGCGCAATCGTAAACGTGTCCGCATCAATATCAACAAAGGCTACTGTGCAGCGGCGTTCCAGAACGGCACTCGCTGTTGCCACAAACGTATAGTTTGGGACAATGACTTCACCACCATCACTAAATCCATCTAGATTTAAGGCACCGGCTAACGCTGCACTGATAGAATCGGTACCATGTGGCATGAAAATCGCGTGATTCGTTCCAGAATACCTGGCGAATCGCGCATTGAATGCGGGAATCATCATTCCACCGGAGCCTTCATTAGCACTAAGATAGACTTCCTGGAGTAACGGCTCAATTTTGGATTCCCACTCTTCTTCAGTATTTACGGGCCATGAGGGCCACGGATTGATTTGTGTATTTCGGACAGGCGTGCCTCCCGAAACGGCTAATTCGTTGGACATGAAATTCACCCGGCGATAACTGATTTGCACAGACGAAAAGGCTTCTGTCAAATCATCCTCGCCATAAGTTTTTGATACATGCTATTAGATTGTTGATTGTACCGAATTTTTGTGTGAAAGTCAATTTTTATTTTACTGTTAAATTTAAACAAGTGACGGACTGATGCACCCCACATCACGTTCACACGTAGCGTGTGGGAACTTTAAATGTATAGCCTCATACAAACAAATACTAAAATTGCCAAAATTGCCCCTGCAAGTGCGTCGATAGCGTAGTGAAACCCGCCATAGACAGTGCCCAGCGTCAACCCTGTGCAGAGCGGCAGTAGGATTAAGAAAGCTGACGTATCATAGCGGAAGGCACACAGTAGAACAATTACAGATAACGAAACATGTGAACTCGGAAACGCCGTCCCTTTTGAGGAGCCTTTTGAGAGAATTGCGTGCGTCAGTTTAAAGAAAAAACCGCCCGCTAACTTCCCTTGAATCTTCGCAAAGTGATAACGCGGCCCTGTCGTTGGTAGAAATGGATAGCATAACAAGCTTAGGTTGAATGTTAATGTTTCGGCGAAGACAGTTTCTTGAAAAGCATCTGTCTTCCCCTGAAAATAGAGCCACGCTGCTAAAAAGATGGCGACGATATAATAACTAAAATAGCAGAGATGGAAAAACTCGGACAGCAGAAGTGAAGGAAATCTATCGCTGAACGCTACACATGGCATCCCTCTAAAGATTCGTCTCTCCCAGCGGATAACAGCATCATCGAAATAGCCCTTAAATACTAACTGAGTCAATTGGCCCATCTCAAAATAGAAGAGCGCGATGGTTGCTAAAGGATACCAGTCACGTAAAAATTGCCAAGGAGCCCACAGCGCTCCATCAATCAAACTCAACAAGCCAATACAGGCGATAGCGAATACGCGGATAATTAGGGAGAGGTACCATGTCACCACATTTTTGTGGAAAATCAGAATGAGTACGCCTGTTATTCCCAAATAACTGATGGCACCCCAATCGTAAGGCAAAAGGTTCATATATTTTTTAGTTGAAGGGCAACCTAGGTGACGATGGCATATCACTCCGCAGAAATAGTCGGAATACAGCTCATAATGCTTTCGAACCTAGCCCTTCAACACAAAACCATAAATGGGATAAATACAACGCGCCTGTAAAGCAGAACGTTGTTCCCGTGTAGCATTCCACTCCGGTTTGCTTTAATCAAAAACCGAGGCGTTTTACCTCAGTTTGAAGGGATATTCCCGTCTTTTCGCGCACCTGCTGTTGGATGTACGCCACTAAATTCAAGACATCTTTCGCCGTTGCATTGCCGGTGTTGAGGATAAAATTTCCGTGGACTGTTGATACCTCTGCTCCACCGATGCGGTGTCCCTTCAATCCACAGGAATCAATGAGTTTTCCCGCCGAATCACCGGGCGGATTTTTGAACATGCATCCCGCATTCTCTTCAGCAAAGGGCTGTGTTGTTACTTTTTGCTGATAGAATTCCTTCATCCGAGCCGTTATCGTTTCAACGTTCCCTGGTATAAGAGAGAGCGTCGCTCCGACAACACAAAAATAGTCACTTAATCCACTCCGCCTGTATTCAAATTCCGCCCCCGCGTGAGTGAGTTTGATTAAATCACCGTTCGGTTTCATGACTGTCACATTCATAACAATATCTCCGAAATTACTGCCCCAGGCGCCTGCGTTCATAATCAATGCACCACCAACGGAGCCTGGGATGCCGAGGGCGAACTCCACACCGCTTAAGCCACGGCGGGACATCATCTTGGAAAGCCGAGGAAGCGAAAGCCCAGCACCGACTGAGACTATGCTATCCTCAAGCTCCAATTGTGCAAATTCACCGATTAATCTGATGCAAATTCCTTTGAATCCGGTGTCATTCACAAGTAAATTTGAGCCTCGCCCAAGAACCGCAACGGGGACATCCCAGCGCTTGTGAAAACGCGCTAGTGCAGATAATTCTGCCACCGTGCTGACTTCAAAGTACACATCCGCTTCACCGCCAATGCCGAAGTAGGTGTGCTTTGACAACGGCTCTCTATATCGAAGTCGCGAATTCCGGAAACAGTGGATGCGTGCCAGTGCCGCCTTCCACGCCATTTTTGTGCGCCTCCTTTTTTCAGTTATTATAGCACATCCATTATAACGTGGCAACTTTGAGTCGGTGAGAAAAATAGCAAAAAAGCGAACCTTTTTCCAACAGAATTGACTAAAGGAGCAAACCAATTTGTCAACGGAATTGCGTAAGGTGCTTTTAATATGGCTTTTAGAACAGTCCTGGCGCCACGGAGCTACAATGTCTCAGACAAGGTGCACATAAGCGCATTTATCCCAAATACACTTTACCGCTTCTATAGACAAAACAGAATGGCTAAAACGTCTCCAGTGAGATGGGCACAAGAACCTGTATAACAAGTATGCCTTACCACTTGGGGAAACAAAAAAGGAGAAAAAAGATGAAGCAGAAATGGTTTGTTCTCAGCACAATCGGTGCAATCGCACTCGTCAGTATCTTTGTTTTTCAGCATGTAACTTCGGCACAGAGGCCAGAACGCGATGGCAAAGAACGTGCCAATCGCGGTGAAGGGAGACGGGGTGGAATGGGCATGGGAATGATGAATCCTGTATCCCTTATTGATAATTCTTGGATTGATTTGACGTTTGGCGTGAAGGTAGACGATGAAACGCTCATGAAAGCGAGGCCAATCTATCAGAAAATCCGCGAAGAAGCCAAAACGGAAATGAGTACGTTGCAAGCATCCGGTGATAGACAGAAGATGATGAAAGGGATGCAAGGACTCATTGGGAAAATGAGCACAAACTTTCAAACACCTCTGAAGGAAGTTTTAAGCGAAGAACAGATGGCAAAACTTAACGAATTAACCAAGGAACGCATCGCTGCAGATGAACAACGCCGTAATAGATTCCGCGGCGGCAATCGAAGGCGGTAGCAATTATGACAGTTTCACTGATTGATTTCAATCCGGGGTGGGTATATTCGCCCGCCCTTTTTTGCTGCCACCAGAAATTAATGATGATTAAGCGCTTCTACCCAGCGAAGCAGTAATTGATGGTTCTCCATGTCGTCACGTCGCAGCGCCGACGCCGCAAGACGTTTCCCAGTCTCAGTCAGTACCGCATGTAAGTGAGCCGCTTCAGCTTTTAATGCCTCTTGGTATTTTTCAATCGCTGCGGAATGCTGTTTTCGGTACATGAGGCAAATTGCGAGGGTGCATCGGACGCGGGCTAGCTCATCAGAAATACCTTTATCAGAACGTTTGCGAACTAGATGCGATTCGAGTGAAAGCAGATTTCTATAGGCAAGCATATTCAGTCTGTCTTGCTGAAGCACAGATTGTAAGCCGGAATGTGCTTTCTCGTATTTCCCTTGCACGAGATAGAGATAGGCGATAGTGTTGTTAATCTCGAGAGCCCTTTCCTCCGTCGGGATTGCCACGAATTCAGCAACCGCCTTAATGTAATTCTTATCCTGCATGAATTGATTTCCACGCCGGATTCGCAAGTTAATCTGTTCTTCCCTTGCCTGCCTGTTGTCCGGTTCTTGTTCCAAAATGCGCGAGAGTTCACTAGATGCCCTTTGGTAATCGCCCATGTTTTGACATGCATTGACAAGACTTAAGCGAAGATGTAGCTCAGTAGGTGCAATACGCAGCGCCTCCTCGAGAAGCTCAATCCCGGCCGCGTAACGTTCTTGTTCGATGAGGCTTTGGGCATACTGATGGTAGGCAGCGATAAGGTTATGCTCCGCATGCTCGGCGCTCGGAGTAACCTGATGGACTTTTTGAAATGCCGCCAGGGCAGCGACATACTCCCTTTTTTTTAGGTAGAGTTCGCCAAGCATACTATAAATATGGGTATCGTTTGGATGAAGTATCTGCAATTCGCGATAAGCGGTAATTGCATCATCCAATCTTCCCGCTTTGCGATAGACATTCCCCATCCGCCAAAAGGCATCGCTCATATTTTTATGGGCGACGTCAAGTGTTGGCATTAAGTGCAAAGCATTCTGATATGCATCAATCGCCGCATCCCATTTCCCCCGATTTCTCAACACGATACCATAGTTATTATAGCAGTTGGCGAGGTGTTGTTGTGTGATAGCATCAACAGGATTAATCTCAAGAGCCTGCTGATAGTACTCAATGGCCTTTTCAAACTCCTGAATTTGGTCATATCCGTTCCCCATCAGGCGATACGTTGAGGCATCAAGTGGTTTTATATGAACCGCCTTTTCAAAAGCACCTATCGCTGTGGAGAAATCTTTAGCATTCAATGCCCTAAAAGCCTTTTCCTTCAAGAGTTGATGAAGGTTTCGCCGAGCGGCTTTGTGATGAGGTGCAATTTCCAAAGCCTTTTCAAAAGCATCTATCGCCTTTTCAACCTCTTTACGCTCATAGTAGAGAGTGCCTAGGGTGTTATAGTCTAACGGGGCAGGTTTTTGCATAATTCGTTTCTCAAGCAGGTTAACCGCTTTGGAAATCTGACCTGTTTTCTGATAAGCTTGGAGAAGTCTCTCTATTGAGGGTTGAAAATTCGAATCAAGTTGACAGCAAGCCTCGAAGCAAGCGATTGCAGACTCAAACGCACCTTTGTCAAAGTAGATTAAACCGAGGAGGTAGTGAGCCCGGGGGTACCACGGTTTCCGCGCAACTTCCGCTTTAAGGGCATTAATAGCGATATCATGCTGTGGCGTATCAAATGCCGTCTCATACAGCCTAAGCAACGTTTTTATATCACGCACCGTCGGCCGTTGTGCTGTCGCAGTCGGATAACTAATATCCGCCGGGTGCGGACTATGTCCCCATAATCCGATGGCGTGCCCAAACTCGTGCAGACACACCGTCCGCATTTCAGTCTGCGATAGTTCACCAATCGTGCCATCACCTTCTAGTATCAGGATAATTTCCACTTTAAAAGGCAAAATGCGTGTCTTTGAGTGCCGGGTAGACTTGGTTCCCCTCATCCCTGTTTCATAATTAAGACGAGTCAGTTCCGCACTGCCAAGACGGGTGTCTTGAAATTTTAAGAGATTATTGTAAGCCCAACTCACACGGATGTCTGCCTGTTCAGGCACCTTTGTCTCTTTAAATTGGATTTTTCCTTCGGAGACCAGTTGCCATTGGTTCATAGCGTAACGTATCTCTGGTAGGTACGGACTCTCTTTTAATATCGGTGAGATGTAGACGTAAATCGGCATCTCAGTAAAACGGGTGATTCTTCCATCCGAGAACAACGTAATCCGGTCAAAATAATCCTCCGCTGCAGTGAGAGGCATGCAGACGGCAGCCATCAGCGCAATCGTGAAAAGGAACGGTAAGGTTTTTGTTGGCATCAATTAACTCCGCAATCTAGATGTGCATGATAAAGTCTAAAATTTCCCAGATTAAAAAGCAAGTCGTATTTGTGGAAGATAGCACCATTTAATTTTCTTTTAATTGGGCCCCATGAATCCGATGCAATTCACGGAAACTTTCACAGCGCATTTTCTGGAAAATAGATGGACATTGATTTTTCAGGTGTGTAAATGCGACTCGTATCTGAAAACGGCAATTCCGATACAGCATCATTGGCTTAAAGCGGAAAAGGCGCGGAGTCTTAACCATGACAGACGGCATTTGTTGTATGATACACGAATAGGATGCTAGTGAATACAATGAGTGCTTCAGATGTTTCCGGGTAGATTGAATCTTTTCACACTGTTGAAAGGCTAATATTGCCTTATTTTTTTCGATGTTACGCATAAATCTCACGACACAAAAACCGAAGCCCTACCCCTCTTGTCAAAGGATTTGGGCCCATCCGCTGCTGCTCCGAATCGCATCAATTGCGATTTGGTAACGCCAACCGTCGTGGAACGTGAGGTAAGATTCATAAGGGTGATTCTCAATGTCTGCGAGGAAATCACGGACGAGCGCACCCCATGTGTTCTGGATGACATCGCCGATACGCGGGAATGCGTCGATAAATTTTTGCGGAATAGGTAATTCCTCACCCTCATTCCCAACATGTTTTGTTATATCAGATAAGCTATGCCCACCGCGCCCAATGAGGGTTCCTTCACTGCCATAGAAGTACCAACCGCCGCTGGGCGTTTCTGTTGGGGCACCAGGTTTCGGACGCATCGTAGCAAGGATAGGGTGTTGCGGCCGGCCTAACTTGAAGAGCGCGGAATACCCGATTTCGGCATCGCACTCTCGCCATTCAAGTTTTGATGCTTCTTCTCGGGAAATCTCCTTCCCTCGCCAAACGCGAAAGTCTCGGATTTCGGGGACTACGGGGGCCTTTCTTGAAGCGAATCTAGCCTCGCCAATTGCGGACACTACTTTCTCACCCGTCATCTTTTCAAGCATCCCCAGTTGATGTGTTAATCCGTTATTAAGTGGGCCACCTCCATGCGCTAAGGAGTTCATCCAATTCCACGGTTTCACCAGGTTAGTGGGATTGCCGGGGAGCCGCCGTGAATAACCGATGTCGACATCTTTTAACTCGCCAATACTCCGCTCCTTCGTGATAAGGTGACGGACATAAGCGATACCCGGGGCGTATAGATGGGTTGCAGCAAAGGCGTGCTTCACGCCTGCGTCTCTGACAAGCGTGTAAGATTTGCGCGCCTCGGCCGCAGTGAGTGCCAACGGCTTTTCGCAGATGAGATGGCAACCAAGCTCCGCCGCCAATTCAATGACCGGCGCACGCAAAATTGCGGGCGTTGTCAACGCAACAATATCAGGGGTGTGTCGCAACAGGCTCTCGCGCCAATTGATTGACGCCTCGGGGACACCTAACCGGGAGGCAACCGTTTTTACGACATCAGGTTTGCGCGCACAGATAGCGGCGACATCAATACCGTAATGTTGAAACGCCTTGGTGTGCCCTTCCGCGGACCAGCCAGCGCCGACAACCACAGCCTTTAATTTTTTCGAACGCATTTTATGCCAAGATTTCGT
Organism: Candidatus Poribacteria bacterium; assembly: GCA_963422705.1. Taxonomy (GTDB): domain Bacteria; phylum Poribacteria; class WGA-4E; order WGA-4E; family WGA-3G. The sequence goes on from OY730443.1 coordinate 1,102,319, forward strand.
TAACAATCCGTGCCTTCTCTTCAACCCCCGTCAACCGATGATTCAGCCCTTGGAACTTGAAAGTTAACCGCTCGTGCGCGATGCCGAGTTGGTGGAGAATCGTAGCGTTTATATCCCGGACATGAACCGGATCTTTAACGATATTGTAACTAAAGTCATCCGTCTCCCCATGGACGACACCGCCCTTTATGCCGCCACCAGCCATCCAGCGTGTAAAGCACTTTGGATGATGGTCCCGGCCATAATTATCTTGACTCAGTTTGCCTTGGCAATAAACCGTTCGCCCGAATTCACCGCCCCAGACAACTAAGGTTTCGTCCAGCATACCGCGTTGTTTCAAATCTTGAACAAGCGCGGCTGAAGGCTGGTCAATGTCACGCGCTTGATTCCGGATATTCTTGGGCAAATCGCCGTGCTGATCCCATCCACGATGGAAAATTTGGGCAAGCCGGACATCCCGCTCCATCATCCGACGCGCGAGGATACAGCAGTTCGCAAACGTGCCAGGTGTCTTAACCTCAGGGCCATACATTTCCAGAACATGCTCAGGCTCTTTTGACAAATCTGTCAGTTCAGGAACGCTTGTCTGCATGCGGAATGCCATCTCATATTGAGAAATGCGGGCATGCGTTTCCGCGTCACCGAGCTCTTCGTAGATTTCTTGGTTGAGTTCAACGAGGCTGTCTAACATCCGTTTCCTCATTTTCTCGTTGACGCCCTCTGGGTTTGTCAGGAATAGCACCGGATCCCCGCTACTCCGAAGGAGAACGCCTTGGTGTTCAGATGGCAAAAATCCAGAGCCCCAGAGGCGGTTATAGAGTGCTTGGGCGCCTTTTGGACCACTCCACGTCGCATTCATCACGATGAACGCAGGCAGGTCACGGTTTTCACTACCGAGCCCATAGCTTAACCAGGCACCAAGGCTCGGTTTGCCCGGGCTTTCGTCGCCGGTACAGAAGAAAGTAATGGCGGGGTCATGATTAATCGCCTCGGTATGCACCGTCTTAATAATTGCGAGCTCCTTCACCATGCTTGCTGTATGTGGCAACAGTTCGCTAATCCAGACGCCATCCCCGCCATTGTCGTATTTCTTAAATTCAAAGATAGAGGGCGCGATGGGAAATTTATCCTGTCCGGATGTCATCGTCGTGAGACGTTGCCCCATACGAACAGATTCGGGAAGGTCTGTGTCAAACAATTTCCCCATATTCGGTTTGTAGTCATACAGATCAAGTTGTGAGGGGGCTCCCGACATAAAGAGGTAGACTGCCCGTTTCGCCTTAGGGGCGAAGTGTGGCAGTTCTGACAATCCGCCAAATCTCGGTTTCACCTCGCTTTCGAGTGCGCTCGCAATTGCATTCGGCAACAGTGTAGCGAGTGCTGCACCCCCGAGTCCGGAGGCAAATTTGCCGAAGAACTGTCGCCGCGTTTCAAGTTTCAGATATTCCTTAATCGGGTCCATTGTGTAACTCCTTAAAGATTGACGTAAACTTAGAGATGGACGGGTTCTTTCCGCCCATCCGCGATGCTCGAATCAACCTATTTACGGTTTTACGAGGTGGGTATTACCCTTTGTTAATCACTTCGTCCAAATTGAGAATTAGGTTCGCAATCATTGTCCATGCAGCCACTTCAACCGCATCTAAGGTTTCATCAGGCTTCGATTCGCCAACAGCGATTAGCTTTTTCGCCGCCTCTGGGTTTGCCTCTAATTCCTGATAGTGGGCCTGGAATGTTTCCAACAGCAGTGTTTCCTCTTTCACTTTCGGCAGTCGGGCAGTTGCCGTCTCAAAGAGATAGGCAAGCCGTGCTTGCGTTGTCTCACCACCCTCCTTAATAGCTCGCTCAGCGAACGCGCGTGCTGCCTCAAAGAACTGCGGGTCGTTCATCAGCATTAACGCCTGCATCGGCGTGTTGGTTCGCTCACGGCGGATTGTGCACGCTTCACGTGACGGCGCGTCCAAAATATTCATCTGTGGCGGCGGTGCCGTACGTTTCCAAAAAGTATAGAAGCTCCGGCGATACACTTTATCGGCACCGGTATCTTTAACAAACGTGTCGGTGTTGGAGCCAGTAAACCCGACAGCTTTCCAGAGTCCCTCCGGTTGTGGCGGTTTTACACTTGCACCACCAATCTTGGTATGCAACAAACCGCTGATAGCCAACGCATTATCACGCACGGTTTCGGCATCTAGACGAAATCTCGCGCCGCGGGAAAGGAGCCGGTTTTCCGGATCCCGTTGACGTTTTTCAGGGGTTAACCGCGCGCTTTGCCGATATGTAGATGATGTGAGCATCAATTTAAGCATCTCCTGGATATCCCAGCCAGACGCAACAAATTCTGTGGCAAGCCAATCAAGCAGTTCTGGATGGACAGGTGGCGTGCCTTGCGTACCAAAGTCCTCCGAGGTTTCGACAATCCCAGTACCGAAAATATTTTGCCAAAATCTATTGATAGCGACGCGTGCCGTAAGCGGGTGTTCAGGCGAAAGCAACCATTCGGCAAGTCCAAGTCGATTCACAGGAGCATCTGTCGCCATTACCGGGAGAACAGCAGGCGTTTGTGGATAAACCTGTTCACTCTTATGTTGATACTCACCCCGTTCCAAAACATAGGCACCACGAGGTTCTGTTCTCTCTTGCATCACCAGCGTCGTAATGAAGGAGGCCTCTAAGGTATTTCGCTTCTGTTGAACATCGGCTAATTCCGTAAACAATTCTTCCAATTCCCCATCCGGTGTGACATTCTTCCGATAGTAATCGCGAATCTGCACCTGCTGCGATTCATCACGTTCCCCGCGCGCGGTACCGGCAATATCTACAATATTTGCGGGGAGCATGGGCGTATCGGTTTCAATCCGGAAATAGAAACCAGAGGGACCGGAGTAATTCACAATTTTAAGGAGCAGTGTGTTGTTACCGGGCTTAAGTTCTACCTGTATCTGTTCTTGATTCGCAGCAGCATCCCGCTGGACGTTTTTGGCAAGGAGTTCTGCACCGTTCATCCAGAGCTTTAACGCGTCGTTGCTCCCGATATACAGGAGTGCTTTCTGTTGAGTAACAGAAGATATATTCCGGAAGAGATAGGTAGCACTGTTTTCCCCAACGATGTCATTATGTACTTGTTCATCAGCCCAGTGGCTCTGCTTCTCCCATTTGATGGTTTTCCCATTGTGCTCAAACGTATTGCCTGTATTGACACCCTTCGTTTCAGGTTCATAAACCTGATAGAAAGCAAGGTTCCCGTGTTCTGCAGTAAAGGCGCCCGCGGCGTGCCAGTCTCCTAACGTTATTTTGGAACCGATGGGGTAGATGGTTGTCGCATCTGTCAGGGCGAGTCGGAAGCGCCCAAATTGCTTCTGACGTAAATCGTATTCATGCTTAAGACGAATTTTTAACCTACCGCCTTCCATTCCAAAGGGGGCAGCGACGAGGAAAATGGCTTGTCGATTTTCACGTCTTCTGTCAAGCGCCCATCCGGTTTCCGGTTTATCGTCAATCGCGTTTGCGACGATACCTTCAAGATTGTTTTCACCCATTGCTTGTTCGTGGTCCGCCCAAGCTTGCACGATTTGGAGAGGTACCCACGCATCGATTATATCGGAATTTTCGGCTTCGTCTTCTGCATTCACATCCTTTGTCGGTGCGTTTTCCGGTTGTGCATTGACATCAACAACTGGTAGTTTCCGGGTTTCCGTCTCAGTGTTAGTATTGACAGTGGTTTCGCCTTCGGTATCAGCGCTTTCCGCTGTTGTAGATTCATCACTATCAGCTGCCGGTGGCCCAATGAAGAGAGCAAAATCAGTCAAGATAACATTACTATTATCACTTCTTCCAATTCCTCCCTTTGGTAAAGATTCATGTGTAATACCCTCTAGACGCACAGCACTCCATTGGCCGGGTGGCAGTTCGGCAATAACTTCGTAAGTTTCCTGTTCCGGGTTTATGCCGCTAGCTAATATAGAATTATCCTCAAGTACCTCCAATGTTGCGCTGCCATGCGAGTCTATTTCAGCGGGTTTGAGAATCGTCCACCGAGGCATTGTGTTTTCCCAAGCAATTTGTGTGGCATCGACTTTGGGATTTGGCGCCTTCGTTTGCGCATCCAGCTTCATGATTTGTGCGTCAACCGCTGCGAGCTCTTCTTTCTGCTCGGGTGTAGGCAATTTCACAACGGGGGGAGAATCCTTGCGGTTACCATCCATTGCATTTTCAGTGATATTGTTGAAATAGGCGTAGAGTTGATAAAATTCCTTCTGCGTAATCGCATCGTATTTATGATCATGGCATTGCGCACAGCCGACTGTCAAGCCCATCCAGACGGTAGCCATCGTATTGGTGCGCTCGACAGCGTATTGGACATAGTATTCTTCATCAATCGAGCCGCCCTCGCTGGTTGTGACGTGGCAACGATTAAAACCGGTTGCAATCCGTTGCGCAAGCGTCGGTTCCGGAAGGAGATCTCCGGCAAGCTGCTCAATTGTAAACTGATCAAAAGGCATATTGGCGTTAAAAGCGTTGATAACCCAATCGCGGTAAGGCCACATCTCACGATAATTGTCCAAGTGGAGCCCGTGGGTATCACCGTATCGTGCGATATCCAACCAGAATCGCGCCATGTGTTCGCCGTATTCGGGTTTCGCCATGAAGCTATCAATTAATTTTTCGTAAGCATCCGGAGAATCATCTTGAAGGAATTGATAAAGCTCCTCACGGGTAGGTGGTAAACCGGTAAGATCTAAACTTAAGCGTCGGATGAGGTTCCGCTTATCTGCTTCTTGAGCGGGCGTTAATCCCTCAGCTTCGAGCCGTGAGAGGATAAAAGCATCAATAGCGTTTCGCGTCCAGCCGCGGTTTTTTACATCCGGTGGTTTTGGACGGTTCAATGTGGTAAATGCCCAATGTTCCTCCCACTTCGCGCCTTCCTGAATCCATTGAGTAATCGCTTTAATTTCCTCCGGTGTGAGTGTCTTATTGAAGTCTGTCGGTGGCATGCGATAGACTTCATCATTGGAGGTGATGCGAAGGTAAAGTTCACTCTCTTCAGGTTTTCCGGGGACAATTACCGGATATCCCGTCGGTTCAGAAAACGCGCCTGCTTTTGTATCAAGCCGGAGTTCTGCTTGTCGACTTTTTTCGTCGGGGCCATGACATGCGAAGCAGTTATCGGCGAGAATAGGACGAATGTCAAGGCTATCGTTCAATTCCGTTGGCTGATGTTGTTCTCCTTGTACAGCGGATGCCATCATTAACACAGTGAGAAACCAGAACATCAACGCCAGACGTAGCGGAATAGTGCTATTATCAGTTCTCATAGTAACTCTCTCCTGTTTTTTCTATGTGCCTCTCATGAAGCCAAAACGTTTAAACATAATTCCGTATTTTACGACAATGTTACGTTATTTGTCAAATTTTTTAGGATTCGCAGAATCGTTTCGTTCTCGGTAATGTCTTCCGTCACGGCTATAGGTGTAAATTCAATTCAGTTCGGAGGCATTATTCTTGGTTCTGCGCTTCAATTTTCTCAAAAATAATAATGTGTTGCCATGGCAATTTATCAACCGTTTCTACCCAGGCAAGTGGATGTGGTGTTGTCTCCTTGAGTACTTGAAGTTCACTCATCTTGTGCAACGGTTTGATTGGCACGGCCGGGTCTTCGGCCCGGTACTCAACAAAAACGACGCGCCCTCCCGTTTTAAGGGCAAGACAGATATTCTTCATCATTTCATACGGATGTGAGAATTCATGGTAGACATCTACCATAATTACCAAATCCACGGATTGCGGTGGGAGCTTCGGTTCTGTGCTTGTGCCTAAGACGCCCTTGACGTTTGTGATACCGTCTTCCTTCATCCGTTTTTCAAGCAACTCAAGCATCTCCTGCTGGATGTCAACGCCGTAGATAATCCCGGTTTCCCCCACTTTGGGTGCGATACGCCGGGCAATGTACCCTGTGCCGATACCGATATCTGCTACCACATCACCCGGTTTAAGTCTGAGCGCCTCAATGAGGAGATTTGGCATCTCTTCCCGCTCGCGCTCAGGACGTTCTAACCATCCAGCACCGAGATGCCCCATCACCTGCGAAATTTCGCGCCCCATATAGAACTTCCCAATTCCGTCCCGGCTTGCGGCACGCTGTTCATAACGAGGTTGATATTGCTGGCTAAAACTATCCGCGCAACTGATTAGTAAAATGGCGATAACAAAAAATGCGAGGCATCTGCTATTTGAAACCATTAGCGTTTGTCCTCCTACCACCTGCCCAAGTAAAGTCCACGGTTTTCCATCGGCATCTTGACGCGGATGCCTTTCTGACGCTGCGAGTCAACGATGGCGAAAACAATTTCGGTGCTTCTGTGGGCAAGATGAATGTTGCCTTGCGTTTCGGTGTCCGTGTCAATTGCTTCAACGATGTCTTCAATGCATCCCACAGTACCACTTTTTGGTTCAAACGGTGGAAATGGCGTTTCCAAGATTTCGTTAAACTTCCCTTGGCGTGTCCTGAGTTGAAAACCGAGGCCATTGTTGAGGGAGCGCAGCGTCCCTTCACTACAATTGACTTCAAATTCATAAGCGGTGCCGGGAATACTAATGCCGTTGATACCGTTCTGAAACCGGATGAAACCCATGACAATCGCTGGATCTTCTTCAGTCCGGTTATCTTCAAAGTCGGAATCTGCAACTGCGACGTTGCCCTGCACATAGTCTATGGGAGAATCGCTGGCGAGAAAGAGTAGCATATCCGCGGCATGCGTATAACTCCAGAGTGCGGAACCGCCGGAATAGGCAATGACGGCACGCCGCTCACCGAGCTGTCCACTTTCAAGAATGTCGCGGACTTTGATGTAGCCCGGTGTGAAACGACGTTGTGTACCCAGGTTAAACTTCACGTTGTATTTCTCACACACTTCCACCATTGCATCCGCTTCTTCCATACAAGCACAGAGCGGTTTGTCACAATAGATACCCTTCACACCGTTTTCAGCGGCGAACTGTGTAATCTCCGCGTGGTTACCCGGGCGCGTGGCGATGCTGACGATATCCGGTTTTTCTTCATCAATCATCTCCTGATAGTCAAGATAGTACTTCGGGATGTTCCATTTGTCACAAACGTATTGCGCCTTTTCCTCGACAACGTCAGCCACTGCAACTATGTTTGTCCGCTCACATGCGGTATAGCCCGCTCCATGCGAATAGGGTAAAGTGCCATGTGGGGTTTCGCGCACCTCTTCGTCAATCGTGCCACCCATTCGCCCGCAGCCGACGATACAGACTCGGTATTGATTCGGCATTGGATGTCCTCCACGCGAATTTATAGTAAATCCTATAATTATTTGAGTGCCCGTTTGCAGTGCTGCACCTCTCCCTGCCGCACTGCAAACGAGGAGAGGTGGCATGCATATCGTCCACAGATTAGCTTATCAATTTCACGACATCTTGTTTCACGATTTCCTTGGTGTGTCCGTAAGACGCATTCTGCACCAACTCCTGAACTTCCGGAGACAAACGATTAATAATTGGCTCTGGCAGACTTGCGTGCCCATCATATTGGGGTTGGTACCGCAAAATGAGAAAACGTCTATCCCGTTCTTTCGGGCGCCACCGCAAGACACCGTGTGTCAAGAGTTCGGAGATAACGACAAAGTCACCTGCTTTAGGTGTGATATTCGTGAACACGTCATCCGGTTCCGGATCGATTCCGTCGGGCCCAGGTGTGAGTAAGTCGTCCTGTCTCTCAAATTGGCTCTTATGTGAACCTGGGATGACAATGAGCCCTCCGTCACCAGGGTGAACATCCGTCAGATAAAAGAAGGCGACAAAATTGTTACAGTAGATACGGTTATCTTTAATTTCATAACGCGTCGTCCAGTGTCGTCCTTCACGTGCGCAATGCAAACCTGCCGGATTTTTTCCCATTGGCTGTCGATTCGGGTTATGTTGCTCAAGCGTGAGTGTCCCCGTTACAAATCTTGGCATGTCAAACGTAAATTCCTTAATGAGGGGCCAGATAGCCGGATGCACTGTCATCGCCTCAAGCGAACGAGCAAAAGCGAATCCGTGTTCATACCTACCGCCTTTTCCAGATTCTAAGTCCCGTGGACGGGTAGTAAACCCCTCCGGTCTTTCATCAATCGGCATGTGAATATACCTATCCACCGCTGCCTGTACCTCTTTTAACGCATCACCCTCGACAGCGTTTTCAATATGGAGGTATCCGGTAACGTCAAATAGATAACGTTGTTCAGGTGTCATCTGTTCCTCCCTTATCGGGATTATCCATTTTGTGCCTGAATTATAACCCATTTATGTTTATTTTTTAACATAAAATTGGGGCATCGCAGATATGCCCATTTAGCCTGTTACTTCCTACAAAAAATCAGTAGATGCTGCTATAATTGTATGTATTGAACGAAAAATGGAGGAAATTATCGATGAAACAAGGAAGTCGTATCAGACGCGGGAATAACGATCCTAGGGGATACCGGTTATGAAGGTGCCGTCTGCGTTGAAGTTGAGGACAGCGCATACGAAAAGAGTTTAGAGAGGCGACAACGGGCATTACGACAGAGTGGGTTGTTTTTGAGGCAGTTTATCGGTTAACTCCAAAATCTGAGGAATCTTCTCGCGCAACATCACTTCAAAAAACGGCTCTTCCATAAAAGGGCAATGAAAATGTCAAAAAATATAGATAGCCAAATCTGGCTGAAAACAGAACGGGCGGCATTGAAACAAGCCGGCCTATTGCGCAAACTCCGGACGATAAAAAATGCCCCGATGCGGAGAATTAATCTTGATGGACAAGAAGTCATATCGCTCGGTTCAAACAACTATCTCGGGCTAAGTACGCATCCAAAAGTAGTCCAGGCGGCAATTGAGGCGACACGAACCTTCGGAACAGGGGCAAGCAGCTCACGGTTGATTTCAGGAAATAGCAAATTATACACTGATTTAGAAACGGATATAGCGACTTTAAAGGGAACGGAGACAGCACTTGTATTCAGCTCGGGCTACGCAGCGAACACCAGCACAATTCCAGTACTTGCCAGTGAAGATGATATCATCTTGAGCGATGCGCTCAACCATGCTAGCATTATAGACGGGTGTCGACTCAGCCGCGCGAGAAAAAAAATCTATCGGCATTCCGACATGGAACACTTGAGGGAGTTATTATCTCAATCTGCCGAGTTTAAGCGGCGGCTCATCGTGACAGATGGCGTTTTTAGCATGGACGGGGATATCGCGCCGCTCCCAGATATTTGTGACATCGCCGGGCAGTACAACGCGATGGTAATGGTAGATGACGCACACGGCTTTGGCATTTTGGGGAAAGACGGTGGCGGCACCGTTGAACATTTCGGGCTGCAACACCACGATATTATTCAAATGGGAACACTCAGTAAGGCAATCGGTGGGCTTGGGGGATATATTGCCGGAAGCTATGCCTTAATTGAATTGCTTATTAACCGGGCCCGTGGTTTTATCTTTAGCACAGGACTCCCGCCCGCGACATTAGCCGCTGCAATCGCTGCACTCAATGTGATACGCACCTCACCGGAATTACGGCAACGTCTCCTCTCCCACGCGAAACACCTCAGAACAGCATTGACGAACTTAGAACTAAACATATTAACAAGCCATACACAGATTTTACCCGTCGTGCTTGGCAGTCCACAGCGTGCATCCCGCTTCGCCGAGGTGTTGCTTTCAAATGGCGTTTTCGCGCCCGCAATTCGGCCACCGGCCGTACCCGTTGGCACAAGCCGCTTGCGCGTTACAGTTATGGCAACACATACCACAGCCGATATACAGCAGGCGATTAATGCGTTTGCACAGGCGTTACCCCTCTGAATTGTGGACTTAGTTTGATAAAACCATGACTGAGTAGGATAATGATTTTATCACCTCACAAGTCGAAAACAGATGGTGCAACCCAATACCGAATCAAATTATACCGTATTCACCGGAATAACTTGTCTTCAGCGTTTCTGCGGTATTTCTTGATTCATCGCGCCTCCAAACGTATGCCAAAATAGCACGGGTTCATCCTCACAACGGTGCATCTGCACGTAGTGCTTTAACCCTGCTAATGTCTTACCGGTATAAGTATTTTCTAACGCGATGTCTTCATGCTCCGCCATCATTTCTACCGCCCGTTTGCCTGCCTCCGTAGGAATCCCGTACCCCTTTCCAAAATCGTGAGGCCAGACGTGAATAGGATGTGGGTTTATAGATGAGGCATCGACGGCCCCAATGAGGCGCAGGATATGCCGTACCATCCGTGATACCCGCCATGCATTCGCTATCACTGCATCTGACACGCGTACACCGACAATTCGACTTTTCAGAACGGCAAGCCGAACGCCTGCTACCAAGCCCGCCATTGTCCCACAGGTGCCAACCGGTACAAAGATAAATCGAGGCTCTGGGAAAAGCCCGGCCTCAATCTGCGATTTCAATTCTAGGGCAGCTGTTACGTATCCAATAGAACCGAGCGGTGACGAGCCCCCGGCGGGAATAAAATAACGTTCCTGCCCGATTCCGAAACCGTTTTTGACTTTTTCATACGCATAACGAGCGAATATGGTGCTCATGTGCTTGACTTCGTAAACGTGTTCTGCATGTTCACAAATGGCACGATAATTTGCTTCGGAATATTCAGTAGGTGGCTGCTGAAAAAGGAGGCATTCAACACGAAAACCGGCTGATTTTCCATAAACTACCGTCGCTCGAACATGGTTTGAGCCAGTCGGGCCTAATGTAAAGAGGTTAACACCGTCTCGTATAGCGTGCTGTGGAAGCCGCTTTGCAGCCGCGAACATATACTCTAGTTTTCGGACTTTGTTTCCACCGCCCAATGGCCCGCTCAAGTCATCGCGTTTTATCCAGAGCGAGCGAATACCAAGCACCCGTGCAAGGGTGGGTAGACGTTGCACTGGCGTAGGGAAATTGCCGAGTGGAAGGCGTGGAATGGATTGGAGCATTTTGTCATGAACAGCACTGAATTTCAAAGACTTCATCATCCTATCTATTCTAATTTAGAGCGAATTTGACGCGCAACGTGTTCCGCGAGCGCAGCAATAGTCAATGTAGGCGGCACGCCGACAGAAGTCGGAAAGAGGCTGGCGTCCGCAACAAACAGGTTTTTAACGGCATGCGCTTCTCCTGAAAAATCGACAACGGAGGTAGCGGGATTCTGCCCCATTCGGAGTGTCCCTTGCGGATGACTAGATGCCAACATCATGTCATTTTCCACAATGCCGCGCTGTCGTACAAGCTCCAAGTCTCCTTCTGTTCTAATCCTAATGTGTTGTGTATACGGCATCAGAATCTCTGTGGCCCCAGCGGCGAATAGCAGACGCGCTGCATTGATTGCACCATCAATTAATCCCTCTTTATCCTCCCGACTTAACCGATATAGAATACGTGGTGAGCCCGCCCGATTGATGGTAACCCGCCCCGTTGTCCTATCGTGTAGCATGACAAGCAGCGCTGCGATATGACGGTAACGCGCCATGAGGTGGCGGTGGGTTTCACCAAATCCTGGTAAACTTGCCGCAACTATCATCGGTGAACCAAAAGCTGGCATCAGAAGATAGCTACTGTCGAGATTACGTTCTAGTTCAAGGAACTGTTCGATGTAGTAACTTTGCGGGATGCCGATGTGCCCATCAATGATTTCATTAAAAATTCCGCCAACAAAAATAGCGGGATGCAGATGTAAGTTGGAACCGACATGTCTGTTTGCATTAGGAAGCCTACTTTTCAACCAGAGTTGTGGGGAATTGATGGCTCCAGCGGCTAACACCACAAACTTGCTTCGGACTGTCAGTTGTCCGGATGCCAATGTGGCTAAAACCCCGACAGCTTTTCCTTTTTCAATCAAGACGGTTTTCGCCATGCAATTGCTATAGAGGCGCGCCCCTGCTGCAAGCGCCGATGGGATATACGTAACCGCCATGCTCTGCTTACCAGACAGGCGACTGGAATGAGGGCATCCAAACAGACATGTCGCATCACATTGCAGGCATAGGCGGCGATTGTGCCGTTGCACGATACCGCGCCACCCCATCGCCTCACACCCGCGACGAATGACACTGTTTAAACGGTTCACCTCCGGTTCCTGAATTTGATTAACACCGAGGTTCCGTTCAACACGCGCGACAGCTGAAAAGAGTTCTGGGACTCCCCACCGCTTCAACAACGGCTCCGGTGGGCGAACCGCATAACAGAGATTATGCACCGTGGAACCCCCAACGCCCTTCCCTTGCGAGATTATGATGGCACCGTCACGCGTACGCCTCAAACCACTATCCCAGAAAAGTCGGCGCAGCATGTCAGGTTCATAGTGGCTAAAGGAACTCGGTTCATGAGGCTCGCCAGCTTCTAACAGAATGACAGAACCGCCTGCTTCGGCGAGCTCTTTCGTAACAACAGCACCGCCTGCCCCCGAACCGATTACGCACACGTCAGCCGTTTCCGTATAGGACATCCTATTTTTGTTCAACTTGCATCTCATTTTGCCCGCGGGAAGTTTTCAAGGTAAGATAAAGTTGATAAGCCTCCGCTGCCTTTGACTTATCGCCGATTTGTCGGTAAGCTTTCGCCAAATTTCGGTGTAGTGACAACGCTTGCTTCAGGTTAGTGATGCCAAGACGCGTCGCGGTTTCAAATTGGACAATCGCCTGTCGAGGTTTTTCCAACATCATATAGACAACACCGAGGCTATTCCGGTACACCGCACTCTGTGGATACTCTTTAACAAGATGCCCATATATCTTCTCCGCATCGGAGTAAGATTCTATCCGAATGTAGAGATAACCGAGCAGCTCATACCCCTTTTTATCAAGCGGTGCCATGGCAATACACGTTTTGAATTCAACGATGGCAGCCTCCCACTCCTCTCTCTTCATGAGAAGCTCCGCAAACTGGTATCGGATGTCGAGCCGTTGTGTCCCATCAAGAATCAATCGACGAAAAGTGTTCAGCCGTTCCTCATCTTGAATGAGCGCCTCGTAAGTCTGGAGGACAGCTCTGCCTTTGGCAACACGTCCGGTGCGTAAATAACAATTGCCAAGGTTAAAGTGTGCTTTCGCATGCAGTTTTTCGCGTTTAATAACAGTTTCAAAATGAGGGATTGCCTGGACAAAATTACCAGACTGGAAATAAGCGAGGCCAAGGAGGTAGCGCGTTTCTACATCCGATGAAATGTCTTGTGCAAGTCGCTTAAGATGATGGATTGCATCATCTATTCGATTGCGATGGAGGTATGCAATGCCTAACAGGCGTTGCGCGCTGCGGAAATTCGGCTGTAACTGTATGGCACGTTTGAGCGGAGGAATGGCCTCTTTCGCACGCGCTAACCCTATAAGATACGCCTCACCAAGCCGGCAATGTGCATCAGCAAAGTTAGGCGAAATCTTAATAGCAGTCTCAAATGCGCGCACCGCCAGTTTCCATTGTGATTGATTTCCATACAGTACGCCGAGTTGATAATGCGCTTCCACAAATGAGCTATCTAATTTCACCACGCGTTGAAACGCATTAAAGGCATCCCGGGACTTTTTCTCGCTAAGTGCATGCAATCCTGCTTGATAGATATCCTCTATTTCACTTACCCTCTCCGATTCCGCAGTAGCAACAGAACCAATAAATAAAAATGCAACGAAAAATAAGTGGAAGAAGTCTGTTTTCATTCTGACATGGAGAACGCACTTCTGTCTGTTATTCACAAATGTTAGGACTATTTTTTTCTCAGTAGACATTGATTCATATCTATGATACCATAGCTCGTGCACGATTATCAACTCATGTAAATCTGATTTGAAAGGGGATGCGCATGGAATTTGTTCAGTTGACAGAAGGCCAGCGACAAGAATTTGAGAAGAACGGGTACCTTATCGTGCGCAAAGCGATTGATGCCGCACTGATTGAACGCCTCACTGAAGCAGGCGATAAACTCATGGAATCATTTGAGTACCACGGTTATTACGCGCACCGGCGAGATGGATTGGTACAAGAACCCGCGTTCGCAGCCCTTACAACCACGTCAAAGGTAGTACCGCTCATTCTCCAATTGCTCGGAACAAATCTCCATATCACGAATACAGCACTTATCTATAAACATCCACAGCCGCCCGAAAAGCCCGACAACCGAAACTGGCACAGGGATGTGGGCGTCCATTTGGATGTCGGACACCAAGCGTGTCCCAGAGTCGGTTTGAAGGTGGGCTACTGTTTAACAGATTTTAATGTGCCGAATTCAGGAGCAACGTGGTTTATCCGGAAAAGCCACATGTTAAGGGAACCGCTCCGTATTCCAGAGGGCCAAGTCGACGCGGTTGAGTATGACGAGCCGCTACTTCGCGCAGGAGATGCGTTTCTATTTGAGAGCCGCATCTACCACGCAGCAGGGCTAAACTTCACGTCCAACGTTTCCAAAGTTGCTATCTACGGCTACCATTACCGTTGGGTGAAACCTGATTACTATTTGAGGTATTACAATGATACGCTTCAACCTGATGCTTCCGTAGTCAGCCATTTGAATGACTTAGGTAGACAGTTTCTGGGTGCCTCTGAAGATACACGCGGCAGGCGCGACGAGAACGGTGTCCATTGGGCGGGCATGGAATGGGCATCACTGCACAATCTGAAATTGGAACAAGCTCCACAAGTCGTCACAAGCTAATTAATTTCTCTACATCTATATCGTGATGCGGCTCCGAGCATTCGTGTATGTATCTCCTCCGGATTTTCTTGTCTCATATGCTGATGAATTGCTTTCGATTTGAAAAACGTAGCACTGTTTTTGCTTCCTAAAGGAGAAAAAATGAAAGAGATTAAGGTAGGTATTGTTGGTTGCGGCGGCATCGCCGGGGGAAAACATCTCCCCGGGCATCATCAGGTTAAAGACGTTTCTATTATCGCTGCGTGTGACATTGACGGCGCACGTGCAAAAGCGTTCGCGGAAAAACATGGGATTCCGCACGTTTTCACCGATTATGAAAAGTTAGTTGAGATGGATGAACTTGATGCAGTGAGTGTTTGCACGCCAAACAATTTTCACGCGGGCCCGACTATCGCCGCCCTAAACGCTGGGAAGCACGTGTTGTGCGAAAAGCCAATTGCCGGCAATGCAATCGATGGACAGGCGATGGTAGATGCACAGAAAGCGTGCGATGACAGGGTACTGCAAATTGGGTTACAATCCCGGTTTCGTGATGAATCACGTACCCTTCGTAAACTTTACGATGATGGGTTTTTCGGCGACATCTACTACGCCCGCGCTATGGCTGTGCGGAGACGTGGGGTACCTGCATCCCCATCATTTCTGAGCAAAGCAATTGCCGGGGGCGGGCCGCTTATCGATATCGGCGTGCATATCCTTGATGTCCTACTTTGGATGATAGGCTGTCCCAAACCGATAGAGGCTTTTGGAATGACAGCAAAGAAATTCGGAAATAGAGAAAATGTCATTAACCCTTGGGGGAAATGGAACCCTAAGCAATTTGAAGTGGAAGATTTCGCCATGGGAACTATCCGGTTTGAAGAGGGGCTGACGGTTACCCTCGAAACGGCCTGGGCAACCCACATTTCAAATATCGGTGGCACTTTCTTCATAGGCGATTTAGCAGGAGCGACTTACGAACCCCTTCAGATTTACCGTGATAAGAAGGATGAAATGGTCAATTACACCCCTGAACTGCTCAAAGGATTACCGGGTGAATTTGAATCGTTTCATACAGCAATTCGAGAGGGACTCCCGTCTCCGGTACCAGCGGAAGAAGTGTTGAACGTGGCAAAAATCTTTGACGCGCTTTATGAATCTGCTAAAATCGGCCGTTCGGTGCCAATTGCTTAACATTTTCGTTACGGATGTCCGCCGCGCCCGAATCTTAGTTCTGTTTATAATGAGCGCGAACGACTGTTTTAATTCCGCCACGGATGTTGAAATTACCGATGACATCCACCATTCTGGGGTGACATGCAGCAACAAAATCTTCAAGCACTTTATTTACAACGTGCTCATGAAAAATACCGACATCTCGATAAAAAAGAAAATATTCTTTTAACGATTTGAGTTCAACGCAGTGCCTGTCTGGCCTGTAAGTAATGCAGAGCGTTGCAAAATCGGGCAGTCCTGTCTTTGGACAAATCGCAGTAAACTCTAAATTGGTAATTTCGATGCTGTAATCCCTGTCGTTATACTGGTTTTCCCACGTATCAATAGATGGCGTTTGCAGTTGTCGGATATGGTTTTGTAAATCGTCGTAGCGAGTCTCCTGGTTCACTGATGTGCCTCATCTGTTTTTATACATGTATGTTTATATTTATTTGTTAAGTATATTCACAAAGCGAGTAGCGCGGGATTTTCGCCCCAATCTTTACCAATATGATATCTTAAACCTCACCCAAAATGCAATTTTTCCATTAACGTCCAGATTAATTTCAGGACGCGTTATCTTGATGAAAAAGAGGGATATCCCATGAAATTGACAACACATCAGATTAATTTCTTTAACACCTTCGGTTATCTGTCAGTCCCGGGCATGTTTTCTTCCAGCGAGATAGAGTGGATTACTGAAGAGTTTGAAATTTCGATTCAGGAATTTGGGGGTGGCAAAGCGCACGATGGTACGCGCCGGACAATGTTCGGCGCTCCGATTGAGCATCGTTCACGGCTATGCACGCTATTAGATGATGAACGCGTTAAAGGGCTCATCGGCGGCGTGCTTGGTGAAGATTTCAACTATGCCGGCGGCGACGGAAACTATTACACTGGCGATACAGGCTGGCACCCTGATGGGAATTGGGGCCGGCTCTTCGCGTGTAAAGTCACGTTTTATCTCGACCGGCTGACACGAGGTACAGGCTGTTTGCGTATTATTCCCGGCAGTCACAACCCTAGCCACTTCGTACGCGCGCAAAAACTGGAACCGAATCAATCTCAGGAATTATTCGGTATTCCGCCTAGCGAGTTTCCGACGAACATTGCCTTAGAGAATAGTCCGGGCGATGTGGTGATATTCAATCACGATACATATCATGCGGCTTACGGAGGCGGAAATCGTCGGCGCATGTTCACAATGAATTGCACGCAATATTGCGCGACAGCACCGGATTTAGAAACATTGCATCAGTATCTGAGCATCCACTCGCCAGGCGGCTACCAGATTAAGACGGGTGCGGGGATGTATTTTCCAACTATTGTCGACACGGCTGACGACACTCGAAAAGTACACCTTCAGCAATGCAGTGAGATTCATGACGAATTGTTTCCTCAATACAGCAGGTATTCCTAATTTTCGTTTAGAATAGCAATAAGGTAGCGCTAAGCATAATACCTCGCATCTCCATGAAATTCAAGGTGAAAGGCTTGTCCGGCACTCCAGCTACCGACGAGAAAGGGCTTGTGCGCACTTGGTTGTTTAAGAGGTTTTACCCTTTTGAACATACTGTTCATGCAAGCGGGAAAGAACATCACCCCTTATTTTATGAGTTTCTCGTTTTCGTATGAGGTGTCGTATCACTTTTTTTTGACATATCTACCGTTTTGTGGTAGACTAATAGCATAGCTTTAAGTATGGCAAAGGTCTTTTGCCCGAAGTGTATTTATGGTTTCATCTTCTTTTCGTAAAGCAAGTTGCCGGTTTGGATGCGATAATGATAAAACTGATTTCGCCTGCAAATTCCCGTCCCTAGCTCACTATCTGCGGGGCATTGAGATAACATTTATTTGCTGCTTTATGGCACTTAGCGTATTTTTTAGCAGTACCTATGCCTCCGTACCGCTAAAAGTCGGAACGCACTTACCTTCAAACTCTGTTGCAATGAGTGACGATGCCCTGGCAACCTTTTTTAATCCAGCAGGATTAGGTGCGGGGCGGGCGCTGAATTTATACTATCTACGAACATATCAGAGTGAATCCGGCACGGGCGATGACGCTTTTTTTATCGCTATGCCGGGGAGCGGTTTTAGCATGGAATTCGGGACAGCAACTGATGACGTTGAATTTACTCGCTATAGCCTCTCCACCGGAAAGCATTTAGGAAATTCCGTTTACTTGGGCACTGCCTACAGTTGGATAAACTCGGACGATAAAAGCTACGACAAATTTAATTCCTTGTCTCTCGGTTTGATGTATCGCCGCCGCTACTTTTCGATTGGGGCAACGGCTCGCGATTTGAATCGGCCGAAGTTGTTGAACGAAAAGCTAGGACGTACGTACGATATTGGTATCGCAATTCGCCCTGGTACATGGCGAACAACCCTTTCCGTCGATATGCGCAAAACACAAGGCTTAAAAGGGTTTGATTTACGATATGCACTTGAGTTACGCCCAATTCGAGAATTGATGTTACGCGGCACTTTCAACAGTAATCAGAGTTTTGATATTCGCTTCGGTATTAATATCGGCAATTGGGCATTTGGTATGGATAATCGCTTCTCTACGGACATTAACACACAAGTAGGCGTTGGTTATTTCCAATTCTCTAACGCCCGCAAAACCAAGCGTATTCCTCGCAGACACATGTTTCTCGAACTGTCTATGGGTTCTCTGGAGCAAGGCTTACGCATTGCAAAATCGGATACAGAAGTTACAGGTGTCCTTATTCGGTTTAACGGAAGTGGCTACGGTATGGGGCGGCTCCAAGAAATACGGGATGCCATCCTCGATTTCAAAAAATCTGGCCGTATTGTTATCTGCTACCTATCCGAATGTTCCACTGGAGATTACATCGTTGCCTCAGCGTGTGATACGATTTTGATGCATCCGTCGGCAGAGCTGCGGCTCATTGGCTTGCGCGCGGAACGTTCCTTTTACAAAGGCGCGTTAGATATGCTCGGTATCAGAGCGGACATTGAACATATAGGAAAGTATAAATCGGCCTCAGAAACATATACAAGGCGCGATATGTCTGAAACACATCGAGAAATCCAAAACATTATCCTCGATGCGCTTTACGAGCAATTGACAACCACTATTGCTACAAACCGCGGCTGGACTTCGGAAACCGTCAAAAACCTCATCGACAGCGGCCCTTATACAGCAAAAGAAGCTCTCAGCGCCAAACTCGTTGACAAGCTTCTTTATGAAGATGAACTCTTACACATTGTAAATGAGATTACAGACACTTCTACCGATTTGGTACCTCTTGATAAATATGCCAACAGCGGACTTTACGTACAAGATTGGCAGGTACCGCGTCCGAAAATTGCCATTATTGAAGCCGAAGGATTAATGGTAACAGGTGATAGCTTTACCGAACCAATTATGGGTACACCGGTGATGGGCTCGGATACAATTGCCCGGGCAATTCGCCAAGTTCGGGAAGACAACGCCATAAAGGCAGTTGTGCTACGAATTGACAGCGGCGGCGGACTTGTCGTTGCAGCGGATATCTTATGGCGTGAGCTCGTCCAACTCACCGAAGTAAAACCGCTAGTCGTTTCGATGGGAGATGTGGCTGCATCGGGTGGGTATTACATCGCAGCCCCAGCAGATGTCATTGTCGCAGAACCGGGAACAATTACAGGTTCAATAGGTGTTATCGGAGGTAAATATAGTTTCAAGGGGCTTTATGAAAAACTGGGAATCAGGAAAGAAATTATTAAACGGGGCGCGCATGCAGACTTCTATACTGACTATGGCGATTACCCACCGGCAGAACAGGAAATCGTCCAGAAACAAATCGCCGAAATTTATGACGATTTCATCACAAAAGTCGCTAGCGGACGAACTCAACTAACAAAAGATGAAGTAGATAAGCTGGGGCGCGGGCGCATTTGGACAGGGAAACAGGCAAAAGCGAACGGACTCATTGATGAATTGGGCGGATTAAGCATTGCCCTCGCCATCGCCCAAGAAAAGGCAGGGTTACAAAAAAAGAGGGTTGAAATCGTTCGGCTCCCACAACAGACGTGGATATCGCAACTCTTCCGCAGTTACCGGCTAATATCCAACGAAGTAAAGGGTTTACGAACCTCACGTGATAAAAGAAGCAGTGACGTGATAAGACTTTCACAATTCTTTTCCCAAGGCAACGCGAGATTGTTAGACATTATCAGAAAACATAGGATTTTTTTATTACTGCCCTATCATGTAGAAGTAGGTGATTGATTAATAGCTGTCCCTTATCTTAGAGATGGCCTAGTCTACGATTTCCACCCCTTTTGGAAATATAATGGAATATGCATGATGCGTCTCACTAAGGACTATTCAAGACTCAGGCGGAAAATGGTTCAAAACCAAATCGAAACTCGTGGCATCGACAGTCCACAGATTCTCGCCGTCATGCGTAAAGTGCAGCGTCACCTTTTTGTCCAACAGGAGCACCTCAAGCTGTCCTATGAGGATTGCCCCCTGCCAATTGCGTGTGCTCAGACAATTTCGCAGCCGTATATCGTCGCATTGATGACGAAACTACTTGAACTCACCAGCGATTCAAAAGTTCTTGAAATTGGAACAGGCTGTGGATACCAAACCGCCATTTTAGCGGAACTCGCAGCCGAAGTCTATTCCGTTGAAATTCTAGTAGAACTCGCAAAAAGTGCAAAAGCAAGGCTGGCAGCGCTCAATTATCAAAATATCCATTTTAAACAAGGTAATGGATATTACGGTTGGCAAGCACATGCCCCGTACGATGCTATTCTTGTCACTGCGGCCCCTCGGAAAGTGCCCCAAAACCTCATTCATCAGTTGATTGAAGGAGGTAAATTGGTTGTACCGGTTGGTGGTGATGCCCAAAATCTCCTTTTAATTCACAAAAAGCTGCCTGACAAGGGCATCTCAAAAAGGAAAGACAAACAATCTCGCACGCTCGCATCGCCCTCTGTAGAAACGACAGAAATCGCGGCGGTTAGTTTTGTCCCAATGACAGGTGTCCCGAAAAGGAAATGATATGCTGAGACACATATTTTATCTATTACTGTTAATTACGCTATTGTTCCCAATGAGAACGTTTGCAGCGTTTAACGCCGTTAGTATCGGTGCCCGCCCTTTAGGGCTCGGGGGCGCATTCGTTGCCCTTGCCGATGATAGCAATGCCGCCAGTTACAACGCCGCCGGGCTCGGGTACATAGATACCCTCCAGGTAGGCGTGACACGCGTACAGCGATTTAATGGACTCATCACATATAACGCCGCTGCAGGGATTATTCCACTCGGTAGCCTCGGTTCCCTCGGGGCAAGTATTGGGATATTGAGTGAAGATTCCGAGATTTATCGCGAACAAACACTCCGGTTTTCTTACGGAAAAGCCTTTCTCAAGCAATTGTCAATAGGAACCAACTTGACGCGCTTTGGTACCTCCTTTGATGAGAACAACGAATTTGTTGCGCAAAACGATTATTTTACACAAACCTCTACCTCAGCCATCTCGATGGACATTGGCATCATTGCCAAACCTGTTAAGGGGTTAAGCATCGGCGTTTCGGCAGAGAACCTACTCCCCGCGAACCTGAATGTCTCCGAGCTAAATACAGATTCAGTCCCCAGAAATATTCGAGCAGGATTCGCATATCGCCTAGAATCCATCGCTGAAATGAGCGCACAAGGAGAAACCGTAAGTAATTTGTTAAAATCTAGCTTAGCTACTTTTGAGATTGGACTTCGGGATGGCAAAACTTACATTCGGGCAGGGACAGAGATTTGGCTGAGTAAAATTTTCGCGATTCGCAGCGGTTATGGTGTTGCTTCAGATAGGCAAGGCGGCGTAGAATCTGCCACGACTGTTGCCCTCGGAGGAAGCGCCAGAATCCCAATAGGAAACAACATGCTCCAAATTGATTATGGGTTCCAACTGCTAACCGGTACCTTTCAGGATAATACCACACAGCGTTTCTCACTTAATCTGCTATTTTGAAGCTTATGAACAGGATGGAAAAAGAAAAGGGTGGATATGTCGTCTTGAGCTATCAAAGAGAACCTTATAGGAAAATAAAACGGTATGAAAAAGAAAAATTTCGCGTGCGTTTTGGACGGTTATGCAATTAGAAGGGTTTGGTATACAAAACACTCCCTATCACCCTTTTACATAAATAGAGCTAGCTTAAAGCCAGCGGCGTTACTCCTAACATTATTCGCCTGGAGCTTGCTTATCGCAATGAACGGTTATGGAGCCGTTACATCCGTCGGTGAGATTAACGTTCATGGAGAAACTCAAGGCGTTGTTCCCGCCAGTTCGACAGCACCACTCGTTGTTACACTTGTTGTCGACAGGTCGCTAGCAGAGCCTGGTGAAGAGATTAAGACGATTGAGATCATCCTGCCACTAGGGTTTCTGACGCAAGCATCCAATTTCAAAGGCATTTTGCAGGACGGGAACCGTATTGTCGCCAAAGCGGAAGTTTCCGGTAACTCGCTGCGCGTAGAACTGGCAGATCTCGTCGTTGATTTTCAGAATTCGGTTTATACAATCACATTTGATTCCCGCACGCCGGATACACCCCTGTTAGAAGCAGCCTTTAGCGTACGTCTGCGGAACTTACAAGATGGCCCCATCGGAGAATTTATCCGACAGGGGCAAGCAGACGGTAAACTCAACAACGATGATTTTACCCTGCAAGTCATTCCTAACGTACCCCCAGTACCTGTTATCGGGTTTACTGCTGAAGCCGATAAAACGGGAGAAAATGATGTAACGCTCAGATGGAAAAAATCAAATAATCCGGATGTCAACGGGTATCTCATTTATAGAGATAAAGAATCCCCCATCACCGTTCAAAATCGCTCTTCAACTACATTTCGGGATGTAAACGTCCTTCCGGGAAGTCATACTTATCAGATAAGCATTTACAAGACGCTTTTATTGCAATCTGAACGTTCCGCAATACAAACGGTTGATGTCCCCTCGGATACTGCAGCGCCGCAGCCCCCACTGACACTTAGCATCGTTTCATCAAACGAAGGCGTTGAACTCACGTGGGCAGCCAGCGCCAGTAGAGACGTTCAGCGTTACCAAATCTTCTTTAGTTCGTCAGATACACCGCTAAGTCCACTCCCCAATGGCGAAATTTCTGAATCCAAAGAAGAATATAAATTTGTAGATACCCGCCAACTGTCCGTAGGAAGCTTTGTCTATGTCGTAGAAGCTATTGACGAGGCGAATAATCGCTCCGCGCCGATACAAGGAATTCTGCGAATACTTGATGAACCATATCCAAATCCCTTTACGCCGCTCTCTCCAAATGAAGATTTCAACCGTATTGTGTTTCCCGCACGTGCCCTTCAAGGAATAAAAGGAGAATTCAAGGTGCTTATCTTTAACATTGATGGGATGCTTGTTAAAACCTTGACAGCTCTCCCCGGTGAGACGGAATTATTCTGGGATGGTAGAGATGGAACAGAAAACATTGTGGAAAGTGGCGTCTACATCTATCAACTCCAAGTAGGCGAGAGTTTCAAAACAGGGACTGTTATTGTCGCAAAATAAATTGAGGCGCTTGATATTGCTTCAGGCTATTGAAAAAAGTTGTTGACTTAATTGTCGATGCAACTCTATACTATAAAATTGTCGTAAATATATTGATATCCCAACGGGATTGAAGAAAGTTCATGGTACCCTAAACGGGGTATTGCTAAAAGGTGAAACAGCACTTACAAGCAGCAACCAAAAAGGAGATTTTATAATAATGACCGGATTCACCTTACGTCTCACATTAGGCATAGCCCTATTTGCATTTCTAGCATCCTTAGCGATTGTTTTACCCACCTCCGCAGAGTGGGCCATCCTTCAAAAACAAGATCCGGAGATTCGTGATTATATGTCCATTGCTTTCACGGATAAGAATACCGGCTGGGCGGTGGGAGTTTCACCACTTGAACTCGATAACATCGGTTTTATTGGCTATACAATGGATGGTGGCCAAACATGGAGTAAAGCCAAAATTGATATTAACGCGCAGCTCGCTGAAGTCTATTTCTTAGACGAACAACACGGCTGGGCAATTGGTGAAAAAGGCGCAATTGCTGCAACAATTAACGGAAAAGACTGGCAATTACAAACGAGTAAAGTTTCAAACGGACTTAAGGGAATTTATTTCGTTAATAAAGAAGTTGGCTATGCTGTAGGTGAAAGCGATACCATCATCACCACAACGAATGGTGGAAGTTCTTGGAAAGTCCTACAAGGCGGACAAATTGGACAAGTCGGCGACGCTGATGCAAACATGTACAATGCGCTCCAGTTTTTGGACGAGTCTACCGGATGGGTTGCCGGGGTGCGCGTAACCCCGACGACGCAAGGACAAAGCGCCCTTATCCAGAAAACTGAGGATGGTGGCAAAAGTTGGGTTACCCAAGAAACAGGGAAAGAGGATATTCTTGAAGACATCTTCTTTCTTAATGCCGCAACCGGCTGGGCAGTTGGCGAAAACGGTGTGATTTTGCATACGACTGACGGCGGTAAAACGTGGAAAGAACAGATAAGCGGTACCGAAGAAAGACTCAGAAGCGTCAGGTTTGCTGATGATAAAATGGGCGTCGCAGTCGGGGGCGATTTGGGAGTCGGTGTCATCCTGCTTACTCAGGACAGCGGAGAAACTTGGGAAATTCAAGAACCGGGCGATGCTATGGTTCAAAAGTTTCAAATGAACAAAGTCTTTGTTTTTAAAGGAAAAAACGTTTGGATAACTGGGGGTAACGGAGTTATCTTACAAATGAAGTGACTTTTTGCATTTAGGATGTACGCATACATGTCTAAAAACTTTTCGCGTTAGTCCTACTGACATGCTTTTCGTATTAATCATATTTAAAGAATTATACCTGCCGATATTCATAAGAAAGGAGATAAATTTTGGAACTCCCCACATTCGCTAATCGGATGAATCGCCTGGGAACAGAATCAGCGTTTGAAGTTCTCGCCAAGGCAAAAGGGTTAGAAGCGCAAGGTAGAGACATCATTCACCTAGAAATTGGACAGCCTGATTTCCCAACTCCGATGAATGTTTGCGAAGCAGCATTCAAAGCGATGAAGGACGGACATACTGGATATGGCCCCTCCGCAGGATTGCCTGAATTCCGGGAAGTTGCGGCACAGCACATCACAGAAACCCGAGGCGTTTCCATCCATCCGGAGGAGGTAACAGTCACCCCAGGCGCGAAACCTATCATTTTTTTTACCATTTTGGCATTAATTGATGAAGGTGATGAAGTTATCTATCCAGAACCCGGCTTTCCAATCTACGAATCGGTTATCGATTTCATTGGCGGAAAAGCCGTTCCACTGCCGATTCGCGAAGAAGTCGACTTTCGCTTCCGAATCGATGAACTTGAGGCAGCTATCTCAGAGCGAACGAAGCTACTCATCCTCAACTCACCACAGAACCCGACAGGGGGCATACTCACACAGTCAGAACTTGAGGCAATCGCGGAACTCGCCCAGAAACACAATTTTTATGTGCTCACTGATGAAGTCTATTCTCGCATTTTATACGAGGGAACACATATAAGCGTTCTTAGCCTGCCCGGTATGAAAGAGAGGACGATTCTGATTGAAGGACACTCTAAAACCTATGCCATGACAGGATGGCGTTTAGGTTACGGCGTCGCCCCGCGCGATATTGCCGATAAGATTACACAACTTACAATTAATTCCAATTCCTGCACAGCAACTTTTACACAAATTGCTGGCATAGAAGCACTCACCGGACCGCAAGATTCTGTTAAGGATATGGTGGCGGAATTCCAGAGAAGACGAGACAGTATCGTGAATGGATTGAACACGATTGAGGGAGTCAGTTGTCTTAAGCCGCTCGGCTCGTTCTATGTATTTCCAAATGTGATGCAACTACCGGTGTCATGTGAGGAACTCGCAGATTACCTATTGGATAAAGCAGATGTCGCGCTGTTACCGGGCACATCCTTTGGTAAATATGGCGACGGATATCTTAGACTCTCGTATGCAAATTCGTTAGAAAACATCCAGGAAGCGCTACATCGAACGGAAATTGCCATCGCAAAATTATAACGGCGCTAAGGAAACTGGGCCGTGGAATGTGGTAACTGCATGTCGTCCTAATTCTGGAGCATCGCGCGAGATAAGTACACAAGACTTGAACTGGAACAGCTTTAAGCGCTTACGAAAATAGAAAAAGGAATATTTTTATGCATCGCAAAGCGATAGCGAGAATTCCTGCTAGTACAACTAACCTAGGGCCCGGTTTTGACGCGCTTGGAATGGCACTTCAACTCTACAGTACGGTAACGTTGGAATTCACAGAAACCGCCGGAATCGAGGCCATTATTAGCGGCGTTGACGCTGATAAAATACCGAGCACATCGGAACATGTAGCAGTTCAGGCGGTTAAACGAGTACTCAAAAGTTTCGACACTGCCTCAGGCTTGAAATTGCATATAGAAAACGGAATTCCTGCGATTCGTGGATTAGGCGGCAGTGGCACCGCAATCCTAGGCGGCTTATTAACAGCAAATGCATTGTATGAAATGCGGTATACCAAAGATGAATTGCTCAATTTCGCGACAGAATTGGAGGGACATCCGGATAATGTTGCTGCCTCTTTGTATGGAGGACTAGTTATCTCAGCACAAGAAGAAGAAAAGGTTCACACGGTTCAATTGGGGTGTCCACCTGAACTTTATGTCGTACTAGCTATTCCGGATTTTCCCCTTTCAACGCGAGAAGCGCGTCGTGTACTACCACCTTCGGTTAAATTTTCGGATGCTATTTACAATGTGAGTCGTAGTTCACTTTTAGTTGCCTGTATCACTTCGGGAAAATTGGAGATGCTATCCATAGCAATGAAAGACCGGCTGCATCAACCATACCGCTCTCCCTTGATACCGGGGTTTGATGCAGTAGCTGAAACCGCCTTGGAAGTCGGGGCACTCAGCGTCGCGCTGAGCGGCGCGGGACCGACTGTCGCAGCATATTGTCTCAAACAGACTACACAACAGGTGGCAGAACAGATGCAAGCTCTTTTCAAAAATTACCAAATTCAGTGTGATACAATGATTTTGCAACCAGACATAAATGGAGCTACTGTATCCGTTGCCTAATTCAGTTCCCCAACACCACAGTTGACAACCATAACTTTGCTGTTAGGACTAACGTTTTATAGAGTATGGATTTAGAAACCCTTGTTAATATTGCTATCAGTAAGTAACAGTACGGAAATCGATGTCAGAATTTTATGCAAGTAGCATTGCATCTATATTGAATCAATTTAACAGTAACCTAAATCAAGGTTTGAGCCTAGAAGCGTTGCAAAAAGCCAAAGCGCGGTACGGAAAAAACGAATTTGATTCCGGGCCCAAAATAGTAAAGGTAGGCAAGCTTCTAAAGCGGATATTCACTTGGCAAGTCGTTATGCTCGCGCTCACAACAGCCGGGTTAATTGCCCTATACTTGACTCACAACAACACTATTCGGGGCCAATCGATAAGTGTTATCAGCGTGATTCTCCTGCTGCATATCCTCTGGGCATGCCTCGCCGAATTCCGAATTCACCGCTGCACAGAGCAGATTCATAAGCATTTAACTATCAGTATCCCTGTTACCCGGGAAGGTAAGCTTGAAAAATGTGTGCCTCAGGACATCGTCCCGGGTGACATAATCTCCTTTAGCGCGGGCAACTACATTCCGGCTGACGCGAGAATCCTTTTAGCAGATGGCCTCGCGATTGATGAGTCGGCTCTATTCGGAACTGAGGGGATGACAAAGAAAACGAGCGATACTGTTGAGGCTAACTCCGAAGAGAATACTGGGAGGGCAGACACAGACAAAGGAAAATCGGCCGCAACGCTCCCGCCGGAACAACAGAAAAACATGGTGTTTGGTGGAACGTATGTAGAAGCAGGTATAGGACAGGCAATTGTTGTTCGCACAGGGAAAAATACGAAATTTTGGAAAAATCGTCAAAACGTCCGCTCGTTTCCAGAGGCAGACACTTTGGCCAAAAGTGAAATAAAATCTTTACACAATGTTTTGAAAATGGTAGGAATCATCACAGCGGGGTTGGCGGTTGCAATAGCATGGGGGTTTGGCTATCAGACACCTGTTCGGCAATTTCCATTAACAGATTGGGAGATGCTGTTAAATCTAGGATTACTCTTTATGCTTGCATCGGCACCACAAAATGCAGTCACCTGTCTTCGATTAACGTTCTCGCAACAGGCGAGAGAATTACTAAAAAAAGGGGTAGTCCTCCGAAATCCACTGCGGCTTGAAAGATTAAGCCGCGTCACAGCCGTTTGTGCAAATGAAAATGGGCTAACTACCTCCGGTTCTACCTTCCTATCTTCGATGTTCGTGGACGAACAGCTTGTTGAAGCCGGCACCTGGAAAACCTGGTTACGTTCCCTGAAAAATTTATCTAATGAAGAAAAAAGGGCAGCCGTAGACAAAATCCCACCAGGTTCCTCTATTCCGCCAGGGGGTGCCGGCTTAGTATTAACCGCAGCCCTTGCGACATCAGAGTTCCGTTCTGAAAACAAAAGCGGCGATGATACTTCCCTGCAACAGGCAATTAAAGAGAATATCAGCAACCTTGGCTACCGACTTGAAAAATTAAAAGAGGATTTTCCACTTGTCAACGAATATTCTGACACATCCAACTTCGGGTACCAGATGACGGTTTTCAAAACAGGGCACGAGGACTATCTCAATATTATATTTGGGGATGCAGAGGAGGTGCTTGCCACCTGCCCCTTTATACTTATAGAGGGGGAAGTCAACCACTTCCAAAACGAGCAGCATCAGGATTACTTAGATATAATTAATTACCTCCGGAGCAAAAAAAATCAAGTTTATGGCGTTGCATCTCAGAATTCGAAATCTATGCTGACCCCCCCGGAAATGGAGGGCTCTTCAACCTTTTTAGGCTTCATGGCATTTTCTATGAACAACGATGAAAAAACAAAGCAAGTTGTGAGCTCAAGTCTTGAGAGGGGCCTTAAAATTATCCTTATCACCGAAAATGATGAACAACACACCGTCGATATCTCCAAAGAACTCCGACTTATTCATACCCGGAAGGAGGTTGCCTCCAGAAAGGCCCTTGAACAACTGACGCGTGAACAACTTGACAAGAAGACATCACAATGTTTAGCCTATTCAAATCCGAGCCCGGAACAGAGGCGACACATCGTTTTTAGTTTGAAACGTCAGGGCCATTTGGTGGGATTTTTGGGGCAAGGAAATTCAGACCTGCGCGCAATGTCAGCAGCAGATATTGCCTTTACGAACGCTAAGGACGCGTCACATCTTGTACAAGCATCCAGCGACTGCTTAATACACAAAAGAGGATTCCGGGCACTCAGAGATGGCCTGTTTCATGCACGCGAAATTTATCATAACCTCACCAGTTCGATTAGGTGGGGTGCTTCCTGTACCCTCTCGCTGTTTCTCACACTCGTTTTTGGTACAATTATCGGCTATATCTATAAATTGCCTATGCCTATGACATTAGTCCAAGTTGCTTGGGTCCAACTCCTCGGCAGTCTTCTTCCAGCCGTGAGCGGAGGGGGTGAAAAGATTTTTTTTAATGAAAAAACTCACCGCCCAATTGAATCAGCAATATTCTCGCGTACACAATTCCTTTCAAAGATGTCTGGCCTAGACATCTTTTGTCGCGCTGTGACGATTAGTTTGATAGCATTTATCCCGTTTTTCCTGATGCTCTGGCGTTCAGACTTGACTGATTCGGATATCATCGTTGCGCGGACATCGGTTTGCACAACGATGATTTTTGCGCAATTCGCTTCATGCTGGCAAGCGTTACGGCATCCGCGGGAATCGCTTTTCCAAAGAATGTTCGCTAATACAAAGCTGCTTATTATCTTTCTTGTAGCTATCGGACTCCATTTAATTGTGCTTTACGTGCAACCGCTAAGTCAATTTCTGGAAATGGCACCTCTCGGATGGGAATGGCAATGGCCACTTCTTTTCAGTTTAGGCTTGTTCTTGTTGCCCTTAAATTTGGCGATTAATTCACAAGCTGAGTTTGACTAAACCCAAAAACCGTAGGTAGGAATTCCGGCCACTATTCCAATAATCGTCCACAAACTTCCTAAGGTAAATTCTCCCAAGACAAGCCCTAAGAAGAAGGGTGCTATTTTTCGATGACGGACTACGCCGCCATATTGAAGGATTAGCCACTTGATCAGCCAACTCATGAAAAGGCAGCTCCATGTAACATTCATACCCCAGCTTGTCGAAATCGCAAATCCCGCCGGATGAAATGGCCACCACACAAAACGCATTCGAAAGAACATCAACACGCTCGTCAGCAAAAAACCGAGCCCCATAAACCCACTTTCGGCGATAAGTGTCTCTTCCGGAGCCTGTAGCCATCCAGCAAGTCGTCGATAAGGTTCTATTCCAAAAGCACTGAGAGAAGGCCAATAGGCGCGCACCTCCATACCCAAGCGATAACCGCGATCGATGAGTGCCCAAAATCCGGCGAGTGAGCCCAACACAGTTGCGAGGGTTAGCGCAAAAATAATTCGATGCATCGTCATGTTACTCCGTTCCATTATCTTAAACCCCTCCAACTGATGTGGCATCGGATGGCTTCGGTGTGCACGATTGATGAACCAAAACATCGAAAACATAACGAGATTGCTTTTGC
The DNA here is from genome assembly GCA_963422705.1 of Candidatus Poribacteria bacterium. GTDB lineage: Bacteria > Poribacteria > WGA-4E > WGA-4E > WGA-3G. The sequence continues at coordinate 1,132,911 of OY730443.1, forward strand.
CTAACCGCCGAGTGCCAACTGTTCGTGTCAGAATTTCGTCTGGTCCGGAATAGTGCAAATCATGAACAGGAGTTCCTAACTCCGCACGCATACGCGTTATCGCAATGGAAATCATATAGTAAATAACGAAAAAGGTGAACATCACCCACAGCTCAGCCCCTCCATAATAACAAAACAACACGAGAAACACCATTACGATGATGAGGCTAAGCACCGCGGCGCGATAAGACATCCCCTCCTCTTTTATCGTAGACACCGCTGATGGCCCCTCACGTTGGGAATCCAAACCAAAAACAGTTTTGGCAACCTGCAAAAGATGTCTTCGACTTGCCCATATTGCCAAGACACACAACGCAAGATAACCGCCTGACGCTTGCTCGTTCATATATGGAAACTGAGGGAGACTTCTCATCCCAATCGCCGCACCCACGACACGCATCAATCGCCAATACCAGAAGAAGAACCAACACGAAAATGACAAGTCCAACGGAATAAAAAAACCAAGCCCTATCGCAAACGGATAGAGCGAAAAAGGGATTCTGCCCATTGCACTCCAAGGTGTCTCCGTGAAAATTTGGAAACTTCGTATTCGCGTCCGCAATTCAGGTAAAATCGGGAACAGAAAATTTATCCCATTCCACAACGCAAGCGCACCAGCTAGCCCGAAACCCATCCACATTAACCGATTTCGAAAGAAGTGATTGTGCTCCGTCTCTGTTAATTGAAGCGGAAGTTGAATGATAGGATAACTCAATTTTTCATGTTCAATCCACTGCTTTCGAATAATTATGTTGATGCAAAGCATACCGAAAATCAGTACAGTAATGAACACTGTCCACCAGAGCACTGCTGGCGCCCATCCGAGCAGAGTTTCTTTCGTATAGAGGGGCAATTCACCCTCATAATAACCTTGCAACAGGATATTATCACTAACCGTTAGCCACCGCGGTAAAAACGGAACAAACAGTTGTTGCCATTCATTTTCGGGCGTGGCAAAGCGGAAGGCATGCCCTAACATAGGCACTAAAATTTCAAGCATATCGTGCCCGGTAATCCCCGACGCAATCGACAGCATCAGGTAAACGATAACTAATTCGCTTTGCGCCAAAGCGAGTCCAGGCATAAAACGCCGTAGTAATTGATTAACACCGATAACCAGGAATAAACTAAAAATAACATTGAAAAAGAGGGAAATCGTCACGGGATGCCCTGAATACCGGATAACCTCCATCTCAATTACCCAATAACAGTTCACTGGAATCAACAGTGCTGCAATTAAAGTAGATTTGAGAGTAACTCCATGCATAGGGATTCGAGAAGATACTGACGGTGGTGAATTGCGAGATTTCATATTTTGGCCCGGTTCAAAACGGCGAACGCGATGCTCCTAAAAATTATTCGTATTTATTCTCAAATATCACGATTTTAGCGTGATTAGCCTCATGCGATTTTGAAATTTTGACATCTGCCAGCTTTTTCATCTAGGGATGGTATCACATAAACTTATCATAATCTGTAGGATTTGTCAATACCTTAGGATTACTTCTATTTCGTACTCGACACTGATATTGTGGATTGACAACCAGCAGAAAAAGTTTCTTTACGTTCCGCAAAAAATATTTTTTTTACAACCATTTCATGATATAATAAATAGCAGCAAGACGGAAGCACAGTATCAAGTTGATTCTAAGTACTTTATTAGTAGCAGATGCTTAGGACATTTTCATGAATCCATTGAAATTCCTTAAGAACCGAATAGAAAGGCTATTTTACAAAGTATATCAAAAACGTCTAGAAGCAGAAGCAAGCGCGTGGAACATCCCTCGCCACATTGGTGTAATCCTTGATGGGAATCGCCGGTACGCCAAAGCCAGCGGTTTTTATAACGTTGTTAAAGGACATTACGACGGGGCAGATAAACTGGAAGAAGTCCTTCATTGGTGCGATGAGCTCGGGGTTGAAATTTTCTCCATCTGGATCTTCTCACTGGATAACTTCGAACGCGGTGAAGAGGAAGTCAAAGACATTCTTAGCCTAATTGAGGGGAAGATGCGAGAGCTCGTAACGATTAAGGGCCTCCATAAGAACAAAATTAAAGTCAGAGCCATGGGACAAATAGAGAGACTGCCGCCAAGTCTGCAAGAAGCAATCAGAGAGGCTGAAGCAGCCACTCAACATTATAACAAATTTATTCTAAATGTCGCTGTGGCTTATGGAGGACGCGAGGAAATTATTGAAGCGTTCCGGGGACACCTCAAGGCAGAAGCAAAAAACGGGAAAAATGTTAACCAAATCGCAGAACAACTTAGCGTTGATAAGATCGCACCGTACCTGTACACCTCTAATCTCCCAGATCCGGAATTAATCATTCGCACCAGTGGGGAAATCAGATTATCCGGGTTTCTCCTATGGCAGAGCGTTTACTCAGAATTCTATTTTTGTGACACATATTGGCCCTCGTTTCGGAAGATAGATTTCCTCCGGGCCTTGCGTGCCTATAGCGAACGCAAACGCCGTTTTGGCAAATAGAAAATCGAAGGAAATTCTATGAAACTTATGCGAAAATCTTTACTCAGTTTCACGCCTTCGGTGCTTATCTTACTTTGGCTGATGAATAAAATGATTCGATGACTCGAGATTCGTGGCTTTTTCAACACGCTCTTTGTGGCAGTGTTGATTGCTGTTGTTGAAAGTTTGTTACGTTGGATTATCACTAGTGTCTAGGTACATAACAAGGAGCAAACCTCGTGAGATTCGGAATTTGCACCGGATTAGAAAATGTTGAGAAGCTTGCAAAAACCGGCTATGATTACATTGAATTAGGCGTACAGCCCGCTCTTATGCCCGAGGCGGACGAAACCGATTTTGAAAAGATTCGTCAGCAACTCGCAAGAACCCGATTAAAACCTGAAGCGTACGCCGGTTTTATTCCCGGTACGCTGCGCGTCGTTGGAAATAACGTCGATTTTGAACGACTCTCTCAGTTTGTAGAAGTCGCATGCCAGAGAGGAAGCGAACTTGGCGGCGATGTCATCGTTTACGGCAGTGCTGGTTCACGGAACCTCGAAGAGGGGTATTCACAAGAACGCGCACTAGCAGAAATTGCCGAATTTCTAGATATGGCCGCCGAGCACGCCGACGATAACGATATCACTATTGCCATTGAACCGATTTGCTGGAAAGAAGGAAACATAATTCGTACTGTCACCGATGCCCTCGCGATGGCGAAACGTGTTAATAGGAAAAGGATTAAGGTACTGGCAGACCTCTATCACATTTGGCAAGAAGGCGAATCGATGCAAAATATTGTTGATGCTGCAGAGTGGTTGGCTCATGTGCATATCGCAGAGCCGGTCAAACGCGCCTATCCGGGAAATGACAATTTTGATTTTACCGACTTCTTCACCGCCCTCCAAAAAGCTGGCTATGATGGCCGGGTTTCCTGCGAGTGCAGGTTTGACAATTTTGAACATGATATAGACAAAGCCTTAAAAACAATGAAAAAATATGTCTGAAAATCGACATTTATTCGGTAATTTGGATGAATACGTCTTGGTATAACGCAGCACAGGTTCTTAGCTTCTTTATTAACTCAGGAATCCCCTTGCAATTCTACAAAAGATAAGGTAATTCGGGAGGTGGGATTTATCTTTAAGGGCGAACAAGGTAGAGTTATTCGAGCGCGAACCGGATTTTATGACGTTTTGTATAAGGAACTTGTCCTACGATGCACACTACGCGGGGCTCTCAAACGTAAACACCGGACCAGAACAGGGCGCCGGTTGTACGCCGACCCTGTCGCAGTCGGAGACGAGGTTATCTTTACGCAACTTGATGCAGAGGAAGGCGTCGTAGAAGATATTCTGACACGGCGAACTAAATTCTCTCGAAAATATGCTGGGAAACATGGGGACATTGAACAAGTAATCGTTGCAAATGCACATCAGATCCTGGCCGTCGTATCAACGTTTATGCCTCCACTTAACTTCCGGACGCTAGACAGGTTCCTCATTTTGGCCGAAGCCGGGGGCATGGACGCCGCAATATGCATCAATAAAATCGATTTGGCTAACCCCGAACAACGGCGCGAGTTGACGAAAACTTTTAACTATTATGAAAAACTCCACTACCCCGCCATTTGGACAAGTGTAACAACACCTGAAGGCACAAACAACCTTCGGCAGTTCTTAAAAAATAAATTTAGTGTTATTGTTGGCGCTTCCGGCGTCGGAAAATCAAGCCTGCTAAATGCCATCCAACCCGACTTAGGGTTGAGAATCGGTGAAGTCGGCATGAAAACCCAGAAAGGACGACACACAACAACACTCGTTGAATTATTCTCACTAGACATTGGCGGGGAAGTAGCAGATACGCCCGGTATCCGAGAAGTTGGGCTGTGGGGTGTCGACACAGAAAATCTAGAACACTATTTCCCAGAAATGGTACCCTATCTCGGGAACTGTAGATACAACGATTGTATTCACATTAGTGAGCCTGATTGTGCAATTCGCGAGGCGCTTGAAACAGGAGATATCCACATAGAACGTTACCGGAGTTACGTTGGACTACGCACAGGCGATGCTACTGATTAAATTGCCATCCGAGATTTTGATGGCGCAACCTTTTATTCTCCTCGATGTCCAGCGTAACCACGCGGATTTTCAAACGCGTCCACCCATAGATTGCACCACTCACCATGTTCACGCAAGACCATTTCAGGGTGTTTGCGGCTTCGAACAATGAAGTCTGGATGCGCCGTTCTTCCAGTGTGATGCCCTGTCGGTTGATAACGTAAATCGAGCGACCAGCGACAGCGATTAGAACGATTTGGCATAGAACGGTGCGGGGTAAAACGACTCAATAGGATGACATCGCCCCGAGAACACTCCAACATAAGTGGTTCAACCTCCGGCATTAGCTCGGGGATAATCATTGTGCCGCCCTCTTTCTGGTGCCGGAGGTACCCTATCTCCTCTGTAATCCCAGGTAATGCTTGAAGACAACCCATCTCCACCGTACTGTCGCCCAAGGGCAACCAACAAGTTACAATATTTGAACCTTCCGCTTCGGGCATCATTACCCCAGCATCCTGGTGCCAGGGTACGCCACCTGCCCAACTCGCGTTCCCGTCCACAACAGGGGGTTTCGCCCGCAAATGCTGAATTGGATTGCAGGTAATCTCCGCACCAACGATACCTTCAACAACCTCCAAAAGATTGTCGTTTTTGAGAAATTCAAAAATTGCCCGGCCGCGGTAGTGCATAATATCTAATCCACTGCCCATCTCGCTACACTGCGCTAGCAACTTTCCAAAACGCTGATTGAACGGTTCTTCTTCATAAAGTTCGCTGATGTTCCCGTTCTCATGCAATGCCTCCGCGCGTACTGATATCCAGTCTGAAATTTCGTCAATGACAGGCTGCAAATCAGCATCAGTCAACGCGTTCTCGACTAATAGTACCCCTTGTCTCCAAAAGGTGGCACACTGTTGCTCCGTAAGTCTCATAAAATCCTTATTCCTTTAGATTGTTAAGAAATCCTCAGTTTGCATCAACTGTAATGATGATGAAAATCTACAGTTCGGTATCTCCAAGATTTGACAGACTCGAATAGCTGGAAATGATACGAAAAATCCATGAACATGTCAAGCGCTTTTTCGGAAAACGCGTAACCATTTGATTCTCTCTTAAAAATGCGCGCAAAATCACAAAATATCCGGTAAAACGGAGCTCCAGAGTCCAATCTCACTTCCGCTGAAAATCTGAGAAATCGCTGAAAACTAAACGACTCTGTTCCCGATTAGCAATGAGTTGGGTTCCCTCCTCATACCAAAAGGGTTCTCTTTCTATCAACATGATATCGAATTCACGTTATATCGTCTAATGCAGCTGCACAATAGCTATTCCTTGTTCCCCCGCAACTGAATAGAGTAACCATTTCTGTCCGTTTTCACAATAGATTGCCGGATCACGGAGTTCGTGAACCCGTTGCTTATTAAGTCCACCTGTTGATGGAGCAATTGGGAGCTCTGCCCCCTCGAAATCATATTTGGGGGCGAGCACCTCTATTGGTGGAGATGGATGCCATTCAATCCAATTATCTGTCAATTGTACAGTACTTTTTCGGATACGTTCCGGGCTATCGCCATACAGTGAATAATAGATAGTGAGCGTGTCACCTTCAAGTTCATTGGCAGTATGTCGCGGAAAACCGGTGTTGTCCTCAATCGATATACGGGGAAATAGGGGCGTGTCCCGCTGCGCAAATGATGTTGTCCATTCCGGTGTTTTCCCGCGGCTCAACCAACCATGATGTGTTGCATAAGGAAACCCGCGCCACCAAAAAATCCGAAAATAGGCCCCGTGCTCTTTCTCTAATGTCTGTGAAGCGGTATAATGCAAGCCATCAGTAGAGTTTGCCCAGCTGCTCGCCTGCCCGCCGCCGTACGTTCCATGAAAATACATAAAGAAACGCCGATTCTCATCGTCTATGTGAACATCTGGTGAAGCAACATGGTCACGTCCATGGAAGACAGTATTGTCACGATGCAACGCACCGGGGCGATAGATGGTATAGGGGCCATCAATCTCATTGGCGTACGCCAACCGAATGTACTTCCCACGATGGTGCGCGAAATAGAGATAATAGGAGCCCAACGGATTTTTTACCCACTCCGGTACACGGACGAGTGACGGCCCGTTGATATTGGAGAAGCCGTGTTCACGTTCCAGTTCAGGCATATCTGGATGAATAAGTAGTGTTCGTTTCATATTTTAACGCTGTCATTATGGATTGAAAGAATTAAATCTGCCAGCGATTCCGGAATTCCGTCACCATTGCCTCTAGTGCGCCATGTTGTGCCAAAAAGTCCAAGAACGCCTGGTAGAGCCGCTGTGCTTCGGCAATATCTGACTCAAATCGATTGTTCAGCTGCGTCGGGTCCGTGGGCAAATAGAACAGCTGTTTTGGCGGCCCCTGATTTTCAAGCAGGAGTGTCCAGCTTCCATCTGTGATGCTTCCGTGTGGACTGCCACCATCAGGGCTCCATCCTCCTACCCATGCGCCGTGCGTAATGGCGTAATCGCGTCCGGTGTCTGTATCGCCCATGATTGCAGGCAAGAGGCTATTGCCCTCAACCTGCATGCCGCGTTCCGCCCCGAAAACATCAATGACGGTAGCCGGGATGTCAATGATATTTGCGAGTGTATCCGTATGCCGAGGTGTTGCATCCGGATGATAAACGAGTAGTGGAATATGGACAATCTCTTCATACATGCTTAAATTCTTGGCAAGAAGTCCATGCTCACCTAATAGGAAACCGTGGTCCGCCATAAAGATTATCATGGTATTATCCATCAAACCCATATAGTCAATTTTGCGAAGCAGCTGCCCAATCCAATTGTCAACAAGCGTTGCCTCAGCGCGATAAAGCGCATTTAACCGTTGGGTACTCCGCGCATCCATCGTATTAATACCGTAGGGAGGATAGATAGGTTCAGGTCCTTCATAATCGCCGGGTTCAAAGCGATGTAGATACCATTCGGGTGCATCCCACGGCTCATGCGGGTCAAAAGTGTCCACCATGAGATAGAAATTTTCGTATTGATAGTTTCTCTCCAACCAGTCGCAGGCTGTGTGCACGGTTTGTGCCACGAAGGTATCGCCCTCATTTTGCCGGAACGCGGTATTTTTTAGGTGATTACCGAGGCCAAGAGGCAGTCTATTTGGATGTGTTCGGGTATATTCGCGATACCGCAGCGCTTGATGTGATTCATAATCGTACGGTTGCGTCTCCAAACAGTCGCCTTCCTGCCCGCGAATCCATTTCCAGCCGGTGAACCCGCGCTGATAAAAAAAACCGTTGTTGATGTGGTGAGGTGTATCAGCAATCATCATACTAACAATGCCGGCTTTTGTCAACGCATCCGCTATCACCGGCACATTGCGCTTAAGCGGTTCCCACCCCCGTCGACAGATGCCAACTTGTCCAGTCACTAAATCACCACGAATTGGCACGGTAGGGTAACTTGAAACGTACGCTTTATCGAAAATCACACATTTTTCCGCGAAGGCGTTTAATGAAGGGCAGTATCCCCTATCCCCATAAATTGCGAGATTATCTCGCCGAAATGTATCTGAAATAATATGGATAACATTCATGATAGATATTCTCCTACTTTGCGGGTATAAATCTTATTTGCCAAGTCTCTTTTTATCCGATACGGCGATTTGGTATTATACCTTACTTTCGTTATTGTGTATAGACATCAGTCTAGAGTTATAATGAACTAAACACTCTAAGAACCTTTCTGCCGTGCCTGCATTTGCACAACAGCGGGCAATAATCCGTAAATGCCCCAAAACGGAATCCCGATGGCATCTCCGTTCAAAAGGTTGTTCACAGTAAAATGTACCATCAATGAAATTTGGGCGGACATCAGCCCTATGACGATAGAACGATAGAAACCGGATGCATTCCCCGCACCGCTTTCCATCTCTTTAAGTGAGCGAAAACTGTATTGCAGGAATGCAAAGTTGAGCCATATCCACGCGATAAAACCGACTATCCCTAATTCAGCTAGCACCTGAAGATATTCGCTATGCGCGCCAAGCTGGAACTGTGCTGTATAGCTCCCCACAAGTGCAACATCTTCTTCATATAGCATAGCGAAAGCTCCATAACCTTTTCCAAGTATGGGATTTTCCAGGAACATGGTGACAGCCTGCCCCCATCGGAGAAGCCGTGCTCGGTTTGAGGCGTAACTCAAATCTACTGTAGATGAGATGCGTTCCATGAAAACGTCATAGAACCCCGGTAGATTCAGAAATACGAAAAAAATAAGACAAGTGGCACCGATAAACAGAACCTTTTTATGCGTTACCCCGTCGCTGAGTTGTAGTAGCATCAGAACAACCGCAACAATGACAGAAAGCCATACGCCTCGAGAAAAACACATGATAAGCCCGAACCCGAAGCAGATAAACCAACCTACCCACATCACCTTATCGCAAGTCGTATCACCAAATAACAATTGGCTGAGACAGATGAGGAAAAAGATTGCGGTGAAAGAACCGTAAACTGAGTAATTTGTAAACGGCGCATGCTGATAGGCACTAGTCCACTGCCACTCATCAATGTGGTAGATAAGTACAACGACTGTCCAGATTACGGCGATAGCTGCGGCTGGAAATGTCGCGATAAAGAGTCTTCTCAACGCATGTTGATGCTGAAACAAGTCATACACGACAAAACTGAACATCATGTAGGCAGTCGCGCGCGTTGCCCCTTTTAACGTGCCAAAAAAGTCTGGTGTATTTACTGCGGAGAGAAAGGTAATGAGAATATAACAACCGAGAGGGAGAAGGAAAGGAAAAGTGGCTTGCCGGTGCTGCTTGCGGCTCGAGAATCCTACAATCTTTTTTACACAATAAACAGCAGCCAATATTCCTAATAGCGGCTCGGACGGAGTCTGTATTTCAAAGCTGCCAGAGAGAATGTACCGAAAAGAGAAGGGCAAGACAATTAACAAAATATAAACGGCCAACTCCATGCCAACGAATACAAAGAACCCTGTTGCAATTAATAGGCTCAGCAGTGGGAGTGGCGTACTAGAATAGAAGCCAATGATGATGCCGAATACAAGACAAACGACAATGAGAAGAATTTGCTTGCCATATTCCAATTTTTTCTATGGTACTCAAATTTGTTTGTCTTTAAAGATGAAAACTGCTACGTCCCATCTCTCGTATCACATCGAGATTATACCGACATAGAGTGCGTTTTTCATGATTTTAAGGACTAAAACCGTATTTTAACTCCCATTCCAATAGCGGTTCCGTCTAAAATGACAGAAACAGGCGAGGTTCCAGTCGTCTCGACGGTTTTGAGGATACGTTTTAGTTCTAAATTAAGGGAGATGCTATTATCCCATCGAAATACTTCGGCACCCATGGTAACATATCCGGCTGCATCAAAAGAGCTTCCATCAAATAAAATCCCTTGTTGTTTAAACAAATCGATTGCACTGCCGCTGAAACTGGCGCCTAAAAAACCGATACCCCATCCGAAGTAAATAGGCAAAAATTCTGATAGAAGCTTAGGGCGATAGATAAGTTGGTAGGAGATTGGTATAAGGGTTGTCGAAAGCGTCGCTGAAGTTGGCGGTGGAATATCAAGCTTCATCTGCCAATAGCCGATTTCCAACTGGGAATCTAATTCAGGTGAATGTTCAATGACAACAGCGAACATCGGCATCAGTGATGTGGGGATTTTCGATACTCCAATACTTCGGAGAACATCAGTTAAACTCCCTAATTCAGGCTTATACGAAAAAATGGAGGCGTGGATTGACGAAAATTGGACGTGTTTCTCTAGGATATCTCGCAAAAAAGGTTTTGGGCGCCCTGAACGGTTTTCACCAGGAGGTTCTATCGAATCAGTAGACTGCCCTATTAATAAGGAGGGAATTAGTAGAAGTATACAAAAACTCACCAATGTACTTCTTAGAACGGTATATTGCGTTGTCCGTTGTGGTTGCATATCGGTTTTTGTCATGCCAAAGATTGGATGTGAGCGCGAATATGATAGCACTTTCCGGGCGCGACTTCCAACGTTGCGCTCACAACTCACACTAATGCTAGGTGGAGTTCCCAATCTGTTTGGATATCCAATTTTTTATGACGATACTTAAACACATTTACCTTAGCGTGGATGTCTGACTGTCGGGCTCGTCAGAGATACGTGAGTCAGAATTCCGATGTGACGAAGGATTACATGATTGCGCCTTCGGGAAGCAAAATGATTTCCACGCGTCGATTCTTGGCTCTGCCGGCGGAAGTATTCTGTGGCGCGACAGGTTCAGTGTGTGCTTTGCCAATTGAGTGAATTCTGTCGGCATCAATGCCCTTCTCTTTGAGATATTTGGCGGCTGAGTTGGCGCGTGCCTGAGAGAGATCCCAATTGCTCCGATATGTACCGCGCAGTACTGGTGAGCCGTCAGTGTGTCCAACAACGACGATTTTCGCTTCAGTATTTGTCATTAACTTCTCAGTGATACCATCAAGCATGCTTTTTGCTTCGCTTGAGAGCCCCGTTTGCCCACTCACAAAATTGACGGTAACTAAGAGCATTGGTTTGGCAGCAGCTTCTTTTTCCACTTTAGCAACTGACCCTTCAACTTCCATGAGTTGAGTGCGGAGCATCTTTATCTCATCAGACTGCGCTTTATTTGCCTCTTCCAACGCCGTGAACTGCTTTTGCAGTTTAGCATCTTCTGCTTTTGCAACTTCTATCGCTTTTTCGCCTTCCAGATTAATAGCTTTTGTCAAATCTTCGCGGAGTTGCACATCTTGTTCCTTAGCCTTTTGACTGGCGGCAGCTATAGTATCAGCGTCTCCTTGCTGAGAAGCGGCAATTGCCTCATCCTTTGCCCTGGAGATTTCCTCCATTACATCAGCCTTCTGCCCATCGACTTTGCCATCCAACATCGTAATTTTTTCCGACAAATTAGAATCGGCTTGCGCCATTGCCGGAACATGCTCATTCTTCCACATCTCAAACTCTTCCTGGTCCAACTTGCCACAGCCACTGACAACTAGCACCACACCCAAAAGAGCCATAATTGTGAAAACTGTTATATTTTTCATGAATTCCTCCTGTTTAGTTCCCCGAATTCCGTGGGGACAAAAAATTGATTGTAAATGCAAACAATTATTGAAGTTGCATCAGAAAACTATACCGAGCTAGGCATAATGTTTGTAAGCACACCTTGAAAAGACAGAACTATTTACAAATACTACATCGCACCCCGAAAGCTAGCTGAGATAAAAATCCGACATTTTATTTACAGAAGCGTCGAGGATTATCTAGCGTGAAACCCTCATACCCATTTTGCGAGAGACACTGCGGCCAGCCCAAGCCGGTTCTGAGAATTCTGTATACAAACAGTACACTTGTATCCCTAAGATGTAAGTGTGCTTCTCAATAAACGCTCTTAATTATATATTATACTATGTTTTGTGCAAAAAAGTCAAACGTTTTTTCACGGTGTCGCGTCTACAATATCAAGGGACTTGATTTTTCAGTTGAGCTTAGCTAAAATATGTCATACCCACAATTATTGTACAGATAATACTATCACAAAAAAGGAATTACGGAGTAGAATTCTCGTATAGGTAAGGAGTAGTCTCTAGGGACGACACTGGTTTTTATTATGGGACAGATAAGTATCGTTTTAATTGGCGGGCTGCTTTTTCTTCTTTCCTACGAGTCACCAGAGAAAAGTTTGGAGTTCAGCGACGCGGCAGTAATTCTCTGGACACTCGTGCTCACCACTACTCCCGCGATGCTTGCATATATAGTTACAACGTATGTCAGCCGAAAGTCGCCCCCGTACGATTCGGAGAATCTCAACAGACTCTATCACCTCAGACGTTTCATGATTGCGTTTGAATGTCTTAGCTTAGCAGCCTACGTGTGCAATTTGTACGTGCTAAATTTACCAGAATTCATTGATAAACACTTCGTGCTCCTTCCGATAAAAACAGGACAGCAAGTTTTAGCAATTCTCCCACTGCTTATCGGCATCGTCCTGATTAGACTTACATTCTATCAAGTCAATCAACACCAGCATGTACGTTATCGAGAAATTATCAGCCTCCAGTTTAAATTTTTACTCTTACCCCTAATCCCTATGTTTGTTTATTTTATCACGCGGGACGTCATCTACCTCCTGCCTAACAGTGCAAAGTTATTTTTGGTAGAATATCCTTACATTTTAATTGGGGTATTGCTTTTTCCTGGGTTAGCGTTCGCTTATCTGTTCACCCCCTTATTGATGCAATTTCTATGGAAAACGGTGCCATTCACGGACGAGCAGCTGAAGCAAAGACTCGCCGGGTTAACAAAGCGAAGTGGCGTTAAGTTTCGGGATATTGTTGTCTGGCAAACCGGCTCGCTCTCCATAGCAAACGCTGCCGTTGCAGGCGCGCTGCCTTGGAACCGCCGAATCTTTTTAACAGACGCCCTTTTACGCTATTTTACCGATGAACAAATCGAGACGATTGTTGCACATGAGCTAGGGCATATCCGCTATAGACATATTCCAACATACTTGCTGTTCTCGTTTATCTATCTACTGAGCTACCTACCATTTTATCAATTTGTTGAAGAGCCGCTCGCTTCTCTTTTTGGAGAGGCACCGATTTTCTCATCTTTATCCGCCTTAGCATTTTTTGCAGTCTATTTTGTGTTACTTTTCCGTTATCTCTCAAGACGTTGTGAACATCAAGCGGATTTGTATGCGGTTGAGTTAACAGGCAACCCAGAAGCATTTAAGAACGCGTTACTGCGGCTTGCAATGCGAAATTCCTTCCCAAAATCAATTCGGCGATTTTTTGAACTGTTCAATACACACCCCTCGGTTGCTAGACGTATCGATTTTGTGAATCAGTTCGAAAAAAAAAGAAAGACGGTACAACGGTATAAAACCTATCTTCTTGAAGTCAAAATCTTGATTGCACTCCTACCAATTTTTTGTATTCTAGCGTTTATGCTGCTCTGAGCGTTTTGGGATAGAATTGAAACTCACTCTGATTACATGGGTATTGTTCATCCGTTACCCTCTCTACCTGAGGTGAACGAAATTCCAAAGACATGTTTTTCTCTCAAGAAATTTAATCTGCTTTCCGCGAAAGTCCGAACATTTTTCATTGACCCTTGTCCTAAAAATAGAGTATACTTTACTATAATCACTATGAAGACACAGCGTTTTCTCAGAGAAAAGAAACGGTAAAATCGGGGAATCCGCCAACCATAACTAAGGAGAATTACGATGAAAACAAGATTTTTTTGGCTACTCATGCTTATTAGTATCGCTTGCATTCCGCAACTTGCAAATGCAGCCGATATATATGAACTGGATACAGCACATTCAATGCTCATTTTCCGCGCAAAACACATGGGAGTAAGTTACAACTATGGAAGATTTAATGAATTTTCAGGCAAAATTACATTTGATGAAAACGATGCCTCTAAAAGCGCGGTTGAATTGGAAGTCAAAGCGGCGAGTATTGATACAGGGAACGAAAAGCGTGATGAGCATCTCAGAAGCCCTGACTTTCTCAATGTTAAACAATTTCCGGTGCTAACCTTCAAAAGTACTGCTGTTAAGAATGTCGACAATGAGAAATTTGAAATTACCGGTGACATTGAACTACATGGGGTAAAGAAATCGGTGACGATGACAGTAGACATTACGGGAAGGGGCAAAGGGCGAAAAGGCGAATCCCTAATCGGTTTTGAAACAACGTTCACTATCAAACGCACCGAATTTGGAATGAATTATGGAATCGGTGCTGTGAGTGACGAAATCCGAATTACTGTGAGTGTTGAAGCAGTTAATAAATAGGTTTTGTCCAAAGTAACCATAAAGCTGATGAATTCAGGTGAAATAAGCTTTTAGCCCTCCATTCTCCTAGCATTTTGCCAACGAAAACACTTCTAAAAAACCTTTGAGTAGCATCTTTTTACCGGAGGTATAGAACGAATATGGGTGTAAGCGTTTTGAGTGGCTACCCTACAGGTAAGGAAAGCAAATAATGCTTATTTTCAAATCTATTCTCTTCGGCTTGATTTTACCTGCTGTATTCTGTGGAGGCATTGTTGCCGCCGTGGCATTGTTGAAACTGCACGATAAACGTGGGTGGCTATCAACACTGGCAGTAGTGAGTGGATACATTGTCGGATATCTAGGTTTAGAAGGACAGTTCTCTTTACCACCTAAAGAAGGTATCCATTGGCTTTTTTACTTAGCATTAATCAGTTTTATTGGAGCAACGATTCGGTTTTTCCCCAATCCAGTCCGTTGGAGTATTGCAGCGTTCGTATCTATTCTTATTCCACGGTTTCTGTTGAACGCAATGTTCAAATATACATGGGGAACGGTTGAAGAGATAATCTGGTGGGGTTGTCTCGCTTTGGCAATTTTTGGGTTCTGGTTGCTGGTTGAATGGAGTACCACGGTTTTACCAACCGGGGCCTCTATTCCCTTTGTTTTCTTTGGGATAGCAGGGGGCAGCACGTTAATTTTGGCACTTTCGGGTAGTTTTCGGCTGGCACAACATAACGGGATTTTGGTAGCAACGTTCGGCACAATCTGGCTTATTTGCCTCATTTTGCCGCGGTTGACAGCATCAGGCAATGCCCATTATTCTTTTCTACCGGGTGCGTCAGCCGCTGTAGTCCTTCTCCTTACCGGGCTCTGGTTAAACGGTTATTTTTATGCAGAAGTTCCGGCAGGAAGTGCGATTTTATTAGCCATTTCGCCAATTTTTGCCTGGATAGGCGGTACTCGAAAATCCGCAGTTGCCCAAATTGCACTCATTGCACTGCCTGTTCTCCTAGCGATAGGCATTGCTATTATCCGTTCAGGTTTTTTTTAGTAAATGAAACGTTTTTACAGAATGTCGTCGGCGAAATTATTGCTGCCATACCCATTTTTTTTCTCAGTCATTAATTCACTGAACACGTGGCCCTCTAAACTATGTCGAACATATAATAGCTTCCAACGCAATCATAGGACTCTAATCACTTTTGTAAATAAATGAAACGACAAAGAATCTTTGCCCGCACCTACATTAAGCATGGGTGATTTTTTACTCAATTCATCATCAAGCAAGAATTGGGAGGTAAAATGAAATGAAATCCAGATACTCCATTATATTTTCTCTCTTCGCATTTCTCCTTGTAGCAATCACCTTTTTAAACGGGTGTGTCAGGACAGAAACAACCCGAAAAGCAGACTGGGAAACCCACTTTACCGATTTGCAATTTGTGGATGCAAAGCGGGGCTGGATTGTGGGACTCGAAGGGTTAATTATCCATACGGAAGACGGCGGTAAAACGTGGAAAAAACAAGAAGTTGACACAACGGGAGATTTTAAGGCACTCTATTTTGTTAATACGCGTTATGGATGGGCTGTCGGTGATGAGGGGCTCATCGCTACAACGGACGATGGTGGTAGACATTGGACACTGCAAAAAAGTGGGACGCACGCGATGCTCCGCGATGTATTTTTCGCAAATTCAAAAGAAGGCTGGATTGTGGGAGAAGATGCTGATGTCCTTTACACTAAAACCGGGGGCAAGGAATGGAAACGTTATGAATACGTTAGCGAATTCCCACTCAACGGTATCTGGTTCGTTGATAAATTCAAAGGATGGGTTGTCGGGACATATGATAGAATCTTTCATACTAAAACCGGGGGCGACTTGTGGAAAGAGCAGAGCAACCGGTTTCAAGGTGAACGTGACAGGATGATTAATGACAATAAAAAGGTTTTCTTTATTAGTGACAATAAAGGCTGGATTGTTGGAAGCGATGGCTCAATTTTTCATACAACAACAGCGGGCATAAACTGGGAACGACAAGATAGCAGAATTCCGCTTATTAATGGGCATGTCCGCGATACGATTAACAGCATTCATTTTACGGATGAGAACTACGGCATCGCTGTCGCAGATGTAGGGTTTATTACGCGAACCCAAGATGGTGGCGAAAATTGGCAATTAATGGAAAGCGGTACTGAAAATAATTTGACTTCGGTTCAGTGGACTTCACCTAAAGAAGCATGGGCAGTTGGCTGGTACGGAACAATTCTTTATACCGCGGATGCAGGCGCAACATGGCAGATGAAGAGTGGAACCACGGCGAACGATCTTCAGAACGTCCAATTTACAGACGCAAACCGTGCTATTGCTGTGGGCAGAAGAGGCACGATGGCAATGACTCACGATGGTGGCCAAACCTGGAACGAATTAGACACTGACATTTGGGACGGAATCTGGAATATTTATTTCGCCTCCGATAAGCACGGATGGGCAGTCGGTGAACGAGGCCTGATTGTTCATACCAACGACGGAGGACTGAATTGGGAACGTCAACGTGGCCCATCAGCCTTCACACTTCGAGCAGTTCACTTTGTTAATTCGAAGACGGGCTGGATTGTTGGAGACATCGGCACGATTCTACATACAATGGATGGCGGTAAAACTTGGCTACCGCAAATCCCAACCGGCGATTTTCACTCACTCATGCTAAAAGGTGTCTTTTTTCTTGACGAAAAGAGAGGATGGGCAATCGGTTGGCCAGGCGTTTGTCTCACAACACAAGACGGCGGTTTGACTTGGAACCAGCAGGAAACTCCGACATTTAATGAATTGTACGCCATCTACTTCGCCAATGAAAACATCGGATGGATTGTAGGACAGTTTGGAGAAATTTTACATACAAAAAACAGTGGAAAAAATTGGAAATTCCAGCGGAGTGGCACACAAGAAAATCTTAACAAACTCTATTTTGCCGATGCGAATCACGGACTCATTGTCGGAGATAACGGCGTAATGCTAACCACCGTCAATAGCGGCTCCAAGTGGGAACTCCAGGAGAGTGGAACGCGCAATGATCTTTACGGATTAGCCCTATCGCCCGAAGGTGTTGTGGCCGTTGGTAAAGGCGGCATTGCCATGCGTTACTCGGTTGAAGACACACAACTCCCCGCCAAGCTACCGCCCGTTGCAGAAGCAGAAATAGAAACCCCAGAAGAAGAAACCGTTGTTGAACCCATTGTCTACCACTGGGATATTATCCGTCAAGCATCGTGGCGAACTAATTTTTCAGACATCCATTTCGTGAATGCACAAAACGGATGGGCAGTCGGGTCCAGTGGTATGATAGCACACACTACCGACGGTGGAAAAACATGGCTCCCTCAACACAGTGGCGTCAGTAATAATTTACGAGACGTAGAGTTTGATGACGAAAAAAATGGCAGAATTCTTGGGGCAGATATCTTACTCAAGACGGAAAATGCAGGGGAAACGTGGGAAGTGATTGCCGAAACAACTCGGCAAAACCTACCGCGTATCAGCACAATGCAGTTCCTAAACAGTCAAGAGGGATGGCTTGGTGCAGCAATTGGGCAAACTTTGCACACAACCGACGCCGGGAAAACCTGGAAACTTCAGAAAACTGGAACTACCATGCAATCCATCACCGCTTTGCACTTTATTAACAGCCAGGAAGGATGGGCAGTGACACCACAACGTCGAGATGGTGGGTTCATCCTACACACCATTGATGGCGGCGATTATTGGAAGATTCAGGCAAAAACTAATCAACCCGGCATCGCCGTCCATTTTTCAGACGAAACTCATGGGTGGGTTATCCTCGGCAACGGAAATGGGTTACTCACAGAAGATGGAGGAGAAACGTGGAAATTGAGAACGGCTAAGCAAGGTGCAGAAGGGTTACGTCGCATTACATTCCGTTCACATACCGAAGCATGGGGACTTAGTCGACACGGTGCTTTTATCACCGAAGACCAGGGTGCAAACTGGAAGGCCGTCCCTGTCACAATTAAAGGTGAAACGGGCACGATGAGTAAACCTGAAATGGAAGTAACCGAAAAAATTCCTGTCCCAGACGCGAAGGAAACGGAAGAAAAAGGAGCCACTTTACAATATGATGAATCGCCTTTTGAACTCCTTCAAAAAAGGCTTCAGGCACAAGCACAACAGCCCGGCAGATTCGCACCAGAAGGTGAACTTCCACCCGATGCAACACCTCCGCACGAAACACAAGCGGAAAACAGACAGAAAATAGTCCAAGAACCGCCTCCAGAACGCCAAGGTAGAAGACGTGGGGGACAACATATCGCCAGTGTGTATTTCCTAGACTCCCTACAAGCCTGGGCAGCCGGCAGTGCCGCGAGTATCTATCGTACTATAGACGGTGGAAAAACATGGGAACGGCAGCTTGGGAAACCGGAACTCAATAACTTCCGAGAAGTACTATTCTACGATGAGAGAAATGGCTGGATTGCTGGAGATGGCGGGGTACTTTTGGAAACCCAGGATGGTGGACAGAATTGGAACCCGCTTCCAAGTGGGACACGACAACGGCTTATCGGAATTCACTTTGCGAGTATGACGCCTAAATGGGGATGGACAATGCGCAAGGACGGAACCGTCGTATACACGACAGATGGACAAAAATGGACAGCCGGCGATACCCCCGAGCAACCTCCTTTCATGGAGGGCGATTCCCCAGGAACATTTGCGCTCAACGATGTCGACTTCGGAAAATTTTCTGAAGGCTGGGCAGTTGGTAGATTTGGAGAAATCATCCATAACAAAGACGGTGGACCGGCTTGGACACCTCAGCGCACCACCGCAAATGACGAACTTACCAGTATTGATATGAAATTCGCACCTCTTGGATGGGCAGTCGGACGCGCCGGGGCTATCCAACGTACTATCAATGGGGGCGAGTATTGGAGACTCCACGAAAGCAAAACGAGCTACGAACTTAATGCAGTATCATTCATTGCAAAACGAAAGGGATGGGCCGCCGGCGAAGCGGGCATCGTCCTAAAAACCGTTGATGGTGGGTTTACATGGAAACCTTATTCAACCGGGGTTCCTCAAACGCTTCATAGCATTGTTGCACTCTCGGAATCCGAAATCTATGCAGTCGGCGAAGCCGGTATTATACTCCGTTCAACCGATGGCGGTAAAACGTGGACGCAAGAACATACCGATATTGACAATGACCTCTATGTTATCACGCGAGCAAAAGATGGTAGCGCGTTATGGGTTGTTGGACAGTGGGGAGTTGTCCTGCGCCGCAAAATAGAAACGACAGAACCGGTATCAATGTGATGACGCTGATTTTTTGAAGCTATCTTCAAAGGCGGATATACTCCATATCCGCCCGCATTCTATTTCCGTAAAATATTATATTATCACCCCCGTCTCCGTCTCCTCATATTATAAAAATAATAGACACTTGGGCGGGCCCAATAAAAGATATCCCTGATTCACACGTTTTCCTTGCCTTTTTTCCGAGAATCATGGTAGAATTCTATTAACTTTTATCTAATCACGGGCTGTAGACATGAAATCAAAATCTGGCAAATTTTTTCTCATTTCAGTTACATTGCATGCCATCCTCGGGATTCTCGGATTCTTCTACTGGTTTGGCGCTAGCCCAACGCGTGAGGCTGACAGTATCAGCGCACTACTCATCATGGAAGAAAAAATAAAGGTGCGACGCACGACACCGCCAAAACGGACCCAAATGCCAAAAAAAACGACGCAAGACGTGAGCCAACCGCGCCTGAAAATCCTCACGAACAACGAACCAATCAGTAACCGTGGGGTAGTATCAGCATCAGAAGCTACACCGTTCCAGCAGTTTGGCGCACTAAACTTAGATGACAGCGCGGCAGAGCCCACGTCAATGGCTGTAGAATTTGAAGCAGCGCCACGTATCCAAAGGGTTACGGAAACACCTTTTAAAAAGGAACAGAAGACAGAAACCCGCCCGAAAAGCAAACTTGTTAAATTTATCGAAGCGCAAGACGGGGCGCAACGGATTATCTATTGCGTTGACCTGTCAACTAGCACGCAGAACCTACCAGCACCCAAATTCAGAAGGGTTGTTAACCTAATGCGCAACTCGCTAACTTTCCTTGAAGCGCACGACAGTTTTAACATCGTAGCCTTTAGCACAGAATTGGTGATGTATGAAAAAGAATTTCTCTCGATGACAGCGGAAAATGTAGCTGCATCAGCTGCGTATTTAGCCAATATCCAATCACACATCTACACCAAAGGCACAGATTACGATATGCTAACGGCTTTGACTGAAATCGCCAAAACCGCACCGACGATTGTGGTACTTTTTAGCGATGGAATTCCAACAACCCTTGAAAAACCTAATTTGACGTTAGTTGGGCAACATGCAAAAGGCAATGGGAAAATTTTCGCAATGGGGGTTGGCATGGCACCCAATTTTCCTGGGGCAGTCATGATGAAACAACTTGCTACTGTTAGCACTGGGGATTTCTGGCTTGTTGATAGATAAAGGATAAGGATAAGGTTCATGCGTCAGTCTATACTTACACGCGCTGAAGAGATTACAAAAGGGCTTTATCCACACCAAATTGAAGGAATCGCTTTTTTGTTCAGCCGCTGCTGTGTCCTCCCCGCCGATGACATGGGGCTAGGCAAGACCCGGCAGCGGTAGCTGCCGACATGCCCAGCCACTAAAAGCTGCTCTCGTTTTTGACAAACCCTTGCCAAAAGAGTATCAAGAGATTCGTTAGGTTAAAAGTGCAAATACTGTTTATATCTCCGGCGAATTGTCCTTGATTAAATAAGCTATGTGAACTTCTTTCTTATGTCATAGAACTTCTAAGAATTCTAAGAAAACGGATTCTGAAAAATGCGAGTTACAGATACCCTTCAAAGTTTTTTCGGAATAGAAAATTTCTTGAACATCTCCAAGTGGAGTGGATATGCTATACATGTTTACAAGAACAGTCGTGTACAACGGGAGCATCGCCGTTCAAGGAGTATAACTTCGCCATGAACCCAATCTGAAAAATCTCAACGATAAACCGGAAACAAACCTTAAAAATAACAACGGAGGGAATCAAAAATGAAACGGATAATGGACACGTACTTAAAACAAAACCGGCAGATTCGCCACACTGTAATATTCTGTATTTTTACAATAGGTTTGTTCTCAACTGTGGGTACAATACAAGCGGAAGAGATAATTATCGGCAATACGTTCGGGCTAAGTGCGCGAAGTATAGGCATGGGGGGCGCATCATTAGGACTGGCTGATGATTTCACAGCACTCTATTGGAACCCTGCTGGAATGGCGCAAATTCGTAAATTTGAACTGTTTAGCAGTGTTTCATACAATACGGAAGATACCAATACCTATTTCGATAATCAAGCAGCAACAAGCATTAGCCAAACGCAGACACACCCAAACTCAGTCGGTTTTGTTTATCCATTCGAAGTGAGTCAAGGCAGTATAGCAATCGCTTTCGGGTATAATCATCCGCAAAACTTTGATGATTCGCGAGCAATTCAGGGTATTGATCCGGGGCTAGGAACAGAATTCAGCGGGTTCGCCGTTGATGAAACTGGTATTAACAGTGGTAGAATTGGAATTTGGAGTTTTGGCATAAGCACGTTTGTTACAAATCAAATTCTCATCGGCAGTTCGTTGGATTTCTGGCAAGGGCAGAGTTTAAATGAACTAGATGTAACAGCGACTGACATTATGAATGTGGATGAGAGTCTGGCGCGCTTCAGATACGACGACGAAGTTGACAGAGAATACTCCGGAGTCGGTTCCAGAATAGGGATGCTAGTCCACCTAACAGATGCTATCAGTCTCGGTTTAACCTTGTTTTTACCATTTGACTTAAGTGTTGACGAACTGTGGACTCAACAGAACTACTTATTTTATGATAATGGTCAAGAGGAATTGGAGTCTCAAAGCGGTGAACAAACATTTGATATTAAGCGTTCCTTTGAAATTGGAACGGGCATTGCTGTGAAACTACTAAATAAGCGGTTAATTCTTGCTGGTGATATTCAAATCTCAGACTGGACACAAACGCGCTACGCTCCGGCTCCTGCGGACAACATCCCACAAGATTATTTTGAGAAGTTCTATTCAAACACTTTTCAAGGACGTCTGGGCGCCGAATATCGAATCCCGGAGATTGATACACACATCCGTCTCGGCTATTTTCGAGATACAATTCCATTTATGAAAGCTGATGTCGAGAATGAACGCGATTTTCTGACGGTGGGTATCGGGAAAACCTTCGAGGATGCTCTGAAATTAGATTTTGCATATATGTGGGGTAATTGGCAGTGGCATAGAAATGCGGTAACGGTTGAACGGTTCAGCCATAGGGGTTTCGTGTCTGCGGCTTACCGCTTTTAATCTAGGCGGAAACAACCAGGGACTTATAAAGGCAGATTTTAATCTAATCTGCCCTTATCGAAATAGACAACCGCCTGGGGTTAAACGAGTTGGATATACGCCATTTGTGCGCCGTCCCCTTTTCTGAGTTCGCCTTGGATAATTCGTGTATAGCCGCCATTCCTATCCTGATACCGTGGCCCAATTTCATCAAACAACTTCTGTATGACGGCGTGCTTATCAATAGCCGCACGTTCTCCTCTTTGAGGGGTGTAGTGCAAGTCGCGTCCATAAAGGAATTTCGCTGCTTGGCGGCGTGCATGCAGGTCACTTTTTTTCGCAAGGGTAATCAATTTTTCGGCGAAACGCCGCAGTTCCTTACATTTCGGTAGGGTAGTGCGAATCTGCTCATGTTCAAAAAGTGCGGTTGCTTGGTTTCGAAACAAAGCCTTTCGATGGCTTGTAGTTCTCCCCAGTTTTCTTCCGCGTTTTCTATGCCTCATCTTGTTCCTCCGCTGGTTCATCTTCAATAATGCTTATGTGTTCATCCACGTGTTCGTCATCGTCGCCATTTTCATCGTCAAAGGACATCCCAAAGGTGAGTTCCATATTATTGAGCTGTTCCTTGATTTCGTCGAGTGAGGTTTTACCGAAATTCTTGTATTCCAGCATTTCCCGCTCTTTCTTCATCACAAGTTGTCGGATGGTTCCAATATCTGCGGTTTTGAGGCAGTTTGCGGCGCGTACAGAGAGATCAAGTTCCGAAACAGGTTTTTCGAGGTATCTATCTCGCCTTAGCTTGACTTGGTCAATCTCTGGTTCTGGTTCAACGTAGGTTTCATCAAATTCGGTAAACAGTTCAAACTGTTGTATCAAAACGTTAGCAGCGCGCATTACAGCTTCTTTTGGGGTAATACTTGCGTCTGTCCAAACTTCCAGATTGAGTCTATCAAAGTTAATCATATCACCGACGCGCGTCTCTTCAACCCAAAAATTGACTTTTTCAACCGGCGAAAAATTTGCATCTACAGGAATCAACCCGATAGCATTTCTCGGCTGTATGCGTTCCTCGGCGAGAGAGTACCCTCTTCCCGTTTGGAGGTAGAGTTCGATCTCTAATGCATCACATTTATCAAGTGTAGCAATATGCCCGTCTGGGTTTATAATTTCGACAAGGGCATTGGGTCGGATATCCGCTGCGGTTACTTCGCCTGAGCCCGCTGCGCTCAGCGTTAACAGCACCGTTTCATCTGTCTCAAGTCGGAATCTGATTTCTTTAAGATTAAGAATAATTTGGACGACATCCTCCTTGACACCGGCGATTGTGGAGTATTCATGGAGCACTTTCTCAATACGAATTGCCGTGATTGCGGTTCCTTTAATTGAGGAAAGGAGAATTCGGCGAAAGGCGTTACCGAGGGTTGTGCCGAATCCACGCTCAAAAGGTTCAGCGGTATACTTTGCATAATTGGGCCTTAAGGTTGTTGTATCAGTTATCAGTCGCTCGGGGATTTTTAGCTCAGACCGTATCATCGTTTTACCTTCCTATAGGATTAATTAGACTTTTTCTTAACGTAGGCACTTATATAGCCAGTCTGTGCAATGCATTCCAATATACGCGTTGAATACTAATTTCCGTACATCGGGGTGTACAGAAGAGTGACAAAGAAACTAGTACTGCTACTCTACCTGTGTCCATCCGGGGGTAGGCGTTACTCCCAGGGGACCATTCATAAGGGCGTATAGGGATTTCTGCATACGCCGCGCAAGATGCAATTTGCTAGTCCAGGTTGGAATATTGGGGATGTGCCTACTTGGAGTAAAGTTCAACGATTAGCTGCGTGTCAAGTTCAGTTGCAATCTGCTTTACCATAGGAGCAGTCTGTACACGTCCTTCCACCTTATCGGTATCCATATCAAGCCATTCAGGTGCCCCACGCTGCTGTGCATAATCTAAGGCTTCCTGCATCACAGCGAGCTTACGACTGCGTTCTCGTGGTGTGATGACATCATCCACCTGTACAATATAGGAAGGGATATTAACTCGCTTGCCGTTAACCATAAAGTGGTTGTGTTTCACGAATTGGCGTGCCTGCTTACGCGATGTGGCAAACCCGAGTCGGTAAACAACATTATCTAAACGGCGTTCGAGGATGCTAATTAAATTCTCGCCGGTGATGCCGGTTTGGCGAGTAGCTTTGAAATAGTAGTTGCGAAATTGCTTCTCGAAAATACCGTATGTACGCTTCGCTTTCTGTTTGGCCCGCAGCTGTCTCCTAAAATCACCGCGTGCCCCACGACTTGGAGGTTTCTGGCCGTGCTCGCCCGGCGGGTAACTTCGACGTTCAAAGGAACATTTGGGCCCATAGCAACGGCGCCCTTTCAGCAGGAGTTTCTCACCCTCCCGTCGACACAATTTACAGACAGAATCTAAATATCTACTCATTCTCTTTTTTCACTCCTCATACTCGTCGTCTCTTAGGCGGACGACATCCGTTGTGTGGGATGGGTGTTACGTCCTTCATTGAAGTAATCGTGAGCCCCGCTTGGGAAAGTGCCCTAATAGAGGATTCCCGTCCGGAACCGGGCCCTTTGACCCGCACCTCTACGCGTTTCACCCCGTGTTCCATTGCCCTACGTGCACATGCCTCTGCGGTCTGTTGGGCAGCAAACGGAGTTGACTTCCGTGAACCCGTGAAGGTCATTCCGGCATTCGCCCAAGCAATCGTATTTCCGTTTAAGTCTGTGATAGTGATAATTGTGTTATTGAAGGTAGCCTGAATATGGGCGATGCCTTCAGGGACGTTTTTTCGTTCTCTTCTTCCGCGCAAAACAGCTCTCCTTTCATGTGTGTGCGTAAGTACGACTTCAAAGATGAGTTCAAGCCGAATTCAAGCCACCTAGAACTCACTAGGAATGGGTTCGAGCCAAAACTAGCCGCCCTTCCGTGCTGCTTCTTTAGCTTTTCTACCAACGGAAATGGTTCGGGCCTTACCTTTACGGGTTCGCGCGTTGGTATTGGTACGTTGGCCGCGAACGGGTAACTGCCGCCGGTGCCGTAAACCACGATAGCTGTTGATATCCATCAACCGTTTAACATTCTGGTCCACTTCGCGTCGTAAGTCCCCCTCAACCTTATACTCCTGAGTAATCTTGTTCTGAAGTCGACTAATCTCGTTTTCAGCGAGGCTATCAACCTTTTTGGCCGGGTCAATTTCAAGAGAAGTCACAATTTGCTTTGCCGCGTAGCGCCCGATGCCGTAAATCGCGGTAAGTGCGATATCTACCCGTTTATTTCGCGGTAAATCAACTCCAACAATCCTTGCCATAATGTTGCTCCTTAAGTCTAACTAGGATTACCCCTGACGCTGTTTGTGCCTAGGATTTGATGGACAAATTACGCGGATAATCCCTTTTCGCTTAATAATTTTACACCGGTTACACATTTTTTTGACAGATGGCCGAACTTTCATGTTTTCCCCTTCAGGAAGTGGTGCTGGCAATTAGCGCCGGCGGCCCTTGAGACGTCGTTCTTTTAAGAAGCCTTCATAGTGCCGCATTGTTAAGTAAGATTCAATTTGGGACATCGTATCCAACACCACGCCGACAACAATCAAAACGGAGGCACCTTCAACCATGTTGCCGATACCCAACCAAGTTGTAATAATGATAGGAATTACAGAGATAGCGGCGAGAAATAGGGCACCGGGGAGCGTAATTCGTGTGAGCGTTGTGTTAATGTAATCCGCGGTCTGTTTTCCGGGGCGAATGCCCGGGATAAACCCACCGTATTTTTGAAGGTCCTCCGCCATCTGAATTGGGTTAATCTGCACTGCTGTATAAAAATAAGTAAACCCAACAATCAACAACGCGTAAACGATGAGATATAGCGGCGTACCGGGGTCGATAAGTGCCTTTGCCCCGATTACCCATCCCCAATCACGCGGTAGAAAGTTAAGCACAGTTGGCGGAAATTGAATCAACGTTACAGCAAAAATAATTGGAATCATTCCTGCTGCATTAACGCGTAGCGGCAAATGCGTCGTTTGCCCACCGAACACTCTCCGTCCACGAATTTGCCGTCCATATTGAACTGGAATTTTTCGAACCGACAGTGTGATAAATACAGTCCCCATCACTGCGATAACAACGAGTCCTATTAGGATAACTAGGCCCGGGAGTTTAAAACTGCTACTTTCATTAAACAAATTGGTAAAAACGGTGGCAACTCCGCCCGGTAACCCGGCGATGATTCCAACAGTGATAATCAGTGAGATGCCTTGCCCGATGCCGCGTTCCGTAATCTGTTCCCCAAGCCACATAACAAATGATGTCCCTGCTGTGAGGGTTAAGACGACAAGACAATGCCACCAGAGTGTCGGATACATCACTACTTGGCCCTGTTGCCCCGTAATTGATTCCGGATTCCGCAATACAATGCTAATCGTTATTCCCTGAATGATACTCAGGATAACCGTTCCATAGCGAGTATATTGCGTAATTTTCTTTCTGCCATCGGGCTCTTTAGAGAGTTTTTCCAAAGATGGGACGATAACAGCAAGGAGCTGCATAATGATTGAGGCACTGATATAAGGCTGGATGCCGAGTGCGAAGATAGTCATCTGGCTGAATGCCCCACCGGAGAACAAGTCAATGAATCCGATAACATTGCCCCCACGTTCCATGAGCTCCTTAAAGAATTCCTCAAGAGCTTGGTCATTAATACCGGGGAGTGTAATATGGGCACCAAGTCGGTAAATAATCAGGAATAACGCTGTAAAGATAATGCGATTTCGCAACTCTGGGATTTTAAAAGCGTTTCGAAATGCCTTAATCACTTAAATCACCTCAGCTGTGCCGCCCTTGGCCTCAATTTTCTCAATCGCCGTTTTTGAGAACCGGTGCGCTTGCACTATCAGGCATTTCTCAAGTTCACCCTTGCCCAATATCTTTATGTGTGCGTTTTTTCGCTTGACAATTCCGGCTTCGTGAAGTAGTTCAGGGCTCACAATAGCCTCGTCATCAAACAGATTAAGTCTTTGTACGTTAATAACATCGTACTCAAACCGTTTGTGGGCGGTTCTTCTGGGACCGCGCTTGGGAAGCCGTCGTACGAGAGGCATCTGTCCACCTTCAAACCAGGCCGGAATAGAACCTCCGGAGCGAGATTTTTGACCTTTGTGCCCGCGACCGCAAGTTCCCCCCCAGCCGGAGGCATTTCCCCGGCCAACGCGTTTTCGCGGGCGAGTTGCCCCAGGCGCGGGCTTGAGTTCATTCAATTTCATCAGGATTCACCTCCATTCGCCACAAACATTAGACAGAACGCGTTATAGTTCCTGACACGACATGTTTGTTGCACGTGTACACGGTTAGAAACGTCAGTACATTTTGCGATGCGGCTTACATTTCCATTTGTGACACGATTCTATTTGTCAACGTCTACATTTTTATTGAGCAGTTCTTCAACGGTCTTTCCTCTTAGCCTTGCCACCTCGTTGATATCCTTGAGGCTTTTCAACCCTAGCATTGTGGCTTCAGCAATATTTTTCACATTTCGGGAGGAAAGACATTTTGTTAACGCGTCTCGAACACCTGCAAATTCGAGGATTGTGCGCGTAGAGTGTCCCGCAATAATGCCAGTTCCGGCGCTAGCAGGTTTCATCAACACTTTGGCGGATTTGAATTCGCTGATGACTTCGTGCGGGAGCGTTCCTGCAACGAGCGGGACACGAATCAAATTTTTTCGAGCATCAGCGAGGCTTTTCCGGATGGCGCCTGCAACTTCACTTGCGCTGCCAAATCCGATGCCGACGATGCCTTCACGATTTCCAACTACAGAAAGAGTGTTAAAGCTAGGGGTTCGGCGTCCCTTTCCAACCCGCATCACACGGTTAATTGCAATTGGATGCTCATCAAATTCAAAGTCATCAGGGTTAATCTTATCTTTCAGCAAAAAATGCTCCTATACCGGTAACAGATACCTAGTTTTTTCATGTGAACACGCTAACGATTGCCCTTGCCCTAGTTTAATTATACAGACAAATCAAAGTGAGCGCGCCATAAGTGCGAGAAAATTAGAATTTAAGGCCATCCGCTCTTGCCGCTTCGGCAAGCGCTTTTATACGCCCATGATAGAGATGCCCGCCCCGGTCAAAGACAACTACTTCAATTCGTTGCTGCCTAGCTTTTTGAGCAATCAGGGCCCCGACGTTTTGCGCTGCGGCTATATTACCACTATTTGAAAACTTGCCTTTCAATTCGGGTGATAAAGTGGAGGCTTCGACAAGTGTCTCACCACGTTCATCATTAATAATTTGCGCATAGATATGTTTCAGACTTCGAAAAACGGAGAGCCTAGGTCTTTCGCTGCTGCCGCTAATCTTCTGGCGGACACGTCGCCGGCGCCTTTCATGGCTCATGCGCTTCTTTTTAATATATCCCAAGGGTTCTCCTTATTAACGTAGCGATTTTTTATCACTCACAACACTGCAGCACTAAGCTGGTGCTTTTCCTTCTTTATCCCGGACGCGTTCACCATCGTAACGAATGCCTTTACAAGGTTTATAAACATCCGGTTTTTTTATCCGTCTAATAGAGGCAGCGGCTTCCCCCACTAGCTGCTTATCAATACCACTTACAAGAATAGGTGTATGTGTCTGTCCATCTATCATCTCAGAAGATTCAACCGTGAGCGTTATACCTTCTGGGGGGGAATAAGAAACTGAGTGTGAGTAGCCGACATCAAGAACGAGCTCATTTTGTCGGTTAATTTCAGCCCGGTAACCCGTCCCAACCACTCTGAGTTTTTTTTCAAAGCCATCG
The DNA here is from genome assembly GCA_963422705.1 of Candidatus Poribacteria bacterium. Taxonomy (GTDB): domain Bacteria; phylum Poribacteria; class WGA-4E; order WGA-4E; family WGA-3G. The sequence goes on from OY730443.1 coordinate 1,162,529, forward strand.
GAAACCCCGGTAACCATGTTAGCAATGAGGCTTCGTGCTAATCCGTGTAAGGCTTTGTGTTGTTTCATCTCACTTGTCCTTTGGACGGTTAGGACGTTTTCCTCATGCGTCACATCAATTCCGTCTGGTAGCTGCCAATTCAGGCTGCCTTTAGGTCCTTCAACGCGCACGTCATTTCGGTTTAACGCAATCTTAACCTTGTTTGGAATCGGGACCGGTTTCTGGCCAATGCGTGACATGCTAATTCTCCTCATTTAAGGAAACCGCGTAAAAAAAAGCGCAAGAGCTCACCAGACATAGCATAGGACTTCGCCGCCGATTTTCGCGATTCGACATTGCAATGTGGTTTTTAGCCCTTGTGATGTTGACAAAATCGCCGTACCCAGGTCACCGTATACTCGTGGCAAACCATCGGCTTTAACGTAAACCCGTCTGCCCGGTTTGCTGATGCGTTTGAGGTTCGTGATAACCTTTTCTTTTCTCGTGTTTCCGTACTTCAAGTAGATTCTTAAAACCCCCTGCTTACTATCTTCAATCAAGCGATAGTTTCGGATAAACCCTTCTGCAGCAAAAATGCGTGCAATCTCCATCTTAATTTTTGATGAGGGGATTTCAACCCGTTCATGCCCTGCCATATTGGCATTGCGGATACGTGTTAACATATCTGCAATCGGATCGGTCATTGACATGAAAGATTCTCCTTATGTTAGTGTTTGTATAGGACTGTCTGTTGCAATGTTTCTCTTGCAGAACAGTAGTTTTCCTCATTCGGAAAAGTCAAGCGTATGCGATTGAGGCTTTTTATTCTATTCCCACAAAAATTCCTCTACCAGCTCGCCTTTCGGATGCCGGGAATTTTCCCTGCCCGTGCGAACAGGCGAAAACAGATACGGCACATTTCAAACTTCCTCAAGTATCCACGTGCTCTTCCGCAATTTTTGCAACGGCTGTACTGTCGCGTTCGAAAACGCGGTTTTCTCTGATTTCTAGCAATCCAAGATTTACTTGCCAATCGAGCTCCTCCTTTTATTTTACCGTCGGAATGGCATTCCCAGCAATCGTAGCAATTCTCGTGCTTCCTCGTCAGTTCGAGCGGTTGTAACAACTGTCACATTCATACCATGGATGTCATTAACCCTGTCGTAGTCAATTTCCGGGAAGATTAATTGTTCAGTTAAGCCTAATGAGTAGTTTCCTCTACCATCAAAAGCGTCTGGTGAAACCCCGCGGAAATCTCGAATCTGTGGGAGTACAACATTAACAAACCGATTGAAAAACTCGTACATCCGTTGCCGTCTGAGAGTTACTTTACATCCAATTGCCATGCCTTCTCTAACTTTAAAAGCAGAGACAGATTTTTTGGCATGAGTGATAATAGCGCGCTGTCCAGCGATGAGGGTTAACTCTTCAACAGCATCTTCTAAGGCCTTCGGATTCTGGATTGCTTCGCCGACACCAATATTCAACGCAATCTTATCCAACTTCGGAATCTGCATAACGTTCTTGTAACCGAAGTGATTTTGCAATGCGGGGATAACTTCTGCCTGATAAAATACTTTAAATGGGCTCATCAATCTTGTATCCTATAAGTTGCCACGCTTCCAACCTTACCTGGGCACGTGGATTCGGTGAGGTAACCCCTCCTTTCGTTTCTCTAGGAATCCCTAACCTTTTTAAGATTAGAAACATGAATGGTGCCTTCGCGTTCAACAACCCCACCCTGTCCCATTTGATTTGGCCGGAGGTGACGGGTAATCATATGAACCCCTTCTACAACGGCGCGATTTTTTTGTGGGAACACTTCCAAAACCACCCCTTGTTTACCGCAATCTTGGCCGCTGAGGACCAATACAACATCATCCTTCTTGATATGCAACTTTTTCTTCGCCACGACAGCCCTCCTAAATTACCTCAGGTGCGAGCGAGACAATACGTGTAAACGCCTTTTCTCTAAGCTCACGTGCCACAGGCCCAAAAATGCGGGTACCGCGTGGTTGATTCTGCGGGTCGATGAGAACCGCAGCGTTGTGATCAAATTTAATATAAGAACCGTCTGCCCGTCGATACTCTTTGGCGGTACGCACGACAACAGCCCGGACAACCTCGCCCGCTTTCACCTGAGTATTAGGCGTTGCTTCTTTGATACTTGCGACGATTACGTCACCGACGCGGGCATAGTGTCGACGTGTACCACCTAACACACTAATGCACATGAGTTTCCGCGCGCCGGTATTATCAGCGCAGGTTAACCGAGTGTATGATTGAACCATTTTTTATTTCTCGCCTAGCAGAACCCAAGCTGCCTGCCCCTAATGTTTTCAAAATCTAAACGTTAGGGTGGAAACGCGAGTCCTTCCTTACCGAATTAATCGTTGGCAGGCTGCACTGTGCTGATTACCGTTTGCACCCGCCACCGTTTCTGACGGCTCAGCGGCCGGGTTTCAATTACCTGGACCACGTCACCGACGTTACAATTATTCTCTTCATCGTGAACCAGAATTTTCTTTGTTTTCCGGACCACTTTTTTATAAAGCGGATGTTGATACCGTCGCACCAATGCTACTGCGACAGTTTTATCCATACTGTTGCTAGTTACAAAGCCTGTTCGGACTTTGCGATGTCCTCGTTTTCTATCGTTCAACTTTACTCTCCCGGCTCTTACAAGAGCCATTCGCCGAGCTGCGATGCATCATCATTCATCACACATGCTATTCCGATGGATTCTCAGCTCGGGCACGCAGGACAGTTTTCAAACGCGCGATATCCTTACGGATTTTACCAATACGCGTCGTATCTTCTAATTGTCCCAAGATACTTCGGAATCGTTGGTTAAACAGATTCTCTTTGAGCGCTGCCAAGTCACCTTCCAATTCCGCTGTTGTCTTGCTTTGTAGCTCAACAGCTTTCATCTTTTCCACCTCCTCGCGTATTGCACAACTCCACCCAGGCCGCAAAAATTGCAAAGGCGCTTTACGAGATTATCCTTCACGTGCAACGAATTTGGTTTTAACTGGCAATTTATGGGAAGCGCGTTCCATTGCCCCTTTTGCATCTTCAAGCGAAACACCACTTAATTCGTACATAATTCTGCCCGGTTTGACGACAGCAACCCAGTATTCAGGCGGGCCTTTTTTTCCACTGCCCATCCGCGTTTCAGCAGGTTTCTTGCTGACGGGTTTATGCGGGAAGATTTTAATCCAAACCTTTCCGCCGCGACGAACATACCGGGTAATCGCTATTCGTGCAGCCTCAATCTGGTTACTTGTTATCCAGCCAGCTTCCATCGCTTGCAAGCCGTACTCGCCGAAGCTAATTCTTGAACCGCGAATCGGCTTACCACGACGTTTTCCGCGGTGCACGTTCCGGTGCATCACACGTTTCGGCATTAACATATTGAATCTCCTCTAAACTTGACGAATTTCCAGATTACTGCAATCCTACTGATTCCTATTTTGGGTTCTGCCCCTACTCTGTTGGGTTCGTCCACCGCCTCTGCTTCGTCCACGTCCACTCTGTTGTTGTGAACGCTGATTTTGGGATCGCGGGCGATTTGAGCGCTGGAAGCCAGTGTTTTCACGCCGTCTTGATTGCGAACGTGAGGGAATTGAACCCTTTAATTTTTCAGGGACACCAATGATTTCACCTTTGAAAATCCAGGTTTTTACCCCAATTTTACCATAGGTAGTATTTGCCTCAGCGAAGCCATAATCAACTTCAGCCCTAAGCGTATGGAGGGGAACACGTCCTTCAATACTAGATTCGGTACGAGCTATCTCATTTCCATCAAGTCGCCCGCTAACCATAATTTTGACACCTAATGCCCCTTCTTGGACGGAAACAGAGATATTCCGGCGCATTACCTGTTTAAATCGTGCGCGTCGTTCCAACTGCGTTGCCACCGTTTCAGCGACAAGCTGCGCATCTAACTCCGGCTGCTTAATTTCAGAGACTTTAATGGTTACCGGATGTCCAACGTGTTTACCTAATTCAGCCTGTAATTTTTCTGCCTCCGCACCACGGCGTCCAATCACAATCCCGGGGCGAGCCGTGTGGATATTAATACTGCAACGGTCAGCAACGCGTTCAACTTCAATTCGTGAAACCCCTGCACGCGCCAACTGTCTTTTGACAAACCCCTGAATTTGAAGATCTTCATGGAGCCATCGTGCATAATCCCGTTCGCTATACCACTTTGAATCCCACGTCTCAATGATTCCCAAACGTAATCCACGCGGGTGAGTTTTTTGTCCCACGCAAACCTCCTATTAATACTATTTCCCCTCACGAATTCGGAGGCCCGGTGGTTGAATTGTGCGGGCTGCTCGAGCACGTGAAGTTGTTAACATATCACTCACCATCTTCAAGACTCTCCTCATCAAGGACGACGGTGATATGACTATGCCGTTTTAAAATTCGGTTTGCCATACCTCGTGCCCGGGGACGTATCCATTTCCGCGTCACGCCTTCATCCACGCGAATCTCTTTTACATACAAACTTGCTACATCAATGCTCGGCTCTTGATATTGTGCATTCGCAGCAGCTGACTGAATCAACTTGTAAATCACGGGCGACGCGGCTTTATGAGTAAAACGTAATTGATTTAACGCATCCTCAACATATTGATTGCGGATAAGATCGGCAACTAAACGGGCTTTCCGCGGGGCTACCGATGCATTCCGAATTCTAGCTTTAGCTTCCATCAAGATTCTCCTAACCTTTCGTATTACTTACTCGAATCGAACGCTGTTGATTCGTCACAAGTAGCCGCACGCTCAAATGTCGGGCGTTCAGGCTCAACGTTGGTTTCCTTAAGAAGTCCGTAGCGTTGAACCTAATGATGGAATTGAGGCAAACTTACCATAATAACGAGCCATACGAAATTACCTTCTTGAACCACCGGTGTGAGAACGGAAGGTTCGAGTTGGCGCGAACTCGCCAAGTTTATGCCCTACCATGTTCTCGGTTATGTAGACTGGGAAAAATTTTTTCCCATTATAAATTGCCAATGTGTGCCCAACCAATTCAGGCGTAATCGTTGAGCGGCGGGACCACGTGCGAATAACCCGTTTAGTCCCAGATTGCTCCATGGTGGCTATCTTTTTTTCAAGTTTGAGGTCAAGATAAGGTCCTTTTTTAATTGAACGCGGCATTGCGTTCCTCCTCTATTTCCGCTTTCCAACAATATAGCGACTTGATTTCTTCTTTGGGTTTCGCGTTTTATACCCTTTTGTCGGAACGCCCCAGGGTGTCACCGGGTGTCTTCCACCAGAACTCTTCCCTTCACCCCCGCCATGCGGATGGTCAATCGGGTTCATCGCCACCCCTCTCACCTTTGGGCGTTTTCCTAACCATCTAGAACGTCCCGCCTTGCCAATGACAATCTTCCCAACATTTCCGACTTGTCCGAGAGTTGCCATGGATTTGACAGAGATAAGACGAATTTCCCCGGACGGGAGGCGAATCCTCGCATATTTCCCTTCCTTGTCAACGAGTTGGGCAGCGCCGCCTGCACTTCGCACTAGCTGGCCGCCTTTACCGGGCCGCATCTCTATATTATGGATGGAAGAACCGAGCGGAATATTTTCAAGTGGCAAGGCATTTCCGACGTGAATCTCTGAGGATGGGCCTGAATTTAGCCTGTCGCCAACTTGGAGGCCAACAGGAGCAAGGATGTACCGTTTTTCACCATCAGCATAGTGAAGGAGGGCGATATGCGCGGAGCGATTCGGGTCATATTCAATGGATGCAACTTTGGCGGGGATACCAAACTTATCTCGTTTGAAATCAATAATCCGGTATCGGCGTTTGTGTCCCCCACCGCGACGTCGAACCGTTAAGCGCCCCGTGGCGTTGCGCCCCGCCTTCTGTTTAGTCCCTTTGACGAGCGATTTTTCGGGCTTACTTCGGGTAATCTCGTCAAAGATATACCCGGTCATAAACCGGCGACTTGGCGTTACAGGTGAATATGTCTTAGGCATTTTTTCTCCAAATGTACTTATCTAATCCACCAATGCATTTTCGGAGGCAAGGGAACCACGAAAACCATTAAATAGTTTCAAACACCTGGATGCTCGCGCCTTTCCTTAGCGTAATAATCGCTTTCTTCCAATGTGGACGGCGCCCTTGCTGATAACGGAGCATCTTCCCTTTCGGTTTTCCGTGAACCTGCATGGTACGAATGTTGACAATCTCCCCTTTGATATCAAATAATTGCTCAGCAGCTTGGCGAATCTGGATTTTCGTCGCATTTTTATTCACAACAAAAACGTATTTGTTAGACTCACGGAGGACAGTGCTTTTTTCCGTAATCTGCGGTTGTAATATAATCTGGTATACGTCGTTCATAATACTTCTCTTTTACATGGACTATGCAAATTTGCGACATAAGGTTCACTAACAAAATTATTCTTATTTATTGGAGACTTCCGCGGAAGAATCGAGGACATGCTCCTCTTCTGAACTAGGTTTAACGAATTTAGCTTGCAGCTTATCGACGGCATTCTCGGTAATTATCAGCGTGTCATGCCACATGACTTGGTAAATATTGAGCATATTCCACGTACAGCTATTGACGTGTGGGATATTCCGGACAGAAAGGTGAATATTCGGATAATGTTCGTCAAGTACAATAAGCACCTTTCCTTCGGCATTCACTGCTCTCAACAAGTTCACCATGTCCTTTGTACGTGGCCGTTCAAGCGTAAAATCTTCAACAAGAATACATTGCTGATTTTGAAACCGGTCTGCAAGTGCGCTATGTAATCCAAGGCGGCGTACCCGCTTAGGCGTATATTTCCGGTAACTTCGAGGTTTCGGTCCGAAGGCTACGCCCCCATGGACGCGGTTTGGAGATTTAGCGTTTCCTACCCGCGCTCTGCCTGTGCCTTTCTGGCGGTATAATTTTCTCCCACTCCCTTTAACTTCACTACGACTTTTTGCGGAAGCATCGCCTTGGCGCTGATTAGCAAGGTACCCAACAACACACTGATGAATGATAGGGACATTTACCTGAGCATCAGTGAAGGCCGCTGCTAATTCCTTTTCCCGTATAACATCTCCCGTGGGGTTGTAGACATCCAAAGTTGACATCACCTATTCTCCCTCTCTATATATAGGACTGATGAATATCAGCTCCCCATCGCAGTTTTGGAGGCCTTCCTGATTAGTAGGAGTCCGTTCTTTGGCCCAGGGACTGCACCTTTGACAACAAGCAAATTCCTTTCGGCATCGGCTTGGATAATTGATAAATTTTGCACGGTATGCCGTTTAGCACCGGAACGTCCTGCCATCCGTTTCCCTTTAAAAACGCGTGATGGTGTCGCGCTCGCACCGATAGAGCCTGGCCGGCGAAGATCTTGTTCGCCCCCGTGGCTTTTCCTTCCACCTGCGAATTTCCAACGTTTCACAACGCCAGAAAAACCATGCCCTTTCGAGGTGCCTGTTACGTCAACGAGCTCCCCTTCGGAAAAGAGGTTTACATCTACGGTACTGCCTACCGATACATCATTAAGGCTGTTCACCCGGAATTCCCGGAGGATTGGCATTGAATCGAGTTGTGCCTTGGAGAAATGTCCCAGCTTTGGTTTATTCGTCCGGCTTTCCTTATGTTTCCCGAAGGCAAGTTGTACCGCTTGATACCCGTCTTTTTCTTTCGTTTTGAGTTGGACAATCGGACATGGGCCGGCTTCAATCACTGTAACAGGCGCTACTTTCCCTGATTCCTCAAAAACCTGAGTCATCCCGATTTTTCGTCCAATAATCCCATTAACCATCGTCAAATACTCCTACAAAAGAATAATTTTCACATCAACCCCTGCGGGCAGGTCCAATCGCATGAGCGCGTCAACGGTTTTGGGTGTGGTTTCTAGAATATCCAACAACCGTTTATGAATTCGCATCTCAAATTGTTCACGCGATTTTTTATCTTTGAAGGTTGAGCGTTGAACAGTATAGATATGCTTCTTCGTCGGCAACGGAATCGGTCCGGAGACAGCGGCTCCCGTGCGTTTAGCTGTATCGGCTATCTGCTTCGACGACAAGTCTAACAATCGATAGTCAAAAGCTTTAAGCCGAATACGAATTTTTTGATTGTCCATTCTGTTCCTCTTTGATTGTCACAAACCCCTTTTGCTTTCAGGCAAAAGGGGTAAATGGCAATTTATTCGAGAATTTTGGAAACAACACCTGCCCCGATAGTATGGCCGCCTTCCCGGATTGCAAATCGGAGTTGCTCTTCCATAGCAATCGGTTTCGACAGTTCAACGGTAATCTGTGCATTGTCCCCGGGCATAATCATTTCAATGCCCTCAGGCAAATCCATTTTGCCAGTCACGTCCGTTGTACGGAAATAGAATTGCGGGCGGTATCCAGTAAAGAAAGGATTCCAGCGTCCACCCTCTTCCTTCGTTAGGATGTAAGCTTCGGCTTCAAACTTCGTGTGCGGTGTAACCGTTCCAGGAATAGCCAACACCTGTCCACGTTCAACTTCATCCCTATCTATACCTCGCAGTAAAGCACCAATATTATCGCCGGCCCGTCCTTCATCTAGAAATTTTCGAAACATTTCAACGCCAGTCACAACAGTGTTTTGGGTTTCACTGAGTCCGATAATTTCAACGTCATTTCCGACGTTAATGATTCCGCGTTCAACGCGTCCGGTAACAACGGTACCGCGCCCACTAATCGTAAAAATATCCTCTATCGGCATCAGGAAAGGCTTTTCTATATCCCGCACCGGCTCCGGAATGTATTCATCAACGGATTGCATTAAATTCCGGATAGGTTTGCACGCGGCGCTGTCAGGATTACCAGCAGCTTCCATCGCTTGAAGTGCAGAACCCCCGATAATCGGAACATCATCGCCCGGAAATTCATACTCTGTCAGCAATTCACGGACTTCCAATTCAACAAGTTCAATGAGTTCTTCGTCATCCACCATGTCTGCCTTGTTGAGAAAAACAACTAGAGAGGGGACATTAACCTGCCGTGCAAGAAGGACATGTTCACGAGTTTGCGGCATCGGCCCATCAGCCGCTGACACAACCAGAATCGCACCATCCATTTGTGCGGCACCGGTAATCATGTTTTTGATATAGTCTGCGTGGCCGGGGCAATCAACGTGAGCATAGTGCCGATTGTCTGTTTCGTACTCAACGTGAGCTGTGTTAATCGTGATACCACGTTCTTTTTCCTCCGGTGCCTTGTCAATTTCGTCATAGGTCATGACGTAGTCTTTGCTAGCAAGATTGGAAAGCACCATAGTAATTGCCGCCGTGAGCGTTGTCTTCCCATGGTCAACGTGGCCAATAGTTCCAATGTTAACGTGTGGCTTCGTCCTTTCAAACGTTTCCTTAGCCATTTTTGTGCGAACTCCATCGCGTCTCACTAAAAAAGTTTAATTCTTTAGAAAAGCGCAGTAAAAGTTAGGAATCCCAAATAGATTCTATTTAGAAATTAAGTCGTCCATCACACTGGTGGGGACTTCACTATAATGCGAAAACTCCATAGAATAGTTGGCTCTCCCTTGGGTAAGGGAGCGAAGAGTTTTAACATACCCGAACATTTCCGAAAGAGGAACATCAACGTGGATGATTTGGCTCCGAGCTTTTCCTTGGATTTCGGTTTCACGGATTTGAGAGCGCCGAGCGTTAAGGTCCCCAATAACTTTACCCAGGTATTCGTCATGAACAATAACTTCAACGTCCATAATCGGTTCCAGGAGGGCCGGATTTGCTCGTTTCACCGCATCTTTAAATGCCATCGAACCCGCAATCCCAAATGCCATTTCTGAAGAGTCCACAGGATGGTGTGCTCCGTCTACCAACTTCACAGCGACATCAACAATAGGGTACCCCGCTAAAATACCAATATTCATAGCATTCTCAATACCCTTTTTGACTGATGGAATGTACTCCTGTGGAATAACGCCACCCTTCGTTCCGTCGATAAATTCAAAACCGCTCCCTTTTTCAAGAGGTTCCACTTCAATCACAACATGCCCGAATTGCCCTCTGCCACCGGATTGGCGTACAAAACGCCCTGTCGCTTTAACCCGCTTCCGGATTGTTTCACGATACGCCACCTCGGGGTTACCCACATTTGCGGATACGCTGAATTCGCGTACGAGCCGGTCAACAATGATTTCCAGATGCAGTTCCCCCATACCTGAGAGCAATGTCTGTCCCGTATCGGTATCTTGGTGAACCTTAAACGTTGGATCTTCCTCCGCCAGCTTTGATAGCGCAAGGTTCAATTTATCAATATCCGATTGGGTGCGAGGTTCCACTGCCACGGACATAACCGGTGATGGAAATACCACGTTTTCCAAGGTAATATGCGATTTTGGGTCACAGATGGTATCACCAGTGGAGAGTTCTTTTAATCCAATTGCAGCAGCAATATCTCCAGCAGTAATTGATGTCACTTCCTCTCGCTTATTGGCGTGCATCTGCATCAAACGCCCAATCCGTTCATACTTACCTCGCTTGCCATTATAAACCGTATCGCCTTTCTTTAGCATACCTGAATAGACACGTAGGTAAGTGAGTTTTCCAACGTGCGGGTCGGTAGTAATTTTGAAAGCTAACGCACAGAAGGGTTCTTCATTGTCGGCATGACGTATCTGCTCCTCTTCTGTTTTTGGATTAAATCCTATCACCGGTGGTACATCTGTAGGAGCCGGCAGGTAGGAAACAATGCCATCTAAGAGAGGTTGGACACCTTTATTTTTTAAAGCGGTACCACAGAGAACAGGGACAACCTTACCACTCAGCGCGGCGGCTCTGATTCCGGCTTTAACTTCTGCTGGTGATAATTCGGCATCATCTAAGAATTTGACGAGCAGCTCATCGTCCGATTCAGCGATGGCATCGAGCAAGCGTTCACGGTACTCACTTGCCATGTTTTCCATCTCTTTGGGAATATCTGTTTCATGAATAACGGCACCGAGGCTCCCTTCATCCCATAGCTGTCCTTTCATTGAAATGAGGTCTACGATGCCTTTGAACTGTTCCGCTGACCCGATAGGAATCTGAACGGGGATGGCTGTTGCTCCCAGGCGCTCTTCCATCATTTCAACGGTGCGGAAGAAATCAGCTCCAGTTCTATCCATTTTATTAACGAATGCTATGCGCGGAATGTTATACTTATCTGCTTGCCGCCACACCGTTTCAGATTGCGGTTCAACGCCTCCGACAGCACAAAAAACGGCAACTGCACCATCAAGAACGCGAAGAGAACGTTCTACTTCAACAGTAAAGTCAATGTGGCCTGGAGTATCAATGATGTTAATGTGATGCTCTTTCCATTGGCAGGCTGTAGCGGCGGCAGTAATCGTAATGCCACGTTCCTGTTCTTGCACCATCCAATCCATCGTAGTTGTTCCATCATCAACTTCACCCAGACGGTAAACACGTCCAGTATAGTACAAGATGCGTTCAGTTACAGTCGTTTTCCCCGCATCAATATGCGCCATGATGCCTATATTTCGCATATTCGGCAAATCTAAACGCGGTTGATTTTTGTGCTTCTTAGCTGCCACGATTTTTTGTCCTTTTAAGAAGGCTCACTCCCGCTCGGGAGATTCCTGTTACCACCGGTAATGCGCGAAGGCTCTATTCGCTTCTGCCATTCGATGCTGTTCTTGTTTACGACGGATTGCGCCGCCATCGTTTTTTGCTGCGTCTATCAATTCTCCCGCAAGGCGTTGTGCCATGCGTTTTTCACCACGTCTTCGGGCAGATTGGATAATCCAACTAAAAGCGAGTCGGGTTTTACGTTCTGCCTTGACATCAATTGGGACTTGATAGGTTTGACTCCCGACGCGCCGCGGGCGAATTTCTAACGCCGGTTTCACATTATTAATTGCTTTCTGGAACACGACGAACCCATCTTCCTTCGCTCGCTCTGCAATTATCTCAAAACTCTCATATAGGATACGCTGGGCAGTGCTCTTTTTTCCATCTAACATGAGGCTATTGATAAATTTCGATACCAGCTTACTGCTGTAAGTCGCATCAGGGCTAACATCGCGCTTAGTCACGTTTCCACGTCTCGGCATCTCTTGCTCCTCCACCAAATGCGTTCTATGGCTTCCTCGCACCGTATTTTGAACGCCCCTGCCGCCTGTCATCGACACCCGCCGTATCTAACTTGCCACGAACAATGTGATAACGAACGTTAGAAAGGTCTTTGACGCGGCCGCCACGGACTAAAACGACTGAGTGCTCTTGCAAATTGTGATCGATGCCCGGAATATAACAGGTTGCTTCATAGCCGGTAGTGAACCGGACACGAGCAACTTTGCGCAAAGCCGAATTCGGCTTACTCGGCGTTACCGTTTTTACCTGTAAACAGATACCACGACGCTGTGGACACTCCTGAAGCACAGGAGACTTTGTCTTCTTACGGTACTTCTTGCGCGGTTTTTTAATTAACTGATTAATTGTTGGCATTCTCTCGTCTGGCTCAATCCAAGTGGTACCCGGAGAGCACTCTCCTTACTATAAACTTTAACATGAATGTAGAACTAACCTTGTTACAGAAATCATACCCTAATCGGCTTATCGGAGGAAGCGTTCCGAAACTTCCCATCCACTCTATCAGCATGAAATAAAAAAGCCCCGCCCGGGGCAGCCAATCGCAGCGTGTAGATTCAAAATACGCTTTGTGCAGACGAAAACCCAAGACACTCTTGGTAAAATAAATTTTCAGCCCACCCAACACCTGCAACAAAACAAATTAACGTAAAATTTGGAATCAACGTTAGAATGCTTCCGATATCATTGCCCCTTTTCTAGTCCTTACAGTAAAGAACCAAAAAGATTTATTGCGTTTGCCACAAAGGGTAATTATACCACAAAATCTGAAAGGTGTCAAATTTTTCTTGAAAAAAATCAAAAAAATCCGTTTTTTGCAAAATAAAGCCCGAATTTTCCTATATTTTAGAATTGGTGCGCAGGGTTTTATGAAAAAACTAATTCCCTCGCTGACAGTTACCACGAATAAATACGTCCCGGACGTTCAAATCTTTATCAAGGATAACAAGATCGGCTGCTTTACCGGGTTCAATTGAACCAATCCGCTCAGCGACACCCAAATTTTGAGCCGGAGTTAACGTCGCCATTGTTAAAGTATCCTCTAAGGAATATCCCCAGCTCATAACGTTTCGGATTCCATCCATAAGGGTTATGTTCGCACCGGCGAGCCGCTCAGTCGGTTTCCCAACATCCAGCCACATAGCCCCTTTTTTTATATATTTATCAACGCCTTGCGATAAGGAGTTGTCCAACAGGTAAGCATCAAATTCTGGAACATAAGCAGCATTAGCCTGCCAAACTTCAGACGGGACGCCTGCCAGCTCGGTACAATCCGTAATCAAGCCAACATTGTGTATCCCCTTTCTGCTAATCAAAGCAGTCCCCCAAAAAGGATGAACATGCTGTTCATCAACAATAAGCTCAGCATGAATATCTTTATGCTCAAAAACTGCTTCCAATGCCCCAAGATTTCGGTGATGCATACCGCTCATGGCGTTATATGTATGCGTAGCCCGCGTTATTCCGGCATCAATTGCCCCCATCGCTTGTTCGTAAGTTGCATTCGTATGCCCCATAGCGATAACGATGTTGTTGTAAGATTCCGCGCGGTTGGTAGCAAGATGCCTAATAAATTGAAATTGCGACGCTGTTGTAGCTCCGATATCATTTTCGGGGGCAACAGAGATGACTTTTAAGGTTCCCTCCGAAGCAGCCCACATAGTATGGAACTCTTCAAAATTCGGCGGCGTAATGTACTTTGCCTCCTGTGCACCGTTTTTGGCAAGACTCCCAAATTTTCCTTCTACATAAGAACCTAAAATACGAGCACCTTCTTCAACCGGAGAGTCCACCACATACGCTATCGCTTTCAGCGAACGGTTAATCTGCTCCATGCTCCCAGAGGAAATCCCTAGAACAAGTGAGGTAACCCCCGCGGCCGCGTGCACACGGGCAATGTCGCGTACGTCTTCTACCTGCCCAGTCATCGTATCAACCCCACCACCACCGTGTACGAGAGCATCTATGAGCCCCGGAATAATTTTGCAACCGGTAGCATCAATTACCTCGGAAGTACTACATACTGCAGCTTCTGATGTTGTTACTTCCAATATTGTACCGTCTTGTATAACGATGTTACCTTGAGCATGATGCTTAGGTGTGTAGATATCACCGTTTGCTATTGTAAAGGTTTCCATAGCGTCATTATTGAAAAGTACTCATACGAATTTGCAGCGCGAACTTTTTGTTGTTACCCCATTCTCAGCCACCCAAAAATCAACGTTGGCCATTTCTACAGTGAACGTTCTAGGAAAATGAAACTGTAGGGGTACGGGTTTTTCTGATGCGATTGTCTGTCAATCCGCTTGACTTCTTGCCATTCCGCCATATCAAATGCAGGAAAATACACATTCCCTTCAAAGACGTGGTGGATTTGTGTAAGATAGAGGCGGTGAGCATAAGGTAAAAACGTTTCATAAATCGGCGCACCACCACATATCATAAGTTCTTCGCAATCCCCCGCAACATCCAATACCTCATCCATGGAATGGACAACGACACAACTCTTCCGATGAATGTGGTTAGTAACTCGATAGTTCTTGTTGAAGGTAAGGATAATGTTCAGTCGCTTCCCTAAGGGACTTTTGAGGGTTTCAAAAGTTTTCCGTCCCATAACAACTGGCTTTCCCAACGTCATACGCCGAAAATGCCTCCTGTCAGCAGGCATTTGCCAAGGGATATCGGGCCCATTGCCGATGAGTCGATTTTTGTCAATTGCTGCAATCATTGAAATTAACACGTTTCGTATACTCACATCAAATCTATATAATGAGAGGCGCCGGGAGGGTACCATGGTGTTGGTAAGCCTTTAGTTGAATATCTTGCATTTTGAAATCATCTATTGATTTAACCTTATGATTTAGTACAAGTTTCGGTAAGGATAAAGGCTTTCTCTGAAGTTGCTTTTTCACGTGCTCAAAATGCGCTCGATAGATATGTGCATCCCCTAAAGTAAGAATAAACTCATGAGGTTCAAGAATTGTCACTTGCGCCACCATGCACAAAAGCATGGCATAAGAAGCAATATTAAACGGCACGCCAAGGAACATATCACAACTGCGTTGATACATTTGCAACGATAATTTGCCTTCAGCAACAAAGAATTGAAAAAACATGTGACACGGTGGTAATGACATCTCATTTAATTCGCCCGGATTCCAAGCAGTCACCACATGTCGACGGCTATTAGGGTTTGCCTTCAGTTCTTCAATCACCTGGGCAAGCTGATCAAGCGGACCGTTTTTTGTATGCCACTGCCGCCACTGAACGCCATAAATTCTGCCGAGGGCTCCGTCCCTCCCCCAGGCGTCAGCGTTCGCATTCCATATCTTTGTACCCAGTTTCTGAAACTGATGGACACTGTCATATGCACGCAGGAATCCTAAAAGTTCAGCTTTTACAGAAGAAAACGCAAGTTTCTTAGTCGTTACCGCAGGAAACCCATCCGCCAAATCGTACCGCATCTGCATCCCAAAAAGCGCACGAGTTACACCGTTTCTACCGTCCCGTTCAATTCCTGTGTCTAATATCTGCTGGAGTCCATCCAAATATTGCCGCATACTATAAGTCTGTACTGCCAAAGCCTCCCCGGGAGGGGGATGTCATCCGTTCAACTTCGTTCCAATCTGCCCTATCTACACGGACGAAAACAGCCTGCGCGATTCGGGCACCCTTCTCCACAGCGGTAGGCGTGTTAGTAAAATTATAAACCTGAATTTTTAGCTCGTCATCTTCTCCACAATAGTCGGTATCAACGACACCCAAACCTTGTGGCATTAGTAAGCCATATTTTCTTGGCGTGCTGCTCCGTAGGCATACTATTAACATATAGCCAGGTGGTGTTTCAACAATGATATTCGCGGGTATCAGGCAGATGTGCCGAGGCGAGATTTCAGCCGCCTCACGACAGAGCAGATCGAAGCCAACCGCCCCGACAGTCTCATATTTTGGTAACGGAAGCGTTTTATCAACGCGTTTGATATTAATTCTCATTTAAGGAACCACAACTCCTCTTATCTTGCACTCAAGCCGATAGACAGAAGTCGTAGCTGTGATAAAGAGGCTGTTCCAATTGTCTCCACCCCAAGCTAGATTCGCTGCACGCTCCGGGACAAGAATTACGCCAAGATGTTTACCATCTACAGAGAAAACCCAAATCCCATTAGGGCCAGTTAAGTAGATATTCCCTTGGCTATCTACCTTCATGCCGTCCGGTTTACCGTTATCACCTTCTTCTAACGCAAACAAGCGCCCATTCGTAATCGTCCCATCAGCACGGACATCAAATGCCCGAACGTGCATCCGTTCTGTGTCGTTAATGTAAAGTATAGACTCGTCGGGAGAAAAGCAGAGGCCGTTGGGCCGCTCAAAATCATCAATAAGGAGTGTTAACGTAGCACCATCAGCCGACAAGCGGTATACACCTTGAAAATCAAGTTCCTTTTCTGCATCGACACCATACGCAGAAGTTAGTCCATAGGGCGGGTCCGTGAAATAGATACTCCCATCCGATTTGACGATAACATCGTTCGGGCTATTCAGACGTTTGCCTTGATAGTGCGATGCGATTGTGAGGACATCGCCATCCGCTGTTGTTCGGGAAACGCGGCGATTCGCATGTTCACAAGCAATGAGGCATCCCCGCTTATCGTAGGTGAGTCCGTTTGATTTTCCTGACGGAGCGCGATAGATGCTCGCTCCTGATGACGCCTCCCATCTCTTCATAGCGTTCGCGGGAATATCGCTGAATAGCAAAAATTTTCCCCCGGAATTCCAAACAGGCCCTTCCGTAAATTGACATCCAGTCGCCAATTGTTCAACAACCTCATCGGCATCAACTAAGTTCAACAACTTTGAATCTCGTACATCAAGCCCCATGATGAAAAATCCTTTCTTTCAGCCACTTCACTTTGTCGACAGACTGTAACGCCTTTCCAAAAAACTGAACATCATGCTGTTAAAATCCAGAGGGATTCACAAATCGCCTCACTGAATTCCTGAACCCCAATTTTTTCTTGACATTTACTCTCAAACCATGTTATTATAAACAAAAGTTAGCACGTTAGTTCAGGTTCGCAGGCGAAGGGAATTATCACGTGCCTGGGGCGACTCGAACGCCCGACCTTCAGCTCCGGAGGCTGACGCTCTATCCAACTGAGCTACAGGCACATACCCGTTACATTTATATAGTATAACAAAGTTAGATACCTTTTGTCAAATTTTCTAGACTTTTTGGTTTAGGAACAACAGTAATGAGGGTAATCAGATGAAACGAAAACTTCAACAAATATGGATTTTAAGTGTCATAGTCCTGTTTTTACTTAGTCTCGCGCCAGAAGAGGTAGAAAGCCGGCGCGGCGGCCGCAGTTCTAGCCGTAGTTTTAGCCGTAGTTCTAGCCGTAGTTCTAGCCGTAGCAGTTATAGCAAACCGAAACGCTCGAGCAGTAGGAGCTTCAGTAATACCCGCTCAACGGGCAGCACCTCTACACGTATGCGGACACGAAGTACCAGGGCACGTGCGAGTACGACAGCCCGTCAAAAGCAGACAGCGACGAACCGTGCGAGTACAACAACTCGCCCAATGACGAACCGTGTAAATTCCGCAACCGGAAGAACTACAAGTGCAACAAGCAACCAACAACGGAAAGCTACTTCACAAAATCGAAGACAGGTTCGACAACTCAAAGCAAAGAATCGCAATCTGAAACGACAAGTCAGAGTAGCAAATCGTCAAACCGCCCGTGCCCGGCGCGACGCACGGGAGACTATTAACGGCGACAACTTCCGGATGCATTATCCCATCGCTACTTATCCAATGTACAGCTTAGGTGCCTCCATGGCGTTTAATAACCTCCTGTACGGCATATATTTCCACGATTATTACAATCATGCAATCCGCCGTAGTTACTTGTGGCACTACCATCATCCACATTATGACAAGTCACATTGGGATGCCAAAAAACAGGCAGAGTACGAATATTATAAGGAGTACTACGAAAACCAAGGCATTGAACCCAATTCGAACTACGTTGACCCGGGCACCAATCGCGATGAAGACTACACCGAAAGTTACGTTGAAAAGAATCGTGATGAGTTTTATGGAGAGAATGCTGTCAGCTTTACAGTTGAAGAGCTGCCCAATGAAAAAGCCATCAAACAAGAGCTCATCGCTTCTTCCAACAGCCCCGAAAGTACTAGCACAGTATCCCGTGCTCCACCAGTAAGGCGAGAGATTGTAGAAAAGAAAACCTCCGGCGGAACATGGTTCCTTCTTATATTCGGCAGTCTTATCATTGTTGGGGGTATTTTCGTGGTAATGTATAATAAGGGCTATTTCTAACATAGAAAAAGGCAATAGGTGAACATCGTATCTCTGCCCTACGGCAGAGATACACGAATTTGTCTTACAACAACGTAGGTAGGAAAATGGCATTTTTTGCTAGAAAAAACGGAAAATCTCTATTTGGTAAACGGAAAACAGTTGAGACGAAAAATCCAGAACGGCATGAACTCGTCGACATTCCAATCGACAGCATCATTGAACTTTCCGATATCACGACATACGAAGAAACCGGTGATACTTCACACGCTTTTAAGCTCAGCCTCGCGAAGAAGTACGTGGGTGAGGGGCTCCTACGCTACATGTATCATATCCAAGATGTGGAAAATGAAGTCGTTATCGGAGCAGATCATATCGCGGGAATGAAGGACGAGTACGAAATTTCGAGATGGATTATTGATGGTGAGGAGGAGCTTGGTGAGCCACTGCCCGATATGATGACGCTCTATTATCCCAATCCAGATAATGGAGATGAGGAGATAGCATCCGAATTCAGTCGGCAGGAGGTTGTTCAAGCAACGCTTATCGTTACCAAAGCACAAGGACAACCGGAGGAATTCACGGTAGTACTTCACGAGTATATCACCAAAGACGAGGAGTTAATGTCTATTGAAGTCTGTGGAACATGGCTAACCTACTATGTCGGGAAGCTCATAACGCGTTCCGATATTGAAATCTATCCTGCGATGGATACCAAATCTATGAATAGAAAATCCTAAAGGCATCAGCCGGCATGAAAACATCACCGTCGAAAATTTACAAGATAAATACCGGCTGCCACCAATGCTGAACCCGTCAACAGGCTCAACGTCAATTCATCCCCTAAAAGTAAGTGGCTCAGCAACACACCTGCGAGAGGTGTTGCGAAAAAAAGCACAACAAGTTTGCTCGCGCTATAACGTTCAAGAATAGTCGTCCAAGCCAAATAGCAGAAACCGGCAATAACGCCACCTTGATAGAAGAGCGCAGCGAGCCCCGCGACGGAAAATCGGGAAGCCTTTCCGCCTTCTAAGAGAAAACTCAACCCTAAAAAGCCTGGAAGGCCCAAGGATAGCATCCAAACGAGCAAACGGTATGGATGAATCGACTGAATCATCAGTTTTGTGACAACAACGCGTAGCCCCAAAAAACATCCACTGATAAGAACGATAAGATCACCCTTTAAGAGGAAGTTTTCGCCCCTAGGGGCTTGTTGCAAGTTCGGAAAAAAAGTGGCAAAGACACCGCTGAAAGCAATTAGAATTCCCAGTGTTTTTAATCCGGTGAGTCGTTCGCCTGGAATCCAGAAATGTGCAAACAGTGCTGTAAAAAAGGGATACGCATTAATAAGAATCGTTGAGCGCGAGGCGGTTGTGAACAAGGTACCGATATTCAATGCCACAATTTGCAGAAGAAAAATCAAAGTAAGCAGGAGTAAGCGCGGAAACTCGCCAGGGCGTAGCCGAAGGGAGATGCCTTGATAAAGAGCCCAGCCCCCTACAGCGGCTAACCCTAATCCAAAGCGAAAAAATGCGAGTACCAAGGGAGGAAAATCGGCCAAACTGACTTTAATGGATAGCGAGTTCCCACCCCAAAGGAAAGCGAGAATCAAAGCTAGAACAATAATTCTGCCGTTGGGCGCCTCGCTTCTAACGTTAAGTTGCGGCATTAAAATTAATCGTAAGCCCCAGGGCGGTGGTTCCCCAGTAACCGCATCTGCCGTTCCGTTGACTGTTCCAAGATAGCATCATTAAACTGAAATCGGTTCAAGTAAGGTGGAAATTTCTGAGTTATCATCCGATTCGCATAATGTACCTGCAACAGATACCGGGTCTGTTGGCTACGATTGGCGGTGCCTCTATGCCATACTTCACTCCGGAAAAGTACTACGTCGCCGGCCTTGCAGAGAATGCTCTGTTCTTCGGCACCTTTCCACCGGGTTTCTCCATCAGGCCTGCACCCCGAAAGATGGCTCCCCGGAACAAATTTTGTCGGGCCTAGTTCTTCATAAAGATTGTCAAGGTAATAGTGCGCCGTTGTAATGAAAATCGGGACTTTCACGCGAGCATCTGCTAAAACGTCCGCCGGGATAGAAATAGGCAACCAATCTGTATGCAAACCCTGATCCGGGCGGCCCGGGCCAGTAATCCACGCTGTCATACCGATAACATGACAATCTTCACCGTGGACGGCCTCTGCCAACTCAATAACAGGGGACATATCAAGATATTGTAGGAAAACCAGGTCACGATTAAAAGCGTTATTAATATGCTTGTTAAGGAATCCTTCGCCATTCTGGGGAACACTATGCCGGTCGAAACTCTCAGGAATTGCTGTCAACCTATCCATAGCATCGCGAAGTTCTGTAAGTTGCTCCGAATTGATAACGCGCGGCAAATACGAGTAGCCATCTTCTTCCATTGCAGTAACCTGTTCATCAAGGGTCGAATAGGGCGTAAGCGGTAAAGCTTGCTGCATTGACACTTCTCTCCTTTTGTATACAGAACTATCTGATTATCCTCGGTAAATTGGGTAAGGCGTAAATTTTGTGACATGTAAAATACAGAAAAGCACAAGATTTCACCCCACCATTCGGGCTATTTTAACATTTTTACAAATACATGTCAACATTTTTATTCAAAGTTCGGTTAAAATGAAGTGCATCCGAAACGGTGTTATAGTGAGTAAAGTTAAAACCCAATTATGAGATTCAAGAAAGGTACAAACAGATGAAAAATAAAAGTTTAACCTCTAAACCATCAGCGAAAAATATCGCAATCCGGGTTCCAGGACAAGTAGTTGAATCCCTTCCGGGGAACCTATTTCGCGTAAAATTAGAAAATGATTACAAAGCCGTGGCATACCTTGCCGGCAAACTGGTCAAACACAAAATTTGGGTGCTCCCAGGCGACCAGGTTACTGTAGAACTATCCCCGTACGACTTGACCCGCGGCCGTATTATTTGGCGAAACCCTGAGGTATAGAACAAGTAGTTATGGAAGGAATTGTGATAAAAGCAGGGGGCAGTACATACGAAGTCCAAGTGGGGAAACAAGGCTATACTTGTTCCCTGCGTCACCATCTCATTCAAGCGGAAAAACGTCGCCTCGCTGAAACAAGAGAGATGCCTTACGTCGAAATCGTTTCAGTAGGTGACAGGGTGCGAATTTCTACTTCCTCATCCACATTCACATTCGAAAGTGGGTACATTGAGGAAATCCTGCCACGCGATACCCAATTCGGTAGAATTCGCATGGACGGTTGGCGACAAGTCATTGTCGCCAATCTTGAAATACTTCTCATTATTTTCGCGGCACGGTACCCCGCTCTCAAACTGCGGATGCTTGATAGATTCCTTGTCACAGCGGAAGCCTCCGGTGTCATACCGGTTATCTGTATTAACAAACTCGACTTGGCGAAACTAGAGCATGTGCAGAGAGAACTTAATTTATATGAAGAATTAGGCTATACAGTGGTTTATACTAGTACCGTAACGAGTTTAGGCATTGAAAGGTTGCGTCAGGTGATGCGCGGTAAGATTTCAGCAATTGTCGGTTCATCAGGTGTCGGGAAATCCTCCCTGCTCAATGCGCTACAGCCCGGACTCCAGTTGCGTATCGGCGAAGTCGATGAACGTGTCCATAAAGGGCGACATACCACAACCGAAGTCACGCTGCTACCTTTGAAATTTGGAGGGTTTGTCGCAGATACGCCCGGCATCAGAACACTCGGTTTACTCGAAATTGACGAAGAACAAGGACTAGATATCCACTTTCCGGAGATGCGCCCTTATATACCAGAGTGCAAATTCGCTGCATGTACGCACCAGCACGAACCAGCATGCGCCGTTAAACATGCCATTGAAACAGGCAATATTACACAAGCACGATATGAGAGTTACCTCCGCATCTCAAAATTTAAGGAAGGAAGGTATGAACGAAAACCGGATAGGAAACGTACTTCCCGAAAAGAACGACACCACAGAAGATGAGAAAAAAAAATGGCTGAATGCCATTGAGAACATGCAACGTATCATTAAAAGAAGCGAGCGGAAACTCGTCTACTTTCAAAATAGGGTGAAGCAAGCCCTGTTTATGGAACGGCCGAATCAGCGGAAAGTTCGCGCAGCAAACGCACAAATTGGCTGGCACGCAGCACATTTGGAAGAGCTCCAAAGTGAATTGCGCGAACTCGAATATCGCTATAACGGCGGGATACAACTACGCCAAACCGAAAAAAACGACATCCGCCGAATTTGGAATTTAATCAATCGGCCAGGTATACGGGAAATCTTATATCCAGGACGCGTTACCTTTGATACTTTTCAAGCAGACTCGCAAAACTGGATAACCAATCCGCAATTTCATATTCTCTCTATTCTGATACAGCGGACAAAAACCTTTATTGGATTTCTCATCCTTCAATCTAAAGCAGATAACGTCGCTGTCAAACTTATTGTTATTCAGCCAGATTATCGTGGACGCAGCTACGGTGCAGACGCTCTAGACGAGGCGGTACATCTCGCTTTTGAGGAACTAGGTGCTGTCTACGTCACAGGACATGTTCCACCGGAAAACCATGCAGCTCTCAGATGCTTTGAAAAGGCCAGATTTCACTACATCGGTTACACAGATGCACTCAAATCCCACTATACAATGGAAATCTACAAGGACGACTGGGAAACGGGAGCAACATCTGAACAGGGTACTGCCCCGGAGCGACTCACAGTCCCCCTTAGCGAACTGATGAGAACCGGCTTGTGAAGGACTCATCCATGCACGTCTTAGTATAAAGCACAAAATGCCCAAAAGTGCATCCGAATCATTTTTATGATGATGGTATCCTGTAACGCTATGCCGAAAAGGAGGTGCTTGTTATGTTAGCAAACCAGAGAACGTTTATCTCGTGAAGTTTCAATTTGATTTTTTTCTTTTCTTACTGTAACATGTTTTAAAGTCAAGTCAGCCCCCTGGAACTTTATAAACCGACAACCAAAACTAAAAGGAGGTACCTATTATGAAAGTCAATCTAGCGCTACTTCACCCAAACTTCTCTAGAAGAGCCTGCATATGGCAGGTAAGATTCATTGTTAGGCGAGGTGCCTCTGCCTATTATTAATTTTTCGTATTGTTTAGGATAGTTAGTTGCTTCTGATAGTTTTAAGCATGTAAAGAATATCTCGTCAGAAAACCAGCTCCAAAATTTGTGAGCTGCATAGAGGCATAAATTACGAAAAAATGGCATAGGCACCTTCAACCTCAAGTTGAAGGAGACTACGCTATGCCCAAATTCAATCCGGATTTTTGGGAGCTCTCAGTTCCACCCGAATACTTTGATAGACTCACTAACGAAGAGCATCTCTGGTACCAGCCTCCCGACAGCAAATATACGCGGACATACCGTGCGAAACGCCGGAAAGTTATCAAGCAAATTCGTCAAATCATCGCCAAGGATTTGACCGGACGCCAAGCTGAGTGTATTCGACTCTACTTCTACGAAGACAAAACTCAGCAAGAAATTGGTAATCTTCTGGGAATCTCCCGCCGTGTCGTCAGTCAACATCTTTTTGGTGTCACGCGCAACGGAAAACAGATTGGCGGGGCGATTAATAAAATTCGGAAGGCCTGCCGCAAACAAGGGATTGAATATCCATAGAAAGCTATTTTTTACTACGATTGATAAAAATCAACGCGAGAGGCCCCTTAAATTAATGGTTGCCTCTCGCGTTATTTAACTTCTTTGCCAAGTTGTAAGTCGGCTTGCTAAAATTATTGCACCGGATGACGCTCAATTTTCAACTAAGCCTCACGCAAGGCATCAACAAGTCGTTGCATATCGTTAAATATTGGTGCAGAAAAGGTTAAACGTTCGTTTGTAATTGGATGCGTGAACTCAAGAGTCTGCGCATGCAATGCCTGTCGTTTCAACTGCCCCAGTGCCTGCTTAACACTATCAGCCCACGCATCATGCATGGCACGTTTTTCACCGCCGTAAATCGCATCTCCGGCAACCGGATGTCCGATGTGTTGCAAATGTACCCGAATCTGATGGAGTCTTCCGGTATCTAACTTGAGTTGAACAAACGCAAATTTCTGATAACTTTCCAATACCTGATAGTGCGTAATAGCACGCCGTCCCCCCGTTTTCACCGTTGTCATCCGCCTCCTGTCCCGGTGGCTCCGAACAATTTGCATATCAATCGTCCCCTTCTCCTTCAACGGTGTTCCGCACACGACTGCAACATATAATCGCGTGCTTGTATGCATTTCAAATTGAAGAGAGAGTCCCCGGTGAACAACATCCCCTTTAGCAACAACAAGTCCACCCGTAGTATCCTTGTCAAGTCTATGCACAATCCCCGGACGTTCTACACCACCAATACCAGAAAGATTAGGGCAGTGCGCAAGAAGCGCATTGACGAGCGTTCCAGTGTTAACACCATTTGTGGGATGAACAAGCATCCCCGCCGGTTTATTGACGACAATTAAGTGACTATCTTCATAAAGAATATCAAGTGCAATCACCTCGGCTTGTACCGTTGCCAAAGAACGCGTTCGCGGAACAGTGAAATAAATTCTGTCGCCACCCCGGAGCAAATAACTCGGTTGTTTTGATACTTTACTGTTAACGGTTACAGCACCTTCACGAATTAATTTCTGCAGATAGGTTCGCGAAAATCCTTCAGTGGTATTGTGAAGAAACCGGTCCAAACGGGCCCCGCGATGAGCGGATTGAATGTAGTAACACCGCGTTTTATTTTTCATAGTTCGTCTCTTCGAACAACTTAATCTTATTTAGAGTCGGTTCAACAAAAATTATTAAAAAATTAATTCTATTTCTGTTCACCACTATATTCCTTCAGGAATTCGCGTGGGGCATTATCTCGTATTGTGGCATGTCATCCTCTATACAACGTTCGCATCTGCTGAATAACCTTCGGCAATTTTGCAATAACAGCATCAATCTCGGCTTCCGTTGTTCCTTTACCGAGTGAAAACCGGACTGTGCCTTGCGCCAATTTCGGAGGCAAGCCGAGCGCAGCGAGCACATGCGACGGTTCCATTGAACCCGAGGTACACGCAGAACCAGTTGATACACAGATACCCTCCATATCCAAACGTAAAATGAGACTCTCGCCCTCCACATTTCCAAAGGAGACATTGAGAGTCCCAGGGGCACAATGCTCTGGATGTCCGTTATAGTGAATATTTTTAATGTGGGTATCTAAACTATGCCGCAACCGCTGCGTTAACTTATCAAGATGCGCTGCGTAATCGTTCTGTTCTTTGTTAGCAAGTTCCGCCGCAACGCCAAGTCCGACGATAGCCGGTACATTCTCCGAGCCAGCACGCCGGTTGCGCTCATGCGTACCACCGTGGACAAGGTTCGCCAACCGGGTACCTCGACGTATGTAAAGCACACCGATACCTTTCGGTGCGTAAATTTTATGCCCCGAAAGCGAGAGTAGATTGACACCTAACGCCTGAACGTCAATATCTAATTTTCCGACTGATTGTACCGCATCGGTATGCAGCGGAATCTCGTACTCTTGAGCGATTTCAGATATCTTTTCAATCGGTTGAATGGTACCGTTCTCATTATTAACATGCATGATGGATATCAGCACCGTCTCTTCACGAATCGCCTCGCGAAGCTGCTCCAATCGAATTCGCCCGTACCGGGAAACGGGTAAATACGTTACTTCAAAACCACGTTGCTCAAGATATTGACAGGTATGCAACACAGCATGATGTTCAACAGAAGAGGTGATGATATGGCTACCTTTTCCTCGACTTCTTTGAAGCTCCGTCACCCCTTTGATAGCGTGATTATTCGCTTCGGTTCCACTTCCGGTGAATACAATTTCTGTCGGGCTTTTCGCGCCGATGAGTTCCGCGACTTGTTCCCTTCCGATATCAATCGCATTCCGTGCCTCGCGCCCATAAGCATGAATACTGGAACTGTTGCCGAATACCTCTGTTAGATAAGGCATCATTGCATGCCGCACCTCGGGATAAAGAGGTGTTGTTGCGTTATAATCCAAATAGATACGTTGCATGTTATGCCTATTGCGTTAGAACAGTTCTTTTAGCGGACTGCAGTTTAAAAATCACGCTTACTTGTACGTTCGATAATTCAACAAGGTTATCCGATTCGAAGAAATCTCAACATCGCCAAGCCGTTCACGTAAACCGATACCCCCATTTCCATTTAAAAATGAGAGTCCAACAGTATGCGTCCCTTCAGGAAGTGACATCCGGACCATAAATATCTGATTCGGAAGGGTTACCCATGAACGCGTATCCGCCTTTTCAGTGATAATATTGACAAGGTTCGCAAGCAATCCTAAGACTTCACTTTTCTTATCCACTTCCCGCGTCACCAAGTACTTTAGCAAAGCACGAACTAATGTTCGGAAGAGAACCACCGTGTACTCAGTGTTCAATGTCTCTATAGCGATTTGCTCTACATCTTCCACCAAATGGCCTTGCTCTATCATTTCGCCGACTTGCACCTTAATTCCGGTGAGCTGAGGGCGATTGGAATGGTACGTCGGCATCTCAATGTGTAACAAGTATTCCAATTCAACGTCCGGATAGGTTCTCCCCTCACGTTCAAGGAGCGTCGGAACAAATTTTTTAGCCTCCGCTTCATGTTCTTCGCCAAATTCATCCGTTTTCAAGATTGGGAACGTCAACGTCACTTTATCTTTCTGTGGAACGTATCCGCTTTCGTAAAATAGAATCAGCTCGCCATAATTCTCAGGATACTCGGGTAGTGCCCCGTATAGCGCTTGGTAATCCGCGGCCTCTTCGGTAAATCCCAATTTTCGCGCGACACGCACTAGCGAATCACCAAGATACTCAGGAATAGGAACCCCTGCCTTCTCGAGGCTATTCCGGTAGTTTACCTCAGCCTGACGATAGGAGATAAACGCATCGTTCCACTCCCCAGCGGCTTCAAAAATCATTCCGCACAGATATGCCACAAATCCACTTCCAAAAAAGTCATAATCGTCGCCTTCACCTTTATAGTACTCAATTAAATTCGTTGCTTGGCGACATTCTACCAGTGCTCCGCTCAACTGATTCAAATAGTAATAATTAAGAATCTGATAATAGTAGCTTAAAAGCCTCTCATACTTTTTAACGGCATAAGGCTTTGCCAAATCAGAGGTAACAAGCGAGAGCGCTTCTTTTGAAAGACTTTTCGTATAGAGCTCATCGGCGATTTCTTCGGCTTGTCCCAACGTTTCATTACTATCCATAAAATGGTTTGCATAGTGGGCAACCATTCCAAGTTCAAATAGTAGCGGCAGTTCCGCTTTCTTCTGTGCGTTCTTCTTTAATTCCGCGTAAGCTTCTTCATAATTTCCCGTCTCTAATGAGATACGAAGTTCCTGCATACTATAGCGGCTGCATCCTGTGACGAGGAATAGCGAAAGCAAGATAGGTAATATCTTTATCATAAGGTTTTTAATGAGCGTCTCCGTTACGGATGAATTTGCCTGCCAACGCATTTTTGGTAGGCAAGACAAAATCCCCAGGAGAAGCGTGCATCGATTTTACATTTTATACTTTTTGCGCCCAATAAACTTTTTAATTTTCTCTTGCCCTATCCAGACCTTTTCATTTGTCTCAATGTTTGTGAGCGTCAAATCTGTCTGGTAGAACATAACTTGGTTTCCACCTTCCTGATCTGCAATCGTATTAATTTCGCCTGTCATCATGTAATCGGCGCCAAGCTCCCGTCCCATCCGTTTAATCGTTTCAATCGCAGAGAATTCGCCTTGTTCAGCGCGTTCTTCGCGAATTTCACTGCGTTCACTTGCGCTAGATACGGTACGCACTTTTCCTGAATTGATAAACGCGCGTTCAATATCACTAATGAACGTTTGCACGGCGATGTGTTCCATACTCTTATTTCGGATGCCCCCCACGATGAGTACAGGTTTTGCTGAAGCATCAGCAGTATGTTCAATAATCCAGGAATGGCCTAAACAGTCCTCAATAATTGTCTCTGCTACCATGCGGGAATCGGTGTCATTCCAACGTCCAGAGAGGTCAATCGTCGTATCACTTTCAACACGCGTGACCTGTTTAGATGCACCGCATCCGACAAGAGCGATGAGTCCAATGAGTAGCTGGCATACCAACAGAACAGTATGGTTTGCGAGTTTACGTTGTTTTTCATACATGAGATATTCTCCTTTTTACAAAAAGGCCACGATTAGCTATGAGTTCAAAGCGGCCTAGCTTTCATAGCAAAAATAGACAGGGACAAGAATTTGTCCACTGTTACTGAAACATACATTAGAAATCCAAATCGGATTCACTCACAATTTTATCAACGAAGGTTGCGAGGGGAACCTCCCCGATGTTTCCTTCATCACGATTTCGGACGCTCACAGTTCTTTTTTCTTCTTCCCGCCCGCCGATAATTAGCATATACGGAACGCGTTGTAATCGAGCGTGACGGATTTTAGCACCGATTTTATCATCACCAGCATCTAACTCCACACGGCACCCCTTTTGCAGCAAAAGTTGTAGAACCTCTCTACCATAATTAGCAAACCGTTCACTAATAGTCATCACAACGCACTGTACGGGGGCAAGCCATGTCGGGAAGGCACCTGCATAATGCTCAATCAGCATCGCGATGAACCGTTCAAAACTACCACATATCGCGCGATGAATAACGACAGGCCGTTTTTCGCTGCCATCCTGCCCGACATAAATTAGGCTAAAACGTTCGGGCAGCTGGAAATCAAGCTGAACTGTGGCACATTGCACATCGCGGTTAAGCGAATCCTTAACCTGAAAATCAAGTTTTGGGCCGTAAAAGGCGGCCTCCGCCGCGTCAATCTGATACGTTATCTGATTGTTTTTTAGCACATCTTCAAGCATCTCCTCGGCGCGGTTCCATACAGCAATATCACCCATAAACTTATCCGGATTGCGCGTACTTAGATTGCATCGAAAAGGCAATTCGAATTTGCTGTAGATACGTTGAAAAAGAGCAAGGATACGTTCATACTCATCAGCAATTTGCGTCTCTGTAATAAAGTTGTGCGAGTCATCTTGGGAGAGTTGACGTACGCGTGACAGCCCACTTAACGTTCCCGTGGCTTCGTTCCGATGTAATACCCCCTGATCATGCAGGCGGTAGGGCAAATCTCGGTAACTGTGGCGTTTGCTTTTGTAAATCAGCATGTGCGCCGGACAGTTCATCGGTTTCAGTGCGCTTGTTGCCTCACCGGTTTCGTTTTGCACGAGGAACATACCGTCCATGAAGTGTTCCCAATGCCCCGACGTTTTCCAGAGACTACTATCATAAATCAAGGGGGTGCGGACTTCCTGATACCCTTCACTGAGATAAAGTTTACGCGTTTTTTCAGACAAGATGTTATAGATGATTGTTCCCTTGGGGAGCCAAAATGCGCTGCCGGGCGATTCGGGATGCATCTGAAACAGTTCCAATTCGCGCCCCAATTTACGATGATCCCGTTTAGCAGCTTCTTCGCGTTGTATTAAGTCTGCCTGAAGTGCATCTTTCGTCTCCCAGGCCGTCCCATAAATCCGTTGTAGTTGCTCGCGATTGCTATCGCCGCGCCAATAGGCTCCGGAAACTCGTAGCAATTTAAAGTGGCGGCACTCCCTTGTTGAATTAACGTGAGGCCCCTTGCAGAGATCGGTGAAGTCGCCGTTGTGGTAAATCGAAACCCCGTCTTCAGCAACGCCCTCCTGTTCGGAAATACCGTCAATGAGTTCCAATTTGAACTTTTGCCCGCGTTCCGCAAACCATGTCTGTGCCTTACCATAATCCCAGTTCTCCTGTTGAAAAGGGACGTTGGCTTTAATCATCGCCTTCATGTACCTCTCAATTTCAGGGAAATCGTCAGGCGTAATAGGGCGCGGCACCTCCATGTCGTAATAGAACTCATTCTCAATTGGCGGGCCGATGGCAAGCTTCACGCTGCTTTCGCCATCTGGAAACAGTTGTTGCACAGCATACGCCATAATATGTGCCGTAGAATGGCGAAGCCGCTGTAGATACTCAACTTTATCCGGCTGGTGGAATTCACCCATTGTGTTCAACTCTCTTTAAAATCTGTTAAATTTAACGTTTTTCTCAAAACACCGTTTACGTTAATATTTTACAAAATATAACCGCGAACCGCAAATTAAAACGAACAGCGGTCCCAGTGAAGTAAAGCAGGATGTTGGCAATTGCGATGTATGTGATAGGGAGAAGTTTTAAATGGGCGGTACAGGACTTGAACCTGTGACCTCTTGCATGTCAAGCAAACGCTCTAGCCACCTGAGCTAACCGCCCGTTTATGGGATGGAGGTGGCGGTCGGAATCGAACCGACGAATAAGAGTTTTGCAGACTCTGGCCTTACCACTTGGCTACGCCACCGGAATAAGCGGGAGACGAGATTTGAACTCGCGACCTCCACCTTGGCAAGGTGGAGCTCTACCACTGAGCTACTCCCGCATCATCTTCAAAGAACACACGCGGAGAATGCGTGACTTTAAAAATACCATATATAGTTAGTTTAACATATTTTTCTTAAAATGTCAAATTAATTTGCGATTAAAATGATAAAAATTTGCAATTTTGAAAAAATTCGTTTCATGACATAAAAAAAAAGACGCTTAGTAGGCATTAAACCATTCTTTTCCGATAAACTAACAGTATCTAGTTATTTTAAGTTCGGTAGTCAGCGTTAATTCGGATGTAATCGTAAGAATAATCACACGTCCACATCTTTAGCCCAACACCACCAGCGCGTAAATCAATGGTAATCTTGACCGGATTTTGAGCAAATAACGCGGTTGCTTTTTTCTCGTTAAAACCAATATCCATTCCATTTTTAACCAGCTGGTAGTCTTGAAGCCATATGTTGACTTGATACGGTTCGAATTCTGCCCCTGATTTCCCGATTGCCATCATGATACGTCCCCAATTCGCATCGTTAGCAAAGATGGCTGTCTTGACGAGCGGAGATTCGGCAACAGCACGCGCTGCCTTTTCTGCATCATTGCGGCTTTTCGCGTTTTTGACGACTACCTCAACAAGTTTCGTAGCACCTTCACCATCACATGCAAGCATCTTAGTTAATTCAGTACAGACGAACTGCAGTCCTTCACAAAATGCTTCATAAATTCTGCTGTTAGCATCTACGATTTCAACGTTACGCGCGCTCCCCGTCGTTAGAATTAGCACCGTATCATTTGTACTACAATCGGTGTCAACGGTTAACAGATTAAAGGTATCATTGACCGCCTGAGTTAGGGCTGTATGGAGCAGTTCTGCAGTAATACATGCATCCGTAGTCAGAAAGGAGAGCATCGTTGCCATATTGGGGGCTATCATCCCCGAACCTTTGGCAATTCCCCCAATTCTCACCGGCACGTTGTCAATTTCTACCTCAACGGCAACAGATTTACGGTGCGTATCAGTCGTCATAATGGCTTCTGCAGCATCATCACCACCTTCAGTACTAAGTTCGTTTGCGGCGAGCTGGATTCCCTTCGCAATCTTATCCATCGGTAGCTGCTGCCCGATAACACCGGTTGATGAGACGAGGACGAGGTTTTCAGCAATTCCGAGTTGTTCCCCAGTCAAACTTGCCATTTGCTGAGCGTTTGCCAGGCCCAGCTCCCCTGTACATGCATTCGCATTTCCGCTGTTAATAATAATGACTTGTGCTGTCGCATCGGTGAGGTGCTGGCGGCAAACCCATACCGGCGCAGCGGTGACGCTATTCTTGGTAAAAACACCCGCGGCAATCGCAGGGCAATCCGTCACAATCAAAGCCACATCCTTTTGATTATCTTTTTTTATTCCAGCGTGCACACCTGCTGCTCGCACGCCGCAAACCGACGTTATTCCGCCATCTATCTCTTTCATTAAAACGTTCCTCAGGAATGTCATTGTAGAGGAATTATAATATATTCTGAACAAAATTGTCAAGAATTTCGTTTTTGTGCCGGAGCCATTCAGCCTTTAACATTTTTCAGATTCGCGAAGGATGTCGAGAGCTGAAGCACTTCCACACGGGATGTCTGGCAATCTAAGTCTCTTTTGAAGAAGAGAACGAAATCGTGCTGTTTTTGCGCAGAAAGGTTTCGTTATGCCCCTTACAATTTACAATTTACCACTTGACATTCCATTTGAAGTAGATATAATAGTACTATCAGACTACATTCCCTAATTAATTACGAGGAGGATGAAATATGGCGAAAATACGGATGGCACAGTACGGAACAAAGCACGGGCATGCACGCGTTAAACTACAAGCAATGCTTGTGAATCCAGATGTGGAAGTCGTAGGCGTTTATGAACCCGATACACAACAGCAAGCACACCTTCAAAATTCAGGTGGAATTTTTGAGGATGTCCACTGGTTTACTGATTCATCAGAAATGCTGGAAGATACCTCAATTTCAGCAATTGCCTCCGAAGGCAGTAACGCCGAAAGCCTAGCTCAGACAGAAGAGATTGTCAATGCTGGCAAGCATGTCTGGTACGATAAACCGGCGGGTGAAAACTGGGAGCAGTGGCAGCGCGTCATCAGCACCGCGCAAGAAAAATCTCTTCTGGTCCAGATGGGCTACATGTTGAGATATCACACCGCCTTCAAGCAGCTTGCAGATTGGGCAAAATCAGGCTTTCTGGGCGACGTATTTTCAGTACGCGCACACATGTCAACTAACGTCTCACACGAAGCACGTACACGCATCAGCCAACACACCGGCGGCATTTTTTTTGACCTCGGTGGACACGTACTGGACCAGGTACTTTGGATGTTAGGCAGACCGGAAAAAGTTACGGCTTTTCTAAGGAATGACGGTGGCTCGTTAGCGCCTTTCAAAGATAATACGCTCACCGTGTACGAATTTGAAAAGGCAGTGGCATTTATTTCCATCTCCGCTTTGGAACCACGGCCCGTCGCACGCCGGTTTGAAGTGTACGGCACCGAGGGAAGCGCAATCATAGTTGAACCGTTTGAGCCGGGGTTGAATATTCGCCTCTGTTTGGAAGAAGTGAAAGGGAACTATTCAAAAGGCGAGCAGATTGTAGAAATAGCCGGCGAAAGCCGTCAGCGGCTTTATGAATTGGAATTAGACGCTTTTTTGGCAACTATTGCTGGTAATCAACCTCCTGACCGGCCGGTATCACACGAATTATTAGTACAGGAAACACTTTTACGGGCAACAGGACTTATCGCCGATTGAAAGTATTGCAGCCTTGTGATGGGCGGATATCCGAATCCGCCCTACCGGATGTCTCGGATATTCCCTATCCTTCAATACCTGCCGCCCACTTGATGCATCCGATGATGTGCTCGTGGAACCATGACTGACTCCATAGCGCATCCGGATGGCCGAGGGCAGTATACATCACGCGTCCCTTGCCGTAGTTATGGCACCAGCCGAGAGCATAGTCGCCGTCAACGCGGTTACCACGTGAGATGTCAACAGAGTTGTTATCTAAGCGCATGAGCACATGCGTTTTGCTGCGATTCCAGTTCTTGAATGTATAAATTTCATCAACGACTCTGAAATGACTGCCCAACATCCGTGTCGCAGGATGCTGGGTATCCTCAACGATAACGTTGACATCCTCATGCCAAGGATGCCCTGCGAAATAACCACCGAGCATTTGACCGTATTCCGGCCAATCAT
Organism: Candidatus Poribacteria bacterium; assembly: GCA_963422705.1. Classification (GTDB taxonomy): domain Bacteria; phylum Poribacteria; class WGA-4E; order WGA-4E; family WGA-3G. The sequence continues at coordinate 1,196,640 of OY730443.1, forward strand.
AGCAAGTATCTGTAGCGTTATGAATACCCAAGAAGGCTTTGCCGTCACAAACGAAACTAAGCAGCGCCGCTTTCTGGGCATCGTTAAAAGGCAGATTGCCCGTTGTTGCAAATACCACCAGGTCCTGTTTTGCGAGGTTTTCAGCGGTAATTCTGTCGCATCGGTGAGTTGTCACTACGTTCCAACCGTTATTTGAACCGATTTGCTTCAGTGCCACTTCAGCGTTCGGTAGGTAGCTGTGCTCAAAACCAGCAGAATGGCGTAACATCAAAATGTTCATAAAACGCTCCTTTCCTAAGGAATACTAGACTTGTAAAACAATTTTTGGGCATCATGATACAAGAATTCGACAAAAAGTGGCAACATATTCGCGTCCATTGTGAAAAAAGGTCGCCATACCTTCATGTTTTGTGGCATTATTATCAGAAATAAGGACGAGGAGAAGAACCTTCATGAAATTTTTTAGAAATAGAGAAGAAAAAAAGCTTGAGCCTGAATCAGAGACTGCAACGAAATCACATCCTGAGCTAAAGGTTATCAGCGGGGCACAGATTGCTGGAAAGCAACCGCAAAAGCCACATCCGCCCCGACAACCAGAGCAACAGAACATCCTGCTCCCAAATGTGCAGTATAAGATTGCAGTGGCGAGCGGAAAGGGAGGAGTGGGAAAATCAACCGTCGCCACAAATCTAGCAATTTCTCTAGCGAATGCCGGAAGCAAAGTCGGTCTTATGGATGCGGATGCCTACGGCCCGAGTATTCCGACAATGATGGGAATTCAAGAACGTCCACAGACAAGTCCGGAACGGAAACTCGTTCCCCTCGTTCGGCATAACATTAAACTCATGTCAATCGGATTTATGGTGCCCGAAGAACAAGCCATGATCTGGCGCGGTCCAATGCTACACAGTGCCATCCGTCAATTTCTCAGCGATGTGGACTGGGGCGAACTTGATTATCTCATCATCGATTTACCGCCGGGAACAGGAGATGTGGCCTTGTCATTAACACAAGCAATCCCTCTCACCGGCACAATTATTGTGACAACACCGCAAGATGTTGCCCTTTCCGACGTGCGGCGCGGTGTTGCAATGTTTGAGCGCCTAGGTGTGCCAATTCTGGGTATCGTTGAAAACATGAGCTATTTCCTCTGCCCACATTGCAACGAAAAGACAGAAATCTTCAGCGCCGAGGGCGGTAGGAATATGAGTAAGCGATTCGGCACCCCGTTCTTAGGACAGATTCCGCTTGATGCTGAAGTCTGCACTGCAGGCGACATCGGTGTGCCTATCGTCGCAGGGCACCCGGAGTCTCCTCAATCGGAAGCGTTCGGTAAAGTTGCCACGGCATTGGACGCCGTCCTTGAGGCGAGCCGTGAGGAAGATGAGTTGACAATAAAACAGGAATGAGGTGTTTGGTGAGGAGTGCGTCGGGTGGCGACGAACCTTCCCGGAGAGGCTGGTGGGTTACGATATCAGCTGCAATCTTATGATTTTTGAAATCAAAAGGTTAGATGCAAAGCCAAGTGATGCCAATGCGTATGACAAGCCGCGCGGAGCCATCGGACAAGAGATGTATTACGCTGTTACTTATGTCCAAGAGCGCGAGCACAGATGCCCTTCCCTTTCTTTCGGACGAATAAGGTAAATGCACACGGAAAAAACACGCTTGTGATTAATGCGTATACCCTCAATGCAGGGGAGGACTATATCATTACAAGTGCCTTGCGCCATCTATTGTCCAAGTAGATAGTCCATATCAACAATGATGTATCATCCGGGCGTCTTCCCATAGTTATCAAACCTAAATAGATACAGAGAAAAAGAAAAGCCGCCCGGTCAAAAATAGGACTAGGCGGCTTTTCATCCGGTTCTACTCATCAGACTCATTCGGATAGTCAATTGACCATTTGCCCCGGCCGTCACCCGTCGGCACATCACGCCAGAGTTCCAAGAAATGCTCAGGCGCGTTGTGCTCCTGCAGATATGCCATAAACAATTGGTGTAATTCTCTGACAAGCGCTTCATTAGCTTCAGCCACACTGTTTTCTGCCAACCTATCAACAGATAAATCAAACAGTTCTGGTGTCCCGTTTTCCCCCACGGGTGCGTACCCCCACCGGGGGGTGACGAGAAACGGAGTTGTTGCACGACGTGGTACCGTGCTATCTCTCGCCCCGATATGGCATCCTGTTACCGCATAATCACGATGCTGGGAATCACCGTTAAGGAGCGGTGCCGCAAACGAACGCCCCTCAAACGGTTTTGGGGGTTCAAGCGTAGCACCCGCTAATTCGCAAAGTGTCGGCAGAATATCCATCGGTTGAGCAATAAAATCGCGACGTTGCCCGAGAGGCACATCGCCCCCTGCAATTAGGAACATCTCATGGTTAATTTCTGGGTAAGTCGGCCAGTAACGCCGGTCTTCCGGATCGATGTTAGATTTACCGGTGCGTCCGTGTTCCCCGATAGACATACCGTGGTCCGACATCACAATAACAAGGGTATCATTCCACAACTCCAAATCCGTGATTTTTTCAAGGATTCTACCAATGTGCCTGTCTACGAGTTCCGCTTCACCTGCATAGTGTGCCCATAAATTGTGCAATTCAGCATCTGTATAAAGCGATGCTAATCCGTAGTTAGGATGAAGCATCGGTGCACCTGTATAATCCGCATCATAACGCTTAACGATGTACTCAGGCGGGTCCCATGGTTCATGGGGATCAAAGAAATCCACCCAAAGGAAAAAGGGGTGGGAGCGATAGTTTTCCTCCAGCCATCGAATTGTCGTCTCCGACGTTCTACCGGAGAATGTTTCTGACTCATACTGGTAGTAGCGGTTTGTCCACCGGTGCGTATTCGGCAAGGTATTGCCTCTGAAGGACGGGTGCGGGCGTGTTTTCTCATCAGGCATCACGGTTTGAATCGGATCATTGAGGTGGAGTAACGGTTTATCGCCTTCTTGTCCACGGTGCTGAAATGCAGCGTCAAATCCGTGTTGGAACCGCGTGTTGAACAGATGTGGGCAATCACAGATAAGCTGTGTAGCGTAACCTTTGGCCCCTAACAATTGCGCGATATGGTTAGGGCCACTCTGGTCAATGGGTTGCCAGGGGTAGTGCGGCCAGCCCACCGTTCCCGTTGCTACATCCGTGCGATGTGGAACCGTCGGGAAACTACTCATATAGAATTTGTCAATAGCAGTTGCGCGTTCTGCCTCAAATCTATCAAGCTGTGGGGTTCGAATGGGCCGTTCTGCCCGTGCTCCCAAGTTATCATAGCGGAATGTATCTGTAATCAGCAAAACGATGTTTTTCATAATTTTCGTATTCCGGGCTCCTCCCGATTTTGCTCAGTGGCGAAATCGGTTCCGCGATTAAGTCCAATTCTTGTTCGTAACCATCGCGTTATCCAAGTTAGGACATAAACGCGACTTATAGACTGATATCAGAGGAATAACAACCAATTCCAGCGGGCCGATTCACGTTTTTCCTTTACAATCGTTACAAATTGCCCCGAACGGGAGGAACTGATTCAAACCTCCTGTTGCGTTGTTTTTAACAAAAATGTTGTTACGACTAATAACGGCACAATCACTAAGGTGGTAACTATGGTAGGTAGTAGCGCCCCGATGAGAGATGGAAAAAAGAGAATTGAACCAATCATTGAACCTTTCAACGCGAAATAGCCATTTTTCTCATTGGGTTGTAAGTAGAGCGGAAGGCGAGTTACAACCGTGGCGAAAAACCCCAAAATCACCCAGATGATATAAGCTCTAAAGGGCTCCTCTATCCAATAAGGCAGCAATGCAACAGCAAACGCCAACATTGTTGCAACGGCTGATAGCATTAACGCCGGGCGGATGCCGAGTTGAAGCGGTGTTGTCATGATACCGAGTTGTTTATCGCGTGACAAATCTTTGAAAGTGGTTGTAATGTGCGTGCCAAAATCGTAAAGTGTTGTTGCCGCGAAGGCGTACCACACCAAGCGCGGGATTCCGCCGCTGACAACCAACGCGCCGAAGATATTCAACAGCCCAATTCCTAAAGGTAGCGTCAAGCTACCCCAGATGCCACGCGCTTTGAAAATAGCGTTGTACAGATGTGAAATTGCCACTAACCCCATCACCAAAAGTCCCGCTTTGGGGTTAAGCCAAAAACCACTTAAGACACAGACACCATAGATAATGCTTGCAGGTATCAAAGCCTGCCGTGGGGTTAATCGGCGAGACGGGAGCGGACGTTCTGAGTTTGTAACGCTATCTGTCTCCTGATGAAAATAATCATTTTTTATCATTCCAGCGAAGTAACCACATAGTGCAATAAACAAGGCTGCACCTACCCGCCACGTGAAACGTCCGTTGCTAGCAATGAGCGCGCCTGGCAGCGTAGCAACTATGGGAATCGCAAAGAGTGGATAACGAATGAGTTCTAAATAGGCTTTGAATTGATTCATTTTCTCACAAGATAGACAATTATTGGAAATTCCTTGGCCGTTTCCTACAGAATATACGAGATGTCATAAAAAGAAATGAGTTTCTCTTCGTCTAAAAATTCTCTTGTTGGACACCCGCTTCTACAACGGGTGTGCTTCTCGGTTCTAATATCTCATCAACACTGTAAAACTGGTTGCTTTGAGTGCCGATTCCGAGTTCTGTGACGTTGGGGCCCACCTGTTTGTTTCCACTAATGTAATTGTCTCGGAGCCTTCCTCCGTCATAGACAGCCCATCCGATATTCATGGTGATATTATTAGAGGTAATCTCTGGTGATGCAGTGGAATAACAGATAATGGCGTGTTGGTAATTGGCCTGAATGTCGTTGTACAATATGTGCGGACGGGCCTCGTCCTCACAAATCATGCCGTACTCATTAGCTGCGAAGGCGTTATATTCAACACGTGGTGCTGCCGCCCCTCGGAATTGCATCCCTGTCCCGTTCCTAGTGAACTCGCTATTGGTAACAGTCGGGGCAGCATTTTCACACAGGACGCCAATATTATTTATGCTGAAGAGGCACCTCTCAATTTGAACGGTTCCCGCGCCAACGGTGATACCGGCAGCTGCATGCTGGATTCTACAATACGTTAGGCGGCTGTTCGGGCTCTGCGCGTCAATCCGAATACCCCTCCAATCCCCAGCTTTTGGCGGCGCTGCAGTTTGCGTTAAAGTTGTCCCTACCATTGCTGGCATAGTGCGTTGTTCTACGCCAGTTTCAGGTGTAGTTTGCTGTACCCCTAAGGAACCGAAGACTATCATTAAGTCCGGTGAACCTTCTGCGTAAAGCTCCCCCCGCACAAGAAGTTGACTCGGGTTTTCCAAGGGCTCAAAACCGACAATCGTCCCCGAACGGATAGTCAACGTCACACCTTCAGGAACAATTACAGTACCGGTAATGTGAACTCGACCGGACCATATTTCGTTTTCTGTCAATTCCCCAGATTTCTCTACGATGGCTGAAGTGCTATCGATAGAATCGAAATTGAATACACTTCCCCCGCACCCGAAATGGAAGAAGGTTGAGACAATGACTAAGCTAATTTTTAGTATTGCTTTTTTCATAATAACCCCATGATACCGGAAAAAATAGTTTTGTTCAACAGATTTGATGGCGTTTTTGTCAGTTTGGAAAAAAATTTGACATTTTCGGTAAAATTCGCTATAATAATAGAATTAGGAATTACTATTGCAGTGTAATAATTAAATGATTGAATGCAAAGGATGCCGGAACGATGTTTGAGAGTTTGAGCAATAGGTTGCAAAGCACCTTCAAAAAACTAAAAGGGCAAGGGCGTCTAACAGAAAACAACATTTCTGATATTCTACGTGAGGTGCGACGCGCATTTCTAGAGGCGGATGTCAACTACAAAGTAACGCGTGAATTTATCGAGCAAGTCAAAGCGCGTTCGCTCGGCCAAGAAGTGATGGGCAGTCTCACACCTGAGCTTCAAATTGCGCGTGTGATTGAGCAAGAACTCACCCAATTGATGGGTGCAAAGGGTGAAAAAATTCGCATTGCACCCAGTGGCCCAACAGTCGTGATGCTAGTTGGCCTCCAAGGGGCCGGTAAAACGACGGCAGCCGCGAAACTGGCACTCAAATTTCGGAAAGATGGGCGCAACCCATTACTTGTCTCCGCTGATGTCTACCGGCCTGCCGCCATTAAGCAGCTGCAATTACTCGGTGAACAGACTGAAACACCGGTTTTCTCGATGGGGACGGATGTCTCTCCAGTTAATATCGCTAAGGCATCGGTTAAAGAAGCTTTAGCGCGCGGACAAAACTGCCTAATCATTGATACTGCCGGGCGTTTGCACATTAATGAAGAATTAATGAAAGAACTTCGAGGCATCAAGGATGCAGTCAATCCCTCAGAAATCTTACTTGTCGTTGATGCAATGACCGGGCAAGATGCAGTTAACGTCGCTGAAAATTTCAACAACGACTTGGATATTGACGGCGTTATCCTCACTAAAATGGATGGTGATGCTCGTGGAGGGGCCGCACTCTCTATCCGCCACATCACGCAGAAACCCATTAAGTTTATCAGTATTGGTGAGAAAATTGAGTCAGCAACGTTAGAGGAGTTCCATCCGGAACGGATGGCATCGCGTATTCTCGGGCAGGGCGATTTTCAGACACTGCTTGAAAGAGCAGAAGAGGTTTTCACCGAAGACAAAGCGAAAGAACTTGAACAGAAACTTACGCAAAACAAAGGCTTAGATTTCAACGATTTTCTCATCCAACTTGAGCAAATTAGAAATATGGGACCGTTGGACCAGTTGGTGGATATGATTCCCTTTAAAAACCAATTGCCCGTAAAAGAGCTTAAGCCAGATGAGAATCAACTGAAGTACGCGAAGGCAATTATTCAATCAATGACACCTGAGGAACGGCAGAATCCACCTATGTTAGATAGGCGTCGGAAAATCCGAATTTCCAACGGTAGTGGTACAACGGTGAATCAGGTAAATAATTTAATGACGCAACTCCGGATGATGAATCGTATGTTAAACCAACAAACAGCGATGGCCATGCCACAAACGCAGGGCAAATTCGGGGAACTCCCGCGGCAGCGTCGAAAAGGAAGGAAGCCACGGCGCCGCAAACGCCGTAAGTGACGCGCCCCGGTGAGCGCACTTCGTCCCAAAAACGGATACTAGGAGGTATTTTTTGGCAGTTAGAATCAGATTACAACGGCACGGTAGAAAAAAACGGCCCTTTTACAAACTTGTCGCCGCCGATGCACGCGCACAAAGAGATGGCGCGTTTTTAGAACATCTTGGGCATTATAATCCTTTAACCGAGCCAGCGGATATTCTCATCGATACAGAAAAAGCGTTGAAGTGGTTAAGAAACGGTGCACAACCTTCCGACACAGCAAAGCGCTTGCTTTCCAAACAAGGAATCTGGAAGAAATTTACCTATGAAAAACTCGGGAAACCTTTGAACGAAACTGAAGATGGAAAGGAACCTGATGAAGATACTCAAACGGTGGATACCCAAAAGGAAGCCTTGCCTGCAAAAGCAGCACCGGAATCGAAAACAGAGTAAACGTTTTCACAAATCGCGCTCCCACATAAAGGCTAATGAGCTTTTTCGTGACACAACAGCGATTCTTTAGAAAACCCATCTCAACCCACGGAAGAGAACATATGGGCGGAGAACCGCGCCGCCTAATCGGGTTAAGAAATCCCAAAGTTATCATCAAAATGATAAAAAAGACTAAATGCTTTCGGGAAGTTTCATGTTTCATGCAAAACTAGCCTGAGTAGTAACCTACAAAAAATATGTTCAAAGATTTGATTGAATACATCGTAAAAGCTCTCGTTGATTATCCAGAGCAGGTAGGGGTCCAAGAAATAACTGGCGAAACCGTCGTTATTATTGAACTGACAGTGAGTGAAGAGGATTTAGGGAAAATCATCGGTAGATATGGAAGAACGCTTAAAGCAATCAGAAGTGTACTCTATACAGCAGGATTACGCGCGAATAAGAAAGTCATCCTTGAATTGATTGAAACCCCTAAATCGGAAGACGAGCTTTTAGATGGCGTGCAACATGAAGATTGATATTCTCGCCCTATTCCCAGAGATAATATCGCCGGCACTGAAAACCGGCATCCTCAGACGGGCCAAACAGGCGAATCAGCTCATCGTTCACCTCTATAACCTCCGAAATTGGGCGATAGATAAGCATCAATCCGTTGATGATTATCCATATGGCGGGGGAGCAGGGATGATTCTAAAACCAGAACCCATCTTTGCAGCGATGACAGAACTAAACCCTGAGGTAACAGCCCATGTTATCTATCTTACACCACAAGGCACCGCTTTAACACAGGCCATTGTGGAGACACTCTCCTTGGAAACGCACCTCATACTTTTATGTGGACGGTACAAAGGGATTGATGAACGCATCCGCCACAAGCTCGTAAAAACCGAAATTTCAATCGGGGATTATATTTTGAGCGGCGGTGAAATTGCCGCCCTTGTCCTAATTGATGCCATCGCCCGAGTCCTTCCGGGAGCACTGGGCGATTATGAATCTGCGCAAATGGATTCGTTCAGTCAAGAACTGTTGGACCATCCTCATTACACTAGGCCCGCTAGCTTTGAAGGGATGAATGTACCCGAGGTTCTCTTGAATGGAAATCATGCGCACATTCAGAAGTGGAGATACGCCCAAGCACTTAGACGTACCGCAAAACGTCGACCGGAACTCCTTGAGAAACTTGAACTGACGGAAAGCGATATCGCAATTCTGGAAGAAGTTGGATAAGCCAAAACATCAATTATGTACTGCCGGGAACCTCATCCCTTTACTTATATTCCTTTAACAAGCAGCAGATGGAACAGCCTAGCAGTAATCAAAACGACTAATATAAGAAGGAAAAAGAAATGAACCTCATTGAGTCTGTTGAAAGCCAGTATATGAAAAGTGAGATTCCTGAGTTTGCCCCTGGGGATATCGTCAGGGTAAATACCCGCATACGTGAAGGGAAAAAACAACGAATTCAGGCGTATGAAGGCACTGTGATTCGTCGCGCACACGGCGGGGTACGGGCAACGTTTACAGTTCGAAGAGTTGCCTTTGGCACAGGAACAGAGCGCACCTTTCCACTCCATTCGCCCAATATTGAAAGCATTCAAGTGGTGAGATACGGGGCGGTTCGCCGAGCAAAACTTTACTACCTACGTGAACGCACCGGTAAGGCAACCCGTGTCAAGGAGCGGAGAAGATAGCCCGACGAAACTTATCTCCTACCCAAACGGCAAGCGACGAGGAACTCATTACCCTAAAAAATGTTTAAACTCGAACCAGTACCGGAAAACGTCAACGAGCCTAGGCTGACATATTTATCAAGACGGTATGTAAATCCAATTTTCAAATACAATGCTTTGGAGCACGCTTGCCGGCAAGACGGTTATCAGAAAATTGCCGGTATTGACGAGGTAGGCCGCGGCGCTTTAGCGGGGCCAGTCGTCGCCGCCGCCGTTATACTATCGCCCCATGACAAGCTCAAGGGGTTGAGGGACTCAAAGCAGCTAACATCGAGGCAACGGGAACGGTTGTTTGAGGAAATTTACAGCACAGCCATCTCCATAGGTATCGGTTCAACTGATAGTCAAACAATTGACCGGTTGAATATCTTGAACGCAACCCTCTTGGCAATGCAGGAAGCTGTTAAACAACTAACACTCCAGCCTGATTACTTACTAGTAGATGGGCTCGATTTGCCAAAAATCAATATTGCTACGAAGACAATCGGGAAAGCGATTCCCAAAGGTGACAGCTTGAGTCCTTCTATCGCGGCAGCTTCCGTTATTGCCAAAGTTACCCGCGACAGGTTAATGCAAGGAAAATTCCAGAAAACCTACCCTAACTACGGATTTCGGCAACATAAAGGATATCCCACGGTGCAACATCGGGAGGCAATCAAGAAGTTTGGGCCGTCACAGATTCACCGGCACACCTTTAAACTGCTCGCCGATACGACTAAATCATAACCGCAGATTTTTGTCATATCCGCCCCTGTATTCAACAACCCCGCTACAGTTCAAGTCATAAGGATTACTTCGCTTGTCCGTACTCCCACCTCGTCCAGAACACTTTCATCAGTATTCCTCAGCCAAAATAGCTAGCAGAAGCTTTCTCCAAAGCCCTCTTAATTCAAAGAAATCTTAGACATTCCAGCACTCAAGTCCAAGAAGTTTCTTTCCCAAATCCGTCAATTCTGCCGTCTCCCCTTGGTAATGTTCTTTCTCTTTCTGCGCTTTTCCAAGCCCCGTTAGCCGTTCCTTCCATCCCTCAATCCGGTGTTTTCGTGACTCGACACTCGCGTTTTGAGGAGCAGGCGACATTGTGATATACTGCGCCATGCGCGGCCACTCCGCAGAATTCGGGCTACTTCCATGCGGTAACGCACTGTGCCAGATAACCAAATCACCCGCTTTCCCTTCAACAGGTACCGCTTCCGCTTGGTAATCGCGGACAACTTTCCGCGGCTCCACATCCGGCGGAAGATTCTCTAACCACCCCTCCAATTTTTTATGAAAACCCGGAATACACGTGAACGCCCCCTGATTGCCCGGGGTATCAGCAAGGTATAGAATACCTTGTACTCTCAATCGGACCGGCATATCGTCCAACGACATGTCCCAATGTAGGTACGGCCCCGTAAACTTCCAGTCTGAACGCTCAGGTGGATTCATGCTAGCGCGGTCAAAACTTACCCAGAGTTTATCCGTCCCCCAAATCTCTGAGAATGCTTGATGCACCCGCGGATATTGGCGATTGTCCCACAAAGCCTGGTGTTGATAAATTTCCACCATGATGCTCTTTCTCGATGGATTCGGGTACCAACTCTCCGGATTGTACCGCTCCATCTCTAGGAAATCCCACACAGCCTGTTCAGCTGCACGGCAGTTCTCAAGTGGCACTGCCTCTTCCACAACAACGTACCCGTTCTCCTCCCAAAATTCTAGTGCTTCTGCATCAAAAACTGGCATGAGCTTCTCCTCTCAAAACTACAGCAAGCATGTTGCTTTGCTCGCTACCGTGAAAAAGTTGGTAGCAAAGCAGAGTGTAACGTTTCAAACAGATAAATTTCCTATCTGCATGTCTCATCCTTTTCCTACTCTTGAAATTCAAATGCATTTTCGATTTGCTCAAGGCGCACGAGCTCGCAAAGCGAAGACAAATGAATCGCAATAACATCAAAACGGCACGGAGCATCTAACAGATTTTGCGCCTGTAAATATGCCAACGCAACTTTAGAGAGCTGTCGCTGTTTGTGAACCGTTACAGCTTCTTGGGGCAGCCCAAATCTAAGACTACGACGCGTTTTTACCTCCACAAATACCATACGTTCACCTTCCCTCGCCACCAAGTCGATTTCGCCTCGCCCCCACCGGTAATTCCGCTCAAGAATTTCGTACCCACGCGATTTAAGATGTGAGGACGCTAATGATTCACCAATCTTTGCAATGTTTGGACGTGTCTTTTTGAACATAGACAACAGTTTAACACATTTGCAGTTTTCAATCAAATATCGAAAACTTGCAAAGACAGCTATTCAGTTTTCAATATTTTTTTAGATTTACGATAGAAGACGCGCTCTGGAGATTCCATAGCTGCAGCCCCTGAGTGGCATTCCCCGGATTCACCGGGGAAATTTAGGGATTTGGGCTTTAAGCAATTTTAAAAGAATACCTAAACAATTGTAAAATTTACGATAAATTCACTTTTTTCTTGACCAATTTCTGAAATATCCGTAAAATTCTCTCAAGAATGGACGCAAAAATGAGCAAATACCCGGTAGCCATCATCGGGTGCTGCCGCATAGGACAAAACTATACGCAAGCGTATTCCACCTATCCGGACACCCAAATCGTCGCGATTGCCGATGCAAACACAGAACGATGATAGGGACTCGGAACACGCTTCAAGGGTGACGCACTCTACCCTGATGCCGAGAGCCTGCTCCGTGAGGGCGTTCCGGATATCGCGGCCGTTATGACACCGACGGGATACATGAAAGATGCCGGCGTTGCTTGTGCAGAAGCCGGCGCCAAAGGAGATGACACCGGAACAACACGAAATTATGGAAACACAACACATTAGGCACTAAGCCTCACACAGGAGAAACCCATGTCAAATCTACGAGTCGCCGTCATCGGCTGCGGCAGTCGGGGCCGTGGACACATGAAAATTCTAGCCGATTTTGATGATACCGTCCTCATCGCCATTTGTGACACAGTCGAAGCAGCCCGAAATAATGCCGGTGACACCTACAATGTCTCAAACCGTTACGAAACCATAGACGCGTTACTAGATAATGAAACCGTTGATGCTGTCATTGTCGCCACACCAGCGCACCTCAACGGAAAAGCAGCACTCCCATGTCTAGCACGCGGTGTCCACACCCTTTTGGAAAAACCGCCCGGTATTAGCCTCGCCGAAACACAAAATCTGCGAGATACCGCAAAAAATACCGGTGCAAAAGCCATGATGGGATGGAATCGCCGCTTTCACCCCATCATTCTCCAAGCAAAAAAACTGGTAACCGACAGGGGCCCCGTTATCCAACTCGTCGGCGAATTCCACAAGAGTATCACACGATTAGCACAATCCAGCAAATTCCCAGAACACCTCATGGACAACATGTTTCTGGAAACCCCTATACACGCCCTTGACGCTTTACGCGCTATCGCTGAATCAGATGTACAAGAAGTACACGCAGTTGTCAAACGCACAATCTCTGAATATAAAGACGTACACGCCGCCCTGATTCTCTTTGAAAACGGATGCGTCGCACAACTTATTGCCAACTACACAACAGACGCGCGCCTTGAACGTTATGAAATTCATGGACGAAACATCTCAGCCTATCTGGAAGGTGTCTCCCGGGGAACCGTCTTCTGTGACGGTAAAAAACACGAATTGAACGTTACAGGCACCGGTGGCACGGCTGAACAAAACCGTTACTTTCTAGATTGCGTCAAATCCGACACACCCGTTTCACTTCCCGCTGCAAACCTTGACGAAGCCATCAAAACCATGCAGCTCGCCGAAACAATTCTTAATCACATCGTAGCATGAGATTCCAATGCGCGTCCTGTAATACCATAAAGGAAAACCGATGAATTCCCTAGACAAACGCCTTGAGGCTTACAAAACAGACGGATTCACCATTTTCGAGAACATCTTTGACGAATCGCAGATGCAAAGCTGGCGTGAGAAGCACCAGCAGCTCTCCGAGCAAAATAATGGGCAAACCTGGTTTGGGAACACCCTCGAATTGGCACCAGACATTATGTGGGACGCTGTCACAAACCCCACGCTCCTCAACTTCGTAGAAAAGGTTCTAGGCCCCTTCGTACAACTCGACAATTTAACCCTTGCCGCATTCCCTTCAATTGAAGCCGAGAAGGCAAAAGGCAGCGTTTCTGGCTGGCACCGCGACAGGTGGGCGCACGTGCCCTACACCGCTGACTATCACCGCCCTAACGCTGTTAACGCCATCTCCTATCTTCAGGAACTTACCGATGAATTCGGACCGTTACGCGTCATTATCGGTTCACACCGAAAACCGCTTACCATGGACGATGAACAACGCGCAAAACCACATCCCGACGAAACCCTCATCCACATGAAAGCAGGCGATGTCATTATCACGCACAATGGACTCGTTCACTCCGGAACGCCTAACACCTCCGGAAAATTGCGCTACTTCTTCAGCATCTACTACAACTTGACCTGGCTCAAACACACGGACCGCCACACCGGAACACAAACCCAGAAATTGCTGGAAGAAGCAAAAGCAAGTAACAATCATCGCCTCATGCGTCTCCTTGGTGTAGACGAACAACTCCAACCGCGATGCAACTCCGGCTTCCTAAGTCCCGACGAAAAACGATGGCAAGACTGGGCAAACGCGGATAGCGATGCAATACAAGGAGCATAAATCATGGCTGAGGTTCCTGTCGTACCAACCACGCTCAACGTCCAACTTGATTTCCAATTGCAACAAGAGGTCGATTTTTTCCTAAAATGGGGATTCCTCGTTGTTGATAATGCCGTAACGTTCCAGCAGATAGCCTCCCTCCGAGACGCACTCGATGAAGCCTATGAACGCCACGACAAAAGCCAATTCATCGGAGAACTCCTTGAAGAGGACGACAGGTTCGCCTTTCTCCTAGACAATGTGCCCGTCATGAAGCGCATGGAGGCAATATTGGGCACATGCGTCCAACTCCACAGCGCAACCGCACGCATTACCGAACCCGGAACACCAGAACAGAACTGGCATCGAGACGGACCCTGGCCCGTCTCCCCGGAAGGCACACCTTACGGCAGTCTACCCGCACAAATCAATTGTGGATACTACCTCGACGAAATCACCGACGACACCGGGCCGACAGTCGTACAACCCGGCAGCCACCGCGCACTCTTCCGGCCACCGGCAAGTCCCGTGCAACTCCCTGACGAAAAACGCGTCTTAGTATCACCCGGGCAAGCCGTCCTCTTCGACGGATGGACATGGCACCGGGGGGCCGCTAACACCTCTTCACAACAGCGACGAGTCTGCCTCATGTGCTATCAGAACGCTTGGATGAAATCCCGAGAACCCTTTAATGGGCCACGCATCACAAAACTCCGAGAAAACGGTACACCCCAGCAGAAACTACTGCTCGGCGCAATTTCGAAATGGTGACGCCGCAATCCACGTGAAACACTCCTAAAAGGAGAAATGAAAATGAACTTCGTCTACATTGTCATCGACACCTTACGCTACGACTATATCGGCGCAAACGGCAATGACTGGATTGAAACCCCTAATATCAACGCATTCGCCGACAAATCTTGGGCTTTCGAACGCGCATTCTGCGCCAGTTTCCCGACAATCCCATACCGAACCGATGTCATTACAGGGCAATACGGAGCACCCTTCCACCCTTGGAAACCCCTGCGACACGAGCGACAAACACTACCCTGGCACCTGGCACAAACCGGATACGCAACACAACTTATTCACGATACACCACACCTTGTCAACGGAGGGCATAACTTCGATTGGCCCTTCCACGCATGGACATTCATCCGTGGAGCAGAAGTGGACAGAGACTGGCTCACAGATACCGTCGAATGGCCCGATAATTGGACGCAACATCCCCTCTTTGACTGCCTTGACAACAAAGCAGCGGAATCGGCCATGCTCCGAAGCTACGCCCGCGCCAACAGAAATCGAAAAAAACCAGAAGACTGGAACTGCGCAAAACTTTTCCACACCGCCGCACAATTCCTCAAGGACAACGCAAACCGCGAGAATTTCTTTCTCTGGGTAGACTGCTTTGACCCGCATGAGCCCTGGGATGCACCACCCGAATTCATGAAAAAATACGACACGCGCCCCGGATACGACGGACGTGTTGACGCGCGCAGTCTCGGCGCGCGAAATAACCCCAATCTCACTGACGAGGCAAAACACCACATCAAAGCCCAATACGCAGCAAAACTCACGTGGATGGACCACTGCTTTGGGCAATTCCTCGACGCACTTGAAACCACTGGACTCCATAAGAACACCGCCGTCATCCTCACCGGTGACCATGGCACAAACGTCGGCGAACGCGGCACCTTCGGCAAGGGACAACCCGTCCGGCAGCAAGAAGCGCACGTCCCCCTCTTCATCCGGACGCCCGATGGGGATACCGGGCGAAGCGATGTCATTGTCCAACCCCAGGATTTCTTTCCAACCGTTCTCAACATCCTCGGCGAAGCAAAACCTGAAGGCATCCACGGATACGATATTTTAAACCCCGCACGCGAAGGAAACCCTGGCACAAGACAGCTCGCCTTATCCGGCGGAAGCATCGAGAGGTGGCAGCAAGCAGGGGACAACCCTAATTTCATCCTTTTCACCGCCTTCAACCAAGAGTGGAGCTTAGAAGTTGCTGCCAAACCCGAAAATTCGCGACTCATCCGACTCGGCACATTAGAAAACGTTGCCGAAGAACACTCTGGCATCGTCGAAAAACTCCACGCCGAAGCCATTGACGAAATCGAACACCGAGGCACAGATGCAAAACTCATCGCATGGCTCCGCAGTGGTGGCGAAACTGAATTCCCGAACAATCCCATATACTGGGAAGGTTATCCCGGCCCAGATGGGTTCCGTCCATACTTCGGTAAACTCTACACCGGCGATTAACGCACCCTTCACGTTTAGCCAATTCCCTTAAAGACGGAGGAAACAGTTTGGGGCTACATTCCCGCCTAAGATGCAGATTAGAAGGGTTAACGCTCCCCCGTCAAATCCCCATGCTTTAGCTTTCGGGATGTAGACGGCGAAGTTCCTGATAGAACATATAGTTGACAATCTAATCATAATGTGGTATAATATACTATACACGATAATAGAAAGGTAAGATATTATACCTCTTAAAATCGCGAATAAGAGACGTAATTACAAAACAAGCAACAAGACAATCTATCGTTGTCAATATCACGTGATTTGGTGTACCAAGTATCGTCGTAAGGTTTTGGATACACAAATACAAGGGCGCCTGAAACAACTCATCCGAGAAAAACAGGACGCGTCTGAATATCAAATCTGTGAGGGTGAAACTCACCCTGAACCTGTCCATTTGCTAATAGAAATACCGCCAATACATGCTATTGATAAAATCGTTGGCAAAATCAAAAGCGATACCGCTAAAGTTTTGCGAGAAGAATATCCTTGAAAAGTCGTTTGCCGTCTTTATGGACACGTTCAAAGTTTGTCAGTTCCTGTGGTGGCGTAACGCTCCAAGTCATGAACGACTATATTGAAGCGCAAAGTGGACAATGAGAAAAACCAGCAAGTTCAAACTTCAAAGTCAATCGAACATCGTCAAAATCGGCAATATGCTTGACGATATGTGGCAGATACACCAGCAATTCATGCTTTTACAGCGTAGGTTTTAAGGTGATGATAAGTTGCATGAGAAATCTCCGACGAGATTATTAAGGGATTGTCAAAAACAGCAGAAGCTCAACCGACTAAGCACGACGAAAAATCGCCTGTTCGGCTTTCAACCTGCCCGCATCTCGCATCAACAAACATATTGTGAAACTCAAAAAACGCACAAAACCACATTGGGCAGACTTGCCGAGTCAAGTTGTGCAAGACGTTGTTCTGCGATATGGCAAATCACAAGACGCATTTTTCCAAAACATAGAAGAACGCAAAGCCGGTAAGACAAGCCGTAAAGTCGGTAAACCGAAAATCAAACCGAGACACAAATACAACTCTATGACTTTCACACAAAGCGTAGGGCGAAACCGCCGTTTCGCAGGCTACACACTTGAAAAAAATCGCATCAAAATCAACTGTATAGATACGTGGTTCTCCTTCCACAAACACCGTGAAATCAACGGGACAATCAAGACGATAACACTCAAACGGGACAGGTGCGGTGATTATTGGATATGCTTTTCGTGCGCGAATGTTGACGATTCCGAACCGAAACTCAAGACGGGTAAGAGCGCAGGGTTTGATTACGGAAACAAAACATTCCTTACAAGCGACGAAGGCAACAAGATAGAATCTCCGCAGTTTTTCAAACACTCCCTGAAAACGTTGCGATGCCTGAGCAAAGCCCTGAGTCGTAAAGTCAAAGGTTCTAACAACTATTATCGTGCGTGTCGTGCTTTGGCGAGACACCACAGAAAAGTCGCCCGCCAAAGAGAAGATTGGCAGTGGAAACTTGCCACTGAACTTTGCACGGCGTTTGATATCCTCTGTTTTGAAACACTGAATCTTGACGGTATGAAACGCCTCTGGGGCCGCAAAGTCTCTGAACACGCTTTTTATCAGTTCATACAGATATTGGAACAGAAGTGTGCAAAGCACGGTAAAAAACTTTTTTCTATCCGTCAGTGGACAGCAACAACAAAACCATGCAGTGATTGCGGATACCATAATCAAGAACTCTCTCTTTCTGATAGACAGTGGACTTGTCCCGACTGTGGTTCTCAGCATGATAGAGACGTCAACGCTGCTATCAATATCAAACGGGCAGGCTTGGCTGCCTAAAGTGGAGCGACAATGAGACGGGTTTTCTCTAAGAGAAAAGCGCCGTCGCTACGAAGCACAAGCCCCTACCTTCAGGGAGTGGGTACCTATGACAAAGCTAATTCCCATAGAGCAGCGATATTTGTAAGGTAGAAATAGCAGTCGACGAGGGCGAGGTGTTTCTTGAAACGGGGTTCTCTGTTCTCACGTCGCGGGTGTCTGATATGCCAACAACGCAAGTTCACTTGTTTTCAGAGGCATGAACACGGTATAAGGCGCGGTTAGGAACCGCGCCTACCGAGGCAAGATGGGTGGTTTCTAAGAGCCAAGATTTATTTTCAGAATTCACGAAAAATTAGTGAAAATGATCTGCATGCGGTTGCGCCGCCGGCGCGGCTGCAGGCGGTTCCTCAATCTCCGTAATCAAGGTTTCTGTAGTCAACAGCAGCCCCGCAATACTGGATGCATTCTGCAACGCAGCACGAACAACCTTTGTCGGGTCAACAACGCCGTCTTCAAGCATATCACCGTACTGGGCAGTGGCAGCATTAAATCCGTAATTACCCTCTCCTTTTTGGACTTTAGAAACAACGACTGAACCTTCCATGCCAGCATTTTCAGCAATAGCACGGACGGGAGAAAGTAGGGAACGTTTGACAATGTTGAGCCCCGTGGCCTGTTCGCCCTCTAATTCGAGTGCGTCAAGTCCATTCGCTGCGCGAAGAAGTGCCACCCCGCCGCCGGGGACAATTCCTTCCTCAATTGCAGCGCGCGTCGCTGCGAGTGCATCCTCAAACCGGGCTTTTTTCTCCTTCATTTCGACTTCGGTTGCAGCCCCCACGTTGACAACAGCGACGCCCCCGGCCAGCTTGGCCAGTCGTTCTTCCAATTTTTCCCTGTCGTAATCGGAGGTAGTCTCTTCAATTTGAGTCCGGAGCTGGGCAACTCTCCCCTCAACACCCTCTTTTGCGCCGCTCCCCCCAACAATCGTGGTATTGTCTTTATCAATCACAACCCGCCGCGCGTTTCCCAACATCCCGACGACGATGTTTTCTAAACGGATTCCAGCATCTGCAGAGATGACTTGACCGCCGGTTAAAATACCGATGTCATCAAGGATTTCTTTACGCCTGTCACCGAAGCCGGGGGCCTTGACAGCGGCAACCTCAAGGTTACTACGGAGTTTGTTCACCACGAGGGCAGATAACGCCTCACCTTCAACATCTTCGGCAATAATCAGAAGGGGCCGTCCGAGCTGCATCACCTTTTCCATAATCGGAATGAGGTCTGTCACCGTTGTGATTTTCTCAGTATTGATAAGAATAAACGGATTCTCAAATTCAACAACCTGTGCTTCCGTATCCGTGACGAAATTCGCAGACAAGTACCCCCGGTCAAACTGCATTCCCTCAACGATATCAACAGCCGTTTCAGAGGTTTTTCCCTCTTCAATGGTAATAGCACCGTCGTTTCCAACTTTTTCTATTGCCTCTGCGATGATTAGGCCAATATTACTGGCGTTGGCGGGATCATTCGCTGCAATAGCAGCAATCTGTAAGATTTCTTCATGGGTGTTCACATTTCGGCTTTGTGTGGTAATCGCCTCAACGGCTGCGGCAACTGCTTTATCAATACCGATTTTTAACTGCATCGGATCCGCGCCGGCGGTAACGTTCTTAAGTCCTTCATGAAGGATTTCTTGTCCCAACAACGTTGCCGTAGTCGTGCCGTCGCCGGCGATGTCGTTTGTTTTGGTTGCGATGGATTCCAGCAGCTGGGCACCCATATTTTCGTAGGGCTCTTCGAGTTCAATTTCTTTGGCTACCGTCACACCATCACAAGTTACCAACGGCGCGCCAAAAGATTTTTGAATTACCACGTTTCTCCCACGTGGGCCAAGTGTAACCTTGACGGCATCGGCGAGCTTATCCGCCCCGCGTTTGAGAGCAATTCTCGCCTCTTCGTCAAAGATAATCTGCTTTGCTGGCATTACATTCCTCCTGTAAAAGCATCGCGATCGGGAGATCGCACCTAATTGTTCTTTGTAATATGCTTAATTATAGCATGCAGGCAGCAAAATGTCAATTTTAATCCCGATTTAATCCCGAGACACTTTCAGATTCGCCCACGTTACAGCCAATTTCGATGTTGACTCGACGAAAAGGCTTGATTCACCCAATGTACTCGCAGGAATAATAGGCACTGAACCTAACTCTAGGGAGATTGAATCGTCTGCATGATTATCTTCTTGACATATCATCCGCGGTTATGTTAAAATAAAAGGTACGTTAAAATAAAGACGGCAAAAATTGCGGAATGGGCTTTGTATTTTTTGCCGGGGAGGTGTGTCAGCACCTCCCATTTTTCTTAGTACATATGATACCACACTTTTCTCACAAATTAAAATAGCTCAAAAAAGCGTTTTTTCCATTTTTTCTCAAAAAATCTCTTTTTTTTGGTGTTTTTTTCAAAAAAGATCCGGTTTTGGAAATATCGTCTCTAGGGTAAGTCTCGTCCACCGTTCTTCGGTTAGAATGCCTTTATCCGGTTATGACAATCTCCTCCCCAAGCATGTCAATAATCTTGACGGCAACGCGTGCGTCATGACGCGGAAGCGAAAAAGTATAGTGTCCCTGGATTAAATCGCTCCGCTGCGCCGGAACGTCGCTCTCAACAATTCGGAAATGGGTTCCCGCGTAGTCGGTATCAATCAGAACACAATCGATTTGTGCGCGGAAATCATCAATTTGTTCATCGAAGACAGTCCTATCTATCTCTAAACGCCCTAAGATGGTCGGGCTGATATAATCCGAGATGGTAATCGTGACGTGTTGCCCAACTCTGAGGAAGTCAACTTCTGCCGCTGCCGGGGTGAAGCACGTCACACCGTCTCTTTGAATATCACGCACGATGAATTGGTTTATCGAACGCCGCCGAGTCTCATCTTCAAGCTCCTCTCGAATTCCGAGCTCGCTCCCGTTGCAGAGTATCGTTACTGCGCGCTGTTCATCAGGACGCGTTTGTAGTTCGTCTCGGATTAGCTGGATATCCAAACGGGTGAGCGGTTTGTTCAGGTGAACGATTTTGACGAGTCCACCGTCTAAAGTCCCGTCAAAGAAGAGTTCTTTCTTCGCCGTCTCCACACCGTATTTGGCGATAACAATCCGTCTCAGTTCATGCTCGCCCTCGACGTCATAGTTATTAACGCGATAGTGGGCGATGCTCCGCGGTTCGTCAATGCTTGTCCGTGTCCGTTTCATCATCGTCTGTATCGCGCCTTTATTAAGTTCTGCGACAATCCAACGCCTCCCGAGCTTTTCTGCCACAACCGCGGTAGTCCCACTTCCTGCGAAGCAGTCTAGCACAATATCACCCACGTTTGAGGATGCTTTGATGATGCGTTCTATGAGCGCCTCAGGTTTTTGTGTCGGATAATCAACACGTTCGCTTGACTGAGGATTAATAATTGAAATGTCGCTCCAGACTTGCCCCATAGCAGATTTCCGAGCTTTTGTTCCCACCACCTTATCGTACTGACTTAGCTCAATACCCGCCGCCTTGACTTTTTCCATATCGTATACCAGCAGTTTTTTCACGCCACTATCCGTAACAGTATGCCACCCTTTTTCATACCTTCTTGAATCCCTGCTTTCGGTATACTGAACACAGAAATAGTTTTTATCCGATTTTGAATAAAAAAGGATGATGTCATTCATACGTGCAAACTGCTTATCTGACAGTCGTGAAAAGCGGTTATAAGTCCAAATAATTTCATTCCGGAAGGAATCTTTGCCGAAAATCTCATCCATGAGAAGTTTCAAATAATGACTCATATTCGCATCGCAATGCAAATAGATGGAGCCAGCATCCGATAGCAATTCACGCATCAAGATAAGCCGTTCAAACATGAACTGCAGGTAGTTATCATTCGCCCAGATGTCAGTGTATTGCATCTGTTCAATAATAGAGTGCTTTTCGGCTTCTAAAGAAGGGCACTTACCTTTTACCCCCCCCCTTCCTCCCTTAGTCCCACGCGGGTCAAGTGCCCCCTTTTCCCCGAAAGCCCCTTGATTTCCGCGGAGTTTCACCTTCCGCACGTAATTGGCGCCGCTATTAAAAGGTGGATCTATGTAAATCAGGTCAATTTTGCCACGGAATCCCCGACCGAGTAAGGTGGAGAGGATTTCCTTGTTATCCCCTTGAAAAATGAGATTCGGACCGGACTTAAAATTCTGATATGTTGGTTCCGTCTCAGGGTTCTCTACGTTATAGACTTCGACGAGTTGAGCCGGATGGGAAGTAACGGTATCAATTGCACGTTTGCCTACCCAGTCAAGCATCGGCCTGCCTTTAACTGGAGTAATTTTCATAAGATGCTCCTACTTCTGAATTTTCCGTCGGGCGAATCCAATTGATGATGGTTCTAAGCACGGAAAGATTTTCTTGAAGTTGAGTCCGTGTGGTATAGAGAACGTGATATTTGAAACGCGGAACCGATTTTAATCGGCTCCCGGCGGCTTGCAACTTCTGTATACATTCGACAGCTTTTCTTTTCGCTTCAACGATGTCATCGCCATGTTCTCTCTCATCTTTAATTTCAACGATAAAAACAGCCCCGGTTCTCTTAACAATGACAAAGTCAGGAAAATAGCGATGATAGTTTCCGTCTGCCCCCTTATATTCAAAATGAAAGTCGGTTTTTTTTACATCCGTCAATCCCCCAGTAAACAGGAAGATTTCAATATTCTCGGCTGATTGGTTTAGCGAATTCAGAATTTCCTCAAAAAACTGCCTTTCCGGTACACTGTCGAAGTTGTATGGCGTATAGTGGAAACTGAGATTATGTACATCGTCGCCATTCTTCTCCTCAAACAGTAATTCATTTTCGCGCATTCGCTCTACGGTGCGTTTGCGCAGACGTAAACGGTGAATGTAGCATCCATCTGCGTCCTTTTCAAAAAGGGATTTCCCTTCTTCATCAATGAGATTGATGAGGGCAAGCGTTTCGGTTACCTCTTCGTCAATTACATCGTAATTTTGCAATTGGTTTTCCACTTGTCGGTATAGTAGGTAGAGGTGCGTATTGGGGACTGTCCCTTCGGGGTAAAGTTGTTTAAGGATTTTGCGTATCTCCCTGATAGGGAGATGGTAATTTGCGGCGATGCGGCGCGAGACAGTCCAGCAGTCTGCTGTCCTGCTCATCAACGGAATCTCAGCAATTTCCGTCGTGCCTGTAAAAGAGGATGTACTGCTTGTAAACTTCGGTGTAAGTGTGGCTCGATGAATCGGGGGCACATCTATCCCTTCAGTTGGGACTGTTAATCGCAAAGGAGCTGCTGTCTGTTCTCTCCGAACGACACGAGACACGGTTCGCGAGATTTCCAATTCTGGGAGTTCCGGTTTGCGAATCCGGAGTTCAATTTCTTCTGTGTCTGTGGTGTATTTGCTGAGATGCCGTAAGGTGGTGCCAAAGTTTTCCTGTAATTCCCTATCTAAAATGCTTCGGTTCTTGGTATCCAAAAAGATTTGGGCGGGGTGTGTATTGCCCTGGACTTGCCGCAGGCACCGGGTTGAGGCTTGCAAGACAAAATTGCTACTGGCTGTCTGCTCCTTAATGAGGGCGCAGGCGAACAGACTGGGACAGTTCCACCCTTCCACGCCTTTGGCGATGAGGAGCAGGATTCGCTTTTGGCTGCCTGGATTGTTAAGACGGTTGAACTCATCAATTTCGCTTTGAGGTGAACGTTGGGTATTCACAAGTAGGAGTGTGGGGCTTTCGCCGATTTCCGTCAATGCTTTTTCAATGTGCAGGCGCGAGGTGTTCAGATGCTCTTGGGTTTTGAAGTAGAAGGCAATTTTTGCTTTCGCACCGTTTGGCAGGGTTACGTTGCCGTAATTTTGAAAAAAGAGGCGGATGATGTCCTGAATTACGTCTTCATGGGAACGCTCGCCAATGTCGTAGTGGATAATTCCGTTATAGAGGCTTTTGAGAATGTTATCCGCTATACCCTCTCCAAGGCTATACCAGGCGACAACTTCACGGAGCATCTGCCGTTTGTAGTAAGGGGTGCCTGTCGTATTGACAACAGCGATTAAGTCGGTTTCTTCATCGATGTAATTGACAGTTTCGCGCATCCGTTTGAGTTCGCGCTCCATTCGATTTCCGTAGGTATGGTGCGCCTCGTCTGAAAAGACACCTAAGTTGGGCAGACTTGCAATTTTTTGGAGGCGTAGGTTTACCTCTAAGTTGGCTTGCCTCTCTTTTTCTTCAAACTCCATTTCTGTCTGATTGCTCCGCTTCTTCACATTTGCCCTCAGACTGATTTTCTCAGTGTTCGTGACGATGAGGTTGTAAACACTGCCTCTTTGGACGGGGATATCCTTTGAGCCCTTTTGGGCATAGGTAATTTTTAGGTTGGCGAGGAAATCGCGATGTAGACTGGGCGGCAGAATCCGCTCAAAAGGAATATCGTTAATTTCTCGAAGACTCTCAATGATGGTGGTGCCGGGGGCAAATACCAGGGCATTTCGCATAAAAACCCCTTCAGGATAGCGGAGTGCCATGGCGAATTCAGTCGCAATGATGGTGCCGATGAGGACAGTTTTGCCGGTGCCCATCGCCAGCGCGAAAATATAACTCGGATACGGGAGCATTAAAGCTTCGTAAACCGGATTAATCCGCTTTTGCCTAACGAATTCCGTGTCCTGCCTCACTCTATCAAGGACTTCATCAATCGTGTTAATCCATTCCAGTTGCTTTGGTTCCATTGGGATACCGAGTGCTTCAAAGAAATCGCGTTTGTCGTCGCCGTAGTAGTGTTTGTAGAGCGCGACAATATGCGGTGTCTCTCGCACCAATCTCAGGAACCAATAGATTTCTAATGCTTGGAATTGTGGTTCACGGAGGTATTTAAGAGAGATTTGCTCTTGGGGTTCACCTTCAAACTGCCAGCGGAGGACTTCTCCGATAAGGGAATACGCTGGACAGGGGTATCCTGCTTCACGCCAATTTTGGGTATCTTCGCGTAGGTTTTCAAAAAGGTATTTCATCAATTTTCCTTTGCTATCTTTGAAACGGAATCCTCTAATTATCTTTTGATGAGGGGAGGGCAGGTTCTACATATAATGTCTTCTCATGTGTATAGTGAACGTATCCGGCGACGTTGCCCTTCCGTTTAACCACATAGCGTGCCCACGTATAATCAACCGGAACGTGGCTTGCGTGGAGCGCCTTGCTGAAGTAGGCGGCGAGCTGCGCCGCTTGCAATAACGTCGGCATCGGAATGTCAGGACGGCTTTCTGGATTGCGGATGATGACGTGGGAACCATGAATCTGTTTTGCGTGTAGCCACATGTCCCGGGGTTTCGCAATTTGGCGTAGGAGCAGCTCGTTAGACTGACTGTTTTTGCCAACGTACATCTGAAACCCATTAGCAGAGGTATACTTTCGGAACGGGCCTTCACTGACGTACTGTTTCTGCTTTTTGCGATGTTGTGTCTTGATATATCCGTTTTCAATAAACGCTGCGCGAATTCGCTGGAGTGATTCCGGCGTATCTGCTGTTCCGAGCTTGGTGATATACAGCTGTAGCACCTCTTGCTCCGCGTCCATATCTGAAAGTCGCTGCTGGATAAGGGAACGTCCACGCTTCGCCTTGGTGTACTTCTTGAAATACGCTTGCGCGTTATCAGAGGGACTCTGTTCAGGATTAAGCGGAATCGTCACGATATCCAAATCTGGAGTGTAGTAATTTTGCAGCTGAACCTGTTTTTGTCCGCGTGTGATTTTGTGGAGATTGGCGAGTAGCAGTTCGCCTTGAATGCGATAATCGTCAGCTTTTTCGGCACGTTCTAAATCTGCGCGAAGCCCCTTCACTTTTCGGTTGAGTAGTTTCCGCTGTCTGTCCAGTGTTTGTGTGAGGGCATGCTGTTCTGATGCCACATTTTCCTTCAGAGTGATTGCCTCGTAGTAGGCACTGAGCGCCTCACCCATGGTATCAAATATTTCTCGTTGAGCCGTAGACGAAAGATGTTTCAACGGCATCGGCGAGACAGCCACCGGATTTGTACCATCAAAGAGGAGCTGAGGTGATGCAGATTTTGCATCGAAATAGGCGATAACCTGCTGATATGCTTCCCACAAAGGCATCTCCTCCGCCCGTTCGACGATTTCCTTTGCGAGGGTAGGACTGAGTCCATCAATTTTGCGAAACAGTAAACGCCACGTCACCCCGGATTCGCCTTCAAGCAACGCCTTAAAACCGTCTTCGCCTAGTTCCAATGGATTTGCTTTCTCTTGTTGTGGCGGCAGACAGTAGGATTCACCGGGCAAAACCTCTCGGTGTCGACTCACTCTTTCGTCAATGTGTTTGAGACATTCCAAAATCCGATTCGTGGTTGCATCGATTAAAATAATGTTGCTGTGTTTCCCCATAAATTCGCCAATCACAGCTTTCGGCGTCGGTTCGATTCGCTCATCCGAAACCGGTTGAATCGTTATTTTTAAGATTCGGTCCCGGCCGAGTTGCTCAATCGATATGATACGTCCTGCTCTGATATGTGTTGTCAGAAAATCGGCGAAATATGACTGCTTTTGCCCCGGTGGCGGTTTCGGGATGAGATGCGCACGGGCATGGATAGAGTGCGCGGAAAGAGTGAACCAATTTGTTTTCCCGGCGCGAATAACCTTGAATGAGAACGTCGTCGGATTTGATTGTTCGATATGCCGAATTGTGCCACCCGAAAGGGCCAGGCGGAATTCATTCGTAACGAGATGAAGGGTTAGACTATCATAGGACATGTTTTTGTTAAGAGCCTCCTCCAGAATTGTACATCGAGACGGGAATTAAGGTGGAATGTATCCCTTTATCCAAAACAAGGCATATGCCCTATCGATTTAATGATATTTTTTGAGGTTTTGGATGGCTGCGTGAACCTGTTTCTGAATATCAGTTGGAACGCGCGGGTTGAAAGGGCCGCCGGTTCCACCTTCAATATCATCAAAGCCGCTCAGAATCATCGCTTCAACGACAGCTGAATAATTATAAATTCGCTCATTCCTGAACCGAATTTCTTCGAGGGCAGCAACATCCCCTTCAATACGCGCAGATGTCTCGTAATCGCCTCGGCGTTGGGCATTGTTGATTTCATCTGAGGCACGCGCGAACGCGACAGCAATGCCGGAGGTATGTCCTTTTGCCCCGAGGCGCGCGGATTGTGTACATCTATCCCCAATGCCCCACATGACTAAGCCGTTATTGCCAATACCTTCAACGAGAGGAGCGACGTCTTCCACATCGGTACCAATTTTTACACCCACGAAGTGCGGAGAGTCATTCAGCAATCGGATAACCGCCGCTATGTCACGCTTCTGACGAAAATAATAAATAAAGCGTGCGTTGCAGGCGGTGCCATACGTTTCCCCAAATTTCATATACTGGGTATAGATGCCTTCAGGATTTGAGATTCCGGTGAGAGGCATGAGAAGGAACGCATCCGGTGGGCGAAGGAGCTCCGCTTGCGCCGCAATGAGCCTGCCAGCTTCACTAATCGGATTGGGGACGATTCCCGATATGAGAACGCCATCATCCCCAATCTGCTCGCCTGTTTTTTCGATGAGGCGGAGTTGCTCCGTTTCGCCGAAATGATGGATGAGGCTAGTTCCAGCAATTGCGATAACCCGCTTCAGTCCGTTGTCAAGATAATTGTTCCGCATTAAATAATCAATATTCTTTGCATGCCCGGTGTAATCAATTTCATTTCCTTTGAAGGGAATAATAGGAATCGCCGCTACTGAATTTAAAAGGCCCAGCAGTATTTGTGTATCAATAGACATAGATTTCTCCGTTTTGAATACTTTAGAACCGCTTTCTTAAAACTAACATGCCCCCGAGCATGCCGGCTGAAACCTCTGTTTGCACATCGAATTCAAGCCCGTTGGAAATCTGAGTCTGTGCCCGCCGATTTCGGGTTTTTGTCGTGATTCGCGCATCAACTGCGCTGATAACATGGTTTAAAATCGCTAAGCCCAGGAAAGTACGGGCACGTTGAAAGGTATTGTTCGCCCGTTCCCTCAATTCGAAAGCCCTCAGCCGGTAATTTGAGTCAAACTCAATTTTGATATCTTCCTCGTCCTTTCTAGTCGGGTCCAGGTCTTTCCAGTACCATTTTCCGGTACGGGCCCGGGTTTCCTGAGAATCATAGACATGATTCCAGTTTTCGTATTGCGTAGCGTGTTCAAAATCCTCAACGGAATCCCAGTTTTCAAAGGAGCCTGGCCCATCAAAGATAACATTTTCCCTAACGACATCACGATATTCGTCTCGGGTGTTTGTAGCATTGTTACGGAGTATAAAGTAAGTCGTGAGAAAGCCGAGCTCCGCTGCCGCATAGAGGTAACCACGCTTTGCCCCGGTATAAAACTGCCCAGCCCCCGGAAGCACGAGGGAATATAGGAACGCCTCAGTCGACGATTTCACACCTGCTACCTCTTTCTCTGCTTCCAACGTTCTGGTTCCGAGGGCCGATTCCAAATAGAACGTCGTAAATGGATTTACCTGGAAACTTTCAGTCGCGACACACAAACCAGAAGATAAGGTAAGAAATATCACGAACATCGAAAGAGATATGCGAAGCCACTGTCCCGAAAATTGTTGAAGATTTATTTTCATAGGTTCTCTTAGAAAACGACTCTACCTGTTGCCTCAAGGAGTCGTTCCCGGCTTGGACCGAAACGTGGCCCATACGTCAAATCAAGATTAAACAGGTAGACTTGTACACCAACACCATAGGTAAAGTAATCCGCCAACTCAGGCAGTTTTATCCCGGGTTCTGCTTTATACCCAACCCGGAACGCCAATATATTTCCGAGCCAGTACTCTAAGCCGAGGTTCTTTTGAAGGTGGCGCCACTCAAAGGCATTGAATCCGACTCCGCGGTTCGAGAGTAGCTGTTGACGCGTAAGTAGCTCATTCTCATCTCTTTCCTCGTTAAGCCGTTCTAAGTCTGCTTCCAGTTCGGCTTCATTTTCCCTCAGTTTGTCAATGTAGGCTGTGATACCACTCACGAAGCGCAAGTGATTATATCTATCACGGTAAAGGCTAATAGCCGTGCCAAACCGCAGCAATCGCGGTAAAGGGTCCGCTTGGTTTTCATCAATAAAGGCTATTCCCGGCCCGACGTTCTGGATTGCCGCACCAACGGTTATCGGCGTCAGTTTTAACGGAACCAGGTATTGTATCCCGAAATCCATAGCATAAGAGCTTCCACTTTCTCTACCAAGCACCATGCGAATGACTTTACCATTAATGCCCGCCGCCAAATTTTCAGCAATCCAGTCGGCGTAGGAAAAGGTGAGTGCCCAGTTTGTCCCAAGACTTTCCTCGCGAAGGACATCAGGAGAATCTGTTGTCACAGCAATTGTCCCTTGCCCCTGCATTTGCAGTGTTACGCCGAGGGTTCCAACATCTCCTAGAGGCATTGCGCCAGAGAGAAAGGTATAGTACAACCCCTCGCCCGCCGCCCCAAATAGACTACTATAGTCACTGTAAAACATAGATGCTTGTGACGCTTTTTTTCCAGAACGGAACTTGCTCTCCGGCATATCCGCCAAACCGCTTGGGTTCCACAGGGCCATTGTCACATCACCAGAGATTGCGGAAAAAGCATCACCCAAGGCCCTTGCGCGTGCACCACCGCCTAAATTCAGGATTTGAGCACCGGTTCGCCCTGGCCCGGCCCAGAGTATGGATGGAAAAAGTGTTACTAACAATGAAAAGAAAAGCCAGATTTTTTTCATGAACAAGCACGCGAAAAGAAAATTCCCTTAAGGATTTTACCAAAACGATGGATAAAACTTAAAGCGCGCCCCCCTTTTTGAATACAATTTTTTGAACGTAATCTCTTAACGAAACTCCCTCTAATCAGTTTACATCGACTACATTATAACAGATTCCGTATCTATTTTTCAACACGGTGGGGCGGTTCCATTTTTTAACGTCCCCCTTACCGTATGATGGTTTGGAGCAAATTTTGCTCGTCTCGTGAAAAGAATTGAAAAGAAAAAGAGTCTACGATATGATGAATGTTAGTTATAGGAAAAGCAGTCATAACGTGAGCACAATTGTGTTTGCTGCAAATATCCATGTGGTAAGAAAAGAGCGAGGTAGGGGCCGCGCAAAACAATCACATTTCTGAAATAAATAAAAGGAGATACTCACCAAATCCTTTATGAGAACTCTGCCAATACTTTTCGGGCTCCTCTGTTGCTGGGGGATAGTAACAGGAAAAGCGCTCGCTATTCGACAGATTAAAGCAGTTTCAACAAAAACGCCACCTCAAATTGATGGGAAATTAAACGATGCTTGTTGGCAAAATGGACAAGCCAGTTCCGTCCGCACAGGAGAATTTATTCAATTCGAGCCGCAGCGCGGTGAGCCCGCAACGCAACCCACTAACGTCTACGTCGCGTATGATAATCACAATCTATACGTCGCTTTTGAGTGCTTTAAGACAGATATGAATGCCCTTGCTGCGAATCAAACACGACGGGATTCCTTCTTCTTTTCCGATGATCATGTTGAAATCTTAATTGATACCTTCTTGGACAACCGGAATTGCTATGCATTCGCCCTGAACCCACTGGGTACGCAAACCGATCGACGTCTCATTAACGAAGGGGCAAACAGACGAACTGGCTCATCTCAGATTGGAACCGCGATTTCATGGGACTGCGATTGGAAAGGGCAGGCCGGTAAACAAGCAGATAGATGGATAGCCGAATTTGCGATTCCTTTCGCAGAACTTCGATTTTCAAAAGAGGAGGCGGACGCGACATGGGGAATTAACTTTTGGCGGAATGATGAGGCATCTGGCGAAGAACAGACATGGGCAGAACTAGGCGAACGCCAATACGCCGTCTCAAGGTTCGGCCACCTCACCCACCTTCCCCTTGACAAATTAGATACCAAACGACCTTTGAAACTAAAACCGTACAGCACCTTAAAACCTCAAAAGATTGGCGAACAAGCCGTTGAAATCAAGGCGGACACAGGATTTGACCTGAGGTACCCTATCGCTGACTTCACCCTGGATATAACGTTAAACCCGGACTTTGCACAAATTGAAGCGGACCCGGATTTAGTCAATTTAACGGACATACCACTCAGATTTCCAGAGAAACGGCCCTTCTTTTTAGAAGGGAACGAACTCTTTCAAATGCCGATGGAGCTGTTTTACAGCCGCAGAGTTGAAGCCCTACTCGGGGGTGGAAAAGTCATCGGGAAAGTCAACCAGTACAATATCGCCTTGATGAGCGCTGTCGCCGGGCCAGAGGATGAAAACAGGGAAATTAAGGAAGGGGAGCTACCACTCAATAATTATAATTATACCGTCTTACGCCTGCAACGTGAATTGGGAAAAACATCATCGATTGGGATGTTGAGTGTTAACAAACAACGAGGCGCCAGCTACGACAGAGCAGGGGGCATCGATGCCCGAATTCAGCTGCCCGCGGCGATGAGTCTCAATTTGGAGTACGCCAGAGACTGGAAAACCGGAACTTATAAACGGACAGAAAGCACCACAGACGATTTGATTTTTCTCCAACTCAATCGTCAAACAAATGTGTTCTCATTTGATGCGATTTATGCCGACATCGGGGAAAACTTTAATCCAGAAACAGGCTTTATCCCCCGGGTAGACAGGCGCGGGTTTGTTTTACAAACCCAGTATAATAAGCAATACAAAGGCCCCGTTGAAAGACTCCGCGGCGAAGTAAAGTATGAACGACTTGAAAATCAGGCCGGGGAATTGACAAACCACCGTGCTAATTTTAACGGACTCCTCGGGGTTAAAGACTTCTTCTTCTTCCTAGGGCCCGAATGGTATTATCACGTCGATGATGACAATCAACCATTTACAGATAGAACAATGCGTTTCTTCGCCGGATGGTTCCCACCCAAATACATCCAGATTCGGAATACGGGTACCTTCGGTGTCCGCGATAATAGAGATACGTTCTTCATTCGCCCTGAAATTACGATTCGCCCAACTCCTAAACTGAGTTTTGAGTTCATTTTACAACGCCTTCACGAGAAAGATTCGGATGAAACACAGTGGCACCTTTCAGAATGGACACGCCGATTCATCGCGAATTACCAATTCACGCAACGCATGTACGTTAGGACAAGTGCCGAGTTCACCCTAGAAAAGGAGCGTCGGGTTTTCGCACTTTTCGCTTACGAGTATTTGCCAGAAAGCAATTTTTTCGTCGTTTACAATGACAATCGCGAGTTAGATGGACAGACAGAGCGGATTGTCTTCATCAAAGTGGCGCATCTGTTCAAAACGAATCTTTTTTAATTGATATGGTAATAGAACGGAATTCAACCCTACACGTTTTTTGTTTCACCCGGGAAGTCCCCGCCCGGCATACGAAAACTACTACTTGCATTTTTTAAGGCCCCATCACACTTGTAATTCGCCCTGCTTCATAATTGTAGCGTTGTGTCTAAACCCGGCGGTAACGCCACTTCGAAGATTTAGGAACGATTTAACAATTCGGCGACGCGCGCCTCCATTGCAGGTACCGTCCCGACATCTGGAAGAGATGATAACGCCGTCCATGTCTCATAACCGCCTTGTTGCATTAATGCTTCATCTGTGCAAATGTAGCCGATATAACCGTTCGCTAAGCTAACAAGGAATAGTGGGTTTGCGTCAGCCGTAGATTTGATATTCAACCCAGTCTCTACAAAAACTTCACCGGGAAGGGCAACAATTGCTGCTTCGCCGAGCCGAATTACCTGAATAGGTGCCGTAAGTTGTTTAGGCAATTTCGAGACGCGGAGGCATTCCCGGGCGTAGATGTCAACAAGTCTAGGCGGGATAGGTTGGCCGACTACCCAGCTAAAAGGGCCCGTTTCATATTCGTCAAAGGTACCGCTAGGGACGGAAAGCACCCGTTCAGCGATACCCAGTTCTTCATCGGTAATCTGCTTCCGTCGGAAAGTCAGGGTGCTCATGTGTGCACTCAGTGAGAGTTTTTGGTGCATCTCCATGAACTGCATCTCCGTGATGAAATGCCCAGCGAGGACGTTCGCCATTTTCCTTGCCTGATGATGGCCTTTGGCCGTCCATTTAGTTTGTCCACTGAAGTCGATATTGTTAATCTGTCCTGATGCAGCATTCCAGAGGAGCGAAACGCAAGTACCACCGATGTAGTAGCGCATGAGCCGGTCAAAGTGTCCAAAATAGTCAGCCGAGAGTGCGTTGCTGTTGTCGGTACCAACGTAATGGAGTGAAAAGTTTGCCACGGCAGCGATAGGGGTACCATCCTCAGCCTCAACGAACATCATGGCTATATCCGCATCGATTGGGCCTGTAGGCTTGCCGAGTTCCGGATGCTGGATGCCCGGATTCATGCGGACGGTGCCATCCTTCATGTACCACCTTCGATTGAAGGAGATGCGCGTTTCTTTGACGCTTGCGAAACCGACGCGTGCGGGACAGAGTTTCCTCGCAGCCAATTCGACAGCATCAGCAATTTTAAGGGGCACCCATTTCGTATAATCGGTATCTTCATCGACACCGAGGAGGTCAGCAATTGCAACAGCGGTGTGGGTATGCGTTGCGTTAACCATCACGTGTTCCGGTGGAATGTCACACCGTTCGGAGATACGTGCTTTGGTCCGTTCAACTATCGGCTGTGTTACAGCGATGAGGTCGCATGTAACGAGAGCAAGTCGCGTTGTACCATTATCGATAACGAGTGCTTTAGCGAACAGTTCGTCATCAACACTTTCGGCGTACCTGGCTCGGAATCCGCCGGGGATGGCCGTTCCGAGCGGCGCTGTGATATTCGCGGTTGCGCTTGCAGCCTTGAGTGTTGTTTCCATGATATCATCTCCTTGTTAATGAGGTTAGTAGAAGTCTTTGATGGAATCTTATTCTATTTTAACCAATATCGCTAAATTGAAAAATTTAAAAATTCTGCGGCAGCAAATTTGCGTTCTTGGCACTTGACATTACCTAATTTACATGGTATCATTTAAAGTGCATTTTATCCCAATCGCGGTGAGGCGTCCGCGCTTATATGGTTAGAGAACATTTATGATTGAAGTTAAAGAGCTTACAAAATCCTATGGTGCGACTGTTGCGGTTAACAACGTTTCTTTTGATGCGAATGTGGGCGAGGTATTAGGATTCCTCGGGCCGAACGGGGCTGGTAAGACGACAACGATGCGGATTCTCACGTGTTATCTATCAGCAGATTCCGGGAACGCGACAGTTGCTGGTTATGATGTATTTGAAGAATCGGTTGAAGTTCGGAGGAACATCGGTTACCTACCCGAGAGTGCGCCGCTCTATGCGGATATGGGTGTGATTGAATATCTGAATTTTATGACAGAGATTCGGCATCTTCCTAAAAGTGAGCGAAAAGCGCGGATTCGTGCAGTTGTCGAAACTTGTGGCCTCGAAGACGTTATTCAAAAAGACATTGGCGAGCTCTCAAAGGGCTATCGACAGCGTGTCGGCTTGGCCCAAAGCCTCATCCACGACCCGCCCATCATGATTTTAGACGAACCGACTTCAGGGTTGGACCCGAATCAAATCATTGAGATTCGCAATCTGATAAAAAGCATTGGGCGAGAGAAGTTGGTGCTCTTCAGTACACACATTTTGCCCGAAGTATCAGCTACGTGTAGTCGTATCCTCATCATCAATGAAGGGAAAATCGTTGCGAATGGTGCACCGGACGAGTTAACCAGTCAAGCAGAAGGGGAAGAAGTCGTCCATATCGGCATCCGAGGGCCTGAAGCGGAAATCGAGTCAAAATTATCCGAGCTAGATTTTGTCTCACAGTGGATGTATGTTGAAACCAAGGACGGCGTCATTAATTACCGAGTGACAGCCTCAAAAGGGAGCGAAGCTGCGGAAGCACTGTTTCGCGTCGTTGTAGATAACCAGTGGAGTTTAAGGGAACTCCGTCAAGAATCAGTCGATTTAGAGGATGTGTTCCTCAATCTGACAATGAAGGAGTAGTATACCATCTCGGTATTGCGACAGACATGAAAATTGCGCGATGCCACAAACAACAGAAAACAGATCATGACGAATGTTATAGCGCTCTTTAAGAAGGAATTTAAAAGTTATTTTAATTCGCCCATTGCGTATATTTTTATTACCTTTTTCCTGGGCATTTCTTCCTGGCTCTTTTTTCGCGGTTTTTTCCTGATTAACCAAGCAGAGATGCGGGATTTTTTCGGGGCAATGCCGTGGCTTTTCCTATTTTTCGTTCCCGCCGTTACAATGAAACTCTGGGCGGAAGAAGAGAAACTCGGTACAGTCGAGCTCTTGATGACGTTACCCATTCGGGATTATGAAGTGGTGCTCGGTAAGTACTTAGCGAGTTTCGGGCTCCTTTTTGTGACAGGATTGCTTTCGCTGGTACTGCCGCTTGCAGTCAATTATCTTGGAGATGCGGATGGTGGGACATTAATAAGCGGTTACATCGGGCTTTTGTTGATGGGAGGTGCGTACCTGGCAATAGGGCTGTTCGCTTCAACGGTAACAGAGAATCAGATAGTTGCCTTTATTTTAGGGATTACTGCCTGCTTCGTCCTGTTGATTATTGGGGAGGACATTGTCCTTTTCAATACCCCGAATTGGCTTTTTCCGATTTTCAGTTATCTCGGTTTAGGTGCGCATTACAGTAGCATCCTTCGCGGTGTGCTGGACTCCCGAGATATTATCTATTATCTATCGGTTATCGGATTCTTTCTATTTCTGAGTTCGATGTCGATTGAGAGTCGAAAATGGAGGTAGCATTTTGGCATCGGAAGGACTCAAATCGGCTTCATCGAAACATCTCAAATACGGTGGCAACGCAACCATATTTGTTTTACTTTTATTTGGCATCCTTGTCTTGTTCAATTTTCTGTCAACGCGGCGTTTCATTCGCGCAGATCTGACTGAAGATAAGCGATATACCATCTCGGATGCTACCAAAAACGTGCTTAGTTCCTTAGACGATATTGTAACAATCACCGCCTATTTTTCAACGGAACCCGCGGAAGTTGCACAAATTCGGCGCAGTGTGAGAGATGTATTAGACGAATATCAGGCATTCTCGCAGAAACTCCAAATCGATTTTGTGAATCCCGTAGATTTTGATGCTGGTAAGAAACAAGAACTCCGGTTCAAAGGGATACCCGAAGTCCAAATGAATGTCATTCGGGAAGATAAAGCGGAAATTGCGAACGTTTACCTCGGCATCGGCATCGGTTATAGCGGCAAAGAGGAAGTCTTAGCTGTTGTACAATCCACTGCGAATTTGGAGTATGAACTCACTTCAACGATTCTTAAAGTTACCACCAAAGAAGCAAAAACGGTTGGCTTCCTGAAAGGACATAACGAATTTGATATATACGCCCAAACGTCTCAGAGGCTTCTTGAACGGTTAGACAAGAACGCGAAAGGGCAATATAACTTAACAACTGTGGAGCTTCAAGGGGGTGAAAGCGTTCCCAACACCGTATCGACGTTAATCATCGCCGGCCCAAAACAGGTGGTGGAAGCGCGTGAAAAATATGAAATCGATCAGTTTATTATGCGCGGCGGCAAGGCAATTTTCTTAATCGATTCGATGCAGCTTCAACCTGGGAGCTTGCAAGGAACCCCACTTAGCACCGGTTTGAATGAGCTACTCGAACA
Organism: Candidatus Poribacteria bacterium; assembly: GCA_963422705.1. Classification (GTDB taxonomy): domain Bacteria; phylum Poribacteria; class WGA-4E; order WGA-4E; family WGA-3G. The sequence continues at coordinate 1,233,415 of OY730443.1, forward strand.
TTACGGCGTCAAACTCGGAAATAATGTGTTGATTGACAGGCGGTTTCACGATAGCGCACGCTTCCAACGCGGATTCATGACTGTTATTCAACCGTACCCGTATTTTGTTAAGATTATTAAGGACAATTTCTCTCAAGAGAGTACGGTAACGAATCAGCTAGAAGGATTAACCTTGCCCTGGACAAGTTCATTGGAAGTCGCTACCCCGGAAGGTGTGACAGGGACAGTTTTGGCAAAAACCAGTGAGTTTAGCCAGAGTATACAAGGATTTTACAACCTTGAACCCAATCTTACTATACCAGAGGGGGAATTACAGGCGTATCCGGTTGCCGTGGCTTTGGAAGGGAAATTTGGAAGTTTCTACGCAGATAAAGAAATTCCACCCGTGAAAACCGGGACGGACGACACGGATAAGGCGCCTGGTGAAAAGACCGCGCTTTCGGAAGACGCGGCAGCCAGTACCCCATTGACTGAGAGTCAACCGACGCAAATTGTTGTCCTTGGCACCGCCAAATCGCTCACACAAATGCGGCCCGATGGAATTGACTTTTTCTTAAATACCGTTGACTGGATGACGCTTGGGGACGCTTTAATCGGCATCCGTTCGCAGACGATTACCGAGCGGCCCCTACGGGAAATCTCTGAGATTGAGAAAAACTTTATTAAATATCTCTGTATCGCCGGCGTTCCACTACTCGTGGTTATCTTTGGGTTGCTCCGTTATCTCTTAAAAAGGAGGGCAAAACGGTTAGTTGAAACCTACGGTTCCTTATAAATCTCGGCGCGTTCTCGCATAACTCTGCACGCTAGCGCGTTTTTTCGACAGGTTGACGTGATGCCCAGCTTGCCGAGCGCGCAACACGATTTTTATTAACCGTATCCAATACGAAAAATGAAAACGAAAAAACTTCTAATTTTTGCAGCGGTTTTTGTTGGTTTGGCACTCGTTATTCTGGTTTTTGAGAACCCTTTCGGACAAAGCGAGTATCAAAAGAAGGTTAGGACAGCAGTCCCCCTTTTTCCTAAATTTGATAAAGCAGCCGTAGAAAAAATAGAAATCGTTGCTGACAGTACCGTGACAACACTAAAAAAAGAAAATGGCCAATGGCTTGTTGATTCGATGGACAATTATCCCGCAGATGCCGCCAGCGTCGACGAGCTCCTGAACAAAGTCTCGGAATTTAAGAATACCGAACGCGTCTCTAACAATCCCGACAAGCAAGCTGAGTTTGAGGTAGATAGCACCGGAATCGACGTGAAGTTGATGGATGGCAGCGACGCAGTATTGGTGCACCTGTTCGTCGGGAAAAACACACCCGGATTTCTGAGTAGTTATGTACGTGCAGCCGATTCCAATGATGTTTACATTGCACAAGGCGCACTACAGACTGTCTTTGACAAAGGGACACAGAGCTGGAAAGATCGGACGGTATTTGATTTTAACAAAGGGAACGTACTGCAACTGAACATCACATCTTCCGAAGAAACGGTTGAACTACGATTGGATGATGATGGAAAATGGCAGATGTTGCAACCGATAGCTTCAGCTGTCAAACAGAGCGAGGTTGATAGCCTATTAACGGCGTTCAGCCAATTAGATACCGATGATTTTGCTGAAGCAAAAGACGCTCTTGATGAGTATGGATTAGCATCGCCTGAATCCTCAATATCCGCCGTGTTGAATGATGGAACCACCGCCACATTGCACATCGGCAAAGAGGAAGATGGAAAACGTTACGTCAAACGTGATGACAAGGACAACATCTTCAGGCTTTATACCTCGAATGTGAATCGTTTAATCAAGAAGTCTGAGACGCTTAAAGAGGAGGCACCCGCCCCGGAGACGGAAGCTGCAACTCCCACAGAGTAATGTTAATGTTGGCGTGCCTTCTCTCTCACTCATCATGAATTGAAGGCACCGCCCTCATTTATCAGAACTTAGACGCCACAGACACGTCGCCATTAACACCAAACAGCACAAACCACATTATTGTTAATATCACCTCTCAACGTTTTCTGAAACGAAAATGGACCTTCCTTTCCTTCCATTCCATTCAGTACCTACGAAGCCTCCGGTGAACACCAGCTCAAAGCCTCGAAAACCGAGTTACGCTGTGAAGAGGTAAAAGCGTAGCATGAAATACTACCAACGAAATTTTGACAACGTGGAATTAGGAACGTTATCGTCTTATATTTACACTTTAATTATGAATTTCCAATTTTAATAAAGGCTTCTCAACTCTTGGGGAATTGGCAATGTTTTCAAATCCATCTGAATATACAGGCGCTGCCATGCCTTCCCAAAATGGGTATGGTTTCGGCACGGCTCCCGTTTTTCTCGCATCGATTAGTACGATTCTCGGTGCAATTCTTTTCTTACGGTTCGGTTACGCGGTCGCACACGTAGGGCTCTGGGGTAGTCTTGCAATCATCATTCTTGGGCATTTTGTGACGATTCCAACGGTTTTGGCGGTATCAGAGATTGCGACGAACCGGCGCGTAGCAGGGGGCGGGGCATACTACATTGTCAGCCGGTCGTTTGGCCCCAGCATTGGGGGTACGATTGGAATTGCCCTATATCTTTCACAAGCAATTTCTGTCGCGCTCTATATAGTCGCCTTTGCAGCAGCGTTTGATCCACTCTATAATTGGATTTTTGATACATACGGCTTAAGCGTCGGCCCCCGGTGGGTGAGTCTCCCCTGCACGTTTTTGCTAATCGCCCTAATGCTTACCAAAGGGGCTAACCTAGGGGTATCGCTCCTGTGGGGCGTCAGTGTGCTACTCGTGGCATCACTCGTCGCTTTTCTTCTAGGGGAAGCACCTACAGAGATGCGTCCGGAAGGGCTGAACATGACTACCACTATTGAGAGCAGCGATAGTTTCGGGACAGTTTTTGCTACATGTTTTCCAGCATTCACCGGCATGATAGCGGGGCTCGGGCTATCTGGTGACTTGAAAAACCCACGCCGGAGCATTCCCCTGGGGACGATTGGGGCAACCTTAACCGGGATGGCAATTTATGTTCTTGTCGCAATCAAATTGGCGCAGCATGCCACACCGGAAGCTCTTAATGAAGACGTCTTCGTCATGGCAAAAATCGCACTATGGAGCCCCGCAATCTACGTTGGGTTAGGTGCAGCAGCACTCTCATCAGCACTCGGCTCTATTTTAGTCGCACCGCGGACGCTGCAGGCACTTGCCCGGGACAACGTGCTGCCCATTCCGCAACTCAACCGATTGATGGGAAAAGGGATAGGACAGACGCAGGAACCGGTATATGCTATGGGCGTATCCGGCGCGATAGCAATTGTGTTCGTGGTAATAGGCAATTTGGATTTTATCGCTCAAATTCTAAGCATGTTCTTTATGGTAACTTATGGCGTGCTCTGCGCCGTCTCGTTTCTTGAGTATTTCGCGGGAAATCCTTCCTATCGCCCCACATTCAGGTCACGATGGTATTTGTCGCTCCTCGGTACAGTAATGTGTGGGCTAATGATGTTCCAGATTAACGTATTGTCCGCACTCATCTCAATTTTTCTAATGGTTGGGGTTTATTTAGGGCTCCGCCGGGGACACCGGGGGCAGCGCGATTTGACAGCAATCTTCCAAGGGACAATGTTCCAATTAACACGGTGGTTGCAAATTATCCTGCAGAAAAGCCGCGTGATTTCATCGCATCGCGAGTGGCGCCCCTCAATCATCGCAGTAACGCGTTTTGGTAGAAAACGGCTCGGGCATTTTGACCTCCTACGTTGGATTTGTCATCGACACGGTTTCGGGCATTTTATACAGTTCTTCCAAGGGGATTACTCACTCCGAGGTGAGTTCAAGGCACGCACACACGTCGATAGATTAATCGAACGGACAGAGGTGAGCCGCGCCGGTATCTTTGTCGATTCTCTGATTTGCCCAACATTTGAGCTCGCAATTGCACAGGTAATGCAAATGCCCGGAATTTCAGGATTGGAGAATAACTGCATTCTCCTTGAGTTTGATAGCGAGATTCCCGAGGAGATTCCGGAAGTTGTCGCAGGGGCACGCCTCACCGCAGACTCAAGTTTTAACGTACTCACACTCCGCTCGACGAAATTCCGGTTTGGCTACCGCTCTTCTATCCATATCTGGGTAACAGAAGAAACCCTTGCGCATGCACCGCTGATGTTATTGCTTGCTTATATCATTGTCGGGCATCCAGAGTGGCGACGCGCGGAGCTACGTCTCTTTGCGTGTTTTGACTCTATTGATGCAGCGCGTGAAACAGATAGACTCTCAACGTTGATGCGGGAAGGGAGACTCCCGATTTCGAGGCAGAATGTGACTTCCGTATTGTGCAGTAGCCTAGACGCGTTAGAGCAAGAAGTCGCTCACAGGTCAGCACAGGCTGATTTAGTCATCGCCGGCTTAACAACGGAAGAACTTAATTCCGGGGAATTAGCACAAGTATTGCAACATTATGATGGAGCAAATGACGTTCTATTCGTCCATTCAACTGGGCAGGTTTCCATTGATTAGCATCATTAAATCGCATCATCGGATTGTCGAAAACAAACACCGCAATATGCACCTATGACAGTTGCACGTAAAATTTCAGAATATCAAGATAACCTGAAAGGACTTAGCCAGACGGATATCTAGATTTACTCATAACAACCCGTTATAACCGGCTTAATATAGAAAAAAATGAATGAAGAGTTTCAAAATTTCATCCGGATACTCAACCACACCGAAATCCTGACGTTAAATGGAGAACCATTAACGCTTTTTGAAGTCGTAGTCTTTGTTTTAACACTCGGCTGTTTTCTCGTGGGCGCACACTTTTTGCGGAAGTGGCTAGCTCGTTTGTTCAACCGGCTACGGATGCCCCAAAACACGCAAAACCGATTGCTTGCGATTTCATTTCTCATCGTTATGGTGATGGGACTGATTATAGCATTTAGTTTAGCAGGCATTCAGGCGAATCTAATGCGGGTTATCTTTCATTATCCACTCACAGAGCTATTTCAACCGCCCCCGATTTCGGGAACGGATGCAGAGACAGTAGAGGGTTCTGAGGAAACGCAATCACCACAGGCAGCCCGGAATCAATTGACATTGGCAGCCCTTTTTTATGCCTTCGTTATTATTTTCAGTGTGTTTGTTCTCTCTAAATATGTGCAATGGGTGCTGCGGCGGCAAGTGCTACAAGCGTTCCAAATTGCAGAACATACACAATTTATCCTACTCCGATTTTTTCACATCTCTGCAATTATTATCGGCATCCTCATCAGCCTCACTACTATTGGTGTGGGTTTGACGAGCTTAGCACTGATTTTTGGTGGATTGAGTATCGGTATCGGTTTTGGATTGCAGAATATCGCATCCAATCTGATTTCTGGATTTATTCTGATTTTTGAACGCCCAATCAAAATTGGAGATCTGGTAGAAATCATGGATGTAAATATATTCGGGAGAGTCAGTGCGATTAATCTCCGCTCCACCGTCATTGTCGCCCTTGATGAAAAAGAGATTATTGTTCCGAATTCGCAATTAATCACGGAGCCGGTGCACAACCTGACACACTACAACAGTTTCTACCGGATTTGCGTTAAGGTGGGAGTATCATATAGTTCAGATGTGGAATTGGTTAAAAGAACCCTACTTGAAACTGCCCATGCGCATCCGGATGTGATTAGTGAGCCTAAACCTGGTCAAAAGCAAGTCACCACGCCTTTTGTTCGGTTTGTGAACTTTGGGGAATCGTCCTTGGATTTCGAATTACTGGCATGGATACCAGATTCCTTTCAACGGTTTGATATTGTCAGCGAACTGCATTTTGCAATCTGGCACAAGTTTCAGACATATGGGATTCAGATACCGTTTCCGCAGCGGGATGTCCATTTTTATTCAATGCCAGGCCCAGCTGAGTAACCGTTTCAAAAAGTGTAAAAAGGGCATCTAAAGCGCTGGCGGGTCACCCTTCGATTAATTCTTGATGATACGCAAATAGCGCAGGGGTTCCACCGGTATGTAGAAAGATAACAGTTTCATCGGAGCCAATTCTGCCCTGTTGGATATGCTCAATGAGGCATGCCATCGCTTTTGCGGTGTAGACAGGATCGAGAAAAATGCCTTCGGTATTCGCAACGAGTTTAAGGGCTTCGATGCCCGCCGGTGTGAGATAGCCATAAGCTTGCCCGATGTAATCGTCTGTATTCTCGATATCGATGTCCTTAACGTGTATATCCAATTCCAATAGATTTGATGCGGTATTGGCAGCCTCGCGCATCCGTTGAATTTTCCCTTTCCAGTGAATGGGCGCACAACCAAAAGGGTTCAGTTTCATATCGAGCGCTTTTGTTCCGAGTACCAGCCCCGCTTGGGTCCCCCCGACGGAAGCCGTATAAATCCAATCTGCCTCAATTCCCAACTGTTCTTGCTGTTGCTGAATTTCAGCAATACACCAGGTGAAAGCCACCGCGGCGAGTGCTGTGGAGCGCGGTGAAGCGACAACGTAAGGGTGCCGGCCATCAGCCTTGAGTTTTTCAGCAAGTTCGAACTTGACATCGTCAAGTTCCGGCCCGAATGGGACATCAACAACTTCGACATCAGCACCGGCGATATGATTCAATAAGAGGTTGCCTTGCGGAATGCTCTTGTGGTCCCGGGCGAGGCGGAGGTAGCATTTCAGTCCAAGTTTTGCGCATGCAGCCGCGGTTTGTCTGCAATGGTTGGATTGCGAGGCAGCACCGTGTACAATGGTATCCGCGCCTTGATGGATAGCATCACCGATAGTGAAAGTGAGTTGTCGTACTTTATTTCCACCAAATGCGAGTCCTGAACAGTCTTCGCGCTTGATGAAAAGGCGTGGGCCACCGAGCGTTTCCGAGAGACGTGGGCATTCCTCTAACGGTGTTGGGAAATTACCGATGTCGACTTGCGGTATCCCAGCAATTGTGTGTATAAGTTGTTCAGCCGTTTTCACCGGTGAGTCTCCTAAAAACCTTAGAAACTGGTTAAGGAAAATTTCGAGAGGTTTGTGTTACAGTCCCGCTTATAATTATTGCAGTACCCGACACCTGCTTCTCCCATCTATCCCAACAGAACGGGGCGGGTAGCAGAACGTTGAAAGGGTCCTATGCTAAAAGCTACGATAACCAAAAAATCTTTTCAAACTTCAGGCAACTCTCTCACTCTTCCCTATGATTTGTAGAAAAGAACTATTCGCTCTGAATGACAACAGCGGTTTGAACAACCCGCTTGCCATCCCTGGATTGCAGCCCAGGACACAGAACTTCAACAATGGCGCCTGGTTCAAATTCGCTTTCTTTTATCCCACTGAGTTTGTGGTACCGGCGCGAAAATTTGGTTTTTCCAATCTCAATCGGTATTATCTCATAGTCGAGGAGTTCGAGGAACCAGTTGAGTCGCTCCGGCATCGGACTTGGATGAATGCATTTAGCGATATTAAGAAACAGCTTATCACGGATGAATTCAACCAAGAACTTTTTGAATGTCAGGATTTCAATTTTTTGCGCATGGCTTTTGTCAAGTTCCACAAGCTGTGTCGAAAATCGGTGAATGTAGGCATTACAGTTAGTTCTAATTTTCTCCAAATCCTGTTGATTTTCAGCGATTAGCTCTTTGGCCAAGAGTGTTGGTGAAGGCACAGAAGGGCTACGAATCTGTTTGAGGATATGCCTAAGTCCCTTTTCAATATCCGCGAGAATTTCGGACAATTCAACGCTCTTCGCGGGCGCTGTTCCGGTATCCTTTTGCCATGCCCCAATTTCGTTTACCATGAGATTCAGTAAGAAAATGGCGTTCTCCTCTTCAGTAAGGTTTTCAGATTCCCAATCTCCGAGAAAAAATCCATATCCGTCGACGTAATCCTTTTCGAGTTTCGCAATCCGGGCATGAGTATCGATTTGGGTACGTTCTCCCTCTTCTCGATAGTAAGCTCTATTCCGCCTAACACTACCGGCAAGCCCGAATGCATTTGCGAAATTTCCGAAAATGCCCTTTTGCGTGCTTCTGGGTGTGGTTGCGGTTACACTGTTTTGCAGCGCTTTTGCCTTCCGCCGTGCCTTATCTGCACTTTTAGGTAGCGTGTGAACCTTGATTTTAAATCCGAAGCTAGCTTGAGGTAACGGATGAAACTTCTTGTGCTGAATCTTTTCCGGAATATCCGTTTCTATGCGTTCTGATGCGGCTTGTTGCGGTATCGCTTTTGCTGAAGAAGGTGTGACTTCCGCTTTGATATCGTCCTCTCGTTCTAGTTCCGTCGGCATTACCGGTTGCGCGATTTCTACAGAAGACTCGGTTGCTTCTGCCTCCGGCGAGTCCGGCTGCGTAGGCGCATTTTCTATTGGGGTTTCGTTTACATTTGCTTTCGAGTCCTCTGGCGTAGTGAGTTCAGGGGGCGGCGCCTCGAATGTGAATTCGTCTTTAATCGGCGCTAATTCTTCTAGGATTTTTTCTATTTCCGTTGAAATCGGATCATGCTTGTCGACAAAAAAGGTTAAGCGATATGATTCCAGGACATCTCTCGGTATCACAGCAGACTGCTTCTCATCGATGAGTTTGAAATCCATCCAATTGGCGCGTCCACTAATCGGTAGACGTTGATACATGACACGTACCTGCCTTTCTACCGATGCAAGATTCTCGAGGCTCATAACGACTCGTGTTCCCTTGTAGGTAAAAGAGACTTCGATGTCTCGAAAACGCCCATTTATGCTATTTGCCGCCATCTTAAGTTTTCTCCTTAGTGTATGAATTGGCACTTACGATTCGGGGACTCGCTCTCACAAAGTTTTATAGCGATGCAACTTTATTATCTAACTTATTAACGTTTTTTGTGGGGTTGGGTTACAAAGCCTGCGTTAAGCATCAATTTATTTAATACAGTACAGCTCATTCCACAGGAGAAAAAAGGGGACAGGACATGGGCGCCAGACATATAAGGGCAGTCGCATAGAAGCCGAGAATTGCGTTATAGAACCTTGCTTTCAAATAGCAAAATAGGGCGGATGTGGAATTGGATTTCAAAGCGGATATCGTCTATCTTTGAATGAACATTTTCCGGGTTGCCCGGAAATTTCCTGCTTCGATGAAATAGAAGTAGACTCCGCTTGCGACAGGTTCACCTGTTGTGTTTCGTCCGTCCCAGTAAGCGGTATATGCCCCTTGGCGTTGATTGCCAATTACGTCAACGTAAACGCTTCTGCCTTGTGTATCGTAAATTGAGAGGGTAACGGACGCAGATGCAGCGAGTTGATACGGTATCCACGTCTCAGAGTTAAAGGGGTTAGGAAAGTTCTGGCCGAGACGGTTAGTTAAGTTCTGAATATCGCTTTGAGGTTCATGTTGTGGATTAGCCCGAGGCTCCTCTGTCAGTTCTACAGCGAGGCCAAAACGACGTGGATGTACCTGAAAAATGCGGAGTTGATACAAATCAGCAATGTAGAGGGTATCTTCCACCAGTTTAAATTCATAAGGGAACCGGAGTTGGTTAAAACGGGTGATGGCAGTAAGAGTGCGAGTATCAACGATTTGCATACCTGCGGTATCTAATAGGTAGAGATAGTCGCCTTGAATTTGCGCCTGAATGGGGAGGGTATCGATTACGTACTGTTCTACCTGTTGGGATTTGTTCGGTTCAGTGACATCAAGCACGATAACCCCGACGCGGCTATCTAACAAGTATGCACGTCCCGATTCCGATGCGAGGGCAACTCCCGTTGCATTGCCCTGCGTCGCGTAAGTGGCGATGTGCTTCGGTGACGCCGGATGAGTGGTGTCGAAGATGTGCATGCCACCTTCAAGGGCAGCCACGTACGCAGCATTTTCAGGACTTAGGGTGACACGATAGGCACTCCCCAGCACGGTACGTTGAGATATAAGACGGCTCTGTTGTGGAATTCCGATGTCTACGATATTGAGCGAGCCGGCACACAGGTAAGCGTACCTGTCGGTGAGTGCAATGTCAGTAACAGGAGCAGCGGTAGGAATGTGACTGAGGATTGTGCTTCCGACAACATCGATGATGAACATGCCAGCTTCAGTCGCAACGAATCCGAGATTGTTCCGGACGCGAATTGTCATAGCGGGCGAGGGCATTGGGAACGTGTGTGTTACGGTGCCATCATGAGCGCTTGTAAACTCGACGGTTTTTATACCATCTACGCCGTTCGCAATATAGGCAGCGCGATGCTCTCCTTCAACGACATCGAGTCCGTATACAGTGCCACTTGCAGCGTAACGGTTTGTCCATATTGGTGCATGGGAAGTGCTAACATCAATTGTTTGGATGCCGCCCTTGCCGTCAGCGATGTAAACGGTATCATTCCAATAGGCAATGTCATTCGCCGTTCCGGAAGTCGGTTGTGAGGAAATCCGGCGCAGCCGTTCTGGATTCCGCGCGTCAATGATGTGAAGCCCCGATTGCCTGTCGGTGAGGTAGACGTGCTGATTGTGAACGTGAACCCCGGTGGCGCTGCCCGGAGTCTTTAAGTCTGAGAGGATTTCAGGTTCTTCCGGATTGGTGAGTTCTACCACGCGTAGATTGCCGCCAGCAATGTAGCCATAAAGCCCATCCGTCTTAAAATCGTGCACCAAGACAGGGATGACGCTTCGGATGACGAAGTTGCCGAATGGGTTCGAGGCTAAGATGTACAGTCCTTGGGCCATGTCACTGAGGTAGACGGTATCGTCTTTGATGACAACATTGATAGGGGTTCCCGCCGTTCTAAAGAAACGTCGAGGGCGTAGGCGTGGGGTATTCCGGGTATCGTGTCCGTTAAAAACGAGAAGTCCCCGCTCACTATCGAGGACATAAATGTTTTTGTCTGCGACAGTCACATGTCGTGCATCTGCGAAGCCCCCAACGGTTTTTATAATTTTCGGTGCCGTTGGTGGATTGAGAGCAATGAGCTGTACACCGTTCCGGCCATCGGCGACATACGCTATGTTCGCATCAATAACAACAGTTTGTGCTTTTCCCGGGGTAGCGATTTCGCCAATGCGGCGCGGTTTCCCCAGCTCTGTCAGCGCGAAGATTTCAAGTCCCCAATCGCTAGTGGCGTAGAGGTACGGTTCGCCGTTCTCTACGCGATGTACAAGCACATCCTGATAGTCGCTCGCAAGGTGGAGTTGCGTCATAGGCTCAAGGATATAGGAGATGTTCGTTTTTTTTATGCTAGGTTGCGTTTGATTACCGTGCGCGTAGGTTATCGTTTTCGGAATGGTTTGTGATGCCATAGGTTGCCGCTTTATAGGAAGCTGCGGTTCAAAATTTTGCGCGCCGTTGATTTGCGTCCCAGCACTGTAGCGGAGTGTCTGCGGTGTGTCCGCTGTTGCTATCAGGAGGAGTTGGCTGCCACGGGGTAAATTCTCAAGCCGCGTCCTCCCACTGTTTTGTGCATCAAATTGGAAAGGTGTAATCGCTGGTGGCCCGTTCAATGTTAGCGTAAGGGTTGCGGCGTAGAGGTGTGCATGCTCAGCCTCGGGCGTCTCTCCGGTAAGCGTGATGTCAAGGGTTCGTGGAGGATTTTGGAAGAGCAGGTAATACGCACCCCAATTGGCGATTCGAATATTGCCCGCCGTAGTGGGATAACGATTGATACGCTGAATTGTTGCCGTAACTTTTCGGTTCTGGAGGTTTTGGTAGCCGAGCTGCTTGCTTCGGACACGGTTATTAAACCAGTTGGCAAGCCCCCACTTTAGAAAAACGTCGACAAACCGCTCAGTTGTACCGGTGGAGCTCAAGGCGTTCTCAATCGCGTGTATGCCAAGCGCATCCTCTTCGATAATAGCGCGAATCAGTGCTGCTCCACCATACTGTTCATACAGGTAGAGGAGCAGCAGAAAAGCGCCCCCGTAATAGACGTCTGGGGTGTTTGCGTAAGCGAGCGGGACATTGGGGGCTGTGAGGTACCCATCAACAAAAAGGGTGTGCACGTTGCCATAGACTGCCCATTCAATAAAAGAGGCAACGCCCTCCTCCAACCAACGTTCATCGGTGGTACCACCATTCTGGTACCAGTTCACGAGGTGTGCAAATTCATGGGAAAGGCTACTATAAAAAGTACGCCGAGTGCGTTCTCTAAATTGGTAAATGTCCATGAACAGTATTTCGCGGCGATTGCTGTTAGAGGCTGTTGGAATCTGGTCCACTGGTGCGAAGTAGCCGCCATAGTCGAGGGAAGATTGGTTCATGCCAACATCGTGCATCAACAGGGTGATACGGTTGTCCCTGTCCAGGCCGGGGCGAGCTTCACTACCCATCCATTCTCGGACTTTCGGATAGATGCGCGTGTCAAATTCCGCTGCGATGGCGATGGCATCCGCCCGAGTGAAGATGTCCCGCACACTGTTTTCGATGTAGACGTAGATGTGCCTACCTATTGCAACACAGCTCGCTTTTACCGCCATTTCAGGGATGTGAATGAAGAATTCGTCCACTTGTCCGAGTTGGATGGGCGCAGCAGATACCGCGTGTTGATGTCGCGATGCGGGCATGACGTTTGTGGCGAGCGCAGCGGCAGGAACGGGACGATTGTCATCCTGAATCAGCAGCGGCGTTCCGCACAACCACGGCTCGGCGAAGGAAACCCCTACAACAGAGATTAGAAGAATGGAAAAGATTAGAGGAATGGATACGTGTCGCTGCATCAGAAATCTCCAGATTTGATAGAAGTATACCGAAAAAGAGTCGAGGTGTCAAGTCGAATCTGGGAAGTGCCGCAAGCAGAATTTGACATTGCAGCGTGGCTGTATTATACTGATAGCACTTTAGGACGTTGTCTCTTTTTTTACGGTTAGCACTCATGAAACCTTATGAATATCTTGAACACACTGCGGATATGGGACTAAGGGTTTTTGGCGAAGAACTCCGTACTCTCTTCACGAACGCTGCGCACGCACTCTTCGAGACAATTGCAGTTTTGGAAACAATTGACGAATCAAAATGTGTACGCATCGATGTGACAGCAGCATCTGTTGATGAGTTGTTCGTGGCCTGGCTTGATGAATTAAATTTTCGGCATGAGACGGAGGAGCTCTTCTTTAAACGAGCCCGAGTGCACCAGTGTTGTGAAACGAGGGTATCCGCGGAAGTTTATGGCGAACCGGCGAATTTTGAGAAGCATCAGGTTTATACCGAGATTAAGAGTGTAACGTATCATCAATTGCGAGTTGAGCAAAAGCAGGATGGAAGTTGGATTGCCGAGGTGATTTTCGATCTGTAAGGTTCCGGAATCGCAATCCCCACGCTAGGTAAACGCCCCCGTTTCCGAGCTCCACCAAAAACTTGTGCGTAAAAGTAAGTTTGACAGAAGGATAGGCAAACCTAATCTTATTTTCCGGGTGGATGTTTGCCCTCTTCAATACGGAGATGTTGGTTCGGTTTGATGTTTTCGAGGATGTCCACAGTACCGCTTTGCCAAACTACCTCAATTTTCTCAATCGTGCTGTCGGCATTTAGCCCGAAGATGCTGGTGAGCTCGCTCTGAGAGCAGTAGCTGGAACCGCTTTTTACCGCTTTTATCTGTGTGCCGCTAGGGGCGGTGATGCGGAGCTGGGCACCGAGCCCGTCCCTATTGCTTGTCTTGCCGATAAGTTGGATTTTAATCCACGCGTTTCGGTTGCCCCCGTCGTTCCGGAAAAGATGCGCGGGGCCATTGGAGGTAGTGACGAGCAGATCCCAATCACCATCATTATCGATATCACCATAGGCGGCTCCTCTGCCAACGATAGGGTTACTAAGTGCGCTACCAACTTCAGTACGCACTTCTCTAAATTTGCCATCTTCTTGGTTATGAAAGAGGTGCGGTGGTTGAGCGTAGGTGACATCGGTTTGTATGGTGTTAATGTCGGTTTCGACGTGGCCATTTGCGGTGAAGATGTCAAGATTTCCATCCAGGTCAAAATCAAAGAAGAAGCAGGCAAAGGTGAGTGTCAATAGCGTAGCGTTGCCGATATGTGCCACGGGAGCATCATCAATAAAGAAATCGCCCTCGTTGTGATAAAGGTTAATCATTTCGTTGGAGAAATTTCCGATGAGGAGGCTCTCCCTCCCGCTTCTATCGTAGTCCGCCGCATCAATGCCCATCGCGCCCGTCGCTACACCACTTTCGTTATAAGCAATTCCCGCAAGCATTGCTGTTTCTATGAAGGTGCCGTCGCCGTTGTTTTGGTAGAGTTTATTTGGTTGGGTATCATTTGCCTCAAAGATGTCCGGCCAGCTGTCGCCGTTGTAATCGAAGATGCACACCCCAAGTGATTTGCTAGTCGTATCCTCAATGCGCGCGATACGGGAGACATCGATAAAAGTACCATCGCCCCGGTTTCTGAAGAGTCTGCTTGTCTGCCCTGTGTAGGATTCAGGCGTGCAATAGGATTTATGGATGCCGTCCAGCGTACAAAAAAGATCCGTTTCGATGCTCCAATCCACGTAATTCGCAACGTAAAGGTCGAGGTAACCATCCTTATTGTAATCTAACCACGCGCAACTCGTGCCAAATCCAGGATTATGAATGCCCACTGCTTCTGTTACCTCGCTGAAGGTGCTATCCCCGTTGTTACGGAAGAGGAAGTCATTTTCTAGGCAGCTGATGTAGATATCCGCATCACCGTCGTTATCATAATCAGCGACGGCAGTTCCCATGCCGTAGAGTGGCACGTTGAGCCCCGCCTTATTCGTAACATCCGTGAAGGTACCGTCTTGGTTGTTACGGTAGAGTGCCATAGTCTGCCGTTTTCCGGTTGAGTGGCCTGCCCAGTCCTTTCCGTTGACGAGGAGAATATCCATCCATCCGTCCGCATCGTAGTCAAGAAAGGCGCAGCCTGAGCCCATTGTTTCCGGAAGATATTTTTTACCAAACGCACCCGTATTATGGACAAAATCGATGCCCGCCTTCCGCGTGATTTCGGTAAATTGCGGCAAGCTTCTGCCCAATAGCACAGTGGGTGAACAGTGCATGCAAAGCAGAATAGTTATTATTGCGAATTGAAAAGATGTCGGCAAGTTTTGCCGCCAAATGGATATTATCGCTTTCATGTTCAAAGGGTATTAATTGCCTCACGCGACGAAGACGGGTTTCATGAGGTTTTCCGTTCAGCTCCATTCAAGGGTGAACAGGTTAACACGTTTGGGCGATTTATCTCCTGCGTTCGTATTTTACAGGTGCCCACTTCTCCTCCTCCCAAGAGTTCTCGATTGCGGTTTGCACATCAGCAACGGCAACAGCTTCTTGAAAGCCAGGGCTCGCATGTTTTCCATCGCAGAGGGCTTGCAGAAACTGATGCATTTCGATGGTTTTCAGGTCGTCGTAGCCTAACCCGACACCGGGGGCTGGATTAAAATCACCGTGAAATGGATGCGTTGGACCGCTGAGGATGTGCGTGTAACCGACATCGTTCCCGAGATGGAGCTCAAGTTCGTTCATCCGTTCGAAATTCCATCGGAGTGCACCATCTGTTCCGTGGACTTCAAACGCCATTTCACATGTGGGGCCAGTGATGATACGGCACGCCTCCAATG
The DNA here is from genome assembly GCA_963422705.1 of Candidatus Poribacteria bacterium. Lineage (GTDB taxonomy): Bacteria > Poribacteria > WGA-4E > WGA-4E > WGA-3G. The sequence goes on from OY730443.1 coordinate 1,248,938, forward strand.
TACCTCGCATGCCATTTTTAAATGTGACGAGAGCGCCCACGTAGTCTTCGTTTGTAACCGGGAATACCGGACTATCTGTACCGAGGCTAAAGTGTGTGCCGCTTCCGGATGTCGCAACAGGGCGTTCAGGGATGAAGGTTTCACGTTGTGAGACAACCGTGGTGATATCTCCAACCATAAAGTGTGCCATGTCGATGACATGAGAGAGCAGGTCACCTAAGGTTCCAAGCCCCGCAAGTTCTTTTTGAAAACGCCAAGAAAGGACAGCCGAGGGATGGCTGGCGTAGCCGGCGAAAAATCTGCCGCGATAATGGGTTAAGGTACCTAGCTTACCGTCTGAAATGAGCTGTCTAGCGTATTGGACAAGAGGCGCCCATCTGTAGTTATAACCCACACCCGTTAGCACCCCCGCGCGTTGCGTTGCCGTGTAAATCGCTTTCGTTTCATCCGAATTGCGCCCAACAGGTTTTTCACAGAAAATGTGTTTTCCTGCAGCCGCAGCGGCTTCCACAATCTCGAGATGCTTGTTGTTTGGAGCGGCGATGTTGACGACATCAACGTTTTTTTTCGACAGCACTTGGTGCCACTCCGTTGTCGTATGTTCAAAGCCAAACCGGGCTTTTGCCTCAGTTACGCGCGCGGCAATGTCATCTGCGCAGATGATAAGTTTCGGTTGGAAGACGGCATGATGAAATCTATCTCGGATTTGGCGATAGGAACGCGCGTGTGTCATACCCATCCATCCCATTCCGATGACAGCGATACCGATTGTCTTCTTTTCCATTTTGTTTACTTGTTCTTTGTCACTCCTTGAGCGTTATCTCTTTCTAATTCCCGAAAGTCTATCACACCACTTTAACCCGAAATTATATCAAATTTTGTTCTGGTGTTCAAGCAATTTTTCACGCGCGTGCACCTGATAGATAACTAATCCCCAGCAGAGATTTTTGATTTTTTAAATTAAGAACAATTATGATACCATTTATAGGGCTTTATACTGAAGCATCTTGCCTAAAGTGAGAAGAGACTTGACTTTCGACAAAGAATGCGATATCATCAGCGTGATTATGAAATTCTGCCGCAGATAAGTCAGGTCATACAGGTTGAAGGGCTTTTCGTTTGCATCACTTGAAAGGAACTACAATGCGAAGTCATGAAGTTGATTACGAAATTTTCGGCAACGATATGCAGTTCGTCGAAGTTGAACTAGATAAAGGCGAGACAATCATCGCCGAAGCAGGGGCTATGAACTGGATGGAGGATGACATCGTCTATGAGGCAAAGATGAGCGATGGCTCCAGAAATGACGACGGACTGATGGGAAAGCTTCTGAGTGCCGGAAAACGTGCGCTCAGTGGGGAATCGTTGTTTTTGACACACTTTACCAACACAAGTAACAATAAGAGGCGCGTCGCATTCGCATCTCCTTACCCTGGACACATTCTCCCAATTGATTTGGCACAAGTAGATGGAGAGCTGCTATGCCAAAAGGATGCTTTCCTCTGCGCTGCGCTGGGGACGGAACTGAGCATTGCGTTCACACGAAAATTAGGCGCCGGCTTTTTCGGGGGTGAAGGCTTTATTCTCCAGCGCCTCCGTGGCGATGGCATGGCTTTTGTGCATGCCGGCGGTTCCGTAATCAAAAAGGAGCTCAACAATGAAATGCTCCGGGTTGACACAGGCTGCCTTGTCGCCTTCTCGTCCAGCGTCAACTACGAGATTGAAATGACTAAAGGGTTAAAGTCAATGTTCTTTAGCGGTGAGGGATTTTTCCTCGCAACCTTGCGAGGAACCGGCATTGTTTATCTTCAGAGTCTCCCTTTCTCGCGTCTCGCGGAACGTATCATCGAGCAAGTCCCAAAGTCCCCTAACTGATAAAAGCCGCGTCGGCCGGAAACGTCCCCACCCCACAAGGTGTTAGGACGGGTACAAAACGCTCGGCGAGTTCATCATGAGCGGAACGAATAGGACACACCGACAAGCCGTGTCGACGGGAAGTCGCATCTCATTTCGCTTCCATCCAATTATCGGCGATACCCGCCTCAGTACGAAGTGGTACCCGCAACGACATCACATTTTCCATCTCTTCACAGACAATTGCGGCGTACGCCTCCGCTAACGGTGCTGGCGTTTCAAGTACCAGCTCATCGTGGATTTGGAGAAGCATTTTCAACCGCAATTTGTCGGTGTCAATTCTGCGTTGTACGCCCACCATGGCGGCTTTCATCAAGTCTGCAGCCGTCCCTTGTACGACAGTATTAATTGCGACGCGTTCGCCTTGACTTTGTTGATTTCGAGAAGCGGCATAGATTTCGGGAACGGCGCGCCGCCTGCCTGTCAAGGTGGTGACATAACCCTGGGCTAACGCTGCTTGGATACATTGGTGCAGAAACCGATTGATGCCAGGGAAACGGTTTTTATAGTCGTCAATGAGTTTCGCGGCTTCATTAACGCTCATCCCTTTAATCCGTCGTGAGAGCCCTATCGGTGATACACCATAGATAATGCCAAAATTGATGCTTTTCGCTTTATCCCGGAGTTCTCGCGTGACAGCGTCAATCGGGACATCAAATACTTGTGATGCTACCGCAGTGTGAATGTCTAAATCTTGCGCAAACGTTTCAAGTAGGTTTTCATCTTCACTAAAGTGTGCGAGAATGCGGAGCTCAATCTGTGAATAGTCAGCACAGATAAGTTTATACCCTTTAGGTGCTTTGAAGGCGAGCCGCAGCCGTCTCCCAATATCGGTTCGCACCGGGATGTTCTGTAAATTCGGCCGGTCAGATTTCAAACGTCCCGTCGCCGTCATGAGTTGATAGAGATGCGTATGAATACGCCCCGTCTTTTTGTCCACGGCGTGTTGCAGCTGCTGAAGGTAGGTACTCTGCAGTTTGCGAAATTGGCGGTATTCGATAATGAGCTTTGGCACACTTGTTTTCGGTTCATTGACATCTTCTTTGAGGGAGAGTGCTTCTAGAACAGTCACATCCGTTGAGACGTTTCCTCCCTTTGTACGCTTGACAGGTTTGAAATCGAGCTTGGTAAAGAGCACATGCGCCAGTTGACGCGGAGAATCAATGTTAAACGGCATCCCGACGATTTCCTGTATCTGTTTTTTTTGCGCCTCAACAAGTTCATGAATGACGGAATTTTGCCGTTCCAATTCATCCTTGTCACACATAATGCCGTTAAATTCCATCTCCGCCAGCACCGGCGCGAGAGGAGATTCTATCTCGCGGATTAACCCTGTCATCTTCATCCTCGCAAGCTTCGCGGCGAAGAAATGGTAGAGCCGCAAGGCGATATCTGCATCCTCCGCAGCGTAAGGCGTCACTTTTTCCAAGGCAACTTCATCAATGGAACGACTCTTTTTTGAACTATTAAACGATTCTGGTTCAGACATGTCTATTACCCCGGCCGTCACCTCCTCAAAAGAGATTGTCTTGTAGTTTAACTCATGCAACGCAAGCATGTCTAGATTATGCGATGGATTGCGCGCATCCGCGAGTTGACTCGCCAGAAGGGTATCGAAAGCAACCCCTTGGAGCTTAATGCCGTTGCGAATTAAGATGCCTGCGTCAAACTTCAAGTTGTGCCCACACTTCGGCAACGTCGGATTTTCAAGTATCGGTTTGAGGTGTGCTAGTACCGTTTCAACATCAAGATGGCTTTCAGGGTTAGGCGAGCGTACAGGGACATAAACCCCTTGCTTCGGTTTCCATGAAAAACTGATTCCGCAGAGTTGAGCATCGCGAGCCAAGGCATCCGTCTCCGTATCCAGGCTGATGATGTCTTGCAACGAAAGGGTTTTAACGAGTTGTTCCAATTGGGCTTGCGTTACAATCGCTTGATAGTCCCCGGTTTCAGCCGTCTCATAGTCCCCTTTTTTTAAGATGGAGCCGGTCTTCTCCTCCAGAGCAGCAACGCGTTCCTTACGAGTAGAAGCAACCGCATTTCCAAGAGGACCGGGGGCAGCATTCCCTTGTGTCAATTCAGTTACAACCTTGTCAAAACGTTTGAGTTCCAGCTCCTGAAAGAGCGGCAGAATTTTCTGTTTGTTGAGCGGTTTGACGCGCGCCTGCTCCAATGAGAAGTTTAAAGGCACATCCCGCTTGAGCGTCACCAGCTTTTTTGAGAGGCGGAGTTGGGCGCGCGCCTCCTCTAAATTCCCGCGCCGCTTCCCCTTAATCTGCTCTATCTGCTCAAAAATACTCGCAATCGAGCCGAACTGTTGAATCAATTTCGCAGCAGTTTTCAAACCAATTCCTTTAACCCCAGGGACATTGTCAGAACTATCCCCCATTAAGGCGAGTAACTCAATAACTTGTTCCGGTTTAATCTGTTTGTTTTCCCAGAGCGCTTCGACATCAATCGTCTTCTTGTTATGAATGTCGAGCATTGTGACACGTTCACCGAGCAGTTGCTCAAGGTCCTTGTCTTTAGAGACAATAGCCACGTGGACATCATCATTTTCAGGGGTGTCAAGGACTACCTGCGTGACAGATGCGATGATATCATCTGCCTCGAGTTCTGTTTTACCGAGTGTGAGAATTCCGAATGCATCCAGTATCTGTTGGATTCGGTGAATCTGAGTCACCAGCTCGTCCGGGGGTGCGCTCCGATTTGCTTTATATTCGGGGTACATTTCATTGCGAAACGTGTTCCCGGGCGTATCAATCGCGGCGACAAGGTACTCAGCTCGGATTTCGGATAGGAGTCTGATAAGCGTTGCAGTAAATCCAGAGATAGCATTTGTCGGTTCACCTGTGACGGAGCTAGTGAGCCGTGTCCGAATTGCGTAAAATGCGCGAAAAATTTCGGCGTGTGTATCAAGAATGTAGAGCGTTTTCCGCGTTTCCGTCGGCATGCTCGCGTGCTCCTTTCAATGTTGTGTGAATTTTATGTCTTTGGATAGCACCACTTCCGCAAGGCGTCGGAAGCAGACAACCCGGCTTCCTGCCCGAGTGCAAAAGCAGTGGCGATTAAGTTGCGTTCACCCGAAACGATGTCGCCAGCGGCAAAGAGTCCCGGAATCTGTTCACCACCGGTGTCCAACATTTGCATATCCGCGTTGGCAACGATTAACCCCTCTTCATCCGTCTGATAATCCCATCCGTCAAGGAATTTTGTATTCGGAATGAGCCCTTCATCGACAAGGAATCCGTGAAAGTACATCTCCGAGCCATCTTCCATCTCAAACCCGAGCAAATCTGTTTTCTCACCGATATGCCGCTTAATCTTAGTTTCGACGATTTGAATATTGCGTGCTACAACTTGCTTGAGTACCGGAGCGGACATGCAGTGAGGGCGGCCGTTTGTGAGAATGGTAATTTTATCGGTAAAATCTTGCGCACCGATTACCGTCTCATAGATATAGTCGCCTACACCGAGAATAGCGAGGTGTTCATTGACGTGGAGGTGGCCATCGCACCGGATACAGACGTGCCATCCTTTCCGGTTGCCAGCATAACGGAAAACGGCGGCGTATTGTTTATAGAGTCTCTCTGCTTCAGCATCAAATTCAATATCCGGCCATTTGTCATCAAACCCGGAAGCAACGACGACGGTGCGAGAATAGAAATGGGCCATCTGCAATGGTGTGTTTCGCTTGAGCGTTTTTGTAGACGCTTCCAATTCAAAGATATCGTCCCTCCGCGTGAGCTTGCTAACCAAACCGTCGCGAATCTCAATTCCTGTTTTTCGGTTCTCTGCCCCGATGTTAAAATCGACAACCGGCCGACTCTCCATCCACCTTATGAGTTCCTTTGAAAAATGAGGCCCAATAATGCCGGGAAATACCGGGGCATCCTCAATTTTAACAGATTTTGACCAGTAGGCGCGGCCACGACTGAAACTGACCTTTCCGGAATGTAGTACAACCACGTGCCGCATCTGATGGCTTGCGGAGACGGCGGCTTGTGCGCCCGCAGGGCCTGCGCCAATGACGGCGACATCGTAAATCGTTTTAGAATCCATATTTTTTCCACCGTTCGTTAACCAATGCAACGATGTCATCTGACATCTCTATTTCCTGAGGCCATTCGCGTTGGTAGCCCTCTTCTGCCCATTTGGTCGTCGCATCAATTCCCATCTTCGAGCCAGCTCCTATCAATGGAGCGGCGTGGTCCAACACATCAACGGGCCCCTCAACAATCGTGACATCCCGTTTTGGGTCAACGTGACTACCGACGTAAAAAAGTACCTCTTCGACGTTTTGGACGTTGACATCTTTGTCGACAACGACAATAATTTTGCTAAACATCAGTTGTCCCAGGCCCCACAAACTGTGCATAATCTTTTTAGCGTGGAACGGATAACGTTTATCTATAGAGACGAGGGCGAAGTTATGGAACACGCCGAATAAAGGTAAGTTCATATCAACTAATTCGGGCAGCTGCATCTGAATCAAGGGCATAAAGATGCGTTCAGTCGCTTTGCCCATATAGCAATCTTCCATGGGCGGTTTGCCAACGATGATAGTCTGGTAGATAGGATTTTTCCGATGCGTTATCGCCGTGATGTGGAACACCGGATACTCATCCGCTAGAGAATAAAACCCGGTATGATCGCCGAAGGGCCCCTCACTGCAGGTTTCGTATGGCTCAATGTATCCTTCAATGACGATATCAGCATCTGCGGGGACAAGCATCTCAATTGTTTTCCCCGGGACCATCTCGACATTCGCTTTCCGGAGAAATCCTGCTAACAGCAGTTCGTCTATACCGGAGGGGAGAGGGGCAGTTCCGACATAGGACATCACCGGGTCACCGCCGAGTGCTACTGCCACGGGCATCTGCTCCCCTGCCTGCTGATATTCGCGATGATGCGCGGCACCGTCGTGGTGAATTTGCCAATGCATCGCTAACGCATGCGGATTCAGCTTCTGCAGCCGGTAAGTTCCAACATTCCGTTTTCCCGTCCTCAAGCTCTTCGTAAAAACTTGCGGTAAGGTGATGTATTTATCGGCGTCGAGGGGCCAGCATTTGATGAGCGGTAATATATCTAGAGATGCATCCTCGCCGGTGAGTACGACGGCTTGGGATGCACCACGCTTAACTGTCTTCGGCGGAAAGTTTGCCAGTTGCGAAAGCATCCGGAGAATTTTGAACTTATCTAGCAGAGATTCTGGCGCATCGAGTTTCATCATGCCCTCGATTTCGGCGGCAATCTGTGTGAGCTCATCGACACCGAATGCCCTTGCCATGCGTTGATAGGAACCGTAGGTATTGATAAGGAGCGGAATCCGACTCCCCTCAACGTTTTCAAAAAGCAGCGCGGGGCCGCCTGCTTTACTGACCCGGTCAGTAATTTCAGTAATTTCAAGTTCAGGGGAGACGTTCGTTTTAATGCGTTTGAGTTCACCGGCCTGTTCTAAGGCTCGCACGAACGTTCTGAGGCTAGCGTACGCCATTTTCTATTGTCCCTATCTGTTTAAAATGTGTTTGAGTCCGGCTTGATAGCCCGGATTGTCTGGTTCAAGCGCAACAGCTTTTCGGATGGCCCGCTCCGCTTCGATATAATCTGCTTTTCGGAACGCAATTAAAGCGAAGGTATTATAGTAGCTTGCGACATTTGGAGCGAAACGAATCGCAGTTTGTGCATAATGAAGCGCTGCCTCTAGATGCTGAAAACGTTCTGAGGTTTCCCGGATGTCGTGTTGATTGGCAAGTTTTGCAATCAGTTGTGCAAGCGCATCATACGCTTTTGGCAACTTAGAATTTAGGTATGCCTTTTTGGCGAACTCAAATTTCCGTTGCGCGGCATAGAGTTCTCCAAGAAGATAATACGTTTCCCCGAGAAACGGTGGTACCGCCAACGTGCGCTCCTTTTGCAATTGATGCACCACATCAACCGCTTTTTGAAGTGAGGCGATGGCGGGTTCGGTTTTTCCCTGATGTGCATAACACAATCCCAAATTGTGATGTGCCATGGTATCGTGCGAATTGTGTTTAAGAATGGCCCGATATGCTGCAGCCGCAGCTGCGTACCGCTTTCCGTTCAACAGAATAAGTCCGATTTTTCGGTGTGCCTCTATGAGCTGAGGCGCTAATGCAACGGCTTGCCGATAATGATGGAGGGCAAGCTCTGCTCTCTCTTGCATCAAATAGATTAACCCAAGTCCTGCGTGTGCTTTAGCAAAATTCGGGTTAATCGCCAATGCTTTCTGCTGTGCGGCAATAGCTTCCGGGTATTTTTTAAGTAGTGCGTAGGTAATGCCGATACCGTTGTAGGCGGTTGCCAACTGCGCATCTTGTCCGATGGCCTTTTGATATTCCCAGAGTGCCTTTTGATACGCCCCACTTTTCAGGTAAAGCCTGCCAATATTGGCGAGCAGTTGAGCGCGCTTCCCTCGGTTTTGCGTTCGCTGGAAAGTTCCACGCAACTGATGAATCTGGTTCAACACCGCTTGCCGTTTCTCGAACAGTACCATCTGTTCCCGCGCTGCGACATCGTCTCCACGCCGCCGATAAGCTTGCGCGAGATTATAAAGTGCTTCAAGCTGCGCTTCATCGTGCGCGTACGCAGTTTGGTATGCCACAATCGCTTTATCCCACTGTTTCTGTTGTGCGTAGAGTCGCCCAATTTCATAGTGCGCTGGCGCCAATTCTGGTTCAATGGCAATCGCGCGTAACTGATGCGTCATCGCCTCCTCACGTTTTCCGCGCTTACTATAGACATTACCGAGGTGATGATGAAGTCTTGCATCATCCGGTCCGAACATCACGGCAGTGTTGTAAGCACTGAGCGCTTCTGGATAGCGATGCATGTTTGCGTAAGCACTTCCTAAAGCCGCATAAAGATGGGCACGTTCTGGGGTAATAGCAATCGCGTCGGTATAGAATTTAATTGCCTCATCAAACTTTTCAAGTCCGGTGAGTGCCAGCCCTAAACCGTAGTAAGTTTCCGCTCGCCAGGCACACGCCGCCGGTTCGGTTTCAAGGACATGCAAATATTCTGTAGCGGCTTGCTCGTACGCTTCAATTTGCAAATAAATTTGTGCGAGCTGCAGACGGACTTCCACTCGACTCGTATCTTTAGCCAGTTGTGTGCGGTATTCGTCAAGCTTCTCCGGGATACTTTGGCAAAACGCGGGATGTATCTCAAAGAGAAAACACCCCATGAGAATCAGCAATATAGTTCTATCGCGGCGCGCAATAAAAAACCGGATACTTTTCATAGGGTGATTCTATTGGTAAGCCGTAAGGCGTTCAGTACTTGTACTTAGTTAATCCGTTTGAGTCTGCCCCAGGTGGTTGTAATTTTCTCATGCGATTCCACGGCAAGAGTATCCTTGACGTTATCTCCGGTAATCATGACATCATCGAAGCTGGCACCTGTTTCCCATGCCCATACACCGATTTTACCGGTTTTGTAGTCGCCATCTTCTTTTTCGTCTTGAAGCCCACCGTTGATGTACAGTTGGAACGTGCCGCCCTCAACAACAACCTTAACATCAAACCATTCCTTGTTCTCTATCTTGAGTTTTCCAGCAGCGAGGATGTTACTCGTGATAGCAACACGCGTATCCCATGCTCCCTTACTGTGTTTCCACAGTTCAGATTTATTGTTTTCCACGTTGAGATAATAGATATAATACTCCATCTCGCTCTGTGCGCGGAAAACAACCCCCGCCCAATTGCCTTCGTCAAGACGAACTTTCGCTTCAACAGTGTAGTCATCCCACTTCTCTTCACCAACAAGTGAGTGCTCAGCTTTACCCCCTTTTTCCACTTGGTAGATACGCCTTTGATACTCCAGTTGCCGTTGGCAACTTTCCAATCATCGTGCTTTTCTTCAAAATCCCACAACTGTGTTCCACCCTGTACCGGAAGGCAGAAGGCCATGCCCGATACTAGAATCAGTGTGAAGATTAGCGATGTCGGTAAACTGAGAGTCATTCCTTTCATAAGTTCTCCTTTTGAGTTCCAGTGGAAGTTCATGATGTAATTTCGCTTAATGACATTCCCACAGTATACCATCAAAATTGCAAAAAATCAAAGTTAACACTGTGAATTCGCTGATAAAATTATTCAGTTTTCGACATTTTCTCAGATTTGCGAAGGCTATTGCGATGAAAAAATCGCTTGCACAGGGATGTCTTATGAGGTAAAACCCATTTTTTAACGCCGAATCAAATCGTTCTGGAGCCGCAGATAAAATGTTTGACATCCAAATCGCGCTGTGTTAACCTTTTAAATTAAAAAAGGAATCCACATTCCCTTTCCCGCTAATTCTCGCGCTTAACGAAAAATAGGGCAAAAGCTGCAGCGTAAAATAGAGCCCCTGTCCTACGCTAGAACAGAGACTCTGTTATCAGGGATTTTCTAATGAGATACACGCAGGAGCGGTAACGCGAAAAACATGAAAAAACCATTTAAAAACGTTCTACTTTTTTTAATAATGCTAGGCGTTATATCGCCTAAGTTTATTGTGAGTGAACCTCGTCAACTCGATGCTTCGGTGGTACCGAAGGGCATGGTACTTATTCCGGCGGGGGCATTTGAGATGGGAAGTAACGATAAGGATGCGGATGAAGATGAGAAACCCGTGCACACCGTTTACGTTGATGCGTTCTATATAGATAAGCACGAGGTGAAAGTTGGGCAATATCAGCGGTTTATTCAGGAAACGAAGCACCGCGCCTTACCCGATTGGGTTTCTAAATATTCGCCAACGGCTGAACATCCGGTGGTTGGCATAAGTTGGCAAGATGCAATGGCATATGCACAATGGGCAGGGAAACGTTTACCAACAGAAGCAGAATGGGAAAAGGCAGCACGCGGCGGTGTAAATGGAAAAAAATATCCCTGGGGTAACTCAATTGATGCCACCCGCGCCAATTATAACAAAAATGTAAAAAAAACGTCTTCCGTTGGCAGCTACCCCGCTAATGCCTATGGGCTATACGACATGGCGGGCAACGTGTGGGAATGGTGCCTTGATGCCTATAGTAGCACATTTTATATCGTCTCTCCTCGTCAAAATCCTATCGCGAGTACAGCCAATCTTAAGGAAGTCATTGATAGTTTTCAGGACGTAAAAGAACCGCGTGTTGTGCGCGGCGGTTCCTGGTTTAATAAGGCAAAGAGCTTGCGGGTTTCCGCCCGGGACCAAGGGCACCCGACAGGTGCCGCGAACTTTGTCGGGTTCCGTTGTGTGCAAGCAGTAACCCCTTGAATGCATCAAAAAGATGCTCATGTGCAACGTATAGGAACCGTCCCGCACAAATCGCCTCATTGCTCCCAACACCACTTCTATCACAAAAAAAGGAAATCGAGATGATAATTGATTCTCATACACACGCCTGGCCCCGGTGGCCGTATCATCCCCCCGTGCCCGATAGTCAGCACCGTGGGAGAGTAGAGCAGCTTCTCCACGAAATGGACGGACACGGGGTAGACAAAGCCGTCCTTATTTGCGCTAGTATTGAACATAACCCCAACAACAACGACTACGTCGCCAAATGTGTGAAGCAGCATCCAGAGAGGCTAATCCAGTTCGCGGATGTGGATTGTTCATGGAAAAAAACATATCACACACACGGTGCAGCACAACGTCTGAAATCTGCTGCGGAGAAATATGCACTCAAGGGTTACACGCACTACCTCAAAGGCGACGACGATGGCAGTTGGTTTTTCTCAGACGAGGGAGAACGTTTCTTCCAGATGACGGCCGAACTCGGATTAATCGCCAGCATCGCGATAGGGAGCCACCAGCACGCGGCCCTTCAAAAATTGGCAGCACAGTTCCCGAGCGTTCCCTTTCTCTGCCATCACATGGGTGGCGCGAGGGCGGGTGAGGCCCCGCCATATCCACAACTCAACCAGATTCTCGCCTCCGCAAAAATCCCGAATATCTACGTGAAGATGTCAGGGTTCGCCTATGTCTCCCAAGTCCCGTGGGAATATCCGTATTCGGACACGCACTGGCTCGTCCGCGCACTCTATGAGCATTTTGGACCAGGACGGCTCTGTTGGGGTTCTGACTACCCCGTCGTTCGACGCTTCATGACGTATCAACACGCACTTGAGGCGTTTCGCACACATTGTCCCTTCATTCCAGAATCAGACAAATCAGAAATTTTGGGCGCTACCTTGCAGCGGTTGCTCAAATAGACGTGATAGAACCCCAGCTAAAGCATGGGGGCTTCCGCAAAGTGATGCGAAAGCGCTTGTGGAATTCAGAAGCGTAGGGCGAAACCGCCGTTTCAGCGTAGGGCTCTCCTTTGTTTCGCGGACTGGTTGCTTCAACGGAGTAGCCAACGATTTTGCCAAGCAAAACAATCGGGCTTACGGCTCCTAAACCAAAGGAAGCTATCCCTTCCTTGAGAATGTTCATCGCAGCGTTTTGGTCTCTATCCAAGTGCGTCTGACACGTTGGACACGTCCATTCACGCTCTGCTAACGTGAGATTATCCTTTTTATGATTACAAACAGAACAGCTTTTACTTGTCGGAGAACACCGACTTATCTTCAGCACAGCGCGTATCCGCTTTTTGCTCTGGTGTTTAAGTTTCCGCATGAACTCACCAAAGCCACCATCGGAAACCTGTTTACCCCAAAGCCGTTTCATTCCGTCAAGATTAAGGTAGAAAAAAACAGAATATCAAACTTTTGACACAGTTCTATCGCAAGTTTCCACTGGTAGTCGGTTCTCTGATTTTCAGTCTTTTTATGAATACGCGCGACTTTCTTACGTTCACGCGCTCTGTTATGAGAACCTTTGACTTTACGGGAATGCGCTGGCAAGCATGTTGCTTGCTACCTTTTTTGTGCGTTCGCTAACTTATCAGCGTTCTGTGGCAAGCATGTTGCTTGCTACCTTGTGTAGAACATAGGAGAACCGTAGCGTTCACCATCACTGCCAGTCAGGAAGTCTTTGATACCCATATCGAACCCTTCAGCTTTACCTGTCTTGGGTTCGGGGGTGACTTCGCTATAGTCTTCAGTGAGTGTAAGATACATATCTCCGATAGAACGGTATACGGTTCTAACCGAGAGCGTCTCTTGTTACTTGAACCTGTTTGATTTTGCCTTCTATGTTTCTGTGTAAGGCAAAACGATACCAACGCCCGTTGAGACGAATACGATACGTCGGGTGATTTATGAGTTTTTCTGCTTCGGCAAAAGAGATTCAATCTTGACATGTTCACCGCGAAAGCTCATACCTTTGTGTTTCTTACACGACTTGAATTGCGGATGTTCTCTGCCGCAAAACGGCGGTTTTGCCCTACGCTCGAGTGTTTTCATTTCGCGAAAGGATTGTGCTAAACGCTTCACAACATTTTGTAGCGCCCACGAGTAAGGGATATGCCAATGCTTGTATTTCTCAAGTTTCTTGAGTGTCGTCAAATGTACAGACATCTTGGAATACGAAAGTCCCTTACCATATCTGCGGTAATATCGCATACACAATGCAATGAAGTGGTTTCGCACAACACCGCAGATATGACACTCGTCATGCAGACGCTTCAGAGAGTTATCGTAAAAAAGTTTATGTTTCGTGTTTCTCATGGGATATCAAGTATCAAGTCTTTAACCCCTGAATAGTGGGTAGGCAGACACGTTACCAAGTGGTAACGCTATTCATGTCTGCCAACTTGATACGATTAATGATACCACAAAAATGTGAGAATGTCAACTCTTTTTTCAATATAGGGCGGTGTCTACATCCCCCAGCTAAAGCAAGGGGTTTTGACACCGGAGAATTTGATAATTTGCAAACCCGCCAGACGGCGGACAGCAACCGTATTAATCCTCAACGGAACGTGCTTTTAAACTTCCGATATTCTCATTAACTTTTGCATTGAATTTTAGATAAAGAAAAGTGTATAATAGATAATCAATAAGCAGCAGCTTGAAATCGAAATTTTACGTCGCGTAACGCATCAAGGAGGAAAAATTCATGAAAAAAAATCTGATTTTCACAGCGCTCGCCCTCTTGGCCGCGATAGGAATGGCTTTCGCAGTACAAGCAACACCCGTCCAAGGTGAATACCTGGAGGCGCGCGCAGCAAGTGTCTACATCGGCGCATGCCACTTCGGAGCCGAGTTTGTCGAAGGTGGTAAAGAGGCAACCCTCATTTGGAATATCCAGAGTGGTAGCTGGGACAATGTTTCATTAGCAGGTTTGACGGTGGTTGCAATCGTGACGGCTCAGGATAATTTGGCGATTGATACTGAAACCCGCAAGAGTGTTCTGTATGTGGACGTTAACGCCACAGCACAACAGCGGACAGCAGTGACGCATTTGATGCAAACGAAACGTGCCGCTATTTTAGGTAAGCTCGTTGCAACCAAAGTTGCCCCGATTACCTTTAAGAAAGACAGCACTAAATACGATGTGCAGGTTGGAGAGATTCTTACACTCACAGCCAACCGCTATCCGTGTGCAGGATGCACGCAGCCCCATCAAATTTGGTACAAACCGCTGACAGATATTCAGAATGCCATCGTCGGTAAGTCTGACACCTATCGCTACAAAGATAAAGACACGCTGCCTGTGATGTGGAGCCAAGGTGGACAGGAGAACAACGTCTTTGTTGGCAGCTTCACAATTCGCTAAATGATTGCTGTGGTTGACAACGCGTTTGGCCAACCACAGCTTCACTTTTCAAGACGATTAGACAGAACGGACGCGGCCGCCATAATGTTTGTCAAACTCGGTAACACCGCCGTCGATTTCGCCCTTCCCGACAACTTTATCACAGAAACCTATCGCCAAACCCGTATCAGCATCACACGCCAGAACGGCCCGCCGCCTGTATAAAAGGGGAAATAGGGGTTACCATAATCAAGCAGCATTGTTCCAAAGCAAAGGGGCAGAGCAAGATTCCCTTGCCTTACTAGTTTTTAGAGGGATGTTTTGTTGAAGGGCGGCTTATCGTTACTTACCCCCTTTAAGTGAAGAAACATCGATAATTCAAAGCAAGGATGTTGGAGTCTCTCCAAATAGCCGTGGGAGCCAGAGACTTAACTCCGGTACGTAGGTTACGAGGATAAGAGCTAGTAGGAGCAATCCGATAAAAAGAAGCACGGAACGGTAGAGCAACACAACCGGGTATTCAAATTTAAGGCTGGAGATGAACAGGTTCATCCCAACTGGAGGGGTTAAGTAACCAATTTCAAGATTTGTTAAGACGATGATACCAAGGTGGGCTTTGTCAATCCCAAATTCCTCGGCAAGTGGCAACAACAACGGCACAACAATAATGATGGCTGAAAAAATGTCCATCAAACAGCCGACAATGAGTAGAAAGATATTAAGCCCGATAAGCATAGCCAAGCGACTGTCGGTTTTTGCTTCAATCCACTCCAACACGCTCGTTGGCACGTCAAGCGTGATAAGATAGTTTGTCAACCCTAAAGCAATACCCAAGATAATGAGGATTGCCCCGACTAATAACATGCTCTCTTTGACGATACGTGGTAGAGCGCTCAAGGCAATAGAACGGTGTATGCCAATTTCTATAATCAAGACGTAAAGGGCTGTGAGCGCAGCTGCTTCATCAAGAGTAACGATACCGCGTATGATACCGTTTAGCAACAGAAACGGCAAAAGCAGCTCCCATTTTGCTGCCCACAACGTTCGGAAGATTTTCGAGAAGTCAAACGGTATCGTTTCAATACGCCTGATAACGCTCCAAGTGCAACAATAAATACTGAGAATACCCAGGATGAGCACACCAGGAACGATGCCCGCTAGGAACATTCTCGTGATGTTCACTTGAGCGATAATCGCGTAAAGGATTAGCGGAATACTTGGGAAAAATAGAAGTCCAATACTTCCTGATGCCGTCACTAAGCCGAGGGAAAATCGTTCACTGTAATTTTGTCGGAGGATAGGGTAGAGTAACCCCCCGAGGGCGATAATCGTTATACCAGACGCACCTGTAAAGGTTGTAAAAAACGCGCAGGTGCAAAGTACGACAACGGCAACACCGCCCGGAAACCATCCAAAGCTTGCACGAGCGAACGCAATCAATCGCTGTGGGGTGTTCCCTTCGGCAAGGATATACCCTGCGAACGTAAAGAGTGGAATAATTAGAATCGTCGGATTTTTTGTCACCCTATTCAAATCGATGAGTATTGTCGAAATCGGTTCGCCCGCGGTGGCATAGCCGATAATTGTTGCCGCACCGAGTAAGACGAACAGCGCACCACCCAAAAGCGCGAAAAGTACTAATCCCACTCCTATTAACAGCCCCATCCGTTTTTTCCTCGCTTCGCTGCATTCGCTATTTACTGTAGCTCTCGACTTTTTTCATCCGTTGTATTTTCTAAAACCGGGGGAACTTCCTTTTCGCTCGCGTCAGCATCACCTGTAAACCATAAACACAGATGAAGTAGTAGGTGAATTCCGATTAACACAAAACCCAAAGGGATAATCGCTTTTGCCCACCACAATGGGATACTACCAATTAGGTACGCAGGACTTAACCGTTCAGCTTTGATAAAGACAAACCCGTAATAGGCTAAGATACCCACCACGATGAGACTGAGACTTTCCACAATCAATACGCTCCAACGGATAAAATTTGCCGGCAGGAATCGACTAAGGACATCAATGCTGATATGGCGTTTTTCACAGCTCGCGCGCGCCGCACCTAGAAAGCAGAGCCATAGTGTTAAGTGCTGGAGAATCATGTCGCTCCACAAAAAACTCATCTGGAAGACATAGCGAAAGACAATTTTGAGAATTGCCAATCCTATCATCATTGCAATGACGAAGCACAGCAAACCGGTTTCAATTTTACCAAGGTAGTCATTGATTCGTTTAAACATTGTCGTATAACGTCCCGAATACGGTTTGCGATACAAACCTCTCATCGGCTTTCTTTATGAGTTGTAATATTTGAGGAATGTGTCCGAATTTGAAACCAGTATATTTGATAACCTCTGTTAGGGATACACCACATACAAACACTTTGAAAAGTGGAAGCGTCGCATCCTGTTTCGATTTCCGATTTATGTCACGCATCAAATTCTCGAAGATACCGTCAACTTCTTGGGGAAGCGAGCACCTGAATCCCTGCAGCCGGTAAGACAGCGACTCTAGCGTTTGCGGGCAATTTCTCAGCAAATAGCTGAACCAATTCTTCGAGGTTCCGGAAAAGGAGCGAACCCGGATGCTTTTTGTAAAAATCATCCACTAAAAAGTTCTCGGACCAGACGTGCAGCTGTTCTCGAGAACCGAGTTGCGGGGTGGGTAGTTCAGCCGCCACCTTTGTTAAGCGCTGGTGGAGAAAACGCGCGTAATCCACCTGGTCAAACAGCCCATGATAGCAGATGCCATCAGTGGCAGGATTCAGTACCAAGGCATACGCCTTCTCAAAATAAGAGCGCGCCCAGAGTGCTTTCCCCGTTTGAATCCCGTCACTATCAAGCGGATAGCAGTTCAACACAATTAAATCTGTCTCTTTGCGGCTGACTTCCGGAATTTCCGTGCCGTAGGTATCCAACGCAAATCGTGCCCCCGCGCGATGCGCTTGCACAAAATCCCCGACAAATAAGCCGCAGATTTCACGCCGACTATTTAGGACAACATTCGCGATAACATCTAGTCCGAGACGCGTTGCTACGGCTTCTGCGAAGTCACGATGATCCGGTTCACTGCCTTGTCTCTCAATAACTGCGTGCCCGCGGCTGGGGGAAAAACTATGGAAATAGAACATCGTGGCAAAACCTGCGACACCCGGTACAATCAACTTCGCACCGCCACCAAAACCGACAGAACTGTGTGGATAGATACCGCCCAAACAAATCTTGAATTCAGCGTCTGCTACAACAGGGTTAATGTAGATAGGCATACCGTTATCAAGACTTCCCAATGCCCGAAGGGAACCGCTCATAAAATCGTGGCTTGTTACTTCATAGTCGCTAGCAATATCCGTTCCAACTTTCTTCGTAATCTCTTCTTTAGTGAGAGGACGGTGGGAGCCGCCGCCTACCACGAAGCGAATCTCACCCTTTGGAATGCCTGCATCTGTTAATTCTTGCAGTAGAAATGGAATAACCCTTGCGGCGGGTGTCGGGCGACTCAAATCGTCAATAATGATTGCAGCATTACCCTTTCCCTTTGCCATCATCGCGATGCGGGGTTTACCAATAGGTTGTGCGAATGCCTGTCCAATTTGTGTCTCGGAAAGCACGGCGGCATCCTTTGGTGCGAGAATCTCAACGTCCCATCCCTCGGGAAAATTCAAGGTGAGTTTTTCATCACCGTACCACGCGCGTGAATGGAACGTGGCAATGTTCTTCATGATTCCCTCCATGTTTAATGTTACTTTCGTTTCAGACGCGCGGTTTGGAACTCGCGTTTCGGCATTGAACTGATTGTGCTTCTGACTTTTACGGAGTTAGGTTTCCAAAGTCCGGTAGGTGAATAAAAACAGCGCATACCCGGTGGCTAATCGGCCATACCACGTGTCTAGGTTCCTTATTCAGGAATTATACGTTCCTTCGTCTGCCGTTGACGGCATAATACAGCTTCAATAAAATCCCGGAAGAGTGGATGCGGTGAAAGCGGCTTAGATTGAAATTCCGGATGGAATTGAGAACCTACCATCCACGGGTGCTCAGAAACCTCAGCAATTTCGACGAGATTGTCATCCGGGGAAACGCCACTGAAACAGAGCCCCGCTGATTCCAATCGAGCGCGATAGGAATTATTCAATTCATAGCGGTGCCGGTGCCGTTCCAAGATAATCGGTTGCTGATAGGCAGCATAACTTTTAGTATCTTCTCTCAGCACACACGGGTAAAGTCCAAGACGCATTGTCGCTCCCAAATCAGCGACAGAACGTTGTTTCAGCATTAAATCTATGACAGGGTGTGGGGTTTCCTCATCGACTTCCGTACTGTTCGCATTTTTTAGATTCGCCACGTTTCGCGCGAAATCAATGACAAGACACTGCATTCCAAGGCATAACCCCAAATAAGGGATTTTCCTTTCCCGGGCATATCGAGCGGCAAGTATCATGCCTTCAATACCCCGATAGCCGAACCCACCCGGCACTAAAATTCCATCAATTTTCTCAAAAACAGTGTCCAGTTCAGGCTGTTCTGTAAGGGTTTCAGAATCTATCCATTCAATATTGACAACCGATTCATTCGCAATACCGCCATGTTTAAGTGCTTCTTGAACACTAATATAGGCATCACTGCCGGTGATGTATTTTCCAACGATTGCGATTCGGGCGTGGTGCGTGGGATTTTTCAACTTATCAACCATGGATGCCCATTCCATATCCATTTTCCCATTATACGGCAAGCCGAGTTTTTTCGAGACGAGGTGCCCCATCCCTTGTTCTTCAAAATTAAGCGGAATTTCATCAACACATTTTGTGTCCACTCCTTGCAAAATGTAGTCTTCACTAATTCCACAGAGAAGCGCAATTTTCTTGCAAAAATTCTCATCTAAACGTTGACTCGTTCGACAAAGCAACAAGTCGGGTTGAATTCCCAATTCTTGCAATTTACGAATGCTATGCTGTGTCGGTTTGCTCTTGCTCTCACCATTAGGTAAGGTATAAATAAGAGAAACATGGAGGAACAACGTGTTTTCCTTACCTACCTCAACTGCGATTTGTCGTATCGCTTCCACAAAAGGAGGCATTTCAAAATCACCGATGGTGCCCCCAATCTCTGTAATGACGATGTCAGCCCCATTATCCTTTCCGATTTGATAGATACGTCGTTTAATTTCATCGGTAATATGAGGAATGAGTTGCACCGTCTCTCCAAGGTAGTCACCACGTCGTTCCTTAGCGATAACCTCACTGTAGACAGCTCCCGTCGTAAAATTAGAGTCGCGGTTGAGTTCAATCCCGAGAAATCGTTCATAGTTGCCTACGTCCAAATCCGTTTCTGCACCATCATGTGTTACGAATACTTCTCCATGTTGAAAAGGGTTCATCACCCCGGCGTCCACATTGAGGTACGGGTCGATTTTAACAACGATGACATTAAAGCCCCGGTTAATGAGCAACCGCCCGAGTGAAGCAGTCGTAATCCCTTTTCCGATGCCGGAGATAACTCCGCCTGTTACGAAAATATATTTTGTCATATCAATTTACTGCCTGCTGCGAGCCCGGGCGTGTCTCCTTTCTAAAATCTGTCTTACACGTTCCAAGTCAGCCGGGACATCCACTCCGATAAGTGGTACATCGGTTTCAACGACGTGGATAGGGATACCATTCTCCAAAAAGCGTAGTTGCTCCAAGCCTTCTGCCTTTTCATAAGGGGTCCTTTCCCACTGTGTAAAAGCTTCAAGTTGTTGTTTGCGGTAAGCGTATAATCCGACGTGGCGGTACACCGGGGATACTTGGAGTGTTGCCCCGGTGACATTTCCGGGGACAGATGCTCGCGAAAAATAGAGTGCGTCACCTTCAAGATTTGTGACAACTTTAACAACGTTAACGTCACAGTAATCGGCGGCCGCGTCGACGCGCTGTTTTAAGGTGCACACCTGTATAGCAGGATTATCAATGAAAGGTTGCAGCATCTGGTCAATTTGTGCAGATTCGAGCAGTGGTTCATCACCTTGAATATTGGCAACAATATCACATGACAGCTGTTTCGCAACAACAGCGACACGCTCTGTCCCTGTTGTACATTCCCCCGTCATAACAACGTTTCCACCGAATTGGTTAACAGTATTGTAGATACGTACATCATCGGTTGCGACGATGACCTGTTCAAGCTTTTTTGCTAGTGATGCCCGTTCATAGACATGTTGCACCATCGGCTTTCCGAAGAGTTCCACCAAAGGTTTCCCCGCAAACCGGCTTGAAGCATAGCGGGCAGGTATAATTCCGACGGCGTGAAAACCTGTTCCTGATAGACAAGAACCGTTATGCAAATCCTAACCTCCCTCACGCTGCGGTAAATTTCGATACAGAATCACTCCGGTTCCGATTGCGATTGCGAGAAAAATGAGTCCTGTCCCAATAAAGCCTAACAGGAGTTTTCCGAACCCGAATAGGGTTGAATAGATAAAAATTACGCCGATAAACCAATTGAACAAGGCGGGTATCCCTTGTTTCATAGGAGGTTGTAGTTTCCCATCACCCGGCGCCTCCTGTATCGCGGCAATAATAGGTTTCCACCCATCTATACCGGCGCAGGCGCTAGGGCGAACCCGCTTGTAGAAGTTAATCAACGTGTCCGTTGAAACAGGTGAGGTTAAGAACGTCACAACTATCCACGTCAGTGTGGAAAAGGGGACAATGATTAGCATCTGGATAGCGAATTTATCAGTACCACTCGTCTGGGGGAGCGTGAAGACGAGGATAGAAACGACTAATGATGCGAACATCGCTGAAATTTCGGACCAGGCGTTAACACGCCACCAGTACCATCGTAAAATTTGGACAAGCCCGATTCCCGCATTAACGGCAATGAGGAATTTCCATGCGCTGGCGATGGAATTCATGAACAGGCTCGTGACGCCTGCCAGTATCATGATGAAGAACACAGCAACTCGCGATGCTGTGACATAGTGCTTTATTGGTGCCTCTGCCTTGAAAAAACGTTTATAGAAATCATTGACAAGATAAGATGCTCCCCAGTTTAGATGTGTGTCAATTGTTGACATGAACGCCGCCAAAAACGCTGTTAGCATTAAACCAAGCAAGCCTGTCGGAAGATAGCGGAGCATCAACATCGGATAGCCCGCCTCGGCATCGCGCATAGCGATGTCCGGGTGCTCCGGATTTCCTAGCCCAGGGTAGACTACCATGGCTACCAACGCAACGAGTATCCACGGCCACGGACGGAGGGTATAGTGGGCAATGTTGAACCATAACGTCGCAAGGAGCGTATGTCGTTCATCTTTTGCGGCAAACATCCGTTGCGCAATGTAGCCGCTTCCATCCACACCGTTTGACGCCCACCACTGCACACCGAGATAGACACCAAACGTTAAAATTGCCATTTCACCCGCTTTGAAGTCAGGCGTAAAATTAAGGATGGTATGTTCGGTGCCGTAAATGCCACCCAGTTTCTCCTTCAGCGCATTAATTCCACCAATCTTATGAACAGCGATAACTGCCAATGTAATTGAGCCCACCATCGCCATTCCGAACTGCACCAGGTCTGTTATGACAACGCCCCAGAAACCGGATAGCGCGCAGTAGATGCCCGCAATCAACAAACATCCTAATACGACTAACACCTTTATCTCAGCGGTATTTGGAAGCTCAAAGGTGAGCACGATTATTTTCTGCAGGGCAAGGATCACCCAGCCCATCGTAATACAGTTAATAGGTAGTCCAATGTAAAGGGCACGGAAACCACGCAGAAAGCTTGCTGACGGACCTGAGTAGCGGAGTTCAGTCAATTCAACATCGGTAATGATGTTCGCACGCCGCCAGAGTTGCGAAAATAGAAACGTCGCTAATATACCACCCAGGACGGCGTTCCACCAGAGCCAATTGCCCATGATGCCGTCTTTGACAACGAATCCCGTAACGGCTAATGGGGTATCCACAGCGAACGTTGTCGCTACCATAGAGGTACCTGCCAACCACCACGGTAAATTACGTCCAGAGACGAAAAATTCGCTGATATTTCGCCCGGCGCGCTTAGAAAAATAGATGCCGAGTCCCAAAGCGAAAAAGATATAGCTGATGATAATCCCCAAATCAATGGGCGCAATCTTCATATCGCTGTTCTGTCTACTGATTTAGTACGCGAAATTGCCCTAAATGTTGTTGGCAGAATCTTTATGGTTTGTATCAGAAATTTAATACTGTTTAGCTGATAAAAAAGACGAAATTCGACCGGTTTGATGTACGAGTTAGTTTACCAAATAGAGAAATTAAAATCAAGAAAAAAACTCCCAAATACGCAGTAGAATAGGATTGACTAAGGAGGCTAAAATAGCGTGTAAAGGAAAAATCAGTCAAACTAGCCGTCCCAATATACGCAATAAAAATCTCACGTCCAATCGAAAAAAGGAATAGAGGTTGCAAACCCAATTCTTAATACGTTAAACTTAAACGGTGAAATGAACTGGTATTGTTTTTGAGATGCTGCCTCGCTCTCAAATGCTCAATTGACAGAAGTCTTGGGCTCACTCCTATAAAGAGAAACGGATTAACCGAATTTGGTATAACGATTTTTGTAAAGGAGATGAAAAATGAAAAGTATCTTGATACTTCTAACTTGCCTGCTTTTGGTATTTCACCTGAGCAGCGTGTCTGCTCAGGTGTTAGAACCGGATTTAGTACTGTACTTTGATTACGAAGACTTTAAAGGCGATACCGTCGTTGAAAAATCTGGGCGTGGTTACGATGGCGCGATTAATGGAAAGGTAACGCAATCTGACGATGGGAAGTTTGGGAAAGCCGGGCATTTTACTTTAGGCAGTTTTCTCGACTTGGACGGGCCGAACATTAACCCGGATGACATCCCGACAGAAGGGATGAGTATCGTTGCATGGATTAATGTTGAGGCAGTTGCGGATATGGCGATTTTCAATGCCCGCGCTGGTGATAATACCTGGTTGGTGCACCCGGAGGCCCGGGGCGAGGGCAATTATCGTTGGCTAAACCGGAGCCCAGGGGGAGCAACCATCTTCGATATTCGCGGTGGAAAAAATAAAGCTAACGAATGGATTCACTACGCAGGTACGTTCAGTCGCGCTGAAGGCTTAGCGGTACTCTACATTAACGGCGTTGCTGCAGGTGAAGAAAAGGCGCGTGTCGGAACCCCAATTGCTCCTGATTGGGACAATGGCGCCCGCGTCGGGTATAACATCGACAATAACCGTCCTTTCGCAGGACTGATGGATGACTTGAACATTTGGAAACGCGGTTTAACCGAAGAGGAAGTTAATACCATCATGAAAAATGGTGTTGATACTTTCCTAGGAGTGGAAGCGAGCGATAAACTGGCAACGACATGGGGACGCCTTAAGAGTTCTTTACGTTAATTTGATGCAGCGGTGTGTTTTGACAGCTACACCCAAATTTACGAAAAATTTATTCGCAAAAAAAATTCGTATCTCACGAAAAAGAAAACCAAACTGAGTCGAGTTAGCTCAATTTCTCTTTGTAGGAAACAACACTCACGCGCGAGGCGCCGTAATTCAATAACGATACAAATTATTGTGAATTTGGGAAAACGAAAACACCTAAGATTTTAACACCATTCTTTTTTTTAAGGGCTGATTTTCATATCCGCCCTTATTTTATCTATTGGCATTCTTCGCCTTTTGGTGTATGATACTACCAAATATTTTCGGTTGAGGGATGGAATGGGGGCACCCAAATTTAAGTTTTGCCCAAAATGTGGTTCACCTTTAACAGCCCTGCCTATAGAAGGCAAACTTCGCCAAGCATGCACAAGCTGCAAATTCGTATTCTATCGAGAACCCAAACCTGTTGCCGGTGTGCTAGCGTTCCAAGCAGAAAAACTCCTGCTAATTCGGCGCGGCAATAGCCCCTGCCACGGTTTTTGGAGTTTCCCAACAGGTTACATTGACATCGGCGATACCCCTGAAAAGACTGCTATTCGGGAAGCACAAGAGGAAGCCAATGTAGAGGTTACCTTAGAACGATTATTAGGGGTTTATCCGAATGCGGAGCGTACAGTTATTCTTATCATGTATGCAGGCATCATCGCGTCAGGCATTCCGAGAGCAGGGGCAGAGGCTTTAGACGCGCACCTTTTTGCGAAGAAAGAATTCCCGCCATTCGCCTTTAAGCACGATTATGATATCATGTGTGACTACTATTCATTAAAAGACAGCGAGAGAATTGAGGAAAATCATGCATACAATTCTGGAGCGGTATCAAAAAACCTTTGCAAAAGATAGAGAGTTATCACAAACAGCGCATCAACTTTTTCCGGATGGTGTGACACACGACAGCCGTTATATGGAACCTTTTCCGGTTTACGTTTCAAAAGCAGAAGGGGCTAAGAAATGGGGAGTTGCGGGAAAAGAATTCATTGACTATTGGGCTGGGCACGGCGCCTTACTTCTTGGACACAATCCGCCTGAAATTGTTGCCGCCGTGACGCGGCAAATGCAGCGCGGTACTCACTACGGTGCATGCCATCCGCTTGAACTGGAATGGGGCAAATTGGTAAGGCAGCTCATCCCATCGGCTGAACGAATTCGGTTTGTGAGTTCAGGGACAGAAGCCACACTCATGGCAATCCGGCTCGCGCGTACCTACACAGGAAAAAAGAAGGTATTGAAATTTATTGGGCATTTTCACGGGTGGCACGATAGTCTCATCTTAGGCGCCTACCCGCCCTTTGACGCTAACGTACCGGGGATTCCCAAAGCTGTCACTGATATAACATGCCTTTGTCCCCCGAACGATATTGATGCGGTGGAAAAATTGTTAAAAAGTGACACTGACATCGCTTGTGTCATCCTTGAGCCTACCGGGGCGTCATTCGGAATTGTGCCTACCAATGGGGCGTTCTTAGAACAACTACGTGAACTGACACGGGACTACGGTGTACTTCTGATTTTCGATGAGGTAATTACAGGGTTCCGCGTTGCGCCGGGGGGCGCACAAGCTTATTACGGCGTAACTCCTGATATGACAACCCTCGCCAAGATTTTGGCAGGCGGACTCCCGGGGGGTGCCCTCGTTGGCAAAAAAGCGGTTATGGAACTGCTTTCAATGAAAGCCGAAGAGCACGGATTAAAAATGCCTCATCCTGGCACTTTCAACGCAAATCCGCTCTCTGCAGCTGCCGGCATCGCTATGCTCAACATTGTTAAAACCGGTAAACCATACAAACAAGCGAATCACATCGCACAGCAGTTACGAGATAAGCTGAACTCACTTATTGATTCCTACGGTTTAGATTGGGTAGTTTACGGGGAATTTTCAGGCATCAAACTCCTTATTGGGCATGGTGAGAAGGATGTGCGTGCAGTTGACTTCAACCCTTACGATTGGGATTACCGAAAACTCAAGGGGGGCAACGACGAACAGCTGCTTAAACCACTTCGATGCGGCTTGTTACTTAACGGTGTAGAGCTCGCCAGCAACGGTGGAATGACAACCGCGGCACATAGCGAAACTGATGTGGAACACACCGTTAAAGCGTTTGCACAAACAATTGAATGGATGACATCAGAAGGATTAACCACTACATCATCAGGGACAACATGAAATCTCCCTTTCCCACTTCCATCACAATACAGTCCTCGTAAACACCTCTGAAATAGGAAATCCTGTTGCGCTAGACTGTTTGAGTAAGGGAATTCGCAATATCCACATCCACAACAATATTTTCGCTACAGGGAGCGCATGTCAACTGATGCGCGGGGCATTGTCTCCACATGTTACCTTTAAAAATAACGTCTACCGTGCCGTGAAGAAGGATAATCGTCAAGGACACTCCGGCGATATGAATACAAAATCCTTTACGTCAAAGTCGATGGAGCACTTTAATTATTAGAAAGGACGTTAAATCTTCTAAAGAAAATAAAATGCTAATAACCAGCCAGAGCGGGAGAAAAATATGAAAACAATTACCTATCGAGATGCGCTTAAAGAAGCATTGCGAGAGGAAATGCAACGGGATAAGTCTGTATTTATCATGGGAGAAGATATCGCGGAGTACGGAGGTGCTTATAAAGTCACCGATGGGCTATTCCAAGAGTTCGGCAAAGAACGCGTTCGCAATACTCCAATTTCCGAGGCTGCCATCATCGGAACCGCGTTAGGGGCTGCTGTCACCGGGATGCGTCCTGTCGCAGAGTTAATGTATATTGACTTCACCGCCGTAGGAATGGATCAGATTGTCAACCAAGTCGCGAAAATCCGCTACATGGTAGGCGGGCAATTGGATGTCCCGCTTGTGATTCGGACGCAAGGAGGGGCGGGCCGCTCCTCTGCCGCACAACATGCACAGAGCTTAGAGGCCTGGTTTGTTCACATTCCAGGGCTACTCGTTGTGATGCCTTCAACACCTTACGACGCGAAAGGATTATTGAAGACTGCAATCCGGGACGACAATCCGATTATGTTTATTGAACATAAACTCCTCTATACGGAAGAAGGAGAAATCCCAGAGGAAGAATACACAATCCCGCTGGGGGTTGCTGATATAAAACGAGAAGGCGAAGATATTACAATCCTGTCAACCTCTCGTATGGTTTTAAACGCGCTCAACGCGGCGGATGCGCTTGCAGAAGAAGGCATCTCCGCTGAAGTAGTCGACGCGAGGACGTTAATGCCGCTCGACAAAGAAACAATTTTTGCATCAGTGAAGAAAACAAATCGATTGCTCATTGCACACGAAGCCGTCGGAAGAGCCGGCTTTGGCGCCGAAATTGCCGCACTCGTTGTCCGAGAGGTGTTTGATTACCTTGACGCACCAATTGAACGCGTCGCAGCCGCACCAGTGCCCGTACCGTTCGCACCGGTAATGGAAAATTTTGTCATTCCTGGAACAGAACAGATTACTGAGGCCGCCCGCAAATTGGTACGTTATGAAATTTAATACGATTGGCGGTTGTTTTTCAGTCGTTTTTTGACGTGGATGCTATAATAGATTCGCACATCGGCCAAGTCTTTACACCACTGAGATGGGCAAAATGGCTCATCAAGACATGGAATATTTTTGAGACTCGGATTGATGGAGCACAGCTCTGTTTGGATGCACGAAATCTGATTCAATCACGGAAAGACACCCTCCTCTTGAAATCGAGAAATCGCCAGCGAAAACACGCTTAAAATTCCCACCGTAACATCGTGATACGCTTATGCCAAACGAGCATTCCGACTGCGGTACCGAGTGTCGCCCCTGCGACTACATCGGAAGCGTAATGCCGCCCCAAATAGATACGCGAGAATCCGACAAGCGCCGCGCCAAGATAGAGTGGAACCCGCCACTTCGGATACCGATACCCCAAAATCGTTGCAGAACTAAATGCAAGCGACGTATGTCCCGACGGAAAAGCGGGATTTCCCACTGTCTCATCAAGCGGCCTCTTCCGTCCGATGAGCTCCTTCATTCCGTACGTAACGAGCCCCGTTCCCAAAAATGCCGTGGATAAAAGTCTGCCTGTTTCCCGTCGGGATTCATCACCGTACGCCATCAAGAGAATGGAGAGCCCCATCACGGCGCGGTAATGCCCAAACTCCGTAACCGTCTCCATCAGTGTCCACATCGGTTCCTCACGCGGGGGTGCGTCGTAGATGCTTTCAAAAATGGCTTGCTCCCAACGGATAAAAACATTTTCAGCTTCGGCAGCTAGGCAGATTTCTAAACAGAAAAGCAGGCAAATTGTAATTCGCAGATAGTTAATTTGAAACCCTCCTCCCCCTTTTACGTTTTCTACCACAGCGAGCGCCTCGCGAAATTACGATAGACAATACACTTAGTCAAAGGAGACACACATGCGTGTAAGGGCATACACGATTGAATATAACCTGACTGAAGCCTCATGCATTCTTGGTATTTCCCCGGTAGCACTCAAACAGGCGGTTGACGCTGGATATCTGAGGTGTTATTATAAACGTGGTAAAAACAATTATCAATTTCACGAGGCAAGTCTCCATGAAAATCAGGAGTTACTCGCCCAAAAAGCCCCCCCGGCCGCGCACCCTCCTGTTGAAATTACGTCGCTGCTTGACGTTTAGGAAGCGACGCGACTTTCCATGCCATGTGATGAATGAGTCCCTCCATCATCTAGAGTTGAATGTTTTTGGAATCCGAAGGATACGCTGAGTTTGTACCATAGGCTCCATCGCGATTCAGGTTTTGCCAAATCGGCTTATTTTCCAATTCTCCTTCAACATAAACAGCCGGAGGTATCAAACCGCTGCCGTTCAGTGCATATCTCAGGGATATTGGATTGTGTTTTACTCATATCTGATATTATACAATTCGTCCAAGATATATCAATAAGAAAAAAATTATGGCTGTGGACATTCGTGGAGCGCCCTCAATTTTGTTTTGACTTTCTTCGAAGCTATGATATAATTAACGCAATTCGCATACCCAATCTGAGAGCGTGACATGAAAATTAAAGAGATTCGAACAGTTCGAATTAACGTTCCACCGCGCGAAATTCAGCGGACACCGCCCCGGCGGGAACCGTGGAACGTCCACGCTGAAGTCGCTAACCCGATGTCAAGATACCCTCAATACAAACACCACCGCTCTAGTTGGATGCCGAAATGGGACACGGTTTACGTGAAGGTAACCGCAGAAGATGGCACGTGGGGCATCGGTGAAACTTCTTTCGGCACGCCTGTAGCAGCGATTATTGACGAACATTTTTCCCCCATGCTGATAGGCGAAAACTGCTTTGCTGTCGAAAAAATCTGGGACATGATGTTCCGGATGTCTAAGCCTTACGGTTCACAAGGCTTGACAAGTTGTGCGATGAGCGGCATCGATATCGCCTTGTGGGACTTGAATGGGAAAATCAAAAATCAGCCGGTTTATGAACTGCTGGGTGGCCCCCTGCGCGACAAACTGTATGCTTATGCAACCGGCAACGATACCGACTGGCAACTGGAACTCGGATTCAAAGCGGTTAAACTCGCATGTCCCTACGGCCCCGCAGATGGTAACTGGGGATTAAAAGAAAATGAGAAACTTGTCGAGAAAACAAGGGAAACCGTCGGCGACGATGTTGAAATTATGCTGGACTGCTATATGGCGTTTGATGTCGATTACACGATTCGCTTAGCGCAACGGCTCCGTCCTTATCGGCTCAAATGGATAGAGGAATTCCTAATCCCAGAAGATATTGACGGGCTGGTAAAAGTCAAGGAAGCTGTCGATTGGGTAAGCTTAGCTAGCGGTGAACACCACTACACCCGGTTCCCGTTTCAGCAGATTATCGAAAAACGGTGTTTGGATATCCTGCAGCCGGATACATTTTGGGTTGGCGGAATCACGGAATGTATCAAAATCTGCCACATGGCAGATGCCGCGGGGCTCACTGTCATCTTTCATGGGGGCGGGTTACACCAATCCGGCTTGCACCTGTCCGCTGCCATGCCGAATACACCCTGGGTAGAATACTATCTCGGTACACCACCGGGGGTGCCTTTAGAGGAAACCAAGCGGTTTGAAGGTGAATCGATACCCAAAGAGAGTTATATCACACCGAATACCGGACCCGGGCTCGGTTTAAAAATTGAAGAAGAGTGGTTAATACCAAGGAATCCACGGTAAAGAGGCTATCGTGGCTCATACTTCAGGAAATCCAATGTTCAGGCACGCTCCCAAGGCAAAATTCATGCGAAATATGAAATACGCCGTTGCCCTTTTTCTTCTGCTTTTTATGGAAGGCGTATACTCCCAAACTTTAATCGATTCGGTTATTGCTGATGTCAAGGGGTACCCGATTACTCGAAGTGAATTAGAAACCGAACTCCGCCTCGCAGCAATTATTACCGGGCCTCTTTTAGCATCACCTGCGCAGGAACAGAAAAAATCTTTGACGAGAGATGTGCCGGGGGGTGGTGCAGCCAACGAAAAAAAAGAAAAACGGAAGATTTTGGACACCATTATTACCCGAAAATTTGTACTGCTCGAAGCTGCGGAACTAGGCATCCGCATTCCAGATGAAAGCACACAGCTTACAGCACGAATGGCGGAGCTCGTTTCGAAATATGCAACAGAAAACGAATTTTACCGCGTTTTACAGCGGAAAGGGATAGAAATTGAAACAGTGAAGGAGTGGGTGCTCGCACAGTTAATTTATAATGACTTCTTTCGACGCACATTTCTTAACCCTGTCACACCTGAAGCAACGACAAAGCTAGCCCGTGAATACTTTGAAAAGCATCGTTATGAATTTAAGGATGATGCCGGGCGTCAAAAAACGTATGAAGAGGTGAGTGAAGAACTTGCCGACAGGTTCCGTCAACAGATAGCAAAATCCGAGTTTGATGCCTGGGTTACGCAACAGAAAATCGAGGGGGCGTGGTACATTTTTGATTCCGAACTCGCCGATATCCGCTTGGAACCTCCCCAAGACTAAAGACTACGAAAAGAAAGTTGTAAGGAAATTCAATTGTTAAATTTAAGAAATGCATGGTTTCTCTTTTTTATCAGCGGACTCTTCTCGGCACCGGCGGATGTCTTACCGGAGAAATTAGCGAATGCACAGCGCGCATTCCAAGCAGAGAAGTGGAACAAGGCGCTCTCTTTGTATGAAGTGCTTGCTAAAGAGAATCCTGACTTGCTTCTTGCACATATTGGTATAGGCGATGCTGCCATGAAATTACGGGATTATCCGCGTGCAATTACCGGTTTTCAACGGGCGATAAACCTGATATCCGCCACATCGGCAGCCGAACGTTCTATTTATGAGCCTGCACTGCAAGCGAATTTGGCAGCGGCATACCACCGCAGTAAGCAGCTTGAAAAAGCGGACACATGGTTTCAAAAATCTATCAAAAGTGCAGGAGAAAATGCCCCGGTACAATGGTATATCGCCTTGGGGCAGATTGAAACAGAGCGCGGCAATTTTGAACGAGCACGCAGGTATTATCTGGTTGCCGTACAACTACATCCAAATGCCACCGCTGCTTACAACAACCTTGGGCACGTCCTCCTCAAACTAAACCGTCTTGACGAGGCGGATGCTGTTTTTCGGGAAGCACTTGTGCAAGACAATACCCTCACGAGCGCTGCACTCGGGCGCGGGGCAGTAGCTACCGAGCGCGGAAAACTTAGAATTGCACGCCACTTTTATGAACAGGCTAGCCAACACTCCCCATCTCAACCCGGCATACATAAGGCACTCGCAGATATCTTATCCAAACTTGGTGATAACACGAATGCAGAGATAGCTCGTGCCCGATATCGCAGAACGCTCGCAGAACACTATCTACGTCAAGCGCATCAACTGCTTGAGATTTCGCAAGACGCAATTGAAAAAGGTGAATTAACACAGGCAAGACGCGTTTTAGAACCACTTCAAAAGGCCGTTGAAGCAGATGCAACTTTTGTCCCCGCTCTGAAAAATTATGCCTACGTTCAGCTGCAAGCCGGAGAACTAACCGCTGCCAAGCACACTTATCAACGGGTACTTGCTATAGAACCCATGTCGCATCAGGCACTGTTGCATCTAGGGATGATAGAAGCAAAGTTAGGCAATAACGAAACAGCAGAATCATACTTCCTCGCGCTCATCCAGCATAAACCTGGTTTCATGGAGACTTACGTTCACCTCGCGCAACTCCGCGAATCCGTTCGTGCACTGGATGGGGCAGCCGCTGCCTTTACATCGGGTATCCAACAGAACACCTCATGGGCACCGGGGTATTGGTGGCGCGGACGAATTTTCCAGAAACAGGGAAATTTTAACGAAGCAGAAAAGGATTTTCGACGCGCTATTGAACTCGCACCAGAAGTCCCGTTTCCTAAAGATGCTCTCGCATTTTTATTCGCGGATACGGGGAGAAACCTTCAAGAAGCTCTCATTCTTGCTGAGGAGGCCGTCAAACAGGATAGCCATCCAGTACACCGGGCCACGCTCGCTCTTGTCTATTACCGCCTGAATCGCACTTTGGAGGCGCGACGGGAAATTGAAGCCGCCACACAGCAAGCCCCAGAAAATCCACATACCTTAAAAATCCGTGCAGAAATTCTAAAAACCGAATAAAGATGAATTTCATATAAACTCATTCAGTTAGAAAACGAACCAGAGCGAAATATGATACAAAATAGGGGATTCGCTCACCGATTCCAACAGAATTTTTTGCTAATACGATTTTTATTGACAATTTAAGCGAAAAATCGTATCATTAGATTATGAAGTTATGAGACATATGAACATGAAAAGCTACTCTATCATGAACTTCAGAATCAGCTTCGAGCTTTATGAATGCGCAGTAACTTTTCATTCTAATTTAAAAACAAGGAGCATTAACAATGTTCAAATGTCAATTAGCACTCGTTACTATCCTGATTTTCTGTGTTGCTTTCATCTCCTGTGAACGTACACAAAAAACGTTGGTACCAACTATGCCTGCGAAAGAGACTATGCCTATCGCGAAAATGATGACAGTCATGGATGCAGACATGATTCAGATATACAAATCATGGATGAGTGTCGCACTGCCCGCCCCAGGCGCTTTAGGAAAAGATACAGCCCCTCCTCAAACAGGTGCCGTACACGGACTCGGAACTCGCACTGTCTATCTCAATGAGTCAGGTGTTAAAGTCCTGAAAGATGCTAGTGCCGAAACTTTCCCTGTTGGTACAATGATTGTTAAAGACATCATGGATGATGCGAACACTTTCGTGAGACGCATCGCGGTTATGATGAAAACAAAAGAACCAGCTTTTACTGCACATAACGGATGGCAATATGTGCAATATCAGCGTGAAACCGAAACGGCTGGCTTTGTCGCTGTCGCAGGTGATGGAACAGAAAAAGGAAGTAACGGATGCCATGGATGTCACGCCAAGGTAAACGATAAGAACATCACCGGTAAAGACAGTGTCTTCGTGCAGCTCCCTGCCTCTACAGACGCGAAAACAACTACAACTAAGGCACCGAATACCACAAAAGCTGAGGCTAAAACCGACGGGGCAGACGCCGCCACCGCTAAAGCTGAGGCTAAAAATGCAACCGATGTCAAGGGCGCTGCTAAGTAATAATGCATCCAATAGGATTAAACCGGCTTCTTTTCTTGCTCCATTAAGAGGAAAATAATTATAGAAAATTGTAGAACAATCATGATTAAAATAGTTTAGTGAACTCACTGACGTTTATTGCCCTGTTTTAAGCTAAAAAAGCAACCCTGTTTACTTATTGAATATTAGGTAAATTCAATATTAGCGAAAAACTTGACATCTCATGCAAATTATGCTATCATATTTGCAAGTTCACTTGAAGAGGACACAGCGCTTAACGCATTTAACGATTTCTTCGAGGGAGTATTAAACGTTTTTTTCAATAACAGTTAGTTTGTTTTTTCGGGGATGCCGAAAAGAGGCTCATTTCCCCGAAAATTCTGAGTGTACTGATTGTTTTCAAACCAAAAAGGAGTATTGTGATTATGTTGAAACTACAAATTGCACTAATTGCAATTTTGATCGGATGTGTGATTTCCTTCACATCTTGTGAGCGAATGCAGGAAGTAGTTGGACCGGCAGCGACGACACCGGCAGCGACGACACCGGCCACTGATACACCGGCCACTGATACACCGGCAGCGACGACACCGGCTGCGAAGACACCGGCTGCGACGACACCGGCCACTGATACACCGGCCACTGATACACCGGCAGCGAAGACACCGGCAGCGACGACACCGGCTGCGAAGACACCGGCTGCAAAGACACCGGCTGCAAAGACACCGGCTGCGAAGACACCGGCCGCAAAGACACTGGCAGCGACGACACCGGCTGCGACAACCGCGGCTGCGAAGACACCGGCCGCAAAGACACCGGCAGCGACAACACCGGCTGCGACGACACCGGCTGCGACAACACCGGCTGCGACGACACCGGCTGCGAAGACACCGGCTGCGACGACACCGGACGCAAAGACACCTGCCACTGATACACCGGCTACTAAATAACAGCACAGCGTTCTGGGCTGAACAAATAGAAGGGCTGTGTAACTGTAGAATATTGTTACACAGCCCTTCTCACGTCTATTCAGTAATCTTAAGGTATCCCGTTAAGAGATAAAGGCACCACTCTGTGCTTTGAGTGAAATTTGTACCACCCCTTCCGTCTTTCAATAAACTTGGCATCTCATGCGAATTATGCTATCATATTTGCAAGTTCACTTGAAGAGGACACAGCGCTTAACGCATTTGACGATTTCTTTGAGGGAATATTAAACGTTTTTTGAATAACAGTTAGCTTGTTTTTTCGGGGATGTCGAAAAGAGACTCATTTCCCTGAAAATTCTGAGTGTACTGATTGTTTTCAAACTAAAAAGGAGTATTGTGATTATGTTGAAACTACAAATTGCACTAATTGCAATTTTAATCGGATGTGTGATTTCCTTCACATCTTGCGGGCGGATGCAGGAAACAATTGGACCGGCTGCGAAGACACCGGCTGCAAAGACACCGGACGCAAAGACACTGGCTGCAAAGACACCGGCTGCAAAGACACCGGCTGCGAAGACACCGGACGCGAAGACACCGGACGCAAAGACACCGGACGCGACAACCCCGGCTGCGAAGACACCGGCTGCAAAGACACCGGCTGCAAAGACACCGGCTGCGAAGACACCGGCCGCAAAGACACTGGCAGCGACGACACCGGCTGCGACAACCGCGGCTGCGAAGACACCGGCCGCAAAGACACCGGCTGCGAAGACACCGGCTGCGACGACACCGGCTGCGAAGACACCGGCCGCAAAGACACCGGCCGCAAAGACAACAGCTGCAACGACACGAGGTATTCCTGAATGTTATACTGGGATGATATTGCAACCAGGGCAGAGTTGTGATGAGGGCGACGGGGATATCTACACAAATCACATGGCTTGGCCGATTAGGCTAACCGTGATTAGGTGGTGGTAAGAGTACGCCTATGAGGGTTGTTATAAGATAAGCAGCTTCTAACGTCTTCGGAGTTTTATCCTGAAGGCACTGGCCGTTTTCACGGACGGTAGGCTCTATTTATTAAGCTAAAGGAAAATCAATCCAAATGTAAAATCATCGAAAGGTTTTAGCACTGCCTATTTTCTATGAGCACATTCTAATTTTGTGTTTCTTACTCAGGTGATTTGAAAGCATCGGAATGAGAGGCGAAAAAATTTAAGGAGCTAACTGAAATGAAAAGAATGTTTAGAACCTTGGCGTTATTGATGGCAGCCTTGCTCACCGTTTACATAATTGGCTGCGGTGGTGATGACGACGACGACGATGACGAAGTAGAAGTCGTAGATGCGTCGTTCCAAAGTGCAACGCCGCCAGGTGGTGAAATTGCAGCAAACGGAACTATCACAGTTACCTTTGAGAATGACCCCGGTTCCATTACTGCCAGTGCCGGTGTGGTATCGGGGGATGGAAAAAGCCGTACAATCTCAGGCCCCTTTACCTCTGGACCACTCGAGCTCGCGCTCTCTTGGGAAAAGGGCGGTGTAAGCTACACCCTGAATTTGAATTACACTGTCACAGCACCACCGAAGCTTATACTTCCTTGCTTTGTTGGGATGACATTGGAACCGGGGGAGAGTTGTCGTCACAACGGTTCTACCTTTGAGGTTCGGCAAGATGGATATGGGTGTCTAGACAACAGCATTTGTGCAGGTATAGGTATAAATATAAGTGCTAGGAATATACGGTTTTCTGCCAGCAAAAATGACGATGGGACTTGGACGATTGAAGGCCTCTAACGTCTTCCGAGTTTTATCCTGAAGGCACTGGCCGTTTTCACCGATGGCAGGCTCTATTTATCAAGCTAAAGGAGTTTATGAATGGAGTATTCGTGATTATGCTGAAACGACAAATTGCCCTAATTGCAATTTTGATCGGATTTGTGATTTCCTTAACGACACCGGCTACTGATACACCGGCTAAGAAACAATAGCGTTCTGGGCTGAACAAATAGAAGGGCTGTGTAACTATAAAATATTGTTACACAGCCCTTCTCGCGTCTATTCAGTAATCTTAAGGTATCCCGTTAAGAGATAAAGGCACCACTCTGCGCTTTGAGTGAAATTTGCACCACCCCTTCCCTCACTTTCACCGGTTGTCCACTGAGCAAATCTTTAGCATCGCGAGGAAATTCTGGAATTGCCAGGTTAGTTGTATGAGAAACACGACTTGTGTTTAGTACAATAAGTTGTTCACCGTGAAGGTAAGCATAAATCCCGGTGTTAATATCGAGATGAACAGTCTGCCGTTTGGCAGAAACAAGCCCTGGAAATTGACTGCGTAACCTTCCCAGCCGTCGGAAATAATCCAACAAATCTCTATCTTGTTCATCTTCCCATGGAGTTGGGAGCCTTGCTTCCTCAAAACGGCCGAGGGGGTTGCGCTGTGAAAGCCCACTTTCCGTTCCGTTGTAAAGAACGGGTGGCCCAGGGAGAGTAAAAAGGACTAGGGCTGCCAATTTCACCTTGGCCTTATCATTTTCTGCTAAATAGAGAATACGCGTCATATCGTGATTATCCAAAAACGCTGGTAGCAAAAAATTGTCAGGAAAGTAATTCTCATGTGCAGTGAGAAAAGCCTCAAACTCAAGAAGCGTTGAGGTTTCAAGCACGAAAGTGTTTCTAAGCGCGTCAGCAAGCAAGAAATCAAGACACCCATCAAAATGTGGAATATAGGAGGCTATTCTTTCTGCATGGCTGACTACCTCGCCACAGAGAAAAACGTCAGGGTTGACAGTTTTGCACGCGTGTCGAAACGCTGCCCAAAAAGCGTGCGGGGGACCGGGCGCGTAATCAAGTCGATATCCATCAACGCCCATCCGTAGCCAATGCTGAGCACACGCGAGCAGATAATCGCTGGCAGGTTTATGTTTGAGATTTAATTGCGGCATCCCCTTCACGTCAAAGAAACTGGCGTAATCGTTTGGCCATCTATACCAGGTGTACCAATTTCGATACACACTATCGGCCTTACGTTGGGCCTCCTGAAAAATTGGATGGTGGTTTGAGCAGTGATTGGCAACAAAATCCATAATAATGCGGATGCTGCGTCGATGTGCCTCTTCAATTAATTCTTGCAGTTCTGTATTTGTCCCGAGGCGTAGTTCTACTGTGTAGTAATCTGTTGCATCATATCCGTGGTGCGTTGGGCTTGCCAAGAACGGTGAGAGCCACAAGGCGTTGCATCCGAGCGATTGAATGTAGTCCAATTTTTGGATAACGCCGCGCAACGTCCCACCGAAGAATCCGGAGAGATTTGCCGTTCTTTTCCATGGTACGCCATCCCCTGGATAAAATCTATCCAAGAAAACGTGGTAAATAATGGCTGTCCGTGCCCATTCCGGTGTTTCGTTATCATCAATTGCGATAGCAAATTCGGTTGCTTTAGACAGTGTTCGCGCTTGATTATCAGCAAAAATCCAGGTATCTGAACCGGTGACGCGTCCACCAATCCGATAATAGAGGATGTTCCCACTGGGCTGTGGTGAAATCTCCGCATGCCAATATCGAACGTAGCGCCATTCCAATGTATTCCAAACGGGAGTTTGACAAGGTGTTAGTTCAACCACCATTGTAGAAGGATTTTCAGTGCCTGCCTCACCTAACTTGATCCAACAGCATAACATATCATAAGGTTGCTCTCCAGACGTTGTTACATGTAGCGTAATCGGACGATTAGGAACAGGCCGTTTCGGCGTTAATCGGTGGCGGTGCTTGATACCGGCGAGATTGCTGCGGTATTCATCAAGACGTTTATCAGGCGCTCTTTGGGTGCCAAACATGATTTTCTGGTTCCTCGTTAAATAAAAAAGCCGTGTTGTAGAGACACGGCTTCTTCTGCGTACTTGATGAATTCGCTTACTTATCTCCCCAGGCAGCCCCGCGTGGAATTAATAGCAATTGCCCAACACTCAGTTTTGTTCTGTCTAAGACATAATAATCCTGATTAGCGGCAACTAACCGTTCCCACATTTCAGCATTGTCGAATATCTCAGGGCGCGATGCGATGCGCTTGAGCGCTGCCTCGCCATTGTCCTCCTGAATATCTTCTTCCTGAACGTAATATTTGTATAGGACACCGGGGCTCGTCGTGCTAAAACTGAACGATTTCGAAGCTACAAGCACATTGCCTGCCATATCGGTAGCTCCGGAAACCGTGACAGTATACATACGCCCTGCCCGCATGGGCATATCCGAGGTGAATGTCACCGTCTCTCCACTTCCACTGACTGTACCTGGTAGTAGCGCCGCCATCGGTTCACTCAGTGAGTCTTCTGCTTTCGTAACATCCACGTTAATTGAGACGGTATTACTATCAATGGGCTCACTGAAGGTAACAGTTATGCGATTGCGAATATTCAACGAATCCTCATAATCAGAGAACACTGTTCCATCAGCGGGTTCTGTCATCGTGACAGTCGGTGGTGTTGCATCTGTATAGGTAAACTGTTGTGAAAGGGTAACAGGGACTTCGGGTTTTCCCTTATTTGTGACAACAATCGGTACGGATTGGCCTGCGATGCCCGCCGGTGTCACAACAGTAATCTCCATTTTGCTGGGAACCGTCACGCTCTGGCCATTTTTACCACCGAACGTCACAGTGACACCATTTTTCATATCAAATTTATCGCCAGTAATCCGTACAGTGGTTCCGCCGGTTTCGGGCCCTTCAGTGGGGCTCATTCCCGTCGGTAGGGGCTCAGGATTACAGCCGCCACAACCTACCATCCATGTACACACAATGGCGAGGATAGCAAAGCAAGCTATATTTTTCGGGCTCTTCATTCGTTAATTCTCCTTATCGTCAGGAACAGGCTCGTTCTTCTGCCGTTTTAAAAGAAAATAGTTCGTTACGCTCTCAGGCATCACACGTATAGTATCCATATTGACACCTAAAACCGTCTTATATTTTTATAGTATTATACAAGCAAACCGATATCGTTGTCAACGTTTTTTAGCCGCGCCAGGTTGTACGTTTCAATGGGTCACGTACGTTAACTGTCAATTCTGGCCCGAACCCGTTTATTGATAAAGTTACTGTATCCCCATCTCCGATAGCGGTAAGTGCTTCATGATGTGTCCCGGTAGACACAACATCGCCCGGTTCCAAGGTGATGACGTTGGTGACTTCGGCGAGCAGTTGGGGAATGAAACGTGCCATAGAGTTGGTTGAAAAATCGTGTTGCAAGTTCTCATTAATCCAGAGTTTTATACCGATAGCGTTTCCGTCGGCGACTTCGTCAGCGGTAACGATAGCAGGTCCCATCGGTGCGAATGTGTGCCAACTCTTTCCTAAAAAGAAGCCGCCTGGCAATCCGCGTGCCGATACATCAATAAATTGCGTGTACCCAAACACATAGTCTAGCGCCTCCGCTTCAGAGAGATTTTTCGCGGTTTTGCCGATGACAATCGCTAGTTCCGGTTCAAAGTGAAAAACGGTAACATCTGCTTTAGGTAATTCAACCGTTTCCTTTGTAGCAATCACCCCAGTTGGCGATTTAAGAAAGGCGTTGAATTCACCTCGCGATGGGCTGTCAGGTTCAATGTAATTACCTGCTAAACAGACGAGTTGCCCGGGGCGTGGTAGCGGTGGCCTGAGGTGGGCCTCATTGAGTGGAATTGCGTTTCCGTTCTCCACAGCATCAACGATTACTGGCTGTAAATTATCAAAGTTCTCAATCACCGTTTTAATCAGTTCCTGCGGTGTATGATATGAAATTTGGCCGAGTGCATCGGCAATGTCAATAATGCGATTTTCTTTTATGACACCGAGTCGATACTCATTAAAGAAAGCAAGTTTCATGGATTTCCTCCTTTATCTTTTAAAAACTGGTTAGAAAACCTCTGATTCACGAGTGAATCCCGCTGATTTTAAGACGGGGATGCGAATTTTTGCGCCCGCTGCATGATGGGGACACACACATTCTACGCTGCATGCGACACACGCATTCTACTCTGCATGCGACACACGCATTCTCGTCTATCGGTTGTTCATACCAAAAGAGACTAGCGGATGTTGCCGTTCCGCGACGGGGAGTTGCACTTTTGTGCCACTGAAGTGTGAGATATATGTAGCACTGACACACTCAAGCGATAGGAGTGCCTTCTGCCCACCAAGTTCCGGTTGTTCACCGTTGAGAATCGCGTCACGTATATTTTTCGCGCTCCAGATAGTGTGGCGCGTCGGCCACGTTTTTCCGTCGATAACAAATTTCTCATGTTCCAATTCTACCGGCTTCCATACCGGTGTATGTTCAGCGAAAGAGACATCAAATGGACAATGCCACATTTCGTCTATTCCGGTTTTGGGGTGTGGCTTTATCATCAATTGCCCTTCGGAGCCGAGAATGTGTGGCCCCATCATCCACCCGTGTCTACGTTTGCGGCAATAAAGTTCCATAATCCCGTAGCTTCCATGCGTCCCCCCAATATGCACAAGCATCGTATCTCCCGCAACGAGCCCGTTATCTCGCTTGTCGGTTTTGCAAAGTTGGCTGCTGTGCATAATATCTGCTGCTGTCACATCATGCTTTTGGTAGGTGATATGTGCGTGAATCCATGCGATTCCATCCAAGAAAAAGTCCATTTCGTCGAAGTAGTGAACGCCCATCTCCATCAATTCAAATCCTGCTTCTCGTCCTTTGCCTACCTCACGAATGGAGCGGAGTTCCCCAATTTTCCCTTCATCAACCCACATTTTCGCGTGCCGGAACAGCGGTGTGAATCGGAATTGATGGCTGACTGCGAGGTGGACGTCTGCCTCGCGGCTCGCCGTCAGCATCCGTTCGGCAGTCTTTAAGTCAACTGACAACGGCTTTTCACATAAAACGTGGATGCCTGCTTTTGCGGCCGCAATTGCAATCGGGGCGTGTAGGGGTGCATGCGTACAAACACTCACTAAATCTAAATCTTCACGCGCGAACATCTCCTGGTAGTCGATATATCGATTTGCGACACCATATTCATCCGCACGCGTGTTGAGTGACTCTCTGTTAATATCGGACAGCGCAACGAGATGCACATCTTCCAGATTCGCATGAGCGGCTGCGTGGCTGCGGCTAATTCCACCGCAACCGACAATTCCTGCCCGTAATGTCATAATTCCTCCATTTTCCGGCTTGGGAATGCCAGTAGCTCTCGCCATTGATTCTCGTCCACCCAAACCCCTTTTTCAAGACTCTCTTGGCGTGTGCGCAACATCCCTTCGCCTGGATACCTCACCCCTGCACTGTCATCCAAAGGCGTCGCCATGCGTAAATCCTCAATAATTGCATCGACGGTTTCCTTTAACCCGGCTTGCCCCATCAATTCTGTCGCGTTAATGGCAATGTACACCTGAGAAACAGCGTATTCTGAACCTTGCTGCACAATGTTGTGTGTCGCCTGCCCACCTGTAACGACAGCAGCCATCATATCCAGTACCAGCGCAAGTCCGGAGCCTTTCCAGTAGCCAATCGGTAGTGCCCTTTGAGAATAGAGAATCTTGCCCGGTTCAACAGTGAGATTCCCTTTTTCGTCATATCCCCCCGGGAATGGCAACGGTTTGTCTT
The DNA here is from genome assembly GCA_963422705.1 of Candidatus Poribacteria bacterium. GTDB lineage: Bacteria > Poribacteria > WGA-4E > WGA-4E > WGA-3G. The sequence continues at coordinate 1,291,063 of OY730443.1, forward strand.
GCCTCTTCAGTACCTCCAATTTTCCATTTGAATATTGGCTCATCGCCATATCCAGTAGAATATGCCCATCTGCGCGCGGAATGGCAATTGCTATCGGATTATTCCCAATCTTTTTTTCTGCCGAGCCCCACGGCGGCATCAATGCGGTAGTATTCGTCCAGCATATTCCGATGTATCCAGCATTTGCTGCTTGTAAGGCATAAGCCCCGCCTCGCATCCAGTGGTTAGTGTTTGACAGTCCGACGCAACCTATAGCGTGTATTCTGGCAAGTTCCATCGCCCGTTTCATAGCAAAATGCGCGTTGATAAGTCCTACCCCCATCTTACCATCCCAACGTTCCAATGCGCCGAAACTCGCAATCTTCTGGGGCTGCACGCGAAAATCAATCTGTTTGTTACGCAACCCCTCAACGAATCCAAGGAATCGGTTCAAGCCGTGTGAGTATACCCCATCTCGTTGATTTTCTGAAAACAGTCGTGCGCACAACACTGCCCGCTCATTGGTAAAACCGACTCTGGTAAGCACACGATAAAATTCATCATGCAAAGTTTGGAAAGGGACACGTTTCATATTTTTCCTTTTATTCTCGAAGACGTTTGGGCGAGCATGAACGTTCTGTAACTCACTCAGAATTCGTATAACCCAAAAATCTTCCCTTGTGAGACGGCAAGGTGTTCATGCAATACCATTCCAATCAAATCTGGATACAAAGGATATATATCATGATGCATGATTTTTGAGAAAAATGCAAGATATTTCGTTAAACTTGACATCCGACGTATAAAATGCTATGCTATCCAGTGAAGTTCACGTTAACCTCCAATGAACATTGTCAAGTCCAGAGAACAAACACAGCGGTATTGCTAGTCCTAGTTCACAATACACCAGGAGAAAACCGTGGAAATCAAATCTCTTTATATTGATGGGTACACGCATCAACTCAGTTATGCCCCCGGTGAAAATATTGAGTTCCATATCTCAACGAGTGCTGCGCACTACGCTCTTGAAATTGCTCGCATCGGCGCAACGCGGGAGGTAGTCTGGCACGAGGCTGAACTTCCCGGTGAGGCACACCCGATTTCTGAAAACGCTTCATCGCACGGTTGCGGCTGGCCCACTGCGTTCGAGTTTGAAGTTCCAAAAACGTGGCAGAGCGGTTATTATGAAGGCACGTTGCGCGCATCAGATAGCGGCGGCACCTACGTCTACAGAAACCGTCGGAACGCTGAAAGTACCCTGTTCTTTATTGTACGCGCCGCGAAACCGGGGGCAAATACGTCTATTCTGCTTCAACTCTCAACCAACACTTACAACGCATATAACAATTGGGGTGGCTTTAGCCTCTACGGATTTCATGGGCGAAGTGGGTTACAAGGAAGTCGCGTCTCATTCAACCGTCCCACAGCAGGCATTTTCAAACAGTGGGAATTGCCATTTATTGCGTGGGCAGAGCAAAACGGGTACACCCTCGATTATGCCGCCAATTCTGATTTGGAATTCCATCCTGAACTTTTGGCGAATTACCGGCTTGTATTGAGCGTCGGACACGATGAATACTGGTCCGGCCCGATGCGCGACAACCTTGAAGCATTCATTGCTAACGGAGGCAATGCTGCGTTCTTCAGTGGGAATTCTGTCTGCTGGCAAGTCCGTTCCGAAGAGCATGGAAGGGCACTCGTCTGTTGGAAGCAGAATTATCATCAGGACCCGATTTATAAAACCGGCGATTATCGGACACTCAGTACTTTGTGGAGTCATCACCTCGTCAATCGCCCCGAGAACCACTTAACCGGTGCCGGGTTCCTTTATGGCGGTTATCACCGCAGCCATGGGCAATTTATGGAGGGTTCCGGAGCATACACGGTGCATCTGCCCGGGCACTGGGTATTTGCAGGTACAAATCTTGCCCAAGCTGACACGTTCGGGGCAGAGAACACAATTGTCGGATATGAATGCGATGGATGCGAGCTAACCCTTCAGAAGGGACTCCCCGTGCCGACATATCGAGACGGAACCCCAGACGGTTTTAACATCCTCGCCACCGCGCCTGTACGATGGCATCCAGATGATGCTGAATGGTACGGACGTTGGGAAAAAGGACGCACTGGGAATGCAACGATGGGAATCTATACGCGAGGAGGAACCGTCTTTACCGCAGCAACAACTGACTGGGCGCACGGATTAGCAGGCGGAGATACCGTTGTTGAACGTATCACGCATAACGTCCTACAACGTCTTTCTAGTTAGGTATCCATATCACACCCGCATTGAAACGCAACAATTCTGTTGACAATCTGACAATTAGCCGATATGCTAGACTTATGATAAAAATCCTCGAGTCATTTCAAATGCGGATAACTGACTCCCCGAAAAACGGTTAGATTTATGATAAAAAAAGGAAATGTTGTCGTCATCACCGGCGCAGCAAGTGGTATTGGCCGGGCGTTAGCTGAACGATTCGCAGCGGAAGGCATGAGAATTGTACTTGCCGATGTAGAAGAGAAAGCCTTGCTGGAAACTGAGGCCGCCCTCATATCCACCGGGGCAACTGTGATTGCCGTTAGAACAGATGTTTCAAACGCATCAGATATGGAAACGCTTGCCCGTCGAACGCTCACCGCTTTTGGGGCAGTGCATATTCTGTGTAACAACGCCGGTGTCGTTTGTAGTCGCCCTATTTGGGAACATAGCCTTGAAGATTGGGAATGGGTGTTAGGCGTTAACCTCTGGGGTGTCATTCACGGTATTCGGACATTTATCCCACTCATGCTCGCACAAGAAACGGAATGTCATATCGTTAACACCGCATCTATTTTGGGATTAGTCAGCGGAGCAGACACAGGCATCTATAAGGTGAGCAAACACGGTGTGGTGGTACTTTCGGAGAACCTCGCGGAGGAATTAGAACAAAAAGGGGCTCGAATTCAGGTACATGTACTGTGTCCGGGTTGGGTGCGAACAGGCATTCTGGATGCAGTTCGAAACCGTCCACAGCACTTAGCTAAGTATCAAGCGCATCACGGAATAGAAAATTCACACCGCGCTAGAACAGAGATGAAAGCAGGGATGTGCCCGTCTGAAGTCGCAAGCCATGTCTACAATGCTATTCAGCATGGGACGTTCTATATTTTCACACATCCGGAAATGAAAGCACAAATTCACGAACGGATGAAGCGGATTCTCTCAGCATAATATGATGGGACTTAGTCAGGCAAAATACGGTACCCGGTGCTAATACCCGTCACCATTCCAATAATTGCCCAGATGCCGGCACACGTCATCTCCCCGAAGACAAGCCCAAGGAATATCGGACGGGCTTGCCGATAAGCCTTGAGCCCACCGTACTTTACAATGGTAAATTTCAACCCCCACCCTAAGAAGATGGAGAACCATAACTTAAATGTTGCCCAGGAACTCAGCATCGTGTAACCGAGCGGATGCAGCGGCCACCAAACAAAGGTCTGACGCATCCACATCAACCATGCAGTAAAACCGCTACCGAACAAGATAAAACCCGTGTTTGTCCAATTCGTGGACGTTTTCGGGCTTGTTAGAATCCCCTCCAACTGCCGCATGAACCAGCTGCCCCCCGTATAAGGCGCACCGTGAGCATAGCTAATTTTTATCGCGGAGTAATACGAGATAGCGAGTCCGATTACCATCGCAACACCCATCGCAACGAGTAGTTGCCGACGTTTGACGCGCGCCTCATCCGCAGCCTTCAACCCGTTCAGGATATTCGGCATCATGAACTCACGTAGATCCAATGTGAGACAGACGGGATGCATTAAGAGCGATGTCAATGTTGACGGGTGAATTCTTGAGGTACCGAGCGTTGTTAAAAAAAAACTCTGTGGGGAAAATGATGGATTGATGAACGGAATACCACCGTTAATCACTTGCCAAGTTAACACGATGTACATTGCCAGTAGGAACAGCACAAAACCGAGGGCGAAGGGGATAGACATGCCCATCAAATGATTCAAGAAGACAAGGACACAGATACCACTGAGGAGCCCAAAGATTGTCACACCGTGCGGCATCGCCTCGTCGGATGGACGGAACTGCAACATGTTCCTAATATGATGTCGGGCTTTCCAAAGCGCAATCGCAACAAATGCCAAGCATGCACCCGCCTCCTGCGCCGCACTAAACGACTTGCCCGTCCATTGGACACCCGGACCAGAACTGAGTTGAAACCCAAGCAGTGCACCAGTCAGACATTGAAGTTTGTAAAAGACGAAGAAAAACCAGATGCTAAAAGAGACTTCCAAAGTCAGCAGGTAACTAAAGCCTACCATCGACCAGAAGATAACAATTTGAAAAGGACGTAGCGCACTCCAGGGCCGTTCAGATAAGTAGGAGTTGAGCCAAAAATCGCGCGGCACGTGCGGCATCGAAGGGAAAAACGTATGGAGCCCATTCATCGTATGAAGGAAAACCGGAAACGCAAATCCAAACCAGAGCGCACTGCTTTTAAAAAGTGGTCCGAGATTGCCCTTCCCTTGTATCGACATTTCGACGGGCAACTTAACCAGCGGAAAAGCGCAGCGTTCATATTCCACCCACTGCTTCCGCAGCAACACCGAAAGACAAATCATCACAAAATAGACTACGATGACATAGGCACTCCAAATCAGAATAGGCGTCATCCACGCGCCCCAAGGGAGCGAATCACCGGCGAACAATCCTTCATAGAAAGAGCGGATAGCCGTTTCATCGCGCACAACACGCCAGTGCGGAATGTAGTGATGAAACAGAGACATCCAATCATTTTCAGGCGTGGCGAAGTATTGATACGCTACCATCGGACTTAGCGCATACCGCATCATGCCCGAAGACGGAATGCCCGCAGGCGCCAACATAATACACCACACCGTGACAAGTTCACCCGGCGAAAACGCAGCGCCGGGACGTATCTCTTTTAAGATAACGTTTACACCCAACACCAACACAATTAATACGAAGAAGGGCGCAACAGGAAAATGCCCGCCTGCTAGAAAGATATTACGGATTACGTAATCGTTGTAGGGCGCTAGTAAACATTCGGTGGCAGCGCAGACAAGACCGGTTATCACAGCGCGGGCAGTGAGACTATTACGGTTTCCCTGTTCAATCAATGTCAGTTATCCTCGTTACATCGCCCCGCTCGCCGAGGACGGATTTAGTCATTCCAAATATGCTTTAATATTTTTAGGTTACATCATTACACAAATTCTCGCCAATTCTACCATAAAAATCGTTATTTCTCAACAACTTGTTAGCATGCTGATAGAGCAATTGGGTTTCCCTGAAAATAGCATGCGCATTCACAAGTTTCCGCTGCGGAAGCATGCCCCTCATTGCGCCCATAAAATTTTGCATCGAGCGAAATTGCTTACACAGACTTAAAGAGGTAAAGCATTAACAGTGGATAGACTTTCCGCAATGGGAACTGAGACTGTTATCCCCATAACCAATTATAGGACTTCGTCTATTAGGATGCAAAAAAAATACATGACAAAGACGTGAAAGTCAAGTAGAATATGTGGTGCCGTTACGAGAAACGGAAACCAACTAAAAGGCTGTGAGGACATGCACTGCGAATAGCAGTCTTATCACTTCCTACGAGGAAAGATTGAATGCCACCAATTTTGTTAGGAAACGGAAGGTGTCGTATGCAAGCAAATTCGGTCCTTTTTACCGATGAACAGATGCAAGATTTTATTACGAACGGTTATGTCACAGTTAAGACAGATTTGCCTCGCAGCTTTCATGAGGCTATCTATCGTAAAACGCAAGACCTGATAAAAAAAGAAGGAAATTTGGGCAATAACATCTTGCCACGGATTCCGGAGTTGCAGGCGGTTTTTGAGGAGCAGAGGGTGCGAGGGGCATTGACGAGTATTTTAGGCAAGAATTACGTTATGCATTCGCACCGGCACCCGCATCAGAATCGTCCTCACAGTGACGGGCAAGGGTTTCATAAGGATAGCTACTGGGGATATCAGAAAATTCGACATCACCGAACCCGTTGGGCAATGGCGTTTTACTATCCGCAAGATTCACCTAAAGAGATTGGACCATCTTCGATTCTACCGGGAACACAATACTATAGCACCCGCCTTGCAGAAAATAACGAAAACGAATTACCATTGAGCGGGGAAGCGGGGACGGTAACAATTATTCACTTTGATTTATGGCATCGTGCCATGGCGAATCGCACGGATAAAACGCGGTATATGATGAAGTTTCAGTTTATCCGGATGGATGAACCGCTGTCACCGGAATGGAATGTGGAAACGCCGAATTGGGACGGCGAAAAACGCAATGGAAACGGCAGCACATCGCTAATTCAGCACCAAGGGACATGGCGGCACGTGTGGAATTGGGCAGCCGGACAGAAAAATCCGAACCCCTCTCAAGCGAATCATAGAAACCTATCTGCTTGCATCACAGCATTGCAGCGTAAAAATCCGCAAGGACGTTCGCGTGCAGCCGATGAATTGGGGCTGTTCGGGGATTCTGCTGCAGAGGCAGTTCCGATGCTAATTGAAGCACTGCACGACAATTATGAACCAGTACGCCTGAATGCTGCTTATGCACTAGGAACTATTGGAAATCCAGCTGTCCCGGGGCTGATAGAGACACTCGGAGACGAAAACGGCGCCACACGACGGATAGCGGCATACGCGCTGGCGGCAGTCGGCGAACCTGCTGTACCGACACTGAGCGAGGCCTTAAGTCATACGGAAGACGCAGTCCGGCTTGAAGCAGCGTACGCTTTAGCACAAATTGGCAATGAGGCCCACGCAGCAGTTCCGGCCCTGCTACAGCGGACGACAGATGCCTGTGTCGAGGTAAGACGTTATATTGCGGAGGCATTCGGTAGCATTGGCACAGGCACAGCAGCTGCCGTACCCGCCTTGAGTGCTATGCTTGAAGGAGATGACGACGATGAAGTCCGGTTTGAAGCGGCTTTAGCATTAGCAAAAATCGGACTGCCTGCAAATGATGCCCTCCGTATCCTAACGGGTGCACTCAGTGATAAGAACCGGTATGTGCGTGACAACGCCGTCTTGGCGTTAAAACGGATTGACACCCCGGAAGCGGAAGAGGCCTTGCTTGATTATCTCTTGACGTCCCGGTGGTGTGCCATTACAAATCGTGAAAGCACATTTTAACAGATGGCGCCATGAATATGCTCAACTACACGCGTTTGATTAAAAATGGAACACTCATTGAGCCCAGAGAGAGTATCCATGCCCGTAAGGATATAGGGTTGTCAATGGGCACGTATCCGCTGATGCCGCATTGGGAAGGTGACGAGTGTACGGGCAGAAACGATATTGATGCCAGTCCTGGCCGGCACGTTAGCCGTTGGCGCATGGGGCAACGCCGTGGTGTCTGAACTTCGCGCTGGTGAATTTCAACTTATAGACGCGTGTGGAAAAACCAGGACAGACAGAAAGAAGCTGGAACCTATCGTTGTTATCAAAGGAGGCAGAATCTATCGCCAGCGATACATAACCCATTAAGGATGGGGTTGCGAAGCCTTAGGTTTCTCCTTCGGCGCGTTAGAATCCGGACCGAAACGGATATGCAATGCCGCCCCAGGGGCATGTTCTTTTCCATAAAGCCCGTGCTTAATCACCCAGAAAATCACTGTTGTACCTACCATTACCACTATCCCATATAGCCCCACTTTCCACACCAATTCGGTGAAGGAAAAAGGGATACCCACCTGTTCCGGGACGGTTTGCGCGCCAACAGCCATCAGAACGGTGCAGATAATGGCGTTGAAAGTAATAACACCCTCTGTCACCAAACGATGTGGACTGAAACCGACTAACGCGCGCTCAAAGTTGAAGATGACAACACACCACAAAAAGACGAAATAGAGCAGTTGCCCTTTGCCTAGCCAGCTATCAGAGATAAACGGAATAGAACGATTAAGATTTACCCATAGAATTATACCTAATGCAAGACTGAGCGAAATATAGAAAAGTTCGAACCAGCCTATCCAGCCTTTCGAACGTCGAAACCAGCCCGCCAATGAGAGGCCAAAAAACTTCTCCGGGAACGAATCAACTTGTTCAACCCACGTCGTCGTAGCCTTCCGATAATTTAGATACGTCAAAATGATGAGAACAAAGAAAACCGCAAACATCTCTATCCAACGCGGGAAATCCGGAGCTGAATCCAACACAGGTGTCCGATTCAACAAGAAACCGAACGTCACGGCAAGTCCTAGTCCAAAAAGCAGTCCTTGTGTCTGTTCCATAACACTGTGCCAGTTCGTATGGAGTCCCGTTCGGATGTAGACTAATTTTAGCAGTTGCCCGAAGGAAAAGGCGATACCCCCGGTAAAACCACTCATTAAAGTCGCAAAGGCGACGCCATCGAGTTGGTAACGCCAACAGTATACCAAGACACCAACTACGAGCCCAACACATCCTGCCCAATTGTCACCGCGTGGCGGTGTCATTCGGAGCCCGAAAACGTTCACTAAAAGTAAAAACGCCACGAACCAGCCGACACCCATATGGAGAATGAGCGAGGTACCAATATCTAAACCTCCCCGGAAAACAACGACAATCAGCGTCGCAACAATAGCGACGAGGGCGGCCAACCAATCCGTATCATACCAATAGAGTGAACTTTCGTGGCGTTGCATCCGTTTCGTCGAAAAAAAATAGTCGTTTATAACTGCTTGAAGTGCCCAACCGATAAAGACGGCACTTATCGGAATAAAGAAAAGTGACAATTGTTCATGGGTGAGAAACAGAGGTAGCACCGTTCCCGCACCGCCAAGGGATGCCCATAAGAAACCGATAACAAACAGATTCGCGAAACCGTAAAGCACCGTCGGCGAGTGGGACGAATGCGTATAGCCAATCACCTGCATATAAGACATACTGCCGCCAAATGACCAGCCGAGCGCCCCGAACATCGCGAAATAGTGAACGTATCGCCACCAATCCTCGCGTCCGGAAAGCATGACGATTGCCATCGCGGCGAGTGCACCGGGTAACGCCGCCCCATATTCATGCCCAAAATTACCCCGAATCCCCCAACCAACGCAGAGGGATAATCCACATAGAATTACCATTTGCCAAGGAATAGCTATCATTTCCATATTATTATCCTATTTCGTCCATGACGGATAAGCACAACTCACATCATGGAACTGGGATGCAAAATAGAGCAGAGCCACGCTCTATTCAAAAAAATAAGTTGCTGCCATTATCTAGGATGTGGAGTTTCTTGTCAATAGGACAGCAAAACCGACTCAAAATCGAAGCAGAAATAACCATAGAAACGTTTCGTTTATACACAAAAAGGTTCTCAATATTCACAGAAAGCAATTTGCGTTGCATCTATTTTGCAGATGTGATATGGTAACACGTCTAGAAAAACTGAAAAATTCTGCCGGAGAAAAAATATGAATCGCGTCAGGATAGGTATTATCGGTTGTGGAGCAATTGCGCAAATTCAGCATCTGCCGAACCTTGCTGAACTTCATAGGGAATTTGATGTCCCGATTGTCTGCGACATATCGCTAGCGACAGCGAAAGCCGTTACCGAGCGGTTCCACATTCCCGCCTACGTCACAGATTACACCGAATTACTAAAAACAGATGTCGATGCCGTGCTGCTTTGTCACGGCGACCCGAAAACAGAAGTGGCACTTGCCGCCCTTGAAGCCGGGAAGCATGTCTTTATTGAGAAACCGGTCTGTTTTTCAATTCAAGAGATGGATGCCATGTTATCCGCCCAACAAAAGGCGGGAACAGTTGCACAAGCAGGCTACATGAAGGTGCATGACCCGGCCTTTCAACTTGCAAAGTCTGAAGTGAAGACAATGGAGAGTTATCGATTTGTTCAGATAAACCATCTGCATCCGAATAATCGTTTGCACTTGAGTCAATTTGACGTCGAACGTTTCAGCGATGTCCCCCCGGATGCATTTAAGCCGGCTACGAAGGCACGTGAGAAGGCCCTGTCAGAAGCAATAGGCGAGCTGTTATTGAAAAATCGGCTTGCCAACGATATCCGAAGTCAAGCGGAACGCGTCTTCTTCTTACTTGCCGGCAGTATGATTCACGATATTTATAGTTTGCGAGTCATGTTGGGCACACCGAGTGAAGTGATTAGCACGGAAGTCTGGGCTGAAGGGCGCGGGGTAAGCATCATGTTTTCGTACCCGAACGGTGCCCGTTGCGTCGCGACATGGGTGGACTTGCCGCATCTGTGGGATTTTAAAGAAACGTTAGAAATTTACGGAGATAACAAACGGGTATTGGTGTCTTATCCGACGGGTTTCTCACGCGGAATCCTTTCAGAGGTAACAATATACGGCATAGATGCAGAAGGGACGTCCTATAACAAACAGCCTGCTGTAGAATGGGAAAGCGCGTTTGTACGGGAGCTACGCCATTTTCATAAATGCATCACACAAGGAGACGCGTGTTATACAGCCCTGGCATCTGCCCGTCATGATATCTCGCTAATTATTGACATTGTGGAATGTTATGTGACGCGTCAACCGGTGGTGTGTGGAAAGCGATAAAACCGTTTCAAGACACCGTTCAGAGATGACTTGTAGTCCCTCATTGCTAACAGAGGCAGCTCTTCAGAAAATTCCCCGAGTCGTTTTTCAAGGAGTGATTCATCGGCCGGAAGTTCCCCTGGTTCCTTCCGGAGCACCGTGTAGTCTACCACGCCACCCAACCACCGTCAACAGCGATGGTTTGCCCCGTGACCCAATTTGCGGCCTCTGATGCTAAAAACAAAACAGCCCCAACCACTTCATCGACTTCACCAACGCGCCCCATGGGGATGCGCCGGACGACGTCCTCATAAAATTCCTTCCGCTGCAAGAGTACCTCCGCGAGTGGTGTTCGCGTAAAAGCCGGCGCGACAGCATTCACGGTTACATTATGTGGTGCCCATTCAACGGCGAGCCCCTTGGTTAATAGAACAACGCCGCCCTTACTACCGGAATACGCGGTGCGTAAGGGGCCACCGACTAACCCCATCGTGGAAGAGATATTAATAATTTTTCCACTTTTCCGTGCTATCATCGGCTTAACGAGCGTCTGTGTTAAAAAGAACAAACCTTTGAGATTTAAATCATAGATTGCATCCCAATCTTCTTCACTAAGTTCAAGGGCCGGTTTAGGGCGATTCGTCCCGGCATTATTGACAAGAACATCAATGCGTCCCCATACGTCAATAGCGGATTGCGCGCCCTGAGCGACATCGTTCATATTGCTAATATCAAAAACGACAGATTCTGCTTCTCCACCGTTTGCTCGAATCTCATCGGCAACTTCTTCCAAGTCAGCGAGTGTTCGACTGTTCAAGATAAGCTTCGCGCCCATCTGTGCTGCGGCGATAGCGATACCGCGCCCGATGCCTTTTCCGGAACCCGTGACAAACATCACCTTATCTTTCAATTCAAATCCGGGAAATGCCATTTCTCTTCTCCTTTTACGTTCTAAAGAATTTTTTAACTATCCGCCTGCGAAATGAAAGTCGTCAGTTGCTAATTTTAATGTATTTTCTAACAACATGGCGCGCGTCATCGGACCGACGCCCCCAGGCACAGGCGTCATAAATCGCGCGATATGCTTTACATCGTCAAATTTGACATCGCCAACAGCCCGATTTTCAAGGTGGTTCATTCCGACATCAATCACGGTAGCACCGGCTTTCACCATATCCGCAGTGATAAACATAGGTTTCCCAACTGCTGCGATTAGGATATCCGCTTTTTTCGTCTGTGCAGCAAGTTCCTTTGTCTTGGAGTGGCAATATGTGACTGTCGCGTCTCGATTGAGAAGCATCATGCCAACCGATTTCCCCACAAGCGGGCTCCTGCCGACACAAACAGCGTGTTTACCCGCAATTGGCTGATTTGCAGATTCAATGAGCCGGATAATTCCTGAAGGCGTACACGGCGTAATCCGCTCGCGATTGATGAGTAAGTTTCCTAAATTGATTGGGGTGAGGCCATCAGCATCCTTATCAGGCGAGATTGCATCAATAACTGCCTGTGCCTCAATTCCATCGGGGAGAGGCAGTTGCACCAACATTCCGTGAATATCCTGCCGTACGTTGAGCGTTTCAATGTGGTGAATAAGTTGCTGCTGGCTAATATTCGCCGGTAGGCGGTGGACTTCTGAATGGAAATGGACTTTTTCACAATCGCGCTGCTTATGTTTTATATATAGGGTTGATGCAGGATTATCACCGACTTGAACGACAGCGAGCCCCGGGGTGAACGTTAATTCTTTGAGTTTCCGCCGAATCTGACGCCGGATACGCTGCGCAAGACGACTGCCATTGAGGATTTCTGACGACAAATGCCCTTCCCTCCAATTCAAGGGGAATCTAAAGGTGGCCAAGGATACAGTGAATTGTTGTTCAAAATGAAAACGCGCCCATCCTTCGCAAAATGGAAGGAAATGCGTTTACCGAACCGGAACAAAATTAGCATGCCTAGTTATTTTACAATATATTTCAGGTTTTGTCCATCATTTTTTCTTGATACCGTCTCCTATTCTTGTTATCATTCCTACCGTACAAGCATCGCATATTACATCTAATAACAGAGCAGTGTGATACTCACAACGCCTTCGGCGTGTGCTTCTTACCTTCTCTTAGAAGGCTGACTTGATTTGAGTCCCGAAAACGGCGACCACTTATCAAGTCTACATAGGTTCGGATTATATCGGATACCTACGGGGGATACCACCGCCCCAACTACAGGGTTTGTCATAAAACCCTGATACGTTGTCAGAATGTTACTCGCCCCCACAACGTCTCTGTGTCCTTGCCAGTCGCATTGTCCGCAACGGTAAGTCCTACCACTCGGTTTCTTTCTATGCCCGCAAGACGGACAGGTTTGAGACGTATAGGCTTCGTCCTCTATATCAGTGCTGATACCGACGGCTTTGGCTTTGTAGGTAATCATGTTCTGATTTTTAGCGAACGCCCACTGGTGTAACTTCTGATTGGCTTTTTTGCCATATTGTATGGATTGTCTGATGTGCTTTATGTCTCCAATGACAATCGTTTCTATCTTTCGCGCGCGGCAAGTAGAAACAAAGCGTGACGTCATTTTATGGCGCATATCACGCAACTGCGCGGTTAACTTCTGTAGGGTTCTATTTTTCACGCGTTTTAGTTTTTTCCAGCGTCTGCTATATCTAACGCAACGCGATAAGGCTTTATTGAGACGCGACTTAAATTTGTTTTGATACCTCACAACACTGCGCATTTCGCGTCCATTATAGATGTCGGCATGGATACCGTCAAAAGTAACCATCGGGTGGATTTCGCCCATATCTACAGCAACTGCCGAACCGACTTTTGCTGTCGCCTTTTTCGGCGTTGTGGCGTATGTCGCATGAAACGCGTATTGTTTTGTTCTTAGATGATACACGAGTGAGAGTTCGGCAGGCACGACGTTATGGAACTTTTTATCAATCTTTATCCAAAGCGGGGCTCTCCCTTTGCCCATAGACAGTCGTAGTTTCCCATGCTGATAGGAAATGCCCGTTGCGCGCCATGTGAACGTGTGAAACTTCCGTGTTTTGTTTGGCAGTTTCGCGTTCGGATTCGATTTTCGGTTAGCAAAGAAAGAGCGTCGCGCGCCGCAATAATCGTCTATCATTGCCTGAACGCTATGGGCATGGCAAGGATACCTTTTGAATTTGAGATATGCCTTGAGTCCACCGTCTGAAAGCCAAAAGCCTTTCTGCTCATGCGTTTGGAACGTAAGCGAAACGGTTTTAGAATAGATACGTCCACCAAGCCGATTTATCCCGTCAAGTTGTTCTGTCGGCTTGGCTGTCGCTAAAATATAGGTTCGGTATTCTTTCTTGGATTTAGACACGCTTTTGCTCCTCAATATATTCTTTGACTAGGGATACACTCCCAACCGAAGATATGAATTTTGAGCGTGTCCAAAGACACGGCAAGCGGGATTTGAGGTGTGCAAACGCCTCACGAAGTCTTTTGGAAGTATAACCTTAATATAATATCACACATTTTTTAGATAAGCTCAACGCTTTTTTTGACGCCAGCACGAGTTAGCTGGGTTGGACCCAACCCTAAAGGATTGGGATTGTTAAGGGAGTCCCTTCAATAAACGCCGTCATGCTGCAGCAATAGAACAACCACTGCATACCGAAATCCATGATGGCCTCAATAGACAGGATTGCTCGGGCAATGTAAAGACAGTAAGGCTTGTACGGTACCGATGTTCAAAGGAGAATAAAAATGATTCAAGTGGGTGTAGGACATTCTCAAAGTCTATCCACTGCAGAGGCAGCGGAACGCGCAACGATGATGGCGATGGGGAATGCCGGTATTGCGAAAGCGGACCTGGCCATCGTGTTCGCAACTATTAATTACCAGGCAGAATATGAGCAGCTATTCAAATCGGTTCAGGTAAACGCCAGTTGTGAAGAGCTGGTGGGGTGTACCGGAATGAGTGTCCTAAGTTCAGCAGGTGAATTTGAAGGTGAACCGGCACTTACGGTGATGGTTATCCGGAGTGATAAGCTGTCGTCGATTTCGTTTAGTGCTCAAGGCACAGAATCCGAAATCGGTACGGCAATACAGACGCGTGTTCATCCTGAAATACGCGACAATTCGTTGTTGATAGTTTTACCTGATATTCGTGCCGTGAATCCGATAGAATTAGTAAAACATATCGGCATTGATGGCGAGAAACTTCCTATCGTCGGTGCAGCCGTCTCCGGGGATGCCACCGGGGCGCAGATGTACCACTGGACAGGCAGTGAAGTCAGAGAGGGCGGCACAGCCGGGATTATGCTAACGGGAGCTTTCCGTACAGAGATTGGTGTTGCGCAAGGCTGTCAACCGGTTGGCAAAACGCACGAAATTACGAAATCGCAAGGGCGCATTATTTTTGAATTAGATGGTACTCCCGCCTTGGAACATTTCAAAGAGACGTTGCATCTGCTGACGCAAGCGGATATTCGCCAATCGGGCGGTATGGTTTTCGTCGGGATTGCGATGGACACAAATAATCCGGAACCTACCCGCGGAGACTTCCTAATTCGCAATCTGGTGGGGATAAATGAGGAACACGCGGCCCTCGCGCTATCTGAAGCGGTTACGGATGGACAACGGGTACAATTCCACCTCAGGAATTCCCGGGCAGCGAAAGCTGAAATTCGCGCGATTGTTGAAAAATTATCAGAAAAAACGCAGGAACATCCTCCGGCTTTTGGGCTCTATTTTAACTGCTTAGGGCGTGGCAAAGGGCTCTATGGCGAATCAAACCACGATATCGCAGTGATTGAAGAGAAGTTTCCTGGACTGCCGATTATCGGGTTTTTCGGGAACTCAGAATTCGCCCCGATTGGTGCCCACAACTTCGTGCATACGTATACAGGTGTGATTGTGTTGTGCTCAGATGCTTAATTGCCTGTAGCATTGAGACGTTTCTGCTGTGCTTGTAGAAAATGCCGGACGGCATTCGCGTTACTCCCTTGCAAACCGAGCATGCCGGCTTCATCTATGAGAATTCCCATTTGCACCGCACCTTTATCAGCTGTATCTGTAAGTAGAACTTCCGCGTTTTTATATCTCTCTATGGCCCTCGCAGTTTCTTCCAATTCTTGGTTTATGACAGCGAGGTATACGTAAGCAGCAGCAAGCCTAGGAGAGTGAGGACGTAGCCGAATAAACTCCTCAAAAGCGAAACTCGCTTCAGTATAACGTCTGTCTTCATAATGGACGCGCCCGATACGAAATTGTGCCCTATCCGCGAAACTATCCTGATATCCCGCAGCTAGGTACCGGGCACGCTCAGGGTAGCCAATCGTCGTCTGATATGCCTGCAGTGCATCTTTGTAGCGGTGCAGTTTTCTGTAGAGCTCGCCCAACTGGAAGTTTGCCATCATTGCCTGCGATGCATTCGGATGCTGTTCAATTATCTTTTTATATGCACCAAGTGCCTTATTAGGATTAGAGAGTCGTTCAGCATAAACAATCCCGGTGCGATAGAGCGCTTCTGCAGCATAAACAGATACGGGAGAAATTTCTGGTTCTCGTGTTCCTACGGTTATGTTCTCAACAAACTCTACCACTTTCTGATACGCCTGAATTGCGTTTGAATAGTCGGTTAACTGCCGTTCATAGATAGTTCCTATTTGCAACAGCGCCCTCGCCTTCTCAGTAGGGGTTAAGGCCCCCGCTTGAATCTTAGCCGATAGGTTTTGTATCGCTGCTTGTTCAGCTATTGAACGAAGCTGTGCAGCAGCCTGCTTGGCTTGTTCTGTGCGTGGCGCAGTAGAGATAAGGTTCCGGGCGATAATTAATGCTTCAGCAAAATTTTTGTGCGAGACTGCCCATTGCAGCCGTTCAAATTCCACCTGAGAGAGTTCTCGTTCCAGTTTCTCAATCTTTGCGTAAATGAGAGCCTTCACCCCGGAAAGACTCTTATCATACATTGAAATCTGTCCTAAGTATCCCGGTTCCAGATGAGGGAGATAGACATGAAGGAAAGTTTTAAAAGCTTCCACAGCCTTCGGGTAGTTTCCATTTCTCTCCTGACAGATACCCGTCCAATAGAGAACGGCGGGCATATTCCAGAAATTAGGATATTTCTGCTTAATCTCTTCAAAAACGGTAATCGCCTTTTGGATACTATCATTGAGGCGTGTTGTGTCAATTTGTTCGCGCTGTAAAACAGAATCTGCACTCAATGTTGTACGGTAGACGGTTGCCATTTGAAAGAGGGCTTCAGCGGCGAAATTGCTGGCTGGATAGGTATCAACAACTTTCTGGTAGGCATCAATCGCCGCAGTCAATTGGTTGAGGACGGTATGCCTTAAATGTGCAATTCGCCATTGTGCCTCCGGCGCGACAGGGGCATTTGGATGTGCTTCTAGCAGGGCTTTGTAAGCAATGATTGCTTCCTCAGGCCGATTGAGCTGGGTTTGATTGCGGTACAGTTCAGCAATCTGAAACTGGGCAATGGCCGCAATTGGGGTGCCTTTATATTTTCGAACGTGCGCCTGCTGCACTTCTAGCGCTGTCAAAGCAGTTCGAATATCCCGAATTTTCTGTAAGCCGGTCTTATGCACAAAATGGGTAGATGGCGCTAATTCAACCAGGGTATGGTAAGTTTGGATAGCTTCCGCGTACTTGCCCATTCGGCAATAGACATCACCTTTCTTAATAGAGGCGAGGAAAAGTTCCGCACTTGGAAGCCCTTTTTTCTCAAGTTTTCGGATTTTGTCGTAAGCGTCCACGGCTTTAGTATACTGCTGCAGATAGGTATAATGGATTTCCCCAATCTGGTAGTAGCACCAACTTTGCAGTTCAACCTTTTTAGCGGATTGGGCAAATTCTTCCAGTTTATCGATTGCTTCCGCATAGCGGGCACTTCGAATTAAACCGTTCACCTCCTCAAATTGTGCGTAGCTGCTCGTGCATAGCGTGATGCTGAGGAGAATTATCAGTACTCGCCGCATCACACGTTTCATCTCATACGGCATTCCGATGCTTAATATCCTTTGCATGTCCGGTTTCTACCCTTCTCATTAGATTTTGCTGGTATTGTGCCAATTTTTGCCTACTTGAGACGCTGAAGATGTGTATTCGCAACTTCTACCCAATTCGTTCCATGCGCCTGCTCCTTCATTCGCTGGAACCGACTTGCTGTTTCCCAGGTATCATTCCGGAGGTGATGCGTAATCAAGGCATCCTCTAGCCGCCGTTGAATATTTTGTTGTCTATATTGTTCAATTCTATCATCGGCGGATTGAACTACATTTAAAGGCAACGCCGGTTTTAACCGAAACGGCCCGTTCAGGAAGACAGTGATTGCGATTAGGACAACAACGACAGAACCGGCGACGGCCATGCGCTGCCAACGGGTTACCGAGCCCAGGAATTGTTCAAGTAATATCTGTTTGAAGTTCCGGAGACGCACCCCTAGGGTTTGCGGGTATCCCGAAGATGTCTCAGCAAGACGTTTGTAGACGTTCATTTCAATATCTCGCAGAGGAAAAACCGGTAGATTGACTTCTCCTTGCGCTTCGTCCGTCATCTGAAGCACAGCTTTGACAACCTGAACCTCCTCCCTGCAATGAGCACAATATTTCAGATGCTGTTCAAAAGCATTAAACTGCGGTTCAGATAAAAGTTTACAAACGTAATCAATAGCCTGCCCTTCAAAATTTTGACAATTTTGCATGAAGCGTCCTCCTTTTTCGTCTAGTGGTTAGATTCGGTATACAAACCAAAGTGGAATGCAGCACAACGTTCCACTGTCACGGATATTCCTGAGCGTAACCGGCCAGCGATTTTTTCGCTTATACATTAAATTTCATGATTTTCCCACAACGGACGTAGGATAGTTTGCAACCGTTTTACCGCGCGGTGCAAATGAATCTTTACCGTCCCTTCAGCGATACCGAGCATTTTTGACGCCTCTTTCATTGAAAACCCTTCATATCGGCATAGCAGGAAAACGGCTTTCTGCTTCGGAGATAACTGAGCAACGGCCTCCCGGATAATCCTACCGCGTTCTTTCTCCTCCAAGAGTGCCGCAGGATTACTAGCAATATCTGTAGCAACGAGCCGCATTTCAGGAATATCTTCATCTTCTAATAAATAGACGGGGTTTCGCGCGCTAGCACGATGGTAATCGATAGCAAGATTAGACGCAATTTTATAAAGCCATGTTGAAAATTTCGCTTTCGGCTGCCAATTATTGAGCGCACGATATACTTTGACAAAAACTTCAACGGTAATATCCTCGGCATCCTCATAATTCCTGACAGAACGCAACAGATACGAGAAAATTTTGGATTTGTACCGCTTCATCAATTCATCAAAGGCGTTTTGGTGGCCGGCTTGAAACTGATAGACTAACTTTTCATCGTCAATCAATTTATCCATAATTTTCTACAATTTCCGTTTGTATAGCGCTCGTGCTTGTAGGGCACACCGGAGCGGAGATGCTGATATGGTGAATCCATAATCGCCCGGGGTACCTGAGGATTCACGAAATAAGCGTTTACACCAAGGAACCTCGAAACAACCAAAAACGCTGCGGAAGGGATATCTATCTATTGCCTACATATTCAGAAAACCACTGAAGTCATTCTAAATATGTTTTTAAACGGAAGTTGCCAAGATAAGTTTACAAGTTTCACGCTAAATTATCAAAGATTTTGTGTACTGCTCTCATTCCACAATTTTTAATCTTGATTTTCAGATGAAGTTGGTTTAGGATAGAACGTAACATTTAAAGTGGAGGCATGTCAGATGGCACATATAGATACGGAGACTCAATCGGCGGCGTCACCAATCATGATTCCTGCATCCGAAACAGCGGAGCAGATGGTGAATGCAGCAGGGAATTTCTTGGAAATGTTGACGCCTGCCCTGCGCGAAAAAGCGGTTCTCCCATTTGATGCAAACGAACGGCTCCGATGGCACTACATCCCAATTGAGATGTGGGAACGGAAAGGTGTTTCACTCAAGGAATTGAATCAGAAACAGCAAGAGGCGGCGCTCGCACTCATGGAAACTGGCCTTAGCCACAAAGGGTACCAAAAGGCTTGCGCGATTATCAACTTAGAGACAACACTCGGGGAAATTGAACAGGCAGCTGGAGAGGCAAGACTTGTCCGTGACGCGGGCTACTACTTTTTCACCGTGTTCGGTACCCCGTCAGGCAATGGCGCTTGGGGCTGGCGCGCCGAGGGGCATCACGTTTCTCTCAATTTTACCGTCGTCAATCGCGAACTCATCTCACCAAATCCATTCTTCTTCGGTTCAAATCCAGCCGAGGTACCACACGGCAATAAAAAAGGGTTAAGGATTCTTTCTGCCGAAGAAGATATAGCACGGCAGCTCCTCGCCAGTCTGAATTCTGCTCAGAAAAGCAAGAGCCTCATTAACGCGGATGCCCCGTCCGATATTTTGACGCGGGAGGAACCTAAAGTTAAATTCGAAGCGGTAGAGGGGCTCGCAGCAGAAACCATGGCAACACAACAACGTGAACTTTTGATAACATTAATTAATGAATACATTGACCGGCTTCCTGAGGAAATGGCTCAAATTGAGCGCCGAAAGTTACGTGACGGGAGCCTCAATGATATCCATTTTGCTTGGGCGGGGGGTGAAGTACGTGGCACACCCCATTATTATAGGCTCCATGGCCCCTTTTTCTTTGTGGAGTATGATAACACCCAGAACAATGCCAACCATATTCACTCCGTGTGGCGCAATATTGAGGATGATTTCGGGGTAGATTTACTTCGATTACATTACCATAAAGCAAATCATCATGCCCCTTAAATTGTGTGTGAAAGCCGTCACCGGTGGCGGCTTTCGCATCTGGGACTATCGCGATTCTTTTATTTTTCCCCAGGTTGTAGCCAATTTGTCGGTAGGTTCAACAGCCGCTTTCTCGGCAGTCAGCTTGACGAGCCCGGTATTTTCGGGATTCTTCCCAATAACGATTGAATGGGTGTACCAACCACTCCAGCCTTTCTGGCCCCCTTGGCCAGGGGCTTTGTCACCATCGTTGACACAGATGCCGAGCCCAAATTCAAATCCATCACTGAATTTTTTGCCTTTCACTTGTAGTTCTTCTGCTGTGAACCTAAGTTCGTAGTAAGTTTTCTTTGCAGCAGCATCTCGCACAACGACAATATCGTCATTAGGCACGAGCCCTGCCCCGCCGGGGTTCTCATTCAACGCATCACCGATGATATCCTTGGCTTTATCGTCTAATCCGACATTGTATAACCACAACGGAAGCCCCGCATCACGTTTCCCGCTCATTTCGAAGGCAAGTTGTGCACCGTCACCATTCCACGCTGCAGCTGCAGCGTGTTCATGTTCATCATCTGTTACAATCAGTGCGAGGTAAACGGCATCTTCATCCCAAACAATCATGAAACACGTTTCGTGGTCATCCGCGCCATTCCATTTGCCGCCCCCGTGTTCTTCGAATACATTCCCGTTATATTCAACGCCACAGAAAGGCGTTCTATCTGTCCCTGTCACGGCTTCTAAAATACCGTCCCATTCGCCGAGTTCGCCGTCAACTATAACATCAACACCCGTTAGGGCATTGTAAACGTCATGTGTCTTGCTACGCCACTGTGCATTGGCTGCGGCTGTTGCCATGAGCAATATCGTTAAGGTAACTATTAGTTTGTTCATTTTAATTTTCCTTGTATCTGTTTTCTCGCATTTCTATCGTTCTTCGCCGCCCTGCCTGCTACCATTTTCGCCGAAACCGAAGATGTACCTGTCGCTAGAACCGA
This sequence comes from Candidatus Poribacteria bacterium, assembly GCA_963422705.1. Lineage (GTDB taxonomy): Bacteria > Poribacteria > WGA-4E > WGA-4E > WGA-3G. Next base: position 1,312,381 of record OY730443.1, read on the forward strand.
TGTATAGGTGGCCGTTTGCAACAGCAGGCGAAGAATAGAATTCAATCCCAGTCGCCACTTTTCGAATATTAAATTCCCACTCCACTTCTCCAACATCAGCAGAAAGTGCATAAATGCGTCCATTCTGCCCGGCAGCATAGACGGTACTCGCTGTCACGGCGGGTGAGGAGACAATCGGAGAACCAATATCTGTGGCCCACTGTTTTTTCCCATCGCTTGCCATCAGCGTGTACACAAAACCGTCACGAGAACCGAACGTCACGTACTTGCCGTGGCTTACGATAGCGGTTAGTACCGCATCGCCTGCCTTAAACTCCCACACAGTCTCTCCAGTATCAGCGTTAATAGCGGCAACACTGCCATATGGAATTCGGGCACTGTGAGAAAAACTCCCGGTTCCCATGCCAAAAAAGACAAGATTTTCATAAACACTCGGACTCCCCCACACGGAATACGCCATTGGGGCAGTCCAAATTTCTTTGCCGGTTTCTGCGTCAACCGCATAAACCCTATAATCCCCGTAGCCTGTGCCGAAATAAACTTTGCCATCGTGAACCAACGGTGACATATCCGCATGAATTGCCGGATAGTGCCAGATGAGCTTACCCTCTAGGGCATCAACGCAATAGACGCCATCGGCACCAGCAGTAAAATAGAGTTTACCTTGACTGATGAAAGGTGTTGACTCGACATGACTTTCCGTTCTAAAACGCCATATTGCTTCCCCGGTTTTTGCATCAAGACACCGGAGATGACACCCACTATCTTGGTGGTACCCTTCACCGATATAGACACGGCCAGCAGCAACGGCCGGGGAGGAAAAAATAGGAATTTCCGAGTCGTGTCGCCAGAGTTCCTCTCCGCTTTCTATGTCAATGCAATAGGTTGCACCGCCGAGGGAAAAAATCGAACCGCGAGAGGCACCAATATAGAGACGATTTCCGACGATTGCCGGAGAAGAAGAAAAATCGACGGCTACAGCACTTTCAGCGGCGAAAACCCAACTGGGGTTCCCTGATGTTGGCCCCGGAATAGCATCTACCCACCCAGTGCGATTCTGATTTCCTCTAAACGTTGTCCAGGGGACAATTGTTGTGGCCCTATGGAAGGTATCGGGACTAACCTTTGTCAGGCTCGGATTTGTCCCCCTCAAAAACTGGTAGGTACCCCATGCAAGTGTCATGAGGAGAATCAGACTCATTCCTGAAGCAACCGCTTTGTGCGCCAACGCAAAATCCTTGAGGCGGTAGAAAAGCATCTTCGTTGTATCACGCGCGAACACAAGCGTCGTCAGAACCGCAATACCAACGAATGCAAGAATCTGCGGGATGAGACTGACTAGTGCCGTGAGCGGGCCGAGAAGTTGAGGAACCACTGCATGCGCGGGACGAGCAAAACTCACGACGAAAATGAGGTATATGCCTATTAATATTAAGACATTTTTTTTATTCATGATACAAACTCATTCGGATTTCTCAAGGAATCCAACAGCGAAATGGATGAGATTTTCCAATATCGAGCGGTTCCTTGAAGCGTTCTGTGAGTTATTGTTACGGAAACTGGTAATCAGATACATTCCCCTTCCATGCTTCAGCATGGCGATAACAATTTCCTTTTTATCGTTTGTGGTAGCGAGCACACGGTATTTTGGGCTCCATCCGTTCCATGTATCGTCAATAACAACCTTTCCGGAGCGGACGCGGTTAGGACGCTGAAAGAGTTCACTCGCATCCGATGTCCGTTCAAAATTGGAACGTTGTGGGCTCTCTACGCCATTGAGAGGCTCCGGGAGCCACCCTGTCTCACAGGAACGATTTTTATCGCTATCCTGTCCGGAGACGACAACAACGCCTCCATTTTTAACAAAGTTTTTAATCCGATTTTCTTGGCGAACGTTCAGGCGATATTTACCATCATCAGCAGAGAGCGAGCGGAAACCTATCCACAGAATATCTGCTTTGTCAATGCCCGGTAAGTCGCGATTTTGGGTATCCTGATATACCATCCACTGTTCGTCAACTCTTTTAATATCAGATAACATCCGAAATTCAGAGTGAGAAGCGTTGCCATTAAACACCAATATGTCAATTGTATCTACCCCATCGGGAGTTTTCAAGGAGGCACGAAGTTCTTTCTGAAAATCAAGAGTAGAGTCTCTTTTAGAGATTGCATCCGCATTGAGATGAACTTCAGTGTGCGTAAACATCCACCAACGCGGAGGCTTACCATCACGATATGTCGCTTGGGTCTGAAACCACTTCCCCTGGATGTGTCCAAGCGCATCAATTCGCCGTCCCTGTTCATGAAGATAAAAGAAGATAATCGGCTGCTCGTGTTTTAACAGCCGCCGAATTTCACGACGATGGTCCTTTTCGCCTTTATAGACATCAAACCGAATGTTAATTTCATTAAATCCGCTATCCCCTTTAAGTTTTTCTTTAACCTTAACCTTTGCGGTTTGTCGTTTTGCGTCCACTTCAGTCACAGTTCCAAAAACGACATCGCTGCTTTCCCGAATAATTTGTTTGATGGTATAACGTTTTGCGATGTAGCTCTCTACTGGCATCACGCCTAACATCAGTAAATAGACAGTCAGAAGGCTGATTGGGTAAAAAATATTCAATTTCTTCACTAGCGTTTCCTCCTCACATTTTTAGGATAAGATACGGGAGCAGATACTAGTTTTTTGATTAACGAATCCAACGACTGTTATCTCCTTATTGTGCTTTCCCTCTCGCTACGATATCCCACACAGCTTCTACAATATCATCACGAATTCCATAATACCTATCATGGAGATTTACAGTGGTACAGCAGTGTGTTGGTAAAATTTCAAGTTTATCCCCTGGTATGAGGGAAGCGGTTTCATCTGCCATCATTTTCCCATGTTCTTCAGAGAGCCCTGTCATTTGGAGTCCGTCGAAACCGATGGGTTGAGGAATCCCGAATTCTTTGGTAAGTACCTTCAGTCCGGCGTCCACAATCACGCGCTGGCGTCCTGGACGACTCACGACAGTTGCTAATAAAGTTAGTGCACACTGAAACTGTTCTCCAACGCCTTTGACGTTACGGTAGGTTGCGTCCATAAAAATGTATGAGCCTGCCTGAATTTCTGTGATTTCTGGTATGCTACCGGTGATGTTAAAGGTGCCAGTCCCCCCACCGCTCATGATTGATACGCGGATACCGTTCTTCTCAAGATAAGATTTGGCCTGAATTAGGAGCTGTATAGATGCGCGCGTTGCCGCTTCACGTTCCTCGTAATTCGGTTTTGCGACGGTATGTCCCTCGTAGCCCATTAATCCCTCAAATTTCACGTGAGGTGCCCGGCATACGTGCCGCGCTAATTCCAGCGTCGGGCCGCCCGGTTCAACGCCACACCGGTTCATACCGGTATTCACTTCTATGAGCATCCGTAGGGTTACCCCTTTTAAGCGTGCTGCCTCCGAAATATCGGTTACGTTTTGTGGATTATCCACAGCAACCATAATGTCGGAATGCTTCGCGAGGTTGATAAGCCGCGCGATTTTTTGTTTGCCGACAATCTGGTTCGCAATCAGCACATCGCGGATGCCGGCATGAATCACTGCTTCTGCTTCGCCAAGTTTTGCACACGTAACACCGATTGCCCCAGCAGCAACCTGTTTATGTGCTATAATAGGGGTTTTATGGGTTTTAACGTGCGGCCTCAACCCAGCATTTACCGTCTCGAAATAATTCGACATCGTCCGGATGTTGCTCTCCATCTTATCCAAGTCGATGAGTAAAGCCGGCGTATCCAATTCAGTTTTGGGCAATCCGATGAAAGTGTCGCGGGGCTGCATAAATAAAACACCTACAATTGCTGCACCGGATTCGACAAGGTTCCGAACCCTTCAATTTCAATTTGAACGATATCACCAGCAGCAAGTGGTAACTCATTCGGAACGATAATGCCGGTACCGGTAGATACCACGCTCCCAAAGGGCACCGGATTATCTCTACATAAGAATTCGGTGAGTTGTTCAAACTTCCAATTAATCTGAGAGGTATTCACCCTTCCCGCATAGATAACGTCATCACCGCGTAGCACTGTACACTGCATTTCTAAATCGTAAGCGTCATCAATTTCGGAAGGTGTGACAAACATTGGGCCAAGCGCACAACATCCGTAAAACATCTTGGACTGCGGCAGATAAAGTGGGTTTTCGCGTTCAATATCCCAGGCGGAAACATCGTTACAGAGGGTATATCCGACGATATTCCCGTCACCACCTAAGACGTAGGCAAGTTCAGGCTCTGTGGCGGTGAGAGTCGAGTCGCTCCGGATGCCAATAAACCCGTTCGGGCCAACACATCGTGAAGGTGTCGCTTTAAAGAATATTTCAGGCCGCTCCGCGTGATAGACACGGCTGTAGATATCCTGTTCACTATCATCATCGCGCATATCCGCACTTCGCCTGTAGGTGACGCCACATCCCCACACTTCCGGTGCATCAATCGGAGCTAAGAGATGGGCAACGTTTTCATCCGGCATCACATTTAACTGTTTGAGTGTGAGTAAATCCCCATTCGTCCGTTCGGGCACTCCGTTCGGGCCTGCCATCCCAACCGCTTGGAGAGACAACGGTTGCAAAGGTTTAGATGCTGACAATTGCTCTTCGATATCAGCCAGCAAGACACCAAGACTCACTTGTTCCGAATGCGCGAGCTCTAACACGGCTAGAACGCTCGGTGATTCCGCGCTGGTTACATCAATCACTTCGTTTTCGCGGGTAACAATCCCTACCCGCTTCCCTAAATTAGGTAGATGAAATTGAATCAGTTTCATGATTGTACAAACATCTCCGTGCCTTAGCGTGCTTCTGGAACTAATCCGGTTCTTTCAAGAAATCCCACAACCTTTTGTGCGCATTCTTCAAGAGACAACGCTGCGGTATTGAGCGTTACCTCGGGATGCTCAGGGGGTTCGTAAGGCGCGCTGATTCCAGTAAATTCCTTGATTTCTCCGGCGCGCGCCTTTTTGTATAACCCTTTTGTGTCACGCTGTTCACAAACAGCTATAGGACATTCAACAAAAACTTCAACGAACCTATCTTCCGCGAAAAGACTTCGGGCCTGCGCCCTATCCTCACGGTAGGGCGAAATGAAAGCTGTCATCGCGATGGTACCCGCGTCTACAAAAAGTTTTGCCACTTCTCCAATACGTCGAATGTTCTCTGTCCTGTCTTCAGGCGAGAAACCTAAGTTTTTGTTCAATCCATGTCGAACATTGTCACCATCTAGAACATATGTATGATGTTGACGCTGGTTCAATACGGAGGCCACTACATTCGCTAACGTTGATTTACCCGAACCGGATAGCCCCGTGAACCAAAGCACACAACCTTTCTGGTTAAGTAATTGTTCTCTATCTTCCTGTGTGACAGTTGCTTGATGCCAAGTGATATTAGTCGCTCTCTTTTGTGCCAATCGATTGTTCCTCGTGATTTGAAAGTTGCTTATCCCAAATTCCGTTCATTCAACAGCTAGGAACTGCGTAACTTAGCAGCATCAATTTGAGACAACTTCATTAAATAGAAATGCCAAAATCTGATACGTCATACCAAAGGAGGTTATTGTAGAGGCCAGCCCAACTGAATCGCTAGACGAAATAAACCTTATCAACGCCGACGACAAAAATCTGCAGCTTTTTGACAATGCCTGCCGAAATATAGCTTACGTTATTATACACAGGTATTTTGAACAATGTCAAGCCTTTTTTGAAATACCGGGAAACGTATCTTCTCAGAAAGAGTTAATCTCAGAAAGAGTTAAAAGGGCTTGAAAAAAGTTATTTCTTGATATTTTTCACCATGTAGTTTATTATATAATATTAAAGGAGGAGAATACAGGTTGCTTTTTTGTACTTGCACGAGGTATATGTTTGGTTAGTCGGAGAAACCTGTAAAAAAGCATGTGAAAAGCGATTCACAGGAACGCTTGCTAAGCTTGCTTTTATCGCTACCCTCTAAAATTGCGCAAGCTGCATTTTACGGGCACTTTATATCCTAATCTCGCTAGAGGTTGCTGATACCTCAATAAAATAGAAGGAGCAAACATCATGACGGAAGGAAGACTGAAAATTGCAGCGGTGGGTTGCGGTGGGATTGGTTATCTTCACCAACAAGGATATCTGCAGCATCCAGGCGCCGAACTCGTGGCTGTTTGCGATATAGATGCCGCCAAAGCGAAGGCACGCGCCCAAGAACTCGGCATTCCTAATTGGTACCCATCAATTAAAGAGATGCTAGCCCAGGAAGAATGCGATTTAGTAGACGTTGTCACAGCTGACCATCTGCATTTTGAACCGGTAATGGAATGCCTTGACGCAGGAAAGCATGTTATATCAGAAAAGCCGCTAGCTCTTAACATTGAAGAGGCTGAGGAAATGGTAGCGAAAGCCGAAGAGATGGACGTGCATCTCGCTATAGATTACAACCGTCGTTTCGCACCCGGATACGTACAGGCGCGGAAATGGTTTGAGGCAGGCGAGATTGGACAAATCTACTATTTGGATATGAAACTGTCACAAGGGGGGCCTGCATCTACGTGGAAAGGGGAATACTATCTACTCTATGAATTGGAAACGCATGCAATTGACATCCTCCGATGGTTTGGTGGTGAAATCGTCGCGGTTTCCTCACAAATGGCAAAACCGAGAAAGCAACTGGCACACGAAGGAGAAGATGCATGCTACACCAGCATGGCAATCTCCCTCCGTTATGAGACAGAAGCTGTAGCTACACTTTTGGCCAGTTGGGATAGCGATTTTATTCATCCAATTGAACGCTTGGAAATCTGTGGGGCCGACGGCGACATCGTTGTTAATAACGTTCTCACAAGCGCAACATTAATGAAACGTGACAACCAAGTCGTAGAAGAATACCGCCCCTCAATTTTTCGGGATGAACAACTTGCGTTTAATGGGACGTTTGCACTACGGATGGCCGCCTTGGTAGATGATCTACTGGCCAACCGTGCGCCCATACCCAGCGGAAGGGATGGATTACAAACCTTGAGGATTACCGAAGCAATTGTGCAATCTTGGAAGGAAAAACGAGAAATAGCAGTACCGCTAGATTAGAAATCAACACTTTTAGGGTAGCGCCTGAATCCAAAATGAGCATCGATATCGTGTATTACACAACTACCCTACTGCTTTCTAGTAAACAGAGATGTAAGGAGTAAAGAAATGAAACCTATTTTTTTTCTATGCGTGTTGGGGCTCTTGGTAATGAGCTGTGGTGCCACGCCACAAACAAAACAATTTCCCTATGTTCCGCCAGAAATCCCAATCCGAAATCAGACACAATCCGCGCAAAAGGGAGAGGGCTTGCCTTCAAGTGCAACCGTCGATTTGCGACGGATGCCTTACTTAACAAATGCATTCAAAGGGTTACCACCGCTGAGCCGAGGAGGGATTGATGAAATTTATGCAACCACGCGCGGAAAAGTCGATAATATCGCCATTGTCTCCGGCGGCTCACTCGATATCCTAAAAGCCTTTATCGCCAAAGGGTGGGCACCGATTGTAGTCATCCAATTACAAAATCGAAAGCAGCAACTCATGCCAGCTGTCCGTTATGACGAACAGGCACGTGAAATTTCCTTGCAGTACCCTACTAATTTCTCTGAACGTAGGTTAAGCTATGACGATTTTGAGACGTCTTGGCGGACTGGCTCGCGTTTCAAATGTGCATTAATTACGCCACAAAAACTGACGGAGGCGAAGGTTAAGGAAGTCTTAGGGACTTATCTTCAGACAAAAATGTTCCAAGAGATTGGCGTACGGAGCCGCTAAGGAACACAACGAATTGATACCGTTTATACAGCTGTTTTATGCCCTCAAGGAGGTAGCACATGAACCAAATTGGAGAAATACCCGATGAATGAAAATTGGGTTACGATTACCGCTTTTGATATGCCTATAGAAGCCCATTTGGCAAAGAATTTACTGGAAACGAACGGCTTAAACGCTGTCCTTGTCGATGAATTCACTATCGGTGTAGCATGGCACCTAAGCAACGCATTGGGCGGTATCAAATTACAAGTTGCGGAAACCGATTTTGAGGGCGCCATCGCCGTTCTTGAAGAACAAAAAAAAGTTACAGCCCTTGACGCGTACACACCGCTCACCAGTCCGGCGAAAATTGAAAAAAATGAGGGAGAAATAGAGACGATATCTGTCACAGAAGAACTGAACGGGGACAAACTTGCGAATCGTGCATTGCGCGCCGCCCTACTCGGTTTTTTCATTTTGCCAATCTTGCATCTCTATTCTCTTTTGTTGATTGGGCGTTTACGCTTTTCCAAGCAGAAAATCAGTCAGCATGGACATAAAGTAGCTTTGTTTGTAGGAATACTCGACTTAGTCGTTTTGGGGTTCTCCTTTTTTCCGGTTTTATGGCGGTATCTATCCTCATAGGGGCAATTTCTTTAACGCGTCTTTTGAACATTCACGTCCTTCCCTTTTTTCGTACTTTGCGCGATGAATCCACGATAAGCCCTACGAATCTATAATAAAAACGTTGCACCGCGCGTTTATCCAGGCATCCACGTTCCCGGTGCAATACCCTCAACATGCGTTTTGACATCCACAACTGCCGGCTTGTCTGCCGCAAATGCTTCGTCCAGCGCACTCGGAAGTTCGCTCGGTTTGTTCACCGTAACCCCGAAACAGCCCATCGATTCAGCCATTTTGGCAAAATCGGCATCGGGGAAAAGCCAGAGTTCATCGGAGCCAGGTGTACGCCCACCGTAAACAGATTCAACCCCGCCCTGTTCCTGATTCAGGGAATGATTATTATTTACAACGATGACAGCATTAATTCCGCATTTCATGGCGGTATCGAGTTCTGTCAGGTGATACCAGATGCCACCGTCCCCTGTGAAACAGAGAACATGGCGTTCCGGCTGCGCACACTTCGCACCTATCGCTGCGGGGAGCCCCCATCCTAAAGAACCGGCGCAGCGAATGTAAATCTGGTCCGGATGTTTCAAGTCAATCATCGTGCCTGTCCAGATGCCGGAGTGCCCCGTGTCCGAGACGAGAATCACGTCCGAAGGAAGGTAGTCCGTTAGTGCTCCGCAGAGACGTTCAGGTAACATCGGCAGTCGCTCCGAGTTAACTTTTTCCCGTACACTCTCTTTCCAGTTTTTTACCAGTTCCTGCACACGGTTAATCCATTCAGTACGCTGTTCAACGGTTTCCGCATTTTCAATCATTCGCCGAAGTGAATTCCGGACATCCCCTTGTATCCCCAACTGAATCGGATAATTCCGTCCCAATTCCTCCGGGTTGATATCTAGTTGTATAATCGGTGTGCCTTGCGGCGGAATCTTGTACCCGTTCGTGACTTGCCCACCGGTATGGCTCCCGATAAAGAAAACGAGTTCTGCCTCACAAACGGCTTGGTTGGCACAAGCGCGCGAGTATGAACCGGGAACGCCCACAGCCAACGGATGTTCGCTAGGGAACATCGCTTTCGCGTTCAGAGAAGTTGCAACCGGAATAGAGAGTTTTTCTGCCAGGGCAATAACCTCGGCCCTCGCATCCGAAGCGGTGACACCACCGCCAGCAACAATTATAGGGCGTTCCGCATCGGTGAGCAATCGGAGTGCCTCTGCTATTTTCTTACCCTCAGCCTCCGGACGAAAAGGCGGTAGATGCGCAAATTCTTCTTCAATCACCACTTCTAATTCACCCTCCCTGTCTATGACTGAAGAGCCGGCTATCCCCTCCAAATCGAGATGGACAGGCCCCGGGGTACCCGACATTGCAGAACGGAAAGCTTGCCTGAAGTAGAAAGGCAGTTGCTCCGGTGTCGCCACGAACGCGCTGTATTTGGTAACGGCGGAAAAAGGATTGACGTGTTCAACTTCTTGATAAGCGTGACGCTGCTGATTCAGTTGGTTCTCCCGGCCAGTCAGCGCAATCACCGGAGAACAAGCAAGATACGCGTCTTGTAGCCCAGCAGCGAGGTTAACCGCACCGACAGATTGTGCCATACAGAGCCCCGGCCCACGTTTCACCCGCGCATAAGCATCTGCCATATACGCCGCCGCCTTCTCTCCGTGTGTCTGTACACGCTTAATTCCCAGGTTCTCCATCTCCATCAAGGCCCTGGGGCCAATATACGGCATAAAAAAGACGTGTGTAATTCCTAAACCGTGGACTGTCTCAGCAATAAATCGTGCCCCTGTCATTCTTCGCATAATTTCCCTTCTTGCGTTGCAATTTAAATCCACCCTTTATTGTTACGCGAACACCAATTTACGAAATAAGCCAGAAAGCGACGTTTGCCACTTTACCTTAATTAATTCGCCCCACCGGATTGACAGCTTGTCCAAAGCCTCAACGGGGAAAATGCGTTCCATGGCCTGGTTAACTTAAGCATCATCTAATCCAACACTTCAGATAGCAACCTCATCAATCAGCCCGATTCAGTGTTCTCGATTGCCCGCACAATTTCTGCCGATAGAGATAGGGAAATCGTTCGTATCAATCTTTCCTTTCACCTTGATTTTACCCGTGAGCTCACCATCGTGGGTTGCTGCAAGATGCGTCCACTTTTTTGGAGGTAATTGAGGGCTCCGCCAATTCCCACACCGCCTCATGTTATTTCAGCTTTTGGCATGATACAACGAATTGTCGTCCCTTTTATCCAACAAATTCATTTTAGCACAGAAACAAATTTAAATTAATACGATAATCTCTGAACGGTAACGGCAGGCATAGATAGCGCAAAGCTCAAAAATGAATCAACGAATTCATCCTAAAATCGCGGGAATAATCGAAAAGGTTTTTTTGGGGTAGAATATGTGATATAATATTTCTACTTTCAAACGAATGTGGTTACTATGGAAGGAACAGACGTAAACTTAATGCTACAGGGGCTTCCGCATTTGCGCGTGTCCTGTATGACAAAAAATAAATTCTATTTTAATAGTGAGGATAAAAGTCATGCGTATCATACGAATAGCGTCGGCAAGTTTCATCGCCCTATGTTGGTTAATCGTTCTACATAGTGGTGCCAAGATTGATAGTGGGAATATCATGGGGATGTGGCTTTTTGATGAAGGCAAAGGCGGTGTTGCTAAGGACTCCTCAAAACAGGGCAACGACGGAGACATCCATGGCGCCAAGTGGGTAGAAGGGAAATTTGGGAAAGCACTTGAATTTGATGGGGCTGATAACTGGGTAGAGGTGCAACATTCACAAACTGTCGGGTTTAAGGCGGGAACATCCTTTACGATTACACTTCATTTCAAAGGAACCAAAGTTGGAGGTTCGCTCGTTGGGAAAAATTACGAAGATACCTCACAAGCACTTCCCTGGTATCTGTTATGGGACGATGGCTCCAGCAACAAGGTGACTCTCTACTTACGCGATAGTGCCTCAACCAGCTTCCGGGCTGATGGTACCACCCCTATCGGCGATGATAAATGGCACTTTATCGTCGGAAAAGCGGATGCATCTACGGGGAAGGCTTCGTTATGGATAGATGGAAAAATAGAAGGGGAAACCGATTTTAATAAAAAAGATGGCTACGGGACTAGTGAAGGGGTACTTCACATTGGGCGGCATTACGACAGGTACACCGCTGGCATCATTGATGATGTCGCTCTCTTTAATATTGCTTTAGATGAAGAAGATATGGATACCATCATGAACGACGGAATCCAAGTTGCTGCCGCAGTTGAACCGATTGATAAACTCACAATAGTGTGGGGAAGAATTAAGCAAGGATTGGAAAATTAAATCTACTGACTTCGGTACACGAAGATACACGTCGAAAAAACGTTGATGAAATATACCAAAGGATGTTCATACCGAACTTCCTAACCCGGATTAAAAGAATCTGAATGTCCGTGCCCATCGCCTTCTCCACTAGGAGACAACATAGAAATGAAAGAATTTGATCAGGTTACAGCCGACATTATCGCTGATAGCAAGACAGCTATGGAGCACCAACATCTACCGAGTCCACTCAATCGCCGGCAATTCTTAACCCGACTCGGTGCTATCGGAAGCGCCGTTTCCCTTAGCACACTCCCCGCAATCGCGCAAGTGAGTGGACAGCGTCCCGATGATATTGGACAGGCACAACCTCTCACTCCTGTTGTTGAAGCTATCGGAAAACAGCTATGGGAAAACGAACGGCTTGACGAAGATGGCGTCAGCGAACTGTTCGAGCAGGCAATGATAAAACTCACCGGACAAAATTCTGCCAAAGAAGCCTGGCGTGCCCTCGTATTACCAGATGATATCGTTGGCGTAAAGATTAACCCTATCGGTGGCCCTGAACTGAGCACACATTCCATCATTGTCGATAAGATTATTGATGGGCTTTACGGCGCCGGTGTTCTCAGAGAACAGGTGATTGTCTGGGATAGATTTGAGAACCATTTACTTAACGCAGGATACCCTATAACCCAAAATGAAGACGATGTCCGAATTATCGCTTCAGACACAGAAGACATCGGATATGATGACGATGTCTTTTATGAATCCGAAAAAGACAGCTTCACCCGTCGAGAAAATGGAAGCATCCGTTCTCGCTACTCCAAGATTGTAACGCAACAGGTAGATGTACTGATTAACGTACCTGTGCTAAAACATCACGCAATGGCAGGGGTGAGCGGATGTCTAAAGAATCTCGCATTCGGCAGTGTCGATAACACGCGACGGTTCCACGCCAAGCCTATCCACTGCAACCCCGCCATCGGAGAAATCCTAGAACAGAAGCACCTAAAGGAAAAACTCATCCTAAACATTGTCGATGGACTTGTAGCATCTTTTGAACACGGCCCACTCTATCATCCCGATAGTACATGGCAAGCCAATACCCTCTTTGTCAGTGCGGATCCGGTGATTCTTGATGTGCTTGTGCTACAGACTATAAATCAAAAACGTGAGGAAATCGGTTTAGAGCCCGTCGCTAAATTGGCTGCTCATATCAACGCAGCAAGCGCACTCGGTTTAGGCACTAATAAACTTGCCGAAGTCGCTCTTGAGACAATTGAGGTTTAAGTCATGAAAAGAAAAATAGGCACGCAGGCTAACTCAAGAACCCGTGAACGAACCCGCACTTTTTCGTCTTAGGGTATTGTTTTATTTCTGCAAAGGGGCTTCTGGCCTTTTGATAATGAGCGCCTTTGAAGAATACTTTATTAATAATTTTATTCATAACACAAACGGTGATTTGTTATTTGCATTGAGAAAAATAGAAGAGCTTACACTCCTTAATCAGCGTTGATAGTTTGTGTAAACAACGCCGTATGAGCTCGGCGACGTTATCCAATTGCGAAAAACCTTTAGCGCTAGTGTGATTGTTGACAAGTGAGTACGTATCAAACGGATGGTGAACACTATGGAATATGTCACATACGGAAACACAGGTTTAGAAATTTCACGTCTCTGCTTTGGGGCCGGCCATCTTAACAATACCTGTGACAGTTATGCATCAGGTGGCAACCTGATGCTGCGAGCACTTGAGGAAGGGATAACTTTCTGGGACACTGCTGAAGGCTATGGGAGTCAACCGCATCTTGGTGCCGCCGTTCGTCAGATTCGGCGGGAAGAGGTTATCATCCAAACGAAAACAAGCGCGAAAGACTATGCTGATGCGACTGCAAGCATTACGCGTTCGCTTCGTGAATTGAAGACGGAGTATCTGGATGTCCTCCTGTTACATGGAATCTCTACACCTGAAGATTTAGCATTGCGAAAGGGTGCGCTGGACGCATTTCGCGATGCAAAGTCCGCGGGCAAAGTGCGCGTCATTGGGTGCTCCACACACATCTATACCGGTCCTGTCATGGATGCCGTCATCGAGCACCCAGAAATTCAGGTGATTCTCACGACAGCGAATAAGGAAGGCAGAATGTTAGAGGGCGGCCCCTTTGAACGCCACCTAGAGTATATCCAACGCGCTTATGATACCGGGAAGGGCATCAGCATCATGAAGGTTATTGTGGCGGGGAATATTCCAGAGGCGGATATGCCGGAATGGATAGAGTGGGGTTTCAAGCTGGAGACAGCGCACGCGATTAACCTCGGAATTACGGATGATTCGCATATCAAACTGGATGTGCGCCTTGCCCGTGCAAGCGCGCGGAGACGTTTGACACAACGTTCGGCAGCCTAATCTATGAGAAGTCGGGCACGACGTGTCCTACTTCTTTACCATGAAAAGGGCGCCGTTGAACATCTATTGTGATACTCACAACGCCTTTAGGCGTGTGCTTGTTACCTTCTCTTGGAAGGGTTACTTGATTTGAGTCCCGAAAACGGTGTCCACTTATCAAGTCTACATAGGTTCGGATGATATCGGATACCTACGGGGGATACCACTGCCCCGACTACAGGGTTTCTCATGAAACCCTGATACTTTGTCAGAATGTTACTCGCACCCACAACGTCCCTGTGTCCTTGCCACTTGCATTGTCCGCAACGGTAAGTCCTACCACTTGGTTTCTTTCTATGCCCGCAAGACGGGCAGGTTTGAGACGTATATGCCTCGTCTTGTGTGTCAATGAGGATACCGACGGCTTTGGCTTTGTAGGTTATCATGTTTTGGAGCTTAGCGAACGCCCACTGGTGCAACTTCTGGTTGGCTTTTTTGCCATATTGTATGGATTGTCTTATGTGCTTTATGTCTCCAATGACAATCGTTCTATCTTTCGCGCGCGGCAAGTAGAAACAAAGCGTGACGTTATTTTATGGCGCATATCACGCAACTGCGCGGTTAACTTCTGTAGGGTTCTATTCTTGACGCGGTTGAGTTTTTTCCAGCGTCTGCTATATCTAACGCAACGCGATAAGGCTTTATTGAGACGCGACTTAAATTTGTTCTGATACCTCACAACACTGCGGATTTGCCTACCATTGTAGATGTCGGCATGGATACCGTCAAAAGAAACCATTGGGTGGATTTCGCCCATATCTACAGCAACTGCCGAACCGACTTTTGCTTTTGCCTTTTTCGGCGTTGTGGCGTATGTCGCATGAAACGCGTATTGTTTTGTTCTTCGATGATACACGAGTGAGACTTCGGCAGGCACGACGTTATGGAACTTTTTGTCAATCTCAATCCAAAGCGGGGCTCTCCCTTTGCCCATAGACAGTCGTAGTTTACCACGCTGATAGGAAATGCCTGTCGCACGCCACGTGAATGTGTGGAATGTCCGCGTTTTATTCGGGGGCTTGGCAGTCGGATTCGATTTGCGGTTAGAAAAGAAAGAGCGTCGCGCACCGCAATAATCGTCTATAATTGCCTGCACAGAATGGGCGTGGCACGGATACCTTTTGAATTTGAGATATGCCTTGAGTCCACCGTCTGAAAGCCAAACGCCTTTCTGCTCATGCGTTTTGAACGCCAGCGAAACGGTTTTAGAGTAGATACGTCCACCAAGCCGATTTATCCCGTCAAGTTGTTCTGTCGGCTTGGCTGTCGCTAAAATATAGGTGCGGTATTCTTTCTTGGATTTAGACACGCTTTTGCTCCTCGATACATTCTTTGACGAGGGATACACTCCCACCCGAAGATATGAACGTTGAGCGTGTCCAAAGACACGGCAAAAGGGAGTCCCTTCATGACACCGATGGGGGTTATCGCAGCATCTCAACAAACGCCTCAACAGTCGTGGTAGGAGTTTGGCACGTATAATTCTCACACACGTAAGCGGTTGTACGGTTATCAATTTGGGTTTTGCCGGTGAGAAGCGGTAGTCCTGTCTCTTCCATTGCTCCTGTTAGAGCGATAATTTTGTTAGGGAGGTAATGCCGATGCAACGCTGCCAACATTGCAGTGGTGTCCGGTGCTGCTTTTTGTCCCACGATTGCAATCTCCTTCGGGGTTGACAGCAAGAAAGCGAGTTCACAAAGGAGTTGCCCGGAGCCGGAAGGCATCGCCCCTATTTGGTGGGAGTAGCGCTTCAATGTCTCGATAGCGGTGCGGTGGAATTCCGGATTGTCAAGGTATTTGGCAAGTCTAAGGAGGCTGTGAATTGCCATAGATACCCCGGAGGGGGTTGCCCCGTCATAAGCAGATTTCGATTGGACGATGAGAGCTTCGTGGGCTTTTCCCGTGAAGAAGAACCCACCGTTTATTTCGTCCTTGAATTGTTCAATCATGAGATGTGCGAGACGTTCTGCCTCTGTGAGCCAGCGTGTTTCAAAGCTAGTTTCGTAAAGCGCGATGAGTCCTGCGATAAAATAGGAATAGTCCTCAAGGTAGGCGTTCAGGTGGCTTTTCCCTGCCCGATGGGTTCGCCATAGGAGCCCATTCTCTTGTGAAAGCGTTGTCAAGATAAATTCGGCGGATTTCTCGCAGGCTTCAAGGTATTCAGGCTTCCCGGTTAATTGGTATCCCATCCCCATACCCCGTAGCATTAAACCGTTCCAGCTTGTCAAGATTTTGTCGTCCAATCCCGGTTTAACCCGTTCTTCCCGTACCTTGAAAAGTCTCTTTTTCCCGTCCGCGAGGATTGATTCAATTTCACTCAAGTCCATCCGCAGTTTTCGCGCGAAGATATCCAGTGGCGTTTGGACGTGGAGTATGTTTTCCCCCTCAAAGTTCCCGTGCGGCGTAATATCGTAGAATTCACAGAAGATTTCGGCATTTTCCTTGCCGATGATATTTTCCACTTCAGCGGGTTTCCAGATAAAAAATTTGCCCTCCACTCCTTCACTATCAGCATCCTGCGTAGAATAGAAGCCCCCGTTTTCAGCATCGTACATCTCGCGGAGCACATAGTCAAGCGTTTCAGTCGCAACCAGGCGATAAAAAGGGTTTTGGGTGGCTTGGTATGCCTCAAAATAAGCGATGACAAGTTGTGAATTGTCATAAAGCATCTTCTCAAAGTGTGGCACGAGCCAGCGTGCATCGGTAGCATATCGATGGAAGCCACCCCCAAGCTGATCGTAAATCCCGCCGTTCGCCATCTTTTTTAATGTCAACTCAGCCATTTCCAAGGCGTTCGGGTTACCGCTATAATGCCAATAGCGGAGAAGAAAAGGCAATCCCATGCTCGGAGGGAATTTCGGGGCAGTTCCGAATCCACCGTCTTTCGCATCGAATTCAGCGTGATACTGTTGAAACGCGCTGTCCATCAATTGCTCAGTCAGTTCATGCTCGTGTGTTTCCGCGAGTCGATTCATCCGGCTGATGTGTGTTGTAATCTGCTCTGCTTGTTCAAAAACCTTTTCGCTTTGTTCACGATACGCGCCAGCAACTGCCTTCATCACCTTTGGGAAGCCGGGCCTGCCGTACCTGTCTGTAGGTGGATAGTAAGTTCCCGCGTAAAAAGGTTTCAGTTCCGGTGTGAGAAAAACTGTCATCGGCCAGCCGCCGCTACGTGTCATAACTTGCACCGCACTCATGTAGATTTCATCTAAGTCCGGGCGCTCCTCCCTGTCGACTTTGATATTGACGAAAAGCTCGTTCATCACCGCGGCGATGTCTTCGTTTTCAAACGATTCGCGCTCCATAACGTGACACCAGTGGCAAGCAGAATAGCCGATGCTGAGCAGAATCGGTCTGTTCTCACGCTTCGCCAGCGTTAACCCTTCTTCTCCCCAGGGGTACCAGTCAACGGGATTGTGTGCGTGCTGGAGGAGGTAAGGGCTTGTTTCGTTGATAAGTCTATTAGTGTATTTTGGGGTATCGTTCATATTTTTTCTCCAGCAGTGTCATCGAATGGGTGGATAGCGGAGGTTTCACTCCAAAAAAGATAGCGCTACGGGGATTCGAACCCCGGTTTGATGGCTGAGAACCATCTGTCCTTACCCCTAGACGATAGCGCCTTAGTGAAGAGTGGCTGCCCGGGAAGGACTCGAACCTTCACTACATGGTCCAGAGCCATGCGTCCTACCATTAGACGACCGGGCATTGCCTACGCTATATAAGTATATCCTAATCACCCTAATTTGTCAAATTTTTATGGACGCAACCCTTCTAACGGAGTCATTCAAGCATCGCCTCCAGTTGTTTAACCTACTGCAAGGTGATGTTTGAGAAGGTGTAGAAAATATCCACAAACCCAATGAAGATAGTTGGTACCACAAAGATGCTCAACAGTGCAAAGGTACCTGTAGAAAATGGCACATCCTCTGTCTCCTCCGCAATTTCAAAGTACATGGCCTTCACAATGCGCGCGTAGTAATAAAGAGACACGACACTATTTATCAATCCAACAAAAGCCAGCCAGTACAAGCCTTTATCGATGACGGCTGTGAATAGCAGCCATTTTCCAAAGAAGCCTGCCGATGGTGGAATTCCGGTAAGAGAAAAGAGGAAAATCGCCATCGCTGCGGCAACCAATGGTGCCCGCGACGAGAGCCCGCGGTACCCCTCAATCATTTCACTTCCGACTTCGTTGGAGATGAGTACGACAACGTAGAATGCTCCTAAGTTCATAAAGAGGTAAACGACGAGGTAGAAAAGAATGGCACCAACTCCGCCCGGCGTCAGCAGTACGCCCCCCATCAGTAGATAACCGCCGTGCGCAATACTTGAGTAGGCAAGAAGACGTTTCACATTCCGCTGTCGGAGAGCAGCGAGATTGCCGACTGTCATCGTAAGCGCGGAGACAATCGCTAACATCAAGCTCCAGTCAACCGATTGCATCACCGCGGAATTGCTAAACCCTGAATAGAAAAACCTAATAAACAGGGCGAATCCAGCCGACTTTGAGGCTACCGATAAGAACGCCGTTATCGGAATCGGTGCCCCTTCGTAAACATCGGGGGACCACATGTGGAACGGCACCGCGGCTATCTTATAGCCGACCCCCGCGAGGATGAATGTTATTGAAATCAGGACAGCGAGTGGATATGCATCACCGGAAGCGAATATTTCCGTAAGACGTTCGCTGATGAGTCCGAGCTCCCCCGTCCCCGTCAGGCCAAACATGAGAGACAGTCCGAAAAGCATTGTTCCGGATGCAACCGCGCCGTACGTAATATATTTGAACGCCGCTTCACTTGAACGGGGACTGTGTGTCAAGAACCCAGCAAGAATATAGGAGGTTAGACTTACCGTTTCCAGCGAGATGAATATCATCAACAGGTTGGTTGAGGATGCCATGAGGAACATCCCAAATGTCATCGCTAACAAGAGGGCATAGTACTCCCCTTTGAGGCGCGCATCAAGTTCGTCCGAACGCAGCGAAAAAAGAATTGTCGCCGATGTTGCGAGGAGGAGGAGGATTTTGAAAAAAGTCGCGAAGCTATCTAGACGAATCATGCCCAAGAATAGGGATACCGATGCATCTGTTAAGAGAAATTTGTGTGTGTAAAGTACAGCAACTAAGACACATCCCACGCCTACCAACGAAAGATAGGCAACCGCCTGACTCTCTCTATTTTTTATCACCAGATCGAGAATGACGACAGCCGCCGCAAACACAACCAAAAGTATTTCTGGGATAAAATAGAGCAGACTATCGATATTGTTGAGTTGCACACCGTCCTCCTATAAGTTTCCGAGCTTCTCGATTGCCCCAACCAATCCCTCAACATATTTGTCGAACATATCAATGGCAAAACTGGGCCAGATGCCGAGAACGATAGTTAAAATTCCGAGTGGAACGAGGGTGAGGATTTCGCGGCTGTTAATTTCAGGAAGTGCTTCGTATTTTGGATTCAGTTTCCCTAGGAACACCCGTTGAAGTGTCCAGAGAAAATACGCAGCACCGATAACAATTCCTATCGTTGACAGGATAGTCAACACCTTAAATTTAGAGTAAGCCCCTAGCAAGGAGAGTGCCTCCCCAACGAACCCACTTAATCCGGGCAGTCCTAAAGATGCCATGAACGCCAGGGTGGTAATGCCTGTATAGATAGGAACTCTGCTGCCTAGTCCACCAAACCCATTAATTTCACGGTGGTGCGCCCTATCGTATAGAACCCCAACGAGCAAGAAGAGCATGGCGCTGATGACACCGTGGTTAAACATCTGGAGAATGGCACCTGTCACGCCACTTTCATTTCGCGCCGCTAACCCCAAGATAACGAACCCCATGTGCCCGATACTGGAATACGCCACCAGTTTCTTAAAATCGGTTTGCGCGAGTGCGCAGAAGGAACCGTAGACGATATTAATGAAGCCGAGGAGTGCCAAACTGTTCCCCCAAATTCCTTGTCCATTAGAGAAAAAGGCCATGCCTTGTGGAAACATCTCCATGTTAATGCGCACTAATCCGTAAGTTCCCATTTTCAACAGGATACCTGCAAGAATCACGCTGATAGCCGTTGGCGCCTCAACGTGTGCATCGGGGAGCCACGTATGGAAAGGAAAAATCGGTACTTTGACAGCGAATCCGATAAAGAAGCCGAGGAATACCCAGATTTGGAAGCCCCGGATGGAGAGCGCATGTCCCGGGGTACTTGCCAACGTGATAAGCGTTGGAATATCAAACGTTCGCACCCCTGGTTCCCCGCTGTTAAGATATACCGCTATCATTGCAACCAGCATTAACACACTGCCGAAAAGCGTATAGAGGAAGAATTTAATGGCGGCGTATTCGCGGCGCGGCCCGCCCCACACACCTATCAGAAAGTACATCGGCAGAAGTGTCAATTCAAAGAAGACGTAGAACAGAAAAAGATCCAAGGAGGCGAAAAAGCCTAACATGCCCGTTTCCAATAATAGGAACAAGCCCATATACGCCTTGAGGCCCTTTTCTATGTTACGCCACGACGCAAGCACACAAATCGGACCGAGGAGTGCTGTGAGGAGAAGTAACGTTACACTGAGCCCATCAATACCGATATGATAATGGATGTTGAACGCCGGAATCCAGCTAGCCTTCTCCTCATACTGCGTTCCTGATACATCGCGGTTGTAGTCTATAAATAAAAACACGGCGATGAGGAGAGGAACGAGCGTAAAAATCAGCGTCACCCGTTTTATCAATCCCTCCGACTTCCGTGGCAGCAGTAGAACAGTAACCATCCCGAGTAATGGGATAAAAATCATTAGGGACAATAACATTTTTTTGTCTTTCCTTTCGGTTAAACAAAGGAGATTTTGGGTTTAATATTCTCTTTCTAAAGTTGCTTGCCGGTTTGGCAAGTCCGGGTTTCATTAAAAACCGTGGTAAAATGTTTACAACGCGCGGAATAATAGAACTAGCACAACAATACCAGCCAGAACAACGAGTAGATAAGTCTGAATCTCCCCTGTCTGGATTCGCCGGATTCGGCCCCCGACTGCCCAGGTTACTTGCGCGACGCGATTGACAATTCCATCAACGACACGATTGTCAAAAGCGCCGGCGAAGGCCGCGAGGAATTCACGCGTAACAAGCCCAACACCGTTGACGATTCCATCAACGACACTTAAATCGAATTGCGCAAAAAGCCGTGCCTTCCATACCGTCAGGGCGACAAGAACACCGTCGTAAAATTCGTCAAAGTAATATTTATGCCAAAATAGGTTGTAGAGCGGACGGAATCGGTTCGTCACTGACTCAGCAGCAAACCGATGTTTATGATAAAATAGCCATGAAAGGAGTATCCCTAACCCCGCAACGCAAATAGAGAGCACCATCGCGATTCTATGTGCGGGGCTATGATGTTCTTCAGCGGCATGTGTACTGTCATCGCCCTCTCCTTCAGCCGCCCTCGCTTCAGAACCCCAGAAGAGCGCACTCGCAATATCGGTGCGTTTACTCGCATTCTCCGGAGTCGCTTCGGAATCTAAGTGGGCATGGGCAGGCTGAGAGATATGTGACTGTGGGGGTACTATCACATAATCGGCGTTAAACCACAATACGTTGACGACTGGAAAACTCAGGATTGCTAAAACGATAAGCGGAATTGTCATCACCTTCGGGGATTCGTGTGCCATCTCGTGCATCTGTTGATTACGCGGCGCCCCGAAAAATGTCATGAAGATAAGGCGGAACATATAGAAGGCTGTAATTCCGGCTGCCAAAAGCGCCAGGCCGAACAGAATGTAGTAGTGCGCAGAGTTCCAGGCCATTGCGCGGTCCAACACCCCGCCTAAAATGGCATCCTTGCTCCAGAAACCGGAGAAGAGGAACGGCACCCCTGAGATAGATAGAGTTGCGATAAGCATTGTCGCGAAAGTAATCGGCATTTTGTGGCGGAGTCCACCCATGTTTCGCATATCTTGGTCCGGTGGAATCTCAGAACCGTGTTCGTGTACTAAATTGTCGCCCACGTGTTCATGCGTACCATGTTTGTCAAGTTCATGTACGGAATCATGGTGAGCATCTTCGTCATCATGATGCCCGTGCATCGCATGGAAGGCGTGAATAACACTCCCGGAACCGAGGAACAACAGCGCCTTGAAAAACGCGTGCGTTGTGAGGTGAAACAGCCCCGCTACATAACTTCCGGCCCCAATTCCGAGCATCATATACCCGAGTTGGCTAACCGTGGAGTATGCCAGAACACGCTTAATATCAAATCGGACGATGGCGATGGTTGCTGCGACAATCGCGGTAATACCACCGATATAAGCGATCACTAAAGACGAAGTTTCTGTTAAAATCGGGAACATCCGTGCGGTAAGGTATACACCGGCCGCTACCATTGTTGCAGCGTGAATTAAGGCACTTACAGGTGTCGGGCCCTCCATAGCATCCGGGAGCCAGGTATGCAGAGGCACCTGTGCAGATTTTCCAACCGCGCCACAAAAAATTAGCACGCCCGCGACTGAAAGCCACGCCATCTCTCCGGGCGGTAGTTTAGGGGCAAGTTCAAAAATTCCACTATCTCCATGAAGCCCAAGCGTCCCGAATCTGTAAAAGAGCATCATCATCCCGATAAACATGCCTATATCGCCGACACGCGTGGTCAAAAATGCTTTTTTACACGCATTCGCAGCGGAATCTTTTTCAAACCAGAAACCGATGAGTAAGTATGAACAGAGTCCAACCAATTCCCAACCGATATAGATGCCGAGTAGGTTGTCTGAGACAACTAAAAAGAGCATTGAGAACGAAAAGAGGGAAAGGTAGGCAAAAAATCGCGAGTACCTCGCGTCTCCGGACATATAGCCCATTGAGAAAATGTGCACGAGGCTACTCACCAACGTCACAACAATTAACATAATTACCGTGACGCTATCCAAGTAAAACCCCATAGAGAAGTTAACCTTCCCGACGGAAATCCATTCGGCGGTGTGTATTTCTGGTTTAGGCGCCACCTGTTGTAAAAGTAGTAGCGAACAGATGAGCGCGATAAGCATCGCTCCTGTCGATATATAGTCTTGCCGCGGAATACGGCGTTTTGCCAGTGATAGGAGCCCGAAAATAGCAAACGCGGCGAGCGGGCAGAGTAAGATAATACTAATTAACGGGACAGTCATAACTTTCCTTTAACCTTTTAACGTATCTATCTCGTTGGGCCGAATACTACCGAATTCGCGGTAGATAGCGAGAATAATCGCGAGAAATACGGCTGCCTCCGCAGCTGCAAGCACAATACCAAAAATAGAAATTATCTGACCATCAATGTTTTCAAGCGGTGTAGCAAAGCGCGAAAACGCTGCAAAATTAAGATTACACGAATTGAGAATGAGCTCAATTCCCATCAATATACTAATCGCGTTCCGTCGTGTCAGCACAGCGAAAATGCCAAGCGTAAACAGAAGCGCACTGATTACCAAATAGTGTTGCAGGGTCATTTTTTCGTAGCGTTCCTCATCTTTTCAGCCCAGTCATTGTCTGACTATTGATACCTTCGGCTAGATTCCTAGGCTATTCGTCTCCCACCTCTTTTCGAGAAATGAGTGCAGCCCCAATTAACGCGACTAACAGCAGCACCGACACTACCTCAAAAGGAAGCAGGAACGGCCCATTCAAAATCAATTTGCCGATATTTTCCGTTGTCGGTTCAAGCTCCGTTCCATCATCGACACGGTTCTCCCATTGCGGGGTATTGGCGATGACGGTAAGAAGCAGTAAAAAAAGCGCTACCGCCACAGCGGCGCCTAAAAACAACTGGCCCCGTTCAATATGAATCCGCATTTCTAAGCGGCCACTCGTCATCATCACACCGAATAGAATTAGGACGAGAATGCCACCGACGTACACAATCACCTGCGTCGCCGCCAGGAAATCCGCTTGTAGGAAAACGTAAAGCCCGGCGACACCAAAGAGCGTCACCATCAACGAAAACGCCGCATGAACAATGTTCCGAACCGTTACCACAACCAGAGCGGATGCAACCGTTAACAGTGAGAAACCGTAAAAAATCAACGTTTTAAGTGTAAATTCCATCTATTAAACTAACCTTTTGTGATGATGCTCGTTGAATTACGGAAAACCGGGTTCCCAAATTCCATTAACCTGATGCAGTAGTTTCAGTATCACCCTTATCGTATATGTCTTCCTTGGCAAATTCAAAGATTAAATCCGACCTGTCAAACGTAGAGTACTCAATGCCTGCCAGTGAATCTTTCATCGTGAGGCATTCTGTCGGGCAAACCTCGGTGCAAAGCCCACAATACATGCACAGGGACATATCAATATCAAACTGTTCCAGGTAGAAAACTACGGGGTTCCGTCTCACAAGCCGGGCGACTTCTGTACGTGAAAAAGTCTGAGTGCGGTTATCATCATCCAATTTTTCAAAACGGTCTGCAACAATCTGCTCTCCTTGACGAGAGGTGATGTTTGTAACAGTTAAAGTCTTGCTCGATGTTTCTTTCTCATCCCCGTCAAGAACTCCGATGATTTCGCGGCCATCCTTCAGATGCAGCACGTTCATACTATCCCACAACCGTTCTCCCTTTGGAAGTTTGGTACCGGTAATCGTAATGCAGTCAACGGGACAAATCATCTCACACTTTTTACAGCCGATACAATCTTCGATGCGATTGTAGAGCTGCCCGCGATACCCTTTGGGAATCTCTCGGACGTTCTGCTTTTTTTCAAAATCGTGTTCGTATGGATATTGATGCGTAACGTTTGGTTCAAAGAATTGCCGAATTGTCACTCGCATTCCGACAAGCACCGTCCAAACGCCTCTATAGATGTTTCTTAAATATTTATCCATGATGCATTTCCTCTCTTTTAAACGGAACTTGTTTGTGTTTGCGGCTTAGGCGAGAGAATCTTCCCAACAATCACATACGCTTGGACAAGCCCAACCGCGATAATCGCTATACTAATCCCGGTACTGAGTGCCGTATCTTGTTCAAAAATGAGTCCCCAGATTCCGGTGCCCAAAATGTTAAAGAACGCAATGGGAATGAAATATTTCCAGCAGAGATTCATAAGCTGGTCAACCCGCAATCGGGGCAGTGTCCATCGCAGCCACATCATGAGGAAGACTAACCCCATCGTTTTAATCACGAAACCAGGTAACCCACCTAGGAGGTTGAATCCACCTCCTAGCACGGCAAATTCCGGCAATATACCTTCCCAACCGCCTAGGAATAGGGTGACGGCAATTGCACTGACAGCGAACATATTCGCGTATTCAGCGATAAAGAAAAGCGCGAATCGCATACCGCTATATTCTGTATGGAATCCGGCAACGATTTCCGATTCCGCCTCCGGCAAATCGAAGGGAGTTCGGTTCACCTCAGCGATAGATGAGATAAAGAAGATAAAGAAGGCTATAAACGTAAACGGTGTCCGGAAGATGAGCCAATCCGAGATGCCACCGGATTGATTTGCCACGATTTCTTGCATGTTCAAGCTTTCAACGAGCATCACGATGGTCAAGATAGAGAGTCCGAGTGGAATTTCATAACTAACAATCTGCGCCGCCGAACGCATTGAACCTAAGAGCGACCATTTGCTGTTAGATGACCAGCCCGCCATAATGACACCCATCACAATCACCGACGATATCGCCATGATATAGAAGATGCCGATATTAAAGTCGCTGACAAGGATGTTTTGCCCGAAAGGAATTGCAGCGAATACTGCAAAGGAGCAGGCAAAAATAACGTAAGGGGCAAATAGGAAAAGGAGTTTATCGCCTTGAGGTGGGATGTAATCCTCTTTAAAGAGAAGTTTTACACCATCTGCCAACGTTTGTAGGAGTCCCCAGGGCCCTACGCGCATTGGGCCAGTTCGATTCTGGAATCGGGCGGCTACTTTCCGTTCTGCGAGGACTAAAACCAGCGGAAGCAGTGGAACAATCGCAACAAAAATACCGGCGCACCCAAACATGACAAGCACAGTCCCAAGTTCCATAGAAAAATGTTCAGCGGCGCCTTCCGGTAATATGGGAACGATAACATTCTGAATAAATCTTTCCGCCCAATTGTCCCCGGCGGGCCCCTGTACAAAGAAACGCTTAGGAAAAATATCTGGCATCTAATCTCCTTACTGTGTTGTCTGCATAAAGTTCATCAATACCATAGCAAAATATATCTGCTTATTCAAGCCTCCAATATCTATCGATCCACTTCCCCCATCACAATATCAATACTGCCGATAATTGCGATGATGTCTGCTACCATCAGCCCGCGGCTTAATTCTTGTAGCGCACTCAATGCACTGAAGCACGGGGAACGTCCTTTAACGCGGACAGGTTTAGGTGTTCCGTCACTAATGATATAGAAGCCGAGTTCCCCACGTGGTGCTTCACTGCGGAAATAGATTTCACCTTTTGGCGGGCGAACGGCTTTTAAATTTGCCATTACCGGACCATCTGGGAGCCCTTCCGCCAAAATCTGCCGGACAATCCGAATGGACTGTTTCATTTCTTCCATCCGAATTTTGTAACGGCTCCAACAATCGCCGACGATAGCCCCCAATTCTGGAACATCCGTTGCGACAGGCACATCAAATTTCAGCCTATCATAGATAG
The DNA here is from genome assembly GCA_963422705.1 of Candidatus Poribacteria bacterium. Classification (GTDB taxonomy): domain Bacteria; phylum Poribacteria; class WGA-4E; order WGA-4E; family WGA-3G. Next base: position 1,339,208 of record OY730443.1, read on the forward strand.
AATACGGTTCGTCTCGCCGCAAATCCCAATCGAACCCGGAGCCACGCAGATTCGGTCCCGTCGCCCCGTAACTCAGTGCCATCTCTGCCGACATCACAGCTACCCTGGTAGTCCGTTCACTGAAGATGCTATTTTTGGTCAACAGCTCGTTGTACTCGTCAATCATCGGTTCAAAATAATCAAGAAACTGTTCTATTTCATCTAAGAAATTCTGCTCGGTGATTGAACCCGGTTCCATCGGGATGATTTCTGAGACACCACCGATTCGGATGTAGTTGTAGGTGAGTCGTGCGCCGCATACCTTTTCAAAAAGCAGGAGTAGCCGTTCCCTGTCGCGGAAGGCGTAGAGAAACGGTGTAAACGCGCCAAGATCCATGCCATACGTGCCGAATGAAAGGAGGTGACTCGCAATACGATTTAATTCACAGATAAGCACTCGCAAGTATTCCGCCCGTTCCGGTACAACAAAGTTCCGTTTCTCATCTGCCGCCAACAATTTTTCAACGGCGAGGCAGAATCCCCAATTTTGGTTCATTGCCGCGACGTAGTCCATCCTGTCGGTAAACGGGATAATTTGTGGATAGGAGAGATTTTCTGAATGTTTCTCGAAACAGCGATGGAGATATCCGATATGAGGAATCGCCTCACGCACGACTTCGCCCTCTAACCTCAATTCCAGGCGTAAAACACCGTGCGTGCTTGGATGCTGCGGTCCCATGTTCACCACCATCTCATCGGTGAACGGTTTGAGTTCGATAATCTTACTTTCTGTTCCGTATGCCGTTTCCATATTTTCGTCGGGTGCAGTACACCTCAAAATTATGCTGCGGTAACGCAAAAATCATGATGCGGTAACACAGGGATAAATCTTGTCAGATAGTTCTCATGCGATTCCCTAGTATCGCTCCCAGGGCTTATTCCTAATTATTATCTTCGGTGTTTGTCCGTATAGAATATAATGTTATGATACCATATAGAATATAATGTATGATACCATTTTTGCAAGCAAAAGTCAAATTTTGAGCACGTTTTGCGGGTACACCTTTTTCTCAGATTTGCAGCAAGCATGTTGCTTGGACGCTTGAATCGCATTGCACTAAGGCAATCGTTCCCAAAGAGCATCTTGTGCTCGCGCGTACGTTCTGAAACAAGAAACGAAATGGTTTTGATACCGCTTTCCTCTTTTGTGATAGCACCCCACGCCTAAAGGCGTGGGCTTCGGTTTCATAGCCACTGCGGTTGAGGAAATAGGGAGAATATCGTATCCTTTGGATACAACGTTCCCACCATTCACTCCCCAACTCCGTTTTCTCAAAGCGTCCACCCAAAGCATTTTCGCTCCACCGGCCGGCATTTCCCCTGTATCCTTCAAAGTGGATACAAGGTATATCGTTAGGTAACGGCTATCCCTGCCCGCAAAATGTTTATCGCCGTGTTGATGTCTCTACAGTGCTACATGAGTGCATCTTCGACAGCTTCAGGAAGCGTCACGCTACGCGGTTCAACATCAATGGGATATTCGGTTCCATAAGCCTCAACGAGTTCATTAAAGGTGACGTTATCTACCCGCTCCAGCTCGTCGCCGAGGTGGACAACCCAAACGCCATAGCAGCCGTCGCAACTGACAAGGTTAACATTGTCTCGTTCAATTGGAAACTGCGTGAGTGGGTTGTTGCAATCTGGACAAGGTAACATTATCAATTCTCCTTTGTTAACCGGCAGCGGGCGCGACTGTTTCGGTATGATTCACTGCCGCATCGTAATCGTCAATCAATTTTGTAATGCTCGGATTTTCGCCACAGAGGGGGCAATTTTCATCTCGCTGAATTCTGAGCTCACGGTATGTCATCCCAAGGGCTTCGTACAGTATCAACCTGCCGATAAGCGTTTCGCCAATACCGATAATATATTTAATCGCTTCAGTTGCCATCATAACCCCAATTACGCCTGGGAGCACGCCCAGGACGCCCGCCTCGCTTCAGCTAGGTACCAGCCCCGGCGGTGGGGGTGTGGGATACATGCACCGATAGCAAGGACCCTCATGCGGTTTAAAGAGTGAGACTTGTCCCTCAAACTGGAAGATACTTCCGTGCACAATCGGCTTATTCATCAATACCGCGGCGTCATTCACGAGATAACGCGTTGCGAAATTATCGCATCCGTCAACAATCACGTCATACGCCGAAAAAATCTCTTCAACGTTGTCTGCTGTTAATCGGAGGTTATAAGGGGTAATGTTTACATCCGGGTTAAGTGATTTGATAGTTGTCGTCGCGGATTGGACCTTCGGTGTCCCAACCGCCTCAGTCCGATGGAGAATTTGACGTTGCAGATTACTCAATTCAACGACATCTGAGTCAATGACACCGAGATGTCCTACGCCCGCTGCCCCAAGGTAAACCCCGGCCGGCGAGCCTAACCCGCCGGCACCCACCATTAACACTTTGGCATCAAGAAGTTTAGATTGCCCTCTTTCACCGACTTCAGTTAACATAAAGTGCCGGCTATACCGTTCGAGCTGTTCGTTGCTCATCGGTTTGTCTTGTGCCGTTGGATATCCCGCAGATGCCCAGTCCCTATACCCACCTGCCATTGAGAGGGTGTCGGTATATCCCATTTCACGTAGTGACTTTGCTGCAAGCAAAGAGCGGAGCCCTGCTGCACAATAGACAATTACCTTCTTGTCCCGTTCTGGAATGTAGTTCTCAACAGAAAATTCAAGCATGCCGCGCGTGACGTGAACCGCATCCCGGATATATCCGGCGCGATATTCATCTTCATCGCGGACATCCAGCAGCACGAAGTCACTGCCAGCATCCTGCTCCGATTTCACGTCAGCGACAGACACTTCTGGAATTTCTGTTTTTGCATCTTCAACAATTTGTCTATAAGATTTCATAAGATTTCTCCAAAGTGTCAATTTTATCACAATCTTTCGTCGAAGGAAGCGTTCAGGGCTATCTAGCATGAACGTTCTTGTGCATATCTCGTGCAAATTTCATCTTCCATTCCCTTGAAAATTATATCACAATTTGGCATTATTGTCAACCGTTTTTTCATGTTCCACAGCGCCATTTAGTTTGCGACATGTTATCAGATTCGAAAAGGAGCTTGTAACTGGGCAACGCGAGCGTCTAAAAGAAGAGACCCTTCTACCGAGGAGGTTTGTGATGTCGGGCCCGTTTTAACGGAGAAATAAATGGTTCTGGATGAGTTCCGCATCAAGCACGCCCTCCCCGGAATGCTGTTGCAAATGCTTTGCTTGGTGTTTGCATTTTGGGAAGATGCCGGAGAAAGTTGCCGCGGGGAGGCTCTTCTCTTTGTAGGATTTGTATTTTTTCGGTTCGGTTTGAGCGAGAACGTTGCAGTGTCGCGTCTTTTCATCAAGACTGCGCGCAACGTCTCGTATGCGTTTAATGACGTCAGAAAGCGTGACAACGCTGCCGGTCGTGTCAGACGTGTTTTGGTAAACACTCACTTTGATGTCTGCGAGTGAGACCTGATTTTTATGCGTGTTATTTTTTTCACAATGACGTATCATATTGAGGAATGGAAGAGTCTCCAAGAGGAGTTCCGCGCTGCGAAACGAAAGCAGGTGCTTGATGCCGTCCTCGCAAACGAAACATCGACGTAAAAAAAAGGGGGAGCAATCCCCTTTGGATGTTTCGGATGTGCAACGCTGATATTTTCTTTTTTTGTTGACGATTTTTCACAGGACGTGTAAAACCGTTTTTTGAGATGGCTGCCTCTAAATATTTTTAGGTTAGCACCTAATATCAGTTGAATTCAACGCGACACAGACGTGTGTCGAAAGCAATAAAGGAGCATATCTAATGCTTAGAAAAAAGTTTTACATTCCAATCGGGATTCTGTTCGTGGTCATCTGTGCAGTAGGTTTCTTCTCGTTGCGTTCAGATGTGCCAGACGAACCGATTGTGATTTACAAGACAACCACGCCGTTACGTGCGCGGGTGAATCCCCTCCCCCCCGATGTCGAGGACACCCCTGAAAAAGTACCGGTTCCCAGCACAGCTGCAATGTCATTTGAGACTAGCACCGTTGACACATCTATGCCGGATCTTGACGGCTTGTCCAGTCATGAAAAGCGACACCTGTTAGAAGAGCGGCTTGCTGAGGCTCAAAGAACTATAGAAGAACGTCAAGGCGTTATAGAAGAACGTCAAGGCATTATAGAAGAACTTCAAGCAGAGCTCGAAGTTCTTAGAGCATCAAAAAGAGATACGGACTCTAAGAGAGCCACTCTAAAGGTACTGACGACTTATAAAAAATGGCTCGACGCTTATAACGCTGAAGGCGATGAACTCTCGGATTTCGCAGCATCCTATAATCAGAATCCGTCTCCAACAGCGGAAGAGGAGAAGGAAGCTAAATATGTCAGGAAGCGTTTAGCGGAACGTCCGATGGAGTTTTTAGTGACAACCAATGAACTCCCCTTGCCTTATCGCGAGCAGTATATACTGAAATATCACGCCAACTTAGTGCGCGATATCGGACTTGAGGAAGCCAATAAGATTTTTACTATCCGCTAATGGAAGAAGCTAATGAGAGCTATAGACTCTGTGTAGAATCCCACGGTGTGGACTCAGGGAGCAATAACGGATGAAGCAGCAAAAAAACGGTATTTGGATGAATCTATTCAGCCCCAGCGAAACTTACCATAGGTTCCGGTTGCCAATGTGGGGATTCATTGCAGCAATCTCTCTGATTGGTGTCGGAGGGCTTTCGTGGTATCTTGGTGTCGTCCGTCCTCGACTCAACGCTGAGCCTGTCAAGGTGTATCGCAGCACAATACCCGAGACAAAAGAGATCGAGGAGACTACTAAATCCAGCCACACGTCTGTACACGAGACTCATCTTCGTAATACCAATGAGAATCAGGCTGTTGGAGAAGAAACATCACTTTCCTCTCCATCATCAGGTGCATCTATTGATACAGGCACAGAAGGTTCAACCGTTTCATCAGAAACGGTTCAACAGGTGCATCCGAAACAAAACGCGGAGGCAGAACGGCGAAAAAGAGCGAAAGCACTCGCCGAGGTAGCAGAACTGAAAAAGCGTTACGCAGAACTCGAAAAAAGTTCCAAGGCTATAGTCGAAGAAGTAGAAACCGTGGATTCGATGATCTCTCAAATCCTTTCCTTGGAGAATAGCGGTGCTGACGACGAGGCAGTAAAAAATATGGTGATACCTCTATTAGTTGAACAACTCAACGCATCTTCGGCAAATGAACAACGTGAATACTTCGACCAATTCAGACGTATGATAAGTTCAACGGTCAGCGATCCAACCCAGACAAATGAGATTTTCAGTAATGTGTTAAAGACCCTTACCGAAAATGGTTTTATACAGAAATTTTAACTCGGTAACGACATGAAGACAATAGATAGGTTTCCGGCAGGCAAGAAAAGCTGTGGACCTCCTTCCTACCCAGAGATCGCTGAACACCTTGGAGAATTTATCTATAAATACGCAGTTGATAAAGAACATTAGTCTCACCGCGGGTCTGGTTTTTCTTTTTCTTTTCGCGTTGTGGATGCGCATTCAAAGCGTGGGTAACATCCCTGAAGGGCAGTTCACCGAGACGGATGGCTACTTCTACTATTGGCAAGCCTCCGTGATTGCCGAACATGGACACCTTAAAAGAAGTGAGTTGATCCTCGCAGGACTTTGATTCTTGAAGGTATGGACACGGACGCGTTATATGACGCGACGTATCATCAGAAAATGGCGCAATTTGGTGATATACCCGAAGTCCATACGATTATGGATTTTCACCGAAAGTTTGATAGCGATGCGCCGATCTTTTTCGACGAAAGTCTCACCTGTTTGCTTTCTCTATAAACGACTTCACCGAGGCTCATGATCTGCTTGCTTTATCTCGCCCCACTGTGTCGTCAACTTCCCGTGCGGTGAAACCGATAACTCGCCTCCTATCCAGTCCGGCCACTTCTCATCACTCGGCTCGCTTGGCAACCGTCGAAGTCCCCGCGTCTCAAACGTATACCGATAGAGGTCATAATTCGGGGTGGGTTTATCCATTAGCTTTAGTGAGAAAAGTATTGCACGGTCATTCTCCATCCAACTCGCGCCTGCCCCTAACCATTTGTTCCCCAGTCTGTCATTAACATCGTCAATTACTTTTTTCCCGCCCCCGATTCGTTGAATAATGAGTTTCTCGACATCTCCATCGGGAAACCATTGCACTTCAGCAAAGAGGATACGCTGTCCGTCTGCCGACCATTTCGGAAAGAAGCGAAGCGTCAGGGGGCCGTCAAGCGGGGGGTGGGGGAGGATAGGGCGCTGGTGCTGCCCATCGGCATCCATGACGTAGATGGTTTTCGGGCCGATCCCGTTTGGAACTCGGATGAACCGTTCAAAAGTCATTTGCGTGCCATCAGGGGACCAGTCCGGAGCAGCGGAAGGGACATCCTCTCCGCCATTTGTTATCTGTGTCACCGTGCGGGACGCCAGTTCTATGACGAACACCTCCCATGTTCCACTGCGGGTACTATCAAAGGCCATCTGTGTGCCATCCGGCGACCAAGATGGATACGCATCAATGACGTTGTTATGGGTGAGGCGTTGCGGGGCTGTGCCGTCTGAGTTCATGAGAAACACCTCCGCCGTCGTTTGCCTCTTCGTCTTATCCATGTCTCGCGTAAAAGCGATCTGTGTGCCATCCGGCGCCCAGCGGGGATCCGAGTCTAACGTTGTTGTATTGTGCGTGAGTCTGCGTTTGCGGGATCCGTCATCGTTCATGACGAAAATATCACCATCGACACAAAAGACGATTTTCGCGTCAACGGAAACTGTCGTACCCGCGAACAAGAACAGCCAACCAGCGAAAAAAAATGTGATTGTTCGTGAAAGCACGGTTATTTTTAGCGAGGTCATTGTGTTCATCCGTATGCACTGGTGGTGCTTGGGGACCTATGGCGAGGGCAAGGGCCGCATCGCCACAAGTCTTATCAAGGGGCTCTGAATGAAGATTAAGCATTTAATACTGAATCTACCGGTAGCGCACCTCTGAAAAGAGAACACTGCCCTGCCGGTCTGTTGTCATATAGGTTTCCAGCACCGATACCCTTATGATAGAAAAAAATACACATTTTGTCAAGGAAGCGTAGTAGCTCTTTCGCAAATTGGGATACATCATATCCTTTCCAATCATCGCGTAGCCGCTGCAGTCTCGCTTTGGAAACCTCAATCTCAATGAACCCGCATGCATATTCATCGTGTAGGATGAGTTGACAATACCGCTGAAAATGTGATAGACTTTACTAATATGGGCTTCAGGATGCACTTCAGTAGCGAAAACGTTGTGCCATGAATCCTAAAAAATAGAAACTGCTTACTTTTTATAATCCTTTGAACAAAACCCCAGGCAATTCTGAACGGATAAGCCGAAAACGCTCTGATGCGTGACGCTAAGGAACATTCATATCGGCGGAATGCTATCCGCGCATTCCACCTTGATTCACAAGTCTAAGCGAATTTATAGACAAAAAGGAGTTTAGCAATGTTGAATACAAATCCTTTTCAACAAGCAGGGCAGTGGTACCGCGGGAATACGCATTCGCATAGCACGGAGTCCGATGGAAAACTTTCGATTACGGACAGGTTCGCGGCATATCGTGATGAAGGCTATGATTTCCTAGTTATTACAGACCATCGGAAGGTGAACGATGTGGACGCTTATACAACTCCCAATTTTTTGGCAATATCAGGAAGCGAAGTTCATCCTACCAATCCGTATGGTGGCGGGACGTACCACATTGTAGCGATTAATATCCATGAGCCGGTGCATTGTGCGCAGATGCATCCGAACGCCGTGCTTGACGATATTAAAGCACAAGGCGGCGAGGCAGTTCTATGCCATCCTTACTGGTGCGGGCATACCGTTACAGATTATCTGCCCTTACGCGGCTATTTCGCCGTTGAAGTTTATAATGATACTTGCATGGGTATCGGAAAAGGGGTCTCTGAACAAGCGTGGGACGACCTTTTAGATAGAGGGGGCCCAGTATTTGGCATCGCTTCTGACGATGCACACGGCGTTGAACACGACTGCTTCCACGGGTGGATAATGGTAAAATCCGCTTCACTAACCCTTGAGAGTATCATGGGGGCATTACGCTCCGGGGCCTTTTATTCTACTCTCGGCCCAGAAATCGTGGATATAACCCTCTCTAACGGCCAAATAAACGTTAAGTCCTCTCCTGCCCAATCGATTGTTTTCAAGGCGGAATGCAGCCGCGGGAGACGAATTCTTCCCCCCAAAGGGGAACTGTTGACAGAAGCAGCTTATCAGGTTCCTGAAAACACAAAATACGTCCGAGTTGAAGTGACAGATGAGACAGGTAAAAAGGCGTGGTCCAACCCGTTCTTTTTTTCCTAGTTCCGTCGTTTTTTATTCTTGTAAGCGCGAGTTTTTAATTCAGATGCTTTTACAAGAACCAGCGGATGCACAAACCAAAACATGCAAAAAATCCTCGTGTGCCAAACGGGCGGCTGGATAGGAGATATGGTGCTGCTCACCCCGGCTTTACGCGTATTGAAACAGGCGTATCCGGAATCATACGTAACTTTATGGTTGCGTCCGCATGTGGCAGATTTGATGAAAACACACCCTTACATTGATGCATCTCTTGTTGATACGAAATCTAAGCACGGGCGAGCGCAACGTTCTTTTTTTTCCATCAACCGGTTGGCGAAACAGGTCCGCGAACAGATGTTTGACCTTGCCGTTGTGTTGCATCCGACTTCACTGCGAAACGCGCTTGTCCCTTTTCTCGCACGCGTACCAATACGCATTGGTACTCAGGTTAACTGCCGCGGTATCCTCCTAACCGCATCTTGCGTTGATAACACTGATGTACATGAGGTATATCGCTATCTGAGAGTCATCCAATTACTCGGTATAAATACGGCACCGGTGAGAGCCGTCTCTAATCTTGAATCGAAACCGATAGCGCCTCGTTTACAGTTTTGGCACACGGAAGCGGACAAGCAATCGATTCAACGACTTCTTCAAGCAGAGGGCGTTTCATCGTCTCAGCAACTTGTAGGTATCAATTTAGGCACGACGTGGAGAACGAAACGGTGGCCGGTTGAGAATTTCGCAACCGTTATCCAACAGATTGCGCGGCTTGAACCTCAAGCAAAAATTGTTTTAACGGGCGCTTCCGGAGAGCGAGAAATAGCGGAGACATTGCATCGCTTATGTTATCAAGACGATTCTCTATCCATTAAGCGGACATATCCGCGATTAGTTAATCTCGTCGGGAAGACAACGATCCTACAATTGGGCGCCCTCGTTGAACGTCTCACGGTGTACCTTACATGCGATAGTGGGCCAATGCACATTGCCGCTGCCGTTGGGACTCCGACAGTTTCCCTATTCGGCCCCACTACACCGACACGCCACAAACCTTTCGGGAGTTGTCATACTGTACTGGAAAAGCCAATATCCTGCCGTCCGTGCTACAAACGGACGTGTCATCGACAAAATTCACCGCATTTATGCATGACATCAATTACAACAAAAGACGTACTCGAAGCACTTCAAAAAAACAGATAAGGGGCAATGATGAAAAACATCCGCGCGCTAATATTCGATTTCGGGGGAACTTTAGACGGAAACGGTATCCACTGGTTGGAGCGAACCTACCGATTTATCAAGGAACGGCATCCTGAGATTACGCGAACAGCATTTGATAAAGCGGATAAAGCGTCCGTGGCAGCATTTGCGTTAGATGGGGTTTCAGCCGTCAGCCCAAGGTACCAGGGCGGTTCCATGGTACCTCTGGATATAGCCAAAGATGGGCCGGCGGCGCGTTGCACATTAAGAGAAACCGCGGACGCGATTGCGACGGGGATTTATCAACGACTCGGATTAAGTAAAGAATTGAAGGATGAGTATGTTGAATGGTTTTGTCAAGATGCCGCCATGAGCCTTGCGCAAAATCGCCGATGGTTGGCGGGACTCCGAGGAACCTATCAACTTGCTGTCATCAGTAATAATTTTGGCAATACCCGCGGGTGGTGCGATGAATATGAATTCTCACCTTTATTGGATGTTATTGTTGATTCCACGCGCTTGGGTGTTACGAAGCCGGATGCCCGCATCTTTCAGTTTGCTCTGTCAGAATTAGGCATTTCACCAATAGAGGCAGTATATGTAGGCGATAGTTACGGACCAGACATGCTAGGCGGAAAAGGGGCCGGGATGTGGACTGCATGGCTCGTTGGAGGTGAGACAAAGGCGTGTCCAAACCCCAACATGGTGGATGTACGGTTGAACCATCTGCATGAATTGACAGAATATCTCAATTTTTAGACGAAGCCGCTCCAGGCGATTTTTTATCAAATTCTTCGGTGTCAAAACCCCCTTGTTTTAGCTGGGGGATGTAGACACCGTCTAGAGTTGCGTCGAAAATAACTTAGACTTTCGCCTCATAATATGGTATACTAATCGTATCAAGTTGGCAGACATGTCAAGCGTAGTCGCAAGGCTACGTGTCTGCCTACCCACTTGATAGGGGTTAAAAACTTGATACTTGATATCCCATGAGAAACACGAAACATAAACTTTTTTACGATAACTCTCTGAAGCGTCTGCATGACGAGTGTAATATCTGCGGTGTTGTGCGAAACCACTTCATTGCGTTGTGTATGCGATATTACCGTCGCTATGGTAAAGGGCTTTCCTATTCCAAAATGTCTGCTCATTTGACGACACTCAAGAAACTTGAGAAACACAAGCATTGGAATATCCCTTACTCGTGGGCGCTACAAAATGTTGTGAAGCGTTTAGCACAATCTTTCAGAGAAATGAAAACACTCGAGCGTAGGGCAAAACCGCCGTTTTGCGGCAGAGGACATCCGCAATTCAAGTCGTGTCAGAAACACAAAGGTATGACGCTTCGTGGTGAACAGATTAAGTTAGAATGCCTACTACCGAAACAGAAAAACTCATAAATCACCCAACGTATCGTATTCGTCTCAACGGACATTGGTATCGTTTTGCCTTACACAGAACCATAGCAGGAAAAATCAAACAGGTTCAAGTAACAAGAGACGCTCTCGGAGATATGTATCTTACACTCACTGAAGACTATAGCGAAGTCACCCCCGAACCCAAGACAGGTAAAGCTGAAGGGTTCGATATGGGTATCAAAGACTTCCTGACTGGCAGTGATGGTGAACGCTACGGTTCTCCGATGTTCTACACACAGAACGCTGATAAGTTAGCGAACGCACAAAAAGCGCATTCCCGTAAAGTCAAAGGTTCTCATAACAGGGAGCGTGAACGTAAAAAGGTTGCGCGTATTCATAAAAAGACTGAAAATCAGAGAACCGACTACCATTGGAAACTTGCGATAGATTTGTGTCGTCAGTTTGATATTCTGTTTTTTTTCTACCTTAATCTTGACGGAATGAAACGGCTTTGGGGTAAACAGGTTTCCGATGGTGGCTTTGGTAAGTTCATGCAGAAACTTAAACACCAGAGCAAAAAGCGGATACGCGCTGTGCTGAAGATAAGTCGGTATTCTCCGACAAGTAAAAGCTGTTCTGTTTGTAATCATAAAAACGATAATCTCACGTTAGCAGTCCGTGAATGGACGTGTCCAACGTGTAAGACGCACTTGGATAGAGACCAAAACGCTGCGATGAACATTCTCAAGGAAGGGGTAGCTTCCTTTGGTTTAGGAGCCGTAAGACCGACTGTTTTGCTTGGCAAAATCGTTGGCTACTCCGTTGAAGCAACCAGTCCGCGAAACGGCGGTTTCGCGCTACGCTTCTGAAATCCACAAACGCTTTCGCATCACTTTGCGGAAGCCCCTATGCTTTAGCTGGGGGTCTATCACCATAGTAAAGTAGGGTACGAACAAATGAGCCTCAAGATTCATTCGTACCCCCTTATCGTGCGGAATCCCTTGTAACAGCAGGTTAAATCAAAAAATTACATCTCACGATGCAGCCCGACGACTTTGCCGAGTATTTGAACATCATCAATATTAATGATACGCGTTTTGTGGGACGGATTCTCTGGCACCAGACGAATCTGTTCCCCCTCAATGAAGAAACGTTTAACCGTTGCTTCATCTTCAATAAGAGCGAGGACAATATCCCCCGGTTCTGGGTCCGGCTGTTTTTTTATGATAACAAAATCGCCCTCTAAAATACCGGCGCCGCTCATGCTGTCACCGATAATGCGCAGGGCAAAGCAATCTTGATTATTTACCAGACGCGCCGGAACAGGAAGGACCCCGTCGAGGTTTTCAGATGCGAAGAGCGGCGTGCCTGCAGCAACGCGCCCAACGATTGGAACCTCTTTGATATCTCGTCCCGGCACTGTTATCGCCCGCGGTTTTCCAGGAACACGCTTAATATACTTCTTTTTCTCCAGCGCGCTGAGATGGTCATGTGCCGCTTTCTCCGAAAAACCGAATTCCGAACCAATTTCGCGAACCGTGGGGGGGTAACCATCTTCATTGATGCGAGTCTTAATATAGGTTAGAACCTGAGCCTGTCTTGCCGTCAATTTCTTCGCCATGATGGAAGCCTCCTTTCATAAAAATCGATTTATGCTTAATATTATGCTATATGTAAGTTAAGAATGCAAGGAAAAATAACCCGATTGCAACCGTATTCCTATTTTAACGTCTTAATTTGGGAGGAAACACTTAAAAATGAAAAAATTGATAAATTTCATTCGCAATATAACCCTAATTGGCTTCTTAATTGTCATTTCCTCACTCAATGGAATCAGCAAAGATAAGGCAGATACGGTGAGACGCGATGCCGTTGTCAAAGATTTTACCCTCAAGGATGCAGATGGCACACCCTATTCTTTGAAGCAACTGAGTGAAGAAAAAACAGCAATCGTTGTGCTATTTCTCGCCACGCAATGTCCAATAGCAACCGACTACGTTGAGCGTATCACCACCTTGTTTAACACATACAACGAAAAGAAGGTACAATTTATCGGGCTCAATTCAAATAAGCAAGAGACGGTTGAAGAGATTGCTAAATACAGTAAAGTACACAAATTTGAATTTCCTGTGTTGAAGGACCCGGAAAACAAAATCGCAGACTATTTCGGTGCTCGACGGACACCGGAAGCTTTTGTCCTCGATAAAGAACGCGTCCTTTGTTATCGAGGAGCTATTGACAATAAACGCGAAAAGCCGACGAAGCATTATCTACAAACCGTCTTGGAACTTGTCGTTACTGGGCAAGATCTCCCCAAGGAACTGAAAAAGACTAGAGCAATTGGATGTACGATCAAACGAGTCCGGAAAGCAAATGTAGCCCGGACCCCATAAGTTGAACGGAATGCTATCCGCGAAATTACACGCGCATCCTATCAAGACATCCAAAGTGTCTTTGAGGAAGTAAGGCACGAGGCTTTCCACTAGCGGAATAGCAGGTGCGCATTCCCGCTGAATTCGCTACCGTTATCATTGATTAAAAAATTGGAGTCTAAAATGCGTCGATTTTTACAGGCCTTTTTTCAAGGGATGCTTACGCTGAATTTTGGAATATGCATTCTCGGATTTATCGCCGGTTTTGTAGGGATTGGATTTGCAGGCGGCTTTATACTTGCGTGTTGGGAAGATGTGCGCAATATTGAATTCGATCAGTTAGAATACGTCGATGTCCAAATATGGCAGCAACACTTAGAGGTATATTCTTCGGTTTGCAAGGTACAAGAGAATGACAAAATTGATTTCTTGATAGAAAAATTGGAGAAGCTTGGCTACCAAAAGGTAAAACAGGTCATTCCGCAAATCACCGGGCCAGGAACGTATGCCTCTAAATTAGACGGAGAAAAATCGGAAAGAAGTGGCACAGTTCTCATCCATCTGCGTGAATTTGAATATCCACATCTCAACGTAGAAGCAGGACACGTGCAGATTTCAGTGAAATCAGGGAAAATTGCATCCATACGCAATACAGAAGGCTCCATACGACAGAATTTCTTCCTTGAACCTGAATTGCTGGCAGAACTCGCTGACGAAGGCGCGACACGCCGCCTTATTCCGCTTACAGAGATGCCCGACAAGCTCACCGGCGCGTTCATTGCCATTGAAGACAGACGATTTTACAACCATTGGGGCGTCGATCTCATCCGGCTCACCGGTGCTATCAGCAGAAAACTATTGCAAGGGAGACGCTTGAGCGGGACGAGTACGCTTACACAACAGTTGGCACGAAATATCTACCTCGGACGGGAGAGAGAGTACGTCCGTAAAATGAGAGAGATGCTGCTCGCCGTGAAAATTGAGAAATCCTTCTCCAAAGATGAAATTTTTGAACGGTATCTCAACTACGTTGACTTAGGGACACACCGAGGAAAAACGGCGCACGGGGTACAGCAAGCCGCAATGGCATATTTTGGAAAAGAGGTCTCCGAACTCGAATTCCAAGAATGTGCGGTGTTGGCCGCACTCCCTAAGGCGCCCAGCGATTATTCTCCGATTTATAATCCAAAGGCCTCCAAAAATCGACGAGATTTAGTCTTAGATAGAATGTTAAACGAAGGGTTTATCACAGATACGGAATACCTTACTAGCATCAATGCCCCTCTCATACAACAAACTTCGCGCAAAAGCGGTACCAGAAAATTATGGAAGGAGGCCGGGCATTTTCTTGATTACGTCGAGCAAGAACTGGGCAAGTTACCTAACCTAAGAGAGCAGCTCTATAGCGGCGGATTAAAGGTTTACACCACCATAGATATGTCCATGCAAGCGGTTGCAGAAAAAGCCGTCGCAGCGCATCTGCGATACATGGATGTCAAGTATAAAAGCGGATTGCCCGATTACGATACCAATAAAAGAAACCCTCACGGCATCGACGCAATTAACAGTTACTTGCAAGCCGCACTGGTAGCCTTTGAACCGAAGACAGGACATATTAAAGCGATGGTAGGCGGCAGGGATTACAACATCACGAATTCCCAGATTAACTTTTACAATCGCGCCGTTGTTGATAACCCAGGCGCAAAACGCCAACCCGGATCCGCATTTAAGCCGATTGTTTTCGCTGCCCTATTAGACGGAGCTAACCCTATTGTAACACCTGCCACGCCGATTATGGATGAACGGTGGGGAATCGTTCCCGCTCCAGGACAGCCAAAATGGTACCCGCGCAACTACAGTAGATTTAAAGGAATACCTGTTAACGTCCGAGATATCCTTACGAACTCTATTAATGTACCGACAGCAAGGGCAGTTCTAGAGACACCCGTAGCAAAAAATGGCATCTGGGACGGGATAAATCGAGTTGTGGCAATGGCGAAGCGAATGGGCATTAAGAGTTACATGAATCCAAAACCTGCTCTCACCTTGGGAGCATCAGGGCTCACTGTCCTTGAACTAACATCGGCATACGGGATTTTCGCAAACGGGGGAATTAAGGTAAATCCGGTTCACATTGAGTATGTGGTAAACTCAGATCGGCAGATTATTTATCCACCAAAGGATTACCAACCCGAGCGGACTCACGTCTTAGACGCAGGCACAGCGTACCAGATAACATCATTTTTGCAGAATGTCATGACGAATGGCACCGGCAAACGGGCCGGACGAATGGGACTGACACGCCCAGCCGCCGGCAAAACCGGCACCACCAATGACTACGTCGATGCATGGTTCGTCGGTTATACAACGGATTTGGTTGTCGGAGTCTGGGTAGGTTTCGATGAAAAACGTCGCAATCGCCGGAATTATAATCAACAAGGCGCCTGGGCAGCATTGCCTATCTGGGCACGTTTCATGATTGACGCGTCTAGAGGACCCGAAAAAGAATTCCCTGTCCCGGATAATATTATTTTCCGGGAAATTGACAAAAAAACCGGAGCTGTAAATCGGGTAGGAAAATGTCCACCGGGAAATATCAGCAACGAGCCATTTATCAAAGGCAAGGAACCTCAGCATCTCTGCCCACGCCACCGTTAGTTACCGTAGCGCAAGGCAAGCGGTTTCGATTTTGCCGAACTTGAAATCCTTGCCTTGCTTTACATCACTTTTTGAAACACCCTTCGCTTTCCGAATATTCCTTTCCATAGCCGCAATCTATCACATCCACGAAAACACGAATAATACCCTACAAATTTCAGAAAAAATATGGTATAATATCATATAAGCTTCAACAGATATATACATCAAAGAAGATAGTATCCTCCAAATCTTGTATGTATGAACGAAGAACTAGCTATCATCTCGCCAGATTAAGCTTGGGAAATCCTTCTCCGTGGAATGCGGGGCGTGCATTCCATCGTAATTTGCCGTTCTTATCGCTTTCATCCAGGAAAAAAAGGAATATAAAGATGCGAGAGAAAATAAAGTACGTTGTTAATGATGAAATATCCTCTCACAAATTTGAGCTCCACTCCGAATTCACGCCACAAGGTGATCAGCCGAAAGCCATAGCACAACTCACAGAAGGAATCCAACGTGGCGATACGGCGCAGACACTCCTTGGCGTGACAGGCTCGGGGAAAACCTACACGATGGCGAATTTAATTCAGAACGTCCAATCTCCAACGCTCGTTATTTCACCCAATAAGACACTCGCCGCACAGCTTTACAACGAATTCCGAACGTTTTTTCCAAATAACGCCGTCCACTACTTCGTCAGTGATTATGAGTACTACCAACCCGAGGCATACATTCCGTCTACAGACACCTATATTGAAAAGGATGTTCGCATTAACGAAGAAATCACACGGATGCGCCTTGCCTCAACCGCATCGTTAATGTCCCGACGCGATGTCATCATTGTTGCCAGTGTCTCTTGTCTGTACGGACTCGGCTCCCCAGATGAATTTGATGGACAGAAAATTGACATACAAATAGGACAGATTCTCCGACGCGACAGGTTTCTACGAGAATTAGTCGATATTCAGTACGCACGCAACGATGTAGAGTTCTGGCAAGGAACATTCCGCGCCCGCGGTGATGTCATTGAGGTGTTCCCCGCATATAAAGAAACCGCTTATCGCATTGAATTGTTTGGCGACGAAGTGGATAGAATCGCTGAAATTGATACCACTACCGGCGAGGTTGTCTCAAAATTGGATTCCCTTGAGATTTATCCCGCCAAACATTTCATGACCGATGCAGAAATTTTTGACGACGCCTTGATTAATATTGAACTTGAACTTCAACAACGGATTGAAGAGTTTAAGAAAGAGAATAAACTTCTTGAAGCGCAGCGGATTGAACAACGTACCCGGTTTGACCTGGAAATGCTAAGAGAGGTCGGCTACTGCTCAGGGATTGAAAACTATTCACGCCACCTTTCCGGGTTGCAGCCCGGCCAGCCCCCGTATTGCCTTATTCACTACTTCCCCGAGGATTTTCTGCTGTTTATCGACGAATCGCATGTTACTATTCCGCAATTGCGAGGGATGTATCGCGGTGACAGGGCGCGAAAGGAGACACTCGTCAATTACGGATTTCGGCTACCATCAGCGTTAGACAACCGGCCGCTCCGGTTTGATGAAATCGAATCCTGCCTCAGTCAAGTTATTTTTGTTTCCGCAACCCCAGGGCCGTATGAAATCGAAACAAGCAGTCAAATTGCTGAACAACTGATTCGCCCTACCGGATTAATCGACCCAGAAATTATTGTACAACCTGTGACAGGTCAAATTGACCATCTTATCGGCAAAATTAGGGAACGCGTGAAACGGAAACAACGCGTCCTGGTAACAACTTTGACAAAACGGATGGCTGAAGATTTAACGGAATACTTCACAGAGACAGGCATCCGCGCCGATTACATGCATTCTGAAATTGATGTCTTTGACCGGGCCAGAATCTTACGTGAACTTCGCGAAGGTAGCTTTGATGTACTTGTCGGTATAAACCTACTTCGTGAAGGACTTGATCTTCCCGAAGTTTCGCTCGTCGCAATTCTAGACGCTGATAGACCCGGATTTTTGAGGTCACTGAGATCCTTGGTGCAAACCGCCGGACGCGCCGCAAGAAACGTTGATGGCGAAGTGATTCTATACGGCGATAGCATCACTGACGCAATGGAAGAAGCAATGAAAGAGACGCGCCGCAGGCGAGACGCACAGATGAAATATAACGCTGAAAACAACATTACCCCAGCGACAATTGAAAAAGCAATTCAGGAACTAATTTCGGAATCAACAGGGGAATACAAGACTAAGAAGAAACAAATTCAACCCGTTCCCGCACCAGAATATGTTGAACAGGAAAACGTTGAAACAATTATCCCAGAATTAACACGACAGATGCAGAAAGCCGCCATGAATCTCCAATTTGAGGAAGCCGCCGCACTTCGCGATCAAATTGCCGAACTCAAAAACAGATAACATAAACATTGTGGAAACAACAGCGATTGGGAAACACGGGTACCTAATCACTAAAGGAGAAGAGATGAAACGTTTTTTTTTAATCAGCCGTACAATCATTGCTAATTTAGATATGAGTTGTGCAATCGGGCTAACGTTAGTTTTTATATTCGTGCTACAGTCTTGTAGCCTCGCGAAAATAAACCCATCCACTAAAGAAATGTCAGTCTTCGAAGCAACATTAGCTGTTCATGGTATAATCGACGGCGATAATGTCACGCAGGTGATGACGGTTTTGGCAAAAGCAGATGACGGCAACATGACGGCGCGTGGCCACCTTCCATGGAGCAACTCACGCAGTATCGGCTATTTTTCACCAGGAGCAGACAGGGTTACTTGGAATTTTATGCCAACGATAAATTTTGAAAACAACCCTACCGAACCGTTCTACTTTGTTGTTAGAATCCGGACTACATCGGAATCCCTTTATGAAACTTTTAAAGGGAAGGTTGAAATGATTGAACCTGATGACTCTGTTCATCAGACAGGAACAGACTCCCAACCAACCGCCTTTGTATTGAACCTCTTGAATGCCGTTGAAAACGGAGGCTTTGAAGCAACCGTTGTTGAGCTTGGACTCGCTTACATATCAGAGGAAAAATTTACTTTTGGGTTAATCTCATCGGAGCGCGCTAAATCTGAGCGAGTCTGGAATGTTGATGTCCCTAATGATGCTCACAACGGTTATGATTATTGGTTGAGCGATGTAGAAGATGGAAGCTAAAGATTCCTGACTTTTCAATAAAAAGAATTTATGAACCACCCCGATTTATATGGAAATCCGGTTATCATGCAGTAGAACCCGGGAAGGGAACAACCATGGAAAAACAGCCAAACATTTTGTGGTATTGTACGGACCAGCAACGTTTCGACACCATCGGAGCATTAGGAAATCCCCATATTCACACACCACGACTTGACGAATTTGTCAGTCAATCGGTCACTTTCACCCACGCCTACTGCCAGTCACCCATCTGCACCCCCTCTCGTGCCAGTTTTATGACAGGCATGTATCCTTCAGCCATAAGTGTAACGGGGAATGGCAACCCCGTTTTTCCACAGTATTATGAAGATAGGCTGATCTCTCATGCCCTAGCACAACACGGTTATGATTGCGGTTTGATTGGGAAACTCCATCTCGCAAGCGCCTTTGATGCCCAAGAACAGCGCGTGAACGATGGATATCGCTATTTTCAATATAGCCATGACCATGGAAAGCCGAACGCATTCGGACACGAATATGCAGATTGGCTCAGGGCACAAGGGGTTGACCCGGCGGAACTGATAAGACACAAGGCAATCGTCAAAAAGCCCATGAAAGAGACCGGACGCCTAGCAGAACCGACCCCGGATTGCGATAATGTCCCGCCCCACCTCCACCAGACATACTGGTGCACGGAAAAATCAATTGAATTTATTCAAAAAAATCGGCAGAAAAATCAGCCGTGGATGCTTAACATCAATCCGTTTGACCCACATCCGGCATTTGATGCACCGTGGGAGTACTATCGACGGTATAAACCTGAAACACTCCCAGGGCCGCATTTTAAGGAAAGTGATATCCGCTTTCAGGCGAAATTGACAGATGCAGGCATTGATTTTCAATCGCAATCAAAGCCGCCTTCAGAATGGGATGATAAGCGGATGCAAGCATCTTATTATGCCATGATTGAACAAATTGACCACGAATTTGGACGCTTACTCGATTACCTTGATATCCAGGGGCTCCGGGAAAACACGATTGTTATCTTCACCTCTGACCACGGAGAAGCACTCGGAGACCACGGGTTGGTATACAAAGGGTGCCGCTTTTACGAAGGCTCCGTCCGCGTACCGCTCATCATTTCCTGGCCAACACACTTCTTGCAGGACGTCCAAACCGATGCCCTTGTTGAACTCCTCGATATTGTTCCAACATTGTATGATGTCTTGGGGGTAGAGATACCGTATCATGTCCAAGGGAGCTCACTCGCACGGCTGTTACGTGGCAATACGGCTACCCATATCCATCGCGAAGCGGTTCGGTCTGAATTTTTTGCCGCGCTCGCAACACCTGACCAGACACATGCCACGATGTATCGAGACAGGCGATGGAAACTGGTCGGGTATCATCAAAAAGGAATTTGTGAGTTGTACGATCTGGAAAACGACCCGTGGGAACACAATGACCTCGCTGAACACGCCGATTATCAAGCCATAAAGTGGGAACTAATGCAAAAAAGTTTTGACGCGACTGTTTATGCACATCCTCAGATGATACCACGAGTCGCTTCGCATTAGTCCTTCTGAAGAAAGCACGGAACCTAGCAAACGGAAACCTTGTTTCTAAGCGAATAGTTCCGTAGCCTTTCTATTGTGAATTCTAAAAAGAAGTAGACAGAGGCAAATTTGGAAATGCTTCACCTCTCAATCAACCCAGATTATAGTAAAATTAATTGATGTTAACTATGTTGCCACTGCTCGTTCTTTCTACCCACGTCTGCCTATCAATCCCATAAATCAAGCCCAAGTAGTTTTCGCCCTAATGGAGTGAGCGCTGAAGGGCCATAGTTTTTCGCTTCCCATCCCCGCGCGTCACCCGGATACGGATGCCGCCCTAATGCTCTCCGTTCTCGCCAGAGTGTAATGCGCTCTTGCCGGCGTTCTTCATCCATCGGGGCCGGAATCGGATAGAAATTCATGTATTGGGCCAAGCGCGGTTTATCGGAAGTGTTACGTCCATTTCCGTGAGGAAGAGCCACATGCCAGATTAGCAAAGAACCAGCCTTCCCAGGTACCTGAATGAAGTGTTCCGGAGAGATTTGGGGTACCCACGGATTTTCCTTGTCAATTAGGGACTTATGTGCTCCGGGCCAACAGACGAAAGAGCCCTGATTGTCAGCTGTGTCTGTTAGAAACAGAACGCCTTGTGTACTGAACCTGACCGGGAGTTTTGAGGTATCTACATCCCAATGGTACATCCCCTGATGTTCCCACTCAGGATAGTCAGGATGTTTAGGTGGTTTCATGTTAACCCGGTCGGGGTGAACCCAAAGCTTATGTGTGCCGTAAACCTCGGTATAGATTTGATGGATCGGTGGATGTTGATAGACGTTCCACATCGCTTGGTGTTGATACATCTCCACCATCCCCGCGCCGGGTTTATGAGGCGCCCGGTACCAGTCGTCCGGTTCAGTTGGGTCCATTTCTAAAAACGCGAAAATCGCGTCAACGACTGCCCCACAGAGCTCAGCCGAGACGGCATTCTCGATGAGCATGTAGCCGTATTTATCAAAATTGTCACGGTGTGCTTGTGTTACTATTTTCACTTCAATTACCTTTTGGAATAAAAGCTGCGTTTTTTTCTAAATTACCGAGGCTTTCGAGAAGCCTCTGTGTATTTTGTCATTTCAAATCAATTCTACAGGAACGAACATCTTTTCCGAACCTACTAATGTTCTTTAGAGTTGAGATACCCTTAATTTGCTCTTGAAGAACTGCAAGCTAACGTTGTATTTCTTCTAGACTTAGGCTCGTTTTAATCTTGGATTTATCTCTCTCTGACATGATAATTTCTCCCCTCAATTGTAATCTCTAATGCCTTACCGAAAAAAATAAAGATTCTGTTTGATAAAAGGGATTAATGCAAAAATTATTCCTTGGACTTGATTTTGTACCCTATCAATTTTACCATCTGTCAAAAATCCAATTGTGCCATGTCCTAATGTGGCAACCTTATCGTTCGCCAGCTCACAAATAACCCGTCCGAATCCTTTTTCAACCAAAAGCGCTTCGGTGATTGCCCCCGGCAATTCACAAAGTCCTGTCGTGCCAAAACTGCCGCGATTGTGTTCATCTAAAATATAAATCACATTTATAACAAACCACCTATCGTGAAATTTAAGAGCGCCTCCTTCAATCCCAACAAAAAAAGTCGCACCGAGGTTCCGTTCGTCATTTATTTGCTTAATGTTCTCAGCGCGGTTTTTAGCACCATCAAAGGTTTCATTATTAACAGGCTGCTCGGGAACACCCGTATCAACAAGTATTCCTTCAACCTCTATCTGCTCGAAAAATGTTAAAAAACCTTTTTGGACACTCTCAATTTTTATCGGATTTTCGGAACCCACCAGGACTTTCACAATAATCTCCAATGTCCTATAATAACTCAAGTCCACACTTACAAATCCATGGTATATCCTTAGTCCCGCCCTATTGCTCCCCATGTTGTCGGGAGGTTACCATCTACTTCCAATATCACCGCAACCAATTCTCGCACAGCTGTCATGATGTGCTCCTCCCGTTATTCTCGATTGTGCCATTTTTTTTGATATGATATCTCAAGCTGACTCTAAAACGGGTATTACATCACGTTCCACTTCATGGACTTTATCAGGAAAGGTCTTGCCGCGAACCCACATGACGGGTTGCCCTCTACCCACCAATTCGGGGGATTTCCATTCGGCCTGGGCACTGAGGTAATGGGAGACGTAACTGCGTCGGAATCTCAGACTATGGTTGTCTGTACTCTTATGCAGGAGGTGGCTGTGGAACCAGATTACTGCACCGGGCGGTACTTCTACCGCAAGCCCGTCTTCGTCGCGGACACCGCGTGCTAGCTTAAATTCACGTTGTTGTGAACCCTCGATGTCATCATGCTGAAAAATATCGTTTTTGTGACTACCGGGGATAACATAGAGACATCCGTTATCGCGTGCTGCTGCATCAATCGCGTTCCATGTCCCAACGGTAGTTTCGGTTTTAAACCGGCTCCCGAAGTAGAACTTATCTTGATGCCAGGGGAAACCGAGTCCGATTTTAGGGGGTTTCCAGATAAACAGATTGTTAATACCGAGAATATCTGGCCCGAGCATGTCAACGACAGGCTCGGTTAAACGCGTGTCGCGTACACGGGCGAGAAATTCGGCGCAGTAACAGCTCGGATGATGAATTTTATGCATCGCATAGATACCTGATTGCTCCACCCGTCCATCTCTGACAAGTGCGTTCTCATCAATGTGTGCGGGCGGAAATGACCGTTTTTTGTCAACAATATCTTCAGCGACTTGGCGCAGGGCATCATTCTCTTCGGCGGTGAATACGTTCAAACGAACGAGGTAACCCTTCTCGTTCCAATGTGAGAGTTCGTCGGGACTTAGCGCAAAACGCCGCGTTTTGCGCACTGGAGTTGTGTTCATTAATATCTCCTGTTTATCTGAAATTTTGGGTGAAATAGTGTTTCTGCGTGTGTTGAGAAATTGAAGACTAGCGTCGGTAAGAGACGGTTTAGGAGAAAAATAAGCGAGTTACGACTTTGGGCGTTAATCTTACTCCATTGCAAATCTCTCCTAATGAAATTCTCGTTTTTTGTGTTCGTGAAAATAACACAATAATCCTTCACAGGTAAGCCAAAATTCCTTTTTCGCCCTGCGTTTATTCTAACAGATAGCGCGAGGATATTGCAAAGCTTTTTGCTGATAATCACACTTTACGGATAACCCCTCAAGACGAATTTATTTCTGATTTCAAAAGGGAACGGTTCTCTGTTTCACGAATTGGTTTGACAAACTCCTTTTTAACGCGTATAATATCTCTATTGAATGGTAAACGAAAAAATGAGATGCGCCCGTTGAAATCGTCTGCTGCGTTGCGCTGAATCTGTTTTTACCATGAAATTTAATCACTTCATTCAAATCCATTACCTCTTGTTCCTATTTCTTTTCATATCGTTGTATCTCGCTTTACAGAAAGAGTCTCAAAATATGAATGTGGTTCCAAAAGAATTTATCCGTGTGATGCCAGATGCAATCCGGGCATTTATTACTGAAGCTTTCCAGAAGACAGGAACCTCGGCGGAGGACGCCGCGCACATCGCTCACCTGCTAGTTCTCACAGATTTGCGCGGTGTGTTCAGTCATGGCACTAGCCAAACGCCGGGATATGTGGGAATGATGCTTGACGGCAAAGTCAACCCACGGCCAAACGTCCGCTGCATCCATGAATCCCCGACAACAGCAGTCTACGACGGGGATGGCGGGATGGGACATTTTGCCGCGTATCATGCCGCAAAGGCGGCCGTGAAAAAAGCGAAAGAGATGGGACTCGGGGCCGCAACGAGCCGGAATCACTTCCATTTTGGGAGTGCGGGTAAGTATTCACGGCTCGCGTCTGAAGCGGATTGCGCCGGGTTTGCTGTCTCTTGCCACCGGTTTCGACACAGCCCCGCCGGTGTCATTGCAACTGCCACGGGCGCCTCGCCGATGAGTTTTGCGATTCCGGCCGGCAACCAGCCACCTATCGTTGTCGATATGGCCACCGGTATTGATACCAATTTGCCATTAGAACAGGCATTTGAACAGTGCCCCGCCGCATTTTTCAAGATGCTAGGGTTGAGTCATGTCAGTCATGCCCTTGGCGGATTTATGGCAGGAATCTGGCTATTCGATAAGCCGCCGGAGCCCCCAACAATCTGGGAAGGGGCCAACCAAGGTGCTTTTATCGCAGCGATTGACATCTCCCGGTTCCGGCCGATTGACGCGTATAAAGCCGAAATCGACAGGCATATCCACGATGCACGACAGATGCAACCGGCACCCGGTTATGAACAGGCGGAACTACCCGGCGGCTTAGAATGGGAACACGAACAGGAATGGGCCGAAATCGGCATCCCAATTGGAAAAGCACATCAGGAACAGTTGAAAACGGTTGCTGAACGCTTGGATATTCTGCTACCGTTCTAAATGCTCATCTTCTACGGAAATAGCGGACAGAGAATTGGATATCTTCTCGAAATCTCTCAAAGATAGCACGAAATTCTGAATATTTTTACGTCATATTTTACGATGTCTGTCGTACAATTTGCTCTAAATCAATCAGTTACGTAAACTGACGTTAAAAAAAAACCATGACACAACCTGATATTATCCAAACCATCCTCAAAGAGAGCAATTACCATCTCGAACTCTTTACAAAGGCCGAAATTCAAGAATTACGCCAAAAGGTAGAAGGAAACGAGAAGCCTTTTATTTATTGTTCTATTCGCAGAAAGGCTGTCCAACTAAAGCCTGAAGAGGTTGTACGCCAACTTTATATCTCCCGACTTCTCAAACAGTATCAATATCCCCAAAAGCGGATGAGGCTTGAACACCTCGTCAACTTCGGTAGAGAAAAGAAACGTGCCGACATTGTTATCTTGGACAAGGACAGACTAGATACCCCATATATTATCATTGAAGTTAAGAAACCGAAACTTAAAGATGGAAAGGAACAACTCCGTTCCTACTGTAACGCCACCGGGGCTTCCATCGGCGTATGGACAAATGGACAGCAAATTTCACACTACCACCGCAAAGAACCGAATTACTTTGAGTACATCACCAATATACCTAACGCAAACCAAACTTTGGCAGATATTCTTAAGGAACGTTTTACCCTTAAAGAACTTATTCTTAAGGACAAGCTTGCCACCGAACGAAAACCCTTAAAGGAATTATCTTGGAACTGGAGGATGAAGTCCTCGCCAATGCAGGTGTAGATGTTTTTGAAGAGGTTTTCAAATTCATCTTCACTAAACTCTATGACGAATTCAAAAGCCAGGGCGACAAAGAATTTATCAATAGGCTCCTGCGAAATGAAATTAATATCGCTATACAAGAAACAGATTCCGCTTATGAGGGTGAGAATCTCGGTTATACGGCGCTACAGAAAGCTATTGAGAAAATTCCAGACGATTCTTTTCGGCAAATGGAATTTAGAAACACGGGGCAAACGGACAGCGAATTAAAAACAAAGATTCAGAGGCTATTTGATGCCGCAAAAAACCAGTGGAACGGGGTATTTCCGGAATATTCAACGTTTGAACTTTCGGATAGTCATCTCGCCGTCTGCGTATCCAGTTTGCAGGATATTAAGTTGTTCAACTCCAATCTGCAGGTTGTGGATGAAGCCTTTGAATATCTCGTTAGCAAATCCACCAAAAGCGAAAAAGGACAATACTTCACACCGCGACATGTGATTGACATGTGTGTCAAAATGCTCAATCCCAAACGCGGTGAGTATATGATTGATACCGCCTCCGGCAGTTGCGGATTTCCAGTCCATACCTTTTTTCAAGTTACCGGGGCAACGCTCACTCACGCAGAAATGTCTGAAACTGACAAACAGTATGTACGTGAAAATGTGTTTGGCATTGACTTTGACGAAAAGACAGTCCGTGTCGCAAGGACACTAAACCTCATCGCAGGCGATGGGGAAGCCAACGTTTTGCACCTCAACACGCTTGACTATAAACGTTGGGAAGACAATAGTGAAAGAAATAGCAGCTGGATTTGCACTTATGGCGAAGGGTTTGAGCGCCTTAAAAGGTTAAGGCGTGAACAAGATAAAAATAGACGCTTTAACTTTGATATTCTCATGGCAAACCCACCATTTGCCGGAGACATCAAGGAACGCCGAATTCTCCACCAATATACCCTCGGTTTTAAAGGGAACGGTAAACCACAAAGCAAGGTAGGACGCGATATTCTATTTATTGAACGCAACCTGGACTTTCTTAAACCCGGTGGACGTCTGGCAATTGTTCTACCACAAGGCAAATTCAACAATACGTCCGACAAATATATTCGCGATTTTATCGCCGAACACGCACGCATTATCGCAGTAGTCGAATTGCATCGCAATACCTTCAAACCCCACACCGGTACGAAAACAAGTGTTCTATTTCTGCAGAAATGGAACGATAACCCGGCTAAAGGTGCCCTTTGTCCTAAAGTTGAGGATTACCCGCTCTTTTTTGCTGTCTCTCAAAAAGGTGGCAAGGATAATTCTGGCGATTACGTTTTTGTCCAAAATAGCGACGGGCAATACAAATTGGACAAAAACGGACACCTCATTGTTGAACATGATTTACATAATCACAACGGCGAATTACCCAACGGCATCACCGAAGTTTTCATCGAATGGGCAAAAAGTGAAAATTTAAGCTTTCGCTATGACTAACACAAAAAAGATACAAGAATAGATTAAATTAATGGATGTTGAACCGTTAGGACAATATGCTGTAGATATGCAATATTCAATCGTTAATTACCAATCCGTAATCAATTCTTCACATTCCATGCGGCTCGATGCAGCGTTTTTCCGGCCGGACTATCTGAAAGTTCAATCCCAACTTGAACAAATTAGCTCACTGAAATTAATTGATTTCGGGGTTCAGATAACGCAGCCCACATCGATAAAGCGGAATTATGTGGATAAGGGCATTCTATTTTTAAGAGCACAAAACGTTCGTCCACTATCCATTGAGCTGGCAACTAATCCTGTTTACATATCAGAAGAAGACGCAGAACGTTTACGGGAAAACAGGATAAATCACAAAGATATTTTGATAACCGGCTCTGGAGAAAATGCTGGGCAGTGCGCTGTCTACCTTGAGAATAGAGATGTTATCTCATCGTGCCACACCTTTATCGTCAAAAGCGGAAATCTAAACCCTTTTTTTCTTGCTGTTTTCCTCAACACCAAGCACGGGAAAGCATTAGTAGAACGTGGCAAATCCGGCAGTGCACAACCTGGAATTGCGCCGTATTTTTTATCTCAAATCCCCATGCCGGCGTGGGACACCCTTCCGTCTGCAATCGAACAAACCTATCTCTGTTCGAAAGATTTAACGGAGCTATCAAAGGCACAATATATTGAGGCACAAGCCGTGCTCCTCGCTGAACTAGCTCTTGCAGACTGGCACCCAAAGCAGCAGTACACCTTTGTCAAAAACTTTTCCGACACACAGCATACTGAACGCATTGACGCGGGCTATTTTCACCCGAAATATGATGACATTGTCAATGCCATCAAAAGTTACTCGGGCGGTTGGAATACGCTGGAAAATTTGGTAATACTCAAAAAATGCGTTGAGGTTGGACGCGAAAAGTACCGTGACACCGGAATCCCTTTTGTCCGCGTCAGTAACGTCAGTCCGTTTGAAATCACGGAAGAAAAGTACATCTCTGAGGAATTGTACACACAGATAGAGGCATATCAACCGAAGCAAGGAGAGATTCTCCTGAGTAAGGACGCGTCCCCCGGCATCGCCCATTTTTTGCGCGCGGCGCCCAAAAAGATGATTCCTGCGGGTGGTATCCTCCGGCTGGAAAGTAAAACCGATAAGTTCGATAATGAATGCTTGGCCCTCGTACTTAACTCTATCTTGATACAAGAACAAGCAAATCGGGATGTAGGAGGTTCAGTAATCCCGCATTGGAGCCTGTATCAAGTAGCAAAAACAGTTATTCCTATGCTGTGCGAAGAAAAGCAGACTGAAATCAAAGAAAAAGTCGCCCAATCCTTTAACTCGTTCACGCGAGCCAAACATCTTCTAGAATGCGCAAAAAGCGCAGTCGAAACCGCAATTGAACAAGACGAAGATGCTGCCATCAGTTGGTTGGAATTTGTTGTAGATATTCCCTTAAAATAGAGGACTTGTGCCGTCTCCACCGGAGATGCAACCCAATGCCTGATGAAAGCGGTTTCAGTCCACGTTGTGTTACCCCCAGGCGCGAAACCTAATTATCCCGCTGCACCCCGGGAAGTTTCCTAGCTAACGCTTCAACGAGAAACGTATGATAATTCTGCGCCAGAGCGAAATAGCCTTGGGCTAAAAGTTCATTTACGGGTTGCCGTCCCATCAATTCAAGCGTGGGCGAAATAATCAGACAATCTACAGGGGAATGTTTTTTCCATGCGTGGATGATTGTGCTTGCTAAGGGATGCTCGATTTTTTTAGCATCGCGAAGCCGTTTCATATCGGTATTGAGTACCCAGGTATTGATGAAATTTTCATTCAAAAATTTGATATTCTGTTCGTTGGAGAGGACAACTGCCCTCAAGGTTTTTCCGCTCCCTCAGCACGATTCGTCAGTGAGAGGCCCGTCTATTGAAATCACATGAATCGGCTTTTGGCGTTTCCGTGCTAATTCCAACGCTTCATCTACCTTAACCCAATTGATTTTTTGGAACTTGTAGAATTTATCCCTTAATTTACGTTCGACTTCCTCTTCCGGAATATGAACATCATATATTGTCTCGTCATTTTTCGTTCCGGCCAGGAGTTCCATTCTTGGCAAAAATCCGCTGTCTGTACCAAAACTGTTACCGGTTTTGTGATACCTCTTCGCGTCAAAGTTCAGCGTTCCCTCAGGCACGCGCATCCGGAAAAATGCGATTTTTCCGGCACGACGCGAAATAACCAATTTCCCAGCGAATTGGGAAGGCGTTAATGAGCCCCCCTCAAGAATGAATTCGGCATGAACGCGGAACACGATTTCAGCAAACTGTTCACTGTACGCGCGCAGACATGCCCATGCCCCAGGCGAATCTACCCCGCCCATCTCCATATCTGGATTGGGCTGAAGCTGTTTGAGTAATGCAAGGACTCCGTCTTGTTGCTTAATTTTCCAGATGTCCCCAACCGCAACGGGCCGATTACCGAATAAAACCCGTTTGGGCGGCAAAAAGTCTTGGAAAACTGAGACGGAATGACGTTTTTCTTCATCGACAGCCCTCAGATTCATCAACGGTGCCCATTGAAGATGAAAGTTGCTTCCTGCATACGCAATCGGGGCAATGGATGCTTTGACTAATACCTCTGACGAAGCATCAAGCGTTAACCGGATTCTCTCACTCCCGTTAACATTCAGGTATCCACTCATCAGAACAAAGATGAGCACGCCAATTTTCAAAGTTTTCATATTTTTATCTCCTCTTGTTTATTTAAGAATTGGGGCTCGATATGGAAGCTCTCGCGTACCCATCTCTGCTGCAGACGGATAAAATCGTAACAGGCCATTTACATTCCCATTTAATCACGCCCCTCCGTTTTAATCACGCCCTTCCGTTAAAAAAATACGTCCAACCAGAGATATAATATCCGCATTACCCAAAAATATCAAGTTTCGCAATTCGCAATTCGCATATAAACCTCATGAAATGTTGAAGGCAAACCCAAAATTACCGTTTATAAAAAAAGAGTCAAGTCTCTTTGAACTTGGTAAGTTAGCCGAACTATCCAAATGAGAATAAAAAACAGGAAAGCTGAATAGCCGTAACATTCGCCAAAAATTCTTGACACATCTTAGGAATTCGGCTAAACTAAATGGAAAGAGTCAAGGGTTCACATATCGTTATCAATGGTGTAGAATGCCACCAATTCTCCACGGCAGAAACACCAATCAGTTTCCATAACACCCATTTTGAGAACGTCTATTCCTGACACAAAGTATGGATGAGTCGGCTTATGAAGAATTTTAATATCTATAGCTCGGGCTTAACGCGTCCGTGGCCAATATTTCTTAATAAGAAAAATCAACTCCTGATTCTGCTCGGTGTTCTATTATCCATATTTATAAGCTGCCTCCACATCGAGACAGAGAGCTCGAACGCCATAGTCCAGGACACATCGAATTTACCAATCGTTATTATTGATACGTTTGGGCAATGGATTCCTGACGAACCCAAGATTTCGGCGCGGATGAAAATTATTTATGCTGTGGATTCAGAATTACATGAACCAATTTGAATCTGCCTTAGCCGGACAGGATTTTAAGCATCCGGAACGAGGCTATGCGACATATATTGACACGAATGCTTTTATCGCTCATTTCATCATCAATGAACTTTTCAACAATACAGAAATGGGCGATACAATGCTTTCTCTTCATCCATCTGCAATGTCATTCACTGTGGAGGTAACTCATGAACCATGCCAACAGACACCGCGGTTTTGTCCGCGAGAGTGCCACGATTCTCTGCCTTTTCCTCGGCATCATAGGGTTAACACGGCTCAACGGGAGCAACCAAGAGGCACACGGCTTCATTACCATCGCCCACTACAACCCACGGAGATTCTCACGCGACGCGGGTATACTCATCAAAAGGGTGCACGACAAAAGTTGGGATATCCATTATCACTTCGACACAGATTGTCCGGACAGTCGTAAGAACGAGAAAAATTTGGCAGTTCTGCGTGATGTTTTGTCGAAATCGATTCGCGAGTGGCTCAAACCCCTTGCGGAAGTCACCGACAAGCCGGTTGTCGATGAGTTCATCTTTCATCTCGTAGAACCGCAGCGTAGGAACCGCGGGCGGCGCACCCGTTGGGCAATTCACGCTACCTTTTACTGCAAAGGCGGCAGTTCAACTGCTAACCCCAACACACGCAAAATTTTTATTCGCGAAGTGCCCGGCACATCACAAACGATTGCCGCCCACCTCCCGTATAGCACACTGGCAATCATGCATGAAATCGGGCACGCTTTCGCTCTCGCCGATACCTACCTCAATAATACCACGTTCGATGTGCCCAGTAGCGGCAATGTGAGTTCCACTATCGGCAGTCAACCGCTATCGGTGATGTCCGCCAGCAGTTTCACAGGCGACAGCGACTTGCCACACAATTTCGTGCTGAGTAAGGATGACACCCGTGGAATCCAATGGCTATATCGCTACCATCACGAAAATCTATCGCCGACAAACTGTCCCCCCGAATTCGTCTATGAGAAACTCACAGATAGATATCCCTATTCAGTCGGTGGCTGCGTCCCACGGCAACCGCTACTCTTCGAAGCTCGCCAAGGAACCCTCCGCAATCTGCAGAGAATCCTCGCTGATAATCCAAATCTCGAGATTAACGAGCGTGACGAACACGGCAACACTAGTCTTTACTATGTCGCGCCTTTTGGGGCTCAGGAATACATAGAACAGGTACATCGTACCGTAAAAGCGTTCCTCGCCTATCCTGAAATCGATATTAACCTCCAAAACCGTCGCGGCCAAACCCCGTTGCACCTCGCAGCCATGTGCAACAACCTAAAAATGGTTACACTTTTGCTACAAATCGCTAACATCAAGGTTAACGCGCAGGATAAGCACGGAGCAACCGCACTCCACTACGCCGTCCGCTATGGACATAGTGTCCTCGTTGACTGGATGCTATGGCGAGAAAAGGATATCGCGGTGAACCTCAAGGAGCATACTGCTGGCAATACGCCGTTGCATATCGCGGCTCAGCACGGGTACCTGGAGATTGTCAGGTTGTTGCTCCTGCATAAAGACACCGAACCGAACCTCAGAAATGCGTCTGGATTAACGGCATTAGAGATTGTAGAACATGCACGCGATGCACCGCAATCCGACTCGTCGGAGCCGCCTGAAGAACTCTTGTTATTTTTTCAGTCGGTGAGTGCGCACCGCCATATTTCGGCATCGGTAACAAATACGGTGGTAGATAGGGAAGGGGTGATAACGTTACTGCGGAAGCATCCCGGTGTAATTTTGCAGGAAGCATCGGATGTAAAGGAGACAGAGTGGTAAATATCTTGGATTTGGCTAACGGGATAGGAACGATGGAAAAGCGCAACGTGCGGCATGCAGATGTGATGAGGATAATTTGGTTAACATCCAGGGCTTGTCCGGGGCGCACGGAAACAACAGTCGCGAGAGATACGCGGGCTAGCTGCGTCCCCCATTCAGTTCATGTGAAACGATACCGATGAAAATTGTGATGGAATCCCTCGTGATTGCGGTTTGGATAGGACTTGGTGCCTTATGTCTTTGGGCCATCAATGGTGTTGTCCCTCTGGGTACTGAGGGATTCGGAATAGCCGGCGCTTCGCACGCTACCCTTGACGGGCCAGCGGTTTATCATATCTGGCAGGACGGTGACGCGTTCCTTGTGGATGCCCGCACCCCTGAACAGTTCCGGTTGATGCACATCCCTGGTGCCATCAATATCCCGCTGGGTGCCCTAAAAGAACGCCTTTCGGTATTGCCAATAGACAAAGACACGTATCTGATAACTTACTGCGGAAACCTCACGTGTCCGAAAGCGTATCAGCTCCGGGCGTTGTTAGTGGCGCATGGGTACCGGAACGTGCATTTTTACCCAGGTGGGCTGCACGACTGGTTCACAGCCGGCTATCCGCTCGCAGGTACGGCGGGCGAGCGAGATGCCCCGGAGTCACCGTGATGACTCAACTCTGGATGACACTCGCCCGCATCGCTGTCGGCGGGATGCTGTTCTTTTCTGGGCTCGCGAAGCTCGATAGTTTATACATCTTCACCGAGGCAGTCAAAAGTTATCAGCTCCTGCCTGAAGGATGGGCGTTCCCTGTCAGTTACGTGCTAGTTTCCGCTGAACTCATCCTCGGTTTAACGTTATGGCTGGGGTATCAGCTGTCAGGGGCGAGTCTTTTAGCTTCGTGTCTGTTTCTCACCTTTGCAGGGGCTTTGGCGAGTGTGCTATGGCGCGAATTGACGTTTCTATCTTGTGGCTGTGAGAATGTCGTATTTGAATGGCTGTCAGGTTCGCACGCACCCACGTGGGCTGCCGTGTTCATTGACGGGATGTTAGCTGCGGTAAGTGCCAGCATCGCCTTCTCCCGCCAACAAGGGTATCGCCTTCTCACGTTCCGAACTCATAAATCCGGATAAGTAGGAAATTTGTAATGAGTAAAAACTACAAAGTGGCAATAATTGGTTGCGGCGGCATTTCTCATATGCACGCCGAATGGTATTTGAATGAACAGAGAAGCACGTTGACGGCTATTGCTGACATTGACAAAGAACGCGTAAAAGCTTACGCCGAAAAATACGGCATCGAAAAACAGTACACGGATTACATTGAAATGCTCGAAATAGAAGAGATTGACATTGTGTCGGTTTGTACACGTCCACGTTTGCATGCCCCCATCGTGATTGAAACCGCAAAACGGGGTGTGAAAGGGATTCTCTCTGAAAAACCGATGGCGGAAAATCTCGGACAGGCACAAGCAATGCTCCAAACCTGTTCAAAGTATTGTGTGAAGCTAGCAATTGGCCACCAAGTGAGGTTTAGCAGCCCTTATGGTGTAGCAAAACAGATGATTGCCGACGGGGAAATTGGAGAACTCTTTCGGATTCACGGTATATGTAGTGGTGGAGATTTGAAGGACAATGCCACCCATACCGTCGATTTGATGCGATTTATCTACGCGGACAGGCCCGTGGCTTGGGTAATTGGTGAGATTGAACGAATCGGCACGCCCACGAAATACGGCCTGCATTCTGAGGATTTCGCACTCGGTTACTTCAAATTTGAAGACAATGTACGCGCTATCATTGAATCAGGGAGTGATACAGCACCCGGTTACCACCACATCTACTGCTACGGTACGGAAGGGGAGATTGAACTAGCCGTCCCTGGTGGCCCAGGAATCCGGATGCGTAACGAGCAATCCGGTGGGGGATGGGTAACACCAGAATTACCTGCGGAAACGAACCCGGTACAAGATTTAATCGCGGCGATTGAAGAAGAACGGGAACACCGGTCAAGCGGTTATCAGGGGTACGCGACATTAGAACTTCTGATGGCAATTTATGAGTCTTCCCGGAAACGCCGGCGGATTCATTTACCGCTTGAAGAGAAGGAATCACCATTGACATTAATGATTAATGATGGATGGATATAGGATTTCCGCTAACGTGAGGAGATTTAACGAATTAGAAGGAATAATCAAGACACGGCGTACATCGTGCCTGTTTCCCGTAAAACAGAGGAAAACTGATGGTAGATGAGAAAAAAGATGCTATTCCTTTTGAGGTATTCGCGAGTTTCAAGCGGATAGAGTCAGGCAATCCGATTATTTCGCTGCCATCCCTCCTACTGGGCGGCAGTAACCCACGTTATCATAGTTGATAGGACGGTTCACTATATCTGGTGTAAACGCGAACCTGATGTCCGCTGGCTAATGATGCACGCGACAGCACCTATCTCTGCCCTAACACATATCACTCAAGATTCGCGTACCCCAATTCTTGAACCTGCCACGGATGACTTTGACAACGCAGCCGTCGAGTACCCTTTTCCGTTCCGAAATCCGGCTGACAGCAAATTCTACATGGACTATCGGAGCAAGGGGAAAACGACACCGGAACAGACAGAACTATTAGCGCGAGGCAGCGCTACCGCTACAAAGAAGAATGAGAAACGCCCAAATAAATGATAGGACGGTGTTATCATGCGGCTTTCTTGATGTTGTTGCGCGTGCTCTCAAGCTCAAAGCAAGCGTACTGGTTATCACGCATAATTCGGGTAGCGAACCCGATTGCCTGTTTTTCGGTGAGGTATCCGTCAGCGATTTCTGCTTCGAGCGCACGCTGAATTTCGTTTCTCGCTTGGATAGCATAAGCCATCGCACTCGTAGGCCAGCCTGTGTCACCCCCAAAAGCGAACAGTTTATTTGACGGGACAGCATGGAGACAGCGTCGTAGAAAATCGCGTGAACTGTACGCATCGATGCTCCAGGCCCAGCAAAAGTCAACCCAGATATTCCGATAATGCTTCGCAAGCGCGACGAGCTCATCGTTGTAAGGATAGGCGATGTGCATTAGCACAAACTTCGCATCTAAGTAGCGGGTGAACAGTGCGCACATATTCCCAGCGGCGATACGTCGAACCGGCATCCTATCATTTCCAGCGTAGTAGCCGGTATGAATTTTGAAAGGCAGCTTGTGTTCTATCGCGAGCTCAACGCCGCGGGCCCAACACCAATCACCGAGGCAGAGGCGTGTCGCTTCATCAATCTCACCGGCGGGCCCCGTCAAGATAACGTCAAGTGCTTTTGATGCTTCGTCGTCGCTCCGTTCAATCCAATTGAGCGTCCGATTGTAAGCGTGTTGCGATTTTACCGCAATAGCACACGGCGCATGCTTCGCAAAAATTGCCTCCATTCCACGCTTCAGAGAGGCGAGAGTAGTAACATCGCATCCTGTCTCGGCATGGATAGCATCCGGCTCAACCTGCCCATTACAGAAAGTTGCCCACGAAATATCGTAAAGAAAAAAATCTAATCCTGTCGTATCCGGTGTGCATTGCCAACTAAAATCGTCAGTTTGAATATGGTCCAGTTTGGCAATGTCGTGAAGGATACGGTAGCGTTCGCCAGGGCGCCTCAGCTGCTTCACCTTATCCTGTACACCGGCAAGTTTCTGCCCCGTGAGTTCATCTAAGCCGTAGATATGTTTAGCGATAAGACGTACCGCTTCGCCATAGCTAGTGAATTGCGTCGCTTCCCAGGCATTCCGGATGCCGTCAAAACGTTCGGCAACATCTTTGGATGCATCCATGAGGTTGCGCATCGCTTCCGGGGATGCACCGGCGGTATGGATGTCGGCCGGAACGTAGTTGCCAAAAAGGTCTTGTAGAATATCTGGCCCGTTTTCAACCCAATCGGTTTCGCGGCGCATGTGCTCATGCGTGTCGACGAGACGGATAGTTTGAATATGATGTGCTAGTTCAGTCACAATGAAAATTCTCCCTTTAAATAAAGATTAAATCAGTAATTTCGGAAATCGCCAAAAATCTCTCATCTTTGCAAATAGGATTAACGTAAGAAATATACCAAAAACTTGACAAATCCGGATATTTACGATAAAATATGCCATATTTTCAGGTTTTACCAGCGAAATCTCTTTTAGGACGCAGCTTGGAAACTTATCGGATTCCGGTGTCAAAACTCTTGAATTCATTCGAGGGATGTAGACACCCCGCTATTGAATGAGACGAAACCTTTGGAAAACAGATTTGAATTTCTATCAGGATGTAGTATAATACGATTGAGTTAGCTATGTCAATCAAGTTGTATACCCGCCTGCGAACTACCTCTATGCGTTCATTTGCCCTGTTAATAAGCAACAAGCTGTTCTACGTCACCATGGAGATGGAACACTGCAAATCTTCGATGAAAACGAAACCCAAAATGCTGTTGAACTCCATATCACCGAGAAATAATGCTGTCAACTTCTGTTTAGCAATACCGGTAGGGAGCATGTCAAAACCGATGTTTCATCGGATATAGATCTCTTTTAATCCACACTATTTCCACAACGCGATGTCATCTTCTGGCCCCCGGCTTGATATTGAATCACACAACGGAAGTGAAAACCGGCACCGGACGAATAGATATACACCGCGTTATCAACTTTTTAGATGAAAACTGATAAAAATGAGGTGATAAAAATGAGGTGTATCCTGTCAAGAATTCAGATTCCTTTTGCTATCCTATTTTTCATTGTGTCCGTGCTCTTTTTCGCACCGGAGCAAACCGCAACCGCGCAAAACGTAAACATTCCCGACGCGAATCTACGCAATGCCCTTGAGAAGAAGTTAGGCAAAAAGGCAGGGGAGGCCATCACGCAGGCGGAGATGGCCAGCGTAACAGTGATTTATCAGTATTCTGACGGCGGAATTCGCAATCTAACAGGACTTGAGTTTGCAACCAATCTGACATACTTGTATCTTGGCTTCAACTATATATCAGATATATCGCCGCTAAAAGGGTTGGTAAAACTGACAGACTTGTATTTTTACGACAACTATATATCAGATATATCGCCGCTAAAAGAGTTAGTAAACCTGACATCGTTGTCTCTTTCCGAGAACCAGATATCGGATATATCGCCGCTAAAAGGGTTGGTGAAACTGACATGGTTGCAGCTTGACAACAACCAGATAATCGATTTCTCCCCAATTGCCGGATTGATAGATAATCTGGATAGCTACCGTAACAGCAACCAAATCCCCACCTGGGATGTGAATCAGGATGGCAAAGTAGACATTCTGGATCTAACGGCTGTCGCCCAAAACTTCGGGACAGCGACTACTGCTCTCCCGCGTGCCGATGTCAATGGCGATGGCACCGTGGATATTCTCGACCTCGTCGCTATTGCTAGTCACTTCGGCGAAAGGACAACGAACGACAAGTGAAAACCGGCACCTGCCGGATAGATATACACCGCGTTATCAACTTTTTAGCTGACAACTTATAAAAATATTGTGTCTGTGCTCTTTTTCGCACCGGAGCAAACCGCAACCGCGCAAAACGTAAACATTCCGGACGCGAATCTACGCAATGCCCTTGTGTAGGAGTTTGGGTGGCCCATCACGCAGGCGGAGATAGCCAGCGTAAAAGAGCTTTCTGTGCGTTATGCCGGAATTTACGATTTAACAGGACTTGAGTTTGCAACCAAATGGCAGACGGAGCTGGCTACAATCCAACACAACGTCGAAATATCGCTAAGCTCTCAAAGCCCCCTAAGGGAGTAACCGTCTATCGTGACATAATTTATGTGCGAAACGGACACGAACGCCAGAACCTTGATATTTATGTACCAGATAGCGGGGAAAACTTACCGCTCATTATCTGGGTGCATGGGGGTGCTTTTCGCGGGGGCAACAAAGCCTATTATGTGCCGATGGAATATCTCGAATCGGGTTATGCGGGGGCAAGTTTGAACTATCGCTTGAGCCAGCATGCTGTCTTTCCAGCGCAAATCGAGGATGTCAAAGCCGCGGTACGTTGGTTGCGCGCGAATGCCAAAACCTATCGTCTCAATCCAAACCGCTTTGCCGCGTGGGGCTCATCCGCCGGTGGGCACCTAGTTGCCATGCTCGGCACGACAGGCGACGTAAAGGAGTTTGACGTAGGCGAAAACAGGGAAGTATCGAGCCGGGTGCAGGCCGTGGTAGATTACTTTGGCCCTACAGACTTCCTCCAGATGGACACACAACGGCTTCCTAGCGGCCTGGTGCATGACGCGCCAAACTCCCCCGAATCCCAATTGATAGGTGGCCCTATCCAGGAGAATAAAGAACGTGTAGTGAGAGCTAACCCAATCACTTACGTGTCTGAAAACAGTGCACCTTTTCTAATCATCCATGGCGAAAAAGATCTTCTTGTGCCTAATCAGCAGAGCGTTCTGCTCAAGAACGCATTAAAGGCGGCTGGCATCCCGGTTTCGTTTTACCTGGTGGTAGGGGAAGGACATGGCGGATTCACAGATTCGAAAGTAACGGAATTGACGCGAGCATTTCTTGAGGAACACTTGAAGGCGGACAGTGACTGAAGGATGAACGGCGGATTTGAACAGGCTACCCGCCCGTTAGAAAAAAGCAACGATTACAGTAGATTTTAGCATGATTGATACTGTGCCCAGTGCGATGCAAGAACATAACCCATCTGTCTAACCTCGGAGAGTTTATCTTTGAGTTGAGTTATACGAGTCTGGGCCTTTCACGCTCCAGTCAACACTCGCGTCAAAATCTGATTGACTAATTGCGGATTTGCTTTGCCTTTCGTTGCTCGCATCACCTGCCCTATGAGAAACCCGATTGCCTTTTTAGTACCATTGCGGTAATCCTGAGCGGGGCCTGGATGCTCCTCTACAACTTGTAAGACAATTGCTTCAATTGATGCGGTATCAGTAATCTGTGCTAAGCCTTTTTCTTTGACAATCTCCTTTGGCATTTTTCCCGTCTCAAATGCGTCGTCAAGCACGGATTTTGCGAGTTTGCCGCTGATAGTCGCGTCGTTAATCAATTGAATGAGTTCACTTAGATGTGCCGGTGTAACTTTTGCATCCTGAATATCAATTTCTGTGGCGTTAAGGAGACGAGACATATCCCCCATTATCCAATTCGCGGCGGCCGTCGGTTCCTCGCTGATTCGTGCGGTGTCATCAAAGAAATCTGCCAATTGCCGGGTAGTAGTCAAAAATTCGGCGTTTTCAGGGGATAGTCCGTATTCCGCCATAAAACGTTCTCGGCGGGCTGCGGGGAGTTCCGGGAGCGTCGTCTGAATTTCCTCAAGCCATTCTTCGTCTATTTGAACATGAACCAGGTCCGGTTCGGGAAAATACCGGTAATCATCGGCTTCTTCCTTTCCACGCATGGCTGCGGTTTTCCCGGTGCTTGCATCGTACAACAAAGTCTCCTGGGCGACGGCGCCCCCTTCATCCAAAATTCGTGCCTGGCGTTTCACCTCATATTCCATAGCGTCAAAGAGTTCCTGAAAGGAGTTTTTATTTTTTATCTCCGTCCGCGTTCCCAATTTTTGACTGCCCTTTGGACGGAGAGAGAGGTTCGGTTCACAGCGCATGCTCCCTTCTTCCATATTGCAATCGCTTACCGCAATGTGTTCCAGAATTTCTTTGACAGCCCGGCAATAAGCGATTGCTTCCTCTGGTGAGTGTAGTTCCGGCTCGCTCACAATTTCTAATAGTGCTACACCGGCGCGATTAAAATCCATGAAGCTCCGCGTTGCATCGCCTGTGACTTCGGCGTGCACCGATTTGCCGGTATCTTCCTCTAAATGAATCCGGCGAAGTGCGGCGGTGCGAGGTTCACCGTTAAGTTCAAAAGTCACCTGCCCATTTTGACACAACGGTAAATCATACTGCGAAATCTGATAGTTTTTTGGCAAATCCGGATAGAAATAGTTTTTCCGGTCAAATTTGCTGTACGTAGTGATTTCGCATCCCATTGCCAAACCGGCGCGAACTGCAAATTCTACGGCGCGCTTGTTAATAACCGGTAACGTCCCTGGCATTCCTAGACAGATGGGGCAAGTGCAATCATTTGCCGGTGCCCCAAAAATATATGCGCAATGGCAGAACAGCTTACTTGCTGTGCATAATTCCGCGTGGATTTCTAAACCGATGACGGTTTCGTATTTATCGATGATTTTTCTCATATCTCAGTCGGAGTTGCCTGTACTGGCGAACCGACTCCTCAGGGAATGGAGATATCTCTTATGGAAGGTAGGTTGGTGTCCAATTCTCACTTTTCTTATTAAGAATCCCACCTGACTCTGTCGCGTTAACGTTTTCCGATTGGTGATTCCTGCTGCTCACCCTATTGTCCGTTATTCGTTCTCCAAAGGTTGTAACTTAGGCTTGTAAACTTTCTTCTAAATCATTAATAATTTCCACATTCATTTCGACTTCGCTGCGCGATATCATGCCGATAGTCATCGCATGAACGCACCGCAGCCCCATCACAAATTCAATCGCCTCTCGTGTATCTGCCGATTCTTTAGCGAGTTTTCCCTGCCCGAGTACCTTCATCCCATAAATACCCTTGCCTGCAAATGCCATCTGTTCCATCGTTCGGATAACATCCGCTGGCGATGCGTCCATGTTAACGCCGGCATAGTTAATCCGTGC
This sequence comes from Candidatus Poribacteria bacterium, assembly GCA_963422705.1. GTDB lineage: Bacteria > Poribacteria > WGA-4E > WGA-4E > WGA-3G. The sequence goes on from OY730443.1 coordinate 1,380,636, forward strand.
AAGCACAATGTCAACCCAGGCAGTCATCGCCGCAGTCTGAAACGCCCCGAAATCGTGGCAGGAGACACCATGCGCACGAATCAACCCTTGCTCTTTACATCGAACTAGTGCCTCCATTGCATCCGGATAGCGAGTTGTCCAATCATGTTGCGTCAAGCAGTGGAGCAACACGATATCCACATAGTCAGAGCCGATTTCCTTCAAGAACCTCTTCACATCGGATTCGACTGCTTCACGGTTCCGCGATACGGTTTTCGTTGTAATCGTGACACTGCTCCGTTCCAGGTGTTTAAGAGCCTCCTTTACGTGCGGGTGACTCCCATACTGTTCAGCAGAATCCCAGAACGTAACACCTTTGTCGTATGAAAACAACAGTAAGTCGCGTAACCCCTCTAACCCTAAGCCGGTCTGATTTGAACGGCCATTCCAACCGTTTGACCCGGTGCCAATTGAAAGTCGTGAAACGTTTAGTCCCGTTTCCCCTAGCGCTACAATTTCCATGAAAATCCCCTCACCTTTCAATATCCATCCAGATAAAGAATTTAAAATCGGAACGTGGATGTGGATTTTCCAACCCCAAACGATACCGAAATTGAACGTCAAAATTCATCGTACAATTAGATTACTGTTAAGTATAGCAGCACATCTCCTATTTATCAAACGATTTCTATATAGGCATTTGCTCACCGTTTTTCTGTTGCTTTTTTCTGTCAGTGAACGTTACAATTAAGTGGAAAATGTGGTTCCGTTTTTCATGTCCTTAGTCATTTAAAGATTCTCTGAATGAGGCAGGACATATATTTCTAGAGGAAGCCCATGAGTTATCACGGTTTTTACGTACACTCTCGTTTGGAGATTCCTCGAAGGACTCATCTATGGGTATATCCTATCATAGATAATTTGGTTATCACGATTTAATTCACGCCAACGCGCCTAAAAAGTGCGATAAACTCAACAGGAACAAAGCTATGTTTTTTTTTCTTAGGGCTCAACATTCCACAAAGCATTGGAATCAGTGGCAAAAAATTTTATGCATTGTGATGGTACTGGGTTATAGTTATTTGCTTGCTGGCAAGTGTGTTTGGGCTGATGAAGGAACATACGATTCAAACAGAAATAGTGCCAGGAATATCGCTTTCGCATTAATAGATAAGGGGGATTACGAACGCGCGTCGGCAAAATTAGAAGCTTTATTACGCGAGGAATTGTCCGAATCTGAAAAGCAGGAAATTCATCATGTCCTAGGTTACTGCTATGAAAAATTGCCCAATCGCGTCAAGGCAATCAAGAACTATGCTCGTGTCGCGTCGTACACGTATCCGCTGGCTGATTCCGCCATGTATCGTCTCGCTAGCCTTTATAAGGAGATGAACAATCATGCTAAGATGAAAGCGTGGTACACGCGCATCGTGAAGGATTACCCTGATAGCTTTTATCGTCCACAAGCGCAGTCGTCCCTGGTTGAGCTTTACCTGAAGCAAAAGCAGTGGAACGCAGCAAAAATGTTGTTGTCGGGACTTTATAATGACAAACGTTACGCGCGTGAAGCAGTTTACGCCCGCGGGCAGTGTGAGGAGGGCCTTGGCGCTCTGTCAACCGCTTTTGAAACCTACCGGCAGCTTCTTATAGAAAACGACACCGATAGCATTGCCGGAAGTGCGCTCGGCCGGTTCAAGCGCCTTGCACGTATTAACACAGCACTCGTCATGACACTCGATGACCGGTTAAATTGCGGGCGAGTGTTTCTCAATCGTAGAGATTGGAAAGCAGCCATTGCAGAATTTGAGCATGTTGCTTCTACCCAAAGCTTGAAATTGAGAGGCCAGGCATTGTATTTGATAGGGAAAAGTTATCAGGGCAGAAAATGGTATAATACCGCTATTAAGAAATACAATGCTGTTGCAGCACTCGGGGACAAGAGCGACTATTTGACACGAGCGCGATATCAAACTGCCGAGTGTTATCGACTCAAAGGACATCTCAAAACCGCAACAAAACGCCTTGAAAGTTTCGTCAAAAACTACCCATGGAGCCAATTAGTGGACGATGCGCTTTATGCACTTGCACAGCTCCAGGAAAAGCGTGGAAATGTCACAGCAGCCTTTAAAGCATATGCCCAGTTAATCGAGTACGCGCCGAATAGTGCTCATGCAGACGTTGCTACGTGGCGAATTGGATGGCAGCATTTTGACGAAAAGCGATATCAGGAAAGTTACAACATCTTTAAAAGGTTAAAAGAAAATTTTCCCGGAAACCGGTACGCAATGGGAGCACACTTCTGGATGGCAAAAATCCGAGAACGGCAGAACAAACCCGAACTTGCTCGAGAACTCTACACACAAGTTGCCAAAGCCAACTATTGGTATTACAGTGCCAGAGCAAAGGCGATTTTAGGTATGTCCCGTTCTGAATTAGAACCGAGAGCTATACCCGACAGGGAATTTCCGCCACAGCACCCGTTACCCAAACAAGCTGTTGCTTTGATGAAAATTCACCTTTATGAGGATGCCATTGCACAATTAACCTATCATATTGAATCAGCCGTGCCACAACCAGCCTTTGAAGTTTTTTATGCGTTAATTAACTGTTATGAACAGAAAGGCCGGTATGACAAAGCACGGGAAGTCGCGGAGCAAGCATTGAAAAAACAGACTTTGGCAAATACGAGTACTGCGAAAAGAAAAAAGCTGCGGGAATTCCTCTATCCGCGATACTATGTGCCGCTCATAAAAAAATACGCTTCATCCTATCAGGTGGATGAACACTTAGTATTCGCGATGATTTTGGAGGAGAGCCGCTATCGCGCTGATGCAATCAGCTGGGCAGGTGCAATTGGGTTGATGCAGATTATGCCGGCAACGGGTAAATACCTCGCCCGTCAACTCAAAATCCGCCGATTTCGCAGCGCAATGCTAAAACAGCCTGAAATCAATGTCCAGATGGGTATTAAGTACATCGCCTATCTTAATTCGCTTTTTGACAGCAACGCTATGCTCGTAACTGGTGCCTATAACGGTGGTCCTGGTAGAATGGAACGATGGATAAAATCGAAAAATATCGAAGATCTGGATGAATTTGTGGAAAAAATTAAGATTCGAGAAACCCGTCTTCATATCAAGAAGGTTATTAACAGTTACGATAACTATGTCGAAATTTATGGGAAGCCGGAAGCCCCGGCAGCGAATTCAATAGGAAACCGCGGACACCTCTAAGGGCAAAGACGTTTCAGAAACCCTATTATTGGGCAGTAGCCGTGCCGGAGATAAAGGTGATGAACAGCCTACTCAGGCGATGGCGAATCATCTAATTCTATCAACTGCGGTTCTTCACCACGGGTGAGAATGAGGCGGCGTTGCCAAGCGGAATCGTCTCTGTCGGGGAAGTCCGTGCGGTAGTGCGCCCCACGGCTCTCCGTCCGGATGAGCGAAGCCTCAGTGATGAGATAGGCAGTATCTAGCATATTCAAGGTTTCGCACCGGGCAATGTCTGAACTAATCACACCGAATGCTACCTGAGGACTGTCCATAGTGTGCTGGCTGCACGCCTTAGTCAATTCTTCCAATTCAGCGAGGGTTTCTTGTAACCCCTCACTATTGCGTTCAATGGCAACGTTTTTCCAAAGTGTTTCTCGAATTGCTGCCTTTGTGATTTCTCCGTTATTGCAACCACGAATTTCTCTTATCGATGAACTTTCGTCTACATATGGTAAATGAACATCTTGTTCAGAACTTGCAAATTCCGCGGCATTTACGCCAGCCCGTGCCCCAAAAACAAGACACTCCAGCAAGGAGTTGCTTGCTAAACGGTTTGCACCGTGCACGCCCGTGCATGCGACTTCGCCACATGCATAAAGTCCTTGGACGTTTGTTTCAGCATCAAGATTCGTCCGAATCCCGCCCATCATAAAGTGGGCCGCGGGCCGCACCGGAATTAAATCTACCCGGATGTCTAGCCCATGGTGTTGTGTCGTCTCAGAGATGGTAGGAAACCGTTCCAAGATAAAATCGCCAGGTTTATGCGTAATATCCAAATAGACACACGAAAATCCCGTCAGGCGCATTTCTGCGTGAATTGCACGGCTCACCACGTCACGAGGCGCAAGTTCACCCATCTCGTGGTACTTTTCCATAAAACGTTCACCCCGGATGTTAATCAGTCGTCCCCCTTCGCCGCGTACAGCCTCCGAAATCAAAAAATTCGGTGCACCGTCCAGATAAAGCGTTGTCGGATGGAACTGGACGAATTCCATATCAATGAGTTCACACCCCGCTCGCCATGCTGCGGCAAAACCATCCCCCGTGGCAACCTGTGGGTTTGAAGTACACGGGTATAGACGGCCGAGTCCACCTGTTGCCATGATTGTTGCTTTCGCACGAATGCATACCAACTCATTTTCAACAGCTGCTATGACACCATAACAGTTTCCATCCACTGTCAGAAAATCGATGGCGAAAGCGTTTGCTAAAACGGCAATCCGTTCTGTCATCTGAACCCGTTGGATTAATACGTCTGTGGTTTCACGTCCAGTCGCATCCCCTTTGTGCACAATCCGTTTACGGCTATGCGCCGCTTCTCGCGTAAAACGAGGAAGCGTTCCCTCCCAATCGAAATTCGCCCCCCATTCAACAAGTTCCGTCACACGAGGAATCCCCTCTGATACCATCGTCTCAACGGCGCCCAATTCACACAGTCCATCACCGGCAGCACAAGTATCTTTGACGTGCAGCGCGACGGTGTCGTCTACATTCATCGCAACGGCGATACCGCCTTGCGCATACTGTGAATTGCTCTCTTTGAGAACGGATTTTGTCATGAGCGTCACGGTAACATCACGTCCGGCAGAGGCATCCGACGCAGCCAATGCGGCGCGCAACCCTGCTGCACCACTACCGATGATTAGCACGTCGGTATCCCACGTCTTTTGTATCGAAAGTCCATTACGCTGGTTTGACATTTTTTGGTTTAGTATCAATGTTCGTGAATCAACAAGACTCAACCGCCCCGGCTAACATTACTTTCCCATTTGCTGTCGCGACAACTGTCCCATCCAACAATGTGATACTCGCATTTGCTAGCACTAAACGGCGTGATACCTTTATACGTTCTGCTAAAACAGTTAATTTTACACCTGTAGGAGAAGGATTTCGGAAACGGACATCTAATTGAGCCGTGACAGCCGGTTTACCAAATGTTGCTATTCCAACATACGTTATGGCTTCATCCAACAAGGTACTGAGAATCCCACCGTGTAACACATCCGCCCACCCTTGCAAATGCGAGGACGGCGTACATTCAATTCTTACCTGCTCACCATTCCTAAGGATTTCGGGTTTAACTTGCAAACCGAGCGGATTTTTCATACCGCAAACAAAGCATCTTTCATCATTCTCGATTTCCATTCTACCCCCTTCTTCCGGGTATGGGATACAGATAAGTCTCAATCCTAAAATTCACAGTAACCTTTGTCTTATTCAGTTAGTGCTGCCAGGCTGCGCGCTAATTTTGCCTGTTCGCTTAACAACCGTTCCAATTGCCCCCGTTTCTGTTCGACGACTTTCGCTGGTGCCCGATTGATGAAATTAGGATTATCCAATGTCTTCTGTGCCGCTGTGATATCCTTTACTACTTGTTGATGGCGTTTATTAAGGCGCGCCCTTTCCGATTCCAGTTCGATAACATCCTCAAGCGGAATATAAATGACGAGTTTCCCGATAACTGCCTCAGCTGAAGCCGGTGGTTTTGATACGTTCTCAGCAATCGTAATGCTTTCAACCCGCATAAAAGCGGGCAGATACTGCCCAAGATAGGTGCGTAGACGTTCACGCACCGTTGCATCTGGCGATTGAATGAGAACTGCTACCGCAGCCCCCATTGGCACATTTAACTCGCCTCGAATGCTCCGAATGTTATCAATAACAACCATGACGGTTTCCATTATCTCTTCCACTTGTAAATCTTCGGCTGCTAGTTCTGGCCAGGGTGCGACAGTGATGGAAGGAGAATCCCCAGAAGTATGGCGCATCCCGTTATGCGAAAGTTGATGCCAAATCTCCTCAGTCACGAATGGCATAAACGGCTGAAGAAGACGCATGCCCTGCTCCAAAACTCCCGATGCAACCCACAATGCCCTGGGTTCCCCATGAGCAAGCCTCTGTTTTGCAAATTCAAGGTACCAATCACAAAATTCGTGCCACAGAAATGCATATACCGTCTGAATCGCTTCGTGGAATCTGAAATTTTCAAGCGCATCCGTTGTCGTTTTAATAGTCCGGCTTAACCGGCTACGAATCCATGCGATTTCTAGCAAGTCTTGAGCAGTACGTTGAGGCATGTCTAGCCGTTCAGATGCAGGAATTGGGTGCTTTTCTAGGTTCATTAGCGTAAACCGCGCAGCATTCCAAATTTTGTTGGCGAACCGTTTGCCTGTTTCTATCTGAGATTCAGGCAGCGGCACATACGGGTTCGTCGTACCCGCATTGACGAGAGCAAACCGGAACGCATCTGTGCCATACGTCGTGATAGTTTCTAACGGCTCGATGCTATTCCCCTTTGATTTGCTCATTTTCTGCCCTTTTTCATCTGCAACAAGCCCATGCAGATAGACTTTTCGGAACGGTACCTCATTCATACACGCAAGCCCAAACATCAACATCCGAGCCACCCAAAAAAAGAGAATATCCCAACCGGTGACAAGTACCGAATTCGGATAAAACGTTTTCAAGGCGGCAGTTTCCTCCGGCCAGCCCATGGTAACAAATGGCCACAACCCTGAACTGAACCAGGTATCAAGCACATCCTCATCTTGTGTGAACTGGGTTGCCCCACACTTACACTCGTGGGGGGCTTCCATCGCCGCAATCACTGCGTTACACACGGTACAATACCAAATAGGAAGCCGGTGCCCCCACCAACGCTGACGTGAGATTGGCCACGGTTCGATGTTTTCCATCCAATGATAGAAGCGAGTCGTTTCGCGTTCCGGTATGAACTTGACTTCCCCTTTTTTTACCGCCTCAATTGCTTGTTGCGCGAGAGGACGTACATTCATAAACCATTGCAACGATATTGATGGTTCAACAATTGTATCACACCTATCATGATGTCCAACAGCATGGCGATGCGGAACGATTTTAACCAAGTAATTCGCTATTTTCAAATCTGCCACGAGTTGTTCACGACATTCCCATCGGGACAAACCAACGTACTTTTCACCTGCATTTTCGTTCATGTGGGCATCAGGCGTAAAAATGTTCCGTTGTTCCAAATTATGCCGTTTTCCAATTTCATAGTCGTTTGTGTCGTGTCCAGGCGTAACCTTCAACATGCCCGTCCCGAATTCTCTATCTACGTATTCATCGGTGATGATTGGAATTTCACGATTTTGAATTGGGAGAATTGCCATTTTCCCAATCAAATGTTGATACCGTTCATCCTCCGGATGCACGGCAACGGCAGTATCACCCAACATTGTCTCAGGACGAGTTGTCGCAATTTCAAGTTGAACATCGCTCCCTTTAACCGGGTAGCGAATATGATAGAAGTGGCCATCAATTTCCTTCGGTTCGACTTCAAGGTTACTCACAGCTGTATTGCAGTGAGGACACCAATTCACCATATAGGTATCGCGATAGATGAGCCCTTGATTGTAGAGTTGCACAAAAGCCGTGCGGACGGCTACGGAAAATTCGGCATCTAAGGTAAAACGTTCGCGTTCCCAATCACAAGAACATCCCAATTGTTGAAGTTGTGAGATGATGTAGCTACCAGATTCTTCCTTCCACTCCCACATCCTCTGTTCAAATCCTTCTCTACCAAGAGCGGTGCGATTCGTGCCTTCTTCAACAAGTTGTCGTTCCATAACCAATTCTGTCACAATCCCAGCGTGGTCCGTTCCAGGCATCCAGAGTGCATTATACCCTTGCATCCGGCGCCATCGGATGAGACAATCTTGTAATGTATTGTCTAGGGCATGCCCGATATGGAGGCTCCCTGTAATATTGGGTGGTGGAATCACAATCGAAAATTGGGGCTTATCTGAGATATCCGCCGCGTGGAAGTACTTATTCTGCAGCCAAAATTGGTACCATTTTCCCTCAATTGCTTGAGGCTCGTAAATTTTCGGAAGATTTGTCATCATGTGTAATTGTTATCTGTTTTCCCGATGTGAGGAGATAACCCTTTATTTTTAAATTTAACCGACGCATAAAAGGTATCAAACTCCACGCCATGAAGTATTAGGGCGTTGTTAGGTAAAATGTGGTTCTACCCAACCATACCTATGCCTATCAGTTTGATAGAGCAGATTTACCTGTTGGGTATCAGAATTTAAAAATAGAATTAGCGATTCTTCCGAGGTATGTAGTTCTGTCAACGCCTCGGCAACAGTCATTGGCTTTGATGCAAACCTATCGGGCACAGAAACGATGCTCGGGGTATCAAGCGTGCTATCCTCGGGTTCTGTATTTACCTCTTCCGGGTTCAACTGTGCCACGACTTCGCGGTGTGGTAGCCCACGATGTTGCCGTTCTTTGACACGCTCCTTATAGCGACGAATCTGGCTCGTAATCTTGTCTATTACACCGTCTAACGCGGAGAAAATTTCATGGGTATGGCTTTCGGCATGAAAAGCCACACGCCGCGCCGTCACTATCATCTCCGCCTCAAATCTATGCTTCTCTGATTTGAGGACAACGTAAAGTTCCTCTATCTCTCCGAATCGTGATTCAATTTTACTTGCACGTTTGAGGATGTAATTCTTGATATCATCCGTGATTTTTAACTGGCGTCCGCTAATATTAATTTTCATGAACGTTATCCTTTTTTATCGCTATGGGTGAGGCGAATTAAACATCAATCCGCAGCTCTTTACTTTCTCAGAGTTTCTCTTTCCAGCTGGTAGGCTTAAGAAGCAAATCTATTCAGCTGCCAGACTGCGATGCAAACTACGTCTTAACCTTGCGCCTTTTCCGGGATGTCGGGATGCCTAATTCTTCACGATATTTCTGAACGGTCCGGCGCGCAAGCCGGATGCCCTTTGATTTTAATGAATCACTCACTCCCTGGTCACTGAAGGGAGCGGTAGGTTCTTCCGTACCAATCAATTCCAGAATGGACTGTTTAACCTGCCGAGCTGAAATTCCATCACCGTGGATTGTCGTTAATTCATTGCTAAAGAAAAATCGGAACGGATATATCCCATACGGGGTTTGAATATATTTGTTGCTTGTCACTCGACTTACCGTTGACTCGTGGACACCTACCTGCTCAGCAATTTTCTTGAGTGTTAACGGTCCAATCCCGCTTTCACCTTCTGTTAAGAACTTTGATTGTATCTTAAAAATCGCTTCGGTAACCCGTACAATTGTCCTATCGCGTTGTGCTATACTGCTAATTAAGTCAGAGGCCTTCCGGTACCGTTTTTCAATCCAGGCTTTTGATTCCGCATCAACCGAGGCCCCAGAGTTCCGCATGAGATTGACGTAGTAGGAATTCATTTTCACCCGCGGCATGTCCCGGTTTGATATAATCACATGAAAGCGCTCGGAACCAGTGGAAGGGGCCAAATCAACCTGCCGAACCTCAACGTCGGGAATAATAGGCGCAGCATAATCCATAGCCCCTGTTGCGCCGACATGCCTAGCTGTCCCCAGGTTCGGGTAGACGAAACCTCTGCCTGGATATGGAGACAGTGTGCTAATCCAGGCCATCGCGTCCTTAATTTCCCCGATATCTACCTTCAATACGTCCGCTATATCTGCGAACCGCTGATGAAGTAACTCAGTAAAATGGTTTTGAATGATGACTTCCGCAAGTGGATGTGGCTGCCCCACCCCGTCCGATGCAGCGTGATTGCGAACCTGAATTAAAAGTGCCTCCGGTACATCTCTATAAGCAATGCCTAAAGGTTCAAAAGTATCCTGAATTTTACGAAGTACCTTTTCAACCTTAATTGTGTCACAGCCGACTTCCTCAGCTATATCTTCTAAAGTCAGTTGATAAAAGTCAAGAGAAGCATTTCCATTCCTGACGACGGTGTAAGTTTTATGATTCTTGCTATCAATAATTTTCCAATGATGCACAGTGGCTGCAGCATCATCCGGTGTTTTCATCTCAACGTTAACTGTTCCGGACAAGTGTATATCACTGTCGCCTGTTAAGTTGTGCAGGTTCTTCTCAATAACGGTGCGCAACTCTGCTGATAATTTTCTTTTATCAAATTCTATCTCAAATTTCCGAGGAATTTCAAACAACTTGAGGAGAAGTTGTCCATCCTCATTTAAATTACCGAGAATGACTTCACCAATAGCGCGCTCGGTTTCGTTGAACGGTGCAACCTGTAATTGCTCTGCTAGATAATCGTGTAGTGATAAAGCTTCTGCAACATCTATCGCCGGTTCATCTTTTTCTTTATATTGAGTATTTGCCCATTCACTGGGTGAAACCCTGTCCCCTAACACAGTTTCCCATTCAATATCAACAGATGAATCTTCCGTGTCTACATCTACCGTAGGCTCATTGTACTCAGAGGTTAAATCAAACTCTTCACCAAGCAATTCCGTCTCATATCCGTCCTCAATTTCCAAAAGTGGGTTATCTTCTAATTCTTGCTCAATAACTTGCTTGAGTTCCACCTTCGTCATAGCCAGGACCTCAATTGCTTGTTGCAACTGGGGTGTCATCACAACTTTATGTTTTAAATGGGTTGTGTGGTGTATCTCTGGTCTGAGCATTTTATATCCCCTTTCATCAAGGAGGTATGACGCAATTCCGAATGAAGTCCCGCGGTTAGGAGCGATTTACTCCGTGGAATCAGTAGCGTTAAGTGCGTTAGCTGCCTCGTCTTCTACGGAGGTTGCAAGACGATGGTGAAAGTGATGTCCAAAATAGAGTTCCCTCGCTATTGGGTTGTTGACGAGTTCTTGAGGGGTTCCTGATACCGTAATTTTCCCGTCTGCAATCAGGTATGCCCTGTCAACAATGTCAAGTGTCTCAGACGCATTATGGTCCGTAATAAGAATACCCAAGTCGCGTGCCCGCAAATGTGCAATGAGTTGTTTAATATCGGCAATCGCGATTGGGTCGATACCAGAGAGCGGTTCATCAAGTAAAATAAATGCGGGCTCGGCAGCCAGCGCCCGGGCAATTTCAGCACGTCGTCTTTCACCACCGGAAAGCGTATACGCTTTACGTTCTAAAAGCTCCGATATACCCAATTCTGCTGTCAATTCTTGAATACGCGATTCTCGTTCATGCTTGGGGACACGCTGAATTTCCAGAATTGCCTCTATATTCTTTCTAATCGTCAGTTTTCTGAAAATTGATGTCTCTTGCGCTAGGTAACCTATACCAAGTCGGGCGCGTTGGTACATCGGCATAAAGGTAATATCCTTGCCACCGTAGGTAATTTTCCCTGAATTTGGCTGGATTAACCCGACTACCATGTAGAACGTTGTTGATTTGCCGGCGCCATTTGGCCCTAGCAACCCGACAATTTCACCCTGCTTAACGGATAAACTCACATCATTAACAACAAGTGCGCCGCGTCGCGTATAACGTTTTAAAAGGCTGTGTGTTTGGAGTTCTATCTCCACTAATTTTGTCCCGTCTCGTTTTCAGGTGTTTCCCTTGGCTCCTCTTCGGTATTTTCCGAGGGCTCTTCAGCAGCGTCTGCCTGTTCTTTATCTTCACCCTTATCTTCTAAGTTCTCTTCCCCTTTCGGTTCATCAACATTTTCAGGTAATTCATCTTTTTCATCTGTTGCAGCGTCGCTACTGCTCTCCTTGCTATTTCGTGTGGCATCTTTGTCCAAGCCATCTTCATCTTCTTCGTCAGTTTTTGATGCGGGCGTCTCTTTATTAATATCATTACTCTTCTCGTCCGGTTCTGTCTGTGCATTTTCCTCAACAACCGGTTCTGCTTCTGTGACACGTACTTTAAACTTAACATCACCTTCAGCAAACTGTTTTCCGGTTGCCCGATTATAGGTGAAAAGTGTCGTTTCCAACCTATCTTTATTTTGGAGTACAACGACATCTTCTTTGAGAATAATCGTGTTTGTCAGGTGGTTCATAGTCGCATGTTCACAGGTTGCGAAGAGCTCTTCATCTCGAATTTCGACGTTCTTTTCTGCAATTGTCAGGACAGTTTTTCCTGTTTCCGGTTCTGTATGGAAAGTGACTTTGTCGGCGTGCAAGTACCCGGTAGTCCGTAATATTTTGACGTTTCCAGTAAGAATCGTTATTCCTCTTTTTTCATATCTTTCCAGATTGTCTGCACTGCCGTTAATTTCCTCGCCTTCTTGCTCTCTCCCCTCGGGCACAGAATCAGGTAGCACCGTTTGATTATCTGCTTTTTGTGGTTGCGGATTACCATCTTTAGTTTTTTCAGCAAGTTTCCGTTGACTCTCCGGGACATCAGATTTCTCTTCTGTATCATCGGAAGGAGTTTCTGTTTCAAGTTGAGTCACTTCGTTGTTCTTTTTACCCTCTGAGGTATCTTCCGATTTTGCTGTAAGGGCTACAGAACCGACAAAGAGACATAAGAAACACGCGAAATAATAGATATGCCACGTATGACACTTTTTAATGTGTCTTAGCCAAGCGCACCACGATTGGTAAGTTTTCTGAATTTTATTCCAATTCATCTGTATTCTCATCTTTCGGATAAATTCTGAATTGATTTTTCTCCATTTTCACGGTTTCAAGCGTCGGATTTGCTTGCATTTTAACACCAACCCAAGTGGAGTCACCCCGTACAACCGTTGCCTGATTCGGTGCGTATAAGCGCCCGGATTTGTTCCACCACTCGAGCGCTTCGGTGTATAATTTGCCATTTTCGCTGATTCCGGCGACATCACCGGATAGATGCAAATTGTCTTTGTCTGCTCCTGTCAGAAAATGGATACCTTTTTTGCTGGTTAACCTGATGGCGAGGCGCCCATCCTCAAAAATTTCAACCGTTGGGTTTTTCACTTCAACAAAATCTTGGTGAAAAGAGGCGGCTGCATCGCCCACTAATGTCCATTTAAGGATACCGGCCTCGGTATGTTGTGTAGAAAACTGATTTAGTCTTTGTACAGGCGTAGCATCTGTGGGATCTGGTGTTGTTCTTTCGGTGGTCTTGCAACCTGTTGATACCAATGAAATAAGGCAAACGCTTACCCACACCTGACATAGGATGGCCCCAAAAGGGCATCTAGCATCTGATATTTGGACGGGTTTTCCATCGTTTATGCATCCAAATCCACTGTTCCGGGTATCTACGGATGTAGGATTCAATAATTTGGGTAAATTTTTGCGTATTAATAACAAATTCTTCCTCTCTCCCGGCCGCGCGTTGCAACGCCAAAGGCGGTTCAATGATCGCGCGATGGGAGCCATCGGACTGACGAATAATAAAAGAGGGGAGAATCACCGCCCCCGTTTTAAGCGCAATGGCAATAGGACTATATGGTGTATAGGCGAGCCGCCCAAAAAAATCAACAAATACACCGTTAACTCGCGTATCCACATCCGCGACAATCCCAAGCAACTCGTTGCGTTTGAGACAGCGAAGCGCGCTCCGTAAGCCGCTGTTCCTGTCAAGCGTCGCATATCCTGCCTGCTCACGATAAGATTGGACCAAAATGTTTAACCGTGCTGAACGCAACTCGCGCACGATTGGTGTCAACGGTGCCACATGCGCAGAAATGCTTGCCGCCAGCAGTTCCCAATTCCCAAAGTGCCCCGTCAGGATAATCGCGCCTTTCCCGCGCGCGAGTGCTTCTTTGACATGCGATGCACCCTCAAACGTGACATAGTCCTGAAAATGGCCAGCACGCATCCGCGGAAACCGAAGGAATTCTACCACTGTCTTCCCAAGATTTTCAAAACAGCTTTTCACCAGAGAACGGACACGGCGGCAACTCGATAAGTTTAGACTACGTTCAAGTTGTTCACAAGCAACAGCACGCTCCCCAGCCGCTAACCAGAACGCTAATCTTCCTAAGCAACCACCGAAACCTAATGCAACCGAATGTGGCAAAAACCGGACGAATGAACCTATCATTTTAGCGGCAAATTCATAACACCAATCCTTCATTATTAAAATAGTATAGCAAACTTGAACTGCAATTGCAAATGAAATTTTACTGTTTGTTTCAAAATCTAAGGCGTTTCTTTAATATTTAACATCGCTTGCATTTCATCTGCTTCCTATACGATACAGGGCAAGAATTTCTCGCCGATATGAGCAGCTTACTCTTTGGAAGCCACGGTTTTTTCTGCCTTGTTCAGAAATGGGCTCAGTAAATCAATCGGAATCGGAAAGACAACGGTTGAATTTTTCTCTGCACTCACCTCTACTAACGCTTGAAGGAATCTGAGTTGCACAGCTGTTGGAGTTTCGCTTAGGACATGTGCGGCATCAGTTAAGGTGTGCGCGGACTCCAATTCACCTTGGGCGTGTGTCACCTTGGCGCGTCGTTCACGTTCCGCTTCTGCCTGTTTTGCCATCGCGCGCTGCATCTCTACCGGCAGGTCAACATGCTTAATTTCCATGGCCATGACTTCAATACCCCACGGTTGGCACTGTCTTTTAATGATGCCCTCCAGGTCTTGATTAAGTTTTTCGCGTTCAGAGAGCAAATCATCGAGTTCGGCGCGGCCCAATGCACTCCGGAGGGTAGTTTGTGCGACTTGTGAGATGGCGAAGCCGAAGTCTTCGACTTCGATTACAGCCCTATCCGGTTCTGTTACCCTGAAGGTGAGAACGGCGTTAACACTGACAGAGACGTTGTCTTTTGTAATAATATCTTGCGGCGTAACATCGTTGACGATAACGCGGAGACTGATTTTTTGCATCCGTTCAATCCAGAACGGCATCATGAGCACGAACCCGGGGCCGCGGGTGCTGGTTAATCTGCCGAGTCGGAAGATGACACCGCGCTCATACTCTTTAAGGATTCTGATGCTTGTGGCGAGCATGATGATGACAACAATGCCGATAGCGGCATAAAGTGGAGAAATCTGTAGCATATTTTGTTTCCTTTTTTACGGAGAACGAAATGGTTCTGTTCTACCAAGCTAGAACTTTGCCGAGTTCACCGTGATTGCGGTTAAGGTGTAGTCGTAATTTCCTGAACTTTCTCGAAAAAGGCGCATTTTCTGGGCGTGTTGATTTTCCATTGTACTGGCACAGACTGATACCCATTGTGATAGTCGTTTTCGCCCGGGTCAAAGTAGCCCCAAGATGCGTATTGGGTGACGGCGGCGATAAAGTTGTTAAAGCATTTATCAAAATCAAAATGGTCATCTTCGTTGAAGAGAATGGGCATCGGGCGATATCCGCGGACTTGTCGCGTTTGCTGCACCATCTCAACGATGCGATTCGAATCGTGCACGCCGTTACCGTGGACAAGCAAAAAGTCTGAGGTGCTGACAACGTTTTCGAACGGGACGCGTCCACCGCCGTAGCTGGTGCCGACGAGGAATCTTCTACCGTTGCGCAGTGTAGCTTTGATGTGTTCGATGAGTTCATGCACGCGCTCCGGTTTCAGAATTCCATGCGAGTATCGAACGTTACATTCGTTGTTCACCTCGATGATGACGTTGGTATACCCTTGTTCAAAGAGCCAGTGGGTGATGTTATCGGTAGCGCGTATTACGGCTGCTTCATCGGTAATACGGTAATCCTGTCCAAAGTAGAAGTAGCCAAGGATGACAACCATACCGAGTTCATCAGCGAGATTGATGATGCGCTCAAGTCGAGATAGGTATTCAGGATTGAGACTTCCATCCGCCTCAATACCTGAATTGTGCCAAGGTTGCGCTTTAGAGTAGCCTTCTGGGCTTCCGCCCTGCAGATTTATGGTGAAGGCGAGGAGCCCGTAAGAACGCCATTTAGGCATCGCGGTGAGAAATTCTCGGGTATTTCGCTCCGCATCCCATTCGCCGGTGTCAGGGTATTCCCACCGATGGATAGTCTCGGGATTTCTGTCATCAAAAATACCTTGAACCATGCGGCTATTGAGGAGCAATCCTTCAATCTTATGTCCTCGATATGTACGTCCTTTATAGGTAATTTTTCCGTTGATATAGAATGCATCATCAACGATGCTAACAGTTGTATGGCGTATCATGGTAATCCTTTCACTTTTTTTCAGGGAATCCGGGGAAATCCGGTTTCAGAATTGTAACCGGTAGTTTGCCAGTACTCTGTTTTTTTCCTAATAGCACTTCCACTGCGGCAAACACGGAAATGTAATTTCCATTGTAGGCGGCGATTGTAGCAGCAACGTCCGGACATTCCCCTAACAGATAGGGAGATGCCAACGAGACAACAGCGATGGGCGTTGATGTCTTTTGGCTGAGTTGGTGAATGAGTTGGGCTTGCTGCACATTGATAATTCCTGCAACGATGACAGACACACCGCGTGTCACTTTTACCAAGTGCGGGAGGAATATCTCAAATTTAACCTGTTGCAGAATGGGGACGGGTATAATGTGAGAAATATCCGTGTGTGCCTTGAGGAATGTATTCGTGAACAGACGCGAAGGGCTAATGAGGGCGACGGATTCTTGCGAGTTCTCCGTTTTTAACGGGAGCGTGTTGTTTCGGTTTTTAGCAACGGTTATTGCTTGCTTCGCAATAGTTTGTGCAATATCACGATGCTGCGAGCTTCCAACACGTTCAAAATTCCTATGTAGCTGATATTCAAAAGTGCCGAGAGTTCTTTTAGCGGTTAAGATACGTCGTACCGATTCGTCAAGGCGGTTCGATGAGATTTTGCCGCGTCGAACAGCGTTCCGGAGCGCGTTGTAAGCCTCCTGCTGCTTCTTGAGGTTCCACGGGACGAGGACGATGTCTGCACCCGCTTGAACTGCCATGACTGATGCACGTCCTGTCTGATAGTGCCTATCAATCGCTTTCATCTCCAAATCGTCTGTGACGATAAGTCCCTTAAAACCGAGCTGCTCGCGAAGAAGTCCGGTGAGAATTGCGTGCGATAATGTCGCCGGCACCTCTCTATCCAGCGCGGGATAGAGGATATGGGCGGACATGATGGCAGCAACTTGGGCATCAATTGCGGCGCGAAAAGGGGCGAGTTCAACCGTATTCAGTCGTTTTATGTCATGGCTAACAGTCGGCAGTTTTCTATGAGTATCTATGTGGGTATCACCGTGTCCGGGGAAATGTTTGGCGGCAGCAAGCACGTTGTGACGTTGCAAGCCGCGGATATAAGCGGTACCGAGTTCTGAAACAAGTTCCGGCGATTCACCGTAGGCGCAGGTACCAATCACCGGGTTATGCGGGTTGTTATTAACATCCAGGACAGGTGCGAAATTGATGTTAACCCCAACCGATGCCAATTCAACTCCTGTTAATTCACCCGCCTGTTCCGCCAACCTTTTATCGCGTGTCGCCCCTAACGCCATGTTTCCGGGGAGTATGGTGGCACCTTTTTTCAGTCGAGTGACGATTCCACCCTCCTGGTCGATAGCGATAAATAATGGAATGCGGTTCGGGTTTTGCTGCGTGACAAGTTGGAGCTCCTTCGTGAGTCCTGCCACTTGTTCCGGCGTTTCAATGTTTCTAGCGTAGAGGATGATGCCCCCAGAGAAACGTTTGGTAATGTGTGCTTTGACGACATTGCTGACTTGTTTACCACCAAAACCTACCATGAGCAGTTGCCCAACTTTTTCGTCAACAGACATTTTGTCAATAAGCGTATCTATTTCCGAATTTTTGTCGGCAGCAGCTTGGTATCCCATCGACAAAAAGAGGATGAAGGATGCAGATAAGTGTAAGATATGACTGAAACGCACTTTTACCTCCGTTGAATGCCATCACTCTGTTTTCTGTGAGAGTGCCCTGAAATATTGTCGGAGTTGTTCCCGATATTGGAATGGGAGGCTTTCGACTTCGGCTGCATTCGGGGTAGTCTCTAATTTTCTAACAATTTCAAGCAGTTTGGGGTGAAGCGGTGGCACCTCTTGCGGTACGGCGTTTGGCGTTTTCGCAATTTGTGCTTTGCGTTGCTTACCGACATCCCGTTTTTGTAGTGACTTTAAGCTGTCCAACATCCGGGTTAAAATCTGTCGTTGTTTTTCGAGTACCGATTCATCCAATTTGCCTTGTTGAAGCCGTTTCTCAACTTCTGTCATCTCCCCAGCGACTTCGTTGAGGTTCCCGAGCATTTCGGACATCTCGTCAGCCATTTCAGCGAGACGTTCCATCCCTTCACGGATGAGTTGCTGTTGCCCAGCAAGCTGGCTGAGCATCTGTTGGAGTCCGGGGGTTTGTCCTTGTTGCCGCATCTGCTGACTTAACTGTTGGGACATCTCGTTCAACTGTTCTTGGCCCGCTGCAAGTTGTTGCAGCTGCTCCAACATGTTTTCCAATCCGCCCGCCCCCATCTGTTGATTCATTTCTCCCATCGTATCCAGAAGTTGAAAGATTGCATGATTAATATCGGCAAGAGCGTTACGTTGAATAGGGAGGGCGAGGTGTGGTTGCCTGTCTTCGAGCGCGCGTGCTGCGCGTACCAGTGCGTCATTTGAAGCGTTAAGCTGCCACACAATTTCCGGCGGTACTAGCATTTGTCTTGTACCGAGTTCCCATAGCTGCGTTGCAAGTTGCGAGATGCCCGCTGCTGTACTCAGCTCATCAGCAGCAAGTTGTTGCATCCGCTGGATTTCCCGCGGAATGTAAGCGGAGTCTTCAGGAACAAGAAGCCCCCCGGTCTGATTGATGACGTTCTCGTGTAAGTGTGAAAGTTGCAGTGCGCTTGAAACCGCTTGCTGCATGACGGCTTGCGCTTCATTGGCGTTCGCCCCTTCCATGAATTCCAGTGCGTTATCCAAGCCTTGTGCGAGCTCTGACAACGTTCGTTCTGCTTCCCGCCCAGAGTCGAGTGCTTGTTCGGTTTGTGCTTGGCGGAGGCGATTACCGGTTGTTTGGAGGGCTTCGCCGAGTTTTTGCTCGTTCGCAAACTGGTTAAGCCGCAAGATTTCCTCTGAGAGTCTCCCAATTTGCGGCGGGGTATTCTCTCGATTTTGTGCGAGCTTGCCCATATCGCTCCCAAGTCTCTCCAAGTTTTCTTGGAGGCGCGTAACTTCATTCCCAATTCTGTCTTCTTTTTCCGCCAAAGCGGTTTCCAGTGGCGTACTGCGCTCAGTCCCCCCTTCAGATGTTGCTTTAGCCTCGGATACTGGCGGCGTGTTTTGGGGGAGAAGTAGGTTCTCTAACGTCTCCATCAGCCCCTTTTGTTGTTCTGCGAGGGCTTCCGCTTGTTTGACAGCGGCTTCAAGTTCTTGTTGCAAGAGGAGTTGTTCATAGAGGGACTTAGCGCGTTCAAGTTGTTGCAAGAACTGTTCTTGACTGACATTCGCCTCCATGAGTGCTTTTTCCTGCGCCGTGAATTCCTGCTTCGCTAATGCCTCAGATAGCTTTTCCAAAAGTGCTTTGTGCTCTTCAGAGAGTGCCTCTTCCATTAATGCCTGCAGTTCTTGATATTTCTGGAGTGTTTTCCGATCGAAGAGTTGATTCTCTTCCATATCCACCGTCGTCCCCTTCATTTCTTCAAGAAGCTTCGACGCTGTTGCCTCAATCTGCTTCTGAGCCTCGAGCACCTGTTCCAGGAGGTTCTCATCGTTGAAGGTGAGTTCGTGACGCTTCCGTATCTGATTTAACAGCGTTTCGACTAAGCCGGTGGCTTCCGCTTGTTCGTCAAACAGTTCTTCAAACCCCTGTTTTTCTGTCCGTTGTTCAGCCGCGACAGTCTCGTATAGTTCGGAGAGGGAGGGAAAACGAAGGGTGTGGATTTGCGATGTGCCCGTATTGGGGCCAGAGACATCATCCGAGTCGATGGCTTCAACGTAATAGGCGAGGGTTTCCCCCGGAAACAGTCCGACCGGTTCAACATCCCATGTGTACGTGAGAAAGACGTTGTACTGCGCAGGGTGCCAAGCTTTCAAGGGCACCTTCACTTTTTCCACCACTTCCCTTTCAACCCAATAGACAAGTTGAAGTTTTTGAACCCCGTAGTCGTCCGTTGCCTCAACTTTTAGCGGTACTAACATAGCATCGCCCAGAACAGTTTCCCGCGCCGGTTCAACGATATCCACGGAAGGTTCCCGGTCTTTTAGCACTTGGAGTGCCCATTGGATAGGCGTGCGATTTGAGGTGCTGCCATCACGGGCAAGCAAATGAATTTGATAGGTACCGCTGCGCTGCGCAAGGAATGTTCCGTGTAGTGTTGTTTCCCCTTCATCTGTATCTGTCAATTTTAGGGGGAGCACGCGGCCATTATCAAATTTTAGAGATGTTTCAGTGAGCAGTTGATTACTGGTTCCCGTGAACACGATTTCTGTCCCGTAGAGCGCCTGAATATCACCAATGTTCGCTGGCATCGTCTGTGAAGGAAGTTGTGTATAAGCCGGCGCGTTAAGTTGGAGTTGGAAATGCTTGACGACGGGCTCATGGGCTACGGTAATCTGGTATCTTTCAGAGGCAATCTCTTTTGTCTGAATAAAGTATTGTAAAGAACGGTTGACATTTTCAATCGTTGCGCCATAACGTATTTCAGTGGGACTTTGATACATGGCGAGGAATTGCAAGTCTGCTATGTCCTCCGTTTCAGTGTTAACATCAGTCCCTTGTACAACGCGATAGTAAAGTTCGACGGTTGCATCGAGATGCCCGCGGACATTTGCGGTAATCGTCACATCTGTTCCACGTTCAATCTGGATGTTACCAGGCTGAACGTCGTCAATTTGGGTACTCAGTATTTCTTGGGGTGTCTGAGGCAGCGCTTGAAACGTTTGAACAAAACTGGTGAAAGCGGTAGGTAACCACAGCGAAGCCAGGAGCAAAAGGCACAAAGCAGCACTAGCGAATCCTGCATTCCGCTTGATGTTTTGAAATTCTCGCTGAAATACTTGTTTCGGTTGAATGTGTTGTGCGTCACGTTCGGCTTCAAAAGTCAACCGTTCAATGAATTCTGTCGCGTAGCCGAGGCGATTGTCCGTGAAGGTGTCTCTGAGTTGTACAGCACTCAGTAACCGGTTTTGTCCGAGCTCATCGTGTTCAGAGGATTCCGTTTGCTCGAGACGAGCCGCGACTTTGGCATCTGTCAGTTTAAGGTATAGCGGTAGGAGAAGGGTGCGGCTCAGTATGTAGATACCGCAGCCAATCGCACACAGTACAATCGCCGCGCGTGTCCAGTGAGGGAGTGGTATCTGTAGCCCCACAAGGGTGCCCACCAGGATGAGCGAGAAAAGACTGATAGTACGCAGTAACGCCTCGATGAAAATCAGCCACCGCCATTTGCGTCGAATGGTACGAAGCGCAGCGATAATCGTTTCGTAGGCTTGATTGACATTTTGTGTTTTCATCTTTTCTTCTCCTAATGGGTTAGCACATAAACAGCGATATTCACAGCCATCTTTGCGGCAAGCTCTCGCACAACAGGGGTATCCTCTGGATGAACGTCTGCATCTTCAAGTCCATCGCCGATATCCGCACTGTACACGTAGTAAACCACCATCCGCCCATCATGGAAGAGCCCAAACCCCTGTGCAGGTTTAGAATCATGTTCATGAATTTTAGGGAGCCCTGGTAATTCATAAAAACAGTTATAAATCGGATGTTCATTAGGTATCGGTTGCAGCGTCTGTTCAGGAAAGATACGCTGCATTTCGCGACGGTAACTCTCGTCTAAGCCGTAATCATCATTGACAAACAGAAATCCACCCTGCATCAGGTAGTCACGTAGTGCCTCTACTTCACTCTCTGTAAAAAGGATATTTCCATGCCCAACCAAGTAGAGCATTGGGTATTGGTAAAGGGTATGCTCGGTGAGTTTAATAATCGCTCTGTCTTCAGCAGCATCAATGTCAGTCCGGGCCCGGAGGAACTGCAGCCAATTACGGATAACGGTGGCATCCCCGTACCAATCCCCACCGCCTCCATACTGAATTTGGGCAATGGTAAATTGTTCACTCCGAGAGAGGCCCTGCGGCTGGAATGGCAGGGTGAGCAACAGTAGGCAACCACCAAAAAGCAATATTCTTTGTTTACACATGTCGTTCTCCTAAATCAACCCAATCCGCTTGCGTAAAAACCATTCTACACCGAGCATGCTAACAATACTGATGAGCAAGAGCGGATGTGCCCAGATGTCACGTTCGTCATTGACGAAAACCGGTTCTTGAACATCGGCAATTTTTTCAGACAAACGTTCCGCATCGGTGATGTCAAGATAGAACCCACCGGTTCGCGTTGCTAATTCCTTGAGCAGTGGTTCATTCCTTTGCGGCGCCTCCAATTCTGCCAGTTGCAACTGCGCGGTGATGTTGGTTTCATCAGAGGTAGAAACGCCATGACTTGCTTTCGCTGTGGCGCGGATGCGATAAATCCCTTTTTGTTGGGCCTCAAATTGAGCGGTATAGTCTACCGATTCTGTTGTTCCGTCGGCTGCAGTCTGTTCAACACGTAGTGGGAAAGGTTCTCCATCAGGCGGTATCACCTCTATTTGAACGGTTGTACCTGATTGAAGCAAGTTTTGGGCAAAGCCGATTTCAGAATACACTTGTGCGTTAACGTTCACCGTGTCCCCCACAGCATAGGTGGCCGCATCTGTCATGAGATATAGCCCCTGTGCATCAGCCGGGGTGGCGCTTGCCATCCAACGGAGGCTCTGTGCCCAAAATCGCGGATAAATAGTCCGTTCTTTTTCGCCAAAGTGCCAATTCCACAACCCTTCTGCCGCGATGAAGAGACTTTTACCAAGGCCCACTCGCTGAAAAATCAGCACAGGCTCATTTTCTCGGGTTGACAAAGCAGTATTGCGGGGTGAGGCAGCAGGGGACACTTGCCGGGCCCCGTCAGCGATACGGTTGTCATAGAGAGACGGTTGAATTGTGCTATGCTCCAGAAGCACGATGGCGCCACTTCTCAATTTGAAGCTGCTAAACCGTCGCGACAGCGCTGGCAAATTATGCCATACTGCCGCGCTACGTTCGGAAGAATTTCGGAGTTGCATCATCGGGTGAAACGCGCCCACGCGTGTCAATTGCACGCGGAACTCCTTTTCTGACACGTTACATCCTGTGACGGGAATCTCAATCGGTAAGAGGCGCGCGAGTTCTGTATTTCTGAGTCCGTCTCTACCGAGGGCGCCCCGAGAAGGGAGAAAGAAGATTGTTTTTCCGGCAGTTTCGACGAAATCGATAATAAATCGCTGCTGCTCACTCGTCAGCTGTTCTGCCCCCACGTCCCCCAAAATCAATACATCATACGTAAAGAGCTCTTCGCGCGTGTCAGGGAATCGTGAACCGCCGGGGTAATACCCCGCTAAACGTTTGAGGGCGGAATCAGGAGGCGCCCGTTTCGATAAGATGGCTGCGGTGAGTTCAACGTCCATAGCCCGCATTAAAGCGCGTTTGAGAAAGGTATATTCCCACCTCGGTGTACCTTCTAAATAAAAAACGTTCAATTTGGTTTTGACAACTTTTAGCACGAACGTTTGTTGATTGTTCTCAGCGGTGAGTTCACCGTCGAGTGTCGGAAGCGTGACGGTATATTGAAAAGAACCGGCAGCCTCCGGTGTCAATTTCAGTTCAACCACCTGTTTTGTGCTCTTTATCACTTTCCCGGATGGTGAAGGTTTACCGGTGAGTGTTAATGTTATCGCATCGATGAGCGTGTTGCTACTCCCTCTTTTTGGGCTAATTTCGCCATGTTCCTGCCGTAGGGATAAGCGAGTTGTTTGTCCGGCGTAACCGGTTTGTACAATCGTTACGCGGACGGTATGCTCATGTCCAGTGTAAGCCACCGGAGAAACCTCAACCCGCTGAATTTGGACGTCCTTGGGGGGACTAAGAGCGCCCACACCGATAGCATAGATAGGCGTTTGCAACGCACGCACAGACGCCAGCGGAAATGTTCCCGCATTCTGTGCCCCATCTGTGATTAGCACGATTCCGGCATGCTGCTGGCCTTTCCAGGCAGCATCGGCTTGATGGACTGCCTCGCCAATATCCGTCAGTGCACCTGTTGCGGTAAGGAGGACGTTCTCCCTATCCGTTAAAGGCTGGTGAAGTTTGGTGTCAAAAGGATAGACATGAACCTTGAACCTGGCGCTTAGTCCCTGTAGGAAACCACTTGTTTCACTAAACAACAGTTCATTCACTTGGTGGAGTCTTGACACAGTATCCGCATCCACTAACTTCATACTTTGTGACGTATCTACTAAAACAGAAAGGTGTGTTGGAGGGGTGATGTCTTTTTTTTCGATAATCACGGGGGCCAACAGACAACTGAGTAATAAGATAATAGCAACACTTCGAAGGGCAATCAGCAAAAACCGGCGATGTGACTGCAGCTGATGGTGGAACCTCACATACACAAACACAGTCACACTGATTCCGATGAGAATACTGAGGGCGATTGCCCATCCGGGCCAAAAATAGGTAAAGCGCATGTTTTGTATGATTCCTATAGTAGGAGTATCCTTCACAAAACATGATAACGTGATGCCGTTTTCCTGTCAAGATGATTTTTTCTAGCGGTAGGAGCAAGAACCTGCTGACTACGGTTATCAAGGGGTGCTCGCCATCGTTTTTGAGAGGAAATGTTGTCGGGCATACGCCAGTCGCTCTGGAACACCGATATCAATCCAATCCGCACCGGTTTTCAATGTATAGAGCGCCGGGAGGTAGGGGAAAACGTCGTGTTCTATGGAGAAACGCTCTTGATTTTCCGGAAACGCGGCGGCGATGGTTTGATTGAAGAGATAGATACCGCTATTGATGTAACCCCCACGGTGGATGGGCTGCTTCTCACGAAAATCGGTGATTCTGCCGGTGTTATCTGATACAATCTCGCCGTATGGACGAATATCGTCAAATTCTATGCTGAGAAGTAACCCGTTCATTTTAGAATGAAAACTCCCTAACATCTCTTGGAGTGAAAAGTTCGTTAGGAGAACATCGCCGTTCAGAACGAAAAAGGGCGATGTCTGAATTGAACACATAGCGTTCTGGATTGCACCACCTGTCCCAAGTTTTTTCTTTTCTTTGGCGTATTGAATACGCATTCCGCTATAGCAGACACCGACGCGTTCATAGAGGACATCGTGCAAGTGCCCCGACGCGAGGATGATTTCCTCAACGTTTGCCTCTTGCAGTAGACGAATTTGCCACGCCAAAACCGTTTGGCCGGCGATGTCAAGCAAAATTTTTGGCACATGTTTCGTCACCTTACCGAGTCGCGTCGCGAGGCCCCCGCACAGAATAATGGCTTGCATGATTTCTTTTTAAAATTGCTTTAATCTTCCCCACGTTGCCGAGAGCTTCGCCCGAGGCGATACGGGGAATCCACCTTTGTTTGGAATATCGTCTCCAATGATGGTAACATTATCAAATTTTGCCGTATAATTTGAAGCACCAAAACCCGCGCCGCCAGACGGAAAATCAGACAAATCACGTGCAAGTATCACAAATTTCTGCTCTTCATGAAAGAAAATAAATTGTTTACCCGTTGTCACAATTTCCTTATCATTAATTGAAAAAACGAAGACATCCCCCTTAATGCTGAACTTGAGACGGGACCAGATTTTCAGTTTTAAAAGCTTCTGACGGGCCGTGTAGAAAAGCGTCCATCTATTCGCCTGAAGGCTGCCTCCCAAACACGTGATTTTCGATGCACCGCCGTCAAAGGGCCAGTCGCCAATGACACACCAAATTGACCTGGTGTGGTTGAGGCGGGCGAGAAGCCCAATATATCCCGGCCCATGCTTTTTGAGCGGCATCACATGAACTTCGATACTGTAATCTTTCCATGTCTCATCACCTGTCGTGAGAAAATGAGCAACGCCGGTAGGATTTTCTCCATGCAATTCACCATCAAGGATTTCCCAAGAACCCGGGATGTCATCCCTCATATTAAACGCTTCCCAATCCTCAAGCTTTTTGTCATCAAAGGGCTCCACAAATGTCCCCGCCAAAGTGGCAAGCGTGAAGAGAAAAAACGTTGTGAAAGTGATAATGGCTTTCATTATGTTCATCCGGGGGCTTCTAAGGATTATCAAATCCCTTGATTTTATATCCGTCAATGCGTTAATCGTTGGATGATTTTGCCGCAATTTCACTGCCAAGCTCGAGAGTGCGAGATGGAATCCGGTCCTTGAATATAATTTATTCTAGCAGATGTTATCGATTTTTTCAATGTAAATACGAAATGCTCGTGCCAGAAGCCCCGTTCTAATGAACACAAGGATAGGTAGTTGAAGGTTAGCATAGGTGAGAAAGCGATAAGGGCCCATCATAGTACTTTGGAGAACAGGAACCAAACGAAATTCTGCTCAAAAATAGATTGACAATGCTTATCCACTATGGTAAAATCTAATAAATTTTACGTTCTATTTTTTCGCTTCACCGGAACCATCGGCGGTGCCGATGCAAATATTTAGGGAGTCTAAGATGGTTGAAGAAAACGCTCAAGATAACGACACAGAGAACACATTTATCATGCAAGCGGAGAGTGGTGTTATCATCAACGCTGCTCAAGTACAGTCTATTGACATCGCTCAGCAGTTTGTGCGTGTAAAAACAGAAAACGGGTGGCGAATCCGTCTCGGCACATCGGCGCGCATCACCATCAATTTCTTAACGAGCATGAGGAAATTTGAAACCACGTTACTGGAGGATGATGTGATTGAACGAGATAGTGATGATTTAATCCTTTTGCGACATCAACCGGCAGAAGCGTATCGTTCGCAACGCGGCACGTCTCCGTTAACCCAAACACCCGAACGTTCGCTGCTTTCTAAATCGACAGATAATAGAACGGTTTAGAATTTATCTGGTTAATCGGTTTTAAACGTTCAGGGGGAGTCCACGATTTTACAACGTATCTATCAAATTCTCTCTAGTTTAAGAGGCGGAAACCTCATTCCTACAGAGTTGGTACTGAGCCCGGAAAGTTACGAAAAAATTATCTCAGAATTCAGAAATCCTGCCCTAAACTCCGGTGAGGTAAGGGCGAGAATTCCGGAGCGACTGCAGCTTGAGCGTCATCTAGCTCTCGCCGTCTCCGTTCGCGCTAAAAATATAGCCCGGGTTATCGTGAAGGAGTTAGTCCCTAACTCTTGCCCAGTCTGCCATCACCGGCTAACGTTTCTTCAAGAGCGGATTGAGCGTTTTGAGAACGACGGACGACACCTGATTCGTTGTCCGATGGGGCATCGTTATCCGGGGCAAGTCAGAGTGTATCATATCAATATTCAGGAAGAAGTAGATAAAATAAAAAAACAAGTGCAAGCGTGTCCGGAATGTGGAAACGAAAGCATTCATTATCTTGGGCCGGTGGAGATATTTTGCCTTGATTGTGATTGGGATAGTGGGTTGGAGCCGCGTTATCAAACTCAAACCTAGTTTATGAATAAGGTGTCAACATCCGTTTTTTAGATTTTAAATCAGAGGAGAAAACCATGCCCCGTACATACAAAACCTGTCTCATCGGATGCGGACGAATGGGTGCAACCATTGATGACGAAGTCGCGAACAGGCCAGACAGCTTCATCTGGCAACCCTTCTCCCATGCCGCTGCAGCCGTTGCCTCTGACAGAACAGAACTCGTTGCCGTCTCTGACATGTTCCCCGAGAAAGCCGAATCTATTCGCCAACGTTACAGTGCTGAACGTGCCTATACCGATTACCGCCAGATGATAGAGACGGAAAAACCCGACATCGTCTGCATCGCAACGCGCCCTGGGCCACACGCCGAGATAACCACCTTCGCCGCGGAACACAACGTGAAAGGCATCTACTGTGAAAAGCCGCTCTGCTGCTCTATGGAAGAAGCCGATATCATGGTAGACATTATCGAGAAGCACGGTGTCAAATTCAACTACGGCACACAAAGACGCTACATGCCGATTTACCGCAAAGTGCGCGAACTTATCACTGCAGGCGAACTCGGCAAAATCCAATGCACCATTGCGCAATATGGAGCCAGTTCCGCCCTGTGGGGGTTAACCCACGCAGCCGATATGCTCCTCTTCCTCGCCGGTGACCCGGCCCCCGACTTCGTTCAGGGCACCATCGTCTGCCAAGATTCAGATTGGGACGGAAACCAATTAAACATTGACCCGGCAATTACTAGCGGATACGTCCGATTCGCAAACGGTGTTCACGGCTACAACACCGCCGGCACCGGCCCCGAATTTGAAGTCTGCGGCACCGCAGGAAAGATCCGTATTCTCAACAACAGCAGAGAAATTGAATTCAGGAAGAAGGACGGCACATTCCTTGAAGAATTCCCTTTTCCGGATGTCTCTCGCGCCACAGGCACTGTCATGGGCATCACAGATATCGCCGAAGCATTAGACGAAGAACGGGAAACAAAAGGGCCGGTTCACCTCGCGCGCCGCAGTCAAGAAATGCTCATGGGCATGATTGAGTCTCACCGCCTAGACGGCAGGCGCATCTCGCTTCCCATGGAAAATCGCGCCCTCTACGTCAGTGGAAAAAGTTGGTAACCCTCATTTCCCGTGATAAAAGCGGCTAAGGGGTGATATTTGCCGAGAAACATAGGGTAATTGAACACTTTTGCCGCTTGTAGTGACTATGACTAGCAAGCCTTTCAAACGAGGGGGACACACAGCGAGTGCGATACGCGCACCGGAATGGTTAATTCCGCCCCCTTATCGTTTGCATGGACAAAAAATGAACATAGAAACCCAAAGCCGGCAATTCCGAGAGACCTTCTATAACGTCAAAACCGAAGTCCAAAAACGCATTGTCGGCCAAGATGCCATCATCGAAGGCATCCTAACATGCCTATTGGCTAACGGACATGCGCTGCTGGAAGGCATCCCGGGCTTAGGTAAAACCCAACTCATCCACACGCTCAGCGAAACCGTGGACGTGACGTTCAAACGCATCCAATTCACACCGGACATGATGCCCTCGGACATTACCGGCACAACCCTCCTCGTCGAAGACGAAAGTGGCGGCAAACAGTTCCGATTCCAACAAGGCGCCATCTTCGCACAGCTCATCCTCGCCGACGAAATTAACCGTGCTACCCCGAGAACACAATCCGCGCTCCTTGAAGCGATGCAGGAACGGACTGTCACCGTCGGGCGCACAAGTCATCAGCTCAAAGAACCTTTCTGCGTCCTTGCGACACAAAATCCACTCGAAATGGAAGGCACTTATCCGTTACCGGAAGCACAACTCGACCGCTTTTTGTTCAAACTTCGGGTGGAATTTCCGAGCGAAGCCGAGATAGTCCATATTTTGCGGCGCACGACATCCGATGTTGAAATCACCGTTCAAAAAGTGGCCGATGCCCAAACCATCAACGAAATGCGTCGTCTTGTCCGTCAAGTTCTCATCGCCGAGCATGTCGAACGGTACATCATCCACCTTGTCCGAATGACACACCCCGATTCCCAAAACGCGCCGGATATCGTCAAAAACTATGTCGAACTTGGTGCGGGTATACGCAGCGTCCAAGCAATCGCCCTAACCGCAAAAATTAAGGCCCTGCTGGATGAACGCTACAATGTCGCCTTCGAAGATGTCGGTGCCGTCCTTCTACCCGTACTCCGCCACCGCATTCTTCTCAACTATGAAGGTGAGGGCGAAGGCATCCAAACAGAACAAATCATCACAGAAGTCCACAACAGGCTCTTAGAAGCGAATAAATAAAAGCATTCTTGATCAAAACTAACCATACCTTAAATCTATTGTTGCGAAAAATATCAAAAAATGATATTCTGAAAAAGTTCATAACCCGAACATACAAACAAACCGCTGCTTATCGGACAACTTTGGAGTTTACATGAAAATTCGCCGTGTTAACGTTTATCAAGTCGACTTGCCCCTCCATGAAGGCAGCTACAACTGGTCTGGCGGAAAATCCGTCTCCGTTTTCGACAGTACGATAGTCTCCGTCGAAACCGGTGAAGGCATCACCGGCTATGGCGAAGTTTGCCCATTAGGTCCCTTCTATCTCCCCGCCTACGCTGCAGGTGCCCGCACCGGAATTGCAGAACTTGCGCCGCACCTTATCGGAGAAGACTTGACACAATTACAGCGGCTAAATCGGCGCATGGACACCGTACTCAAAGGACATCCATATGTAAAATCAGCAATCGACATAGCGTGCTGGGACATCATCGGTAAAGCTTCGAACCAATCTGTCTGTACCCTGCTCGGCGGGAGGTACGGCCCCGATTTCATGCTCTATCGTGCCATTTCGCAACAATCGCCCGACGAAATGGCAGCCCAAGTTGCAACCTACCGTGCCCAAGGGTACCGGAAATTTCAGTTGAAAGTCGGTAGCGACGTAAACACAGACATTCAACGTATTCATGCCGTTTCAGCGCTGATGCAACCTGGGGACGTGCTAATCGCGGACGCGAACACCGGATGGCTGATGCACCAAGCCACTCGCGTTGTTCGAGGCGTCTCCGGTATAGATGTCTATATCGAGCAGCCTTGCCTCTCCTACGAAGAATGCCTCGCCATTCGACATCGCACCAATCACCCTTTCGTTCTCGATGAAACAATCGACAGCATTCATGCCCTGCTCCGTGGGCATGCCGACGGAGCAATGGACATCGTCAATATCAAGCTTAGCAAATTCGGTGGGCTCACCAAAGCCAAACAGGCACGGGACATCTGTGTTGAGCTCGGCATCGGGATGACGATTGAAGATAGCTGGGGTGGTGACATCACAACCGCCGCAATTGCCCATCTTGCTCACAGCACACCCACCGAGTTTCTTTTCACGGCAACGGATTTCAACAGCTACGTGACAGTCAGCACCGCGGAAGGCGCGCCCCAACGTTCTCACGGCAGAATGGCGGCATCAACCCGTCCTGGACTCGGTATTACCCCCTACCCAGACGTTTTAGGCAAACCCGTTGTTCAGGTGGAGTGATAACATGCTCATCAGAATCCTCTCCGCTGCGGATGTCAGAGCCGCCTTACCCATGCCCAAAGCCGTTGAGGCGATGCGCCATGCCTACAGCCAATTTTCTGCAGGCGAGGCAATCGCTCCACCACGGCAACACATCCACACAGACAAAGGCGTTACCCTCATCATGCCCGCCTACCTTCCGGAATGCGGTGAATTCGGCATTAAAGTCGTCTCCATTTATGACGAGAATCCAAAACGGAATCTGCCACGCATCACCGCAACCGTTTTAGTGCTTGACGCGGCGACAGGTGCCCCAAAAGCCTTCATCGATGGCGGCAGCCTTACTGCCATCCGAACCGGCGCCGGCGGTGGTGTCGCAGCGGACTTACTCGCCACACAGCACGCAAAAAACGTTGGACTCTTTGGAGCAGGTGTACAGGCAAGGACACAATTGCAAGCGGTGATGGCAACAAGAGACATCAAACGCGTCACCCTCATCAGTCGCACATCGGCATCGGCACAAAAACTCGCCACTGAAATCTCGCGTTGGGCAGATGCCCCTGAAGTCAAACTCGTAACCAGAACAGAACAGGTCATCGAGGATGCCGATATTGTTATTTGTGCCACCACATCGGCAATACCGCTCTTCGACGGCAACGCGCTACAACCCGGAACCCACATCACAGCCATCGGCACATTCGTTCCGGAAAAACGGGAAGTCGACACCACCACACTCAGGCGAGCACATCGCATCGTTGTCGATTCGCGAGAAGCCTGCTTGGAGGAAGCAGGCGAACTCATAATTCCCAACATTCAGCCTCATGCCGAGCTCGGAGAAATCATCAATGGCGAGAAGCCCGGACGACAATCAGACGACGAAATCACCTTCTTCAAATCCGTAGGCATCGCAGTGCAAGACGTTGTCGCAGCATCAACCCTCCTCGCGGAAGCAGCAACTAAAGGCTTAGGTACCCTTACTGCCATATAGTCATGTTGACAAGGCATACTTTAACATCGCTGCCATTCCCGCCGATACCAAGCCCCGCCTGGGGAACCACGTGACAGGTTCGGTGAGATGAAGATTTAGGATGAATTTGGGATTCTTTCGGGCCCGATGTCGGAATCAGAGGACTTGAGAATAGCGCCGCAATTCGCTCTAATCCGGATTAATCGTGTTCATTTCCGCTTTCCCCAGTATGTTCGTCCCCGCTATATCCGCCACTACCGACTTCCGAATGCGCCGTCCACCCATCAAAATTGCGATGAGTTGAACCTCTATCTTTTCAGCAGGCACAAGTTCTGTTGGGCGTGTCTGCCCGAGCTCATCTCCATTTGAGAGGTGGTGGTATTTCCACGAACCCTTGAAGGGACTCCCTTAACAATCCCAAGCCTTTAGGCTTCGGGTCCAACCCAGCTAACTCGTGCTGGCGTGAAAAAAAGCGTTGACTTTATCTAAAAAATGTGTGATATTATATTAAGGTTATACTTCCAAAAGACTTCGTGAGGGGTTTGGACACCTCAAATCCGGCTTGCCGTGTCTTTAGACACGCTCAACGTTCATATCTTCGGGTGGGAGTGTATCCCTAGTCAAAGAATCTATCGAGGAGCAAAAGCGTGTCTAAATCCAAGAAAGAATACCGAGTGGGTGCGAGTAACATTCTGACAAAGTATCAGGGTTTTATGACAAACCCTGTAGTCGGGGCAGTGGTATCCCCCGTAGGTATCCGATATCATCCGAACCTATGTAGACTTGATAAGTGGACACCGTTTTCGGGACTCAAATCAAGTTAGCCTTCCAAGAGAAGGTAAGAAGCACACGCCGGAAGAAGTTGTCAGTATCACAAGCATTAGTTTCTCGTCAGCGAAGGTAAGTCGCGCGCGATTGCGGAGAATATGCTGATGGATTACGCCCTGCCATAGACAGGGATGGCGGCACCGTTGATGACGGATGCGTCGTCGGAAGTGAGAAAGCAGATTACCTTGGCAACATCCGCAGGGGCAACCCAACGGCAATGTTCTTCATCGGGCATAGACTGGCGATTAGCGGGTGTGTCCATGATGCTCGGCATGACAGCATTGACGTTGATGCCATTATCGATGACTTCGGCTGCTAACGACTCCGTTAAAGTGCGAACGCCACCTTTTGAAACACAATAGGCACTGAGCCCTGCTTCACCTTTTAAGCCGGCACGGGCGGAGACGTTGACAATCTTGCCGTAACCGCACTCAATCATCTGCGGAAGCGCAGCTTTGCAACAGAGGAACACGGATTTGAGGTTCAGGTTCATCATAAAATCCCATTTTCCCTCTTCAAGTTCAGCTGCAGGAATTCCGCCTACGAAACCACCGACGATGTTCACCAGCACGTTGAGCTGCCCGAACGTGGAAAACGATTGCCGGACGTCGACTTCCTTGGTAACGTCCGCGAACAGGAACTCTACATCGTCGCTGATGTCTGGGTTGTACTGTTTGAAACGTTCAACTTCATCTTCAAAGAGGTAAGTGACAGCGACGTTGTCACCTTGGGCGATGTACGCTTTTGTAACGGCACTGCCCAGGATACCGGTACCGCCGGTGATGAGCACATTACGTTTCTGTTCAGCCATTTTTAAAATCTCCGTTTTGTGTTCCAGTCAAAAGGTTATTTTCACGTCACGATAATACGGGAGGCCAAGAATGTCAAATGGGTTTCACCCCGATGCCGGGGCGGTTTGGCAGAATCAGTTTGCCCCTGTCAAGCGTTACACCGGCATACCGGTCATTTGCGATAAGAAGATTTCCATCCAAATCGGCGTAATCGACAAGAGGTGTCAGGTGCGCAGCAGCGGTGATGCCGATAGAACTTTCTATCATACACCCGAGCATGACAAGTAAGCCATGTGCACGGGCCACATGTATCATCTTGAGTGCCTCAAGCAAGCCGCCACATTTTACAAGTTTGATGTTGATTCCATCAACGGATTCCGCGAGGGCGGGGATATCTGCTGCGCGTTTGACAGATTCATCAGCGATAATGGGGAGCTCCGTGTGTTCTCGGACAAATTTAAGCCCATTCAATTCGGTTGGGTTTGTGGGCTGTTCAATTAATTCAACCCCGTACTCGGCAAGTTTTCGAATTTTTTTCACGGCTTCTTTGGGATTCCACGCAGTATTTGCATCCACATAGAGGGGTTTATCTGTAACCTTACGTAGCGCTTCGATTATCTCAATATCGCGCGGGGTACCGAGTTTTACCTTGAGAATGGGATATGCTTCCGCCTGCCGTGCCTTCTCTACCATCAGTTCAGGTTCATCAAGTCCGATGGTAAAGGACGTCTGCGGTGTTTTTTCCGGGTTGAGTCCCCAGAGTTGGTAGAGCGGTACGCCCAATTTTTTCGCGAGCCGGTCATGGAGTGCGATATCAATCGCGGATTTGGCGGCGTAATTACCCCCGAGGGTGGATTCAAAGCGCGTCATGATATCCTGAATTGCGTCGAGTCCGTCGTCGAGCACGGGTTCAAGGATTTCGAATGCTGTCGTGACTGTCCGGACGGTTTCACCGTAGAATCGCGCCGGTGCTGCTTCTCCGAGGCCGCCATCAACTTGGACTGAGAGAACATCACGATATGTATCCACGGTGCGACGGGCAATCTTGAATGAATGACGGAGTTGGAGTTGAGTGATTTTTGCAGCGATATACACGTTAATTCTGCGGTTTCTACTTTGTTTGGTGAAAGTACTCCAAGAAACGTTTCTGTTTTCCTGCGTCAAGCTGAGTATCGGTTTTCAAAGCCTGCCACACCCCGGAAAAGATGGCGAATGCTTCCTGGATAGGAGAAGTGTTCGCGTGATTTAGAGAGCGAATTTCAAGCGTCATCGCCATTTTGTTGGTATGTTGAATTTCGGGGGTTGTCTTATCCTGAACGGTTTCAATCGCTGTCTCAAAAAGTGTATCATTAAATTGTTTGAGTATCTGTTTTAGCAACGTCTCCGCCGTTCGGTTACCGTGGTAATGCGAGGCGATAACAGCGGATTCGTTCTTTTCCCACGGTGTATGATGAAATCGAAAATAGTATCCTTCCTCCGGAATGGCGTTAACGTTCGCAATCCGGTCTTTGAGAGACAATTTTTGCCCTGACTGCTGAACTTGATACACCTTGGCACCGGCGAGTTTCAGCATCTGTTCAAGCGTTTCAATGAGTTGTACGGTGGCCGGAGCTTCCTTTTGCACATCGAGAACAAAAACATTTTCAGCGAAGACACCATCCGCGATTACCTGAAGTTTCGCATGGATGACAGTCGCGCCATTCTGTCGGACGCAGAACTGCCGTTTTTGTGGGTAGTATCTCGGCGCAGTGAAATGAAACGTGACGTCGCCCTGAAATTCCGTCATGATAAAGAAATGGCCATCGGTGTCCGTAACAGCGGTTAAGGCCGGTTCGGCGTGCAATTGGGCGTTTGGAATTGGTTGCCCGGTATCAGCGTCAGAAAGGTGTCCTTGCACAATCGCGCCTTCAATGTCCTCAAAATGAATTGTCAGCGATTCGTGTTTTTGTCGGTAGCCGGCCTGCACCGTCGCTTTACCGGGCTGTGTAGGGGCATGGACATAGAAGTGGGCAGTCCCATTTTGGGAGAATTCGACGGTTTCTGCAAGTTTATCGGATGGTTGATCTCTTTGCGAAAAGGCGGTTGCTGTTACAATTCGCCCCATTGATGTTGTGGCGTGAATCGGCTCACCATCGGCAATCGGCATCCCCTCCGCATCGAACACCTTCGCTGTGACGCGGACGTAACTTTTCCCGTCAAACGGGAGGTTCTGTGTCGTCGCGTTAAGCTTAAGACTGGCTGCAGGTGGTGCTACCTTAAACCATTGCGCAGAAGGCAGGCTGTGATTGCCGTAGTAGTTGACTAACCCGGTTTCGACAAAGTGGATGCCGTTCGTTAGCGGCTTTTCGATGAACACGTCAATTAGCGCTTCACCGCGGCGGTAATGGAACGGAACGTTGACGTTATCAATTTTGACCCGGATAGAGTCAGTGAAAACCTGTTGCCGTTTAAGCATCCACGCGCCCCGTTCGTGGAGTCCATCGGCAACGCTGATTTGGATTTTCGGGGTTTTTATTCGGATGACTGCCTCGTGTTGCGGTTTAATGAGAGCGCCTTTCGGGAATCCACCCGCGACATATCGTGCAATGCCGAGAAAGTAGCCGTTCGCCTCACGTTTGAGGTATTCTACAGTTCTGAGACGTGCTTCTTCCTGTGGGTTAGAGTAGAAAGAAGCCTCGCACACAATGGCAGGACACTCGGCTAACCGTAGGACACTAAACCCTGAAGAGACGATTAATTTATCCGAATAGAGCCCTGTTGCTGGTGCTGTAGGCAAACAGAGGGCATCGGCAACGCCTTGTTGGACATATCGCGCCAGGTCCAAACTCGTACGTGATTCATCGGCATCACCGTGATACCAGGTAGAGGTATAGTTCGTTTCCGGTGTGCTAATCGAGTTGTGGTGTAGCGATATGAAAAAATCGGCGCGGCTTTCGTTCGCAATCTGACTACGTCTGGATAAACTGACGTAGGAATCATCGACACGCGTCATGATAACTGTCGCGCCTACCTGTTGTAAGCGCTCGCGAAGATAAAAGGCAACTTGTAGATTAGCTTCAGCCTCGCGAAGCCCTGTCGGCCCGCGTTTGTAATCCGGGATGTGCCCCTGTCCACCGTGCCCCGCGTCCAGGCAAATCGTGAATCCTTTGAGATGGCGAGCGTACGGCGGTATTTCAGCCAGCGCGAACCCCTCTTGTTGTCCTCCAACTTCTGGCTGGTGAGAATAGCCGCTAAACAAAAAGAGAAATAACGGGATAATGGCCAGCTGATAAAACAGATTTTTTGTCCAGTTCCACATCGACAGTCTCTCAGTGCAATACCGCTGCGTGTCCCGGTTCGTCGGAAAGCCCAGCATGCCGTAACTCGTCCCGCCCGTTTCTCAAAATTCTTCTGATTTATACCCTTGCCGGAGGCGCCTTGCCTTGGGCGGGGCGAGAATTGCTGCGAGAATGATACCTTGGCGAAAGGTTTCAGACGAAAAATTCCGAATTAAACTTCCTGGTACCGGCTTCGCTACAGGTTCGCGCGATGGTGGAACAACATCAGCAGGAACCGAGCGAGATTCTGCGGGTGTCTCTTCGCGCGTTTCAGCTACAGCAGGGGCTTCCGTTTCTTCGGTGTTTGCCTCTTCAGTGGCGAGAAAGTCAGGCATCTTTTCTGTATCAAACGGAAAATTTTCCATGAAGGGGGGCAACTCCTCCTCCCTGCTTGTAGGTTCATCCGCCTGTCGCTCAGCTTGCGTTGGCCGCGTTTCAGCCCTTTTTCGGCGTGTATTGCCAAGGAAAAGTGTCAGAAGAATAACAATTAGCGCAATGAGTGGTTGGATGAGCTCTTCCATCAATTTTCTCCTTTTCTCTTTTGTTCATCATAAACTTCCACGTCCTATTCCCCAATAAGCGAGACGAAGATAGGAAAGGGAGTTGGCACAACATTTACACACTCACCCAAAAAAGGTGGCGATGCGTTTTCCTCCTTGTTCAGATTTACGAAAGTCCCAATGAATGTGCGGAACGAGTTGTATCAATTTCTTGTGTTCCGCCGGGGGATGCGATGGATTGGCGCATCTCGGTATCGGCGAGGATGTTTCGCAGTTCATAGTATGCCATGACACTCATTCTTTCAGATTCAAAAGCATCTGAGATAGCAAGCGGTACTTCAGCCTCAGCCTCAATGAGTTTGATAGTCATTTGCTCAACAAGTGCTTTATTCTCTTCTTCCTCGGCTTGTGCGCGGGCTCGGCGTTCTTCAGCCTTAGCGCGTGCTACCTTTAGCTCCGCTTCCGCCTGATCTGTCTGGAGCTTGGCACCGACGTTTTCTCCTACATTGATATCAGCGATGTCGATGGAGAGTATCTCGAATGCGGTGCCTGCTGAAAGTCCTTTTTCGAGAACAGTTTCCGAAATGAGAACGGGGTTCTCCAACACCACTTTATGGCTGGCGGATGAGCCAATCGTTGTAATAATACCCTCGCCAACTCTCGCACGGATGGTATCTTCAGTTGCCCCGCCGACGAGGCGATCGATGTCGGCTCTGACGGTGACACGTGCTTTGACAATTAGCTGAATTCCGTCGCGTGCGACAGCCGTGATACCGCTGGCAGTATCTCCTTGTTGAGGGATATCAATAATTTCGGGTGTTACACTAACCTGTACGGCTTGAAGCACATCACGTCCGGCGAGGTCAATCGCGGCGGCTTGGGCGAACCCGAGGGCTATATTGGCTTTATCCGCGGCGATGAGGGCTGCGACAACACTTGCGACACGCCCACCGGCGAGATAATGCGCCTCAAGATCGTCTAGTGACAGAGTTAACCCTGCTTTAGTAGCGTTAATCTGCGGTTCAACAATCACTTTGGGCGGTACGCGTCTGAGTCGCATTGCGACGAGATCGAAAATTCCTACCTTTACCCCGGCAGCGATTGCAGTAATCCACAGTCCAACTGGCACAAGCCAGGTGATAATAATGAGAAATAGGACGATACAGATAGCAATAATTGCGACAATGGGTGACATTTTCTGCTCCTTAGTTTTCGGCGTTTAGATTTCCATCACGAAATGCGCCGGCGAGCGAGCGGGGTACGCTAGCTTCAGCTTCAACGACTCTCGCGCGTCTTTCTTGGACGCTAGCGGTCATTTCTTGCTTTCGGGCGACAGCCATTGCACGGCGTTCCTCCGCCTTAGCTTGTGCGACGACAAGGTCCGCTTCTGCTTGCTCCGCTTGCAATTCTGCCCCAATATTTTTCCCAACGTTCACATCAGCGATATCAATAGAGAGGATTTCAAAAGCAGTGCCCGCGTCAAGCCCCCGGTCGAGTACAGTTTTAGAGATAATATCAGGGTTTTCAAGTACATCTTCGTAAGTTTCGGAGGCACCAATGGCACTAATAATCCCTTCACCAACGCGTGCGATAATAGTCTCTTCTCCAGCACCGCCAACGAGGCGGTTAATATTTGTGCGAACGGTAATCCGGACAGTGGTGATTAATTCAACCCCATCTAGGGCGAGCGCACTAATCCGTGGCGTGGTAATGACACGCGGGTTAACGCTCACTTGTACGGCTTCAAAGACATCCCTTCCCGCCAAATCAATAGCGTAGGAACGTTGGAAGCTGAGCTCAATTCTTGCTTTATCTGCGGCAATGAGTGCACTCACCACGTTTAGGACATTGCCCCCGGCGAGATAGTGCGCTTCCAATTCAGCCGTGGCCACTTGCAATCCGGCTTTGTGTGCGCTGATAAGCCCTTTAACAATGATGTTTGGATCCACACGCCGGAGACGCATCCCAATCAAGTCTAAAATTCGAAGTGGCACACCGGCAGCAATAGCAGCAATCCAGAGTCCAACCGGGACGAACCAAAAGAACGCGATGAGAACAATGAAAACAACAAGTGCGATAATCCCTGTAAAGACATCCATAAGTTTCTCCTTAAAGTGTTTGCTCAGGCCGCGCGACGATGCCGGCAAGCCTCCGTTGCCAGTTACAAACTTCGAACAACCACACGATTTCCTTCAACCAAAATTACTTCAATCTCTGTTTCTGCCTCAACAAATTCACCGCGTGTAACAATGTCGATGCGGTGCCCATTGATTACAGCAATGCCAGCGGGACGTAACGAGGTAACCGCCTTCCCAGATTTCCCAACAAAGGTTGTTAATTCCTGCGGCATTGCTTGAAACCCTTCTTCACGCTTCTGGGTGACTTTGAGGATAAAAAGAGCACTTGCCCGGGTTTGACGAATCAGCGATAGAACAAAAACGGCTATCGGTATGACAAAAACGAGAGCGCTACTTCCATAGATGAGGGCTGTGTAAAAGTCACTTTTGGACCAGATAATACCGGCTCCGGTTAAAAGAAGCACAATTCCAGGGACTCCCGCGGCTCCAAATCCCGGCAGAATTAGAATTTCAACGAATACCAACAAGAGCCCTAGTGCAATCAGAATAGTCGGAAACCACATCACTTTTCCCCTAAAAAGTCGAAGGGAACTGTAATTTAGCCCTTCATTATTAAGGTGTCTTAGGCTAATCGTCAAGTGCCTCTACAAAAATTTTAGGTCCTTCAACGTCGAGTACTTTAACCTTGGTATCCCGGGCGATAAAATCGCCTTCTGTGATGACATCCACGCGTTTATTGTCAATCCGAGCCTTACCAGCAGGGCGAAGCGGTGTCAAGGCAACACCTATTTTCCCAAGGTAACTCTGGAAATCTTCAGAGCCGGCGGAATGGTACCCCATATTAGCGTCCATGACGATTGGAAGAGCAAACCGCCGAAAGGCCCCTGTTTTGGGTAGCATCCAAGCAGCGAGAATTGCAAGACTGCAAGTCGTAATAACAGAGAGGGAAAGCCATTGGACAGCGGTGCCAAATTCATAAGCATTTTTGAAAACGAAAAAGACACTTCCTAACATCAGTATGATGCCGATAATTCCTGCTACACCAAAACCGGGGATGACGAACACTTCTAAGGCGATTAATGCGAG
Source organism: Candidatus Poribacteria bacterium (assembly GCA_963422705.1). GTDB lineage: Bacteria > Poribacteria > WGA-4E > WGA-4E > WGA-3G. The sequence continues at coordinate 1,421,118 of OY730443.1, forward strand.
CCCCAAGAGGAAAGCGAGGGCTGCCCATTCGGCTTCCAGCTGGGTGAGCATGTGCCCGCCAAAAAAGAGTCCGATGCACAAGAGTCCCAGGAAACCGGGAATACCGAAACCGGGGGTGCGAATTTCGATAAAGATGCCCAATACACCTAACGAAAGTAGGAGTGAACTAATGAGCGGACTGGTGAGAAAAAAGACGATGCGATCGGCGAGGGTTACTGCAAATTTTTGGACATCGGCACCGGCGAGTGATTTCATGCGCGTAACCTGGCTGACGCCGCGCTCTGTCTGTTTCTGTAGGATATCCTCTTCGGTTAATGCGACGTTGCGTCCATCAATTTGAACAATCTGATATTGTGCTAAGAGATTTGTCAAGTTTTCGGCGCGAGCGTCTACGAATTCATATTCGAGAGCTTGCCGGGTTGTCATTGTAAGCAGTTTTCCTTCTGCGCAAAGAATTTCCATTTCTCGCCCGTCTTCCGATTCTGTGATGTATTCCTCCGGGAGGAGTTTAACAATCTGTCCGTCTGAATATCTGACGAGAATGAGCTCTTTGTCTACCATTGCTTCTGCGATATCCGGGTTTCGGTTTTGGCGCTCGGCAGTCGCGCGGATAGTGGCTCTGATGTAAGAAATCGCTTTTTCGCCTGCTTCATTTCCCTGAATGTCGACAGGGGCAGAATCTCCAATGGTTCCACCGGGTGTCATCACTATCTGCGCGCATGCAGCGGAAATCATCGCGCCGGCGGAGATGGCTTGGCGATTAACAAAAGCAATCGTGGGCAACTGCGTTCCCTGAATGGAGCGAATAATCTTAACAGCTGAGTCGACGCGGCCGCCCGGAGTATCCACATCAAAAATGATTACATCCGCTCCCGATTTTTCAGCATTTTGGATGCCTTGGCCGATGTAAGAGCTCACACCAGTCCCAATTTCGGTCCGGATATCAATGACGTACACCAAGGCGCCATCTTCCGCCATTGCATCCAGAATTATGAAAAGGCTTACGACAAAAATGAACACATAGTATAGTGAGTGTTGTAGAGCTTTGCTTGCAAGCCATCCCGAAAATATAGCACTTTTCATGACAATCACTCCTTTTAGAACTGCTGCTGCATGCAGCATATCCGACTCAATTCCTTTTGAGGTAGAAGTCCTTCGAGTATTATATCTTGAGGTAGCCTTATCTGTCAAGATGATTTTAGTTTTGACGCATCATGCTTGCTTGGAATTGAATTCCGCTTTAATCCAGTCATGAAGCACATGGTTTAAAATGAGATGGACATCCTCAACAGGACCGTATTGATGACTATCGACAACAACCGAAACCTCGCAAATTTCAGCCAATTTTCCACCGCCGAAGCCGCACCATCCCACTGTCTTACATCCAATTTGAGCGGCGTACCGCATCGCGCGAAGGACATTTTCCGAGTTACCGCTCGCACTGATACCCAGCACTAAATCGCCGGGATTAACAAGATTCTTGAGTTGTTGGAGAAAGACGTCTTCATAGGATACATCGTTTGCCCACGCTGTCATGGTTGCGACATTATCGGTTAAACTAATAACCCGGAACCGCGGTTTACCCGGCATGCTAGTACCTTTGCCTAAGTCACAGGCGATGTGAGATGCCGTTGATGCACTTCCACCATTGCCGATGACAAAAATCTGCCTTTCGGTGTAATAGGCATCCATAATTGCATCTATAGAACGACGTACATCGCCCAGTGATAAGCGCGCCAAAATCTCTTGTAAGTGTGAAATATAGTTCTGAATTTTTTCCAAAATGGATTTTCTCCTTGGCAAGCATGTCGAACAGAAAGCATCGGGTGAGGTAAAGACGTTTATCCATAAGGATATGACACGCTACACGCTACAAGAACCCCACCGTTCTACTCCACGAGCTCCGATAGCTTTGCCCCTTTTTTACCTAGACAACCAAGGCGATAGCGGCAATGTCCCCCAAGGCATCTCCTAATTGAGCAGGCTTAATTTCAACGATTTCTGCGGGGCGTGCCATCGCCATTTCCATAACGGTTTTCCGGAGGGGGTGGAGCAATAAATCACCAGCTGCCATAGCAATTGTGCCAATTAAGACGATATCAGGATTCAAAATGTTAACCAGATTTGCGATGCCCCATCCCATGTAGTAAGCGCTCTCTTGAACCAATCGCATCGCCAAATCATCACCGTTGCTTGCCGCTTCAAATACGTGTTCAGATTTGATGACATCAATGTCCCCATCAACAAGGGTTAAGAGAGTTGTATGCTGATAGTTTTGTACAGCTTTTTTCGCTCGACGTGCAATTGCGGGCCCGGAGCATAATGCCTCAAGGCATCCACGTTTACCGCATCCGCAAGGCGGGCCATCTGGTAGCAGTATCTGATGCCCAACCTCTCCCGCACTATCGTTTGCCCCGTGGTAGATGTCGCCGTTAAGAACAAGTCCCCCGCCGATGCCGGTGCTCATCGTCATATAAAGCACATTTTGGTAGCCCCGCCCCCCGCCGAATCGCCACTCTGCAAGCGCGCAGGCATTCGCATCATTTTCGATTGTTACCGGTATATCGAATTCCGCTACTAGGATATCTTTGAGTGGAATTGCATCCCATCCCGGTAGGTTTGGGGGCGAATAGACAATGCCGGTTTCTGTGTCCAATGGCCCGCCACAACTCACGCCTATCGCCGAAATCGCCTCCCTTTCCAATTCAACGGCAGCAAGCGTTTCATTTACCATGTCCAGAAGGAGTTGAACAGCGGCATCCGGTCCTTTTTCGAACGGGGTTGGCTTGCGGAGCTTGTAGAGAATATTTGCATTATCATCAGCAACGACGGTTGCGAGTTTGGTGCCCCCGATGTCAATTCCGGCAACATATCTTGTGATACTCACAACTTCTTCCGACGTGTGCTTCTTACCTTCTCGTTGGAAGGCTGACTTGATTTGAGTCCCGAAAACGGTGACGACTTATCAAGTCTACATAGGTTCGGATTATATCGGATACCTACGGGGGATACCACTGCCCCAACTACAGGGTTTGTCATAAAAACCTGATACGTTGTCAGAATGTTACTCGCACCGACAACGTCTCTGTGTCCTTGCCACTTGCATTGTCCGCAACGGTAAGTCCTACCACTCGGTTTCTTTCTATGCCCGCAAGACGGACAGGTTTGAGACGTATAGGCTTCGTCCTCTATATCAACGCTGATACCGACGGCTTTTGCTTTGTAGGTAATCATGTTCTGAATTTTAGAGAACGCCCACTGGTGTAACTTCTGATTGGCTTTTTTGCCATAGTTGATAGATTGTCTAATATGCTTTATATCTCCAATGACAATCGTTTCTATCTTTCGCGCTCGGCAAGAAGAAACAAAGGCAAGCATGTTGCTTGCAACCTTGCGTGACGTCATTTTATGGCGCATATCACGCAACTGCGCGGTTAACTTCTGTAGGGTTCTATTTTTCACGCGGTTGAGTTTTTTCCAGCTTCTGCTATATCTAACGCAACGCGATAAGGCTTTATTGAGACGCGACTTAAATTTGTTTTGATATCTCACAACACTGCGGATTTCGCGTCCATTATAGATGTCGGCATGGATACCGTCAAAAGTAACCATCGGGTGGATTTCGCCCATATCCACGGCAACGGCTGAACCTGCTTTTGATTTTGTCTTTTTCGGCGTTGTGGCGTATGTCGCATGGAATTTATATTGTTTCGTTGTTCGGTTATACACGAGTGAGAGTTCGGCAGGGACGACGTTATGGAACTTTTTATCAATCTTAATCCAAAGCGGGGCTCTCCCTTTGCCCATAGACAGCCGTAGTTTCCCACGCTGATAGGAAATGCCCGTTGCGCGCCATGTGAACGTGTGAAACTTCCGCGTTTTATTCGGGGGCTTGGCAGTCAGATTCGATTTGCGGTTAGAAAAGAAAGAGCGTCGCGCGCCGCAATAATCGTCTATAATCGCCTGCACTGAATGTGCGTGGCACGGATACCTTTTGAATTTCAGATATGCCTTGAGTCCGCTGTCCGAAAGCCAAACGCCTTTCTGCTCATGCGTTTTGAACGTAAGCGAAACGGTTTTAGAGTAGATACGCCCACCAAGCCGATTTATCCCGTCAAGTTGTTCTGTCGGCTTGGCAGTCGCTAAAATATAGGTTCGGTATTCTTTCTTGGATTTAGACACGCTTTTGCTCCTCGATAGATTCTTTGACTAGGGATACACTCCCACCCGAAGATATGAACGTTGAGCGTGTCCAAAGACACGGCAAGCGGGATTTAGGGTGTCCAAACGCCTCACGAAGTCTTTTGGAAGTATCACCTTTTATGAATCCCACAATCCGAGTAAGAGGCACTTTTGGATTGTTCTCAAGTATCAGGTGTACGTGTTCTTCCATAATATCACTCGCACGCCCTTTGAAATCTAATGCTGTTTGTTTGGAGCAGATGAGATGGTGCAAACGCGCTTGGACAGACGCGTCTAAAACTTTGCGTCTGTAGTTGGTACACCAGATAATGTGATATTGACAACGATAACCCATGTTGGTATCTGAATACCACGCTTTTTTCGGGTTCTTGATAAACATGATATTATGGCCTTTATGTTAGTTTCCATAATATAATATTACACATTTTTTAGATAAAGTCAACTATTTTTTTGACGTCAGCACGAGGCAACGGGGTTGGACCCGAAGCCTAAAGGATTGGGATTGTTAAGGGAGGCCCTTCATAATTACGGTATGCTATCCAAAAGGCGTTGGTAAAACTTAGACTTTCATCTTGCCAAAGAATTTTTGGCAAGCAGGCCGGGAAGAAAGGTAAGCAACGCAACGGGTTGCAAAGGTAGCAGTGTTCCGCTTGCTCTGGCTTCGCAACCTTTAGGTTGCCACCCTTTTACGCCCGAGCAGCGGTTCGGTGCTCTACGCCAATAGCTTGCTTCCTTTCATTCCGCTAACCCAATTGGTGATTCAAGGGCCGTAGTGCTTGATAAATTTCCGCGTAAGTCGGTAATTTTTCATCGTAATGTCGGGCAATCTCTGGGCGTGGATGGTAAATGGCGCGCGTTCTCACCAGTTGTTCAACCGCTTCTTCAACGGAATGGTATTTTCCGATGGCAGTACCCGCTAAAATAGCGGTGCCGAGGCAGACACCTTCGGAGATGTCCAGTGCGACGACTTTTTTGCCAAACATATCCGCTTTGAGTTGTAGCCATTTTTCAGATTTTGCCCCGCCGCCGATAGTTCGAATTTCGTTTATGACAACCCCGGCATCCTGCAACATGGCGAGATTCTGTTTTATTTCGTAACTAATACCTTCGAGAATCGCTTTGACGAGCTCGCCCTTTGTTGTTGAAAGCGTTAACCCGACAATAGCTCCTTTTGACCTCAAATCCAAATGAGGTGTTCCCGAACCGGTGAAATGTGGGAGTAACATCGGCGTGGCGGGTGTGTCAGGCATCCCATCAAGGAGAATATCATAAACATCGCGTTGACTTGCCTCTGCCTGCGCGATTTCTGCCTGTCCGAACGTATCGCGGAACCATCGCAGGACAACGCCCCCACTAGATACGAAACCTAAGGTTACGTACAACCCGCTGACAACATGCGGGTAACACGCGAAATTCCCATCTATCATCTGCTGATTGATGACGGGTTCTGTAAACGCAGGTGTAATACACTCAACGGTGCCGGTTGCGTCCATGACGTCACCGCTGCGAATAATGCCCGCACCTAGTGCGCCGCACGGCTGGTCATGGCCACCAGTGACGCCGAACGAGGCGCGCGGTAGGCCGAGTTCGTCGGCGACACGCGGGGAAATTTTGCCGATGATAGTCCCCGATGGCGCCGTCTCCGGGAAAAGGGCGGCATCTATGTTTCCTAAACCGAGCATTTTTTCGGACCAGGTTTTATGAATAATATCAAAAGCCATGGTTCGCGCAGCCAGCGAATAGTCAACGACAGGCGGGATACCGAGTTTGAAGTAGACGAAATCTTCAAATCCGAGAAACTTCCAAACCTGCCGATAAACCTCCGGTTGATTCCGTTGCATCCAGATGAGTTTCGGCAGTGTATGAATATCACTGAGCGGCATACCGGTAATCTGCATCACTTCCAAAGGAGTCATGTGTTGCTTGAGTTCTTCACAGATTCCGGATGCCCTATCATCAAAAGTAGTAATGGCGTTTGTCAAGATGCTGCCATCCGCTGCAACCGGTGTCACAGCCTCACCTTGCGATGCAACGCTGATGGCTTCAATTGGTTCAGCTTGTGTTTGTGCCGCCACGTGTTTAATGCCGGTTGCTATCTTATCCCAGACAACATTTGTATCGAGTTCCGAACTGCCCGGTTGTGGGTGTATCAATGGGTATTCGCCATAAGCTTGGGCGAGAATATCTCCATCTTGACGAAAGGCGATGACTTTGCAGCCAGTCGTGCCGACATCAATACCTAAAAGACTCATTGTTTGTTTTCTCCTTGATACATAATGCTGATATCATACAACAAATCAGGTTTTAACACAAATGCTTTGTTTTTAGCACTATTTAATCTTTCAAGCATGCGAACAAAATCGCAAAACATCCCAGTAGTTGAAATCTCCAGGGCACGAACGCCTCGCCAAATCTGAGAAACTGCGAAACGAAATGACTCTGTATAAACGCCATGGTTTTTTGAAATTGATGTCCGGAGTGTGCTATACTAATAATTATGAAGCTCTGGTGGGCAAAAACCAACTAATTTTTATATCTGAATTATGAATGGATGCGCTTTAGTATCACTGAATTGGGAGGCGCCTCGGGATGCGTTTTGAAAACAAAGTGGCTATTGTAACAGGGGGCGGTGGGCCATTAGGCATTGGCAGGGCAGCATGTCTTGCCTTCGCGCGTGAAGGCGCATCTGTGGTTGTCGCTGGTGGCAGAAGCGCGGAGGCTGTCGCCGCAGAGATTTCGGATGAAGGTGGAAATGCAATTTCCATCCCATTGGACGTTACTGTGCCTGAACAAGTCGAAGCAGCAATTGATGCAACAATGGCTTGTTTTAAACGAGTGGATATTCTTTTTAATAATGCGGGTATTCTGGGCCGCCAGGCGTTGTTTGAATTGACACCGGAGGAATTTGACCGGGTGATGGCAGTGAATGTTAAAGGATGTCTGTTGTGCGCGCAGGCAGCCGCGAAGGTGATGATAGCCGAACGGATACGCGGAAGGATAATTAACAATTCATCGATTTTTGCCGAAGAATCACACGTCGGCGTTTTAAGTTATTGCGTAAGCAAAGCTGCGGTGAATCGACTCACGCGAAGTCTGGCACTAGAACTGCGGCAGTACGGCATCACAGTGAATGCTATCGCTCCAGGCGGGGGTGCGCGAACAGGTATGAATGCTCCGCAAAATATACCACAGGATAATACTTTGCCACGGCTTCCCCCTATTTCAGCGGATGCCCCGCCGCTTGAACGCGGGGCATCTGTCTGGGATTACATTGGAGGCGTTCTGTTTCTCGCTTCCAATGAAGCGGCTTATATTAGCGGTGAGATTATGACAATTGACGGGGGCGCGGTGGCACGTCGATAAATGAGGAGACAATCGGTTGGGATTTATTAGTACATTAGGAATTTATGGGAGTCTGCTCTTTGAATGGGTTAAAGCACACCGCTTATTTCTTGGTATTATCTCAGTTACCAGTCTTGTCGCTAGCCTCATCAGTTGCGTAGCAGTTATCGCTTACCTGCCATCTGATTATTTTATCATAAAAAAACAGATGATTCGTATTAAGCGCCCCATTTTACGTGTGTGCTTCATCTTCTTGAAAAATCTCATCGCCATGATTTTCATTATTGTTGGAATCATCCAAATCCCGTTACCTGGGCAAGGTGTGTTGACAATTTTAATCGGAATCATCATCAGCGATATTCCGGGCAAGCGTTTGTGGGAACGTCGCATCATACAAATACCAGCCGTATTCAAAGCTGCCAATCTCATCCGTTTACATCTTAAACGTTCACCGTTTGTGTTAGAGGCAAAAGAGGAATAATTGGAACAAACAGCATGAATGTCAGCGAGTACCCTATCAACGAAGCAATTTTTTATGAAGGTGTAATAGGCGTTGGAGCTCTGTAATCGGCGCGGTGTGTTCATCGACGCGCAAATCGATGTAACGTTCATTGAAGCCGCCGTAGCCCCCGTGTTTGCGTAGGACGAGCAACGCGGCAGATTGCTGCCAGCGGCTGTTGCCCCCTTTCTCTTGTCCTGCGAGAAGTGCCGCCATCAATTTATCAGCGAGCTCACCCCGGGTTCCTCAAATGCATGGCCCATGGCTTTCACAACGGCTTCTCCAACGAGAATATTGCCTTGGGCGGTATAATTTTTGCCGGATGCGCTATCTGCCCAATCATTGCATGCGTTTCCTGTATAATTGGCGATGTTTCCTTTCGCGTCCACAATGCCGACTTGTCGAGTTGCACGTCCCGAATCTGTCGCGATAAGATATTCCAAAGTATGTTCTGCGGTAAGCCCACTTTTGAGTAACTTCACCCCTTTGGGGCCGTATGTGGTATTTGTCCAGGATTGCGTCGAAATCGCCGTTAACCGCGGCTCAAAACGCCGTAAAAACAGACTAAAGCGTATAAAAATCATCGGGCACTCCTACGAAGCATAATTTGCTACACAGCCAGAAAATTTATAGCCATTACTCCTCTTCAAATCGCATCTTCATAGCCGCAGCATGCCCTTCCAATCCCTCCACCTCAGCGAGTCTTACAACATCAGGCATCACTTTCTTTAAGGCAGTTTTGGTGTAAGAAATGAGGCTAGTCTTCTTGATGAAATCATCAACGCTTAAGGGTGAAGCGTAACGCGCTGCAGTCCCCGTGGGCAGCACATGGTTTGGCCCCGCAATGTAATCTCCAACAGCTTCCGGGGAATAAGGGCCCAGCAGAATAGCACCCGCGTTTTGGATTTTTCCTAACCAGTCAAGTGGATGCTCCACGTGCAATTCAACATGTTCCGGCGCGATTTGGTTGGTGAGGTTAACCGCTTCGTCTAAACCGCTGACAATAAACGCCACACCGTAATTTTCAAAAGCCTGTTGAATTTCGCTTTGGCGAGGTAACGCCCGGGCTTGGAGCGCTACAGCGACTTTCACCTGTTCAGCAAAACCGAGTGATTCAGTAAGAAGAATTGCGGAGCAGTCCGCACTGTGTTCCGCTTGTGAAATCATGTCGGCGGCCGCATAGTCCGCATCAGCGGTACTATCGGCGATAATGAGAATTTCGCTTGGACCGGCAAGCTTATCTATATCGACATGCCCGTAGAGCTCCTTTTTTGCGAGTTGGACGTAGAGATTGCCCGGGCCTATAATCTTGTCGACGGGTGATATCGTCTCAGTCCCATAAGCCATCGCTGCGACTGCTTGTGCGCCGCCGCATTTATATACTTCTCGAATCCCACATTCGGCCGCTGCAACTATCAGATACGGGTTAATCTGCCGATTCCGGAGGGGAGCCATACAGACAGCAATTTCCTCCACCCCACAGACAGTAGCAGGTATCACATTCATCAACAACGAAGAGACAAGTGACTGACTGACTGACGGAATACAGATGCCGACACGTTTTAAGGGACGGATGAGGTGCCCGAGGATAACACCATTCGCTTCGGTAGACATCCAGGAAGTGCGTAGCTGTTTTTGGTGGAACTTCTCAATGTTGTTTCGAGCATGTGTTAGGGATTCAATAAATTCAGAGGTTACTTCTAAGTAAGCCTCCCCAAATTCTTCGCGTGAGACTTTAAGCTCCTTTGGTGAAAAACGTGGTGCATCGAGCTTTCTCGTGTATCGCGCCACAGCTTTATCGCCCTCATTTCGAACGTCGTTCAGTGTACGTCGTACCGTTTTTAAAATCCCTTCATCCATTAACTTTCCTCGCGCCCTTATTTTTTTCAGGAAAGTTTCTGCTTCCGGGGTACCGGTTTGAAGAATTCGCAACATCGTTGAATAAATGCTCCTTTTCGCTTTTGGAATTGATAGGGGGCGAATGCTGCCGTGGGTTAAGCGTCATCAACTCTGATAATATTCGCGCCGATATTGTTCAGTTTTTTCTCAATTGCTTCGTACCCCCGGTCAATGTGATAGACACGCGAGACGACGGTTTCACCAACCGCTGCCATACCGGCGGCGACGAGCACGGCACCTGCACGTAAGTCGGATGCCATAACCGGTGCACCGCTAAGATGTGATACACCGTGAACCAATGCGCGCCGGCCATCCAGCATGATATTTGCCCCCATGCGGTTGAGCTCCGCTGCATGTATGAACCTATCTGTGTGCACCTGTTCAGTAATAATGCTAGTGCCAGTCGCGACAGAGAGGAGCCCCATTATCTGGGCCTGCATATCCGTCTGGAATCCAGGAAACGGTTCCGTCGTCAAATCAATAGCTCTCAGTTCTCTCGGAGTTGTCACTCGAACACCTGCGTCGTCCCAATCCAACTCCACACCGGCCTCAATGAGCTTCTCAGAGACAGCCGGCAGCTGCCCCGGTGTGGTACCTTTGACATAGACATCTCCACGGGTAATCGCTGCAGCAACGATGAAGGTACCCGCTTCAATATCATCAGATATGACGGTGTGTTCAGTACCGTAGAGTTGTTTAACACCGTGAATTGTTAGGACGGAAGAACCGATGCCTTCAATATTTGCCCCCATGGCGTTGAGAAATCGTGCTAAATCGCTGATATGCGGCTCACATGCAGCACCACGGATAACAGTTGTGCCTTTAGCTAAGGTTGCCGCCATCATGACGTTTGCCGTCGCACCTACACTCGGCCCATATTTTCCGGTGAGGTACATCTCTGTTCCGCGGAGCTGTTGTGCTTGTGCGAAGATATATCCTTTTTCCACCTGGACGTGTGTCCCTAAATTCTCCAGGCCCCGGATGTGCAAATCAATCGGGCGCGGCCCGATAGCACAGCCGCCAGGAAAGGAAACTTTTGCACGGCCCAGCTTCGCAACAAGCGGGCCCAAAACGTAAATGGAGGCACGCATTTTGCGCACCAGCTCATACGGGGCCTCATACTCCAGATGGTTCACCGGCTCAATATAGAGGGTATTATCCTTCAGTTTTATTGATGCCCCAAGCCCTTCAAGCACGGCATGGAGCGTTGCTACGTCTGTTAAATTTGGAACATTGTGTAGGACACTGACGCCGTCACCGAGGATTGCCGCAGCAACTGCGATAGGGAGTACAGCGTTTTTAGAACCACTTACCGGAATTGTTCCTTCAAGTCGTGTTGAACCGTTGACAACTAATTTTTCCATTTTTTATTCTCCTAACGTTCTCGCAATTTCCGGTTACCATCGGGAACATCAGCCTGTCGAGGGAAGTGCATACCCGAAATTAGTTTTTTAGAATTAGAAAGCTCAATGAGTTTACTGGCTCCTTATCGTAGCATAAAGCATTATCGGACTGAGTGATATTAAATACCTCCCGTATCGCATAAACGATGCCAATGCCGTCTTTGTTACAAATATAGTGTTACAAAGCATATGGACATTTTTAGGTTGTGTCAAAATAGACACATGTTATTTTGGATAGGTATATTACAGTCATCAAAACTTTCTCACTCTGATATGAAACGGACAAACAGAATTCATTTGCAGCGAATCAGAATTTTTGATAAAATCTAATTTCAATTTATATTTTATTCAGAACCATTTAGTTCTCGGTTAAGAACGGACTTGAGTGCTCAAGATTCCCCTGTCGGAGCTATCTCCTTTTCGCGAGTGCCCCTTCCGCGCCAGAAATGTTCCCGATTTAGAGGAAAACCGTTTGTAGTAGGGGTAGGAGAATCTGGTATAGGATGAGCTCGGCCCCATTGCTTGTAATACATTTTCGCTGTCCGTCTCTTTTAGGAAAATATTGAAAACTGAGTGACTCTAAGGCTATTTTATTTATGAGGTAAGGCAGATGAAAAAAAAAACATATCGTGTCGGAATTATCGGTTGTGGCGGTATGGGACGTTCTCATGCCCGGAATTGGATGAGCACCGGTAGAGCTGAAATTGTCACTGCATCGGACATTAGTGCCGATTCGGCTGCGCAGTTTGCTTCCGAGCTCTCTCTACCGACACACTATACGGATTTCGATGAGATGTGCGGTAAGGAAGAGTTAGACATCGTGAGCATTACGACTTGGCAGAGCGTCCGCGCGGAGCCGACTAGGGCTGCCGCAGAAAGCGGCGTTTTAGGCGTAATCACTGAAAAGCCGATGGCCGCGTCAGTAGGCGATGCACAGGACATGATGGACGTGTGCGAAAAGCATGGGACAAAACTTGTGGTTGGACATCAACGCAGGTTCAGTCCGCAGAACTGCGAAGCACGACGGCTCATACAAGAAGGGGCGATTGGAACACCGCAAACGATGCTCCGCCGCGATGGACACGGGTTACTCAATCGGGGCACCCACGAAATTGATGAAATGCGTTACATCCTCGGTGACCCGGCCCCTTTATGGCTCATCGGGCAAGTCGCGCGACAGACAGACAGGTGGGAACGTCGCGTCCGATGTGAAGACCTGTGCATGGCAGAAATCTGTTTTGAAGGCGGCATCCGTGGCATTTACGAAAGCGATTTGCCGGAACCAGGACTCCGTGGTGATGTCGTCTATGGGGACGATGGCCAACTCCGGCGTAGTAGTGACGGCAACATTGAAGTGCTCAACAGTAAAGCCGCCGGTTGGCAGCACTTCAAACCGCGCCAGAGTGAACCAAATCAGTTTGACGAGATGTTAGCCTGGATTGAAGGCGACATTGACGAACATCGGAATGCCGGAAAACATGGGCTCTGCACAATAGAAATTCTGATGGCGATTTACGAATCGCTGCGGCTCAAAAATGTCGTAACGTTCCCGCTAACGACACGCCCGAATCCGCTTGACCTGTTGGTTGAAGATGGCGCCTTACCGGTGTTAGTTGAGGGACGCTATGACATCCGCGCCCCGTTCCCAGAAGAGAAAAAGTAGGGCATCAATTATAGCATACATCCTGATAAGGGCAGGTTTTTGACTGCCCTTTCTTTCCTGAATGGAATTCTCTATTTCACGGTAGCCATGCATTGTGTCGTGGAAAAATTGCTCGCCCCGAACCGTCAGAAGTAAACCAGCCTTCTCACCTGAACCTCAAGGACGCCTCAGTCGGAAAACGCTATTAAAACGAATGCAGTTTTAGCAGTCCACGTCTTTCCCTTCACTTCCGTAAACTTTCATGCGTTCTTGCGTTGTGATTTCCTGACAACTCGCGGGTTTATAATGAAACTGGAGGGCACGACGACGTTGCTGAGAATGGTTTACCGGGCTACCATGATGGAGCAATCCATGCCAGAAGAGACATCCACCCGGTTTGAGAGGCACCATCGTATCGCGTGCAACGGGGACATCGGTATCGCAAATTTGCCAATCGCGCCGCTTGAAATGGATTCTGGGCCCCTCATGATGGGAACCGGGGATGATGTGCATGCACCCGTTTTCAGGCACGGCTTCGTCAAGTGCTATCCAGACACCGGCGACAGTTGTGCCGAGAGGTAGATTAAAATAGGCGCAATCCTGATGCCACGGTTTTTCGGAACCAAACCGCGGCGGTTTTACCAATGCCATATCTTGAAAAAGCTCAGGCGGCTCACCCATGATTTTTTCAAGGGTGCTAAGCAGCCCCGCATGCATTCCCATAGTGTTCAAGCGCGGTTCATGTTCAACAAATCGGAAAATTTTCCGGACGGCCTCGCGGCGTTCATCACGCGCCATTTCGTTTTTATGTTTCACAAGCGATGGCTCAAATTGAATTGCCCGGAAGTCCGGACACTTCCCATCTATCAGATGAATCATGCCTGCCAAAGCGTCCCCAACTTCTTCTGCGCTGAAGGCATCCTGGATGACGAGGTAACCGTGCCGATGGAAATGGTGGATGTGAGTTTCCGTCACGGCCGAAAATCCGCCGGTGATTCCTTCAACCACCGTATCAAATCTATACAGCCCGGCGGGATAAGGAATTGCAGGTACGCCCTTTAATTGATTAGAAGCGTGCCCTTTGCGACGCTCCACGTGTTCGCTAGTTGCTAAGGTACTCATAAAAAACCTCCTTCGTCTCTATTCTCGATAATGCCCATTTCATATGACAGTTGAGACATTTACCTGCTCTGCCCCGCAGATTGTATTCTCCTATTTTGAACCATTTAATAAACGTCCTCCGAATGATTTCTTTTCAGTCGGCGGTGAGTTGTTCAAGAACACCATCAGCGACATCAGCCCCCCAGTTTTCTGAGAGTGTCTCCCGAATGATTGAGAGTTTCTCCGCGCGGTTACCAGTCTCTTCTGATAGTAGACGTTCCGCGCGTGCCGCAAGCTCTGTCTGTAGATGAGACACCTGGGTTTGCAAGTACCTTTGGGACTCCGGTGTCGGGAAAACCGTGTTAATTTCTTCCTGTGTGAGCTCTTTTATCAGAATCACGTCAAAATAATCCTGATATAAGGCATCGTGCCATTCTTGAACACGCTCTTGCATTGGAGGAGAAATAAGGCGCCACTCATCGGTAGCGCCCGTATTCTCCGGCGATGGTGCTGCCGCCTCTGTTGCTACCTCTGTCGCTGGTTCCGATGGAGTGTTAGATGGCATTCTTGTCTGGTGTTGCCGTTCTTCAACGATTTTGCGCAGCTCAAGGGCCTCCGCATAAAGTTCATCTAATCTAGAGAGTCTTGCTTCACTCTCTTTTCGGGTTTCCTGTTGCCGTTGCCGCTCTCGTTCGCGTTCCAGTTTCATCTGTGGCAAGTTCTCGTTATATCGCTTCACCTCTTCATAACGCGCGCGATACTCTGGTATCTGCTTTTCTAACATTTTTATCGTCTCTTGCAGTTCTTTCCACACGGGGGAATTTTCCTTCCATTCTCTTAAACCTTCCGACATGAAAAGTTCAAAATTGAGATGTTCAACATTCAAGTCCTTAGGGAAGGGGATAGGGGTGGCATTTGGGTCCTGTCGCGCTCGCTTTTGTGCCTGAATATAGTCCCAAATTTTCCGATATGCCTTCCACTCTTCCGGTGAGTAGAGGTTCTGTTCTTCAGGGGTTCTTTCTAACAAACCGCTTTCCACGTCCGAATTCGGTTCTTCCTGTCTGAAAAACAGGACAAAAGCACTCAAGAGAACAAGAATAAAGACGCTGGTTCCAATGAGACATCTTTTACAAGTCATTCTGTTCCTCCCTTTCTGAAAAAGAGGACGCTGCCCTGACGTTGAGCACTTCATTAGCAAGTGTGCTTTTCAAAGCGATGCATCAACGTCACACACATTCTCTCAAAAGAGACACATTTTGTCAAGTGTTTTTTTTCCCACTTACTGCCTGCGCGATGTCACACTGACGATTTGATGGATAGCAATGTTCCACCCTATCAGTCGGCGGTGAGTTGTTCAAGAACACCATCAGCGACATCAGTCCCCCAGTTTTCTGAGAGTGTCTCCCGAATGATTGAGAGTTTCTCCGCGCGGTTACCAGTCTCTTCTGATAGTAGACGTTCCGCGCGTGACGCAAGCTCTGTCTGTAGATGAGACACCTGGGTTTGCAAGTACCTTTGGGACTCCGGTGTCGGGAAAGCCGTGTTAATTTCTTCCTGTGTGAGCTCTTTTATCAGAATCACGTCAAAATAATCCTGATATAAGGCATCGTGCCATTCTTGAACACGCTCTTGCATTGGAGGAGAAATAAGGCGCCACTCATCGGTAGCGCCCGTATTCTCCGGCGATGGTGCTGCCGCCTCTGTTGCTGCCTCTGTCACTGGTTCCGATGGAGTGTTAGATGGCATTCTTGTCTGGTGTTGCCGTTCTTCAACGATTTTGCGCAGCTCAAGGACCCTCGCATAAAGTTCATCTAATCTGGAGAGTCTTGCTAGCCTTTCTTTTAGGATTTCCTCTCGCCGTTGCCACTCTCGTTCGTCTTCAAGTTTTACCTGTGGCAAGTTCTCGTTAAATCGCTTCGCTTCTTCATAAAGCGCGCGATACTCTGGCATCTGCTTTTCTAACATTTTTATCGTCTCTTGCCGTTCTCTCCACCCGGGGGAATTTTCCCGATATTCTCTTAAACCTTCCGACATGAAAAGTTCAAAATTGAGATGTTCAACATTCAAGTCCTTAGGGAAGGGGATAGGGGTGGCATTTGGGTCCTGTCGCGCTCGCTTTTGTGCCTGAATATAGTCCCAAATTTTCCGATATGCCTTCCACTCTTCGGGTGAGTAGAGGTTCTGTTCTTCAGAGGTTCTTTCTAACAAACCGCTTTCCACGTCCGAATTCGGTTCTTGCTGCCTGAAAAACAGGACAAAAGCACTCAAGAGAACAAGAATAAAGACGCTGCTTCCAATGAGACATCTTTTACGAGTCATTCTGTTCCTCCCTTAAGAGAGCGGGTTTAGAGCCCCAATTGTTTTCGGATACGGTCAATTTCCGCTTCTATTCTCGGAATTTCTTCTTCTAACCTTTAGCTGCACTCAATACCGCTTTCGTGTCGCTCCGTGGATGCTCTGCGTTTTGCAAAGAAGTATATGCAGCTTCCATAGACTTCTGAGCCATCCTGCCGTAATAACACATTGACGAACCACGGCAGTAGTGACAGCTACCCGTATGATATAAATAAAGGTCTTTAGCGTCGTCGTATGTGCTGCTGGCACTGTCATACGACGATTGTGCAGTTTCAACGTCAATTTCGGCAATGCCACGAGCCCCCGTAGCTAGTAAGTAGGAGGCCCCCTGCTGCAAGCGAAAGTTCCGTCTTTTTTTCCATCAGTGGTAGTAGGTATCGTTAAAAGTCTCCATTCTAAAATCTACGATACCATCTCCACAAAGGTGAAAAATGGAACCCTTCTGCGCTTTGACTTAACCTTGTCAGTCCCCCTTAGATTTCGCCTCGGCTTTCTTGGGTGAGTAAGGTTAAAAACCGTTCGACGCGCGCAATCGCTGCCTGGGCACGCTCGCGTGCAGATTCGCTCTTCTCCTCCTCATCACACCATTGCCGCCGTTTCGGAAGCCATTCGGTTTGTAGAAAATTAAGTTGATTCAAAAAATGCGGTTCCCCCGTCTCACTGACAAAGTACACGATGAGCCCAAGTAATCCGTACTTCCGATTCATCTCAATATCATCTAATTCGTCAACCATTTGGGAGAAGAGTTGTTGATTCCTATCCTGCCGCGCTTGCGCGACTTGGCGTGAGGATTCAGTGAAGAGTTTATCCACAAATTCCTGTTTCGAGTTAATCCACCTTGGCAGGTTCCTGACGTAGTCTTCCAAATCGAAGTCCCCGCGTTGGAGGGCGAAGTGAGCATGGATATGGATGTTTCGGAAAAACGCAGTATATCCAACATTCGGGTCCATAGTATCAGCATCGTAAAGAATTTGATTCTCAATGTTTCCATACAGTAGGTTGAAATCCGCGGAGGTAAGATTCATAGGTTTAAGATGCGCCAACACAGTGGCTGTGGCAGCTTCAACGAACTCGGGTTCAAAGTCATACATCGCCAAAATGTTTTCCGTAATGACTGCACCAGATTCATGATGGACTTTGCCGTGGAGGTTGTGCTTATTGTAGAGCTCAGTGACGATGTTCTGCCCCTTTGGCGTGAGTGTCTCGTTTAACCAAAAGCCATTATGGTCCAGAATTCGTTTTCCGTTATCATCTGTTAAGATAACACCGTCGTAACGTTTGGTGATATCGTGTAGCGTGCCTGCGACTTCAAGTAACTTTACGTTTCCCCCTTCACGTTTTCCGAGTTCCATGCTCATCGCCCGGACTCGTATGGTGTGATTCCACGTGTAGTGCCTCCATTGAAAGCCGACACGATTGTGTTCCCAGAGCCCAAACGTTTCATTAACTAAGGCTTCCAATTCATTCAAAACTTGAGCGTAATTCATATTTGAATATTTTAACCTCCTACTTGAATATATATCTCGTCAGAGCTCTTCTGGCAATTGCCTCAATTCTTAAGTATTTTCAGTAACGGCAAGATTGCTCGCCCGTCCTTCTATGAGTGCCTTCAAGTCGCTGATGGAGGTGAAGGCGAGGCATTGTATGTGACGTGGATAAGCGACAACCCCTGTGCAGGCAGCGATGGCCCAGCAGCAGCTCTATCCTTTTCTTCGAAAATGCGATGAAGTTCCTCTGCTGCGTTATCGTAATTCACATATTTCAGTATTGTGCCGATGATAGCCCGAACCATTCCCCGCAGAAATGAGTCAGCCTCAATTTCAAAATAGATGTATTCGCCTGCCTTCCAGCAAATTGCTTCGTAAATTTCGCAGACAGGATTCTGCCTGTCACTTCCTACTTTCCGGAAAGAGGAGAAATCCCGTTTTCCAACAAGGTTTTGGCAGAAAACGTTAATTCGCGAAACATCAAGAGTTTGCGATGGGTAAAAGTAACACCTATGTCGTGCAAGCGCGGTAGGATATGGGCGATGCAAAATCGTATAGCGATACCGGCGACTTGTTGCGCTAAACCGTGCGTGAAAATTGGATGGTACCTCAGTTGCCTCAACGATGACTATATCCCGTGGAAGGATAGTATTGAGCCCCTTTTGAAAGGCGACAATCGGTATTTCTGCTAGGCCAGCTTCGGCTTGTTTTTTACGATGCCCTGTCGACTGTGCTATATGGAAATTAGCGACTTGCCCTTCGGCGTGAACACCCGTATCGGTTCTACCCGCCCCGATAATTTGGAGTGGCGTTTTTGTTAACTTTCCGAGTGCAGCCTCAACGACGCCTTGAATTGTTGGCTGATTCGGTTGTTTCTGCCATCCGTGATAGTTGGTGCCATCATATTCAAGCACCAGTTTAATATTCCGCATTTTTCTCGCCACAAGAAAAATTTTCGCCGATGGAAATGTTCAGACACTTACATCAGGAGTAGAATGCGCCTGTAGCGTTCCACCCGCCAACGAATTATAGAGAATTTATCATATTCTGCTTTCAGTATCAAGTTTTTTCTACGGTGTGTGAAAGAGAGGCTGTAGATGGGATAAAAGACTAAAGTTGAATTCTAAGGAATGGGAGTTTTGCCGTAAAACAACAAAGAAAAGGAAGGCGTGGGTTCGCCCACTATTTCTTTATCGCGCCAAACGTTATGCCGCGCAATAGGTGTCCCCGCATCAAGAAGGTGAAAACCGCTACAGGTAAGAGAAAAACAAATGTTGCAGCTGCGATTTTGCCCCAATCCATGCCGGCCGAGCCTGTCGCACTCGTAATTGAAGGCGGTGCTGTTGCTGCTCTGCCGCCGACTTCAGTTAGGACAATGGCAAATGCAAATTCGTTCCATGCCGTAATGAGGCAGAATACTGCCGTTGCCGCCATGCCTGTAACAGATTGTGGTAGAACGACTTTTAGAAACGTCTTGAAGCGAGTATAGCCATCAACGAGTGCAGCATCCTCATACTCCGTTGGAATTTCATCAATAAACCCCTTCATCAGCCAGACAGCAAACGAGACGTTGAACGTCGTATAGAGCAAAATGAGCCCGAAGTGCGTATCCCTTAGCCCAAGCGCGCTATACATGAGATAAATTGGAATGACGACAACCACAGGCGGTAGCATGCGAGTGCTGAGAATAAAGAAAAGCAAATCTTCTTTGCCGGCAATATTGAATCGGGAAAAGGCGTAAGCGGCAAAGGTACCTAACCCAACTGCTAATATTGTGCTGCCTCCAGCGATGATAATGCTATTGAATAATTGGTAGAAATACGCAGAACCGTTGTTTGCTAATACAATAGAGACAGATATTGTGGCGAAGATAACCGGAACAACAAAGGCGAAATGCTGTTTTTCGGTATTCACTACGGAACCACGCTTCCAGAGTGCGCTGATAGAAGAAGGTAAAGTCAGTCCGTACGTCGCGAGGCAACAGATTATCATTGACCAGAAGTGAATTCGTACATCGGTTTGGAGTCGAGTTTGAAGTGGCGGTAAACTGAAAAAGCTATAGACGCACGTTAAGATAAAAAGAACGTTCCAGGACAAACCGATGGGCCTTATCCGCTTCAAAAGGACATCTACAATGCTGTTATTTCGGTTCGCCATCCGATGCAGCGCAATAGAAAAGAAGGCAAATAGCAGGAGTCCCCCGATAGCTTCGGCTATGAAAAGATAGGTTACCCTTGGCAAAGTCGCAGCATCGATTAACTTTTGATAATTTTCCAAAGAAATGCGGAAAATAAACTTCGGGAGTCTGGTGTGAATATCCCCCGGTGCTTTCAATGACGTCGCCAAAATCCAGTAAATCGGAGTGATATAGATAATCATGACAATACATACGAGTGCAAGAATGAGGTAGTGTCCGAAATTCTTCCGATTCTTTCGTCTCGGGTTTCGATGGTTTCGCATGAATGTTCCTTGTTCCCGGCAAATGTCCTATAGATTCGGGATTAAGTCTCTCCCTTGACACGATTCAGGTATTTTACGTAGATATTGCTAAGCGCGACGATAATAACGAGAAGTAGATATGCCATTGCACATGCTTTTCCGGTGTTGAAATTCCGAAAAGCGAGTTTGTAGAGGTTCATTGAGACGGTTTCCGTGGCGGTAGCGGGCCCCCCTTCGCGCGTCAGCACATAAACGATATCAAACATTTTGAAGGCATCCATCGTCCGGAATAAAAGGGCAATGAGTAAGAGTGGTGACACGAGCGGCAGCGTAATCCATCTGAACTTGAACCAAGTGGAGGCTCTATCAACGTCAGCGGCTTCATAAAGGGACTTGGGTACTGCACTTAGCCCTGCCAACGCAATGAGCATCATAAACGGGGACCACATCCACGTATCAACGATAACAACAGCTAACATAGCTATCTTTGGCTCTGTTGTCCAGCCGATGGGGGAGTTAAGGAACGGACTTAGGAAGAAATTAAGCAGGCCGGCATTATCGGATGCGAGAATATTTCGCCAAAACAGGCCAACAACAACTGGTGATAGCATCATCGGTAGCAGCAAGAGCGTTGTGACAAAGCCTTTATATCGAAATTCACGATTCAATAATAGGGCAAGTCCAAACCCAATCAAGAACTGAGCAGTTACGGCTAAGATAACAAAGTAAGCCGTGGTGCGAAAATAACCCCATATATCAGGTTCTGAGAGGAGTCGCACATAGTTCCGAGTGCCGATAAACTTTGGTGCTGTCGGCATAGATGCTTTGTATCGATGGAAGCTTAAATAGAGGGACCACAGGAGGGGAAAGATGTTCATCAAAATGAGCAAAATCACGGTAGGCATGATGAATGCCATTTTCAGCTGATAGTCGCTCATCCCACGTGATGGCGTTGTAAAACCTTGCCGCATAAGCCCTTTTCAAATATATTGTATGGTACCGTGTTACGGTAGGAGGTGAAAGATACCGGCGTCCTACCGTAACTTGCTGAAACAGTGGAATCCCTAATCAGTCAACTACCCAAGCCTAAAGACTTGGGCTTGTTAAGAGCGTCAAACAACGTTAACTGTGTTGCGTTCTGCAAGCCTTCGTCTCGTGCTTCGTTCTTGTTTCTCGCTTCATAGAGGGTGGAAACTCACCGCTCTCCACGAAGAGCAGCAGCTGCCCTAAGAAGTATGTTTAAAGCAGCGTTGTGGTCCCGGGCTAAAACCGTGCCACAAAACTGACAACTAAAAGTTCGCACCCCCAGCGATAGTCGCTTCGGCGACTTCTCACCGCAACTTGAGCAGGTTTGCGAGGTATTCTTCGGGTTTATTTGGTGGAAATGGAAACCGTCTCTTTCGGCTATGTTCCCACACCACTCAAAGAAAGTTGCCCAAGACGCATCGCTGATACTCTTGCTGAGGTGTTTGTTCTGAACCATATTTTCGGTGTTAAGGTTTTCGGCGACTAACACACTGTTTTTCTTATGGTGGTAGAGTTTATAAACGAGTTTACCAATAAAGTCTTTGCGTCTGTTGACTATTCGCTGATGATGTAAAGCGAGTTTCTGCTGTTGTTTCTTTCTACTCATGCTACCTTTTTTCTGACGCGACAGGGAGAAAGCGTGTTTCCGGGTGAGGCCTTCTGCTTGGCGATACCAGCACGGGTTGTCCTCTTTTTCACCATCGGAAGTCGTTAGATAGTGCGTTGTGCCTACATCAACAGCAATCGCTGCCGTCGGTTCAACTTTCGGTGTATCCGGGAGTTCACAGGAGATATGAGCGTACCACCCCGAGGCTTTTTTAACGAGTGTGACTTCTTTCGCATCGCCTTGAAGGGGGCGGTGCATGTATATCTTAACTTCGCCTAACTTTGGCACTCTCACCCTGTCGTGTTTCCAGACTGTTTCGCGGATTGGGTTCTCGCGAACGCGTATCGTTTTTTTATCAGCGGTGTCAGTCTTTCGACGAACAACTTTAGTTTGTTTACGCAGTTTCCACGACAGAGACGTAATCCGTTTCCGATGTCTTGGATAGCCTTTTTTCGTGTCCCCTTCTTCGCAGCGTCTATAGAAACCGTGATAAGCTTTATCCGTGCGTTCCAAGGCACACACTTGCATATCTTGTGGCACTTCACGGAAGTCATCATATTTTTTACGGGCAACTGTTAGCTTCTGTTGCTGTTCGTAGCAAGACACCCGTTCACCTTCAGTCTCCCACGCAACCTTGCGATGATGGCGTGCGGAATTCTGAAGTTCACAAAGGTGTTCTAACCACTTTAATAATGTCGTTTCCTGTGTTTGCGTAGGATACACAGGATATCTAAAGGTTAACTTCATGGTATATCAGGTATCAGGCATTTATCGGCTACAACATCGGAGGCAAGCACGTAGCCAAGAGACTACGCGTAGTATGCTTGCCAACCTGATATTCTTTCGTAATTGTCAAGTTTTTTCTTGACACAAGGGGGTAGCAGGCTTTCCTCCCACAGCTAAAACAGTGGGCTTCACGCCTGAATGCCCGT
Organism: Candidatus Poribacteria bacterium; assembly: GCA_963422705.1. Classification (GTDB taxonomy): domain Bacteria; phylum Poribacteria; class WGA-4E; order WGA-4E; family WGA-3G. The sequence goes on from OY730443.1 coordinate 1,444,053, forward strand.
GAAAACGAAGTTATTCATCATAGTACCCTGATTCCTCAAAGATTTCCTCGTGCTTTTTTGCGATAGAATCGAGTGCTGCCTTCGGGGTTTTGATTTTAGAGATGGCTGCGCTCCAATTCGTCTGGCATACCTCCAATAATTCAGCGTATTCGGGAATTGCCCAGAAGTCTCTCAGATAGGGGAAGCTTGCGGCGAACGCCTCATTATAAGGAGTGGCTTTCCGGAAATCATCTGAATTCAACACCTCTCTATGCGGTGTGAAACCACCAAGCCGCGCCCACTTTTCCTGTACAGGTTTTTGCATAAACCACTTCATATACTGCTTGGCAATATCTTGATTTTTAGAGTAAGCTGATATGGACATTCCCTGTCCGCCGATGCTTATGTAGTGTCCTTTCGGTCCGGCGGGCGCGATAAAGAAACCGCTTTTGTCGTGAGAAAGTGGATTCGTCTTAGGCGCCACGACACCCGGGAAAAATGCGAAATAGTTCATCGCCATCGCGACTTTTCCTGAGGTATAGGCATTGAGGGTTTCTTGCCAATAGTAGTTCGGGGCATCCGGCGGTGCAAATTTGAGCAAGTCGGTGTAATATTCAAGCGCCTTGACTGCATCTTCGGTGTTAATATATCCGTCAACCTTGTAATTCTCAGCGTCGCCATAAGTGCCCCCAAAACTCCACATCACTTGCTGGAACCCCATTGTGATACCGTCATATTCTTTACTATACCACGTTGCGATACCGTAGAAGTCCTCCTCTGGCCGAGTAAAAAACTCGGCGACATCGCGGAGCTGTTCGTATGTTTTCGGGGGCGCCAGGGCGTAGCCATACTTAGCTTCGAATGCCGCCATTTCTTTCGGTTCTTCAAAGAGATCTTTGCGATAGACGTAACCGGCAGCATCCACTTCTGCGGGCAGTGCCCAGTACGTCCGCGTACCTTTCGGGTATTCGGCGAACGCTGTCATAGCGGGAACGTAGATAGACTCAATGTCAATATTGGCATTAATCCAGTCGGTGAGGTTAAGGTAGTGTCTACCCACAGAATTTCTTCCGAGCCATTGGCTATCGCCAATTACGATGTCATAAAGGTCGCTTTTTCCAACGAACGCGGTGAACACCTTATCCTGAAAACTTCCCCACGGAATCTTAACAATATTAACAGGGATGTTTGTTTCGGCAGTAAAATCCTTGGAGAGTTCCTCGAGATAGTTGGCGGGCTCCCATTCTGCCCAGACAATCGTTAGAGATTCCTGTGCGTCAGCAACAATGCCGATAAATGCAAAGGCGAGCATGAGGAACATGACAAAGCTAATGTGAACGTTTTTCATGTATGAAACTCCTTTCATTGGGAGCACTGCTCCCTTATCGGTAAAAGTGGTGTCACAGTTTTGTTCCCGATAGCGTTTCGCGCACCAAGACAGTAGAAACATTCGTTTCAACTGCGTCATTAAAGGCACGCCTACCGGTTTTAGTGCTAAAAGGATTATAGCAAATTTCAAAAACTTCTTCAAGAATTTTCGTATTTTCGTCGTATTTAGTCGGTTGAGCTTCTGCTGTTTTTGGCAATCCGTTGAAAATCTCGTCGGAGATTTCTCATGTTTTCGTCGTATTTTCGTCGTATTTAGTCGGTTAAGCTTCTGCTGTTTTTGGCAATCCGTTGAAAATCTCGTCGGAGATTTCTCATGTTTTCGTCGTTTTCAGAATGCTGCGCTAGTGAAAATTAAAACACTAAAGCAAGCGGAGTAATGCCGAAGCAGATTGCCGAGACACAGCGGGTAGCGACATTTAATTCCATGGTGCCCCGTAACATTTTACCATTCGGCGTTGCCCGATTCCTTTGTCTGATTCAACGTGATGGCGCCGCCCAAGCAGTATAGTTTCAGCAGTGGCCCCCCACCATTAATAGGCGCTTCCAATCGCCCCTGTCTAACAGTATTTTCAATTTCAATTTCTACAGGAAACTGCGTCTTCACCGTGCCTCCGAGGCATTTCGCATCAACGGTTAGGCTAATATTGGGCGCAAGAAAAATATCTGTACTTCCACCTATTGTTTCTAAAATCCAATATGGCGTTTCCGAGTCTGCCGTCTGGCCTTGCCTTAACATGTGTGCGCGAATAGAACCGCCCGCAGCTTTCGCATTGACCGGGCCGTGGTTTTCTATCTCTATATTTCCTCCGGAGGCTCTGACATCTACGTTGGTTTCGCAAGCACTGAGAATGATGTTGCCACCGCTACTTCTGCCAAAGATATCCCCGGTGATATTAACAAAACGGAGATGCCCGGAGGCGTTTTTAGCGTTAACCTCACCACTGCCGTTTTTTACGTCAATATTTCCCGCGGACGCACGGACGTGCACGTTACCCTCATAGCCGTTAATATGAATGTTGCCAGAAGATGATTTTCCAGTAAGTTCCCCTTGGATGTGCTCAAACCGGAGTTCACCGGCTGAAGTGCTAGCATTCACGTTCCCTTCGATTGACACCATTGAAATGTTCCCAAAACCCGTTTTTAAATCGAGATGGTAATGTCGAGGGACAGTGATTTCAAATTGAATGTCTAACCGTTCAACGACTTTTTTCCACTGTGAGCCCTTGAAATTTGCCTCAATATTAACATTTGCTGTGTCGTGTACGATATCAACAACGAAATTCTTGAGGATATTGCCTGCACGCCGGTCCGTTTTTAACTGTGCAGCGCGGTGAATCCGTAGTTCAACCGTGTCAGTCTCTGCCGCCTGAATATCAACGTTTCCAATGGCGGTTTCGATGGTGAGAGTACCACCAGGCATAACAGGGAAGCTCTGCTCTACGTCTTTCAAGGTACTTTCGGTTAAAAAATCTGGCATAGATTTACGAATCAACTCGCCGAGCCTCCCTTCACTGAAGTTCTCGTCAAGGTTTTCCGAGAGCCGCTTTCCCAAAAAGCCGCTCATCCATTTTTGAGAGGTGGTAGAATCGGCTAATTCGTCGTTAAGGTATGCAGCGAGTTGTTGGTAGGCAATACTAATTTCCCTAAAAGATGCGTCAGCATTGAGCGGCTCAAAGCGTACGATAGGTATCACATCTAGGGTGTTGAGTCGCGTGAGTGCGTCATTAAATTGCGTAATGCATCGGGTTTCGCCATTCTTGAAAGTACCGGTGCGTACCGAATCCTCCGCAAGTTTCGCAGTACGCTCCAACATGTGCAAAAGGCCTCGGAGTTCCCGTTGTCTCTGTTCTTCCATAATACACCTCATTTGGAATTTTACTCGTCAATTTCCCCATACCCGCGTTTCTCTAAAATGAGCTTGAGGTTCTCTTTCGCTTTATGCAGTCTCCACTTAACTGTTGTTAATGGTAATGATAGAAATTCAGCGATGCGTTTTTGTGGCATTTCTGCCCAATAGTAGAGCTGTATGGCCTTCTGATACTCGATAGGCAGTTCCAGAATTGCATCCCGGACAGCTTGCTTGAGCAGATTGCGCTCAAGAATTTTGCCTGGTTCTTCCACACTCGTATCCGATACCTGATTTAAGTGTCGTTCAATATCCTCTTGCGGGACGTATCGATTTGCGTTTTTGTGATATCGTAAAGCACGGTTCCGCGTAATTGAATGGAGCCATGCCCCGAAACGGTTGAGATTGCTGAGCCTTGGTAATGCTTCAAAAGCAAGAAGGAGGGCATCTTGCACAACATCTTCCGCATCCGTGGGGTTCTTGACAATCTGTTGGGCAACAGTCAGCATCGCACGCCGGTAACGGAGCACTAACACGTCAAATGCGTTTGTATTGCCTTCAAGCGCGGCGACGATGAGTTCAGCATCCCTCACACTGTTTAGTTCTTCGGCAGATATGGATGTCTCCACCATAGGCTTTCTCGCAGCACCCTAATTTTCGTTTATAAATTGAGAGACAGTTCACACGAAAAGGATAGTAAAAAGGGAAGGTGCACACCGAATATGATGACATTGTGGGAAAAGCTAGCTCGGTTTATAGAATGTGACAAGGCACCCGCCCACCGCCGCAAGCAGTATGCCGATTACGAACTGCCAACGAACTGTTCCCCAGCCGCCAGGCGGAGGATGCATCAACGTTGCAATGACAGCGTTCACGATAGGGGCACCCGCGAAAACGATAGACATCACAACGGCAGGCTTGCCTCCCGCGCCAAAGGCAAGTAACACCCCAAAGGCACCGATAGCACCCACAAGCCCAGCTAGGAAGGACCAGGATGCACCACTGTTTGTAAACTGAAATGCCGATTTGTTAGCAATTAGCATCAGCGCGGAACCGATAACCGCTGTCAGAAGATAGGCAACCCCTACAAAGAGAAACGCTTTATAACGTCCATGAACCGCGTCATCCATGGACACCTGCCCTTTGTGAAGAAACACGCCGTAAAGTCCCCACGTCCCCACAGTCATGATGGCAAAAATTAACCAAGTTTTAGACATAATTCTGTTCCTTTTTCGTCAGGACAGACAAAAAACAGAACGCCTTCGTGCAGTTCCCATATTTTTCCATGGAAACAAGGCGCCGGTTTACGCCTCACGTCTGTCTTATCGTTATAGATATTTTTTAAACACTTCTAACAGTTGCCGCCCAATCTTGGCAGCGCTAAAATTTTGATGCAAATTGGTTTTTCCCGTCTGTCCGAGTTCCTGTCGTCTTTCTCGATTATGAAAAAGCTCAAGGATGCCGTCAGCGACAGCATCAGCGGATTCCGGCGCCACAAGAATACCCCCGCCGGTGGCCTCAATCATTTCTGGAAAAGCCCCATGCCGAGGCTGAACGACAGGGACACCGTTCGCGAGTGCCTCTAAAATCGATAACCCTTTGGATTCGCGATAAACCGTCGGAACAGAGAAAACATGCAGACGATTGAGGAAGTCAATCTTTTGGGTACGCGTCACTTCGCCGTGGTAGACAAACGAATTCTCACAACCCGATGCCCGAATTTGGTGGGTGAGCTCCTCAAAGTAAGGTTCATCTTTCTTACCCAAGTAGCCAGCAACATGGAGGTTGACAGCATCTCCACCAAGCTCCATCGTCAGCCTGATAAATGCTTCTATCAAGATGTGTAACCCTTTTTCGGGACAAATACGTGCCAAATAGCCGATGATGAACGGAGGAGGCTCAGGTTTTTCAACAGGGGCACCGTGCCCATCCAAATTTACACCGAGAGGGACTACGTCAATTTTGTCGACGGATACCTTCAGATAGACATCTGCCATAAATTGCGCGTAGCATCGACACGGGGCAACAAATCCGTCAGCGTCTGAGGCGCGTTCCACAAGAAGTGACAATGCCTCTGTCTTATACGGTTCAATTAGCTCTTGTAGGAAGATATCTTCGCCTTGAAGCGCGCAGATAACCGGTACCCCCAAGGCATTTTTTATCGTTCTTGTGAAACCGACAAGCATCGAGTTTGATAAATAAACAATATCTGGGGAATGCTGCTCCTGCAGCCACCGGATCAACTTCGCTAATTCTTTCTTTTGGTATCCGTCTTCGGCTTTAAGCATTGAGACTGTAAGTTTCCCGAGTTCACGCGCGTCCGTCGCACCGCTGAACCGTGCCAAGCTGTTCAACAGCACACGGTTATCTAACAATCTGTCGATAATCCACGGCGTCCGCCGGAAAAGCGATAGTTTTTGTTGCAGATAAACGTTAATGCCTCCGAAAAAGACACGCTCCATGCTAACATTCGTTTCATCAGTCCGGGTGGGCGTATACGTAGGTATCAGGGCAACCTGATGCCCTTGTTTTTTCAGAACTGTCGCAACCGTATTGTCATGAATACAGGTACCACAATACATTCCTGCAGCACCGGCGGTGATATAAGCAATTTTCATGTTTTTTGTATTTTCCGTATTTGTGCTCAAATGCGTTTCCGTTGGTGTGTTATCTTCCTATATAGGAAAACGCACACGCGTGATACTCACAACGGCTAAAGGCGTGTGCTTCTTACCTTCTCTTGGAAGGTTTACTTGATTTGAGTCCCGAAAACGGTTCTAACCGACTACAGGGTTTCTCATAAAACCCTGATACTTTGTCAGAATATTACTCGCCCCCACAACCAGAAGTGTCCTTGCCACTTGCATTGTCCGCAACGGTAAGTCCTACCACTTGGTTTCTTTCTATGCCCGCAAGACGGACAGGTTTGAGAAGTATAGGCTTCGTTCTCTATATCAACGCTAATACCGACGGCTTTGGCTTTATAGGTTATCATAGTCTGATTTTTAGCGAACGCCCACTGGTGTAACTTCTGATTGGCTTTTTTGCCATAGTTGATAGATTGTCTCATGTGCTTTATGTCTCCAATGACAATCGTTTCTATCTTTCGCTCTCGGCAAGTAGAAACAAAGCGTAGGGCAAAACCGCCGTTTTGGCGTGACGTTATTTTATGGCGCATATCACGCAACTGCGCGTCGAACTTCTGTAGATTTTTGTTTTTGACGCGTTTTCGTTTTTTCCAGCGTCTGCTATATTTAACGCATTGATACGGGACTTAAATTTGTTTTGATACCTCACAACACTGCGGATGTCGCGTCCATTATAGATGTCGGCATTGATACCGTCAAAAGAAACAATCGAGTGGATTTCGCCCATATCCACGGCAACGGCTGAACCTGCTTTTGATTTTGTCTTTTTAGGCGTTGTGTCATAGGTTGCATGAAACGCGTATTGTTGCAGGGGAAAGTTATAGACAAGCGAGACGTCGGCAGGCACGACGTTATGGAACTTTTTGTCAATCTCAATCCAAAGCGGGGCTCTCCCTTTGCCCATGCCCATAGACAGTCGTAGGTTGCCACGCTGATAGGAAATCCCTGTCGCACGCCACGTGAAGGTGTGGAATCTCCGAATTTTATTCGGGGGCTTGGCAGTCGGATACGATTTTCGGTTAGCAAAGAAAGAGCGGCGCGCGCCGCAATAGTCGTCTATGACTGCTTGCACAGAATGGGCGTGGCAAGGATACCGCTTGAACTTCAGATATGCCTTAAGTCCATTGTCTGAAAGCCAAAAACCTTTCTGCTCATGCATTTTGAACGTAAGCGAAACGGTTTTAGAATAGATACGTCCACCAAGCCGATTTATCCCGTCAAGTTCTTCTGTCGGCTTCGCAGTCGATAAAATATAGGTTCGGTATTCTTTCTTTGATTTAGACACGCGTTTGCGCCTCAATATATTCTTTGACTACTTTTACGGATACACAGCCCACAGACGATATGGACTTTGAACGCGTCCAAAGAGAAGGTAAGCGGGATTTAAGGTGGGGGAATTCTTCTCTGAGTATCCGAGACGTGTCACTTTTGATTAATCCCACAATCCGAGTCATAGGCACTTTTGGATTGTTCTCAAGTATCAGGTGAACGTGTTCTTCCATAATCTCACTCGCACGCACTTTGAAATCCAATGCTATTTCTTTGGCGCAGATTCACTGGTGCAAACGCGCTTGGATAGCCGGGGATAAAACTTTGCGTCTGTATTTGGTACACCAGATAACGTGATATTGACAACGATAACGCATGTGAGTATCTGAATACCACTCTTTTTGGGGATTCTTGATAAACAGGATACCATCTCCTTTATGTTAGTTTCTATAAGACAGTATCACAGATATTTCAGATACTGTCAAATATATTTTGATAAAAAAAGCTTTCATTAGCGGGGGTGGACCCGAACCCGAAGCCTAAAGGCTTGGCATTGTTAGAGAATTCCCTTCAGTCAATCTGTTCGGCTCTCTATTAGCGAGCACTAATTCGTCAATGATTGCCTGAATTCGTTGATGTGCCTCAGCGCTGATTGTTTCTGCAGGTTTTATCTGTGTTTCTGCCACTCGAAATCGTCTTTGTGCTAATTCAAGCACCACGGGTTCATAAATTGAAACCCCAAATGTAGTATTCAGAGACTGAATGAAAGCGTATAAATCCATCCTATCTTTGCCAAGTAAGCGGTGATGAAAAGGCATATTTTGTGTTTCAGGCGTATATGTTTCGAACTTGGCTCTAATACATTTCTTGAGCTTCTCTTTAATCATCGTTTGGCGTTGCGAAGGCATCTCATCAATTCCCTTTCTCTTTGAGATGGAATATCGTCTCGGCGTACGCTTTACCGCGATTCTTTTCAGTTCGATTCAAAACGGGCCGTTTGTAGCGGGTGATAATGTGCATTCCTGCCATTTCTGCGATAGTCGGGTACATATTGAACTTATCATTGGCGACAATGAAGACATCGTAATCCTCTACCAGAAATCGCTTGCAGTTTTTTTTAACTTCCGATACGTCGTGGATGTACAATTCCCTCGCTTCTCGTCCTTTCCCTTTAAAGAGCGGGCCAATCTCCAATTCATCACGCCTTTTGAACCCGAAAAGCTCGTAGGCGTAGGCGTGTTGTTCGTGGTGATAGCACCCAACACCTAAAGGCGTGGGCTTCGGTTTCATAGCAACTGCGGTTGGGGAGATAGGTAGAATATCGTATCCTTTGGATACTCGGTTAAAACCATTCACTCCCCAACTCCGTTTTCTCATAGAGTCAACCGTCTTACTGTCGCTCCACCTACGAGCATTTCCCTCATCAGAAAGGCATATCGTTAGGTAACGGCTATCCCTGCCCGCAATATGTTTCGCGCAGCGTTGATGTCTCTGTCGTGGTGTGAACCACAGTCGGGACAGGTCCACTGCCTGTCCTTCACTGTGAGATTTTCGTTATGATATCCACAATCACGACAAGGTGATGAGAGTCCGACGTCTGCCCCAACGCTTTCACCTGTTGTCGGCAGCGGTAAAAAATCGGTGTAATCCGTTATTATGTAAAGCTAATAGTCGCCACAATTATCACGTTTGATTGTGATACACCTGAGTTTTCCATGCCACGGGCGGTGCTTATGAAACGTATATGGCACTTTATCAAACTGCCACTTACACGTATGAGGATTCCAGTTACGGAAAGTCAGCGTGATACGATGCTCAAACAAGCACCACCCCGCGTGTCCGGGAAAGGTGATGGATTTGAACTGATGACGTTTTTTGATTTTCGGTCTGCCACCAAGTTTATTGAAAAAACGCAGATATGCTCTATCAATGCGTTTCAGTTCCTCTTGAATTGCTTGGCTCGGCAATGCCTTCCAATGTGGATGCGTGGTTGGGGAGATAGGTAGAATATCGTATCCTTTGGATACGATGTTTCTACCATTTACTCCCCAACTTCGTTCGCTTCAACTCGGTGAGGTGGGCACAAGATGCATGATAGTTCGCATACGGCAAACCAGCTTTATACCGGTGACGCTGCCACTTATGGAAATACACATGCACCTGCCACATATCGTCAAGCAGGTTGCCAAGACGTATCGTATTCGATTGATTGCCAATTTTATATTGATAGGTTTTCATGGGATATCGTGTATCGCGTCTTTAACCTGCAATCAATTCTTGTTAGGGACAGACACGCCTCGCAGCGGGCTTGATTGTGTCCCTAACGCGATAGTATCATCATACCACACTTTGACGGCAGTGTCAATTTTATTTCACAGGGATTACACCTTTAGCGGGCTTATATCCCAAAGCCAAAGCGTTCGGCAAAACAAACGAATGCCCGTAATTGATTAATCCGACATACGGCGGACTGGTGAAAATTCCTTTAATCCGCTGGGTTTCAGCCAATTTCGCGAATTGAGGTTCTTCATACTTTAGCCTGGCGAAAAGATTAATTGTCCGTGAATCTCCTGTCAAACAGTACTGAAAAGTATCAGTTTTTAACCGACTGAACGTGCTCCACCGTTGAATGCTATCCTTGGTTTGACATACTCACCCCGCTAAAGCAAGGGTGATTCTTTTGTTCCTTTTAGGAACATTCCCCGTGTTTAAGACGAGGCAACAGGGACTTCCAAGCGAAAGCCCAAGGGCGGTGTCATCCGGGGAGAACCCATTTCCGCCACTACGGGGACACCGATAGAACGGTATACGGTTCTAACCGAAGTGCCCCAGATACTTTTCTCGGATATTCATCGCACCGACACCGTCGCGGTGATATTTGAAACCACATTTACAGCTATAGTTGCGATTCTTAGTTTTTTTTCGGTTGCCACATTTCGGGCAAGTTTGAGAGGTATAGGATTCGTCAATGACTTTGACTTTGATACCTAACGCTTTCGCTTTGTAGGTTATCAATGCGGTAATCTTACCAAAAGCCCACTGGTGGAGTTTCTGGTTCGTCTTTTTTCCGTAGTCTCTGTTGTTTCGGATACCTGTGAGGGCGCCGAGTATGATTGTGCCAATCCCTTTTGCTTGGCAGTATTTGACGAACTTAGTCGTCTGTTTGTGGCGTGCGTCTTTGATTTGGTTATCAATCTTTCTAAGACGCTTCCACTTCCGACGTGTGAGTCTCCACCAGCGTTTGGAATGGCGTTTACACCGATGCATCGTCAGACTGATTTCGGCAATCACTTTGTTTCTATAGCGGTATAGTGAGCGGATATACCGTCCATTGTAGATATGTGTGTCTTCACCGTCGTGAGAGACAATCGGGTGTATTTCGCCGATATCAACGCCGACAACAAGGCTACCTGTTTCAAGCGTAGGGCGAAACCGCCGTTTCGGTGTTTCGGTGTGATACAAATACGAAAAATGGAGTGTCCAGTGTCCGTAGTTATCGCACAAATCAATCGTTGCGATATGTTCTGCTTTAGACATATCAAAGGTATTGGGCAAGTGTTTGGGTAGCGTAGGGCGAAACCGCCGTTTCGCGGTAGAAACTTGGCATTTAGACACCTTTCTGGTTTTCTACATATTGCTTGAGAACTTGTCGTGTTACACTCCCTGTAGACGCTACAAAATAGGAACGTGTCCATAAGTTCGGCAGTCTTGATTTTAGGTGCGGAAACGCCTTACGAAGAACTTTAGCCGTCATTCCTTTTAGTTTGCCAATCATGACACCAACGGCTAAAGTTGGAGGAATGCTAATCAACAAATGTATGTCTTCTGTCATTGTCTCTAAAGCACGAACCTTAAATCCGTGTTTTTCTTCTGATGCTATTACAAGTTCTTTGAATCGTTCTTGAATTTCAGAAGACAAGACACTTCTTCTGTATTTTGTACACCAAATGATATGGTACTCACAGGCGTATGTAGCAGCCCGCGTCGTTTGATATGTTAAAATCGGTGTTTCTATTTTCATTCTAAACCCTTTTGTGTGTTAGATTATACATATATTATACCACAAAAATGTTAGAATGTCCACTCTTTTTTCAATATATCCCCTTGTTCTAATTCAATAGGGCGGTGTCTACATCCCCCAGCTAAAGCAAGGGGGGGACACCGAAGAATTTGATAACGTTCCCACCATTGTAAAATAGAGAAGAGCGGTTTGCAGATTTTCCCATGTTTTCGGCAATAATAGGTTGTGGTTACCGGTTCTCGCAGCGTCCCTAAATCGGCGTGTGTTGTCGCTCTGCAGGAACGGATTGTTCTGCTTAGGATTAACAGCAAGGCATTTTGCGTTGCGGTATTTTGGACGTTATTAATCAGCCTGTGAACGAAGTCTATCTCCGCCTTGACTCCCGGGAGGTACCACTGGCTCAGAAAGCTTTCAGAATCAGGTGGCATCTGTAAATCAATATCGTATTCTACGATGAGTTCGTGGTATGTCTTTAGAAATACGTTGTCCTTTTCAGCGCCGTACTGTTTCTGATTGATTTCACCGTTCTTGACGTCGCGTTTGAATGAGGCAGAAAAAAATTGGCTGTTGAAGCGCGCAAGTTTTTCCACAAGTTTTGCTTGAAAATCAAGAATCTGTGTGCGGTAGACAAGGTGTTTCAGCGCCTCGGTGATTTTTCTACTTTCCTCCAACAACTCGATGACATCATACGTAGTGCCCTTCGCATTACTCATGAAAGCGTTAAATGTGGAAATATCAATACCGATTGCGTGCATGCCGAGTTCGTTCGCTTGGATGAGGGTTGTACCACTCCCACAAAACGGGTCCAACACGATGTCGCCCTGCTGAAAGCAGCCCTCCGCCTTGGCGTCGTCTCTCTGTGCAGTCAAAAAGTATTCTACCAGTTGTGGGATGAATTTGCCTTTATAGGGATGCAGGCGATGCACATGCTTGGTAGTTTCCGCTTCCTTTACTTCTTCAAAAGAGAGCTGCCAGTTCAGTTCAGTTCCAAGCTGTTTTTTCCAGGTGGCTTCCCTCCCCTTGAGGGCGGCTGCGTAGTGGGCAGCGAGGCTATCCTTAGAAACGAGGGTTATCCCGTTATTGCTAACAGTTTCAATCCGTCCGTACTGAATCAGATAGGAGATATTTGAAAGCGTCACCACTTTATTGAGGTTCTTTGATGCCCATACACTTGCCTGTTTGAGTGTGAGTAGCGTTGGCGTTTTTTTCTGCTCTCCCGTCATGAGCGTTTCCTCTCCAACCGAAGTGATTTTGTATCTGGGCTATTCCGATATCTTCTAAGTCGACTTAATTGGTAGCGAGTGGTTCCACTTTCTGAATCGTTACCGGACTATGGTTTTTGAGTTTCAATGTTTCGGCGATGTTTCCTCTGTTAATCGCAATTTTGAACCGGCCTGAGGAGGTGGAAAATCGCCCTAAGTAGTCGCCCACAGGGACATCGCTATAGTTTTGAACGAATTTAATCAAGATTGTTTCGCCTGTTTCGAACGTTGCTTCAAGCGTATCCCCGATTTGCCAACCGTGTTCTGTGAATGTATCGCTGAGGATGTCTGTGACGGCGTTACCATGTTCATCAATTTCGGTAATCGTTGCCGAGAACTGCGCGATTTGCCCAGGTTGTGGTTTAGCGTTTTTCGCACTGCAGGCGTTGAGCATGAGTGATATGATGATAAGACAACAAGCGAGTAGATAGCACGGGCGAGCCGATGTCATAACGGTTTCTCCGTAGCGAAAGATTGTTTATTTGAAAGTATAACAAAAAAGCGGGAGGCTGTCAAGAATTTTTCAATTGACAAACTGCGCGGTTTTGTGTAGCATAAAAGATTATGGATGCAAAAGAATTGACTAAGACACTGATTGGGTACAATACAGTGAGCGTGAGAAGCAATGTTGCTGTGATGGACTTTCTGACAGAAACGTTGGAAGATGTCGGTTGTGACGTTGAAAGAGTTGAATATACAGACACAGCGGGTGTCCTGAAAGTAAATCTGATTGGGCGGAAAGGGGATGGCGCCGGCGAAGGTGGATTCGCGTTTTTAGGGCATATAGACACCGTCCCCGCCATCGGCTGGGCAACAGCGCCGTTTGAGGCACGGATTGCCGATGGCAAGATGTACGGACGCGGCAGCTGTGATATGAAAGGCAGCGTTGCCTGTATGATAGAAAGTGTGTCCCGTTATTCCGCAACGGATTTAACGGCACCGTTGTATGTGGTTATCACAGCTGATGAAGAGGTAGGTTACCTCGGCGCAAGCGCGGTTGTCGAAAAATCCGGTATGTTTAAAGAAGATGGATTCCCCCAATACGGTGTTGTGGGTGAACCGACAGAACTACACGCTGTCTACGGACACAAAGGTGTTTGCCGTTTTCGTGTTACGGCTCACGGTTCCGCGGCGCATAGTAGTACCGGTACAGGCGAAAATGCTAACCTGAAGTTAATCCCGTTTCTGGTAGAGATGCGAGAGATTTATCACGAACTGACAACGAATCCGCGGTATTTCAATACCGAATTTTCCCCACCGTTTACAGATTGGAATATCACGATGAGTGACGGTGAATGTGCAGCAAATATCACGCCACCGTTAAGTGTTTGTCATATTAGCTATCGCCCGATGCCGGGGGATGATACCGAAGTCTGGGTGAACCGCGCGCGAACAGCCGCCGATAGGCATGGACTGGAATTTAAGATGTTAATTAATGGCGCCCCCGTTCGCACGTCTCCGGATGCCACTATCATCGAAGCAGCCCTTGAAATTACTGGCGAGGCGTCACCTCAAACGGTTGCCTACGGCACAGATGCAACCGTCTTCGCTCAATACATGCAAACGGTGGTTATCGGACCGGGTAGCATTCTGCAAGCACATACGGTGGATGAGTGGATGGCATTAGAACAGTTTGACAAGGGCGTCTCGATTTTTAGCCAGTTTGTCGACAGGTTTTGCGTGGGTTAGTGAAGAAAACCGGGTCCGGTTTGACCCAATCGGTTCCCCCGTCTACCCAGACTTCACGCTTCCAGATAGGTACAATCTGCTTGAGGCGTTCCATGGCGTATTGACATGCTTCAAACGCATCTTTTCGATGCGGTGCAGTGACTGCGACGGCAACGCTTACCTCCCCGACGCTGAGTTTACCGATGCGGTGAATCATAGCGACGCGGATGTCTTTGCCCCATTTTTGGATGGCTTCCTTGGCAATTTCCCCCATCTTCTTTTCTGCCATGGGCGGGTACGCCTCATATTCAAGGCTGGCAACGGCTCTGCCATCGGTGTTGTTACGGACGGTACCGAGGAACAACACGACTGCGCCCGCATCCGCTGCTTCTACTGCTGCTTGAACTTCTGCACCGGTAATCACTTCCGACGTAATTTTAAACATCCCGTCCCCCCGTTACCGGCGGTATCAAGGCAACTTCATCGCCATCCGCAAGTTCGCTGTTTTCGGTAGCATATTCCCAATTAACAGACATTTGCATGACTTCGTAAAACTCAGCGATTTCGGGCCATTCTTCTTCAAGACGTTCTAGAATGGTTTTGACGGTTGCCCCTTCCGGCAATTCCATTTCTTCTTCCGTTCTGTCTAACATCTCATGACAGACAGCAAAATATTTGACTGTAACGTTCATCGCGTGCTCCTTTGCCAGTAGATTAACTTAAAGTATACCACAGCATGCGTTAAAATTTAAATTCAATGTTGATTTTTATCGGCTGATAGGGTAAAATAAGGGAAATTTAAGTAAGTTGGAAAATCGCCTCAAGTGATAAGAGGATGTCGATGCGGCAATTTTTCTGGAAGGGCGGCATCGTTCGGTGGGTTAAATATGATATTGGAAATGACTATAGGCTAACCTGAATTCAAAGTCAGTTTTTTGAGGTAAGGTTAATTTAGAAGGGGAGAAGACGTATGAAACGGAAATCGATTTTTTATCTCATTCTCATCCTGCTTGCTAGTGGAATGATAGCATGCGGGGCCGACGATGACAACACCAACGCCGCGGAACAGGAGATGCCTGCAAGCACAACGCCATCGCACCCCGCTGAAACGGCTGTTGTTGAAAGGAACATCGACTTTGCGGCAGAAGAGCAAGCAATTCGGGAACTTGTTGCGATATATGCGAGTGCCCACAGTGATAAAGATGTTGATACGCTCATAGACGTTTGGACTCAAGGCGGGGGAAAAGATATATTTACTGCCTGGACGTTCTGGGCAGGTACCTTTGAAAAAAATGAAGGCGGGAAGGCAGTAACAACAGCCTGGGACGGAATCTTTAGGCTCCGTGGTGGAAAAATGGAGGTTGATATCACCTATATCGCTATTGATGGTAGAGGCAAAGGCGCTGTTTTGCGAGGGGGTTACAAATGGGGTAATGAGCAGGGCAATCTCATTTCCGCACTGAAAAAGGATGGCAAGGGGTGGAAAATTCGCGCGATTGATTACACTGACGGGAAGTTTGGAAAACAGGTGAAAGCCCTTATCGAACCCGCTCATACCTTTGGAGAAATTGCTGAAGAATAAAAATAATGGATAAGCTGATACTGAAAGGTATCCGATTTCATGGACACCACGGCGTGCCGGAAACAGAACGTCAAGTCGGGGGGCACTATGAAATTGATGCAATGTTAAGCTGTTGTCTTATGAACGCAGGACGTACGGATGCGTTTGACGAGACGATTGACTATGCTGAAGTGGTAGCACTCATCGTTGAGATTGGGACAGAGGCGGCCTTTCACCTCGTTGAGGCACTTGCCGAGAAGATAGCCGTGGAGATTTTAGCCAGGTTCGCCGTCGCTGAAGTCCAACTCACTGTGAAGAAACTTTCGCCGCCTATCGAGCAGCCGATTACGTATTTCGCTGTTCAAATCCGGAGAACAGAAGACTCAAGATGCAATTATTGAAAAAATTGTGGTGTATTATCACCATTATGCTGTTGCCGGCCTCTTTTGCACAAGCTGATGGACAGAAAACTGAGTTGTTTCCGGAGATTTCCCCAGGACTCCACATCTACCGGTACGATTGGGCTGTTGAAACGTGTGTGCTATACGTCGCCGAGATGTCCCGACAGCAATCTCGATTGCACTTTGAGGTATCCGTTGCGAATTCTCAGATTTTAGGGAAAGAGACTGTTCGAGCTATCGCAGCACGCCGGCTAAAGCGCGGAGATAGACGCGTGCTTGTCGCTGTGAATGGTGGGTTTGGTGTGCTGGGCGACATGCGTGGCTACGGCGGGGTGTTAGAAAATTTGCACATCCAAGACGGTGAGCTCATGACGCAACCGACAGATACCGAGGCATGCTTCGGGGTAACCGACAGCGGCGAATTTTTAAGTGGCCCTGTGGAGCTGGAGGCAGCTGTAACAATTGGGGCACACGCGCTGAAGCCTAGATGTATCAACCAACGACGGCTTGACGGTTGTCAGATAACGCTTTATACGCCGCGGATGGGTGCTTCTACACAGACGCACCGACGCCGCGGGCAGGAACTCATCCTCACCTCACTTTCTCTCCCCTTTACGCCGGGGTATGCCTCTACCTTTCGCGTCGACAGTATAATCCGAGGGGGAGACAGTCATATTCCGACAGATGGTGCGGTTCTCTGGATTGGCACCGCGGTGAAAACACCCGCAATGTCTGAATTTAAGGAAGGTTCCCAAGGCAAACTTACGCTCACGCTCACGCCACCGATTTGGAACAAAGCGCACCATGCAATCGGCGGACGAATCCGACTCCTCAAAAATGGACAGATACACCCAACGCTTGTGGAGATGCACGAGGCCGAAAAACGACATAGCCCCGGTAAAAGGGCAGCTGTACTAAGTCTGAGCCATGAACCACGAACGGCACTTGGGTACAATGGTGATACGTTATTTTTGGTTGTCGCCGACGGCAGGCAACCGAAATATAGCACCGGTTTGACGCTTTACGAACTGGCAAGCATCCTGATGACACTCGGTGCTACGGATGCGATTAACCTCGACGGGGGTTCCTCCAGCACCTTTGTCGTTAACAATACCGTTGTCAATCGCCCCGCCGGCCAGAATGAGCGAGAAGTTCTTAATGCGGTACTTATCACAAGCGATGTGAAATCAGCCCAATAAAGTCTCTCTTCGAAAACGGCACAAGCGTTTTCGCAGCATATCTACTTTATCGTTGACATGATAGTAAAGCCTATAATTTTTCCAGCATCTGCACAGTTGAAAGTGTCCTATTCTAAAATCGACGCTAATAGGAAATTGGAGGTGTGCCGTGGCCGCCTTTAAGGGATTTTCCCATTGCATCGCATGCACGCTCTTTATCATGCTTGCCGGCAGCGTTTTTTGCACTCAAGCCGAGATACCGAAATTGCTCAAGGCGATACCCCTGTCTCAAACGGCCATTCAGTTGCGGTTTGATGGGAAATTACCGGCCGAAAGCGCGGAGAACGTAGCAAACTATCAGATAACGCCAGATGCCGAGATAGAAGATGCCTTGCTTGATAACCGGGAAACCCGGGTGCTGCTTTTCACGTCACCTTTAGCAGCCGGCAAAACTTATCAACTCACCGTATCAGGTATTGAAAGCAGCCTGAACGTCAGACTTCCTGTGGTGAACGAGATAACCTTCGGCACGGGCGAATCTGTCACATTCTCCGGGACATCGCAGGATACGAGTTTACTGGTAGAGAAAAACCGAAAAATGCGAAATAATAACGCAGGGGCGGAACCGACGCTACGATGCACGCCATCAGGGACGGTTTTTTTCGTGGCATTCGAACTGTATGACGCCCTTGAGGATATCGGTATCCGAGAACCGACGCAGGTGGTAGCGGCAAGCTTGAGACTCTATGCCCAAGCATGCGAGACACCGTCTAAGCAGACTGTTCTACTCCGGCGAGTGCTCCTACCCTGGCGAGAAGGACGAGGCCTCTCTGAACGCGCGGAGGAGAACGAACTCACCTATAATAGTCCACTCCACCGGAACCTTCCCTGGAATAAGCCGCCGGCGCAAGCGATGTTGGAAGGGATTAACGGCGATAGGGAAAGCGATTACAACGGTTCAGAGGATGTGGCACATCGTGTTGATGCGATGACAGAGATTCAACAGGCAGGTAAGCTTTATATTTGGGAAGATGAACTCATCACCGGGGCGGTGCAATTTTGGATGGCAAATCCGGATTACAACTACGGGTATCTCTTCGCTTTGAGAGATGGTAACGGCCCCATTACGTTCGCTTCTAAAGAGGTTTCTGATGAAAGCCGCCGCCCTATCCTAACGATTCGGTACCGGACACAGGTAACCGAGTAAACCGTCCCTACACCGGAATCCCTCGTTTCTAAATCCGCCCCGGGTTTGCTGGCGATGTGGTTATCTGTTGCTTTTTAGCCTGCCCCACGTGGTTGTTAATTTTCCGCGCTGTGCGACAGGACGTGGTTTGCCGGGGCCACCGTTTCGGATATTATCCCCACTGATTTCCACATCATCAAAATGGGCTTGTCCATCTGCGACAACGAATCCTGCCCTGCCACCTTTTAATGGTTCATCGTCAATAGCGGTGAAGGTTTCATCGTTAATCTTAAATTCAAGGGTGCCATCTTCGTAAATGGTGGCGGAAAGTTCGTACCACGTATCAATTTCCGCGGCGAAGAGATGTGTCACCGTGAACCAATCATCCCGAAGGGCTTTGACAATTCGGACGTTGCCGAAAATGTAGTCAATAAAGAACAGGTAACGGGTATCTTCCTCTCCTCTATCGTGGAGAGTGAGTCCGATGCTTGGCGGTTCCGCCTTTTCTTTCACAAGTTTTGCTCGGCAAGAGAGGGTGTAGTGGTTCCAAGTCAGTTTACCGGTAACCCACAGGCTCATGAAGCCGGAGAAGAAGATTTCTCCGACAGCCTCACCGTCATCAATCCACCATTTTTCTGTCCGCCTGTCGAGGTTAAAGATTTCCCATTCCCGGGTGTCTTTGTCTTCAAAATCGTCGCGCCAGGTGCCGGCGGTGCTGAATGGGAGTGAAAGAAACGTCATGGTAAGGATTGCGAGAATGAGTTGCTTTTTCACTGTTTTTATCTCGTGAGTGCGCAGGGTTAAGGCGATTTAGAGAACACGCCTATCCTGTCGTTACAAGACACTGTTCGTTCATGTCGTCTGCATAAGGGCAGAAATGACAGTGCTTGACGTTCTTTGGAGAAGTCCTGCCGTGCAGGTACCCAATGGTTTCCGTCCAACGTTCGGCGACTTCCTGTAACTCGGCGTGGCTGAATTGCATAGGGACACACCGATTGACGGCGGTAAAGAAGAGGGTGACGGTTATCTCCGGTTGCTCCGGATAGCTACGATGTAAGAGGAGGGCGTAAAGCTCCATTTGTTTACGGTATTCGTTGAGTATGAGGGCTAACTCGGAGGCACTGGATGGCGCGACTGTTTTGTAATCGATTGCCTGCCAATGCCTTGTGTGGGGATGCTTAAAAATTCTGTCAATCCGTCCGACGACAATGTGTTCCCCAAGTTGCGCGTGAATTTGCCGTTCACAATAGGTTTGCTCAGATGTGAGCGCCGTTTTACCGAGTGCAGATGTTAGAAAAGTTGTGAGCGCCTGGTAGATTTCACTTCGGATGGGTTCTCGATAGTCGGACATCAACTTTTCAAGCTGTTTGACATCGGACTGTAGTCTGATTTGAGAGAGGAGGTAGTGCACAGCCCGCCCTTTTTCGCTCCTATCCCAATCCGCCTGAACATTCGGTTCGCCCGGCGTTCGCGGCGCGCTCATGGTACGAATTGGGGGAACCTGCAGGATATGTTCCAATTGGTGACGGAGTGGACAACGCGCATAATTCAAGAGTTCTGTAACGGATACGTGTGAAGCAATCGCGGGCGGTTGCAATGCCGGTAACGGCGGTTGGGGAAATGCGAGGGAAACTATCTCATCAGAACCGAGGGGTGCCCCCGCGTTGTCGGCAAGGCTTTGAGTCACCGGGATTACCAGGTTGAATTGCTGTCGACGCGTGCTATCATCAGAAAAGAACTCCAATTCGACGGGCAAATTCAGAGAAGTTTGTGTAGATATATCCCGGGGTACGCAGAGCTGCTTCAGCATTTGGATGTCAGGTCCTGTTCCTGATAAGATAAGCATGTCGCGTGCCCGCGTTGCACCGACGTAAAAAATTCGTTTCTTTTCCGAAGCTGCTTTCATGTTAACACGATTTTTCATGAATTTGACGATGTTAGGTTCGGTTTTCCTGTACGACTCATCCGGATTCAAAGGACTGAACCCGATGCCGAATTGTTCATCAATGAAAGGTTCCGTCTCAAACCTGTCACCTCTGTCAAGCCCCGGAAGAATGACAACCGGGAATTGACGTCCTTTTGCGGCATGGATAGTCATGATTTGGACAGGGGATGCGTCTGCATGAATAGGGGCTTGTCTTTCGCGCGGTTCCTCATCCATTAAGACGGCGAGAAACTCAATAAAGTCCGTCAACGGGTGCTGCCCATCAAGATTGACAGAATTTTGTTGAAAGTTTCGCGCAATATCTAACAGTTTCTGGTAATTCGCCCATCGCTGTGGCCCCTGTTCACCCGTTGCGACAGTTCCTATCATTCCCGTTTCCTGAACGATGGTTAGGATAAGCTGGTTTATCGGTATCCTTTGCGCAAGCCACCTGTGTTTTTTGAGGGTAAGTATTGCGGTTTTCAAGTTTTTTAAAGAGATGTCGCTATCGTCGGAGCGCCGGTGGCGAGCGCCCACAGCTGTTCGAGAATCCCCAGGTTCCGAAGATAAGGGGTGGCATCGCGCTTTTGCTTTCTCCCAAAAACTCTCACCCGCCCGGCGTGAAATTTCGTAGAGTTCAGGGTCCGGAATGCCAAAAAACGGCCCACGTAAAACAGCTGCGAGTGCGATGTCGTTTTCGCCCGGCGCATCCAAGAATCGGAGGTAATTCCAGATATCGTAGATTTCTTGACGTTGATAGAATCCAATGCCGCCTGTGGTGAGGTAAGGCACTCCGTTATCTAGCAGCGCGCGTTCAATTTCGGGCAAATACGTGCGACTCCGGAGAAGGATAGCGATGTCACCATAGGCAATCGGACGTAAAATTTCTCCATTTTCGTCCCGGCCCACAACCGGCACTTTTTCTGCGATTAGGTTTTTGATACGGGTAGCGATAAGTTGATGTTCATTTTTCTCACCGCTGTCGCCTAAGATAATTTCTACTGCGCCGTTTGCTACGGCTGAACCCCCTTTTGTTCGAAAACACCCCGGGCGTGCTTGGATGAGGGATTCATATACCGTCTCGAATTCCTTATCAGTTTCTTCGTTCATCAACCGCTCAAAAAAGTAATTCACAAATCCGACATTGTCGCGCAATGAGCGGAAATTTTCATTGAGCTGGACATCGATTCCGTTGGCTGCAAGAATCTTTTCACGAGTACGGTTAAAATCGCGAATATCGGCACCGCGGAATCCATAAATTCCTTGCTTCGCATCGCCTACAATGAAAAGGTTACCGTGCTTGAATTCATTCGTTAGGAGCCGCACGAGTTTAAACTGTAATGGATTGGTATCTTGATACTCATCTATCATGAAGTATTTGTGACGTCTTGCCAAGTTCTGTTGAATGCCATGATGATTTTCGAGCAGTTCCCGGGTTTTTAACTGCAAGTCTGTGTAATCCAGTTTACCTTGCTCGAATTTCGCGCGTTGGTAAGCAGTCGCTATGTGGGTATAGAAACACAGCAGTTTCCGGGTTCTGCGAATCAGGGCATCGTCATCGGTGTTAAGTGGCGGAACATGTCGGAGCTTCTTGGCGGCGGAGACAAGGAATTTAATTTCATTTTCAATCGCATTTGTGTCGACGCGACTGCCGAGAAAATCCTTCTTGGCAATGCCCCCACTTTTCGTGAGAATTAAATCCGCAATTTCTCTCAGTTGAGGCAGTTGCGTTGATGCCGCGGCTTCCGCGCGGAGTTGTTCCGTTAAATTCCTAACGTCTGAAGCGTTTTTGCCTTTTGCGACTCGTAAAATAGCATAGAGGGAGTGTATCCACTGATGTATCCAGCCCTCACCTTTTTTCACAGACTCGCCCGTTTGTACGGCTTTGAGGAGTTGTTCCGTACTTAGTTTTTCCCAGAGCGCCCGGATTTCAGCGTCGGTGTGTCGGCTATAGAACTCCTCTATCAGCTGTTCAATGACTTCACGTTGATTGAGCATAGCCCTGAGCAGCATCTGAAGTTTTTTTGGGCCGCCGCAGCGGTGGAGTAGGTACCTCATTGTCCCGTGAAGTCCGTGGCGCCGTTCTGTCGCGATGTCATGCAATTCCGTCTGAAGCGTCTTTTGTTGTAGCAATTTCGCTTCTATGCCTTGTAGGATTCCAAAGTCTGCAGGCACCCCTGCTGCGAATGGAAATTCCCGCAGGAGACTCGAGCAGAACGCATGAATTGTTGAGATGGGTACCGTCGCCATCTGTTCTTGGAGACTCGCTTTACCGGGAAATACGTTGAGCGCGTCCAATCTTTCGGTAATTCGCGCTTTCATTTCGGCCGCGGCTTTTTCCGTGAAGGTAATGGCGACAATCTCCCGCGGGGTAGCGCCGGTTTCTGTCAAAATTTTGAGATAACGCTCCACGAGGATGGTAGTTTTTCCTGAGCCGGCACCCGCTGTTACACAGACATGCCGATTAAGAGTGAGTGCTTTTTCCTGATTTGGTGTGAGGCGCATGGCTTTTCTCCGTCCGCTAATCAAGCAGCGGTATCACGGCTTCGGTGGCAATGTGAAGTTCAACAGTATCACCGGGGGTTCTCGCTTCCGTGTCCAGGGCGTATTGCACAACTTTCAGGGGTATCTCTGAAGCGATTAAGTGATATTCCTCCAGTCTGCCCAAATAGTTGACGGCTGTGACTTTTGCATTAACCCGATTCTGAAGCACCGGATTGCCCGGTTCCTCCAGTGAGCCCAGCTGAATTGCCTCAGGACGGACTGAGCATTGCACATTCATCCCGCTTTTCAATTCAGGGGAGACAGTTTCGGAGCGGAGGCGGCCGAGGGGTGTCTCAATTGTTATGCTACCCTTTGATACCTCCTGAATTTGCCCGGGGATAAAATTGGTTTCACCGATGAAACTTGCGACGAAAGTGTTCTTTGGAGCTTGATAAACCTCTCGCGGTGTGCCGACTTGAACGATAACACCATCGTGCATAATAGCCATCCTATCCGCTAGCGAAAGCGCGTCGACTTGATCATGGGTGACATAGAAGGTTGTAATATGCGTCCGGTTGTGTATCCGCCTGATTTCGTCTCGCATGTGTTGACGTAAGGCCGCGTCTAAGTTGCTAATCGGTTCATCCAGGAGCAGGACATCAGGTTCAATCACCAAAGCACGGGCGAGGGCAATACGTTGTTGCTGGCCACCGGAGAGAGTGTTAACCGCACGGTTTCGGTAATCTTCCATCTGCACGAGTTTGAGCACTTCAGTGATTTTGTGTTGCCGTTCTCCTTTTTTTAGTTTGCGCAGTGTTAACCCGTATTCAATGTTTTCTGCAACGGACATGTGGGGCCACAACGCGTAGTTTTGGAACACCATCCCTGTGTTCCGTTGGTGTGGCGGAACGGTGTTCATGAAGGCGCCGCCAAACAGCAGTTCCCCGGAATCGGGGCGGTAAAAGCCCGCGATGATTCGGAGAAATGTCGATTTACCGCAGCCAGAGGGGCCTAGTAGGAAAAAGAATTCTCCGCTTTCAATTTTCAGGCTTACGTTGTTGACAGCTAGTGTCGTATCAAACGCTTTGGTAACGTGAGCTAATTCAACTGCAACTGCCATATTTCATATAGCCTCCGTGTGCTTTTGCTATGCATGTCTTCCGCGCGTTCGAAGGCAAGCATGTTGCTCGCTTCCTTGAGATTGACTTAATGCTGGCGGGGCACATCTTTGACGCAGCGGAATCCGATGGTGCTTCCGGACGTGAGATGGTACCATCTATCTGCGACGCGGAGCGCTTGCGGGCTGCCGCTCCAGCCGCCGCCGCGAAGAACCCGAAAATTCTCGTTTTTTGGCGCGGATTCTCTGCCGAACCGTGGATTATTTTTCGGGCTGACGCTGTAGAAGCCGGCGTTATATTCATCAAAACACCATTCCCAGGCGTTACCACAAATATCGTATAGGTTGTAACCGTTAGGTGGGAAACTGCCAACCGGGGCTGTCCACTTCCACCGGTCTTTACTACCGGTTCCGCCAAAATTTGCATCGTCATGGGTTATGATATCACCGCCGGGGTACCGTTTTCCGATGAGATTCCCTCGCGCCGCATATTCCCATTCCGCCTCGGTTGGTAAACGTTTTTTTGCCCACGCTGCGTAAGCACTCGCGTCTTGCCACGTTACACCAACAACCGGGGCATCCGGCGCATTGAACTTCGGGTTGTGCGCTAGGGACGAATCGGGATACCCCGTTGCCTCTCTGAATCGCTGATATTGCGCATTTGTCACTTCATAGACGTCCATGTAAAATGTATCAAGAGAGACGGTATGAACCGGTTGTTCGTCGCTATCCCCGGTGACAGCCCCCATTTGGAAGGTACCCGCCGGAATAAGGAACATGGGCGCCCTATCAATTTCGCTGACAATTTCTGCAGGAAAGGTGTCCGAGCTGCGCATGCACCCATAGAGACAGCAAATACTGGCGAACAGGGACAAGAGATATTTGGCCAAACACAAGCCGCTTACAACTTTGAAGACTTTGGACTTCTTACGTGGGGTTACACCTGTTCCTACCGACATGTTAACATCTTCAAAAAAATGTTTCCACCTGCCGCGCCGTTTCAAGTATCCAATTCTTTTCTTTTTGATAGATGGTACGCAGTTCAAACCACAATTGCGCATTCTGGAGTCTGCCAATAATCGGAATTTTCGCGTTTCGGAAATGGGCCGCGAGACGTTCGGCGGAAATATCGGTGGGTTCTAGAACTAACGCTACACTCCGCAATGTCTCGACAGGAAGGGCACCACTCCCGATTTGGCAGTGCGTTTCAGCAAGGTGGATTTGAACTTTGTTGCCAAAGAGCGTATCCAATTCCCGCTTCAAACGCTTCCCTACCAGGTGTAATTCGTCTATCGGGCGTGTATAACACCGGAACATCGGCATCTCCGTTGCCAATTTATCGGCGGAAGTGGTTGTGAGATAGAGGTGTAGCGTGGCAGACAAGGCGGCGATGGTGAGTTTATCAACTCTAAGGGCTCGCATCATCGGATTTTTACGCATCTTTTCAATCCACACAGCTTTGCCCACGATGAGCCCGGCCTGCGGCCCGCCAAGCAGTTTGTCCCCACTAAAGGTGACGATATCGACACCGCTCGCGATGCATTCAGTGACAAGCGGCTCACGGGGCAGCCCGTACTGCCTCACGTCAACGAGAACGCCACTTCCTAAATCCTCCATGGTTGGGATGCCGTGTTGGGCGCCAAGTGCCGTGAGCTCTTCTACCGATGGGCTTGTCGTGAAACCGAGGATTTTATAGTTGCTCGGATGCACCTTCAGCAGGAGCCCCGTGTTCTCATTGATTGCCGCCGCGTAATCCCCCAGATGGGTTCGGTTAGTAGTTCCTACCTCACGAAGAATTGTACCACTTGCCGCCATCACATCCGGGATGCGGAACGCGCCACCGATTTCAATGAGCTCACCGCGTGAGACAATAACCTCTTTTCCGTGTGCAACGCTTTGGAGCGCTAGGAAGACTGCCGCGGCGTTGTTATTCACGACGGTTGACGCTTCACATCCTGTTAATTCTTGCAGGAGCGGTTCCGTTATCCGGTCCCGATGCCCCCGTTCGCCCGTTTCTACGTCATATTCGAGGGTGATGTAATTTTCTGCCGCTTGTTGAACGGCTTCACAGGCACGCTTGCTTAGTAAGGCTCTCCCTAAGTTCGTATGGGTAATTGTGCCGGTGGCATTCACGACGGGACAGAGGCGCACGCCGATTTTATCCTCAATTCGCTCACGCGTCAATCTGACGTATTCGCCGGGTTCCGGTAGTGGAATTTGAGATTTTAGCAATTGACTCCGCAACTCGGCAATAACAGCGCGCAATGCTTCTGTTACAAGAGGGCGCGCATAAGTCGCTTGCAAGTCGAGGAACCCCCGCGTGTTCAAAAGCTTTTCGATGGCCGGCAGCTTCCGCAGAATGCCTTTCGATGGATTTGGAGTCAACTGCTTCTTCCGTCGCTAATAGATAACTATTTTTGTGAGAATTAGTATAGCATGTTATGGAATCGTTGTCAAATTTTTTGTGCAACCCTGATTCAGTTTGCAATATGCTTGACGGGAGAAAGCAATATGCTTGCATGCACCGCCGAGAATATCGAGATGAGACACTCGCCCTACACGGAAGTCCGGCCCGGGATGGAGAAACGGTTCTTAACGTGGAAATAAAGCATTTTGTTGGGTAGCCGAAAAAGGTTGCTTGAAAAAAAGACATGCGATAAAATGGTAGGGAAGATAAAAAACGATTGCTTCTTTAAACCTGAATGTGTGTAGGATGATAATAGCAACCGGAATGTCAAATCACCTATTTGTGATTGCACCAAGCACCTGACGGAGCTAATATCGACAAAAAATTGTGAATTTAAAAACTATTTTCGCACAACTTGAAGGCAAACGGGTGATGGTTATCGGAGACATCATTCTGGACAAATATCTCTGGGGAGACGTGACGCGGATTTCACCGGAGGCCCCCGTCCCAGTGTTTGATACCCAGGGCGAGACGTCCGGCTGTGGGGGCGCGGCAAACGTCGCGCAGAATATTGCCAGTTTAAAAGGCCAGGTTGAGCTCGTCGGCGTTATCGGCAAGGACCGGGCTGCGGAAAAACTCCTACAGAAACTGAACCAGCTGAATATTGGTGTCACAGGCATCTGTATTGACTCCGAACGTCCCACAAGCACCAAAACACGCGTGATTGCCTGCGTAGGGACTAGCCACAACGACGCACTACAGAAAGGGCAACATCTACTCCGAATTGACAATGAGATAAAGCGGTGCCTCCCTACAACCTTGAAGGAAACGTTGATGAGTACTGTCCTTTCACAATTGGCCCGAATTGATGCGATTGTGTTTGCAGACTACGACAAGGGTGTTGTCAGCCGAAGGCTTATCCGGGCGCTTGTCGCGCGCGCAACCCCGTTAGGTATCCCAATTATCGCAGACCCGAAGCAAAATCACTTTTGGCACTATGACGGGGTAACGGCGATTACACCAAATCAGAAAGAGGCGGCAGGCGCCGTGCAGCAAGAAATTAGCGATGAGTTAGAGTTGAGGACTGCCGGCGAAGAAATTTTGGGGCGACTTGGCGTCAAAGCCGTCCTGATTACCCGCGATGAACAAGGCATGACACTCTTCTTTCGAAATCCCGCTCAGGAATTAGAGATAATGCACCTCCCGGCCAACTCAGGTACCGTCACAGACGTGACAGGCGCCGGCGACACAGTGGCAGCGGTTTTCGCACTTTCAATCGCCGCCGGGAACGACATGCGCAGCGCCGCACGATTGTCAAGTTTGGCGGGCGGCATTGTCGTGAGAAAAATGGGATGCGCCACTGTAACACCCGCAGAACTGCTCGCGGAAATTCGCGATGAGGAAACAAGCAACAGGCTTAACGATGAAAACACTCTTTTTTGACCGGGATGGTGTCATTAACTACAACGCCCCGCAGAACGGTTATGTTCGCGAATGGAAGGACTTCATTTTCATTCCAGGGGCACGCGGCGCCATACGAAAATTGACGCAAGCCGGGTATCGTATTATTGTATTAACCAATCAAGCAGGAATCGCGCGAGGACTCCTAACTGAACAGCAACTCACCGATATCCACGACACGATGGTTAACGAAATTGTCTCAACCGGCGGCAAAATTCAGGCCGTTTACTACTGCCCACACGCCCCTGATGCCGATTGTCACTGCAGGAAACCGAAACCGGGAATGTTAATCCGGGCTGCTCGCCAACATGACGTTGAAATTTCTAGCACATATTTCATTGGCGATTCATTGACAGATATCGCCGCCGGCAACGCCGTTGGCGCACACACAATATTGGTTCTAACAGGCCATGGACGTCATAGCTACCTCCGGTATCTTGATTCGGTGAAAGGGAGAAACACAGGGACTCAACGGACTCAGCAGGGTGTCGCCACCCCTGATAAACTCTTTACAGGTTTGGACGCAGCTGCCGCTTGGCTGAGCGGACTAAAACTTCGGAAGCCCACAGAACCTAAACGCAACACGCTTGCCAGAGGTCAAAATGATTTCTGAAAAGATAGAAAGTCGTACCGCCCGCACCGGTGTTATCGGACTTGGCTATGTTGGAGTACCTCTCATGGTGGCGATTGCAGATGCCGGTTTCCCAGTTACCGGGATTGATATCTGCAAGGAGAAGATTCACCGGTTAAAAAGAGGGCACTCCGGGATTCCGGACGTTTCCGATGAAAGATTGAATTCCTATATGCAACGTGGCCGAATTCACGTCACCACGGATTATAGCCGACTTCAAGAACTCGATACCATCAACATTTGTGTGCCGACGCCGTTGAACGCCAATAGAACCCCGGACTTGCACTTCATCGTCTCTACTGTTGAGCAGATTGCCCGATATTTGCAGCCCGGGCAATTGATTATGTTGGAAAGCACAACTTATCCCGGAACAACTGAGGAAGTCGTACTGCCGATGTTACAGGCCGATTTGTCTAATTCTTCGTATCCCAAAAAGACACACAGGCGAGTGGGAAAAGATTTTTATCTCGCCTTTTCACCGGAACGAATTGAACCCGGGAATAAGACTTACCCCATCGCCAATGTGCCTAAGATTGTCGGCGGAATTACGCCGGAGTGCACACGGTTAGCAACCCTCTTCTATGAGCAGTTTATTAATAAAACGTACACTGTCTCTTCAGCCCAGGCCGCGGAGATGGTTAAATTATTAGAAAACACGTTCCGAAGTGTTAACATCGGACTCATCAACGAGATTGCGATGATATGTGACAGGATGGATTTAGATGTCTGGGAGATTGTTGACGCCGCAGCAACGAAACCGTTCGGTTTTATGCCTTTTTACCCGGGGCCCGGTTCCGGCGGGCACTGTATCCCTATCGACCCGCATTATCTCTCTTGGAAGGCACGAACTTATCAATTTCACGCGCGGTTTGTTGAACTCGCTAGCGAGATTAACGCTGCCATGCCGAAATATGTATGTGACAAAGTCATCGATGCTATGAATCTGCAGCGCAAACCCGTCAATGGTTCAAAGCTGCTTATATTAGGCGTCGCTTACAAAAAAGATGTCGCCGATATCCGCGAATCGCCCGCAATTGAGGTGGTACGATTACTTTTAAAGAAAAAAGCCGAACTCATTTATCATGACCCGTACGTACCGGAATTCACTGTTAATGATGGAAAAACCTATCATTCGCAGCCATTGACACGGGATTTGTTAAAAGGAGTTGACGGGGTTGTAATCCTAACAGATCATCGCGGGATAGATTACAGATGGGTTGTAGAGCAGGCAGACGTCGTTGTTGACACTAGGAATGCTACCCGCGGTACCCAGAAAGACAAAATTATCAAAATTTAGCGCGGCTTCTCACTGTTGATTATAAAAAATTAGAACGGGAAAATAAAAAATAACGGAGTACTCATCATGGTAAAACCAAATCTAAAATCGCAGATATGCAGGGAGCAGATGACGTGGTTTCTCAATCTGTTTTTAGATATAAGAACGACTTTCAAATTAGCTGTGCATTCGGAACTGACTTTGGATGTTGAACGGTTATATTCGTTGTCAAAACGCACCGTATTGGAGCAGTTAACCGACGCAATTTTTATGGAGGAGTCTATTGAAGAAGTGGCGTATTGCTTCTTTTCGGAACAGGCACAGTCGGCAATAGAGCGCGTCGAGTATATGGAACTTGACGAGATTGAATCCTTTTTCAATACCTCTGAGGGGCTCCTTGAAGCCGGGGAGTTCGCCGAGGTAGTTTGGGCACTTCTGACTGACAACCGCGCAGCCGTTGTACAGCACGGGTATAGCCTACTACACGCAACCTATACGGCTATCGGCGCATTGGAAGAGGACGGAAAACGGAAATCCGGGCATATTCATGTAGCAGAGAAGAATCCGGAAATAGACGCACCAACACTACAACACGACAAGGAGGACAGCCAGAACCGGCAAATCGACGAGATTCGCCGAAAATGGGATGACTTAAAAGGGCAGCACACCGCACTCCAAAAAAAGTATCAACAGTTAGAGCAACACGTTGCATTCCTTTTGGAAGAGAACCAGAGGTTGAAAAGCCGGGAGCAAATCTACCATATAGAGCATAAGCACTTGAAGGAATTGGAACAAGAGAATGACATACTCCGAAAAAAAGAAACCGTATACGGAAAAACGAAGGCAATGCTGGAGCAAGTAACATCAGAAAAACAGCAGTTGCTATTAGAGAAACAAGCCGGGGCCATACAGTTAAAGGAATCTGAACGAATTAAAGCAGCGAAAGAGACATTTGAGGCTGAGTTAACCTTGGTAGAAGAAGCTTTCTACAAGGGAAATCAGGGGATGGAAGAACTTCAAACGAGTCTTTATGAGCATTTTAATACACTTCAAAAATTCCAAGAGTCCGCACGCAACGCCCTAACGCAGATTCGCGATACCGTGACACAGTTAGATGAAAACGCACTCGAAGATCCGAACGGGTATTATGCAAAAGCATCGCGACAGCCACGCGTCGGCGTTTTCGTTGATGTCCAAAATATGTTCTACGCCGCAAAAGACCGGTTCTCACGACGCGTTGATTACATAAAACTACTAGATTTGATAGTTGGACCACGGCAGTTGATGGCCGCTTATGCTTACGTCGTACAAATCCCCGAAATCAATCAATCTAGCTTTCTCTCCTTACTTGAACATAATGGGTATACGATTAAGAGTAAGGACTTAAGGTTGCGCGGAGATGGCTCCGCAAAAGGGGATTGGGATGTCGGTATCGCCGTTGATATTGTATCAATGCTCGGCACTTTGGATGTCGTCGTTCTCGCCAGCGGGGACGGAGATTTTTGTCCGCTCGCTGAACTCATTAAACAACAAGATAAACGCGTAGAAGTCGTCGCTTTGAACACAATACCTCTATGGATTTACAACAAATTGCTGATCAGTTTTTTCCGATAGGCAATGAACTCTTAATTTAGGTTTTATAGAGTACCTTGGAAATACAGGGCACCACATCCGGCATCTTCTATAAGATGGTGTTTATTATGAACGCAAAAGCGAGTGAGGAATCCGATTGGCTATGTTTTCGAGCAAGACTAGGTCTTTTTTTTCTATGAATTGGAAGGGCGCACACGGCGGGTTGCACCACTTTATCATTATCGCGGCGGTATATCTGCTGGTTCGCTTGGATACGGTTCCGGCGGCTTGGGTGGCTTCCCCATCGGAGAATCTCGCGGTGTGTACAGCCGTGAATGAGCAACACTTCCCCGTCTTAACAAGCGATGGAGAAGCGGGGGCAATTGTGGTATGGAGCGATGCGCGGGCTGGGAACCGGGATATTTTTGCCCAGCGTGTTAGTGGCACAGGACAGATGCTCTGGTACGCTGATGGGATTCCGGTTTGCGATACCCCGGCATCGCAAAGTTGGCCGCTAATTGTCGGCGCGCCAAAAGGCGGCGCTATCATTGTTTGGGGGGATACGCGGGCCGGAAATCAGGATATCTATGCGCAGCGGATTGACGCTGACGGCGTAAAACAGTGGGCGCCCGACGGAATTTCTGTTTGCACCGAGCCCGCTTTACAAGACGGCATCAAGGCTGTGGCCGACGGGGCCGGCGGCGTAATTGTTACCTGGGAAGACTGGCGAAATGGGAATCAAGACATCTACGCCCAAAGAATAGACGCGACAGGGGCGACGGTTTGGGAAACCAATGGTGTACCGGTTTACAAGGGGCCAGGTGACCAGTACGACCCGGTTCTCATCGCCGACGGAAGCGGCGCAGCAATTTTCGCTTGGTGGGATATTAGCACCTCAGATTGGAACATTTTCGCGCAGCGCCTATCGCCAGCCGGCGAACCCATGTGGGGGCACACCGCGGATGGTCATTCTGCTCAAACTCCTGTTTGCACTGCAAATGGCAATCAGGGCGGCCCGGCCGTTGTCAGTGATGAGAACGGCGGGGCCTTCTTCGTCTGGTCAGACTATCGCAATGAACCGAACTTTTATACCAGCGCGCAGTTGTATGCGCAGCGTATCGATTCCGATGGAAAACCACAGTGGCAAAAAGACGGAATTCCTATGAGTAACCTGCACTATAACCAACAACAACCCGCATGTATCGCCGACGGGGCAGGTGGTTTCATTGTCGTCTGGTGGGATGAACGCGAGGTTTTCGCAGATATCTATGCCCAGCGTACCGGCCCCGATGGCACCATCCTGTGGGCAATAGAAGGGGTAGCTGTGTGCACCGGCGCCGGCGTTCAACGCGCGCCACAGTTGGTGCCTGACGGAGACGGCGGCGCAATTGTCTACTGGCTCGATTATCGAGAAGACTTTGGCGATAAAACGGAGGACGCCATCTATGCCCAACGACTTCATTCCACAGGCGAAGCGTTATGGCAAAAAGATGGGATGCCCGTCTGTACCGCCAACAACCAGCAAATCACACCCCAGGCAATTACTGCCACCAACGGGAGCGCAATTATCGTCTGGAGCGATGCCCGCGGGCAGGACTATGATGTCTATATTCACCGGGTCCCAAAATAAGCTTTTTATTGCTTCAGCGAAAAGGCAATTTCTTTTACTTTTTCCTCTTTACGGCACCAGCTGAACCTTAATCGAATCTTTTTATAAAAAGTTTTTTCTAATATAAAGGCCCGCATTTTTTGCACAGATTTGAGATGCTGGTATCAATGGGGCTTTGGTGTTATCTCTACCGGTTTTTCAATTCAGCGAGTTTGGTAAGGTGCCAATTAGGTTCGGCTAAGGCCTCGTAAACGATTCCTCCTTCGACATTATCGGGTACGGGTAACCCGAGTAGATAGCAGAGTGTTGGTGCGACATCGACGACGCGTACCTGGTGCTTTAGGGCGATGCCTTCTCGGACGCCGGCGCCTGCTAAAATAAACGTTGAGTGTTGCCCCCCGATTCCGAAGCGAACAGAGGGTAATTGCTTCCCGTGTGCGCCATCGAATTCCGGTCTCAGCGCGTAGACGACATCCCCAACAAGTTCACCGTGTAGGTTCAACATTTCTGCATCGGTGCGGGTTACGGCTAAGGTAAAGGGATGTCTTCGTGTTTGCGGCTCTTGATAAGCGTGCAGGGCTGCGATGATGTCGCGTTGCGTCTCTTCATATGCCTCGGGTGGAACAATTCCGTTGGGTTCTCGCCCGGCGAGATTGATGAAGACATGGACGAGTCCGACGTTAACAGCACGCGTTTGGTTCCAGTCTATTTCCCCATCTGTGTTCCGGACGATGAATCCCGTTTTTTCGAGGACTTTTTCAATATCGACGGCTTTAAATTGGTTGGGTGTACCCCCGTGGTCCGAGCAGACGAGAATGACGGTGTCTTCATCGGCGAGGTTCATCAAGCGTCCTATCATTCTATCGACAGATTCGTAAGTGCGTCGCAATCCTTCTCTGCACCGGTGGCGGGTATCCGGGGCGGCGCCACTGATTTCATCAGCTTGGCTGAGAAAGAAATGGCTCGCGTAGTCGGGCGCGTGAGTTTCAAGCATAAGTACATCCCAGTCGTTGTTTTTTGCCAGGTGGGTTGCGACATCTGCGAGTTGTTGGTGATGGTATTCGAGAAGTTCAAAATAGGTATCGTCGTCTATCTGTCCGAGCGCGTCTCTTGCGGGGTTTTGAAGGAAAGGGCCGATATCGTTATCAATTTCGGTTGCTACCGTTGCGGGGACGGTGTACCCTTCACGTGGCCAGAGCTGGGGTACGAACAGTTCAAATGCATCGGCTGTCGGTGTGAGGGTAATCAGTTTCATTCGAACGTATCCTTCAATTTCTTTTCCATCAATTTCAAAGGAATCGAGCCACCAGTCGCTCCAGTCACCGACACCGAGTTCTGCGACGAGGGCGTCGCCGTTGCGGTTTCTGCAGATTCGTATTTTGTCATAGCCGTTTTTGCCGGATGCGTAAATGAATCCGTAGAAGGGTTTCGGTATCCCGGTTTTCCCGCGATTCATGTCTTCCCTGCCGCGTGCCAATGGCTGGATAGTGAGTTTAACTTCCAAGACTGGCTTTTCCGAATGAGGGAGGTATATTTCTTGGTGCTTCAGCGTTTGTTTTAGTGTAACCGCGTCGATGTGTCGTATTTTCTGTAAAGCGCTCGGGTCCAATGTTTCCGGGTCACGTTGTCCGCCGATGGGGCGTGGTTCCCATTTTCCGGCGACGAAGAGATGATACCCTGCAATTTGATGGTGGTTTGAGACACCCGGCCCGGTGCCTTCTACCTGAATACCTGATTTGACGGTGGGTGGCCAGGACATTTCCCACTTGACAAGAATCGGTTTTCCGCCGGCGCGTTCAACGAGATTCCATAGATATTCGGATTGGCAGAGGCGAGTATTGATACCCCAAACGGTTTTATCCAGGGGTTCCCCGATTGCCCGGATGTTGAAGTCCATGACGTGATGTGTCCCGGGCCAGGAGCCTGTAGAGAGGGCTGTCCAACCGGGTGGTGTGAGAGTCGGGAAGACGCCGAGCATGGGGCGGTAGACGCCTGTGTGGAGGAGCTTAGCCAGGTTAGGAGCGTGTCCCCAGTCGATAGCGTTTTTAACGAGTTCCATGCTGGCCCCATCCATTCCGATAATAATTGCGCGTTTTGCGGGGGCGAGTTGCGTTCGTTGTGTCATGATTTCTCCATTTCGTCTAGCTTGGTTAGGTGTCATTCTCATGAAACTGTGGTACCGATGCCGCATTTCGTTTTTAACGCGTCGAGCGTGTAGGTATTTATGACATCTTGTTTTGTGAGCCAGCCCCGGCGCGCGACATTAATGCCAAAACGCCGGTGTTCCAGTTGTTCTATCGCGTGTGCATCGGTATTGACAGCTAATCGTACACCTTTCATTTTTGCGCGGCGTACCCATTCGGGGCCCAAATCTAATCGTTTTGGTGAACCGTTAATTTCCAAAACGGTACTGTTTTCTGCGGCGGCTTCGATAATATCTTCCAGATTGAGTGCGTACCCCGTTCGGGTTCCGAGTAGCCTCCCGGTGGGATGTCCGATGATGTTGACGAATGGATTTTCGATTGCGCAAATGAGGCGCTGTGTCATTCGTGCTTCTGAGAGCGAGAAATGGCTGTGGACGCTGGCCACAACAATATCGAGTTGGGCTAAAACCGCTTTAGAAAAATCCAATCTTCCATCTTGTCGTATATCGACTTCGGAGCCGGCCAGGACGGTAATCCCTTCGGTTTGTGCATTGAGCTCCCGGAGCCGCGCTATCTGTTGCATCAACCGTTCCTGATTCAAGCCGTTGGCAACAGTAGATGAGACGGAGTGCTCGGTGATGGCAATGTATTCAAGTCCTTCCGCTTTGGCAGCTTCAATCATTTCTTTGATAGTGTTTCGTCCGTCGCTCCAGTGTGTATGGGCGTGCAAGTCGCCGCGTAAGTCGCCGAATTCAACGAGATTTGGTAAAGTGCCTTCCAGGGATGCTTTGACAGCGGTTTCATCCTGCTGCAGTTCGGGCGGGATATGCGGGAAATGTCGGGTTTTTTGATAGAGTCCGGTGAGTCGGCTTTTTGGGCGGGCGCCGCCCGTTAGAGATTTTTTGGGGCGGTTCCCTTCAGCGGGTACCGCCAGCTGCTGTAGCGCACGGAGATATTTATCCGTTCCGGTTGTGAGAAAGAGGATTTCGTTGTATTCCTCGGGCGTGCACAAATAGATAAGCACCGGAAAATCTTGTGTAACACGGAATTGCATTGTTGGGATTGTGTTGTCAAACGCGGTGCCGTTCTGTGGGGGTTCTGCCCCAAGCGTTTGGGATATCAGTTTGATTAATGAATTTTGAATGGTATCTCCGTTATCATCGTATTGCACAATGAGCTCAAGACGCTGACAAATTTCCTCATAGCGGCGGAGTTCACCCGTAAATTGGAACGGTTGAATATTTGCGGTTTTCAAGCCGTCGGCAATCTGTTCGGCAATTTTCAAAGCCTGCACGAGCGGGCGTGTGCCCTTTTGTTTGCTGTGAAACAGAAGTCCATCGGCGATGAGTTTCGATGTCTTTTTTCCGATGCCTTTCATTCCTCTGAGCTGCCCTTTCTCCAGTGCGTTGGCAAGGTTATCAAGATTCCTGATTCCGAGTTCGTGATAGAGCCGGGCTGCCGTTTTGACGCCGATGCCGCGGATATTTAACAGTTCAAGTACCTCAATTCCGATGTCGCCGGTAAGTTCATCGTAGAATTTGCATCTTCCGGTGTTGAGCATTTCAACGGTTTTGTCTTGAATGGCTTTGCCGATGCCGGGGCGGGCGAGAAATTCTTCCATCATCGCGGCGCAGTCAGTGAGCGCGCTAGGAAGCCCGTCAATCATATCGGCTGCGCGCTCGTAAACCCGTGCGCGGAAGGCGTTATCCCCGCGGATTTGCATGAGGGTGCTGATATTTCTGAAGATTGTGCTGATGTCGCTATTTTCCATTTCCTCTTTCCTCAAGGCACCTCGGCATCCTTTCTGCTATAAATTTATCAGCACTTTTTGTTCCCCGACTGTGCATTACAGAAGCCGCGCCGTTTTGCGTTGCGCAAACAGGGCTGCGACGATTCCAATTACTGTGCCGCTCCCTACAATTAAAATGTGTTGAGAGCGCTGCAGAAATTCAAGCGTGCCGACTTGCTCCTTGAAGAGAAGAAATAACCCGTAAGAACAAGCGATACCGGCGGCGGTTCCGAGGGTACCGAGGCAGATGCCATGGAGCAGGAGTGGCGTCAAGAGATAGTGTCGCGAGCCGCCGAGGAGGTTGACAAGGGCGATTTCTTCCTGTCTATTGATAGAAGTTTTTACAAGGGTATAGTGTATAAGTAACCCGCAGACGACAATTGCAGTAGCGATGGCGGGGATGAGAGGGCGTTCTGCATTGCGTAAACGTTCGTTCCACGTACCTCGTGCCGTCAATAAGACGTCCTCAATTTCTTCATGTGCCTTGATATCCAAAGCTAGCTGTTCTAACACCTGCTGCGTTTTGGGTTCTACATCTATATAAATCTCAATTGCTGCCGGAAAAGGGGAGGCGCCTGCAAACCCTTCTTTAATGAGTGTGCCGAGTTCCTTAAATTGGGATTCACTTCTTGCGAGGACTTCCTGCTTTGAAACGTAGTAGGCGGTAAGAATGCGCTCATCTTTCTCAATTTTGCTGAGCAAAGCGTGCCCTTTTGATTCACTGAGCGTATCTTTTAGCGTTAGGAGGAGGGCGGGGCCTTCTTTCTCGAATTCCAACTGCTGGGCAATAAAACTGTGGTGAAGCAGGAAAGTCGTTAGCATGCCGGTGGTTAATGCAATACTGAATAGACTCATCAGATTTGCGATACCTGTATCTGCAGTATGTGAGATGGCATTTTGCATGAAATAGCGCATTTTTTTGATTATCGCCTGATTCCTTTTATCTCTTGATTCGGCGAGTGCGCGCCCGTTAAAAGGCGTGCTGTAACGTCAACGTCAACAAACGGTTCCATCCCTGAGCTCAATGATTCGCTTCTTGCATTTCTGAGCGAACGGTTTGTCGTTGGTTGTAACAAGCATCGTCATCCCTTGAAAGTTGAGTGCCTCTAAGAGCGAGATGATTTCAAGAGCGAGTTGATTATCCAATTGCGCCAGTGGTGCGTCTGCGAGGAGTAGAAGGGGGCGGTTGATAACTGCCCTTGCGATGGCGAGCCGTTGTCGTTCATTCTCTGATATTTGTGTGGGGCGTGCATTTTTATGATGTATAAGCCCCATTTGATGGAGAGATTTGTTGACATTTTCCTTCAGGGATGCAGGTTTCGCGCCTACCAGTTTCTGTGGGAATGCGAGATTCTCCTGAAGCGTTTTCCGGTTCAAAAATTTGTAGTCTTGAAAAACGAGTCCTATTTTCTGCCGAAAGTATGGGCGTTTTACGGGTGTCAATTCAAGCAAGGGTTGCCCGATAACATTCAGGTCTCCGTCGGTTGGAGTCAAGTCTCCGTATAACAATCGGAGGAGGGTTGTTTTGCCGGCACCGCTTGCCCCGACAAGAAAGACAAATTCCCCTCGTTCGACGCGAAAGCTCACCTTTTCAAGGACGCTGAGTTTTCCATAACTGAAACTGACCTGATGAACCTGAATCATTTTTTGTCTATTAAAGCGATAGGGCCCCGCGCACAATTCCGCCGTCATCTTTTTTGAGACAAGGCGTGGAAAGGTTTTGACTTATGTCCCATTTGCTTTTTGCGTGTATTGACACGTTTTGGAATTGCAGGCAATACCCGTTGTAACCGCTGCGCCTCCTTCCGTTATTTTCGTTTTCTCAACCAGGTAAGGTGCCTTGCACTGTGGGCACGGTTGTATTATCGGTTTATCCCAGGTTGAAAACTTACACGTGGGATAGTTGCTACACCCATAAAAGATTTTTCCGCGTCGGGTCCGGCGTTCGCCGATGTACCCGTTACATTCGTTTTCTGGGCAGTCTATTCCTATCGGGCACGGCTTTGCATTTTTGCATATCGGGTATCCTGTGCATGCTAAAAATTGTGTCCCGGCGCGGCTTGTTTTGATAACCATCGGTTTACCACATTTGTCACAGCTGTGTTCCGTCTTTTGCGGTTCAACGTCCATCGCTTCATCCCCATTGAGGCGTTTGATATTCTGGCATTGTGGATATTTTCCGCATCCGAGGAACCGTCCGTATCGTCCCCACTTGACAATCATCTGTGCGCCGCATTTTTCACAGACTTCATCAGATTCAGTTTCCATTGCCTTTCGCGCCTGATACATCTTATCCGGGGCCTCTTGCAGCGCCGTTTGAAAAGGGGGATAGAATTCCCTTAACATCAATGCCCACTTTACATGCCCATCTGCGACGGTATCGAGTTGTTTCTCCATCTGCGCGGTAAATTCAACATCAACAATGTTAGGGAATCCGTGAATAAGGAGTTGATTGACGAGCCGCCCGACATCTGTCGGGGAGAGTCGTCCTTGTTCCTTTTTTATATAGCCGCGTTCTTGAATGGTTGAGAGAATGCTCGCATACGTGCTGGGGCGGCCGATTTCTTTCGCTTCTAAGGTTTTGACAAGCGTCGCCTCATTGTAACGCGGTGGCGGTTGCGTCCAGTGTTGCTTCGGTACCAGGCTGCGCAGCTGAAGCGTCTCCCCTTCCTTAACCGCCGGCAGATTGGGATTGTTTGCCGGTGTTTCACCCACATCGTCAGGCGCTTCAGCCGTCTTTTCGCCCCCCGCGCGCGTTACGTCATCATCTTTACCCTCCATATAGACGCGTCTGAACCCTTTAAACTTCATAACCGAACCTGTCGCGCGAAAGAGGTACGGGCCAGCTTTTATATCAAGGGTGGTTGCATCAAAAACAGCCGGTTTCATTTGACTCGCAATGAACCGCATCCAAATCAGTTCGTAGAGGCGATATTGTTCCTGAGTTAGGTACCGTTTCAGCGCCGCCGGGTTACGCAACGGCACCGTAGGGCGTACCGCTTCGTGTGCATCTTGGGCACTCTTTTTGCTCCGGTATTGGACAGGGCGCGCAGGCAAGTATTCTACACCATATTTTGTTTTAATGTATTCCCGCGCGGCCCGCAGCGCTTCCTGCGAAACACGCGTTGAATCTGTACGCATGTAGGTGATGAGCCCGACAGCCCCTTCATTTCCAATCTCCAGTCCCTCATAGAGTTGTTGCGCTATCAGCATCGTTCTTTTCGCAGTAAACCGCAGCTTCCGCGAGGCCTCCTGCTGCAAAGTGCTGGTAATAAACGGCGGAACCGGCCGTTGTTTGCGCTCACGGTTCTGCACCTTATCAACTATGTATGTCTGCTCCTGTGCGTCAGCGGTGATTTCTTGCGCCCGGGCACCATCAATTAAGAAACCGTACTGGTTGATTTCTCCTTTCTTACGCCCGATACGGTGTAATTTTGCAAGGAACGGGTGTTCCGGAAACGGCGACAAGGTGGCTGTAACCGTCCAATATTCTCGCGGCTTAAACGCTTCAATTTCCGTCTCACGTTCACAGATGAGGCGAACCGCAACAGATTGGACACGCCCCGCACTTAGCCCCGGTTTGACACTGCGCCATAAAATCGGGCTAATCTGGTACCCGACGAGCCTATCTAAAACCCGACGCGCTTGCTGCGCATCCACGAGTGCCATGTCAATCTGCCCAGGATTCTGAATTGCGGCTAAGATGGCTCCTTTCGTGATTTCGTTATAAACGATACGATAGATAGGTTTTTGCGTCCGCTTTAATTCTTCAGCGAGATGCCAGCAGATAGCCTCACCCTCCCGGTCCGGGTCCGCGGCAAGATAGATGTTATCTACCTGACGCGCTGATTCTCTCAGTGCCTCAACAATCTTTCCTTTTCCGTGGATACGCACGTACTTAGGCTTAAACGCATTTTCAATATCAACGCCAAGCTCTTTTTTAGGCAAGTCACGGACATGCCCTACGGAGGATTCGACAAGGTAATCGCGCCCTAAAATCTTTTTGATGGTTTTTGCTTTTGCAGGAGACTCAACGACAACAAGTGACTTTGACATTTGATGTTCCTATAAATTTTATGCAAATGTACTTTTATGTTAACGCTTTTTTTTCATTCACGTAACAGAGAAATTGGAAAATTGCAAGGACTACTATGCTTCTCAATTTTTTTGCATTCGTGTTCCGGTTAACCCCAGGGCTTCCGCGTTCGTTATTTTCTGAAATCTAATCCGCTCACGATACATTCAGTGGGCGGGATGCTTTGCCAAACCCCGTTCTGGGAGACGGTGCTGTTTCGGTGTATCACGCCTGGACAAATTCAATGAGTTCTGTTAGCAGCCTCCGCATCCCCGCCCGATGAACGATGGTATCTATGAAACCGTGTTCAAGTAAGGACTCCGCTTTCTGAAATGTCTCGGGGAGCTCTTCGCGTAGACTGGCGACGGCTAAGGGCCCCGCAAATCCGATACGCGCACCGGGTTCGGCGATAATCACATGCCCGAGGGAGGTATAACTGGCAGTCGCGCCCCCAAAGGTTGGGTCGGTGACAACAGAGATGTAAAAGCGCCCTTTTTTCGCGTATTCTGTGCAAGCCGCCGCGGTTTTTGCCATCTGCATCAAGGCGAGCGTGCCTTCCTGCATCCGCATGCCACCGCTGACGGAGACGATGACTAAAGGCAGACAGTGCTCAATTGCACGTTCAATACAGCGCGTGACTTTTTCGCCTATCACGGAACCGCACGTGCCCCCTATAAATCTGACATCTCCGATTGCAATCGCAGCCGGATTGCCCCCGATGTTAGCGATACCTGAAAGCATTTCAGAACGCAGCCCTGTTTTGGTAATATCACGCGCCAGTTTCTCTGGATATTCAGGAAATTTTAACGAATCAATTGAGTACAAATCCGCATCGAATTCCTCAAAGCTGCCGGCATCTATGAGCAGCGCGAGACGCTCATCGGCGTTCAGATAGTGATGATGCCCGCAGTGTGGGCAGACTTTTAGATTTTTGATGAATACCGCTTCGATTAAATCGACATTGCAATTTCGACAAGCGTGTGTTTTTGAAGGTTCTTTCATTTTTGAGTTTAACACATTTTTTTTCGATTTGCGATAAGGGTGTAAAGCAAAGTCAAGGCACACCCCTATCTCTCTTCCGCTTATGAAGTAGGAAGCATTCCGTGTACATCAAAGTTCGCAGCGCTATCTCAGAATCAGTGCGCTTTCTTGAACTGGGAGACAACTTAGTCACTTCGGTGTAAATGTTTTTCGTGTAGAAAGGACGTGTCGCGCTGCCCAACCTTACGATGGAGACAACGCGACACGGTACAACAAAGTTTGCCGAGAGCGTTATGAGCACCGCAAGCCAACGACGTCACAGAAAAAAATTGATGGGTTAAC
Source organism: Candidatus Poribacteria bacterium (assembly GCA_963422705.1). GTDB lineage: Bacteria > Poribacteria > WGA-4E > WGA-4E > WGA-3G. Next base: position 1,486,273 of record OY730443.1, read on the forward strand.
GCCTTGATTTGAGGTGTCCCCAGGCCACTGCGAGTTTACCGATAGCATCAACGGCAAGGGCTTCCTTCGCGCCCTGTTCTTTGTAGGTATTAATCTCATCTTCGCCCAACGGGCGATTCCAGAGCCGGACCTCATCGATAATTCCGGCAAAAATATAGTTCTCCCTGTCGCAATCTTGCCCGACGCGCCACACATCATCATTGGCACCCAGTTTGCCCGGGATGTTACCATCGACGACGTCTTCTCCATCAATGTAAATTATCCCGGTTTTACCGTCGTTGGTAAACGCGATGTGTACCCACTTTCCCGTTTCAGGCAAATCGGTTGCGATGTCATTTCTACCTGCTTCGGTTTCAACCCGGAGTTTAAAGACACCTGCTTCGCTAAAGAGCCCATATTGGGTCCGGCCGCCGCAGCCGCCGTGAACGGATTTCCCGACGATTTGACGCGTGCCTTCCCAGTGCTCGGCGTTAATCCAGGCCATGAACGTGCATTCATCGACATTAAGTTTCGCGGTGCTTTCCACAGTAACAAAGGTGCCACTGCCCTCACCCCCAAATTCAAGCGCTTTTTCAAATTTTCCGTTAACCCAGACGGGATTCTCAATCTCGCCCTCGTGGCCATTGCCACTCAAGTCTTCTGCTTTCGCGCCCTTCCCTTCATCGTAGGCGTGATAAAGCACCAAACCGTCGATAAATTCTTCTGCCGCGGTAAAGGGTAGCAGGGCCAAAAGGAGTGTGAGGACTAGTCCACTCACTGCCAGGTTAAGACGTTTTTCAGACGTGTAAAAAATAACGAATTTCATATTCAGAATTTCCTCCTTGTTCATTAGAGATAACGGCATTTTAACAATTTTCCTCGTTTTTGTCAAGAAATTGTCTATCTCGCAAATCTTCCAGCATGTTTTCAAGGTGTCGTTGTTCTTTCGCCGAAGTGACTGACAACAGCGACGAGGTCCAGAATATCCACGGTGCCATCGCCATTGACATCGGCACGCGGGCTAGCAGGCGCGGCTGTCCGGAAGTTTTGGGCGACAGCCGTTAGATGCAGAATGTCTATATTTCCATCCTGATTCACATCCCAGGTGGGGATTTGGTTGCTGTTACGGTAGCTATCCAGATTATCTATCAATCCGGCAATTGGGGAGAAATCGATTATCTGGTTGTTGCGAAGATCCAAGTCTGTCAGGTTTACTAACCCTTGCAGCGCCGAGATATCAGAGATATCGTTGTTGCGAAGATTCAAGTCTGTCAGGTTTACCAACCCTTTTAGCACCGAGATATCAGAGATATCGTTGTTGTCAAACCACAACCATCTCAGTTTTACCATCCCTTGCAGCGCCGAGATATCAGAGATTGGGTTGCTGCCAAGCCGCAACCTTATAAGTTTTACCACCCCTTGCAGCGCCGAGATATCAGAGATATCGTTGTTGTAAAGAGACAAATTTGTCAGGCTTACCACCCCTTGCAGCGCCGAGATATCAGAGATATCGTTGTTGCGAAGATTCAAGTCTGTCAGGTTTACCAACCCTTGCAGCGCCGAGATATCTGATATCTGGTTCTCAGCAAGCTCCAACCATGTCAGACTTACTAACCCTTTTAGCGCTGAGATATCTGATATCTGGTTCTCGGAAAGATCCAACTCTGTCAGATTGGTTGCAAACTCAAGTCCTGTTAGATTGCTAATTCCGGAAGAACGCGCCTCAAGCCATACTAAGCTGGCCATCTCCGCCTGCGTGATGGCCTCCCCTGCATCTTTGCCTAACTTGTCCTCAAGGGCATCGCGTAGATTCGCGTCGGAAATCTTTACGTTGGTTGGGAATTGGTTCCTTTGGTTGATGTTGAGGTATATATCCAGATTATCTATCAATCCGGCAATTGGGGAGAAATCAAATATCTGGTTGTGGGAAAGATTCAACTCTGTCAGGCTTACCAACCCTTGCAGCGCTGAGATATCAGATATCTGGTTCTCGGAAAGATCCAACTCTGTTAGGTTTACCAACCCTTGGAGCAGTGATATATCAGATATCTGGGTGCTGGCAAGCTCCAACGATGTCAGGTTTACCAACCCTTTTAGCGCCGATATATCAGATATCCGGGTGCCGGCAAGAGACAATCTTGTCAGGTTTACCAACCCTTGGAGCAGCGATATATCAGATATCCGGGTGCCGGCAAGATTCAACTCTGTCAGGTTTACCAACCCCTGGAGCAGCGATATATCAGATATCCGGGTGCCGGCAAGATACAACTCTGTCAGGCTTATCACCCCTTTTAGCGCCGAGATATCGGATACCTGGGTGTAGGCAAGAGACAACCGTGTCAGGCTTACCACCCCTTGGAGCGCCGAGATATCGGATACCTGGGTGTAGGAAAGAGACAACTCTGTCAGGTTTACCAATCCTTTTAGCGCCGAGATATCAGATATCGGGGTGTCGTAGAGATGCAACTTTGTCAGGTTTACCAATCCTTGGAGCGCCGAGATATCAGATATCGGGGTGCCGGGAATATACAAGTCTGTCAGGCTTACTAACCCTTTTAGCGCCGAGATATCAGAGATCCGGGTGTGGCGAAGAGCCAACGATGTTAGGTTTACCACCCCTTTTAGCGCCGAGATATCAGAGATATCGTTCCAGTCAAGATCCAACTCTGTCAGATTGGTTGCAAACTCAAGTCCTGTTAGGTTGCTAATTCCGGAATCAGGCGCAGAAAGCTCTTTTAAGCTGGCCATCTCCGCCTGCGTGATGGCCTCCCCTGCATCTTTGTCTAACTTGTACTCAAGGACACGGCGTAGCTTCGCGTCGGGAATCTTTACGTTTTGTGCCGTTGCGGGTTGGTACGGTGCGAAAAAGAGCACCGACACAATGAAAAATAGGATAGCAAAAGAAATTTGAATTCTTGACATGATGCTCCTCATTTTTATAAATAAATTGATAAAAGCGCCTGCCTTCCGTGAAAAGGGCATGCGCCGAACTTGAAAATAGCCAGTGCCTTCAGGATGAAACTCGTAAGACGTTAGAGGCCGCGAATCGTCCAAGTCCCCTCGCCATTTTTTTGGCAGAAAACTGATTTACGTTTATTAGACTTCTAACTGCACAAATGCTGTTGCTGTTGCTGTTGACTAGACACGCTCTTCCATCCTGCCGAACCATACGACATCACTCTGTGTAAGACATCTGTTGCCTTTTCTGTTGTCCCCTCGCCTGTCTCGGCAAGTTTCGCGCATTTCTCCGGCACGATATCAAAGCCGCTGAGCTGATAGCCGTTTTGCCATGCGTCCGCCCATGTTTCCGAGTCCAATAAACCCGATTGTCGGGGATTGTGTTGTTTTTTCAGATTGCATTGAAGGCTCCAGTTCTCATCAAAAAAATGATTGCGGGGTTTGGTGTTCTTGAATTTCAGCGCCTCCGTGCGCGCTGAGTCTGGGGCGCACGCGGATGATGCTCACGGCTTCGGTTTCATCGTCAACGAGGAGCGCTTCGCCACGGCGATTGAGCTCGCGAATGTAACCATTTAAATCGCCGCGCATATAAGTTGCGCTAAGCTTGTCCAAGGCGTGTATATCATCCCAGGTTGTAATTTTGTGGGCCACAATGATATCACACTGGGAAAGGAGTTCTGCATCAATCGCGGCGGGTTGTTGCGTTGCGACAATCAGGCTAAGTCCGGGCTGCCGGCCTTCTTTTGCCCATCGTATCAACATCTCTTTACAAAGAGATGTTCGTCCTTGTGGAACAAATTGATGCGCTTCATCAACCGCCATCCAGACGCGCGGAAGCCGGGTTTCCAGCCCGAATTCTTCGCGCCGCCGCATCCGGGTGCGTTCTGTAAATAATCGCTGCGCTACAACCTCTAAGACGAGATTTCGCAACCCCTTTGTTCCTGCATCGACAACGCTTAAATCTAAAACGTTAATATGTTCAAGTGAAAAAACGTCGGTTAATTCCGTGGATTCTTCGGAGAAAATCCCCCATTTTTTCGCGGCTGTCAACCGATTTTCTAACGCTTCCACAGTTGTGCTTTTTGCGCGTTTATCCTTCCGGACCTTTTCAATGATGTCTTGAACGTTGAACGGTTCACCTGTCTCATGGAGTGTGTCTACGGCGCGCCACATCGCGATTCCCATGGCGGCATTAATCTCCAGATTGAATAGTTCACACCAGGCATCCGCGGAAAGGTCATGGGCATTAATCCAGAGAGAACTCACCTCAACACCGTTTGAGTGAAGTTTCTGAATAATCTGGGCATCACCGAAACAGGCGAGTGGGTTCCCAGGGACAATTAACCGGACGGGGAACCTTTGCGTGAGTAAACCTGCTTGTCGGACTTCATCCCATTGGTTTTCGTTCGCTAACGCCATCGTATGATAAATGCCCATCGGGTCAGCGATGAGGAGGACTGATTTCCCTCGTTCCTGATTAAAGAGCTCTTCAATGATTACGCCTAAGGTGTAACTTTTTCCGGAACCACGCTTTCCACAGATAAAGATGGCGCGGGAACCGGTAGCCCGTATGTAAACCGGCTCATCGGTTTCATAGTTTGTTCCCACTCGCAAATTGACTTCAGCCATTGCATGTCCCCCGGTTTCACTGACGTGACAACACGCTTGCAAACCTATCGGAATGATTTCTGGATTGTGATTAGCGAACGTTATCGCCGTCTCACTGAATATCCCAAAATGGGACGAGAGATTCTTGTGCGGAGATTCCGCCGTGAAACCCCCATTCTGTCGTCCGTCGTGCTCTTGCTATTTCGCTATCCCCAAGAAAAACGGTATAGGTGCTTCCATGACTCTTAAGCGTACACACATTTTCCCGAGTCGCGCACGTTTTCTCAGTATATCGCATTTTGTATTTTTCGTTTGCTAATGGAACGACATCCTGATTTGTATACCAAAGGATGCCGTGGTCCGCGGTGATAAACAGTCGAAAAGAGGTATCGATTTCTCGTAAAACGTCGACAAGTGCCATAATATCATTTTTTAAATTGTCAAGAAGCGCGGGAACATTCGGCTTTTCTCTGTGTGTATGGCTGACACTATCGAGTCCCGTCCGGATGATTTGAAGGTAGGTGGGATGCGGAAATTCGGCTTCGCTGAGTTTTCCGAGGAACTCATCAAACGTTGTTACGCGGTGTAGTTGCGGCTTCAGAAATCCTGAAAAGAGTGTATCGGTTAATGGATTCTTGGCGCGTTCCCAGTAAGAGAAGCCCATGCGTCGGGTATACCCGAGTTCAAAGAGGCGATATGTCAAAACGTCGGAACCAACAATCCGCGGCATTGCATGCTGGGTGATACTTAAGCCATCCACGAGGCACGGTTCCAGTCTGCCACCTGAAAATTTCCAGTCTATTACGTCATAAAAGGAGAGTCCGTCGAAAACCAAGAGGAGCGCGATTTGAGGCAATTCTGTCTTCAATCGTTTTGTAATTTCGGTAGCAACCCGTGACTGTTTCAGCAGCTTAGACGTTTCAAAACGGTGAGGTAACGCCTGATTGACTTCGGCGATTGAGGGGTATTCGGGCAGCGCCACCGTAGGGAAACCGAAAACCTGAGTCAGTTCTTCTCTCTCTTTGGCGGATGGATTCACAAAGAGTGTCGGGGCGATGCCGGTTTTACGAGATGAATCAATCCGTTCGCGCCATTCAGCGAGTGTCGCTGGGCACCAGATTTCTCCAAGGCAGAGTTCCCATAATGCCCGATAGTTTTCAGGCAGTTCTGTTAAGCAAGGGATAGATTCTAGTTGTTCGCGCATCTTATTCTGATTTTTGCGTTAAGTTTTTTACGTACAACCACAACCCTGAATTTTGTCGTGCGTCCGGGCTTACTGGTGGAATATCGACGTCACCGAATTGTTGCTGCACGATGGTTTCCATGTGCGCAATGTCTGCGTCTGTCAACGTTAGCTCAATCCGCGCGATGACATCGAGAATCGGTTCCCGTGTGATTAATATCACATTTGCGACGGCGCTGTAATTGTTTGTCGTAACGCTCCAGCGGATGTTATCATAGATGAGGCGTGATTCCTGAAGGGTGTAGGGGCCATTGTCAATCGCCACCGTTGAATCTGAAGAGGCCTTCCTATCATAACAAGCGTGAGATGAAAAATAGAGCACGTCCGCCCGGTAATGTAGGTAATGCGCCAAGAATGTTTTGCCAACGCCGGGATTACCCCATAGGTTGATATGCCCTGCAGCACCCTGGATTGCGCTGATGATAGCAGTTTTCGCTGATGTTTGAGATGGGGTTAACGGTTCGGCATTCTCAGAGAGTTGCAACAGTTGTTTGTGATAGCTTACCCAATTCATCTTCCTTGAACCGTCATGTTAACTAAGTTTGCTTGATACAATTCTTCCAAGGATTCAAGAATTTCTTTCGCTGAGTTAAAACTTTCTTCGTCAAGAAGCTGAACAACCAGTTCCGTAAAATCTGTCGTAAGTTTCAGTTGTTCGCGCAGCATTTTTGCTTTTGGGCTTAACTCCGGGCTGAGTTCGTCTATCTCGTGTTCAAGTTTTATACGTCTTTGAGAAATCGTTTTTGCTTCTTTGAATTTTGCCTCAAGTTTTTCTATCCACTCGCCCAATTTCGGAGTGACTTCTTCTACTCGGAGTTCACTACGGATGGCTTGAAAATCTTTATCAAGTTCTCCGATATCTTTACGCAACTGAATTGCTTTTTTCTTCAGTATGTCGGGAACATTAAAGAGCTTAATCGGTTTGAGCAGTTCACGTTTTCGTTGCCCGCTTTCGTTTAATACTTGATTAATCAGGTTTTGCAGCCAGTTAACGGCATTTTCTCGAACGTCACGGTAACATCCGTCACTATCACTCGAATTGAACGCTACCGATTTCGGAAGGGTGGGCTGCACGGCACGCAATCGCTTCTCTATGTCGCGTTGGTAGGCGATAAATGCATCTTCCTTTCCGGCGACAACTTGCTCGAATTCAGCTTTAATCTCGGTAATCTGCTTTTTGAAAAGCTCATAGTTCCCCAAAACATCCTCGAGTCGCTCCCGATTATCAGCGAGGGATTGTCGTATCCGGAGTTCAACTCCACGGAATCTCTCGATTAAATCCTCCACTGCGGTATCGTCGCGCATCTCAACCATCCGTTGTCTATCGTCTCCTACCTTCTTTGCTAAAAAACGCCAACTTTCAAAGAGTTTAAAGAGTTCTTGAGCATCTTCTCCACGCTGTCTAAGTCGTGTAATCTCAGTATCCACTCGGGAACGCGCATTTTGCAATCGGGCAGCCGTATTCACCGCGTTTTCTGGTGTCATGTTACCTTCATATTCATCAAGCGCTTTATTACAGTTCTGGCGAATCTCATTCTGAATTTTCTGAATCTGATTAGAGATTTCCGTATAGGCAGATTTGACTCGAGGTTGGATGTCCTGAAAGAGAATTTGAGAAAATTCAGTTAAGGGGTACCCTGTCTTGCGGTCTAAGCTTCCTGGAGTTTCAGTGCGGCATGTTTCAAGTTCATGATATTTCTGTCCGAGATGCTTACGTTCTCGTTCAAACCATTGTGCACAATTGTAGCCTAAGTTTTCTTTTACCGAGTTGAGGTGCTGCCGCAATGTATCTTTCTGTACTTCATCTGTCTCTATTCCGATGGTACTGGCTAACACCTGTGCTTCGGAAAGCGCTTTAGATTCGTACACAAAACCCTTTGACTTCGCGTATGCAACATCGGCTTCTAATTTTCCCAGTTTGGTTTTCAATTCTGCGAAATCGATAAATTTCTCTACGAAATAGAGATATTCAGCACCTTTGCTCCGTTGTTTATCGAGCACTCCGCGTTCTTTGAGAATATCTATCAATGCCTTAATCTCTTCATCAAGATAGCCCAATTCGTTGGCTTCCCGATAGGCGGAGCGGAGTTCCATCGTTTTGGATTGCTTTCCATCGATGGTGATAGTATCGGTGCTTTTCTCGAGTTGCCTAACAAGGTATTTTTCAAGCGGATGCAGGGTAAAATAGACATGCACGGGCTTTTTCGAGTTACTCGGTTTAATCCGTCTACGCGCGGTGTTGCCAAATTCGTCTATTTCGTCAATTCTCAGCAAGTGCTGGCCGCTGTTATTGTAAAAGTTGCTAAAAGCGAGAATTTGCCCGATGTTAAAGAGCTTAGGCACCTCTTGATTAAGTCTCTTAATCGGTTCACGGCCCCGTTTCTTAGCGAGTGTTGTTTCTCTATGGAGCGTGTCCCGGTAAGCTGCCAAATGCTTTTGCCACCCTCTAAAGACGGCGACGGCTTTGTATTTGGGGAATAACTTCGGAATTAAAATTTTGAGCGCGCCTTCAAGTAAGCCTCTTCCTGCGGAAACGCCTGCGGAATCTGTAGCGAGCGCCGCTACCTGAGGCGAAAAGAAGTAGTTGATGACTTCATTGAGAATACTTCCTTTCAGGGAATTTACCTGAGTTTCCTGTTTTTCGCTTTCTACCATCTCAATTGTTGATTCTTCATCAAAAAAATGCAAGATAGAAAGTAGAAGAAGGGGTGTGATTGCTTCTGGTGAGAATAAATCGCCCAGTTTTCCAATATCTGCCGGAATTTCCCTCGGATTAATTGGCGTTTGCATGTTAAATTGGAAATCAAACCCGTTTTTCTGAGGCGTACATGAGTTGCTTGTATCAGTGCTCATCTCTAAAATAAACCGAATGTGGAGGTGGCTATCGGATGAAAGTGGGGCGAATTGGTTATTTGTACCAATGTCTACGGTTAACGTTCGGTGCGGGTAATTTCTTAATACCGTCCCTTTCAGATTCCTTGTAGCATGGAGGCCAAAATTTTCGCCGGCAATCATGTCGCGTGCTTGATTTTTTTCGTCGCTCCAGCCTACAAGTTCTCCTTGTTTTCTTTCGATTAAAATTTGGGGGATTACATGTTCCGTAAAAGCCGTGACTGCATTTCGATGGAATTCCCGGTCTTTTGCATTAAATGAATATTTTAGCTGCTGAAGAATTTCGTTGAGTTTATCGACACCGAGTAAATCGTCCCGGTAACAGAGGAGTGCGGGCCCGGCGAGTTTCGTGATGACGTGTGTTCCTAAGAGTGTATTAAAAACGTCTTTTCTCTCTGAATCCGAAATCCCGTATCGGTGGCATACTTTTTCCGGGATGCCTTCTGGATAGATACACAATAACTTGACGAGTCTCTTTCTCGCGTCATTAGAGATAATACCCAATTCCATTATCTGCGTGTGCGCTTGGGCTGCTTCTGTCTCTTGGCTCCCATAGGTGATATTTCCGGAGAGGTAGTCCTCGCAGAAGTCGAGCGGAGAGTAAGGTGCATTTTTCTCTGTGTAGTGGCGCGCTGCTTGTCTAAATGTTTGCACTACGGAGCGAGGGCCACTCATAAGTTCTCTTGCGCGAGGATGGCGCAAAAATTGCCCTAAAGCCGTTAAGACACCGGCATCAATCGCCTGCTTTTCATCTGCCGATAATTGACAAGATTTTGCGAGTTCAGCCCAGAGCGTCTTGGCAAATTCGGTTTGTCCGTAGAATTGTTCAAGCGGGATGAGACTTCCTTCGGGCTTATTAAAACGGGCGAGGATGTGCTTCTCGCTTATGCTAATATCGGCATGTGTCTGATTATAGGTGAAAGCAACACATCCGAGGGGAAGTTTTTCTTCTCCATGAACGCCGAAAATAAAGTCTTTGAGTTGATTATAGTTTTGTGCTGTATCCGGATTTCCTTTAAAGAGTTCAAACTCATCCGGTAAAATCAGAAGCCCTTTATAACCTGCCTTCAAAACGTTCTCTGTCGCGAAACGGAGGTAATCCAAGAGCTGCTGCGGCGATAAAGCAGCTAATAACCGTCCCTCTGTTTTCAAATGGGCAATCACTGTTCGCACATATTCAGAATTCAAACGGCCTTTATGCGCTATCCTCTGTGCCAAAATCTCTTCAGCAACTTGGGTACAGCCTTGATATCTCTCTTCTAAATCCCGTTTCAGTTCTGGCCGCGTGTGCTGTAAACGATAGCTTACCCACCCGTGCGTGGCGATGAGCATATCGGCAAGGCTGTTCCAGATAAATGGCGGAACTGTCACAATCCCTTTTGATTCCGCATACTTCCACAAGGATGCTCCGGCGGATGTCTTGCCGTAACCGGTATCTGCATAGATTAACCCCGTTGCCGATTTACGACTGAGAAGATTTTTGAGGATTTCATCCCAGCGACTTTCCATATCCGCAATGGCAATGTAGGTTGAGACATGATACTGAAATTTGCTTTCCCATTCTTGAGGGGAATTTACGAGGGTGGCGGCCGATGGTGTGGCAATCGTCGGTTCCTTCGTAATAATATCTGCTAGTGGCATACGAGTACCTCACAGCACTAAAAATCAGAGAATGTTGGTTCGCGCGCAATGGCGATATAAAGTTTCCCAGTTCTATGGACTGAAACAAATGAAAACCGCCGAAGCGTTTCACTGAACATAAAATCAAATTGGTTCTCTTCTATCAGGCAGAAACGACAAATTTTTTCTCTTCGTTCGGTATCAACTGCGACTAAATCCCCGAATTGATGTTTTGCCTCCCGGGCAACCCAAGTCAACCCCATTAAGAAGAGGGCAGGCGCACAGTAAGCGCGCCGAATAAAGGTGGCGTTTTTAAAATTACTTCTCCCGGTTTCGCTAACGCCTCCAAACACCGATGGTTTTAGCGGCAAAAGCCAATCGTAAGCCCCCCTGACAGATTTCTTGCTAAATGCATTCGCGATATCCCAATCGTGTTCATTCAACTCCTCGCGGACGCCATAGATGTGACTTATGACATCCTGCTCTTTCGGGAATTGTGGTGAATCGAAGAGATAATCACACACGTGTCGGTACGCCCACGATGAAAGATGTTGGGTAGGGTTGTGTTGACGCCACAAACCGTATTGCAATCCGTGCAGCACATCAAGCGCGACATCTCGCTTCATCTCCCATAAATTATAAAATTCCTCACCTTTTGGTGTAAGCGATTTCCGTTTTGTATCCAAAAATCCCCATTCATCCAATAACTGCAAAACATCAAATCGAGATTTATCAGTTACTAGGAAACCGTTTTGAAGGATGGTATTAACAATATCAGAACGAGTTCCGGGGCCGGGGTAATATTTCAGTACCCACAAAGCCCCTTCTAAATCTGAAAAGCCTTTGAGAATATGTATTCGTCGTGACATGTTTTCTCTTTTTTAATCTAATTTTCCCGTTTTCTCAAGGATTCGGTAGTATCGCGATGCATGTTCCTTTAGCAGCTCCCATTGGGGGGTGCGGTGATATGTCTCTAGTTCTGCCATCACGGTAAAATTGTGCAGAATTCGAAGCCACCTGCCCCTTCTGTCAGAAAGTTCGTCAAACGACGCGCAAAACGGACAACTGTGCCCAGTATTAAATTTAAGGGGTTCCAGTGTATCCTTATAGATACGTGTGTACACTCGCGTTCTGCAATCGACAGTTTTTCGAGACATGAAAGGCAAAAATATCTCCCCATACCCGCCTGAGCGCATCCACCCACTAGAGTCAAAAGTGCTGACACCCACCATGGCAAAACAGAATATCGCAGGCGGTGTCGCAATACCGAAGGCGTGAACCTGACACCCGGGGCGTTGCGATATTAGGTTCCCTAACATCTCAAGCGCATCGGCGTTGATTCGATTGATAGAATTTGTCGCCCCGCTCGTCGCGAAAGAACCGAAACCGATTCGCTGGGATTCGGCGATGAGCGGTTCATAGCTTTGTAGACAGGCGCTCAGGTGGGACAAATTTATGGCATGCACCACCGGCATCACTTTGGAACGCAGCAACAGCGGAAGTTGATAAGCAAACCTCATGCTCCCTTCAATCGTCTCCCTGATTTTGTCTTCAGCCGTGGATATCGCATCCCCGGAAAGCGGGGGATTGTCTGGGAGAACGTAGATATCCGCCCAGTCTTCCGCCCGGTAGATATCAAGTAGTTTTGAAGTGAGTTCGCTGTAGGTGATGTCACCTTTTTGCACAAAAAAGCCACCAGAGTCGAACATGACAAGCTCCGTTTCACCGGTGCGTTTGAGTTCCCGGATGAAGGCAAGCGTCTTCGGACTGGCAAGAACAGGGGAGATGAGCAACCGTTGAAACGGATTCGGTTTGCCACGCGGCCAAAAAAAATCATGGGCATGGGTATGCCAGAGTTCGTAAACTTTGCGGATTTCCCCGGGCCCCATTGTAACAGCAGCAAAGAAATGCGGGGAACTATCGGGTATCGGGTTTCCAGATAACCCGTTGAGGTTCATATGGAATTCCCGGCGAAGGGGCGGAAGGTTATAGTGCCATACGTTTAGCGGCTGTTTCCTCCCTGTTTCGGTGCCGATTTTCTCAAATCGGAGGCGTTTGTAAAATTGATTTGCATCGGTGCTTTGTAGACATTTCAGCCGAATCATATCACCACCAGCCACATTCACCATCCACGTGAAGCGCTGGATGAGCCGTTTTCCGATTTTCTGGTTTCGGTAGGCTGCATCCACGGCAATTTCGTAAAGGGTGCCGTTATTATCCCGCCGGATGCGGAAATTCGCAAAGCCGACGATAAGTTCTTCTCTTGCAGCAACAAGAAGCCACCCTTTTTGCTGTGCTTCGCGAAGGATAGAAACCCGGACGAACCCTAATTCTTTCCTGTGCCTGTCTGCCACCGCTTTGGCCCCTTCAACGTCTTCAGGATGTGCCAGGCGAATGGTAATGGGGTGGAATGTGTTGGGTTGCATAAAGGTTCAAAAAAATCGCACAGGAAGCACTGTTTTTGCTTTCTAGCCTATTTCTAGTCCGAGTTCGGAATGAGCGTTTCAAAACTCACCTCGCGTATACCCGTGCTTGGTGCAGACGTTCTGCCTTCTCGTTTACAAACAATAATTGCGCCAGGTTCGCCACCAGTGAGATTTTTCATAAAATCCCAAATCTCTCTTCCGGTTTCAGCGCCGCAGTTTTTGATGTCGAGCAGCGCATCAACATTTTTATAGTTCGCTAATTGCGCAATTCCTATTTCTGATTTGGCCAGCACGTAACTTGCACGGGTGCCGAGGCCTTTTTGTTTCCAATCATCTACGCTCTGGTCAAGGGACATTGATTTATCTACTCCGAAAGCATAATCACAGCCATGGATTAAAAGACGTTTTATTATCCGCAATGTAACATTATTATCCATAATGTTCGAAAAATTGTCAACAAAAAAGTATTTTTTTCTACGGTTAATTGGAGCGGTTTACGCACCATTCACCCGAAGGAGGCTGCTCAATTCCAAGAGCCGTTGGTTAATCTTAGTTTTGTCGATGCGGTTGCCTTGTACAAATTCTTGGTACTGCGGGAGGAGTTTATCGGGTAGCATGGCGCGGGAGTTTGCCTCTCGAAGTGCCAGTAACGCCATGAAGAGCTGCATCTCAGGAGAGTGGTTTGGGACAAAGTCCTCGATTGCTTCCCGGATGTCATCCTCGGTGACGGTATCTCGGCGATTGCGTTTTGAGATGTTATGTGCGCGCTGATGAATGAGAAAGATGTCTCGCCCGCTCAATCCATCTGTACTTGCTGTCCCGAGGAGTGAACGAAAATCAATACTATCGCGTACTTCCTCGCCGGCATAGTGCTTCATCATTGCGATTCTTTCTTCGGCGGGTGGTGGGAGTAAGACTAGCTTATCGTCGAAGAGCCCGGTTCTACGGAAAATCGGTGGCATGATATCTGGCCTGCTGGTTGCGCCTACCCAGATGATTCGTCCATGCAGCGATGTGTCGCTGATGGCATTGACTAAGTTCATCGGGAGAACGCGTTGAGTATCTTCGGCCGGCATGCTGGTGTGTGGTGATGCTTGCTCGATTTGTTCCATAAAAACGACGACGGGTGCGATGCCCCGGATAAAGTTGAGGGCGGCGCTCAGGTTCCGTTCATAACTATTTTCATTTTCACTGATATTTACTGTGACTTTCCCAACTTGGTTGGCATAGCGGAGTTGTGCAAACGTCATGCCGGTTTTCGCAGCGAGCAGCCTCGTCATGTACATTTTACCTGTACCGGCAGGTCCAAGTAGCAATATCCCTCTAGGAGTGCGTCGCCAGTCACCTTGTTTGATTCCATCTGCAATATCTTGGATAGCGCGGTTGACGTGCCCGGGGCCTTGCTGGTGCGCGAGTTCTCTGACTGGACTCACTTCAAGCACACCGTGGCTGAAAACTTTGATATGCTCTGTCCTATACCGTTGTAGGTGTTCATCGCTAATTTTTTGTTGCTCCGCGGCGGCTTGGCGGACGATATCGTGGATACCGCTGAGATTCACACCAACGGTTTCACGGGCGATGCGCTCTTTTTCTTCTGCAGTGCCGAGACTGTTGCGTGTGGGTGAATTCTCTGCAGCAATCGCGTATAGATGTTGGATAAAGTGCAAACGTCGTTCATAATTCGGAAACGGAATTTCGATTAAGGGGATTTCCGGGTTCAATGTGAGTTTTGGGTGTATATCAAAAGTATTTTGGGTAACGAGCAAAATAATATGTTTCCGTTTCCGTATAGACAAGTCTGATGCCCAATGTTGGATTTGATTGAAAAACCGTTGTAGCTCATCATTTGCCCCGCCGGTGAGTGATGGATGATTTGGAGCGATTTGCTCAAGAAAATCGATAATTAACCCGACTTTGACGTCGTCTTGGGATAGCAGCTGCCTAAATTTATCCTGCAATTCCTCTGTGGGGGCGGGTTCTATAGTCGCAAATGGGTCTTCGTGCAGCTTCCCGATGGCGAGGCTGGCATTAACCGGTTCTCGTTCAATCTGGTGACTCCCCTCACCTTTGGGGGCACCCTGAAGCTGACGAAGTGTTTGGCGCCACGTCTCTAAACTTTGAAAATGGGAAACACCGGCTTCCTCATAGCGCGGGACGATGTCAAGCATTGTCTGGTTTGCGTACCAGTGATTGGCGCGCGGGACGATAATTCCTTCTATCGCGTTGTAACCCATAACCAGCTCACAGCCGAGGGCGTTGAGTTGCTCCATGAGATAAGGGCGTGTTGACAAGTAGCCGTAAACCTCATCATACTGGAGTTCTTGCACATTAAAATGGAGTAAAAACTGGTGTGCGGAGCTAGCGCGGTAATGTGTGGCAATCTGTTCCAAGAACATGTTTTTTCGATTCTGCGGTTTTGATGAATTCTAAGAGCGGGGGATGCGCACGGGACAAAGCGCCTTGCCCCGCGCGCATCGTCTTCCATTCTGCCTGGGTTCAAGTCGTATTAGGGGTTCGCTTTGAGGGTACCCCAAGTAGCCGCTAATTTCGCGTGTGGTGCCACGGGAGTTAGCAGTGCTTGCGAGTCGGCGATATCCGATGCGGACAGCGCCCGGTTCCAGAGACGGACTTCGTCAATCATTCCTGCAAAAACATAGTTGGGCCGCTCACAATCTTGCCCTATTCGCCACACGTCATCGTTAGCACTTAGTGTTCCGGGTACCTCTCCTTCGCCGACGGCTTCACCGTTGATGTAAATTGTAGCAGTTTCCCCATCGTTGGTAAAAGCGATATGAACCCATTCCCCTGTCGGTGGAAGCTCCGTTGAGATATCGGCCCTCCCGTCTTCGGTTTCAAAACGGAGTTTGAAGATACCCCCTTCGCTAAATAGCCCGTATTGCGTTCTGCCTTCGCATCCGCCGTGAACAGATTTTCCGACAATTTGGCGTGTGCCTTCCCAGTGTTCGGCATTAATCCACGCCATGAAGGTGCATTCGTTAACGTTGAGTTGTGGGGTGCTTTCCACAGTGACGTAAGCGTCGCTACCTTCTCCGCCGAATTGGAGTGCCTTTCCGAATTTTCCATCCACCCAGTCTGGGTTGGAAATTACCCCGTCGTGTCCATTTCCACTTGCGTCTGCGGCGAGGGTGCCTTCTCCTTCGTCGTACGGATGGTGTAGAACGAGTCCATCCGAAAGCTCCGCCATAGCGTATGGTGTTAGCACGATTAGCTGTGCAATGAAAATAGCAATAATCGATTTTATCCTCATGTTTTTCTCCACCTTTCGGGACTGGATGCCCCGCTGATAATTTCCGGTAGGCGCGATTTCCCGGTTACGCGGTAAGCGTGATTTCCTCATCGCGTCTCCGGCGTGGCAGTCTTTTTTTCTCGCGTACCCATTTTAACAGACTTTTAGTGATTTTATCAACAAAAAGATTTTTATACACCGGTTGAGAAAATGAAAAAACATTAAAAATTACTCCGCCCAACACCTATTCCCCTGCCAAGCATCACACCACGGGGCACTCTGGCATTTCGACCAGGTGTTCGAGCAACCTGCCCGACGACATGACTTAGAATCCCCATGATATGCAACAGCATCCGGATTACACGTGTAATATATATGACGCCCACCACACGTCGTCGCATCAGACTCGGTATTCCCACAATTCGTCCACCCATTGGCTGGACATAACGTCGGCGTCGGCGGCGGACTCGGATACACGTGAGTATGGTTATCACAGGCATAAAAACTCGTCACGGTGCACGAATTACCGTTACCATCCGTCGATGAACAACTCGCCTGTAAAGAGTGATTACCACTCTCGGTACTCAAATGAACACCACACGCATGATAAGACGGCGTCGGCAGGGTGGAGCTCGGCGGCGGCGAGACAACAGGATTGTTACTGCTACTGGTGTCATCCGTTTCACTATGTGCATCTTTAAAGATCGACGACTTGTGATAGTCCGTATGCGGCATACAATTGCGGAAGGAATCGCCACAAGTATACGCACGATAACGTTCCTTGCCGTTGGTATAGTCGGTGTATCGCGTCCGCCAGACACCTTTTTTACACGTCCGAACACGATGATACGATTCCTGTGATGAATGGTTAGAATCACAACGATACCACTCGACACCACAGCCATCCGATACACTACGCGCAGCAAGGAGCGCCTGTTGTAACGTGAAATCAAGAATCCGCGAGATAGGCTCAGCAGTCCCGCACTTTTGATGATGGGCGCTCAACGCATCCCAAACCGTGTCATATTTGTTCGTACACGCACCAGGACACTCAAACGTCGGCAAACTCCCTAACGCAGGCTTATTGAATGGTGCATTCGGCGGATTCTCCCGTTGCGATGAATGATAAGCATTATAGTGGTCGGTTGCCGTGCAACCATCCATATACGCTTCCATCGCGGAATTCGCGGAAGCATAACCGTAAAGCTTCGTGGGGTTATCATACAGATAGTCAATCATACCCTGATACGTATTCGCAGAGCTGATCGCAGAATCTATCATGCTTTGCAAACTCGAACTCCCGTGAAGATTCAACATCTGCCGAACCGCGAGACCTAAGGCATTGGCAATCGAACCCTTATATGCAGAACTCAACGAAGATATTAAGATTGTTCGCGTCGTCCCCAAAGAACCACTATACATACCGTTCAAGTCATTCGCCAGAACGATATACAAGTCACGAAGACGCGCATATTCATTGATCGAATCTTGATGCCGTTTTTGTTCTTTTGCCGCATTCCTTATATCTTGCAGGGCATCATGTCCGTCATTCGGAATCACATCGCCTTGAAATAGCAGTAGGAAAGTGGCAGAAACTACCAAAAGCAGTGTTAAAAAGATACGATAGCTCATCGGTTTTGCTCCTCCTCAAGTCGCGTTCTGTAGGGATTATCTATTCCCAGAGCGCGGAGCCGTTGCTGCTCAGCAGGACCGAGTTGTTGCCTAATCGTTTCAAACTCCTGCGCCGCTTTATCCACCTGTGTCAACTGATCCGTATTCAACTTCGGCTTCGGAGTGAGGGCATCAAAGGGTTCCTGTAACGCATAGATATCGTCAGCTCTCGCCTGATAGGACGGATTCTTCGTTGTGTAAGCAAGGTCCGAAAGTTTGGTAGCATCGTTCCACGCCTCCATTAGCATCCAAAAAGACTCAGTATACCCGCCTGCTTCTCGTTCCTCATCAGACGCATGAAAAAGAGACACACACGTCTGTGCGGCTGCCTTAACCTGTGCGGTGTATTCCGCACTAAACACATCTTCAGGAAGCCGACGCGGCGCAACATCGCCCCCCCCCGCGCGCCTCCGGCTGCTCACCTGTGGGGTGTTTATCTCGGGAGACGGTTGCGGTGTCTCATGCGGTTCGGCATGAAATGTGCCATCATCGTCGAAGTGTCCCTGTGGCGTTTGCTCAACAACAGGTGCTTCCGCAGGTATCGGTTTCTGTTTCTCGTTCCATTGACGGACGCGTGCCTCCGTCTCGGCAAGTTTTTCGGCTTCGACACGTTGGACATGCCGCATGTAAAGCAGGCTACCGCCAACGCTGAAGATAAAAATGGCTAACACTCCTATAAATAGGCTGTTCTTCAAAATGTTAGCTAACATAAGAATTGCTCCTTTTTTTATTCCGATACACGTCTGTATCAGGTTATCGTTTTATCGTTCTACGGCGCGCATGATGTCCAAAGTTGACACCATCACCAACGTCTCAAGTTTATCATCTTCAAACACAAAACATAAGCTTTGCGGACTTCTGAAAGGTGTCTCTATGAGTTCCGCCTGCCACGAATGTTCACACCGAACTTGCACGGCTAATGAAAATAGCAATAATCGATTTTATCCTCATGTTTTTCTCCACCTTTCGGGACTGGATGCCCCGCTGATAATTTCTGGTAGGCGCGATTTCCCGGTTACGCGGTAAGTGTGATTTCCTCATCGCGTCTCCGGCGTGGCAGTCTTTTTTTCTCGCGTACCCATTTTAACAGACTTTTAGTGATTTTATCAACAAAAAGATTTTTATACACCGGTTGAGAAAATGAAAAAACATTAAAAATTACTCCGCCCAACACCTATTCCCCTGCCAAGCATCACACCACGGGGCACTCTGGCATTTCGACCAGGTGTTCGAGCAACCTGCCCGACGACATGACTTAGAATCCCCATGATATGCAACAGCATCCGGATTACACGTGTAATATATATGACGCCCACCACACGTCGTCGCATCAGACTCGGTATTCCCACAATTCGTCCACCCATTGGCTGGACATAACGTCGGCGTCGGCGGCGGACTCGGATACACGTGAGTATGGTTATCACAGGCATAAAAACTCGTCACGGTGCACGAATTACCGTTACCATCCGTCGATGAACAACTCGCCTGTAAAGAGTGATTACCACTCTCGGTACTCAAATGAACACCACACGCATGATAAGACGGCGTCGGCAGGGTGGAGCTCGGCGGCGGCGAGACAACAGGATTGTTACTGCTACTGGTGTCATCCGTTTCACTATGTGCATCTTTAAAGATCGACGACTTGTGATAGTCCGTATGCGGCATACAATTGCGGAAGGAATCGCCACAAGTATACGCACGATAACGTTCCTTGCCGTTGGTATAGTCGGTGTATCGCGTCCGCCAGACACCTTTTTTACACGTCCGAACACGATGATACGATTCCTGTGATGAATGGTTAGAATCACAACGATACCACTCGACACCACAGCCATCCGATACACTACGCGCAGCAAGGAGCGCCTGTTGTAACGTGAAATCAAGAATCCGCGAGATAGGCTCAGCAGTCCCGCACTTTTGATGATGGGCGCTCAACGCATCCCAAACTGTGTCATATTTGTTCGTACACGCACCAGGACACTCAAACGTCGGCAAACTCCCTAACGCAGGCCTATTGTACGGCTCATCCGGCTTATTTCTTGCTTGTGATGAATGATAAGCATTATAGTGGTCGGTCGCCGTGCAACCATCCATATACGCTTCCATCGCGGAATTCGCGGAAGCATAACCGTAAAGCTTCGTGGGGTTATCATACAGATAGTCAATCATACCCTGATACGTATTCGCAGAGCTGATCGCAGAATCTATCATGCTTTGCAAACTCGAACTCCCGTGAAGATTCAACATCTGC
Organism: Candidatus Poribacteria bacterium; assembly: GCA_963422705.1. GTDB lineage: Bacteria > Poribacteria > WGA-4E > WGA-4E > WGA-3G. The sequence goes on from OY730443.1 coordinate 1,506,168, forward strand.
CGAACCGCGAGACCTAAGGCATTGGCAATCGAACCCTTATATGCAGAACTCAACGAAGATATTAAGATTGTTCGCGTCGTCCCCAAAGAACCACTATACATACCGTTCAAGTCATTCGCCAGAACGATATACAAGTCACGAAGACGCGCATATTCATCAATACGCCCTTGAAACCGATCTTGTTCTGACTTGGCATTCTGTATATCAAGCCAAGCATCGTGTCCGTCATTCGGAATCACATCGCCTTGAAATAGCAGTAGGAAAGTGGCAGAAACTACCAAAAGCAGTGTTAAAAAGATACGATAGCTCATCGGTTTTGCTCCTCCTCAAGTCGCGTTCTGTAGGGATTATCTATTCCCAGAGCGCGGAGCCGTTGCTGCTCAGCAGGACCGAGTTGTTGCCTAATCGTTTCAAACTCCTGCGCCGCTTTATCCACCTGTACCAACTGATCCGCATCTAACTTCGGCTTCGGAATTAGGACATCAAAGGGTTCCATCAACGCATCTATCTCATCCGCCCTCACCTGATACGACGGGCTATCCATTCGGTAAGCAAGTTTCGAGAGTCTTCGGGCATCATTACTTGCCTCTCCTAACTTTGCAAAAGCCAGATGCCCGCCGCCTGCTTCTCGTTCCTCATCAGACGCATGAAAAAGAGACACACACGTCTGTACGGCTGCCTTAACCTGTGCGGTGTATTCCGCACTAAACACATCTTCAGGAAGCCGACGCGGCGCAACATCGCTCCCCGCACGCCTCCGGCTGCTCACCTGTGGGGTGTTTATCTCGGGAGACGGTTGCGGTGTCTCATGCGGTTCGGCATGAAATGTGCCATCATTGTCGAAGTGTCCCTGTGGCGTTTGCTCAACAACAGGTGCTTCCGCAGGTATCGGTTTCTGTTTCTCGTTCCATTGACGGACGCGTGCCTCCGTCTCGGCAAGTTTTTCGGCTTCGACACGTTGGACATGTCGCATGTAAAGCAGGCTACCGCCAACGCTGAAGATAAAAATGGCTAACACTCCTATAAATAGGCTGTTCTTCAAAATGTTAGCTAACATAAGAATTGCTCCTTTTTTTATTCCGATACACGTCTGTATCGGGTTATCGTTTTATCGTCCTACGGCGCGCATGATGTCCAAAGTTGACACCATCACCAACGTCTCAAGTTTATCATCTTCAAACACAAAACACAAGCTTTGCGGACTTCTGAAAGGTGTCTCTATGAGTTCCGCCTGCCACGAATGTTCACACCGAACTTGCACGGCTAATGAAAATAGCAATAATCGATTTTATCCTCATGTTTTTCTCCACCTTTCGGGACTGGATGCCCCGCTGATAATTTCCGGTAGGCGCGATTTACCGGTTACGCGGTAAGCGTAATTTCCTCATCGCGTCTCCGGCGTGGTAGTCTTTTTTTTTCGCGTATCCATTTTAACGGATTTTTAGTGATTTTGTAACAAAAAGATTTTTATACACCGGTTTGATTCTCTTTTGCTTTCTACTCCGAATTTTGGTATGATACCGACAGGGAGAAGAGACTCAAAATAGTGCCATAAAAGGAAAGATGAATGAAAGAAAAACAGTGTTTTTGCCCTATCACCGTTGGGATTATGGGCGGTTCTGCTTCTGGAAAAACGACATTCGCTAAGGTTTTAGTTGCGCAATTAGCCGAGTTTTCGCCGATTATTCTGCATCAAGACGCCTATTTTCGGGACTGGGCAGAATATTCAGCGGAAGAGCGAGAAAAAGTCATCACGGCGAATCATCCGGATGCCGTATTATGGGATGTGCTCATCGCAGATATTGAAAAACTACGTGCACGCAGTGCGATTGAAGTGCCTGCGCCGGGGAGTCGTGGCGCACAACGCGAAGGGAAAAATTCACGCGTTCAACCGGCGGATGCCGATGTTATTCTTGTTGAAGGCCACCTTATCTTCTGGAGCACCGCGCTGCGAGAATTGATGGATATCAAGGTGTTTCTTGATGTAGATGCCCACGAGCGGGTATTGCGACGACTTCTCCGGGACGTAGCGGAACGTGAAAGTGACCTGGTTTGGGCAATTGAGTGGTACCGAAGAGATGTCCTGCCTAATTTCCCGGTGTATACGGCGCCTTGCAAACGTTACGCCGACTTGGTTATCCCGTTTGAAGATGAAAATCCGGTAGCGTTGCAGACACTCGCCGCGGGCATCCGGGCGCGTGTTGATGAACGGAATACGGAATGCAGGTGAGTGAAGCCTCTTTCGTAACCGAGTAAAAGGCTTCCGCGGTTTTCAAGAACGGCGGAACCCTAGCTATTTGCACCTGCTATGTTAACGGTGTCTTAGGGTGATATCTTTCTCCTGTAGCGCCATATTGACATTTGAAATCGTTCAGAATGGCAGACACATGCCGATATGGCAGAGGCGTGAGATGGCTAAAAGGCGGGTTTCTATCAGCAATTTCGTAACGGTTTCCTATCTTAGCAATTTTCCCGCGTTTGGCATATAATTTGCGTAATGATAGCGTAGAAAAGTTGACGGTGTTGTCAACAGACTACGCAGGCATGTTGCTTGCTACCTTGCGCGACAGAAAAACAGATTTTGGCATATAACTTGCACATATATTTATCGTCTATAACAAGCCGACATCATGTCAAAACTTAAACAAAAAGGAGCAGAATAAAAATGGTATACTTAGCAAAACGCAGAACGGTAGGAAATCTATTCAGCCTTCACAATGAGATGGGGCGTGTTTTTGATGACTTTTTGGGAACACAAGAACGACAGGGCAATGCTACTGAATCTGACTGGTGGCCCTCCGTGGACATTGCGGAACAGGAAGATAGTTTTAAGGTTCAGACTGAACTTCCTGGGGTGTCGGAAAACGATATCCAAGTTTCTGTAACAGACAATGTGCTTACGATTAAAGGGACGAAAAACCAGGAAGAAGCGGCCGGGGGTAAAAACTACCACCAGGTGGAGAGACGTTACGGAACTTTCCAAAGGCGTTTTACGCTCCCGCGGAGTGCGGATACCAAGGACATCAAAGCGGATTTCAAAGCTGGCATCTTGACACTTTCTATTCCCAAATTAGAAGCCGTCCAAACGAAGGAGATTCCGATTACGGTGAATTCCTAACCGGATGCCCCGGTGCAGCAGCACGCGGATTCGCCGAGAGTGCCCAAGCGCATGGGGGCATAAATCAAAAAGCCAGAGAGAGGGGAGATAAGGCGAAGAGCCTTTCCTCTCTCTGGCTTTTTTTGTTTGAATTGATAAGATAAATAGATTACGTCGATGCTTTCTCTTTTAGGACGCCGATATAGAGCAGCGCCGCAAGTGCGGCACCAACAAAGGGGCCGACAAAATAGAGCCAGATGTCCGCGTAATTGCCACTGACAATAGCGGGGCCCAATGTCCGTGCAGGGTTAAGAGATGCCCGTGTCAACGGCCCGCCCATTAAGATGGCAAGTACCAGGGTAAGCCCGATGGCAACACCCGCGAAATGGCCCGCTTTGCCGCTCACTGCAGTGTTGAAAATGGTGTTGACAAGGAAAAAGGTGAGAACGATTTCAACGATGAGCCCTTGAACAGTTCCCACACCTTCGGCTAAAATTGTCACACCCAGGTCATGCGTGCCTGGAAGTACGGCGTTAAGCACGAGCGCCCCTAAAATCCCCCCAATAAACTGGGCAACCCAGTAACCGATGGCCGCGACAAATTCGATTTCTCCGGCAATCAGCAATCCGAACGTCACAGCCGGGTTGATGTGTGTGCCGGAGATATGTCCATATGCATACGCGAATGTAACAATTACCAGGCCGTGGGCAAGTGCGACACCGACTAAATTGGCCTCGGTTATTGCCAACGCCCCTGCACCGATAAAGATGAGCGCGAAGGTCCCGATAAATTCAGCCACCAAATTCTTTGTATTCATGAAAGCCTCCTTGAAAGGGTGTAAACTCACAGTTTCCGTTCACAATTAAAAAATTGAACCGCATTTTAGTTATATCAAAATTGCGGTTTTCAGTCAACCGATTTGTCTTGACGATTTTCGCGCGATGTGGTAAAGTGCTAAAAAAAGAGAGTGAGGTGTTTTGATGGGAGTAACGGTGAGAACAGATGTCAAAGGAATCGCTCGGTTCATTTTTGAAGCGGGTGCAGACGCAGCACGGCTGCATCTCCATATTTCCGACGTTGAACCCGGTATGCGCGCGCATCCGCCGCATCGGCACGATGGGCAGGAAATTTTCTATGTCTTCTCGGGTGAGGGTGAGGTAATTTTTGGTGAACAGACGCACCTGCTGACGGATAATCAAGCTATCCAGGTGGATTGTCAGGTGTTGCACGGAATACGGAATGTTGGGGAAACGCCTTTGCGTTATGCGGTGATTATCGCTCAATGATGTGCTTGAAACGCTCCCACGTCTCACTTATCGGTAGCATTCGCACGTCTATTCCGGGTGCTTATTTCGGAGTTCTGTCCACAATTTATATAAGCCGTTGATGCCACCTACGATGAGGACAATTCCGGCGGCGGCCACACCGCGCCGCACCCAAATCGGTTGCAAGAAGTGGGGGAGACTCGTGGAAATCCAAACCGGTTGCAAGAGGGCGGAAAGGGCAATATTGAGATAAAGTGCGCCGTAGCCGATATAGCCCAAGTCGCTAGCGAGCTCTTGTTTTACTGAAGTTACGGGCATTTTGAATAGATTGATGAGGTAATCGCCGGTGAAAATCAATGCCAGCCCTATCAGGAGAAATGCCAACAACGTGCCCGTCGAATACGTCGCCTGACGCAGCGTCACCGATAGGACAATACTGAGGCATCCTAAGGCGAGGCTGATAAATCCTTGAATAATTTGAAAACTTCTCTGTTTCGCGCTCATTTTTCTCCTTGAGATTAAATTGAGAGGTGGATGGATATGGCAACCGGGAAGGTTAGAACCCTATACCGTTCTAAGGTGTGAGATTTTATCGTTTTAAATGCTTTTTCCACATGTCAGGCTTCACAATCTCTTCTGTCCTTAATTAAAATCTTTTCGTCTTTGTTATCAGATTATTCAAATTGGATACGTGGGTCAACTAATGTATAGCTAATATCTGTTAACAATAAGCCAACAATATACAATACGGCGCCAAGATATACCATACTCCGAACGATGGCAAAATCTTGTGCTTGAATCGCTTCAATGGTAAAACTTCCGAGCCCAGGAATCGCGAAAAATGCCTCCATCACCAGGCTGCCCATAAAGAGGAACGGAATGGCTAGGACAACATTGGTGAGGATAGGAATCATTGCATTTTTTAGGGCATGCTTAAAGAGTACAACTGCCTCGCTCATGCCTTTCGCGCGTGCGGTACGGACGTAATCGCGGTTCACTTCCTCAAGGAAAATTGTCCGGTAAAACCGGATACCGCTGCCAATGCCGCTGATGATGCCGATTACCACGGGGAGTACCACGAATTTTAAGAGATCCAGGCCGGAATCGTAACCGGAGATTGGGAATAGACGAAACATTTTTCCAAATAACCACTGCCCACCGATAATATAGAATAGCTGCGAGATGGACATGATGATAACAGCAACAATCGTCCCCCAGAAATCAACGTAGGTGGCGCGGTAGTAGGCGACAATCATCGAAATAGTGATATTGACGCATAAACCGATGAGGAAAGTTGGCACAGCGATGGTGAGGCTTGGCGCCATACGCTGCAGAATTTGTGAGGTGATGTCGATGTTGTTGGTATCTGAGGTGCCAAAATCAAAAACGAAGAGCTTCGCCGATTTCTGAAAAAAAAGCGTCTCTGTCAATATCGCGGTGCCGGATGCCCTTGGATTCATGAACAGGGGGAGGTGGTAACCATTTTGACGTTTCCAATTCTCAATGTCTTCTTGCGTGATATTTTTTTCACCGAGCATGGTGCGCGCCATGCTATCGGGTGAATTGACGACGAAGAAAAGCAAAAAGACAATCAGGTTTACGCCGATTAAGATTGGAATCGCGTACAAGCTCCTCCGGATAATGTAGTTCAGCATGAAAAGTGTTCCTCCGCCAAATCATTCTCGGCACGAATTGAATTGCGTTCAATCACTGTATTTTTATTTCCGGCATTGTGTTAATTTCTTTGGTGTTCCCGTTTCCAGATGGTGATTGCCGCAGGAATGGTGCCGAGAATGAAAAGTCCGAGAAATGCCCATATCGGCCAGGAGACAGGCTTATTCCAAGCGAGGCGGTTCTCCGCACGCAATTTTTTATCAACACGGATATATTTGAGGTATGTCCCCCCGATGGCGCTCGGTTTCCTATTTTTCACCCACTGATGTGCGAGCTCGAAGGAGATGGGGTGATAGCTAAATACCCACGGCGCGTCTCGTTGCAGAATCTGTTTCATCTGGCGAATGATAGCGAGTCGTTCCGGGGAATTCTCCATATTTTTCATCTGTTCAAACAGCTGGTTGTATTCGGAGTTATCGTAGTTGGCCGCGTTTTCACCACCGTATTTGGCTTTACCGTTTGGCCCGTAGAGGAGAAAGAGGAAGTTTTCGGCATCCGGATAATCCGCGTGCCATCCCCAGGATATCATCTGGAAATTAGCGTTCTGTACCTTGTCCCGAAAGCGGTTGTAGTCTGTGGTTCGGTTTTCCATGGTGATGCCGATTTTATCAAACCGGCGGCGCATCCATGCCAATCGCGGTGTCGCGCCTGCCGAGTTCCACGGGTTATCAAAATGAATGATAAGGGGATTTCCGTTTTTATCGACGCCGTCGGGGTACCCCGCCTCGGCGAGGAGTTGCCTGGCTTCGGCTATCGATTTTCGCGCGGATTTCCCGATTTGTCCGTCCCAATTATAGACATAAGGATTGATGCCAGGTTCACCTTCTTCGTAGCCAAAGAGGCCGGGGGGAATCGGGCTATGCGAGCTGAGCCCACGCCCATTCAGGAAGATGTCGATGTATTCTTCATAATCGAGTGCGATTGAGATGGCTTGACGGAGTTTCTGTTTTTCTTCCGTGTAGCCCCCAACGATGTCGTCCTGCATGTTGAAGCCGAAGTAGTAGATAGTCGGACTAATGCTGGTTTGCAGCACGATATTCTGACGTTGTAAGAATTCGCTTGCCCTCGTGTCACCGGTGTCATCAAAGGCGATTGCTTTATCAAAGGTATCCGATGAGATGCCGGAGCTATCGTAATAGCCTTGCAAGAATTTATTCCAGCGCGGGATGTACTCCTTTTCGAGTTTGTAAACCACTTTTGGAATGAAGGGGATAATTTCCCAGGCATCGTCTAAAAGCCCCACTTCTCTATCGCCGGGCGCGCCGCTTTCTGGATACCGTTCTACCCGGAAATTCTCGTTTCTGACAAGGGTTATCTCTTTATAGGGTACAAGGTTTTCAATACGGTAGGCCCCGGTTCCGACTGGAAACCTGTCGATTGTGATATTCCGTTCTTTCAGCACAGGTTGACTGTAAAACTGGATTGCTTCTTCGGGCATCGGCGAAAAGAAGGGCATCGCTAGCCAATAGATGAACTGCGGGTACTTCGTTTTGAGAGTAATCCGGTAAGTATACCTGTCGACAATTTCGACTCCCGGGAAAGGGAGATTTTCTGTAGGATTGGTGGATGTCGCCGCGTCGCGAAGGGCATCTGAATATTCTTCCATGCCCAGGATATAGTCCTGTAACGTGCTGAGAATTGGGCAGGAAATACCCGGTTCCGCCATACGTTGGATTTGATAGACATAGTCCGCTGCAATGAGTTCACGCGTTCCTGTCACCGGAAAATCTTTAATTTGTCTAAAGCCGTCTGCTTTTGTGAGTTTATGGTAAAGGAATTGACCATTTTTATCCTTTGCGAAACACGGGTGTGGCTGATACCGGGTGCCTGGGCGGATGCGAATTTCGTAAATCGCCCGCTGCACCAGTTCGGCGGTTGCGTCTTGTGGTAATTCTTTACCGTTTGCGTCAAAATAGCGGGGCCGTGGTACTTCTTCTGCTGTCAATGGAATGAGTTCGTAGGGCCTTTTGAGGTAATGGTATTGCAAGGGAGATTCGTAAATCTGCTGGATGAAACGATATTCATCTGAACTATAGGAAATCGCCGGGTCAAAGTGCTTCGGTTCCTCGCTGAACGTGCTATAATAGATTTCTTGATTGTGTTCAGATTTCGGATACGGATTATTCGGCACCCCGCATGCAATAAAAAAAGGGAGGACGGTTAGGCAGCATAATCGTGTTACCCAAACGACTCTGGACGCATTTAGACGCGGTGCGCTAAATGCGATATCGAATTTCTTGTACAACCAGAGAATTCGGTAAAATCGTTGTTTTAAGAGGTACACATGTCCGTTCCTTTTAACTTAAAATGTGTGTAACATGGTTAAAGAGAGTAATGGCCCGAATTCAAAAGCGTCGCTTTCCGCATAGAGCGTCTCTTGACTCAACGGCAACATGAGCGTTGCCGCTACCGCCAAGTTAGATGGAATTGCGAAAGACGTGCCGAACGACACCATGCTGAAGCGGAGTCCTGTGTTAATATCGCGTTCGCCTTCCCAATAGGCGTAACCTTGATAAAATCCAAGGTAACTGGCATGCAGGGATATCCGATTGAGGAATTGATAATTCACGCCGGCGGTATAGGTAACTTCTCGGGGCGCGCGATAGGCTTTACTGTTTTCATAGAGAGGAAGCTTCCCCCGCACCGAGCCGCTCACGGACATCCCACCGTAAATCGGGAACGAATAATGAACGTTAGCAATCGGGTTAAAGGTACCGGTGCCGAACTGGATGTGGAGATGCTCACGTCCTGCATCGCCAAGTTTCCACGGATCTTCTTCGGTTTTACCGATGGGGAGTGTTGTACCTAGCCCTGTTAGTAGCATGTCACCGTTTTTGAAGATGCCTCGCTTATATCCGAGTAGCAGTTCCATATCAGTGAAACCGGTATAGGTTTCATTTCGATGGTGGACATCCCGATTTCGCTCAATGGCTCGCCAATCCTCCGGCGTGGCGGGTTCAATTTTCTCAAGCGTCGCCCCTTGTTCTTTAACTTCATAAGGGACATTCGCTTCAAGTTGCCAGTGAGTGTTGACGTTGTATTTCAATCCGACGTCAACGCGGAAGATATTCAAATTCACGTGATGTCTATGCTGTGGCACGACAATGACATTTCTATTTGCATCGAGGCCTTTTTTTTCAAGATGTCCACCTTGCGCATCGAACCAGCGCATCATGCTAAAAGCCGCTTGAAATTTATCTGTTTTTTCTGAAGTCAAACTGACTTCACCTATTCCGCCGCGTGGAATAGCGGGATTACTTCACGCACCTCAGCTTTCCTGCGCGAAGCCGTATGGGAGCAGTATGAATTGCAGCATCAGCATTGCTAAAAAGATTTTTGGCATTTGAATTACCTCTTATGTAAGTGTTCATAGTGGTAATGTTTCAGTTTCTAAATTGAGCCATTCCATTTCCGAACTGTTCAGTTCAAGTGCTAAAGCGGCGACGGAGGAGCGCATTTCGTCCAGGGTTGCAGGCCCAACGATGGGAAAAACGGGAAACGGGAGCTGTGCGACATAAGCAAGAGAGACTTGGATAGCGGAGTAGCCGTACTTTTTACCCAATTGCGTCGCGCGGGCGAGCCGCTCAAAATTACCGTCGTTGTAATAGACGCGCACCATATCTTTGTTATCTCGTTTATCTGGTGTGAATGCTCCGCTAAAGAACCCCCTTGCTTGCGATGACCAGGGCATCAACGGGAATTGGTTTTTCCGATGCCAGCTGCGCCCGGCTCCATCGACGCAGACACAACCCCACCACATCGGTTCCATGGCAACGGCCAGGCTAATGTTGTTGCTACAGGAAACGAACCCGTGTAACCCGTTGTCGGCCGCGTAAGTGTTGGCAGCGCTGAGCCGTTCAGGTTCCCAATTTGAGGCGGATATTGCGCGAATCCGCCCAGCACGGATTTCATCATTTAGAAAGTCAATAACGGTACTTACCGGTATAACCGTATCATCGCGGTGGAGCATATACATATCTATGTACGGTGTACGAAGTCGGATGAGGCTTTCATTTAAGTCGCGTTTGAGCTCTTCCGGTGAAAGGCGGGGACGTGGTACCCTGCCGTTCGGGTGCCCACCTTTATCGATGAGAAAGATATCTTCTCGGTTACGGCGTTGTTGCATCCAGAGCCCAACTAACATTTCACTATTGCCACCGCCGTAGCCGTGCGCTGTATCAAGGGCATTCCCCCCGGCATCAAAAAATGCGTCAAGCAGATTGGTGCTGTGTTCATATTCGACGGGCGACAACATCATCGTTCCCAGAATCAATTGTGAAATGTCCTGGCTAACCCCGGGAATTTTTATTCGCTTCATTGATTCTCCTAGCAAGCATGTTACTTGCTACCTTCTCCTCATGCTTATAGCGTCCACCCCTTAAAATTAGGGAAAAGAAGTCACGCTGCGAAACTCGTACCGCAGACGGTTTCGCTTTTTTAGTATATATTAATTTTTGATTTGATGTCAACGCTTTTTTCAAGCGTTGTAGAAAAGGCGTTGTCATGCTATAATAAAAAATAGAACAGATACGATATTTCCCAATTTTGGAAAGAAGCAAGCATGTTGCAAGAACCGTTGAGAACTCGGAGACGGGATAGTAAATGATAAGAGCGAAACCTGGCGTTGAGGGCATTCAGCCCTACCAAGGTGGTAAACCGATTGAAGAGGTACAGCGCGAATTAGGTGTCACCGATATTACCAAATTGGCATCCAATGAGAATCCGCTGGGGCCATCCCCTTTCGCGGTGGAGGCAATTGCGAAGAGTGCTGCCCAAGTGCATCTCTATCCTGATGGTAACGCATACTACCTCAAGGCGGCCTTGGCGGGATATGTCGGCGTCTCGCCGGAACATCTCATCTTAGGGAACGGTTCCAATGACGTGCTTCAGTTAATCGGCGAAACATATCTTTCAGCGGGCGATGAGGTTATATACGCAGCAGGCGCGTTTGTTGTGTACAGCCTGGTAACCAAGATTTGTGGGGCAAAAGCCGTCATTGTGCCGATGCTTAACCACACGCATCAGCTGCACTCGATGGCAGACGCGATTACAGAGAAAACCAAGGTTATCTTTATTGCGAACCCAAATAACCCGACAGGCACAATGGTTACAGCAGCGGAGACGATGGCATTTATGGCACGGGTCCCGGAAGATGTGTTAGTTGTTTTTGATGAAGCCTATTATGAATATGTGATGCGTCCCGATTATCCTCAGACGCTGCCTTACGTAGTCACGGCGCGTAACGTTATCATCACCCGCACGTTTTCCAAGATTTACGGACTGGCAGGGCTCCGTATCGGTTATGGGATTGCGCCACCCGCACTGGTTGAGATGTTAAATCGGGTTCGGCAGCCGTTCAACTGCAATTTAGTTGGCCAAACCGCGGCACTCGCTGCACTCAAAGATAGTGTCCACGTTCAGAACAGCCAAACGTGCAACGAAAAGGGAAAAACTTTTCTATACAGTGCATTGGGCGACATGGGGCTACGATATATTAAAACGGAAGGTAACTTTATCATGGTGTTTCTGAATCAAGATACCCCTAACAAGCATGTTGCTTGCTACGATGACGAATTTGAAAGGCAGGAGCAATCCGCTTTGAAAACTGAGAAAAAAAATCAGTTGGGCGTGGACATCGCTGCGAGGCTGATGAGAAAAGGTGTTATCGTGCGGCCGATGGCGGGTTATGGGTATCCGGACGCTATTCGCGTAACGATTGGTACACAACGGCAGAACGAACGGTTCATCGCAGGCTTAGTCGAGGTGATTTCCTAACCGTTCCAGGCCCTGAATTTCCTAATCACTCCCGTTAGGGACAAAAAAAATATGAAGGAACTGATACAGATTAATCATAAACGTCCCACACGAAAAATTATGGTAGGAGATGTCGCGCTCGGTGGCGGTAGCCCCATCTCAATACAGACGATGACGACAACGTTAACGCACGACGTTGATGCGACGTTGGCACAAGTAGAACGGTGCGTGGCGGCGGGTGCGCAGATTGTCCGCGTCGCGGTGCCAGAAAAGAAGGACGCCGACGCGCTTCCTGAACTTGTAAACCGCTCATCGGTGCCGATTGTATCGGATATCCATTTCAACTACCGTTACGCACTCGCCGCGGTGGATGCGGGGGTTGCGAAGGTACGCATTAATCCTGGTAACATCGGTAGCGAAGAAAGAATTGAGCAGGTGTTGTCCGCCGCGAAAGCTGCGAATATCCCGCTCCGCATCGGTGTCAACGAGGGTTCACTTGAAAAGGATTTGTTGGAAAAATATCCGTCCCCGACGGCGAAGGCACTTGTTGAAAGTGCGATGCGACACATCGCCATCTGCGAGACACACGATTTTAAGGACATCGCCATCTCAGTTAAATCCAGCGAACCGCTACGAATGATAGAAGCCAACCGGTTGCTTTCATCGAAAGTCTCATACCCGTTGCATTTGGGGGTAACAGAAGCTGGTACACCGCGGCGCGCACATGTCAAATCGACGCTCGGTATTGGCACCCTCCTGTTGGAAGGAATTGGCGACACCATTCGAATTTCTATTACCGGTGATCCGGTTGAGGAGGTTTTAACGGCGAAGGAGCTGCTCCGCACACTTGGCATGGCAAAAGATATGTTAGACGTTATCTCTTGCCCTTTCTGTGGTAGAGGTGACGCCGATGCGGATTACGAAAACATCGTTGCGAGGGCGGAGGAACTTTTAGAGAAACACGGAATCAAAATACCTGTCGCGGTGATGGGGTGTGAAGTCAACGGGCCCGGGGAGACACGTAACGCCGAGGTAGGTATCCATTTGGGGGGTAAGGAACTCGCGGTACTAAAAGTACGTGGGAAACGGGTGCGCACTTTCCGTGGAAGAGCAGAGGTTAACCCTGAATTTTTGGCGCATGCATTATTGGAGGCAGCGCAGCAGCTCCATGTAAAGGATTCCACTGCTAAATAAGTCACCCCACGATGAAAATAAAAATGACGCGTTATCATTTTTCCAATGCCGATAGAACCGTTTGCAGTGTACAGCATACCCTGGTTGATGGATATACCGCCCCAGAATTGATGCCGTTGGTGACGAAGTTTGAGATATTGTTCTTAGCGTTCAAGGCGTGCGAACCGCCCCGCCACCTTGACATGTGCCCTATCATCACCCATTCAGATGGCTGATGACAGGGCGTCAAACAACAGACAATCGCGCGCTTGAAATGGTTGGGTAACACAGTAAAAAGATGCGTTTTCTTCAAAAAGTCATTCAATCCGTTGCTATTCAGACTGTTGCCTTGGGCCTATTTTTTTTCATATACCATAAATTCTTGTCCTACGTCATGCGTGAGGTACCGATTAACTTGGGCGCCGTCAAATTTAACAAGCACGTTGTCCCACTCTATGCCTTTCCAAGAATGGATTTAAGTTGGTGGCTGCTACCGGCGTTGGTATGCTGCGGCGCATTCCTATTGCTCTCCTATCGGTATTTCATCAATCGTCCTCGCGAATTTGTGCCAGTCATCTGTATAAGCATAGCATGTTTTATCGCGATTAATATCAGCGTCGCGCAGATTGATGGGTATAATGACAGAGAACAAGGACAGATATTGGCGTTTTTGGAGCCGTATACCCGCACATCTATTGAGTATTATGGTGATGTACCGAGGCTTGATGAAATAGGGCTCCGTAGATTCTTAAAAGATTACAGCAATCCTGAATTATTCAACACGCTCTCTGGGCATACGCGGACACATCCACCAGGGGGTGTCATTTTTTTGTGGTTTGTGAGCAAAATTTTCGGTTACAATCTACTCTCTGCCTCATTGGCATCGATTTTCTTTACGGCGCTAACGGTTGTTCCTATTTATAAGTTGAGCACCCGTCTTTACGAGGAAAAAGTCGCGAGGTACGCCCTTGCGCTTTTCCTGATTACACCGAATTTTGTGATGTTCACTAGTACCTCAATGGATGGCCCTTTCAGCGTTTTCCCAATTTTCAGTGTCTATCTGTTTTATGAGGCACTATTTTTCTTTTCGGATTCACGAGAGAATGTATCTGGTTTCAGCAAGGGACATCGGTTTAGTCTCTTAACAGGGCTTTCATTGGCGTTAGGAATGTTCATGACATATTCTACCGTGGTTATCGGATTTTTTCTGTGCGTTTTGCCGCTGCTTTCGCTCTGCTATTCTGAAGCACGTGCTTCGTTTCGGGCGCATGTGAAAGTCCTTCTGCTGGCGGGGGCTACATTCATTGGATTTTACCTCTTGCTTTTTGTCCTGACAGGATTCCGACCGGTTGATGCACTCTGGGCATCGATAAAAAAAGATGAGGCGGGCATGGGAACAGGTTATGAGAGTCTGGGACGGTATTTCCATCTGAGTTTCGCGAATCTGTTCGCGTTTCTGATTGGGATTGGGATACCGGTAACAGTGGTATGGCTGAGGAAGCTCATAAAGACGGTGGGTTCATCAATTCGTCATCGGCAAACCGGTAATGACAAAAATCTCGCGCTCGGTTATTTAATAACGCTCCTCTTTTTCACTTTTTCCACGTTGTTCACGATGGAGGTGGAGCGAATCTGGATTTTCATGGTACCGTTTCTGATTATTCCGGTTGCGAAGTACTTGACAGAACGGCCTCGCTCAGATTTTTACTGGGTTTCGGGGATGCTGGTGGTGCAGCTCATCGTTTCTGAAATTCTGCTTTATACGTATTGGTAGTTCAGATTTTGCCTGGTTTTCAAAAGACATCGTTTTCAAAAGACATCTTGGAAAGGGTGTCAAAGCTCGGTTCTTTTTAATTGGGGAAAGATGCGAATCCTCTACGTTATTGATTCCATGTCCAAAGATGGTGCGGAAACGCAGCTACTCAAGACGGTTGCGCGATTGTCACCTGAGCGATATGAGGTTTATGTGGTGTTGAGTCGTTCGATGGGGGCGTACGTAGATAAGCTGCGTGCGTCTGCGTGCGTGCGGGACGTTATCTGCATTGGGAAGGCGGGCAGGCGGGCACACCTCGTGGAAAAAGCGTTCGGTTTAGCGGGGATTATCAGGGCGATTCAGCCGGAACTCGTTCATAGTTGGTTGTGGTACTCGAATTTTCTCTGTGGTTTGTCCCGGAAGCTCGGTTTTTGGCGGTGTGTTCCTTTTATCGCATCCCAACGCGGTGATTATCAATCCAGGTATGGCAGAATTCGCCGCTGGTTTACCGCGAAAATTATCTATGACACAGCACATATCTTGCTGACGAATTCAGAACAAATTCAGCGTACCCTCTGTGAGCAGTATCCGGAGAAAAAAATTATTGCCATTCCGAACCTATTGGAATTGCCCGACGTTGTTGCCCCCGTAAAGGAGAACGGCCCGAAGCAAAAATTGATTGTGAGTGTGGGGCGATTCTCGCCAGAAAAGGGACATCGTTATCTGATAGAAGCGCTGCACAGACTGAAGGAGGACGACACACTGACGTGGCGATGCACGTTCCTAGGTGAAGGAGAGCTGGCGTCGGAATTACGTGACCGCGTTGCGAAATGCGGCCTCACATCACAGGTGGCGTTCCCCGGATTTTGTGATGACGTGTTTTCGGTGTTAACCGCAGCAGATATTTTCGTGCTGCCGTCTCTCCATGAAAGCTCCCCGAATGCGCTGATTGAAGCGATGAGCGTCGGATTACCGTGTATCGCATCGGAGGTAGGCGGTATCGTGGATTTGATTGCCCATGAGAAAAATGGATTGTGTGTTGCACCGCAGAATCCAGCGGCGTTGGCAATGGCACTACGTCGGCTCTTATCGGAGCCGGGGCTCGCCGTCGAGTTGGGGAAAAACGCATGTCTAACGATTAAGGAAAAATTCGACAATGCCAAATCTCTGCGAAAGTTAGAAGCAATTTATCAAAGCGTTTTATAGGAAACCCTATAATTATGGGAGCGCCCGCCAGGTGCTTAGCCGATATCTCCTCGCAGACGAGGGGAGGGCGCACGCACTTGGAACCTTGAAAAAAGACAGAAAGGAACAGATGCGTCAAATTATTAAAAATGTGGTTGCAGCCGCGCTCTGTTTATCGGGCATACCGTTCTTGGTTCGGGAATGGATATGCCGCAACCGTGTCGGTATCCTGATGTATCACGATGTGAAACCGCAAGTTTTCGAGAGGCATCTCGCCTATCTTTCAAGGCATTATAAAATTATTCTCCTGGATACCCTCATTTCTGCGATGCATTGCCAAAATTTTTCACAGATACCCGCAAAGAGTGTGGTGATTACGATTGACGATGGTTATGCAGGAAATTTCGCGCTGTTGCCGCTTGTGAAAAAATATCAGATTCGGCCGACACTCTACGTCTGTACTCAGATTATCAATACCCACCGGCACTTCTGGTTCAAAATAGCGGGGCAGTCAAGACGTTATAAGGAACGGTTAAAAAAAATGAGGAATGCCGAACGGGTGTTACGCTTGAAACGCGATGCTAATTTTGAGCATGAGATGGAATTTACGGAACGGCAAGCGCTCAATTTGACAGAGTTCACACAGATGGCAACGCACGTCGACTTCCAACCGCACACCCAATTTCATCCAATTCTGCCGCGCTGCACACGAGCCGAGTGTGAAAAAGAGATTCTCGGCAGCAAGCAGGATTTAGAGCAGCTATTGGGTATTGAATGCTCACATTTCAGTTATCCGAATGGGAACTGGACGACACGCGAGCTTGAGATTGTCGAAATGTGTGGCTTCCGCTCCGCCCGGACGACAGATGTGGGGTGGAATACTCCCCAGACAGACACTTACCGGTTAAAAGTTATTCCGATTAGCGATGATGCAACGCTGCGCTTATTCCGGGCCGAGCTGACCGGGATTCCGCAACGGCTCTATCGGTTTTTTCAGCGGAGGTGAAGGTGAAACAGGGGGTGGGAAAATGGCATCGCGCGTATATTGAGAACGCATATCGCGAATTGGAACACGGTAAAACGCGAAAACAGATGCAGCTCTTGGATATCAATGCGACTGGAAAAAAGGCCCTGGATGTCGGCTGCGGCGCAGGAAATCTGCTCGTCGCGCTTGCTGCCCAGGCACCAGAACTACTGGTAGGAATTGATACGGACATGACGTTCTTGGCGTTTAATCCGGCGGCTGAGGTATTGTCAGACAACAAGCACACGGTACGAAAAATTCAGGCGGCTTTACCGGCCCTCCCATTTAAGCGTGAAACGTTTGACTTGGTAACCTGCTTCCTCGTTTTGCCGCACGTTCCCGATGACAGAGCTGCTTTAATGGAACTCGTTCGTGTTTTGAAACCCGGCGGAACGCTTGCTATTTCTGGACACGGGCTAGGGTTTCCGCTTAGCTATCTTAAACGTTTTAGACCCAAACCGTTAATCATGTATCTCGCCAGCGCAATCTATGCCTGCACCGGGAAGAAATGGATTCGAAACACGATTCAAAGTGATAAAAAGGTATGCAATATCCTGCACAGCATCGGCGTATTAACCGATAGGCGGTTCTTCCCAAAGAAGACGTTCGGGTGCGTCGCAACCTATTGGATTCGGGCTATCAAGAAGGAGACAAGCCCTAGCGCGATGCAGTAATAGGAAAAAACCGAGAATTTGCCTCGGTTTAGTATCCCTAACAGCAACCGCAAGGCGATATAGCCGACAAGAAACGATGCCAACATGCCGCTCGCGATGATGTGGAGAGGTAATGCAGTCTCAACGACATCCTGCATTTTGAGCGCCACCGCACCGAGTATCGCCGGGACGGAAAGCAGGAAGGAGTATTCCGCAGCGGTGTTTGAAGGGATACCTAGCAATAGTGCTGTCGAGATGGTTGTCCCCGAACGAGAAACGCCCGGCGTAATCGCACACCCTTGGGCTATCCCGATAAGCGCCGCGTGATAAGCCTTAAGTTGCTCCGGGGCCCCGCGCGTTTTCCTCAGCCGAGGCAATTGGAGAATCACACCGGTGACGACTAACATCACGCTTACAATCTGAACCTTATCAAAGATGGACTCGAGTTGGCCCTTAAAAAGTAACGCGATAACCCCCGTCGGAATAGAACCTAACAGGATTAGTTTGATAAATTTAAGTTCTTTGGAGGTATTGAAGGACGTAATTGGATGGCGATAAAATTGCGGATTTACGACGGGTTTTAATAGCCTACCAATTGCACGGCGATAAACAACGAGAATCGCAGCTAACGTGCCCAGGTGCAACATCACGTCAAAGAAGACTAGCGGCTCCTTCAGTCCGAGGAACGTTTGTGCTAAAACAAGGTGCCCCGAACTGCTTACAGGGAGAAATTCGGTTAAGCCTTGTAAAACACCAAGGAGGATTGCTTCAATAAATGTCATGCCGGGTATGATAGCATGGCTCATGAAATGATGCCAATTTTGCATTTCAGCCCACCTCATCAGCCGAGTGCGCTAATAAGCCGGAAGATGGGTTTTCCGTATCGTTAACTAAGACGAAGGCTTTAAAATGAGAAATTTCAGTCGGAATTCGAAACGCTTACCACTGAAGCGACAACCGAAAAACCGGTCAGATTAAAGAAATTTATATATTGTTTTCGCTGTAGAAGCCCACTGGAAGTTAACGTTTCAGGATAAAGCAGTTAACCCGCCATCTTGATGCTAATTTTTTGTTACCAATTTTTGTTAAATCTGCTATGATGCCTACAGTTGAAATGCGATGTCGCAAGATTTAGAAGTCCTATTCGTTTCTACACGATTATTTAATCAAAATCCTCGATTTTTTAGGTTCAACTTGAACTATCACTTAAACTTAAATTATAATCATCCACGTTTTGAAGGGACTCCCTTAACAATCCCAAGCCTTTAGGCTTCGGGTCCAACCGAGCTAACTCGTGCTAGCGTCAAAAAAAGCGTTGAGCTTATCTAAAAAATGTGTGATATTATATTAAGGTTATACTTCCAAAAGACTTCGTGAGGGGTTTGGACACCTCAAATCCCGCTTGCCGTGTCTTTGGACAGGCTCAACGTTCATATCTTCGGGTGGGAGTGTATCCCTAGTCAAAGCATATATCGAGGAGCAAAAGCGTGTCTAAATCGAAGAAAGAATACCGCACCTATATTTTAGCGACTGCCAAGCCGACAGGGCAACTTGACGGGATAAATCGGCTTGGTGGACGTATCTATTCTAAAACCGTTTCGCTGGCGTTCAAAACGCATGAGCAGAAAGGCTTTTGGCTTTCGGACAGCGGACTCAAGGCATATCTGAAATTCAAAAGGTATCCGTGCCACGCCCATTCAGTGCAGGCGATTATAGACGATTATTGCGGCGCGCGACGCTCTTTCTTTGCTAACCGAAAATCGAATCCGAACGCGAAATCGCCAAACAAAACACGGAAGTTTCACACGTTCACATGGCGAGCAACGGGCATTTCCTATCAGCGTGGCAAACTACGGTTGTCTATGGGCAAAGGAAGAGCCCCGCTTTGGATAAAGAGTGATAAAAAGTTCCATAACGTCGTACCTGCGGAAGTCTCACTCGTGTATCATCGAAGAACAAAACAATACGCGTTTCATGCGACATACGCCACAACGCCGAAAAAGGCGACAGCAAAAGTCGGTTCGGCAGTTGCAGTAGATATGGGCGAAATCCACCCGATGGTTACTTTTGACGGTATCCATGCCGACATCTACAATGGTAGGCAAATCCGCAGTGTTGTGAGGTATCAGAACAAATTTAAGTCGAGTATCAATAAAGCCTTATCGCGTTGCATGAGATATAGCAGACGCTGGAAAAAACTCAACCGCCTCAAGAATAGAACCCTACAGAAGTTAACCGCGCAGTTGCGTGACATGCGTCATAAAATAACGTCACGCTTTGTTTCTACTTGCCGCGCGCGAAAGATAGAAACGATTGTCATTGGAGACATAAAGCACATAAGACAATCCATACAATATGGCAAAAAAGCCAACCAGAAGTTGCACCAGTGGGCGTTCTCTAAGCTCCAAAACATGATAATCTACAAAGCAAAAGCCGTCGGTATCCTCATTGACACACAAGACGAGGCATATACGTCTCAAACCTGCCCGTCTTGCGGGCATAGAAAGAAACCAAGTGGTAGGACTTACCATTGTCGCCAATGCGAGTGGCAAGGACACAGAGACGTTGTGGGGGCGAGTAACATTCTGACAAAGTATCAGGGTTTCATGAGAAACCCTGTAGTCGGGGCAGTGGTATCCCCCGTAGGTATCCGATATCATCCGAACCTATGTAGACTTGATAAGTGGACACCGTTTTCGGGACTCAAATCAAGTTAGCCTTCCAAGAGAAGGTAAGAAGCACACGCCTTTAGGCGTTGTGAGTATCACGGTGGGTTATCAGCCGACTGTACACTCACTCAAAACCGACAAGACTTACGCAAAACCTGTTACCATTTTTGCAATTGACGGGGGCGACGCGGTTGAGAGGTTTGCCGCCAATTACTCCACCCCTGTTTAACAAAACCTCTTAAAGACACGGAGGAAAAACAAATGCACGGAAATCTAAAAAGTACGGACAATAAACTCACATGGCTCATGTTAGTGCTTTTACCCATGTGTCTCTTCACCATCGATTTTGCTGACGCGGTTGAAGAGGAGGACATCCTTGTTTATTACTCGTTTGATAAGCTGAACGGAAAAGAGTTTCGAGATGACTCCGGTAATGGCAACGATGCCGAACTGGTTGGAAAAGGTTCTCTCGTTGATGGAAAATTCAAAAAAGCTGTCCATTTGAGCGGGGGCGGCATTGTCCAGATGACGCCCGCCAACGATTTTATTGTCCCAATTGGCGAAAAGGGCGAGATTACGATGGAAGCCTGGTTCTACCTAAATGAACACGCGGCGTACGATGGAATTATCTCGATTGAAGCCGTTGACGGGGGATGTTGTGAATTCAGGACGATGGTAAACCCCGGATTTAACCCGTTTTGGGATGCAGGACATCATGCCGATAAACAGTTGGCGAACTACCAATTCGAATTGGATGAATGGTACCACTACGTTCTCGTCGCGGATGGAAAAGATGGAAAAATTTATGTCAACGGGAAGTTTATCGGTGAGCAACCGGAGAATTTTAAGTGGCCAAAATTCAAAGAGGCTTCAATTTACATCGGGGCAGGTGAAAACCCAACTCTCCATAAGGTGGAAGACGCCATTATTGATGAAGTTGTCATCTACGCTAAAGCGTTAACCCCAGCAGAGATTCAGGAGTCAATGGCGTTGAGCATCCCAGGTGTCCTTGCTGTTCACGCACGCGACAAGTTGGCAACCACTTGGGGTGAACTGAAAGCCAGTTTTTAATTTCAAGG
The DNA here is from genome assembly GCA_963422705.1 of Candidatus Poribacteria bacterium. Lineage (GTDB taxonomy): Bacteria > Poribacteria > WGA-4E > WGA-4E > WGA-3G. The sequence goes on from OY730443.1 coordinate 1,527,494, forward strand.
AAAGAACGGGGCGGTGCACTACCGTCTCGTTTCTGATAAAAACGAGACGGAAAAGTGGTGGAGAGCATATGAAATTTGGATTTTTATCAAAAATTTTTGAAGGTGCCTTGAGCATTGAAAAAACATACAACGAATGCGACAAAGCACTCAGTGAACTGAAGGAATACAATAAGAAACGTGAAGAAGCAACTATTTCGGTAGAGGAAAAGGAGATGCTGGATGAGGTTGTTGACCTCGCTCTTAAGAATGCAACCCGCATCATCAGCAAGGAAGGCGAACGGAATTGGCCCGGCGTGTTCAGGGAAATGCACAAAAACTTAGCCGATATCTATCTGGAACTCGAGCAGCATGATAAGGTTTACGAGGCTTGTGAACGTCTGCAAGACTATGGGACGCTCGGGAAACAGCAAGCGGATGAGGTGATGCAGAATCTAAAGGAGAAAGAGGGAAATGTATCGGAATAAGCTCGCAACGGAATTGTAACGTGATTTCTTGAACGTTACGTGAAATCGCCACAATTATAGTGAATTAGAAAAATACATTCCTTTTTAAAGCAAGCCCGCAAAATGCGCGTCTGTAAAGTGCACCCGCAAGTTTCGCAGCCGGTACGACATCAAGCATTCTAAAATCTACTATAATTTAATTGCCTTAGAAATCTTCCGCCGCCCGCGAGATGTGAAAAATGCAGTTTTTAAATCCTTCTGCGTTTTACCTTCTGTTAACTATTCCGCTTGTCCTCGCACTTCATTTTCTAAAGTTGCGCCGGCAAACCTACCGTGTACCCAGCATCATGCTGTGGCTACCCGCCGCTGAGGATAACAAAGCAAACGTCCCATTTCAGCGACTTCGCAACTACCTCCTTCCGTTATTACAAGGACTATTTCTACTGTTACTCACGTTAAGTGTTGCCCGTCCTGTGCTTTACCGCGCCGGATTGATGCCTGGAAAATCGATTCTGATTATTGACAATTCCGCCAGTATGCAGTCCAAAGAGACGGGAAAAACGCGGCTCGAACTGGCAAAGCAGGAAGCTTTGCGACTCATACGAGAGGTTTCCGCAAAGCATGAAATGATGGTGTTGGTGACACATGGTGTCGAAACTTATATCCAACAAGCGTTCACGACAGACGCCGAAAAACTACGGCAGGCAGTTAAAAATATTGTACCTACGCACGCCGTCGACGGCTTCCGCACTGTTTTTGATGCTGCAGCTCACTATGCAGATTCAGCGCAAGACAGGGTATTCTTCATCAGTGATAGCTTCCACAATCTTCCTCAGATATCTCTGCCTCTCTATAAAATTGGTGTCGGTGGAAAAGCGAAGAATGTCGAAATCGCGCAATTCAGGGTGGAGATGAAAGAGGGACAGTACTTAGTACTCATCAGCATTCAAAATTGGACGGATGCCCTCGTGCAACTCGACGTTGCGTTAAAAGTAGAGGGCAACCTCCTTGATGAAAAACCCGAACCGATTTCTATTCCCGCCAGAAAAACACAGACTGTCCTATTTTCTGGAGATGCATCCGGCTTAGACGGCTTGGTTATGAGCGCACATCTTGAGGTGGAAGATGACTTTCTCCTTGATAATAGTGCCGCCGCACTGCTACGTGCACAGCCCACGTTTTACATTCAGTTAGTCAGTGATAGGGAACAACCGTTATTGAACGCGCTTTTGAGAACGTACGGAAACCATGTGAAGCTGAGGCGCGTCTCAACGGGTACCTATCACGGAAGGGGCGATGCAAATCTGACCATTTTCGATGGATTTGTTCCTGATACCGTTCCGAACGGCGGTGTTATCTTTATTAATCCAACTGTTGGAGAGCAAGACGGTTTACTTCCGCCGAATAGTGTTGAAGCAGCACCCAACGGGAAATCGCTTCAGGTTATTGATGAAGACAAAACACATCTCGTGATGAAAGGCATATCCCTCATAGGGCTACCGGTGAGGAAAGTTGTGTCTAGAGAATTGCCGCCTTGGGGACGTTCTCTGGCTGAAACGGAGAGCGGCTCACTGATATGGCTTGGGACTGATGTCGGAAACCGACACCTATTGGTTCTTGAATTTGATGCGTTCAATCCTGAAATTTCTGAATTCGCTCTCACGATTCCGGCCGTCCCACGCTTTATTTATCAGTGTTTGAACTGGTTGGAAGCGAGGACTTCACCGCTCCAACCACTTATGTATCGGGAGGATGCAACGCCACATGCCTTCCGCACCGGTGAAAGTGTGCGAATTGTTGTTCCCACCGAAAAGACATCGGATATTCGCGTACGAAAACCCGATGGAACGGCGATTGAGCTAAATGGCGCTATCTTTACACATACGGATTTGATTGGCACCTACACTGTTTTAGTTGAGGATACACCGCTCGAACGTTTCACTGTTAACCTGCTCAACCCGGAGGAATCCGCGCTTTTAACGCCATCAACGTTGCCGGTAGCACCGGCGGGGCACGATGAAGAAATAATTTGGCAACCTATCATGCAGGATGTATGGCGTTTGCCCGCACTCATCGGTTTTCTCATATTGGTGCTGGAGTGGTGGTGTTATCATCGGCGAACAAGGTGAGATGCCACTGCATCTGAAACATCTACCTTAAAACCCTTTCTCCCTTTTTCGCTATATCTGTGCCGCGTGCCACTCTTGAACCGCCTCCGGAATTGCCTGAAGGTTTTCAATCGTGGTTTGAAGCGGGATTGCACACTCCGGGCCGATGAGCGGAACGCCGGCATCCAGATTTTTCGTCACTTCGGCTTTAACGTCTTCCGGTTCCTTAGCAAATAGGGTTTCAGGGTTGTTGATATTCCCGACAAGCGCGATACGGTTATTCACAATATCCATAGATTCTTGCGGCTTATTTTTCGAATCGTAGTGGAAGGCTGCCATTCCGGTTTGTGCGATGTACTCCATTCTGTCGACAGTCCGGCCACAGATATGTAGGATGAGGGGAATAGGTATCCGTTCTGCAAATTCGATGTGTAGCTCACGGAGATAGCGCCGGTAGTATTCACCACTGACGAGGTCACCGGTTGCGTGGTCCGGCAGGGTGAGTGCGTCCGCCCCCGCCTCAATTTGAGCGATTCCGAATTGCACGGTTGCTTCCTTCATCCTGTCGAGGGCAAGTTTAGTTTTGCCCGGGTTATCCAGTGACATTAGCAAAAAGGGTTCTACACCGAAGCCGTGGTATCCGAGGGACCAGGGCCCCATAGTTTTTCCGATGACAGCGACTTCATCACCGTATTCTTTTTTCAGAATTTTAATGGCATTCAGGACGCATTGGGTATCCGGATGTGTCAAAAAGTCGTGAGGAATGGAGATGTCGTCTACATCTTCCCATATCGGTTCCTGCATTCGCACAGTGGGCCAATTATCTTTCTGCTCCCACTGTATCTTACATCCGAGGGCACTAGATTCTTGGATAATGGTGAAGACTGGCATAATAGAATCAAATCCGAGTTCTGTATAGCCAGTAGCGGCGAGCCGTGCCATAAGTTCGGGTTCCCTATTTGCTTGCGGGAAGGGCGCGTCTACCAAATCCATCAGTTCGACAGTGGCCACGGAGGTGGGATTGCAGACAGGGGTTCTATCTGTTGGTAGGTTTTGAAGCGCTACCAGCACGCGTTCTCGGGAAGTCATCGGTTTTGGAGTTCTCTTTTGCATGGGGATTCCCCTTTTTCTTGGCATCCGGAATAAGGTTACCTCACCAGACGGCGGGTTACCTCAGCATCGCTGTTACAGTTGTTGGCCCGGTGCGGAGAGGACGCCGCGTTTTCCCCCCATCTCTTCCTCTCGCCTGACAACGCGTACGTTTGGGGCCCGAACCAATAAAAGCCCAACGAGTGCATCATGAGCGTGTTCACATGGGAAGGTTACTGTATCATAAGATTCTCCTACGCGCTCCATTTCTCCTAATTTCATTAACCCGTTCGCAATTGCTGAAATCCTGCGTTTTGCGTTCGGCGTCTCTGACGCTGCGGTTACGCGATAGCTGCCGCTTCCACTAGAATGCGCAGTGACTGTCATTCGCAACTTCTTATCTAACGTGTGTAAGGGCCGTGATTCCGCCGGCGCACTCTCTGGCGAAAGCTTGCATGCTTCCAAGAAGACCCGGCGACATGCCGCTTCATGTGCAGTACCACACGGGAAATAGAGAGCGCCGTCGGGTGTTTTTAACATTCCACCTAACGTTTTCATAGCGAGGGACACGCCGTGGATTCGCGCGGTGGCACCATCAAGATTACTGTAAGTATGAACCCGGAAAATAGGTTTCCGATTGTGTTCTTGGCGATATAGGGCGATAGTGATGTCGTGAAAATGTAAATCCATTGAAACGAGCTCAATTCGCCTGCCGATGTCTCTGACGCGTCGCATGATAATTTGGTTCCGGTAGTATCAGATAAGGTTCGTAAATGCCGAGTAAAACAGAAGTTACCGACGGGGTGCGCGTCCGCCATAATGATTCACGTAGATATACCAATATGCACGTTCGGAGAGTCTTCGCAGAATATTCGCGCGCGGGGTTACCCATGCACCAAAAGAGGCACGCCGATTTCTCGTATTCGTTTTCGTTCTGTCCTCAATCATACCGGTAAAAATATAGGGGCGTGAATTACCGCGAGTATCCTTGAGCACGAGGATACCGCTATCCCCTACCAGTCCGTACACAGTCCCTGTTTTGTTGAAGACACGTACCGTTGATGGGATGTTCGTCTTTTTGTAGATGTAATCCCCGTTTCGGAGTCCGAGGTAGTGTTTCATTTTGTCAGAATGCGGTAGATTTCCGTTCCATAACTGTACACCGAACTTGTTCAAGTCTCGGGCGGATGTCATATTCCGATAAGTGCGTCCACTCCGCGGAATGTACTCCACAATCCGCGTCTGTTTAAAGTACGGGTAGTTGGCTTTCAAGAGTTGATTCACCCGCCGCGGGCCACCAAGCAATCGGATAAAATGATTGGTGGATGGATTTGAGCTCGACTGAATCATTCTCCGAAGGTGGCGCCGATTTAAATTGGTGTGCGCTTTTCGCCCGCGTTTAACTTCATGAAAATAAGCGAGCATGACAAAGTTTTTAATCAGGGAGGCGGCCATCATCGGGCGTTCTTCGTTAATCGAAACCAGTTTTTCGCCTTTTGTGATGTCATAGACGACGAAACTGGTTCGTTCGGTTGCAGCTAAACGGTAGCGTTTCCGATGCCCTTTGATATAGACTTCAAAGGTGGCTTCCAAAGGTGAATCAATCGTGTGCTGGTGTCGCTTCGGAATATTCCGATAGGTTACCGCGTCCACCGTAAACACGGGAATTAAAAACCATATACCGCAACAAATTAACAGTCTACCTAATGAAAGACTGGGATTGGCAAGTAAGCTGAAAGGCTTTGTGTATTTTTCCATGCTCCTTTTTTTTCCTTATCCTAACTTTTCCCTAAAAAAACTATTGATTGCCGTTGATGCTCGTATCGACAATTGGCAATTGATAGCAGGCCGCTTCCCGTCCGTTTCTCACAAGAAGGTAGCTGCCAGCCAACGCGGGGGTATTCCAGGTTCTACCTGCTAAGACCTGATGTCGCGCAAGTTCAATCAGTCCGGTGGGATTCGGTTCTATCAACACCAATTCGCCAGATTCAGTGAGCAGAAGCAGGACATCTTTAACTAACAGCGCTTGCCCATGCCCATATCGCCCCTGTTTCCATTGTCGTTTACCGTCCGCCGAATTGATACAAGCGAAGATTCCGTCATCAAGCCCGTATAGATAGCCTTCATGATAGAAGACGGTGGTAAATTTTGCTTTGAGATGTATCGTCTCCCATAAAAGTGAAACGTTAAAACCGCCGTTCGGGTTACGTTCAATTTGGAACCGTTTCGTACCGATACCATAAGCGGTTGAAACAAATAGGGTGTTATCGGAAAGCGGCAGCGGTTGTGAAACACATTCAACCTTCGGCCACGATTGCTTCCAAAAAAGTTCGCCTGTCGCCGGTTCATGTGATGTGACAAGTCCTTGATTAAATATAACGATTTGCGGGGTGCCTGCAAGCGTTGTTAAAAGCGGTGAACTGTAGCCAGTGCCCGTTCTGTGCCCCCGCCATACAATGTCGCCTGTATCTTTGTGATACGCAACGGCGCCGCCAGCACTGACGATAGCAAGCTCCTCGTATATTAGCGGTGAGATACTCACTCCCCACGGCGGTAGCTCCGCGTCGTTCTGTTCAAAGATATTGGTTGTCCAGAGTTGTTCGCCTGTCTCAAAATTGAGACAGTTGAAAATACCCGTGGAACCGACGGTGTAAACCTTGTCACCGGTAATCGTCGGGGTAGCGCGCGGCCCTAACCCGGCTAATGCTGAATCATACCGTGCCTTGTCACGATGGCTCCACTTCACCTCACCCGTTGTCAATTCATAACAGACTACCTTCTCCCAATCGCCGTCCTGTTCTTGTGTAATTGCGGAATTACCGACAACGGCGAACGCTGCCCAGCCCGCCCCGATAGGGCGCCTCCAGACGAGTTTGGGGGGATGTGTCTCCCAATCGCGTTCTATCCGGATGTCGGGGAGTACCGCGTTCCTGTTTGGGCCAAGGAATTGTGGGTAATCTGTTGTCGGAATTCTACTTTGTGTTGTGGGGATGATACCTTGCCCCCTAGATACGGATACAGCGTTTGATGCTTTTTTCGCCCATCGCCATTCCACGACAGGCATCAAGTCGCCCCGCACGCCGCTAATGCGGAAGATAATACCGAAAAGCGCAATTCCTCCTAAAATGATTAAAAGGCCGAAGAGCCGTAACCGCCATGCTAAGCCGGAGAGAAATAACAGCCACACGGTTCCTAAGAACAGTGTCAAGATAAGTATGGTAATTGTCAGCAGCCCTTTGCTTTCACGCGCTTCAGCATTGAAGCCCCAAACGATTCCAATTCCTAAGATGGCAAGTATCGTAATAATCAGTAAGGGCCACCAGCGTACACGGCTGTGAACCGTATCCATAAAAAACCTCCGAATAGGTTAAATTGTGATTCCATAATGCAATTATAATCTTTTCCTTCAAATCTTTCAAAGAAAAATAGCAAAGAAGATTCGTTTTCATGGATTTGCTGGGCCCGTCGTGCCGTAGCGCTTGACTCGCACCGGGGCGTCTTCCATGTCGCCCGCATTTTTAACGAAAAACGAAATCGCACTACGGCAAAATTCGGGAAGCCTTGGCAATAAAAAGCGTTTCTGATAAGATGAGGATAAATCAATGGAAAGTGACTCCCGCAAGATGGATACGTGAAGATTCATGGCAAGGGAGGTTTATCGCTTCTATCGACAAAAGACGAGGCGGGAGGCGAAAATGGCAATAGGATTAGGCGTTATTGGAATGAATCCGAACAACATGGGTTCAACTACCGCACTGTTGAAAGATGTACCGCATCTTAACTATGAACTCCGGGGGATTTGCGCGAGAAAGCCGGGTGCCCTTGAAAACTACGCGAATCAGCTTGGCGTCAGTTTTTGGACGACGGATTATCGGGAGTTGGTACGACGTGATGACATTCACGTCGTCGCGGTATACTCACCTGATCATCTTCACGCAGCACACTGTATTGCCGCCATTGAGGCAGGAAAACACGTGGTTTGCACAAAACCGATGGTAACAAGTTTAGATGATGCCAAGCACCTTGTCGAGTTAGTGCACAAGCATGACGTGAAGTTTCTCGTCGGGCAGACAATGCGGTTTGACTTGCAATTTTTGACGATGAAAAAATTGTTTGATGACGGGGATTTGGGCGATATTATGGTGGCGGATGCATACTATGTCCATGATATGCGCGAGGTTTACGATGTTACGCCGTGGCGACTGCATCAACCGCAAGAACTCATGTTCGGGGGCGTTGTACACCCTGTCGATATCTTGCGTAGCTTCATCGGTGATGTCGAAGAGGTTCATGCCTACGGAATGAAAGGCGCCCTGACACCAGAGTACCCGATGATGAATAACTTTTTGCTCAATCTCAAGTTTAAGAGTGGGCAGATTGCTAGAGCGATGGGGCTTTATGATATCGTCCACCCACCGATGCCGATGATGCAGTTCTCAATTTACGGAAGCAAAGGGACGATGATTGGGGACTTTACCGATAATAAAGGCGGCCAGGTAAAACTGATGCTTGACAAGATGACAGCGAGAGAACCTTTTCAAATGACGTGTCCCCCTGAGGTGGATACCAGTGTATATGGACATGGGCAATCGGTAATCCGGTACATGCGGCATTTTCAGGAATGCCTTGAGGCGGACATAGAACCGTCCCCGAACGTGGTTGATGGCGCCAAATCTATCGCTGTGGGCGTTGCGGCGTGGGAATCGATTAAAACCGGGCAGCCAGTAAAAGTGTACAATGAGTTTTAGCGGATTTCTTGGCGAAGAATTATAACATCTTTTGCCAGGAAATCAATCGGTTTTCGATTATCATCAGAGATAACCTGAAATTATTTAGCGGGGACATGTTGTGATGAAATTCCGTGGGACTTCTATTTTCAACAATACACCGATTGAAATTGGGCTGACTGACAAACGGGTGCAGTCGCTTCGCGAAGTAACCGACGCACCGACAGACTTGTGGTTTGCTCCGGCACTGATAGATATCCAGGTTAACGGTTTCGCCGGATTTGATATCAATGTTCCCACGGTTGTTCAATCAGATGTGAGTGCAATGGTTCGCGAACTCTGGAAAGTTGGCACCGGGTTCTTCTGTCCAACAGTGGTGACAGGTTCGTTCGAGCAAATTTGCCATTCCCTGCAAGTGATTGTAGCAGCGTGCAAAGCAGATTCAATGTCCGCTCATTCGATTTTGGGGATTCACCTTGAAGGACCTTACATCTCTGCGGAGGATGGCCCTCGAGGGGCGCATCCATTAGCGCACGTTAGGGAGCCGGATTGGGATGAATTTCAGCGGTGGCAGGATATCGCAGACGGAAAAATCTGTCTGGTAACCCTGGCGCCGGAGCGAGAGGGCGCGATTCCGTTTATTGAGAAACTCACTGATGACGGGATTGTCGCAGCGGTGGGCCATACAAACGCCACAGAAACGGATATCCAGGCGGCAATCCGGGCGGGAGCGAAACTTTCCACACATCTCGGCAACGGGGCACATGCGCAGCTTCGCCGGCATCCGAACTACATTTGGGAACAACTCGCCGCCGACGAACTCTGGGCAAGCCTGATTGTTGATGGACACCATTTGCCCCCTACTGTCGTTAAATCTATGGTTCGCGCGAAAACCCACTCGCGCTGCATTCTCATTAGTGATGCAGTCGCTTTAGCCGGAATGGATTCCGGGCGCTATCAATTTGCGGGAAAAACGGTGGAATTAACAACGGAACGGTGTGTCCGTTTAGTTGGAACTGAGTATCTCGCCGGCGCCGCGATTGAACTCGCCCGGGGCATAGAAAACAGTGTAAAATTTACAAAAATGTCGCTTGCGGAAGCGGTGACATTAGCCACCATACATCCAGCGCGTCTCTTAGGGCGGGAAGAACAAATCGGGAACCCGAGCAAAGACGTGCTCGTAAAAAGGAAGAATTCCGCGAATTTGATTCTCTTTCGATGGGACGCAGGAAGAATCGAAATCACCGCAATGATTCTCAAAAATAGGCTCGTCTATCACAGCACAGCATCGCCATGAGGAACTCTCATCTCGCCGACAAACGGTGATAGCTGATTATTCCATGTCGGTTCCCACTTTTTTGTCAGATTCTGCGCAGAGATGTGTTATACTTTAAAAGCACAACATTTTCATCTCAAATTTGGAGGTGCTTCCATGGGACAACAGATAACGACTGAACAGTGGGAACACTTTTGGGAAAACGGTTACGTTCGCATCGGGCAGGTAGCCAGCGACGTTGAATTCGCACAGTTACAACAACGTATGGATGATATCATGCTCGGTAAAGCACCGCTGGATTATGAAAAAATCATGATGCAACTGGATCGGGAACCGGGGAAACATTCGCCCGGCCCACAGTCCAAAGGGCATAAAGGCGCGACGCTGTTGTATCGAAAAATTCAGAATCTGGAGTTGGACCCTTACTTTTTGAGATATCTTCAGAAACCTATTTTTCGTGAGGTATGCGCAAAGATTTATGGAGAGAATGCTCCTATCGCATGTTTCCGCGCGATGTTTATGAATAAACCGGCGGGCGAAGGCACCTACCTCGTCTGGCACCAAGACAGATGGACAGACTTGGAACGCGACCCGCAGATTACCATCTACACCGCTTTGGATACGGCGACAGTCGAGAACGGCTGTGTACATATCATTCCGAAGTCGCATCATGCTCTTATCAATCCATCCCACGGTTCCGGTTTTTTGTCGCAGGAACAAATTGACGACATCGTTGCGAAGTCTACACCGGTACCACTCCAATTGAAGGCAGGTGAGGTAGTATTGCTGCACAATTGGTTGCTTCACAGTTCCGGGACAAACCAAACTCGTATTCCACGGCGGGCATTCAGCGTTTGCTACATGCATGGTGAGACACAGTCCCGCCACGGGACAACATTTACACGAGTGTTCGGTGCTGGTGCGCTGAGCGTCGCAGAGTTAGGAGCAGCCTGATAGCTCGCGCCCTGCGATTTTCAACTCTTATTTCCCAAAAGGAGAATACTATGTCTAAAATTCGGCTTGCTATGATTGGGTGTGGTGGAAATTCATCCGGCCACGCGAGGCGTATGAATTCAAACCCTGATGTACAAATTGTCGGCACTTGTGATGTCAATACCGACATTGCCAACGGATACATTGATAGGAACCTATCAGGGCTCACACCGCGGCCAGGTGCATACGATAACATTGCCGACATGCTTGGAGAAACAAAACCGGACGCTGTCGTAATTTCTACGCCACACACCCTGCATTTTGAGCAGGGAATGCAGGCACTTGAAGCAGGCTGCCATGTATTAATGGAAAAACCTATGGTAACCTCTTCCGAGGACGCGTATACGCTCGCTGAGAAGGTTAAGGGCACCGGATTAGTATTGACAATTGGTTATAATACGCCTTGCACAGCTAACTTCTATTACATTCGTGAAGCTATTCGAAACCGCGAACTCGGTAAACTGGAGTTGGTAGTCGGCTACATCACACAGGGGTGGAAGGGTGGAACCACCGGAACCTGGCGCCAGAACCCAAAACTCTCCGGCGGTGGACAAGCTTACGATAGTGGTGCACATCTACTCAATAGCCTCTGCTGGACAGTTGAATCTAACGTCGCTGAGGTTTATGCTTTTACCGACAACCAAGACAGGGATGTCGACATCAACTCTTCGATTAACGTTAAATTCGAAAATGGCGTTCTTGCCTCAATGGCTGTCAGCGGCAATTGTCCAAGCCCAGGGGGCACACATCTGGCGTTAATCTTTGATAACGGGCGCATTGAAGTAGATGGATGGAGCGGCGGATGGATTCGCGTCTGGAAAGACGGCGAGCCGTTAGAGCCACCGCCGATTACCGCCGACATGAATGCCGGGAATCCAGACGATAATTTTATTGATGCTATCTTGGGAAGAGCAGAACCCCGGACGCGCCCAATCAACGGGATTATCCAATCGGAATTGATGGATTTGATTTACGAATCCGCCAAGACAAAAGTACCTGCCCGGCCAAAACGATGAAGGTGAAGGGACTCCCTTAACAATCCAAATCCTTTAGGGGTGGGGCCAACCCAGCGAACTCATGCTGGCGTCAAAAAAAGAGTTGATATTACCTAAAAAATGTTTGATACGATATGATAGAAAGTATCACGGTTTGCTTTTAAACCCTGTAGGTGGGGCAGTGGTATCCCCCACAGGTGTTCGGTTTAACCCACACCTGCGTAGACTTGATAAGTGGACACCGATAGAACGGTCTGCGTCGTCTCTGGCGCAGACGGGACTTGATACGGTTCTAACCGTTTTGGGAACTCAAATCAAGTAAGTCTTCCAAGAGAAGGCAGAGAAGCACACGCCTAAAGGCGTTGTGAGTATCACTAGGAATGGCTTGATGCTTATAAGGAGTCAAGGCACTAATTGCCACGCCTCCATCCGCGTATTGTCTCACAAATTGTTTCAATTCCGTGACTGATGGCCCCGTTCGGTGTGTTTTGCGCAGCTGTAATTGCACTGGAACAGTGTGCAGAACGTGATGTGCTGCCCGGTTCGGCCCCATACAGCGCGAAAATTCCAATATTTAGCATCAAGCCGCCCTCAATTTCTGTTTTCGCTAAGGATAACATTCACTCCAAAACGTGTGAACTGTTCTTTTGCGGTGACAAGGGCAATTTCGCTCACCCTTAAAAATAGACGCGACATCGAAAACATCCCGGTAGACGGATTTCTTTTTTGCATTCTCCCGTTACCCAAATCCGACTGCCTCGTCAAATCCACCACAATCTCGAAAACCAAAGGAGCGTATAGCTTTAAAATTCTATGAAAAAACATAAGCATGTAGTATAATAACCATATAAAAAAGCACTTGCAAACCATATTCAAGAAATCAATTGATAGAAGGAGAAGCTACATGAGCAGTTCTGCCTATAATCTGTTAGCCGAAACGCTGGAAAAACAAGGAATTTGCATTGAAACAGTAAAACGACATCTGAAGCAACAGCACATTGAGACACCATCTTGGGGTTATGGAAATTCCGGCACCCGATTTGGGGTATTTGAACAACCCGGCGCCGCACGAAATGCCGCGGAACGTTTGGAAGACGCCGCGACAGTTCACCGATTTACCGGTATCGCGCCGACTGTCGCACTTCACATTCCGTGGGATAAGACAGATGATTGGGAAGCGTTGAAACAATATGCTACAGATGTCGGTATCGGTATCGGTGCTATTAACCCAAACGTTTTTCAAGAGCAGGCTTATAAACTCGGGAGTGTCTGTAATCCGTCCGCTGAAACCCGGCGGCTTGCAATAGAACACATATTAGAGTGTGTTGACATCATGCAGAAAACCGGTTCAGATTTGCTCAGTTTGTGGTTCGCTGATGGCACCAACTTCCCTGGGCAAGCCGATTTCAGAAAGCGAAAACGGTGGATGGAAGAGGCCCTCGGCGAGGTTTACGACGCACTGCCTGAGGCAACCCGCATGCTCATTGAATATAAATTCTTTGAACCCGCATTCTACCACACCGATTTAGCCGATTGGGGCACCGCTTACCTGATGGCAGCGAAACTTGGAGCAAAAGCGCAGGTACTGGTAGACTTAGGACATCACCCCCAAGGGACTAATATTGAATTTATTGTTGCCTATCTCATTGATGAAGGAAAACTCGGCGGATTTCATTTCAATTGCCGAAAATACGCCGACGACGATTTAACCGTCGGCTCTATCAATCCGCAGGAACTTTTCCTGATTTATACCGAACTCGTCGCAGCCGAACTCCACCCGGACACTGAAACCGATATTGCTTACATGATTGATGAGAGCCACAACCTAAAGCCGAAAGTTGAGGCAAGCATCCAATCCGTTTGTAACCTGCAAAAGGCTTATGCGAAGGCACTGCTCGTTCAACGCGACGCTTTAGTAGCCGCACAAGATGAGGCAGCTCTGATTCAGGCGGAGACTATCCTGCAGCAGGCTTATGAAACGGATGTAAATCCATTGTTGGAGCAGGTACGGTTGGAGATGGGACGCGAACCGCAGCCCTTGCAAGCCTACCGTAAAAGCGGCTATTACGAAAAAATTAGCAGCACCCGCATTGGAGGCGAAAGCCAAGGCTGGGCATAAAGAATTTGTTGACGATGCGCCCCTTGCCTTAAAAGGTATCGAATTATCTTTATGAGAAAAAATACGTTTTATGAACCATATTAAAATCGGAATTATCGGTTCTGGAGGCATGGCACGCCACCACCTAGAACGGTTTTCATCAATCCAAACCGTTGATGTCACGGCGATAGCCTCTAGAAACGAACGGACAGGACATCAACTGGCTACCCAATATCATGCAACGTTTATTGCGGATTGGACGCAGCTAGTTGAACAGGACACGGTAGACGCCGTCGTCATATGTACACATAACGATAGCCACGGGGCGATTGCACTCGCCTCGTTACGAGCCGATAAACATGTCTTTGTTGAATATCCGCTGGCTAACAATCTCCGTGATGGTGAAGATGCAGTAAAACTCGCAAAGGCGCGGCATCGCGCTCTACGCGTTTCACACCCGGAGGGCGCCTCTAGTACGCACAAAGCCATCAAGTCGAAAATTCGAGAGCTCGGCACGTTGCAACTCACTTCTTTTCTGAGATTAACCCCAGGGCGTGGGGCGCGCCCTGAAATCTTATTTAATCTCCCTATTTCCGGGACGCCTGCCCACTTCTTCATTTACCATATCTATCCCATTGTGGATTGCTTTGGAGGGGCAATGTCCGTAGAAAGCCGGGCGACTTACGAAGGATTAACCGAAAGTGGGCAATACGATAGCTTTGTCAATACGATTACTGTTGAATTCAAGCGCGGTGGCATCGGGCAGTGGACATGGGCGGGCGGCATAGCGATTCAAGCCGCCGAACAACATCAGCGGTATGTTCTTACGGACGGCACACTTATCAACGAAGGAGACGGCTGGTACTGTTCGGGCCCTTCAGGCGTGCAAACCGTCCCCATTCCTATCTCACCTCAACCAACCTTACAAGAACTGTGGTTGTCTGAAATCCGGGATGCGGCGCATCACCCCCCGTCTCTAAAAGATGCTGAAGTCGCACTTGAATCAATCCGAATTAGCCTTGCAGCCGAACGCGCGTTGAACGGACGAATCGAATTGTGAATTCTATCAGTTTAAAAGATTATCGCACATTTGTGAGATGTTTATCATGAGACGATTGCCATCGTTGAAGCATCTGAATGTCCATCGACATATCAGTGAAGCGCTAATTACGTTCCTCTATCCCGCGCAATGCCGCGTTTGCGAAAGGGACATCGGACTCGAAACTGTCCCTTACTTATGCAATGCCTGCTGGAACGATATTCAATTAATCAAACCGCCCTGGTGTATCATGTGTGGGTTCCCACTCTCTTTTTTGAACCCGCCTGTGGAGACATGTGATGAATGCGCACGTAAACCACCACGGTATGGGAAGCTTCGAACAATCGCTTTGTACGGAGGGGCACTCCGTCAAGTCATACACCTCTTAAAATTTGAGAAGAGAACGACGCTTGCGAAACCTCTCATTCAATTCATGATAGAAAATCTTCCTACCGATTGCCGGATTGCGGATTACGATGTTATCCTACCGATACCCATACATAAAAATAGGTTGCGCGAACGCGGTTTTAATCAGGCCACACTTCTCGCTAAAGGAATCGCAAAGACAACAGATGTTCTGCTTGTTACAGATGCCTTTATTCGAAATAAAGATACGCAGCAACAGAGCCGCCTTGTTGGGAAAAAAGCTCGCCAAGAAAATATCAGCGAGGCTTTTCAAATCCGTAAGCCGGAAGTCATCCGCGGAAAGCGCCTTCTTCTCATTGACGACGTTTTTACGACGGGCGCAACTGTCCATGAGGCAGTCAAGGTGCTATGGAATGCTGAGCCGGCCGAAATTGATGTCCTTACACTGGCGCGCACCGCAGATACTTAAAATGCGGATTCTTATAATCCGTAATCGTGATGACTCATACAAAAGAACTCTGAACGGGTACAGCTCTTCAGTTTAGCGGTTTATTCTTAAAGGGAGAGGGCCTGACGGAATCTCCACAGAAAGTTTCATGCATAACGCGCCTTATCGTTTCTGTCTATAAAATAGAAATTTTGAAACTAAAATGTACTACTTAACGTAATAAAATGTAGGTTATTATCAGATTTTTCGAGCATCAGAAAGAATTGGAAGGCGTTTCACCTTTGCACTTAAATAGTATCAAAATCAGTGGATTCAAGAGCTTCGCTGAAGAAGTTGAATTGATATTGGAACCTGGCATCACCACGATTGTTGGACCTAACGGCTGTGGAAAAAGCAATGTCTCTGACGCGATGCGATGGGTACTCGGGCAACAGAATGCGCGCGCCCTTCGATGTACCAATATGCAGGGGCTGCTTTTCAACGGTGGTGCCGATTTCAGTCCGGCGCAAAAAGCAAAAGTCTCACTCGCTTTTTCAAAGAGCACGGAGAATCTCACCAGCGACGCCTCTCATATAGAAGTCACCAGGCAACTCACTCGCACGGGAGAAAGCAGCTATTTTATGAATCAAGCTCCGTGCCGATTACGCGATATCCGTGAACATTTTATGGATACCGGTATCGGGGTAGACGCTTATTCTGTCATGGAACAGAGCAAAATCGAGATGATTCTCAATGTTCGTCCGGAAGAACGGCGTTTCCTGTTTGACGAGGTAGCGGGGATTACGAAATATAAGCATCGCAAGAAAACGGCACTCCGCAAACTGGAAGAAACGGAACAGAATCTTGTACGCGTCAATGATGTCATTCAAGAATTACAGCGCGAAACCGAATCCCTAAAAGCACAGGCCAAACAGGCCAAATACTATCAAAGGCTTCAACAAGAATTACAGCAATTCGAGCTCAATCTCGCGTATCGTGAATACGAAAGATTTGCCACAGCGTATCGTACAACCCAGTCCGACTTAGACAAGGTGATTCAGGAGCTCGAAAAGGGAAATCAACAGCTAAACGGTGCTGAAGAAAGAATTGAGCACGCAACCCGGCGACGTGCAGCGCTTGATGACGCAATCACTGCTGTAGGTGAGACGTTACGCAGCATCTCAGCAGAAATTGAGAAAATTGAACGTCAGATAGTCCTTCACAAAGAACGGCAATTGAATATCCAGGAACAACGTCAGCGGGCACTCAAAACCATAGAAGCTTTAAAAGAACAGCAGACGAACCTACTTACACAGAAACGTCAGCGGCGCCAAGAATATAGCAGACTTGAAGCAGCTATCAAGGTTGAAGATAGCCGTTTGACATCGCGACAACACCTCTTGACAGAATTAGCCACACGCCTCAGTGCAGCGAGGCAATCTGTCAGGGAGACGGAAACGGGGCTCGCGGAACTCACAACCCAGTTGACGCACCGCGAGAACAGACGGCTATCGCTTGAACACAGTTTGCAAAATAGCGAAAGCAATCTTAAACGGAGCATGGAAAACTCTAATGCCCTCAGGATAGAACTCAAAGCGGCGACAGACACTCACACGGAAGCGCAGCATGTTCAGACGCAATTGAAGGCAGAACTCCTTAAGATTGAAGCAGAGAAAAATGAAGCGGAAACCTCGCTGCGGGAAAACCAAGAAAAACTCCGAAAAGCCGAATCTGAAATGCGCGGGTTACAACAAACGTTGGGCATGAATGTCTCACGTCTCAAATCCTTACAGGAATTGCAATCTGCCTATGAAGGGTATTATATAGGGGTGCGAGCCATTCTGCAGGCAAAGAAACACTACCCCGAACAGTTTGACGGAATTTGTGGGGTTATGGCAGAATTGCTTAGCACAGACACTGTATACGAAACCGCTATTGAAGTTGCACTCGGTAGTGCCATACAGCATGTCGTTACCGAAACCGCTGAAGATGCGCAAGCCGGCATTGCCTTTCTCAAGAAGCACCGGGCCGGTAGAGTAACATTCTTACCCCTTGATATCCTACGTGGCAGGACATTTTCCGACGACGCACTTCTTGATGAACCCGGGGTGATTGGCATTGCAGAAGAATTGGTGAATTACAACACCAAATATCGAATTGCGATTCAGCACCTACTTGGGAACACCCTCATTATTGAGGACTTAGATACTGCCATTGCTCTGACACGCCGATTCCACACGACTGCACGCCTCGTCACTTTAGACGGTGAAGTCATTAACATATCCGGGGCTATCACCGGGGGGCATGCCAATCAAAAGAAGAGTGGGTTGCTTACCCGCTCGCGAGAACTTGAGGTTCTCGAAAGTAAAATCGGAAAGTTGACACAAACAGTGACTCAGAAGGATGATAAGCGAAAAAAATATGCCGCGGAATTAGCCCGATTGCAACAGAATCGTCAGAAATTGACGACACAATGGCAAGATAAAAGAGTCGATAACGCATCGTTAACGAAAGATATTGAACAAGCAAATCTTCTTGTCAAGCGGGTGGAAAGGCAACTTGCCGAAATTCAGGTAGAAAGTCATAATCTCGAACGAGGCGTTGAAGTGTCGCACCAAGAAAAACAGACGCTTGCTGATGAAATCGCAGAACTTGAGAAAAAACAGACACAGAAACAACGGCGTATCCAACGGATGAACGAGCAGATTGATAGTGAAAACCGTAAACGTGAAGACGTCGGCAGAGGCTGTCAAGAGATGGAAATCTTCTTGGCAGGGCAACGGCAAAAATTGGAGGGCTTGAAATCCGAGTTAAAGACAATTGACGAAACTCAGAAGCAGACAGCACAGAACATTGAAGCACAACAACTGATTATTGATGATGATGAACAGACAAAATCTGAGCTTGGAGGGCAGATTGAGGAAGCCCAGCGGCAATTCCTACGGGCGGAAGGAAATAGAGCTGAAGCGGAAGTCGAACTTGACGACATTACCGAAGAACGTCAAGCTTTCATAGAAGAAATAACCGAATACCAGAAGCAGATGCGCGTCATACGGAGACAATTTGATAAGCTGAACCGTAAACGACATCAACTCGAAGTGAACGCAACGCAACTTGAGATGCAAATCAAGTCAATCTCACGTCGTACCCTTGATAAATATCAGGTTTCAATAGATATTGCCAATATAACAGAACAGGCACCGACGCTACAGGAATCAGACGCCGAGATTAACGATGGTGAGCTGATGGATAGAATTGAGAAATTGAAGGCGGAATTAGGTGCAATGGGGGCAGTCAACCTCAAGGCAATCGAGACGCATGCGGAGCATAAGGAACGTTACGATTTTCTCGTCGCACAACGCGCCGATATCGAAAAGTCCATTCAGGCGACTTATCAAGCCATACGGAAAATTAACCAGACGTCAAGGGCAGTGTTTCTAAAAACGTTTGAACAAGTGAAAATAAACTTCCAAGAGGTGTTCAGCCAACTTTTCGGAGGTGGCGAAACCGAACTGGTGTTAACCGACGAATCTGATGTCCTTGAATCCGGCATTGAGATTATCGCACGCCCCCCTGGAAAGAGGCCCCAAAGCATTACACAGCTTTCCGGTGGCGAACGCTCCCTCGTTGCTATTGGGCTCCTATTTGCTGTATTCAGAATCAAACCGAGTCCTTTTTGTGTCCTTGACGAAGTGGATGCCGCACTTGACGAGGCAAATGTCATGCGATTCATGAAACTCATTCGGGGCTGCGCTGAGAAGACGCAGTTTGTGATTATCACACACAATCGCCGCACCATGGAAATCGCCGATGTCATGTACGGCGTGACGATGGAGCAAGCAGGAATGTCAAAAATTGTCTCTGCGAAGTTTGCAAGATAACCGACACCCCTTCCGGATGCGGCACCGGGAACCGCCCTTTCTATGATAGTAGATGCTGAGTAAAATCTACGATAAACCCCTTTCCGTAACGGAAAATATGCAATGCACCAACTCAACCGGGCACACCTAAAAATTCGCCCGCTCTCCGAGCGCAAGCACAAAATGAGCGTGGCAGATATCTATCCACTAAATGCCGAAATCCCGCCCTATCAAAATGACCGGCTCTCTCTTGTTGCCGCTCGGATTCTGGAGGCAGTCGGCCGCCGGAACCCTGTGATGTGGATGATGGGCGCGCACGTGATGCGCCGCGGCAACTCCCGTTTTATTATTGATTTAATCGAACGCGGCCTAATCACACACCTGGCTACCAACGGCGCATGTGCAATTCATGATTTTGAACTCGCACACATCGGCGCGACACTTGAAGATGTAGAAGACTATATTTGGGACGGGAAGTTTGGCAACTGGGAGGAGACGGGGAGATATCTCAATGAAGCAATCATTCGCGGGTATCAAGATAAACTCGGCTTTGGAGAAGTCGTCGGTAGGTTAATTCAAGAGGGCGAAGAAGGCATCGAATTTCCATATCGAGACGTTAGCATGTTTGCCGCCGCTTATCGGTGCTCTGTTCCGTTTACCGTTCACAAAGGCATCGGCTATGACATTATCGACCAGCACCCTTCCGCTGATTACGCCGCGATGGGCTGGACTACGGGCGAAGATTTTTTAAGGTTTGCACACAGCATCTCACAGCTGGAAGGGGGCGTTTTCCTGAACTTAGGTTCCGCTGTGATGGGGCCCGAGGTATACCTCAAAAGCCTTTCAATGGCGCGCAATATCGCAGCACAGCGCAATCAGGAAATTCGACATTTTACCACCGCTAACTTTGACATCATCAATTTTCCAGATTCCCAAGAAGAGGGAAACCCTAACGAGGCTCACTACTACCATCGCCCCAAGAAAACCATACTCATCCGTACCGTCAAGGATGGTGGTGAGAGTTACCATATTTCCGGTGATTTCTCTGTCACAGTCCCGCACCTGTACCGTTTGTTAACTTAAATCAACAGGAAGCTGAAAGCACCATTCCTAGACTGAAATCTTGGCCCACTACAGAGAACACCCCGCTCTTAACCAATTGATGCCATCTCCAATAACCCTTTCATAGATGTCTGGAGCATCCGCTTCACTAATTGGTGCTCAGGGGCATTCAATTTCGCGTCGGCATGCACCACTCGCGCAGCCTCCTTTTTCGCCCCTTCCAAAAGAGAGACATCACTGAGAATATTCGCTATCTTAAAATTCGGTATTCCTGATTGACGGGTACCGAAGAATTCACCGGGACCGCGAATGCTCAGATCTTCTTCAGCCAATTCAAACCCGTTGTTTGAGCGAATCATCACTTGAATCCGGCGATAGGCATCATCGGTTCTTGGGGTAGCAACGAGGTAGCAGGCTGACTTATCTCGTCCTCTACCGACGCGCCCGCGCAATTGATGGAGTTGCGCCAGCCCGAATCGCTCAGCGTTTTCAATCACCATCAACGTTGCGTTTGGGACATCAATGCCCACCTCAATGACGGTTGTCGCAACGAGGATATCGAGCTGATGCCCGTTGAACCGAGACATAATCTCCCGTTTTTCGACAGACTTCATCTGCCCGTGCAGCAGCCCAACCCTCAAATGTGGAAAAACGTCCTGTTGGAAGTGCGCCGCCATGCTTGTCGCCGCTTTCAACTCTTCAAGTTTTTCAGATTCTTCAACCAGCGGATAGACAATGTACGCCTGTTTACCCTTTCGTACTTCCTGTTCAAGCATCGTGTATAATCGCTCCCGCTCGTTTTCTTTCATCCAGAATGTCTCAATTTTCTGTCTACCCGGTGGCAATTCGTCGATGGTTGACACGTTCAAATCTCCGTAAATGGTGAGGGAAAGTGTGCGCGGAATCGGGGTGGCAGTCATCACGAGAACATCCGGTGCTTGTCCTTTGTGGCGTAATGTCGCGCGCTGCATCACGCCAAACCGGTGTTGCTCATCAATGATAGCCAGCCCCAGTTTATGAAAATCCACCCCCTCTTGTATCAATGCTTGGGTACCGACGATGAGGTTTGCTTTTCCATTCTGAATTGCGGTTAGCACCGCTTCACGTTCAGATTTCCGGATGTCGCTTTTAAGAAGAACCACGTTCAAACCAAGGGGAGTTAAGAGAGCCGAGAAGTTGTGATAGTGTTGCTCAGCCAAAATTTCAGTTGGCACCATCAGGGCGCCTTGGTAACCGTTCTGAATCGCACACAGCAACGCCATTGCCGCCACGACGGTTTTCCCGGAGCCGACATCACCTTGGATGAGACGATTCATGACGTTTTTGCTACCCATATCCACTTGAATTTCGCTGAAAACTCGTTTTTGTGCCCGAGTCAATTCAAACGGGAGTGTACCAACGAATTGCTGTAGGAGCGATTTTTCGGAGTTAGGAATAGAATCCGGCCCCTCTTTAACGTTCTCAATTCGAAATTCGATACCGTTCTGTGAAGTCCGCCGGTCTTTTTTCAGTTCCATGCCGAGGCTCAGCAGAAAAAATTCCTCAAACGCGAGTCGTTTTTGTGCAGCGCGACGATGTCCCTCAGAGTCAGGGAAGTGAATTTGATTAATCGCTGCTTGTCTATCGATTAACTGTTGACGACGGCGAAGTTCAGGGCATAAGATTTCAGGAATCTCCGCACCGTATTCATCAAGCGCGTTCCGCATCCACGTCCGCACCATTTTCGCCGTAACTTTTGCTGTGAGCGCGTATTTCGGAACGATGCGTCTTGTATGAATTAAAGTATCGTTCTCCGAATCAAACACCTCAAATTCATAGTCGGTTGCCTGAATTTCATTGTAGCGGCGAGAGAATTTTCCACTCACCACGACTTCCGTACCGACAGGCAAAATCGATTTGATATACCCAATCCGCCGTCCGAAATTTACCAGCACTGCAACCCCGCTCCCATCGTAAATAGAGATTTTCCCTACTTTCGTTCGCCCTTTCGATGCCACAGAACTGGCGCTGTGATTAACTACCTTGCCTTGAATTGTCTCCGGTTCTCCATCCATCGCGCGCGCAACGTTGTAAATGTCCACGGTTTTGGTTCTGTCAATATAGTCGCGTGGGTAGTATTCTAAGAATTCGCCAACCGTCCGGAGGTTTAGCTCTTCTGCCAACGTTTTCGCACGCCGCGGCCCTATCCCCTTAAGATATTGAAGCGATTTTGATAAAAACGAGAGTGATTCAACATCGGTTGAAACCGGCGTATCTGAAATATGAACGGATTCCTCGAAAATGGGCCTCGTTGGGGAAACGGAACTCGGGGGTTTCTGACTCACATGAGTAGGTTCCGCAAACCCCTCGATTTCTTTTAGCAACGGCAAATTGTTTGTTGGTGTCTTACGACGATGCCTGTTTTTGTTATAGGATGTGCTTTCTTCTGTTAAAACCGGCGGTGACTTTTTTGTCTGAGCTGTGGTTTGAAAGAGTGGCATATTCTTGTTTGAGACTGATTTTGCGGAACGATAGCTAGCAGATTTTCCATTTCCCCCTGCCAATGCCGCCTCTATCTGCTGTATCGCGACTTCAATCGTGTGCTGCCGTTCACTCGGAGATGAACCTTCGTAGTTTTCAAAGAGCCCCATCAGTGCCTCTAAAACCTGTTTTTCATTTCGAGTAAACGAGAAGACATCCCCATTTTTTACCCACAAACGGACGTATGCGCCCAATCCGTTAATAACAACAGTGTCGGCACATCCGTTCTGAATTTCTTGCTGAAATGGACGGCGAATCGTTTCAAGAAGATTTTTGAAATTGTCCATATTTTCTCAGCAGGACTTGTATCGTCCTGAATTTTATGATGATTGCCAAGGTGAAGCGCTATTCAAAGCGGGCACTTACGGTTTTTCGTTTCCTTAATCAGTTCCACCCTTCTATAGTATAACAGATTATCATCACAATTCGCAAGTGAAACGGCACGGCGATTCAGTGCCCACCCATAATAGAAGGGCAGTTCCTCTTTTTCTGTTTGCCACATCTTTTTTTTAAAAGAGCGGAAAATGATTTTCCTCTGCTATTAAGACTCACCAAAACCTATTTTTGTTACCTTAAAAAAAGCCCTATATTAATGCTTGTGATAGACAACGGCGTCTGGATTGCAGGTGTAATAGAGATGTCCCTTCCGGCACTTAGCGGCATGGCTTCGGGTACCACGACAATTCGTCCACGCATCCGCAGGGCAACGAACCGGTTGGCGATGCTTGTGATGTGCTACAGCATCTGGGTTGCAGGTGTAATAGAGATGTCCCTTCCGGCACTTAGCGGCATGGCTTCGGGTACCACGACAATTCGTCCACGCATCCGCAGGGCAACGGACGACTGGAGACGGTGTGGGTGTTGTCCGTATCGGTGTCGGTGTCGGGGGTGACGGAAAGGTATGCCGATGGGAGAGGCAGGCATACCGGTACCCCGTACATCGCTGTCCGTTCTGCCGCGCATTGCAGCGCCCATAGGCGTGGGAGCCGCCCGTGGTTTGTGGGTGCACCGCACACGCATGCATCGCCTGTGGAAAGGTATGCCGGTGTGGCGTGCAGGCGGAATCCCCGCCCGGCTGGGTGCAGCGCTGCCCCGCCGCGTTTGTGACGGCACAGGCGCTTACCCAGTGGTGTGCACCGGCCGTGCCGCGCGGATGGATGCCACACGGCAGCCGCGGGACGGAGGCGACAGGCGCAGAACGCCGCTCGGCACCCGCCCATGTCATCTTCAGCACCGTCCCGTCGTCGGTGAACGGCTGGATGCCTGCCGTGGCGGTATCAGCATCCCAGAGGGTAACCCCATCGGTATCGACGTCTGTGGAACGCACCGCATAGCGGAAGAAGAGTTTCATCACCCCGCGGGCAGTTTCGGTGATATGGGTGCCGTCTGCTGTCAACATCGGATACGCCTCGCGGCGGTTGCCCCCGACATTGAGCAGCAGCCGGACGCCTTGTTCGACATCCACGCTACGACGGAAGTCAACCCGCGCAATGATGGGCGTTCGGGCATCGTAGGGCCCCGCGCCAATGAAGGAGAGCGAGGAAAGTGTTGGGGTGTCATCCCCGGCAGTGTAACGTTTTGGCAGCGGTGTCTGTTTCGGTGAAGACGTCCACTTAACCCCATACCCGGATAAGTCTCCCCAGTTTTGGCTGCTGTGAACATCGCATGCAATCCAGTGCGGCACGTTTTGACACAGCTTATCGTCGTGATGCGGACGTCCCGCGCACTGCACGGCACGCGTCCATCCCTCACCTGCAACCAATTGGATACCGGCTTGAGGCGAAATGGCGGCACCGGTGTGGAAGACACCGGACCCATCATCTATGTGATGACTGTAGAACATGATGTCCATGCTGCCATTCTGGATGTATTGATAGTTCCAGGGGGCTTGATGATTATTGTAAACCGACGATGGAACGAGTTTCTGTGGTGTACTTGACGGGTGTTCTCGAACGATATGAGTCCAATCGTGGTCGGCAAGTCCGAGGTGGTGTGCGAATTCATGCGAGACGGTGTTGCCCAACGCCTTGGTATACAGTGCGGTTTTGCTGTTGGCGGAGGTGAGGACATCTTCACCGGCCTCTCCCCGAATCTGTCGGGTATAGACGATGGTATCACCGCTGCGGTGTTGTGGCCAGGTATCAAACACGTCGTGTGGCACGCCGCCATGGGTATGGGTATGGGTCCGATGGGTATGCGGCGTGGCGTAATCCGTAGAAACATAGGCTTCGCCCCACGGGGCGCCGGGCTGATACTTCCGCTCCTCATTCCGCTCGATGTGGATGGCTTTCTGCGCGACGCGCCAGTATTCAAACACACGATGCCGGATGCATTCGTTGAAGTTGACAATGCGTTCCCTGTCCATCTCATCATGCGCAATGAACCAGACTTTGAACACCGCAGGGAACCCGTTTTGCGGTTCACCCGCATCGTTCGTGGCGGGGCCAAGTTTCACCTCGTCTTCTGATAGAAGGCTCGGGTAGAAGGTTTTGTCGAATTCACTGTGGACGAAGACGTCTTTTCGGTTGAGTTTTAGACGTTTATGGACGCCGTTGACTTCAAACCCGCGATATTCCTCGTAGGCAACAAACCCGTCGCCGTGCCAATCGTTCGCACCGGCTTCTGCATCGGTTGTGGGCGTCGTGTCGCGTGTCCACCCAGTTGCGAACACTTCCCAGGCATCCGCAATGTTGTTCAGATTGACATCTTTGGGAATGTTGAACGCATCGTTCTCATCGATTGGCTTGATGCCGAAGAGCCATCCCTTTTTATAGAGGCGGGCGCGCAGCGTGCCGAACGCCCCAAAATCCTCGCTTGTCACCGTGACACTGATGGTGAACGTGCCCGGTAGCTTCGCATCGGATGTCCAGGAGAAGCGTGCCTCGGTGGTGCCATCGGTGCGTGTTTCCCAGGTAAGGTGGTTGGTGTTGATAGGTGAGAGCGGGTTTTCCGCACGGGCTGCCCCGACGGATGCAAACACCGACGTTGTCTGCTCATTATAAATGCAGAGATCTTGTTTGGTGCCGGTGCCGGCGTTCATACAGGTGCCGGGCCAGTTGGACACCTCGGTGAAATGGAATTGGATTTCGCCTTCGGATGGGGCCCCGGTGACAGAAACCAGGAGTTCGAGGGTGTTTCCGTTTTCGGGGAGCCAGGTGTCATAAATGGAGGTGTCCTTGGCGTGGATGCGAATGGCAGCGGCGTGCGAGTTTGTTCCGCTTTCGACAATAAGTGACGCAAAAAGTAGAACGAAAAGGTGTGCGCTTTTCATGGTGTGTCTCCTTATCCTTATTGTGTTCCTTCCTGTTGTTTGCGTTGTGATTCAAGTAGAAGTTCAAGCTCCCCTTCGTTCCCCCTCACCAGGAGTCCGTGGTACATCCGCATATTATGTATCCTAGCACGTTTCACTGCGATGAGCCATTTACTCTGTTCAATCATATTCTCCGTGGCCTTGTCGTATTGTCCCAGTTCAATATAAGTCTGTGATAGCGAGTGTGTTTTTCGAAGTCCGGATGTGATGGGGATGCCGTGTTCATCGTTGAGCGGCTTCAGGCGTTCCCAAACGGCGACAAACTCCTCCTTTTCCGCACGCGTGGCGCGCGGGCCCCGGGGCAGATACCGGGTATGCATGAACAACACCTCCGGTTCATTAGGATACAGGCGTGCCATTTTCCGCCACATCGCCGCCTCAAAGATAGAACTCACTTCAATACCCACACTATTTGCCAAATGTGACATTATCTCATCGGCGCGCTCCTTTGTGTCTGGGAGGAGTTTCTGCATCAACGCCTCATCTTTTACGGCTTCGTTCACCAGGGCATCCCAAACGTGCCGATTCTCGAGCGTGGCCGTGTCGGGGAACGCATCCGGGAGTTGTTCGCGTGTTAGCGGCTGCGGCGGCGGTTGCTGCGATGCGGGTGATGCGGCTTGAGGTGCTGGCGGCACGGTGTCGTTTATCGTGGGTACCTCTGTCGCGGCATCGGGCGCTGCTTCGGATGCCTCCTCCGGTGGCGGGGCAACCGGCGCGATAGGGGGAGGGGACGCGGGTTGTGGCCTGTGGTACCAGATAATGGTAGCTGTAACAAGAAGAACAAGGATGATAAGTGTGCCGGTGAGGGGTTTCCAAATGCTTTGAAACATGAGTCTGCTCCTTTTCAATCTCATTATTGTGTTCCTTCCTGCTGTTTGCGTTGTGCATCAAGCAGTTTTTGGAGTTCAATGACGGTGCCGCGCGGTAAGAGCCCGTGGTTCATATACATGTTATGTATCCCGGCGCGCCGGACGGCGGCTTTCCAATCATTTTGTTCGTGGATGTTCTCGATGGCCTTGTCGTATTGTCCCAGTTCAATATAAGTCTGTGATAGCGAATGTGTTTTTCGAAGTCCGGATGTGAGAGGGATGCCGTGTTCATCGTTGAGCGGCTTCAGGCGTTCCCACGCGGCGACAAATGCCTCCTTTTCCGCACGCGTGGCACGCGGGCCGAAAGGCAAGTACCCGATGTGCATGAACAACACCTCCGGTTCATTGGGATACAGGCGTGCCATTTTCCGCCACATCGCCGCCTTAAAATACGATTGCACCTCAAGCTCGGCAAAACTATTTGCCAACTGGGACATTATCTCATCGGCGCGCTCCTTTGTGTCTGGGAGGAGTTTCTGCATCAACGCCTCATCTTTTACGGCTTCGTTCACCAGGGCATCCCAGATGTGCCGATTCTCGGGTGTCAGCGTGTCGGGGAGCGCATCCGGGAGTTGTTTGCGTGTTAGCGGCTGCGGCGGCGGTTGCTGCGATGCGGGTGATGCGGCTTGAGGTGCTGTCGGCACGGTGTCGTTTATCGTGGGTTCCTCTGGCACGGCATCCGGAGCCGCTTCGGACGCCTCCTCCGGTGGCGGTGCGGCAGGCACGATAGGGGGAGGGGGCGCGGGTTGTGGCCTGTGGTACCAGATAATGGAACCTGTAACAAGAAGAACAAGCACAATAAGTGTGCCGGTGAGGGATTTCCAATGCGGTTTCAACATGAGTCATCTCCTCTTTCGATGGTTTTTCCGCTTCTGCCCTATTCCCTAAATCTATGTGATACTCACAACGCCTTCGGCGTGTGCTTGTTACCTTCTCTTGGAAGGCTGACTTGATTTGAGTCCCGGAAACGGTGTCCACTTATCAAGTCTACACAGTTCAGGATGATACCTGATACCCGCGGGGGATACCACTGCCCCGACTACAGGGTTTCGAATAAAACCCTGATACGTTGTCAGAATGTTACTCGCCCCCACAACGTCTCTGTGTCCTTGCCACTCGCATTGTCCGCAACGGTAAGTCCTACCACTTGGTTTCTTTCTATGCCCGCAAGACGGACAGGTTTGAGACGTGTAGGCTTCGTCCTCTATATCAACGCTGATACCTAAGGCTTTTGCTTTGTAGGTAATCATGTTTTGGAGCTTAGCGAACGCCCACTGGTGCAACTTCTGGTTGGCTTTTTTGCCATATTGTATGGATTGTTTTATGTGCTTTATGTCTCCAATGACAATCGTTTCTATCTTTCGCGCGCGGCAAGTAGAAACAAAGCGTGACGTCATTTTATGGCGCATGTCACGCAACTGCGCGGTTAACTTCTGTAGGGTTCTATTTTTGACGCGGTTGAGTTTTTTCCAGCGTCTACTATATCTCATGCAACGCGATAAGGCTTTATTGAGACGCGACTTAAATTTGTTTTGATACCTTACAACACTGCGCATTTGCCTACCATTATAGATGTCGGCATGGATACCGTCAAAAGTAACCATTGGGTGGATTTCGCCCATATCCACGGCAACGGCTGAACCGACTTTTGCTGTCGTTTTTTTCGGCGTTGTGTCATAGGTTGCATGAAACGCGTATTGTTTTGTTCTTCGATGATACACGAGTGAGAGTTCGGCAGGCACAACGTTATGGAACTTTTTATCAATCTTAATCCAAAGCGGGGCGCTCCCTTTGCCCATAGACAACCGTAGTTTGCCATGCTGATAGGAAATGCCCGTTGCGCGCCATGTGAACGTGTGAAACTTCCGTGTTTTGTTTGGCGGTTTTGCGTTCGGATTCGATTTTCGGTTAGCAAAGAAAGAACGTCTTGCTCCACAATAGTCGTCTATCATTGCCTGAACGCTATGGGCATGGCAAGGATACCTTTTGAATTTGAGATATGCCTTGAGTCCACGGAGTTGGGGAGTGAATGGTAGAAACATCGTATCCAAAGGATACGATATTCTACCTATCTCCCCAACCGTCTGAAAGCCAAAAGCCTTTCTGCTCATGCGTTTTGAACGTAAGCGAAACGGTTTTAGAATAGATACGTCCACCAAGCCGATTTATCCCGTCAAGTTGTCCTGTCGGCTTAGCTGTCGCGATAATGTAGGTTCGGTATTCTTTCTTGGATTTAGACACGCTTTTGCTCCTCAATATATGCTTTGACGACTTTTAGGGATACACTCCCACCCGAAGATATCAACTTTGAGCGTGTCCAAAGACACGGCAAGCCGGATTTGAGGTGTCGAAACGCCTCACGAAGTCTTTTGGAAGTATCACCTTTTATGAATCCCACAATCCGAGTAAGAGGCACTTTTGGATTGTTCTCAAGTATCAGGTGTACCTGTTCTTCCATAATATCACTGGCATGCACTTTGAAATCTAAGTCTGTTTGTTTGGAGCAGATGAGATGGTGCAGACGCGCTTGGAGAGACGCGTCTAAAACTTTGCGTCTGTATTTGGTACACAAGATAATGTGATATTGACAACGATAACCCATGTTGGTATCTGAATACCACGCTTTTGTGGGGTTCTTGATAAACATGATATTATAGCCGTTATGTTAGTTTCTATCATATAATATCACACATTTTTTAGATAAAGTCAAATATTTTTTTGACGCCAGCACGAGTTAGCTGGGTTGGACCCAAACCGAAAGGATTGGGATTGTTAAGGGAGTCCCTTCAAAACTCAATTTACGTCAAATGCGCTATCGCCTTTCCTATTCGTTCTAAAACCTGCTCTCTACCGAGCAGAACGAGGATATCAAATAGACTGGGACCGAAAGACGTTCCCGTTAACGCAATCCGCAACGTTTGCATCGCTAACACGCGTTTGATGTCGTGCGCATCCGTGTACGTCCAAATCGCGAGCTCAACCGCCTCCAATTCAAACGCGGGAATCTCGCTCAAAACCGTCGCGAGATTTGTCAAGATGTCAACCGCTTGTCGTCTCTTTTCGTCTGAATTCCCCCACCATTTCTTAGCCGCTTTCGGTTCATATTCAGATGGCGCATCAAAGAAGTAGTTAGTTTGCGATACAATGTCGGCTAAATTCGTTAACCGTTCACCTATAGCAGTAACAATATCCTCCAATTGCTGTCGCGTTTTGGTAGTTACATCTATCCCTGCTTTTTCCCAAAACGGAATCACGGCATCTGTCCGTGCCGCGATGTCCAATTGCGTGATGTAGTGGGCATTGAGCCAATCCAATTTCTTGCTATCAAAGACACTCCCGCTCTTGCCAACCCTGGCCAAATCAAATTTTTCAATAAGCTCATCAACGGAGAAAATTTCCTGTTTTTCATCATAGGACCAGCCGAGCCGGGCCAAGAAGTTGAGCATCGCTTCGGGCAGATAACCGTGTTCCCGGTAACGATTGACAGAGACAAGCGCTCCGTGGTGACGTTTGCTAAGTTTTTGCCCATCCGTATTCAAAACAAGAGGGATGTGTGCAAACTGTGGAATTGTGCAGCCGAGTGCATTTGCAATCGCGAGCTGCTTTGATGTGTTGTTGAGGTGTTCCACCCCTCGAATCACATGCGTGATTTCAAGCTCAGCATCGTCAGCAATCGAGCTCAGATTATAAGTCGGTAAGCCATTAGCTCGGACGATGACTTCATCTTCCAGTGTAGCCGCGTCGATATTGCGTGTTCCGAGGATAATATCCTCGACGCGTATCGGCGCGTCAGGCATCTTCATCCGAACGGTAGGTTTTCGCCCTTCGGCAGTCAAACGTTCTATCTCTTCTGGCGTGAGGTGTCGGCACCGGCCATCATAAAAACGGATTTTCTTCTCAACGCGAGCTTCCTTCCGGATAGCGTCCAACTCCTCGGGGGTGCAGTAACAGTAATAAGCATTGCCACTAGCAAGCAACCGCGTAACGTAACGTTCGTAAATATCGCGGCGTTCCGATTGGACGTAGGTTTCCCCCCAATTGAGCCCGAGCCATTTTAGCCCGCTATAGATTTCATGCAGTGATGCCTCGGTGGAACGTTCGGTATCTGTATCATCAATTCGGAGTATAAAAGTCCCCTGGTGATGTTTTGCAAACAACCAATTGAAGAGTGCTGTTCTCGCCCCACCGATGTGTAAAAAACCTGTCGGCGACGGTGCCATGCGGACTCGGACTTCTCGGTTTTTGTTCATTTCTGTTCCCTCTGAATCTTCGCCCATGTATCCCGTAACGGGACAATGCGGTTGAACACCAATCTTTCTGCGGTTGTCTCCGTATCGACGCAGAAATAACCCATCCTGAGGAATTGGTACCGGGTACCTATGTCAGCATTGACGAGGCTCGGTTCAATCTTACACCCCATTAGAATTTCCAATGAATTTGGATTTAGGAAATCCAGCCATTCAGTCCCATCGCCAGTATTCTCTGGCTCCCTCTCCGTGAAAAGTGCATCGTATAGGTTAACTTGGGCATCCACGGCGTGTTCGACTGATACCCAGTGTAACGTTCCCCGGACCCTTCTCCCATCTTCGGACCAGCCGCCGCGCGTCTCCGCATCATAGGTGCAGTGAATCTCAACCACATCACCTGTTTCCGGAGCCCTGACAACGTTTTCGCAGCGAATGTAGTAAGCGTGCTTGAGTCGCACCTCCTTCCCCGGTGCCAATCGGAAGAATTTTCGGGGTGGATTCTCCATAAAATCTTCACGTTCAATGTATAACTCTCGTGAAAATGGGAGTTTCCGCTCACCTGCATCTGGTTCTTCAGGGTTGTTTTCAGCATCAAGCATTTCGACTTTTCCTTCTGGATAGTTATCAAGAATCAATTTAACAGGATTGAGAACAGCCATGACACGTGGGGCGTGCTGATTCATCTCATTTCTGATGGAATACTCAAGTTGGCTCATCTCAATCAGATTCTCTGCCTTTGAAACCCCGATGCGATTGCAAAAATCCCGGATTGCTTCCGGTGTATAACCGCGTCTGCGCATCCCTGCGAGTGTCGGCAACCTCGGGTCATCCCAGCCATTCACATGCCCGCCATTTACTAAGCGGCGCATCTTCCGTTTACCGAGGACGGTGTACGTTAAGTTCAGCTTCGCGAATTCTATCTGTCGCGGCCGATAAATCCCCAATGCCTCTAAGAACCAATCATAGAGCGGACGATGGTCTTCAAACTGGACATCGCATAGCGAATGCGTTATGCCTTCAATAGAATCAGATTGTCCATGTGTAAAATCGTAGGTAGGGTAGATACACCATTGAGTGCCTTGACGATAGTGAGGTTCGCGGAGGATGCGATACATAACCGGGTCCCGCATGTTAAGGTTGGGGCTCGTCATATCAATTTTGGCACGAAGTGTTCGCGAACCATCAGGAAATTCACCGGCGCGCATCCGGCGGAACAATGCAAGATTCTCTTCAACCGAACGGTTTCGATAAGGGCTCTCTTTGCCGGGTTCAACCAAAGTGCCTCGATAGTTTCTCATCTCGTCCGGTGTTAAATCACACACATAGGATTTCCCTCTTTCGATAAGTTTAACGGCATATTCATAAAGCGTCTGAAAATAATCAGAGGCGTAGTATTCTCGCTGTTTCCAATCAAACCCAA
Organism: Candidatus Poribacteria bacterium; assembly: GCA_963422705.1. Taxonomy (GTDB): domain Bacteria; phylum Poribacteria; class WGA-4E; order WGA-4E; family WGA-3G. The sequence continues at coordinate 1,560,343 of OY730443.1, forward strand.
GCCAGCGAATATCGCTTTTGATTGCCTCAACGTATTCCCCTTCTTCAGTGATTGGGTTGCTATCGTCAAATCGCAGATTGTAAAGCCCGCCGTATTCTTGTGCGATTCCATAGCTAATGCAAATCGCTTTGGCATGTCCGATATGTAGATACCCACTCGGCTCTGGGGGAAAGCGGGTGTGTACCCTTCCGTCATATCTATTTGATTTCAGGTCTTTCTCAATTTCTTGGCGAATAAAACCAATCCCTATTCTTCTATCATCGTTTTCACTGATGTGTTTTGTGTCGGAAGCCGAATTTTTCATAAAAGCACTCCTTCCGGATGCATAGTTGGCATCGCCCAAGGCGGCGGTTCATTTCCACAAATTGCCCCGCCCGGATAACATTCTTAGACGGATGCCCCCTCCTAAAAAACAAAAAACCGTATGCTACTGGGATTCGTAGGCATAAGGCTAAAGAACAGTCCACCATCAATTCCGTTCACGTGCATACATCTCAACAGTGGGATTTGCAGCTCGTCGTCATGATAACACATTTGGGCTATGTTTTCAAATTTGCCAAACGCATCGGGAGCGCGGTTCGGTTTTCAACAGTTCCCCGATTGGTGCGGGGGGACGCGTCTCGAAAATCGTTTTCCACAGGGGCATCTTGTGATGTAGCGTCCGTTCCGAGACAAAGCATATCCGCTTTCCTATTTTTTGAAGAAAAATGTAACCACTCTCACCTTAATTCCGTTTTACGATATGTCAAGAAACATTTTAAGAAGGGAGTCAAACCATCCATGAATGCAAAAGATAATCTGAAAAACCGTGCTGATTATTATGAACTCGCGCTCCATCTTGCAGCAGCAAAAGCGAGGCAGGACGAATTTCGTTGGGAACGTTTTATTGACGATTTGTCAAACATTTGTGACAGATTCGCCGCTCACATTGCGTCCCAAAGTGTTCAATCTCAGACTATGGGAACCAATAGCCAGTCTTTGTATACGCAAAAGTTACAATAGGACAGCCGCAGGTTCCGTTATAACGAGATAGGCAGGTACGTTATGTTAATCAATCCGGTACCAAAAACGGGCACCGTCCGATAATATGGGGTATGTTGGAACACCAATGTACCTCATATCTCTTTGCATCGGCTAAGGAAGAACCGCTCGCGACGTTGCTCCAGCGCAATGTTCTTTCCATATCCTTAATTTGGAGAGAAAAGTCATTCATGAAACAAAACGCCAATCCCTTCCTTTCAGGTAGGTAGATGTCGTACTCCCTTAAACCGGTGTGCAAAATCGCACCACCCCTGGTTGGCGGCGTCTCTGTGCCCGCCGATTTCAGTAAGTTCGCGAAAATTTCGAAAACGAAGCGGGCTTAATTTTTAGAAGATACCGATTCATTCAGCTTTGGATGGTTGCAAAAAACTTTGACGAGCGTGCGCACAAGTTTTTCCGGATCGTGTCGGATAACATTCATTTCAACGCCACGTTCGGTAACAACCATGTCACGAATCAGGTCTTCCTGAACAACAGTAATCCCTTCAGCTTCAAGATTTTCGCGTTCTGGGTTATAGCAAACTTGTACTTTTGATGCATCCGCAACCAGCATCGTCTCTGTAGAGAGTTGCGAGATATGTTTGGCGAGACTGAGCACATCGAGTGGGTGAGCGGTGCTTTCATAAAGCATTGAGAGTCCTTCCTCTGCGAGTGAGCGAATCCGCGTCAGTTGCGCAAGCAGTTCCTGCCGGACGTATTCCTGAATGATTTCAGTGGGTGCGGGCTGATTATTAACAAGGACATACTGCAAAGAAATCTTCGCGTGGTCCAGTAGTGCATTGACATGCTCGGTAACAGCATAGCCGTCGGTTTCACCGGGCTGCGTCATGACGTTACAGACGTAGATTTTCATCGCATCCGAACGTTGGATAGCGTCAACAATTCCCTTAATAACCAGATTTGGCATAATGCTGGTATAAAGGCTTCCGGGCCCGATGATAATGACATCGGCGTTGAAAAGTGCTTCTATTGCGGCTTGATGCGCTTGACATTCATAAATGTCACCTGGGGAACGATGCGTTTTCCCATTTTCGCGGGGCTGAAAAAAGACACGCTTGATAGGTTCCCTGTTTTCCCGCGTCGGAATGGTTGATTCCCCTCGAACGATTTCACCGTCGGCGAGCTCAGCACAAAGAACGGTATAATCCAGCGTCACTGGAATAATCTGCCCTCGAACGGAAAGTAGACGAGATGCGGCTTGAATCGCCTTCGGGAAATTTCCTTTTAATTCAGTGAGTGCGGTTAACAGGATATTGCCTATCGTATGTCCACCGAGTTCACCATTACTTGAAAATCGGTACTCAAAGAGCCCTGCGAGTTCATCTGCGTCTGCCAACGTAAACAGCAGTCTCCGGATATCACCGGGGGGAAGCACATCAAATTCTTCAATGAGCCGCCCGGAACTCCCGCCATCGTCGGAAACCGTCACGATTGCTGCCAAACTATCTAAATCGATGATGCTATCGTCCCTACTGTGAAGAGCAGCATACTGTTTAATCCCACTAAGCAGGGCAGACAATCCACTTCCGCCGCCGATACAGGCGAGTTTCAAACCCATCGTGTTCTCCCTTTTTTCGTGCCGAACCCTTTGGGGCTGCGTAACTTGAGACACTTTATTTTCGTACTTTATGATAAATAACGCAATTAATGCTCAATTTGTTTCATTAACATTTTCAAAACCGCAATCGTTTCGTCACACAAAGCCTCCGCTTCCTCAGCTGTCGTTGCCTCGCTAAAAACCCGAATCACAGGTTCCGTCCCAGATTTCCGGATATTCACCCATCTGTCGTCCCACACGCGTTTGATGCCGTCTGTCAAATCAGTCGTCTCGTCCGAATATATCTCCATAGCCCTTGCAACCAGTTGTGCCGCGATGTTTTGCGAGGAGATTTCCAATTTTTTGCGACACATTTCGTAGTGCGTCATGTTTTCGACAAGCGTTGTGAGAGGACTATTCGCCTTTGAAAGTAATTGTACAATTGCCGCAATGGTTGCAATCCCATCAGTTGTGTGGTGAATATCAGGATAGATAACTCCGCCGGTGCCCTCACCGCCGATAACTGCGTTCACTTCGTTCATTTTTTCGACAACCCAGCCGACACCGACTTTCGTGCGATGGAGTGTAACCGCATGCTTTGACGCAATATCGTCGAGCATCCGACTGGTTGATACCGTAGCGACAACATCTCTCTTCGTTTTAGAGAGAATAAAATCAGCAACGAGGGCAAACGTCCACTCACCACTGAGAGGGAGGCCTTTTTCAGTAACGACAACGAGCCTGTCAGCATCGCCATCGTGTGCAAAACCGATATTGGCGTTCGCCGCGATTACCGTTTTGGAGAGCTCGTTCAATGCCGCCGGGGTAGGCTCAGCAGGACGACGAAAATGGCCATCAGGGACGCAGTTGAGCTCAACGACACGACACCCGAGCTCCCGTAATAAAGTAGGACTGATGACACTTCCCGCCCCGTTACCACAATCGAGCACTACCTTCAAATTGGCTTTTCGAATTAAATCCGGTTGAAGCCAGGGGGCACGCATCACCTGCTTGAGATGCGCTACAACAGCGGTTTCGTCGATTTCTAGTACACCTTGCTCGTTCCACGGTGCAAGTAGGAAATCTTCGGCTTCGTAAATCCGGGTTAATTCATCACGCTCCGTTTGTGTCAAGAGCCGCCCTGACGCGCCAGCAAATTCAATGCCGTTCCAGTCAACCGGATTATGGCTCGCTGTTATCGTCACGCTGCCTTGGGCATGACGACTCTTCGCCTTTAAGAGAATAGTCGGTGTGGGACACAGCCCGACATCAATGACGCGACAACCTGTCGCAAAAAGCCCAGCAAGCACCGCAGCCCTAACCATCGGACTCGACGTACGAGAATCGTGCCCGATAACCACCGTTCTACCGCCCACCAAACTACCAAAAGCCATCGCAAAACGGGTGAGTACGCACGGCTCCAACGAAACCCCAACCTGTCCACGGATGCCTGAAACACTCACAATCGGTTGCATCTATTTTTCCCCAGAAACAGTTTTATTAAGCCGTAACGTTTTTATATCCTTTTATTGTTTGGAGCAAGATTCCGACGACAAAAAGCGAACCTATCACCAATTGCACAAAGCACACACGATACCACGACGGATACGGGACAACATAAGAGGAAACCGCCGGTGTTAATCTATAAAGTAAGGGTGTCCTAAAAATATCCTCATCAAAAAAGAGATTGCAAGCAGCCATCACGGGGTTAATGTCGAGAAGCGGCGGGATAATCGGTTGTATATTGTCTATGTAACGTTCTAAGGGGGCTAGCAGAAAAACGCCGCCAATTAACAGACTCCACAGAAGGTATGTCACTGCTGTTCCAAAGATGACATCGCGGCAAAAGAGCCCTACCGCAGCGCCGACTGCTGCCCCAGACATGCTACAAATCGTCAACACGACGAACAGCTTTAGGCATGTCACGAACGTGACATTGAAAATAACTGCCAAGAATCCTGTAGAAAAAAATGAACACGCGATAACCACGACGTGGCTCAAGACAAGCCGGATAAGGACAACGGACGATAAGCGAAGAGGACTTAACACCAATAACCGTGTAGAAGAAACCGCCACACGGGTGTCAGCACCTACCGCACGAGCCGATACATACGGTGCCACTAACAGTACAACCAACACCTGCGTAATAGCAAAACGCATGCTCGGTGAAGCGAGCCTCACGCTTGTCAAGAGCGCGTAGCCCACGCACTGTAGAAAACTCGCGGTGAATGCCCAAAAGACAAAAGTTCTTATCCACCGCGGTATAGAATCGGCGCGACGCTTTAAATTCATTTCCGTTCCGTTTATTCGATTTCGTACTCCTGTTGGAGCCGTAAAACTGTCTCAGCAATCGGAAAAAGGTTCGGATTAATAGCCAACGCCTGTTTGTACGCCGAGATTGCTGCCCCGAGCTTCCCGAGCTTGACATAAACGTGCCCCATCCCTGCCAACGCGCCAAAGTGATTCGGGTTCAGTACAACAGCCCGTTTACAGTCCCGGACGGATTTGCTCAATTCTTCCAGCAAAAAATAAGCAATTGCTCGCTGGTTGTAGCCCTCGGCGAACTCCGGGGCCGCGTCAATCACCTTCGTAAAACATTCAACTGCTTTTTCGTAAGCCTCTTCTTTCAGCAGCGCTTTGCCTGCGCTCAGCATGGCATCTACAGCCTCGTCACCGGAGCGCGCCCAGATGTGCCATAATGCACTTTCCGCACTGAAGCACGTTCCAAGGTCGTCCGCCTTAAGGGCATCTATCAGCGCCGGAATGCCCATCTCGCCACCGATTAACTTGAGCGCAGACGCTGCAGCACGCATCCCTAACGGCTCTTCGCTTTTAAGATAACGTATCAAATCCGATTCTGAATATTGAGATGTCAGGAAGGCTTTAAGGGTTTCATCGTCCGGGGAATGTTCAAACATCTGTTTGGCCAACTCTGAAAATCCATTTTGATTGTACACGGTTAATCCTCACGCTCCATTATAGTAATAATGATTGTAACAGACTTACAGAAAAATCGCAACCGAAAATTGACAAAAAGTGGGGTTTCGGGTACGATATGTGCGTGTACACATTAGAACCCCTTACCCAACAGAATAGAAAAGGGTGGAATGCTGTCAGCCAACAGTGCAGAGATAGCACTGCCTTTCAGTCCCTCGCCTGGCAGAAAGCGCTCGCACAGACATTCAAACAGTTCGTTCCCTCGTATCTGCTTATTAAGGAACAGAATACAATCATTGGCGGCATCCCAGCATTCGTGTTTCAGCCAATCCCCGGCATCCGTTTGTGGCACTCAATGCCCTGGAACTTGACCGGCGGAACACAAATTATCAACTCAGCACAGGTGGAACCGGATAAGTTAATATCCGCAATTGAAACCTATCTTGAAACCCTCTCATTGGAAAAAGGCTGGTGCGAACGGCGATGGACACTCTCACCACAAGCAAGTCTGAAATATGGGGATATTTTCGCGGCAAATGGTTATGAGCGAACAGAGCATTTTACGCATCTTTTAACAACGAATGTTGATGTTGATGTTCTCTGGAAAGCATACAATAAACGGGTACGTGGCGCCGTCCGAAAAGCAGAAAAATTCGGTGTCACCGTCACAGATACAGACAGCGAGACAGCATTAGCCACTTTTTACAATATGTATTTGGCGACAGTCAAACGATTGGGGGGTACCCCAAAGCCGCTTGACTTCATGAAAGCACTGCTCCGGAGTCATATCGCAAAACTCGCAATTGCTACATACAACGGGAAAATCATAGCGGGACTCATCTACCTACACTTCAACCGCACCGTGAACCTGTGGTGTGAGGCCTCCGAACCCGAATTTTTACAATATCGTCCTAACAATGCCATTTTTCACCATATTATCACTTGGGCTTGCAACGCCGGCTACAACGTGGTAGATTTTGGGGCATCGCCACATCAAAACAGAGGATTAATCGCACACAAGGAGCAATACCGCGCCAAGCAGAACTATTTTTACCACTACACCAAAGCCGTTTCCCCTATCAAAAGGGGAGTGTGGAACCGAAGTGAGGGGACACTCCGAAAAATCTATACATGGATGAGGCGAAACACTACCCCAACGAAAGTGGAAAGAACAGAGTCGCTTCCGAGAATCTGAGAAGGAAACAGCCCCACCTCTCGGCGCCCCCTGCAACTTCAAAATATCTGATATTGCTTGGATATCGTCGATTTAAATTCTTAAACTTCAGTAAGCACGCCTCCAAGGTTTCATTCCGGACGGTAGCAATCATGATAAAATCTACTAGATTCCAGAATTAATGAAAAAATTCTTGACAAAAGGAAAAATATATGATATAATTAACAGTGTTAAGTTAGATTATGATGTAAAGTAAGGATGAAGGTGAAGAAATGGGTACTAAAGAGCGAAGAGCCAAGGAAAAAAAACAGTTGCAACAGAAAATTCTGCTTGCGGCACGAGAGTTGTTTGTCAGTGAAGGGTATGAGAATGTCTCCATGCGAAAAATCGCCGACAAAATCGAATACTCGCCAACAACAATCTATCTCTATTTTAGAGACAAGGCGGCTCTTTTAGACTCCGTTTGCAAGGAAACTCTTCTCAATCTGTTGAATACACTTGAACAGCTAAAAAGAGAGAAAAGAGAACCCGTTGAGACGCTGAGAAAAAGCGGAAAAGCCTATGTTGAGTTCGGGCTAAAATATCCACAGGATTACAAACTAACGTTCGTGGTCCGGCCACAGTTCCAGAAGGGGTTGGGCCTGCAAGAGGGCTCGGTTGGTGAAAAAGTGTTCAATTACTTGCGGGAGATGGTCTCTGAATGCATTCTGCAAAAGAGATTTCCCCAAGTCAATGTCGAAACCACAGCTCAGGTGATGTGGGCAGCCGTTCACGGTGTCACACTCCTCCTAATCGATTTTCCTGATTTCCCCTGGGTTGAGAAGGATGAATTGATTGACACAGTCATTCACAGAACAATTGAGGGGTTAAAAGCATCGACTTAAAGCGATTTCGCAAAGCTTAGTTATCATTTTTTCAGGCTCTTCTGATAAAAATAGATATCCGCCGGGTTGTACGCCAAATTTATTGATAAGACAGTACTTTATAATTTTTTTTGTTTATATGTTAACACTGTTGATTTTATTACCTATGTTAATAAAAGGAGGATAAAAATGAAAGAGCGAAACCCACTCCGTAACCTCTCTCTTTCCGCGAAACGGCGGGTTCGCCTTACGCTCAAAATCAGCGAGCACACAAGAGCGTATCGACGAAGCTTATTTTTCGTCCTGTTCTTTGGCGCCCTCTTGTCAAGCTGCTCGGGCCGCTCCAACGAAGCCGCCGGCCCGGCAATGCCTGCGCCCGCGGAATTCACTTTTGAACAATATCAAGTTGACATTGGCATTGCGAAACACCAGAACGTCTTGACGGGATTCTTTCTCGGTGGAACGTTCTCGGACATTGCTGTGGTGAGTACCGAACCGGAGCGGCAATTGCGTATCTACGAGTTTGACGATGATACTTGGGTACCGAGAATCGCCTTGTCGTTGCGTCCACAAGTGTTGTTTGTCGACACCGCGAACATTGGTGGACGTGACAGGCTGCTTACATATGAGCAGGGCCGCCTGAATTGGTTCGAGCCCGACTCGGCGACGGAACATGCACTCGTCGAAGTGACTACCAACTACAACTCGAAAGCAAACGATGGAATCCCTCATATAGACATCACTCGAGACATAAACGGCGACAGCCTAGATGACTTGATAGTTCCAGACATTGACGGGTTCTGGATAGCCACGCAATTGAGCAACGGCGCCTTCACCCCGCCGATAAAACTCGGGCCACCCGAACCCTTTCTCGACGAAATTCCCTTGGGCGAGACGCGAAGCTACCGCGAAACCGGGTTAACAGCCTTGACCGCATTCTGGTATCTAAGTCGTGTCCATCAGATGGATTACAACCAGGATGGACGCAGTGACATCGTGTTCTGGAACGCGGACCATTTCGATGTTTATCTGCAGGATACCCGCGGAACCTTTTCCGCAGCAGCTGAAACCTTCACTGTCGACATCCCATTCGATACGGATGGCGCCTACTCAATCGCCTTTGGATTTGGCGGCGAAAGCTCCTTCTCTCTCATCTTTGGCTTCAGAAAAAGCACGAAACGGAAGGTGCTACACACCTTCGAAGATCTGAACGCCGATAGCGTCCCGGACTTAGTCGTACACTCACTAGAGGGGCGGAGCCTCGGAAAACAGCGTAGCCTGTACGAGGTACATTTTGGGACACGAACACACGACAGGACGGTGTTCGCCCAGGATGTTAGCATGACAATCCGACCGGGAGGGAACGCCGGCGGGTTGCAGCCTTGGGGTTATTCGTCACAGTGGTTACAAGATTTCAACGGCGATGGTAACATTGACATTCTGTTCAGAGACGTAGAAACAGGCCTCTTTGGAATGAGCCGTGCTATGGTAGGCAATTCCATTTCAATAGCACTCGAGTTCTATCGGATGGAAAACGGGACTTATCCCGATAAACCGACTACCACGCGTAAAATCAGGCCTGCCCTCGACTTTTTCGATGCACCAGGTGTCTTCTTTCCCCCTGTCCTATTAGGCGATATGAACGGGGATGGGCGTTCAGAACTACTGTTCGGCAAAAGCTGGCAAGAGCTGCACGTTTTCCGCGGCGTGCAGGGGCCAGAACTGTTAGCCCGCCAACCTCAAAAGGTAGCTGTCCTCATGCCTAATGACGAGCGAAATGCAAGACTGGTGAACCTCAATAAAGACAACAAGCAGGATATCCTCCTGCATCATACATCCAACACCGGGCCACATTGGGTGATATTACTGATATCCCAATGAGCAGCGCCGGTGATTTATCTCATCTTCCGCTACAAAACCCAATCCTTTAGGGGTGGGATAAGGAACAAAAGAACCCCGGGCCTTTAGGCTTCGGAGTATGTCAGTGATTCTAAACTTGGGTAATCAGAATGAAACCCACAATTCAAGGAGAAAAACAGTGAAACGCTCAATTTTTTGTCTCATTTGTCTCTTTTTCGCGACAATCATCAGTTTCCAGGTTCAGGCACAAGAACCTGAGCTCAACAAAGATTTCGGTATTGGCATCCAAGGAGCGACACCAGAATTTGGTGGAATTAGCTTACGCTATACCGGATTCGCCCCGGTATATCTTCAAACCGTTGGGCGGTTTACTCTTGGCGATGAACGTAGTGACCACGTGTTCGGAGCTGGCATTTCTTATGCAATATTCGAGCACGATAGCAGGTGGAACGTATCCCGGCTTTATTTCGCCTTACAAGGCGGTTGGCACTACGAAAAAGAACCGGAGCTGGAGCCAGAGATTTTCGAATCTACAATGTTGGGAGGTGGAATCGCTTTTGGCGGCGAAATTATTTTTTCACTCGGCGGAATCCCCCTCGGGTTGAACGCTGAAGTCGGGCAAGGGCTCGGCAGAAAAAGAGAAAATTCTCAATCTAAGAACCAGGCCGGCGTTTACATAGGGGCGGGTATACACGCCTATTTTTAGATTTCCCTATTGATGGCGACACGATTGCTTGATAAAATCAAGCAATCGTGAATCGAAACGTCCAAAACCAGGGCGCATCTGGCAGTGATTGCGCGCAACGCCATGCAACTCAGCTTTTCACAAAGCGGTGACGTTGACTTTAGGACAATTCATTGTATACTCCGGTGCACATTCGGTTGTCCTAGAGTTCGCGTCCGAAAAAAAGTCAGGAAAAACAGTGTTGACGCTTTTCTTGACTTTTTTCCAAATACCTGATACTTTTATAATAAATTCTGAGGCAGTTGAGTTTAGATGATTCTCCATGCGCTGATTTGGTAAAACCCTGCGCTTAAGTAGAGGAAAGCAATGCGCCCCAATTTAATCTTCGTTTTCGGTGACCAGCATCGACACTGTGATGTCGGATGTGCAGGCAACCGTCAGGTTCAAACACCTGCGATGGATAGACTCGCACAAGAAGGGATGTTTTTCCCTAATACCTTCACCAATATCCCGTTGTGTGTTCCTGCACGCGGGTGTCTGCTAACCGGCAAGTATCCGTTAAGTCACAAAGCCCTCTCAAATGACCTGCCGCTCCCTCTATCTGAAACGGGAATTGCAGAAATTTTCAAGGCCGCTGGCTACGCGACAGGCTACATCGGCAAGTGGCACCTGGGTGGCATGCCGAGGGACAGGTTCATCACGCCTGAGATGCGGTTCGGTTTTGATGACTGGCTCGGCTGGAATTGTCACCATAACTATTTCAATGCCCCCTATCATGACAATGGCGGGAACCGGATGCAGATTGAAGGCTACGAGCCGGATTTCCAAACAACGCGCGCCATTGAATACTGCCGGGAACACTCCGATGAGCCCTTCTGTCTCTACATGAGTTGGGGCCCGCCGCACAACCCGTATGAACATGTTCCCGAACACTACAAGGCGATGTATCCACCGGAACTGCTGCAATTGCGCCCCAATACCGAAGATACCCCTCAAATTCGTCAGGACATCGCCGGGTACTACGCTCATATCACGGCGCTTGATGAAAACCTCGGTAGATTGATGCGGGCACTAGACGACATCGGGATTGCCGAAAATACCGTCCTCATCTACACATCGGACCACGGGGACATGCTCGGGAGTCAAGCACACGTCAGGAAGGAACGCCCGTGGGACGAATCCATTCGCATCCCGTTTATCATCCGATGGCCGGAAAAAATACCGGCAGGGGGTACCCGTCAAACGCTATTAAGTCTCGTCGATTTTATGCCGAGTCTCCTGTCATTGTGCGGGTTAGAAGTGCCTGAGGGGGTAGAAGGCCGGGAGCTATCAGCGGCGATGCGCAACGAGACAATTGAGGAACCGGAGTCCGTTTTACTTCAAATCCCTCTGCACGGAAGCGAAGGATTTAACGCGGGACTCAAAGAATGGCGCGGCATTCGCACACATCGCTATACCTATGCGCGACATCACGACGGTACGGACTGGGTGCTTTATGATAACCAGAATGATCCGCACCAGCTAAATAATCTTATTAACAATAAGCAGGCGCAGGCGCTCAAGGCAGAACTTGAAGCTACGCTCCAAAAACGGTTGAGAGAGATAAATGACCCGGTTCTACCGGGGCTAGAACACATCCGACAGCTCGGATTATCGGAATTGTGGAACAGTAGCGAACAACGGTTTGGAGGTAGAAATCCACGCTGGGCATGAATAGGAAAAATCAAAAAAAGGTTCTCATTATCGGGTGGGATTGTGCCGCACCTGAACTCGTCTTTGACGCATTCAAAGACGATATGCCCAACACGCAACGGTTGATGAAAGAGGGTGTCTACGGGGAATTGGAAAGCGCCATTCCTCCTATTACTGTGCCGGCATGGATGTGCATGATGACAGGGCGTGACCCGGGCGAGCTCGGCATCTATGGATTTCGGAATCGAAAAGATTATTCCTATGATAACCTCTACATCGTCAATTCCCAAGCCATCCAGGTGCCTACCCTCTGGGACATCTTAGGGGCGTGTCAGAAAAAGTCTGTCGTTCTTGGAGTGCCTCTTACCTACCCACCGAAACCTTTTCCGGGATGGATGGTTACAAGCTTCCTCACCCCTAACAAACATGTGCAATGGACATTTCCACCACGGCTCAAGCGCGAAATATCAACTGTTGCAGACGATTATATGATGGATGTGCCGAATTTTCGCACCGACAGGCGCGTCGAACTGGAACGCGCACTGTTCAAAATGACGGAAACACGATTCAAATTAGCCCGTTACCTACTGCGGGAAAAACCCTGGGAACTGTTCACCCTGGTAGAAATGGGTTCCGATCGGCTTCACCACGCCTTTTGGCGGTTCTGGGATAAAGGGCACCGTCAGCATGAACCGAATTCGCCTTTTAAAGATACGATGCGCCGATATTACGCCGCACTTGACGCAGAATTGGGACGGATATTGGGGATAATCGATGAAAATACCACGCTCATGATTGTCTCGGACCACGGTGCAAAATCGATGGACGGGGGCATCTGTGTCAATGAATGGCTACAACAGCACGGTTACCTAACACTGAACAGACAACCGCAAGGAAGGACACCATTTAGCCCGTCACTTGTAGATTGGCCGCATACGCAGGCCTGGGGAGAAGGGGGCTATTATGGGCGCATCTTCCTAAATGTTAAAGGGCGGGAACCAGACGGCGTGATTGAACCGAAAGATTACGAAAAAAAACGCGATGAATTGAAAACGGCGCTTGAGGCGATTGTCGATGGAAACGGCGCGCACATCGGCACGCGTATCTTTAAACCACAAGATATCTATAAGGAATGTCGGAATATTCCACCAGACCTGCTCGTCTATTTCGGTGCACTCTCTTGGCGTTCGGTAGGGAGTGTCGGCTACAACAGCATCTATACTTATGAAAACGATATCGGACCCGACGATTGCAACCATGCCGAGATGGGAATGTTTATTCTCAAATCTAAAAGCGATTCCGCGCCTAGGGGACGCGTCTCACCGAAAAGTTTATATGACATTGCCCCAACAGTCCTCGCTGAATTCGGCATTGATATTCCATCGACAATGAAAGGGCAACCGATTTTTGTCACTGGCAGCGATAAGGCAAATCCTGCATAAAACGTCCTTAGGCAATCTCAACGGCATTAACAATTGCCTTTGCAACAACCTCGGCTGCGAGGATGCCGACAGGATTTACCGCACCGTTTTGCTCGCCGATTGAGAGGGCGAAAATCGTATCTCCATCAAACATCGTGTGTGCTGGGCGAATTGCGCGTGCGATACCGTCGTGTGCCATCTCCGCTACCCGGTTGATTTCCGCTGGTGATAGGGCAGCATTTGTCGCAACAACGCCAATCGTCGTATTTGTACCGGGAAAAAGTTCGGCACCCAAAAGCCGGCTGGTGATGTCAACGAAACGCCCGGCTTCTTTACCGCCCGCGATAATCTCCCCGGTTCCTGGGTTCACAACGTTGCCGAGCGCATTCACAACCATCAGTGCGGATACAATTAAACCAGACGTGAGGCGGATACACGCAGAACCGACACCACCCGCAGAAGCGACAAGCCCCGGCGCCTTCCCAACGGTTGCACCGGTACCTGCCCCGACGTTGCCGGTTTCAAGCGGTTCATTCGTTGCAATGAGGCAAGCCTCATATCCCATCTGCCGCGTGGGACGGATATCTGAGGCACCAACACCCAGGTCAAAAATAACAGCGCTCGGAACAATCGGCACGCGCACCGGGCCCGCCGGAAAGCCGACGTTTCGTTCCTCAAGGTATTGAACAACGCCGCCCGCCGCGTCCAGGCCGAAGGCACTGCCACCTGTCAGCAGAACAGCGTGAATTTGCTGTACCAAACGCCCCGGATAAAGCGCCTCTGTCTCCCGCGTACCGGGCGCAGCACCACGTACATCAACGCCAGCTGTCGCACCCGACTCACACAAGACAACTGTACAACCGGTACGCGCAGTGAAGTTGGTGACATGTCCCACTTTAATGCCCGGAAGCGCGGTAATTGTATCATTCATTAACTGCGGAATCCTCTACTCTTCCGGCAACGTCACTGGAATCTCCAATACGTTTGGCAGCAGACACTGCGTGTCGTTACACGGTTGATATGTGAGGCGCAGTATTATTGCGGCCCCTGTGTCCGATGCCTTGTTCGGTTTACGTCTCAATTGAATAGCAATTGTCACGTCCCCTTCGTAAACTGTTAAGGCATCATCACTGAACGAAAAATGCGCTGTTGTCCCTTGTGGATATTTAACGGTGGCGAGCACTACAGAGGCATCCGCGCCCACGGTAACAGCAGTTGGAATCAAAATCGGTTGAGAAGGTGGATTCGCGTTAATGTGCCATCCTTCCGCAATTTTGACATTCAATTCAACCTCAAAAATCTGTCCTGTCGCACGGGCGGATGCCGTTGCTGTCACGTATTCAGGCAGCGCCGTCTTCATAAGCTTCGGAACTTCTCCCCTTTCAGATAGATAACCATTCAGCACAGAGAGCATATACATGAAAGATGTCGGATATTGTTCCATTGCTCCACTAAAACCGATAAAAGTCTGCTCGGCGCGCTGACGATAATTTTTTGTTGACAGGCGCTTTGATAACGTTAACAGATTGCTGACAGCCACCGCGTTGCCGGAAGGGACAGCCGAATCGTAAGGATTTTTAGTGCGGACGATGAGATTTTGAGCATCTGCTTGTGTAAAATAGAACGCGCTGTTTTTGTCATCCCAAAACCGTTGAATCATCATGTCTGTTAATGCTTCCGCCTCGCGTAACCAAACGTCCTCTGCTGTCGCCTCATAAAGTCCCAACAATCCTCGGACGAAAAAAGCATAATCGACAAGATAGCCGTCATACTTGACGTGTCCGGCCGTATAAGTACGCGCGAGTCCCCCATCAGGGTGTCTCAATTTTGTCAGAATGAATTCGGCTGCTTTTTGCGCAGCGTGCCGGTATCGCTCATCACGGAGTACCTGATATCCGTAAGCGAGCGCGTCTATCATTAAGCCGTTCCAACTTACCAGAATTTTTGTGTCCATCAACGGGCGTTGACGTAAAGCACGCGCCGCCAATAACCTCTCACGTTGGAACGCAACCGCCTCAAGCTGTTTCTCGTCTATCCCGCTGGGGACATACAAAACGTTTTTCCCTTCAAAGTTCGCTCCCCTGTCGATACCGTAAACCTTTTTGAATTTTTGTCCATTCTGTTCTGTTAGAATTTCATCAATCTCGGCCGCTGTCCAGACATAGTATTTTCCTTCTTCAGCATCCGTCTCAGCATCGATTGCTGAATAGAATCCCCCTTCAGGCGAGGTAAGTTCACGAGCAACGAATTCGAAAATCTCGGTGGCTATCCGTTTATAGCGGGATTTTTGGGTGAATTCATAGCCGCGGAGATAGCTCTTTGCGAGTTGCGCGTTGTCGTAGAGCATCTTCTCGAAATGCGGGACACGCCACTTTTCATCAACGGAATACCGATGGAACCCGCCACCGAGCTGGTCATAAATGCCCCCGTACGCCATCATATCAAGCGTTAGCGTTATCATTTTTCGGAGTGATTCATCAGTCCTGCCAGTCGGTTTTTCCGGCTGTGATTCCCATTTTCCCAAGAGGAATTCCAAGTTAGCGGGACTGGGAAATTTTGGCGCGTCTCCAAATCCGCCATACGCATGATGATAACTCTCTTTGAGTTTCTGCACAGCAGCATCAATTAAGTCGTGTTCGGGAAGTTTAGAAACCGCGGCGGTGAACCTTTGGTTCATGGTATTTTCAATAGCAGTAACAATTTCCTTTGCCGCGTCAACGACTTCTGATGGGCGAGTTACCCAGGCCTCGTGAACCGCGGTTAAAATGGTGGGGAACCCCGGTTTCCCGGGCATATCTGTGGGCGGAAAATATGTCCCTGCGTAGAACGGTTCTAAATCCGGAGTCAAGAACACCGAAGTCGGCCACCCGCCCTTGCCAGTCAATAATTGCGTTGCCGTCATGTAGATTTCATCTAAATCAGGGCGTTCCTCCCGGTCAATTTTGATATTGATGAAGTGCTCATTCATCTGCGCGGCGATTTCCGGGTTTGAGAAGACGCGCCGCTCCATCACATGGCACCAGTAACAGGTAGAATAACCGATTGAAAGGAAAATCAATCGGTTTTCTGTTTTCGCGCGTGCAAGTGCCTCATCCGTCCACGGATACCAATCGACAGGATTATGCGCGTGGCGCTGCAAATATGGACTAGTTTCGTCAATCAGATGGTTCGTCCATTTCCACGTCCCGTCTCGATTTTTGAGCGCTGACTCGTCAGCAAACCCCGTCGGATTTAGGAACAAAACAAAAATAAGAGTGAGCAACACAAGATAACGTAATTCAAAACGCAGTGGGGGAAAGCCTAATTTTTTTCTATCGCGAACTAACATAAAAAAAGTGCGCATTCTGATGCTCCTAGTGGCTGAGTGCTCGTTGTGCAATGCCCCGGCCGTGTGAGGTTAGGGCTAGTTGCGAATCTCCATCTGAGGCCGCGTCTACAAGGGAGACATATCGATTCTCTAAAGCATATCTAACGATTTGGGATGCGAAAGACGGTTTCCACCGGAGATGCTCATGAAGATGAGAGACAAGGGATTCCTGTGCGGCTTCCGGGAGTGCCTCATGGTTCAGCAGGTGAATCACTAACATCGTCTGGGCAAACTCCAATTTCTGTCGCCGGCGCCGTCGGAGAATAGCAATGAGTCCACGTCGAGGAACCCCCAGAAAAGATACCCCGAAGGTAACCAACGTCATCGTCGCAATCGCGCCCGCAATTGAGATATCAAAAACATGCGCGAGCCAATAACCGCTGGCCGCGTTGACGCTACCGATGATACAGCTGAAAATCAGCATGCGTGCCAGACTGTCTGTCATTAAATACGCGGTAGCCGCCGGGCCAACAATTAGCGCGACAACTAAGATTGAACCTACTGCGTCAAATGCGCCTACCGTCGTGATAGACACTAAAGTCATCAGGCCATAATGGATTAGCCCGGGCGCAAATCCCAGCGAGGCAGCCAAACCGCTATCAAACGTCACCAGTTTCAACTCTTTGTAAAACAGAAAAATAAAGACGAGGTTTAGCACCAAAATTGCCCCCATGACGTAGAGAGATACAGGCCCAAAATCAACGTTTCCAACCGTCAGGCGGTTCAAATGTGCATAAGCGAGCTCTCCCAATAGAACCACATCAATATCCAGATGCACATTGCCGGCGAACCGCACAATGAGGATAACCCCGATGCTGAAAAGGGCGGGGAAAGTCAATCCAATTGCGGCATCCTCTTTCACTAACTTTGTACGCTGTAGCAATTCAACGATGGTAACGGTGAGTAACCCGGTGGCGGCCGCCCCAAGAATCAATAACGGTGATGAGAGACTGTGTGTTAAAAAGAAGGCAAGAACAATGCCGGGAAGAATGGCATGGCTAATCGCATCGCCCATTAACGCCATCCGGCGCAACACTAAGAAGACGCCGGGCAACGCACAGGCCACCGCGACAACAATTGCAATCAGTAAAATTTCAACGTGAGTCACTCTTCCCTCATACCGATTTTTCTTCTTGGCCGGCAGGCATCCGCACACTTTGAGACAGCGTGCTTCTCGCCGGTGGCGCCATCGTGTTAGACGGTTTATTTCTCAGCAACTTGAGGTTACGTTTGTTACGTTGGTTCCGAAACCTATTCCACAAAAGTCCGCGATTCGGCGCGAAAGCAATTGATAATAGGAGCACGGTGGTGGCACACAGCACAATTGTCGGCCCTGTCGGAATGCGCGAGGCGGTGCTGCTGATAATCGTTCCGCCTACACCGGCAGTCGCACCAAAGAGTGCGCCGAGAAGCACCATCAGACTTAATCGGTTTGTCCATTGACGCGCGGCGGCCGCAGGCGCTACTAACAGTGCACTCATCAAAATCGCCCCAACGGTTTGTAAACCGAGAACAATCGCAATCACCAATAGGCTTGTCAACAGAATATCAAGCGCGCGTATCGGGAGCCCAATAGATGTAGCGAAACCGACATCAAAAATAAGCAGCTTAAATTCTTTCCAGAACAGAACCATCACGAGAATCGCAATGCCACCGAGGATGCCCATTGTTACAACATCGCGCTCTAACATGGAAGCCGCCTGACCAAAAAGAAACGTATCTAACCCTGCTTGATTCGCATTCCCGCTTTTCTGAATGAGCGTATGCAACACTAAACCGAACCCGAAAAAGGTTGATAAAATAAGCCCGAGCGCCGTGTCGTACTTGATACGCGTTAATTTGACGATGCTCAAAATAAACAGTGTCCCAATCCATCCGGCAATGGCAGCACCCAATATTAGAATCAGAGGCGTTTTGCTGCCGGTTATCAGAAAAGCAATCGCAATCCCCGGCAGGGCCGCATGCGAAATCCCATCGCCAAGCAGGCTCTGCTGTCGCAAAACGGCATACGTGCCTAAGGCACCGCTGACGATGCCGAGCAGCGCAGAACCGAGTGCGACAATCATTAACGTATAATCAAGCCGTATGATACTGGTTAAAATTTCCATTTTTCGTCTACAAAAATCGGTGGAGAATCCCCGGAGCCCATTCCGTATCTCGCGCCTCACGCCGAACTTTTCATTAAGGCGATACGTCCACCGTATGTCAGTCGTAAATTCTCGGAGGTGAACGCCTCCGTAACGGGGCCACTCGCGATGCGACGAATGTTCAACAACATCACCCAATCAAAATAATCTTCCACCGTTTGCAAATCATGGTGCACAACGACAACGGTTTTCCCAGTGACGCGTAACTCTTGAAGTAACGTCACAATTGCGCGCTCCGTTGTCGCGTCTACCCCCTGAAACGGTTCATCCATCAAGTAGATTGTCGCGTCTTGGATAAGGGCGCGGGCGAGAAATACCCGCTGCTGCTGCCCTCCGGAGAGCTGGCTTATCTGCCGTGTCGCGTAAGCCGCCATCCCAACTTTCTCTAAGGCTTGCATCGCGAGGGAACGCTCACGCTTCCCGGGCCGTCGTATCCAGCCGAGCGTACCATACCGCCCCATCATCACAACATCCAAAACATCTGTCGGAAAATCCCAATCCACGCTTTCGCGCTGTGGGACATACCCGACAAGACGCCGTTGCACTTTATACGGCTTATCATAAATCAATACCCTACCCGCAGCAGGGCGCACTAAGCCCAGCATCGCTTTCATCAACGTCGTTTTACCGGCACCGTTAGGCCCAACAATCGCCAAAAGCACGCCCGGTGGTACATCCAAATCGATATCCCATAAAACCGGTTTCTCCTCATACGCCACCGTTAAATCAGTGACTTCAATCGCTTTTAGGGCACTTGCTTGCATGCTAATACCCTTCTTCAACGACATCTTTTTTCAATGCCCCCACAATCGTCTGAATATTGTGCCGGACCATGCCGATATAAGTGCCCTCCGGTGTTCCAGCCGTACCCATTGCATCCGAGAAGAGTTGCCCCCCAATAGAGACATCAAATCCCCGCGACTTGACAGCCGCTTTCACAGCCTCAATGCTCCGAGAAGAAACCGAGGATTCCACAAAAATTGCGGCGACGCGCCGTTCAGCAATAAACGTCGCCAGTTCCTGAACGTCCGCGATGCCCGCTTCTGTCGCAGTACTAATGCCTTGCAGCCCGCGGACTTCAAATCCGTACGCGTTGCCGAAATAGTTAAACGCATCGTGCGCCGTCACTAGCACGCGTTGTTCCGGCAGCACTTTTGACGTCTCTGATTTCACGTACTCATGTAACTCAGCAAGCTCGCTCAAGTAACGCGCCGCACCGGCACGATAATCGGTTGCATGCCTCGCATCAACATCGCAGAGCGTTTCACGAACTCGTTCAACCGCCTTCATCCAGAGTGTCACATCAAACCACAAGTGCGGGTCATACTGCCCATCAAATTCAGGCGGTGTTAAGAGAAGTCCTCTATCTACACTATCCGTGACAGCAACAGTTGGCGTATTCCCCTTCCTTTTAGAAAGAATGTCTCCCATTTTTGATTCAAGGTGCAAACCGTTATAGAAAATGAGGCTTGCGGCGTTTAGCCGATTGATGTCCCCCGCGGTGGCCTTATAAAGATGTGGGTCAACGCCAGGCCCCATAAGCCCAATCACTTTAACATGTTCACCACCTACTTGCTTTACAATATCGGTAATCATGCCGATAGTCGTAACAACCTTCAGTTTTTGGATTGTCGCGGCACCCGGCTGTTTTTTATCGTCACACCCGGTAATTGTAAGGAGCGTTAAGAAGCATGCTGCCAAGGAAGCGATTTTTTGTCGATTAAAGCGACAACGCAAGATTCTCGAAAAAAAACCAGCGCCTATTTCGTTCGAACACCCCTCGGAACCAGCCATCCGCTGCTTATTCACAAACCGGATTACTTTGTACATGCGCTGCATCATTCTAGTTTCTAACTTCCTTTCTTGTATCGTCTGTTTTTTATTTTATCAAGCGCCGTTTACTGAGTGTGTCCTTGGATGTCCCGTTCTGGCTTTGATTTATGTTATTAATTCCGTCCCGTGAACATCTGTAACGAAAACATGTTTTGTAACTTCGCGCCCGATGACGACGTGCTTTCCGGCAATGTCAATCGTAAATGGCCCTTCAAACGGCGCGACATCCAGCACTTGAAACGGGTTACCGGGATAAAGGTTAAGGCCGCCCAAATACCGGAGCAGTTCTGAATTCGTATCATTAACTTCAGCCACAACACAAGATTGGCCTTTAAGGAGTTCTACCATCGGCACATAAGCCGTCTTCGTCACAACGCCATTCTTATCGGGAATCGGTGCACCGTGCGGGTCCACCGTAGGATAGCCGAGTATCTCATCCATCCGGGCCTCTAACTCTTCTGAAATGACATGTTCTAACTTCTCGGCCTCTTCATGAACGCCGTCCCACGGGATGCCGAGGGCCTTAAATAGGTAGAGCTCCAACAAACGATGGTGCCGGATGAGCTCTAGCGCAATCGCTTTACCGGCTTCCGTCAGCGTCACTTCCTGATACTTCTCTTGGCATACTAGGTTCATCTGCTTCAATTTTTTGAGCATCCCTGTCACGGACGCAGGTTTAACGTCGAGACATTGTGCCAACACCCCGGTTGAAACTTTACTACCCTTTTCTTGTAACTGATAAATGGACTTTAGGTAGTCCTCAGCTGCATGTGTAAGCATCGATTTCCCTCAATTTTTGCTGTCAATAGCGATAGGGAAGAATTGTCGTGAAAGTCCTATCTCGCCGGAGATTTTCCGACAGTTGTCATCATTCGGCGTGCCTACTCCCAAATGTTAGGCAACGGCTTGCAAAATAATTAGGCATCTTTAGAAATTAATTTAGTCACACCTAAATTATAGCATTTTATCAAACGAGTTGTCAAGAAAATTTCAAAAAATGGTATAATGTTTATGAGGAACGTCTTTTATCGTATATTTGAGAATAGAATAATTTAATTTTGCTGAACTTAAGCGGATATGCTCCGATAGCCAAACGAGGCACCCAGTTTTGAAAAATAAAGCCAGTCCGGATAAACAAACCGTGTTTCAAGAAAATCTGCTGCAAAAATCCGATTCTTCAGCAGCAGCTGCCGACTTAGAGGCAACTTTAGAAAATGTTGATTGCCGGATTGGAATGAAGCACCTTGATGAAAATTCCGTCTCGCTTATTCTAACGGACCCGCCTTATTTTATTGACGGCATGGGCGCAGATTGGAACTCGGAAAAATTAGCAGCACGGGTAAAGAATGGTGTCATCGGTTCCCTCCCGGTAGGAATGAAGTTTTCTGTTAAACAAGGACGTGATTTGCAACGGTTTCTTAGCCCGATTGCCGAAGAATGGATGCGTGTCACTCGGCCGGGCGGTTTCTGCCTAGTTTTTAGCCAAAACCGCTTAGTCCATAGAACCGCCATCACAGTAGAAGATGCCGGGTTTGAAATACGGGATGTACTCCTATGGCGATATGAAGGGCACGCAAAAGCATTTTCTCAAGAGCATTTTATCCGAAAGCGGAAACTCCCACGAGAAGAAAAAGAGAGACTTATCCGGAAGCTAGATGGGCGAAAAACACCACAATTGAAGCCTCAAGGTGAAATGATAATCCTGGGACAGGCTCCAAGAGAAGGAACTTTTGTGGATAACTGGGATAAATGGAAAACAGGATTAATTGATGTTCACAACCCATTGATTCAAGCCGGTCAATTTCCCGGGACTGTCATTCCAGCGAGCAAGCCTAAAGAGCGATACGGACATATTACAGCAAAACCTGTTAAGCTACTCCAACACCTAATCCGCATCTTCTCTGCGCCACGGGCACTCGTTCTCGACGCTTTCGCGGGCTCCGGTTCAACAGGCGTTGCCGCAAAACTTGAAGGCAGAGCATTTATCGGGTATGAGCGCGAAGCTGACATGGCAATCCGTGCGAGACAGAGAATTGAAGAAACCGTTTTATGAACAGCAGCACATCTCAAAATAATTTGCAGTTCGGCGCGGATGCGTCCATACCAGCAGTGGGGCTTTATCGGCTCCGGCTTAATTGCGTTTGGAAATTCACAAAACTGAGTCTTGCAGGAACCTAGAGAAAGGAGACAAACGAATGTCCGTTTTGAAAGCGTTGCCCTTTACCGATGTCACTATCACTGACAATTTTTGGGCACCCCATCAACTCACCAACTCACAGAAGACAATTTCACACCAACTGGAACAGTGCCGCATAACAGGGCGGATTGATAACTTCGCAAAAGCCGGTGGTTTAATAGAGGGGGAATTTGAGGGAATTTTCTTTAACGACTCAGATGTCTACAAGCTGGTAGAGGCTGCGTCCTACACTTTGTGGACACATCCACATCCCCCATGGGAAGGCGCGCTTGAGGACGTTATCACCAAAATTGCCAAGAGTCAACAGCCCGACGGATACATCAATACTTACTTTACTTTAGTTGAACCGACGAAAAGATGGCAGAATCTTGGGATGATGCATGAATTGTACTGTGCTGGACATCTTTTTGAGGCGGGGGTTGCGCACTACCAAGCGACATCACAAAACACCCTTTTGGATGTTGCCACCCGCTTTGCTGAACACATTTACAGCATTTTTGGCGACGGAAAGCGGGATGGGATACCGGGCCACGAAGAAATCGAGTTGGCACTTGTGAAGTTGTCGGGGGAAACAGATGAGCCACGCTATTTCGAGCTCGCCAAGTTCTTTCTCACCCGGCGAGGACAATCCCCCTCCATTTTTGAAAAAGAATTGCAGAATCCGGATATCCCCGGTGGACTTGGGGCTTATCAGCATCACTTCACACGCGAGGGGAAATTTGATGGCAGCTATGCACAAGCACATCTCCCACTTGAGCAACAGACGGAGTGTGTCGGGCACGCCGTCCGCGCTATGTACCTCTACGCCGGCGCCGCCGATATCGCCGCGAAGACCGGAAATCCCGCACTCATTGACGCATTAGAGCATCTCTGGCGGAATATCACAGAGAAACGGATTTATATCACCGGCGGTATCGGGCCCTCTCCACACAATGAAGGATTCACCACAGACTATGAATTGCCAAATTTTTCCGCTTACGCCGAAACTTGTGCCTCGATTGGGCTAATATTCTGGGCACACCGCATGTTTCTGCTGCAGGGGGAATCGGGCTACGTTGATGTCCTGGAGAACGCGCTTTACAACGGCGTTCTGTCCGGAATCGCGTTAGATGGAACCAGCTTCTTTTACCAAAATCCGCTCGCTAGCCATGGCAACCTGCAACGACAGAGTTGGTTTTCATGCGCGTGTTGCCCACCCAATATCTCTCGACTGCTCGCCTCTTTGGGACAGTACATCTACGCCCAAGATGACGAAGACATCTGGATTAACTTATATATCGCCGGAAGCGCCGCTGCCACTGTTCAAGGAAATATCGCCGTTCAAATCAGGCAGGAAACGGAATATCCCCGGCATGGCGATATCAAACTAACCCTCACACCTGCAGAACCCGTCGCCTTTACAGCGAACCTCCGCATTCCGGATTGGTGTGACGAATTCGCTGTTCGTATCAACGGAAAACCGCACACCTCACAACAGAGTAGTCCCAACGGCTACCTATCAATCTCCCGGGAATGGCGGCCAAACGACACCGTCGAATTAACGTTATCAATGCCGATAATGCGCATTTATGCACATACACTCGTTAGAGAAAACCTCGGAAGATTTGCTTTACGCCGAGGACCGCTTGTTTACTGTTTTGAGGAATGTGACAATCCTGATGGAATTTTCCAGACGTTGGCAATCCATGAAAATGCCGAATTGGAAACAGCGTTTAACGCAGAACTCTTAGGCGGTATCACCCAGATTCGAGGAACCGGTGTCATCACGGAAATCACAAATGCCGATAACAAGCTCTATCGGAGAATCCCGCCGAAACAGAAGCCCATCGAAGCTGCCGCGATTCCTTACTATGCCTGGGGAAATCGGGACAAAGGGCAGATGGCCGTTTGGGTCCGGGCTGAACACGGATTATCTTAGAGCCCCTAACTATCAAGGCATTCTTGCATACACAGCACATCCCTTTTCGATGTCAGGAAGTTCAAGCAGAATACTCAAGAGCGTCGGCGCATTGATACAAAATCCGGTGAAACCGTTGAACCAGATACCTATGGAGGCAGCAGAAAGACGCAGCGCCGGTGGGGAAACTTCTACTTCGAGAAGTGAACGCACCTATTTGTCAGATAATCCAATTTCAATCGGTGGAGAAACGACTTGTATTTTCCTTCAACATTGTATTAATATATTGTAGCTTAAGTTAAAAATATTACTTCTTTTTCGCTGAAGCTTCTACCAGAACCGGTAGAAGCTTCATAAACTTTTGAAATTGACAGAAGTCGAGGGATGTTAAACTCCTTTTTGACTGATTGGAGAAAATCTTCATGCATAGCAAATCCAGTTTTTCTTTGTTTTTTTCTATATTCCTGGCGCTCCTTTTGATGACAGGAACCGTCTTGTTTACTGCACCTGTAGAAGGCCAAACAACACTAGACAGAATTGAGATTGTGAGTACCGGGCCTTATTGGAACAACGGTTTCACCGGAGGAATTCTGCGCCTGAAGGTATCATTTAGTGCACCGGTGACAATCAAACCGGGCGTTCGGATGTATTTAGATGTTGGCGGTACGCGACGAACCGCCGCGCCGGCTGGTACCAACAGCAAGAGTGGTAGCATTATCAAGAGTGATTCTACTGCGCAGGTCCAATACTTCCTTCATTGGCCGGTATCCGTCGACACCGACAGTAACGGCGTGACAATTCACGCAGACCTCTTTACGTCCACTCCCAACGGGATTACGAGCGCGGATGGTACTGTTTTAAATACGGGGGCCAATAAAGTGGTCCTACCGACAGCCCCAGGCGCTGTGCCCACTGAACCCTCAGAACATCGCGTGAATCATGTTCCCGGATTGGCGAAATTCCCGCGTCAGGTCACACCAGTTATGTTCAGAAGCGTACCGGCAACAGGGCGCATTTACCACCGGTTCACTGCCGCGAGAAGCCAAGATGAACGCGACGAAAATGGCTATTATCATACAACGCCGGCGACAGGGATAGCTAATGCCGCAATCTATGGCCCCGGTGAAACCGTTGAATTACAAGTCAAGTTTACAGAACCCGTGTTCGTCACTGGTTCCCCCATTTTGAAGCTATACTTCGACACACCGCGGCAACATGTGGATGCTCAATACGTTAGTGGTTCAGGTACTAATACCTTAACCTTTACAATAACTGTGGAGACAGGAGATGGTGACTTTGGTGAAGGTATTAGGGTAGGTGGAAATCCGCCCGTCTCGTTTAGCTTTTCCAGTTTTTCACCGAGACCAGGGTCCTCTTTTACCCCGATTCCGCATAACCCCGGTGTGCATATTCGAGACGCAGATGGCAATGAATTCGACCTTGACACCCCTCTAAATTATCAGGGCAACACGAAAGTTGGGGCGGGTAGTTTCCAACTAGTAGATGCCATCAGGCCAACGGTAGCCATTACCAGGGTGCCACTCACAAATCCGGCGGATATAGATGACGTAAATGCCTGTATCCTCAACACTAAGGAAATCCTGATGCCTATGCTTGGCGGATTTAGTGTGGTTAACTACCCAGATTCGTCGTTGGATGCCCCAACACCAAACCACTTCGCAATATATGTCGCATTCACAAATCAATTTCCTGAGGCGCCTGCTACTTTTTGGGATGGCCGAATGAGGTTTAGCAATTTGGGAGAAAACCTACAGATAGCACATCCGTTTGAAGCGAGTGACGTTCGGGTGGTAGACGCAAATACTGGTGCCGTTATAAACGCACAGGTCACTTTAGCAAATTGTGGAATGTGGGGCAAGGGAGCTGCATCTCCGCAAGCCGAAGTCTATACTGCAAAGATAAAAATGCCTACCGGCTTTAGCGGCAATGTGAAAGTCCAGATACCTGAAAATGTCGTTAAAGATCTTGCCGGTAACCTCAACAACCCATCAAACGAGCTGCTCGTTAAAGTGAATCCGGTTCGTACGCAGGTGACTTCTGAAGGCATAACCCTAATGCAGCTGACTTCCACAGACATACCATTGGCTAAAGCCGCGTATCACGTGTTTGTACGCGACACCGATGGCTCCGGCATTCCAACCGGTGCACTCACACCCGCCCCCACCCCTATTACTGGCATGCCTCTCTTAGATGAATTCTTCAGCAACGGCGGCACCATAGAGCTCGTGGCGGAGACAGGCACCTATGGCGATGCTCACATCAGTGAAATCATGTGGGGTACCGATGACGCCTTAGACGCCGCACCACAGAATAGCCAATGGATAGAAGTTCAGGCAAACAAAGACAAAACTGTAACCATTACGAGTAGCTGGCGTCTTGTGTTCACCGTCGGATATCAGGAACGGAAGACTGCCGAAATATCCGGAACCACATATCAAGTTATCGACAGGGTAAGCAATCTCGGTTTAGGGTATTGGACAGTTCCGGGGCAGAGTGGACGCACCGTGTCGACGCCGGATAATCCTGCCAAAACACTCATCTCCATGGCTCGGGATGGCAACAAGGACGGCACACGTTCAGGACACTGGGCAGCATCGGCACGCCCGCGCACCAACCTGTCCGGGAATCGTATCGGTACGCCCGGGGCAGACAAGAGTAAACGTATCACTCAAGCCGATAAGCCGTCTATCCCCGCATCGCCGTTCAGAATCACCGAGATTGGCAACGGTGCCGACGATAAAAACGACTGGATTGAAGTACAGAATGTCACCGACACGGTACAGAATCTGAAGGACAAAGTCTTCAGTATCGTCACCGGAACGACAGCCTCCCCTGCTGATAAGCAGCTGTTCAAAGTCGATACAGATGTCAAGATTCCCGCCAAGGCGTTTCTCTTGATAGCCAATACGAGCCCTGAGGAGACAGCCCTCGCCCGGGGGCACGACTTGAGCGTCGCTGCCGCAGACCTGGAGAAATCGGGTGTGCAGAGCTACTATCATGTGGAATCGGAACTGAAACTGCCCAGTGATGGGGAGTTCCTACTCGTGCTCCGCTCCGAGGCGAAACTCACGAAATCCGAGAAGTTTATCGATGTCGTCGGCACGCACTTCATCGAGAAAATCGATGGGGAATTCAATACGGAAGTTTGGCCACTGCAGGCAACGGCGCAGGGCCACACGAACATCATTGATGGTACCGACGAAGAGATGTTGAAGTCAGGCTATGTGTATACCCGCGGGAAGGATAACGCGTTCGCCGAGAAAGCCCTGGCGAGAGCCGGGTACACCGGCGTCGGTTATGACAGGGACGCGCCGAATACCCCTGCCAACGGCGGCACGCCGGGCTATGCCAACGACGCGGTGAAAGAGAATCCCGTCGCCAGCACGGTGTCAATCAGTGAGCTCATGTTTGACAATCGCAACCAGCTGCCGCAGTGGATAGAACTTTACAACGCCTCACACACGCAGGCGGTGAAACTGAACGACTGGACGCTCAAGATTGAGCAGAGTCCTGGCGACGACGCGCTGAAATCGCGCGTGACGCTGAAGTTTACCGGCGACAAGATTATCTCCCCGAACCAGACGCTATTGATAGTGACTACCCGGGGCAGAAGCTCTACGGGGCATTTCCCCGAAACCCGTGTCATTAACTTGTGGAATGATTACCGGGAAAAACTGGATGCAGAGAACCGCCGGTTCACCCTGTTGAGTCAGAAGGCATTCAGGCTGACACTGGCATCGAAAGACAAAAAAGTGGTGGATGAGGTTGGAAACTATGACGATACAGGTGCCGCCTGGGAGCTTCCTACCGATACCGACGAACGGAGTTCACTCATCCGTCGTTACGGCACCAAAGTCGAAGATAGCGGTGCTGCCGCAAAAGATGGCACGCTGCTGAGCAGCTGGAAACTGGCGAGCAAATCCACGTTAAACCAAGCCCAGGCGCCGACGTACTACGGCTCGCAAGACGACGCGGGAACACCCGGGTATCGCGCCGGCGGGCCGCTGCCTGTCTCCTTATCGAGTTTCACGGCAATCCGCACCGATGGGGCGATTGTGGTGACATGGGCCACGGCATCCGAACTCAACAATGCCGGGTTTAATCTCCTCCGCAGCACCAGCCGCACGGGCGCCTTCACGCAGGTGAATCCGCAGTTAATCGCAGGCGCCGGCACTACCGGTGAACGCAGCAGCTATCGGTATACCGATACGTCTGCAAAACCGAACACGATGTATTACTACCGGATTGAAGAAGTCTCGACGGCCGGCGTGAAGCAGGCACTTGAGACAACACGGTTGAAAGGCTATCTGAATGCCGAAGGAAAAGCACTTGAACCGTGGGCAACACTCAAAACGGAAGAGTAATTTCATCGGGAATTTAAGTGAATTCACAAAACAAACAGAGGCGGCGGCTTTCGAGTCACCGCCTCTGTTGTTATATGAGCACTTTCAAATAGAGGTTGCATTTATGACAGCGGTGTGTTATCATGATAGCAGTTGGACGAAGTGTTAGAATCACTACGTTCCGTTCCCAAAGTGATAAGGACATTGAGACATGAAGAGGCTATATGTCTTGCCGCGTAGCTGTTGCGCCTTTTGGCGCGATTTTTCGCGCTTCAAACTGATGATAATCGTTATTTTCGGAGTCCTCTGGGGAGAGGCTGCGCTGCCAAACGAAGCCGACGGGCAGTACGAATTCACTTTCGTTCGCCTAAAATACAGTGGAAGACTCACCCAACGGAGCAGTTGGAAGGTAGATTGGCCGGCTTCCGATAGAAATTTTATCTGGCAACTGAATAAGCAGACGAACATTGATGTCGCCCCCCGGGAAAAAATTATTGAAGTCGGTTCAAAGGAACTGTTTAAATACCCGTTTGCGTATATGTTGGAGGTAAGTAGTCTCAGGTTGAGTGTCGCCGAAGCAAAAAATCTACGGGAGTATCTACTGCGGGGCGGTTTTCTCTTTATCGACGATTTCCACGGTGAACGCGAATGGCAGCGCTTCCTCAAAGAATTGAAAAAAATCTTTCCGGAGCGCAACCCGGTGGATATCCCAATTTCACATCCTATCTTTCGCTGTTTCTTTAAAATTGAGAAATTGATCCAGATTCCGGGGCTCCGTTCACTCTTTAGCGGGCGAACATACGAACGGGTTGATGGGTATCCGGCGTATTGCCGCGGTGTCTACGATGATAAGGGGCGCCTGGTGATGATGATTAACTTCAACACCGATCTTGGAGATGCCTGGGAACATGCAGCCGAGGCGTTTTACCCGCGTGAGTACTCCGATATGGCACTCAAACTCGGGATTAACGCGGTTGTTTATGTGCTCACACACTAGGTGCTCACGAATTTTAGAAATTCGCACAGGCTATTTCTCTCCACGACTGACTCATTACCCCAAAGTGCCGTCCTGAAACGGGAATTTTTTCGACAACGTTCATGGTGAGAGCGGCGTATGAACATCCGTTGCCAAAGAGAGAACCGTAAAACATTTTACCTCAATTTTCAGTTTAAACAAAATCAAAACGGAGGGAAAATATGCTAACCCGTAAACAGAAGTTAGATTTTTATGAAAACGGTTATATCAAAGTCGGCGGCGTTGTGCCGCAGCTAATGGTTGATGCCGCCCGCCAAGCGATTAATCACTCAATCGGTGCTGTCGGCTTGAACGAAGGCGACTTGGCACGGTTTCGCGCACAATCTTATTGCGCCGAAATTCGGGATGCCCCCGCAATCGTGAATTTGTATGGCAAAACGCCCCTTCGCGAACTCGCAGAATCGTTGATGGGTGACGGAAATGTCAACGTTCCAGGCGCTGGGCAGATAGCCTTGCGATTTCCGGGGCCATTACACACTGACGCGGGTGAACCGCGTGGGCATCTTGACGGATTAGGGAGCGGCACAAATGGGATGGAAAAGGGTGTATATCGCCGCGGTTTTACCGCGCTCGCTGTCGTCTATCTCTCGGATGTCCCGGCACCGTATCGTGGGAACTTCACCGTCTGGCCGCGCTCGCACAGTTTTTTTGCCGGCTATTTCGAAAAGGAGGGACATGAAGTATTGGCGAACGGGATGCCACAGCCCCAACTTCCGGAAAAACCCGTGCAAATAGTCGGCAAAGCGGGGGATATTGTGCTGACACATCACCAGATAGTGCACACCGCCGCGCCAAACACAGCAGCGGATATCCGTTACGCTGCCATCTTCCGGCTACGCCACGTTGACTGCGAGCAGAACGGATACGATGCTTACACAGATATCTGGCGAGAGTGGCCCGGCATTCAAGAAGCAGTATCCGATTCCTAAAATCGCGCCCTGGCAAATATTTCTGGTAGGACAGAAAATCGCGGGCACCGTCGCACCGGTTTGCACACTTATTCGTTCGATAGTAGAACGGCTATTCTCCGCAAACGCTCATGGATTTAACACCGAACGGGCTCTCCTGAACCCGTTCTAGAATCACGCACTACTTAGCGGTTTTTTATCAAATTCTTCGGTGTCAAAACCCCCTTGCTTTAGCTGGGGGATGTAGACACCGTCTATAGTTGCGTCGAAAATAACTTAGACTTTCGCCTCATAATATGGTATACTAATCGTATCAAGTTGGGGCAGACATGTCAAGCGTAGTCGCAAGGCTACGTGTCTGCCTACCCACTTGACAGGGGGTAAAAACTTGATACTTGATATCCCATGAGAAACACGAAACATAAACTTTTTTTCGATAACTCTCTGAAGCGTCTGCATGACGAGTGTAATATCTGCGGTGTTGTGCGAAACCACTTCATTGCGTTGTGTATGCGATATTACCGTCGCTATGGTAAAGGGCTTTCCTATTCCAAAATGTCTGCTCATTTGACGACACTCAAGAAACTTGAGAAGTATCAGCATTGGCATATCCCTTACTCATGGACGTTACAAAATGTTTTGAAACGGTTATCACAATCTTTCAGAGAAATGAAAACACTCGAGCGTAGGGCAAAACCGCCGTTTTGCGGCAGAGGACATCCGCAATTCAAGTCGTGTAAGAAACACAAAGGTATGACGCTTCGTGGTGAACAGATTAAGTTAGAATGCCTACTACCGAAACAGAAAAACTCATAAATCACCCAACGTATCGTATTCGTCTCAACGGACATTGGTATCGTTTTGCCTTACACAGAAACATAGAAGGCAAAATCAAACAGGTTCAAGTAACAAGAGACGCACTCGGAGATATGTATCTTACACTCACTGAAGACTATAGCGAAGTCAACTCCGAACCCAAGACAGGTAAAGCTGAAGGGTTCGATATGGGTATCAAAGACTTCCTGACTGGCAGTGATGGACACAGATATACTGCTCCTATGTTCTACACACAGAACGCTGATAAGTTAGCGAACGCACAAAAAGCGCATTCCCGTAAAGTCAAAGGTTCTCATAACAGAGCGCGTGAACGTAAGAAGGTCGCTCGTATTCATAAAAAGACTGAAAATCAGAGAACCCACCACCATTGGAAACTTGCCATAGATTTGTGTCGTCAGTTTGATATTCTGTTTTTTTCTACCTTAATCTTGACGGAATGAAACGGCTTTGGGGTAAACAGGTTTCCGATGGTGGCTTTGGTGAGTTCATGCAGAAACTGAAACACCAGAGCAAAAAGCGGGTACGCGCTGTGCTGAAGATTAGTCGGTGTTCTCCGACAAGTAAAAGCTGTTCTGTTTGTAATCATAAAAAGGATAATCTCACGTTAGCAGCGCGTGAATGGACGTGTCCGAAGTGTAAGACGCACTTGGATAGAGACCAAAACGCTGCGATGAACATTCTCAAGGAAGGGGTAGCTTCCTTTGGTTTAGGAGCCGTAAGCCCCATTGTTTTGCTTGGCAAAATCGTTGGCTACTCCGTTGAAGCAACCAGTCCGCGAAACGGCGGTTTCGCGCTACGCTTCTGAAATCCACAAACGCTTTCGCATCACTTTGCGGAAGCCCCTATGCTTTAGCTGGGGTTCTATCACATCCGCCCAAGTCGTGCTCAGTTTGTCTACTGGTTCAATGGCAAACGGATTTTCCGGCCACTGGCAAGGTTTGCAACATCTTTTTCAGATAGCGGCCGATGGAACATAGACAAAGAAGTGTTTCTCGGGTTTCCGCCACACCCCGAAATCATAGAGTGGGACGACATAGAAGTTACCCATCGTGAGTGGTTGATACCCAATTGGCTACCCGCCAACACCGCGACGATGTTCACAGGTGATGGGGGGGCTGGCAAATCGTGGCTCACGCTACAAGTCGTCTGCCAAATCGCCTCCGGCTTCAACAACGCCTTTCTCAATCCAGAGTTCCCGATACCCTCCGACGCCGATGAGAGTGTTGAACCCAAACACATCGTTTTTGCCACCTATGAAGACGAACCTGAAGAAATTAAGCGGCGCATCCAGGCACTCACATCCGGCATGAACTGGATCGCTGAGTCGCTTGAAACTATCAAGCAGCACCTCCACATCGTTGATATGCGAGGTGTCGGTAGCGTTTGGGGTCCAGGCACAGGTGAACACGTCTCTGTGACGGGTGAGCTGCTCCCCGCAGGCTGGCAATTGCGCGCACTCTGTGAGGGAAAGCACGCGCGGCTTTTGGTACTCGATCCGCTGTCGGGTGCCTTCGGCGGCAACGAGAACGATCGAACCGCGGTCTACGATTTCGTGTCAGGTTTCCGCAAATGGGGAGATGATGAGAAGTGTGCGATTTTGATGATAGGGCATCTTCCAAAAGGTTCAGAATCCCGTTCTGCTGGCTTTTCAGGTAGCACTGCTTGGGAGGCATCTGTCCGAAGTCTGTGGAAGTTAGAGAAAGCTGGACTCGAGAAAAATGGCGATGATGCAAATGCTTACTGGTGGCTGGTGAACAGCAAAAATAACTATGCCCGCTTGCAAAGCGAAATACCGCTCGCAAAGCAAGAATTGGGCTGGTGGATACGCGCCACAAACACAGAGACAGCGAAAAACGCGTATCAGAAATACAAGTCTCACTACGCAGAACAGGAGACACCGAATGACGACACTGACGACGAATACGCAGACATCAGGTTGTGAGACCCCGAATGTGACGTTCGCAAAAGTCGCTCGCCAGATCGCGAAGCGTCTCGACTTGCCGGACGCGCAGATACCGACATTTGCGGAGATTCAGGAATATGGCGAGGCACCGATGCCTGAAAAATCAGCGGAAATTGGATTCCCGCCAGACAGCCGAGACTTTTTTGGATTCCTTTTGCACCACTGCTCCCGCTATGCCAATTCAGCGCAAATCCGCGAGGCGGTTTTCCGAGTAAACGCCACAAAGATAACAGACCATTTGCACTTTCTGCAGGAATATGGCGATGCTTTGTGGCGACTCAATGGGCATCCGACCGCAGCAGAATTTTCCGAGTCGCTGGAACTTCACACTGCACTGCAAAAGCGTTTTGATCTCTTGCAAATAGACGCGGATTTTCGCTTTCCAGGGGCAGCGATCTTAGAACAGTGGCTGTTAGAAAAAAACGCAAAAGACGTGTCCAGAGATTTTGATGGGGTTCACCCCGTGGCGATCCTCAAGCGTGAAACGATGGGCAGCGTGCGCGATGTCGTCATCGATAACGGTACCGCGAGAGTGAAAGCCGTCAATCGTGATGTGCCACAAAGCAACCAACTGCTTTTGCCGGGAACGGACACACCGAAAGTTTTGCCGCAAGTGCTGCCGTTTCACGCGGTCGGACGTAATTTTAAGGACTTTACGACAAAAAGCGGCGCGGTGGCAATGCCGATACGGCTTTTTTTCGAGGCACTGATGGCACTCGGACCGAGAGAAACACAAGCGATGTTACGGTTGTCCCTTGGAGATATAACCGATTAAAAACCTTTACCACAGTCGCGCGGTGGAGCAATTGGACCGTGAACCCAACCCAGCGCGCGAACAATACCCGATCCTCTCTTTTGAAGAGCTACTGCAGGCGTGCTATCCTAAAGGGTTTCATGAACAGAACAAACGACTCTATCTCAAGCGAGCAAAAAACGCGTGGCAGGCACTCGCGGATGCTGGACACATTGAGATAGAAAAGTATCCACACGGGTGGCGGATTTTGCCTTCTGAATCACATATCGGAAGATATAGGGGTGTGAAAAATAATGTGTGATAGGTGTAACGCGAATGTGTGATAGGTGTAACGCGAATGTGTGATAGGTGTAACGCGGAAGTGCCACAAGCCCAGTGAACATAAGGGTTAAAAATCGGCCCCCAATTACCCAATTCCCAACTAAAGGAATTGGTAACACATTCGGGGAGTTTCGCTGACGCTCTCCCCGATGTGTGTGTAAAGAAAAAAGCGTCTTTGTCAGACAAAAATAGGGGAGGTCTTCGAGATGTGTGAGTTGTCCCAAATCGGTGTGTCGCGCCTGTGGTCTCCGATATCACCTTCGTGAATATGAACAGTTATGGGGTGAAATATGAAAAAAGTGTATTGACACCTGTTCCTATTATCGGAGAGAGACAGCAGCTGCGAAAGACACCGTCCTCGTTTTTTTCTGGACGCAACACCCAAAAATGTGGTATACTTTTCCCAATACTTTAAATAAGCGTTTTTTTTCTTGACTGAAAACCGCTTTTTTTTTATACTTTTCAAAAGTCGGAATAAAAAAACAAGGGGGAGTCCTCCCCCTCCGATGGTTCCCAAGGGGGCAGGTGTGATTTTTTTCTTGACGTTTTTTGTCCGTTGTGGCAAAATCGTTGTTTGTAAGTCTTGGCAGCCTCAGAACGTTTTTGAGGTGCGCCGAGGGTGAAAACACCACCTATCGACGCGGCACTGCCATAAGTTACAGCAAATCCAGTGGATGTGCTCTAAGTAAATGCGGCGGAAGTGCTTGTGTTGGAAGTACTTGTGGTAGAAGTGCTTGCGTAGCAAGTATGTGTGGCGGAAGTTTGTGTGTTGGAAGTGTGTGTCTTGGGAGTGCTTGTAGTATCCAAAGTTGTTGAACGACACCATAAAGCGCGGAGGGAATATAGATATGTCTGATAATTTTTCCACAGAACGATTCCAGAAAGAGTTTAGGTACTATTC
Source organism: Candidatus Poribacteria bacterium (assembly GCA_963422705.1). Taxonomy (GTDB): domain Bacteria; phylum Poribacteria; class WGA-4E; order WGA-4E; family WGA-3G. The sequence goes on from OY730443.1 coordinate 1,596,078, forward strand.
GCTAAAATGGAGTCTACCCTTGTTCAGTTTATTTGTATTTGCCTTGATTTTGGGGACTCAGAGTGCGGTATCCTCGCGAATTATCGCTATTAGCGATACGCTTTCCGTAAATTTTGTGTCGATCAGTGTAAACACTATAGGGCTTTTTGCGATCGGTGTAAATGTTGCGGGGCTTTTTGCGATCGGTGTGAATGTTGCGGGGCTTTTTGCGATCGGTGTAAATGTTATTGGTTTTTTTGCCATCGGCGCAAACGCTCTAGGTTTTTTTGCCGTTGGTTACCGTGCGTGTGGTATCTACGTCTTATCGTACGAGAAAAAAAGCGTGGGTATCTCCGTGTTTTCGCCTGCTCGTCAAGATGCAGGTGCCGTAGGCTTGTTTACACGGGTTTTTCCCAAATTAAAACAGAGATTCAGTTAGTCCGCTGAGTTCTATAATAATTCAAACGAACTCTTAGGAGAATATAATGTTTGCTCAAGTTTTCAAGTTATCTATTCTCAGTTGCTTCTGGCAGTCCTAACGCTCCCGCTTTGTGTTGGCGAATCTCTAAAGTTTGTGTATGATGAGAATGGAAATCTCGTTGAATACACGACAGACACAGGGATGGTGCAATTTGAATATGACACCTACAACCGCAAGACTGCTGTCATTGATGCTACAGGTGCCAAACGTGTAATGGAATATGATGCGCATGATAATTTAACAACGTTTGTAGATGAAGTTGACAATCAAACAAGGTATAAGCCACCGCGTTTCAAAAAATAGGGATCTCTTTTCCTAATCCATATCCGATAGTTACGGGCGTATCTTGCACCGCAATATAAGAGACTTGCCAGCTACCCCTTAAAACAGATTATTCAATTTATTTAGGGAGGAATCTCTCATGTTCAGCAGAAGTGTTTACGTTATCAGTGGTTTAGTACTAAGCATCCTATTGGTCGCAGGGGTCGTTATTTTCAACTATTATTTTCGCCGTCCCCCCGAAGAACCAGTGAAGATATACAAAGTCACTACTCCCATCGAGCGAGTGGAACCGGAGAAGCTGTCTGACCCGTCTACGGTCACTTTCCAACCGGAATCTAAGGCATTCGATACTCTTCCGGATGAAGATATTCAGGTGCCAGAAGTGCCAGAAGTAGAGGCACCTATAGAAGAGGCACAGCCCGAAATCGATGACTTTTCGGAAACACCTCCAATAACGGAACCTGAGGAACCCCTGCAAGAAGATACCAGAGTTGTAATGCTAAAAGAAATCTTTCCAGAATTTGACAGGCTCTTGGACGAATCACTGGAACTCGCAAATGAGATGAAAGGAGCAACACCTGACAATTACGCAGAGTATGCGGCAAAGGGAGAAGCATTAGAATCTGAAATTCAGGGGTACTGTCAGCAGATATCCGAGGTATTCTCCGGTGCTGTAACTTTCATTTCGTTTCAGGGACAGCAAATGGCTTACGACGTTGATTTTCAGATGATAAAAAACTCTATTCAGGGACCCATCCCTTCTGAATTAGAGGGATTTTTCCGTCACACCAGTATGCGAGAAATGTTCGGATTGCCTGAAATACCACCCGATCAATTGCAGCAAATGCAATAGAAAGGATGAGCCTGTCCTGTTTCCGTTCCCTCACTTTTAGTCTTATCCTTGTTGGGATGGGTATGCTGACGTTTCTGCCTCGCGTCGTATCGCTCGACGCACATTGGGCCTCTGATGAGACGCTTTGGCTGAATCGCTCCCGGCACTTTATGTTATCCCTGCAGCATAGGGATTTTCCAGGGACGCTACAGTCGCATCATCCTGGCGTAACAACGATGTGGCTCGGGGGGGCAAGTCTCTTGGCACGGTATGGTGAGACGTTATCCGACGCGCTGACAGATGAAGAACAGGTGTTCTCTTCTCCTTCAAATTCATTACCTGATCCTCTCCGGAATCTGCTTCGGTCTCGCGGGTCTGTCGAAAAGTAACGCCCTCATAGCCGTCCTATATTTCCCTTTGCTGATGTTAGGTTCTTCTCACAGCAACTTTCCCGTATGGTTCGGTCGGACAGTTTTAGCGGGGATCGTCTGGCTCAGTGTGGCAGTTTTTACCTTTATCATCGGCTGCCCCGCTATCGTATGTTATGGGATTCAGATCGCGGGTATTTGGGTGCCTGTCGCGGGTATAACTGCCATCGGTCTACTCGGGATAGTGTTTTTGATCGTTGGGAAGTTGAAAATGTTTATCGCTACCGAAGCAGATACCGCTGAAATATGGACTTCGCTGGCATCTGTATGTAGCATCAGCGGTATCTGTTTCTTTCTCACCGCATTTGTGGTTTATAAGGCAGTTTCTCCCGTGTTTGAAGGGGTCGGATGGGCACTCACAACCCAGCATGAGGTTCCACAAATTTTTCTGGGCAAAATCGTTAGCGATCCAGGGGTGCTCTTCTATCCTTTGATGCTATCCATCAAAAGCTCACCCCTAACACTTCCGCTTTCTTTGATCGGCTTCCTCTTCCTACACCGACAGCGGCATAATCCTGAATATGCCAGAACGTATCAAATCTACGCAGGACTTGCAGTTTTTGTCATTTTATTCGCTGTTTGTATGGCTTTGGGAGCAAAAAAAATGAGTCGCTATTTACTGCCTATCTTCCCGATCTTGGACATCCTCACCGCAGTCTCGGTACACATTTTAGTGGAAAAGCTGTTTCAAACAGGCATATTCCGATGGAGACAGGATAGGAAAATGTTAGTGAGTAACGGGCTAAAAGTATTAACAGTTGGTATTATCGTCTTCGTTCAAGTAACACCCGTGCTCAGTCTCCAGCCACACTATGGAACATATTACAATCCCTGCTGGAAACTCACCGATATAACAAAAATATGCTCGTTCGGAGGGGGATACGGCTTAGACCTCGCCGCGGATTATCTGAACAAAAAACCGGACCCACAGGATTTGATCGTCCGTGTTTCACCACTTTCAGAACATTTCTTCAGTCAGTATTTCAAAGGCGAATCCTATCCACGTAGCACCTATCGGGAGACACGGTCGCCAGACTACGAGGTCGTCTATATTAGAGACGTGCAAATTAACAAGGTACCACTCTCAGATATTGGTGGAACCCTTGAGCATATCATCCGTTTGAATGAAATTGATTACGTCTGGAAAAATGGGAAATCCCAACCGAATAAGAAGACTTATCTGTCCGAAGTGAAGGCTGGTAAGACGATTGGCTCGTTGTGGCCCTATAACGAAGTAGGGAGTACCCATCACGCGAACGAGGAATTAGCTTCGGTAATGGGGAAAGGTGTATTCGACAATCCGAAAGGGACTCAACTGATTCAGAGAGTATTCCAAACTGCCAACCTTTCGTCAGACGATATCATCCTGGATTCCTTCGCGGGCAGTGGTACGACGGGGCACGCGGTTCTGGCGTTAAACAGAGCCGACGGGGGCAACCGCAAATTCATCCTGATTGAATGTGAGGATTACGCCGATACCATCACCGCGGAGCGGGTTCGGCGTGTCATCACCGGCGTCCCCAATGTCCGCGATGATGCGCTACGTGAAGGCTTGGGCGGTTTTTTTACCTATTGCACCTTGGGCAAACCGATTGAGGTGGAGGCGCTGCTCACCGGCGAGACGTTGCCTTCGTATTCCGCACTCGCCGCAAATCTGTTGTATACCACGACAGGCGTTTCTGTGGGGGTGGAGTGCTTGGCACCACAAAACGATGATGGTTTGTTTTACAGCGATGCGAAAAATGATTACTACCTGCTCTATCAACCGGCGCTTGAGTATTTGCGAAGCGACGCTATGATACTCAATCTAACGCGGGCGAAACGCATCCAAACCGCTAGTCGTGAGACGGGGAGAAAGGCGATAGTTTACGCAGCGGGCAATTATACCGGCCAGCGTGAACTCACCCGGATGGGCATTATCTTTTGTCAACTCCCCCATGCATTACACGAAAGATAAAAGGATGCTGCTCTCATCGGATGAAAAGTCCGCAGAACGGCGGTTCTATGCTATGCTGTTCCCATCTTTTAGCGGGGCTAAGCCAGAGGTATCTTGTAAATAAAACAGTGAATCTCATCAGCGCATCGTGTATCATTTAACGGGTGAGGTGCCCACGGAAATAACACTTTTCGTTGCACACGCCAAAATGAGGGCGGAGGCAGCAAAATTAAGGGAAAGTCTGATGAGTTGAGCTCGTTCCGTTGTCCAAAGTTGCCGATGTCAGTCTCCCTGCTGGCATCAAGTTGTCGCCCATCTTGAGAAATTGAGTCTAATTTACTGAACAAAACCGCTAAGAAAAAACTCCTATATTTTACTTAATATATGTTAAATATAATACCATGATGGAATTAAAAGATTACCAACGCGGGGCACTTGATACGTTTAGTCGTTGGTTGGAGACGCTTGATGAGACACAACGTGAATCGGAAACGATGCTCGAGGTGTTTAGAGAGAGGACGCCGGATATTCCGATTCCGGATGAGTTGCGCAATTACCCGAAAGCCGCCTGGAAAAAATTGAGGGCAAACGGGTGCATTGCTGCCACGGCGGGTGAACACATTGACAGAAGCGATGGGGCGAAGCGCCCTATCCCGCATATCTGCTTCAAAGTCCCAACGGGTGGCGGTAAAACCTTGCTGGCTGCGGCGGCGTTGGAACGTCTTCCGTGGCATCGTGGGTTAGTATTGTGGATTGTGCCGAGTAAGGCGATTTATGCTCAGACTAAGGCTGCTTTGTGGGATAACCGGCACCCGTATCGCAAAATGTTGCAGCGTGCATCAGCAGGGCGCGTCAAAATGCTGGAAAAAGAGGATAGCTTCAACAAGGATGACATCGCGAATTACCTATACGTCATGCTGCTCATGCTCCCTGCAACACATCGACAAAAGGGCAAAGAATTTCTGCGCATGTTCCGGGATTCAGGGCGTTACGCGAGCTTTTTCCCCGATATTGACAATATCTTTGGCAATACCGCATTGCTAAACGAGCATCCGTATCTGGAGTGTCACACGGACGGCGGGCTCATCAAACAGAGTCTATTTAATGTGTTCAAGTTGCTTCGTCCTATCGTTGTTCTGGACGAGGCACATAAAGCATATGGGGCGAGAAATCGTGCGACAAACGAAGAGTTCACCACGTCCATCAATCGACTTAATCCACGTATCGTCATTGAGCTTTCCGCTACGCCGAACCGTGGCATTAGCAATCTGCTTGTCGATATTAGTGGTGTTGCGCTAAAAAAAGAGGAGATGATTAAGCTGCCGGTACAAGTTACATCGTTCCCGAATGCGGAATGGCAATTAACGCTGAGTCAGGCGGCAGACGAACTTGAACGGCTCGATACCGAGGCGATGGCGCTTGAAAGCAGGACTGGGCGCTATATCCGCCCCATCGCGGTTGTGCGGGTAGAGCAAACCGGCAAGGCGCAGCGCGATGGCGCCCGAATCCACGCCGAGGATGTCCGGGAGTACCTCACACAAAACTTGCATGTACCTCCGGCAGCCGTCCGTGTTAAATCCGCCGAAAATGATGAGCTCGGACGCGAAAACCTGTTGTCGGAATTTTCACAAGTTCGCTGGATAATTACAAAATCCGCGTTGATGGAGGGATGGGATTGCCCGTTCGCCTATCTGTTAGTGATGCTCGACAATACACAAGCCCAAAGGGCGATTACGCAACTCATAGGGAGAGTGATGCGGCAGCCGCATGCACAACTCACCGGTAGCACGCTTCTGAATCAGTGTTACGTCTACTGCAATAACACCGAGGTGGGAACGGTTGTCACACAAGTCAAGAACGGCTTGGAATCGGAGGGGTTAACGGGCTTAGGTGACGAAGTCATGGCTACCTCGGATTCGAGGCAATGTGGCGATGCCGGGGCAGTACAGACGCAGACTGTTAAACGCCGCGAACGGTTTCAGAAGCAGTCTATCTACCTCCCGATGGTTCTGCATGAAGATGGCGGGGACTGGGTACGGCTCAATTATCAGGCGCATATCCTACCGCATATAGACTGGGCAGCGATTGAACCGCCGGATGTGAGTGCATCTCGCCCGCAAAGCGTCCGCCGGCAATCTGCATCGGTTGATGTTGGTGACGCGCCGCCCGTTTTTCATACGGAGCAAGAAGCGTTCATTGAGAAAAAGGTGAGTATTTCCGATTTCGCGAGCCGATTGTCCGATATTGTGCCGAATCTCTGGCAAGCCGCACGCATTGCAGGGCAGATGCATCAACGGCTGAAAGCGGATGGCGAAACCGAAGCTGACATCTACGATAGGCGTTCTTACCTCGCACATAGCCTGCGGGAGCATGTAAAAAATGAAGTGGAAAAAGAGGGGGAGCAAGTCTTTTGTGCAAAATTGAATAACGGCCAGATTCGCTTTGATTTAGAGACGGGGACGCCCAATTATCGAATGGTAGACAGCTATGAAATACAAGTCAGTCCTAATGATAGCCCCCTATTGAAAAATTATGAACCTGTGCAGCTAAGCCTATTTGAACCGATATTTGAACAACAGTTTGATTCTGAATTGGAGAAGAAATTTGCCTACTATCTTGATGAACAGAAGGCACTGCAATGGTGGCATCGTGTCGCGGCGCGTCAACGCGGTGAGTATTACGTGCAGGGCTGGAAACGGGGGCGTATCTACCCTGATTTCGTGGCGATGGTAAATCAAATGGGGTGGCGTGATACACGTCCTAATCTTCGACACAAAAGGCGAGCACCTTGCGGGGAACCTTGACACCGAATACAAGCGAAAAGTGCTGGAAGCGCTTGAAGGCGCATTCAATACTGCCGGCACACTGATGGTACGCGATGGAACGAAACGGAGAGGCATCTTTCAATTGGTTTTCAGTGAGCAAGATTTTCTTGAAAGCTTACCACGGTTGGATATGGAAACGTATGCTACGCGAAGCTAAATGAAAGCGAAATGCATAGCATTTTTAGGAATTGCTAAAGCACCATCGCGTGTAGGCACACCCCGGCTTTAGCTTCAGCGGGTTTCAGGCGCCTCAAATGAGATACATGCTGTCTCTATGAGGTACGTTCTGTCCCGATAAATTTTTCGAGATAGAACACGTCATGGAAGCATCTATCAAGTTGCACATGTTTTTTGGCGATGCCGATATCTTCAAAACCGAGGTTGCGATAAAACCGAAGCGCCCGTGCATTGTTTGCCAACACCTGAATCGCGATTTTCTTATAGCCGTTCTCCCTCGCAAATACGAAAACTGCCTCCGCGAGAAGTCCTCCGATTTTATACCCACGGAAGTTTGGGTGTATCCATGTCCCGACGGTGGCAACATGCTTCATTGAATCGGTATATTGGGCTAACCCATCCGGTTCAATAACCTGTACCCCAACGAGCTGCTGCTTGAACTCAGCGACAAACATTGCACTTCTCGGCCCCAGGCCGGAAATGAACGCGTGCTCCTCTTCTACTGTAAATGGATTGGTTAAAGCGGTATACTTTCGTTCACGAATCACGGCGTTCATCACATTTGCGGCGGCTGCCGCGTCCTGGAGAGTCGCTTGTCTAATCGTCGTATCCATAGCGCGCCATTACCAAAACGTCCTGAGTCGGCCCCACGTTGTCGTCACCTTTTCTGTCGCGGGCACCGGCGACTGTATCCCATTATTCATATCCCATTGGATATCTTGAGCGGAAAGGGCTATGCTCAAAATCCGGAGTTCATCAATGAAGCGGTTGCGGTGTAGTCCGGTACGAAACAGAGCACGGACATAATCAAAGTTAGGATAGCAAAAGAAATCTGAATTCTTGACATGATACGCCTCATTTTTATTACCTCATTTTTATCAGTTTTCAGCTAAAAAGTTGATAACGCGTTGTATCTCTATCCGGCAGGCGCCGGAGTTCACTTGTCGTTCGTTGTCCTTTAGCGGAAGTGACTTGCAACCGCGACGAGGTCCAGAATATCCACGGTGCCATCGCCATTGACATCGGCACGCGGGAGAGCAGCAGCGGCTGTCCCGAAGTTTTGGGAGACAGCGGTTAGATCCAGAATGTCTACTTTACCATCCTCATTCACATCCCAGCTAGGAGCGGAAATTGTTTGGTTGCTGTTGCGGTATTCATCCAAATTATCTATCAATCCGGCAATTGGGGAGAAATCGGATATCCGGTTGTTGTAAAGCCCCAACTCTGTCAGATTTACCAACCCTTGGAGCGCAGAGATATCGGAGATATCGTTCTTGTAAAGCTCCAACTCTGTCAGGCTTACCAACCCTTGGAGAGGCGATATATCTGAGATATCGTTGGTGTAAAGCCCCAACGTTGTCAGGCTTACCAACCCTTGGAGCGACGATATATCTGAGATATCGTTCCTGGAAAGATTCAACTCTGTCAGGCTTACCAACCCTTGGAGCGACGATATATCTGAGATATCGTTGCCGCCAAGACTCAACTCTGTCAGATTTACCAACCCTTGGAGCGCAGAGATATCTGAGATATCGTTGCCCCAAAGCCCCAACTCTGTCAGTTTTACCAACCCTTGGAGCGCAGAGATATCGGAGATATCGTTGGCCTGAAGATCCAACGTTGTCAGATTGGTTGCAAACTCAAGTCCTGTTAGATTGCGAATTGGATTGCGAATTCCGTAACCCAGCGCCCTAAGCGTTGTTAAAGTTTCCATCTCCGCCTGCGTGATGGCCTCCCCCGCATCTTTGTCTAACGCGGACTTAAGGACATGGCGTAGTCGCGCGTCGGGAATGTATACATTATTCACATCCCAGGTGGGGAATTGGTTGCTTTGGTTGCTGTTGCGGTATATATCCAGATTATCTATCAATCCGGCAATTGGCGAGAAATCGAATATCTGGTTGGAGTCAAGATCCAACGTTGTCAGGTTTACCAACCCTTGGAGCGCAGAGATATCTGAGATATCGTTGTCATAAAGCCCCAACGTTGTCAGGTTTACCAACCCTTGGAGCGACGATATATCTGAGATATCGTTCCTGGAAAGATTCAACTCTGTCAGGCTTACCAACCCTTGGAGCGACGATATATCTGAGATATCGTTCCTGGAAAGATTCAACTCTGTCAGGCTTACTAACCCTTGGAGAGGCGATATATCGGAGATTTCGTTGCCGCCAAGACTCAACTCTGTCAGTTTTACCAACCCTTTGAGAGACGATATATCTGAGATTTCGTTGCCGTCAAGCCACAACGCTTTGTTGCCGCCAAGCCCCAACGTTGTCAGGCTTACCAACCCTTGGAGAGGCGATATATCGGAGATTTCGTTGTTGCCAAGATACAAGCCTGTCAGGTTTACCAACCCTTGGAGCGCAGAGATATCGGAGATATCGTTGTCATAAAGCCCCAACGTTGTCAGGCTTACCAACCGTTGGATCGACGATATATCGGAGATTTCGTTGCTGGAAAGAGACAAGTCTGTCAGGTTTACCAACCCTTGGAGCGCAGAGATATCGGAGATATCGTTGGAGTCAAGATACAAGCCTGTCAGGTTTACCAACCCTTGGAGCGCAGAGATATCGGAGATATCGTTGCCCCAAAGCCCCAACGTTGTCAGGTTTACCAACCCTTGTAGCGGCGATATATCGGAGATTTCGTTGCCGCTAAGCCACAACTCTGTCAGATTAGTTGCAAACTCAAGTCCTGTTAGAATGCGAATTGGACGGGGAATGTTGTAACCCGCCGCATCAAGCGTTGATAAAGTCGCCATATCCGCCTGCGTGATGTCCTCCCATGCATTTTTGTATAACTTGGACCTAATGGCACTGCGTAGATTCGGGTCTGGAATGTGTACGTTTTGTGCGGTTGCGGTTTGCTCCGGTGCGAAGAAAAGCACGGACATAATGAAAAATAGGATAGCAAAAGGAATCTGAATTCTTGACATGATACGCCTCATTTTTATCACCTCATTTTTATCAGTTTTCAGCTAAAAAGTTGATAACGCGTTGTATATCTATCCGGTAGGTGCCGGAGTTCACTTGCGTTGTGTGATTCACTATCGAGCTGGGGCCCAGAAGATGACATCGCGTTGCGGAAATAGTGTGGATTAAAGGTAGCAAGCAACACGGCTTGATATTTGAATCGGTTTTCCTACATCTTAAAGACAACACCCAGCGTCTCATGTGGCTGTTGAATCAATTTTTCGCACGCTGCAGGTGCCTCGTCAATGGGGACGACATCTGTAATCAATGGCTGCACCTGAATTTTCCGTTCTGCCATCATGCGTAACACCAACTCTAGGTTGCGCTGTGTCGTCCACGGTACGAACACCGGCGGGTAATCCGCGCCGTGCTCATAATCTTCATCGTGGTACCCGGGTCCGGTGCGTGCGGCGCTGATAACGTCGACATTCCCGAGTCCTGCTGCGAACCCGTGGGTGATACTGGCGCCCCCGACGATGACAATGCGTCCCATCTTATGGGTATCGGGTGCAGTCTTGAGGGTTGCGCGAATCTGTTGGAACGCGCTGGTGGCATCGCCCCCGAAAGCGATAATGCCACAATCCATCCCGGCACCCTTTGTGAAATCTGTGGCGATAGGAGCCGGTTCCGTCTCCGCTACGTTGACTGCCTGGTGGATACCTACTTTCTCAGCAATGCTGATGCGTAAGGGGAACCTGTCTAACCCCATGACATAAGCCCCGGCGGCTTTTGCAATCTGGCATGCCAACTGTCCGACAATTCCCAATCCTGCGACAACGACGTTTTCACCGATGCGGATGCGTCCGCGTCGTACAGCGTTTAACGCCGTTGCGGCGAGATGGTTGGATGCGGCTTCCTCGTCGCTGACATCATCCGGAATCTTGGCACACAAGTTATGCGGAACACAAGCGTACGTAGCGTGTAATGCGTAGCCGCCCCCCATCCCTGACACCCTATCCCCGGTTTCAAATTCATTGCAATCGCCATTTTTTCCAACAACGACGCCCGCGTTCGTATATCCAAAAGGACGTTTTCTCTCTATGGCGCCAGGCTTCTCTCGCCGGCGCTTCACGCCCCCTAACTCTGTGCCGGGGCTTACCATGGATGCGCTCACCTCAATTAGCAACTGTCCGGGTTTCGGCGCAGGGGTTTCCTGATTCTCTGTCCAAATCTGCCCTGCTTCATTCATCATCACAACTTTTCTAGTTTGACTCATAAACGTTTCCCTCTTTGCAATTAATTTAGGATGAGCTGCGCTCGGAAAAGGCAGTCGTGAAATAACGCCCATCCTCTTTGGTGAATTCTGGGCTCAAATTCTTGGCGAGTGCGAGCGTTCAATACTCAACCGGTGTACTTTTTGATAGCGCAAATTATTTCAAAAATTCCGTTGGGATACGTGAACCGGGATAGTTTCCGTTTTCATCGCGATGCGCGATAGCCTCAGGAATTTCGCCTTCCCAATACTGTGGAACGGTGTTGGGGCGGCTGTGCCATGCGAGAATCAGGGTTCTCCTGACATCGGTATAGTTTTTTCGCGCGGCGTGCAAGAGGCGTGCATCTGCCATAACCAAGGAACCCGCCTTGACACAGACATCCACCTGCTCTGGGTGTTCACTGAACATGACGGGGTGTTCTTCCTCAATAAACCGGGCGCCTTGTTCATGTGCGGGTACTAAGATGTCGTGCAAATCAGTGCGCTTGAGATGGCTCCCGGGAATCACCTTCAAACATCCGTTTTCAGGTGCGGTGTCAATAAGATAATAGTTGAGGAAAATCGTTTGCGGCCACGGGGCGCAGCTAATTGGGTCATTCCAGCGCATCCAATCTTGGTGCCAATAGAGTGCGGGCCCGCCCGGTTCTTTCGTCAAGATGATAATCCCGCCAGATGAGGTGAAATCCCCAAACCCAATTTGTTCAAGCGCATCTCGTGCGGGTTTCCACTCCAACAACTTATGAATATAAGGATTATCTTCACCGCGGACATTGACATGCTGTCCTTGATAGATAACATCGTCGGGTTGTACGTGACTTGCGATGAGTCGTTCTGATTCATCCGAGAGTTCTTGCAAGAATTCCACTGTCAAAATATCGTCAACAACGCAGTAGCCGTCGCAAAGCATCTGCTCCCTTTTTGCTAGGGCGACTTCAGGTGTCATCAAATTGCTCCTTTATCTTTTTGCATTTTGCGGTGTTGGTGAAAAGGCACCTGTCGTGTGAAACTGGGCCGCCCCTATCGTCAGAAATACCTTTTCCATTCCAGTGTTATTGTAGGTTTTCGCATCAACACTTTTTAATTGTCTAAGTGCCGGCGCCCTCCTCCACCCACGTTCGGTGGAGAGGGGGAACGGCCCTCGTGGGTGGCTAAATCATTAGCGGATTTACCGTCATATCATTTTACCCAACTTCGGTTGAGAAATCAATAAATTTATGCCATGAGAATGGAAAAGGGTGCAAAGACGGGGGGCCATCAGGGTAGCACCCTTGGTGGCGCCGCCTCGCTAAAATCTACGAGATTCGCTGTGCAAAGCGCTCAGAATTGACGTCCGTGTCTGGTGCGACTACCACTGCCGCACTCGCTTTTAACACAGCGGTATCACCAACCCGGAATGGACAGCGTGAATCTGTCTGGGCGAAGTAGTGTTGCCCATCTAACGCAACGCGGTACATTAAATAGTTCCCTTTAAAGGTTCGTCGGATGATTTGGGCACATTTTGTATCAGGCGCCGCTGCGTCAGGAACAGCCAAGGTGACGTGCTCTGGACGAATTGACAAAAGCACTTCCCCGGTAATTGGCTTATCAAGCGTTACAAAACCCAATGAAGTTTCAGCAATCCCGTCCTTTGCGTGAGTACGGATGAAGTTGGTTTGCCCGAGAAACCCGGCGACGTACGCCGTTCTCGGTTGTAAATACACCTCTTCCGGTGTGCCTACTTGCTCAAGGGTACCTTTTTTCATCACCGCCAATCGTTCGGCGAAACTCAACGCCTCTTCTTGACTGTGTGTAACCAACACTGCGCTGATGTGTTCAGCTTTTAGGAGGGCACGTACCTCATCGCGGGTTGCCTGACGCAACCCGGCATCCAGTCCAGAGAAAGGTTCATCTAACAGGAGCAATTTCGGGCGGGCGGCAATAGAACGCGCTAAGGCAACGCGTTGCTGTTCCCCGCCGGAAAGATGATGCGGAAGTCGGGCATGTAGGTTTGCCAATCCTACCATCTCTAACACTTCCGCGGCTCGCACGTGCCTGTCTTTTTTAGGCATTTTTCGCAATCCAAAGGCGACGTTTTCTAGGACATTCTTATGTGGAAAAAGCGCATAATCCTGAAACACAAACCCGATACTCCGTAATTCAGGCGGGACGTGTCTATTCTTATTGACAAGCACACGTTCCTCCATCGTGATTGTTCCAGCGTCGGCTTCTTCAAACCCCGCGATTAAACGCAAAGTTGTCGTCTTCCCACAGCCACTAGCCCCCAAGAGTGCGAACATTTCGCCTGGATATACCTCAAAACTGACACCGTTGACAACGGCGGGAGAATTTGCTGCGAACCGTTTGGTGATTGCGTCGATAGTCAGTATCGGTATCATAATACGTTCTAAAGCGTGTGGCCTGCGCCTGATGACGGCATGTAGAGATTCAATGCGAAGCTCATCAGACTTAAGATACTGCGTGGAATAAAATCGCCCAGTACCAGGCCGAGGAAAAACGGAATCGCTTTGCGATAAGTTTGCCACCCTGAAAATCGTAGGATTAGGAACTTAATGAGCCAACTCACCATGACAGGAAACCAGAAGTAGATAAGTCCACCCCAAGATGCCCCTGAAAGGACATAGCCGGAGGGGTGAAGTGTCCACCATAATAGGCGAGTTCGCATAAAATTTAGGAGAAATACGAATGCGAACCCGCCACACATAAACGCGGCCGCGCTGATATCCGGTTCCTTTGGGTGCTGTAGCCAACTCTGAAGCGGATTGAAACTTTCCCATCCAAACCGTCCTACCACGCCTTGGCACTGCGCCAGCACGCCGTAACGATATGCCACTTGCAAATATGTCCAGAAGGTGGCCAAGGCACCGACAGCAATGGCGAGTGCCATTCCCAAGAGTAACGTTTTCCCAGGCATACCCGCGCGGGCACCGATACGGAGCGATTCAATTTGGTTCGGCATCGGGTGTGAACGGTTACACCGATTAAAGGCATAGAGAAATGTCATAACCGTCAAGTTCGCAGCACCCAACTGGCGAGTGCCAAATACGCTTACCATCATCTGCCGTGGATTAATACCGATGATTTCGTGGTATGGTGGCCCAAGTTCCGCGCGCACGCGTCCAATTGCGAGAGCGAAGGCGATAAATAGGGCATAAAATACACCGATTGCCCACAACGACATCCCCGCAGCATAACAGAATGCGAAGACGAGACTGACACTGAGAACTGTCAATACAGCCGTCGTCCGATACGTGAAAGGTTCGTTGGTATCATCGCCCCGTTCGAGGCCAAAGACATGCCTTGCGAAACGCGCGAAATGCCGGCGCCCCATCCAAATCGTCAGCACTGCGATGCCTACCCAAGCCCCGGAAGCTCTATCGTTGAGGTGGAGAACACTTATGTTCGTTATCCCTATCGCACTCGCAATCACACGTTCAGCGCGAGTGAGCCAAAAGAAGAACCATGTCGAAAAGGCGAGCTCGAGTGGCATAAAATAGGTTAACCCAACAATCGCCACATTAAACGACATCGACGCATAGCCGATGGCACTCCAAGGACGCTCCGTGAAATGCGTATCCAGACGATAGTTCGCAGGGGGCGCCGGGATGACAGGGAAAATATCGTGTAAGCCAGCAAGCACCCGGAGTAATGCCGCAATCCCAAACCCCGCCCACAGGACTCGTGAACGAAAAAAATTGCGGTTCGTTGTCATTTGCAACGGCAGCTGCGTCAGAGGGAAACTCAATTTCTCGCGTTCCATCCACTGCTTACGGAGAAACAGTCCTAAACAGAGTAGTGAACCGTACAGGAGGAAGATAAAACCGGACCAGATGAGTGCAGGCATTATCCAAGTGCGCAGGTGCTCTACCCAATAAATACTCGATTCCCCCTCATAGTAACCGGTTAACCACTCAAAATCGTGTACGGTGAGCCAGGAGGGAATATGGTGCAAGAAGAGTTGCGCCCACTCATTTTCAGGGCTCGCGAACCAGAACGGATGCGCTAGTGTCCCCATGAGGATTGCCATCATCGCATGGCCCGAGATAGTGGAAACCATTGTTACCATAACGTAGATAAGCAATAATTCACCGGGAGTAAACGGCGCAATAGGGGAACCGATTTTTAACGCGGCGCGAAGCAGAACGTTGATGACAATGAGGGCAACTAACGTAAAAACCGCGTTAGAAAATGGAGAGACGAGTGTGTAGACAGCGTACCAGAGTTCGCTCGCTATCCCTACCCAATATGCGTTGACGATAACCAGGATAAGCCCTACAATTATCGCCTTTGTTGAGATAATTTGAGATGAGTTTTTCAGGCGTGTGTCCGCGGTTCTAGGAGTCATATTTTCTACTATCGCCCGCTCACTGTTCTCATGATTTCCCCGGGAGCACACGCGGGTGGATTCCAAATAAGAAATTTCTGACGAGCTCAACCGTCCGCGGCGGTATCATTGAGAATAGATAAGACAATCATGCATTCCGTTTTCAACATTTTCACAGATGTGCCAAAGTGCCCGGGCGCCGGGCATCACAGGAACCTTTTTACCGGGTATCTTATCATTTAGCGTCCGTTCCAAACAGAGCACTAATCGGTATGGGCCACACCGCTAAAAAATTAGGATTGTGAAGAGTTATTTTTCAGCAGGCACATCATCTCCGGCGGGTTCAGAAATTTCTGGGGTGCGGCGCGACGCCATCTTCTCTTGTTGCTTGGTTTAGGTATTTTTCAATGTCACCGGCTTTAATAATGCGAAGCGCCTCTTGCAATTCCCTGTCATACTCTAAATTCACGACTTTTTCAATACCAACGTTGAGGTTAAATAGCTGCTCCGCACGACGTTTTAACCACCCCATGTTAACGCCGGTGCTTGTTTCCTTAAGCACATGGCTTAATTTGGGGACGTCAGCAGCTGCAATCTTGAGCGTGGAAAGCCAAAGAGAGAGAACAGTCTCTTTCAGTTCCGGCAGCGCCGCCTCCAACTTCGCAAAGTCTTTGGGGATTTCACCCGTACGTTTCAGTTCGGCTTCAATCCATTTTGTAACAAAATCTTCAATGACATCTTTTTCAGCCACCATTCTCCGCATCGTCTGCTCTATCAGCTCCAATTGCTCTGGGACAACAGCGACATGGGGCGTAATTCCTTCTTTATCAATTGAAGTGCCATTCGGTGTATAATATGATGAGATAGTTAACGACACAGCCCCAATTTCGCCAAGTGGGTACCGTTTTTGGACGACGCCCTTTCCGAAAGTTTTTTGCCCGACAAGAATGCCCCGGCCGGTATCTTTTATCGCTCCGGCGACGATTTCGGAGGCACTCGCGCTGTATTGATTGACAAGCACAACCAGCGGAATATCCGCATCACAGAGCAATTTTGAGGTTGCAGGGTATTCCTTATCAAATTCGTTTTTGAGTCCTTTCGTTGAAACGATTATCCCTTTACCGATAAACGCATCGGCGATGTGGTAAGCGCCGTTGAGAAGCCCACCTTGGTTTCCGCGTAAATCCAAAATGAGTGCCTTCATACCGGCAGCTTTATGGGCTTCCAGGACGCTGCCAAATTTATCTTCCGTCCCCCCTTTTCTCCCGCTTCCGATAAATCCAGTGATACGGATATAACCGATTCCGTCCTCAAGCATCGTTGAGTTGACGCTACTAATTGAAATTTTTGCACGCGTTAGCGTGATATCAAACGGCTCAAGAAGTGCACGTTGTACCGTAATTGTCACGTCTGTCCCAATTTTACCTCTGAGTAAATCAACCACATCACCGGATGTCATCCCCGTTTTTTCGCTGAGATGAATTGACTTTCCATTGACTTTTGTAATGTAATCTCCTGCTTGGAGCCCGACAGACTGCGCAGGTGTGCCTGAAAGCGGTTTGGAAATTTTAATGAACCCGCGGTAATCTTCATAAATCTGGATACCCAGCCCACCAAATTCCGCGTTATAGATATTTTCGACAGAACGCTGATGGGCACGGTGGGATAAGAGGTATGTATACGGGTCACCAATTGCCGCAAGTGCCCCTTTAATTGCACCTTGGTACATCACATCGCTGTCTATTGGTTTATAATAATTCTCTTCGGCAATATAGATAGCCGATGCGAGTGCCTTGTTTAGCATTGCCCGCGTGATACGTTGTTCACCGCTCAAAACGCCTTTTTCACCGGAGTGAATAAGTAGAAACGGAATACAAAAGGCAGCAACTAAGATAATGAAGGATAAAGTGTATCTTTTCATGATTTCCCCTCTTTTTTCCAGTGTTTCGTATCGTCTTTTCGTTCTTTTATGATAACATAATTTCAACATTCAGCCAATACGCTTTTCCCGTTTTACCCGCCAGTCTGGCCCGGGCTGTGTTTTCCACCTGTTGTGCAGCCATAACCACTGTTCGGGGAATTTGCGAATGTACGTCTCTAGTTGCATGAGAAGATGTGTTGTCCATTTATGCACGTCTTGCTCAAAATTGGTGGTGGCTTCCAGCTTGATGGGGGGCAAAATATGTACATGGTGCCTGTCATCCGCTTGCCGAATATCTACTGAAAAGAGGAGTGGCGCGCCCGTTTTAAGCGCCAAGACAACGGGGCCGCGCGCAGCGGAAGCGGGTTTGCCGAAAAATTTGACTGCGACGCCTTCCGCCCCCGCGTTCTGATCTGCGAAGAAACCAACGGCATGGTTACTTTTTAGGGCGCGCAAAGTTTCCCGGACAGCCTGCCGACGAGGAATCAGTTCTAAACTCAGATGCTCACGATACTTACAGACATAAGCATTGAGACGCTCATTTTTCAACGGAAAAGCGATAGCTTTCGCTTGATGCGGAATGAGGGCACCATAAACCAAGGCAAGGAGCTCCCAGTTTCCAAAATGTGGCAGAAACACAATCGCGCCTTTGCCGCGCGATAAAGCGTTGTGGAGATTTTCCGCGCCTTCTACCGTGACATCACACCAGATATTATCAACTGTGAATTGTGGAAACCGAAGAAATTCAATACAGGTTTTACCCACATTCATAAAAGAAGCTTTGCAAATTTCCTGTCTCTCTGCTTCTGTTAATGCGCCGCCGAACGCAATCTGTAGATTATTTAGAGCAATCTGTCGCCGTCTTTTCCACAGGCGATAGGCAAAACTGCCTACCACGGTACCGAGGTGCATCGCGTACGGTTTAGAAATTCGGCGGCAGAGCCAGCCAAAACTCCGAACGAGCTGATACACAACTTTATCTTTCAATTGTTAGTAAATTCCCTTCAAAACTATCGTATTATCGAGTATATCATAAACGTGAGGCGCCATGCAAAGCGTTATCAGCGTGATTCCGTTTCCAAATTTTCGTGGCGTCGCCGACAGCATAGCGTTGAGAGGAAACATCAGCGATTCCCTGATGAGACAGGACATCAAAATGGAATACAAGCAATAGTGCAAATTTCATTCCAGCGCTCAGTACCACCACGACTAACGGGCCACCTCTAAAGCGCCGCGTCTCTAGCGAAGCACGAGATGGTGCTGCTATCGCTTGACGGAAAACAGGAAATTCTATAAAATAGTTGCGAAAGACGGGAAGGAAGACAGTAAATCCAGCGCTACAACCAATAGGACAGCCGTAACATCGTATCGTAAGCACTTTGGGCGATTCTAGATGATGATGATAGCTGACGGTTTTTCTATGATGAACGCAAAATTGACAAAATGGAATTTTGATTTCCGAATAGTATAAACACAAGATAAAAGTGAAACTTAGCAGTTTGTATTTGCCAATTTCAACGCACTGTTTTTTTCGGATGAGAAAATGCATAACGTTGTTAACACTCGTTTTCCTATGGAATCGAGACGTTGATGCGGCATTTGAAAACAGTGGGGTGACGGCAAGCGCTATGGGAATGGGCGGTGCGTATACTGCAGTCGCACGGGATACAAGTGCGCTCATATGGAATCCAGCCGGATTAGTGCAACTCCACTCCCCTGAAATTGGACTCAGCTACACAGAGCTGTACGGAATACTGGGTTATAGTTTTATTGGATGGGCACACCCAATTCGGGCCCGGGAGCGCGCGTTGAGAGATTTCCAAACGATTGGGGCGGCACTACTCAGTTCAAGCGATACGGAGGGCTTATCGCAAGAACAAATTGTTTTGCTATCAGGGGCTACCTACGTGCCGAGGTTTCCCATTCATGTCGGTGTCAATATCAAATACTTTTCCACTTCAGTCAACCTACCGAATCGGGATATGCCCGCTTTAACCGTTCCGTTAGGGCAAGGAGATGGCTGGGGCCTCGATGTGGGTGTCCGCTATAGACTCTCCATCCAGAATTTGGAGAGAGTTACCATCGGGGTGATGTTCCCAAATCTGTTATCGCAGCTCTATTACCGGCGGCAATCGGTACGTTACAACCAGGCACTGCTAACAGAATGGCGTATCGGTTGTGCAGTGATATTAGATTCCATGCTGGCTGCTTTTGAGCTGGAAAACGGCCACCCTCTCATTGGATGTGAGTATCGCCTCAATTCAGATAAGGGCACTGTCGCATTGAGGTTCGGATGGCGTTTTACCGGAGGGGTATCGCGTGGGCTCACGCTCGGATTCGGTTATCACGGCGGCAACATTGTGTTAGATTACGCCTTTGTTAACGGGCGCTATGACGCACAGTCCTCGCGTTTCTCGGTTCGGCTTTCTTACTGATTTCTGTGAAATGGAAGCTTGATAACCGCTCACTCAGGCAAGTAGGCGGTTATCAACATGCCACGCTGTTTTCAGGCTACTTGCCACGCTGTGGGAGATTCCTCGCAACTAATTAATTGCTCTCACGGTACTCACGTAAAAGCGCGTTAATCCTATCCAGAGGCGCCTGAGAATAGATTTTACCAACAAGCCCATTGTGGGTTTCGATGGCGATTTTATCCAACTCCTCCCGCGCAACCGCATCAAATTCAACTAGCTTAATCCCAGCCTTCTTTTGGAGGGCCTCAATCGCTACATCGTTATCCTTACGAATTTTTTTCACCAGTTCGGCGTGATGCTTGGTAGAAATCTCACGCAATTTCTTTTGATGCGCTACAGAAAGTTGCATGAACTTTTCCTTCGTCATCAGCGTCGCCCCGATACCAATATTAACCGGCACATCCGTCATGTACTTGAGTTTTGGATACCATTGTAATGCGATACAAGCGTACGGCGATGCCGTGATAGCGTTGAGCTGCCCCGAATAAAGCGCCGAAAGCACCTGCGAGACATCTTTCGGCACGCCTGCGATTTTTAGGTTTTTAGCAAATTCAAGTCCGATGCTATCCGAGGCACGCGTCCACATTTTTACTTCCGGGGATTGGAGAGCAGTGAGGGAGTCAATCGGGTGATGACTGAAAATGTAATAGTAACCAATATCACCCCACCCAAGCAAGATATAACCGACATCTGAAAAAGCCTGGTGGAGCTCATCACGAAGATGGTCCCGGACGTAATCGAGTTCTTGATATGTTTTGAACATCCGTGGAAGTTGAAGAATCAACACTTCTTTGTGAATTTCGCCGAGGCCCGTCGCCGTTATCGCGCCTGCATCGAGCAGCCCCGCCCGTATTTTACGGATGACATCCAATTCATCACCTTGGACGCCGTTGGGGTAGAATCGGAATTTAACTTCACCATCAGTTTCAGCAGCAATTTCCGCCGCCATCGCATCGAAACTGTTCATCCACGAAGAATCCTTTGGAGCCAACGTCGCAAGTTTCACCCTTTCAGCGGCAATCGCATCTCCCGGAAAAAAGATGCTAGTTAGAATCAATAGCACGAAAAATGAGACAAAAGCACCCGTTAATTGATAAGTTTTCGTTTTCATCATTCAGTCCCTCCTTCTTCAATTTCTGTGTCAAATAGTGTATCCGCTTGAGCCAACAACCGTTTCGCACGAGATTTCGCAAGTGCCGTTGCCGCTTCTTGCCCCGGGAAAATGTCTGACGGGGCATCAAGGACTTCTTGTAAGACTTGTTTGTAGAGCGCCGCATTCTGCGTCGGGTACGCGTAATACCGGGCGAGATAACAGTTACTGAGCAAAAATTTGCCGTTATTAATTCTATCGACATGCGCAATATGCTCTTTCGCCTTCTCCGGGTTACCCCCAATTGATGGCGCCCTGTCACCGTAGTACACGGTGAAAAAGAGGTGAGCACCGCCGTAGTAGATAGTCTCATCCAACTCAAGCACGCGGCGCATCATGAGCTCCACACGGGGCAAATCGATGATTTGCATTGGGTCATCCTTCTGAAGGCTGATGCCGCGAGCTACCCCATAAGCTGCCCAGAATAGGGGTTCGGTATGCTTCTTTTTGAGTTTTTGGAGCCCTTTCTTAAATATCTCAATATCGACAGTCATTGCCTGATTAAAGGTTTTATTCTCTTGCGCGAGGACTCTGAATGCGTAACGCTGCGAACGTCCATAATAGTCAATCGCCCGCATGCGCAGCGTCGCTGCACTCGCAATGTCCCCCGCAATTCGAGCGTCCTCCATCTTATCTTCAATAAAACCGCTGTAAGATGAAAAAGCACGAGATGTCATGATGAGGAGAGTGGGATTTTCTGGTACAATCTCAAGCATCCCCTCAAATGTCTTGAGATTACCTCTAATGCTGGCTTCTATCAAAGTGAGGTCTGCCTCTTTTTGAAGTGCAGCACCCGCCTTGGAATAAACAATGACTGTTCTACCGACTGTTAGCTTGGTGAGGCTGCATCCGGTGAGAGATATCGGTAAAAGCAGTAGAAATATTTGGATTCTTAATAGATTCCGGAACATAGTAACAGTTTCCACCTTTTGTTAGGATATTAATTTTCCATCTCGCTTCAAAAGTCGGTATGAAGTTGTTGGTGCAAATGTTCTTTTCATCCGTGCTTCTGATACAATTTCAATCTTTCCGGTTGAAGTCAATTCGTTATCGCAGAGTAGAATGGCAAAAGTCGGACTATGCCCTTGACACGTCCCTCCGGCATCTCAATTTCTACGGAACTGCCCTTTTCCGTGAATGCCATCCGCACGTAGCCGAGAGCAATCATTTTATTTAGAGAGGGCGAATAGGCAATACTGGTAATCCACCCTATCTTTTTTTCGCCACTGTAGACGTTCTTTGTCCGGTGTTCAAACTGTTGTGCGCGTTGGGGACTCTCTGCAACGGGGAAAGGACGTTGGATTTCAATGCCGCGCAGCAAACGGTTGGGATGTCCACGGTAATGCATTCTCGCGATGATTTCCTGGCCGATATAGCACCCTTTGTCAAAATTAATGGCATGTGTTAACTCTGCTTCAAGCGGAATAATATCCTCTGTTAATTCGGCAGCGTATTTCGGGGTGCCAGCCTCAATTCGGAGCATTTCCAACGCCTCCGTTCCAATGGGCGTAGGGGGTACCGTTTCCGACATCACCCGCTCCCATAACGCTTCTAATGATTCAACGTTGGTATAGAGATGATAACCGATTTCCCCGGTTTCGTGGGTGCGGGCGTACATTACCTCGTGGGCGCCGTCGGCGCTCACAATTTCACAAAATCCGTTATAATATTCGTCGAGTTCTGGGAGCGTCGGCTCTTCCAAAACCGCGCGGAGGAGATGATGTGCTTGCGGTCCATAAATAGCGAGGGCACCGGTTTGCACCGTGATGTCTTCCAACGCCACATCATCTGCGATGATATATTTGTCTAACGCTTGGAAGAGGATTTCCGCAGGCGCCGGATTGGCGTCAATATAAATCGCTTCTTCACGCACGTAAACGCGCATATCGGAGATAATTTTGCCACGATTCGTTAAAAGGGTGGCATAATTTCCATGTCCCACCGGTATGCCTTCAACATCATTGGAAAGGATGCGATGTAGAAATTTCGCCCTGTCTTCTCCGTTCACGCGATATCTACTCCGGTGTGATATATCAGCTATGCCGACACGATTTCTAACGGCGTGATGTTCCGCAATCGCATCTGTGAAATGCGACGGGAGATTCCAATCTTGGGACTTTTGTACAAATGTTGCGCCGAGTTGACAGTGGATGTGATAAAGTGGTGTTGTTTTCATACGTTTATCTTTTCCCCGCACCAAAAGCAGGGGATATCTCTTTATTCGTATTTGGGTTAAAAATTCTGTTTATGGGTTAAAACATTCTGTTTAGGCGATAGATAATATGCACATCTTCTAGATATGAGGAAAAACTGGAAAAATCCTTTACCGGTGAGACGAGCTCAACGACGATGCACTGCGGCGCCCTCTCTCCATCCGGCCCCAGGAAAACCGAAAATCCCAGTCCCACAGCGGTTTTTAGCCGTTCCACTATCGAGAAATCGGAGAAGGTTTCTTCATCAAACCACCACACATGCCCGGCATCAAGGAAGCAGCTGAATGCCCAGCCAAGCACATTCTCGGTGTCAATTCTTGTCGAAATGACTGTTTCCTTCATCAGACGGTATTCAATATTGAGGAGCATTCGCCTATCTCCTGCGAATGCCTGAAAAGGGTACCCTCGGACAGTGTCTCCACCACCGAGATAGAGAAGCGATTGTTGAGGTAGGGGTGCGTCGGAGAAATCCCCCGCAAGTCGGATGTTTAAGTAATGTGCTCCGAACAACGGTGTATAACGCGCTAATTCAAACTTGTAAAGATTGAAATCATAATCGCCACCCAAGCGTTCGCCGGCCATTTCAATGACAAAATTTCCTTTCCATCCTCGCCGGGTGCGCCCATGTGGCAAAAGGTACCTTCGCCCCATATTGTGCAAAAGTGGGCTGCTATATTTTTCATCCCGCGTATCAAAAGTATAACTGAGAGATAGACTTCTCATTTTACCACGTCGAATCCGGGAATTACCGCGCTTGATGAGTTCTCTGTTAAAATAACTCCAATCTGTCGATTTGAATAGGTTGTCATGGCGCTCTTGTGTGAACCCAAATCGCAATTGCGATGATGTTCCAAAGACATGTGTTATCCAAGCTTGATGTCCATGCCGTTGATAATAATTTTTAAGAGCGGTTCCATATAGTACATCCCCTAAATTGAACCGGATAGGTAGCAGCATGTTGTCAGAGGTGCTAGTCGTTAGTTTGTAGTAACCTGCACCGAGTTTAATATCACCAATATACCGCCCCCCGGTGGTGCTAAAGAACCGTTTTTCTATTCCAATATCGTAATTCCATATGCGGCTGGAAAATCCACGGCTGAGTGAACCGAAAAACAGTTCTTGCCCGGTTATCCGTGTTAAGATGCTCCCATTCGCACCGAGCACGAGTCCGTGAACTCGGTTAAAACCGATGATTGGACTGACACCCGGTTTAGCGAGGGGTTGCTCCTCGATATCCACAATCAGGATGTTTTTTCGTCCATCACGTTGGATTCGCCAGTCGAGAATAGATTTGAAATGTTCATTGTGTTGGGTGAGCTGCTCGCGCATCCGTCTTATCTTAACTTGGCCCAGGGTTCGATAATAGACGTCATCGGGCGCGAAATCAAGGGCTGCAGCAAGTTCTGCGTGTGATATTCGCTTATTGCCGGTGAAACGTATTTCATCCAGTGAACCCTCGTTAATGGAGAAGCTAAGCACGTCGTTGACAAATTGATGCGTGACTGTAGCGAATTCGTAACCGCGATTCCGATAAAAATGAACAATAAGTTGCTGTTTCAACTTTACAGTTGCAACGGCAAGATATCCTGATGCTAAATCAAACCATTCCTTGATAAATTGTTCAGGAAAACTCCGGTTTCCGGTGATATCAATTTCCCGTGCAAATTGAACAGGGGCTTCAATTAGGCGAATCCGTAAAGTATAGGTGGGGCTTGCCACCCGCTCACTCGTGAATTTTTCGGGTGGCGGCTTTTGTACAGTTTCGCTTGTTATCAATTGGGATGGAGGCGCTGTTGCAACAGTTTCCAACCGAACCTCTTGAAACCAGTCATGATTTTCCAATTCAGCAATGAGCCAAGAAAGTTCTGAGTTTGTGATAACATCACCGTGCTCTATCGGTAGCTGCTTCAACACAACTTCGGTTGGAATCGTTCTATTCCCCAAAATTTCAATGGCGGTAACCCGCAATTTTTCCTCGGATTCAAAACTTTCCGGGAGCTGTGATTCCGGGGTTACAAGCTTTAGCGAGCCGAGGGCCTCCTTCCAATGCGGCCACCACGGGTGTTCAACATCATAAGTAGGTAACCAGTAACTATACTCCCGTTTCGTCGTCAGCTCTGGAGATTGAGGATTGATGCTCTGTCCTTGTGCTTTACGGTGGACGTTAAAGTGCCACGTATCTTGAGTTTGTTGTTCCAACTGGTGTCGTGGAATGGCAATTTCAAGGCTCCAAAAAGTAGCGTTAATTCGTGTCGCAACCTTTGCATCTGAATTCCATATGCTATCCGCTTTAAATGTTTGTGTGGCGTCGGTTTGTGTTTTCCATTGAACATCATTAGGAACAAAACGTAAAATAGGACTACCGACGGAATTAACGACTTGATCGAAAATTGCACCGAGCGGGTTAACAACGAAATGATAGTAGCGTTCTGTCTGTGGATTTGGGTCCAGTAGGATTTCTACCGCTTCATCCTCCCAGATAGGAGAATCCTGCTGTGTTTGCGAGACACGTGAAACTTGTATATGGGGAAAGTATGCTTTCACACCGATATAGAAATTTTGTGTATCCCACATCAAAAGGGCCTCGGTGGGGTTCGCTGGCGTTTCACTCCCTTCTGGCTCCTGAAAGGAGTGGAGATGCGCAGCATCTATCCACGCTTTCTCAAGGAGATTTCCATCAATGACGGGGGCCACTCCTGATTTGGGGACATGTTTTGCGGTTTCTGCGAAAACTGATTCCGTTTCGGGTGGCGTTGCAATAGGTAGAATTGAAATCGCATGAGTGGTTTTCAAGCGAAGCAGGGGACCGCCGCCGTTAAGCCTCATATGGGAGTCATCCTCAATTTGCGCGGGTAGGTTAACGAGCACCTGTTTTCGCTCGCTTTCAACTTCAACATCGGCCGGATAATTTTCGGAGAGCCGCAATTCGATACCACCGCCGTGTGCTGTTAAATCAAGGGGTGCTGCGACAGCATCAAGCACCGCCAACGCAATTGAACCGTCTTTCGTATTTATCTCGTTTGCCCCTCTAGTCAACAAAATTCTGCCGGAGATACGTCCTTTGACGACTTTAATGATATAAATTCCTTGTGTTTCATCTAAATGCACATCTCCATTATCCGTTACAAGTTCTATTTTTCCGCGGATGCGCTGTACCCGAATATCCCCATTTTTCGTTTGGAGTTTGACAGAAATATCCGGCGGCACTTCAATCGCGCAGTTTAGTTGAATCTCTTTTTCTAGAAACGGTTTATTTTTTAGGCTTTTTGTGGTTAATGGGATAGGTGCTAATGGTGATTCAGCAGTCGTTTTTTGTGGGCGCGCGAGGTTTGGAAATTGAATGTTTAACTGAAGTGTATTATCTTTCCGTGTTTCGACTAAGGAAATGTTATCCAGATAGGTTTCTACATCCGCCACCGGCGCTTGAAATTCGCCTTGATTCACTGAGTAACGTTTTGTGAGTTTTACCCGAATCATGTCACTATCTATTTTTTTTTGATGAGAACGTTCAGGGCGTTTTGGTGTACCCGGCTCCGCGTCCACCTCGTCCCCAAGCTCCTTACTTATCAAGACAATGTTTCCGCGCACCTCTAAATTGAAGGATATCCGATAGACATCCTCAAGACTGAAGATGTGAGTTGAGGCGGTTTCCACAGTCTTAATTGGTGCGGCGATAGGTAGAATACTTTCTTGATTCACGGGTTGAGCAGACAGATTCTGCATCAACATTGAGCCCAATAACATCAGATAAAAAATGATATGAAGCAATCGAGGAATATTGAAGCACATATGTTTACACAATTCGAATAGAGAAAGCATCCGCCAAGAAATCTCATCTGTGTTCCGGGAACAGTTTAGGCGAGTACCATTCGAGTGCTGGAAATCGCTATTTACGCGACAAAATTCCGTTATGGTGCGAAACGCCGTGACGTGAAAAACCATAGAAGAAACCGTGAGAACTTCTCTTTTTCTGGATGGGCGTGATAATTACTTGACACGTTTAACAATAATACTTTATACTTATTATAAAAGTCAAGCAGTTTACCTA
The DNA here is from genome assembly GCA_963422705.1 of Candidatus Poribacteria bacterium. GTDB lineage: Bacteria > Poribacteria > WGA-4E > WGA-4E > WGA-3G. The sequence goes on from OY730443.1 coordinate 1,623,333, forward strand.
ACAAAGACGTGCAGTTCGCACTGTTAGGAGAGACAATGAGCAAGGAATTTACAGAATATCGTTTCTCTTTTGGTCCGTGGAATATACATGAAGGAACTGACCCATTTGGCCCGCCGGTTCGCGAATCGTTCACTTTTGATGAGAAAGTTGCATTTTACCGTGGCCTCGGTTTTGTTGGTATTCAATTTCATGATGACGACATTGTGCCGGATATTGACGAAAAACAGCACGCGCAGTTGATATCTCGGACAAAAGCAGTGAAAAAACAAATCACTAATCATGGGTTAAGTGCTGAAGTCGTCGCGCCCCGGCTGTGGGAATCCGCGAAGACGATTGATGGCGCTTACACCGCCAATTGTGCAACGGCCCGGGATTACGCCCTGGAACGTTCAAAACGGTGTATTGATGTCGCGAATGAGCTTGGATGCAAAAACCTTGTGTTATGGCTGGCTCGCGAAGGAACCTACATTCGAGAAACAAAGCGTTCGTCAGCGGCGGTAGGCTACATTTTGGATGCAATCAATGCACTGTTGGATTACGATTCGGAAATCCGTATCCTGATTGAACCGAAGCCGAATGAGCCGATGGATATTGCTTACATCCCGACGATTGGGCACGCTATCGGGCTAGCTTATGCGAGCCACGCACCGGAACGCGTTGGCGGCCTCATTGAAAGTGCTCACGCTATCCTCGCAGGCTTAGAACCGTCTGATGAAATGGGTTACGCACTCTATCACAAGAAGCTCTGGAGCGTTCATCTCAATGATCAGAATGGACTCAAATTTGACCAGGACAAAGCATTCGGCTCTGTCAATCTCCGCCGGGCTTTTAATCAGGTCCGGGTACTAGAAGAGAACGGGTACGGCAGAAATGGGGAGTTCGTTGGGTTAGACGTTAAAGTCATGCGGACACAACCACGGGAGCTATCAACTAAACACCTTTTGAGTAGCCGGCGTACCTTTCTTAACCTATTAGAAAAGGTCCGGACTTATAACAGACAGGTGGAACAAGAATTTATTGCAGCAAAAGACTATGAAGGGTTGGATTTCTATATCCTTACACACCTTCTTGGTAATGAAACGGAGTAATATGGAACTGGGGCTTTTTTAGGAACAGGTGTAGATGCTTATCGTTCTATTTAGAGGCATGTTGCAACGATACTTTTTAGATGCGTTCGTTGTTTTGGCATGCGTGTCATCGGGGATAGGTGCACGGAAATTCTAAGAGATACAGAAAACGCATCGCGTAAAGCTCCACATTGTAAAACGAGAATGAGAACAGATAAGAACCTTCCACACGCGGCAACGGGGCCGCTGAGAAGAAAAACCCAAGCTGGCAATACACAAAAGTATCAATCCGTTCTACTTGTAGGGCCGCCCGGTGTCGGCAAAGGTACACAGGGTGAACTTCTGTCAGGGATTCCGGGCATTTATCACCTGTCTAGCGGTGACATGTTTCGGCAGCTGGAACCTCACTCCGACTTAGGGAAGATTTTCCATGAGTACGCGACACGCGGGGACTTGGTGCCTGATGATATTACCGTGAAGATATGGCGGCACTACATGCAAACCCAGATATCAAAACAGGAATATAATCCGAATTGCAACCTGCTTATCCTTGATGGCATCCCCCGGAATATTAAACAAGCAGCGCTGATAGCACCTTACATTAATGTGCTTAAAATTATCTATATGATTTGCGAAAATCAGCAGGTAATGTTCAGCCGGATACGGGGGCGCGCAGCAAAAGAGCATCGCCTCGATGACGCGCAAGAATCAATCGTTCGGCACCGCTGGACTGTTTACAAGCGGGAAACGGAGCCACTCATCGATTACTATTCTCAGGAACTGATTCGAATCGTGGATGCCGATACGATTCCGGCAGAGGTTTTGCTACAAATCTTAAGTGCGGTAATACCCGTTCAAAAAGAACATCTTTCACCACCATTTCTGTAATGTTTTTTCTCCTTTTCACGAGTAGATGGTTCTCTTTTGGCTCATCTACTTTTCTGTTTTAAGCGAATGAGCCCGGCGATAAAGACGTATCTCCGGATGTGCGAGCGCATGCATAGGAAACGGGGCGCCGGTATCGGATATGCGGATGCCTAAAAATTGCGGCGTGCGACGAAATATCTTGCGTAATTCATATTTTTCTTGCCCCGCATTTTCTTGATGCAGCGCCGCGTTCTGCAATAACGAAAGGTCTTCGCCTAAAATTGGGGCATAAAACGTTAAAACATGCTGCACATCAATTGCTTCCAAAGGATACCAGTCCGAGTTCTCAGATATCTGTGTGACATCCGGCGTGTCGTTCCCTTGCCCTGATGCATATTTTTGGAAAACTTCGGCGTTAGGCACCAGAATGAGGGCCCACTCTGCATCGGGTTCTTTCAGTTCCGGGGTAAATTCAGGAAGCAGCCAGGGGAACAAGATTTCCGGTGTGCATGAAATAGATTCATCGCTCGGGATATTAGCTTCTATCCACTCCGCTGCCTCAACGCGTGTCGGCTGAGATAGTAAAACAGAAGCAAAAGCCGCAGTGTAAACCAGTGAGTAAATTGCGACGGCGCCGCCAAGGAATATTCGTGAGATGACGCGAATCGGTATGTTTTGTAACTGTGCAAGCATAGCGCCGGCAAGCACGGTAAGGACTGGGTAAATTATCAGTAGATGACGCGCAAATTTGACTTTGTGCATACCAATAAATAGCAGATATGGGATGATGAAAACAAGCAGCATTCTCGTCGCCCACTTCTGCTTTTCAAAGAAGGATGGGCTAACTTGCTGAATCGTCAACGGAGTGGGTGCACTGGAAGTGTCTATCAATCGGTTTATCGCAGACTCCCGAGGTTTTGCAATCACGAACGCATATAAGATGCTGATACTGACAAGGAGCGCAAGAGGAAAACCCATCCCCCACTTGAGAAGTGTCCACAAATAAGTCAATCGCTGTATTGCTCCCGTTTCGGCTGTGGTGAATAACCCGAAGTGTCCGCGCTGGTAGTGTGTGGCTTCATACCAAAAGTCCTCAAAAAAGAAATTCCACGTGGGCGAAACGAAATCGATGAGCCAATACGGACAAATGAACGTAAAGGTAATCATAGAAACACCAATCATGGTAACTAGCGATTTCTTTATATCTGCTGTCAAAACGGGCTGGGTGCCAAAAGAATGCCACTGGGTGCGTAGGTGAGTTGTGCAAATAAAAAGTAGGGCGGATAGAACGCCAAAGGCAGTTGTGAATTTGACACTGAAACCGATGCCGGCAACGATGCCAAGCCACACGAGAGTTTTGCGTTGTAAGGATGCTCCGTTACGCATCAAAAGCCAGAGAAACAACGTCACACAAAAAGTGGCAGGGATGTCAACAAGCGCGAAGCGAGATTCATTAGTGGCATGTAACATCGCGACAGCGAGAAAACCTGCCGCAATTTGCCCGCTCCGTTTGTTGTAGCAGCAAGTGCCGAGGCGATAGGTGAACCAAATTGTGGCTGTTGATAAGAGCGTATTGAGAAAACGCGCCAGCAAAATTACACGTGCGTCAGTGAGATGAAAGCCTACAATGGAGAGGAATTTGCCGGCTAAAGCGATGAGGTAGAACCAAGCGGTTCCAGGCCAGTTGTAAATTTGAGGAGGACCGCTGAAATTAATGAGATTCCGCACCTCATTCGCAATTAGCGATTCGCGCGGTTCCGGTGAAGAAGGGAGTCCCACACTTAAGCCGAGAAGGCGAAGGAATAAGCCTACGGCGAGAATACACGATATCACAAAAATGGTTTTCAACTTTAGACGTTTTTCGTCCCTAGCATCTTGGTAATTAGGGGGGCTGGTAGATGAAACGGTGATAAGAAACCGCCGGAGGGAATCCAAAAAACTTTGCAACTTTCTTTCACTATCGGGAGACTTTAGTCCAGAGTTCATCAGGCAGCACTTCTCGGACGTTCGCAATTTGCTCTGTCATCATCGGAAGTTTGAGTTTATCAAAAACGGCTCCCCACCGTTTAGGCTGTGTATCTTCCACGTAGACAGGCACGAATCCCAAATTCAGATAGGTTTTAATTGCAGGGATGCGAAAATCATCGGTGTCGAGCATAGCACATTTGAAAGCGTGTTCTTCGAAATAGTAAAGCACAGCAAGGGATACCCACTTCCCAAGTTTGTGCCCAGTGTGCTCCGACGAGACGCCCACCATGTGAACGAATCCGACATCCATTTCGTCAATCGATTGCCTCCAGGCACAAGCGGTTCCGACGGGGATGCCGCGATGTGTTGCGAAATAGAGCCCATCAGGTACAAAAACGGTTTGGCCTGTAATTTCATGACGCGTGTCTTGGGCAGTTCGTTGTTTTCCACCGAACGAATCGCTGATGATATTTGCCCAATGTTCCTCATCGCCAGCTTCGTAAGTTCGTATTCCATAGCCCGTCGGAAGTTCAATTTGGGGTAGATTTTCTAAAGTAGGAAGCGTCATTCTGAGTTGTCGTGCCATTTCCTATCCCTCTTTAAGAAGTTGTCATTGTGCCTGGCGCTCGCTGTCGTGCAATTCAGTTTGTGACGTTAATTGTACGCGTCATGATACCATATTCCGAAATTTGGCGCAAAACCTGTACAATTATTTTTCGAATCTGGTATAATAGATATAATTAGGAACCCAACCAGATTTTTAAGGTAGTATCGGCATGAACAGAACAGTGGGCAAAAATCCAAATATTGTCCTTGTCGGGTTTATGGGAACCGGTAAAACGGCCGTCGGGGAACAGCTTTCCGGCCATATGGGGATGCATTATGTTGATACAGATACTGTAATTGAAGAAAAAAACGGGCGAAGTATCAACGATATTTTCGCACAAGATGGCGAGGCGGTATTTCGGCAGTTAGAAAGTGAGGTTGTTCGAAAAGTTTCACGGCGCCGGAACCACATTATTTCTACCGGGGGTGGTGTCGTTTTGAAAGAGGAAAACTTGGTAAACCTCAAACAGAACGGTGTCGTATTCTGCCTCACAGCAACGGCGGAAGAAATCTATCGACGCATTCGCACCGACACGTTCAGGCCGCTGCTGCAAACGCATAAGCCATTAGAAAAGATTCGAACGATGTTAGCGGAACGTCAACCTTATTACACTCAAGCGGATTATATGGTGAAAACAGCGGGTTATTCTTTCAACGACATCATCACGTATATTGGCTCCGTTTTTTATACGATTATTCACGCAAAATCATAATTTGTTTAAACGCGATACGCATGTTCATTAAAAGTGCTTCTGTTCTGATAGGTGTACTTCGGGGACGTGGAGCGAACTGTGGAAACAAAAACGATATTTGTTGAGCTCGGCGCCAACAGTTATCCCATTATCCTTGGTAGGGAAATTCTCAATAAACTCGGAGCGTTTCTCACTGCCCATGTCAAATCAGACAAGGTGCTGATTGTCTCCGACACTTATGTCAGCCGCAGCTATTTGCCGGTAGTTGCGTCAAGTTTAACCGATGCGGGCTTTGCGGTACACAACGTTGAGGTGCCTGTCGGTGAAGAAAGCAAATCTCTCGCACAGTTTGCCCGTGTTCAAGACAGCCTTGTAGAACATCGACTTGAGCGGGGTTCAACGCTTATCGCACTAGGCGGTGGCGTCATCGGCGATTTAGGTGGATTTGTCGCTGCAACGTATATGCGTGGCATCGGTTATGTCCAGATTCCGACAACGCTACAGGCGCAAGTCGATGCGAGTGTTGGGGGGAAAACGGCAATTAACCACCCGAAGGGCAAAAATCTGATTGGTGCGTTTCATCAACCCAAATTGGTTTTAATTGATGTAGATACGTTGAAAACTTTGCCGCAACGTGATATCCGCGCAGGACTGATTGAAGTGATTAAGATGGGGGTTATCCGGGATGAACCGTTATTCAAGCTGGTTGAGGAGAACCTTAAGGCTATTTTCGCGCTGGATGCTTCAACATTGATAGAAATAATTTCGCGGGCATGCGCCAATAAAGCGGATGTGGTAGCGCAAGATGAAAAGGAAAATCGGTTGCGAATGGTGCTTAACTATGGGCATACATTTGGCCACGCACTTGAAGCCGTAACACATTACAATACCTATCGGCATGGTGAGGCAATCGCTATCGGAATGAATTGTGCCGCGCAATTAGCGGTTAATTTGGGTATATTTTCTAAAACGGATTTTCAGCGTCAACGCCGGTTATTAAAGCTCGCCAAATTGCCGCGCAATTTTCCGCCGGAAATATCAGCGAAAACGTTGTGTGATACCATGTCCTTGGACAAAAAAAATGTAGGTGGAACGTTTCGCCTCATTCTACCGAGGCACATCGGCGAAGTCGTTATCCAAGATAACGTGGAACCAAAAGAGGTTTTGAAAGCCGTTTTGCAATGTTTTTAAGCAGGAAAACGCCAAACAGAGGAAAGACACCGCAGACTTTTTACAGATAAGGAAATATATGAGAATTAACAAAACCGTTTTATTTTTAACAACCATGGTTCTCTGCTTATGTGCCGGTTCTGCGTTTACCCAACGGTTGGCTCCCCCTGCAAACGTCAAGGCAGTAGATACACCCAACGACGATGGAAAAAGTATAACGATTACGTGGGATACCGGGCCCGAAGCGCCCGGCATCAGGGGTTACCAAATTCTGCGGCGTTTCGGGACAGGCGAGTTTGAGGAAATCGGGGGCATGCTCACCGATAACGCAACAACCTATACGGATGCATCTATCGAAAAAGGAACCGCTTATACCTATATCGTACGCGCTGTTAGCGAGACAGAAGCGACGGTGGATTCAGAACAAACACCGGCTGTTAAAGCGACGGGCGAGTGGTTTCATACCGGCAAGATTCCGCTGTTTATTGCGATGCTCCTCTTTTCCGCAGCGATTGTTTGGAATATCTATCATGCCCAGAGTGGAAAAGAGATTGTTGTTCGCCGCATTCCCGGCTTAGAGGCAGTAGATGAAGCCATCGGGAGAGCAACGGAGATGGGGCGGCCCATTCTCTATGTATTAGGACTAGGCGGAGTTAGCGATGTCGCCACCATCGCGAGTATGACAATCCTGGCGCAGGTAGCACGGCGAACAGCAGACTATGAAACGCCGTTACGCGTCCCATGCAATGACCCGGTTGTTTTGAACGTGGTGCGTGAGATGGTGAAAACCGCTTACCTAAATGAAGGACGCCCCGATGCATATAATGAAGATAATATCTTCTTTCTCACAGAGAACCAATTCGCTTACGCGGCCGGGGTTGACGGTATTATGGTTCGAGAAAAACCCGCAGCCATATTTATGCAAGGCTCTTTCCACGCTGAATCACTCATTCTTGCCGAAACCGGGAACTCCATTGGCGCAATTCAAATCGCCGGCACCGCTTCTGAACACCAACTCCCCTTCTTCATCGCCGCTTGCGATTATACCTTAATCGGGGAAGAACTTTACGCCGCGAGCGCTTATCTTTCTAAAGAACCGATGCAACTTGGGAGTATCAAGGGGCAGGATTGGGGAAAACTACTCATTTTTGCCGCAATCGTTCTCGGTGTAACACTTGAATTAACCAATATTAACTGGATTACAACACTCTTACAGCGAGTAAGTTAGGAGATTGGGACGATTGCAACCCATAGAAGAAATCATGATACAACACCCATTCGTAAAAGTGGGCCCTCATTGCGATATTCACACGCGAAATGAGGAGGAGCTATGACACAACAAATTCCCTTAGCCCTCTGCTTTCTTTTCGGGATAGTGATGATTCTCACCGAATTTAGCCCCCATTCATTCTCTCAAAAACTGTACGAAGAGATTGTGAATTGGGGACTCATAATTTCACCTTTCGCTTTGGTATTGGCAGTAGCGACACTGATTCAAACCCACTGGGCACGGATTCGACACCGCGCGGAACATTGGCAATATAGTCTTTTTGTCTTCGCCGGTATCCTCATCATGGCGAGCCTCGGCATACCGACGGGCCCAAAAAATCCAGCCTTTGAATGGTTCTTCAATAACGTCCAAGTCCCAATGGACGCGACAATGTTTTCACTCTTGGCGTTCTTTATCGCATCGGCAGCCTTCCGCGCCTTTCGTGCCCGGACGTTTGAGGCAACCTTGCTGCTCATTACTGCCCTGATTGTGATGATGGGAAATGTCCCCATCGGGAACTCAATTTGGAATACGCTGCTATCTTGGACGCCCTGGGTAGACGGGGCATCAACCGCCCGACAATGGATATTAGATAACCCGAACCTTTCAGCACGACGCGGAATTATCCTCGGGGTAAGTCTCGGCGTAATTTCACAAGCAATCCGGATTATTTTAGGGATTGAACGTTCCTACCTGGGGTGAGGAGATTAAGCGATGCTTCAAAAACTTATGAATCTGAATCGACACGTTATCTTTATTTTCGTTGCGCTTGCTGTCCTCATTCCGACTTTAATCCCTATGAATCTTCCGATTACGGTACCCGAACAGACGCAGAAACTGTACGATTATATAGATGCGCTTCCACCTGGTTCTACAATTATGATAGCGTTTGATTACGGGGCATCCTCTTTCGCAGAACTAGAACCGATGGCAGAAGCCGTCATGAAACACTGCTTAGATAAAGGAATTCGCGTCATCGGCGTTACATTGATGTTTGATGCCGTGACGCTTGCCGATAAGCTCATGGAGAAAGTGGCAAAGGAAAAAGGGGCGCAATACGGCGAGGATTATATACTACTTGGATATCGCCCCGGGGGTACACAGGTTATTCTCGGCATGGGTAACGAAATCGCACGTGTCTTTGAGAATGATTATATGGGAAAACCGCTCGATGAAATACCGATGATGCAAAATATTAAAAACTATGAACAAATTGAATTGCTTTTGGACCTCGCTTCGGAAAGCACGGTAAAACAATGGGTTACTTACGCGAATGTGAAATATAACTTGCAGATTGCAGCCGGGGTTACCGGGGTACTCGTCTCTGATATGTTTCCTTACTTACAAACTGGCCAGTTGGTAGGATTGATGTCCGGATTTTTGGGAGCATCTGGGTATGAGAAATTGATAAACGCCCCCGGGAAAGGTAAGGCGGGAATAAACACCGCATCCCTTGTTCATCTGTTAATCATCGGATTGGTGGTGATTGGCAATATCGCTTTCTTTGTTCAGAGACTGCGGGAGAAATAAATTTATGGAACCTTTAGGTATCTGGGTTGCAGCACTTTTAACCCTCTGTATTTATAGTTTTCTTTACCGGGACAATCCGTTTTACCGATTTGCAGAGCACTTATTCATAGGATTATCGGTTGGCTATAGTATCGTGATGGCCATTCATCAAGGGTTAATTCCGCTTGCTTGGGAGCCGCTCTGGGCAGCGATAACTGGAGAAGTACCTTCTACTGGAGAAAATCCACGGTGGGGTTTTTTTAATTTAATTCCAATTTGCATAGGACTCCTATTTTTCGCACGCTTGTCGCCTCGGCATGCGTGGTTGATTCGGTATCCACTTGCTATCCTCATCGGGATTGGTTCCGGAATCGAGATTCCAAATGTGTTGCAAGCAGACATTTTTGCGCAAATACATGGTACGATTACCCCGTTTGGGAAAATAGAGACACTCAGTGCAATGGAGTTATTCGGGGCAATTCTCATGATTATCGGTGTTATTTGCACGTTGACATACTTCTTCTTTTCGGTGGAACACCGCGGGGCAATCGCCGGAATGTCAAAAATCGGTATCGCTTTTCTGATGATAGGGTTCGGCTCAGCCTTCGGAAATACAGTGTTGGGACGTGTTGCACTCCTGATTCAACGCGTCGATTTTCTCTTAAACGATTGGCTCGGAACGCTTTTTTGAAATCTGCATCATATTTCCGGATGCACGTTGTAGCGTGCAGATACCCGTATAAGGAATCAGTTCTATTTTCTTAGATAAGGCGGAGGATAACATTTCATGAAACTTGGATACAGTACCTGGGGAATGCCGAACGTCCCTATAGACGCCGCGATTCACCACATTGCCTTCCTCGGGTTTGACGGCATAGAACTTACCATCATCCCGCGGTTCACCACAGAACTTAGCACGTTGGATGCCGCAGAACGGAAGCGGATTGCTGGATTGCTGAAGCAGTCCGACTTAGCCTTACCGGCAATTGCAGCGCACTCAAGTTTGATGGAAACTGAACCAGAAACCCACGCACAAAATCTGTGGCGATTAAAAGGGGGCGTGGATTTGGCCATCGAACTCGCCCAAGGTGATGAATTACCCGCGGTTAATACCACCCCGGGCGGAAAACCGGAACAGTGGGAATCCAAGAAACATTTCCTCGCCGAACGGGTTGGAGAATTGGTGGATTACGCCGCAATGCGGGGTGTGACTATCGCTATGGAACCACACATTGGCGCGATAATTGATACACCAGATAAGGTGCTTGAGCTTCTCGATATTGTCGATTCGCCATATCTCAAAGTGAATTTTGATATCAGCCATTTTGATATACGCGGCATGACAATTCAGGAAACGGTTTCCGCGCTAGCCACAGTCTCTGCGCATACACACGTGAAAGAACAGCGGGGACTTGCTCCAGACTTTGAATTTCTTATTCCCGGCGAGGGTTCTTTCGATTACGTTGCATATCTAAAAGCGATGCAGGCATCCGGTTATGACGGCTTCATCACGGCAGAGGTGAGTTTTATGGTGCAAGCACGTGACAATTATGAACCGTTTGCAGCAGCCGCGTTGTCTTATCAAACCCTATCTCAGGCTTTTATTGACGCCGGAATTGAACGGAAATAACAGTGAAGCCTAATCGCCCGTCTGTATTCCGACGCGCCTCAATTTGGCTACCGGGTGGTATCCGCATAATACCGGCGTTTGGAACAACATGTAGAATCAGATGGCACCAGAAACCCCGGCATGGATGCAGGCGGTGCGTGATGCCAGCTACCGCAAATATTAGAGCGCCTTATCCAGACGCAGCTGAGACACCCTTAATCAGCAATTCTATTCTGACGCCGAGCTTCGCGCATGTATGAATTGCCCGTCCAATCTTGTTAACTTAACTCGCAAAATGTGGTTGATGGTTGAAACAGGGGCATCGACTAAAACACGAAGATAGTTATCAGTAAAGCCCGCTAGCTGTTGTTTTTCTCCTTCCGTGCTGTCTTCAACTAACACGTCCTTGTCCTTTCCAAGCATGCGCCGCCGAAATACCGCACTTAGCTCCTCGCCTAGCTGAATCATGGCGCGGCTCCGCTCCGCCGAAACCTCCGGAGGAACCTGAGCATCGTAGGTAGCAGCGGGGGTTCCTTTACGCGGGGAGTAACGAAACACATGCAGCTGACTGAACGCAATTTTCTTAACAAACCGAAGAGACGTTCCGAAATCATCGTTAGACTCACCCGGAAATCCTACCATAATGTCCGTTGTAATTCCGACATCCTCTGTGAAAAGCGCACGTAATTTATCAACAAGATGAGAAAACTGAGCGGTTGTATAGCGGCGACGCATCCGCCGCAAAACGTTATCTGAACCCGATTGAAGCGGGATATGAAAGTGCGGCATACACTTCGGAAGTGCCGCCATCCGTTCCGCAATAATATCCGGAAAATACATCGGCTCAATCGAACTGAAACGGATACGTGCGATGCCATCAATCCCATGAAGCCGCTCTAAGATTTCCGCAATATCTTTATCTCTTCCAGTATCCAATCCATAGGCGCCCAGATGCACACCCGTGATGACAATTTCCTTCACCCCACTATTCGCAAGGCGAGCTCCTTCATCTACGATGTCTGCGAGTGGGCGACTTGTCATTCTGCCCCGCACATAAGGAATAATACAATAGGTGCAGAAGGCACTACACCCATCTTGAACCTTTATCAGGGCGCGCGTTCGTTTTCCAGAATCGCTGACACCGCGACTAAATCGGGCATGTTCGCGGACAGCATCATGTTGCACAGGTTCTAACGATAAAAGCGAACGGTTTAAATTCGCCGCGTCGCGCGTTTCCTCTTGCTGTACAACCGGGTATATTGCATCTAGGTAATGTTGAAAGTCGGCTTTTTCACGGTTCCCGAACACAACCGTTACGCCCGGAATTTTTTCAATTGCTTCCCGTTCGCCTTCGGCGTAACAGCCCGTGACAAGTACCTTTGCCTCCGGATTCTGCCGGATTGCCCGTCGAATGGATTGACGTGCCTTCTGAGCGGCAGCATTCGTTACAGTACAGGTATTGATGAGATAGAGTTCCGCCGGCGCCCTGCCCGAAACGATAGTATACCCGTTTCGGAGCAGCGTCTCCTGCATCGATTGCGTATCGTATTGGTTTACCTTGCATCCCATCGTTAGGAGTTTTGCTGTTTTCATGGGTTTGGTATGGCTTAATTTAGTCCTGCCTTGATACTCCTATAGAATAGCGGTTCTATTCTACGCTCTTTCGATATCCTGAATTCGTTCCGTTGGAATAATGTGCTTACCTTCGATATTCATAAGCAGCAACAGCAATCCCGGCAATGGCGGCGGTTTCCGCTCGCAATCGGCTCTGTCCGAGCGTCACGGGGATGCAGCCCTTCTCAACCGCACCCGCAACCTCTGCTTCTGTGAACCCACCCTCTGGCCCAACAAACAGTGCTAGTGATTCTACCCGCGGCGTACCGCGAAAAATCTCTTTGATGTGCAGCTCCTTTTCATGTGCACTGCAGATGATACTCAATGAAAACGTTTTTACCTGCTCAAGGCACCTCGCAAACGGCTGTACACTCACCAATTCCGGTAACCACGGGCGGTGGCACTGTTTTGCTGCAGAGATTACGACACGTTCCCAACGTTCAGAACGCTTTCGCCCCGGCTTTTTCAGCGAATGTTCTGAGTGCATCGGCACAACCCGTGTTACACCGAGTTCCGTCGTCTTCTGCAGAATTAACGCCATCTTGTCATTTTTGGGTAAACTCTGAAAAAGCGTAAAGGACGGTGGAACCCGCGCATGGAATTCGTGGCACACAAGTCGTGCGTTTTCTGGGCCAAGGACTTTCGCGAGGTAGACACTCCCTTCCCCGTCAATTATTCGAATTGTATCACCGGCTGTGATACGTAGCACGTTGCGAAAATGGTGACGTTCCACCTCCGGAATCGTGGCAATCTTATCGCACAAATGCGAAGGCGGAATGTAGAAGGTGTGCATCGTTTTTTAACGGTTTGAGTCTGTCACTGTGGGCGCGTTGCCCATCGTCACTTTTTTCGGATTATCCGTCTGGGACGCTGATGACTATAAATGTCCCAATTTTTTAATGACGTCCTCGGGATACGCGCTACCAAAGATAGCCGTTCCCGCAACCAAAATCGTTGCACCTGAACGTACAGCAAGTGGCGCGATTTCCGGCGTTACCCCGCCATCTACTGATAGTTCAAGCGATAAGTGACGAGACTGAATCATTCTACCAAGGGACGCTATTTTTTCAAGCGTAACCTGTTGAAATTTTTGCCCGCCGCACCCTGGTTCAACGCTCATCGGTAACACCAAATCAAGCTCAGAAAGATACGGTACAATTGCCTCAACCGGCGTTTGTGGAGACAGTGCCAAACCTGCTTGAATACCACGCGTTTTAATGGCCTCGATGGTTGCTATCGTGTCATCGGCACTCTCAATGTGGAACGTAATGAAATCTGCACCTGCAGATGCGAGCACATCAATGTAACGAAGCGGATGCATCACCATGATATGCACATCAAAAGGGACATCCGTCAATTTTCTAAGGGCAGCAATAGTTTGTGGACTGATGGCAAAATTTGGAACGAACTCACCGTCCATGACATCAAAATGAAGCATATCTGCGCCGGCGCGGACAATCCGCTCAACTTCTTCCCCGAAACGGCTGAAATCCGCAGCTAACAGCGATGGCGCAATTTTAACCTTAAAACGTGATTTTCGGATAACCCTATTTGCTAAGGACAAAGCTGCTCCCACCTGTAATATCGGACATTTTTATGCTCACCAAGATGCACAAACGCGCGCTTGCTCAAAATGTTAAGGAAGAATCTGATGATATTCGCGCACATGTTTATTGCTGTTGTAAATCATCGTCTATTTCTCGGAAACCGGTTTTCAGAAATCCTCATGCCTCGTGCTCGGATTTTGCGTTAATGCGAATCCAGAAAGCAATGAGCAGAATGTATGCCGGTTCCTTTTGCGTCTTTCCTTTTCATGTCGTTTGGAATCGCGCTGATTACCGATAACGATGCTCATGCAATTTCTTTCCATTTTCGTAAATAATCACTCGTACCTGTCCAAAAACCCGAATGGTCTGTTTTTCCAAATCGATAACGGTTCCGGGCGCATAATATCCATCAACCATAGTACGCTTACCGGAGTCATCCATAATAACAATTTCGACATGCCGCGACACATTCCCCTCTTCACTAACGGTATGTTTGAACGGAAGGAGCCGTCCGGTGATATCCATTTCATCGCGTACACCGCTAACCTCAAAGATAATCAAGTCTCCACTTTGAATATGCACACCGCTTGCCGGTTTGTGTCTTATAATTCCGCCGGGTGGAATCTTAGGATGCGGGCTATACTGAATTTCAACAGTTAATCCGGCGGCTTCAAGAGCCGGAACAACCTCGTGGATAGAGTGGGTACGCAGTTCTGGTACCTGAATGTATTGCATAACCTTCCCAAGGCTTACTAATAGGTTCACAGCACTCCCGCGTGCCTGGCCGCCCCCTTCAGGCGGCGTTTGTGCAATCACGGTATCCGGTAGGTAACTTGCCGAATGAACGTACGCAACTCGATTTGGACGGAATCCTGCGGTTGTCAGTGTATCACGTGCTGCATTCAATTGTTTGCCGATAACAGAAGGAACGGGTTCTAACTCAGCTCCTATACTTACGGTGAGTTCAACGGCTTGATATGATTTGATTCTAAAGTGTGCCAGCGGTTTTTGGGCTACAATCTCACCTTTTGGTGCTTGATGACTTGCTTCCCGAATCGGAGCTGCGGCTCTAAGTCCTGCTTCATTGAGTAGCCGCACTGCCTCAAAGTAGGTTTTTCCGGTAACATTAGGGACAACAACCTCCTCTGTCCGGACCCAACGCGGAATAACCACAAAAACTGTCAATGCCCCACCTACCCCCACCAAAATGAGGCAGTAAAGTGAAACTTTGATGATTGCAAACAGCGTATTGTTAATGCCTACCATAGCTTCGGAATATGAGATTTAGACGTGTATTCAAGTGAATAGACGCCGCAAACCGATAAGGGTAATAAAGGGCTATAAAAACCGATTGCCTGTTCGTAATTGATAACCGTTAATAAAATCGCGCGCATCCATCTCTTTTTTGGTAGCTGGCTGAATTTTCAAAACTTGGAGTGTTCCTTCACCGGTTGCCACGAGTAGCGTCTGCCGATTTTCAATGTGTAGTGTCCCCGGCGGTACAGTTAACGTCCGCGGCTGTGGCAGACATTGCAGAATCTTGAGCCGTAAATTCTGCGATAAAAAGGTATATGCCCCGGGCCAGATAGCGGTGCCGCGTACAAGATTATGAATCTCCGTTGCCGGCTGCTGCCAGTTAATATGTCCATTTTCTTTTGTCAAGCGTGGTGCATGTGTCGCATGAGCGTGGTTTTGTGAAACCGCGGCGGGCGGCCGATTCGGAGGCATTTCATTCAGAATGCGCACCAATCGTTTGGCACCGAGATGCGCCAAGGTATCTGTTAGTGTTACAGCAGTATCCTTTAGCCCAATGTCAATCCGCTCTTGGCAGATAATATCTCCTGTATCTTCACCGGCATCGACTAACATCACTGTTACACCTGTCTCAGTTTCCCCGTTAATTAACGTCCATTGAATCGGGGCTGCCCCACGGTATTTCGGAAGCAGGGATGGATGCAAATTAACCGTACCACACGGCGGAATATCCAGCATCGCTTGCGGAAGCAGCTGCCCGAAAGCGGCCACGACAATAATATCCGGAGCGAGTTGCTCTAATGTTTTAAGAAACCGAGCGTGTCTCACCTTCTCCGGCTGATAAACCGTTAAATTATATCGGAGTCCCTCCGCTTTGACGGGGGTAGGCGTCACGCGTTTCCCGCGTCCGCTAGGGCGTTCGGGTTGCGTGACAACACCGATTATTTCAAATTTGTGAGCCACCAGTGCTTGCAGCGTAGGAATCGCAAATTCACTGGTACCCATGAACAAAATGCGCATTTCCTGTCCTGAAATCGATGGGTATATGAGCGTGTGGAATGTGAACCGCTAAAATTGAATTTGAACAAATTGCACGGTTAGCCCGAGCTGCGATTCGCTTCCCCATCTATTTAACGCGTGCTCTAACGGCTTAAATCCCGTGCCTGTTGACGTCGCAATACCGTACGGAGAATGGTTCTCCAACAGATGAGCAATATCACTTTCTATCGGTTCATCCTGTTCAGGTGGAGGCGGGGGTTCCGGTTTCCGAATACGAGGTGCCCCTCTATCGACTGCCCGGGTGCGCCACCAATCCCACACCCCGATGAAAATTGATAATGAGACTGCCCCTATGCCGATAATACGATAATTCTGAGGTGTCAGCTCCGGTGCAAACTTATTGACACGATACATTTTTATGCCACGAACAGCGAGGTAACTGTGTATTGCTGTAAACGGAACGGAACTCAATGTGATAATCTCAAACCGCCGCAGGGCACTCTCCTGATATCCTTGTGGGGCTGTCTCCGGTTCCTCCGCTGGTGGCCGGGCCGGGGTTTGCGCGTCTACGTGCGGTACTGGAAAAAAAATAAAAACCGTGATGAGTACAAATACCGGAATCCTAAATTTATCCATCTATGACTTCCCGATAAAAGCTACACGTTTCAGTTCCGGTTTCGAACTAGGTAGACAATTAGCATACCTGCACCGATACAGACGGAAACGTCAGCAAGGTTAAATGTCGGCCAGAACAACTTTCGACTGTCTATACCAAACTGGAGAAAATCAACCACTTCTCCTATGTAAAGTCTATCAACGAAATTTCCAACGGCGCCGCCCAGCAAAAAACCGAGGGCGATTTGCATCCAACGGCTCTCCCGGAATTGGATTGAATATACAAAAATGAACGCGAGCGCAACGAGCGTGATCAGAATCAGCAACGGGCGATGCCCAGCCAATATTCCGAACGCTGCACCACTGTTCCTATCATGTCGAAGGTTGAAGAAACCGGGAATAATCGGAATCACCTCTGTCACATGCGTAATATGCGCTTGGACTAGCCGTTTGCTTAACCAATCTAGCACAAACATCGGAATTGCTATCCCTATTAAAGGCAGCCAAGCCGTCCAATTGATTTTTTTAAGAGTAAGCATTTTTTAACGATTCCCATTCTGCTTCCGCCTCGTGTGTAACCGGATTAAGATGCTCCCAATTCGTCTGAAAAATGCTCTTCGGATACGTTGAAGCTTCTGACACAAGCATCAAATTCTCAGTATCTTCCAAAGTATGACGTGGGCTCAGAAATTCAGAAAACTTACCGTAAAACTGTTCAGCCAAAAAAGGTGTCAACGGTGCTAAACGTTGAAGGAGCAAGAGTCCTATCGTGTATAGCGTCCGATGCGCTGCATGGAAAGTTTCATCAGTGGCTGCTGCCACGAAGTGAGTATAAAAACGCAAATCGACTTCACAGAAATTAATAAGCAGATACCAGGCCTGGTAATAATTATCATTCTGATATGCTTCTTCTACCTTTTGCAAACGTGCGGTGGCTGCAGCCAACGCCAATTCATCATGCTTCGCCTCCAATCCTGGCAGAAAATCCGAACCGCTTTTCAGCATATTTCTCACTGCCAACGGTTTTTCAGCACCAAACGTCTGTGGCGGGCTGTCCGAATCTCGGTATATGGTGGATATTTTCCTGAATAGGTTCCGCAATCGCTCATATTGCGACAAGTATTTTTGTGCGAATTGTTCAAGTTCCGGGCGGGTTATCTTCGGGGTGATAGCAATAAGCCGGGAGACATCCGAAGGATATTGTCCTATAAACGTATCTTTCATATTGAAAGAGCGCCCCGGCTTATTCTTTAAAGCCGGTAGTGTTTTTAGCATCAGCTGCTTGAAAGGGTGGCTCTCTTTAACCGACTGGCTTCTGCTGAGGGCTGCCGAGATAACACTCACTTCCGATAACCACTTTGAAAAGCCTACCTGGGGCCCAAATACGACACTGAACGGTCCTCCGGATGTTTTCTTAAAATCGGAGTGATTAATCACCTGTAGCAAATTTACGAAATGCCTATCAATCAATGTTGCTTCCTTCCGGAACTCCTTTGAATTGCACCGTGGGCAGAACGTATCAGCCGGTAAAAGCTCTTCAACAGTCAGGCGAAACCAGGACTCAGGCCCACGACGCATCGAGTTACGAATAGCCAATAGCGTCCTTTTATCCGTCAGTGGTTCATCACAACTGTCGCAGAACAAAATGGGCAGCGGCATGCCCCACTGCTGCTGCGCGGAAACGGGGAGCTCGGAGAAATTTGCTGCCGCTTTCTGCATATCTTCAAGTACGTTTGAAGTTATCTCTACATAGTTTTCCCAATATTCCGGAGCGTTGATAAGTTTCATCCTTGAATCATTCTTGGAGAGAGAGAATACCCATATTGCACCCGGACGAAAAACCGCTAACGTCTGACACCGCCGGCAATGAAGCCGCTGCATTCCTGCAAATGTATTCTTATTCTCAAAAGAAGCATCGGAACCAAATTTTATGAGGTAACCAAAGCGCTCTAACTCCGGAACGATAAATTTCTCAGCATCATACAGATTGAGTCCACACAGCGTATCCCCTTCCTCCGTAAACTTCCCCGTCTCATCAAAAATAGACGTGCATCTTCTTTCCAACGCCTGTGCAATGTAGTAACTCAATGGATTGTGTGCAGCATTTAGATGAATAGCCCCTCCAAATTCGCCATTTTCCTGGGCATACTCGCCATATCCATTCTCTTTTAGTATCTTCGATGCTATCTCAACAACATTTTCGGGGATTAAAACGATGTCTAGTGCTTTTGATGGAAACAGTGGATGTGACACCGTGCACCCCGCCAGTTGAGAACTGTGGAGTTCTTTCAAAATCTCAAGAGCGTCGCCCTCTTTCGCCAAAAGGGATTGAAGAATTCGCATCTGCGGCTCAGCAAAAAGGAGGTATTCCCCTTGAAATCGAGTCAGGGAAAAGGTAACATTTTCACTAATACCAAGTTCTGTCGTGCCCACTATCTCCCATATATGAGCAATTTCAATACAAAAGGAGACATCGACACCAAATTCCTCCAAACCGATGATAAAAGGGAATTTGACATACGCCGGCAGCGTGTGTGTTAAACAATTTTCTGTTTTACCTGCATCAAGGGGGGTGGAGCACTTCGGGCACCAAGAACCTAGATGCGGCCTGTCTTGTAAATAGTGATACTCACGAAGACGGCTAATTAGGGGAATGAGTTTTGCCTCTTGACGCGCCTCGTGAGTTTTCAATGCAACATCCCACGCCGCAAAGCAGCCTAATTGTTTTAATCTCTCTTGTTGCGCCTCTAACTGTTGTGTATAGTGCACATAGCACTGCTTCCGGAAGTGAGACATGTCAAGCGTAGACTTTGCAGTAGATGTCGGTTTTCTTACCACATCATATTCAATACGGGGTGGATATTTCTCCCAGGCAGGAATGTACGTCACCTCGTGTGCTTGCAACAGGTGTGCCTTAAGGAAGATATCTTGCGAAATTTTTCTACAAAGCGTACGGTGGGTAAGCGGATTAGGTGGAGAGGGCATCTCTCGAATAACGTATGTTACCGGTTTTTCTTCTGTTTGAGCATCGTCAACCTGTGAGTTTTGTCTAGCAATATCCGATGGAGCTTTAGGATGCACTGCAGCCGCCGATTGCAAAGGGTAAACTTTTGCTTCATCCCAGAGATTTAAAATCGATTTTTCTTGAGTTCTGTCAACCGATTTTATCGAAACAGGTTGTTTTTTATTTTTCCCACCCTTAGGTTGTACACTTTTGGTAGAAAGCTTTCCTCGTCTTTTCATATATCTATTATCCTTAACATGGAATCCTATAGCCTCCGGATTATCATCGAAGCATCTGCGTCAAAATTTGTATCAGAATAATCAGTATAAAGGGCGAAATATCAATCCCAAAATTTCGAGACATCGGTTCAAGCACTCGCCGAATAGGATTTAAAACGGGTTCCACTATATAACTTGTCCACGAATAGATTTCCCTAATGGTTGCATTCCGGGTACCGAAAACAAACCACGAAAGAATGGCGTTGGCGAGAACAACTAGAACATAGATATTGAGCAATTTTGTGATGATACCGGCTAGACTTCCCAAAATACGAATTTCCTTAGACTCGATTCCTTATGTGTTGCCAAGTTGTTTTGAACGTTTTGTTGCTGCAAGGATAGCTTCAGCAATCGTGGCGCGCAATCCCCTTTTTTCCAGTGCATGGAGTCCGGCTGCCGTCGTTCCCCCCGGTGTCGTCACACGATTTTTCAGCACGGCTGGATGTTCACACGTTTCTGCTAACATCGTTGCAGTTCCTAATACGGTATGTATGGCTAACTCTTCTGCAGCAGCACGAGGTAAGCCTACCTGGACTCCGGCATCGGCTAAAGCCTCTATAAAAAGTGAAACGTAGGCAGGCCCACTGCCACTGACACCTGTTACCGCGTTAAGGTGTTGTTCATCCATCACTAACGTTGTACCACAGGCATTGAAAAGCGTCAAAGTTGTTTCAATGTGGAGTTCATCGGCACAACTGCCTTTTGCTAGGACAGATATCGCCGAACGGGCGGCAGCGGCGATATTCGGCATAACTCGAACGATAGGAGGCGGGAATTGAAAATAAGATTCAAGCGTTGCGGTTGATACGCCTGCAGCAATACTCATTAACCATTGCGAAGATGAAAGCGAGAGCTGAGGCAGAATGTGTGGAACCGCACCTGGCGGCACTGCGCAGAGAATGACATCTGTTTTTGTCAGCAGTTCCGCGATGTCCGATGTCACGTTCACATCCGTTTCGTCGACGAGGCGCGCGACGAGTTCACTATCAATATCTGTAACCCAAATCTGGTTTGCTGGCAGTACCGTTCCGGCGACATTTTTGACAATAACACCGCCCATTTTACCAACCCCGATGACTCCCAATCTAAGGTTTTCCAAGTCCTGTTTTCTCCTATCTACATACCGAATCCTCAAAGATTGCCCGTCCTATTCTTACCAAGTTAGCACCCTCTTCAATTGCTATCTCAAAGTCATTTGTCATTCCCATAGAGAGATACCGCATCGCAACGCCCGGAAATTGTTGTGTCTTTACTTTCTCAATCAGCCTTCTTAACAACGCGAAAGCCTGCCGGTTTGCATCCGGCGTAGCACTTAACTTCCCCATTGTCATCAGCCCAACAATGCGGATAGAGGAGTAGATTAAAGATTGTTCAATAAATCCGAGTAATTCCGTTGCGTCTAACCCGTATTTACTGAATTCACCCGTTGTATTTACCTGAATTAAAACATCGGTTTGCTGTCCACGCGCCGCCGCTCTGCGTGCTATTTCCGCCAAAAGGCGTGTACTGTCCACCGAATGAATGAGTGAAAACATCTCTAGTGCTGGTTTCACCTTGTTCCGCTGTAAATGTCCAATCAGATGCCAGTTACACGCGATATCCGACACGGCCCGATATTTCTGCTGCGCCTCTTGCACCCGGTTCTCGCCGATATTGCCAATCCCCGCCGCAAGAGCCGCCTCAATCTCCATCACCGAACGGCCTTTCGTGACTGCAACAAGACAGATGGAATCAGGTGAGCGCCCGCTTCGTTTTGCTGCAGACGCCACTCTTTCTTTCACATTGGAAAGGTTAACCCCAATTTTCTTATCGTGTTCAGTGCGAGGGACATTTGAGCCTGTTAGCTTCGAATCCACGGGGGCAAACCTCCTCGGTATACCGCCGGCATTTCACCGTCTATACGCTGACGCTATCATTATTGTCGCTTGAAGGGTTGTCTTACTCCGATGTCGAGAACGTTTCTTTACTGTTCTCTAGCGCTTGGGTATTGAGTACCTTTTTACGCTCGAACGAAAACAAGATACCGATGACTGCAAGGAAAACTGCGAAAGTAATGATACCGATACCGAATGTAACGGTATGCATCGCTTCCGTGTAGATTTGTATCACTTGAACTGCGCTTGGAAAGTCTTTTTCCGATAGCGCTTGTTGATACTTTGCCGGATAGATGGTGCCCAGCACTATGAAAATGAGTCCTACGATACCTGTAACTATCGAGAGGATGGGAAATATAAACCTCATCTCATCACGCCTCACTCCCACCGGAAATTAAAAACAACTAATTTAATAATACCATATTTTTCTGGATAATGCAAACGTTTTATACATTTTCCAGCGGAAGCACAATATAGGAGAGCATTCGCCCTGTTTGTCCACCTGACGCGCGATGCGAATAA
The DNA here is from genome assembly GCA_963422705.1 of Candidatus Poribacteria bacterium. GTDB lineage: Bacteria > Poribacteria > WGA-4E > WGA-4E > WGA-3G. Next base: position 1,645,798 of record OY730443.1, read on the forward strand.
AAGGTTTCTGTGCAGCAGGCGGTGCAAAATGGAGATACCGAAATTGACGAGGACAGGACGCCAGACTCAGCCAATTGGAGGGCGTTAACGGCTTGAAGACTGAGGTGCGTCGCTGTCCGAACAATTTTACCAAAGTGCTTCTCAAACTCAAAGAGGAGTTCCGGACTTACGCGATAGCAACACTTTTGGATAGAAGGACCTAAATGAATGAGGCAATTAGACATAGCCGTGCCGAAGCGGGATTTCATAGACATGAGGGCATTTCGCGCGATGCCTGCTAAAGTACCGCGCCACCCCGCATGAACAATGCCAATGGCCGGGGTGACAGTATCAAAAATGAAAACTGGCACACAATCCGCCGTAAAGACTCCTATCCCAACGCCAGGGCGCGCTGTAATAAGCGAGTCTCCGACTCTGATTTTACCACTTGTCACATTCGCGGTGAAGCGCCCTAAGGGCAGACGCGAATCACCCGGAACATCACGAGGCAGAACACAAGATTTTTCTGATGCTACCGATTCTCTGTCTACATCAACAACACAATTGCCATGGATTTGATAGCAGTAAAAGAGGGAAGTGAGTCCGGTTCGCCGCAAAAAAATTTGCCGGTTCCTTGCCACCGCCCTCGGTTCATCGCCTACGTGTGATGCAAGGTTGAATGATGTATAAGATGAACGGCTTATCCCGCCTTGACGCAAGCTGATGCCCGCTTTCACGAGCCCAGTCGCCTCAAATTCTGGAATTGCGTGAAGAATTTCCATGAACCTTCTTTATTTGTAATCTTCCCGGGGCGGCGAGAAAATATCTAATGCAACGGCCGGTTCATCAAATGCTCTCGCACTGTGCTTTATATTGGAAGGGATTAGGTACGCGTCACCCCGTCTGAGTTGCTGGGTTTCGCCATCAATAGACAACTCAAACGTTCCTTCTAGCACCATGCCCATCTGTTCGTGGAAATGGCTATGTTCGGGGACGACACTGTGGGGGTGGAGATTGACAAAAGACATCATTAACTTTTCGCCGTGGAGGGTGCGAATGGTAACGTCTTCAAAAACCTGTTTTTCGGGCTGTTCATCAACCTTAAAAAAAGGCATAAATTATCCTCTTCTTGGGAATATAGATTAAACGTCGCTTCAAACCGATGTACTGCCTTCAGGGAAACGGAATATCTGGTGAAAGCGGTTGCACGTAAAGCACTTTCCTGCAGCTGGAACAGTGAACGAATTTCTCGTACTTTTGTGCTTCCTTGAGCGTTTGCGGCTGAATTTTAATGCGGCAGCTGCCACAAACCCCCTTTCGACTCAATGCCACAAAATCGGTTTCCTGTCGCTTAATCCATCTATGGTATTGCGCTCTGATGGGTTGATAGATTTGAGAAAGAAAAGCTTTCCGCGCGTCCAGCTTGTCGGCCATTTCCGCTTCTATCGTCTTGTATTCCTCTTCAAGAACGGCTTTTTTTTCCGCGTTCGCCGTATCAACTTTTGCTGCCTCAGCCTCAAGTTTTTCCAATTCTGTCTTCAACCTGTCACTTTCTTCCATTGATACTAAAATATAGTCCTCAGCTTCCGCCTCTTTCTCGTCAAGAAAGTCAATTTGGTTTTCCAGTGCCGTATAGGCCTCGTTCGATGTCACTTCCCGCTGCTCTGTCCTATATTTCTCACGCTGTACCGCGCTCATTTCGATTTCAGCGCTCTTTGAACGCTGCAGTTTCTCGCACTCCGCCAATGCTGCAGTAACTGTCTCGATGTCTTTTTTATATTTTACCACGCCCGCCTCTAACTCTTTTATGTAACGTGGAATATCTTGAAGCCGTTCGTGGATTGATAACAACACTTGATCACGTTCCTGCAACTCATATAGGAGCGCAAGTTGTTGCCGTAAAGATGAGTTCTCCATTAAATTTCAGTCTCCTTCTCGACAAGATAAGCGAAAAAAATACCGAGTTGATATAACACAAAAAGCGGTGCTGCCATTAAAAACATGGAACCCGGGTCTGCGGGCGTTAGCATTGCAGACATCACACAGATGCCTAATAGTGCATAACGTTGCTTTTCACGGAAGCCGCGCGAATCAATAATGCCAATCCGTGCGAGAAATGCCATCACAATTGGTAGCTCAAACGCAATGCCGAATCCAAGAATTAATCTGGTAACAAATGTTATGTATTTTTCCAAATCCCACCGGTTCGGTAATTCAGGAAGGAGCTGCGCTGAAAATTGCAATACGACTGGCGTTACAATAAGATAGGCGAAAAATGCCCCGAGAACAAAGAAGATTACAATAATGATAAAGAGCGGGATTCCGAATTTCCGTTCCTTCTGATTCAACGCTGGAAACACAAAAGCCCATATCTGATAGAGGATTACCGGCAAAGCGAGCAAAATACCGGTTGTCACACCAAGTCTCAAATACGCCATAATCCCCTCAAGCGGGCCCACCTTAAATAGCTCAGCGTTAATATCTGATGTCCCGATGCGCAACGAAAGTGCGAAAAAACCGATTGTTGAAGCGTCTGTTCCGCCTATTGCTTCAATCATTGCAGCAAGTAGATTGCTAATCGACGTTTCAAGCGGAAAGAGAATCACCCTTTCAATCGGTTTACTAAAGGATAAACTCAGAACCGTGAAAACACCTATTGCGACTGCGGACACAATAATACGCTTACGGAGCTCCTGAAGGTGCTCCCAAAAAGTCATTGCGACATCGTCTAGTGCCATAGTTTAATCGCTAATTAAGAGGATTCTGGCGGTTTCGTTCCTTTCGAAACCGGTTCTTTCGTAGAATTTTTATCTGGTTCATTGACTGTGCGAGTCAATTCATCTTGGAGCTCGCTGCCCGCACTCTTAAATTCACGAATCGCTTTACCTAAAGAACGTCCCATTTCCGGTAGTTTTTTCGGTCCAAAGATGACAAGGGCAATTATAAGGATAATCAGGATTTCCATTCCGCCTAACCCCATCTTCTTCATTCCTCCTTTGATGAATAATTTTGTTCGGTAGTAGACTTATCAGGTAACCCCTACGGTGCGCCAAGCTGCAAGTCCACAAGACTACCTAAATTATTATACCAAATCGAAAGCGACTTAGCAACAAAAATCTCTCTAAAACGAAATGGCTCTGAAAAAAGAGTTGAATCCTTTTTTTTGCAGTGATATGATATATCACGATATACGGACTTTGCGGACGGTTTTTGCGCGTGTGTACTGCCCTAAAAAGGAGACTGTGGCATGAGAGGGACTTGTCACTTAGCGGCGCGGGAAAAAGGTATCAATACCGGCATCAATATCTTCAATGGGATGGCCGTATTGTTGTTGATAATTTTCGTGAATTCCACGTTCCGTTTCAGTCAGTCCTGTTAACGGGAAGGTGAGGGTTTCTGGAGAACGTTTGCTTGATTCTATCATCGCAATGTTCATCTCCTGGTCACGCCTGCCGCGCATCGCCCCATACTCGGGGGCCGTGTCATCAGAGATGGCTGTCGCAATGCTGAGCAATTCATCGGCTATAGCAATCTGATTCTCGGAAAGTGGATAGTGTTTGAGCGGGTTCTCCCACGTCACTATTTTTTCAGGGAGTTCCAATGTAATTTTTTTCGTAACGTTGAGCCCGTCAACGTCAATCGTGTTCCGCTTAGGCCGGTAAGCGATAGCTTTCGCCCCGTTCTGTAGTGCATCAGCGGGCGTCACGTAAATGTCTTCACCGACGATGGTGCCTTTGCTCCCATCAATCTGAGAGATACCTGTCTGGCCGCGCCCTAAGGAACGCGCATGAATAACATTCGAATAAACCATCAGAGCGGTTGCCCCGTTGTCAAATTCAATAAACCCGAGGTTCCAATTTTCACGGGTGTGATGCCGTTTCATCCTATCAACAATCGGAATGACCGGGTTCGTCTGTGCGATGCCGAGTGCCGTTGCAGGTTCCCCGCCGGCACGAAGCCTTAGCATGCTCATGCCGTGGTAACCACCTTCATAAAAAATCCGATAAATGCGAGCAACATCGCCAATCACATCCGCGTCAATAACCTTTGATAGAAACCGTTCATACGGGGCGCGGTAGTAATTTTCGGCGATTTCCAACTTGACATGATTTGCGTTAGCGCGCGCAATCATTAAGTCTGTCGTCGGCAGTGTCACAGCAATAGGCGTTTCACACAGTATATGAACGCCGGCATCTGCCATGAAGCACCCAATCGCGTGATGAGCGACGCCCGGAACAGTAATATCGACGACATCCAATTCTTCATGCGTGACGAGTGCCCGGACATTGGTGTAAGGTGTCGCATCGTATTGTTTCGCATAACGAACTGCGTTCTCTTCATCTATATCACAAATCGCAACCAAGTTATAGACATCCTTGAGTTTTGCAATAACAGGCAGATGCGCGCCGGCGCCGCGGCGCCCTGCACCAACTAAAGCAATATTGAGTTTCGACATAAAAATCCTCCTTATGCCTGGAGCACGCCGTTTGGTGAAGTTGAAAAATTCTAAAAGACACCTTATTTTAGTAACGCCTCATTGTCTGAGGTAACCTGCGATGAAAAGCTGATTTGTTCCTGCGCCACTTGTCGCTAGCATAGCAGCTTTGCGAAAAAACTGTCAATAAAATTCCATTATGTTTGCTATTATTCTCAAAGAACTGCGTTCATATACACAGATTCGAAAATACCGCCGGATACATTTCATAATTGTATGTATCCTCGCTGTTTTACTTTTCGCTGCCACTCTCGAATTCTATGCCCAGAGTCGAAAAGGCCCTACGATTGATGTAGGGAGGCAAACATATACCTTTTTCATCATTGGGCTGTTCATCTCCAATTTCTTAGTCCCCAGGCACATCGTTGAAGCACTGCATGCGGAGCAGCTGAGTCCAGCTGTATTAACAGGAGAAAATTTACCTGCTGGCAACTGTAACCCGAACGCTGCCCTGATTCGGCTAACCCCTATCACACCTGTAAAAATCTTGGCAGGAAAGTTGAGTGCGGTTGTTGTATGGATGTTGTGGGGGATATGGTTAACAATTCCGCTGTTAACACTTTCAATTTACATCGGAGGGCTTGCCCCGGGGCAATTGTTCAAATGTGGCGTCGTTTTATTAGTAAGCGGTATCTTCTTTTCAATCATCGGCATCGGTTTTGCATTATGGCATCCCCCCACTTCTGCCAAAGGATACAGCTATGCTGTTATCCTATTAATAACTTTTCTACCGCAAATGCCGCTGACGAATTTTAATCTGATGCCGGTGTTAAAGATGATAAGTCCACTCTGCGCGTTGCTCTCCATACGCCATTCTGAGTCGATGTGGGTATGGCACATCGGCATGTTATCTCTATTATCCGTCCTAATTTTCGCAGTCCTCGTGAAGCGATTCGGACGGTATGTCGGTGACTAATTTTCTGAAAAATGCGGTTATGAAACGGAGATGTCACACGGACTTTAACGCTTGAATAAACCCACTAAATCAGTTATAATTTAGCGTAGATTTCCCGTGATTTCCCAGTAAAACGTATGCCAAACACAGCACGACACCTGCAATCCACACAAACTCAAGAGATGCGCCCTGGAGTGACTTTTCGCGCAATTCTGCTGGGCATCCTCCTCATCCCACCCAATACCTATTTTATCATGGCAAATCATCTCCGTTACTGGAGCACATTGCCCACCACGATGTCACTGATTTACAACGTCATAGTAACGCTGACGTTATTAACAACGCTCAATTTCCTGATAAAAAAGTTTCTGCCCCGTTTCGCACTTCGGCAAGGCGAGCTGCTGACTATCTACGTCATCCTATCGCTCTCCTCTGCCATCGCGGGGCACGATATGATGCAAACCATCGTGCCAGTGATTCCAAACGGATTTTGGTTCGCTACCGCGGAAAATGAATGGCAACAACTTTTTTGGCGATACCTCCCGAGCTGGATGACGCTCAGTGAATTTTCTGTTCTACAAGATTTTTATGATGGAGACACAACGTTTTATACGAAAAAGTACTTTTCAGCCTGGTGGAAACCGATTTTATGGTGGACGGTGTTTTTGTCTGTGTTGATGTGGATAATGATTTGTATCGATTTGCTCCTACGGAAGCAATGGATTTCGCGTGAACGTCTTACCTACCCCATCGTGCGGCTGCCGATAGAATTGACGCACTCTGACGGCAGACTCTTTAAAAACAGAATGCTCTGGATAGGTTTTGCAATCGCTGGGGGCATCGACATGATTAACGGTATCCACGCCTTTTTTCCTACTTTTCCGGAAATACCTGTTCGCAAGGCGGAGCTAGGTATCTATTTCAGCGAAAAGCCGTGGGATGCTATCGGGTGGACACCCGTCTATATTCTTTCATTCGGTGTTGGGTTAGCGTTTTTAATGCCGTTGGAAATGTCATTTTCTCTTTGGTTCTTCTATCTCTTTTGGAAGGGGGAACGCGTCTTAGGAAGCGCAATGGGATTACAAGTTTTGCCGGGGTTTCCTTATGACGGGCCGCAAGGTGTGGGGGCATATCTTGCTATCGCTTGTTTTGGACTTTATGGGGGGCGCAAGCACATTTATACACTCATGAAAAACATAACAGGAAAAAAGCGAGAGCATCTTCACGGAGAGATGCGTGATACGACAGATTACCGGTGGCCAGTTGCCGGCTTAATCGCTGGTATACTGTTCCTGTTCATTTTTTCCCACCGCGGGGGCATGGCCCTGTGGATGATAGCCTTGTACTTTCTCATCTATTATCTGCTTGCGCTCGGTATTACGCGGGTTCGCGCTGAAGTCGGCCCTCCCACACATGAAATGTTTGTTGCGAACCCGCGCCAGTTTATTATTGACACGCTCGGCTCCCGTCCCATTCCACCGCCAAGTCTGACGATAATGTCGCTCTATTTCGCCTTTAACCGGGGCTATCGCGCCCATCCGATGCCACATACACTGGAAGGGTTCAAACTCGTAGATGTGGCCAACATGCGCCCTGGACGCATGGTAATCGCAATGATGTGTGCCATCGTTTTTGGCATTATCGCCTCCTTTTGGACGTATCTCGTGATTTCCTACGACATCGGCGCGAATCCGGGATTGGGAAGTGGTGGTTATAACATGCTCCGCTCTTGGCTCTATTATCCGACTGAAACAAACGTCCCCGCTGTCACATTTATGGGCGTTGGGTTTCTCTTTACCGGACTTCTATGGTGGCTGCGTACCCGTTTTCCAATGTTTCCGTTTCATCCGACAGGGTATGCCGTCGCGAGTAGCATATGGACTTTTGGGTGGCTCTGGTTTTCTGTTTTGATAAGCTGGGCAATTAAGAACCTCATCTTGAGATTCGGCGGAATCCGGCTCTATCACCGCGTGTTACCACTCTTCCTAGGGCTAATTCTCGGACAATTTATCGTCGGTGGGGCGTGGGTATTGATAAGACTCTTATGGGGGGTATCGGTATATTCATTTTACCGTTAGTGCCATCTTGAGTTGTCAGCGGGCGATTTATTTATGGTAAAGCCGATAATTACAAAAGCACTGATACACCACAGAAACCGCTCCGCTACAAATATCCGGCGAGCCAATCGCGTACGCTCACCTTATCCGCATCATTTCCGAACCCTAAACTAAACCAGCTATCATAGTCACGGGCATTTAACTGTGCGAACAACGCCGCGAAATCAATCGTCCCTTCCCCAGGTACGAGGTGCACTTCATGACTACCCGTATTATCGTTAAGACGCACCTGCCCGATATTCTGTACACCGAAGGCATCCAAGAACCCTTGCCAGCCCTCTGGCACTAAATGCCCATGCGCCACATTGAACGCCCACTTGAGGTAAGGCGAAGAAATCGCATCAAAAAACCAGCGCGTTTCCTCTATGTTATGCGGTATGTAGTGCATCTCGGCAAGTTCTGGCTCGCGGTTGTGATTTTCAAAGAAGATGACGATTCCTAATCGTTCTGCCTTATCAACCAACCTCTGGATACGCTGAACCGCTGTCGTACGTCGTTGCTCAATATCGCCGAAATGATATCCACCATGTCCGATAAGCCACCCACATCCCAACCGCCTCGCAAGTTCTAAATTCGCTTCAAGATAACTGTCCACAGCCTCAGACAGAATCGGGACGTACTCCGCATTGTTAATCGCTGAGGAAGGATGGATTCCGATAGAAATCGCATGCGTTTCACACAATTGGCGCACAGTTTGAACGCGCGTCGCGTCAAATGACGCAATATCGTTCGGTGGGACATCGGCCTGGAAATCGATATATCCAAACCCGTTATCTGCTGCCCATCGGATTGACGCTTCAATCGGTTTCTGCTTCGGTGCATCAAAGCCAAACCTATTTTTTATACTAGTCATAGATTTTCTCCTACAATGCTTACGGAGCAAAGCGCGTTATTTTCTGATTATTCTCCACCGATTCTTGCGTGGCAGTCTTGTGTCCATAATACAGTTCGTACCTAAAATCGCCAGCACAACGATAAGAAATAAATCCCCATTCTCACCGCAGCTTACAAGAGTTGTTCTTTCCACCACTTAAGGTAATCCTCATCGCTTATGTCATCGGAAAGTCCACGTTTTGCCATACCCTCCCTGAAACTGTTTTCCATATGCTCATCCCAATAGTTGGTTATGTCTGAAGGTTCAGGCGTTTCTCCGGTGTCACCTATCCTTTCCATCCAGGCATCTAACTGACAGCTTAACTGGTTTCGCACGGATTCATAACGTTTATCGTCCACGAGGTTGTTAACTTCATAAACATCCGTCTCGAGTTGGTACAATTCTTCAGCGGGCCGAGTCGGTTCCACGAAGTGCTGTTGGGCCGGCGATAACATGCCTTTTTCGGATAACACCTGCATCAATGTCCATGCCGGATACTGCTGTTTTTTGTATCCATTGAATTGCATGTAGGGGCGTTCCGGGTGATAGTTACGAATATATTTGTAGCGGTGCGTCCGAATGCACCGAATCCTATCGTCGGTGCCGTCACACCTGTCGCGCGCAGCAAAAATTGCGTCCCGTTGCGTCGTGTTTTCCCCGATGAAAATCTTCCCCTGCATATAGTCAGGAATATCAAGTCCCGCAAGTGCCAACGTTGTTGGTGCCACATCGACGCCACTGATGAGTTCATCTCGGACGGGGCTTGCCTCAGGCTGCCCTGGCCCCCGAACAATCAGCGGAATGTGAATTCCCCCATCGTAGAGAAACTGTTTACAACGGACGTGTGCCCGCCCATGGTCGCTTATGAAAAAGACGATGGTATTCTCAGCGATTCCTTCTTCATCCAGTCTGTTAAGAATTTGCCCTACTTTTCTATCTAAAATCTGAATGCTCTCAAGGTAGAGTGCCCAATCCTTGCGGATAAGCGGGTGTTCTGGATAATAAGGAGGTAGGACAACATCATCTGCGGAAATTGGATTTTCCGGATGCGATTTAAAGACTCTGTGTGTATCTGGAATGTTAATTTGCGCGTAAAAGGGTTGCCCTTCTCTGCGTTCGCTCCAATCTATTCCATCAAAGGGATTTTCACGTTGAAAATTAAAATCCGTTTTCCCGGGACGATTGTACGGTGGCCCGGGACTATTACACGTAAAATAGCCGGCTTCGCGGAAACAATCGGTAATCAATTTCATATCCGTCCGCAACGGTTTATCTCGATTGCTTCGGTGGTTATGTGCATCAAAATGTGTTTGGTAAGTCCCTGTGATTATTGCGGAACGGCTTGGTGAACAGACTGGAGATGTAACAAATGCATTCGTCCAGCGAACTCCTTCCGCTGCGAGCCGGTCAATATTGGGCGTTTGCACTACTGATGTGCCGTAACACCCAAGGTCCGGGGAGATGTCTTCCCCATAAATCCAAAGTACATTCGGTTGTGTCGCGTGCATATTTCCCCTTTTAGGTGCTTTTATGAAAGAAAATGCTGGGATTATCGCGACGGGCATAGCGCTACGTCATCGACGCGTTCCGATTTCCCTTCAAGCCGGGCTCGGCATTGATACATGTGCGAGTAAAGTCCGGTAAACCGCGGTTTATACGTCGCCGTTAACATTGCCGACGACATAGCGATTTCGGAAAAGCGTCTGTCGCAACGGTGGCATTTCCGAAAACAGCTTCGGATGTGGTTGGTAAACCTGCGCGAACCCGCTATCCACTGGACTGTACAGACTGAAAATGGCAAGCCTGTCGTTTTCAGTATTCTTCCATGTCGTTGCACTATGCGTGAGTGCCTCTGTAAAAAAGAGGAGTGAACCGCCTGGACACCCATAGGTGCTCCATACATCTGAATCCGGATTTTGAATCTCACCCGGTGCGGTGTAGACAGATTTATGACTTCCTGTCACCAGTAGGGTACCGCCCTGTCCCTTTTTGACGTCATTCAACTCCCACACAATCCGTGTATGTGGGCTGTAACCTTTGCCGGGAAAGGCGTTATAGTAATGTACATCCCCCGGAAACCGAAGTAAACCGTTGCCGTTATGGGGCCCAAAGTTCCCCATACCGGGTTCACGATAAAACAGGGTTGTACTCTCAACAGAAAATCCGTAGCATGCTGGGCTTGTCACAGAGGGATGCGCCGTGAATTCGTTAAGGAGCGCGACAACAAGGGGGTGCTCGATTAATTTCTGAACCGCTCCGCCGAGCGTGCTACGTTCGTGTTCTGGAATTGATTCAGGGGCATTGTGGAGGCGAGACGCGAAGTCGCGCATCTCTTCCAATTCGCCGCCTGTGATGACTTCCGGAACGAGGAGCCATCCGTGTGTATCAAAAGCATACTTCTGTTCCGGCGTCAGTTCCGGAATGGGTATGCCATCGGAATTGTGTGTTGGAAATTGGCACGTCTCTGAGGATAAAACCGTTCTAAGCGAAGACTGAAATTTGCTCGTTATCTGTTTTTCCATTGCTTGCGCTCCTTCTGTAAAGTTTACGTTCCTTCTTTCGGTTAATGCGCCACCGAATAAGCATCGGTACGATTCCCAAACTCACCGTTAACAACATTACCGCCCGCGTACACTTCCCGAAATAACGTCCGGCGTTTTGGCGGCATAGCTTCTAAAAGCTGCGGATGCGGTCCCCAGTTGGACCAGCGGCTCGCCACGGTGTTATACAAATTAGATATACAGCTTCGCTCAACGTGCTCCAGCTCAATTCTGACTCTCACGTTTGTCATTGATTCGGTTAAAAGGATAAGCGAACCAGGCGGGCATGTATAGGTTTCCCAGAGTGATGAATTTGGCGTTTCAATCGCCTCTGGTAGTGGATAGGCTGCTTTGTGGCTCCCCGAAATAAATCGCATGCTGTTCGTTTCAGCGGTTACTTCCGTTAATTCCCAGAGGGCGCGCGTTAAACCGCTCCACCCTCGTCCAGGTACACAGCGGTAGAGATGTGAATCCCCGGGTAAGCGAAAAAGTCCACTCCCCTTGTGTTGTGCTGCCACGAATTCACCGGAGTCGGGGACTACCTCTGATTCTTCCAGGCGAAAACCGTAGCACGCCTCACTTGCCGCCGGCGGATACGCCAGAAACTCGTTGAGAAATCCGACAACAACCGGATGGTCAGCCAATTTCTGCAGCGGCCCTCCTATAGCACAACGTTGGGGCTCCGAAATACTTTCTGGCTCACAGCGTAGCCGCTCACAAAAAGCGTGCATTTCCGCACATTCTGCCTTCGATAACAGATTGGGTATCACCACCCAGCCATTCCTGTCGAAATTGTACTTCTGTTTCTGTGTTGGGATAACTACCGGGGTGTTATCGGCGTTTGTTTTCGTCAATTCTTCCGGTTCAACCTCAACGGCACTTCCCAGATTTTTGTTCACAATAAAGGGTTTCGTTGTTGCAAGTTCTTTGTACGCCATCAGGATATTTCCTCCGTTCAATGTTAACATGAGAGTATATCGCGTCGTTCCGAAATTTGTCAATTGCGAGAAAAAACAGTAAAAAAGCGAAATTTTCCACTTTTTTGAAACCTTTTCTCATAGATAGACGTTATGTAGAATAAGAGGTCAGTTGTGGTTTTGTAATTTTGTAATTTGGTAGCTTATCGTAGATTTTAGAATTATTTGGAGATTGTGCCCTAGGCGGTTAGATGAAGATTGGAAAATAACTCGGTTCATTTTGTGATAGGTATGGTGTTGCATGGGGCAAGCAGAAATCCGCGAAGATTGCCACTTCGGGAGAATGAGCCAATGCTTCGAAGAAACAGTATCAACAATCCGCTTGCTGAACTGCCAGTCCAAACGCAACGTTTATACAGTGCTTTAGAAGTGTTTAGATGTACGTATTCTTCACGTGAAAAGCCGATATGGTTCCAGGCACCAAAGCGGGACGTTCTTCTGAAAAAAATCGGGTTCTCTAAAACGGATATTGATATTGGTATAAAAAAACTGGTGCAATCGAATTTGTTGCAAATTCAAAAACAGCAGAATGTTCGGTGGTACCGGCTGAAATAATATGGCCCGCTTAGATATATGCACCCCATCGTGCTGCCCTAAATCCCCCCGGCTTGTCTTAGCATCGGGTTCTCCACGTCGCGCTGAGCTATTATCGCAGATTGGGGTGACTTTTCAAGCATGTCGGAGTGATGTCCAGGAATCGGGGCACAGTGGGAATGCTGTAGAGGTAACGCAAAAGCTTGCGTTACTGAAAGCAAAAGCTATCGCAAATCATTACCCTGAAGCGATTGTTATTGGTGCGGATACGTTAGTTTCCTTGAATGGTACCTTGCTCGGTAAGCCGGCTGATGAAGCAGATGCGCGAGCAATGCTAACCCTGTTGCAAGGCACATCCCACGAAGTTGTCACCGGAATTGCGTTGGTTCACGCGAAACCGGCACGCGACATCGTCTGGGTAGAGAGAACAACCATTTATTTCCGGGAATTGAAGCGTGCTGAGATTAACACCTATATCGCAAGCGGGGAAGCATTAGATAAAGCCGGCGCATACGGAATTCAAGGGCGCGCTGCAGCGTTCGTTAAACGGATTGAGGGATGCTATTTCAACGTCGTCGGATTGCCGCTGGCCAGTTTGGTTGAACAACTTCGGAAATTTCAAGCGTATGAGGAGGTTTAGCAGGTACATATTTTTCGATAGACATGAGGAGACGAAAATCCCGTCTTCATGGCACTGTTCACTGTGAACAGTTATTGGAATCTTAGATGCTCGCATATAAGAACTATATTCCTACCCAAGGTTACACCGACATTATCAATCCAGGCAAAATGGGCATCACAAAACTGCACTTTGGCATGCTCCATCTCGCCCCTAAAACCACCTATTTTGACCATTCTGAAGATACCGACGTTGCTCTGATTCCTTTAAGTGGGACATCTACTTTACTGGTGGGCCACAACGGCAACAAAGCAAACGGAGTTTTGGGGGAACGCCAGGATGTCTTTCATGGCGAGATGTCCCTAGCATTTGTACCACATCACACCACATACGAGCTGCTTGCGGGGGAGGCGGGTAGTGAAATCGCAGTTTGCAAAGCACCTTCTGATTCCGGGGCGCCTGCCGAAATTCTTGGCCCTGGAGAAATCGCTGAGGCGCGCAGTTCGCACCTCAGGATACGGGAATTTCAAGCAGGAGAAGTTCTGAACAAGACACAACACGTAGAAGCCATCTGCATCTACAAATTCTTTAAAGAAGAGGGAGCCGCTGCACTATGGATGGAGAGTGCCACTGCGGAAATCAAGCACATCGTTTTACATCACAACGATGTACTTGCGATTCCGGCCGGCACCCGCTTTATATTACCGGATGACTGTGCACAATCGAACGCCATCCAGAGTCGCGGTTACGCTTTATGCATTGAGCGTACCGGCTAAGGGGTTACTCTCCTTCAATTAACTCCCCGCCCTTTTTCAGAAAAGCGACGGAGCTCCGGGAAATTTGAACCTTCACCTCTTGGTTGTTCAATACACCGACAGCCATCACAATGAGATTCTTATCGTTGCTGATGCCAAGGATTTTGCCGTGCAACCCGCCATTAGTGACGATTTCATCACCCTTTGACAGATTCTGCAGCATATTTTGGTGTTTTTTTCGTTTGGCTTGTTCGGGGCGCCATACCAGTAAGTACAAAATAGCGAACAACGCAATGAACGGAAAAAGCATACCGCCTATCTCTTGCATGAAGTGTCTCCTTCTGTTTTCTAAAGAATTAGCATGGCATCGCCATAACTATAAAAACGGTAATTATGGCGGATTGCCTCCGCATAACTCCGTTGAATCAACTCGCTGCCTGCAAAAGCACTTACAAGCAGCAGTAATGTAGATTTCGGAAGGTGGAAGTTGGTTATCAGCGCGTCTACCGCACAAAATTGATGGCCGGGATAGATAAACAGTTCGGTATTTCCGCAATAAGCATCGACAACGCCTTTGCCGCCGGCCGTTTCCAGCGCCCGTACCACTGTTGTTCCGACAGCGACAATTTTCCGCCCGGCTTCTCGTGCCGTACGAATCCGTTCTGCCTCTGATGGAGCAAGCTGTATATACTCGGCATGCATCTTGTGTGCATATATATCTTCAAGCGTTACAGGCTGAAAGGTTCCAATTCCGACGTGCAGTGTCAATGTAACTATTTCTATTCCGTCGGTTTTCAACTGCTGTAATAACGCTTGCGTGAAATGCAAACCAGCGGTCGGCGCAGCGATTGCCCCCTCAGTGGAGGCGTAAACCGATTGATACCGTTCTATATCCCTTGATGTTGGCGCACGTTTGATATAAGGGGGGAGGGGTACCTGTCCTACCGTAGCCAGAATCTCAGAAAACCGCCCGGCGTAGTCAAAACGAACGCTGCAAAGCCCGGCGTGCTGTTTCTCAAGAACCTCTGCAGTGAGTTTCCCATCACCGAATGAAACCTGCGTACCAATCCTGAGGCGCCTCTGCGGTTTTGCAAGCAATTCCCAAATATCTTGCTGCGTTTCACGCACGAGAAGGAATTCAATTCTGCCACCTGTCTCTATTTTTTTCCCAATGAGGCGCGCCTGAATTACTTTTGTGTCATTCAAAACCAACAACGCATTCGCCGGTAGAAAATTACCAATCTCAGAAAAACGGGTATGGCAAAATGTACCGGCGTGTTTGTCAATCACCATGAGTTGTGACGCGTCCCGCTGCTGAAGGGGTGTGTGTGCAATCCTATCAGCAGGTAAATTGTAATCAAAATCAGCTAGTTTCATAACCGATACGGGATATGCAGTGCCCGCCGAAAATGCTCACCCTAATAAAACAACGACGTCTGATTACCGATGGGATAACCGAAGTATTCATAGGCGGTATCTGTCGCGATACGTCCCACGGGTGTCAACGTCAAAAGTCCTTCTTTAATATAGTACGGTTCGTAGACTTCTGAGATAGTGCGTTCATCTTCACTGAGTGCGACAGCGAGGGCTTTCAGTCCGGCTCGTCCGTTAAATTTCTCAATCATGGTACGGAAATAGGCATAATCCTGCGCGTTTAGTCCTCGTTCATCAATCCCGAAAAATTCCAATGCCTCTTCTGCGACATCAAGCGTCAAAATTCCGTTTCCCTTCACTTCAGCATAATCTCTGACGTTGGCGAGCAATTTATTAGCAATCCGCATCGTCCCGCGCGCGCGTCGCGCCAATGCGAATTCTGCGTCCTCATGTATATTGATGTTAAGTTTCGTCCCATTGATGCGAATTACCTTCTGAATGTCGTCCGGTGTGTAGTAGTCCAAGTGAATACGTATGCCGAACCTATCTCGAAAAGGGCCTGCTAAGAGTCCCTCGCGCGTCGTTGCTCCAACGAGCGTAAAATGTTGGATTTGTATTTGCACAACATCCGCCGCGGGGCCCTGCCCAACTGCCAAATCTAACTGATAATCTTCCATCGCTGGATACAAGGACTCTTGTACATAGCCCTTCATCCTATGTACCTCGTCTATAAACAGAATATCTCCTTTTTCGAGTTTCGTCAACGTTGAGGCGAGTTCTAGCCGTTCCATGACAGGCCCAATCGCCTGCTTAAAGTTGCTTTGAATTTCGTTAGAGATAATCTTTGCAAGCGTAGTTTTTCCGAGTCCCGGTGGGCTCACAAGCAGCACGTGTTCCAATGCATCGCCTCGATTTTTCGCGGCCTGAATGTGGATACGGAGTTGCTCCTTGGCTCTTTCCTGCCCGATAAATTCTTTTAATGTTTCCGGACGAAGGCTATATCCCAGGGGCTCATCTTCAACTTCAACGTTCAAATCCGGCATACGAGAAGAATTGGATATATTGTGGTTTTCCATCGTTGCTACCTATGAGAAGCTGAGTCGAACAATTCATCATTTCCGGCTAATTCCGAATGTACCGGAGTGCTTGTTTTACCAGATTTTCGTGCGGTGCGTCATTTCCAAGCAACTTCTCGGCCTTTTCGACTGCTAGCGCTGCATCGAGTTCCGATGCCCCTAAATTAACCAAGATGTTAATGACTTCTGCATTTCCGGCACCTGGGCCGGCTAAATCAACTGTCCCCTCGAATTTGACTTTGCCAATATTCTTTTTTAGTTTGTTGATAATCAGTAGGGCTATCTCTTTATTCAGCCGCGGCACCCGCATCAATGTCGTTGTGTCCTCTCGATGTACGGCGCGTTGAAATTGCGGTGGTGCCAATCTTGCGACGATATTTTGCGCAAGGGTGGGCCCAACGCCTTTCACGGTGAGCGCCATTTCAAAAACTTGTAAGGCATCTCTTGAAGTAAACCCATAGAGTGTAATGTCATTTTCACGATTTTGGTAATAGTGTGTGTAAAAGGTGACGGGGGCACCTATAGTGGGTAAATCCGCAACGGTTTTCGGGGGAATATCAACAGCGTACCCTACCCCGTTCACCTCCACAACAACCTGTTTCGTATTTTTATGGGTAACAATGCCTTTGAGATAAGCAATCATTTTTTATTCTCTCTGTGTGATTTAGAAAAATACCGTAGAACGGTATAGGATTCTAACCGTGATATCCATCTTCAAATCAGGTGTCTCAAAACGCGGTTGGCAACTGCGTGTTCAAGTTTCTCATCAGAGGAATCATTCCCAAATTGACGCTAATTCGGATGCTCTTCTTGCCTTCGCTATTGGTATTTTTCGCGAATCTCAAGCACTTTATAGGAGCGCGCGTGACAGATTGCGAGTGCAAGCGCATCTGCTGCATGGTTAGGACATGGCAATTGATTGAGTTTAAGCAGTGCTTGAACCATTTTTTGCATCTGTGCCTTCGTTGCCTTTCCGTACCCGACGACTGCCTGTTTTACTTGAGAGGGTGTGTATGTGAAAACGGGGCACTCTGCCTTGGCGGCTGCTAACCTGACGATACCCTTGACTTCACCAACAACAAACGCGCTACTCACATTTTTGCTGAAGAAAATGTCTTCAAGAACCACAACGTCTATAATGAATGAGGCGATTAGACGCTCGACTTCATCGTAAATCTTTTTCAGGCGTCTCTCACCAGCTGTCTGAGCGTTCGTCGTAATGTTTCCGTAGTCCCGCTCAGTTACAACATTCCCGCGTGATTCGACGATACCGTAACCTGTATTCGCAATACCCGGGTCAATCCCAAGAATAATCAATAAAATCTCCTGTAACCACCCCTTAGAACGGTATAGGGTTCTAACCGTGCCTCAATTTACCGCTAAGCTGCCGCTTCTAAGAGTTCATCTGGGATATCAAAGTTCGCATAGACTTTTTGCACATCATCAAGTTCATCAAGCGCCTCCATCAACCGTAGCATCTTCTCCGCTTCCTTCCCTTCAATTTTCACGGTGTTCTTCGGAATCATGCTGATTTCAGCGAGTTGGATGTCTGCTGCTGCGCTTTGAATTGCGGTTAAGACGGTGTCAAACATTTCAAAGGGTGTCAAGATTTCGATGCTACTCTCGGAAGGCGTTATGTCTTCAGCCCCCGCATCTGCGGCAATTAGGAAAAGTTCTTCTTCATCAATACTATCGGCGTTCACAACAATCAGGCCGCATTTATCAAACCCCCATGAAACGCTTCCGCGCTCCCCCATTCGTCCGCCATGCTTACTGAAAGCATGCCGAATTGCAGCGACGGCGCGATTACGGTTGTCCGTCAAAATCTCAAGCATCAGCGCAACACCCCCCGGGCCATATCCCTCATAAACGAGCTCTTCGAACGTAACACTCTCCAGCTCACCCGTGCCACGGAGGACAGCTTTCTCAATATTATCGTTCGGGAGATTGCCTGATTTAGCTGTTGAAATAGCAGTCCGGAGACGCGGATTCATGTCCACATCCCCACCTCCGAGGCGCGCTGCAGCTGTTATCTCCTTAATTAACTTTGAGAAGAGTTTCCCGCGTTTGGCATCGTTCGCCGCTTTCTTGTGTTTAATTGTTGACCATTTTGAATGTCCTGACATCACCTATCTCCTTTCTAATCTCCGTGCTTCGTTCTGATATTTTTGTGTTTACGCACAGATACATCTCTCGGAAAAGATGTCTTGGCTAATCCTTATTTTGAGAACACTCGCCCTCAAAATCTCTTGCTCTGTTTCTCAAGCCCAAAAAAACAGAACAAGATTCTATATATCGTCCGTTTTTCTGGGTTTCTTCCGGCGATTGCCGTCGTTCTAAAAATAGAGTGTAGCATAAATTGGAATACAGGGCAACTAAAAACTGAGTTCTATCGTTGTGAAGTTGTTTTCAGCAGTGCTCCTTATCATAGCTGATATGCCTGAGGTTCATTGTATTAAATCCGATTTTGGCAACCCTATGTTTTATTAACTTAACAAAACATAGTATCAGTATAAACCCTTAAAATCCAAAAATTGAGTTGCATAAACGTCGCGAATTATGCTAAACTTTTCGTATTTATTGTTTAAGGAGTCAAAGCGAGTTTTTATGTTACCGTTTGTCATCAAAATTGCGACACAGCCATTAGAACGTTTGTATCGAATTAACGATGAACACCAACATATCGATGTTGATGTTCAAATTGAGCTGTACTCGCGAGAAATTAACCGCAGACAGAACCACTCGCGTGGGTTAAGCCAGCAGATTTTTCAAGAAGCCACAGAGAACGCGTATCTTGCATTTATAACGTTTCTCCAAAATGCTGCACAACCGGCGGAATTTCTGCCTTTTGAAATGCTGGAGCAATATCCGAGCTGCTACTATTGCTTAATTCTCTCCGCTGCGCGTGCGCATGAACTGTGGGAAATTTGTCAAATGCGTCGAGACGTAAGTCGCTCTCTGTTCCAATACCGTGGATACGAACTCGCTATTAAAGCTAGGCGTTCCGTTCCGGATACGACTGCCTATTTAGTTTCACCGGAAAAATATACCCTTTTCATCCGACAGAACCGCGCGCAAGACACGATTCACGTCTACCGCAGTCACTTTATGAATCTCACTGGCAATATGCCGCCACCGCTTATCCTAAACGCGGGAGAGATAATTGAGGCGTTTCAATTGGAATTCCGCGATAGGGAGGAACGTGCTTTGCCGATAGAGCAACTGCTCATGTTTCCATCCACTGCGGAGAAACCTCATACGAGCCGAATTACGAAGTGCCCTATCTGCAGGGGGCGCGTCAAACCCCTTGGGAAAGAAGGACATTTCTGCTTAGAATGCGATTGGGACGATTTGCCGGTTCTCACTTCATGAGGTATCTTTTACACACCGAAATCCTGAAGGCGGCGGATGCCGGCTTCGGTTTACAACGCCGATGGCACGACACTTCCTGTTCGAAGCATCCCTCGGAACATTCGCGCAACCGCATTTCAAACATAATGGGGTGTGTTTTTTTCTCACACCGTAAAAACTCGGGGCGCACCAGTCTTGGCACCAGTCCCCTTGCACAACTGTTTCCCGCCGGCTTCTGGACTCCTAAGAATGCCAGCATCCCGCTTCAATATGGCGGTTCGGATAAGAGTGCTTTTACATAAAAAATAAGAGATGTATTCACCACTGCCAACAATGTGCCAACAACGGTTTGGAGAAGTGTGTGACGCTTCCGGTAAACCCGCGCCCAAGCGATTAACGGAACAACCAAAAATAGCCATCCTAACGTACTATTTACAAGAAATACTAGCACCATAAGGCAACCGGTTGTCACGCTCGTATGAAAACTAATCTTCCAGAGCGGGGTAATCGCAGAAAAGACGACACTGTTGGCAATGTACGCGATGCCTGCCCAAACAAGTTCGCGGCTCGCGTCGATACGATGAAGGATAATCGTACCCACAATCATACTTGCGAGCGTGAAACTCAGCGGAATCAATCGCTCCTCTTTCGCCTGAAGATGTAAATCACTTACCTTGGAAGCCCAATAGAGGGCGACTATTCCCGATATCGGAAGCAATGTCACAAAGACTACCATAATTGTCAGCCATAGCAGCGCTTCAGCCCGCGTACCCGCATATTTCTGGACAACACACATCGCTGTTAAAATCGGTACAAGAAACGGACTAAAAATAACCGATATTCCTAAAGCGAGCTGCCCCCGAAATCCTGATGAAAAAGTACGACTTATCATTGATTATTTTGACGCTTCCAACGTATTAAGAAAATTCACCAAATCTGTCCCATGCTGACTCGCATTGACATCTTTGTCAATTTTCAGAATTTTTCCCGATTTATCAATGATAACGGTAATCCGCTTAATAGCGCCGTCAGGGGTGTTTGTCGCACCGAAAAGCAGTGCGAGATTCCGGCCGGTATCTACCAAAAGCGGAAAGTTGAGTTGATTTTCTGTAGAAAATTTTTGATGGGACGCTGCCTCATTCGCTGTAACGCCAAATACTTTTACATCGTGTGCCGCAAAATGACTCGACTCATCACGGAGCGAGCAAACTTCTGCCGTTCAGCCACGGCCAAAATCACGCGGATAAAATGCTAACACCACGTTTTTCTTATCGCGTAATTCACTCAGCTGGTGCCTCTTCCCATCACCATCGGTTGCGATGAAATCTGGAGACATTTCTCCACTCTTAACCTTCGGAAGTACCTTTTTTAGCAAGGCTACCACGTCTTTTCCGTGGGTTTTAATCTTCACATCTCTATCAATGGCGCGAATATACCCCGCTTTATCGATGACGAAGGTACTCCGTTTGGAGGCGTTAAAACTTTCAATGATACCGCTGTACATCTTGCTTGCTACAAACGCTGTGTCTGCAAGCAGTGAAAACTTATAGTCCTGCGCATTACAGAATTTCTGATGCGACTCAACGGAGTCAACACTCACACCCAAAAGTACGCTGTCTGTCGCTTCGAGCTCGCTCAAATTATCACGGAGCGAGTTAAGTTCTGTCGTTCAGCCACCGGTAAAGTCTTTCGGGTAAAACGCGAGAACGACATTTTTCTTTCCTAAGTAATCGCTCAGGCGCTGCTCAACGCCTTTCTCATCTTTCAACGTAAAATCGGGAGCTACCATACCTACTTGTAATTCACTCGATTCTTCCATATGCTCCTCCGCTAAAACTGTTGGAATCAAAAGGGCTGTCCCAAGCAAAACAACCCAGATACATCGACGAAATAGAATTTTATAAAACATGTGGTTATTCCTTTGATATTATAGTAGATTTTAGTAGACAAACCCACTCCTTTTCCAGACGACATGAAC
Organism: Candidatus Poribacteria bacterium; assembly: GCA_963422705.1. Lineage (GTDB taxonomy): Bacteria > Poribacteria > WGA-4E > WGA-4E > WGA-3G. Next base: position 1,667,362 of record OY730443.1, read on the forward strand.
TACCCCTTGTGATGCCCTTACGAGGGGACGTATGGGATGAATCAGATTCAACGCGCCAAATGCCTGAGTTGCATGTGGCGGGAATTCCCCGGGCAGAGGAGAATTGCTGCATAGATTGCTCTCTAATAACCTGAGTTTGATAGAATCCGAATGTGTCTGTTATCCGAAGGTGAGCACTTTGTCGTATCACGCGTTATATGAAAACGATACCTAAACGAACTCCCAAAAATATGATACCACTTTTTCGTGAGATTGGCAAGGTTTTTTTGCAACTAAACTTGCTTAATTTAAGATAAATCTGGTAGGATATAGCTCAATAGTGAAGCCACCTCTATTTTGTGCAAGGGAGGAATTACAGCCAATGGCGAAGCGGCCCAATATCCTTTTTCTCATGACGGACCAGCAACGATTTGACACCGTGCGCGCACTTGGAAATCCGATTATCCAGACGCCCGCACTCGATAGAATTGTGCAGGAGGGCACTAGTTTTACGTCTGCATACTGTCCATCCCCTGTGTGTGTCGCTTCACGCTGCAGCTTTCTGCTCGGGCAATGGCCACATCAGAACGGATGTACAAACAATTCCCCGATGCCCCAGGAACGCGCATCGCTCATGGAATTGCTCAATGAGGCGGGGTACCAAACCCACGGTGTTGGAAAAATGCACTTCTCACCCAACAGTCGGAAAATGTGGGGGTTTGAAACAAGGGATTTTTCAGAAGAGGGGGCCGGCCCGGATGACTTTACGGAATTTTTGACGGAAAATCGATATGAACATGTCGTCGCCCCGCATGGGGAGCGGAGTGAATACTATTATATCCCACAACCTTCACAATTGCCGGCTCGGCTCCATCACACGCAGTGGGTGGGCGACAAAACGCTGCAATTCCTTTCACGCCGTGACACGGAACGGCCCTTTTTGTGTTGGACTAGTTTCATTAAACCGCATCCACCGTTTGAATCCCCGGTGCCGTGGAATAGACTCTATCGCATGGTAGAAATGCCTATGCCTTTCTTACCTATAGATTATCACCATCTCCATACTTATTGGAATCGTCACCAGAATCGATACAAATACCGTGACCAAGGACGGGATATGAATCTCTTACGGACGATGCGCGCAGCATACTATGCAGCGATTTCTTTCATTGACTACCAAGTCGGGCGAATTCTCCAATACCTTCAAGCCAAGGGGGAGCTTGATAACACTTTGGTATGTTACACCTCTGATCATGGAGAATTACTTGGAGACTATGACTGCTATGGAAAACGCTCCTTCCTTGATGCCGCCGCGCGAATCCCTTTACTCGTTCGATATCCTGAACGTTTCAAAGCCGACGTACAGTGCGATACCCCGATAAGTCTTGTTGATGTACTCCCAACTTGCCTCGCGGCAGTTGGGCTGAAACAACACCCAGAGCATATTGGGGAAGATATGGCGGATATTGCCACTGGACACTGCAAACGAGAAGCCATCATCGGGCAATTGGGAAAAGAGAGCACGGGATTGTATCTGTTTCTCACACGAGCGTACAAATATATCTACTCCGCCGCCGATAGGCGAGAGTGGCTGTTTCGCCGAATACCCGGCAGGCTGGATGAACGAAGCCTTGCCGGTAACCAAGCCTATGCTACAATCCTCAATGCATATAGGCGCGCCCTCATTGAGCGGTTCAGACAGGACGGATACGAACTTCCCATTGATGGCAATAGATGGCGCGAGTTTCCACCGCCTATTGAATACGAAAATCCTGATGCCCTTCAACTCTTCCAAGACGGGCGTTCTGTCAGTTCGAAGTTCCCAAACGGATACGTCCCCGAAGTTGAACCACTCAAACCTGCATAGCCGACTTAGCAAAACTACCTGCCAATACGGAGAAAGAAGGCGTCAGTACGCGGAAGGAGATTTAGGGGGTTTCGTCGCTACGTTGCCCCCGACATCTGGCATGTGGGCGACAGCGGCACGTGCACGGATATACCGACATCCAAATTACGCCCTGTCTATTCCGCGTTTACAGATATAAGCGCTTCAAAACTATTTTAGAAAGATTGTCCCGCAACTCCCGCTGGGCGAAAGGGTTCTTTTACAAACTATCTATGTTTTAAGGAGAAAAAATGCGAAAACTGATTTTAATTTTTGGAGTTACCTGTTTGATAACCCCCTTCTCATTTGCTGAAATCGAACCGGAAACGGCTGTCGGCATCTGGCTTTTTGAGGAAGGGGCGGGCAAAACGGCAAAAGATTCTTCCGGAAAAGGACACGATGGCGAGCTCAACGGCCCCAAATGGAAAAAAGGAAAAATTGGGACAGCCTTGGAATTTGATGGCGCCCAGTGGGTTAAGATTGAATCGACACCTGAATTGCAGATTGGTGAACAATTGAGCATGATGGCCTGGTTCTTTGCCACCGACATTGAGGATTGGCGCCAACTCATCGCCAAAAGTGATGAATACCTCTTACGCATCGACCCGCCGCAGGAAGGCAACAAAATGTCGGCATTTGTCAAACCGGGTGGCGGTTGGGAACCGAGGGCGTCCGCCCGTGTACCAGAAACCGATACGTGGATTCACTTCGCTGCGACATACGACAGCAACGAAAAATCGGAGCAGCTTATTGTCTACGTCAACGGTGAGAAGGCGGGCGCAAGCACACGCCCCGGAGCAGTTGCTGTAACCGCAAATCCTGTTGAGATTGGCAAGTGGGGCGTCGGTTCTTACTTTGTCGGAATCATTGATGAAGCCGCAATTTTTAACACCATTCTCAGCGAAGATGAAGTCAAAATTATCATGGAGCACGGATTGGCAAAAGCACTTGGGGGATTGGATGTTGCCCCCTCAACTGACAAATTAACCACCGCATGGGGCAAAATCAGGGATGCAAATTAGCGCAACCAATTTCTAGCTTGCCCAAATGTCTGTTTATCTTCAGAATCCGCGATAAAGGTAACAGCAGGTGTCCCCCGGCTAAGATGTTTGTCGGTGGAATTTGATGAAAGCTGGCCTGAATTCCACCGATGCTCCTAAGATTAACTGCTGATAACGCCATTTTCTTCCAACCATACCTTCAACGGGACGTCCGCATCCTTGGGCGAAAAATGCCCATTCGCATTTGTTCCACCGCCGAGCAACTGTTGCCGAATCGCATCATTACGTTCAAATACCTCGCGTGGGATAGTCATATCGTCTTTACTCCGGAGCCATCGGTATCCATATCCATAAAATAATCCCTTCCGCGTGATGTCGGAGTTGTTTTCACTGCGCGTATGCCAAATCCGCCTATCAAAGAAAACAGCATCGCCCGGTTTACAGCGCACAGGAATCGCCCCTTCTGGCAAGGAGCCGTCGATTGGACGTTCCAGCTTATCCCACAGGTGGCTGCCTGGAATAATGTAAAAATTACCTCGTCCTATTTCTGAACAGTCGGAGAGCCAGTAGACAACTTTGATAGAGAGGCGTGGCCTTGGCGAACTTTCAATCTCAATATTTACCCGTCCACTATCTTGATGCCACCCTAAGGGCGCGTCTTTACCGCGAGATTCAGCTGGACGCGGTGGGGTGATAATCAGATGGCTGTGGTATGAGTAGATGTTCCACCCCAAAGCCCCCCACACCTTTGGAAACGTTTTGTACCAGTCCAAGACGTTCACGAACAACTGATGTTTTCCGAGGAAATTCGGATAGAAAAAATTCTGGTGAGGTGTCATCGGCTTTTTGGTGTACGCATCGTAGCCCGCATCGAGGTGTTCTTCGTAGATGCTATCCACCCGTTTTTCTAGTCGTTCAACAAGGTCCGGCGGTAGCGCGTTTTCGACAATGAAATACCCTTCTTCGTTCAGCCCACAAAGTTGTTCATCGGTAATCTGATGTTCAAGATGCCGTTCATCAAGCATAATTGTACTCCCCTATTACGTTAACATTAAAAACCGTGAAGACTAAATTCTTGAGACTGCTTACGTGGATGAAGAACCCTCTATCTTATCCACGAGATGAATGGAATGAATAACATCCCGAATGTCTGTGAGAGGCACTTTCTCGTTGCGGACACAATCAACGAAATGGCGATGCATTGTGAGTACTCCTTCATAACTCGCTGAGTCCCGCTGTTCAACGCCATCGACATCCCATCCACCCATCACGGTTCTGTCATTTTCCTCATAAATCTCAATCTCTTCCGGAATTTTCATGTAACAGCCGATGCCGACGCCATGTAATTCGGAGCGGAGTACGCGCCCACCCGATGCGCGATTTCCGAAAACTACCCCTGTAACATTGTTGTCAAATCGGATGAAGGCTGTGTAGAAATTACGTTGTTCCGCCCCAAACGTATCGCGGTGGGCAGTCACCTCCACAGCTTCCCCGCCTGCCATATATCGGATTAAGTCTACGACATGGCAGACATCGTTCCAAAGTGTTGTGGTAAATTCACGATTCTGTCCTATCATCTGCTTGTTGAATGTCGTCACGGCTAACGAGACGGGCCCCTTTTCCGCAACACGTCGCATCGCCTCGCGCGTTACGGCGGCGTACCGCCTCTGAAACCCTACCATGCAATAGACATCGTTGGCAATTGCTGCTTCCAAAAGTTGACGCGTTTCATCACTCGTGGCCCCTGGCGGTTTTTCAATGAAGAGATGCTTCCCCGCGTTCAGGCAATCGAGGGCAGGCTGCAAAACCCACTTCTCATTCATCACGCAGTAAACGATGTCCAAATCCAACGTATCCAACATCTTACGGTGTTCTGTGAACGTGTGCCGAAACTCATATTTTTTCGCCACTTGGGCTAATTTGGTGTCGTCAAGTTCACACACCGCAAGCATCTCAACATCATCTTCCAGACGGTTAACGTTTGGATAATGGGCCCCTTGGCTACGTCCGCCAGCACCGATAAAACCTGCTTTTAACATGGAGAATCCTCCCTAAATCTCGTAATTGGATGAGTATGCACTCGTAGCTATCTAACCAAATCTGCCGCCGCACGTTTTCGCGATGTATCAACTATTTTATTTTTTCCGGACGTCTGTGTCAAGAAAAATTACCTCTTTTTGGACGGTTTAGTTCTCCATTTAGAAGGTACTCCGTAGAATTTACGGGAATTCGTTTGTTTTGCCCAATCCTTTAAGTTTGGGATATAAGCCCGCTAAGGGGCCTAATCCTTGTGAAATAAAATTGACTTTATGCTAAAAATGTGATATGATATTCGTATCAAGTTGGCAGACATGAATAGGGTTACCACTTGGTACCGTGTCTGCCTCCCCACTGAAATGGGGTAAAAGACTTGATATTTGAGAGTCCATGAAAACCTATAAATACCCGCTTGGCAATCAATCGAATACGATACGTCTTGGCAACCTGCTTGACGATATGTGGCAGGTGCATGTGTATTTCCATAAGTGGCAGCGTCACCGGTATAAAGATGGTTTGCCGTATGCCAACTACGCTGCAATGTGTCAACATGCCTGCATATTGAAACGAACCACACATCCACATTGGAAGGTGTTGCCAAGCCAAGCCATCCAAGCAGAGTTGGAACGAATTGATAATGCGTATCAAAGGTTCTTTAATAAGCGGGGAGGTAACCCCCATATCAAACCTCGCCATAAGTTTAAGTCTATGACTCTGAAACAAACTGGATTTAAACTGACTGATAACCGTATTACACTCACCTTTCGTCAGTGGGATAAAGGGAAGTGGCGATTTGATAAAGTGCCTTATACGTTTCATAAACACCGCCCGTGGCATGGGACTCTCCGTCGTATCACAATCAAACGTGATACTTGTGGCGACTATTGGCTTTACCTCATAACGGATTACACAGATTTTTTACCGCTGCCGACAACAGGTAAAAGCGTTGGGGCAGATTTCGGTATGAAAGACGCATACTTGACACTTAGCACGGGTGAGAAAATCCAACACCCACAACCTTTGAAACAGTCCTTGAATAAACTTCGGACGCTCAATAAAGCGTTTTCTCGTAAAGTTAAAGGTTCTAACGGTTGGTGGCGGTGTGTCCGGCAACTCGCACGTCTGTATCGGAAAATCAGCAACCAACGTAAAGACTTTCACTGGCAACTGGCAAGTGAACTTTGTAAGAAGTTTGATAGGATTGTCCTTGAGACGTTGAACCTTGACGGTATGAAACGCCTGTGGGGACGTAAAGTCTCGGACCTCGCCTTCTACCAGTTTGTTCAGATATTGGAATATAAGTGTCAAAAACATAAGCGTCATTTTAAAAAAGTCGGACAATGGACAGCTACAACCAAACCTTGTCGTGATTGCGGTTTTCATAACGAAACCCTAACATTGGACGATAGGCAGTGGACATGTCCGGCATGTGGTTCACACCACGATAGGGATATAAACGCTGCGCGAAACATTTTGCGGGCAGGGATAGCCGTTACCTAACGATATGCCTTGTATCCACTAATGAGGAGGATACAGGGGAAACGCCCGCTGGTGGAGCGACAGTAAGACGGTTGACTCTATGAGAAAACCGCAGTTGCTACGAAACCGAAGCCCCACGCTTTAGCGTGTGGGTGCTATCACCCTTGCCTCCCAGATAGACTATTTCCCGATAGGATTCAGGAGTTTAGTCGACTTCCCACTCCTTTAATCCGGGCGGCATCGGAACTGGCCGCTCGGTTGTACTTTCAAGCTGAACGTGTTCCCCTGTTTGGGAGGATTTGTCAAAGGCAAGCATGACTTCAAGCACGTGGTAAGCCAAGGTACCATTAGCACGATGCTCTCGTCGATTTTGGATTGCTGATACCATGTCGATAACCCCGAACATACGGGCATTGTTGGGGAAGAGAAGCGGAACCGCCTGCCAGTCAGCATGCGGAGGGCAGACGGAGACGACTCCACCAAACCCATTTGGATCCGGTACACGCATGGTGCCCTCTTCACCGTAGATTTCGATGCAAGGGAGACTATGCCGCCACATGTCAAAGCTCATAATCATCGTAATAATTGCGCCGTTCTGAAATTCGATGGTACCAGCAAGGTGCGTCGGCGTTTTGACACGGATTTTTAGTCCGTGTGCCGCGGTACTAGTCGCGATACGTTCATCAAACGCCTTTGTCGTGATAGCGGCAACGCGCTTGACTGGGCCAAGTAGGGTGACTAAGGCAGTGACGTAGTAAGGCCCCATGTCAAGCATCGGTCCCCCACCAATGTCGTAGTAGAAGGCGGGATTTGGATGCCAGCTTTCATGTCCATGTCCACACATAAACGCCGTTCCAGCGATAGGGCTGCCAATGTTGCCGGCATCGAGTGTCCGTCGGGAGGTTTGAATGCCCGCGCCAAGAAAGGTATCCGGGGCCGAGCCGACACGCAGATTTTTCTCCGACGCAGTGGCGACGAGCTTTTGAACGCTTTCGATATCTACACCAAGCGGTTTTTCGCTATACACATGCTTGCCCGCTTCAAGTACCTGCAGTCCGACTTCAACGTGGGCACGCGGAATCGTTAAGTTGACAACAAGTTCAATATCAGGTTCTGCAAGGAGCTGCTCAAGGGTGGATGCACGGCATCCGTATTTGTCTGCTTGGGCTTGCGCCGCCTCCATTCGGATATCAGCGCAGGCGACAATATCCAAAATATTCGTTTTTCGTGCCCCTTCAAAGTAGGCGCCACTAATCGTGCCACAGCCAATAATTCCAATTTTCATATTTTTGGATAAGATTCCTTTTGTTTGCGAATTCATTTCGTATTATAGCAATTGTGCTCGATATTGGCAAGGGCGGATACACAAAATTTAGAATAGAAATCGTAAAAATCGTGTCTGTAAAATAAAAACCGGTGGTGCTTGAAGAAAAATCACGAACTCCAACTCACTTCTACCGCCGCGCATGAAAATTGTTGACATAACTCTCGTGCCGTTGTTATGATAAAAGGCATTATTATTTGTCATGAGAAAGGGAGAGATAGCATGGGAACCCGAATTGAAGTCGGCGGTTTGAAAGTAGACGCAGGTTTATATGCGCTAGTGAGAGATGGGATTCTTCCGGGGCTCGGCATTGACGCAGATGGGTTCTGGGAGTCATTCGATAGCATTGTCACCGATTTAGCACCGGAAAATCTGGCACTCTTGGAGAAACGCAACCACCTTCAGCAACAAATTGATGCTTGGCACCGCGCCCGCAATGGAGAGTCGTTAGATGGGTACGCGGATTTTCTAAAGGCGCTCGGGTATCTAGTCCCGGAAGGTAAGAATTTTCAGGTGAGCACAGAGAATGTCGATGCGGAAATTGCGACGATTTCAGGCCCTCAGCTGGTGGTTCCGACAGATAATGCCCGCTACGCGCTGAACGCCGCCAACGCGCGGTGGGGCAGCCTCTATGACGCCTTCTATGGAACGGATGCTATATCACAGGAGGACGGGGCAACCCGGGAAGGAGACTATAACCCGATTCGGGGGACAAAGGTGATTGAGGCGACGGAGAAATTTTTAGATGAAGTCGCCCCGCTCGCATCAGGAAGCTTCTCTGACGCGACACAATTTAATCTCAAGGAAATTGATGGCAGGCAGCAGTTACGCGCCAATTTGCAAAGAGATTCAAAATCAGAAGATGTCGGTTTGGCGGAAGCAGCGCAATTCGCCGGTTTTCGGTTAAACAGACAGGAACTCAGCACGATTTTGCTGAAAAATAACGGACTGCACATTGAAATTCAGATTGATAGGAATCACCCGATTGGTAAGGTGCATCCAGCCGGCGTAAAGGATGTTATTTTAGAAGCAGCGGTAACGACAATTCAAGATTGTGAAGATTCTGTTGCGGCAGTAGACGCTGCAGATAAAGTACGCGTCTATCGTAACTGGAACGGTATCATGAAAGGCACATTAGAGACAACCTTTGAGAAAAACGGGCGCCCCGTGACACGCCGCTTAGCCCCAGATAAAGTCTTTACCGCTCCAGATGGAAGCACGTTGACATTGCCTGGCAGAAGCCTGCTCTTGATTCGAAACGTTGGACTCCACATGTATACCGATGCAGTCGTCACGAAAAACGGTGAGGAAATCCCAGAGGGGTTTCTAGATGCGATGGTAACGACGCTCGCTGCGATGCATGACTTAAAGGGCACCGGGCAATTTCGCAATAGTCGAATGGGGAGTATCTACATCGTTAAACCGAAACTCCACGGAACCGAAGAAGTCGCGTTCACTATACACCTATTTGAACGGATAGAAATCGCATTGGGACTCGCGCCGAAGACGATTAAAATCGGAATTATGGACGAAGAACGACGTACAACTGTCAATCTCAAAGAATGCATTCGAAGCGCGAAAGAACGGCTCGTTTTTATTAACACCGGTTTTCTGGATAGGACAGGCGACGAGATTCACACGAGCATGGAAGCAGACGCGATGATTCCAAAGATGGACATTCGCAGCGAACCGTGGATGACTGCCTATGAAGCTCAAAACGTTGACATTGGGATTGAGACAGGGTTACCCGGCACCGCGCAGATTGGCAAGGGGATGTGGACGAAACCGGATAAGATGGCAGAGATGGTTGAAACAAAGATGAATCACCCTTTGGCGGGCGCCACAACAGCTTGGGTGCCCTCACCAACAGCCGCAATACTCCACGCGATGCACTACCACGCTGTCAATGTCGCACAGCGGTTAAAGGAATTGGCAAAAAGAGAACGGGCGAATTCGGCAGATTTGCTAATTCCGCCGTTACTCGCAAATCGCACAGTGGCACCGGACGTAATTCAGACAGAATTGGATAACAACGCGCAGGGCATCTTGGGTTATGTTGTACGATGGATTGAACACGGAATCGGCTGTTCAAAAATACTGGATATCCATAACGTCGGGTTGATGGAAGACAGGGCGACATTGCGAATCTCCAGTCAGCATATCGCGAATTGGCTGCACCACGGAATTGTCTCACCGGAACAAGTTACAGAGACGTTTGAGCGGATGGCACGCGTCGTTGATACGCAGAATGCTGGCGATGTGCACTATCGAAATATGTCGCCCAATTATGCGGAGAGCATTGCCTTTCAAGCAGCGTTAGAACTCGTCTTCAAAGGATGTGAGGTGCCTAACGGATATACCGAATTTGTGCTACATCCCCGACGGCGCGAGGCTAAGAAACGTGCTAAAGTCTATAAAACTTGATGGCGTTCTCTCGGAATAGCTTGTTAAGTTCCCCGGATGAGCAGCCCGCAACAGCCGCTTTCAATGTGTGAACCCAACGCGAGTAATCGCACGCTTGTGTGGAGACGGGCCAATCGCTGCCGTATATGATGCGTTCAAAACTGAAGCAGTCGATGACGTGTTCAATATAAGGCTGTAGTTCCGCGGGTTTCCATTGCCCGTAGTCGGCTTCGGTAACCAGCCCAGAGATTTTGCAATGGACGTTTGGAAAATCGGATAACGTCCGAATCTCCTGCATCCACGGCTCAAACAACTGGTTTTTGATATCCGGTTTCCCGACGTGGTCCAATATAAATTGAACATCGGGACACTTTTCTACCAACCGGAGGGTGTTAGCGAGTTGCGGATGGAAGATACAGATATCAAAATTCAATCGGTAGTCTGCGAGTGCTTTAACCCCGTCCACGAAGTCAGGTTGGATGCAGAAATCAATGCTTTCGGATTGGAGGAGACGACGGATGCCTTTTACAAGAGGATTTTCGGCCAATTTCTCGATAAACGGCGTGACATCTTTCCCCTCCTCCAACGGGGCCCAGGCGACGATGCCCTGAATCCGCGCATCCACCGGCGCCAGAGAAGTGAACCACGCCGTCTCCTTCAAGCTGTCATCAGGATGCGTATCGCACTGCACTAACACCATCGCTTCAATCGCCAGTTCACCGTGGGCGACAGTGTAGTCTTTTAAGAGATAGGGGCTGTTTAGCGCAGGTAACTCCGAGAGCCATGGATACCTGAATTGTCTCGGGTGCCAGAGATGGACGTGTGTATCAACTATTCTGAAATCTTCCATTGGGCAGCTCCTGATTTGATGGAATTTTGGTAATATTTTAATGGTTCTGCACAGGGGTGTCAATCATAAAAAATTGACAGCCAAAACAGAGCGCGAATATAATTATAAGACTGTAAAACAACGATGCGGACTTAGCGACTTTTTCAACAGATTAATTAGCCGCGGACGAAAAAATGAAAAGGAGTGAATATGTTAACAAAATCTCGAATTGTTATGATTGCAGGAAGCGCGAGCCATGGCGGTGGAGCACACGAACATCCGGCAGGGTGTGCTTTTCTCGCAGAACAGTTAACTTCAAAGTGCGAAGGGGTTGATGAGGTGGTTGTGCATCAAGGGTGGCCCGCAGACGCTACAGTCTTTGACGACACGGACGCAATCGTCGTATACTCGGATGGCGGGGCCCGACACCTGGTAATCCCACACCTGGCAGAACTCTCTGAGTTAATGGAACGCGGCATCGGGCTTGCGATGTTACACTATGCGGTTGAAGTACCGAAAGGTGAACCGGGGAACCGCTTCTTGGACTGGCTCGGTGGATACTTTGAGACACACCTCTCGGTAAATCCTTACTGGACAGCGACTTTTACCGGGTTTCCAGAGCATCCAATAACGCGGGGATTAGAACCCTTTTCATTGGAGGACGAGTGGTACTATCACATGCGGTTTCGCGAGGATATGCGCGGGGTAACACCACTCTTGAGCGCAATCGCTCCCGCGTCAACATTGGCACGGGCAGACGGCCCGCACAGTGGGAATCCGCACGTTCGACAAGCCGTCGCGAACGGCGAACCCCAGCATTTAGCATGGTGTGTGGAACGCGCCGATGGCGGACGCGGACTCGGATTTACAGGCGGACATCTTCACAGCAATTGGGCAGATGACAGACTTCGCAAATTCATCCTAAATGCCATCGCATGGACAGCCAAGGTGGAAATTCCAGATGACGGAATCTCTACACACACACCGACAGCAACCGAATTAGACGCATATCTATAAGCACTAGTACGATTATTAAACCGTGGGCTTGCAAAGGAGAACGGTGATGAGCAAGGACTTACAAGATTATCTCTTTGATCTGCAAGGATATCTGATATTAAAAAGCGTTATCTCGGAAGAAGACTTGGGTGAGATAAATCGATGGATTGATGCACATTGGGATTATGTTGAAGCGCCGTGGGAAAAGGATACGGGGGACAGACGAATCCCACGCTGGCTCGGGAATATCGAAACTCACACCTACAATATCGAGAACGGCGTTAACTTTCAGAATATCATTGAGGGCAGCGCGGTTTTCCAGAAACTGATTGACCATCACGCGTGGATTTCGCTCGTTCGAAAGTACATTCACTCTGAAGTGAACGGGCTTTCTATCCATGAGAATTTCCTCAACGTCCGGCCTGCCGGGGGGTTCATTCACATCCACTGTGGCGGACATGTACCACTGAGTTATTTGACATTTCGACAAGAGAATACCGGGCAGTGGATGGTGGGACAGATTAATGTGCTCATGGCAGTGAATGATATTGGCCCCGGGGATGGCCCACCAGTCCTGATTCCCGGAAGTCATCGCTGCACAGAAATTCACCCCCGCTTGAAGGTTAATGGGAAAGGGGTAGTCTACGATGGGATGACAGGAAAACCGGCGGGGACGGCGGACGCGACGAAAGAAATCTATCTTAAAGCGGGAGATGTCCTCATGTTTACAGATGCGATGACGCACGGCGCCGCAGAACGGACAAATGAGGGATTTCGCCGCTCAATCGTCTACCGCTACTCACCAAAGTATGTCCGTGAGCGTTTTGACTATCCTCATTCAAAGGAGTTATTGGCACGTTTGACACCGGAACAACGCAAGATTATTCAACCGATGCCACCGCGACGCCCTCCACAAATACTGTAACGCCTAATATCTAAGAATTGTACCAACTGCCTTAGAAAGATAGCAAGATATGAAAACAAAAGAAAAAACACTTTGGGGCGGCCGCTTTCGCACCGGGCTCTCAACGGAGACGGCAGCCTTTACACAGTCGATTGATACAGATACCCGCCTAATTCAGTACGACATTTGGGGCAGCCAAGTGCACGCGATTATGCTCGCACGGCAACGGATTATATCCGATGAAGAGCTAAGAGAGATTTTGCGGTGGCTCCGGCAGGCAGAAACGGATTTTGAGAACGGCACATTCACGCTCGAACCGAATAAAGAGGACGTTCACATGAATGTGGAATCATACTTGATTGAGAATGCAGGACGCGAATTTGGGGGGAAACTTCACACGGCGCGCTCGCGGAACGAGCAGGTGCTCGTCGATACACACCTCTATATTCGGGAAGAGATTCTCAGTGTGCAACGCCTAATCTCCACATTGTGTCATGCATTCTTAAAGATTGCAGCCGAACATGATGACAGCGTTATGCCCGGGTATACGCATACACAGCATGCACAGCCGATTAGCCTCGGTTTCTGGGCGACGGCTTATGTGAGCATGTTCCTACGAGACATAAAACGTTTACAAGCCGCTTACGCGCTTGCCAATACAAATCCACTCGGCGCAGGGGCTTTGGCCGGGACAACATTTCCTATCGACAGGCAACTGACAACGAAACTCCTCGGTTTTGATGCGCCCCACCAACACGCGCTTGACGTTATCAGCAGCCGCGATTTTATCGCAGAAACGTTGTTTGCACTGTCACTCGTCAGCGCAAACCTGTCCCGTATGAGCGAGGAACTCGTATATTGGACGACTTATGAATTCGGAATAGCAGTACTTGATGACGCCTATAGCTCCGGCAGCTCCATCATGCCGCAGAAAAAGAATCCCGACATCGCTGAACTCACCAGGGGCCGCACCGGTAGAGTCTACGGGGCACTTTTTGACCTGTTGACGAATCTTAAGGGCTTACCGCTCGGCTATCACCGTGATTTTCAGGAAGACAAACCGCCCCTATGGGAGGCATTTGATATCGTTAAAGCCTGTCTCGGCATCCTGCCAGAACTCCTTAAGACGACAACTTTCAAGACAGAACGGATGGCAGAATTGGCGAATGCGAATTTTGCTACCGCGACGGAGTTGGCAAACTATCTTGTCGCGCAACACGGCATCAGCTTTCGTGAATGCCACGAGATTGTCGGGTGGCTCGTCGGGGAACTGGTACAGCAGGGAAAAACGTTCGCTAACTGGGAAGCGACGCAGGAATTTCTCAAGCAGAAAGAAATTCACATCTCCCTTTCAAAACTGAAACAGATTCTGGATGCCGAATTCGCACTTCACAACAACCAGAGCCTTGGAGGTACATCGCCTAAAGAAGTGCGACGGATGATAACTCTGTTTCAAAAGCAATTGAACGGAATTGCGGAAAGTATCCATACATATCAAACACGGATTGAGAATGCGCGGCGAGAGACGATGCAAGTGATTCAGGAAGTTTTAGGAAAATAGGGCGCACGCATATCCTAGAAAGTAATACCCAATGAAGGAAATCGAGAATTGAAAAATAGATTAATTGTTGCCTTAGATACTGATGATGATAAATATATTGACTCGTTATCCACAACGCTTATGGACATAGTCACTTGGGTTAAGCTCGGTTTTCAAGCGTTCGGTGTACTTGGACTTGAAGCGTTTCCATCGATATATGCACGTCAGCAGAAAATCTTTATAGATCTGAAGTTCCACGACATACCGAACACAGTCGCGCGAGATGTCGCCACAATAACGAAACACGGGGCACACATGATTAACATGCATGCCGCCGGTGGATTTGAGATGATGCAAGCCGCAAGATACAGTGCCGATGACGCAGCCCATAACGCAGGCATGCCACGCCCAATTCTACTTGGCGTCACAATTCTGACGAGCATCGATGAACACGGATTTCAGACATCCTTTGGCTCCGAAAGACAACTCACCGAACAAGTCGTTTATCTCGCTAAGCAGACAAAGGCATCAGGTTTGGATGGCGTTGTCGCCTCACCATTAGAGATTGAGCCGATTCGCAATGCATGCGGCGAAAATTTTGTGATTGTTACACCAGGCATCCGGCCAAAATGGGCAGCACCCGACGATCAAAAGCGATGGACAACACCAGAAGAGGCCATTAAGCGAGGGGCAGATTACATCGTTGTCGGCAGGCCGATTCTTGACGCTGAGAATCCATTAGAAGCAGCAAGACGGATTTTGGACGACATCGAAGGAGTGTAGGATGATGAATATTATCTGTATCTGTTTAGACACCTTTCGCGCCGATATCATCGGCGAAAGAAAAAAGTATAGCCATGTGCAAACGCCAAACCTTGATGCGTTTGCCGCCGAAAGCGTCCGATTCACACAGGCATTTGGAGAAGGACAACCAACACTTCAGATACGCCGAGCTAACTTTACAGGTATGAGGAGCTTTCCGTGGAAATATAATTTTGACCGGCGGGGACATTGGCATCACGCCCCCGGTTGGCATAAGATTCCACCCGAACAGGATACACTCGCGGAGGTGCTACTCGAGCACGGCTATCTTACCGCGCTGATAGCAGATACATATCACATGTTCAAACCGACAATGAACTTCTCTCGCGGGTTCGCGCATTATGATTTCATCCGCGGACAAGAATCAGATAACTGGCAAAGCGGCGCTCCGAGGTTAATTGAGGAACAACTCCGGAAGCATGTCAGGGAACCCCTGAATTGGAAACGACACGCCGGATTAGTCAACTATCTCTTATGTCAACGCCAACGTCAATCAGAAGATGATTATAGTTGTGCACGCGTTTTCAGGAGCGCATGCGAGTGGCTTGACGATAATCATACCGTACCGCCATTCTTCTTATGGGTAGATAGCTTTGACCCGCATGAGCCCTGGGACCCGCCCAAATCTTACGCCGATATCTACTTTCCGGACTATTCAGGAAAGGATTTTATTACGCCGAATAGTCTCAATGAAGGCGGCACTCCTACCGAAGACGAACTGCGCCGAATTGAGGCACTTTACCTCGGGGAAGTGACGTTCGTCGACAAGTGGTGCGGCATGCTGCTTGATAAGATAGAGCAACTGAAAATACGCGACGAGACAATGGTTGTACTGATGTCGGACCACGGGACGCAACTCCGTGAACATGGACATTTCGGGAAGGGCGCAAACAAATTGCATCCCTTCAATACCCAGCTAAACCTAATCATTCGGCACCCAGAAGGGCCGAAGGACAAAGACATCTCTGCGTTTGTGCAGAACCACGATTTAATGCCAACGCTCCTCAACCAGGCCCAGATTCCGTGCAGTTGGACAGATGGACAAGACATGTGGCAACTCGTTACGCAGGAAAAAGCATTCTTACGTGAGCGGATTATCACCGGGTGGGCGGGATTTGTTACCGGAAACGCGCGGGGCAGAGTCAGTGTCCGCGATAACCGTTGGAACTTTTGTACATCAGTCGGCTATCGTGATGAAAAGGGCGATGAGTTGTTTGACATACGAAACGAACCGGAAGAGAAAGTAAACGTTGCAAGTGAGCATCCAGCAGTCGTTGCTGAGCGCCGGCGAGATGTTGAGGCGTTGCTCGGGCAGGCTTTGCCGGGGCATTTCATTGAAATTTGTGACCCGGGCCATCCACCGATGACGCGATGGCTGCAGAAAAAGTTGGCGGAGATGTAGGCGTATTAATTGTGGCGGCAAGCATGTTGCTTGCTACCTTGTAAATTATTACGGGCATTCGTTTGTTTTGCCCACCGCTTTCGCTTTGGGATATAAGCCCGCTAAAGGGGTAATCTCCGTGAAATAAAATTGACACTGCAGTCAAAGTGTGGTATCATTCACCTATCGTGTTGGGGACACAACTAAGCGCGCTGCAAGGCGTGTCTGTCCCTAACCTATTGCGGGCAGGGATAGCCGTTACCTAACGATATGCCTTGTATCCACTTTAAAGGATACAGGGAAAATGCCCGCCGGTGGCGCGAAAATGCTTTGGGTGGACGCTTTGAGAAAACGGAGTTGGGGAGTGAATGGTGGGAACGTTGTATCCAAAGGATACGATATTCTACCTATCTCCCCAACCGCAGTCGCTATGAAACCGAAGCCCACGCCTTTAGGCGGTGGGTGCTATCACCACCCCGGGGTCACAACAATGGGGCTTGCTACCTGAAAATAGATTACGTTTTCTTTCGATTTTTAGAGAAAGCCGGGGAAAATGGCGAGGGATTGGTTGATTCACGGCGGGGTGGATTTGTTGGAGCCGAATCTGACGTCGGCGCACATCTCCTGGAGATAATGGATTCTGACCTGGCGATGCACGAAAGGAATATGCCACCAAGCGTTGGGTCTTTTTCTCGGCGTTCGAGAATCTCATCGGCGTGTTTCTGCTTTATCTTCTTAAAGCGTTCATATAACCGCTTTTTCCGCTTCTCCAGCTTGAGTCTCTACGCGAAAGAGCTGATAAGAAGTGATATTCATTTCCCGCGTTATATGACAGCCATCTGTTGCACCGGATCCACGGTCTCTATAAAGGTTGAAATCGCGCGTCAGTTGTACGTTACGGCCCATTCCTGGTACACAGCTTTCTCTGTGGTGTCGTTCCAGTCTACCGCGTTGCGATAGTGGGCAATGATTGCGTCTCTCTGGATGCCAATGGAGCTAACGAGGGTACTCATGTCGCAGGCGAATTCAATCAGAAGTCAAATAATTTCGCTCAAAAGAAACGGCACGCCTAGGGCGCAAACGCCGTTTGTGTTGAGTCGCGGTTGTGAATTGATTTGGTTTTTCGTTTGACAAAAAAGTAAGGAGTGTAATAAAATGATGTTGAAAAAACTATTGACTGCTCTTCTAATGGGGCTATTCCTGCTCCTAGGAACGGCAAGTGTTCTCGCCAGCGATGATGAATGTAAAGTTCGTATCACAGGTGTCCAATATGACAGAGATTCAAACCAGTTCTTTATCACATACGATGAGAGTGCTGATGAGGACTGCCTGACGCACGCCAACCAGTTTACCGTTATTTCTGGCAATAACGCTCGCGTACTATGGTACGAAGAGCTCGCAACGGGTGCACCGCCGTCGGGATCCGGTTTTCAACCAAAACCTGACGGAGGTAAAAACCCGGACGGTTCGTACACAGACAAAAGAGGTAACAAATGGAAGAAAGACCCATCAAACCATGGCGGTGAGCATTGGGACGTTAGCTTTCCAAAGGGTGGACATATAAATGTTATGCCGCCGATACCGGAAAGCCCAAAATGGAAAATCAGAGGCGGTAAAAATGCGCTCAAGAGATTACCGAAAGACTCTCGAAAAAAGGCAGAGGCGATTGAGGGAAAGATGAATCAACCTGGAGGGAAGTGGTACTCACCACGTCGCCTCGCCCAAATCGCCGCTGCGGCAGGCACCGGATATCTGATTTACAAAGGGGCAAAAACGGTTATTGGCATTGTGATATTGCCCACTCCTGCTGCACCGTTTATTAGTGGTTTGCTTCTCTTAACCCCTTAGCAATTCGTTTCACGCTCAAAAAGCGGTTTTCCGTGGAACACAAGCAACACGGAAAAACGTTTGACTCACAAGGTAGGTAGTAAAATGCCGAAATTTGGCTACATTGACAAAAGTGGAGATTTTGTTATTCCACCACAGTTTGATGACGGCTCATATTATAGCGAGGGATTAGCGGCTGTAGAAATTGATGGTGAACACGGGTTCATTGACAAAACCGGAGATTTTGCCATCCCGCTTCAATTTGAGTGGGCAGCTAGGTTTTCGGATGGCCTCGCCCCCGTTTACATAAGGGACAAGCACGGCTACATTGATAAGTCCGGTAGAATAGTAATACCTCCGATGTTTGAGCAGGGGGAACAGTTTTCGGAGGGGCTTGCCTATGTCAAAACCGAGACACAAAATGGCTATATTGATACCACCGGTGCCTGGGCACTCATCCCACCCCCACATTACGTTTGCTTTGCCCCGTTTTGCGACGGACTCTCCGTAGCCGGTGTCTGTGAAGACGACGAACTCAACGACAGAGGATATTTGACAGATTGGGGGTGCACGGGTGAGGGATATATCGATAAAACCGGTGCAATCGTCATCCAACCCCAATTTCGGGAGGTAGACGATTTCTCAGAGGGGCTCGCCCATGTTGTAATAAAGGATGGAACCCACGCCTTTATTGAGAAAACAGGGGACGTGGCAGTGACATTTGATTTTGATTTTGCTTTAAGATTTTATCAGCCCTACTTCTCTGAAGGATTAGTGAGCATAGGCATAGACAAGAAATATGGATTTGCCGATAAGACGGGGGCTATCGTAATTGAACCGCAGTTTGATAGAGTCTGTTGGTTCTCCGAAGGCGTTGCTTGTGTTTGCATTGATGAAAAATGGGGTTACATAGACAAAACCGGCGCGTGGGTGATTGAGCCGAGGGAGTGGCTTGCCTATGATTTCTCCGATGGATTAGCAAGGGTGGCAACCTGAGGAGCTCTGAAAAAAGGGGTTAGTCCGTAGGGTATCCTTCAGTCACAAGTGCCACTCACCTCGAGGGCTACGCTAGTTCGCGCCGGGGAGTGGTCCTCCATCCTTTCTCAGGCGCGCAATCGGGCACCCGCTACGCTCCTGCTGCTTGCAACAATTCTGCCAACAGGGTGGCAAAGCGGAGCGGGCTAGTTAATATCTTCTTGTTGGCTTCAATGCTAATACCTCTGGATATTACAACAGCATCCATCGTCTTTAAATCTAACCGCAACGGGTTAAGCGACATCTATGTTATGAACGACGATGGGCATCACGTCCGCCAACTCACAAAGACACCGTTTTGGGATAAAGCCCCACATTGATGCCTGATGGGAAACACATCATTGAGGAAAGAACCATCAAACCATGGCGGTGAGCATTGGGACGTTAGCTTTCCAAAGGGTGGACATATAAATGTTATGCCGCCGATACCGGAAAGCCCAAAATGGAAAATCAGAGGCGGTAAAAACGCGCTCAAGAGATTACCCAAAAAATCTCAAGACAGTGCAAAGGCGATTGAGAAAAATATGAATCAATCCGGAGGGAGTTGGTACTCACCACGTCGCCTCGCCCAAATCGCCGCTGCGGGAGGCACCGGATATCTGATTTACAAAGGGGCAAAAACGGTTATTGGCATTGTGATATTGCCCACTTTTGCTGCACCGTTTAGTGGATTGCTTCTCTTAACTCCTTAGCAATTCGTTTCACGCTCAAAAAGCGGTTTTCCGTGGAACACAAGCAACACGGAAAAACGTTTGACTCACAAGGTAGGTAGTAAAATGCCGAAATTTGGCTACATTGACAAAAGTGGAGATTTTGTCATTCCACCACAGTTTGATGACGGCTCATATTATAGCGAGGGATTAGCGGCTGTAAAAATTGATGGGGAACACGGGTTCATTGACAAAAACGGAGATTTTGCCATCCCGCTTCAATTTGAGTGGGCAACTGGGTTTTCGGATGGCCTCGCCCCCGTTTACATAAGGGACAAGCACGGCTACATTGATAAGTCCGGTACAATAGTAATACCTCCGATGTTTGAGCAGGGGGAACAGTTTTCGGAGGGGCTTGCCTATGTCAAAACCGAGACACAAAATGGATATATTGATACTACCGGTGCCTGGGCACTCATCCCACCCCCACATTACCTTTGCTTTGCCCCGTTTTGCGACGGACTCTCCGTAGCCGATGTCTGTGAAGACGACGAACTCAACGACGAGGGGTATCTTACGGATTGGGGGTGCACGGGTAAAGGCTATATCGATAAAACCGGTGCAATCGTCATCCCACCGCAATTTCGGGAGGTAGACGATTTCTCCGAGGGGCTCGCCCATGTTGTAATAAAGGATGGAACCCACGCCTTTATTGATAAAACAGGGGAGGTGGCAGTGACATTTGATTTTGATTTTGCTTTAAGATTTTATCAGCCCTACTTCTCTGAAGGATTAGTGAGCATAGGCATAGACAAGAAATATGGATTTGCCGATAAGACGGGTGCTATCGTAATTGAACCGCAGTTTGATAGAGTCTATAGGTTCTCCGATGGCGTTGCTTGCGCTTGCATTGATGACAAATGGGGTTACATAGACAAAACCGGCGCGTGGGTGATTGAGCCGAGGGAGTGGCTTGTCTATGAGTTCTCAGAGGGATTAGCAATGGTGGGAACCTGAGGAGCTCTGAAAAAAGGGGTTAGTCCGTAGGGTATCCTTCAGTCACAAGTGCCACTCGCCTTTGGTAAATATGAACGAAGCCCCCATCATCACCCACCCATGAACACCCAGCGCTGAAAGGCGGCTCTGCATAAACCATATCAATACAGGCATCCCCCATCGAACGCAGAACGTCAAAGTTATCCGCATGAATACACGTATTCAAAGCCCTAGACATCAACACTGGGAAGCATGTCGGAGGGTAAAATCCTTAACGTGAACATATTTTTTGAAAAAAAAGCGAAAAATTTGGCAAAAACGCATTTTTTTTCCGAAAATTCCTCATTTATCTTGATATTTAATGTGACAACCCGGTTTTTATGGCGTATAAGTACACGAGCCTTTTTTCAGTAGAAGGTTTTTGATTCTTTGAAAGTGAACTAGTGAACGTGCCGTGCCGATTTACAACTTGTGAATGCGCTTGCTTTCAAGAGAAGCGCAGCGGCATTTCGATACTTTTATGAGCGTATGATACCGGCTCAGGACGAACGCTGGGGGCGTGGATGAGGCATGCGAGCCGAACGAGAAATCGGGCTTCGGTCCGGTGGAAAGTGGCGAAAGGGTGAGTAACGCGTGGGTAATCTACTTTTGAGATGGGGATAACTATTCGAAAGAGTGGCTAAATGGCCCTTATGCCCTGTGCTGCACGTACTACCTGATAACGTGAACATAAAAAATATTTAACTTTCTGGAATATTTTTGTGTTAGCGAGGAAACATAAGCTAAAAAGGAATGTCCTTATGTCTCTGTTTAAGTCTAAACGGTTTTGGGTTCCTGCCTTACTCATTGCAGCAGCTTTAGGATTCTTTGGGGTTATAGTGTACTGTTCTAGATTGCCACAAGTGCCAATAAAAATCTACAAAGTGGCTAAACCGGCAGGGCACGCTATATCTTCAGAGAAAGTTCTACAAGTCTCAACGTCTACAGAACAAGTTGGTACTGAGGAACGCAGGCAATTAACTGAATTCATTGAAATCAATCATGATGTTCAAATAGTACCTGAAGAAATCAAGGCGCTACCTATGGATGAACAGCTACCTTTTAAGGATACTGTTCCTGAAGAAACCAACGACATCCCCGTTTCCCCTTACGGATTTGGTCCGTACCCGGAATTGCCAGAAGAATGGGCGGGGGCTTTTCCGCCCAAATCTATAAAGCATGAATTGATGGTTCGCGTTGCAGTAAAACTTAGGGAAGAAGGCGTCAATGTTGAAGGTATTTCTATGTGGGATGGACGGGTATATCCGGTTATCAAAGGGATTCGCTATGTCAAATGGGCTGAGACAGATGAAGGTGTTAGATATATAACTCGAGCGAGCGGGCATCCGGATGATGGTGCCCGTTTACATGCTATCAGAGAAAAGAAAGAAAAACCTTTTGTGACTGAGGGCGATATACCATTAGACATAAAACTGGTTCCTTATGAGGAGGGCGGTATCAACCCCTACGAATTTTTGGGATTCCACCGATAATCAAAAAGGAGAATTTTCTCATGAAAGTTACAGTGTTTTGTTTACTCATTCTCGGACTGCTTGGCAGCGTGGCCTTGTCCTGGAACGATAACCCAAGTTACAGGCTTCTGCCGGATGCCGGTCCGCCCTACACGTGGGCTAAGTGCAAAGTGTCTGATTACGATGGCACGCTGACTGCCTATGCCGAGATTACTGTTGATATAGATTACATCCTTGAGCCACGGCTACCCGGCATTGAATATTTTGCGTATGCACGTGTATCTGGTACCAGTTCCCTCGAGCACGAAGGGACTTGGAACTGTTATGCGTATGTGCCCAACAACGATGCTGCAAAATCTGATTCATGGTGGGGCTCGGTGGATGAGGAAGCGTTTGTGGCATATAAAGATTCGTTTTTCATCTGGGCTGCGGATGATATAGATGCGGTGCCTAAACTGTGGAACTGTAGTGCATCTGCCGGTGTGGATGGCGCGAGTTCAGGAATGTCTTATGAGGCGATTGCCGATGCATGGAATTTTGTTGATTGATTTCAGGCACGTTACCACTTTTTCAATCTATTTTTTCCTACGGTTGATGTCACACGCGAAAAATGCGTGCATTTTGCGCGCGAAGCCGTAAAATCTTTAAAGTGAACATATTTTTTAAAAAAAAAGCGAAAAATTTGGCAAAAACGCATTTTTTCCCGAAAATTCCTCATTTATCTTGATATTTAATGTGACAATCCGGTTTTTATGGCGTATAATCACATGAACCTTTATGGAGCGTCTGATACCGGCTCCGGACGAACGCTTTGTCTTTTTGATAGAATAGGTTGACGATTTGGCAGCTACCTCCAACTTTTATCGAGGTGCGTCGATGAATCAATCTGGAGGGAGTTGGTACTCACCACGTCGCCTCGCCCAAATCGCCGCTGCGGCAGGCACCGGATATCTGATTTACAAAGGGGCAAAAACGGTTATCGGCATTGTGATATTGCCCACTCCTGCTGCACCGTTTAGTGGATTGCTTCTCTTAACCCCTTAGTAATTCGTTTCACGCTCAAAAAGCGGTTTTCCGTGGAACACAAGCAACACGGAAAAACGTTTGACTCACAAGGTAGGTAGTAAAATGCCGAAATTTGGCTACATTGACAAAAGTGGAGATTTTGTTATTCCACCACAGTTTGATGACGGCTCATATTATAGCGAGGGATTAGCGGCTGTAAAAATTGATGGGGAACACGGGTTCATTGACAAAAACGGAGATTTTGCCATCCCGCTTCAATTTCAGTGGGCAGCTAGGTTTTCGGATGGCCTCGCCCCCGTTTACATAAGGGACAAGCACGGCTACATTGATAAGTCCGGTACAATAGTAATACCTCCGATGTTTGAGCAGGGGGAACAGTTTTCGGAGGGGCTTGCCTATGTCAAAACCGAGACACAAAATGGATATATTGATACTACCGGTGCCTGGGCACTCATCCCACCCCCACATTACCTTTGCTTTGCCCCGTTTTGCGACGGATTAGCCGTAGCCGATGTCTGTGAAGACGACGAACTCAACGACGAGGGGTATCTTACGGATTGGGAGTGCACGGGTGAGGGATATATCGATAAAACCGGTGCAATCGTCATCCCACCGCAATTTCGGGAGGTAGACGATTTCTCCGAGGAGCTCGCCCATGTTGTAATAAAGGATGGAAGCCACGCCTTTATTGATAAAACAGGGGAGGTGGCAGTGACATTTGATTTTGCTTTAAGATTTTATCAGCCCTACTTCTCTGAAGGATTAGTGAGCATAGGCATAGACAAGAAATATGGATTTGCCGATAAGACGGGTGCTATCGTAATTGAACCGCAGTTTGATAGAGTCTATTGGTTCTCCGAAGGCGTTGCTTGTGTTTGCATTGATGACAAATGGGGTTACATAGACAGAAGAGGCGCGTGGGTGATTGAGCCGAGGGAGTGGCTTGCCTATGAGTTCTCAGAGGGATTAGCAAGGGTGGGAACCTGAATGGAAACGATCTGACGTTGCTTCGGATTTATCGGAACTCCATAACATTACGGCAACCGCACACTTCGGCAACCTCGTCGGCTTGGATACAGATTTTCAAGAGGTTGATGTGCTTTGGGTGCTGTTCTCGCCAGAGATACCCCATCACGGGCATTCAGGCGTGAAGCCCACTGCTTTAGCTGTGGGAGGAAAGCCTGCTACCCCATTGTGTCAAGAAAAAACTTGACAATTACGAAAGAATGTCGTATAAGTATAATATCAGGTTGGCAAGTCTAACAAGCGTAACCGCAAGGTTACGGACTTGCCTCCCACTTGTTAAGGGATAAATGCCTGATACCTGATATACCATGAAGTTAACATTTAGATACCCTGTGTATCCGACGCAAACACAGGAAACGACATTATTAAAGTGGTTAGAACACCTTTGTGAACTTCAGAATTCCGCACGCCATCATCGCAAGGTTGCGTGGGAGACTGAAGGTAAACGCGTTTCTTGCTACGAACAGCAACAAAAACTGACGATTGCCCGTAAAAAATATGACGATTTCCGTGAAGTGCCACAGGATATGCAAGTGTGTGCCTTGGAACGCACGGATAAAGCTTATCACGGTTTCTATAGACGCTGCAAAGAAGGGGCTACGAAAAAAGGCTATCCAAGACATCGGAAACGGATTAGGTCCCTGTCGTGGAAACTGCGTAAACAAACTAAAGTTGTTCGTCGAAAGAACCACACCACTGATAAAAAAACGATACGCGTTCGCGAGAACCCAATCCGCGAAACAGCATGGAAACACGACAGGGTGAAAGTGCCAAAGTTGGGCGAAGTTAAGATATACATGCACCGCCCCCTTCAAGGTGATGCGAAAGAAGTCACACTCGTTAAAAAAGCCTCGGGGTGGTACGCTCATATCTCCTGTGAACTCCCGGATACACCGAAAGTTGAACCGACGGCAGCGATTGCTGTTGATGTGGGGACAACGCACTATCTAACGACTTCCGATGGTGAAAAAGAGGAGAATCCGCGGTGGTATCGTCAAGCAGAAGGACTTACACGGAAACACTCTTCATACCTTTCGCGTCAGAAAAAAGGTAGCAACCGTAGAAAGAAACAACAGCAGAAACTCGCTTTACATCATGAGCGAACCGTCAACAGACGTAAAGACTTTATTGGTAA
Organism: Candidatus Poribacteria bacterium; assembly: GCA_963422705.1. Taxonomy (GTDB): domain Bacteria; phylum Poribacteria; class WGA-4E; order WGA-4E; family WGA-3G. The sequence continues at coordinate 1,693,148 of OY730443.1, forward strand.
ACTCGTTTATAAACTCTACCACCATAAGAAAAACAGTGTGTTAGTCGCCGAAAACCTTAACACCGAAAATATGGTTCAGAACAAACACCTCAGCAAGAGTATCAGCGATGCGTCTTGGGCAACTTTCTTTGAGTGGTGTGGGAACATAGCCGAAAGAGACGGTTTCCATTTCCACCAAGTAAACCCGAAGAATACCTCGCAAACCTGCTCAAGTTGCTGTGAGAAGTCGCCGAAGCGACTATCGCTGGGGGTGCGAACTTTTCGGTGTCAGTTTTGTGGGACGGTTTTAGACCGGGACCACAACGCTGCGATAAACATACTTCTTAAGGCAGCTGCTGCCCTTCGTGGAGAGCGGTGGGTTACCACCCTCTATGAAACGAGAAACAAGAACGAAGCACGAGACAAAGGCTTTCAGAACGCAACACAGTTTACGGTGTTTGACGCTCTTAACAAGCCCAAGTCTTTAGGCTTGGGTAGTTGACCACTATGCACCGCACTTCGGATAGGTGCCATTTTCCCGGCCATGTGCTATAATATTCCACGATAAAAAAATAGGGGAATTATTTTAATGAAACAGGTTTTTTCGGTAAAAAAATACAGTACTTTAGTCGTTTATATTATGTCCCTCGGGGTGCTGCTGTTTGGTAGCCTGAACGCTTACGCGAAAGGGCATGAGACGAAAGAATTCAAGGTAGCGATGCTTTTGCCGGCTTCAATCACCGATGCAGGATGGAACGCTTTGGCTTACGAAGGGCTCAAGGGAATTGAAAAGGAACTCAATGCCCAAATTAGCCACGTTGAGAGCCGAACCCCCGCGGATCAGGAAGAGCATTTTCGCGCGTATGCGCTAGATGGGTATCACCTTATCTTTGGGCATGGATATGAGTATCAAGATTCGGCAAAGGCTGTCGCGTCTGATTTCCCCGAAACGATTTTTATTACCTCTTCGGGGAGTACACTCCTTCCAAATGTCTCTCCTATCATCTTTCGACTTGAGGAGGCTACCTATCTATTAGGAATTATGGCGGGGAAAATGAGTAAAAGCGGTAAGATAGGTATTGTGGGCGGCCAGAATATACCCTCTGTCAATAGCACGTTCATGGCGTTTGAAGGCGGTGTGAGAAGCGTTAACCCCGATGCAGAAGTCCGTTGGACATACGTCGGAGATTGGGAAAACATCGGAAAGGCAAAAGAACTCGCACTCGCACAAATTAATGAGGGGATAGACTTTATTTTTCATAACGCGGATGCAGCAGGACGCGGTGTATTTGAGGCAGCAGAAATCGCACAAGCTTCTGGCAAGATGGTGTACACGTTCGGCTCTAACAAAGATCAGAGTGAAGTGTCGCCAACAACCGTGCTGGCAAATGCAATCATTACACCGAATGCATTTGTGCACGTTGCCAAGTTGGTTAAGGAAGGTACCTTCAAATCGCAGCCCTACGTTTTCACGATGGTGACAGGTGGTGCGATTGCGATGTCTTACAATCCAAAATTGGAAGATAAGGTGCCTGAAGAAGTCAAAAAGCAGGTTGCCGAGGCGAAACAGAAAATCCTGGCGGGGGAACTCAAGGTTCCACAAATTAATTTCGGTGAAGAGAATGAGCCTGAGCATGAAGAATCCGATGAAAAAGGGCATAAAGATTAGAGAGTTTGACGCTTTTTGTATGAGAGGAGCACCGCGATGAAACATAAACAACATCAGGGAAGGACATTTGCAAAGAATGTGTTGCAAATCGATGGAGAAGAGGTCTCCTTTTCTGAGGGTGAAACCCTCCTAGAAGTTGCTCAGCAACACCATAAAGATATTCCGACGTTATGTTATGATTCTCGACTTGAGCCGTTCGGCGGATGCCGGCTTTGCATCGTTGAATTGGAGGGTTCTCGAAAACCCGTGGCAGCTTGTACAACAGCAGCCACCCCCGGTATGGTAGTCCGGACTGCAACGGAGACAATTGAAACATATCGGAAGACGCTCCTTGAAATGGTTATTGGGGAAAATCGCGAGGGTGATGTGAATGCCTTACGCGGGTACGCGTCGACGGAACTGGCACATCTCCGCAATCGATACGAAATAACGTCAGTAGGGATAACCGGGACAACATCTGGAACCAGCAAATTGGATGATAACCCGTTTATCCTCCGGGACTATGAACTGTGCATCTCCTGCTATCGCTGCGTGCGTGTCTGTGCAGAGCAGGAAGGGGACCACGCCATTACGGTAATGAATCGTGGATTTCACACGCAGATTAGCACGGAGTTTGATGGACTCCTGAAAGATTCCGATTGTACGTTTTGTGGGCAGTGCGTTCAAACGTGTCCGACAGGTGCGCTGGCAGACAAGAAAGCACTGCGGGCAGCAGATGCTCCGGGTGAGATTGAAAAGACGCGGACAATATGCGGGTATTGTGGTGTTGGGTGTTCGGTTGATGTGCTCACGAAAAATGAGAAAATCGTAGGGATTCATCCGGCCATGGACGGGCCCGCGAACCTCGGCGCACTCTGTGTGAAAGGGCAGTTTGCATACGATTTTGTGCAACATCCAGAACGGCTAAAAATGCCGCTCATCCGTGGTGACGATGGAGAGCTGCATGAAACGACATGGGAGACAGCTCTTGATAAGGCGGCTGAGGGATTCCGCGAAATACAGGCAGCGCATGGGAAACATAGCATTTATGGCATCGCATCTGGACGTGCTCCAAGTGAAGCCGCCTATCTTATGCAGAAATTTATCAGGGTAGGGTTCGGTACCAACTATATTGACAATTGCAGCCGTGCTTGACACGCGCCAACCGTTGCCGGGCTGGCAGCAACAATTGGACGCGGCGCGATGTCTAACCCGCTCGTCGATATGCAGAAACCTGATGTGATTTTCTGTATCGGAACAAATATGACAGAATGCCACCCTGTGGCAGCAACAGGACTCAAGAAAGCCGTGGCGCACGGGGCGAAACTCATCGTGGCAGACCCGCGGCGGATTGGGTTGGCAGAGATGTCGCACCTCTATCTACCGCTACGGGTTGGTTCTGATACGGCACTGCTTTTGGCAATGGCACACGTTATCGCGCGAGAAGGGTTGGTTGATGAAGAATTCATTCAGAACCGGACGGTAGGGTTTGATGAATTCTTTGAACATGTCGCGCAGTGGACACCGGAATGGGCTGAAACGATTACAGATGTCCCCGCAAAAGATATTGAGACAGCAGCGCTATGGTACGCAAGTGGAGACAAAGGGGCAATCTATTATACATTAGGGATTACAGAACATATCTGTGGCGTTGAGAATGTTCAGAGTTTGTGCAATCTCGTACTCATGACAGGGAATATTGGCCGCGAAGGAACCGGTATCAATCCGATGCGTGGCCAAAACAACATCCAAGGTGCTGGGGACAGTGGCGCGCTGCCGAACAATTACCCCGGCTTCCAACCCGTTACCGCACCAGCGAATCAGGAGAAATTCAAGCGAGAATACGGCGTAGAAATTGAATTGGAAAAAGGAATTACTAAAGTCACCGCGTTAGAGTTATGTGGTGATAGCATCCATGCAATGCTAATTGATGGGGAAAATACACTCCTGTCTGATCCGAATAGAGAACACTGCGAGCATGCCTTGCGTTCGCTAGCCCATCTTGTCGTCATTGACATCTTCTTGACAGAAACCGCCCAATTGGCAGATGTTGTGCTGCCAGCGACGGGGTGGGGTGAAACTGACGGTGTCTGTACCAATACGGAACGGCGCGTTCAGCGAATGAGAGCAGCCGTGCCACCCCCCGCTCAGGCAAAACCAGATTGGTGGATTATCTCGCAACTCGCACAGCGGTTAGGGCTTGAAGGGTTTGCCTTTGAATCCCCAGAACCGATTTTTAACGAACTGTGTCGAGTGTCACCAATTTATGAGGGATTGGATTGGGACCGGATTGAAGCCGGCGAATATCAGTGGCCCGTACCGCACAAAGAACACCCTGGGACACCCCGATTGCACGAAGGCGAATTTATCAATGGACGCGGTATCTTCTCAACTGTTCATTATCGAGAGCCCGCAGAGACTATCAGCGAAGCGTTCCCTGTCTGGCTCACAACCGGCCGGCGCTTGGAATCGTATCATACCCGGACACAGACGGGACGGGCGCAAGGAATTGAGTATCTGTTATCTGAAGAGTCCCTCGAGGTAAATCCTCTCGATATTGAAAAATGGGGATTGAAGGATGGGGAATGGTGCCGAATGTGGAGCGCGCGCGGAAATATTAATATCAAAGTGAAGGCGACGCAGCGTTCACCGAAGGGAACTGTTTTCGCAAGTTTCAGTTTCGCGGATGTTCCCATCAACCGATTGACAGGTTCTGGATACGATGCGGTGACGCATACGGCTGAGTTGAAGGTTTGCCCGGTTCGGTTAGAACCTATCTAACCATATTTGAAAATTAGATTCAAAACAACCAAACAACACCAGATTAACCCAGTTTGTCACGGCGTAGGATGTCGTCCTTTGCAGAATTCCTAGAGCCGATTCAAATGAGAGAAATGCCTGAAAAATCCACGGGCTCGGAATTAGACTGCCAGACGTACGCAAATAATGGATACAACTCCGGTTAATTTACGATGGAAGCTTAGAAACAGATAGCCCATTCTTAATTCTTTAAAGAAAAGGGACATAACATGAATTGGAAATCGCGTTGGTTGGCACAAGACGAAGATGCCGACGACAAAAACTTGCAAGCGAAGCTCTTGAATCAGCTGCAATCTGAGGGGTTTGATGCGTACGAGTGGAGAGGGCAGCCAGGGAGGGCGTATCTCGATTATATTCATAGCCGCGATGAAGCCGTCTGTATCCTATCTGGAACAGCGGATGTAAAGGTAGGAATTGAACAAGGAAGTGTTGAAGCTGGCGCCCGGATGGATGTTCCGGCGAATACTTACGGGAATTCGTTTGTTTTGCCTAATCCTTTAGGTTTGGGATATAAGCCGCTAAGGGCCTAATCCTTGTGAAATAAAATTGACTTTTCTGCTAAAAATGTGATATCATATTCGTATCAAGTTGGCAGACAGGTTTAGCAGCATCGCAAGGTTCTGTGTCTGCCTACCCACTGAAACGGGGTAAAAGACTTGAAACTTGATAGTCCATGAAAACCTATAAATACCCGCTTGGGAAACAATCGAATACCATCCGCATTGGCAATCTGCTTGACGATATGTGGCAGGTGCATGTCTATTTCCATAAGTGGCAGCGTCACCGGTATAAAGACGGCTTGCCGTATGCCAACTACGCTGCAATGTGTCAACATGCCTGCATATTGAAACGAACCACACATCCACATTGGAAGTTATTGCCAAGCCAAGCCATCCAAGCAGAGTTGGAACGAATTGATAATGCGTATCAAAGGTTCTTTAATAAACGCGGAGGTAACCCCCATATCAAACCGGAGCATAAGTTTAAGTCTATCACGCTGAAACAAACTGGATTTAAACTTCTTACACTCACCTTTCGTCAGTGGGATAAAGGGAAGTGGTGATTTGATAAAGTGCCAACTACGTTTCATAAGCACTCTGCTTGGCATGGAAAACTTAGGCGTATCACCATCAAACGTGACAATTGCGGCGACTATTGGCTTTACCTCATAACGGATGACACAGATTTTATCCCACTGCCGACAACAGGTAAAAGCGTTGGGGCAGATTTCGGTATGAAAGACGCATACTTGACACTTAGCACCGGTGAGAAAATCCAACACCCGCAACCTTTGAAACAGTCCTTGAATAAACTTCGGACGCTCAATAAAGCGTTTTCTCGTAAAGTTAAAGGTTCTAACGGGTGGTGGCGGTGTGTCCGGCAACTCGCACGTCTGTATCGGAAAATCAGCAACCACCGTAAAGATTTTCACTGGCAACTGGCAAGTGAACTTTGTAAAAAGTTTGATATCATTGTGCTTGAGACATTGAACCTTGACGGCATGAAACGCCTGTGGGGGCGTAAAGTATCGGACCTCGCCTTCTACCAGTTCGTTCAGATATTGGAATATAAGTGTCAAAAACATAAGCGTCATTTTAAAAAAGTCGGACAATGGACAGCTACAACCAAACCTTGTCGTGATTGCGGTTTTCATAACGAAACCCTAACCTTGGACGATAGGCAGTGGACATGCCCCGACTGTGGTTCACACCACGATAGAGACATCAACGCTGCGATAAACATTTTGCGGGCAGGGATAGCCGTCACGTGACGATATGCCTGTAGAAACCTACAGGGAAACGCCCGCTGGTGGAGCGACAGTAAGACGGTTGACTCTATGAGAAAACCGCAGTTGCTACGAAACCGAAGCCCCACGCTTTAGCGTGTGGGTGCTATCACCACTCTATCACCGTCACAAGTACGGGGCCTCTAGTAGTTTTAACGGGCATGCGGGATGAGAAATTATAGTGGATGAGGAAGCATTTAATGTCTTATGAGGCTGTTGCCGACGCATGGAATTTTGTTGATTGATTTCAGGCACGTTACCACTTTTTCAATCTATTTTTCCTACGGTTGATGTCACGCGCGAAAAATGCGCGCATTTTGCACGCGAAGCCGCAAAATCTTTAAAGTGAACATATTTTCTTTTCGAAAAAAAGCGAAAAATTTGGCAAAAAAGCACTTTTTTCCCGAAAATTCCTCATTTTTCTTGATTTTTAATGTGACAAACCCGTTTTCATGGTGTATAATTACACTAATTTTACAGCAATTCCAAACATAGAGGATAACCTGATGTTTTCACAACAAATAACAGCCAGAAAACAGTGTCTTTTGTCGAGTATTGCAATATTTTTAGGGTAGGGTTATTATTCAATTCGCTCCCGTCGGTTTCTCTAGCTCACTCGCAGACAAAGAACTATACGACTTATACAACGACAAGTTTATACGGGTGGGATATGCGGGAAAACCTCGAGACAGGCGAATCGGAGAAGGTTCTCATTGTTATCAGTCGAACAACAACTTCTTCGACATATGAGTCGGAAGTTGCACATTCTCATCTAGACTGGGCAGAGATTATCACCGCTGTGGCTAGCGTGGTGACAGCGGGGGCTACGTTGTACGGTGTACTCAAGGGCGATTAGAACGGATACCGTTTTTCCGAGAGCCTCGACATATAACATGCTGCTGGTGATATTTCAAATATCACCAGCAAAGGCGTTTACGTCAGTTATTACCTCGTTATTTCGCTATGCCTCTCATTTATTTTAGTTGAGTCCCTTTGCAATGCAATTAACACGGATTGGAAAAAATAAGTTTAAAGAGGAATAGAAAAATGAAAAGAAGCAAAAACAGCAGCGTTTTTACAAGCTGCTACTGCATAAGTATCGTTGTGACGTTAATACTTCTTTACGGTTGTGCAGGCACGACACACACAAAAACGAAACAGGATGTCTCTATAATGACGACAGAGACTGTCGTCCGGAAGCGAGTAGAGAATCCCGAAACAGGGCGCTATGAGATGCGAATTGTCAGTGAAACGTATACGAGGACTGAGATACCTGTGACAGAAAACAACGTTTTCATTCCGGCCTGGCTCCAAAACGCTCACACGAATGTTGGCCATTCTGAACAAAAAACGGATGATGATGATTGGGTATTTTATTCACTCAGTTTCCTCACCATGATACTGGGCCTATATGTCGTTAGCAATTAACCCACATTAAGCATCCGCCTGATTTGATTTTCAGGTACACATTCGCAACAAGGAAGGAAACCTTCGCTATGAAAGTTTTTAACCGTTTCCTCTTCATAGGACTCGCGTTTGTTTGTCTGGGTTCCTTGACATTTCTATTGCTTCGCACATCGTCACGACAGCAACAGCAACAGCAAACAACCGAGACGCTTCAACCAGGTGATACGTCTGAGCGTCGAATGCTATCCGCTGCTGCGGACGCACCGAAATCCAAAAAGAAAGACGGTTCTCAAGTGCCGTCCTCCCCACAGCATCAGGCAAAGGGGATTGTCAACGCGTTAACGCCCGCTCTTGGACTTTGGAAGACAGAACCGGAACTCGCCAGTGCGAAACTACACGATATCGTTAAGGAACTTGGGGACGGAGATGCAAAGTGGACGGAATTCTACCACCTTCTCGGACACAGTATCGTCGAGAAACCGCCCGGCGCGCCCGATGGACTCGTCCTCACCTTGGAAGATGCCAAGCGTTATTATGTCCTGAAAAATGAGCTGATTGGGCTCTCTGAAAACGACAAAAAATATGCAAAGGAACTACAATTAAGTCTCAGATGGAATAAAGAAGGGAAACAGGTTGGACAGCAGACACAACCGATAAGAGACGTTTTAGACTGGATGGAAGAAAATGCGCCCGCCGAATGGGACACTGTGAAGACGCATTTTTCGGAAACGTTACCGTTACGGAACGCGCCCCCCACTCCTTTCTCTGAAGAAAATTGGCGAACGGTTGACAAACGCGTTGATATTCAATACGACACCTTCTTTGAGGCACTAACACTACTACCTGAGAATTCTTTCACGCTCCAAATGTTATTTGAAGAATCTCATGATGTTGCACAGGAGACGCTTTACTCCGAGCGGAAAACACTCGAAGCACAACCTTCTCCAACGGACGTGCCACAAACGTCCACACATACTTGGGATATGCGCCATGAGAGCCCGGTTCAGGTTGGCGACATTCCGCAAGCGTCTCCAGAGCACTCTCCGTCTCTTCCTGCAAATCTTGCTTCCGATACCGATTCACAAATAGATTTTGAGACACGCGAAGATTTGCAAAGGGAACGCCCTGGACAAGAACACTTGGTATCCGCATTCGAAGATAGATTCTCACCAGAACGTTTCAACCGCGCGATGTCCACTTTGACACAATACGGCTCCAAAGAAGGACTCCGCCGACTTAAAAACGATGACCCGGAGCTTGCGGAACAAATTGAAAAATATCTCCAAAAACGGGCAGAATAAAGGGTGATGAATCCACCAACATCGCAAAAAAAATGGGGTGGATTGTTAGAGAAGCAGAAACCCGTCCTCTTACTTGTCTGCCTATTATTTAGCTCTTTCTTGCTCAAACTCAACCATCTGGGGCACCGCAGTCTCGTCGGTATTGATGAAGCCTGCCACGCCGTTGTCGCCAAAAATCTACTCAAACACCCGCTGAAACCGCTCCTGATTGAGAGCCCTTATCTCCATTATTTTGAAGAACTCTGGGGAGAAAACCACGTTTGGCTTCACAAACCCATCCTCCCGATGTGGCAGAGTGCCCTCTCGATGGGGCTTTTGGGTATTAGTACTTTTGCGTTGCGCCTGCCAAGTGCGCTCCTCAGTACACTTGCCGTTTGGCTGACGTACCTCATCGGCGTTGAATTTTTGAAACACCGTGCCGCCCTCATCGCCGCCACCGCCCAGGCGTTTTCAGGGTTTCTGATGCAGGTAACGCATGGCTACCTCTTTAGCGATATGATGGACATATCGCTGTTGTTTTACTGCGAATTGGGCATTTACGGTGTCATCCGCGCTGTCAAAACAGGAAATTGGCGTTTCGTCCTGCTAGCGGGAGCCGGACAGGGGCTGGCGTTCCTCTCAAAAACCTACCCCGCGTTTATCGTCACCGGTGTCGCCCTCGCTGGCTGGCTAGCCCCTTCTCTCGCTTTGGCAAAAAGGGAAGACTGTCACCTCCACTGGCAACATATTTTAGTTCTCTTAGGTTCAACCTTGCTGGTTGCGGGGCCCTGGACGTTGTTCACTGCGATTGCGTATCCGACTGAATTCATCATCTCAAACAGCGCCATCTTCTTGCATTTCACAGAAGATATTCAAGGCTGGGGCGCGCCCTGGTATCAAGTATTCCTATACACACGCGACATCTTGAATCTACTGATATTCCCAACTGTCATCGCTCTTTGTTGCACACTCCCACGTCTGTTCCGAGAACGAAACATCCACATCTGCCTTCTTTATGCTTGGGCGTTCGGCGTGTTTCCCCCGTTTCTCGTCGCCACAACGAAAATCCCGTGTGCCACCCTGATGGGGGCACCTGCCTTACTCTTAATATTGGGCGACTTCGTTGAGCGAACCACACACAGAAAACCGGAGACGCCACGCTGGCGAAGCATCCTTCGCACCTGCTGGACGCTTTTGCTCGTACTCCTGTTTCTTGGCGAAACCTTGACAGCATGGTGGATAACCAATGTAAACGATAACCATCGAAGCCTGCCAGAGATTGCCTCTTATGTGGAAACAAAATTGCCCAAAAACGCCGTCATCCTCATCGAGGAGGATAATGAAAAACAAGAACACGGCCATCTTCAAATGATGTTTCTGACTTCGCGCACTGCATATTCCTACTATTCAGAAAACACATGGAAACACATTAGCAAACGGATACAACAGCGTGGCGGTATCCCCTACATTGTCACATTCCGGGAACTGAACCAACCTGTGCTCTTTAAAAGCGAGGCGGATGGGAGAACTCTTTATTCGACATCACCGCAAGTCCCATGAAAAAGACTCTCGCCCAGTTCCTGAAAACACGGAAAATCTCACACGACGAGAAGTATCCAAGAACGCCTGTGGATGAGATACTTGAATATCACCAATTCACAAAGGTTCCACCTTACATTCCGAAAAGCGCAACACTCTTAATTGTCAAATGGATAAAACGGAGTGAAGGCACTGTCAAGACACACCTCCATAAAGCCCATCACTCACTCCGAAACATGCTGCGCCCCTACCTGCAAAATGAAGACAGTGACGGGTATTGATTCTTGCACTTTGAAACAGGGCCCGCCACAAAAATCGTCCGAACGTGGTGACACAGACGCAGAAATCTATTTTTTACTACGGTTAATGTCACGCGCGAAAAATGCGTGCATTTTGCACGCGAATCCGCAAAATCTTTAAAGTGAACATATTTTTTTGAAAAAAAAGCGAAAAATTTGGCAAAAAAGCACTTTTTCCCGAAAATTCCTCATTTATCTTGATATTTAATGTGACAAACCGGTTTTTATAGTGTACAATTAGTATGAACCTTTTTTCAGTAAAAGGTAAAAGTGTTCAAGGTGGCTTCGGCTGCCGCTCGGAGATGAGCCCGCGTCATATTCAGAGCGTCTCCAGGAAAGAACGACGCAGATTGATACAGCTATACTATCGAAAATAACGAAAAAACGCCTCATAATTTTTGAGGGGGAACAGAGATGAAAAAAGTGGTATGGAGCCTACGGACAGAACAAGATGGGCATCTTTTAATCTTTGCAATGATACCTCTATGTCTTGGAGGACTGCTGCCATACATAGTGACAGAAAGTCTGAAGGGATACGTAAATATAGGGTCGGCTGTTTTAGGAGTGATAGGTTGTTGGATGTTGATTTGGATCAGTCGTCGTGGAAAATCGATTAAACTTCCGAGAAAATTACTGAATCTTTGGATATGGGTAAATGCGATTATGAGTGTCGCAGTCATAATCACCAGCATTGGTATTATTTTTTTCGGATGGTAACTTGTCTTGCATCCTGAAAAGCGACTTTAGGTAAAACAAGGGGTGAAGCACCAACGATTCACCCCTCATCTATTTCACCCTCGATTTTGCGAGTCCGATGTTGTCCGGATTATTACGATTACCTGACGTATCGACCAGAGTATTAATGTTTTCATCGGCATTACCCCTGTGCCCGGCGTTTTATGTTCATGAAACAACACCCCCTTGATAGCCTTCTTTTTCAAGTCCTCCGGTCTCTCCACCGGCTGGTATCAGAATTTGGGAGAAATGAAAAAATTAGCCGTGTTTTTGCATGGATTTTGACCGGTATCGTTGTATTTTTCGCGTTCTGGATTCGCCTTCAGAAGGTTTGGGAGATACACTATCCCTCTGACATCCAAACCGATCCGAAATACCTCAAAACAGGCATCCCCGAAATAGACAAGGATTTACCGCTGCAATAACCATACAGAATCACTCTTTTGTCGGATTAACTCAAACGAGAGAAAGACGAAACACTCTTTTGGGAACTCGTACGTGGAGGCTACAACCTCTCGAAACTACGACATGAGCCGACAACGGCACAAATTACTAGTATTGATTCTTACACTTTGAAATAGGGCCCGCCGCAAAAATCGTCAGAACGTGGTAACACAGACGCAGAAATCTATTTTTTACTACGGTTGATGTCACGCGCGAAAAACGCGCGCATTTTGCATGCGAATTCGCAAAATCTTTAAAGTGAACATAGTTTTTTTTGAAAAAAAAGCGAAAAATTTGGCAAAAACGCACTTTTTCCCGAAAATTCCTCATTTTTTTGATTTTTAATGTGACAAACCCGTTTTCATGGTGTATAATTCTACTATGTCTCTCATTTCTTCTCGTTAAATCCCTTTGCAATACGATTAACACGGCTTGGAAAAAATAAGTTCAAAGAGGAATAGAAAAATGAAAAGAAGCAAAAACAGCAGCGTTTTTACAAGCTGCTGCTGCATAAGTATCGTTGTGACGTTGATACTTCTTTACGGTTGTGCAGGCACGACACACACAAAAACGAAACAGGATGTCTCTATAATGACGACAGAGACTGTCGTCCGGAAGCGGGTAAAGAATCCCGAAACAGGGCGCTATGAGATGCGAATTGTCAGTGAAACGTATACAAGGACTGAGATACCTGTGACAGAAAACAACGTTTTCATTCCGGCCTGGCTCCAAAACGCTCACACGAATGTTGGCCATTCTGAACAAAAAACGGATGATGATGATTGGGTATTTTATTCACTCAGTTTCCTCACCATGATACTGGGCCTATATGTCGTTAGCAATTAACCCACATTAAGCATCCGCCTGATTTGATTTTCAGGCACACAGACAGCATGGTGGATAACCAATGTAAACGATAACCATCGATGCCTGCCAGAGATTGCCTCTTATGTGGAAAAAAATTGCTCAAAAACGCCGTCATCCTCATCGAGGAGGATAATGAAAAACAAGAACGCGGCCATCTTCAAATGATGTTTCTGACTTCGCACATTGCATATCCCTACTATTCAGATGGATAAAACGGAACGAAGGCACTGTCAAGACACACCTCCATAAAGCCCACCACTCACTCCGAAACATGCTGCGCCCTACCTGCAAAATGAAGACATTGACCGGTATTGATTCTTGCACTTTGAAACAGGGCCCGCCGCAAAAATCGTCCGAACGTGGTAACACAGACGCAGAAATCCATTTTAACTTTCCATCTGATTTTTTCAATCTATTTTTTCCTACGGTTGATGTCACGCGCGAAAAATGCGCGCATTTTCACGCGAATCCTCAAAATCTTTAAAGTGAACATACTTTTTTTGAAAAAAAGCGAAAAATTTGGCAAAAAAGCACTTTCCCCGAAAATTCCTCATTTTTTTTGATTTTTAATGTGACAAACCGGTTTTTATGGTGCATAATTACACTAACCTTCTTTCTTGAGTCTAGAAGAGGAAAGTGGAATGTATGGTATAGTGGTGGAACGCGTAGATAACAAAAAAATTACAAAGGAGAATTTATGAATATTACCGTCAAAACTGAGGATTTTCGGCAAGATGAAACCGATGTAGTTGTCATAGCTGTGCTAGAAAATCCCGATTTTTATAGTGGTTATCTCCATATTGCGGATGAAACCTTAGGGGGACGAATTCGCGAATTGATTGAACTTGGGGACTTCACAGGTAAGATGAAAAGCACCAGTCTCCTCTATACGCGTGGTTCGATGACATCACCGCGTGTCTTGTTGGTAGGACTTGGTGAATACCATGCCCTTACCTTGGAAAAGGTGCGTCAGGGCGCCGGACATGCAGCGCGTCAGGTCCGGGATATGGGACTCAAATCCGCCACGTTTGTCGTCCCGGATGAGATTCCAGAACCGGAGGATATGGTTCAAGCTGCAACAGAGGCGATTTTACTCTCGCTCTATACCTTCAATCAGCATAAAACAGCGGAAGAGGAGGATGAAAAGAAAAAACTTGAATCTATTACGTTTATCGCGGAAAGTGAATCGCGCATGCCGGCGGTAGAACGCGCGGTTGCACACGGCAAAACCGTTGCCAACGGCACGAAACTCGCGCGCGATTTGAGCAATCAACCCGCGAACTATCTCACGCCGACGCAACTTGCAGAGAAGGCCACGGCAGTCGCATCCGAAAATGGCCTCCGGTGTGAGGTATTTGACAAAGTAACCTTGAAAGAGAAAGGGTTTCGCACACTCTTAGCGGTAGCGCAGGGCAGTGTTGAGGCGCCGCGGTTTATCATTTTGGAACACACTCCGGAGGGTGAAACCCAAGATACGGTTGTCCTCGTCGGAAAAGGTATTACCTTTGATACCGGCGGAATTTCGCTCAAGCCGGGACGCGGGATGCATGAGATGAAGCACGATATGTCCGGCGCCGCGGCGGTACTAGGCGCCATGCAAGTGATTGGCACGCTCAAACCGGATTTGCACGTCATCGGACTCATCGCCACAACGGAAAATATGCCGGGCAGCAAGGCGATTAAACCCGGCGACGTTGTAACATCATACGGTGGAAAAACGATTGAGATTCTCAATACCGATGCGGAAGGACGACTAATTTTAGCGGATGCGCTCGGGTGGGCGGCCCAGTATAATCCGAAAGCCGTTATCGATTTAGCGACGTTGACAGGGGCCGTAATCACCTGCCTCGGACATATCGCCGCCGGCGCGATGGCCAACGAGCCGGCACTAATGGAACGGGTGAGAACTGCCGCCGAGAAAACGCATGAACGTGTTTGGGAATTACCACTTTGGGACGACTACGACAAAGGCATTAAAAGCACAGTAGCCGACGTGCAGAATATCGGGGACGGTACCGCAGGGACGATTGCAGGCGGCGCGTTTCTAAAAAAATTCGTGGAGGACTATCCATGGGTGCATTTGGACATCGCCGGAACCGCCTGGGGCATGAAGGATTCTACGTATATTCCTGAGGGCGCATCCGGGTACGGGGTCCGGTTATTGGTGCAATTGGTTATGGATTGGTAAGTTGCGTCTGGGGAAAACAGAGATAATTTTGATGCTTCATTCGCTTTTTGATGCATTTGGGGACTCAGCAGAAACGCCAAATATCGTTATCATCGGTGATGTTTCGCAGGCGGGGACTTATATTCTGTGGATTCACCTCAAAGAACAGGTATCATTACGTTTTGGAAGGTTCAAGGGTGGCAAAATGATTTCACTCCCCGCCAGTTCTTATATCTACGTCGGTTCAGCCCTTGCGGAAAAAGGCCCGGCTTCATTGGCACGGAGACTCATCCGGCACGCAACAAGAAGTCAGAATAAACCACCACACCGAATTCGTAACATCATGATACGCCAATTTACTGAACAAGGTTTAGGAATTGGGGCGCTATTGCCAAAACAGGGGAAAACCTTGTACTGGAATGTTGATTTTCTCTTGGACTTCCAAGCGGCAGAGATTGCCGGGCTCATCGCAATTCGCTCACCGGAACGATTGGAACATAGATTCGCCGGGTGGTTCATGGCAGCGCCATACACACAGGTGATTGAACGAGGGTTGGGCGCGAACGATACACCCGGCAATACACATCTGTTACGCGTCTGTGCCGATAGAGTGTGTGGAAGATCTTTCCTAAAAAACGTGGTAAGGACTCTGAACGGAAATGTTTAAAATTAAACAAGAGCGACATCTTTAAGAAAGGGGACACTATGCACGACACGAGATTTGATGAACTTGCAAACGTACTCACGAGACATTCTACCAAAATCCAAACCGG
This sequence comes from Candidatus Poribacteria bacterium, assembly GCA_963422705.1. Taxonomy (GTDB): domain Bacteria; phylum Poribacteria; class WGA-4E; order WGA-4E; family WGA-3G. The sequence goes on from OY730443.1 coordinate 1,708,892, forward strand.
CGAATTTGTGCTAATCGAAGGCGTCGACATTCCGCAAGAAATGATTATTGCCATCATCCGCGCCGTGCGGAAAGCGGGCGGAATTCCGCTCGTTGAACTTAAGCAGAATCGTATCCAACGTGAAATTATCCTGGGCGGAAATGACGCCGGAATCAGAAGGATTGGAGAATACGAAACGTATCGTATGGAACAGGTGCAGGCTTATATCGGCATACGAGGCAATCATAACATTACAGAGATGTCAGACGTACCGCCAGTAGCAATCCAGCGTTATGAAAAACTGTGGCTCCGGCCCGTTCATTTTGATGTTCGCGTACCAAACACAAAATGGGTTGTTTTACGGTGGCCCCTGCCAGCAATGGCACAGCAAGCGAATATGAGTACGGAGGCGTTTGAGGATTTCTATTTCGACGTTTGTACACTTGATTACAGCCGAATGGAACGTGCTGTGTTACCACTGAAAGAACTGATGGAGGCAGCAGACGAAGTTCACATCCTGGGAAAGGACACCGATTTGCGATTTAGCATCAAGGATATTCCCGTTATTCCTTGCACTGGCGAGAAAAATATCCCTGATGGCGAGTGCTTCACTGCACCGGTGCGAGATTCCATCAACGGCACTATCCTTTTCAATACCCCCACAATCTATCAAGGAACAACGTTTACTGACATTCGATTCCGCTTTGAAAAAGGGAAAATCGTTGAGGCATCAGCAAACAATAGCAAGCGGTTAAATGAGATTCTCGATACGGACGACGGCGCGCGTTATATCGGCGAATTTGCGATTGCGTTCAACCCATATATAACCGCCCCGATGCTTGATATTCTGTTTGATGAGAAGATTGCCGGTTCCTTTCATTTCACACCCGGCCAGGCTTACAAAGAAACAGAAAATGGCGTCAGCTCTAATATCCATTGGGACCTTGTGATGATTCAAACGCCAGAACATGGGGGCGGCGAAATATATTTCGACGGAAACCTAATTCGGAAGAACGGACAATTTGTCTATCCGGCATTGGAAGCGTTAAATCCGGAGAACTTAAAATGAAGAAGATTTCTCCCGGCATATTCGGTTGGATTTGAGCGAATTGCGAGCGATGTCAGGGCTTCGGATAAACATTTAAAAATAGGGCGCTGCCCTGATGAAATTCACGTCTGCATCAGGGCAGCGCCCTTTCGACGTGAAGATACATCGCCAAGCGCATTCTATAAAAAACACATTTTTTGGCAATTATTTTTTGATATAATAATGATATAATAGGATTTGTGTAGCAATCCCGCAATCGCAACGGCTGCAGCATCTGTGGCATGTCCACCCCAAAGCACTTTGACACCATTTTTTTCGTTTTATATTCCATCAACATTTAGGATATGATAAGTGAAAGGTTAATTTCAGCGATAAGGGAGTAAATGTTGAATTACAAACTGAAAATTCTGATTAGCGTCCCGATATTTTTAGGTATCTGTTTTGTCTGCATGTGGCAGGCGTCTCGTGTTCACTCTTCCACTCTTGAGCTAGTATGGTACAGTACTATTCCCCCTCTCCTGGCCGTCACCTTAGCCATTCTGACAACCCGGTTGCTGCTGAGCCTCGGAATAGCGGTTGGAGTAGGCATTTTCCTTTCTTGGATTAAACAGCATCCAACCCTCCACGGTTTTCTGACGGAGGTAGTCTGGGCTGCTCGTGCGGTGACTATCACGAACGACGGTATAGATTTTTTCAATGCCTGGGTTATTCTGTTTGTCGGTATCATCATGGCAATGATTTCGGTGGTGGTAGCGTCAGGCGGGATTGAAGGGGTTATCATCAGTCTTTCCCGCTATGCTACCGGTCCCCGTTCCACCCAATTCATGACGGCTTTGATGGGAATAGTTATCTTTATCGGTGATTATTCCAATGCGATTCTTGTTGGCGCGACGATGCGTCCTTTGAGTGAACATCATCGAGTGAGTCGTGAAAAATTGGCTTACCTGGTAGATTCAACGAGCGCGCCGATTGCGGGGCTTGCTTTTGTTAGCACTTGGATAGGTTATGAGGTTGGGCTCTTTAACGATGTAGCCAAAACGATAGGGATACCCACTGATGGATATTCGATGTTTTTTGACGCCCTCGGTTTTCGGTTTTACTGTATTCTTACGATTATCTTCGTCTTAGTGAATGCCATCAGCGGTGAGGATTATGGGCCAATGGAGAAGGCGGAAACGCGGGCGCGCAAGACAGGCGCGGTTTCTGCGCCTGATGCGCAAGCCATAGGGAGCACGGCGAATTTCACGCGTGTTCCAAATACTGTCGTCCACCCGTTGTCAGCGGTGTTCCCCCTCTTCGCCCTTTTGGGATTGCTGCCCTTCGGTTTCTGGGTAGATGGCAGTCAGGCCGGTTCTATTTTTTCACTTGCTGCTTGGGAAGACGCGCTTTCAAGAGTGAGTAACGGTTCTATCTTTTCTTTCACTGCTTGGCGCGATGCGCTTTCAGATGCAAACAACGTCATGGTGCTCGCGCTCGGCGCCACGCTATCTTTCCTTATTGCGATTATATCTGCCCGTTGCCTCTCAAAATTGCGATTTGCAGACATTGGTACAGCCGTCTGGACGGGGGTGAAAGGGAGTCTCCTGCCTTTAAGCATACTCTTATTAGCGTGGGGGCTAAAAGCCTCTTGTGATAGGCTGATGACAGGGCAATTTCTCGCAGCGATGCTAGAAGATATCGTATCCCCCCTCTGGTTTCCACTGCTCGTCTTCGCGATTGCGTCTCTAACCTCTTTTGCGACAGGTACCAGCTGGGGAACGATGGCGATTCTCATTCCGACAGCGATTCCCGTCGCGTTTTTACTTGATAATGAGGTTTACGGCATCACAACAGTCATCTGTCTCGGAGCTGTCCTTGACGGCGCAATTTTCGGGGACCACTGTTCACCGGTTTCAGATACGACAATTCTCAGTTCTATCGCTAGCAATTGTGATGCTTTACATCATGTCAGAACGCAATTGCCTTACAGTCTCACCGTTGCGGCATTGGCGATAGTGTGCGGATATTTTCCGGCGGCGCTTGGAATTACATCCCCTATCAGCATTGCGTGCGGCACGTTCCTGATTCTATTTCTATTTTATGGGCTTTCTCGCTTTCGCTCCCGGTAGAAATCGGTTATTTCTTAACCTAAATCGGGAAACCGCAAAAATCGTTTCGCGTTCCCTCCCATAATGTCTGCGAGTTCAGATTCAGATAGGTTTGGCAAGAGCTGCTCTATAACGGTAGTGAGTTCACCGTATCCCGGATGCTCCAAAATCCACGGAAAATCTGTTGCCCACATCAACCGTTTTGCCCCAAAATCAGTCAAGAGGCTCCGGTGCCAACCGGAGAGCTCCTGATACGGGAAGTCTTCTTTACTGAATGCGTACTGCCCCGATAAATGGACTGTCACATTCTCAAAACGTGCCAATCGGTAAGTTGTGTGCATTGCGAGGTTGTAAGACGTCACTTCAATCCGGGGCCTTCCATGCTCATCCCACCTGAATTTTCCTTTTCCGGGGCACATTCCGAGATGATTGAGAGCGACGCGGACTTGTGGAAATTCTTGGATAAGATACGGCAGCAGATGTGCATCAATAGAACGCGGATAGAGCCAGAGCACATAATCTTGTTCAGCGGCATACTTCCAAATGCGATAGGACTGGAATTTTCGGACATCCATCTTGGCGAAAATATCGCGGGGGCCGCCAATCGTAGAAAGGCGGAAGCCGATTACCCCTGTACCCTCTGCCAATTTTGCCATGTGCTCTTCCGGACGTGGCGTTTCTACAGGAACCAACCCAATTCCTAAAAATTGTTTCGGATAGGTTTTTAGGCAGTGCAGGAGATATTTGTGCTGTTCCAAACTTGTGCCGCCAATTTGGACGAGTACAGCCTGTTCGATTTGATATTTTTCCATCTCACCCAACAGTTTCTCCGCGGTTTCTTCGCGTTCTGCTGGGTACACGGGTGTTGTCTGCCTCGGAAATTCAGCGGAGTCCTTTGCAAATACATGAACGTGTGCATCAATTCGTGGCATGATAAACTTGCTCCTGTTATGCCAAGCTGAAAAGTTTACGCCGTGCCGGTGTTGTGCAATATTCCGAAATCGCCTCAAACTGCTTCGGGCTAACACGCCCCGGGGTTCCCTTCTCATAGATTAGAATAATTGATTTGCGTGGCACATCCGAGTGGTTATCCATAGAGACGTGCCACCCGTAGGAATTGAACAGAATTGCTGTCCCGGCTTTACCGGAAAAAGTTTTGTGCCCTGGCATGCTCTCCTGCCTGAGGGGGCGTGTATAAGGCCCCGCATCTGGTTTATGACTCCCCGGCACATAAGCGAATTCGCCACACCGTGGCCCGACATCGTTAACGTAAATTTGCACTTTAATGTGAAGCGGATTTTGCTGCGGCACGTCTGGGTGCCAGCCTGTATAACTCACCGGCCAAGGTGCGACAGTGCGAACCTGTGGCCCCAACAAAATCAGTTCATCATCGGTGAATTCCATCAAAGCCCCATAATAAGTTGGGTAATCAATAATATCGATAAAAATCGTATCTTTTTCAAGCGGATTCGGAATATCATAAAAAGTCGCTGCTGCCTCCGCCGCTTCAACTCTATCCAACCATTCCGCCTTACACTTTTCCGCCCAGTAGTCAAACGCCATTTGGAGGCGCTTCAGCTTTTCGCCTTGAATCGCATTTTCAAAGACAAGGTATCCCTCCTCTTCCCAGTGCGCCTTTTGTGCGGGAGCCGGTCGAATCATGATAAATCTCCTCTTATTTGACTTTACCTCTGCCAGCAATTTTCCAAATCGCCTCAACCTTATCGCCTCGTACTGCCACCAGTTCATCGTGAAGGTTACTTGTCATCCCTTGATGTAGCGGAATTACAGTTAACCGTTCGCCGACGCGAAACCGATGCGAACATTCGCTGACATCTACATGGCCATGTTCAACCGACATTCCATAGATTTTCGCATTCGGATATCCGATGATATGTCCATAAGGCGTTGGTGGGTAACTGGTAAACGTTTTTTGTCCACCGTCAATGATAATCCGCTCTACTGTAGGTGTACTCACCACGGTGACAATCATCCGCAGCGGGCAACGTTTCGGGTGCAACATGCTGGAATTACCGATGCGCGTCATCCCCTCGTAGACATAGGAGCCGCTTCGCGTTTCTGTACAGCCAATTTCCTTTGATGTCTCTTCAGCCCCAGTGCCGCCCCCGCTGATAACATTAACAGGTATGCCATCGCGCCAGAGCAAGTCAACCGTTTCTTCAAGAAACGCTTTCGCCCGAGAATGACTTGGGTACGTCATGATGCCTTGGAAATCGAGTGCGGGCGACGTCACAGCTTGACGGGCGAGCATTTGCGCCTCCTGTGCTGAACCGACACCACACCGTCCGCCACCGGTGTCCAACTCTATCAGCAACGAAACAACAGACTTGTACCGGTTCGCATGCTCAGAGATGCCCGATATCGTCTCTTCAGAATCCGCTGCAACGATGATATTTGCCCGGTTTACCAACGTTGTCAGCCGTTTTAATTTTGGTGTACCGACTATATTATAAGGGATTAGGATATTGTCAATTCCGGCATCTACCATCGCCTCTGCTTCACCGATTTTTTGGCACGTTACCCCCTGAGAACCAGCAGCGAGTTGACGTTTCGCAATCTCTGGAACCTTATGCGTTTTTGAGTGCACGCGGAGCGCGATTCCGATATGAGCACAGTGCGCTGCCATATCGTCAATATTACGTTCAAGAACGTCCAGCTCTACGGTAAGAACAGGCGTATCAAGCGCCGCGAGTTCCATGTCTTTTCCCTCCAAAAGATTCTCTATAGTCTATCACTTGCGTACTTTTTTGTCAACTGTCGGTATTTTCCTTCAATCAGTGATGTGAAAATTGCGAGATGACAATACTCGTTATCAAGCCTTCTCCGGTGAAACTAAAAAAAGGATTTGACTTTTACTGTAAATTATGATAGCATTTAATGCAAAGGAGATTTTCATAACGTTTTAGTACCATCCAATGTCGAAAATATTTTGATGTTGGGTATTTTTTTTATGAGGTGTAGCGAGGCGCACCAACATCCGTGATACGCCCGAATAAGGAGTGAAAAATGGAGAACGTTTTTGAAACCCTCAAGGAACGCGGGTTTGTCCAACAGTGTACCAATGAAGAACGGGTGGCTGCCCTGCTATCAGAAAAGCAGATTTCCTACTACGTCGGTTTTGACCCAACCGCTGATAGTCTCCACGTTGGGAGTCTTGTTCCCATCATGGCGATGGCACACTTACAACGGGCAGGACATCAACCGATAGCAATTATCGGAGGCGGGACAACGATGGTAGGTGACCCGAGCGACAAAACCGCGATGCGCCAACTGATGCCGTTGGAACAAATTGAAGCGAATGGTACTGGTATCCTAAAGCAACTCCAGCGTTACCTAAAACTTCAGCATGCCGGGTCCCATCATGGTGATAAAGAAGGGCTGTTCCTTAATAACGCGGATTGGTTATTGTCTCTTAATTATATTGATTTTCTCCGGGAGATTGGCAGATACTTCCGCGTCAATGAAATGATTCGTGCAGAAGGCTATCGGCAACGGTTGGAACGCGAGGTAGGGCTTTCGTTCCTTGAATTCAATTATCAACTTCTCCAAGCTTATGACTTCCTTTACCTCTATCAGAGACATGGCTGCGTTCTCCAGTTTGGCGGCGATGATCAATGGAGCAATATCCTTGCAGGCGTTGAACTCGTCCGCCGGATTGAGGGGCAACGGGTAGAGGCCCTCACCTTTCCGCTGCTCACCAGTGCGGGCGGCGCAAAGATGGGAAAAACCGCCGACGGTGCAGTCTGGCTCGATGCGAAACGGACATCGCCCTACCATTTTTATCAGTACTGGATTAATACCGATGACAGGGACGTTGAAAGATTCTTAGGCTATTTCACTTTTCTCTCTATTGATGAAGTCAGGCGCCTCGGTAAACTTGAGCATGAAGCCATTCGAGAGGCAAAAGCTGTCCTCGCCTATGAAGTAACGAAACTTGCCCACGGAAAAGCTGAAGCTGACAGTGCCCAGGCTGCGTCGCGTGCTGCATTTGGGGGCGGCTGCCTCGATTTGACTGCAATGCCGACATCTGTTATTCAACGTGAGCGCATTCAATCCGGCATTTCCATCATGCGGTTATTCCATGAAGTTGGGTTGGTGAACTCCCGTAGCGAAGCGCGGCGCCTCATTCAGCAAGGGGGTGCCTATATCAACGAAAAGCAGTATCGCGACATAGGTACCGTTGTTGATGAAACCCTACTTGATAAGGATGCCTTGTTCTTGCGCGCAGGGAAAAAGTCCTACCACCGTATCATTTTTGAATGAACCCTGATATGGTAGGAACTGCGGAAGCTGGGCCTCGGATTACGGCCGGTACTCACAATCGGGAGTCACCATGGAATCAATGAATCCCCCGTTCAAGCGGTTTATTTTTCTTCTAATTGATGGTGCCCCTTATCATATCTTTAAGGATTTGGTCGAAAACGGCGAACTGCCAAACATCAAAAAATACGTTGTCGAACCCGGGTGTCTAAAAAAAGCCGTTTCCGTTTTTCCGTCAACAACCGGACCTGCCTTTACGCCATTTTTCATGGGACTCTTTCCCGGAACAGCGAACATTCCGGGCATCCGGTGGCTCTCCAAAACTGAGTTTCAGAACCCTTATCGATTTAAACGTCCGGGTGTGTGCAGTTATATGGGACTTGACGCACTGAGTTTCGAGAAGGATATGCCCTCAGATTTTCCGACGCTGTTTGACTTCTTTTCGCCTGTGAGTAACATTTATAATCCGCTCGCGCGCGGGTGTCCCCCGGAAAAAAATTTGACGCGATGGGTTAAACCGTTTGCTTATACCTACGCGCATTTCTCGCATCGCTGGCGATTCGTGAACCGGATTGCATGTCGTCGTTTATGTCGAGCCGTGGAAGCCGGTGACAAGTTTATCATGTGCCTTTTTCCGGCAGTGGACACGTTTTCGCATCTTTCGCATACGTACTCGCCAGAGGTGCTTGAAACCTATCGCGAAATAGATGCCACCATCGGGAATATCGCGCGCACGTTGAAAAGAGATAATGCCTTTGACGAAACCCTGATTCTGATTACAAGTGACCACGGGATGACGAATACGCATACGCATATTGATGTCGTGCAATTTCTCAATAATGCCGGGTGGCAGTGTTTACATTATCCACGTCTTTGGCAACGCGGTGCTACCTGTGCAAGCATGGTTTCCGGCAATGGTATGACGCATCTCTACTTTAAAAATGAAGACGTTGATTTAGGCACCGGTACCCGGGTACGAGGGTGGGGCGAACGCCTTCCTTTTGAATATCTCCAGCAGCGCGGTGTTGTGGAAGCACTTTTAGAACTTGAGGGATTAGCCCTTATTGCAGGTGAAAGCCGAGACGGAAGTATTATCGTGCAAAACCGAACGGGAAAGGCGCGTATCACACGTCATCCGACAAAAGAGCTAGCTGGAGCGCTCCCCTACTTTTCCTACGAATCGGAGCAAGGTGCGCCACTCAGATACGGCATCAATTATGACAAGTTATTCTCACGCGAGGTACTACGTGAGACGTACAATACCGCCTATCCTGATGCTATCGTTCAACTTTGGCAAATCTTCCAGAGCCATCGAGCCGGTGACTTGGTTTTAAGTGCTGAAAACGGTTATGATTTACGTGCGCGGTATGAGCTTCCTGAACATCACGCTACCCACGGTGCGTTACTTGCGGAACATCTGCATATTCCGCTTGCCATTAACGTGTCCATTGCAGAAGAGTACATCCGTTCCGTTGATATTTTCCCTACAGTCTTAAACTTGTGCGGGCACAATTTAGCAGAATATAACGTGCATCTTGTCGATTCCACGGGCTGTGAAGCACAGTTTCCCCTAATTAGCCAAATTGATGGGGAAATTATCCGTTGACTCCCCCGATTATCAGAACTTCTACAGTAAAATTAAAAAAGAATTTGACTTTTCCCGTAAATTGCGGTAATATATTAGTGGGATTTATTGTAATTTTTTAAACGCTTTGTCGGGCATCACGTCTTAACCTGTTAAAGTGCGAATAATTTTGAATGTAGCGTGTGGCGATATCAGACGACTGCCGCGCTCGGAATTGAGTATCGAATGCTGGAAACGATTGAATACAGCACCATCTTCACAACGCAAGCCAACCGAGTCCCCCGTACTTTGGCTAGTTTACGTAACGACTATTTGTGCGCGTGGACGTTTTTTCTCCTCGGGTTTCCGCTTTATTTACACCGTAACTGTAGGGTGGTGAAGGTTCGCTAGCAATCAGAAAATTGATGGAAGTCTCAGATTTTCATAATGCTTATCACCACCCGATGTCGAAAACCTTCGATGTTGGGATATTTTTTTTAACGCAGTACAGCATGGGGTTAAGAAATCGATGATATGCCCGTATCAAGTTGGCACGGAAGAAAAGATGGGCGCATACCAAAGCGCCGTTATTCGCATTACTTTCACACGTGTAGGCGCGCCACACGGCAGCTTTTGCATCGGCGTTAGCGAGATGGCTATTGAATTGAAAGGTGAAACGATTACGAAATCTGCATGCCCGCGTAACGAGAGTCAACACATTAACGTAATTTGATATAAGGTTATTTGTCGGAGGAAGTTCACAAAAATGGTAATTGTTACCAAAACCGATGCAACACAACAACAAATTGACGCGGTTGTGCAGCGAATCCAGAGTGTTGGATTGAAAGCACAAGTATCAACCGGTGAGCAACGCATCGTTATCGGTGTGATAGGGGATAAAACATTGCTTGGTGATATTCCGATAGAGTCGATGTCTGGGGTTGAACGCACAATGCCGATTACCGCGCCGTTCAAATTGGCGAGTCGCCAATTTCGCGATGAACCGACGGTTATTGCTGTCAATGGCACAAAAATTGGTGGAAAGCAGCTCCCTGTGATTGCTGGCCCGTGTGCGGTGGAAAGCACTGAACAGATTGTTGCGATTGCACAAAAAGTCAAAAAAGCGGGTGCCAGTTTCATCCGAGGCGGTGCTTTCAAACCACGCACTGGCCCGTACAGCTTCCAAGGCTATGGTGAACACGCCCTCGAAATGCTCACCGAAGCCAAAAGCGCGACAGGGCTCGGCATCGTTACAGAAGTGATGACACCCCATGAAGTCGATTTAGTGGGGCAATGCACCGATATTTTTCAACTCGGTACTCGGAACATGACGAATTACTACCTCTTGCGTGAGGTTGGTAAAGCGCGGAAACCTGTTATCCTGAAACGAGGCATGAGTTCAACCATTGAGGAGTGGCTCCTCGCCGCAGAATACATTCTCGCGGAAGGGAACCCGGATGTCGTTTTGTGTGAACGGGGCATCCGAACCTTTGAAACTCACACACGCAACACGCTGGATCTTAACGCCGTACCTGTCGTTCATGAATTGAGCCACCTGCCCATCATCGTTGACCCGAGTCATGGAACCGGCATCCGGAGCCTCGTCAGTGATATGACGAAGGCATCTGTCGCGTCAGGCGCTGATGGACTCTTGCTTGAGGTGCATCACAACCCGGACCATTCTATGACGGGCGACGGGGCGCAGTCACTGTTTCCGGAGCAATTTGAGCAGCTCATGAAGGAGCTCAAGCCTATTGCCCATGCCGTTGGCAGAGAGATATAAACTCAGCAGGAACGTCTTTAAGTCATTGCTGATTTGCATTATCGTAGGGCAAGCTCTCTGGCTTCGCCCTACGTTCAAATTAGAATCTCTGGGAACCACGTTTGGAAGAAGCGTCTTTTTGGAGGAAGACACCCGTGGACGATTTTCAAAGTAAACCACAGAAGGTCCATATATTTGACACCACCCTGCGCGATGCAGAGCAGACGCCGGGCGCCGCGCTCGGAATTGAGGAAAAACTGGAGATTGCGAAGCACCTCGCGAAATTAAATGTCGATGTGATTGAAGCCGGATTCCCCATCTCCTCACCGGGAGATTTTGATGCCGTGCAACGGATAGCTAGTGACGTTGACGGCCCCGAAATTTGCGCGTTATCCCGTGTTGTTGAGAAGGACGTCACTGCCGCCTGGAAGGCGATTCAGGACGCACCGCGGGCACGCATTCATACTTTTGTTGGTACGTCAGCAATTCACATGGAACGGATTACGCGTACAACACCAGAAGACACCCTGAGAATGGCGGTTGATGCCATCGAATACGCAAAGGAGTTGTGTGCTGAACATCCACATGCTACCGTTGAATTTTCACCAATGGATGCCGGGCGCACAGCGCGCGCATTCCTTTACAAAGTTGTTGAAGCTGCTATCGAAGCAGGCGCGCAGATTGTGAATATTCCCGAAACCGTCGGCTGGACACTGCCATCCGAATTCGGGAATCTCATCGCAGGAATCAAGAAGAATGTCACAAATATTGAGGATGCCATTATCAGTGTTCACTGCCATAACGACTTAGGGCTCGCTGTCGCAAATAGCCTACATGCAATAGAGGCGGGCGCCCGGCAAGTTGAATGCACTATCAACGGGCTCGGAGAACGCGCGGGAAATACCGCCCTTGAAGAAATTGTCATGGCAATTCGCACACGACGCGACTACTTCAAAGGATACTACACCGACATTAATACAACCGAAATTGTACCGATTAGTCGAAGGGTTAGCCGAACCATGGGAATCCCTGTTCAGCCTAACAAGGCCATCGTCGGGGAGAACGCCTTCGCACATAGCTCCGGAATACACCAAGACGGAATTATCAAATCACGCGTCACCTTTGAAATCATCGACCCGAAAGAGATTGGATGGAAAGAGAGCCAACTCATTCTGAGTCCACGTTCCGGACGCAATGCGCTCAAACACCGTCTCAATGAACTCGGCTATGAAGTCCAGACAGCGCAATTAGACAAAATTTACGAACGTTTCCTGAAGGTTGCCGATAAGAAAAAAGCGGTACACGACGCGGACCTTGAAGCAATCATGGTAGATGAAATTCGGGATGTCCCGGAGCATTTTGAACTGAATTATATTCAAGTCGTCAGCGGCACCCGGATTTCACCCACGACGACAGTCGGCATCAAGACAGAAAATGGCATTGTTGAGAGCGCATCTACCGGAGATGGGCCCGTTGATGCCGCATTCAAGGCAATCGGGCAGATTGTTAAATTCCGACTCAATCTACTTGATTATCAGATTCGCTCCGTCACTGAGGGCGAGGATGCAATCGGGGAGGTAACCCTAAAAGTTCAAGATAACGGTAATCTTATTACCGGACGCGGCGCAAGCACAGATATCATTGAAGCCAGCGCAAAAGCATACATTCATGCTGTGAATAAGCTCATTCAACTCCGGGCAGAAGGTTAAATACTGACGGGACATAATTAACCGGAAGAAGGTTGTAACGCCTCTTCCGGTTTTTTTTTACGGCAGCATGCTGTTATCAAATCTGAGGGGAAGCAGACAACGAATAAGGATTCCCCATGATAAGTACTCTATTTTTTCACACCGTTCTTCATAGATTGCGGGGCACTAATTGACTGCTTAACCCAAGTTTAACCGAATTCTGTTCATCATGCAATCGATAAAATTTCACGAGCAAGAGGCGCATTCTAAAAAGCAACAGAAATCCCTTTACGATTTTAAGTATTGCCGAAGTTGAGATTTTCTGGTATGCTCTAAATTACAATCTCCAATCATGAAGCAGCAGGAAAATTTTGGGAGGGTTTTGAAAATTCAAGCAACCCGAAGCGAATTATAGAGAATAGATTGAGTCGTTGTAAAAACAGATAGGTGAGAGGTTTCCGAAAATATCAGCAACATGTGAATTCCATTCAATACCGTTAATCGTCTTTCTGATATTGATGTTAGGCAGAGATACTACCAATAAATAGAAGGATTGACAAGAGATATGAAGTCAATGATACCGAAACCAACAATAATGATTCTCGGCGGTGAACACTTAGCGAATCCAGGGATGGACACGTTCAATAAAAGAATGGATGACGTTCTCGCCCCGAAGCGTCAACGTGAAATCGAAGAACTTGTTCAGCTGCTCAAACGGTTTAAACCCACCAAAATAGCCCTTGAAGTAGATGAAAGATTCGAGCAGGGAATTCAGACAGACTATCAAGACTACTTGGAAGGAACTTATGAACTTAAGCGGGGTGAAGGTGACCAGATTGGCTTTCGGTTAGCCAAGGAGATGGAACATTCAAAGCTGTATTGTGTCGATTATTGGCCGGCGTCCTGGCCGATTCTTGATAAAATTGATACGGATTTGCTGCGCTACGACGAGTTTGCAAAAACCCACGCTCAAGAGCATTTGTTGCCTCCCCCGCCGACAGACGGGAAAGTTACACAGGATGAGGACGGCGTAACCTGGGTTGAGTCGGAAAAATATGAGAACATGGTGGAGATTTACAAGCGGCTCAACCACTCAGAAGGGCGACTTAGTGAACACCAAGGGTATTTGCGGCAGGCGCAGATTGGACGGGGTACACACTACCCAGGAGCGAATTGGGTGGCGCATAGTTGGTATTCAAGAAATCTCAAGATTTTTGTGAACATAACGCGGATTACTGAATTCGCCGCCGAAGACCGGATATTACTGATTATCGGTGCTGGGCACGTTTTTCTGCTCCAGCAGTTTCTTGAGGATTCAGGAGATTACCTCGTCGAAAGTCCATTGAAGTATTTGGATGGGGAAGAATCAGAAACGTCTTAACCGATTGGAGAAAGAGATAAAGTATCTAAAGGTGAACTACATCTACTCCTTTTCGAGAATTTAAGATGAGATTCTGAAGAACCATCTCAGCATTAGCTTTTCTCTTTTCTCATACGAAGAGATATAAAAATCGGAAAAAGTTATGTCAGTTAATTTCGCAATTTCGCAGCTCGGCATCTGTCTTATCCTCGTCGTCGTCACGTTAGTCTGGGGGATTTTTCGTTATCGGAAGGGGATTGGTTATGGTAACGTAAAATCTCGGCATCGTTGGTTCCGTTTTCAAGGGTATCTGCTTTGGTTTCTCGGGGGCTTGATTGTGTGCAGCAGTACCGTTCCTATCGCGTATTTATATACCGAGCACCTCTGGTTTGAAAGCGTTGGTTATGCGGATGTTTTTTGGAAGCGCGTGTTTTGGCGTTGGGGTATCTTCGGGGCTTTCTTTTTGTTTGCCCTCAGTTTTATGCATCTGAACGCGGCGTTTGCGAATCGCCTGTGTCCGGAGTCACGTGAATTTGGGCGGTGGAACCATACTCGGACAGTCTCTTTTCAACGTACGGTTTTCTGTATAACCGTTTTCCTCTCATTAATCTTTGCGACAACTCTATTTTTTTTAGAAGATGCCTTTTTCCGTTACCTGAACCGCCCTCCAGCAAACGTAGAACCGATACTTTTAGGAAAAGAACGGAATTTCTATCTTTTCAGTTTCCCCATCCATAAATGGGTAAGCCTCTGGGTGGAAATATTGCTATGGGTAACATGCATTATTGTCGCCTTGCTCTATAACTTTTACTATCGTCGTGATGCACGGACGATGGTGCGTGTAAAAAAATATATGGTTGTGCACGGCTCTATCTTATGGCTGCTTTTGTTAGGAGTCAATTTATGGCGTAGCTATGTGAATTTATGGGGAAAGGTTTACACGTCGCCGCTCTCGTCTTCGCTGTCAACAATTCATGGGATGTTTTATGTCGATGTTCGGCTTGAAGGTGCAACCAACGTCTATCGTGTGATTCTGCTTTGTCTGGGTATCGTCATTCTATTTAACTTTTTCTGGCGTAAGCGATTTCTGTGGTATACGGTAATGTGTGTGTGGGGCGCGAGTTATTTAGGTTTGATTCATGCTTATCCACAAGCCGTGCATTTATGGGATGTAAAATCAACGGGCAACGCACTTATTGTGGAAAAACCGTATCTCGAACAGCATATTAAAGATACGCGGGCAGCCTTTGATTTAGATACAATTGTGGAAAAAGAGTATAAACCGGGGGCAGCGACGTTAGAAATGATAGAAGGCGATAGGAACAAGGCAGTCCGAGATAATGTCCAACTCTGGGATAGGCGTATATTATATGATGTACTACGTGCAGATTATCTTGTGAAACATCACAATTTTCATCCGTATACAGATGTTGATAGGTACCACGTTAGCATGCCACCAAATCTCACAAATGTAGCGTTGTCCAGAGACGGAGAAAAAGGCCCTTCGCCGATGACTGAAGCGAAGAAACAGTACAGACAAGTGTTAATCGCAGCGCGTGAAATAGAACCGGATTCCGATTCAAATGACAGAAGGGATTCGAGTTTCGAGTGGGGGCATCTAAAACTCGGGTTTACACATGGGTATGGTGTATATGTTGCGCCTGTGAACGTTGCTCAAGGTGAGCAACCTGTTTTCTGGGTAGAAGCGATATCAAACCAGCGGCACTCAACTCATCCAACTGATAAAGGTTCAGCGGAAACGCCACAGGAAGAGGACATATCAGTAAAACAGATGGATAAATATCCGGAGTTAGAGGTAACGCAGCCTCGCATCTATTATGGGGAAATGACGCACGATTATGTCGTTGTTAACACCAAAGAAGCCGAATATAACGTTGTAACAGCGGTATCTACGGACACAGCCTCGGATTTGCAACAAGTTCCAGCTGAAACAGAAACGGGATATCATTATACCGGCACAGGCGGCGTCGCGTTAGAAGGCTGGTTCCGGCGCCTCTGTTTTGCGATAAGGTTTGCCTCCTTTCAGATTCTGCGGAGTGATGCGTTATCAACGGAGAGCCGGGTGATGTTCTGGCGAAAGATTGGTACGCGGAATGGCCAAAAGATTGTACGGGACCGCCTATCACACATCGCCCCGTTCCTTGACTACGATGCGGACCCGTACATTGTTATTAACAATGGCGAATTATGGTGGATTATCGATTTCTACGTCACCAGCAAATGGTACCCTAATGCGCAATATTATGAGGATGATACTTCACTTCTCCCCGCTAACGCGCTGGATGCGGAGCCCCTTTTTAAGCGATTCAATTATATAAGAAATTCGGGGGTTGCTGTCGTGAATGCCTATTCTGGCGCGGTAAATTTCTACGCCGTGAAAGAGAATGAGGCAATGATAGGGACGTATCAAAAGGCTTTTCCAAATTTGTTTAAAGGAACTGATGAGATGCCGGAAGGTTTGCGGATGCATTTACGATTTCCGGACTACCTGACGCGCATTCAAGCAAAAATGTATGGGGATTATCACGTCACGGACCCGACTGTTTTTTTATTTGAAGGGATGCAGTGGAAGATTCCCCTGGAAGTCTACGGCCCTGCGACAAAATCAAACGCTGATAAGGACATAAAGTGGGCGATTAATCAGGAGATGATGCCGTATTATGCGATGCTCAAACTCCCTGGCCAAAATCAGACGGAATTTGTCAATATGATTCCGTTCAGGCCATCAACGAAGGAACGTAAAATGAAAGCGTGGATGGTTGCCCGTTGCGATGAACCTTACTATGGGGAACGTATTGTTTATGTGTTGTCGAATCCGGATGGCGTTGACGGCCCTAGGCATATTGAAGAAGAGATTAATAGTCAGTTGTCCGAAAAATTTCTGAACTGGAAGACATCGAATACGATTAGCCGCGGAAGCCTCCACGTGATTCCGATTGAGGGCGGAATCTTTTTCGTTGAACCCATCTATACGATGGCAGAGAAATCAGAGCGTGCCGATAGAACTGATGGATTCAGTTCCGGAGAAGCAGGCGGGCGCCCGAGACTTAAGGAAGTTGCGGTGGTGGTGAATGAGCATCAAGTCGCCTCCGATTCTTCATTTGACGCCGCGATGCGGGAAACGATTGAGGTTGGGAAAAAGGTGCCTTCGGAATCCATAATGCCCCGTGTGCCTGAACAAGAAGCGCCAAATCCTGATGAACTTTGGAAGGAAGCGATGAAAGCGCTTCAAGCCTATCAGGAAGCGTATAAAAAAGCGGCGCAATCAAATCAATAGCATCGTCATGAATGGAATTGCTATAAATCGGGTGTAGGAATAGGAGTGCATCCGCGCCGGCTAGCTGCTCGTTGCTCTTCTATCCCCTAAGTGTGAGAAGAAACGTCGAACGGAATCTGCCTGTCTTTTGTTATCCAACCATTTTACAGAGAAATGGAGCAGATTCTCCATGAGATTCTGATTGGCTTGAATATCGGCTGCCATTTCGTTTCTCAAACTGGTTACGATGTACAATCCGCTCTGAAAGGGGAGCATGAGTAGTGGAGATGCCTCATGTTCTCCGCCCGGGCTAGTGTGCGCCTGAAGTGCTTGCGGCTTCGAAATTTTTGCGAGGGCTATCCATTTTCCGAGCGGATCAAACCACATGTCGTCAACCCGCACGGGTGGCTCGTCTATCGCACTTGGCTTTGTGTGACTTTTTCCATTGACAACATTAGGAGATTTGAAAATGCCGGCACGCCTCCCGTGGAAAGTTGGTGTCACCCCTTCCATCTCGTCGCATTCAATGCCGGTTAACGGCTCCGGAATCCACCCCGTGCCACGGTACTGTTTGTAATTTGCCTTGATATCTTGCCCCGAGACAATAACAATCCCCCCTTGGCTGACGAAATTTTTGATGCGGTGTTCCGCGTCAATGTTCAAACGGTATCCTGCTTTGTAGATTTCTCCAGCACCTATCCACAAAATATCGGATTTTGCGAGGCTGTCGGTTCGCAAATCTTGTACAGCTTTGTAAATAATACGATGTTCTCGAATGTATTCAAACCTTTCGAGGACAGGCATCTCTTCGGTGGTAATGTTCCCTGTAAGTGCGAGAACTTTAAGCGGAAGCGGTGTCTTACCGCGTGAAGGAATTATTCCTAACTTGTTTTGCAAACTTTGAATTGGCAGTATGTATCTGATGGCGCTAACGCTTTCTCTATAAATAAAGGGGGCCAAGGTAGCTTTCTGAATCGGGTTTTGATGTACCTCGCGGAAGAGAGAAGGATATGCGATTAACTGTGTCCGTGTAAAAGGTAGCAACCGCTTTATTAATGGGAATCCTTTACGGAGTTTTGCATCAAAACGAGCAAAGGCATTTTCAACATCCCAGCGCCGGCTATAACTTGCATCAATCGTCTTCAAGTCAATACGCTCTTCATTGACGTTTGTGACGTATCCGTGAACGACGTTTATCCCGTGAATCGGTTTTCCATCCTTGTCGGTAATCGCAGTATCTTCGGTATCCTGCCGCGCCAAAATCACATCAGTCAACCCGGTTAAACTGAACAGTTCAGGCTGATATTTTTCCGCACTTTCAACAATTGTGCAATAGCGGCGTGGGAAAACAATATCCGCGTCACGAAAGGAGCGAAACTTGAAGCCTATGTTTTTGTAGTTTTTCGGGTTAAGCTCGATGCGGGCGGCAACGTTGTGAAACGGTTCAATCCGACGGTTAATATGTGCCTGTATGGATAACCTTTGCACACTAAAAGGAGCAATATGGTGTTTATACTTATAATCTTTTTCCCACCGGGGCGCATCATCTTGCAAGATAATCTTTCCGAGTTGGATGGTATACGGTGTATTGTTTTCAAAGATTGCTTTGTATCCGTTACTATCGTCGCCCTCCATCCGGCAACGTAATCCCCTGTCGTCTCGATGATTCACGTTTTCAATCTTGTGCTTATGTTCGTGCATAAACTCCCACTCGTCTCTATATCCATTGTTATCCTTGTCTTTGACATCCATCAGAGAGATATGCTTCTCGTTATAATCTTTGAGAATCGCGGTGTATTCCCCGGTGTGTGTACGGACTTTGACGCGAGTGCCGATGAGCCGTTCAATGAGTCGTTCATAACTTTCCTGATTCAAGTACGCTGTGGATTCCTCCTCAATGTTCTTAACCCTATCGGAAAGAGCAACTTTTTCGCCTTGTGTCTCCCGGTAGAGCTCATTGTATCTTCCCATCCGATTTTCCGTCGTTTTCCTAATACTGGACCAGAGCATAGAAATCGCTTGTTCGACAGCTTCCCTGAGGGCGATGAACATATTTCGGATTTTTCTTCCGATTTTGTAGAAGAGGGGTGGATGGTAGACTCGTTCAAGTTCCCACAAGCGTTCGCGGCGTTCTCGCTCATTCATCATATCGTGATAGCGAATGTATGCCACGATGCCTTCATCTCTTTCACCATTGGTAAAGATATAACTAGGGGCATGTCCACGCTGCCGCGATTCTTCGGAGATAATTTCCATGCCCGTGAATTCAAGGCGCATCGTTCCACGATAGCGATGTCCGTTCTTCATCTGGAAAACGACATATTTGTTCAGGAGCTTTTTCAAGAGTTTGTCTTTCTTGAAGAGACGTATTAAATAAGTAATGCTGGTAAATAGGAATACAATGGCACTCACCGCAACATAAGGTTGTACCTTACTCCAAAGGGTTCTTACCTGCTGCTCCGCCTCTTCAACGGGGGTGCTCTCTTGTGCTATCGCAGGGTAGAAAAATCCGAACAAAATGAGAATAACACTGAGGTAAAGGTACGCGTTACGAAGTGGACTTGTGAAAAATTTTCTTAATCTAACCATGTGTATCACCTTTTGCGTCTATTAGCATGCGCGCGAAATTCAGATAATTTGAATTCCGTTTTCTGCTGCAATTCTTCTCACATTCGCCGCGGCGAGTGGGATTTTATCTACCGGTAGGTGTTCTATGAGTCCGTATCCTTCTGGGTACGCGTCATCAAACCGCTTCAATGCAACCCCTAAGTTCAATTCCCCTTCTCCTGGTACTTCTTCGTCAAGGTGAAGGACCAAGCCGTTTTGTACGCGGATGTCTTTGATATGTGCCATAGGCGCGACGGGGCCCATCACATCAAAAATGTGGTTAAGTCTTCTTTCAGAATCATAAACCTGGCGCAAGGTTTGAAAGTGGTTGACAAAATCCATGACGATTCGGAGGCTGTCGAACCCAACTTTTTCGACGACATCCCGACATGTCTCCGGTGAATCCATAATTGAGACGGCGTGGGTTTCCATAACAAGCGTCAGTTCTTGGCGTTCGGCTTGCTCCGCAATCGGTTTGAGGGACTCAATTAACCGGTTCATTGATATTGGAAGATGGTTGTCTCTGTGAGATGTCCACGCGCCATCCGGGTTGAGACTTCCTGCCCGGAACAAGTAGTGTTGCGCACCGAGTGAGACAGCCGTTGACATTCCGCGGGTAACATTAGCGATGGCAGCTTCGCGAACATCAGCTCGCGCATCAAAAAGGCATTCCTGATAGGTGATGCCGAATTGTACGAGTTCAAGGTGTTCTGAATTCAGCAGTTCCGCTGTTCTGATGCAAACATCGGGTGAGACAGAGGGGATGTCCTCACTTCGGAAATGGAAGCTAATTCCGGTGAATTCCAATGCCTTGATTTTTTGAAGTTCTTCTGAGGTGACAGTGCGAAAATCTCCACATATTCCAACAACGCCGAGTCTCACTGTTTTCCCTCCAATTCATTGAGAAGTTGCCTAGCTGTATTCAGGATATCAAACCCTTCGGAAAACCAAGCGTATATCGGTTTTAAAAGCGCGTAAGCGGCTTGGTTAGTTGCGCGTGTATCTTGTCCACGAGAAGTCTCGAGCCACAATTGAGCGAGGCTAATTGCTGCCCGGAGTTCCCATGATTTAGCCCCTTGTGCTCTGGCGATTGTCAACGCTTTCTGAAAACAGGCCTCCGCCTTTGCGTAACATTCGGTTTCTGTAGCCCCTTGCTGGTGTCGATTCCCACATTGCTGTTTATAACATTCTGCTTTATATCTATAGAGTTCAGCCAAATACATTCGCTCACCTGTTTTCTTGACTATCTTAATTGCTTCCTCCAAACTCTGCAGTGCGAGTTCAAAGTTTCCTGCGGATTGATAAGCTTGTGCGAGGCGTGCTAAAAAGAGTGGGCGCAGCACTTCAGCGCGTGTCATTTCCCAGGCGCTGATGCCACGGCGTATCATGATGATGCCCTCCTCTGCATCCCCTTTTTCCGCAAGAGCCCATCCTTTCATAACAGTCGCAGCCGCTTCCCAGACGAAGAAACCGTGTTCCTGACAGAGGCTCAACATTTGTGTTGCATAGGCATCCACCTTATCAACATCTTCTTGGTATTGGTAAAGTACCGTTGCAAAATGTAGGGACACGACATTACTAAAAGGGTGCTGTCTGTCGCGCCCAATTTTCTTTGCATCTTCAACCCGTTTGACAGCTTGTTCCGGATACCCTATGCTCCATAACAGAGGAGCGGAGTAAGAGAGTAGTGTCATCCCCGGGTCTGCCAAATAGTGTAAGAAAGCGGGCACTGGGTGTTCTTGCGGTTGATACACCTTGAGTCCTGCATCAAGGTGTGCCAGCGCACTTTTGAATTCACTCAGATAATAAAGTGTCGCGCCAAGTGCCCGGTGTGCCTCTAATTCAAGTGCAGGGTTTTGCTGTTCTCGGGCAAAAACGAGGCACTGCTCCCCTAATTCTCGTGCGGAAAGCAACCGTCCCTGTACGAGATAGGAGAGCCACAGGCCAAACAAGACAGGGAAACGCAGAGCGTTGACGTTTTGCTTATCCCCGGATTGTGGCGACAGATTTAGCTCAGTTTGTGCTTCAAACGTATCGAGCTTATCCAAGAGCTCCCTCGCTCGCGTATAAGCATGCTCAACCTCAACGGAGGCATATCCCTTTGTCGCGGTGAGTGCCGGTCCGATAGTTGTCAAAAGTACAAGCTCGCGTCGTGCGCGTTCAGGAGTAGCAGGTAAGTTTTCGAGTGATGCTAGCCCTTGCGTGATGTGTCGGGCACCTTCAACGTTTGCAGAACGCTCCAATGCCCGGTGCCCCGCCTGTTGCCAGTAATCCACTGCCTTTTCAGCCAGTCCTGCTTCCGTATAATGATGTGCTACTAATTCAGGTTGCTCGTTAACAATTATCGGAAATTCTTCTGTCAGAACTGTTGCTATCTGTTGATGATACTGCTGCCGTGTGCTTTTGAGGAGAGACTGATAAGCGGTTTCTCGAATTAAGGGATGTCTAAATGTATATACATCTTGCTCATCCGGCGTGAATGCGCGATTGAGAATCTGTGCTTCAACAAGCGAGTCCAATTGGCGTTCGAGTTGCTCATTTTGGGCTGTGGCATCCCATGATTCCATGGGGATATTCAATGCGGGCATCTTCTGAAGTAGTTCACCTGTCCATTCCCTTCCAAGGGTTGCCCCGAATTGTACAATCTCTTTCGCTGGGCCCAGCCGGTCCAATCGTGCGGTAAGCAATGCTTGTAAGGTGGCCGGAATCTCTGTTGATTGATTGCCGTCTAAATTTGGTGTTAAGGTAATCAGATTTTCTTCAAGTACCATACGGGTGAGTTCTTCGACAAACAAGGGGACGCCTTCTGTCATATCGACAATCTGCGACATAATTTCTTCAGATACCGGTATCATTGGCTTTCCATCGGCAAGCCTAGGTTGCACATCTGCCACCTGCTGAATCATCGTTTTAACCTCTTTCCGGGTTAGACGTTTCAGGGGAAGGCGCGTTGTCCATGACGAAGCATCTTCTTGCACGAGACTTTCCATATTTTCCCTATGTTCAGAACGGCAGGTGAGGGCTAGCAAAATTCTAGCATGTTGAGTACGCGCAATTAAGAGTGAGAGAAACGCAAGACTTGACGGATCTATCCAGTGTAAATCTTCAACCACAAAGAGGATTGGCTTCTGCCCAGCAACCCTGAGTAACAAGTGTACAAGGCCCTCCCAGGTCCGTTGTCTACGTTGTTCAGGGGTTAGGATTTGCGGTGACAGCTCATCCGTTTTCAAAAAGAGGAGCTCTGCGAGAAGGGGCAGCGTCTCCGTAGATAAGTTTCCGATGTCGAGCAGAAATGTCTCCAATTTTTGGAGTCTACTGTGCGGCGTATCAGCACTGCTGAATTTCAAAAGCTGTTGCTGTAACATGACAAGTATCGGATAGAGAGGGCTATTCTGGTAATAAGGTGAACCTCTACATTCCAAGATATATGTATCGGAATTGACGTGTTCCTTAAGCTGCTGTATGCACCGGGATTTACCGATTCCCGCCTCGCCCTCAATGAGGAGCGTCTGGCCTTTTCCATTTACAACGTTGGCCCAGCGTTCCGTCATGAGTTCCACTTCAGATTTTCGCCCGATAAGCGGTGTTAATCCACTTTCTCTTTCAATATCAACCCTGTTCTGTTGCGGAATTTCATCAGAAACCTGATACAGTGGTACCGGATGCGAAATACCGCGGAGTTCAAAAGAACCGAGTGATTCGCATTTAAAAAAACCTTGGATGAGTTGCTGCGTTGTTGCCCCAATGACAATGTTATTCGGTGCCGCCTGGGCTTGCATTCTCGCTGCTATATTCGGTGTTTTTCCGACAATATCTATCGGCTCGGGCGCATTTTCTTCTGCCATGTACCAGACAACGACAAGCCCTGTATCAATACTGAGACGTACCTGAATTTCGGTTTCGAATGTCGCTTTAAGATATGGATTAAGTTGCTCTATCGCGGCGACGATGCCTAATGCGGCCCGGGCAGCACGATGCGCAGCATCTTCGTGGGCGATGGGGTACCCGAAATAGACAAGAATTCCATCACCGAAGTATCGTGCGATGTGCCCATTTTGTCCTAATACGACTTCCATGACACATTCGCGATATGCCTCTAAGAGATTCCGGAGTTCTTCGGAATCAAGTCTTTCAGTGAATTGTGTTGAGTTCACCACGTCACAAAAGAGAACAGTGAGTTGACGACGTTCGGCGGCCTCTATCGGCACCATCTCAAGTTCTCGATGTCGAGTCAGGTGCTTTGTGCCATGAGAGTCCCTCTCTTGCCGGTTCGTCGGTTTTTGACTGATTGGATTTGCGCAGTGCCCGCAAAACTTTGGCTGTGTTTCCAAGCCGATATCCGACTGTAATGGTGGATTCAAAAAACCACAACTCGGGCATTGCTTGTGTTGCACTGCGAAATATCTCCTTGTACTGTGCAAAGGCGCGCGATGGGTGTCATCTACAGATTTAATTCCTGAATTGACTGAGGTACTCCTCAAGTTCAGTATCGCGCGGATCCAATTTGTATGCCTCTTGGTAATAGTCAATTGCAGTATCTGTCTTTCCAACTTTCATGAAAAGCGAACCGAGGTTCCGATATGCCACACTATGCGTGGGCTTCAAATCTAATGCCCGT
Organism: Candidatus Poribacteria bacterium; assembly: GCA_963422705.1. Lineage (GTDB taxonomy): Bacteria > Poribacteria > WGA-4E > WGA-4E > WGA-3G. The sequence goes on from OY730443.1 coordinate 1,733,163, forward strand.
AAGTAGGCATCGCGAGCCTTCAAGAAATAGATTTTAGTTTGCCCAATGAGAATATTAAGTGTAATTTCATTTTCCCAGCGTGCTCTATAGACTTTCCCCCCGGAACCCCGTGCGTGTTCAGCAATTTTGGAGGCTATACTATCACTACGCGTCTTAAAAGTTACCAGGCCCGAGTCTATTTCAGAGAGCGCGATATCAAGTTCTTCAAGGGCAACGTCAATAACGGGCTCGCGAATCTCTTTTTTCCAAGATGGCCAACTGGGCCCGGCGTATTTGAGCCCTTGTTCATAGTAGACAGCCCCCAGGTCGTTATAGAGCTCAGCGTTTTCCGGGCGCATGATAAGTGCTGCCTGGTAAAGTTCAATGGCTTGTTCATACTTTCCGGCGGTGAAAGCGTTCGTAGCATCGGAGCGTAATTGCTTAAACTCCTCACTTTCCAAATTTACAGCGATGCTAAGCTCCGCCTTATCCTTTCCGAATAAATAGAGGCCGCCGAAGAACAAAATCGCCAGACATGCTGCTATAATTATCGGCAGTTGCAATTTCATTTTTTGGTCCTTTTTGGCTTCAACTTGCGTAAAATTACATCAGAACCTCTTGACGCGCAAAATGTGTGCAAAGCAGAGCGGTGCAATTTCGCCAACACCAGGAGATTCGATTTGTACAAAGAATTTGAGGCTTAAAACACCTATCTCCGGCGATTGTTTTGATTAAAAACGACATTAATAAAATCCGTTTCTCCGTTTCGGGTGAAGTAAAGCCGGATTCTACTTCTGGAGCGCATACGTTGATATAGCATTTTGAAGATTTCAAGAGAGTGGATTTTGTTATTGTCAATTTGAAAGATTACATCTCCGCGCGTGAGTGCATCCGCCAACCCACTTTCTTTGTCAACATGCAAAACAATAACCCCGGGAGCGGGGTTATAGGTTTCCCCTGCATAGTACTGGGTTTCTTGGGCTTGCGAATCTTGACGAATTCGCTGGAGCATTTCACGGTTAGGTTGTTCAAGTGTCACGCCCCATCCAGGTGGCTTGTAATGCCATTGCCGTGTTTTTAAGTTGAGTGTCGTCTGGCGCTTTTTTCGATTTCGGAAGAATTGGCAATCAATCTCTTGGTTAAGTGGCAGCAGGCGTACGAGCGCTTTAAATACGCTTTCACTTTTGATTTGTTGGCCGGAAATGGAGGTAATTACATCCCCGCGTTTGATGCGGGCAGCGGACGCAGGACTTCTCTTTTCTACCCCGGATACCAAAATGCCAGTTTTAACAACGGGGTTAGGAGGGTGACGCCCAGCATTTGGAAAAAGTTTTTCTGCCAAATCCTCTGTGATAGGTTGTGTTTCCAGGCCAAGGTAAGGTGGAATAACGCTACCATACTCGATAATCTGTTGGATAACTTTTTTCACTTTGTTCGCCGGAATTGCAAATCCAACGCCTTGCGAACCCCCACTTGTTGAATAGATAGCCGTGTTTATGCCGATAAGCTGGCCATCCGTATTGACTAAGGCCCCGCCACTATTGCCGGGGTTAATTGAAGCATCAGTCTGAATGAGTCCTTTATGGAAACGCTTTCCATCCTTATCCTTAAGTGAACGTTGCATTGCGCTGACAATACCGATTGTTACGGTAGGTTGCGCTTGTCCAACGAACGGATGTCCGATTGCCAATGCCCACTCACCGATGCGCAAATCCTGGGAGTCCCCCCAGATGATTTGTGGCAGTTCCGTCGCGTCGACAGTCAAAATCGCGAGGTCTGAGAGGTAATCATATCCAAATACTTCCGCCTCAAATTCGCGTCCATCCGGCAGAATCACTTTAATGCTATCAGCATCTTCTATGACATGATGATTGGTGATAATATACCCATTTCTGTCGACAATGACACCGGATCCGAGTCCATGGAGTTTCCGTGTGTATGGAATTTGTTCCCACCAATCATCCCAAAAAGAGAATCTCCTCACTTCTTTGGTTGTACTGATATTAACAACAGCCGGGCTAGCCTTTTCAACAGCATTCACAATCGCGGTCCGGCGACTTTGCGCTACATCATGTGTACTTCCCAAGGGTATGCACAAAAGAGATAAAAAAAGTAATACAATTTTTATGTAATTTTTCAACATTTCTGCCCAATCCTTGTGTTATCGAGATAATTTAAGGGAAATACGGTAACCTTCCAATCCGGTGTCGGTATCAACGATTTGCTGCACCGTCTCCGGGTGCCGCCGTTTTGCGGGGAATTCGTTGGCATTCGCGCAGCGGAGGGCGATTCTTGCACCGACGGCACTGGCGGCGCGTAGATTTTCCAATTTAACCTTATCAAGGGTATCGTAAGCAGTATGTCCAAACCCCCGTCCTGACGGCGGGGCATCCGCGTCACCCATGTGCCCTGAAGGTACACCTTGCAGGAAAAAAGGAAAATGATCTGAGTAGGAATGCACCTTCTGCCCGACCGGGACGTCAGCATTCAGTTGCGCAGCGACTTGTGTTAAAAAGGGGTGAAGGGTTTTCCATTGATGTATTACGATTCCCTTACGACTGGCACCACCCGCCGCATCCATATTGAACATAAACCTGATGTTGTCCAATTCTTGCTCATGTTCCTCAACATAACGGAATGCCCCGGTTAACCCGATTTCCTCGGTTCCAAAGGCGATAAATCTGATGGTATTTTTCAGAGAATCGGCTGCGTAAGTAGCGAGTACGCGCGCCGCCTCAATCACAGCCACCATTCCAGAAGCCGGGTCATGAGCGCCTTGCGAGATGTCGTGTCCATCGTAGTGACATCCTAATATCATCATTTCTGGATTGCGATTTCCACCGGGCAAATCCGCAACAACGTTCCACGATGTGCGCGGTTCGTTAATGTCGTTGGTATGGAGTTTCAAGACAACTTTCCCGTGTCTTGCGAGTAACCGTGCTAAAAACGCGCCGTCTTCTTTGCAAACGGATATGCCGGGAATTGGTGCAGGCCTGTTGTTTTGGAGGCTCCCTGTTTCCGGGCCGACGCCCGCATGCTCGCTGACAAAAATAAAGGCACTTGCCCCTTCGATGACTGCACGCTCAAATTTCTCCTTTCGATGCACCCATCTACCGAGCCCGGGTGGGGATGCACTCTCTGCCATGACGAATTTACCCTTTCCACGGCGGCCGAGGGCACTATACTCCGGAGCGCTTCCACATCCGACGGAAACAAGCTCCCCGTTCAAATCGCATGCGGGACAATAGGGCAAAGAAATCGCATGCAATGTCCGTTGAAGCGGTTCAACAACAGCGAGTGTGGTTTCGTTCCCACGCGTCCAACCGGCGTAAGGATAAGGTTCAAGTTTAACGTTGTGGAGCCCATAACGTTTGAAGCAGTCGGCGATGAAGGTTGCAGCTTTATACTCTTCAGGCGTACCTGCAAATCGTGCCCCGTATTCATCGCAGAGAACTGTAAGATTGTCCATGACTTCTTTGGACGTATAAATATCACCTACGATTTGCCTGTCTAACTGTAAGTAAGGATTGGTATTGTTCATAATTGTGTTTGTCCTGCCGATGTGGTAGTACCTGAGGGGAATTCTGTAAACAGCCCTGTTTCAAACGGGTTGTTGCCGGGATGCGACTCAGAAGTCGTGTCGCGTTTTCCAATACTACAACGGGCATCCGCTATCTTTTTTAACCGCCATATATCTAGGAGCTGAATTTTGCGAAATTGTGTCTTAATGACGTTATGTTGTTTAAATTCCTCCAAGAGTGCTTCGGTTTTATCCACTGTACATCCAATTAATCGTGATAATGCTTTTGGTGAAAGCTTATCGGCAAACACTATTCCATGGCTCGTTGGAGGCTTCGCGAGGTGCTGTAGTAAAAGTGCCACACGTGACTCAGGACTGCGGAATGCGATATCCGATATTAAATTTCGCTTTTTCTTTGAAACTGAATTCGGCTTCTGCTGGAGTGATGGAAGCTGTCTCGCAGTTCGGCTTAACGCTTTCGGGTGCTGTTTCGCGGTTCGGCTTAACGCTTTCGGGTAACGTATTAGGCGACGAAAAACGCGGCGGATATACGTCCGAAGCGGTTTTGAGCCCGGCATTGCTAGATGTGGTTTCCGTTTAAGAAAAAATCGAAAATTGGAAATGTTAACAGTGCCGACGACAACGTCTGTGAGCGTTTCTATGATGGCTTTTGGATGAACTTCATCGTTTTCAAACGCGTTGATGCCGAAAATCTCACCGGATTCAAGCACAGCGACGGTAGTACTTTTCGCCTCAGTATTGTTCTCCGGAGCCCTTTGCACAGCTTCATCGGAATTCGTAGGCGCGGGGTGGTAGATTTTAACCCGTCCTTCCTTGAGTAGATAGACACGGGCTGTGTGGAGTTGTTCCGCAGTTTCGAAACGTTTGAAGGTTGTGATGCGAGCTAATGCGTCTGCATCCGCTTGTTCAAGATTTCGGAAGACATTAAAGTGTTTGATGTACCAAAAACTTTCTGTTGCCGTTTTAGATAGATTTGACATCCCCGGTATTTCCTAGAATTAATATTAGCGGTTAATTTCTTCCCTAGGGAGTTGTAACCAGTGACACGTGAAGCGCATCAGAACTCACCCTTATTGATAACCTTACCCCCTTCAACGGTTTCCCTCACCTTCCGTTCGATATCCTGTATCTGGGCGCTTTCAGATGATTAACCTCCCTATCTCCCTGATGTAAATTCATCCATTGATATTGCGTTATTTTATCATATTTTTCAGAAAAAGTCAAATTAAAGATTCGGCTGCCGAGTGCAAACGGTTATGTCGTCTACAGGCGTAATATGGTTCTGAACTTGCAAATTATCCCTGCAGTGTGCTATGATTGTATCAACAGTAAGAAGGGAAATGTCAGCAGGGGAAGTCTTAATATAGCAGGCTTTTAGTCACAAGTCATTCAAAGGCAAATGTCGTCAATGAGTATACGTACACAATTGACAATCAGTTATATTGGTATTGTACTTTTAGTGCTATTAGTCATGTACCTGTACCTTGGGGCAACACTAAAGTCCTCCCTCAGTAGTAGAATCACAAGCGAATTGGAGGTTCAGGCTGCATTAACCCGCGAATTTCTGCTAGAAAAATTACCGGAAGCGGGCACCTTCACGTACGAACTAGATACTCTTGTTGATAGGCTTGGAAAGTCTACTAAGATTTCACAAAGCGGCGGGATGCGTTTAACACTTATTGATGTTAATGGACGTGTCCGGGGGGATACTGAGCGTAGTGGCGCCGCGCTCCGCGCTATGGACAACCACCTCACCCGCCCAGAGGTAGTCGATGCCCTACAGAAAGGACGCGGTATTAGCAACCGTTACAGCACCACAACACACACAGAATTCCGTTATTTCGCCATCCCCATTGAGCGAAACGGAAGCTTGCTTGGCATTTGTCGTGTCGCACTCCCGATGGAAAACCTCAGTCACGCTATCGGAAACCTTTGGCGAATGCTCCTGTTTGCAAGCGCTGCAGGACTAGTACTTGTCATTCTGTTCAGTGTTTTTACCACCGGGGCCATCGTCAAGCCCATTGTAAAGTTAACAGAGACAACACAGGCACTCACTGCGGGCAATATTACATCGCGGGTTCTTGTCAATTCCGCGAATGAATTAGGGCAACTTTCTCGAAATTTTAATTTAATGGCGGATAGGGTACAAGGACACATCCACCGGATTTCTGAAGAAAAAGGACGCTTAGAAACAATTTTGACCGGTATGGCTGAAGGGGTTCTCCTCGTCAACGGGGCATCTGAGATTACTTACGCCAATCCGGCAGCCATTACTATGTTAGAGCTACCCGATGCCTATACTGGTAGAGCCTTAATCGAAATCAATCGTAAACCTGAATTACAAGAACTCCTTAAAGAGGCCGTCCAAACCGAATCTGTCACGTTCGCAGAAATCCAGCTTGGCAACCTAATGGCGCCTGAGGCAGAGGTTACCGTTGTTCCGGTATCCACCGGACACGAATATCTTATCGTTATCCACGATGTGAGTCAAGTCCGTCAGCTAGAGCGAATTCGTGCTGATTTCGTTGCAAATGTCTCGCATGAACTGAGAACCCCCCTAACGGCTATTCAAGGATACGCCGAAACCCTTCTCAACGCCGATACTGCAGAAAGTAAAGAACGCGAACAGTTTATCATCAAAATCCTGAATCACGCGATGCGCCTCTCACGGTTAGTTTCCGATTTGCTCGATTTGTCACAACTTGAATCCGGGAACGTTGAATTAAAACGCGTCCCTTGCCATCTCAATACCTTTCACCACCCAATTTTAGAGATATTCGAACCGCTACTCGAAGAATCAGGACTGGTATTGGAATGGAATACACCCAAAAAACTACCCAAAGTTAACGTGGATGCACAACTTTTCATGCAGATTTTTGTCAATCTCATCGACAATGCGATTAAATATACCGCTGATGGGGGCACCATAACCGTCTCCGCGGATGTTTCAACGGCAGAGGCTTATCCTACCGAAAACGAAATCGTTATTCACGTCAAGGATACAGGTATCGGCATCCCTCTAGAATCACAATCTCGGGTATTTGAGCGGTTCTATCGCGTTGATACAGGACGTGCACGCGCGATGGGTGGAATAGGCTTAGGATTGGCTATCACCAAACATATTGTGCTGTCTCATAACGGCAGAATATGGGTGGAAAGCACATTAGGAGAAGAAACCGTGTTTCACGTTGCTCTAAAGGCCGGCGCCACCTAACGTGTTATTTTTCGCAGAAAGGAGCGGGGGCTCTTCAGGTTAGGTGTACCCCAATGCCATTTTCCACAAAGTTCATTAACTGACATAAGGAAGGAGTTCAAGATGTCTAAAAAACTTGGAATTGTTACCAACATTTGGACAACGGCTATGGAAACCGGTAGGAAGTTTGAGGAAGAGATGGTAGAATTTGGGAGGCATGAATTCACGGATATCGAAATTCGCGACGGCCCCTATCTTCGTAATTCCTCATGTGGACTCATTCTCAAACAACTACAAGCTGCGATGCCGATTTACACGGACGCCGGCTGGAAAACCGTCTGTGAGGCAGTCTGGAATACGCAGCCCTTGCGAACTCACCATCCGGAACTTTTTGAGAAAGTACGGCGCTTTGTTCAAAAAGTAGCCACATCTAAAATCAGGCTAAGCTACGCGATATCCCATCCTTGGCTTTCAAGCCCAGAGGATATTGAGGCAGACACGCAACAGATTGTTACAGCAAAAAAGTTGGCATATCTCCTTTCCCCTGCAAGCGCGAGACTGCGCCTCGTTGATATCGAAACCGAAGTACTTCGCGAACCCCACGCAATTACCAATCTCAAACGGTATCATGCACTCTTGCCGGAATATCCCATCACGCTCGCCGTCGAAAATGCCCGACAGTCTGCCCTATTGACATTGGAATTGGCAATCGCAGGAGGCGCAAAACTCACCTATGACGAAGCTAACACCTATCGTTCCGATGGAAGCACGTTGAATTCACCAGATGAATTTTGGAATACTGTTAAGATGCAAAATCTGACGTCCGTGCATCTCAAGCAGAAGACGGAAACGGGCGTGTTAACGACGCTCAACGATGGATTTGTGGACTTTCAAGCAATCGTAAGCCGTTTGCGAACGCGTGGATACACCGGTGGGCTGCTGCTTGAAAATAGCCCGACACCATCTCCGCTAATCGATGCAGTGGCGAGCCGGGAATATCTGAACAGAAAAAGTTTATAGAAAAAACGCAAAACAGTGATATCGCCGTCTCAGAACTGTTTTTTCTAAATCGCTAAAAAGGCGGTTTTTGAGATGGCTCCGTTTTTGCCTCAACTTTACTCCCATTCACTATTGCCTGCACCGCTGGCTCTTCTTCCTCACCGGATGGCAACTCGCTATCATCGTTTGCCGCGGTTAATTGTTTAATCCGGGTGCACAGTTCATCGAACAGTTTCGGCGCGGTTTCCGCGGCTTTGAGCTCAGCCGAAAGCTCCGTCCACTGCATCTCTGTCATATTATTGCGAGATTCTACCCCATACCTGCGTTTAATGTAATTCCACAGAGCTGCCTTAGTAATGCCCTTCTTTTCTAGCGCGCCGGCCAGGCGGTTTGCGATTGCGAACGCGGCTTTCTGAGCATTGGTGATATTGCTATTCTCTTGTCTTGATGAAAGCTGTTGCGCATTTGTATGAGTATCCTCAGCTTTTCGATGTAAATAGAAGTTAAGTACTTCGCGAATCACCGGCACCGGTATTAACTGTTTAATGGCATTTCGTTGCGCTTTGTGAATGGCTTTAGTGAATGCATACGGGTCTTTTCGGCTCCCCATCATTTTTGGCTGTTCATACGCGCCATAGCGGGATGAACCTGTAAACGTATCAGTCGCTTTGGCGATAACAAGCCAAGAATGCTCGCGTTCTTCGTACTTAACTTCTTCCACTTTGATGCCACCTCTACGATTCGCGGCTTCGTTAATACCCGCCAATGTTAATCCTTCAACGGTGCGCCCGCCCTGTTTGAAAGAGTAAGCATAATCCTGAATCATCTGGCCTGTCATAAACTCGATAATGGCCCGGTCATCTACTTTCTCAACAGCTTCATATTCAGTCGTAACTGCCACCACTTCATTCTTTTTTTCTTCAGCCATGATTTTCTCCGGAATTTATATTTAACATAAGTATACCCTATTTTTTCACATCATGTCAAGCAAAATTGCGAATCTGCCGTAGCAATTGGGCATATTTCGCATGAACGTGCTCGCGCCCATCTCCTCACAGATATTTTGACAGACATGCAAAGATTCGAGGCATTCCGTTTTCAAGATTTCCCACGGTTGCGAACATATCGCACTCAGCGGCTCCCCTCACAGGAGCATCTTGTGAGCGCGCGTCCGTTCTTAACGGAGAACCAAACGGTTCCGGACAAAGATATAAAGAATTTGAATTGCAACCCCGATTCTGCTATAATTACGCGCAGCGCTTCCATCAGAGATTCATTACTGAGCAACCGTGCGAAACCAAGATTTACAACCGGCCATCCCAATTGTTTACGGGAATTCGGGCGTAAAGCCCAATCCTTTAGGTTTGGGATATAAGCCGCTAAGGGCCTAATCCTTGTGAAATAAAATTGACTTTTCTGCTAAAAATATGATATCATATTCGTATCAAGTTGGCAGACAGGTTTAGCAGAATCGCAAGGTTCTGTGTCTGCCTCCCCACTGAAACGGGGTAAAAGACTTGATACTTGATAGTCCATGAAAACCTATAAATACCCGCTTGGGAAACAATCTAATACCATCCGCATTGGAAATCTGCTTGACGATATGTGGCAGGTGCCTGTGTATTTCCATAAGTGGCAGCGTCAGCGGTATAAAGACGGCTTGCCGTATGCCAACTACGCTGCAATGTGTCAACATGCCTGCATATTGAAACGAACCACACATCCACATTGGAAGTTATTGCCAAGCCAAGCCATCCAAGCAGAGTTGGAACGAATTGATAATGCGTATCAAAGGTTCTTTAATAAACAGGGAGGTAACCCCCATATCAAACCGGCGCATAAGTTTAAGTCTATCACGCTGAAACAAACTGGATTTAAACTCACTAACACCCGTATTACACTCAGTTTTCGTCAGTGGGATAAAGGGAAGTGGCGATTTGATAAAGTGCCTTATACGTTTCATAAACACTCTGCTTGGCATGGAAAACTTAGGCGTATCACAATCAAACGTGACAATTGCGGCGACTATTGGCTTTACCTCATAACGGATTACACAGATTTTAGCCCACTGCCGACAACAGGTAAAAGCGTTGGGGCAGACTTCGGAATGAAAGACGCATACTTGACACTTAGCACGGGTGAGAAAATCCAACACCCGCAACCTTTGAAAGCGAACTTGAATAAACTTCGGTATCTCAATAAAGCGGTTTCTCGTAAAGTTAAAGGTTCTAACGGGTGGTGGCGGTGTGTCCGGCAACTCGCACGTCTGTATCGGAAAATCAGCAACCAACGCGAAACGGCGGTTTCGCCCTACGCTAAAGACTTTCACTGGCAACTGGCAAGTGAACTTTGTAAAAAGTTTGATAGGATTTTCCTTGAGACATTGAACCTTGACGGTATGAAACGCCTGTGGGGACGTAACGTCTCGGACCTCGCCTTCTACCAGTTCGTTCAGATATTGGAATATAAGTGTCAAAAACATAAGCGTCATTTTAAAAAAGTCGGACAATGGACAGCTACAACAAAACCTTGTCGTGATTGCGGTTTTCATAACAAAACCCTAACCTTGGACGATAGGCAGTGGACATGCCCCGACTGTGGTTCCCACCACGATAGAGACATCAACGCTGCGATAAACATTTTGCGGGCAGGGATAGCCGTCACGTGACGATATGCCTGTAGAAACCTACAGGGAAACGCCCGCTGGTGGAGCGACAGTAAGACGGTAATCTCTATGAGAAAACCGCAGTTGCTACGAAACCGAAGCCCCACGCTTTAGCGTGTGGGTGCTATCACGATAGAGATTCGATGACAATCCCATTTCTCCACATGCAGCGCATAACAAAAGATTTTCCCGGGGCGCGTGCGCTAGACAATGTATCGTTTTCCGTGGCCGGTGCGAAAGAGGGACGTGGTGAAATCCATGCGCTTTGTGGGGAAAATGGTGCGGGCAAATCGACGTTGATTAAAATTCTTGGGGGTGTCCATCCTTATGGAACTTATGAAGGAAACCTTCTCATCAATGGTGAGACGCAAAAGTTCCGCACGGTGCGTGATGCGGTAAATGCAGGCATCGCCATCATCCATCAGGAATTGGCACTCATTCCAGAAATGACTGTCGCGGAAAACATCTATTTAGGCATAGAACCCCGGCGATTCGGCATCATCAATAGAAATGCCCTCTATCACGATGCGGCGCAATTACTCTCCCAGTTCGGGTTGAATATTCCGGTACACGCGCATGCTCACGAACTCGGCATCGGGCAACAACAGTTGGTAGAGATTGCTAAGGCACTCTCGCGGAGTTCACGCCTGTTAGTACTTGATGAACCGACTGCTGCACTTACCGAAAGCGAAGTCACGCTCCTCCATCAGAGCTTAGCGAAGCTCCAAGCAAAACGTGTCGCTTGTATCTATATCACCCACAAACTTAAGGAAATCTTCGAAATTGCTGACAGAGTGACGGTATTACGCGATGGCAAAACCGTGTCAACACAAACAATTCAGGACTGTACTGAAGCAAGGCTCATCTCACAAATGGTTGGGCGAAAATTAACAACACGATTTCCACATCGTAATCGAAAAAAAACGCACACCCGGCCAGACAATGAAATTCGGATGCCACAAGCAGCGAAAGAACAAGCGGTATTACAAGTTGAAAATCTCAGTACGTACCCTGTCGAACCGCCGCGTCTTGATTCAATCACCTTTGAGGTGCAGCGCGGGGAAATCCTGGGACTTGCGGGGCTGATGGGCGCGGGACGAACCGAATTAATTCACGCGATTTTTGGGGCATCCGCTATAAAAAGCGACGGACGCGTCTTGATAAACGGGAATGTTGTTGCGTTTGACACGCCGCGAGACGCCATTGCGCACGGCATAGGATTAGTTAGCGAGGATAGGAGACGCTACGGACTGATTTTGGATGCTGGGGTTGACTGGAATATGACGCTCCCGGCTTTAGCAGTATCCACGGAAATGGTACAATACGGCGTTATAAACAGCGATGTGACGTATCAAAAAAGCAATCGGTACGTCGAGTCCCTTCGTATAAAAACGGGATTACTCAAAACGCCCGTGAGCCATCTGAGTGGCGGAAATCAGCAAAAAGTGGTTCTTGGCAAATGGTTAATGACGCGCCCAATTCTCCTGTTACTTGATGAACCTACTCGCGGAATTGATGTTGGGGCGAAGGCCGAAATTTACGCGATTATCGCTCAACTTGCTGAAGACGGCGTCGCAATTGTGCTCGTCTCCTCAGAGCTCCCTGAAATCTTAGGCATGAGCGACCGGATTTTGGTGTTACACGATGGTAAAATTACCGGCGAATTTATTAATAAAAATGTGACGCAAGAGGATATCTTGCGGTACGCAGCAGGAATCCATGAAGGGAATTCTCTAACAATCCCACGACTTTAGGCTTCGCGTCCAACCCCGATAGAACGGGAGACGGTTCACACCGAATAAAATGCAGAAGTTCCACACATGCACGTGGCGTGCTACAGGCATTTCCTACTGTGTCAGCAATTGAAGTAATTCGATAGATTTTTGACTCATATTTGCATTCTATTGGCAATTGCGTTATAATTCCCTAACATGATAGCGGGATTCCTATTTTGAAACAACGTTTTAACGCCATGACGCTCACAGCATCCTCGGCAGAAAAGCACGTATTGTCGAGACGTGACAAACGCCAGATAGATTCAGTCCAATTTTACGTTTTAGGGGAATGCCCTTGCGGAACGATGCCTAATTTGGAGAAAAAAAAGCACCCATGAAAACCGATAACGTTGAAAACAATACCGCGGTTCCAAGCGATGAGCGACTTCAGCAGTTCAAGGAACTCTTCCCTGAATGCATCTCTGAAGGCGTGTTTGATACTGAAAAACTTCACAAAATACTTAACTTGAATAAAGTTATTGGGGGGGGTAAAACAGAGATACCGTTTCAATTGTGCTGGTAAACGCGAAGCCATACGCCTTTTCGGCATACCCACCCGGCCAACCCTAAAGCCGTGCCAGCACGAATCCCTAAATTTCAATAACACCTCAAACCTCTTCAGTCAAGGCGACAATTTAGAGGTGTTGAAACGCCTCTACAACCCACATTTCGGACACATAAAAGTTATCTACACCCACCCGTCCTACAACACTCGCAAGGACTTTGTCTACCCTGATAACTACGCGGCGCCGTTAGAGCCCTCCCTTCAATTGCCAGGCCAGAAAGATAGTAAAGGCAACCGACAAACGCGAGATGGCGCACAATCCTTCCTGAAAGGAGGCGCATCATGTTAAGAATTCAGCTTCCTTTTGCTATCCTATTTTTGATTGTGTCCGTGCTCTTTTTCGCACCGTACCAAACCGCAACCGCACAAAACGTAACCATTCCCGACAAGAATCTACGCGATGCCCTTGAGAAAGCGTTAAAGAAAAATGCAGGGGACGACATCACGCAGGCGGACATGGAGACGTTAACAACGCTTGAGGCAGGACAAAAGGGAATTATCTCTCTAACCGGACTTGAGTTTGCAACCAATCTGACATTATTGCTTCTTAACCAGAACCAGATATCTGATATATCGCCGCTACAAGGGTTGGTAAAACTGACAAGGTTGCGGCTTTTCAGCAACCAGATATCTGATATATCGCCGCTCCGAGGGTTGGTAAACCTGACAAACTTGTATCTTTTCGATAACCAGATATCTGATATATCGCCGCTACAAGGGTTGGTAAGCCTGACATACTTGGATCTTAACCAGAACCAGATATCTGATATATCGCCGCTCCGAGGGTTGGTAAAACTGGAACGCTTGGAGCTTTCCGGCAGCCAGATATCTGATATATCGCCGCTACAAGGGTTGGTAAAACTGGCAGTGTTGTTCCTTGGGGACGACGAACTATCTGATATATCGCCGCTTCAAGGGTTGGTAAACCTGACATACTTGATTGTTTCCGGCAACCAGCTATCTGATATCTCGGCGCTACAAGGGTTGGTAGAACTGGAACGCTTGTATCTTGGCCAGAGCCAGCTATCTGATATATCGCCGCTTCAAGGGTTGGTAAAACTGACAGGGTTGTATCTTTTCGATAACCAGATATCTGATATATCGCCGCTACAAGGGTTGGTAAACCTGACAAACTTGGATCTTAACAACAACCAGATATCTGATATATCGCCGCTACAAGGGTTGGTAAACCTGACAAACTTGGATCTTAACAACAACCAGATATCTGATATATCGCCGCTACAAGGGTTGGTAAACCTGACAAACTTGGATCTTAACAACAACCAGATATCTGATATATCGCCGCTACAACGGTTGGTAAAACTGACAGGGTTGGGGCTTAACAACAACGAGCTATCTGATATATCGCCGCTACAACGGTTGGTAAGACTGAAAGCGTTGTATCTTCACAACAACCATATATCCGATTTCTCCCCAATTGACGCATTCAAAGATAATATTGATTATTACCGCTACCTCCCCCAAGACCCCTTCGTAACCATTCCGGACGCGGGGCTACGCGCTGCCCTTGAGTCCGCCTTAGGCAAATCTGCAGGGGAGCCCATCACGGAGGCGGACATGGCGACGTTAACAACGCTTGATGCAACGAGAGCCGGAATTACCGATTTAACCGGACTGGCGTTTGCAACCAATCTGACAGAGTTGTCTCTTTCCGATAACCAGCTATCTGATATCTCGCCGCTACAAGGGTTGGTAAAACTGACAGGGTTGGCACTTTCCAATAACCAGCTATCTGATATCACGCCGCTACAACCGTTGGTAAAACTGACAGGGTTGGGGCTTGACAACAACCAGCTATCTGATATCACGCCGCTACAACCGTTGGTAAGCCTGGAAAGGTTGCATCTTCACAACAACAAGCTATCTGATATATCGGCGCTCGAACGGTTGGTAAAACTGACACAGTTGTGGCTTGACAACAACCATATATCCGATTTCTCCCCAATTGACGGATTCAAAGATGATATTACTAATTACCGCTACCTCCCCCAAGACCCCTTCGTAACCATTCCGGACGCGGGGCTACGCGCTGCCATTGAGTCCGCCTTAGGCAAATCTGCAGGGGACGCCATCACGCAGACGGAGATGGCGACGTTAACAACGCTTACTGCAAGCAATGCCGGAATTACCGATTTAACAGGACTGGCGTTTGCAACCGAACTGACAAGGTTGCGGCTTCAGGACAACCAGCTATCGGATATATCGCCGCTCGAAAAGTTGGTAAAACTGACAGAGTTGTGGCTTCACAACAACCAGCAGTTATCTGATATCTCGGCACTCGAAAAGTTGGTAAGCTTGACAGAGTTGTGGCTTCACGACAACCGGCTATCTGATATCTCGCCACTCGAAAAGTTGGTAAAACTGACAACGTTGACACTTTCCAACAACCAGCAGTTATCTGATATCTCGGCACTCGAAAAGTTGGTAAGCCTGACAGAGTTGTGGCTTCACGACAACCGGCTATCTGATATATCGGCGCTCGAAAAGTTGGTAAAACTGACAACGTTGTATCTTCACAACAACCAGCTATCGAATATATCGCCGCTACAACCGTTGGTAAAATTGACAGTGTTGTATCTTCACAACAACAAGATATCGAATATATCGGCACTCAAAGATTTGAAAAACCTGATAGAGTTGACGCTTGACAGCAACCAGATATCCGATTTCTCCCCAATTGACGCCTTCAAAGATAATCTGGATGAATACAGCAACAGCAACCAAATCCCCACCGTAACCATTCCGGACACGAATCTACGGAGTGTCCTTGAGTCCGCGTTAGGCAAATCTGCAGGGGACGACATCACAGAGGCGGAGATGGCGACGATAACAAGTCTTGAGGCAAGCGATGCCGGAATTACCGATTTAACAGGACTGGCGTTTGCAACCAAGCTGATAGAGTTGTATCTTTCCGGCAACGAGATATCTGATATATCGGCACTCAAAGATTTGAAAAACCTGATAGAGTTGACGCTTGACAGCAACCAGATATCGGACATATCGCCACTACAACCGTTGGTTAGCCTGACAGTGTTAGATCTTTCCGGCAACGAGATATCGGACATATCGGCGCTACAACCGTTGGTAAAACTGACACGGTTGCGGCTTTCCAGCAACCAGCTATCTGATATATCGCCACTACAACCGTTGGTAAAACTGACAGAGTTGCGGCTTTCCAACAACCAGCTATCTGATATATCGGCACTACAACCGTTGCTAAGCCTGACAGCGTTACGGCTTTCCAGCAACCAGCTATCTGATATATCGGCGCTACAACCGTTGCTAAGCCTGACACACTTGCGGCTTGACAACAACGAGCTATCGGATATATCGCCACTACAACCGTTGGTAAGCCTGACAGCGTTGTGGATTAACTACAACTATATATCCGATTTCTCCCCAATTGACGGATTGATAGCTAATCTGGATGAATACTACTACCTCCCCCAATATGTAACCATTCCGGACGCGGGGCTACGCGCTGCGATTGAGTCCGCCTTAGGCAAAGCTGCAGGGGACGCCATCACGCAGACGGAGATGGCGACGTTAACAACGCTTACTGCAAGCAATGCCGGAATTACCGATTTAACAGGACTGGCGTTTGCAACCAAGCTGACAACGTTGCAGCTTTCCGGCAACAGGCTATCTGATATATCGCATCTCCAAGGGATGGTAAACCTGACAGTGTTGTGGCTTTGGAACAACGAGATATCTGATATATCGCATCTCCAAAGGATGGTAAACCTGACAGACTTGAATCTTTACAAAAACAAGCTATCGAATATATCGCCGCTACAACCGTTGGTAAACCTGACAGTGTTGTGGCTTTCCAACAACCAGATATCTGATATCTCGCCACTACAAGGGTTGGTAAACCTGAAAGAGTTGCATCTTTCCGAGAACCAGCTATCGGATATATCGGCACTCGAAAAGTTGGTAAACCTGACAGTGTTGGATCTTTCCGGCAACAAGCTATCGGACATCTCGCCGCTACAACTGTTGGTAAGACTGAAAAGGTTGTATCTTTCCAACAACCATATATCCGATTTCTCCCCAATTGACGGATTCAAAGATGATATTACTTTTTACTACCTCTTCCCCCAAGACCCCTTCGTAACCATTCCGGACGCGGGGCTACGCGCTGCCATTGAGTCCGCCTTAGGCAAATCTGCGGGGGAGCCCATCACGCAGGCGGAGATGGCGACGTTAACAACGCTTGAGGTAAGTTCTTCCAGCATTAGCGATTTAACGGGACTTGAGTTTGCAACTAGCCTGACAAGGGTGGAGCTTCGCCGCAGCCGGATATCGGATATATCGCCGCTAAAACTGTTGGTTGGCCTGACAAAGTTGTATCTTGGCCAGAACCAGATATCGGACATATCGGCGCTCGAAGGGTTGGTAAACCTGACATACTTGTATCTTGCCGATAACCAGATATCTAATATATCGCCGATACAACCGTTGGTAAACCTGAAACACTTGTGGCTTGACAACAACAAGATATCCGATTTCTCCCCTATTGCCGGATTGATAGATAATCTGGATTATTACAGCAACAGCAACCAAAAAATTAATGTGGACATTCCGGACGCGAATCTACGGGCTATCGTTGAGTCTGCGTTAGGCAAATCTGCAGGGGACGCCATCACGCAGGCAGAGATGGCAACGATAACAACGCTTGAGGCAAGCGATGCCGGAATTACCGATTTAACGGGACTGGAGTTTGCAACCAGCCTGACAAGGGTGGAGCTTGGCCAGAACCAGCTATCTGATATTTCGCCGATACAACCGTTGAAAAACCTGACATGGTTGAATCTTCGCCAGAACGAGCTATCTGATATATCGCCGCTACAACCGTTGGTAAAACTGACATACTTGTCGCTTTGGCACAACGATATATCGGATATATCGGCGCTACAAGGGTTGGAAAAACTGAAAAGGTTGTATCTTTCCCAAAACGAGCTATCTGATATATCGCCGCTACAAGGGTTGGTAAGCCTGACACAGTTGACTCTTCACGAGAACGAGATATCTGATATATCGCATCTCCAAGGGTTGCTGGAACTGACAGTGTTGTTTCTTGATAACAACGAGCTATCTGATATATCGGCGCTTCAAGGGTTGGAAAAACTGAAAAGGTTGTATCTTTCCAAGAACGAGCTATCTGATATATCGCCGCTACAACCGTTGGTAAAACTGATAGAGTTGCGGCTTACCGACAACGAGCTATCTGATATCTTGCCGCTACAACCGTTGGTAAAACTGAAAAAGTTGTGGATTGCCTACAACTATATATCCGATTTCTCCCCAATTGCCGCATTGATAGCTAATCTGGATACATACGTGAACAGCCCCCAAAAGGTAACCATTCCGGACGCGGGGCTACGCGCTGCGATTGAGTCCGCCTTAGGCAAATCTGCAGGGGACGCCATCACGCAGGCGGACATGGCAACGATAACAACGCTTGATGCAAGCAATGCCGGAATTACCGATTTAACAGGACTGGCGTTTGCAACCAAGCTGATAACGTTACAGCTTCAGAACAACCGGATATCGAATATCTCGGCGCTACAACCGTTGGTAAAACTGACAACGTT
Source organism: Candidatus Poribacteria bacterium (assembly GCA_963422705.1). GTDB lineage: Bacteria > Poribacteria > WGA-4E > WGA-4E > WGA-3G. The sequence goes on from OY730443.1 coordinate 1,751,498, forward strand.
GACACTTTCCAACAACCAGCAGTTATCAGATATCTCGGCGCTACAACCGTTGGTAAAACTGACAGTGTTACGGCTTGACAGCAACCAGATATCTGATATCTCACCGCTACAACCGTTGGTAAGCCTGACAGAGTTAAGGCTTGACAGCAACCAGATATCTGATATCTCGGTGCTACAACCGTTGGTAAAACTGACAACGTTGACACTTTCCAACAACCAGCAGTTATCAGATATCTCGGCGCTACAACCGTTGGTAAAACTGACAGTGTTGCGGCTTGACAGCAACCTGATATCTGATATCTCGCCGCTACAACCGTTGGTAAGCCTGACAGAGTTAAGGCTTGACAGCAACCAGATATCTGATATCTCACCGCTACAACCGTTGGTAAGCCTGACAGAGTTGTGGATTAACTACAACTATATATCCGATTTCTCCCCAATTGACGCATTGATAGCTAATCTGCGTGTCTACCACGACAGCCCCCAATATGTAACTATTCCCGACGCGAACCTACGCCAGAAAATTGAGTCCGCCTTAGGCAAATCTGCAGGGGACGACATCACGCAGGCGGAGATGGCAACGATAACAACGCTTGAGGCAAGCGATGCCGGAATTACCGATTTAACAGGACTGGAGTTTGCAATCAAGCTGACAAAGCTGAATCTTCGCAAAAACAAGATATTAGATATATCGCCGATACAACCGTTGGTAAAACTCATAGAGTTACGGCTTGACAACAACAAGATATCAGAAATATCGGCGCTAGAACCGTTGGAAAAACTGAAAAAGTTGTGGCTTTACAACAACCAGATATCCGATTTCTCCCCGATTGACGCCTTCAAAGATAATCTGGAGGAGTACCGCGACAAAACGGTAACCATTCCGGACGCAAACCTACGCGCTGCGATTGAGTCCGCCTTAGGCAAAGCCGCAGGGGACGACATCACGCAGGCGGAGATGGCAACGATAACAACGCTTGATGCAAGCGATGCCGGAATTACTGATTTAACAGGACTTGAGTTTGCAACCAAGCTGACAACGTTGAATCTTCGCAAAAACAAGATATTAGATATATCGCCGATACAACCGTTGGTAAAACTGACAGAGTTACGGCTTGACAACAACAAGATATCAGAGATATCGGCGCTAGAACCGTTGGAAAAACTGAAAAAGTTGTGGCTTTACAACAACCAGATATCCGATTTCTCCCCGATTGACGCCTTCAAAGATAATCTGGAGGAGTACCGCGACAAAACGGTAACCATTCCGGACGCGAACCTACGGGCTGCCCTTGAGTCCGCCTTAGGCAAAGCTGCAGGGGACGACATCACGGAGGCGGAGATGGCAACGATAACAACGCTTGAGGCAAGCGATGCCAAAATTACCGATTTAACAGGACTGGCGTTTGCAACCAAGCTGATAGTGTTGTATCTTCACAAGAACCGGGTATCTGATATCTCGCCGCTACAAGGGTTGATAAAACTGACAACGTTGTCTCTTGACAACAACCAGATAAAGGATATCTCGGCGCTAAAACTGTTGGTAAGACTGAAAAGGTTGTCTCTTTACAACAACCAGATATCCGATTTCTCCCCAATTGACGCCTTCAAAGATAATCTGGAGGAGTACCGCGACAAAACGGTAACCATTCCGGACGCGAACCTACGGGCTGCCATTGAGTCGGCGTTAGGCAAAGCTGCAGGGGACGATATCACGGAGGTGGAGATGGCGAGGTTAACGACGCTTGATGCAAGCGATTCCGGAATTACTGATTTAACAGGACTTGAGTTTGCAACCAATCTGATAGAGTTGAATCTTCGCAAAAACAAGATATTAGATATATCGCCGCTACAACCGTTGGTAAAACTGACAGCGTTACGGCTTGACGACAACAAGATATCAGATATCACACCGCTAGAACGGTTGGAAAAACTGAAAAAGTTGTCTCTTTACAACAACCAGATATCCGATTTCTCCCCAATTGACGCCTTCAAAGATAATCTGGAGGAATACCGCGACAAAACGGTAACCATTCCCGACGCGAACCTACGCGCTGCGATTGAGTCCGCCTTAGGCAAAGCCGCAGGGGACGACATCACGCAGGCGGAGATGGAGACGATAACAACGCTTGATGCAAGCGATTCCGGAATTACCGATTTAACAGGACTGGAGTTTGCAACCAAGCTGACAACGTTGAATCTTCGCAAAAACAAGATATTAGATATATCGCCGCTACAACCGTTGGAAAAACTCATAGAGTTACGGCTTGACGACAACAAGATATCAGATATCTCGCCGCTAGAACCGTTGGAAAAACTGAAAAAGTTGTCTCTTTACAACAACCAGATATCCGATTTCTCCCCGATTGACGCCTTCAAAGATAATCTGGAGGAGTACCGCGACAAAACGGTAACCATTCCGGACGCGGGGCTACGCGCTGCCATTGAGTCCGCCTTAGGCAAAGCTGCAGGGGACGACATCACGCAGGCGGAGATGGAGACGATAACAATCCTGAAGGCGCCTGATTCCGGAATTAGCGATTTAACAGGACTTGAGTTTGCAACCAATCTGATAGAGTTGGAGCTACGCAACAACAAGATATTAGATATATCGCCGATACAACCGTTGGAAAAACTGACAGCGTTACGGCTTGACAACAACAAGATATCAGATTTCTCCCCTATTAACGTTTTGATACCTAATCTGGAGGTATACCACAACAGCAACCAAAATCTTGAGCCCGTGTTAGACAAAACAAATCCAGTAAGCATTCCTGACGCAAATCTACGCCGGGCAATTGAGAAGACGTTAGGCAAAAAAGCAGGCGAGACCATCACGCAGGCGGAGATAGCGAAGATAACACTGCTTCAGGCACCTGGGTACGGAATTCGCCGGCTCACCGGACTTGAGTTTGCAACCAATTTGATAACGTTGACGCTTGACTACAACCTGATAGAGGATATCACGCCGCTAAAAGGGTTAGAAAATCTGATAAGCTTGGAGCTTGGCAAGAACCATCTATCGGATATCACGCCGCTAAAAGGGTTGCTAAACATGAGAGCGTTGTATCTTTATGAGAACGAGATATCGGATATTTCGCCGCTCAAAGGGATGGTAAACCTGCAAAGGTTGGCGCTTTATGAGAATAAGCTATCGGATATATTGTCTCTCCAAGGATTGCTAAACCTGACAGAGTTGAATCTTCATAACAACCAGTTATCGGACATCTCGCCGCTAAAAGGGATGGTAAACATGAAAAGGTTGTGGCTTGACAGCAACCTGATATCGGACATCTCGCCGCTAAAAGGGATGGTAAGCCTGACAGAGTTGTGGCTTGACAACAACAAGATATCGGATATATCGGTGCTCCGCCTGTTGCTAAGCCTGACAACGTTGTATCTTTCCGAGAACCAGCTATCGGATATATCGCCGATACAACCGTTGCTAAACCTGAAAAGGTTGTGGATTGACAACAACAAGATATCCGATTTCTCCTCTATTGACGAATTGATACTTAAGCTGGATGAATACCGCTACCTCCCCCAAAATGTAGAGATTCCCGACGAGAAGCTACCCCCTGTCATTGAGCCGGCGTTAGACAAAAAAAATCCAGTAACCATTCCCGACGCGGGGCTACGCGCTGCCATTGAGTCCGCCTTAGGCAAAGCCGCAGGGGACGACATCACGCAGGCGGAGATGGAAACGATAACAATCCTGAAGGCACCTGATTCCGGAATTAGCGATTTAACAGGACTTGAGTTTGCAACTAAGCTGACAAGGTTGGTTCTTCGCAACAACAAGATATCGGAGATATCGCCGCTTAAAGGGTTGATAAATCTGAAAACGTTGAATCTTTCCGATAACCAGCTATCTGATATCTCGCCGATACAACCGTTGCTAAACCTGATAGAGTTGCGGCTTGACAACAACAAGATATCCGATTTCTCCCCAATTGACGCATTGATACCGAAGCTGGTTACATACAGCAACAGCAACCAAACAATTCCGGCGCCTATCTTGGATGTGAATCAGGATGAAACGGTAGAGATTCCCGACGAGAAGCTACGTCGGGCAATTGAGAAGACGTTACGCAAAAAAGCAGGCGAGGACATCACGCAGGCGGACATGGAGACGATAACAAGCCTTAGGGCGCCTGATTCCGGAATTATCGATTTAACAGGACTGGCGTTTGCAACCAAGCTGACAAGGTTAGTTCTTCGCCAGAACCAGATATCGGATATATCGCCGATACAACCGTTGCTAAAACTGACAAGCTTGAATCTTTCCGATAACCAGCTATCTGATATCTCGCCGCTACAACCGTTGCTAAGCCTAACAGAGTTGAATCTTTCCGATAACCAGATATCGGATATATCGCCACTACAACCGTTGGTAAGCCTGACAGTGTTGTATCTTTCCGATAACCAGCTATCTGATATCTCGCCGCTACAACGGTTGCTAAACCTGACAGTGTTGTATCTTTCCGATAACAAGATATCGGATATATCGCCCCTACAACGATTGCTAAAACTGACATGGTTGTGGCTTGACAACAACAAGATATCGGATATATCGCCACTACAACCGTTGCTAAACCTGACAGTGTTGTATCTTTCTGAGAACCAGATATCGGATATATCGCCCCTACAACCGTTGCTAAAACTGACATGGTTGTGGCTTGACAACAACAAGATATCGGATATATCGCCACTACAACGGTTGCTAAGCCTGACAGTGTTGAATCTTTCCGATAACCAAATATCGGATATATTGCCCCTACAACCGTTGCTAAAACTGATAGAGTTATGGCTTGACAACAACAAGATATCCGACATCTCGGTGCTGCAACGGTTGCTAAAACTGAAAAAGTTGGCGCTTTCCTTCAACGAGCTATCGGAGATATCCCCGCTACAAGGGTTGGTAAACCTAATAAAGTTGTGGCTTGACAACAACCAGATATCCGATTTCTCCCCTATTGACGGATTGATAGATAATCTGGAGGAATACCGCAACAGCAACCAAACACTTCCGGCGCCTAGCACGAATGTGAATCAGGATGAAACGGTAGAGACTCCCGACACGACGTCACGCAACAGCGAGCAAACAATTCCCGCTCCTGGCACGGTGGACGGTATTTCGCTGACGACTGCGGACATAACATTGGCTAAGGACGAGTATCACGTGTTTGTACGTGATACCAATGGCGCCGGCATTCTAACCGGTGCAGTCAAACACACCGTTATTACTGGCATGCCTCTCTTAGATGAGTTCTTCAGCAACGGCGGCACCATAGAGCTCGTGGCGACGACAGGCACCTATGGCGATGCTCACATCAGTGAAATCATGTGGGGTACTGATGACACCTTAGCCGCTCCACAGAATAGCCACTGGATAGAAGTTCTGGCAAACAAAGCTCTAACCATCAATAGGAGCTGGCGTCTTGTGTTCACCGTCGGATATGAGGAACGCGAGAAAGTCACAATATCCGAAACTGAGTATCAAGTCATCGACAGGGTAAGCAATCTCGGTTTAGGGGATTGGACAGTTCCGGGGCAGAGTGGACGCACCGTGTCGACGCCGGAGCATCCTGCCAAGACGCTCATCTCGATGGTTCGCGATGGCAGCAAGGACGGCACACGTTCAGGACACTGGGCAGCATCGGCACGCCCGCGCATCAACCTGTCCGGGAATCGTATCGGTACGCCCGGGGCGCCCAAGAGTCAGGGGCTCACCGCGGCAGATAAGCCGGCTATCCCCGCATCGCCATTCAAAATCACTGAGATTGGCAACGGTTCGGGTAATAAAAATGACTGGATTGAAGTACAGAATGTCACCGACACGGTACAGAATCTGAAGCACAACGTCTTCAGCATCGTTACCGGAGATACAAGCGCGCCTTATACAAGCACGCCTCAGGATAAAAAGCTGTTCAAAGTCAGTAAAGATGTCAAGATTCCCGCCAAGGCGTTTCTCTTGATAGCGAATACGAGTCCTGAGGAGACAGTCCTCGCCCGGGGGCAAGATGTGAGCGCCGCTGCCGCCGACAAGGTGCCAACGGGTGTGCAGAGCTACTATTATGTGGCATCGGGACTGAAACTGCCCGATGATGGAAAATTCCTACTCGTGCTCCGCTCCGAGGCGACGCTCGATAAATCCGAGAAGTTTATCGATGTCGTCGCCACCGGTCAGGAGAAGTTTATCGATGTCGTCGGCACGCGCTTCATCGAGAAAATCGATGGGGACTTCAATACGGAAGTTTGGCCGCTGCAGATGACGGCGAAGGGCCACGCGAACATCATTGATGGTAACGACAAAAATGTGTTGCGGGCATCCTATGTGTATACCCGCGCGAAGGATGACGCGTTCGCCGAGAACGCCCTGGCGACAGCCGGGTACACCGGCGTCGGTTATGACAGGGATGCTGCGAAAAACTATGCCAACGGCGGCACGCCGGGCTATGCCAACGACGCGGTGAAAGAGAATCCCGTCGCCAACACGGTGTCAATCAGTGAACTCATGTTTGACAATAGTCGCCAGCTGCCGCAGTGGATAGAACTTTACAACGCCTCACACACACAGGCGGTGAAACTGAACGACTGGACGCTCCAGATTGAGCAGAGCCCTGTCGACGAGGCGGTGACATCGCGACGCAACGTGACGCTGAAGTTTATCGGCGACAAGATTATCTCCCCGAACCAGACGCTATTGATAGCGACTACCCGGGGCAGAAGCGCTACGAGGCATTTCCCCGAAACCCGTGTCATTAACTTGTGGAATGATTACCGGGAAAAACTGGATGTCACTACGCGGCAGTTCACCCTGTTGAGTCAGACGGCGTTCAAGCTGACACTGGCATCGAAAGACAAAAAAGTGGTGGATGAGGTGGGGAACTATGACGGTAAAGCTGCCGCCTGGACACTTCCTATGGATGCTGACGCGCGGCGTTCACTCATCCGTCGTTACGGCACCAAAGTCGAAGATGGCGGTGCTGCCGCAAAAGATGGCAGGCTGCTGAACGGCTGGAAACTGGCGAGTCAATCCGCGTTAAACCAAGCCCAGACTCTTACGTACTACGGCTCGCAAGACGACGCGGGAACGCCCGGGTATCGCGCCGGGGGGGCGCTGCCCGTCTCCTTATCGAGTTTCACGGCTACCCGCACTGATGGGGCGATTCTGGTGGAATGGGCAACGGCATCCGAACTCAACAATGCCGGGTTTAATCTCCTCCGCAGCACCGCACGCACGGGCGCCTTCACGCAGGTGAATCCGCAGTTAATCGCGGGGGCAGGCACTACCGGTGAACGCAGCAGCTATCGGTATACCGATACGTCTGCCAAACCGAACACGATGTATTACTACCGGATTGAAGAAGTCTCGACGGGCGGCGTGAGGCAGGCGCTTGAGACAACACGGTTGAAAGGCTATCTGAATGCCGAAGGCAAATCGCTTGAACCGTGGGCAACACTCAAAACGGAAGAGTAAGGCTTACATTTTGCGAGGGGACGCCTGTCCGTTCACGGAGGCGTCCCGTTGCCGCTAATTTTATTCAGGATACGAATTCTGGAGAAGATATTGCTTGCCGGGCCCCGTTTTAAATGCGACAACGGATTCTTGTTGTTCTGTCTCAACGGATGTGCCGTGGCATGTCATCTGAACGGTTTGCTAGTTCTGGACAACGCATTTCCGCCTCAAGCGAGGACGAATGCCGGTGCCGGCAAAAAGGGATGGCCCCTCTATCGATTTGACATCAGTCGCGCTGGCGGAAAAGCGGGCACATGGCGTTTTATCGGCAGGGTTATTAATCCCAGTAATCACTCAGATTGGCTGTGGGTTTTAGGGGATGATGGTGACAAAATCCCTCAGGATACCCCCGCTTTTTTCCGTCCGGAGCACATCATCTTTGAAGAAAACGTCCCGGCGTGGGCATGGATGCGCACCGGTGATTTTGGAAAGGATGGTGGTACCATGATATGGACGCGGCAAAGTTCCCTACAGGTACAATACGACATTTTTGTCAGGTCAAGCGATTTGGAATATCAACCCACAGACGAGGATTATGACAAAGCGGATGAGAAGACACTCCCCGTTGCCCCGGCTGGAACGTGGCGTCGCCTCAAGCAGTCGTCAGCGGTTGTGTCCCTGCATCCGGAGAGGAGGGGGCTAACTCTTCTTGACAGTCGGTGCAGTAACCGATGATTTCGTTCCGGAAGCGCACTGGTTTAAAACGGTGTGCTTCGCATACTGCTTTTTGAAGTGCATCAATGCTGGGCTCTTTAAATTCTACAATATCATCACACCTTAGGCAGATAAGGTGCGCATGTTCCTGAAGGGAATGAATACTCTCATAACGCGTGTTCTTTTGTGCATCAATAAATTCTGTCAAAATCCCACTTTTAACAAGCAATGGCAACGTTCGATAGATTGTGGGCCGGGAAGCATTATACCCATTACGCCGCATGTGTACCAAAAGATCTTCGGCTTGGAAATGCCCATTATATGTGTAAACCTGTTCCAAAATATCTAAACGTTTCGTTGTTAGGCGAAGCCCGCAGCTTTTCAAATAGTCCTTAAACTGCTTCGTAATCTTAGGAGAGGCTGTCATGTTTTTATCGGCTTTCATAACGAGTTCCTGTTAGCAGGCACGCCACTTCAAATCACACTGTCTTTGGGGAGCACATAACGGTTCGTGTAGCAGATACAAGCGTTAGGCAAAAAGCACGGTGTTCTGGCGTTCAATGAGGCAGTGTTTTAGCGCCAGTTGATAAAATTTTTGGAATCCCGCCAATTCACATTCACCCAAATCGTAACAAATATGCTTTTGCAGATAATCGCGACAAAGTGATTTAGGTAATCCAAGTTTTCGGGATTCAATTCGCGCGATTTCCGGGATTTGCGGTATCCCACGTGCCTTCGCTGCTTGAAGCACTTCAGGCACCTCACCCAGACACACCCCTTCTCGGGCAACCCAGCACGCATATACAAACGGCAACCCTGTAAATTCATCCCATGCTGCACCCAGGTCAAGACTATACTCAGTTGTGTTCAATCGTCTCAGCGCGGCATCTCCGATGAGCAGGACGGCGTCTCCAGACGTCGAAGCTTCTGGAGAATTTGGATTAATTGAAGGTTCACAAAACGTGAATTCCGGATGAAGTCCATACTGCTCAGCAAGCAAAATCTTCAGGAGCGCAATTGATGAACGGGAGCTCGTATCTAACGCAATACGCCGAATCTTAGGGATTGGCACGCGGCTGAATAACTGGATACTCAGTACACTCCCCCGTGACGCTATCGAAATATCTGGCAAGATACGGTACCGCGCCTCCGGGGAACGTAAATACTCAACAACCGGGATTAATCCCACATCCAATTTCCCTCTCTTTAAAAGCAGCGCGAGCCGACTCGGCACCTGAACGCTGAGTAACATATCCGTTGGAATTTCTTTATTTAGCAACGGGTAGATAAGCGGTTTGGTGTTCAGGAATGAAACGGCGCCAACTCTGATAGGGCTCCGCTTGTGTAACGTTTCTTCTGTTAAGCCGCTTTTCTGTACCACCGATTCCCCTCACGAATGATTTCATTGTAAAGCGTATCGCGCTCGATAGGTACAAAGCCAGCCTCTTCAATAAGGTGTCTGAGCGCATCGACGGAAACCGCCTCTGGCGTATCAGCGCCCGCCATATGTGTAATCTTTTCCTCTGTCACTGTTCCGTCAATATCATCGGCGCCGAAATGGAGTGCCACTTGCGCCGTTTTCAGTCCTGTCATAATCCAATACACCTTGATATGCGGCAGATTATCTAACATCAGGCGCGCCACGGCAATGTTCCGCAGGTCTGTTAAGCCAGACGTTGTAGGCAAGTAAGACATCCGCGTGTTTAAAGGATGAAAAGCCAACGGAATGAATGTTACAAATCCACCAGATTTATCTTGCTGTTCTCGTAACCGGATTAGATGTTCCACCCGTTCCTCATTCGTTTCAAGGTGCCCATAAAGCATTGTCGCGTTTGTCGGAATCCCAAGGCGATGTGCAATGTCGTGAACCTCAAGCCAGCCCGCTGCACTCAACTTGCCAGGGCATATTTTATCGCGCGTCTCCTCTGAGAAGATTTCGGCGCCACCCCCCGGCAGCGAATCTAAGCCTGCTTCCCGTAACTGCGTCAAAACCTCTGCTATCGACATCTTAAACAGGCGCGAAAAGTGGTGAATTTCAACGGCTGTGAAGAGTTTGAGGTGCACCTGGGGCATCCGTTCTTTGAGTCCCCGGATAATCTCTAGGTAGTAATCAAAAGGCAGTTTCGGATGCAATCCCCCGACGCTATGAATTTCTGTGCAGCCGTGTTCTATCGAATACATCGCCTTGTCTAAAAATTCATCGACGCTCATTTCCCAGGCACCTGCGGTTTGCATGTTTTTCCGCGCAAACGCGCAAAAATGGCAACGTGCATGCAAGATACACACATTGGAATAATCAATGTGTTGATTGATATTATAGTAGGTGATGTTGCCGTTTAAACGTTCACGGACATGATTCGCGATGAACCCAACCCCGGTAATATCGGGGCTTTCGTAAAGTGTAACTCCTTCCGCGAAAGAGAGACGTTCTTCTGCCTTAACTTTTTCATAGATGGCAGCTAATTTCGAATCGGTAAAGCGATTATAATTCTCCATTATTTTTCCTATTTTGAGAGCGAAAAAAAATTGCTTGACATCTCCTTGTGAATACGGGTATTATAGCATAGTAATTTTAAAGATGCAAGCGTTTTTTTTACCAAATGTGGGTTCATTTCGTTTCCAACATTTTCGTGGATTTGCTGAGACGTCGTGCTCTGGAGATGACTTGTACTGAGGTGTTTTGCGATTTTGAACGGATTTTTAGGGGAGAACGAAATGGCCCTATACCAATTGGAGAATTTAGTATTCTCGATGAGCTAAAAGCGGCAACGACAGCGTCAGAAAGGGAAATAAGGGGTAACTTTGCATAAAAAACGGCACAGAACAGGCTACAAGGCACTTGCAAAGGTTGTAACCCACCTGAAATTGACAGGATAGCGGACCGCAGAACAGGAGCATCAGAGACGTATAAAACGGACACCGCGGTAACCGTTTTTCATGTGTATCATTTTTTTCTTGTAAAAAAGTAGCCTATGCTATCATGTAAATTGTCCTTCTCGGTAGTATCCTCATTTATTAGCTGCAACACCAGTAGGCTTGATGCTAATGCCGCTGTGCTACTAAAGACGGGTTAGTAACGCTGGTTTCCATAATACCATATAAAAGGGAGAAATGTCGAGTATCCAAGCGATACGGCACTTTTCCATAACTTCATATCAATCGAGGAATCCAGATGAATAAAAAAGTTTTTATTCCCATCGGAGCATTGATAATCGCGATTTGTGCGGTGGGTTTATTCTCGTTGCGTTCGGAGCAGCCAAGCGAGCCGATTAAGATTTACAAGGTGACGACACCCGCGAAGGCAAGCACGATACCCGCGGAGACATCAACGGAGACAGCCAAGAGAGAAAACACTAACAGACACCAGCACAGCAACGCGAGCGAGACAAGCGCGCAACTGGAAAGCCGTCACGGTGAAGATTGGGAGAAACCACAGGACACCCTAAATGCGAGCGAAAGCATTTCCTTTGGGGAGAGACGGAAAGCCAAACGCCTGAACCGCCGTCTGAAGCATATCTTGCAGAACAGCGTTATAACATTGCTTTAGCAAAATACTGGGAAAACTATCAGGAATATAGCAAGAAGTTTTGGGCTAACCACTCAGACTGGGAGAAATTGCAGGAAGAATATGACAAATTACTTCCTAACTATGAAGTATTTCAGACGATGAGCGAGGCAGAAAAACGCAAAATTCGTGCCAAAATAGAGGCATGGAAGGAAAAGTTAGCACTGGTGAAAAAAGAGGAAGAAAAAATCCGTGCCGAAAAACCTACTTATCCCAGTGGCACTATGCAAGGGAGGAAAAACTAATGAAAAATATTCAATGCTTGGGCATAATATTTGTTATAGTTCTTTTCTCTCTACCAAGTTTTGATGCATTCGGGTGTGATACAGAACCCATAGAAACCACTGAAAAAGCATTAAGAAGGTCTTGAAATGCAAAAGATAGCGAGTTATGTAAGTGGTATGCAGCGAAATCTATTAGACAAACTGATTAGTGCAGCAAGTATCTCTGATTTAAACGAACAAATCAGCGCGCAAAAAAAGGTGGTAGAAGCCACGGAACAAGCAGTTAGGGATGCAGAATACAATCATTTAATGTGTATGGTTTTCTACCTTACCGAGTCAATTACAGGTTTATGCGGCCATACCTACACACGGCTTAGTGAAGATTCACATGCATGGGTTTATTTTGACTGCGGTCATGCAGGCTGGAAATGCCAACCAGGTATTCACATTCATTATATCACCCATTGCCAAGAATGCTTTAAAGCTTATTACTTCTGTGAAGCTCACGAGCACAACAGCGGTTCATGTTGGCCAGGTTCACAATAGAGAGGCGATAAGCCTATAGTACAGAAGTTAAGAGACTGTAGATTTCTTAAAACAAAAATAGGAGGTGATGATTTAACATCACACCCCCGACTACAAAAAGTATTGTGCCATAAAATCAGAAAAAAGTCAAATTTATTTTCAAGATTTTTTTCAAGAGTGCCAACTCGTAGTTTTTAGCATAGTATTTTTTGCATACCAAGAAGGGCATTTTATGCGACCTTTAGCAGAAGCAGCGACAGGGGCTGCGATAGATGCGAATACCCCTGTATTCCAAAGACGACAATTTGAATACGAAGAAATGCCCTTGCAAGTTCCGTGCGTAATTATTCAATAGGGCTCTTGTTTTTTACAAAACATGGGGAAATAGTCACTATAGATGAACCTATCCTCCTGTGATACCCTAATCTGGCAAATGAGGAGCGGATAAGATTATGTCAAAATTAGGCCTGATTCATTACAACTACGCGAGTAAATCGCTTGACGATTTTCTTAAATTCACGAGTGAAACCGGATTCGGATATGTTGAACTCCAAATAGGCGATATCTGGGGCCCAGAAATCGCGAATCCTGAACGAAACGCCGAAGTTGTCAGAAAGCAGGTGGAATCCTACGGTTTGAAAGTCTCGGCGCTTGCCGCAGGAAACGATTTTGTCGTATTAGAAGAAAATGCGATTCAGGCACAAGTCACACGGATGCGTCGCATCGCAAACCTCGCGAAACGACTCGGTACCTCAATTCTTCGCACTGAAGGGGGTTCTCCAAAGGATGCTGTTCCAGAGAACCGATGGGGTGAAGCAATGGCTGGCTGCTTGACGCGATGCCTTGAATTCGTGGAACCAAACGGGCTCTATCTCGCTGTTGATAATCACGGGGTGGTTACCAACGATGCGGATTTGCAGGTTGAGTTGTTTGAGAGGGTTGGTTCCAAATATGTCGGCGCAAACATGGATACCATGAATTACCGATGGGCAGGACACACCCTAACTCGAGTCGGCAGATATTATGAGCTCATCGCGCCATATACCTTACATACGCATTTGAAAGATGGCACAGGTTCGCGTGGAAATTACCGTGGAGAAGCGTTGGGTGAAGGTGAAATCGAACTCGATAAGGCAATTCGCTGTTTAAAAGAAGCAGGGTACAACGGCGTCTGGTGCTGTGAATACGAGGGCAGAGAAAACGACGGGACTGGACAGCGGAAGTGCTTCGTGTGGATGCAGACACACCTGTAGTCAAGGCACCCACTGCCTAAAGGCAGGGGCTTGTGCTTCTCAGCGACTGCGGTTTTCTCACCTTCCACCGTCTTATTATCGCTCCACTTCAGGCAGCCAAGCCTCCCCGTTTGATATTGATAGCAGCGTTTACGTCTCTATCGTGGTGGGAACCACATGCAGGACACGTCCACTGCAATAGCTTCAATGTTAGATTTTCGTTGTGATGTCCGCAATCCGAACACGGCTTCGTTGTCGGTGTCCATTGTCCAACTTGACGGAACTCACGATGATGTTTGAAACACTTGAACTTCAGAATCTCAACAAACTGCCCGAAGCAAAGGTCAGAAACTTTCCGGCCCCAGAGGCGTTTCATGCCTTCAAGGTTCAGTGTCTCGGTGACGATGGTATCAAACCTTCGGCAGAGGTCCGTGGCAAGTTTCCACTGCCAATCTTTGCGTTGGTTGGTAATCTTGCGATACACCCGTGTGAGCTGACGGAGGCAACGCCACCAATTGTTAGAACCTTTGACTTTCCGCGAAAGGCTTTTGTAGCGTTTGCGAAGTTCGGGCAAGGCGTGTTTCAAGAATTGGGGCGATTGTATTTTCTCGCCCGTGTTCAACGTCAAAAATGCGTCCTTCATTCCGAAGTCTGCCCCAACACTTTCACCCGTAGCAGGCAGCACTTCTTTGGAGGTATCATCCGTCACGACATAGAGCCAATAGGTGCCGACAGCATCACGAAGGATTTGGATATAACGAACAGTCCCTTTCCAATCGCGATGCTGATGAAAAGAAAACCAGTGTTTGTGGAATTTAAAGGATTGCGACGGCTCGTCCCACGCTTTGAAAGAGAGACGGACACGCCCTTCTTCAAGGAGATAACCACTTTGAAACTTTGCAGAACGATATTTTCCGCGTTTCTTATATTTCGGACGTCCGACGCCGGGGATGTCAAAAAATCTTTCAAAAGCAATGTGGAGGCGTATGATTCCCGCGTCAAGTGTATCACGAGGTATCCAAGCCCAGTGTTTTTTGGTGCGTTTCAGCAAGTTTGTCAAGTGCGGTTGCAAGCGGAAACGCCCCGCATATTTACCGTATCTACGATAATAGCGGTTCTCAAGCTTGAGAAAGTGATTGTGAACATCGCACAAGTCGTCAAGCATATTACCAAGACGGACATTTTTGGGGTGTTCTCGTATCGGATACTTATACGTTCTGCGATGTTGCTTTTGTTTTTTATTTCTTTGGCAAGCATGTTGCTTGCTACCTTTTTTCGCCATCGGTTTTCACATATCACGTTTTTAACCCCTACGAAGTGGGTAGGCAGACACGTTACCAAGCGGCAACGCTTCGTATGTCTGTCAACGTGATATTATCATGATACGACATTTTCGAGAGAATTTCAACCCTTGGCAAGCAAACGAAATGCACCCTTTTTTCGACACAATACAGGAGCGGGCATTCCTCCCCGAGCTAAAGCAGCAGGGTCTCCTGCCCGAAGATACAATGAAAAAGAACTCCGGTATTATTACCCTAACGACTGATTTTGGAACCAGTGACGTTTATGTTGGGGTTATGAAGGGTGTTATCTTAGGTATCAATCCCGACGTACAGGTAGTTGACATCACTCACGCCATTCCACCGCAGGATGTTCGCGAGGCCGCTTTCTTAATCCCTTCCGCGCATCAATATTTCCCGAACGGCACAATTCACGTTATCGTCGTTGACCCGGGTGTCGGTAGCAATCGCCAAGCAATAGGGTGTCAAACTGAGAAGGCGTTTTTTGTTTGTCCTGACAACGGCATACTAACTTATCTGCTCCAACCGATTGAAACCGGCTATAGACAGCCACACATCCGGGAAATTGTGGCGATTGAGAATCCGAAATATCTTTTACCTAACGTCAGCAATACGTTCCATGGTAGAGATATCTTCGCGCCTGTCGCAGCGCATTTATCACGCGGCATTCCGCTGACAAGTATCGGAAAACCGTTCCGAAACCTCAGACAATTGACACTGCCAGAGATGCATGTCTCTGGAGATACCCTTACAGGGCAGATTATCAAAATAGATTGTTTTGGGAATTTAATAACGAATATCTCTCAAAATGAGCTCGCCAGATTTACGAAAGCCGCCTCCACTTATACAATTCGCGTCGGCACCTTGGATATAGAGCGGGTAAACACGTCCTATGCTGAATCCGCGATTGGTGAACCTTTAGCGGTTATCGGCAGCTTCGGGTTATTAGAAATTGCTATCAACAGCGGGAACGCACAAGAACGTTTCAAATTAGAACGTGGGGATGCTGTGACAATTCAGAAATTTGATTGATGACGATACTAACGAAAAATCAGGAGAACGATTCAATTGAAACAGATTGCTTTAACAGGCATCAAACCGACAGGGCAACCTCACATCGGTAACTACCTCGGTATGATTAAACCCGCGCTGGAACTCGCTATGGATTTCCAGGCGCTTTACTTTATCGCCGATTATCATGCATTAACTACCGTGAAAGAACGGCAGCAGCTGCAAAATTTGACATATCAGGTTGCTGCGACATGGATAGCGTTAGGATTAAACCCGGATGAAGTGATTTTCTACCGTCAATCGGATATTCCTGAGGTATTTGAGTTAGCCTGGGTGTTATCCTGTTTCACAGCGAAGGGGCTGCTCAACCGCGCACACGCCTACAAAGCCATAGTTGATGACAACGTTGCCGCGGGACGAGAAGCTGACAAGGGTATCAACGCGGGGTTATTTACGTACCCTGTTTTAATGGCAGCCGATATCCTGCTCTTTGGCGCACACGTTGTCCCCGTAGGGTTGGACCAGCGGCAACACCTTGAGGTGACGCGAGATATTGCTCTGGCTTTTAATAAAAACTATCGGAACGTTTTGACTATTCCAGAAGCTGTGATTCGGGAAGATGTCATGACTATCCCCGGACTTGACGGTAGAAAGATGAGCAAAAGTTATAACAACGTCATCCCGCTTTTCGCGCCCCCTAACCAGATTCGCAAGCAGGTGATGGGAATTGTAACGGATTCCAAACGCCCTGAGGAACCGAAAGCGCCGGATGAATGTAGTGTTTTTGCGCTCTATCAACATTTTGCAGATAAAGACGCGGTGGAGGCAAAACGGCAACTCTATCTTGGGGGTGGGCTCAGATACGGCGATATGAAAAAGGAGCTCTTTGTGTTACTAGAGGAAACTTTTTCTGAACAACGCGAAACGTATAACGCGTTAATGGAAAATCGGGGAAAATTAGACAAAATCCTGCTGCAAGGTGCCGAGAAAGCGAGAGACATTGCGCGAATGATATTGAATCAGGTCCGGAAGTCCGTTGGTGTATCTTATTAATTGAGGCTGCATCAGATTCTCACATCGAAGCGGGGACAGGGCGTGTGAAGGTATGCTAGAATGCTTCCTCTTCTGTTGTGCGGTGCACGCGCGCCCGGTTCAAGGGCATTCCGCGTCCGTGTCCAGTGCTTGGCATCTGTCCATATACCGGGTATTAGAAAAACAGTTGCTTCGTGATACTCACAACTCAGTAATTAATTACCGACGCTGCTAAGAACGTAAACAGTTCGGATAAAGAAATCAACGTTTTTTACCATCCAAAATACTATATCTATAGGGCTACGCGTGTGATGTGTAATGTGTCCGCAAAAGTTTCTGATATTCGCTGTTCGCTGCCTGTGAATCCATTTCACCGTCAAGCACGCGACGGAGGCATTGCACAAAACCTACAGGTGCATCTTCGCCGAAGATAGTCCGCCCGAATAAAATCGCGCGTCCTCCATTTTGAACAACATTCTGCGCTAATGCAAACGTGCCCCGCGCATTTTGACGCGGCCCACCTAAAGCCCCAATCACAAGCGTTTCGTCAAATTCACACAACTCAGTCCAGACGTCCGCAGTGGTATAAGCCGTTTTGATGAAACGGGGGCGTTGGTGTTTGCGGAGATAACTCATCGTTCGAACGATAGAGTCCGCGACGTACATTCCCCGTTTTTCCTCATCCATCCCCGGCAATTTAACATTCGGAAGAAAAACCTCCAACAAATGGTAAAACCCTTCAATTTCGCCAACAACGTGGGCGAATTGGATATACGCCTGCAGCATCCGCTCATCAACGGTAGGTTCGTTGTTGAGCGTAATTGAATACAGCCCGAGGTTCACCCGGCATTCCAAAGCGGGGCCAATGAGTGCTTCACAATACCGTTGCATATCTTCGGGAAATACCGTTTGAAAGGGCATTGACGGGCGCGAAGTATACACGCCAAAACGTGGGTTCCAGATAGCTGTCTCTGAATTCATCCGAACAATGGGTGTGATGTGGGTACCTTCGAACAGGTTTTCTTCAAGTGCGAGTGTTTCCGCATCCGCTGGTGTCATCAGAAGTCCGTCCAATTGCCCATCTGCAACGAGTGCCCGTTGGAGCTGCAAAAATTCTGCATGTGTCCGATAGTGCGGTTTAGGATGCTGAACCTGTCCTAACCCTTTGATACCGGCAGATGCAAGTGGGTCCGCCGCGAAGACGAGGATGGGGCTTCGCGCTAGCAGCTCTGTGTCATTAAGTTTGTCAAATATTCGAGTGCCCATCTATGATTCCTTTCCGTAAATTTTATGCAATACAAGAACGTGAGACAAAACCGCATGCTACAAAGTATTGGTTGGATTTATGTCTATTATCAATTCAATTGCGCCGTTCTTAATCGCCGGTAACGGTTGTTTCGTTACGTGATGCAGGAGTTGACTGATTTTTTCCGCTGCCTGACTTCGGAGCAAAAAATGCCATCGAAATTTCGCTTCAATTTTTGAGAGAGGCGCAGGTGCGGGGCCGAGGATATCTATCTCTAAACATTTTTCATCATATTGAAGTTGATTAAGTAGGGCATGCGCCGCGGCAATGACCTCTTTCTCATCCGGGCCACGTAGTAGAAGTCTGGCGACATACGAGAAAGGTGGATAACGCAGCGCGCTGCGTCCCTCCACTTCTTTCTGATAAAAACCAATGTAGTCGTGTTTCTGCGCGGCCGTAATGCAATAGTTATCCGGCATATAGCTCTGAATGATAACTTCCCCCGGGATATCCGAGCGCCCTGAACGTCCGGCAACTTGTGTAAGTAGACTAAAAGTCTGCTCGCACGCGCGGAAATCAGGTAGGTTTAAAGCGGTATCCGCAGCGATGACACCTACCAGCGTAACATTTGGAAAATCTAAGCCCTTAGCTATCATCTGAGTCCCTATCAAAATATCAAGCTGCTGCTGCTGAAATGCCGCTAATATCTGCTGATGGGCATTCTTCCGTGCTGTAGAATCGGCATCAAACCGCTTGACGTTTGCCACGGGAAACGATTTTCTCACCTCTTGTTCAATGGCTTCGGTTCCCATCCCAAAGTAACGGATGGCAGGACTGCTACACTGTGGGCATGTAGCATGCGTATTCCTTTTATATCCGCAGTGGTGACAAACTAGTTTTTTGGTTTCAAAATGGAATGTCAATGAAATGGCGCACTTGTTGCACTGTTCCACATATCCACAATTTCTGCAAAAAACATAAGTTGAATGCCCGCGTCTATTCAGAAAGAGGATAATTTGTTCCCGTTTTACAAGCCGTTCTTCAATTCGGATTCGGAGGGCATCTGAGAAGATGGTGCGGTTGCCGCGCTTTAATTCGTCACGCATATCAACGATGTGAACCGTAGGCATTTTTCGCTTCAATACCCGGGAAGGCAAACTGAGCAAGTGATAGGTACCCTTCCGGGCATGATGAAAACTCTCAAGCGATGGCGTTGCACTCCCTAACAGTAGCGGGCAGTTTTCAAGTTCACTTCGCTTTTGAGCAACTTCACGGGCATGGTACCGGGGTGCTGTATCCGACTTATAGGAGTCGGAGTGCTCTTCATCTATAACGAGCAAGCCGAGTTCCTTAACTGGGGCAAACACGGCTGAACGGGGCCCGATAACAATCGTGGCTTCACCGTTTTGAATGCGGTACCACTCGTCATAGCGCTCACCGTAGCTTAAGCGGCTGTGTAACACGGCTACCCGTTCCCCAAACCGTCCAATAAACCGTGCGGCGGTTTGCGGTGTCAAAGAAATCTCGGGTACCAATACGATAACCGATTTACCTCTTTGTAGCATCGGCGCGATTGCCTGCATGTACACCTCGGTTTTGCCGCTACCGGTGACACCGTGAAGTAGCAAAACAGGCGGCTTTTGGGAAGTCGACTTCTTCGTTGCTATGGTGTTCTGTATTTTGTAAAGGGCGTCGGATTGTGCTGAATTTAACGGGTGTGGTTGAGTAGATGTGACAGGTTGCGTGCTCAGTGGATTCCGTATGGATGGGGCGCGGGTAATCTGGATAAATCCGCGTCTTTCGAGGGTGCGAAGGAGAGATGCCCCAGCGCGTACACGTTTTGTGATTTCAGCCGTCGCTAACGGAACGGCTTCGTCAAGTAAGATTTGCAGAATTTCGGCGTGTTTGGCGGAAGCCCCACGACGGAGATTTTCTTCTTTTTTCAGTTCAGCAATCTCTGTCTCAATTTCAGATGCCGGCATTATCAATGTAGCAACAGTGGTAACCTGTGCTGTTGCTTTCGGTTTGTGCGTGACATAAACATCCACAATTCCCTTTTCCCGGAGTGCCGAAATTTTTGGGCGTAGATTCGAGTAACTTACACCGACACGTCTTGCTAGTTGGTTCGGAGAAAGTTCGCCTTCTGCGTCTAAAAGCGCGACAATCTCCTTCTGCACTTTTCCCCTTGGTGTATTAAGACACTGTTTCAGCTTCACTCGTTGCTGTTTCTGACTTCGGACGGCAGCTGGGACAGCACAAAAAAGCGCGTTTCCCCATGAAGAAACGTAGTAGTCAGCCATCCATTTTGTGAGTGCAAGCATGTCAGAGGAAAACATCGGTTCTTTATCAAGACAATCGGAAATATTCTTGATTACATGGGGTGGCAGTTCAGTTTCATCAACCCTTTCAACGACAACTCCTTCTTGAGTACTTCGATGAAATGGTGCTAACACCCGCACCCCGGGTTGCACCATCGAATCTAGTTGCGGTGGCACCGTGTAAGTAAACTGCTGTTTGATGGCTAGAGGAAAAGCGACGTTGGCATAACTCATTTTTCTAAGAAAGCAGTGACCTTTTTCATATCCTCCCAGACATCGCGCTTGGCATTAGGGTTCCGGAGCAGATAGGCGGGATGGTAGGTAGGCATAATCTTTGGGGCATTTTCCTGCCTACCTACTTTTAGGTATGGATGAAACTGCCCACGCAGGGTTGAAATTCCTGCGGTGGTATTAATCAAGAATTTTGCGGCAAAACCCCCGAGTGCAACAATCACTTGCGGGCGTATTAATTCAATTTGCCGTTCCAAATATGGGCTACACTTTCGAATCTCATCCGGCTTCGGATTTCTGTTTCTTGGTGGGCGGCACTTTAGTATGTTAGCGATGTAAACATCGTCGCGTGTCAACTTCATTGCCTCAATGATTCGGTTTAGCAGCTGTCCGGCGCGTCCAACAAAAGGCTCCCCTTGCCTGTCTTCGTCTGCACCGGGGGCTTCACCGACAAACATGAGTGTGGCGCTCGTGCTTCCAGCCCCGAAAACCACGCTGTTCCTGCTTTCGTGCAGCGGACATCGGTTGCAACTTTGAGCATGCGTATCTAACTGTGGCAGTTCCAACGTAGTATAAGGAGATTGCTGTTCAGTTTCCTGTAGTTCCGTGAAACCGAGTTCAAGTTGTTTTTCCACGTATTCCCTCACACTCGCAACAATTTGTAAGTACTCTTTCCTCAAACTTTCTCTGTTCATGACGGTTTTTCCTAGCACTTCGGATAAGAAGAAAGCTTTGCCCTATGAGAACAAGAGACTAAGGGCTGCTAAAAGCTGTATTGAACGATTCTCCGTTAATTACGTATGTCATCAATTAAGGAAAGTCCATCAAACCAAGTAATATATAAAAACAGGGCTACCAGCAGGATAATACTAACATGCTGCACAATTGCCTGCTTTTCCAAACTTATCGGCCGTCCGCGGATTTTCTCAACCGCAAAAAACAGCAAATGTCCACCATCCGCGATGGGAATTGGCAATAAATTCACGATGGCTAAGTTGATACTGATAAACCCTATGAAAAACAGTGTCGTTGTGAACCCCAAATTAAGCATGCGGCTTGTGACGTTGGCTATCCCGATTGGGCCGGTGAGATACCGCGGCGAAACCTCTGTACTAATTAGCTGTTTCAGTGTTCTTCCGATAGACGCGACTGTTAGCCATGACGCTTCGACTCCTTTTCCAAACGCTGTGAATACATGATATGTTGGAATAATCGGTGCTGGTGTTCCAAAAGAGATTCCGCTCAGCGTTGTGGCCCAGTCTAATTTGTATGATATGTTTGTTGCTTCGGTGTTTGGAGATAGGCTTACGGTTTTCATTGAGCCATCTCGCATAACGCCTAATTGAATCGATTTGTTTATTGCGATTCTTAAACCGGCTGCAAGTGTCTTGCTATCCACGTTCTTTCCATTAAGACTAAGAAGTGTATCCCCATTTCGTACACCCTGAATTTCCGCATCGGGTTGCACCACCGCGGTGAGCTCCCAGCCGACGGGCATTTTCAGGTGCATCAGCGTGTCGCCGCGACGAATCCCCAGCTGAAATTCGTTAGGATTTCGCTGAATTAAGTGATAGAGGTTCTGGTAATCCTGCATCAGCCAATGTGCATCGACAGCCCAAATCTGAGAGTCAAATATGGGAACGGTATAAATCTTTTTGCCGTTAATTGTCTCGATTACGTCTCCAATTTGGACACCGGCCTGCTCCGCTAAACTCCCAGGGACAACATCTTTTACGATGACATCAGTTTGTAGTCCGACTTGCAGTTGGCCAACATCTCCCCTTGCACTTGGAACACTTTGAGGCGTAACAGTGAAGGTTTCGTTTTTACCTTTGCGTTCTATTTCGATTTCCAATTCGCGTCCGGGGCTTGTATAAATTTTAGTTTGAAATGCAGCCCAGTTTGCAACTTTTGTTCCGTTTACCGACAGAATGATATCCCCAGAACTCAATCCGCCTTTCGCAGCCGGTCCATCCGGGGCGACTGCCCCTAACTGGAGTGCCTCTTTTTTCCCTGTTAAGTTTTGCCCCGTTAACCCCTCAATAAAAGAGGCGGCGCGCTGATTCAGGCCAATAGCGAACACTAACCAAAACGCCAATACACCGAACAGTAAATTCACAACGGGCCCTGCAGCGACAACAAATGCTCGGCTCCCCAACGTAGCACTTCCAAATTCGCCGGCGGCCCCTGTCTGCTCTTTCGGGTTTTCCCCTTCCATTTGAACATAACCGCCAAACGGTAATAAAGATAACCGGTACTCGGTGGCGGCCGGCCCAGCTATTTCCTGCTTGGTGCTCGTATGAGCATCGGATTCCGCGCCTGCTGCCTCTTTCTCTTTCGCCTTAGGTTTTGAGCGCATGTTGTCCATGAACGTTGTGAAACCCACACCCGCCTGAAATGCGATTATTTTTGGACCAAAACCGATAGAAAAGGTGTTTACCTTAATTTTAGCCCGTTTCGCGGCATAAAAATGGCCGAATTCGTGAATAAAAATGAGAAAACCGAGGGGAATAATTGCAAGTAGGACTGTTTTAATATTCGGCAGAATTGAAAAGATTGGTTCAAAGAATTCCATTATCGTATTTCCTCCTTATGATATGAAAAATTTTCGAGGTGCGACTGCCTAGCTTTCCGCATTCAGATTATCAATTCTCGTGCTGTTGATTTCGCCCAGGCATCGACAGCAAGGATATCGGCCAAATCTGGCGCTGTCATCACAACATGTTTGTCCATAACACGTCGTAGGATAGTTGGAATATCCATGAATCCGATGTGATTTTTCAGAAATGCGTCAACAACCACTTCGTCTGCACTACTGAGTACCACCGGAAGTGTACCCCCGACTTCCGCTGCGGTATAGGCGAGTGAGATGCATGGGAATTTTTCAATATTCACCGGTTCAAAATGTAGTGTTTGAAGCGCACACAAATCCAACCGGGGTACAGGTGTAGAGAGTCTGCGCGGATAAGTCAAACCATACTGAATCATCACGCGCATATCAGTCGGCCCGAGCTGAGCCAGCGTCGAACCGTCTGTCCATTCAACCATAGAATGGATAATACTTTCTCGATGAACAACAATGTCAATTTTTGAGAGGGAGACATCAAATAACCATTTGGCTTCAATCACCTCAAGCCCTTTGTTCATCATTGTGGCAGAATCAATGGTAATTTTCGCCCCCATATCCCAATTAGGATGTTGAAGTGCCTGTTGGGGTGTTACGTTGTAGAGTGCGTCCTGGGGCATTTCACGAAAAGGCCCGCCTGATGCAGTAATGAGGAGTCGATGGATGTCCGTTTCCCGATGTTGCTGCCCTTCTAAGCACTGGAAAATGGCACTCATTTCGCCATCTATCGGTATTAAGTTAACCCCATTCTTCCGGACCGCGTCTATAAAGAGCTGTCCTCCCATCACCATTACCTCTTTGTTAACAAAGGCAATGTCTTTCCCAGCGTTTATTGCGGCGAAAGTGGGCAAGAGTCCGGCACTGCCACCTATTCCTTCCAATACCTGCTCTGCTTCGCTCATCGTAGCAACTGTGGTAAGCCCTTCAGGGCCGGCAAGCACTTCAACACTGTCGATTCCTCGGATGCGTTTGGCCAATTGGGCGGCTGCCGCTTCTTCATTCAAAGCGACTAGCTTCGGACGATGTGTGCGAACCTGCCGTTCAAGGGTATCCACGTCCCGGTTTGCAGCGAGCCCAACGACGTTAAATTCGTCGCGATGCGTTTCAATCACGCTGAGGGCGTTCTTCCCAATTGAACCGGTGCTACCCAAAATAGCGATGTGTTTCATATTTAATGTGAAAAAGCCTGTGTCAATTCTATATAATAATAAAGAACAGGTGTACTAAAGATTAAACTATCACATCTATCAAGGAATCCACCGTGTCCGGGAATGACATCGCCAGAGTCTTTAACACCGGCGGTTCGCTTCATTAGTGATTCACTCAGGTCACCGAATTGTCCTAAAGCACTCAGGAGTAACCCGATGAACGCGGCATTTAGCAGGGAGAGCGTGTCTCGTAGGAGGCTCACGCCAATTCCGAGCCCTACCAACGTTCCGAAAATCAGCCCTGCAATCGCCCCTTCAACCGTTTTCCGTGGGCTAATAGGCGTACCCAATCTATGCTTACCTACAATTCTACCGATGAGGTAAGCTCCTGTATCGCTACACCAGACTGTACCAGCCAATAAAAAGATAAGATTCCTACCGACTTGGCTGTCAGCCCCTGGAATTCCTGCGAGATGGATGTTTCGTAGGAGTATGAGGTGATATCCCAAAACCCAGCCAATCGTCATGATACCGGTAAACTTTAAAGTAACAGTTACCAACTCTCCTTCAATTTTTCCGCTGAAGATACTTTCAGCGAAAACATAGATGAGCGCGAAGATGAAAAAGCTATATGGAACGAGTGCGGCGATGCTCGTCCCATTCACGGTTTTTGCCAAAGCTGGGGCAAAATACGCTAAAACACAGAAACCCACCGTTAGGAGGACAGGGGGCACTGGATTCATGTAGGGCGTGGCTCGTAGCCCTGTATTAAAATGCCCGCTGAACTGTTGGGCGAGTCTGCAGTACTCCACCTGCATCATCAGTACCACGAATGAAACAAGGATAAGATAAAGGAGCTCGCCGAGATAGATAATCAAGAGGACAATTGGAACTAGCATCACAACACTCAACGTTCGCCGCCAAAATTTTTTGTCGGGTGTGTAGCTATGCCGTTCTGCCATTTCCGTACCTCTAATTTTCTAACAGTTCTGATTCCTTGGATGAGGTGAGCTGGTTAATCTGTTCGATGTAAGTATCGGTGAGCTGCTGAACCGCGTCGCCGTCGGATTTTCCCCGCTTCTTATCCCCACTGCGGCCGCGGCTCTTCTTGCCGCTTGCGCTCGAGTTTGTGCCTTCAAGTTTGCGCATCGCTTCATTTGCGTCCCGGCGAATGTTTCGAATTGCGACTCTTCCTTCTTCAGCTAATTTGCGTACAACTTTGGTTAACTCCGTACGGCGTTCAGTAGTCAGCTCAGGCACCAAGATTCGGATGACGTTGCCATCGTTGCTGGTTGAGAAGCCTAAGTCGGAAAGGGCTATGGCTTTTTCAATTTCCTTGATTAGGTTTTTGTCCCACGGTTGAATCACCAGTAAGCGCGGTTCCGGTGTCGTTACTGTGCCTACCTGATTCAACGGATTCTTAGTGCCATAGTAATTGACTGTAACCTGGTCCAAAAGTGCGGCGGTAGCGCGTCCTGTTTGCACATGCGACAGTTTTGTCGTTGTAGATTCCACGGTTTTCTTCATCCGGGATTCTGCCTGTTGAAGAACCTGTTGCATCTGAATTTTCCTTCTTTACTGCCCAAGAACATACAGCACGAACCGTTTGATGACAATATTTTCACCAAGCTGTGCTATAGCATCCTTCACTAGTTCTTGGATGGTTTTGTCTGTATCACGAATGTAGGGTTGCTGCAGAAGGCATGTCTCGGAATAGAATTTGGAGAGTCGTCCTTCTACAATGCGTTCGGCGATATGCTCGGGCTTCCCCTCTTGCGTCGCCTGTGTTTTCAAAATTGCTTTTTCGGCGTCCAATTCATGGGCGGGTACACTTTCAGCATCAACGTATTTAGGTTTTGCGGCGGCGATTTGCATCGCAATCTCTTTCGCCAAGCTTTGGAATTGCTCGGTTCTCGCGACGAAATCGGTTTCACAATTCAGTTCTACTAATGTACCGACGCGGTTGCCGGGATGAATATAGGAAACAATTAATCCCTCTTTTGTCGCGCGTGCTCCTTTGAGTTCGGATGCTTTCAAGCCTTGTTCGCGTAATTTTTGAATTGCTTCCTCCAGATTTCCGTTCGTCTCTGTTAGCGCCTTTTTGCAGTCCATAATCCCTGCTCCTGTGCGCGAACGGAGCTCACTCACCAATTTTGCTGTAATTGCCATAAATCATCTCCAATCTTGTTATTTACCTGACTTGTCGTGCAGCGCGCGAACCGGTGTAAATGAGAATTCTTCTGCGCGTTTCACAAGTTAAGCGGCGCGGAAGAGGGATGCTCAAGCAAAGAAAAATACGGTTGAGTACCATCACCTCAGGCGAGGCACGGAACCTCGCCTAGTGTTTTGATAATTTTTGCGTGCTACCATCGCCTGTTTATCAATAGGTTTAGTCAAACGCTCTATTGCTATCGCGGGCGGGTTTTTCTCCTGGGGCGTGTGGCAGGCGCTGAACGCGCGTCGCTTTCCCCTATGGTTTCCGGTTCTGCTGACAATTCTGTCTCATCCAGCATGGCTGCCCCTTGTTCTTCATGTCGCTCGGTTTGCAATACGGCATCAACACGAGGCACCCCTTCTGATTCCGGAGTCTGTGCTGCCACCTCGGCGCCTTCTAAGGCATCTCCACGTCCTTCAATTACAGCATCTGCTAAAACGTTGCAGATGAGCCGAATTGAGCGGATAGCATCGTCATTACCGGGCACGGGCAAATCAATTGGATCCGGATCACAATTTGTGTCAACGATGGCGATAATGGGAATACCGAGTTTATTCGCTTCCGCGATAGCTGTATGCTCTTTTCGGGTGTCCGTCACAAAAATAACCTGCGGATGCTTGTGCATCTCCTTTATGCCCTTCAGATTATTGTTTAACTTTCCCCATTCGCGTCGCAGCTGTATTACCTCTTTTTTGGGCATCTGTTCAAACAGTCCCTTCGTTTCATCTTCCTCTAACTTCTTAAGACGGTTGACACTCTGACGAATCGTTTGAAAATTTGTCAACATGCCACCCAACCAGCGGTGATTCACATAATACATACTGCACCGCTCGGCCTCTTCCTTCACCGCCTCTTGGGACTGCCGCTTTGTTCCAACGAATAGAACGCCGCCACCTTTTGATGCAACATCTTGCACGAATGCTACCGCCGTTTCCAGCATGCGTAATGTTTTTTGTAAATCAATAATATAAATCCCGTTCCGCTCGGCGAAGATGTACTCCGCCATCTTCGGATTCCACCGCCGGGTTTGGTGCCCGAAATGAACTCCACATTCAAGGAGCTCTTTCATTGTAACAGCCAAAATAACCTCCTAAAGTTGTAGCAGCAATACGGGCTTCCTTAGCATCGAAAATGGGAAGCTGCTCCTACCGGGTTTTTACATCCACCTCTTTCATATCTGCATCGGACTCCCAAATTTGGAACCATAGATTCCTACCACTGAAGTTACATCAAAAACCCTCAATGAGTAGAGGGTGCAGCGGGTAAGCCTATCTGTTAAATGAGGTGCCATAAAGAATTTACGATACCGAAGTATACAGAATAACTCAATGAGAGAACCCGCCGTGCAAATCGGGAGGTGTGTCGTTTTTATGTTGCGTAACAAACGCGGATACTTCTACTTCTACTTCTACTTCTACTTCTACTTCTACTTCTATTCCACTTTCGCGTGGATATGAATATTTTACCACAGCGCTCTTGAAATTGCAAACTTTTTCTATAACACTCAATTAAAATAGGGGTGTGGTGTACTGAAAAACCGGAACGTCCACGTGCCAACCCATCCCAGCTTTTGAAAGTCAACCTAACGGTTAAGTTCAACGTCTATTGTAGCAAAGATAATCCTTTACGGAATTCTGGCAAAAAAGCTCCGGAAGAAAACATGGTTGACTCTGATACAAAAAATCTGGAACGCTTGCTTGAAAAGATTGCGGCGCACTTCAAAATATCATCAGCGGGATTGCAGATTGAAACAATTCGGCATGGAACGCGGGAAAGACAAAATGTTTGTCGTTTGAAAATTGGAACGGAGCACTACGTACTCAAACAACATGAGGTGATTTCCCCGGCTGTCAAAACAGGAAATTATACCCCTTTTCAGATTGAGTCTACTGTGTTATCTACGTTACACCGTAGTGGCTGTTATGTCCCTAAAATTGTTTGGGAATTTGAACCCCTTCAGTCGCTATTATTAGAGTGTGGTGGAGAATTCACGCTTGATGCGATTGCACAACGTCAGGCGAACCTTACGGCATCCTCGATGAAAAACAATGAATGTCGTAGTGGTGACAGCACAGAAACAAGAATACACCCCGTGCGTCCAAGCTCAGATGTGCCTATTTGTCCAACTCTCGATTCAATCGTCCAAATTGTCCTCCGAGAATTATGCCGAATTGAGCGCTGTTTTGTAGAATATAGCGCGTATTTGAAACCTTATATTTTTCCTTTTAACAGCCACGACAATCTGAAACGTTTGCTTGAACGAGGCAAAAGAACCGTTGGCTATCTCACACAAATTAGAGGCGTACAGATGTCAGCGCCCGAAACCGCACGTTTTGAAACTGCATGGAACGCATTTTCATCTCGGTTATTAGATGTGCCAACGACATTAGGGAGTCTTGATTATAATGCCCGTAACATCGTAATTGGCAGTGGAAAACCGCTTTTTATCGATTTCGCGAGCATCGGATGGGATTGGCGGGAGAGACGTTTGAACCAGATGTTAAATAGCCTCGGGGCTTTCGTAAGGGGCGCGAATTTTGTCTCACTGCTAAATAGAAAATTTGTAAAAACATACGCGGAGTACGTTATCATGCACAGTGAATCCGTGCTGAACAAGCCCGAAGAAATCGGGGCCCGGGTAGATGCGCATCATCTACTCTTTTATCTTTCAATTGTTCATCGGCTTTTAAAAGCAGTCGCGCGGCCGAAAGCGCCTGAAAGCCATATCCTTCTGAATGCCTGGGGCGAACCACAGGCGAGATTTCAACGTGCACTAGAACTCATTGCGACTACTCATCTAAGTGATGATGTTCATACCCAACAAATTCGGGACATTATCGCGGAATTTTGCATCTATGACGGCAAAAGCCGGCTCAGATAGATTCGAGAGGTTGATTTCGGGCTAGCGAATACGCGCCGTTTCTTGTCCCTTATATTGCAGCTGATATAACCGGTAATAGATGCCGTTCTGCTTCAATAATTCTGTATGCGTGCCAATTTCTCGAATTTCACCTCGATGTATCACAATAATCTTATCGGCATTTTGGATAGTTGAGAGCCGGTGTGCAATCACGACGGATGTCCGATTTTCCATTAAACGGCTCAGCGCGTCCTCGATTAAGATTTCAGTGTCTGTGTCAACACTGGAGGTTGCCTCGTCCAAAATGAGTATGCTCGGTGCGGCGGCTAACGCGCGTGCAAAGGCAACGAGCTGCTTTTGTCCAACCGATAGCCCGCCACCATCCTCTTTGATGTAGGTGCTGTGAATGTCAGGCAGTCTATCCTCTACATCGAAGTCCTGTTGCGAAGTCTTATCCGGGGCGCTCTGAAAAAACCGGTCCAAATGGACATTTTTTGCTGCGCGCGTAACCTGCTCTGATGAGACTGATTGCTTACCGAGGCTGATATTCCGCGCAATTGAATCCGAAAATAGAAAAATATTTTGTTGAACAATACTAATCGCGGAGCGCAGTTCTTCAAGGTTCATGTCTCGGATATCTACACCATCAATTAAGATTTTGCCCTTGTTAATCTCATAGAATCGACAGAGCAGATTGATAATCGAGGTTTTACCTGCCCCGGTATGTCCTACAATTGCAACCTTTTCACCCGGTTTCACCGTGAAGGAGACATTTCGGAGCACATAGTCCTCATCATTATAGGCAAACCAGACATTTTGGAACTCAATTTCTCCTTTTAAGGGTTGTCCCTGTTCTTCACAGGGCCTCGAAACAATCGTGGGTTGTGTATCTAGCAATTGGAAGATGCGTTCAGAAGATGCCATCGCGTTCTGGAAGACGGTATATTTTTCGCTCAGTTCGCGGATTGGCCAGAAGAACCGTTCCGCGTACCGGATAAAAGCTACCAGTACACCGAACGTTAAGAGCCCTTGAACGACTTGCCCGCCGCCATACCAAATAATCACGGCAGTGGCGAGGGATGCCATAACCTCAATGAGCGGATGAAAAATAGAGAAATAGAAGATGCTCCTCAAGTTGGCATCGAGATATTTTCGGTTTCGTTGATTAAAACGTAAGTGGGTGCGCTGTTCCTGTGCAAAAAGCTGCATTGTGTTCATTCCGACAATATTTTCTTGTAGAAACGCGTTGATTCGTGCTAATTGTTTCCGTTGTTCGCGAAACGCACGGCGGGAATAGATTTGATAAACGAGTGTCAGGGCAAAGATAATCGGTATAACGGTAAATGTTGCGACTGCGAGCTTCCAATTGTAGAGTAACATCGCCACCATAATCCCAATGATATTCAGCAAATTCGCGAAGATGGTAATTACGCCGGAACTAAACAGTTCATTGAGGACTTGCACATCGCCCATGACACGTGTCATGAGGCGTCCGACGGGATTTTTGTCGAAGTACTGCACATCCAACCGTTGCAAATGTGAGAAGAGCGTTTGCCGTAAATCCCGCATGACATGCTGCCCGATGACTTGCATCCGGTACTCTTCAAAGTAACTAAACACAAATTCACTCACTAGTCCCAGCACGAGGAATATCGCAATCGTCCCTAACCCCTCTAGGACGCCAGGCATAATGTGCTTATCAATAGCGATTTGCATCAGAAAGGGGCCGGCGAGGCGCGACAACGTATTTCCTATCATAAAAAAAGCTATCAGTACCAGCTGGAACCAATACGGTTTGAGATATGCGAGGAGCCGTTTCATCAACACCCTGTCATATACTTTTCCCAGTTCCTGTTCCTCATCGCTATATTCATGCAAGTCGCTTCCCATCCCAAACACAAGCAAATTCTCCTTTAAAATTCCGCGAGTTCCTCTTGCAAAAGTTGCTTCTCATAGATGTCGGTGTAAATCCCATTGCGTTCAAGGAGTTCCTCATGCGTACCGCTTTCAGCGATGCATCCATCGTTGAGTACGACAATTTTATCAGCCGCTTTAACTGTTGAAATCCGATGCGAAATCAGAATAGTTGTCCTATCTTCCATAATATTCTTTAACCGGTTCAGAATTGTGTCCTCTGTCTGTGTATCGACGTTTGCGAAGGCATCGTCAAGGATAAGTACCTTAGGCTTCACAAGAATGGCGCGCGCGAGTGCACTCCGCTGTCGCTGTCCGCCCGAAATTGTCATCCCACGCTCCCCGAGGCGCGTATTTAACCCGTCCGGGAACGCTTCAATCTGTGTGAGCAAGTCGGCGGTGTGGGCTGCCTCTTTTATCTCCTCACTGTTAGATGTCTCTACTCCGTAGGCGATGTTATTCCTTAAATAGTCTGAAAACAGAAACGGTTCCTGCTCAACAAACCCGATATGAGAACGCAGCACTTTTAACGGAATATCTTGAATATCAACACCATCAATAGATACCATTCCCCGCTCGACTTGGCGTATCCGTGGTATCAGATTTACTAATGTTGATTTGCCTGAGCCTGTGCCGCCAACAATTGCGACAGTCGAACCGCGTTCGATTTTGAGGCTAATTTCTTTGAGCACGGGTTGCCCATCTGGGTAAGCAAAGTTGAGGTTCTTAAATTCAATATCACCTTCAATCGTTTTAATATGATAGTTAACGTTTTCTCCGTCACAGATTTCAGGCTTTTCGTTGAGAATAACGTTGATTCTATCCATGGATGCCGCGCCGCGTTCAAACGTATTTACAATAAAACCGAGGATAATCATCGGACGCACCAACATCATTAAATACGCGTTAAACGCCACAAAATCACCGAACGTAATTTTCCCTTCGATGACGTGGAGTCCGCCCATCCACAGCAGAACGACACCTCCAATACCGGGTAGAAACCGGAACAAGGGAAAAAAGAATGTCATCAAACGAATTTGTCGATGATTCCGTGCAACAAACTCATCGTTCAGTTCACGAAAGTGCGAAATTTCGCTCGATTCAAGTGTATACGCTTTAACCACCCGTACACCGGAGAGATTTTCCTGCACTTTCGTGTTCAACGTTGAAAAGGCTTCTTGGATACCTTCGTAGTGAATGTGCAAACGTTTACCAAGTTGACGAATTAAAACCGCAAGAATTGGGTAAGGGAACAGCGCAACAAGTGTCAAGCTCGCATCAATGCGCAGCATAATAATTAGAGCGAACCCGAAAAACACGGTAGCGTCCGCTGTATATATTACCGCGCTGCTCAGTACCATCCGAATCGCGTTCAAATCGCTGGTAGCGCGCGCCATCAAATCACCTGTGCGGACAGTATGATAATAAGCAGCCGAAAGTTTTTGAAGGTGTAAAAAGAAATCTGCACGGAGATGATACTCGATTCGCCTCGCAACCCCTTGAATCGTTCGACGCTGCACAAACCGCAAAATGCCGGCAAGAATCGCTACCCCCAAAATTAGCGAAGAAAAAAAGATAATCCGCCCAGGTGAGACTGTCTGGTCCGGTTCTCTATAGGCACGCTCCAATTCATCAAACACCATTTGCAGAATTTTGGGACTGATAAGCAGAAGCCCATTTGTAAAAAGCACTAGCGCAAAACTTATCGCAATAGCATATCTATATCGAATGATGTACTTTTTTAAACCGAGTAAACTGCGAATAGTAAGATTCCTTTCTGGTTACGTTACCTAAGGATAGATTTTTTTCAAAAATTCTGAGCACAGCGAATACCATACAATTCGACGTAAAGCAGCAAAAGATGTTTAGTTGCATTCTACCTTGATTTTAAGGGTGGGGATTAAAGTCGATGTAGAGAAAGGAGAGATGATAAATTGCTCGACTTTCAACGGACGATAAACGGACTGGACTGAATAGGAAAGGCGCATCCTACCTTAATCTCGCTCGCTGGCGATAAGGGTATCGGTAAATATCTTCCCTTCCTAAACCCCTGCAGTAAACCCACCATCAACCAGCAGTGAGGTACCCGTAATCCACTCCGCATCGTCAGATGCGAGAAAAACGGCCGCGCGGCCGATGTCTCTAGGGCGCCCAAAACGCGGCATCACGGTTTTTTCGAACGCTTCCGTAATCTGTTCCGGCGTGAGGTAATCCTGAATTGCTGTTTCGATATAGCCAGGGCAGAGCGCATTGACGGTTATCCCAAACCGCCCCAATTCCAATGCAGTATCGCGAACGAGGTTAACAATCCCTGCCTTTGCAGGGGCATACGCTGGGCCAGCACCACCGCCGTAGGCATGCACAGACGCGATGTGGATAATCCTTCCAAATTTCGATTTTTTCATATACGGAATAATGAGTTTCGTTGCCACAAAAACGCCGCGTAGGTTAACACCAACCACTTTGTCCCAATCGGCAATCGTGATGTCTTGCGCGCCCCCAGGAATATGGATTCCGGCATTATTCACGAGAATATCCACGCCACCGAAGTGTTCAACAGTTTGCTGAATCAATTCCGTCACCTGCGATTCATCAGCGACATCTGTCCGGACGAATATCCCTTCCGCGCCCAACTTCTCGATTTCCGTAACGGTTGGCGTGATAGCATCCCTTTCGTGATATTTGCCCTGCAGTGGGGCCTCTTGCTTATCCGCGATAACCAGGCGTGCCCCTTCGCGTGCGAATTCAAGCGCAATTCCACGCCCGATGCCTGAACTTCCACCTGTGATGATACTAATCCGCTCTTTGAGTACCACCGAAGCCTCCCGCTTAATCACAACGACTTAAATTTATCAAAATTGAATTGCCAGTTCAAGCCTACCATCACCCCGCTTTTTTGGCAAGCAATTTAACGCCTGTTCCCATCCGACGACGGTTTATAAAACGCTTGCATCGTATTAATCCGATATTCCGATAACATACCGTTTTATCGGAAAGCCTATCATGATTTCAGCACCCTCAACGTTCTGACTTCCCTCTATTGTCCTATAGGCGCGGGGAGGCAGAAAGGGTTCTATGCTAAAAGCTACTATACAGGATTTTAGCGCGCGAACACACCTGCATTTTTTTCGTTGACATAATCACACAACTATTATACAATCAAATGAAAAAAGTCGGAGGAACACAAATTTGGCAGCAGATATTGGACTTATCGGATTGGCAGTCATGGGAGAAAACCTTGCGCTTAACATAGAGAGCCGGGGATTTAAGGTGGCGGTTTTCAATCGTACTGTGTCAAGAGTTAATGCTTTCATTTCAGGTGCCGCGAAGGGAAAAAATATCATAGGTGCCTATTCTATTCCTGAATTCATTGCGCAACTGGAGACACCGCGAAAAATTATTTTAATGGTAAAAGCCGGCGAACCTGTTGACGCATTTATCGCGCAGTTAATACCCCACCTATCAAAAGGCGAGCTGATTATTGATGGTGGCAATTCCAATTTCATGGACACGATGCGCCGCCATGCGCAACTTGCCGAACACGATATCCTCTTTATTGGCACCGGAATCTCCGGCGGTGAGGAAGGTGCCCTCAAGGGGCCTGCGATGATGCCGGGCGGTTCAATGGCGGCTTATAGGCTTGTTGAGCCAATTTTTACACAAATTGCAGCGCAAGTAGATGGAATGTCGTGCTGCTCTTACATCGGCCCTAATGGTGCGGGACATTACGTCAAAATGGTGCATAACGGTATCGAATACGGGGATATGCAACTCATCTGCGAAGCGTATTCACTCATGGAAAATACATTGGGGATGACTGCCCCTGAAATGCACAAGGTTTTCAGCGAATGGAATCGCGGCGAACTCAATTCCTACCTGATTGAAATTACCGCCGACATTTTTACGCAATTAGATGCTAGCGGTTCCCCATTCGTTGATGTCGTTCTGGACCGGGCGGGACAGAAAGGTACTGGAAAATGGACAAGCATGTCGGCACTTGAACTCGGTATCGCGGCACCAACTATTGCTGAGGCTGTTTTTGCACGCTGTATTTCCGCCATTAAAAGCGAGCGCACAAACGCAGCACAAATTATCAAAGGCCCCGGCGGCATGTACCAGGGCAACCCCGACGAATTTCTCAAAGCCATTCACGACGCGCTTTACGCCGCCAAAATTTGCTCTTATGCACAAGGGTTCGCCTTAATGCGCGAAGCCAGTAAGGAATTCGATTGGAATTTGAATCTCGGAAGCATTAGTTTAGGATGGCGGGGCGGCTGTATCATTCGCGCGAAATTCCTACGTCGCATTGCTGAAGCCTTTGAGAGAAACCGAAATTTAGCCAACCTCTTGCTTGATGACTATTTTCGCGATGTCATCCAGGACGCACAGCCACACTGGCGACACGTCATTGCAACAGCAACACAACTCGGTATTCCGATACCGGCTTTCAGTTCAGCACTTGCCTATTTTGATAGCTATCGGAGCGGTAGGCTCTCCGCCAATCTCATTCAGGCGATGCGTGATTATTTCGGAGCACACACCTACCATAAATTAGATTGCGATGGGAAAACCGTCCGCGCAGAGGATGGTGAACCTACCGTATTCCACACGGAATGGATGTTGGAAGGCCGCCCAGAAGTCATTGTCGAGTAATTTGAGCAGCATAAAGGAGGAAAAGAGTGGCTCACGAACCACAACAAGCGCTACACCATTTTCAACCCGAACACGACTTTTTTGTCGGTATCGATTCCGATGGCTGCGTTTTTAACAGCATGGAGGTAAAACACAACGACTGTTTCAGCGTTAATCTCGTCAAACACTTCGGGCTTGCATCTATTTCTCGACAGGTGCATCAAGTGTGGGATTTTGTCAATCTCTATTCTACGACGCGCGGGATTAATCGGTTTAAGGCAATTCTTCGCTCGTGTGATTTTCTACGTGAAATGCCGCTTGTTCAGAAGATAGGTGTGAATGTGCCAGAACTCCCCTACTTACGAGAGTGGACTGAGACAGAAACAAAACTCGGTAACCCCGCACTTCAAGAAGCCATTGCCCAGGCAACCGGTGAGAGACGAGCTGAACTGAGTCAGGTTATGGAATGGAGCATCGGCGTGAACGAAAGCGTCGCCGCGATTGTCTACAATCTTCCACCGTTCCCTGGCGTCTGCGAAATCTTGCAACACCTTCAAAGCAAAGCAGATGTAATTGTTGTGTCTGCCACACCGGATGAGGCGCTCAAACGGGAATGGACGGGACACAAAATTGATGCTTATGTTGCCGTGATTGCCGGACAAGAGATGGGTACGAAAACGGAACACCTCACGATAACGACGAAAGGGAAGTATCAGGAAAACCGTGTTTTGATGCTGGGGGATTCTCCCGGTGATTTGAAAGCGGCACGAGATGTCGGCGCCCTGTTTTTTCCTGTCAATCCAGGTGCTGAGGACGCATCGTGGCAACTGTTCCTTGACGAGGCGATGGAAAAGTTTTTTAACGGACAATACGCCGGTGATTACGAATCTGCTTTAATTGACGAATTCCAAGAATTATTGCCGGCAACCCCTCCGTGGCTGTAAAAAGAAAATATGTTGGAAGAAGGAAGTATGGCGGAAACATGTTTCCCTTTTCCATCTTGCTAATCACATTAGGGAAGGACTTTAGTTTATGAAAATTCTACTTCAAGGACATGTTGAAGGCGAACTCCTTCAGAGACTGGAAAGCATCATTGGCAATGAACACACCTATGTAACTCCGAGTTCACGCGAAGAACTTATTGGAGAAGGCAAAGATGCCGAAGTCTTCTTTGGTTACTGTAGTGAGGATATTTTCCCCCATCTGCCCAAGATTAAATGGATTCAAGCCTCCAGTGCAGGTATGGACAGGCACATGTATCCCGCAATCCGCGACAGCGATGTGGTTTTAACAAACGCTGCAGGGTTGTACGCAACGCATGTCGCAGAACAGGCATTCGCCCTCCTACTCAGTTTAGCACGCGGTATCCACGACTCCGTTCGTAACCAGGATAAACATCAATGGGGGCGCGGTAAAGCCCCAATGATTGAAATTGATGGGTTTAAGCTCGGCATTGTTGGAATGGGAGGCATAGGGATGGAGATGACGAAACGCGCAAAGGGATTTGACATGCACGTTATCGCTGTCGATGCTTACCGGACTGATAAACCTGATAACGTTGATGAACTGTTGCCGATGACGCAGCTCTCAAATATGATGAGTCAAGTGGACGTCGTTATGATTGCGTGTCCGTTGACTGAAGAAACGCGCGGGCTGATTAATACTGAAAATCTATCTGTGATGAAGCCCACAGCGTTTTTTATTAATGTCGCCCGCGGGCCAATTGTGAATGAACCGGACCTCATTGAGATTCTGCAAGCCGGTAAAATCGCCGCGGCGGGTTTGGATGTTACTGAAATCGAACCACTTCCCGAAGACAGTCCATTGTGGGATTTTGAAAACGTTATCATTACCCCCCATTCCGCCGGTGGTTCACAGCACCGGATGCGCCGGGTTACCGGGTTTTTCTTAGATAACTTGGAACGGTATCTAAAGGGGGAACCGCTGCAGAATGTCGTCAGTAAACAACTCGGATTTTAATCTCCAATTGCTGACTCTGCCACCAGCAGGTATCTTTGTTATCTACCGGGGATGCCTGCTGCTTAGGCTATCACCGTTCCTCGTGACAGGGTGTGCTCGACGAATTTCCCTATCTCCCATTCAGAGGCTTAAAAACAGCCATGTGTTCCCATACAAAGTCCTCAATGGCCCTAGATAACCAAAGAACCGATAACCCCATCTATAGTCCTTCCCGTCCGTTGCGATAGTTGCGCTAAATTGCCTATTTTTTTAGCAAGATGTTTCTATTTTTTTAAAGCAAGACGGGCCTTCCGTATGCAAAATCGGAGGCACGTTGCACTGTGTAGATACCGACTGTGATAGTATTTCCGTTAAGTTCAATCGGATAGGTACATTTTTGATAGGTGAAACCGTTATCGCAAAGCGCGTGGAAAAACCCAATGGCGTTATTTCGATTCGGTTCGGAAAAGAGGGCGATACCTTGCGGGGTAAGATGATGTTGAAGTAAAGTTACGATTGGTGTCCAATGGTGTTCTTCATAAATAACATCAGCGGCGAGAATATAGGCAAATTTGCAGTTGAAACTGGGAGCATTCCAATCCATTTGGACGAACTCGGCATGTTGTGCGACACCGTTTTGTTCCGCATTGTGGCGAGCAAATCGCAGGGCATCGTATTCCGTATCCGTGAAAATAACCGTCGCGCCTACTTGGCAGGCGGCAATCCCTGTCAGCCCAAAGCCACACCCGAGCTCCAAGGCTTTTGCGTTTTTTAACTGATTGTCGAGTTTCTTAACCTGGCGTGCTAGCGCAATCGCGGATTCCCAAAGGTAAGTCCAATAAGGGAGATAGAGTCTCCCCTGGCTATCTTCTCGACTGAGTTGTTCAAGAAACCGTTCAGGGGCTTCTATAAGGGTTAACGTAATGCTTCGCGCTTCCAGGCGAATCGTTTTCTCGGTGAGCGAATCGTCTTGCAGTAAGGGATTCATGCGCTTTATAATACCCTAGGAATTAGCGCGTTGCAAAGATGGAGCATCAGATAAAAATCTTATACGTGCGTATCCCGAACGCTGTGCCGATAATCGCCCAGATGCTGCCGATGACGTAATCTCCTAAAATTAAACCTAAAAATAACGGTGCGACACGACGATGGAGCCGCAGCCCACCGTGCCGCAAAATCATCAATTTGAGAAGCCATGCCACGAAGAACGCAAACCAGAAGTAGTCCATCGCGAAACTAATTGCTAACGCGTATCCTGCGGGATGAAATGGCCACCAAAGAAAATGCATTCGCATATACATCATCAGGAACGTCAAGAGCGCGCCGATGCCCATGAAACCGATGCCGTTCCAATTGGGTTCTAATGGGTTGTGCAGCCACCGTTGAAGCCTGCTAAACGATTCTCTTCCTACCCAGCCCTTAAACCCGCCTGCCTTCGCAACGGCGCCATTACGGAATGTGATGTCCAGATTCGCCCAAAATGTCGCCAAAATCCCGACAATGATGGCAATTAGCATTGCTATCCACAGACTTCGATTGCCCATACCTGTGGATTCAGCCAGTTTAAACGCTTCAATCTGATTCGGCATCGGGTGATTCCGATAACCGCGATTGAACCAATAGAAAAGCGATAGAATCGTCAAACTGGATGGTTCGAATTGCCGAGTTCCGCCAACAGTCGCGATAATATCGTGTGGATTGACATAGTAAATCTCATGGGGTGTCCCAAGTTCCGCCCGGACGCGTGTAATCGCAAAGGAGAGTAGGAAATAGAGTCCGAAGAAAATGCTGGCAATCCACAACGCCATCCCGGCAATGGATGCAAAAACCCCAAGCCCGATAAGCGAACCGACTATCCCGAGGAGCGCCGCGCGATACGGCATCGGTTCATCTGAATCGTCAAGTTGTGAGTTGAAACCGAACGCCTTTTTCATCACCTCAAGCAGATGGTGGCGTGTTACCCACACCGCAAGCAGGAACAGCGCAATCCACGCGCCATACGCTTGTTCATTAAGGGCCGGGAAATAACGGGTACCTAATGCTGCACCGAGAACCCGCTCCGCCAAACGCACGACGAAGAAAAACCAACACGAGAATGATAAGTCTAAGGGGAGAAAAAACGCCAGCCCCACCGCAAACGGATACACCGAAATTCGCGTCCAACGGATAACATTCCAGGGACGTTCTGTAAAAATATTATGCCACACGTGTGTGCGCTTGATATACGGTATCTCCGGAAAATCCGGAAACAGATAGTGAATTCCGTTAATGATGCCAATTGCCACGGCGATGCTGAAGCCGCTCCACATCATCCGATTTTTTAGCAAAGTGACGCCACCTGCCTCAGAAAGCCCCAATGGGAGCTGGATGATGGGATAGGCAAGTTTTTCATGCTCCGTCCACTGCTTCCGAATCAGTGTATTGATACAGAGCATCATGAACATCATGATGAGAAAAAAGAGTCCCCAGAACGCTAACGGTTTAATCCAGATTCCAAGATTATGCCGGGTGTATAAACTGGATTCGCCTTCGTAAAACCCTTGTAAACTTTGGGCATCGTTTACTGTTAACCAAGACGGCAGGTAACGAAAAAAAAGTACTTGCCACTCATTTTCCTCTGTCGCGAAGCGAAACGGGTGCGCAATGCTGCCGAACATATTTTGCATTGTATCGTGCCCCGCAAACGTGCAAGAGATTGATACCATAATATAGATACATAACAGCTCCGCTTGCTGTAGCATCTGGCCCGGCGCAAAACGTTTCAGTACACAGTTTGCTACGACACACATGAACATGATAAAAACAGGTTGAATAAATAGCGGGAGGGACGAACCGTCGAGCGAATAGTACTTTACCTCAACAAGCGTCATCCAATAAACGTTAATCGGTATGAGCAAAACTCCTAAGAGCAGTGAACGGCCCGTTATACGTGTTTTTTGTGAATCGCTTTTCCCAGGTGGGTTTCGCATTAAGGTTCCTTAACGGTAGGCTTTAACAATCTCCGAAATCGTTCGACACCTGTTTCTCCAATTCATGCGAGCAGGGGGAATTAAGTAGATGCCATCAATCGGGACATGTTGCTGATTCCGGATTTCTTTAACCAATTCCAACGTTAACCTCATGCCAAGCTGCTGCCCGGCGGTATCTCCGAGGTTACGGAATTTTTCAACGATGAATTGTGGAATATAGAGTCCTAAGTTGTCCTGTAGGTAGGATACGGTGCGAAAACTCCTTAATGGAAGGATACCGTAAAGGATTTTGATGCCGAGGTGTTGTGTCGCTTTCTCTGAACGCACGATATCTTCAAAAGTCCAGACAGGTTGTGTGTAGGCGAACTTAGCCCCTTGCTCTATCTTACTGGTGAGGTGTTTTACATGTGGCTTAAGATTCTCAGCAATTGTGAGTCCCCCACCATAATAGAATGCGCAAGGTTCTCCGATAGCCGAGCCGTCGGCGAGCTCTCCGCGATTTAAGCGCGCGATGAGTTTCATCAGTTGCACCGCTCCACGCACATCAGGGACGAGACTGGCTGCCTCATAAGGGCCCGCCTTCGGATGGTCACCGGATAACGCTACAATGCCGCGAATGCCTAGCAGCTCTGCTTCCAAGAGATGCGACTGCATGCTGATGAGGTTGCGTGAGCGTGTCGTCCAGTGGATAAGCGTCGGAATCTGCGTGGCTTGCTGAAGGCGATATGCCGTTCCAACTGCGCCGATATTCACCACCGCACCAGAATTATCGGTTACATCGAAAAGGTCGACGCCGAGGTGGGCAAGGGTTCTCGCTTCTTTTAGTAACGCCCGCAATTGTGGGAACGTATTCGCACGCGCCTCAACACTGACAATCCGTTCTCGCGTTTCAAATACCTGCTGAACAGGATTCTCGTTTGAAGTTTTCTTTGACTGTTTGGAAAAGGCGCGTCCTCGACGAGGCAGTACGAAGATTCGCGTCTGGCGTTTAACCGGGCCACGTCCTGCGACGGCTGCACGAATTTTGGCGGTGTACGCCGGCGTTGTACCGCAACAGCCGCCAATCATGTTGGCACCAAGTTCAATTAATTTCTGAACGTAATGGCTGAAAACCGCTGCATCTACCGTGTATGAAACGGCGATTTCTCCCTGCTCAACTCTTGGATTTCCAGCGTTTG
The DNA here is from genome assembly GCA_963422705.1 of Candidatus Poribacteria bacterium. Taxonomy (GTDB): domain Bacteria; phylum Poribacteria; class WGA-4E; order WGA-4E; family WGA-3G. Next base: position 1,793,860 of record OY730443.1, read on the forward strand.
GCTGCACAACAATCGGCACTTTAATAACCGGTGCAATAAGTTCCATCGCCTCAACCAGGTCATGCGGCCCTCTACAGTTAATTCCGACAGCATGCACCCCTAATTGCTCCAGTTCTTGAGCAAAAACACGGACGTCTACCCCAGCTCCCACGGTACCACCTGAAATGCCACTAATCTCAACGATGACAGGCACGCCGTAAGTGAGCGCCTGCTTTGCTGCAATTTCTGCTTGCTTCTGAGAGACGAATGTCTCCAACAAAAGTAGATGGACCCCTTCATCAACCAAAGCATCCATCTGCTCCTTGAAGAGCCGCCGCGTCGCCTTTGTAGAGACAGGGCGCTCGGGACCGGCGGCGTCCAGCGTTTGGAACGGGAGTTGCCCGATAGAACCTGCCACATAGCAGCTATCTCCAGCCGCGGCTTGGGCGAGCTGCACCCCTGTCCGGTTAATTGAATCTACCTGTTCCGCTAATCCATGAATCGCCAAAGCTTCTCTATTTGCCTGATAGGTGTTCGTTTGAATGACATCAGCGCCAGCCTCTCGATAAGTGGTGTGAATCGCTTCAACGATAGGGGCGTACGCGGTATCAATATTGCAAGCATCAACACACTGCAAATTTGACGGTATCTGCTTCCGAATTTCGGTGCCAATTGCGCCATCGCATACCAATATGCGTTCTATTAGCGCCTGTAGGAAGTGGTTTTGTGTTAGAGAAGTTGTGGGCATAGGAAAAACATTCTGAATTTGATACGAAAATCTCAACGGCTTCGTATTTGACGCCTTTAGCTGGAATCATGTAAAGATTAACGTAGACTTCGCCCAGCGCGGGGTAATGATTTTCGTTGCATAAAAGACTTCACGTTCGGTGCCGGGTATCATGTTAAATGAACGAAAACGGAGTTGGTAGCCTTCACCGCGGGGCGGCGGGAGTTCCAAAAATCCAAGTGGTTTTCGAGGAACAGAGCGTTATAAATGACTTCAACACTCGCGTTTTCAGGTGCGCCTGATGCAATCCGGTTCCGAATTGCATCAATTTCAGCCTGGTGAACGTGCATGAATTAAACGGCATCCGCATGCCTTATTCGGCGTTTGGTTCTATCCAACAGATGATTCCTACTTAATTTGTTCCCCCGCGCTTTCAATTGGAATATAGTAATACCCAATCATGATACACATCTCGTCTTCAGATGTCAGTCCAAATTGGAGCACCTGATTGGTATCATAGTTGCTATGCGTGCATTGAAAACTAAGCCCATCTGTTGAGTTTAGAGTAATAGGCGGATTAAATATGGTAATTGGTGCATCGTCATAAGCGATACTCCGGTGCAACAATTTACCCGTTGACATTTGATTAATTTCAAACAATTCCCCATGCCGGTGCATGTGAGAGGTGAGGGAGAATACCTGCAGCTTTGTCCCCGGCAGGTGGCCACGGCGTTCGAGCACATCTTCAACAAACATATCCATTTTTGACGTGCGCGTCGTCCCGGGCGGAACGTTAATGTCACGGTTAGAAATGAAAATCTCGATAGCCTCGGATTTCACCTCTTCTTCGGGAATCGTGTAGAGGTTAATATACGTCTCACCCAGAAGTTCTTCTGTTCCCAGCAAGTTGATGTAATGCGAGTTCAAATCGTAGACAGTACTCCCGGAAAGTCGTAGTGCCACCCCCTCTGGAAATTGAAATAGTGTATCATCCGTCTGCGTTCCAACCACGAAGAGTCTGTCAATACCAAAATTCCCGAGTGTCTGCGGATTCGTTGGCTCAAGTTCCCGGAAATTCTCATTCGGATTGACACCGATACCGGGTGTCACTCCCTTGCTTAGGATATCATTGGCTAAGCCTTGCTCTGTAATGCGATAGAGAATGAAGTGATGGCTGCCGGATGGGTAGAAAATCTCAACTTTATTAATAAAGATGTCGCTTTCTACAGGCTGCCCATTTTCATCTTTGATTTGTGTGGCATAAAAGACTTCACGCTCTGTCCCCGGCGCAATTTTGAAGGGTGGCAGATGAAGTTGGTAACCTTTGCCCGGTGGCGGTGGTGCTGGTGGTTCAAAGGTTTCTCCCGCGTCGCGGAGTACCCCGATGTCACCGATGTCGGCGAGTTTAGCATCCTTAGATGCGCCTTCGGCAATCCAAGTGCGAATAGCTCCTATCTTGCCTTCATGAATCTGGCCAGCATTGAACGGCATCCGGGCACCATGCTCTGGGGAAGGATTCATTAATTTGGTTAAAAGGAAACTATTTTCCGGATTCCCCGGCTCCACCAGTTTCATACCTGCGGCCGCGGCTACCGGATTCTGTGGTGTACGTCCAACTAAATCCTCATAAGATAACCCGTCAGTGAGATTTAGGTTTGCGGCGTTAGCGGGTGCGGCATGGCAAACGCTATTCGCACAACTTTTATTAAACACATAATCCTGGATGTCATGGTACGTTGAATTGTCGAGCGCCGCAGTCTCACCGAAACGCCTGCTCACCTGAACAAGATCCAGGATATCAACGGTGCCGTCACGATTCACATCTGGATTTACAGCGGCATTACGCTCAATTGGCTTCCCAAAAGCAGTGGCGATAAGTACCAAGTCTTGGATATTAACGACGCCATCTTCGTTTGCATCCTCTATGAGTAACGAGTCGCCACTATGCCCAAACGCTGAGAATGATAATCCGCAGGATATTAGGAACATTAGTATTAATGCGTGATGCACAGCAAACTTACCGATTGCATCAGACGCTACTCGATGTGGAAATATAGATATACTTTTCTTTAACATGAATCAATTATCCTCTAAATTTTTCAATCTTAATCACGAAGGCAATACAATTGACTGCAGCTGCCCTGCATCCAACTAGACAAAAAGTCTTTATCTGTTTCTTAAAACAATTAACAACGATACTTGGAAGCCCTTCCAAGAATTTTCCCACCATGTGTATAATCCCTCATAAAAAACAGGTAGGGAGTTTGAAAACTTCAATTTTTGATAGAAATCGATATTTCAAGAGTGTCCACGCGGCAAAAAGGCCATCTGAACAGAACCGGAGTTTCTTGCCATCCTTTTTGGTGCGTGGGAAATATGAAACCGGTACCTCATAGATGTGATATCCGGCACGCAGTATCTTCGCTGTAACTTCCGGACAAAATTCAAATCCTACGCATGTCAATTTTAATCGCGTTATCAATTCTGCCGAAAAAGCCTTATACCCTGTCGATTCATCAGTAATGCGGCATCCGTAAAGGATATTGGTATACAAAGCCAGGAGCCGGTTGGCGACAAAACTAATACCGCTCGCGTTTCCACGCCCGTTTAGGAACCGGGAACCATAAACGACGTCAATCTCCGCTTTTTTTAAAGGTTCTACTAGGTGTATGAGCTCCTTGGGACAGAGCTCTGCGTCTGCATCTTGAATTACGACAGCATCTCCTACAACGTGGAGCAATCCTGTGCGGATTGCGAAGCCTTTGCCCCGATTTTTGTTGTACTGGACAACAGTTAGTTTTGAGTGGGCAGACTCACGGGGGCAGCATCCCTCTTGATTCTTAAGCAATTGTTCAAGCACCATGCTCGTCTTGTCGGTTGAGCCATCGTTAACAACAATAATCTGTGTATCAATCGGAAGAGCCTGCACAGCCTGGATTACCTGTTGAATCGTTCCTTCTTCGTTAAATGCCGGAATGATTACGGATATTAGCATCGTTCAGCACTCCTATCATACCGAATTGGCGCTCTTATCAAGTAGATTGTAGCACAACTCCTTGTATCTGTCAAGGGAAATTTAACGCTGTCAAGGGAAATTTAACGCTGCACCATTTTCTTAGGAGCAAGACGATGCTGTACTACACAAAAATTAGAGGAGGGCTCTCACCAGCCCGCCGTCAACTTGAATCGTTGTCCCAGTCATGTAACTTGCGCGCTCCGACGCAAGAAATACCACGAGGTTTGCGAACTCTTCCGGGGCACCGATTCTACCCAACGGAATATCTGCTGTCATTCTTTCAATTGCCTCATCAAACGTAATCCCACTCTCTTCTGCTCGTACAGTTGCCAATTGCTGAATGCGGGCTGTGAAAATAATACCGGGGCACACGTTGTTGACTAGGATGTTGTCTGGCGCGAGCTCAGTTGCCAATGTTTTTGCGAAACCTATCACGCCCGTCCGAGCCATGTTTGACAGCATCAACCCATCCACCGGCTGTTTGACAGAAACTGAAGTGAGATTGATAATCCGTCCACCGCCTCGTGCCTGCATCGTCGGCACAACGGCGCGACACAAATTTATTGTACTCATCAGGTTTAACTGAACAGCAATCTGATAATCTTCGATAGACAGTTCCGCAAAGCTACCTGCACGCGGCCCGCCCGCGTTATTCACCAGAATATCAATGCCCCCAAATTGTGTCATCGCCGCGTTAACGAGTGCATCAACCTGTTCAGGGATACTCACATCGGTAGAAACGGCAAGAACCTCAGTTCCTGTCTCTTGACGAATGTCGTGCGCTGTTGTCTCAAGGGCATCCCTATTTCTCGCACAGATAGTGACTTTTGCACCTTCCCTCGCCAATCCAAGAGCAATGGCGCGCCCAAGTCCTCTGCTTGACGCCCCCACCACAGCAATTTTATCTGTGAGCCCGAGCTCCATATTTCACCCTAATCCTTTCAAAAAAACAGAATTTACAATACGAAATTAATTAATGATAATACCTTTTTTCATCATGTCACGATTTTGCCGATTTTTCCAGCCCGGTATTTTACACACCAGGTTTGCAAAACTGCCGCCACGGTTTCGAGGCATCCAAATTGCCTGTGTGAGATGTTTCATTGATGCCAATCCGAGGTTACGATACAGATTCAACGACTTTCTAAACTTTCGAGACATGATAACAAAAAAGGAACGTTGACACAATCATTAATTTTTGATATGATAGTTATTCTAAGGTTTACGGGTATTCGGGCTTATATCCCAATCCTTTAGGTTTGGGATATAAGCCGCTAAGGGCCTAATCCTTGTGAAATAAAATTGACTTTTATGCTAAAAATGTGATATGATATTCGTATCAAGTAGGCAGACATGAATAGCGTTACCACTTGGTAAAGTGTCTGCCTACCCACTAAACCGGGGTTAAAGACTTGAAACTTGATAGTCCATGAAAACCTATCAATATAAAATTGGCAATCAATCGAATACGATACGTCTTGGCAACCTGCTTGACGATATGTGGCAGGTGCATGTGTATTTCCATAAGTGGCAGCGTCACCGGTATAAAGATGGTTTGCCGTATGCCAACTACGCTGCAATGTGTCAACATGCCTGCATATTGAAACGAACCACACATCCCCATTGGAAGGTGTTGCCAAGCCAAGCCATCCAAGCAGAGTTGGAACGAATTGATAATGCGTATCAAAGGTTCTTTAATAAACTCGGAGGTAACCCCCATATCAAACCGGAGCATAAGTTTAAGTCTATCACGCTGAAACAAACTGGATTTAAACTGAGTCATAACCGTATTACACTCACCTTTCGTCAGTGGGATAAAGGGAAGTGGCGATTTGATAAAGTGCCTTATACGTTTCATAAACACCGCCAATGGCATGGAAAACTTAGGCGTATCACAATCAAACGTGATAATTGTGGCGACTATTGGCTTTACCTCATAACGGATTACACCGATTTTAAACCGCTGCCGACAACAGGTAAAAGCGTTGGGGCAGACTTCGGAATGAAAGACGCGTACTTGACACTTAGCACGGGTGAGAAGATACAACACCCCGAACCTTTGAAACAGTCCTTGAACAAACTTCGGACTCTCAATAAAGCGTTTTCTCGTAAAGTTAAAGGTTCTAACCGGTGGTGGCGGTGTGTCCGGCAACTCGCACGTCTGTATCGGAAAATTAGCAACCACCGCGAAACGGCGGTTTCGCCCTACGCTAAAGATTTTCACTGGCAACTGGCAAGTGAACTTTGTAAAAAGTTTTCTTGCCTTTGTCCTTGAGACGTTGAACCTTGACGGCATGAAACGCCTGTGGGGGCGTAAAGTCTCGGAACTCGCCTTCTACCAGTTTGTTCAGATATTGGAATATAAGTGCAGTAAACATAAGCGTATGAGGAAACAAGTCAGTCAATGGACGCCGACAACGAAGCCGTGTTCAGATTGTGGGTATCACAACAAAGAACTAAGACTTTCAGATAGGCAGTGGACATGCCCCGACTGTGGTTCACACCACGATAGAGACATCAACGCTGCGATAAACATTTTGCGGGCAGGGATAGCCGTCACTTGACGATATGCCTGTAGAAACCTACAGGGAAACGCCCGCTGGTGGAGCGACAGTAAGACGGTTTTCTCTATGAGAAAACCGCAGTTGCTACGAAACCGAAGCCCCACGCTTTCGCGTGTGGGTGCTATCACAACCTTTGGTTCCTAAACGTTGCATAAACGTTGCTATCCTGACAGTCTCACCTGAAAAACAGTTAGGGATTCACGTATGGAAAACTATCTACAGATTCAAAAACCGGAACTTGAATATACCTACGAGTTTACGGTTAACCAACTTCCTCTCATGTCAGAATGTTTAGAGGCACACGGGTTTGCGATTATCAAAGATGTCTTACCTAGTAAACTGGTAGAAAGTGTGAAGCAGGCGGTTTTCGATGGTACCGATGCGAAAAGAGAACTGGCGCCCGGAGAGAGTCGAACGCGACACGCTTGGATTGAATCCGGCCCGGGGGCTTGGCAACTCTTGGAATACGAACCGTTTATCAAAATCCATCGTCACCTCATTGGCACGGAGGAATTGACAATCCACCGTTCTGCTGCGATTATTCGAATGCCCGGTTCTCAGCCGGTTGCATGGCACAGCGACTGGCATGGATTCTCGACAGATGCGCCGAAGAATTCAGGTGATGTGTTAAACCGTGGGCTTTGGCCCTCAGGTAAATGGTTCTACTTGACGGGCTCACGTCCGGAGCACGGAGGGCTCTGTGTTATCGAGGATTCCCACGTGGAGAATTGGGAGGGGCCTGAAGGTTTTGAAATGAACGCGGACAGACGCTCATTTTACAAAATCGGGGAAGAAAGGGCGTATGTCCGCTTTGATATTCCGGGGCTAGTTCCACTCTTCACCAACCCAGGGGATATGATTGTGTTTGCACACCGTACCTATCACGGGGCATTCCCCAACCAGCTCGACGAAATCCGGCTATCGTGCGCGGTAGGTTTTCGTAGCAGGCATCACCGGCTCGATATTCCGTGGGAGATTCCGGATGAGGGCAAGCGATTTTTAGCGGAGCTGCCGCCCCATCTGCATCAATATACGCAAGGCTACACTAGCATCAATCTGGATTGGCGAGGGTAAGCGCGTTTTATGCAGAAAATTGGTGATAGCCGCGGGTGATGAACAATCTGTCATTACCTTTCCCGGCTTGTTAGAGATAACCCTTTGCGCTTAGGGATTCCCTATTTTTTACCGGGCTGAAGCACCGCATACGGAAGCTGCTCGCCTTTTAGTCCCGCGAGTAGGTTCTCCATCGCCATCGTTGCCATCTTGGTGCGCGTTTGGGTGGTAGCACTGCCCAGATGCGGCGTGATGATAAGGTTATCCAAATCGAGAAGTGGGTGCTCAGTGTTAATCGGTTCGGGTTCAGTTACGTCAAGGGCAGCCCCCGCGATTTCACCTGTAGTCAGGGCATTGTATAAGGCGTCGTGCTCGACTACCGCGCCGCGCGCAATATTCACCAAAAAGGCGGTAGGTTTCATCAACTTGAATTCCGCATCCCCGATAAGGTGATAGGTGTCATCAGACAACGGGACATGCAATGTCACGAAATCAGCGGCTTGTAAAAGGGGTTCAAGTTCGACGTACTCGATACCGAGTTCTTCCTCCCAATCGTATCTTCGGTTGCGTTTGTAGTAGAGAACGTGCATGTCGAAGGCGAGTGCGCGTTTGGCAACGGCATACCCGATGCGCCCCATCCCGACTATTCCAATTGTCGCATGATGCACGTCGTATCCCCAGAGAATATTCGCGTCGTAGTACGTCCATCTTTTTTTGGCTTGAACGTGTTTGTAGGCGGGCACAATGTTCCGTGAGGCGGCGAGTAAGAGCGCCATCGTCATATCAGCCGTCGTATCACTGAGGACACCGGGGGTGTGCCCTAGCGCGATGCCCCGTTCTCTGCAGGCAGCCATGTCGACATGTTCATATCCGACGCCGACGACGGAGATTACCTTCAAATTGGGAGCGGTGGCAATCATCTCAGCGGAGACTGGTTCATGTCCGTATGTCATCAATCCATCAAGCCGCGAAATCTTTTCGGCGATTGGCGGTAGGATTGCACTGGTGTGCCACATCTCTATCTCGCATTCAGTTGCCATCGCTTCAATAATCTGTTTGGGAATAGTTCTTGTGATAAAAACTTTGAATCCAGACAAGGCTACCTCCTTATGAATGCCGGTAATAAATTCGTATCGGTGTGCCGTGAAATCCAAATTCTTTGCGGAGATTGTTAACGAGGTATGCTTCGTAAGGTGCCCGTACCTTATTAACGTTTCTTCCGAAGATGAGGAACGTCGGGGGTTTCGTCTCAATTTGCGTCATGTATTTGAGGGCGGGCCGCACGCGTTTGACGAGCGGTGGCGGGTGAGCGTTACGCAGTTCGATGAGCATCGCATTGAGAGTAGAGGTGGGAATGCGCGTACAATATTCGCGGTATACCTCAAGTGAGGCGCCGAGGATTGTCGTTACGCGTTGCCCCTTAACCGCGGAAACGAAAACGCGGGGTACATACCCGAGTGCTGGGAGTTCCGCCGAGATTCGTTCCATAAACAGCCCATGCGTCGCGTTATCCTTTTCAATCAAATCCCATTTATTTATGGCGAGTACTGAGGCTTTTCCGTGTCGCTGAATAAAATTGGCGATAGTTTTATCTTGCTGTGAGACATCCCGTGTTACATCGAGGACAAGCACGGCGATATCACTCTGGCGGATGCTATGGATGGCGCGTTGGACGGTTAGGGATTCCAATTCATCGTGAATTGCTGATTTGCGCCGCATACCAGCCGTATCAACCACTTCAAACGCCACGTTATCGTGCACAAGGTTGATATTAATTGCGTCACGCGTCGTCCCCGGCCTGTCGTCAACAATCATTCGCTCTTTGCCTAGTAGACTGTTGATAAGCGATGATTTTCCAACGTTAGGCTTGCCGACAATTGCGATTTTTATCCGGGTTCTGTTGTCCGAACGCTCTTCCGCTTCGGGCAACGCCTCCGCGATTTTGTCGAGCAGCGAAAGAATCCCTTCATTCTGGGCACAAGAAGTAAAGTGAGGTTCACCCAAGCCGAGCGCGTAAAATTCGGCGGCTTCGTTGCGAAACCGTTCGCTGTCCACCTTATTCACAACAAGGAAAATCAGTTTATTAGCGGCGCGCAGTTTATCGGTAACAATCCTGTCGTGCGGCATAATTCCAGTTCGCGCGTCAACAACGAAAATGACGACGCATGACTCGGTTAACGTTGTATCGACTTGCATCTGAACGTTATCGATAAGTCTATCACCGGGGGCTGTGTCTAATCCCCCAGTATCTACAATCGTGAAGCGCCGTTCTCCCCACTGGACATCGGCGTAGTTTCTATCGCGTGTCACACCCGGGGTGTCGTGTACTACCGCTATTTTCTTCCTTTTCGTGGCGCTATCAGGCGCTTCAATAGGGGCTGCCGACGTCATGCGATTGAAGATGGACGATTTCCCGACATTTGGCCTGCCGATAATCGCCACAATTGGAAATTGTGACATGAGTTTGCCTTTTTATTTTATCGTATGGTTTGGCTCAACATTTATGTGCCCATCTCGTCGGAGATAGCTTCACCATTTCTCCTGTGTGAGACGGCGACAATGGATTTAATCACCACAAGAATCGGGATAGCAAGCAGTACACCCCAGAAACCGAGAAAAGCACCGCCGACGATGACACCGAACATAATCAGCAGCGGTTCGACATCGACGGCTCTGCTCATCACTCTCGGTGAGATAAGCGAATTGTCAATCGTCTGGATACCGAGAATGGCTACCAACACGAACCCGCTCCGGGCAAGAAAGCCGGCCAGGCTGAAATCCCCAGCAGCGAGTCCCATTAGCATCGCTGTGAAAGCAAAAAGCCCCCCGATGAACGGCCCGAAGGTGGGGATTGCATTGCAGAGTCCCGCTAACAACCCGATGAGCAGCGCGAATGGGACGCCAATTATCCAATACACAATGCAAGAAATCACTGAAACGATGGCGATGACGGTGAATTGCCCCTTGAGGAACTCTTGCATATTTTCATCCACCGCGCGCAAATAAGCTTTAACGGTATCGCGATGCGGATTCGGAATGATTCGTGTCAAATCGCGGAAATAGTTTTCGAAAGATTGGACGGCATAGACAAAAACGATGAAAGCGAATGTGACTGTCGCGATAAAGCCACCAAACTGAAAGGCAACGGTGCCTGCGAATGTGGAACCCCACTTGAAAATTTCGCCCGTGCTTTCAGCCAAACTCGGTATTTTTTCGGTGAGGTATGCCTTTACCTGCAAACCGAGGGGGGTATCCTTGTAAGTGTTAAGAAGCCCCACGCGCTGTTCAACGAAGAGGGGCCATTGCGCCGTGGTGTTGGAACGGAGAACACGCTTATTCCCCGCATAAAGGATAGTGCGCCCATCGGCAGTTGACGAATTCACCCAATTTGTTGTCCTTAGCAGCGATATAGATGCCGGCAAGTACTCCCCGCCTGGAGTAGGCTCCCAGAGATTTTTCCATGAATTGAATTGGTAGATGCCCTCCTGAGTCCCCGCATACAACACCGGAGAACCCGCATTCTCTCCAAACGCGATGACTTGAATCGTAGACGGAACCTCAGATGGAAAAGCAGAACATGTCATGCTTGAAAATTCCAAAACCCACAACCGGTTCAAATCTGTCGAAGCAGGTGTCCCATCTGTTTCTGCAGATAGACTCACAACATAGAGGCTATCCTCACCCTTGGCAATGCTCACTATGGAGCGTTCACCAAGAATCTCAGGCGCAACGGGTTTCCACATTTTCTCCGAGACATCACCCGCGTAAAGCCCTTTGGCGGTGCCAACGTAAATTTCGATAGGAATATTTCGGGGCTCATTTTCTACAGCAACATTCCCCTCTTGAACGCCCATGCTGGCGTCAGTCGGTTTATCTTCTATCGTGACATCATGCGCTACAACGCTAATAGCTTGAACGGTTGTATCATCAAATGGTGTTTCCTCGATTTTTTTCCAGACTGCCTTCTCAGCATGCTTGGCCCGCCTATAGAGCCCATCTGATGTACCAGCATAGATAGTTTTATCCGTCAAAGCGATTGCCCGTATCTGTTTGCCCACGATATCCCCATTTGTTATACCAAAACGTTTGGAATTGAGGATATAGATGCCGTGGTTCGTGCTGAGATAGGTGGTATTCGAATGATTTGCCTGATTCGAGCGTGTTCTATCGGCTTCCGGCCTGGATAGCTCCGGCTCCTTTTCCGCTATCACCTCAATCGCTATCGCCTCTAAAGTCTCACCCACAATAAGCGGAAGCACAGATTCATAATAGAATTTCCGTAATCCTTGGCTCATCTGTCTAGCCTGTTTGCCTATCTGTAGTCCGCTCCAAAAAAGCAGAACGGCACAGCTTAAAACGATGAGAACCGTTGTAATCCAACGTTGGTACGATTTTTTGAACGGAATCGCGCGGGCTAGAAATCGAAAAAGATAGGCAAAACCGAAGCCAAAAACGAACGGCATCAGCACATCAAGCATTGTGACAAAAAGCCACAAGCCTATCATTATAATTTCTAAGCTGGCGGTGATTTTTGGTTCTACCCAGGGGTAAATTTTCACGAGCAGCACGATGAGAAGAATAGCGACAATCGGATGCAATAAGAGAATCCGTTCACCATCTGTTCCAGTGCTGCTCCCTTTGTAATAAGCAAATGCAATCCAAGTCGCCGTAAGCACCACGCTGATAATAGCGAGAATTGTCGCACCGGTAATAGGGGAATGCGGTTGATTTGGATTGGGCTTAACTCCCGTTTGAGATTCCAATTATCTACTCCATTTTTCGTCGGTGCAGCACTGAGCTTCGTTTGACTTGAAGCATCCGGCCTAAGCGGTAGAGGGTGTCTCCCCAGCATCCCTCAATTCGTACGTCTCGATGACACCGGCCCCGATGCTGTCGCCCCAAACGTTGACGGTGGTGCGGAACCTGTCTAATAACCAATCGACGGAGAGGATTAAGGTAATCCCTTCAATCGGCAGATCAACGGCGCGAAGCACAATTACCATCGTGACTAATCCTGCTTCCGGAATACCAGCGGCACCGATTGCAGCAAGTGTAGCTGTCATCACGACAATCAGCTGCTGCGCCGGCGTCATGGTGATTGTATAAACCTGGGCGATGAACATCACAGCGATGGCTTCATAGAGTGCGGTACCGTCCATGTTAATCGTCGCGCCAAGCGGTAAAACAAAGCTGGACGTGCGATTTGAGATACCGTTTTTTTCTTCTACACCTTCCATCGTGAGTGGCAAGGTTGCACTGGAAGAAGCAGTGGAAAATGCGTTCAAAAGGGCAGCCGCCATCCCTTTCAGGTATCGCAGTGGATTTCTGCGCCCAACAAGCAGCAGTATCAGCGGTAATATCACCACCCCATGAACGCCGAGGCCCAAAATTACCGTAAAACTATACTTTCCTACAGCGACTAACTCGGGCCAGAAACCGGCAAATCCTTTCGCTTCGCCGATGCGCCCAGCAATCAGCCCGAAAATCCCTAGCGGCGCGACGTACATAATCCAATGCACGAGCTGCATCACCGCCTCATTCAGCCCAGAAATCATCGCAATCACCGGTTTCCCCGGTTCACCCAGTACAGAGAGCGCCCCACCGATAAGAATAGAGAAGAAAATTAACGGCAAAATGTCCATGTGAACCATCGCTTTGAACACATTTTCCGGTATCATTCCCTCTTTACCGGTATCCGGGTTGCCCAGGAATACCTCTTTCAGGGTGCCGAGCATATCCCGCTCTTTTTTCTCTTGAATCGTGCCGGCAATCGGGAGCCCAATTTCTATGTTTTTTCCACGCGGGTTGAGGGTTATCTGTGCCGGCTTGCCATCCACGAACAGCAAACGTTCACCTGTCTCTGTCGTGATGTAAGCCGCGTTTGCATCCATCAGCGTCCATGATTTCACGGTGACTGTAGACTCCCAAATCGATTCGACTTCACCACGGACACCTTGCTCAACGAGTGTGACGATATATTTATTGTTATACGTCCTATTGAATTCGCCGTCCAACGTGACGGTACGATATTTGGGACCACTTAACGTGTAACTTAAATCCGCACGTTCCTCACCTCGTGCCAACCCTTTTCCGGGCAGTAGCATATTCACCAGCAGAATTCCGGTCAAGACGGAGAGTGCTGTCGTTGCCATGTAGTATAGCACTGTTCGCCCGCCGATTGCGCCGAGATGGCGGATGTCCCCTAAGTTCGTAATCCCAACAATCATCGAGAGCATTACGAGGGGCACCACAATCATTTTCAATAGGTTTAAGAAAATTTCCCCGAGAATAGATGTGTGTTCTGCAACTCCCGGAAAAGCCCCACCGAGGATTGCTCCAACGACAATCGCGATGATAATTCCATATAGCAGCGTAAGATTATTGCTTTTTTTCTTATTCATAATTGGCTCGTTATTTGATGATGACGCTTCAATAAATGTTCTTGTGATATATCCGTGAGTCCTCGTTCAACACATCGTAGAACGGGTGAGCTCACCCTACATGCTATGTTTTTTCAGTGATTCTATCAGCTGAATTGTTTCAATCCGCTACGCGAATTGCCAGTTCCTCCAACTGTTCCTCTGTGACAAACGAGGGGGCACTTGTCAAAGGACAAAGCCCTTGCTGAGATTTCGGAAACGCGATGACTTCTCGAATGTTCTCTTCGTTACGCATCAGCATGACAATCCTGTCCAGACCGGGAGCAATGCCGGCGTGCGGCGGTGTGCCGTATTCCAGCGCATCGATGAAATACCCAAACCTGTTTTTTACATCTTCCATGCTGATTTTCAAAACGTCAAACACTTTCTGTTGGATATCCCAGCGGTGAATTCTGACGCTGCCACTACAGATTTCATAACCGTTGCAAACCAGATCATAGTGTTGGCTCTGCACCTCCCCGGGTGCAGTTTCTAGCAATGCTTCTGTTTCCGGTGTTGCGCCCGTGAACAAGTGGTGAAACGGTTCATACCGATTTTCATCGTCGTTCCAATCAAAGAGCGGATAATCGACAATCCATAAGAAATTATAACGACTTTCGTCAATCAGTTCCAGTTTTTTGCCAAGGTGTAGGCGGAGGTTACCTAATGCGTCGGCGACAACCTTGGGCCTGTCGGCAACAAAGAACATAATATCACCGGGTTTCGCGTTCATTCGCTCTTGGGCGGTTTCAAGCTGCGCCGTTTTGAAAAACTTAACAATGCCGGATGAGAATCCGTCATCTGTAATTTTAACCCAGGCCAACCCCTTTGCGCGATAGGTAGCGACAAACTTGGTGAAATCTTCAATTTCCTTTCGAGAAAAATCTGCCCCGCCTGGTACGGCGATGCCTTTGACTTGCCCGCCGGTTGATAATGCCCGTGTGAACACTTGAAATTCAGAGTTTTCCATGACATCGGAAAGGGCGGTAAGTTCCATGCCAAATCGGGTATCCGGTTTATCATTCCCAAAGCGTGCAATCGATTCGTGATACGGAAGCCGTAGAAAAGGGGTTTGGACGGGAATGTTCCCCGCCTCTTCAAAAATCCGCTTTATCAGTCCCTCAGTTACTTTAAGTACATCGTCCACATCAGCAAACGACATCTCAATATCGAGCTGCGTGAATTCCAACTGCCTGTCGGCGCGGGTGTCCTCGTCGCGAAAGCACCGGGCAATCTGGAAGTATCTATCAACGCCGCTCATCATGAGAATCTGTTTAAACTGCTGTGGGGATTGCGGCAGGGCATAGAATTTACCGCGGTGATGGCGGCTGGGAACAAGGACGTCCCGGGCACCTTCAGGGGTACTGTTCATTAATATCGGGGTTTCAATTTCCAGAAATCCTTGCTCGTTCATATAGTTGCGCGCGGCCAGGGCAGCTTTATGCCGAATTGCAAGCGTCCGCTGCATCTCCGGACGGCGAAGATCAATGAACCGATACTGCATCCGGATATCTTCGGCAACCTCAACCGCGTCCTCAACCGGAAAAGGAGGTGTCTTGGCTGTATTGAGGATATTCAGCGAATGGACAGCAAGCTCAATATCACCGGTGTCCAATTCTGGATTGACAGTCCCCTGATAAACACTCAGATGGTTTTTGTTATCTCGTGCGTTTTCCATCTGAATTTCGTAAGTCCGGTTATTCTCCTCATCAATAAGCATCCACCGCGTGCCGGGCTCACGAATTTCAACACGTGTCTTATCAGACAATGTATATTTGGTATCGACATCGGCGAATAATGCCCGAAATGCGTACGATAAGTTGCTCCCAGTGAGTTCCGTTTGGTATGCGGCATCCGCTTGGAAGAGCTGTTCGCCGGGCGCGCGTTCGCGAACAGTACCGCTGACATTTAGCACAAATTCGCTGCGGACAACGTTTGCTTGTTCGTGTGCTGCCGCATTAATGAGCGCATCGAAAACGATTTGGGTAATACCAGTCCTATCACGCAAATCGATAAAGATAACACCCCCGTGGTCCCGGCGGCGTTGCACCCAGCCGTTCAACTGTGCATGACTATTAGCATCAGCTAGCCTGAGTATGCCACAATAGTGAGTGCGTTTTAAATGAGTTTCTTCTGACATCAATTCTGTATTTCCTTTATTTTTTATATTGCTCGTTCCGATACTAGCTTTTCATCAACGTGAAGCTAATTAAGCGAGATAAGCTATTTTCCTATGTCTGCTAATTCTTTCTGAATCTGTTTTCTTGCTCTTTGTAAATCCTGCTCTGTCGGTGCTAAGCGAATGGCTAGTTCAAGCGCCTCTAAAGCATCTACGTAATGTTGCCGCTGCTGTTGCGGCCGATTTCTCCGGTCATCAATAATAGCAAGGATGTAATGAGAACGCCAGGAATTGGCATCAACGGATATCCCTTTCTGTCCGTACCGTTCGGCCTCATCAAGGTTTTTAAGAATGAGGTGAAGTTGTGCCATCGCAGCGAATATCGGCCCGGGCAAGTTTTCGTCTTGCTGTTCAAGACGTTGGTAAGTGCGTAGCGCATCTTGATAACGTTCTTGACGTTCGTACAGCGGGCCTAAAAGCATATACGCATCGAATCTGTCAGGTGCCCGTCTCAGCACCTCTTCCAGTTCGTTGGTTGCCTTCACAAGTTCGCCTTGCATCTCATAGAGTGTCGCTAAGTAGAGGTGCCCCTGAATGTCATCCGGATTGCGGGTTAGAGTCCTTTGAACTTCTTCTTGTAGTCGTTTCAACTCTTCCTGTTCCCCTTCGCGAATGAGTCCGGAAACGACACCAAAATTGTAGCGAATCGTTTCGTCTGCGGGGTTGATGCTGACAGCTTCACTCATGAGGGCGGCTGCATTATCGTAGCGGGCGTTAGCATAAGCAATCTGCCCTTGAATTAACTTCTGTGTTGCCCTAAAGTAGCGCTCAATTTCCTGCCGTACCTCTTTTTGCGCTTCATGCGTTCTACCGTAATTGATGAGATATGGTGTGACGCGTTCACGGTATTCCAACATCCCGGTAATGTTTTGTGCTGTCGTATTGACTAACGCTGCCCCTTTGAAAAATTCCAGCCGGGGACGATTATCAGAGTGAATGGGCCCCCTTCCGACATAACGCCTCACGGCTTTTGGCCCCATCATAAACGAATCCAGTAAGGACATCCCATCTAGATCATCGGAGGCTAGCCCGTTTCGGATACTGGCTATCCTGGCACGTTCAATAAAGCTTTTGTAGTTGATTGACAGCTGCTTATGTGTCCCGATGAGAATCACGAAATCCGGTGTATATTTATACCAGAGCGTCGTGTTCGGAAACACTTCAATGAACGTGCGAACAATCATCTTATAGTGTGTTTCAGGGAGACGATGCAGGGGCACCCACTGACACATCACACCGTCTTCTGTCATGATGCGTTTACACAAACGATAAAAGTCTGAAGTATAGATATTGGAACTTCCGGCGCTGACAAGGGGGTGGATGATACCGGTTGAAATCATATCGTATTTCTGTCGCGTCATGAGAATGTGATTCCGGCCATCGTTGAGTGTCCAATTGAAGAGTTTATTCTCAAATACGTTCCGGTTAATGTGTGTAAAATGTTTTTTTGCGGCTTGAAGGACACCTTCGGATAATTCCACAGCATCGACACGTACGCCGTGTTGTGTAATTGAATGCGATGTGAGTCCCATTCCGAACCCTACGACGAGTGCGCGCTTTGGGCGGCGGTGCAATAGCAGCGGTAGGTGTGCTATCACCCGATGTGATGGCGAATCCCAGCGCGAGGCATCCGCAGCCTGATTCGTATCGACATAGAGCCGGTAAACCCCTTCATTATCTTTGAGCGTTGTCACTGTCGCGTCGACTTCTTCGTTGTAATCAACCAAGGTATCACCAGGACGTTGCGTTTTGAAAATTGCGCTTTTCAGAAAAAGTGGTTGATTCACAGTGAGGAGCATAATAACCGCCAATCCAACGCTCAATATTGGCACACCGATACTAATTCCTTGTAGGAATGCACTCGGTGTACGCCGTTCCGCCCGAACAATCAACAGACACCCGAGTGCGGTATTTAACACAACAATCATAACAAGGCTGGGGCGAATTCCTAAAAGTGGAATGAGGATAAACCCGGCGCAAAACGCCCCGAGGATGCTTCCGACTGTATTGACGGCATAGACGTTCCCAATGCTCCGGCCGATATTTTGACTGGCACGGTGTTCATATCCGTCTGGCATCGCAGCGCGTTTGCAATCCACGGTTATCTCGCGATTGTTCGCCCCCCGTCTCGCGCCGCCGGTGTAAATTTTTCCAACAAGAGGGAAGCTTGCTCCCATTAAAACCGTCGGCACGCTCATCACTAGAAAACAGGAGAAGAACGCCCAGAATCTGGCACCTCCGAAAACGGATTGGAACGCCCGACTCATCCCGTACAATTCCTCAAACGCAGGCATCAGCAACAGTGCGGACAACCCGATACCGAGCTGAAGTATTCCAAAAATCACTGTCGGTGCACGCAGTCTATCTGTCCATCGAGCAAATAGAAAACTTCCTAAACCGATGCCAAATAGGAATGCGGCTAGCATCGTCGCAAACGCATATGTCGTACTGCCTAAGAAGAATACTAGGATTCGAGTCCATAGTACCTCGTATGCCAAGGCACAGAAACCTGAAATCCCAATGGCGACTAAAACCAAACGTTGGAGTGGGGAATGCCCCGAAACGATGTCAGTATCAGCGGTAGTCTCTCCAGCATCAGCGGGATTCTCTTCGGCTTCCGTAGAAATAAGCGAAATATCCTCCGAATGGACAACACCCCTTCCGAATAAAAACGCAACCAGGGCCACCACAAAATTGATGGCGATACCCACGAAAAGAGTCTGCTGAACCCCTAAATGTTCAATCAGGAAAAATGCTGCTGCGACGCATCCGATTACCGCACCAAAGGTATTCAACGCATACAGAATTCCGACATTGGTACCCAGCTTCTCAAGCTTTGGGACGAAAAACCGGGTTAACACCGGTAAGGTGCCACCCATTAGCGTTGACGGAATCAGCAGTACCAAAAAAGTTAACGCGAACCGGAGCAGCGAGAGGGTGTAGAATT
Organism: Candidatus Poribacteria bacterium; assembly: GCA_963422705.1. Taxonomy (GTDB): domain Bacteria; phylum Poribacteria; class WGA-4E; order WGA-4E; family WGA-3G. The sequence goes on from OY730443.1 coordinate 1,812,744, forward strand.
CGGATGTCACATGACGGTGGATGAGCACATAGAACCCGCTTAACACGGTTAAAATCAAGGGCCACGCAACACAGAATACGCCAATCCCTACCTCTAATATGGCGTAGAACCGTAGCGGCGATTGGGTGCTGTCGTCGATTTTCCTTCCGAAATAGAAACTTCCGAATGCTAAACCTGCCATGAATGCTGTCAGCACCGTGCTTGTCGCAAATATGGTACTTCCGAAGATGAGGGTTAGCTGACGCATCCAGATGACTTCATAGATGAGCCCGCTCGCGCCAGAAAGGATAAAAATAGTCCAAACAATCGGTTTAATGTATCGCATTTGAGGAATGCCTCTTGAAGTTCTCTATCATTGAGATTATCCTATCCGTTGCACTGTTTTGTCGGCGTCCAAACTGCTGAGGTTTCGGCAATATCCGGAAACAAATTATGAACGTGGGTTCCAGCGAATACAGAACCTCAAAGAGATTACCGCCGTAGTCGTCACCCTCTTTTAAGCCATCCAACAAAATAGATTGTTCTTGACTCATCATGCCTGGAAAGCCATCGTATCTATTTGTATATTTCAGTGCACCACCGTCCTGAATTCTGTTTTGAACAAACTTGAAATGTCTCAGTCGTTCTGATTAACCTTCTTCTCCAACCGCTCAATGTAACGATACGTCGTTGAGAAAATCATATCCAATGTTGCAATGTCTCGTTCCTCTAACGGTGCGCGTGAAAAGACGCGCCTCAAAGAGCGGAGATACGTCTCCCATTCACGGTTGTAAGGCGACATTCCTACCTTATCAAGCAAGCGCGTTACGCGGTTGTAGAATTCTTCCACTGCATTCACACCGGCGTACTCAATTGAGGCCGGGGGAATCTCACCCAAACTTGCAATGAAAACCTCGTAAGCGAAAATTTGAACTGCTTGGGCCAGGTTCAAAGACGGATTCTTCGTTGCCATGGGTACACTTGCTGTCAATTGACAGAGACTCATCTGAGCTGTAGACAAACCGAAATCTTCTCGTCCGAAAAGCAATGCAACCTGTTTGTCCTGCGAGATAGATGCGAGTGTCTGCGCGGCCTCGCGCGCGGGTACTGGCTGCGGAAGCCGCATATCCCGTCGGCGGTGTGTTGTCCCGACGAGATACTGGACATCGACGAGTGCATCTTTTAATTCGTCAACGATGATACAGTTCTCAAGAATATCCGTGGCGCCATGCGCCATATACCACGCCGCGTCAACGTCCTGAAACTGCGCTGGATTGACGAGGTAGAGCTGAAAAAGCCCCATTCCCTTTACCACTCTAGCGACAGCGCCAATATTTCCCGGTTCGCGCGGTTCAAACAAGATGATTCGGACGTTTGTTAAGTTCTCTGGAACATCCACCGGAAGCGCCCGGAAACTCCCCGTCGGTTGAATCGGTTTATTATGCGAATTTGCTCCCATAGTTAATAGGATATACCAAATTCTCTAAATTGTCAATCTACATTTTGCCCAACGTTTCAAAACCTACTTGCAATGCGGCACATGACATGGTATAATTAAGGCAAAAGCTTTAATGAATCCGGTTCCCTAATAAAAATGTATGAATAAATAGAAGGAGCATGTATTGAGGTTATGCCAACTAAAGTAGGTATTAACGGTTTTGGGCGGATTGGGCGTAATGCGTTTCGGGCAGCCTTACAAAATCCGGCACTGGGTATAGATTTTGTAGCCGTGAACGATTTGACGAATCCGGATACACTGGCGCATCTACTCCAGTACGATTCCGTTCATGGCATCTTGTCAGATGAGATTTCGGCGACTAACAACGGTTTGGTGGTAAACGGAAAAGAGATTCGGGTACTAGCAGAACGCGAGCCCGGCAATCTGCCGTGGCGGGAACTCGGTGTAGACGTTGTCATTGAATCAACAGGGTTCTTTACCGGGCGCGAGGATGCGGAAAAGCATATCAGTGCCGGCGGGGCGAAGAAAGTTGTTATCTCCGCACCCGCAAAAGGGGAAGATATCACAATCGTCCTTGGCGTGAACGATGACACATACGATAAAGAAAACCATCACGTTATCTCCAATGCATCGTGCACCACCAACTGTTTAGCCCCTGTAGCGAAAGTGTTGCATGAATCCTTTGGAGTTGAAAGTGGGTTGATGACTACGATACACGCCTACACGGGCGATCAACGTGTTCACGATTTTCCCCATTCGGATATGCGCCGGGCACGCGCTGCGAACCTCTCCATGATTCCAACAACCACCGGGGCGGCCGCCGCTGTCGGAAAAGTCCTACCGGAAATCAACGGGAAACTTGATGGATTCGCAATTCGCGTTCCAACCCCCAACGTCTCAGTAGTTGACTTGACGGTGGATTTGAAGGCGAAACCGGGGGTAGATGATGTCAATTCGGCGGTGAAAACCGCAGCGGAAAAGAGCCTAAGCGGCATTCTCGGCTATTCCGAACTGGAACTCGTTTCATGTGATTTCAACGGCAACAAGCTCTCCTCAGTCTTCGATGCTCCTTTCACTAAAGTGATTGAGGGTGGCCTCATCAAGGTATTGTCCTGGTACGATAACGAATGGGGTTATTCTAATCGTCTCGTTGAACTCGTTGCCCGGGTTCTTTAGCGCGGTTCATTATGATAGAAAAATTGAAGATTTAGGAAGGTTTATGAGAAGAACTATCATCGCAGGAAACTGGAAACTGAATAAAACGGTTGCGGAGGCTGTCCGGCTGGCCGATGAATTAAAGGAGTTAGTCGCGCATCAGACTGATGTTGATATCGTTGTAGCACCCCCTTTTACCGCGCTCACGGCAGTTAACGAGGTGATAGCATCTAGTCATATACAACTCGCCGCGCAAGACGTTTTTTGGGAGGATAGTGGGGCGTTTACGGGGGAAGTCTCCCCCGGAATGCTGATAGATATCGGATGCACGTACGTTATCATCGGGCATTCAGAACGGAGGCAGTACTTCGGCGAAACGAATGACAATGTCAACCGAAAAGTGAAGGCGGCACTTGCGCGCGGGTTAACCCCGATTATCTGTGTCGGGGAACAGCTTGAAGAACGTGAGGCCGGCAAAACTGAAGCCGTGATTGCAGCACATGTCGCCGGCGCCACCGTCGGGTTAACGAATGACGAGCTTCTCTCCATTGTCGTGGCGTATGAACCGGTTTGGGCAATCGGCACTAGCAAAACGGCTACACCCGCGCAGGCACAAGAAATTCACAAATTTATCCGCGAATTGCTGGTAACAGTCGGAACAGATGATATCGCAGCCCGCACCCGCATACAGTACGGGGGTAGTGTGAAACCGGAGAACGTAGCCGAACTTATGGCGCAGCCGGATGTAGACGGAACGCTCGTCGGCGGTGCTAGCCTTGAGGTAGGCGCTTTCGCACAAATTGTAAAAAATACAGAAGCTGCTGGAAGGAACAACTAAGCATTAAAAAATAAAGGAATGTCTCATGCAAATTATGATTAATCTTGCAGTTTTTCTCTTCGTACCCGTCTGTGTTATTCTCACCTTAATTATTCTTTTACAGGATAGTAAAGGCGAGGGACTTTCATCAAGTGCGTTTGGCGGGGCGGGGATGGAATCCGTCTTAGGCGGGCGAGGGGCCGCAACGCTCCTCGGTAAACTCACGACGTGGTTCGCTGTTACCTTCATGGTAATCTCCCTTTTCCTCATGCGCTTCTACGGAGAAGAGAGCGGGAGCGCTCTTACCCCGATTGAACAGGAACAGAACCAACAAGGTGACGTGCCAGAACCTGTTGATACGACAACCATCGAAATCGACGAGGCCGCAACCGAAGCTAGCGAGGACGCTGACGAACAAACGTCGAAAACTGAAATCGATGGTGGCGCTGCAGAGGATACTGAATAGGCGAAACCCGCGGAAACAGGCAAAACAGGAAGAAACTAGCTGTGTGCGGATGCTTTAAAGACACGGTAGAACCGCTTTCATGGACAGTGCATCCCCTCGTTGAAAATTGGAGGAAAACCGGGCTCACCGCGATTTTACTCTGTTTTCTTATCTACTGCTTTTCTTCGGGCTTTCAATCGCGCGCGGTGGCCCTCCTCTCTGCTATCTTCCTCATCGGCTCACTATACAAGTACTTTCTGCCCTTCCACTACCGATGCGAGACGGATAGGCTTGTCGTCACCGCCTGTTGCTATCGCCTAGAGAAGCCCTGGACAGATTTTCGCAGTTTTTACGTTGACAACAACGGCGTTCTACTGAGTCCGTTTCCCACCCCTACCCGGTTGGAAAACTTCCGTGGCCTTTACGTTCGATTTGGAACGGAGCCCCCTGAGCCGATTGTTAATTTTATTCGGGCGCGCTGCAATAGCACGCCACAGGAGAGTGAGGCATCATGAAGACTACCCACCCGAAAATCCAAACAGCTGCGGAACTAAAAACCACCGTGCTTCATACGGTTAACTCGCAAAATGTCACAGACATTCACACCCATCTCTTCAGCCCGCCGTTCAAGGAATTGCTCCTCTGGGGCATTGACGAGCTCCTCACCTATCACTACCTCATCGCCGAAGTCTTCCGCAAATCCGAACTCGCCTACAATGAATTTTGGGCGATGCCAAAATCAAGACAAGCTGAATTGATTTGGCAGACATTGTTTATCGAAAACTCGCCGCTGAGTGAGGCTTGCCGCGGTGTTGTCACAACCTTGAACGAACTGGGATTAGATGTCAGTTCGCGGAACCTTCAGGATTACCGGAACTACTTTGCGGAAAAACCGGTTGAAACGTTTATTGATACTGTTTTTGAACGTGCAAAAGTTAAACAGGTGGTGATGACGAATGACCCGTTTGATACGGCTGAATCCACCGTCTGGGAATCTGGTGACACCGGAGATTCCCGCTTCCAAGCCGCCCTTAGGATGGATGTGCTTATTAACAATTACCAAGAGAATGCTTATCAGCACCTCCGCGGACTTGGCTATGAAGTCGATGCGGAGCTCTCTTCCGAGAAATCATATAAGGAAGTCCGTCGATTTTTGGAGAATTGCATCCGACGGATGCAGCCCAGGTATATGGCAGTCTCCCTGCCACCTGATTTCCAATACCCGGGCCAAGGCATCCTCGGACGCTTGTTTGTGAACTGCATTTTACCTATCTCCCGCGAATTTAATGTCCCGTTCGCTCTGATGATAGGTGTGAAACGTGCTGTCAACCCGGCGCTGAAAATGGCAGGCGACGGGACGGGAAAAGCGGATTTGAGCAGTTTAGAAACCCTTCTGCGTGAAAATCCAGATAATAAATTCTTCGTCACGCTGCTCTCTCGCGAAAATCAGCATGAATTGTGCGTCATCGCGAGAAAATTCAAGAATCTCATGATATTCGGGTGCTGGTGGTTTATGAACAATCCGAGCATCATTGAGGACATTACCCGCGAACGGATTGAGCTCCTTGGGCTCAGCGTCATCCCACAGCATTCCGATGCCCGTATCCTTGATCAGCTCATCTACAAATGGAAGCACTCCCGCCAGGTTATCGCCGGCGTTCTCGTGGAGAAGTATCAAAATCTGCTGGATTCGGGATGGGTAGTGATGCAAGAGGAGATTGAACGGGATGTTGCTAACCTATTCGGTGGGAATTTTGAGCAGTTTCTAAACGGTTCGTAGCCTGTTTTGGCCACGGTTGGTAACCTATTTTGGCAGCAATTTTTACCTCCATGCCAGCTCTCTCAAGCAAGAGCGTGAACGTACTCAGCCGCTAACAACTGCAAGGGGTGGCGTGACACTTCGGGCATCCGTTGTCATAGATTTGGGCAGCATCCGCCAATTCTATCCCAAACAGGCTCGCCAACGTTGCAACCCAAGCAAATACATCTGCAAACTCTTCACGAAGCCGTTCCATATCTTGTGGCTGCTTGCGAATTTCCTTTGCCAATTCTCCAATTTCCTCAACCAACCAGGTAAAGGTGAGTGGAATGCCCCGTTTCACATCTCGTTCGTAATAGATGAGTTCAATCTGTTTCTGGAATTCTTGAATCGTCATGATTTTGCGCTTTTCTCCCTTTTTTTACCCATCATCCACCGAAAAACAAAAACCTGCCCAACAGTTTTGCGCTGCAGGACAGGTGCCTTTAACACGCGGATATATCACTCAAACCGGGACGTAATCTGAGGCGGTGGTTCTCCGACGGATGACTTTCCATGCCGTAACAACGGTTCAGCGTTTCCCCATAAGCGTGCCCCATCGTGGGAGAGCAGCGGTTCCGCTGAATACTGAGCGAGGTAAGCCCGGCGTAACCCGTTAGACTGATTTGTGCCGCTACAGTGGAAATTAATACTCGTAAACGCGACAATGCTCCCCGCTGGCACGATAGCCGGCACCCCTTTTTCCGGCCCAAAATAACCCACCATGTCGTTAGTGTTCTCTTCACGGATGTGCTTCACCCAGGAACGGATGCCGATACGGGAGAAGGGCATTACGTAGACTGTCCCGTTCTCTTCAGACATATCATCAAGCGCGCACCAACAGGTTAAGTAAGGCTTATGTTCCGGGTAGCCGACGTACCCCGAATCCTGATGCCAACTGAATTTCATTCCCGCTTCCGCGCCTTTAACCACGTACTGCTCCCAGAACAGGTATGCCGTATCGCCCAGAGTGGCGCGGCAAATTTCCGTCATCAAATCGCTGAACAGAAATTCCCGAAGTTTCGGCTGTTTCCTAAAACAGTTTGAGACAAAATACCGCTTGTCCCGATGGTTGATACCCAGCACATCTGTTTCCATCCTGTCCATCTCGGCGTCCATCTGGCTGATAAAATTACCGCATTCGCCACGAAGCAATTCCAATAGCGAATCAGGAATAACATTTTCTAGGATAAAATATCCCTCTTCTTGGAATTGTTGTTTCTGTTGTTCTGTAATACTAACAGGTGTTGACATAGAGATAGGTGCTCCCATTCAAAGTTTCCAGTCAGCAGAACAGCGGTTCTGTTCTACGCTAGAACAGCGGTTCTGTTCTACGCTAGCTTTCCTGCTTTTACTCAATGTGAATCCGGCGGTGAATCTGCCCATTGCTTTCCCAATAAGTCTTTTTTCCCAAGATGTGCTGCGAATCGGCTGCGGGTTGAATATTTCCGCTTGTATCGATTGCCCTTGAAACGACGGTATGTTCACCTTTTGATGGCGTATTCCAGTCGAGGTGCCAAATTTTCCAGGCGAATTCAGCGGATTCGGTTGTGTCTATCATCGCTTTTTGCCAGCCCCCACCGTCGATGCTTACCTCTACTCTATGAATCGGTGCTCCCCACGCGGCGCCGTAGATGCGGTAACTATCGTCGATGCGTGTCACCTTCGCCGGGAGTGATTTCACCTGTGTCCGTCCGACGGAGGTTTCCATCCAGATAGATTCGCCGTCGTCGCGTTTTTCTTCGCGAATTGTGACGTAGTCTCGTGCCATGAACCGGCCCATAAAACGTGTTTCTCGTACCTCAATCCGTTTAAGCCACTTGACGCAAGCAATACCGTACCATCCGGGGGAAATTAGGCGCAAAGGTGCACCGTTGGGAGCCGGTAAAGCTTCACCGTTCATCTCGTAACAGAGCAGATTCGTCTCTGCTAACGCGTCTTCAACGGACATGCTCCGGGCGAAATTTTGAGGCATCTTGATGCCACGTTGCTCCTCTATCCCGGCGTCGTGTCCAAAGAACACCACCTCAATTCCGTTCTTCTTGATGCCCGCCTCTTTGAGAATAGGCGCGAGTGGCGTGCCTGCCCACTTCGCATTCCCAATTCCGCCGGTAAAAGTCGGAAACCCGTGGTTGCCGGAGCATTCCAATGTAACTGTTAATTCTTGCCGCGTTCGTTCTTTAATCTCCTCAATTGTGAGCATTAGTCGGTTTTCAACCAAGCCGCTCACTTCCAGTTTCCACGCCGCCATGTCGATTTCCGGCTTCCCGTAGTGTGAAACGTTGAAAAATTTATCGTTCGGGGTGATAAAAGCATCGAGCTGTTCCCAATCAAGCAATACCCGCTCCTTGCCGGATTCCGGCGGCCGTTCTAAAAACGGAATTAGCATTTCACCTTCGCGGCGAGGAAAGGCGTAAACTGCCCATGGCCCCAGCAATAAGGCGGTGAGTGTCAGTCCGCTCTGCCTCAGAAAATCTCTCCGTTCCATGATGGCTCCCTATAGATAGTCAATCGCTATCCATTCATCTCTTATCTTCGGTGTGGAACCCCCTGAATTCATTCAGGGGAGGAAACACCGCTCCTATAGTAAAAGTTGAGGCGTGTTAGCACGCGAAAATCAGAACGCTTCGCCCCTGTGGTTAATCGTTTGTTTCCCATACTGTATATCGAAAACAAACCATTTGCGTTAACGCCAGCAAGAGCGTAGGGCGAAACCGCCGTTTCGGCGGGTTAAACCGTATTTGACATGATTAAGCAATGTATTTTTGACTAAGCCTTGACCTAATAGAGTGCCGCCCACACGTGTGCGTTTACCGCCTTTCGCTTCCTGTTGCCTATGCAACTCTCTGCGTTTTATCGGTATCGGTGAGATACACAAGCGTAGGGCGAAACCGCCGTTTCGGAAGCGACGTGTTATCGGGTATATCCAAACCGCCTACGGTATGATGTGCCAGACACCAAGAATCTACGCAATGCGCATCAAAGGGTTCCGATAGTTTCTTTGAAGACTTCTTGAGACCTAACCTCTCTCGTATTTCTTTCGCCTCCCACCCTTGTAAAGTTAACAATTCCCACCGTTTACGGATTTCGGTATAGAACCACTGTTTACCGACTTACAAAGGACTAAACGATTGATTCCACTTCTTCGCACGTTCTATTGTCCGTGCCTTAATATCCTCAACACAAACGTGGCTAACCGGATACAGTTTGGACAACCAATCCAATATCCGAAGTTTCCAGTCCCATCTCGCACGTGTGCCTGCGGGGATATGCGCTCTATTCGCAAGACGGTTGGTTCTATTCTTGCGATTCGGACACTTTCGTGAACGCCGACTTCTACGCAACTCTCGACGCTTCGCCACTTTCTTACCGACACCCCCGTGAGCATCTGCCTGAACATTCAAATAGGTATGAGATGCTGATGTGACGGTAAAGCCTTCTTTCTTGCTACCGGGGTCTACACCGACGACGATATCTTGTGTGTATGCGGCTTCGGTAGCATAGTTAAGCCGGATACAGAATATCCCATTTGACCAATAGGGCGTGGCGAAACCTTTCTTAATCAGCACGCCCGCCTTGTTCGCATGCGTCGGCATCAACAAGGCGCCTGTTTGACTCGTCACCGGAACAAACATCGTTTGTAATCTCCCTTACGGGTTGTATATTGCCCCTTCCAGAGCGCAATATCGTAGCGTGAATCGGACGAGGGGAGTATCCGAAACATTGTTTAGGCACCCACGCCCAGATAAAGCGATATTTTACTGTAGAAAATCGTTTAACTTGTGGAGTGAACGTTTGGTATACGCTTCGCACAAGCCCCCGACTTCAGTCGCGGGTTATTGACTTGATTGCCGCAAGGTAGTAATCATTCACCTTTTTCCAATTGACAACACGATTCCATGCGTTAACGTAATCGGCACGCCGGTTCTGATATTTCAGGTAGTACGCATGCTCCCATACATCAAGCCCGAGTATTGGCGTATGCCCTTGCATCAGCGGACTGTCCTGATTTCTTGTCGAATATATCTGTAGCTTCTTCTTCTCATCAACGACGAGCCATGCCCATCCTGAACCGAAGCGAGTCGTCGCCGCTTTATTGAATATCTCACGCCCCGCACGAATTGAACCGAACGTGGATTGGATGGCTTCTGCGACTTTCCCTGTCGGCTCACCACCGTCTGGGCTCATAATGCTCCAGAAAAGCGAGTGATTCGCGTGCCCCCCGCCGCTATTGATAATCGATTGACGGACTTCCACCGGCACTTTTTCGGTATTTCGCAGCATCGCCTCAAGCGACAGCTTCGTCAAATCCTGGGAGTTTTCCACTGCCGCATTCAGTTTATTGATATACCCTTGATGGTGTTTCATGTGATGAATTTCCATCGTACGCTTGTCGATGTGAGGCGCAAGCGCATCGTAGCTATAAGGAAGCTTTGGCAATTTATAGGGTTCATGATGTGCTGCATAAACCCCTAACCGGGGAGTCGCAAACAACACTCCTGTCACTGCTGTTCCCCCTTTGATGATAAAATCCCTACGATTCATCTTCTATTCTCCTTCAACCCCAAGTGATTTATATACAGTTTATCAAAAATCAAGGCATCCTGTCAAGCACGCAAAAACAAAAAAACTTCGGACAGGGGCTTTGACAAGAGATACTGTTATCTACAGGTTTTGGTGGAAAGCGGAAACAGGGGAATTGCCACGACAAGGGGATTTAGGGAGTCTCCTTTTGTATTTTGTCTTGTCAGATTTAGCGTTAAGAGAAAGCCCGGTAGGAGAGTTCCTTCTCTTGGATGGTGGTGTTGCCAAGGGCCGGACATCTGTGTCAAATCCACGAAAAGCTCGACACCGAAATCTATCACCCGAAGACAATGCGCGCCAATCCGGCGATAATGGATACGCATGAAATGTTGGCAATTCCTATCTGCATCACAGTGCTTTCCCAAAACACAACACATAACCGTCGGTGTCTTTGACTTCAAAGGCACGAAGCCCGTCCTCAGTGTCTTTGAGTGGCACGTGAAACTGCACGCCGCGGGATTCAAACTCTGAAAAGAGCGCGTCCGGATTTGAACACCGAACGAAGGCATCCCATCTTGCCTCCTCATGCCGAGTAGGGTTTGGTAAGGGAGGGATATCTCCGGTGATATGTTTAAGAAGGAGTCGCACGTTATCGCGATGCACTATCGCAAAAAACGGATTCTCTTCCGGAAAAAGCATATCTGTCTCAAAACCGAGTTTTTGATTGTAGAAGTCTATCGAAGCCTCAAGGTTATCAACAATAAAAAACGGGAAAATCGCCTCAAGCGTTGAATCTTGCGCCATTGTCTACTCCCTCTGTCCTCTAAAATTTTTGCATGTATAATGCTTTAACAGATTTCGGTAACGAAATCTCATTATCTGTTTAGAAACAATATTCCATCTATGATACGATATTATGTCTATTTTTTGCTAGTTAAAATTGCGAAAAAAAATCCGTTCTTTCAATTTGATATCAATTTGATATCAATTCACATCTCGAATATAATTTAATTTAGGCAGAAAATCGGAAACCGCCGCTGCGATATACGCACACCGCGCTCGTTGAAGACTTTGTCAATCATGTTAAGACGGATGCCGCCATCCGCTGCTCAGGAGCGTCTGGATTAAAAACCAATGCCGTCATTGAGCAGATTTATACAGATTCACGACGGTAAAACCGGGCATTCCTGGGATTCGATAGTATCGTTGATTTCTGAATGGGGACACTCAAGATGCCGGCCACATCTGAGGAAAAGTGAAATCCCGCTGGCAACAGAATTTTGGGGACACACATGGCAGCCCTTCAAATTATGAGCGGCGTTACGATAAATGCCTACGAATTCATACGCCCTGATTTCAACGCTAACCACTCTCCATAATCCCGTGGCATTTTGTTTGGCGGCTTCAAGCCCGCTTCTTCGCGCCAGCGAAGCAGGGGGTGGCGCCTGTCCGCTTGTGGGAGCTCAACTCTTTTGCCATAAGCCGCCGATTCAAAGATACCCATCATCATTTCAAGGATGTGACGGCCGGCAGCCCCGCTGCATTCATGTTCCCTATCTTCGTCTAAGGCGCGGACGTATTCCTCCACAAACCAATAATCTGCTTCCGCTGTTCCACTTTTAGCATCATAATGCTCAGGATAGATAAGTTCTAATGCCTCCCACGGCGCGCGCGTTCGCTCCGGGACATAGTGCGGATGTGGCAGCCACCAGGCGCCACCGCTTTTCCAAAACAGCCTACCTTCTGTTCCATAGAGTTCCATCGCGTAGGCAGCTGTATCCATCTTATCAAACCGGTGTTGAAGCAGCGTTCCGGTAACGTTGTCTTCATACTGCAGCGTAGCGGTAATATATTCCCCGGCGATGGTTCCCATGCCGCTAGGTGAGGGTACAACGTCCGCTGGCACGATGGGCTGCCCGCCGTTCGTGAGATGCGCGACAACACTTCTGCAACGTTCCCCAAAATGCAACATGTTGTTAAGCATATGCGTCCCGATGTTCATCAAGCCGTATCCACCGTAGTACCCTTTCCCACTACCATAAATATATCGCAGTTCACCAATTTTGCCGGCATCAAAAGCACGCGCGAGCGCCTGCATCGCCGCACCGACACGTCCTTGGTGATGAACGGCAACCTTGACATTTTTCTCCGATGCTTTAGCAATGACTGCATCCGCTTGAACCAAATCCACACACATCGGTTTTTCTACCTCAATGTGGACGCCGTGTTCCAAGACGCGCATACACAAGTCATAATGAAATTCTGTGCCGGTGGGAATCGCGACGAGTTCCGGCCCCGTCTGTTGAATCATCTCATCGAATTCCGCGAACCGCGCTGTGACGTTGACTTCGTCACCCAATGTATCGCGCCGTTCTGCAATGATGTCACAGAGCCCAACAATCTGGGTGCGCGGATGTGCGTGGTACGCACGGGCCGCCGCCGTGCCACGTCCTCTGCAGCCTAAAATTGCGACACGGTAGGTTTTCATCGCTCCCCCATTTTCTACTTTCGATGTGATAGATACGCCGACAGCGCGTAATCAAACGGTGTCGAAGTATCCATCTGGACATAATCAATTAAACTTGCGCCGCATCCACGGCGATAACTCTGGATAAACTCGTTGAGGCGCTCGAGATAGGCAGCCTTCAACGTGTTCGCCTGTGTTGAAAGCGTCTGTCCGGTTTCCAAATCCCGAAAAACAACTGAACCTTCGTAGGGGAAGGTGAGCTCATCCCGGTCCAGTAGATGAAAAACGATAACCTCATGTTTTTGATGACGGAGGTACTTCAAAGCGGAGATAACCTCGGCCGGTTCATCAAGAAGATCGGAAATGACGATAACAAGTCCTCGCCTCACAATCCGTTTTGCCAGTTCATGGAACAGCCTGCTCAGATTCGTTTCGTTTCCGGGCTGTGCCCCCTCTAACGCGGACAGAATCGCACGGAGGTGCGTTGCTGCCCCGCGGGGTGGAATGTATTCCGTAATATTCGTATCGAAGATTGCCAATCCAACAGAGTCACGTTGTTTCAGCATAAGATACGTCAAAGAGGCTGCGAGGTAACAGCCGTATTCAAACTTCGTTAACGTTTTTCGTTTGGTGTTTCCTTGACTAAAATTCATGGATGCGCTCGTATCGAGAAGGATATACGCCCGGAGATTGGTTTCCTCCTCAAATTTTTTGATATAGTACCGGTCGGATTTTCCGAAGACTTTCCAGTCAATATAACGGATTTCATCCCCGGGCATGTATTGTCGATGCTCGGCGAATTCGACACTAAATCCCTGGTACGGGCTTTTGTGTAATCCGGTAATAAACCCCTCCACGACAAGGCGGGCGACTAGCTCCATACCACCGAGACGAGAGAGCGCGGCGGGCTCCAGATATTTATGAGATGCTTGCATGTGCGTTCCTCATTCAAACCGTTTCGGGCGTAGAAATTCAACGTTTGTCAAGCAGCGGTTTGAGCCAACGTTCCGCCGTTTCGTGTCCTGTGCGTTCGGCGTAGTCGGCGACTTGATCTTCCCCGATTCGGGCGATGCTGAAATACCGGGCCTCCGGATGCGAATAATACCATCCACTGACGGATGCCGCCGGTGCCATGGCGAGGTTCTCGGTTAGCGAGATGCCGGTATTTTCCTCAACGTTCAGTAAATTAAAGAGTACCCGCTTTTGGTTGTGGTCCGGGCAGGCCGGATAGCCGGGTGCCGGGCGAATTCCTCGGTATGCTTCTGCAATGAGTGAATCGTTATCCAACGTTTCGTCGTCTGCGTAGCCCCAGAGTGTTTTCCGAACGTGTTGATGCATCCGCTCAGCGAACGCTTCCACGAGCCTGTCAGCCAAGGCTTTTGCCATAATGCTGTTATAATCGTCCTGTTTTTTCTCAAATTCGGCGCAGAGTTCAGCGATACCGATGCCTGTCGTTACTGCAAATGCCCCAATATAATCCGGCGGGGCAGTCGCCTTCGGTGCGATAAAATCGCCGAGACTGAGATTTGGTCTTCCGAACGGTTGTTCTGTCTGTTGACGGAGGTGATATAGCGTCGCTCGCACCTCTGTCCTCGATTCATCAACGTAAATTTCGGTATCTTCGCCGAGAGTATTGGCGGGAAAAATGCCGACGACGCCGCGGGCGCGCACCCTTTTTTCTTCAATGAGCTCCGTGAGGAGAGCTTCCGCATCGTTAAAGAGTTCGCGCGCTTCAGGTTGGAGCGCGCGCGCCTTTAAGCAGGCTATCTTCACACGGATACCCCACGTCGCGAAGAACGGAATCCAATCAATATAGTCAACTAATTCTGCTAACGGATAATCGTCAAAAACCGTGGTGCCGTTTTTCTGTGGAACAGGCGGTTGATAATTCCGCCAGTCGGGTGTAAATTTTCGCTGTCGCGCCACGGAAAACGGTAACAAATTCACCTGTTGCCTGTTTTTAGCACGACGTTCCCGAATTTCTGCATACGTTCGCCGCGTTTCCTCGGTGAACTCACGCTGTTTTTCAAGACTCAGTAGTGAACTGACAACTCCAACGCTTCTTGACGCGTCCTTGACATGAACGGTTGGGCCGCTGTACGTAGGTTCAATTTGAACTGCCGTATGCACCTTGGATGTCGTCGCGCCGCCAATCAGGAGTGGCAGGTTAAAATCTTGGCGTTCCATCTCCGATGCGACATGCACCATTTCATCTAACGACGGTGTAATCAATCCGCTAAGTCCGATGATGTCCGCGTTTTCTTTCCGCGCGGTTTCCAGAATCTCTTCTGCGGGGATGCGGACGCCTAAGTCAATGACATCGTAGTTGTTACAGCCGAGGACAACGCCGACAATATTTTTACCGATGTCGTGTACATCTCCTTTAACAGTCGCCATCACAATTCTGGGGCGCTTTTCCTTCAGAGTCTGATGATTTGCATCGTTTTGCTGTGCCTCTTCAATATATGGCTGTAGGTATGCCACTGCCTTTTTCATCACTCGCGCACTTTTGACGACTTGCGGAAGAAACATTTTACCTGCACCGAAAAGTTCTCCGACTTGATTCATGCCGTCCATCAAAGGCCCCTCAATCACCTGGATAGGACGTTGATAGTGCTGCCGTGCTTCTTCGGTGTCCGTCTCAATAAATTCAAGTATCCCTTCAACGAGGGCATGTCGGAGCCGCCTTTCAATTGGGAGTTGTCGCCATTCCCGGGTGACATGCCGGCGTTTAGTCTTTCCTCTCAGCGTCTCAGCAAGGGTAACCAGTCTGTCGGTTGCGTCCGAACGCCTGTTGAACAAAACATCTTCAACTGCATTAAGGAGTTCTTTCGGTATTTCATCATAGACTGCGAGCTGCCCGGCATTGACGATGCCCATGTCCATGCCGCCTCTGATAGCATGATAAAGAAATGCGGCGTGCATCGCCTCGCGCACGGTATCGTTTCCGCGGAAAGCAAACGAAATGTTACTGACGCCGCCACTTACCAAGGCGTGCGGACAGCTGGCCTTAATCTCCCGGCATGCGTCAATAAATGCTTTTGCGTAGTCGTTGTGTGCCTCCAGTCCGGTAGCAACGGCGAAAATATTCGCATCGAATATGATATCCTCCGGTGGAAATTTAGCGTTTTCGGTGAGAAGGTGATACGCTCTACGACAGATATCGACTTTCCGTTGATACGTTTCGGCTTGTCCTTGTTCGTCAAACGCCATGACAACGACAGCCGCCCCATAACGACGTATCTGCCGGGCCTTGTCTAAAAAATCGTTCTCTCCGTCTTTCAGACTAATGGAATTAACAACCCCTTTCCCTTGAATACAAGCGAGTCCTGCCTCTATGACATCCCATCGGCTTGAGTCGAGCATGATGGGGACGCGGCTAATATCCGTTTCTCCCGCGAGCAGGTTCAGGAATTTCACCATTGCCATTTTGGCATCCAACATGCCGGCGTCCATATTAATATCAATAAGTTGCGCGCCATTTTCCACTTGAGTCCGTGCAACTTCCAGCGCTGCCTCGTAGTTCCCTTTTTTAATCAACGTCGCGAATTGGCGGGAACCTGTTACGTTTGTACGTTCACCGACGTTAATAAAGAGAGAGTCCGGTGTGATGTTAAAAGCCTCTAGCCCGCTGAGTCTGGATGCATGTTTTTGGGGTGGCGGCTGTCGAGGTGGGTATTCAGCAGCAACCGCGGCGATGTGCTCAATGTGTTCCGGGCGCGTCCCACAACACCCGCCGACGATGTTCAGAAAGTTGTTTTGAGCAAACTCGTGAATGTAGCCGCCTATTTCAGCCGGTGTCTGTGTGTAGTGCCCGAGTTCATTCGGAAGTCCGGCATTCGGATAGCAGATGGTGGGAATGTCTACGATTTTCGCCATTTCAGCAAGATAAGGGCGAATCTGTTCTGAACCGAAGCCACAGTTTAAGCCGACAGCCAACAGTTCAACGTGACGAACGGAATTCCAGAACGCCTCCACCGTCTGACCGGATAGGTTTCTGCCACCACCGCCGCTTCTGTCAGAGGAGACGATGAGTGGAATATCAATCCCACGCGCCTCAAAAAGTGTCTGAATTGCGAAGAGTGCCGCTTTACAGTTCAGCGTATCCATCACAGTTTCAATCAAGAGGATTTCCGCGCCACCGTCGATTAAACCGGCCGCTTGGGTAGTGTACGCAGCAACCAGTTGAGCAAAGCTGATGTTGCGGTGGCCCGGGTCATTTACATTCGGCGAGATAGAGCAGCTCCGATTCGTAGGGCCGATGCTCCCTGCGACGAAGCGCGGTTTTTCAGGAGATGTCCATTTGTCCGTTACCTCGCGTGCAAGAGACGCCGCTGCGTAATTCACTTGATACGCGATATCCGATTTTCGAGCACAAGCGCTTCCACCGACTTCATCAGCTGCTACCTTTGAAATACACTCCAAGGAAACGTCCGGGACAGATGCGAGTTGATAATCCGCCATCGAAACTGCTGTGCTTGTGAACGTATTGGTTGAAATAATGTCCGCACCTGCTTCACAGTAACCGGCATGGATTTCCCGCACAATCTGAGGTTGTGTTATGGAAAGAATGTCGTTATACCCTTTGAGTTCACATGAATGGTTTGCAAACTGTTCGCCACGAAAATCTGACTCCGACAGGCGATAACTCTGCAGCATCGAGCCCATCGCACCGTCCAAAACTAAGATGCATTCCTTCAGCCGGTTTTTAAGAGATGTTACTTGCTCAATTTGTGTCATTGTTTGCCATATTGTGGAACCATTTGGTTCTTCGTTGAGAAGGAATATCACAAGATGTCACCGTGCCGGAAATCTCCGCCTCGTGACACCCCGTAAATCTGAGAACATGTTGATATTATGATGTATTTGCGTATATACTATACCACACCAGCTTAAGTTGTGTCCACCTTAGCATCGGAAGAAAATTTGTTATTCTCTACCAAAAAAGAACAGAACCGGCATCAGAACACTAGCAAGCAACATGCTTGCACCCTTGAATCTTCGCTTCATGGGCACAAATACGCAATCCACTTTGACATCACCCCGGAGGCTGCGCAGCCCGATAGCAGCAATGAAGGGTGCTATGAAATGCCGTACCTCAATACGGAACTCTGTATTTTAATTGCCGAACTGCTCCCACTTTTTGAAGGGTTTCCTCAGGCGGTTTGGATTTCACAGCAGCGTCTTGAGGAGGGGCACGGTTTTTGTCGAATTGTTTTTTGGACATTCGCTGAATCCGCCGATGCAATAAAAACATTCGATATCTGGTTTCAAGCAATCTTTCGAAAAAGCCGCGTCACAGAAACTTTGGAACGTCTCGTTGCGTGCGCATTAGAGGAAGCCGGCGATTTCGAAATCGCTTTGAACGACTGGGCGCGATTGCATGTAACGCAAAAAGATACGCAGAAAGCGATGCAGAAGGTAGCAAGCAACATGCTTGCTGCTGAACGTTAAACCGTTCGGATATCGATACGATATATCCGCCCTGCTAAAACAGAAATTAGTATTGACATCCGAAGATAAAATATGCTACACTATAATAAATAATATGAGACGGGCACTGATAAAAATTCTGTCGTGCTGAACGGCTAGCAACGGCTAACGGTGCTAATGAATATACGGATTGGCAGGTTATGAAAAATATCTATCGCGGTACTGTCTTAGTAACGCTTTTTATCTGCTTAACTTTCGGAACGCTTGTCAGCGGATATGGCCAAGAATCCCATACCTTCACCGTTGAAGAAATCTTTCAAAATTTTAAAAAGGCATACGAGAAATCAGAGAATTTTAGTGCCGAATTTGTGGAAACAACGTTGTTCGCGAATCGGGAAAACGTTGCCCGAGGGCGGTTTATATTTGGGAAACCGAATCTTCTGCGTAAGGAATATCTTGATAGGAAAGATGATTCGAAAATTATCCAGTTGACCGTTTTAGACGGCGAGTATGGATGGACGTACACCCCTTTGCTCAATCAGATTAATAAGATGAGGTTGAATCAATCCACACGCAACGAATTATTACCCGGTATTGGGCAATCGCTTGAAGATGTACCAAAAAACTATGACATGGCACTGATTCCCGATGACATCGCGAACCGGAGAGGGGTGCACCAAATTCGGCTAATCCCGAAACCGCACCTGGTGCGGCCAGCAACGTCGCAAACAGCTATTGGAATTACTCAGGAAACCGTTGAGATCTGGCTTAAAGCAGGTGAGTGGCTGCCCGTCCAATTTGGATACAAAACCGAATTTGATGATGGAAGCACACAGAGCGTCATTGTCGCCCTTAAGAAGATTGAACGTAATAAAAAGTTAGCCCCGGAATTTTTCACGTTTGTCGCGCCGAAGGATGCAGAAATAATCGAGCTTTCTGATGAATAGTCCATAGCCTTTACAACACATTTTTATAATGTTGCGCGGCAAACATGATGAATTTTCGCACGCTTTTACAATTCGCAAATCTTCTAACGCTTTTACGGCTCTTTCTTGTCCCACCGTTGATGCTCTGTTTTCGAGCAAATCAGATACTGCCCGCGCTCATCATTTTCGCATTTGCCGCAGCGACGGATCATCTTGATGGAAGAATTGCCCGAAAACAAGGGGTAACCGAATTCGGGAAATTTATGGACCCGCTCGCCGATAAGCTGTTAATCGCTGCGGCGTTAATCTGTTTGACCCGGTTCAAAGACGTTGAAGGGGGACTCCTCCCCGCATGGATGGTAGTCACCATCATCGGACGGGAGTTTGTTGTGACAGGGCTACGCGTTATCTTTGTGACGAAGTACAGGCAGGTGGTACCAGCCGATAAATTCGGAAAATACAAAATGCTCTCTCAGCTGGTTGTTATCTTAATTAGCTTAGCCTTACTGGCGTTCATGAGTGATTCCGCCCGGGTGACTCACCCACGCGGCCCCATCTATTTTATGATGTATATTCCGCTGGTATTAACTGTCGCATCGGGGCTAGAATTCATCGTTGGAAATCGAAAATTCTTATACGATTTGATGCAATCCACAGACACATATGACTCAGGAACCGATGTATAATGAAAGTCAGCGCTGATAAGCACTTCGCATCCTCTTCAGTTATTCGCAGCTTCGTAGCCGTTGAGATACCGGGACCGGTTCAGGCGTTAATGGTGCCTATACAGGAAGGGCTTCGACAGGGGCTACAGGCCGCCGGTGGGAAGGCATCCTGGACAAAGCCGGGAAATTTTCACATCACCCTGAAATTCCTTGGTGATATCCATACGAAAGCGATTGGAGATGTGAGTCATGCGCTTCAGACGGTTGCTGAAACACAATCTCCATTCCAGATGGAATTGGGAGGCATCGGGGTATTTCCCAATCCGGCGCGCCCCCGGGTGGTATGGTGTGGGTTAAAAACCGGTGCACCCGCGCTGTCCCGATTGGCAGAATCCGTAGCGGGCAAGCTAACCCGGTTAGGATACCCAAGAGAAAAGCGATTTCATCCACATCTTACAGTTGCGAGGTTAAGAAATCGAATTAACCTAAAACCGCTTCTGGCACTTTTTCAGAAATATGATACAATTGAGGATGCTGTCCTGACAGCGCGTGAAATTACATTCATGCAGAGCCGGCTGCACCCCAAAGGCGCAATCTATACCCCATTAAAAACTTTTCATTTTGGGAATATTCACCGGTAGCGTAAATTTTAAATCGCGTCCGTAATAAAAAATCGTAAGGAGAAACTTTAATCATGTTAGATGAAAAGAGACAGCAAGTGATTGAACAAGCGATTTCGCAAATTGAGCGTGAATTTGGTAAAGGCGCAATTATGCGTCTTGCTGACGATGAGGTAGTTCCTGTTGCATCAATTTCGACAGGTGCACTCGCGCTAGATTTGGCGCTTGGTGTCGGCGGTATCCCGCGTGGTAGAATCGTTGAAATCTATGGGCACGAAGGCACAGGGAAAACCACTTTGGCACTCCATATTGTCGCGGAAACCCAAAAATTGGGTGGAACCGCAGTCTTTATTGATGTTGAACACGCCCTCGATACGGCTTACGCCCGGAACATCGGCGTCAACATGGAGCATCTGCTCATCGCTCAACCGGATGCCGGGGAGCAGGCCTTGGAAATTGTGGAAACCCTGATTCGGAGCGGGGCCATTGACGTCGTGGTTGTTGATTCTGTCGCAGCGTTGACACCGCAGGCAGAAATTGAAGGGGAAATGGGCGATGCACACGTCGGCTTGTTACCGCGTTTGATGTCTAAAGCCCTCCGGAAACTGTCAGGTGTTACCAACAAATCTCAAACGTGTGTGGTTTTTACGAACCAGATTCGTCAGAAAATTGGAGTGATGTTCGGTAATCCGGATACCACGCCCGGCGGCCTCGCCCTGAAATTCCATGCCTCCGTTCGACTGGAAATTCGACGGGCACAGCAAATCAAAGAGGGGAACGATATCATTGGAAATCGCATCCGGGTCAAAGTTGTCAAAAACAAGGTTGCACCCCCTTTTAAAGAGGCTGAATTTGATATTACCTTCGGTGAAGGGGTTTCTAAAGAGGGAAATCTGTTGGATATCGCCGTTGAAAAAGAATTTATCGAAAAAAGTGGTTCTTGGTTCTCCTATAATGGGGAAAAGATTGGACAGGGCAGAAATAACGTCAAAAAATATCTTTTCGAAAATCCCGACGTTGCCGCGGAAATTGAAGCGAAAATCCGAGAAAGTCTTGGCCTGCCCGCACTCGCTGCCGCCGGCAAGATTCTTGAGGAAGCCAAAGAAGATTAACTACATAGGACGATGGCACCACAAAGATGACTCATCGGTTTCTATAAATACTTTTTGTTGACACAATTTTTGATGCATGCTATATTTTGATAAACGTGACTGATTTGTATTCCTGCGACGCCGGGCGCCTGACGAACACGATAAGATAATACGCCCCGCGTCCTCCTAGAAAGTGAGAAACTCACGTATGGCTATCAAAAGCGGAGATTCCCAGGATTCCTTCCTTGATGAACTCGTTGAAGACTCTGAACCGGAACAAATGGCATCGGAAGCAGTGCTGTATCATGAGCAGATTCGGGAACTGAAATGGACAATAGAACGGCTCGAAAGTGAGAATGAAACACTCAAAAGCCATATACGAATTGTTAACTCTAAAGATGCTGATGCTAAGCTCTATGAAATGACGCGTGAACTCATGAACGCGCACCGGCGCAATAGGAAGCTTACTGCAACGCTACAAGACGCTAAAGAAAAGTTGGAAATCCTCAAGGAAAAAGTTGATGAGCTCAGCGCACCACCTAATAACTATGGCGTTTTTCTCGCATCGAATGAGGATGACACTGTCGATGTTGACATCAGCGGTAGAAAATGGCGCGTCCGAGTGGAACCTAGCCTTAAGACGAAAGGAATTGAAGCCGGACAAGAAGTTATTGTCAATAGCGGTATGAACGTCATTGGGGTTAAACCCGTTGAAAAGCACGGGGATGTCGTCAAAATTAAAGAACGCATCGCGCCGGAACGGGCCATCGTGAGTCTCCGCACCGATGAAGAACGCGTCGTCCGCCTCGCATCCACCCTCAAAGATGAGACATTGAAACCCGGTGATAATGTACTTATCGATACACACAGCTTCATGGTAATAGAGAAACTACCCAAACGGGAAGTGGAAGACTTGCTGCTTGAAGAAGTACCTGATATCGGATATCAAGACATCGGCGGACTTGATAAACAGATAGAAGCAATCCGCGACGCAATCGAAATGCCGTATCTATACCCCGATGAGTATCGCGAATTTAACCTCGAACCGCCCAAAGGGGTGCTCCTTTATGGACCGCCCGGCTGTGGGAAGACTTTGATAGCCAGAGCCGTCGCTAGCGGAATCGCTGAACGAGTGCGACAGGAAACCGGCAGAGAGGATGTCCGAAGCTATTTTATTAATATTAAGGGGCCTGAACTCCTCAATAAATATGTCGGGGAAACTGAACGCAAAATTCGAGAAGTCTTTCAAAAAGCACGCGACAAATCAAGAGAAGGGTTTCCGGTTATCATCTTCTTTGATGAAATGGACTCCTTATTTCGCTCTAGGGGCATGGGCATTTCGTCAGATATGGAATCAACCCTAGTGCCACAGTTTCTATCCGAAATTGACGGGGTAGAAAATCTACGCGATGTCATTGTTATCGGCGCAAGCAATCGACAAGACTTGCTGGATCCAGCAGTGTTACGCCCAGGCCGACTCGATATTAAAATTAAAATTGACAGGCCCACGCTTGAAGGCGCAAAGGACATTTTCTCCATATATCTCACGCCTAAACTCCCCTTCGCCCAAAACGAAATTGAAAAATTTGATGGCGATACCGACGCGCTCTTAAAATACTTAATTCAGAAGACTGTTGATGATATGTACGCTACCACCGATGAAAATCGGTTCATTGAGGTAACCTACGCCCGCGGCGAACGAGAAATGCTCTTCTTCAAGGATTTTGTTAGCGGCGCAATGATTCGAAACATCGTTTCGCGCGCAAAAAAAGCCGCTATTAAGCGGTTTATCACCTCTCATGGACAAGAGAAGGGACTGGCACTCGCCGATATGAGCCACGCCATTCGCGAAGAGTACCAAGAGAACGAAGACCTGCCGAATACGACGAATCCCGATGATTGGGCAAAAATTTCAGGCCGAAAAGGTGAAAAAATCGTCAATATACGGGCACTCATAAATGAACCCGGACGCGACAGTAAACCGGAGGTGCGAGTCACGCGAAGTGGCACATTCCTCTAAAACAGAGATGAACGCTAAATCACGCTTTTTTAACAATACTTTTCGTTGACTCCAGAGTACGCTTGCTGATTATGGAAATACCAACAATCATCGGAACAGAGACCGAGTACGGTATCTCGGTTAAAAATGCACGTGAGCAAGACCTCGTTGCCGCCTCTACTTTGGTGGTGAACGCTTACAAAACAGAAAGTCTCAGAAACGTTACCTGGGATTATGAACAAGAACGCCCATTGATGGATACTAGGGGGTTTATGGCGGAAGGTGAGAGTCAACAGCTAACTGATAATACCGTCAACGACATTTTAGTAAACGGCGGACGTTACTACGTTGATCACGCACACCCGGAGTATTGCACACCCGAATGTACAAACGCCCGCGCTTTGCTACAATACGAAAAGGCCGGCGAATTAATTTTGGAAGTCAGTCGCGCGGCAGCCGAAAGACTTTTAATGGATAACCAAGAAATTATCATCTACAAGAATAATACAGATTACAAAGGACATAGTTACGGTTCCCATGAAAACTACCTCATGTCCCGAAAACTCCCCTTTGATACCGTTGTTAACGGGCTTACGCCCTTCCTTGTTACCCGAATTATCATTACCGGGAGTGGTAAAGTCGGGGCTGAAAATGGAACCGATGAAACAGATTACCAGCTCTCACAACGCGCCGATTTTTTTCAAAAAGAGGTCGGGCTCGGGACTATGATGGACAGGCCGCTCATTAATACCCGTGATGAACCGCATGCCGATGAAAAACTTTTTCGCCGATTGCACGTCATCACCGGTGATGCAAACATGGCAGAATGGAGCATCTACCTGAAAATTGGTATCACCGCTATTGTTATGCAATTAATAGAAAAGGACGTTGTCGGAGAACAATTCAGGTTGAAAAATCCTGTTGCTGCCATAAAAAGTATCTCTCGCGATTTGTCATGTAAAAACCAGGTTGAACTGTTAACCGGTGAGAAATGGAGCCCGATTGAAATTCAACGTGCCTACCTCGCACTCGCGCAGAAACATCTGTCGGTAGAAGAACGAACACCTGTCGTTCAAGATGTACTCGAAAAATGGGAATACGTGCTGGATAACTTAGAACTCCACCCGAGTCGACTCAGTGGACATCTCGACTGGATTATAAAAAAGAAATTAATTGACGCATATCAGAAGCGGCACGGTCTCAAATCGACAGCCGCACAGCTCCGAATGCTTGATTTGCAGTATCATGATATTCGTCCTAGTAAAGGGATTTATCTCAGACTGCTTAAAAATGGGCATGTTAAACGGTTACTCGCCCCAGAAGAAATCACGCACGCAATGCACTATCCACCGATAGACACCCGGGCTTACTTTCGGGGTACCTGTTTACGAAATTTTCCGAATCAGATTCACAGCGCCAGTTGGAACTCAATGGTTTTTAAAGCCGAAAAAGGATTGGAGAAAATCATGATGGAACGCCCGCATTTTGGCACGCAAGAGATTGTCGGGGAATTGCTGCGCACCTGTACAGCAGATGAACTTGTTCAGAAAATCAGAGTAACTGACTCAAAATAGGTACGATTTAACACGCCGGGCGCGTCATATCGCGCCGATTCTGAAAAAAGGGGAACACAATGTCAGCCGAAAAAAAGCAGGAACACCAAGGGCAATACGTGGATGAGAATGAAGACATCCAGCTCGCACCTGAAAATCAAGAGATGGACGCGGAATTTGCTGAAGACTTAGACGCCCTTCTCGACGAAATTGATGAGATTTTGGAAGAAGACTCCGAGGAATTTGTTGAAAACTATATACAACGGGGAGGGCAGTAGGAGTGCTTGAACTCGAGGATTATGGCACCTCAGGTTTCTTCGAACTTCTCAAACGCCGATACCCGGAATTGATAACGCATATGACGGGGTACATAACAGAACCGGGAACGCATTCCGATAGAACGCCGAGGCTGGGGCACGCCGTTGAAACACCGCACTGGTATGAAGGTACAACCGTCCTCGCCGTTGTCTATGAGGACGGTGTGCTTATCGCCGGAGACAGGCAAGCTACAGACGGCTATCAGGTCGGGGAACGACGAATTCAAAAGGTTTATCAAATTGACCGGCACACGGCTATTGCTGTTGCCGGGGCAGCCGCCCCTTGTATTGAGATGGCTAAACTTTTTCAAATTGAAGTCGAATTTTATGAAAAAACTGAAGGTGTAAGCCTTAGCCTTGAAGGACAGGCGAATTTTTTATCACATCTCGTTCGCTCAAATCTCAACCTCGCACTGCAAGGATTAATCGTTTTGCCACTCTTTGCAGGCTATGATGTGAAGCAGCGCCGTGGACGCATTTTCAAATATGACGCTATCGGCGGACGGTATGAAGAGAGTGAGTATTACGCTATCGGTTCCGGCGGAAAAGATGCTCGTACCACGCTAAAAAAACGGTACCAGCCACGCATGCCTAAAGCAGCATCGCTGCAGATTGTCGCTGAAGCACTTTGGGATGCAGCCGATGAAGATATCGCTACAGGTGGGCCTGACCTCGTCCGTAAAATCTTCCCTACCCTGAACATGATTACGGAAGACGGATTCTCTGAAATTCCTGAGGAAACCGTTGAAACGTTGTATGAGACGTTAATCTCGCGTCTAAAACAATCGGTATAGACGCATTTTATCTTGCTTGCCTTGAAACCAGAACATGAAAGGAATTGAATGTCCACACCTTATTATGTCTCCCCTGAACAAATCCGACAAGACAAAGAGGACTTTGTCCGAAGAGGCATTGAACAGGCAAAAGAGGTTGTCGTTTTAGAATATGAAAATGGCCTGTTGATGGTAGCCGAAAACCCACGCAAATCTATCTTTAAGATTTCTGAAATTTATGACCGCATCGCCCTCGCAGCCGCCGGACGCATCGCCGAATACGAGGCACTTCGCGTCGCAGGAATCCGGGAAGCCGAAATTAAAGGGTTTCGATACTATCGCGATGATGTTACCGCAAAATGGTTGACAAACCTCTATTCACAGCACATGGGCGCTATCGCACAAGCCTGGGACGCAAAACCGCTGGAGATTGAACTTCTCGTTTGTGAAGTTGATAGCGCAGATAATTCAAACAGCTCTAGCAAATCCGAGAATCACATTTATCATATTGACTATGATGGCATTTATTGGGAAAAAGAAAAATATGCAGTGATTGGGGGACGCGCCGCTGAAATCACCGAACTTTTGAAGCAAAACTACGCCGACAATTTAAACATGAACGACGCAATGCAACTCGTAACCCAGACTTTTAAGACAATCGAAGCAGAAACGGGACCCGATTATCAAATCGATGCCGATACAATTGAGGTAGCATGCCTCGCCCGGGGGGCGGAACGCCGCAAATTCCAACGGCTCTCTACAGACGACATCGCGGAATTACTCCACGCATCATGAACCCATCATTTGAGGGGAAATTGCCCATGAAACGCAGAATTTATGGACTCGAAACCGAATTCGGAATCATATGGACACCCGAACGCCCTAACGGAAAGTCCCTCACTGTACAAAATACCGTCATGTACCTCTTCCGCGAAATCGTCGCCGGGCGAATGTATCCAGATGTCTTTCTCGAAAACGGCGCCCGTTTTTATCAAGACATCGGATGCCATCCGGAATACGCAACACCTGAATGCGATGATGTCGCCGAACTCGTAGCACATGATAAAGCCGGAGAACGAATTATCACCAGGCTCGCTAGCACCGCCGAAAAACGTATGCGAAACGACGGATTCCGAGGAAAAATCTCCATCTTTAAAAATAACTTGGATAGCTCCGGCAATTCATATGGATGCCACGAAAATTATTTGATGGAACGACACGTCCACTTCCGACAATTGGCCGCGCAGCTCATACCCTTCTTTGTCACACGACAGGTGTTCGCAGGGGCAGGCAGAATCAAACCTAGCAAAAACGGAAATCAGAAATTCCACCTACACCACAACCAACTCCCTGACAAAGGGCTCTACGCCATATCCCAACGCGCTGAATACATACGTGAAGAAATTTCTATCGGTACAACAACCGCACGCGGAATTATAAATACACGCGATGAACCACACGCCGATAGAGAGAAATATAGACGATTGCACGTTATCGTTGGAGATTCAAATATGTCCGAATTCTCAACTTTTTTGAAGGTAGGAACAACAGGCATCGTTCTCCGCATGATTGAAGATAACTTCATTCAACAACGCTTTAAACTCCTTAAACCCGTGCAAGCCATCAGACAAATCTCTGATGATACCACCTGTACACAACAGATTGAACTCGAAAATGGGAAGCGAGTTACCGCCGTTGAACTACAGTGGCAATATTTGGAATGCGCAAAACGATACCTCGAACAAGCTGAATCCGACCTGGCCACCGAGCAGGTAATGGTACGATGGGAGTATGTGCTCACATGCTTGAAAAAGAATCCGATGCAGCTCAACCGTGAACTCGATTGGGTGATTAAGTGGAAATGGCTACAGACATATCTCGCGAAACGTTCACTCAATTGGAACTCACCTGAAGTCAGGCTCCTTGACCTGAAATATCACAGTGTCCGCCCAGAGGCAAGCCTCTATTATGCACTTAACGAACGCGAGGAAGTCGAACGCATCGTTGACGCAGAACAGATCCGGCACGCAGAGCATAACCCACCAGAACGGACTCGTGCCAAATTTCGAGGCAAGTTTATCAAGAAGGTTAACCAAGGTAAGGTAATTGGCGGCGTCAATTGGAGCTACATCCAACTTTATGAACCGTACCAAATTCTATACCTCTCTAACGACCCATTTAAACCCGAATTTGATGAGGCGAGCCGCGCAATTTATTCAATTTAATTTAATTAACGTTTTCTTCGGTAGCCCCGGTTTTCAACCGGACACCCGCTATACATCTACCCAAACCAGACGGTTTTTTAACAAAACCAGGAGGTTTTTTTATGCCAAAGTACGTTTACTTCTTTGGGGCCGGGAAAGGCGAAGGCGATGCCACGATGAAACTCCTAATCGGGGGGAAAGGGGCAAACCTCGCTGAAATGACGAACCTCGGTATCCCGGTACCCCCCGGGTTTACTATCGCGACGGAGGTTTGCAAATTCTACCACGAAAATCAGAAGCAGTACCCAGCTGAACTTGATGCGCAAATCGATGATAACCTCCAGAAAATAGAAAATGCCATGAATGCGTCGTTTGGGGGGACTGAAAACCCGCTGCTCCTTTCTGTCAGATCCGGCGCAGCCGTATCAATGCCCGGGATGATGGATACCATTCTTAACCTCGGATTGAACGACGACACAATTAAAGGACTTATCGCAAAATCCGAAAACGAACGTTTTGCTTACGATGCTTATCGGCGCTTTGTTCAGATGTTCGGGAACGTTGTTCTCAGCGTTGAGCATAGCGAGTTTGAACAGTTACTTGAAGAAAAGAAAAAAGCGAAAGGCGTCACGTTAGATACCGAACTTGACGCGGACGCCCTCGTCAGCCTCGTTTCTGAATTCAAATACATCATCAAGCAGAAAACCGGGCACGATTTTCCAGAGGCGCCCCGGCAACAGCTAAATATGGCGCGCGATGCCGTGTTTGAGTCTTCCGGCAATCCACGGGCAATCACGTACCGACGCCTCAACGATATATCAGAAGAACTCGGGCAGACTGCCGTGAATGTACAAGCCATGGTATTCGGAAACATGGGCGACAGCTCAGGGACCGGCGTCGCCTTTACTCGCAATCCATCCACCGGCGAAAACATATTTTATGGCGAATTTTTGATGGACGCTCAAGGGGAGGACGTTGTCGCCGGCATCCGGACACCGCTGCCAATCGCTGAACTCCAGAAGCTATCACCGGACGCATATTCACAATTGGTGGATATCGGCCAGCGCCTCGAAAAGCACTACCGCGATATGCAGGACGTCGAATTCACTATTCAGGACGGACAACTCTTCATGCTACAGACGCGGAATGGGAAACGCACCGGACAAGCCGCTGTCCGAATCGCCGTTGAAATGGTTGAAGAGGGACTAATTGATAAGAATACCGCAATCACACGCGTCCCAGCCGAGCACCTCGAGCAGCTCTTACATCCAAGCGTTGACCCGGCCGATGATGTTGAGGTGATTGCTCAAGGGTTGCCCGCCTCACCAGGCGCAGCCGTCGGGAAAGTGGTTTTCACCGCAATCCGGGCAGAGGAACTTGCAGCAGCTGGCGAGAAAGTGATTCTCGTACGCGCCGAAACCTCCCCTGAAGATATCGGCGGAATGGATGCCGCCGAAGGGATACTCACCGCACGCGGCGGAATGACAAGCCACGCCGCCGTTGTCGCACGCGGCATGGGAAAATCTTGTGTCGCCGGCTGCAGCACTCTCTTTATTAATGAAGAAGAATTGGAATTTCACATCGACGGAAAACGGTACGCAGAAGGCGATTTTATCACGCTTAACGGCTCAACAGGAGATGTTCTCAACGGGAAAGTACAGCTCATACAACCTGAACTGAGTGGCCAGTTCGGAACCCTCATCCAATGGGCAGATGAAACCCGAACGCTGAACGTGCGAACCAATGCAGATACGCCAGAAGACGCACAAAATGCAAGAGATTTTGGCGCTGAAGGAATAGGACTTTGCAGAACTGAACATATGTTCTTCGGGACAGGCATCGATGCCGTTAGAGAAATGATTCTTGCCGATGATATCGCTGAACGTCAACAAGCACTCGCCAAGCTACTCCCACACCAACGCGCTGACTTTATCGGTATTTTTGAAACCATGGCCGGATATCCCGTCACGATACGTACCCTGGATCCGCCGCTACACGAGTTTTTGCCAAAAATGGAGTCTGAAATACGCGAACTCGCCGCGCGACTCGGTACCCCTCACCAGAAATTGGCCCAACGCGTCGCCGAATTGCACGAATTCAACCCAATGTTAGGGCATCGCGGGTGCAGACTCGGAATTGTCTACCCTGAGATAACTGAAATGCAAGCCCGCGCAATCTTTGAGGCAGCCGTCGATGTTAAACAGCGTGGCATTGAAGTACATCCCGAAATCATGATTCCACTCGTCGCCCATATCAACGAATTCACTTTGCAGCGAAAAGTCGTCACCGATACCGCTGAAGCTGTCTTTCAAGAATTAGGCACACGTATCGAATACCTCGTCGGAACCATGATTGAACTCCCACGCGCCGCAATCACCGCTGACAAAATCGCCGCAGAAGCCGAATTCTTCTCATACGGAACGAATGATCTCACACAGACGACATTCGGCATGAGCCGTGATGACGCCGAGAAATTCCTCGGCGACTACGTCGCAAACGGGGTACTTGAGTATGACCCTTTCCAAGTTCTTGATCAAGAAGGTGTCGGCACGCTCTTACAGATCGGGTGTGAGAAGGGACGAACGACGAGGCCCGGACTCAAAGTCGGAATCTGTGGTGAACACGGCGGTGAACCGAAATCCGTAAAATTTTGCCACGGATTAGCCTTTGATTACGTATCATGTTCCCCATTCCGGATACCGATTGCAAGACTCGCCGCGGCACAGGCGGTGATTGAGGCAGAGTAGAACCCCCAGAATCCCATAAAAACGCCCGCCCCCGCCTCCCAATCACGGGGGCAGGGGCCGCAGCCCCGCATACAGATATCACGCCACTCACGCATAACGATGCCCGTAACTATTGTGGATGTTATCCCCGGATTTTACCCGCCGGGAACACTACGGGAAAATAAAAAGGACACTACAGAATGCTCATCGCAGATGTAAACGAGATGGACGGACGAACCTATCCCGCACGCCGAACAACAAAAAACCTCGTCGGTGGGGTATCCCCAATCCAGATGGAGAATTTCTGTTTAGGCTACGTCACCTTAGAACCAAACGGCGGGCAAGTACCATGGCATAACCACGAACAAGAAGAGATATATTTCATTGTTCACGGGAAAGGTGAAATGTGCCTCGGTGAAGAGAAGCAGACGGTATCCACCGGCCAGACAGTTTTTATCCCGTCCTGGATTTTCCACCAATTGACGAATACCGGCGACACGACGATGCAGATGGTTTACTGCTATGGCCCCGCAGGCGATGTCGCGCATTGGAAACAAGAATTAACAGGGACACTCCCGAAAGCGGGAGTGGACGCGCCGCCACTGCCAGATGGCGCCGCAACGCAATGCACCGATAAACCGTAAATCCCGAATCTCAGAAGAAGGATAGCTATGATAAACCTGATTAAGAAAACGCATCGCATCGGTATCATCATGAACGGCGTCACGGGACGTATGGGCACCAATCAACATCTCATCCGCTCTATATTGGCAATCGCTGAAGAAGGCGGCATCCCTATCGCGGAAGACGAAGTCATCCTTCCTAAGCCTATTCTTGTCGGGAGGAACCCCGCGAAACTTCAGAAACTTGCCGAGCACACCGGCGTTGAAGAATGGAGTACTAATTTAGATGAAGCCCTCGCCGATGATACCTATTCTGTCTATTTTGACGCGCAGGTGACGTCACGACGCGTCGACGCAGTGCAGGCAGCTATTGAGGCCGGCAAGCACATCTACTGTGAAAAACCTACCGCCACCACCACGGAAGACGCTTATCGCCTGTATGAGCTCGCAACGCGCGCTGGACTCAAGAACGGCGTTGTTCAAGACAAGCTCTGGTTGCCCGGCATACGAAAACTTAAACGTCTCATCGATGCTGACTTTTTTGGGAAGATTATCGCCGTTCGCGGCGAATTCGGGTATTGGGTCTTCCAAGGGGACGCTATTCCTACACAACGCCCTTCATGGAACTACCGCGCCGAAGACGGAGGAGGAATCATCCTCGATATGTTTAGCCACTGGCGATACGTACTCGATAACCTCTTTGGACACGTTAATGCCGTCTCCTGTTTTGCCGCTACACACCTTGAAAAACGGTGGGATGAACACGCGAAACCTTATCACTCTAACGCAGAGGATGCCGCTTATGCTACGTTTGAACTCGACGAAGGAATCGTCGCACACTTTAACTCATCTTGGGCCGTCAGGGTACGACGAGATGACCTGTTGACTATACACGTCGATGGGCTCAACGGCTCCGCTGTCGCCGGGTTACGTGACTGCTGGATACAACCTCTTAACGCTACACCACGCCCCGTTTGGAACCCAGATATTGAACAGCCTATCCAGTTCTTTGACGGATGGCTCAAGGTACCTGAGCAAGAAACCTATCAAAACGCA
This sequence comes from Candidatus Poribacteria bacterium, assembly GCA_963422705.1. GTDB lineage: Bacteria > Poribacteria > WGA-4E > WGA-4E > WGA-3G. Next base: position 1,845,374 of record OY730443.1, read on the forward strand.
TTTAAGGCACAGTGGGAACTCTTCCTCAGACATCTTGTCACAGATGAACCGTTTCCATGGACACTCCTCGCCGGCGCAAAAGGTGTCCAACTGGCCGAGAAGGGAACAGAGTCTTGGAAAAAACGAAAATGGTGCGAAATTCCTGAACTACCAGAAATTTTCGCCGAATAACATGACGACAGCTGGACTGAAGGGAATTCTCTAACAACCCCACAGCACCGGAACAATAGAGATACAACTAAAGCCAAAGTCTGCGATATTCAGGTTGCGCAGATAGACGAGGCATATACGTCTCAAACCTGTCCGCAATGTGGACGCTGAATCAACTCAATCATCATCATCATCATAAACAGCTGAACGTGAATTGGAAACTGATATGTCAGAAGTGACACAAGCTTATCTCGAATTGGGAACCGACACGGCGGAACCGGATAACGGATTTGACAGGGCGCTCACTTACATTCGTGAGCATGCGGATAGCGAATACGAAAAGGGGAGACTGTTTGAGCGGTTGATACAAAGCTATCTTCTCGAAGATGCGTTCTACAAGAACCGCTTTTCGGCGGTGTATCTCTGGGCGGAATGGGCGGAAGGCCGGCCGGAGTTTGACGCGGTTGATACCGGTATCGACATTGTTGCCGAAGAGCGCGCCGGTGGCTACTGCGCCATCCAATGCAAATGTTATGCGGAAAATACGCGTATTACGAAGGCTGCTGTCGACACCTTTATCGCCGCGTCGGCGCGGGAGCCGTTTACCGCGCGTATCTTCGTGGATACGAGCGATACCTGGAGCGCGAATGTGCGTAAAACGCTGGATGGGCTGCGCCCGGCATGCCACCGCATCAGCGCCGCGGAACTCGCCAGCCGCCCGGTAACCTGGCCGGAACTCAGTCGGCAAGCGCCTGAACAGCTCGCGTATCGACAGGAGACGTTCCGCCTCCGGCGGCATCAGCAGGAAGCGTTTGACGATGTGGTTCATGGGTTCAAAACCGCTGCGCGTGGTAAACTGCTGATGGCGTGCGGCACGGGGAAAACCTTCACGGCTCTCCGCATCGCCGAACATCTCGCCGGTGTCGGCGGGCGCGTGCTCTATCTTGTGCCGTCTATTGGGCTCTTTTCGCAAGCGATGCGCGAATGGGCAGAGCAGCAGGCGATACCGCACCGATATATCGGTATCTGCTCTGATACAAAGGCGGGCAAAACCGCTGAAGATGCATCCCTCCTCGAACTCGAACTCCCTGTGACGACAGCTGTGGGCGACATCTCCGCGGCGCTACAGCAACCGGATGCCGATAATATGCGGGTGGTTTTCTGCACCTATCACTCGCTGCCGATTGTGGAAACCGCGCAAAAAGCAGGGGCGCCGCCGTTTGATATCGTGCTTTGTGATGAAGCGCACCGCACCACCGGTGTTGAAGCCCCGGACGATACCACCTCGCCGTTCGTGCTCATCCACGATGCGGCGCGCATTCACGCAAAGAGACGCCTATACATGACGGCGACATCCCGCCTCTATACCGCCGGGGCCAAAGCGAAGGCAGCGCGGCATGAGAGAGACGTTTATTCGATGGACGATGCGGCTACCTACGGGGCAGAATTTCACCGGCTGCCCTTCTCGCGCGCGGTTGAGCAGGACTTACTCTCTGACTACAAGGTAGTTGTGCTCGCGATGTCGGAGCAAGGGGTGGGCCCCGTACTGCAGAAATACATCGCCGCGGGTGGCGGGGAGATTAACATTAGCGACGCGACAAAAATTGTGGGGTGCTGGCGGGCGCTACAAAACCCTGAAAGAAAATCTGATACCGATAGGCAGCCGTTGACGCGTGCCATCGCGTTCTCCAATACCATCGCCGCGTCGAAAAGCCTTGTCAAACATTGGAACGGTGTTATCGATAGCGCGCTACAGCGGCTGCCCGACACGCAAACAGTGGCGCCGTTTGAGTGCCAAACCGAACACGTTGACGGCAAAGATAATGCGCTCTTACGAAAAAAACGGATTGAATGGTTGAAAGGTGGTGGCGATGACGTCTGCCGCATCCTCTCAAACGCCCGGTGTCTCTCCGAAGGTATCGACGTCCCTGCCCTCGACGCGGTGCTTTTCATGACGCCGCGGAACTCATACGTCGATATCGTGCAGGCGGTAGGACGCGTGATGCGCAAATCGCCGGGGAAGAGTTATGGGTACATTATCCTGCCTGTGGCGATACCGGAGGGCGCCGAACCGTCCCAAATCCTCAATGATACCGAACGCTTCAAATCTGTGTGGAATGTGCTCCGCGCCCTCCGTTCACACGACGATAGACTCAACGCGGAAATCAACAGCATCGATATTAACACGACGCCCACCCAGCGCATCATCTTTGAGGGCGAATTTAAGGGCGCTTTTAACGGGGATGCGGCGTTTTCCTCACAGCTGACGTTGCCGCTGGATATCCCCGCCGACGCTATCTTCGCGCAAATCGTGGAACAGTGCGGCGATAGAAAATATTGGGAGAGCTGGGCGAAGGACGTCGCCGATATTTTCTTGCGCGTCGTCGCACGCATTGAGGGATTACTGCGACATCCAGCAAACACGGCGCTGCAAGAATGGTTTGACGCGTTCCATACCGAACTCAAACGCGCGATAAATGGCGCTATCACCCGCGGCGACGCCATCGATATGATGGCGCAGCATATCATCACAAACCCCGTTTTCGACGCACTCTTTGAGAATGACGTATTCGCCTCTAGCAACCCGGTGGCGATAGCGCTGGACACGCTCCGGGCCGATTTCGCCGAATTCGGACTCTTAGACGAGACGCGGGAGTTGGAAGGCTTTTACGACAGCGTCCGCATGCGCGCCCGCGGCATCGATAACAGCGCGGGGAAACAGCGCGTGCTGTTGGAACTCTACGAGAAATTTTTCGCCACGGCGCTGAAACAAGAGGCGGAACGACTCGGTATCGTCTACACGCCGGTTGACATCGTCGACTTCATTTTGAAGAGCGCTGACGACGTGCTCACCGATGAATTTGGACGAAGCATCTCCGATGAAGGTGTTCATGTGCTCGAACCGTTCGCCGGCGTTGGCACCTTTCTGGCGCGCCTGCTCCAATCTGAACTCATCGCGCCCGCGGACGTGGAACGGAAATATCGGGAGGAACTACACGCCAACGAAATCGTGCTCCTTGCTTATTACATCGCCGCCATCAATATCGCCGAAGCATTCCGCAGCCGGCGCCCTGAAGGGGCTGCGTCCATGGGTGCGCAGACGGGACTTGAGAAACAACCGTTCAACGGCATCGCCCTCACCGATACCTTCACGCTCAACACAACGCCAATTCCGGACAGAGAGACAGAACCCCTGCTCTGGCTGATGGATAACAACAAACGCACCGAAAACCAACAGGAACGGGGCATCCGTGTCATCGTCGGTAACCCACCGTGGTCCGCGAAGCAGAGGAGTGCTGCCGACGACAACCCTAACGTGCACTACCCGGCGCTTGAAAAACGCATCCGGGACACCTATGCCAAGTCGTCTACATCGACATATAAAGGGAGCCTCTACGACACCTACAAACTGGCACTCCGGTGGGCAAGCGACAGAATTGGCGAAGAGGGGGTAATCGCCTTCGTTACCAACGGTTCGTGGGTTGATGGGAACGCCGATGCGGGGCTCCGGGCGTGTCTCGCCTCCGAATTCAGTTCTATCTACGTGCTACACCTTCGAGGGAATCAGCGAACCCAAGGTGAGGTGTCACGTCGTGAAGGGGGGAAGGTATTCGGCAGCGGTTCCCGCGCCCCGGTTGCCATCACTATCTTGGTAAAAAACCCCCATCGCTTAGCACGACAAAAACATGAGACATCTCCGACGAGATTATCAACGGATTGCCAAAAACAGCAGAAGCTTAACCGACTAAGCACGACGAAAGCATCTCCGACGAGATTATCAACGGATTGCCAAAAACAGCAGAAGTTTAGCGCACTGAAAACGACGAAAAGGTGTGAAATCCGATACCGCGATATCGGGGATTACCTCACGCGCGAGGAGAAGCTGGCGGCGTTGCGGGATGCGGGCTCCATCAAAGGCGTTCGCGACTGGCAGACAATTACGCCGAATGCGCATCACGATTGGGTTAACCAGCGGAGCGATGCGTTTGCACGATTTTATCCGATGGGCACCAGGGAGACAAAGGCGGGAAAAGCAGACGACGCAATATTTAAGTTATATTCATGCGGGTATGGAACGGGTAGGGACGCCTACCTCTACAACTTCTCGCGCGACGCATGCCTCGACAACGCCCGGCGCATGACGCAGGCGTACCGCGCAGCAATTGCTGAACTTGAGGCAACCCCTGAACTGACTGTGGATGAGGTAGTACACCAGCACAACGCAAGACAGCATATTAAGTGGGATGAAAAACTCAAAAACAGTCTGAAGCAAAAGAAAAGGGGTGACTTTAAAGCGGGATACCTTCGAAAGGTGAGCTATCGCCCCTTTGTGCCCACGAATTGTTACGCGGATGATACGTTCGCCCATCGCAAATACCAGATGGACAGGATATTTCCTTCCTTGTCGAGTGAAAACCGGGTAATATGTGTGCCGACTATCGGTTCCAAAAAGCCGTTTTCCTCGCTCATCACGGATACGATGCCGGACCTCAATTTAAACAACGGATGCCAATGTTTTCCGCGGTGGGAATACCCAACCAGCGGCGGGCGGCTTGACAACATATCGGATACGGCGCTGGCGGCGTTCCGGGCGCATTATCGGGATGATGGCATCACGAAGGATGCGATTTTCGATTATGTTTACGGCATGCTGCATTCGTCGGTGTATCGTGAAAGGTTCGCGAATGATGTTTCGAAGATGTTGCCGCGCATTCCGTTTGCGCCTGATTTCAACGCGTTTTCGGATGCGGGTGCAGCGCTCGCACGGCTACACCTGAATTATGAGTCGTGTGAGGAATACCCCCTTTCCGTGGATGCGCCAACCGATAATTTTCGGTTGAGTTCGAAAGCGATGCGTTTTTCAGATAAGTCAAGCAAAGAGACGCTTATCATCAATGATGTCACGCGTGTATCTGGTATTCCTTCGGAGGCGCATCGGTATGTGGTTAACGGGCGGACGCCCCTGGAGTGGCTGATTGATAGGTACAAGGTGACGCGGGACAAGGAGAGTGGCATCATCAATGACGCAAATGAGTGGTTTGCAGAACCGGATGAACTTATTACGGTGATAAAGCGTCTGGTTTATGTGAGCGTCACGTCGACTCAAATTATTGAGGGGTTACCGTCTGAGGTAACTTCAAGCGACGATACCCGTTCCGTATTTAGAATTTGATAAGGGAAATTGCTGGGATACACGCTTAGGACATCTCGAAGCAAAACCGCGCGTTGACGCGTCTGAAGTTCTTCCCGCAATTGTGAATTAAACAGCAAGGACGGCGTAACTGTTTAAAAGGGAGGCCGCTTATGAAAGAGAAGATAACGCTTCAGAAACTAGATGAGTACCGCTGGCGTATTCCGAAAAGTACGATGAAAGGGATGCGGGTAGACGGGCTGATATATGCGAATGACAAGCTGCTTGAGCAGGCAAAAAGCGAGGAGGCGCTTCAGCAGGTAGCGAACGTTGCGCATCTTCCGGGTATTGTCAAACATTCGCTGGCGATGCCGGATTTACACTGGGGTTACGGCTTTGTTATCGGCGGTGTTGCGGCGACGGACCCGGGTGCGGATGGGGTTGTATCCCCGGGGGGCATCGGGTACGATATTAATTGCGGTGTGAGGTTAGTCCGGACGAACTTAGATTCAGGGCAGCTTGAGGGTAAGACAAAGGCGCTGGTAGGCAAGTTGTTTGAAAATGTGCCGTGCGGTGTCGGTTCAAGCGGCAAAATTCGTCTTTCCGTCCCGGAAGAGCGCGAGATGTTGGAAAAAGGTGCGTCCTGGGCGATTGAGCGTGAATACGGGCACCCGTCTGACCTGGAGTTCACAGAGGCGGGTGGTATTCTCCTGGGGGCGAACGCGGATGCGGCAAGTCGGCGCGCGCTGGAGAGGGGGAAGAACCAGCTCGGTACCCTCGGCTCCGGCAATCATTTCCTTGAAGTGCAAGTGGTTGACAGAATCTTCGACCGGGAAGCCGCGGAAGTGATGGGGCTTCGTGAAGAGGGCGTGTGCATCATGATTCACACCGGTTCCCGTGGTTTCGGGTACCAGATTTGCGATGAGCACGTGAAGAGTTGGGTTAAAGTGGCGGAGCGCTACGGTATTCGTCTGCCTGACAGGCAGCTCGCCTCGGCGCCTATCAATTCGAAAGAGGGCCAAGACTACATAACGGCAATGGCCTGCAGTGCGAATTATGCGTGGAACAACCGGCAATGCCTTATGCACGGGGTGCGCCAGACGTTCATGCAGTTTTTTGAAACGACGGAGGCTGAGCTCGGCTTAGAGCTCGTCTACGATGTATCGCATAACATCGGTAAATTTGAAAAACACACTGTTGATGGCAAGGAGCGCGAGCTGTTCGTTCATCGGAAGGGCGCGACACGGGCTTTCCCGGCGGGGCATCCGGAGATTCCGGAGAAATATCAGAAGGTGGGGCAGCCGGTGCTAATTCCGGGTGATATGGGCACTGCGTCTTATGTGTTAGTAGGGGAGGCGGGTGCGATGTCAGAGACGTGGGGTACGACGTGCCATGGGGCCGGTAGGATGCTCTCTCGCCGGCGCGCGATTTCCCTGACGAAGGGCCGTTATATCCGTGCGGAACTTGAAGCGCAAGGCATCTTCGTGCGTGCGGAGGGTAGACGGACGTTGCAAGAAGAGGTCTCAGAAGCTTACAAGGATGTGGATGAAGTTGTGCGTGTTGTGGACAAAGCGGGGCTATCCCGTCGTGTTGCGCGTCTTCGTCCTGTAGGGGTTATCAAGGGCTAATCGCGTTTCCTCCGCCGGCGGGCCGCGCCTCTGGCCGGTATTCTCAAGCATTGAATTATTCATTTCTCGATTTCGCTTGCAACCGTGCGGCCTGGCCCGGGTTTCCGATATGCATCATATTATAGGCCTGTTCCGATGTTTTGAAGGGGCCGACGTCCTTGTGCCCGTGCCAGTCGCCCTGTGTCATAATAGGGTTCGTTAGTCCTGTCTCTTGCTCTCTGCGTGAGATCCAGTTTTTCATCCGCGTCTCTAATAGATTGACGATGTCGGGATGGGCGTCAGCGATGTTGTTATTTTCGTCCGGGTCACGGATTAAGTGATAGAGTTCGACGGGCGGCTTAAAATGGAAGTCGGGTTCAAGTGCGACGATGAGCTTCCATTCAGGCGTGCGCCACCCGTGCTTCCGCATCCATGTGCATTCGGTGATGTAAAACTCACTGTCAAAAGAGTGTACCTCTCCTTCCACGAGCTGCATCAGGCTATTTCCATCAAATTCACTATCGGTTTCGACGTCTGCGAGTTCAAGGAGGGTAGGGACTAAATCTTTGTGCTGGTTATATCCGGTTACCCGTTTTCCTGCGGGTACACGTCCGGGATATCTTATGATAAGGGGTACATGTAGTGTAACGTCATATAGCCCGTGATGATCGAACCAACATTCATGTTCATAGAGCGTTTCGCCGTGGTCCCCGTTGATGACAACGATAGTTTCCTCGGTGATGCCGTGTGCGTCGAGTGCGTTAAAAAGGGTCTGAATGCAAGCGTCCATATAAGCGATTGCGCCGTCGTACTGTGCGATGACGTAGTCCTTATCGGTAATTCCGGGGGGCATCCAAGAGGCGAAATAATCGCAAAACGGCTTAAATGCCATGACGGGTTCCATGGATGTGTTGCTAGGGTTGCATTCGTCGCCGTGATAGAACATGCGTTCGTAAGGCGCGGGTGGGAGATATGGTGAATGTGGGTCCATGTGTCGGAGAAACAAGAAAAAGGGCTTATCGTTTTTCTGTTCGATGAGTCGGTTGATTTCAGGGATAGTGACGTTGTTTAGGTTCTGTGCTTTTGGTGCGCGTCCTGTCTCATCGCCGCCCCATCCTTCAAAGTTTAGATATGTCTCAAAGCCGCGTGCGCTTGGCCCGCCAAACCCGACGCATGTGGTATTGTAGCCTGCGTCTCGAAGGATTTCGGGCAATGTTTTAACCTCTGGGCGTAGTTGCCCCTGATGTCGGAGGGCGACTACCTGTGTGCTGAACGCATCTAAGCCGGTAAGCATAGATGCATAAGCGCTCGTAGTAGGGATGTGAGTGCTGTAAGTTCTTTCAAAAAGGGTTCCTGCTCGCGCGAACCTGTCGATGTGTGGTGTTGTTAATCGGTTGTACCCGTAACAGCTCATGTGTGTTGCCAAAAGCGAGTCGATTCCCATTAAGACAATATTTGGGTGTTTCGTCTGCATGCATTTCTCCTTTAGGCGTTCCAGTCCTGATGCCAGACGAGCGTGTTCTGGGTATTGTTGTTGAGCACGTCGCCGATTTTGAGTGACTGAAAATAGTCGTCAGGTAGTATGTTTCTCTTTCCGTTAAATGTACTTCCGTCGGGCATGAACCCGCATGTCATTGCGCGTCGATGGGATATTGTCATGTTAGCGCCGGCGCCGTGGGCGGTTAACCCATTATGCCAGACGATTGCGCCGGCGTTGCAGGGTGCGGGGTGCGGTTCAATCTGTTTCCATTCGGGATAAATGTTAAAGAGCTCGCCGATATTTATTCCGATGCCGGCGTTATCAAACCTAGCGGTTTTGTGTGTGCCTGGTAGGTACCACATACATCCATTAGCGAGGGTTGCATCATCCAATGCCATCCAAAATGATAGTGTATCGCGTGAGTCAAATGACCAGTAAGGGACATCGAGGTGCCATGCGGTTGGGTTGCCGTGTGGCGGCTTAATTAACGCCTGGTCATGCCAGAGCCGCATTCCGTCAACGCCTGCCAATTGGGTTGCCATTCTACCGAGTCGTCTGTCATGTATTAACTTCCGCATTCCGTGGTGTGTATCTGCCAATCGTAGGCACTGTGTAAATACTTGGGCGTAAAACTGCTTTGGTTCCATCTGGTTTGTCATAAACTCAACGGAGTTTCCGAGGCGTTCTTCAACAGCTTCGTCGGTGCATCGTCGCCATTGGGCGAGTTCGTCTGCATCGAGGAAATTTTCAATGACCAGAAATCCATTTTTTCGATAAGAATGAATCTGTTCTGAGGTGAGTCCGTTTTTCATATGCATCCGCTCCTTATGAAGGCTGTGCTTATCCAGCGTTGGTGAAGTTTCTTGCTGCGCCTGTAGGAAATATCATATCAGATTCCGTCAAAATTATCAAGAAAAATTAGCGAATTGACAGCGGTGCCTAAAATCTGCTATACTTGAAGTGATATTAAACGGAGTCTCGGGTTCTTGTATCGTATTTTCTAGTAAATCGCAGCTTAGCAAGTATGTTGCTTGCTACTTTTATGCAGTCAAACACCCTTTAACATGGCCGGATTGCGCCAGCTCCCCCTCCTGAAAACCCTATTCAGCGTCACCCCACTCAGTCTGCTTGGGCATGGTGGTACTTTTCTTATCTATGCGCTTTTAGCGAATTGGTTTGGTGCGACTGCGGGCACGGATTTCATCTACTATTATTGGGGTATTACAGTTTTTCTGATTGAGTTGCTAAGTGCGTCGTCGGGTTATTCAGTGCTTGTTCCGTTGTTAGCGGCGGCGAAAGCCGAGGGCGAAGCCGCGGCGCAAGCGTGCGTTCAGGGCGTCTTTTCCCTCTATATTCTCGCAATGCCGGTGTGTTGCGTTTCCTTAACAGGCCTTTGCTGGTTAGTATCCTCGCGGTTTTTGGATGAGACAGGATTGCCGTTTTCTTCGGAAATCGTCATGATTTTGTGTTTTGCCTGTTTCACGTTGATTTCATCAATTCGCTGGATGCTGAAAGCGATTTTAGATACGTACCGGGCGTTTCATTTCCCGGTGATTGTCCAAGGCGTGCGTGCGCTCGTGGTGATTGCTACAATTTACCTGTGCAAGCGACATGTGGGGCTGTTTAGCATCCCGATTGCGTTGATTCTTGGGGAGCTGTTTCAAGGGATACTCTTATTTTGGCGATGTTGTGTTACCCTCAACCTGTCACCGAATCATTTTCTGAAACTGTCGCGTCTCAATTTGCACTGGCATGAAAACCGGTGCACGCAACAGTTCGTGCGCCAATGTTTCCTGATGATGGGGGCGGCGATTTCAGATGGGATGAACCCGGTTGTGGATAGGGGGATGGCAAGCTTATTAGGGGTGAGCTCGGTATCTAAGCTAGACTATGCCTTGCGTCTCTGTGCGATTCCGGAGGCGTTGACGGGTGTAACGTTACCGGTGTTTTTATCGCATTGGGCGGGGAAAGCGACGCTGAAGCCAAATATGGCACGTCAAGTCAATCAAGCGTCCCGGCTCAAAGAGAGCGTCGTGCATAGCGTTGTGGGGATATTGATTCTGATGGTGCCGTTTTTGCTGGGGTGCTATCTGTTTGTCGATGCTATCGTCGATTTTCTGTACGGGCACGGCGAGTTGTCGGTTGAGGGGTTAGAGTCTATCGGCAGTCTACTAGGCATCTACTTAATCGGGCTGTTGCCTCGCCTGCTGAGCCGGTTGATGGTTCGGGCGCATCTGGCGTTTCAAAACCACACGACGGTTTTGATGGCGACACTCATTAGGTTTATTCTGAATCCGGCGCTCAATTGGGTGTTAATGCGATTGTGGGGGTTAGAAGGGATTGCCTGGTCAACCACGTTTCTATCGTACCCGATTTTTGCGTTCATCGCGATAATGCTTTGGCGGAAATTTTAGAACGTGGCGAAGCGTTCCGGGTGATTTGAGGTAATGCCCTGCACACCGAGTGTACGCATTTGGCGTATCCGGGCGAGTTCGTCGACAGTCCAACACCACAAATTGATACCGCGGCGTTTGAGCTCATAAACGAATTCTGCATTCAGGAGTTGGTGGTTAACGTTCAGGAACGTTCCGCCGAGTTCGGCTAATTTCTGACACAAGGTTATCGGGGAATTGGCCCGGTTGTGGCTGCCGATAAGCCATCCCGTCGGAATTCGGGGTTCAAGCGCACGGACTGTCTCCAAAGCGCCCGTGTGAAAAGAGATGATAACCACCTTTTCGAGCAGGTTCATCTCCTTGATTTTTGAGATGGCCGCCTCAGCAATTTCGGGTTCTTTGATTTCGGCGACGGCGATTGCCTTAGGCGTGATGCATGCGAGTGCCTCCTCAAGGGTTGGGACGCGGTGAGCTTGAGCGTCCGGTGGCAACCATCCGATTTCTCTCCCTGCTGCATCCGTATATGAGCGCCAGTCGCCTCTAAAATCAGGATGGAACCATGCGCCCGCGTCCGCAAATTTAATGGTTTCTAACCGTTTTTTCCTAACGAGCCCACTAAGTGTTGTTGTTCTATTCAAGGTAGCATCATGGATAACGACGACATGTCCATCTGCCGTTCCGTGCAGGTCAAATTCGACGGCATCAACGCCGATTTCAAGCGCTTTTTCGAACGCTATGATTGTGTTTTCTGGAGCGACTGCTGATGCGCCGCGGTGTGCAATCCGAATCCACGATGCCATGCTGTCCCCTTCGGAATTTTAGTTCCTAAGATGTTGATTTATCTTCTTCATGAGTGTTGTTCTGCTCATGCCTAACAACTGCGCGGTTTTGCTATGATTTCCGGAGAATTCATCCAAGATGAGGCTGATGAGTACCTTGTCTACGTGAGCGATGACGTTATCATAAAGTTCTCGGCTCTCTTTAGCGACGGCTTGGCGTATCATACCGGTTAAAACGGATTTGAGTGTATTCTCAAGTTCATCGCGTTTTATTTTTTTGTCGTGTGTACCTCCGGTTTGCACTTCGACGGGGAGTTCATCGATTAAAATGACATCTGCCCTAGCGAGTGTTGCGGCACTTCTGATGCAATTCTCGAGTTCTCGGACGTTGCCGGGCCATTGATAGTTTTGTATGAGTTTCATGGCTTTTTCGGAGAGTCCGCGTATCGGTTTCCCGAGTTCATCTTGTGTAAGTTGTAGAAAATGTGTGACAAGCGCCGGAATATCTTCGGCGCGTTCGCGCAAAGGCGGGAGATGTAGTGCGATTCGTTTAAATCGATAGTAGAGGTCATCCCTGAATTTTCCGATGCTTACCATTTGTGCGAGTTCGTGATTTGTCGCGGCGATAACTCGGACATCGACTTTAATGGCGCGTGTGGCGCCGAGTCTCTGAACTTCTTTTGTCTGTAGGGCGCGTAGCAATTTGACTTGTAGGGTGGGACTCATGTTTCCGATTTCATCAAGAAAGAGCGTGCCGCCATGCGCGAGCTCAAATCTGCCGGGTTTCCCTTCGGATTTTGCGCCTGTAAACGCGCCGGGCTCATACCCGAACAGCTCACTTTCCAATAATTCGTCAGGGAGGGCGCCACAATCGAGGGGAATAAACGGCTTGGGCTGCCGTGTGCTGCCTGCATGAATTGCGCGTGCTACCAGGTCTTTCCCCGTCCCTGTTTCGCCTTCAATCAGCACTGTGATTGTATTACTTGCGAGAATCCCGATGAGTTTGTAGATTTCACGCATTGGTTCGCTTTTTCCAACAAGTCGAGGTACCAGCTTTCTTGCGTTGCCGGTTTTCTCCGGCGGTTCTGCGGGGAGTGTACTGCGTACGGATTGGATTCGGAAGGCGCGCTCAAGTATACTTTTGACAACATCGATGTCAATGGGCTTTGGCACAAAATCAAAGGCTTGTAAACGCATCGCTGCGATGGTACTCTCGATATCGTCGTACGCGGTGATAATAATGACAATCGTCCAGGGGTGGCGTTCCTTAATTTCGCTGAGTGCGTCCAGTCCGCTCATTCCCGGTAGTTTGACATCAAGTAAGACAACGTCGGGGTTTTGGGATTCGATGCAGCTTAAGCCTTCTTCAGCACTGTTTGCGATACTCGGTGTATACCCTTCGGCTTCAAGGAATTGCTCAAAGGCCCAACAAATTTTCTCGTCGTCATCGATGACTAAGACGCTTTTCATCATATATCTCGCTGTTTCCCGCCTTCTATTGACAGGAGAAATTTTTCTCCATCCTCACTGATTTCAGATGTCTCGGATTGGATTGGATTTGCCTCGTTTTTTTTTGTTAGGATGGGATAAGCATCGACAGCGGGTACTTTGTCAAGGACTGTCAATGGCGGTTTTCTAGCTTCGGCTTGCGCAATTGCTGGCGCGAGCCGTCGGTTTTTCCGTTGAGTCTGTTCGGTATCTCGTGCTTTGAAGTCGGATAACATCTGTTCTGCAAAAAGTTGCATGGATTCACAGATATGTTGATGCCGGTTGGCCCCGGCCTGCTGAATGAAAACTACCTGGTCAACCGCGGCTTCTTCCATGATTTCCAAGTGTTCTCGGAGCTGTTCTGGTGTTCCGAGCCCTGCGCGTCCCCCTTCAGCGGCTGCAGGTGTCTCTTTATACAATTTCCAAATATCGGTTTCTCCTGGGACGTGCGAACCGTTGTGATAGTAGTGTTGGAGTGCGAATCGGAAGAACCGTAATCCGTCTAACCCGCGCGCGATTGCAATTTGTTCACTGTCGTGACATGAGAATCCGGATACCATTGCAATATTAGGGTTGACGATTTGGGTGAGGGGCTTGCACTCTTTCTCAAAAATTTCGTAATACTCTTGCACCCAGAATTTTGCTTCTTTTGCGTCAATAAATGCGAAGGTGAGAGCGCCGAGTCCATATCTAGCGGCGTATCGGAGGCTGTCGCGGCTAGAGCAGGCCATCCATGGGGGTGGATGTGGGGTTTGCAACGGTTTTGGTAAGACATTGCGTGGTGGCATGTCGAAATATTGTCCATCATACCCTGCGTAAGGGGATTGTGCCATCATTTTAGCGGTTTCTCTCGTGCATTCTGCCCACATGTGGCGTTTCTGGTTTGGTTCGACGTTGAATCCGCCGAGTTCTATGTGTGAAGCGGATTCGCCTGTTCCCCATTCGACTCGTCCGTTTGATACCAGGTCCAGCGTTGCGATTCGCTCAGCAACGCGGGCGGGGTGGTTATAGGCGGGTGGCATTAGCACAATTCCGTGTCCCAAGCGAATCTGTTGCGTCCGTTGACTGCATGCTGCGAGAAAGACTTCTGGTGCCGAGGAGTGAGAATACTCTTCAAGAAAATGGTGTTCTACCTCCCAAATATAGTCAAATCCGAGCTTATCGGCGAGTTCTACCTGCGATAATGCGTCCTGAAAAAGTTTATGTTCCGCGCCTTCCTGCCACGGGCGTGGGATCTGATGTTCGTAAAATAGCCCGAATTTCATCCTTTTATTCCATTTCCTTTCTATTATGAAGCATTTACATTTCTGCCTGGGTTCACTTCCAGGCAAAGATATCTCAATTTGCCTGGAAACTGCATTTCCTTTGCGATAGGCGTGTCCCGGTTTCTACGAGATATCCTCTGTATTTTTAGATATGATAGAATCAATTTATGAAAAAGTCAAGAAAAACCGATTTTTCTTGCATTCACGATAAAATTAAGATATGATTTAAAAAGCATTGAAAAATTGCGGGTTTTCGAAAAAAGTCGAAAATAAAAAAAATTTGACAAACCCTGTTAGATAGGGTATACTATATAACACGTTGCCGGTCGAGTGGTGGAATCGGTAGACACAATGGACTTAAAATCCATCGCCTCTTAAAAAGGTGTGAGGGTTCAAGTCCCTCCTCGACCATTTGGTAATTCGTAAGGGGCTTGTCGGGGGTAATTCTCCCATCCATCTTGGCGCAGGGTAGAGCAGTCTGGTAGCTCGTCGGGCTCATAACCCGGAGGACGTGGGTTCAAATCCCACCCCTGCAATTTCTGTTCCGTTTATCTTATCGGGTGCACTTTTTAGCCTTTTGCCGGTGTAGCTCAGTGGTAGAGCACACGACTCATAATCGTGCTGTCCGGAGTTCAACTCTCCGCACCGGCATTTAAGTTGGTTTCCGCTGCTAAAGAACGTTTTCGTTAAAGTTTGGCGATGCGTTATCAAATCAATACCGAATCAATTTTGAGACGTGTCTCATGACACCCCCCTTTGTGCGAGCGCTGCATCGCTTTATTTTTCAACATGCTATGATAGCAGCAGGCGAAAAGGTGATTGTTGGTGTTTCCGGTGGTGCCGACTCTCTAGCGCTTCTGTACGGATTACATTCTCTTCAAACCGAGTTAGATTTTTCCCTCCATGTAGCCCATTTAAATCACTGCCTCCGGCCTGATGCGTGTACCGATGCGGAATTTGTGCGTCAACACGTGGCGCGTTTGGGGCTGCCCTTCACGCTCCGTACTGTTGATGTCGGTGGGATGCTGAAGCGGTTAAAGCTTTCAGTTGAAACCGCGGGCCGCGCGGCGCGCTACGAATTTTACGAATCTCTGTCTGTGCAAATCGGTGCGCCTAAAATCGCATTAGGGCACCATCAGGATGATACTGCGGAAACGGTGCTGATGAACCTGATTCGTGGGGCTGCCACCACCGGATTAAAAGGGATTGCTCCTATCAGAGAGGGGCTGAATCCCTTATCGAAAAACCGTCAATCGCAGAACAAATCCAGAGGTGCCATTCCGTTAGTTATTCGGCCGCTCGCGGGGTTCACTCGCGAAAATATCGAAACATTTCTTGATGCGATAGGTATCAAACCGCTACACGATTCAACCAACACGGATACCCGTTTCCTCCGGAACCGCATTCGACATGAGCTAATCCCGCTGCTTGAAGACACCTATAATCCGAATATCAAAAGGGGGTTAGTCCATACTGCGACAGTGTTAAGTGCTGAATCCGACTATCTTCACGGGCTAGCGTCTGAGGCGTTCAAAGCCTGTCAGCTTCAGACGAACAAATCACACGCCCTCACCGCAGGGTATCAAAAGCGGATAGTCTTAGAGAGGGAAAAGTTTTGCCAGTATCATATTGCGTTACAGCGCCGGATTCTCAGGCACGCGGTTGCTGAATTTCAGGGGCAGCTCACCAATTTCTATTTTCAACACCACCAAGCAATCCTTGATATGGTGAATGGGGATAAGCCTAATACTGTCCTAACGCTGCCGGCCGGTTTACAATTCCGGCGGGCTTACGAGCAACTGATTTTTGAGACAGAGGCGAGCACTGCACAAAAAGACTTCATCCACCCGGTTGCAGCTAGCGGTGAAACGTTTATCCCTGCTTTAAACGCAACCCTTATCGCGGAACTGGTGAGAACTTCTCTAGACGATGTGATTCAGATTCCGGATGGTACGTTTGAAGCGATATTTGATTGGGACACAATTCAATTGCCACTAATCGTTCGCAACCGAAAGCCTGGTGACAAGTTTCAACCGTATGGAATGAACGGAACTAAGAAACTTAAAGATTTTTTTATTGATGCCAAGCTCCCTCTTTATGAACGCGATTGCGTGCCACTCCTTGTCAGTGGGGCTGAAATTTTGTGGGTTGTCGGCTATACGACGAGTGAACGTAACCGGGTACACGACGGTACTCAAAACTATCTCTGCTTACAATATGCGTTGGAACCGCGATGTTGACGCCCCAATCTATTCTCATTTCTGAATCTGATATTCGCTATCGTGTTGGCGAGATGGGCATCCAAATCGCCAACGATTATAAAAAACAGGAGCTTTTTCTGCTTTGCGTGTTAGGCGGTGCGGTTCTGTTTTACGCGGATTTGGCACGCGCAATTTATCGGGTACACTGTCAAGAATCAGCTCAACCGGGGATAAAGTCTGTGGGCTCAGTGTCTCTCCGTTTTGAGTTTGTTCAACTTTCCAGCTACAGAAATAAGACGGAGCCATCAGCCGTTGAACTCATTCACGGTGGAAGCGATTCGCTGACGAACAAGCATGTGCTCATCGTAGAGGATATTGTTGACAAAGGGCGTACCTTAGCGTTTCTCTTGGCGCATCTCAAGACGCTAAACCTGAAGACGGTTAAAGTTTGCACGCTTCTCAACAAACCGTATGCACGTAAAGTCCCTGTCAACATTGATTATTGTGGCTTTGATATTCCGGACGTTTTCGTTGTCGGTTACGGGCTGGATTACGCCGGGAAGTATCGGAATTTCCCCTACGTCGCTGTTTTAGGGGAAACCTCGGAGAAACAGACAGGTGAATCTTTGGTTTACCCCGGAAAGGGTTCAGCTGAGTAATTCGGTAGCAAGCTTCCGGAAATTTCTATTCCCTACAAAGATAAAAAAGTATAGGGTGCGGTTGTTCTAGAAACCCAACGATTTCCGCTGCGCGCGCTATTTTTTTTTGACAATTTATCGCGATTCTGCTAAAATTTTTGTAAATCGCCTATCAATTGACGGTTGGCTATTACCAGTCCTGAAATTAATAAATTAATTGAAATAAAGAATAAGGAGATTCTTGATGCATAAATGTGTTTGGTTTATACTGGGTATAGTATTTGTAATCGGGTTGGTTTTCCTTTCCGATGCGCAGCTATCTGAAAAAGCGCAACTCGGGCGCGAATTGTTCCACGATGCAACATTTAAAGGCACGATTTCCGCAACTGCGCCGCCGGGTGAGAAAAAATCCACCGGTCTCTCCTGCGCGAACTGTCATGCTGATTTTGATGAGAAGGCAAATCCGGATGGGCTGATTCGGGCGGGGCACAGCGTTGTTGGTGTTCCGCACCGTGGTGAGGCCAAAGGCGGCATGATTCAAGGTGCTGATTTTGCGCGTTCAGCCGGTGGGGCTGGCTTCTGCTATGAGCATTTTTTACAAGGTGTCCCGGCGGCTAAGGTGAATCCGACTGCCATCCCCGCGGAATATGCCGCGGCGCTGATGGCTTATTTTGAGGCAATTTCTGGTGACAATAAAGGAACTCAGTTCACCATGGAGATGTTGGACGCGGATGCGAAAAAAGCTGTCGGCGAGAAGCTTGTGACGATGGCAGGTGATAGCAAGAAAGGCTGGGAGCTTTTCGGGCGCGCTTGTATCGTCTGTCACCCGACAGTCCGTAAAGCGGGCATCGGGCCACAACTCGTGCGTTCTAGAGCGCCACGCAATATCGACAAACTGATGGAGCGATGGGCAATCAAAATTCGCGGTGGTGGTTCACTCATGCCGTTCTACGCTTCCGATATCTTGTCTGAACAGGACATCGCCGATATCCTCGCGTTTCTCCGACAAGAAATAGAAAGTACGAAAAGGTAAACCGTCCACAGTCAGGAGAATCGGGCTCTGGAAGGCTCCGGAACTCTTCCCCGGACCCGACAGATTCGTTGGCTGCTCCCGCTCTATTGTAACTGTTTCTCTTCCTATTCGTTGTTATTTTTAGGTTTCAGGACGCGGGCATTAGCTTCGATGTTTAGATGCCTAAAGCCATGAACCTCTTATGAAAACGTATTTTTTTTAGAACTTCCAAATCGTTCTAAAATACTAAAAAAAGAGGGGGAGTTATGAGAGCATCTCAATTCCTGAATTTATTTAACATTTTCCTTGTGAATTGTGTCTTAATTTTTTCTAGCTGTGGTGGTAGCAACCTCAATAACCCTATAGCTGAATCCGAGACAACGGATGCAACTAACGATGCGACTGATGATATTATTGAGTTAACGGCTGACTCGGAGAGAACAAACGCTGACGCGAAAGCTGCAGAACTTAACGTCAAGGTTACTGTTACGAAGAAAACAGTGAACCCCGGAGATGATGTGGAGTTAACAGCTTCGGTAAAAGGGGTTAAAGGTACTAGTGTCACATTGCACTGGCTGAACGTTACCAATCATGGTACGCTTTCCGCCACAGATGAAAATCAGGTTACCTGGACTGCTCCGGATAAATTGGACGGGGAAAGTGTCCAGGTTGAAGTAATCCAATTAGTTGTAACAGTGATTAGCGAGATAGTTTCTGTTGGTACGTCTGGAATTGATACTGATACCCAGATTTTGTCGGAAACGAAGACAATATTGCTAAGTGTAGAGGATGGTTAGCATATTTAATTGATGCGAGCGCTGCTCCGGGCGCAATATTTTTTGGAGAAGGGTCGGTATTAGATGATAAAATTGCTTCATATTTTTCTGGTTGTTTTATTCCTGGTTTTAATATTCAACATTGCTTTAGATGCTGAGGTACAACATAACGTTCAGCATGGAGAAACCTTGTCGGAGATTTCCGAGAAGTATGGGGTATCTCTTAAATCTATTCTTGAAACCAACGGTATTCTGAACCAGCACCGGTTACAGATTGGGCAAATGTTGCTGATTCCTGTAAAACAGGTGGTAGAACCGGCTCAAGGGATATGGTATAAGGTTCAGCAAGGCGATACGTTATCTGAAATTGCGCTTCGTTATGGGATTGAATGGAAAAAGCTTCAATTCATCAATAGTATCTCCTCCGCTCGGCGCATCCGAGTGGGTGCGAAAATTTTTATTCCGAACGGCAAAGGGGTTACCTTCGCATGCCCGTTAAAAATACCGATACATGTGACATCAGGGTATGGACGTCGATTTCATCCGATTCTCGGCCGCTACCGCTTGCACGAAGGTATAGACTTGCGGGCATCTATTGGAACTCGCGTTTACGCTGTCCAAGCTGGAGAAATCATCTATGCCGGACGAAAAGGTGGTTACGGTAAAATCATTGGCATCCAACACGATGGTGATTTTACAACATGGTATGGGCACTTGTCAAGAATCAGAGTCTCTGTCGGAGAAAGTGTGGGGCAGGGCAAGGTTATCGGGCTCACAGGGGATACAGGCTTTTCAACAGGACCACACTTACATTTCGAAATCCGTTACAAAGGAAAAAGCGAAAATCCCGCTCGCTACCTCGCTCTTCCGTGAACGAAGATGGTTTTTCATAGCGATTCTGTTACTTATATTCACGTGCAAATCATTAGGACAAAACAGTTTATCGGAGTCCAGCCGCTTGAGGCCCGAAATTGGCACCCGTGCTCTCGGTTTAGGGGGGGCATTTATTAGCAATGCCGATGACGCGACAGGGGCATTTTGGAACCCTGCCGGATTAGCATCCTTAGAAGCCGGAAGCGTTGTCTATGATTTATCTCAAGGGGCGGTTTCTCTCGCCTACCCTATTAATCCGATTGGCACCTTCGGTTTGAATGTGCTCGACTTTGATTTCCTGGACAGGTTTTTGGTGAAACATCCGAACAACCCCATCGGCACCTTTCAGTACGGAAGCAATCAGCTTCTGTTTTCTTATGCACGAACATTTGATAAAGTGCAACTTGGTGCAAATTTTGGGTATAATCGGGCGCCGTACCTCAGTAGCCAGTGGGCTCCCAATTATGATGTCGGCACCGTAGTGAAGTTCAATCGTAACCTAGCCTTGGGCATGCGAGTTCGTGATATCTCCGGTGTTGTTATCTATGATAGAAATATGAGAGTCTTGCAAACATTTGACTCACAGTTTTCTTTAGGTGTGACGGTAACCCCTCATCCCATTCTCCACTGGCATAGCCGGGTAGATGCGACATCATGGCGTTTTGGCACGGGACTGGAACTCTACTTGAAAAACTTTTCCGCTCGAATAGGTTCTAGCTTTGAGAATTTTCCTTCTCTGGAACCGCGTTTTTGGGGGCTAGGATTCTCATACCCCCAATCCGGCCTGCGGTTTCACTATACGTATCTAAACCAGTTTGATTTAGTGTACAAACATCTCCTTTCCGTTGGATTCGACTTCGTAGGCTCACGAAAATCCCCAAAAGTATCCGAAAAAGTATCAGAACTTCTTCCTGAAAAAAGGGCGATTAGCAAAAAGGGTTCAACATATCGGGCTGTACAGATTGCGAAACAGTACGGTATTGAATTGGAACTCCTCCTTGCGCTAGTTTATGTCGAATCTTCTTTTAATCCGCAGGCGATATCGAGAAATGGTGCTGCCGGCTTGATGCAGTTAATGCCTGCAACTGCCCAAGGGTTGGGGCTTAAAGTCCCAAATTATAAAAATAAACGGAAACCTACCGTGGATTCGCGTGTTGATGAACGTTTCGAACCTGAAAAGAATCTCCATGCGGGGTTAACCTATTTTAGTAGCCTTGTGGAAAAATACGACGGTGACTATAAATTAGCCCTGGGTGCCTATAACGTTGGGCCGGGGAGAGTGAGGCAAGGTGTTACGCTTCCGAGTTCTGGCGCAAGATATAGGGATAAGGTGATGAACCGCGTCGCGCGTTACATGAATGATAAATCGCTCATGGAAACAGATTTGAGAAAATTGGAATCAGTTTTGTAGTTGAAATCCGCTGCGTTCTTCAACTTTGTCTTTCCGACTTGATGTAGTCAGGTAAGGCAATAGGAAGAACACTTGTCTAATAGGAGTAAAAATATGGATGCGATTCGATTAGCAATCGTTGGCTGCGGCGGGATGGGGCACCGCCACATGTATGGCTTGGCAGCGCTTCATGGTGTCGGATGGGAGTCGTTCACTCTAGTTGCTGCCTGTGACACGGTTCAAGCAAATGCGGAATCTTTAGCGTCACAAGCCGCGGAGCGCTTTGGTACACGTCCTGCGGTGGTTAGTAGTCTTGAGGAACTGGCTGAAATCGGTGTTGATGCTGTTGATGTCACGACAACGCCGCCCTATCATCATACGGTAGCCGTTGAAACGCTTGAACGGGGGTGGCATACGATGGTTGAAAAACCGATGGGGCTAACCGTTCGTGCATGTAACCAGATTCGTCGTGCTGCGGATGCCTCCGGTGCGGTGCTGAGTGTCGCTGAAAACTACCGTCGTGACCCGGTTAATCGGCTTGCCAAGGCACTTCTCGCTGCAGAAGTCATCGGCAAACCACGTTTTCTCATCCATCATGCAATTGGCGGTTCAAATCGGATGCTTATCTCAGTATGGCGTCATCAGAAAGAACAGAGTGGCGTGTTGCTTGATGTTGGCGTTCACTACGCGGACATGATTGAGTATCTACTTGGGGAGGTGGAGACGGTTTACGCGCAAACGCGTCTTCACGAACCGATACGCCACAATCCGGCTGCGATAAGTGGCGAATCCGGTTCAAACCCCGCCGGGGTATACACAAAGTGGCAGCAGCAAATGCCCGCCGAATTTGAGGCGACTGCTGAAGATGCGGCTTACGCCACGTTGACTTTCAAAAATGGTGTTGTTGGGCAATACATTGAAGAACATGGTGCCTGGGGGCAAGGCGGCTGGACTCGACAAATTCACGGTTCAAAAGGTTCAATGACGCTCCCCGGTGACAGAAGCGGTAGACTTATCGCCCTGAATATCGATGGCGAAGGGACTATTAGCGATGAAAGACTTCTCTCTTTTGTTCCTGATTTTCATCTTGATGCGGTAACGACGGCGCTGTTCAACGGTAACCGGCTCTGGCATTACGATTTTCCGTTCCAGCAAACCGATGCGAAGATTATTGGGATTGAATACGGGGATTTCGCTGAGGCGATTGCTGGGAATCGTGAGGTTGAAGTTAACGCGTATCAAGGGGCGCGTTCCGTTGCGCTCTGCTATGCCATGCTTGAATCTGGCGCAACCGGAAAAATCGTTACGCTCGAGCAGATGTTGGATGAATCTATCAACACCTATCAGCGTGAAATTGACGAAGGACTGGGAATTTAATCACGGGCATTCAGGCGTGAAGCCCACTGCTTTAGCTGTGGAACGAAAGCCTGCTACCCCCTTGTGTCAAGAAAAAACTTGACAATTACGAAAGAATGTATAAGTATAATATCAGGTTGGCAAGCATACTACGCGTAGTCTCTTGGCTACGGGCTTGCCTCCGATGTTGTAGCGGAAACGGATTAGGTCTCTGTCGTGGAAACTGCGTAAACAAACTAAAGTTGTTCGTCGAAAGAACCACACCGCGGATAAAAAAACGATACGCGTTCGCGAGAACCCAATCCGCAAAACAGTATGGAAACAGGACAGGGTGAAAGTGCCAAAGTTAGGCGAAGTTAAGATATACATGCACCGCCCCCTTCAAGGTGATGCGAAAGAAGTCACACTCGTTAAAAAAGCCTCGGGGTGGTATGCTCATATCTCCTGTGAACTCCCGGATACGCCGAAAGTTGAACCGACAGCAGCGATTGCTGTTGATGTGGGGATAACGCACTATCTAACGACTTCCGATGGTGAAAAAGAGGAGAATCCGCGGTGGTATCGTCAAGCAGAAGGCCTCACCCGGAAACACGCTTTCTCCTTTTCGCGTCAAAAAAAAGGTAGCAACCGTAGAAAGAAACAACAGCAGAAACTCGCTTTGCATCATGAGCGAACCGTCAACAGACGCAAAGACTTTATTGGTAAACTCGTTTATAAACTCTACCACCATAAGAAAAACAGTGTGTTAGTCGCCGAGAATCTAAATACCTCCAACATGGTAAAGAACAAACACCTCAGCAAGCGCATTTCCGATGCGTCTTGGAGCACCTTCTTTGCGTGGTGTGGGAACATAGCCGAAAGAGACGGTTTCCATTTCCACCAAGTAGCCCCGAAGAATACCTCGCAAACGTGCTCCGCTTGTGGTGAGAAATCGCAAAAGAAACTCTCTCTTGCGATACGAACCTTTAATTGTCAGTTTTGTGGGACGGTTTTAGCCCGGGACCACAACGCTGCTTTAAACATACTTCTTAGGGCAGCTGCTGCCCTTCGTGGAGAAAGGTTGCAAGCAACATGCTTGCCGCGGTGGGTTTCCATCCTCACTGAAACGAGAAACAAGAACGAAGCACGAGGCGAAGGCTTGCAGAACGCAACACAACTTTTGTTGTTTGATACCATGACAAGCCCAAGTCTTTAGGCTTGGGTAGTTGACTGAACCGGAAACCCGCGAGATTAAACCGATGATAGACGGTAGCTGGTTTCCGGGTGCTTTTGGCAACACGATGGCGCACTTTCTTGATTGTCTCCTAACGGGGGCGTTCCCCATTACGAACGGGCGCAGTAGCCTGATTCAAAATTCAAACCGTTTTCGCGATGCACCAATCCGCGGCGTCCGGGGAAATTGTCAGACTTGGCGATATCTCGCTGGATGGTGACTACAATCTCAGTCCGCATCCGGTGCGCAGCCCGGATGATACAAGCGTTTTGCGGCAGGAAGTAGGGGGAACCATCTCGATTTAAACGAAAAAAGCGGGGTGGTACATCTCCGTCATGTAGATGCTTTATACCTTTCCGCTTTTTCGAAAATAATTTACTCAATTGATTTGAGATGTCCCCATACCGTCGCAAGCTTGCTTCTTGCCTCGACAGGTAAAGACGGGCCATCGGGGCCGTAAACGATTACATCATCATACTTTGCAACGGTGCTCCATGTCGCGAGGCCGATTCGTCCTACCCCGTTTTCGGTGTCATCGTCAACTTTTGCGACTTCTTCATCATTAAGAATGACGGTATAACTGTCAGGTGTGTTGACAATCTTAATGTTATACCATTCTTTGTCGTCAATGGTATGGTTGCTATTTGCCCCTCCTTTTCCGCCCCATGATTCTACCTCAGAACGGGTGTTTCCCCAACCGCCGAGATTCCACCAGTACTCTAAGGACGGTTTGAGTTTCGCCATACGCGGCGGATGTTCCTCGAGGGCCTGCCCGCGGGCTTCCATCATACCTTGGTTGCGGAACATGATTAGAAACCCTTCATCCCCGCTAATTTTGTTGCCGCGTACCTCAAAGGTATAGTCATTCCAGGTATCATCCCAAAATTCATCGGCGACAACGCTCATACAGTTGGGGCTATTTTGGAGTTGATGGTACTCATCGCTTTTGAATTCCCATTCTCCAAAAAGGGCAACCCATTTCTTTTCCGAATCTTTGGCGTCGTCAAAATTATCCTCAAAATAGGTTTGCGCCATCGCTATTGCGGTGATGCCGATAGTGATACTAAAAATCGTGATGAATATGTTAAATTTTTTCATTGGTTAACCCTCATTTCGACGGAAGGGCCGCATGCCGGTTCCGTCTTCATAATATTAGGCTCTTCATTAAGTGTTAATGATTGAGCGAAAATTCAGCAGAATTTAACAAGACCCAATAGATGTCTTCATAAGCGAGTTCTTTGTCCCGATAAAGGCTACGGTTTAAGTAACGTCGGAAATAGTTCTGCTCTTTACTAGTAGGTAGACGTGATAGCACGGTGAGGTAAATATACTCGATGCGCTCCCTGGGTTCACGCCATTTTTCGAGCACATATTTAATGAAGCTGCCTTTTTCTTCATGGCTGGCGCTGTCATTAACCAAACTTCCATTAATCATCGTGAGCGCTTGGGGGACGGTTCCACTGAACGCTTCAATCTCTTCCATTTCGCCGTTGTCAAGCAAAAAGATGAAACGTTTGAGGTGTTGCCGTTTCATTTCTTGAAGTTCTCGGGCGCCACGATGCTTCTGAAGGCGTTCAAATCCGGTAGCTTGCAGCATAGAGAAGAAGAACTGTTCGGCGCTGAGAGGTTTTACATAAGCGTGTGAGTAATAGTACTCATCTTTCTTGTTGCTTTCATTCGTTTCGGAGGTGCGTTGATACGTTTCTGAGTTAAGAATCGTGCGCATTAAATGCTGTATATCGTAACCGCTGATGAGAAAATCCTCTGCCAGCCAGGCTAAGAGTTTGGGGTTCGATGGTGAATTTACCTCACCGAATCCGTCAAGTGGTTCGACAAACGCGCGTCTCATAAAGTGCTTCCAGATTCGGTTGACGATTGCCTTGCTAAAATAAGGATTCGTCTCATCGGTTATCCACTCGGCGAGCGCCTTTCGTTTACTGCTAAGAGGCCCTTTATATTCAGTTCCATCTAAGAAGCGAGGCGTGATAGAGGTGTTCATTCTTTCGACATAGATGGAATTTGCGGGATTATTGATAATCAAGAAATTCGTCAGTTGCTTCCTGTCACTTTCGATTCCCATGTCGCGGGTGTTAATGTAACCCATCTGTTTCCTGTCTATCCCGCTGAAAAAAGCGGCGATGCCGTAGAAATCTGCCTGCTGCCAGGCTTCTGTCTTGTGTTCATGGCATTCTGCACATTGCATCGATACTCCTAAAAACAGGCGCGAGATATGCGACGTGAGAAAAACGGGCGAACTATCGTAGCGGAGGATATAGTTTCCGGCGCCGTTTTCACGCAAATGCCCATCGGCAGAAATCAGGGCGTTGACAAACTGATTGTATGGCATGTTAACAGTCAATGCCTCCTGGACCCAGTGCTTCAATCCGATGCGCCACGCATCTGCGTCCTGTCGCCGCCCAATTAACCACTGCACCCACAAATTGCTCCAATACTCCAGGTAGGCTTCACCCTCAAGCAATTGCTCAATTTTTTTCGAGCGTTTGTTTGGTGAACCATCTTTGAGAAAGTCGAGTACTTCTTCAACTGTCGGAATCTTTCCTGTCATATCTAAATGGATGCGGCGTAGAAATTCCGTATCTTCTGACTTTTCGGATGGCTCAATTCCTTTCCGTTTTAGAACTGCATCAATATGTCTGTCAAGGTGCTCGGTGCTTGAGGAAACATATCGGGTTGGTGCGGGCGTAACTTTCGTGCAACTCAATGTCGCAAATGCAAAAGCTGCGAGAATAACCCAATTAAGTATGCCGGATGTTCTTGTCATGATAGGTGGAACTCCTCATTATATACAGTTCCCGTTTGAATCTATTTCTTGATAGTGTACCCTATTTTTCACGGCATGTCAAGAAAATTCAAATCCCAGAAACGAGAAGATAAGGCAAAGTAGTGTCGCGCCTAAAACCGATAGATGTTTGGCGCCGTCTACGGAATTTGCTGCTAATTCCACCGGGTGCCGGTTGGGAGAATCCCGACATCTTCACCGCGCTTCATCGCTTCGGCTGCATCGAGAATACTCGCTAAATCATGCTGTGGGACATAGTCCAAAAGTGTTTTGATTTTGTGCAGTTCAAATTCAAAATAGTTGGCAGTCGGAAGCTTCACATCAACAAAATCCATATTGTACCGTTGACACAGATACGGAATGACTTCTTCAAATTTGAAGATTCCCTTTCCACCGAGGGTGAATTCTTCGCCAATTGCCGTCTCCTTTTCAAGTCCGAGTACGAGCCCCTGGACAATATCGCGTACATCCGTGAAATGCTCCTTATACGGGCGTCCATCCGGGTTACGTTTGAGAATAAATTTCTCTTGTCCATCCCATAGTGATTGGACAATTTCTGCGGTAGCTTGTTCTACTGGATTATCGCCCGTGTAATTCTTGTATCGGTTATAGATAGGACTAAAGAGGAACTGCTGGGGTAACCCGTCTTCATTGAGGAATTCGCTTGGTTCAATCACCGTTGTGAATCGGA
This sequence comes from Candidatus Poribacteria bacterium, assembly GCA_963422705.1. Classification (GTDB taxonomy): domain Bacteria; phylum Poribacteria; class WGA-4E; order WGA-4E; family WGA-3G. The sequence goes on from OY730443.1 coordinate 1,872,617, forward strand.
ATATGGTAGTCGGTACGCCGTATTGATGATGATACGCCATACACAATTCCTCGCCTATCCATTTCGTGAGGAAGTATGGCATCGCATGATATTTTGCCACCATTTCCTCCGTAATGGGCTCATCGAAGAGTCTACCTTTAGCTGTTAATTCCCAATAAATGGCTTCGGTACAGGCATAGATAAGGCGCTGTATTCCGGGATTCGTCTCCCGGATGCTCTCTAAAATGTTAAGAGTTCCCATACCGTTAATTGCCAAATACTGGCGATTATCAAACGGGCCGCCGAATGCGGCGGCAATATGATAGACGGCGTCTACCCCTTCAACGGCGCCTTTGACATCCTCGTATTCGCGCAGGTCACCGAGTACGGTTTCGACGCGTTGATACGCATTTAATCGGTTAATCCGGTGAGTATCCCCGGGGTAAACGAAGCTCCGGATATGGTGCCCTTTTTCTAATAATTTTTTGACAAGATTTGCCCCGATTCGCCCTGTAGCCCCTGTCACTAATATTTTCATTTTCGATTTCCTTCTAAAAACAGACAGCGTACCCATCGGTTCTCGGGTCAGCGCCACCGATGAGTGCGCCTGACTCTGGATGTACCATGATAACTTGCGCGCTTCCGGGAGCGCCCCAATCCGCAAGCACCTGCAGTTCATGTCCCCGCTCTGCTAACTCTTTCTGTACCGCTTGTGGGAAGCGTCCTTCCAACTGGAGATTGTTAGAGCAGACATGTGGAATGGTGGATTCCATGGGATTTTGCAAGCTGCGCCAGCGTGGGGCGGAAACGGCCTCTTGTGGTGTCATCCCGAAATCAAGAATATGCGTTAAGAGCTGCAAATTTGTCTGCACCTGTGTATCTGCCCCGGGGGTGCCGCATGCTAAAAACGGCTGTCCATCTTTTGTAGCAATGACGGGATTCATCGTGTGGCGGACGCGTTTGCCGGGCATGAGGCAGTTCGGGTGCCCTTCTTCTAAGTGCCAATATGTCATCCGGTTGTTAAGGAGGATGCCCGTATCGCCGGCAATTAAACTGGAACCGAACGCGGATTGAATGCTTTGCAGTACGCAGACGAGGTTACCCTCCCTGTCCGCAGTGCAGAAACAGGTGGTATCTTGGTGTGCTTCAGGTCCACCGGCGGGTACATCTGTTGCAGCTTTATTCTGGTTAATCCGCTCGGCTTGTTCGGCGGCATAGTTCTTGGATAAGAGCCCTACGATGGGAATATCTATCCAATCCGGGTCGGCGATGTACTGTTCTCTATCGGCGAAGCAGAGTTTTTTTGCTTCAACCATCAAATGCACGCTTTCCGCGGTATTGCAGCCGAGGGCTTTGATATCAAACCCTTCCACAATGTTTAGTTCCTGCAATAGAATATGCCCGCTTGAGTTTGGTGGCATCTCATAAACTTCGTAGCCCCGGTAATTGACGTGTATCGGCTCTGCCCAGTGGGCATGGTAATTGTGCAGGTCTTCCGCGGTTAAGAGTCCATCATATTCTCTGCTAAATTTGTCTATAGTCTTGGCGGTTTCCCCGTTATAAAATTCGTCTCGTCCGTTCTTGGCAATTTTTCTGAGAGTTTTTCCGAGGTTTCGGTTTCGGAGCGTTTCACCCGGTGCAATCGGTTTGCCGCAATTTGTGAAGACATCGCGCGTGTACGGTTGTGCTACGAACCGTTTGTGTTCCGCTTGCAGCGCGCGAGCAAGCCGGTAGCTAATTGGGAATCCATCTTCGCAGAGTGCCACGGCAGGTTCAAAGACTTTCTCCAAAGGAATTTTTCCGTAACGTTCGTGAGCAAGAAGCCATCCATCAACAAGTCCCGGTACGGAGGCAGTCCGTATCCCTTTCATCGGAATGCCTCCATTTTGGAGATAGTTTTCTCGTGTTGCTGCAAGGGGTGCGGGGCCTGTTGCATTCACAGCCGTAACTTGCCCTGTTTTTGCGGAATAAATGAGAATAAATCCGTCGCCTCCGATTCCGGAGCCTGCGGGTTCAACAACGCCTACCGCGGCGGCTGTGGCGATGGCGGCGTCGATAGCATTACCGCCTGCCATCATCAACTGAATACCGGCTTGTGATGCGAGCACGTGTCCGGATGCTACCATCCCATTTCTTCCCATGATAGAGGGGCGAAATGCTGAAGCAGTTATCCCGTGTGGAGATTGCATGTGAAGCCTCCATGATTTGTTAGAATTGGTTATGCTTTTGTGATAACGCGGAGCATCACCATAACCTTTTTTTCGTCAATGGCGTGTTTAAATTTTTCGAATGAATGTTTCTGCGCCTATCTCCCGACGACATTACGCGGCTAGCATTTTCGCGGCAAATTTTTCGATGTCAACGCGTTGATTCGTTCGTGCTGATTCGTTGCATGCCTCCATCAACACCCAGGTGCCTAAGGTTGTCTCCTGCATCCATTCCCGATTGTTCCCGGTTGCGATTGCTTCAGCGAATGCATCAAATTGGAGTCTGTCGTCTTCAATTAAACCGGGGTGTAGTTCTTGCAATGTGAGTTCTTCAACGCATGTTCCTGTCTGGAATCGCTGTAGATGTCCGGCGTCTCTGCGGATATCGCCATCCTTACCGTGAAACGTCCAATGTCCACTCCATCCAAAGGGGCTGGCATGTCCAGTCCGCGTTCCTGTATATGAGAACGGTGCGCCATTTGCATATTCGATGAGTGCATTTCCACCGGCGGTGCCCCATGCTTCAATTTGCCCGAGTGCTGCATCGCGTCGGTTGTGTATTTTTGCGGTAACATACTTAGGTAGCCCCTTCGCTGCGACAAGCTGGTCCAGTTGATGGCTTGTACCAGCATGAAAGAAGAGTCCATCAACGTATGCATCGGGTTGCCGGGCGTCTGGCCCGGTGTAAAGATTCTGCCGAATCCAGAAACGGCATTCTCCGGCCAACATCTCTCCGATTCCGTTTTCTTCACGGAGCCATTCTCTCATTTTTTCGGCAGCCGGGTTCCATCGCTTATTCTGTCCTTGCACAAGCATCACTGTCGGGTTGGCGTGGTGTGCACGAATAATCTCATGAAACTCTGCCTTCGTTGTTGCTATCGGCTTGACACAGAGGGTGTGCATGCGGAGATTCAGGCTTTCCACAATCAACTTTGCGTGAGCGGTTGTAGCGGCATAGATAAGACAAGCTTCTGCATCATGTTTTTCTTTTGCTTCGGTTATAGTCGTATAGATGTTCTCCGACAAGTATGGTGGCACATCCCCTTCCAGTTTAGCGATACCGCTGCGTGCCGCTTCGAGATTAATATCGACGCAGGCAACCGGTTGCAGGCCATTTGTGTTAATTTGTGCCTGTAGTCGCCCGTGCGCAAAATGGGTGCATCCGACGTGTATGGTTCGGATTGGCATGTTCAAATCTCCTCTGCTGATAGCAAGGGGTTTTAACGGTTGTTTTCTAGGCTTGAGTCTCGGAATCAGATGAGACTTCAACGACAGGCGGATTGATGAAATCGTGATATTTCTGTGCGACTTTCCCTGTCGTTGCGTCGCCGGCGTGAATCAGCACGCGAAACCGGAAGTGCATCTTCTCACCTTTTTTGAGTGTGTAAGCGCCATTTTTGGATGCATCGCCTTCAAAAGTCCCACTTCCGAAGATGTTCGAGCCCATTAATCCGTAGTTACGCACGTGCCAATACGTTGGATAACGAGGGTTACTCAGATGATCAAAAACAGCAATTCCCACATGCGTGTTGTCAACGAACCCGGAATAATCACACCAATTCGCGCGTTTTCCCCAAGTTTCCCCCTCATTGATACCACCAAAAGCATTCTCTATTTTCCCACCATCAGAAGCATTCATTGACGGATTCACCCGTATTGATATAATTCCGCCCTCTTTGGTATCTCCAAAACGGACATCGTCGACAGAGGCAATAAAAGTTAGTTCCAAGTCAAGAATGGCTGCGTCTGCCGGAAGATTATAGATACGGTAGTTTTGCGTATCTGTCATCAATACGTGGCCGTCGGCTGTCTCCCAATTGTTTTCAGTATAAATCCGTCCGAGCACAGTTCCGCCGTGTTTTTGTGTAAACTTCTGATGTACAATCCTTCCTGAATGACGTCCTTCTCCCCATAAATCAACGTCGTTGACTTCGCCATAAGCAACGTAGAGAGAGCGGTGATGAACGTGGTCCTTTGAGATGTCACTTGTTTCCCCACGTGTCACTTCTCGTCCCTCGGTTCCGAGTACCGGAAAGAAATAGGGCCGGAACTGTGCCTTGTCGTAACGAAATGTTGTAAACGGCTGTCCGTTGCGGGTAACATCAATTGTTTGGGATTTATCTTTTAATTCAACCGCCACGGATTTACCGGGAATAGTTCCTTCGGAGAGGGTATAGTTGCGCGAGGTTCCAGATGCGAGGCCATCCACTATCCAGGCTAAGGTGGTGTCGTTACCATTCTCGCTTGTGTAGAGCTGCGCGGGGATGACGTCGTCGCTCTCCGAGTCGGTTAAGAAGAACGCCCGGTTTGCAAACTGGCTGTCGATGGCGTCACTGACATTAACAGTAACAGGGCATCCATCCCTGTCGTGGAATCCGGCATGAACAGTGATGGTTGGAAAGTTATGATTAGCCATAGATTTTCTAACTTTTCTCCGTTGTTAACGCGGCGATTGCTTCCTCTTCACTATCGTAACTCTCAAAAACGCTCATTAACCGCCCGAGAACAAGGAGGTTTCTGATGTGGGTGCCGGCCCCGACAATCGCTGTGCGTTTCCCTTTCCGGGAAATACTTACATGTACAGAAACGAGTGTCCCTAAGCCGGTACTATCCATTCGTGTAACAGCTTCAAGGTTAAAGATAACCTTTGGTAATTCAGGATACTCCTCAATTTCTTTACTAATTTGTTGTTTGAGTTCAATGTTTGCCGCACCAACCATGCGTCCGGTGGGCCGAATAATAAGCAAACCTTCTTTCTGGCGTAATTCCGCTAACATTTCTTTTCCTTTCTATGATTTATTGGGCACTGTGAAGGCGCCCTCGAAAAACCTACGTCTTCTCATGACAACGTTAACTGATTTCTTTCGACATTTAAAACAATGTATACGCTATGCTTGAGGAACCGGTATTTGATAAAAAAAGTCAGGCACGAAACAGATAAAAAGGTAACCATCCTATTCTATGTCCTGTGTCCGATTTTGTCAAATAAACGCCGCCCGGTTCTTTCTTATTTTTATCTCGTTTAAACTGGCGTACGAGGCTTAGCAAATGACTGTGCAAGCTGTCATACGGTGTCATCGCAAGTAGTTCGGATATCCGTTAGAGAAACCCGAAACGGTGCCTCTTTTCCGGAGAGTATAACATGAAGCCCGAATAACTGTCAATATGGCGATATCGAGGTATGGTGCCTTCGTTCTGCCTTAAAAATGCGCGTGGCGTCGCAATACACCGCGTCTGATGAATCTCGAGATTCGAGCTTCCGCCGAAAAGAGATGAAACCGTTATAGCATCGTTCGCTAATGTCCTGCTGAGGGTGGCGGCGGCCAATGGATACCCCGCTGGCCCGATAAGGCCCGGTTTGGGGATTGCCGATAATCCCGCCCGGATAAGCCAACGAGTGCCCCATCTTGAACCCAGCTTTCATCGCCACCATAGAACTCACTGATGAGAGAATCAGTGAGTCGTTCAAGCACGTCGCCGTACTTTGGATTAGAGGCGAGTTCTGTCAATTCCTGCGGTTCCGTTTGCAAATCGAAGAGTTGCCGGTAATTTCCTGTCGCGTAATAAATCAACTTGAAACGTCCATCATGAATCATGCGTGTCGCGTTCGTCCCTTCCCCACACTCGCCGTACAACCACTCCCGCTTTTCTGCACCCACCATGGAGATACCTTCTACCGTGTCCGGAATATCGATTCCAGCAAGGTGTAACAGCGTCGGCATCACATCTTGCCATCCAACAAGTCTATCGTCAACACGGTGATGTCCAACCATTTCATCGCCGGCAGTACCAACGAGGAGCATCGGAACGTTGGCAGAATCTTCGTAAAAGAGCCGTTTCGCCCACAACTGATGATTGCCAAGCATATCACCGTGGTCCGATGTGAATAGGAGGATTGTGTTGTTCAACAGCCCCTCTTCCCGTAAAGTACCGATAACGACGCGAAGTTGATGGTCAATTTGCGTACAGAGTGCGTAAAACGCTTGTCTCGCGGAACGAATCAGATTTTCGGTGAAATGTGCATCCTGCATTTGACGTGCTTTTAGGGGGAAAGGTAGCTTTTCTGGTACAGCTGCCCATGTTCCACAATAGGGCATGTCAATCTCAATATTGCGATACATATCCATGTAACATTGCAGTGGTGCCAAAGGTGGATGTGGATGACAATAGGAAAGGTACCAGAATCCGGGCCGAGTTGGGTCACGTCTTTTTATCATCCGTACCATCTGTTGCGTGCTCCAATTGGTAATGTGGCAGTCTTCGGGCAAGTGCCATGGACGATTGAGATAATCATTGTTGCACATTCCGTGTGCAAACTGCTGTCCTGCGTAGCCTTTGTCGCCGAGGAACAGTTCGTAATCATCTACCACCCCGTACTGTAATCTGCCCTCCTCACCGAGTATGACATCGTCAAATCCAATCCGGTTGCGTTGCGGGTGGACATGCAACTTTCCAACGGCATATGCCTGATAGCCGGCATCTCGAAATGTTTGTGCGAGTGTTGGGATTCCGTCTAGTCCTTGCCGTTCGTTGAAAACCCGGTCTTTGTGTGTCCGTGGCGGTGTTCCTGTCATCAACGTTTTTCTTGCGGGGACGCATACGGGACATTCACTGTAGGCGCGCGTGAAGCGGGTACCGTTTCGTGCAAGTGTGTCTAGCGTCGGTGTTTGGATTGCGGTGTGCCCATTGACGCCGAGCAACGAATTGGGCCAATGATCTGTCGTAATGAGTAAGACATTTGGTTTTTCAGCCATCGTGTATTTCCATTACCGGTTGTACCTTGCAAAATAGGAGGTTTTAATTGGTTAATCTGTGTCATTAATGAGGTTATGCCGTGGATTTGAGGACGTGCTGGAGACAGCATCTCCCTGCATTTGCGGATAAACGTTTCGGTTGACAAGTGGATGTCGTCTTCTCCAAGCATATCCCAAACATCGTCCATATTGGTTCCGTGTGCGTAAATATCTGGCGTTTGCATTGCGTGATACTCACAACGCCTAAAGGCGTGTGCTTCTTACCTTCTCTTGTAAGGCTGACTTGATTTGAGTCCCGAAAACGGTGTCCACTTATCAAGTCTACACAGTTCAGGATGATACCTGATACCCGCGGGGGATACCACCGCCCCAACTACAGGGTTTGTCATAAAACCCTGATACGTTGTCAGAATGTTACTCGCACCCACAACGTCTCTGTGTCCTTGCCACTCGCATTGGCGACAATGGTAAGTCCTAAGACTCGGTTTCTTTCTATGTCCGCAAGACGGACAGGTTTGAGACGTATATGCTTCGTCTTGTGTGTCAATGAGGATACCGACGGCTTTGGCTTTGTAGGTTATCATGTTTTGGAGCTTAGCGAACGCCCACTGGTGCAACTTCTGGTTGGCTTTTTTGCCATATTGCATGGATTGTCTGATGTGCTTTATGTCTCCAATGACAATCGTTTCTATCTTTCGCTTTCGGCAAGTAGAAACAAAGCGTGACGTCATTTTATGGCGCATATCACGCAACTGCGCGGTTAACTTCTGTAGGGTTCTATTTTTGAGGCGTTTGAGTTTTTTCCAGCGTCTGCTATATCTCACGCAACGCGATAAGGCTTTATTGAGACGCGACTTAAATTTGTTCTGATACCTCACAACACTGCGGATTTCGCGTCCATTATAGATGTCGGCATAGATACCGTCAAAAGTAACCATTGGGTGGATTTCGCCCATATCCACGGCAACGGCTAAACCTACTTTTGCTTTCGCCTTTTTCGGCGTTGTGTCATAGGTTGCATGAAACGCGTATTGTTGCAGGGAACGGTTATAGACAAGCGAGACGGAGGCAGGCACGACGTTATGGAACTTTTTATCAATCTTTATCCAAAGCGGGGCTCTCCCTTTGCCCATAGAAAGTCGTAGTTTGCCATGCTGATAGGAAATGCCCGTTGCTCGCCATGTGAACGTGTGAAACTTCCGTGTTTTGTTTGGCGGTTTCGCGTTCGGATCCGATTTTCGGTTAGCAAAGAAAGAACGTCTTGCTCCACAATAGTCGTCTATAATCGCCTGAACGCTATGGGCATGGCACGGATACCTTTTGAATTTGAGATATGCCTTGAGTCCACCGTCTGAAAGCCAAACGCCTTTCCTATCATGCGTTTGGAACGCCAGCGAAACGGTTTTAGAATAGATACGTCCACCAAGCCGATTTATGTTGTCAAGTTGTCCTGTCGGCTTGGCAGACGCTAAAATATAGGTTCGGTATTCTTTCTTGGATTTAGACACGCTTTTGCTCCTCAATATATGCTTTGACGACTTTTAGGGATACACTCCCACCCGAAGATATGAACGTTGAGCGTGTCCAAAGACACGGCAAGCGGGATTTGAGGTGTCCAAACGCCTCACGAAGTCTTTTGGAAGTATCACCTTTTATGAATCCCACAATCCGAGGAATAGGCACTTTTGGATTGTTCTCAAGTATCAGGTGTACGTAGTCTTCGATAATATCACTGGCATGCACTTTGAAATCTAATGCTGTTTGTTTGGAGCAGATGAGATGGTGCAGACGCGCTTGGAGAGACGCGTCTAAAATTTTGCGTCTGTATTTGGTACACAAGATAATGTGATATTGACAACGATAACCCATGTTGCTAGCTGAATACCACTCTTTTGTGGGGTTCTTGATAAACATGATATTATAGCCGTTATGTTAGTTTCTATAATATAATATCACACATTTTTTAGATAAAGTCAACTCTTTTTTTGACGCGAGCACGAGTTAGCTGGGTTGGCCCCAAACCGAAACGATTGGGATTGTTAAGGGAGTCCCTTCATTTCGGACAACTCGGACCGGATGACGGGTTCCCTATTCTTCAGCTTGGCTGAAAATTGGGTAGCCGAGCATATATTACTAGTATCTTATCAGAATTTGTCACAACTGACAAGAAAAAAGCGCCCTCATGCATCTTCGGCGAAAGAGTGTGATTGCGTTGATTATACCTGGCGTAGATTTGAGACAATAGCGAGCCACTATTTTATTTTTTTTAGATAGATGTTGGGTTTTGGAGGGGGTGCCTCGTACTAACAATTCTTTTGAACAGCGGAGTAAATACGTTCTGTGGGGAAACAGTGCTTCTATATAGGCATAACCGTTGTATTTGTAAGATAGGGTGATTGAAATCGTGTGACATCACCTGCCTTGAGTGCTGGGCTCGGAAAAAGCCGAACGGAAAGGGGTTTTGAAAGCCGCGAAGAGAGCGCAGTGACATCGTTCATAATCGCTGTGAGTTTCGATATGGAGGCGTCGCCTGGGATTGGAATCGTGTCCAATCCTGTGCCGCAGACAGCGGAATAGAGCAAAAGACTGTCTAGGTTTAAGCAACCGTCTTTGCTTCGCTGCCCTAAACCGGTGTCTTCAAGAACAGGTAGCATTAAACCGGAGTATCCACACAAGGGCAGATTGAGGGTTCGTAGTGTGTTCGTCAAGCTGGCGCATGCGTTCAATGTGCCGCGTTTTCCAAACCGTCCGGGGAGTTGTTGCTCAATTGCGTAAGCGATACTTTCATTCCCCATCGGTGCTGGTGAAACGTCTATTCCGACAAATTTGACGTCATGTGTCCGTGCCAATGTTTGTGCAAGTGTAACGATTTTCTGTGCCTCTTCTTCCATGCGTTTTTTGAGTGCTTTTAGCGCGGTGTCGAGTTCAGGAGTGTGTTCAAAGGCTTGATGTACCAAGTCAGCGGCTTGCCATCCGATTCCGAAATTGATGTCGGTGTCGCGCCAATATGATGCTGGAAAGAAAGGGATATTCGCTGGGCAATTCATCAATACCGCAAAACGTAGGTTTCCGTATCCTTCCTGGGTGTGATGTGCTATTTTTTGAATGATTTCGGCGGTGTTTTCGGCGATATCTGATGCGGGCTGTCCTGATTGTGTTGTGAGGGTAACGGTAGCAAAGAGGATGTCGCTCTGTACAATTACATCGGCGACACGTTCAAGATTTTTTGCAGTATACGGTTTATCTGGGAAGATTGTGCCTAAACTGAGGAATTTAATCCCGGCGGCCTTTGCGTCTGATTCCAATGTGAGAAGCGCGTCGATAGTAGGTAAATTTTCCCACGTTTGACTGCTCAATCGCGTTGATTGTACCTCGTAACCGTTTTTTTCAAAATAGGTTTGACATGCTGCATTAAATTCGGCGGCGCGTTTGAGATAGTTTGGTGAGAATGGAGAGGGAACCCCCGTGGTAATTGTTCGTATTTTCATGGATTTTGTAGGCTGCTTCAATTTGGAGGTTCAGCGGAATCTTCCCCGTAAAGTCCAATGTGCCGATATTTTTCATATCGCTGTTGGATGAGTTGTTCGGGTGTCAACTGCATCAATTCGGCAAGGTGTTTTCGGAGTGCCCGTTTGACGTTGTGTGCGGCTGCAGCTTCGTCGCGGTGTGCCCCGCCAAGGGGCTCACGGATAATTCCATCAATTATGCCGAGTTCGGCGAGGTCGGGTGCCGTCGGTTTATAGCCTTCTGTCGCTTCTGGGGCGTGTTCCCCTTTGTCCTTCCAGACGATTCCGCTACATGCTTCGGGAGGGGCGACGCAATAGCAAGCATACTCCATCATGAGTACACGATTTCCCAGCGCGATGGCTAAAGCCCCGCCGCTTCCCCCTTCACCAATAATAATGACGATAATAGGGACGCGCATCGTTATCATCTCGGCGAGGTTTTCAGCAATTGCCATTGCCTGCCCATATTCTTCAGAATGCAAATCGAAGTGTGCGCCGGGGGTATCTACGAAACATATTAAGGGACGATTAAATTTATTGGCGAATTGCATCAACCGTCGTGCCTTCCGATACCCTTCAGGATGTGGGTAACCGAAATTCATCTCCTGTCTCTCTTTAAAATTCTTTCCTTTCTGCTGTGCGAGGTATACGACAGGCTGTCTGTCAAACCATGCTACCCCGCCGATGAGGGCTCTGTCATCACCATACAATTTATCGCTATGGAGTTCAATCGGTTCTTCAAAAAGCGCGTCAATATACATGGAGGCTTGTGGGCGCCGCGCGTGCCGCGCTAGCTGCACTTTATCCCAACGGTTAAGCTTCTGGAACGTCTGTTTTGTAAGCGCCTCCGTGTTCCGTTTTAGCGCGTTAATTCCGTCAGATAGCTCCAATTCTGGATAGGTTTGTGCAAAGGTTTTCAGTTGCGCAAGGTATCCTTCTAATTCAATCAGCGGTTTTTCAAATTCTAATTCTGCTGAATTCATCGTGGTGTTAGCGGCAAATAGTCTCTCACGAAAAAAGAAAAGCCGTCTCCTCCTGTTTTCGATGCTCCGATTAAAATATGATGCCTGGGTGGATGTCCTTCAAATGAATTAAATCCCTGTTGTGAATTGTTTGCCCGGCAACTGCTGAACAATACCCTTGAGTTCTAACATCAAGAGGGTACTGGATACCTTGCCGATAGACAGTTGAGTTTTGCGGACGATAACATCAATGTGCGATGAAGGCATTTCAATTGCATCAAAGATTGTTTTTTCATCTCCGGTTAAATCCGGGAGTGGGGCTTCTGGAACAGATTTGGATTTTTCAGAAGCTAGGGCTATGGAGGGCGTTGGATGCGAACCTGATTGTGTTCGTCCCTTCAGAGCGGGCTGTGCGGCTGGTGTAGACGCAATAGTTCCCTTCATCTCGGAAGTTTCGGATGTAGCCCCCGTGTTCTCAGATTTTGGAGGTATTTCCAACAGATTTGACGTGTGTGCCGGGAGTGCCTTAAGCACATCATCCACAGTGTCGATAAGCATTGCCCCGTCACTAATCAGTTTGTGTGTACCGGTTGAGAGTTCAGAGAAAATTTGCCCGGGAACAGCGAATACCTCTCTTCCCTGTTCCGCTGCGAGTCTCGCGGTAACGAGCGCTCCGCTTCGATTTGATGCTTCTACCACAACGGTACCGAGGCTTAAACCGCTGATGATACGGTTGCGCCGGGGAAAATTTCTTCCTATCGGTTCCATGCTCATCGGGAATTCGGAAATTAATGCGCCGGACTGTTCAATTTTCTCTGCGAGTTCAGAATTCGCAGCGGGATAGATAAGACTTAGCCCGGTTCCCATGACAGCGATGGTGCGGCCCCCGGCTTCAAGCGCGCCGCGATGTGCGGAAGTATCAATCCCTTTTGCGAAGCCGCTGATTATGGTTACGCCCCGTTTCGCGAGTTGGTAACTGAATTGGTAGCTTACCCGCTGTCCATAATCTTTTGCTTGGCGCGAACCCACCAAAGCGATGCTTAGTGCATCTTTAGGCTTCAAGGCCCCTTTGATATAAAGCACTAACGGTGGGGCGGCAATCTGCTTTAACAGGTATGGGTATTCTTCGTCATACAACGTGACAATCTGACATCGGTGCTGCTGAATAAGTTCAAGTTCCTTTTCTAATGGGAATTTGGTAGCTTTGTGAATGAGGCAGTCGCGTACGACAGTTGATAGCCCTTCTACCTTGTGTAGTTCGGAGGATGTTGCTTTCAGTGCTCGTTCTGCGCTCCCGAAGATGTCCTGTAGGGTCTGAACGGTTTTCAGCCCAATACCTTGAATCAGATTGAAATGAATTAGGCTTATCGTTTCGTTAGATAGCATCTTGTGCCTCTCAAATAGTAGAATTCTCTTTTAATGTGCAATCAAAAGAGAATTCTACCTTAAACGCTACTTGTCGCGAATTCGCGATTTACCCCGTGTACATATCAGATTTACTCTGTTGTTGCGGTGTCAGGCGTTTCTGGTGGGAGCGCATAGTAGATTTCAATTTCCTGAATTTTCTTGTATTCGCTCGTGGTTGGTGCACCTGTTTCACCACGCGTTGCGCGTTTCTGTCCACCGACGCGCCGCGAGTCCCAACGTCGTGGGACCTTCAACCGGAATTTTTTTGTCATAATAGGCTGACGTAAGGTGAATTTATAGACTTCGCGCAGGTTATCCCTAACCTGTTTTACGGTTACCCACTTTCCTTCGTGATTCATGTACTGAATTTCGAAGAATTCCAATTCCCCCTCTGGGGCTTTAACGACAATGTGCTGAATAGGCTGCGACTTCCCCCATTCAAGCACGGCTTCGGTATATTTATCGGCGTCGAGTTGAGATGCTTCATCTCTACCGGCACCGCGAATGGGTGCTGTTTCATCTAGCGTCCATAAATTGTCGTCATGGAATTTCTTTGGTTCTATGCTATTTGCATCCATAGCAATGTTTTTGCTCCAGTTATAAGAAGGTGTGGATGAAAGAAAGCATCCGGGCAGTCCGAGCAACCCACAGAGCATTATTGTTAATAATCTAAAACGCATGGATATACCTCCTTTTTTCTTTTCTTAAAGTGTTTATGTCCGTTTGGCATGGCAGTGTTTATGTCCGTTTGGCTACGTTCATTCCGGCTCAATTCAGTCGCCTTAGCGTTCTATAAATAAAAACTGCGTTAGCCAGTCAATTGCGTTTGCGTTATGTTCATGTTACTCGAGTTCCAACAAATCATCAAGTTCTTTTTCGCGTGCATCGCTAGCTTTCTCCTCACCCATCTGTTCCGTGGATTTGTATCCGTAGAGTTCGATTTCCCGGATTTTACCGGGTGCGCGGCGATTGCCACCCCCATAAAGTCTACCTCCGCCATAACGAGCACGTTGCTGTCTGTTCAGGAGGGCATCATCTTTGGTGCCCAAAACTCTTAGCCGGATTCGGTCCGTTGGAAACGGAATTAGCAGGGAAATTTGGATAGGGCTGCTTTTTACACTCTTTACATCTTTAATGAGTTGCCAGTCGGCTTCAGTGACAATACTTCCTCTATCTGCATAGACGGCAAGCTCTGTTATATTATCGGAGTGCAAGACAATTCGACGGATAACCTTCTTTTCGGCTAGAACAACCACTACTTCAGAGGTGGGGTTGGAGCCATAGGAGTTTTGTGAACCTGCGGGAAACGTTGTTTCCCCAATAGTGTTCAACTTACCATCAATCATCTGTGGCACAGTGGCTTTCACTCCTTTCATAAGAGCGTAGTTTTCGCTCCATTCCTGTTCAGAGAATAGGGCTCCGCAGCTTATGAGCGTGTTCAAAAAACCGGTGAGAATCAAGAAAAGGCTGATGCGTTGATAAATCATTTTTCACCTCCTAAAGTTGCGTGATTGGAATACGCGTTTTCGAGTTGATACGACTATATAAATTTCCATGTGGCACCTTGGCGAGTATCCTGTATGTCAATATTGAGCTGTTTAAGGCGTTCCCGGATTTTGTCCGATGTTTCCCAATCCTTGCGCTGTCGGGCGTCCTGCCGAATATCTAAGAGCAAGGTGATGAGGTGGTTGAAGGTTTCTGTTGTCTCGCTATGAACATGAGTGTCCTGTTCGTGACAGATACCGAGAACGCTGCCCGTCTCGATGAGTGCATTCCGTGCTTGTGCGAGTAAAGCCGTCGTGGTATCCGTTTCCGTTTTTAATGTGGTGAGGTATTTATTCACAGCTGCGACGAGCGTGAAAATGGTGCCAAGTCCGCGGGCCGTATTGAAGTCAACATCCATTGACATTTTAAAGTCGGTTTTCGTCTGCTTTATCGTCGTCAGAAGGGCGGCTTCCGGGTTGCTGATTTCGGGCATCGGTTCGATTTTTTCGGGCACGTTTTGCCTTGTATGAGCATTCAAAGTCTGGAGGCAATTGTTCAAACGCCGGATGGCGCCTTCAGATTTTATCAAACTCTTCTCATTGTAGTCGAGCGGATGCCGATATTGTGCGGAGATTAAAAAGTGGCGGATGACTTCGGTAGGGTAATTGTCCAAAGCATCACGTAGGAGAATAAAATTATGTTCAGATTTTCCCATCCGTTTTCCATCAATTTTCAAAAAAGCGACATGCATCCAATAGCGTGCAAAAGTCGCGCCTGTTGCGAGTTCACTCTGTGCGATTTCGTTTTCATTGTGCGGAAACAGCAGGTCTTCCCCGGCGACGTGGATGTCAATCGTTTCCCCGAGGTGTTTCATTGCCATGGCGGAGCATTCGATATGCCATCCGGGTCTTCCCTTCCCCCATGGGCTATCCCAGGAGGGCTCACCGGGTTTCACTGCCTTCCACATGTCAAAATCACGTGGTTCTTCTTTGCGTTCATCTACCTCAACGCGTGCGCCGGCAAGCAAATCTTCAGGCTTACGATGTGACAGTTTGCCGTACTCGGAAAAGCTATTGACTCGGTAATAAACACTTCCGTCAATGACATAGGCTGCATCTTTGTCAATTAACTTCTGGATGAGGGCTATTATCTCGGTAATATGTTCGGTAGCTTTCGGATGCACATCAGCTGGTTGTATCCCGAGGCGCTGCGTATCCTCTAAAAATGCTTCGCCGCTATGATGAGCGAGTTGCTTCTCGCTGATACCAAGTTCCGCGGCGCGCTTGATAATCTTATCATCAATATCGGTTAAATTTTGAGCGAG
This sequence comes from Candidatus Poribacteria bacterium, assembly GCA_963422705.1. Taxonomy (GTDB): domain Bacteria; phylum Poribacteria; class WGA-4E; order WGA-4E; family WGA-3G. The sequence goes on from OY730443.1 coordinate 1,888,241, forward strand.
TTTGACATGATAGCCGTTATATCTGAGATAGCGTCGGATAATATCTGTCACTAATGCGGTACGTGCATTCCCCATGTGGATGTAATCATAAACCGTTGGGCCGCAATTGTAAATCGTTACCTGTTCTACACTTAGGGGGATAAAGTCTTCCAACTGTCTACTAAGCGAGTTATAGATTTTGATTCCCATGTTTTGTCGTCTGGGCCTCCGTTTTCTGTATCGCAATTGGGTGCTAGAGGCGTGGCGTGATTACCTCTGGGCGTTATCATCATCAGCTGTTCGTTAATCATTAAAAGGTTCAGAATTTTTTCGCGTGAAAGGTTTTGCGTCGGGCGTGTATTTAAAGGGCCCGGCGTTCTGGAACGGTATTCACCTGATGCCTTACATCAAGGAATTTTATTGCTTCAATGGGCGCAAACATGCTACAGCTTGGGCGACAATTGCTTTTCCTTCACCGACAATGCCGAGTTCCTCCGTGGTGGTAGCCTTAATGCTTATCTGCGTGCGGGAAATTTCAAGTGTCTTCGCAAGTTTTACGCGCATTTGCGGAATGTAAGGGGCTAACTTCGGCTGTTGTGCTATCACCGTGCTATCAACATTTTGAATTCTGTATCCTTCCAGCTTAACTTTTTCCAAAACCTGCCGGAGTAAGATGAGGCTGTCCATATCTTCATATCGAGCATCCGTATCAGGAAAGTGTGTACCAATATCTCCTAATGCCAGTGCCCCTAAGATAGCATCTATTATCGCGTGCGTCAAGACATCCGCATCGGAATGCCCTAACATTCCACGATGGTAAGGGATTTCAAGTCCGCCTAAAATCAATTTCCGATTTTCAGCGAACTGATGGACGTCATAACCGATACCGATTCTCATTTTTTTTGTCTATTCCTCAGCCTTTTTTCGCGCTAAAGACGGTTCTTTTTCTATGAACTGCGTATTTTTGTCACGAGGCTATCGTTCATACGGAACCTGTCTTATCGCTTCTATTAAGAAAAAAGCGTTTTTCAATGAGCGTTTCAGCAATGAGCAAATCTTCGGGTGTTGTTATCTTTAGATTTGAGTAGGTGCCCTCCACCAATTTAACGGGGTATCCTAACTGTTCAACCAGAGCCGCGTCATCAGTGGCGATAATTTGCTGTGCTTGGGCTGCTTGATGTGCCTGAATTAAAAGAGATTTCCGAAAAACCTGTGGTGTTTGCACCGTCCAGAGTTTTTGGCGTGGGGGTGTCTCAACGATGAATGCGTTTTCGTTTGCAACCTTAATTGTCTCCGTGACAGGTACGGCTGTGACAGCGGCCCCGCATTCAGCTGCTGCGGCGATGCACTCAAAAATTATTTCATCAGTTACAAAAGGGCGTACGCCATCATGAACAATAACGAAATCAACATCATCGGCGAGCGCGCGAATTCCATTTTGGACAGACATCTGCCGGATTTCTCCTCCTGGGACGAGTCCTCGAACCTTTTCAAAGGGATAAGGTGTTAAAACAGTGTCGTGACATTTATCGAAATCGTCTTCATTAACAATCACCCAAATCTCGTCTACGGCGGTGTTTTGTTCAAATTTCTGAATTGTATGTGCCAAAATCGGCTTCTGTGCTAAACTTAAATAAGGCTTCTTAGCGGCACGGTTTAGTCGTGTCCCATCACCGGCTGCTGGAATGAGAGTGGATATCTTATAGTTCATATGTGTCCATCTCATCAACTTTTCTCCGTGTGAAAATCATCTGTCCTGCATTTGTTCGCAATATTTGTGTAACAACGACATCAAGTGTTTGTCCGACATAGGGTTTCCCGTATTCAACGACAACCATGGTTCCATCCTCCAAATAGCCTACGCCTTGGTTTGGTTCCTTACCTTCTTTAAGTACCTGTATCTGAATCACTTCTCCTGTGATGACGACGGGGCGTACGGCATTAGCCAATTCGTTGATATTCAAGACTTTTACACCTTGCAGTTCAGCGACTTTGTTTAAGTTTAAGTCGTTTGTAATAATTCTGGCGTTCTGTTTCTCGGCAAGATGAATTAGTTTTGCATCAACTTCAGCGAGATGTGGTAATTTTTCATCGATTATCTTAACAACAATCCCGGGATTGTTTTGAAGGGAACGTAGAATATCAAAACCGCGCCGTCCTTTATTCCGCCGGAGTAATTCTGTTGAATCAGCAATCTGTCGCAATTCGCTGAGAACGCATTTGGGTATAACAAGTGGCCCGGTAATAAACCCTGTTTTAGAGATATCAAGAATTCTTCCATCAATAATAACGCTTGTGTCCAAAATTGTAGAAGTGTTTTGCAATTCGCCTGGATTTTCCACGTTCGGCAAAACGTTATCCTTTGTTCTAACTTCTCGATTTGCTTTTATCAGATTTGCTAAATCCCCGTTTTCAGCGAAATGGTATCCCGCTAACATTCCAAAGTAACTTCCACTTAGTATAATTGCTATCTTTAAGCCATAAGCGAGTTGCGGAAGGATAAAAAGAAAGAGATAAGTGATTAACAGCGCTACAAAGAGCCCAATCATACTGGTGGCAATGCTGCGTGCGCGCGGGTTATGAAGGCATAGCTCCGCGCCAACAAGGAGAATTGAGCAAGTGAATCCCACAAGTGCGGGGAACGGCTTGCTATAAACGAGGTAGCAACTTAAGACACTTATTGCAATGAAAAAGAGACGTAGCCCCCAAATTTTCATAATTTTCTCGCAATACAGTTAAGTTTTATGCGATGACTCATTTAAAACCAATCTAACATGTCGGCATCTAGACTCATTCGTGAAGGCTTTTTAATTTATTCATTTATGAATTTACATCAAAGCACTCAAGCTATCATAGATATCACGCACTCCTATCAATTCAATGTCTTCATTTACTTTTAACCCCTTTCGGTTATAATCGGGAAAAATTGCGCGTTCAAACCCCAACTTGGCTGCTTCTCTGAGCCGTTTTTCAACATGAGTGACGGGGCGAATTTCGCCACCGAGTCCCACCTCCCCGATAACGACGGTGCGTTTATTAATAGGGATATCGCGATGATTAGAGGTAATTGCGATTAGCACCCCCAAGTCAATCCCGGGTTCATCAACCCGTAATCCGCCTGTAATGTTGACAAAGACATCGGAGTCACCGACGTCAATCCCGACGCGTTTATTTAGTACAGCGATAAGCAATGCGATACGGTGTCTATCTACCCCTGTTGTTGTGTTGCGCGGGTTTCCGTAGTTTGTCGGCACCACTAATGCCTGTACCTCCATCAATAACGGGCGCGTCCCTTCCATACTGGACACGACAACAGAGCCGGAAACCTCCTCATCTGTATTGCTTAAGAAGAGTTGTGAGGGGTTAAGCACGTCTACAAGCCCTTTGCTTTGCATCTCAAAGATACCGATTTCATTTGTTGAGCCAAACCGATTTTTAATCGCGCGCAATACCCGGTAAATGTGGTGTCGTTCCCCCTCAAAGTAGAGGACGGTATCCACCATGTGTTCTAGAATCCGCGGGCCTGCGAGGGAGCCTTCCTTTGTAACGTGTCCGATTAAAAAAATAGGAATACTTTTGTTCTTAGCATTCGTGATTAGAAGTCCGGTGCATTCACGAATCTGGGTGACGCTCCCGGGGGCGGATTGGATGTTTGGCAAATATACTGTTTGTATAGAATCGATGATAATAACCTTCGGTTGAAGGGCATCAATATGTTTTGCAATCTGTTCCAAATTATTTTCAGATAGCACATAAAGGGTATCGGAAACGACGCCGAGTCGGCTTGCCCTGAGTTTCGTCTGCCGGACGGATTCTTCGCCTGAAACATATAGGACGGTTCCATAATTCCGACTTAACGCATCGCTTGCTTGCAGCAATAGTGTCGATTTGCCTATGCCCGGGTCACCGCCGATAAGAATGACAGAACCTGCAACAATGCCTCCTCCAAGGGCACGATCGAATTCTGACATCCCTGTGAGGTGCCGTTCGACGTCGCTTGCGGTAATTTGTGAAATCGGTTCAGGTTTGCTAGATACCTGCCTGAGTACTCGATGTATGGGGGTAGCTGGTGTGGCGTCTTCGACTTCTTCGTCGAAACTCTGCCAACTTTTACAGGCAGGACACCGTCCCAAGGTTCGTGGGGTTGCATAGCCACATTCTTGGCAGACAAATTTGCGTTTTTCTCGTGCCATATGAATTTTTTATTTCCAGGTAAGCTAAGTCTGATTTCGCATGTAAATCCCGGTATCCGTAAAGATTTTTTCGCGATTGCGATTCTTCGGGCGTGAAAGCGGCTGCGCGAATTTTTGTATCCTGTCGCGTTTTTAAGAGTTTACCACTGCCCGGCGAGGAAGCGAAACCCGGTTGTCCAACGTCTTTTCTGCATGACATCTTCGATTCCGAAGAGCAGTTCGCCTTGTCGCCAAAAACGGAAGGTCAATTCTGTATTCAATTCAGGTATGTTGCCTGTTAACCCAACGCCCTCCACAGTGATACCGAGTCGTTGTGCCAACAACCACATTTCAATGCCGATTCCTACCTTAGAACGCATGAATCCGGCGCGTGCCTGCAAAAAATCTGTTACATTGTACCCGTATTGAAATTCATAAGCGATTTTTTCGTCCCGAACCCCTAACCCAAATCTATAGGATGCTTTCGCTTTGGAAGATAGTAAAATCGCCAACTCATTATGTACATTCTCATCAAGGCTTAAATAACGGAGTTCATAATCCCATCCTACCTTTGGTGGCTCGAAATTTGCCAGTTCTTGTTCGGTTCTTTTTGTGAATTGCATCATGGCGCTCACGGTGTCGTTGACGTTTTGCAAAGTGCGTCGGGCGTCCTGAAGGGGGCCGGGCGTGTTAATCAGTTGTGCAACGGTACCTTCCCCTTCTTGGACTGCTACCAAAAGTCGATTGATATTTTTCTCTAATGTGATGAATGCCTCGGTTGTGTCCCGCAGATTCTCTAAAATTGGCGTCATGTTTGCCTCACCTATTTCAACAACGCGGCTTCCTTGCGAAACAAGGGCGTGAACATTGGATGTCAGCGTATTGACATTGTCTTGAACCCCCTTGGTTACTTCTCGAAATAAGGCTGCACTTTCCTGCACATCTGTTAAAATGTCATTTAGTTTTGGGGAATTGCGATTAATCGCTTTTAGCAATTCACGGGTAATATCACCGATTTGGCTGCTCATCATTAATGAATCACTTTCTAACTGACTAATGAGTCGATTTACCTTGATGAGTATCTGTTGAAAAGGGCCATCCATTTCAGTCGTCACCCAATTCAACGTTTCCACCAATTCTTCGAAATCGCCGCTTAACTTTTCAATCGTCCTGCCAGTCAGCGCGATAACTTCACGTGTTTCCTTGATGCCGAGTTGTATAGCTTCCTGATTTGTTTGCAGGATTTGATTTGCGGTTGTAATCAATTCAACGGTTTGTTCCATACCCTGACTTGTTTGTTCAAGCAATTCTAGCGCGTTGACAGGCTTTCTTCCAATAATGGGCAAATCTGTAGGTTTTAAAGGGGAATTTCCTATTGGCCCGTTATCTAACGCAATGTAAATTTCACCAACAAACCCGTTCATACCGATTCTAGCCCTACATCCTTGACGCAATCTCTGAAATCCATTTCTGACTTTCGCTCGAATTTCAACATCATTTCTTTCGGGGTAAAGTTTGATACCGATGACTTTCCCGATGGGGACGCCGGATAAGTATACACCTGCTCCTATGTAAAGTCCATTTGCACTACTGAACTGAAATTGCAATTCATCACCGGTAGTTGCCCATGGCCAATTTTCAGCGTTTATAAGAAGTAGAACGAGTAACACAGCGGCTGTGATGAGCATCGTTCCAACTTTAACAGTGGGACTCCAGAATTTTAAATTTGTTTCATTTGTATGTTGGCGTTTTCTCATCACCCTCTCCTGATAAATTCTTGTAAAACCGGATTGTCCATGTTGAGAATCTGCTCTGGCGCGCCAAACAAAATAAATTTTTGTAAAATTGGATTATCCAGGTTAATAATCTCGGCCGGGCTTCCGTAGGCAATCTGCTTTCCTTCATGTATCATCACCATCCGTGTCGCAATGCTGAAAGCACTGTGCATATCGTGTGTGACGACAACGGACGTGACATTGAGTTTTTCATGGAGATTACAGATAAGTTGATTAATTTCATTACATGTAACCGGGTCGAGTCCGGTTGTCGGTTCATCGTAGAAAATCACTTCGGGATTAAACGCGAGTGCGCGTGCGAGCCCAACGCGTTTTCGCATTCCGCCGCTGAGTTCCGCGGGGCGTAGTTCCTGAACGCCATCTAAATCAACGAGGTTAAGTTTCTCATCGACAATCTCCCGTATTTTCGTCTTACTGAAGTTTGTGTGCTGTTCAAGCATAAAAGCAACGTTCTCAGCGACAGTCATTGAGTCAAATAAGGCGGATGACTGAAAAAGCATCCCAATTTTTCTGCGAATTGCATTGAGTGTTTTATCATTGAGTTTTGAGATTTCTGTGCCTTCAAACCAGATTTCCCCGGAATCAGGGGAGAGGAGCCCGGTGATAATTTTGAGGAGTACACTTTTGCCACATCCACTACGTCCCATAATGACGACAGTTTCACCACTCGGAATCTCAAGGCTCAGTCCATTTAAGACATTTTTTCCCTCAAATTTCTTTTTGATATTTCTCACAGAAATCATATTTTTGGTATCGTATTTCGGTTATGTAAACTTTTTGCTGGTATGTAGATGCATGTTGCGGCCATTTTGTTCATACCCACCCTAACATATTAAAGAGAATGTGGTTTAAAACAAAATCCAATACTAAGATGGCTATTAAGGAAATAACGGCGGAGCCGGTTGTTGCTATGCCAACGCCCTCTGCTCCCCCTGCGGTTGGTATACTAAATCCCTTATAGCAACCAACTGCTGCAATCGCCATCCCGAATGAGGTTGCCTTGATTAAGCTAACGAGTATACCTGCTACAAATAGATTCCGCTGCACTTCCAACAAGAAAAAAGCCTGGTTTACATGAAATAAAGTGACGACAGAAATAAGCCCTCCGGCAATCCCGGCATAGGTTGAGAATATAGTAAGCGTCGGAAGCATGATAGCACAAGCGAGGAACCGCGGTACGACTAAATATTTGATAGGGTTTGTTCCCATCACTTCAAGCGCGTCAATTTGCTCTGTAACTTTCATTGTCGAGAGCTCAGCAGTAATTGAGGCCCCGATTCGTCCGGCGAGTACAAAAGCGGTAATCATTGGCCCAAGTTCCTTTACCACAGATACACAGACAAAGCGAGCAACAGAACCTTCTACGGCGTATGGCTTTAACTGAATGTACCCCTGTATTCCTAATACCATACCTGTGAAAAATCCGGAAATGAGAACAACGGATAAGGAGTTAAAACCGATGAGTAGTAATTGCTTAATCAGCAAATCGAATTGAAAAGGCGGCCGGAAAATCTGAACAAGCGTTTGGGAAAATAAGTTAAAAGCATCTCCTATTTCGGAGAGTGCATCTCGCAATCGAATTTTGAGTGTAACCCCAATTCCTCCTGAAAAATCGCTTATAGCGGGTTGCTGATTCATATTTTTCTATGTGCTAGCGATAACGATGGCTTGGCGTGAATTTTTCCATCAGAAATGCTTATTTCTAGCAAGGATGTGGCTTGAGTGCAGCTAATGTTCCTCTAGGGATTGTTTTAATCGACTCACATCTAATAACTTGCATTTTCAAATCGCATCTGATTTTTTTGAAAATAGAGGACTATGGTTCCTGTGGGGCCGTTTCGTTGCTTTTTAATCAGAAGATTAGCTTCAACCTTGTTGTCATTGTTTTCATCATCTTGGTAATAGTCCTCGCGATAGAGAAAAGCGACAAGGTCTGCGTCTTGTTCAATAGCCCCGGATTCGCGTAAATCAGAGAGTTGGGGCTGTTTATCGGGACGACGTTCCACTTCCCTACTGAGCTGTGAGCATGCGATAATAGGAACGTTTAATTCCCAGGCAAGCACTTTGAGGGAGCGGGAGATTTCTGAAATCTCCTGTTCTCGTGCGTTATATTTGCCTGTTCCTCTGAGAAGTTGTAAGTAATCAACAATAATTAAAGCAAGATTCTCGTGTTCACCTTTCAATCGGCGTCCTTCGGCCCGTAACGCCTGAACGGTTAGACCACGGTTGTCATTAATCAAAATAGGTGCTTCTGCTAATCGGCTAGCGGCTTCTGTGAGTGGCCCCCAACGCTCTTCACTAAAATTGCCGGTACGGAGCCTACCGAAATCTATCTTTGATTGGGCTGAGAGCATTCGCATCACAACATCCTGTGCTGGCATTTCAAGGCTAAAGATAGCAATAGGGAGTTCCTGTTCCAAGGCAATGTTCTCTGCGATATTCAGCACCAATGTTGTTTTTCCCATACTCGGGCGTGCGGCAATAATGATAAAGTTGCCCGGCTGTAACCCGGATGTCATGATATCGAAATCCGTAAATCCGGTTGGGATGCCGAGGAACCTATCCTTTTTATGATACAGTTTTTCGATTACATCAATGCTCTGTGTCAGCAACGGTCGGATTGCTGCGAACCCGCGTTGTGCTTCAGTTTGTCCTAACTCAAAAACTGCCTCTTGCGATTGGTTGAGTACTTCGGCAAGTTCTACGTCCTCATTTTGTGCGAGTTCTTGAATCTGCGTACTTGCGCGCATTAATCGTCGTCGAGTTGATTTTTCGTGCAGAATTTCGGCGTGGAATTCCGTATTTTCGGTTTCGACAATAGGAGCTTGTAGTTCATAGAGATAGTCGGTACCGCCAACGCGATTGAGTATAGCTGTGCGGCTGAGTTCATTTGCCACCAACAGCGGTTCTGCTTTGTTAACGCGTTCATAGACTGCAAGAATCGCTGTGTAGATTAATTGATGGTTTCTAAGATAAAAGGCATCATGTGTGTGTCCAAGCAATGCTACAACCCTCGGAATGACTGACGTTTCTGTCATCATAGCGCCCAACACTGCTTTTTCCGTTTCCGTGTCTGCCAGAGGTTGAATCGGTTCAGTCTGCATATGCCCCCTGATATGTTGGAACGGAGATTGGAAAGGCCGTGCTCCGAGTTTTTAAGGGCGGCTAACCTCTGTAAAATAATATCCGCCCCCGAATGTTATTCTTCAGCTTCGCGTTCGACGACGATTCGCAGTTCAACGATGACATCTGTGTGTAACTTTACCGGCACCATGAAAACGCCAAGTTCACGAATTGGTTCTGTCATTTCAATGGTTCGTCGTTCAAGCTCAAAGCCTTCAGTGCGTAGGAACTCTACAATATCCATAGATGTAACAGAACCGAAAAGCCTATCGTTTTCACCGGCACGTCTGCGTAAATTACAAGTGACACCGGCGATGTGCCCTGCGATTTCGCGAGCATGTTCGCGTTCCTTGGATTGATGCCGTTCTATTATCCGTTTTTCGTGTTCAAAGTGTCGGCGGCTCCGTTCAGTTGCATGTACGGCTAACTGCATTGGCAGGAGGTAGTTTCGGGCGTATCCGTCTGCTACCTTCAGTACATCGCCCGGCCCCCCGAGCCCTTCAACGCTTTTTTTTAAAATGATTTCCATAATTAGCTTCCTAAATACCTGCGTTTTTTCATGGCAATTTTCGCTACCTGCGCGTTCAGTCCTAGCGATTTAAAGATTATCGCGTAAAAGGTAAGAGTGCCATGTTCCGTGCCCGTTTGACTGCACGTTTCACCATCCGTTGTTGTTTCGCCGATAACCCTGTGACACGGCGACTGACAATTTTTCCACGCTCGTTAATAAACTTTCTCAACATATCGACATCTTTATAATCCACGGATTCAAATTTGCCAAAGCGTTGTCTCCGGCGGAATGCCATAGAAATTTCTCCTTTCTTGTTAGTAGAAAACAACATGGCCATTTGAAATACGGGTACCTAGATACCCATCCTCAATAGAGAGATTTCGGCCATTTCCTTTCAATTCAATATATAAGGGCGGGCTGTGATGTCCGCCCTTTCAGTGGTTGGAAGAACGTTTGTACTTACGGTGAGGTTTTAAAACGGGATGTCATCCTCTGTTGTTGAAGGACCGGCTTCTCCCATCGATGGTGAAGGTTCTGACATTGTGGGTGCAGCTGCCGGACGGGCTTCAGCATACCCACCGTCGGTTCCATCACCATCCTGGCGCCCGCCGATGAACTGGATACGAAAAGCGCGAACCGAAAGCCGACTTCGCTTACTCCCATCTTCTGTTTCCCAAGAGTCAAACTTGAGAGAACCTTCAATGAAAACGGGCCTTCCTTTCGTCAAATATTCGTTCGCGATTTCGGCTTGTCTACCCCACGTCTCTACTTCAACGAAGCACGCACTTTCCTTCTGTTCCCCGGTTTTCCTGTCAGTGTAACGCTCATTCATAGCGAGTCCAAAATTCGTAACAGCACTCCCATTCGGAAGAAATTTCATCTCCGGGTCACGGGTGAGATTTCCGATTAGAATAACCTTGTTGTAGCTTGCCATGATTGCTCCTTTTTTATCGGGAAGCGATAAGACTCATGTGACGTGCAAGTTCCTTGATGTATCTCGTGAGAGACTTCTTGGCCATTTCCAATCATTAAATTCGGAACTTAACGCGACAGCACATAATCTAGTCGCTATAAAGTCCTGCGCGTGGCAGGTGAAAATTAAATTTTACGTGCTGATTATTTACTCGATCGGCTCCGTGTAGTTTTTTCAGTTATCATCGTTTTCAGCGCTTTCGGATTCAGATTCATTCGCAGCTGCTTTTAACTGCTTGACATCGCCTTCATAGAGGACAATCATATGGCGCATAATCTGTTCAATGACGCGCAGCAATTGGTTTAAATCTGTAATGAAACTTGGGGGACTTTCAAAGATGTAAAGCACATAATAACCTTCAGTGCGTTTCTGAATTGGATAAGCGAGCCGTTTTTTTCCCCATGAATCGGTTTTCAAAAGCGTTCCGCCATTTTCGATAATGGCTTGGACATTTTCGATTAAGGTTTTCGCCTCGCTCTCATCGTCCTCGGGGGTGATGATAAGCAAGAGTTCGTAGGTTTTCAAAATTAAATGCCTCTCTTCGGACTGACGGCTCCACTGCAAGTAGAAGACTTCGACAGGGAGCAGAGATTAAGTGATGTTCTTGAACTGTTGTGCAACGTCTAATAAATCGTTTTTCTATAATACAATTATATCATATTTCAATTCAGATATCAACCTAAAAAGATCTTTCTTTATCTCATGTAGAAAACCTTGACAATGTATTTCATTTTGTTATATACTAAAAATATTATAGATTTGAACAAAATTTAGTATAAGCGCAATAGAAGATACTCCAATGGCAAAGAAAAAGGGACGTAGGAGCGCGAATGTTGCCCGAAAACGTGAAAAGCGCAATCGCGACCGGAAATCCAGGCAAAAGCAAATTGCAATAGAAAAACAACGTAGACTCCCTAGAGAGAGGTTAGAGGAAGAGCGGTTCCGCAATTTCATGTCACAAAGCCGTGAACTGCTCGACGAACCTGAATTCGAAAGTGTACATTTCGATTTTGAATTGATGTACACATGCGTGACAGCTCTTCTCGACGACTATGAGATGTTGAATGAGAGTACGCCTTTAACCGAACGGGATGCCTTACTTGAATTGAGAAAGAGAAGTGACGCGATAGAGCCCCTTACACAGTCGATGCCCGAACGCGTTGAACACATACAAGAGAGGGAACAAGCCGAACGTGCATGGGAGCATTTCCGAACTGAAATTCTTCCAAACCTTGTAACCCCTGAATTCATGCAGGAATTAATTCAAGTACTCAAGACTTGTGAGAACCGGTTGAATCTCGCCGGTAACCGCGAGATGGCGGAAGTCGCCCATGCCACGCGCTCAATTTTTGAATACGTCCCAGAAAAAATATTAGTCTTTCACCCACTCATCCAGTCTATTGGCATCCAAACACTGCGACGGCTCGTTACAAAAGAAAATATCATCATGGACAAGAGCGAGGATGTCAAAAGCATCATTTCAAATGTTTTGGAATATGAAGACGTGATTGACATGACAGAAGAAATGACGAGTGGATTCACGAGCCTACCGGAAATTGCTGGCTCTGTAACTAAACTCAAAACAGATGAAGATTCTCCCTATTTGCAAATTGCAGAAAATCAACTGGAGCATACTGAGGTTCAAGAAAAGAAAGATGTGCACGTACCCGCGGCTCTTTCCCCCCAGCCAGAATTTGAAATGCTTTCCCGAATTAGAATCGCTAAAACTGTAGACTCAAGCAAGCCTGCTGAACTGAAGGGGAAAGGCGGTGTGCAACCGAGAACGAAGGATGAGGTTTTGGATATTCTGGCTCGGATAACGCCTGAAGACAAGCAAGCACAGAAGCTGGTGCGGGCAAGCGTTTTAGCGAAATGGAGGGAGAAGGGAGGGCGTCAGTTAACGGATGTAATATCTGAGCAGCAGGAGTTCTATGAATTCTATGTCGATGAGGTTGTCAACTTAGAGATAGCGAATTTAGAGATGGAAACGAAGTTAGAAGGGAAAGCGAATTTAAACGCAGCTGAAACCAAACTCCTTGAGGTGTTAAAGGCTGAAAATAGGACACATGAACAGCAGGAGTTCTATGAATTCTATGTCGATGAGGTTGTCAATTTAGAGATAGCGGATTTAGAGACGGGAGCGAAGTTAAGCGCAACTGATATCGAATTCCTTAAGGCATTGAAGGCGGTTCATGCACAACCACCGGCAATCCAAACACCGACACTTGATGAAAAACCACGGTTACCAGACACATCGGCATCTCCTCTTGCTTCTATGAGTGGTACAGCGCTGCCGGGTACAGATGTCATATCAGAGGATGACTCATCTGACGTCTTTTCTCCAGATTCGCTTTCTGCACGTGCACTGTATAAAAATTTTCAAGGCGTGGCAATTAGGGAAATTTTCGAAACGAATTCAGCCTTTATGTTAAATGAAGAAACAGAAACCCAAATTGGATTTGTCCACGTTAATTGTATTTACTACATAACGGTTACCGATGATAGGCTCCTTTTGCAAGCACGTTCCGAATCAGAGCTTACAATTGCAATGAATGAGGTTGAATCACAGTGTGAGTCTGCTGTCCTGTATCTCGCCAAAAGCATTAACACTTGACTGTCAGGGCAGCCTCATCTTAGAAAAAAATACATTCTTCGGCCCAGGATACCAGGAAAGGAGGAAATTCTATGCCCCGCAGTAAAAGCGGCCAAGTCCGTCGCCGGACTCAAATCCGCCAACGTCAGAAACGGCGGCTAAAAAAGAAGAAAGCGGCCCTAAAAGCGTTGTTGCAAAGTCGCTAGCGACTCAGTGCCATATCGTTTTGACATATAAATCTAGCAGTCGGTATGTTGGAACTACTTGACATTTCTCTTTTCGAAATGCACAAACGCCGTCGGTTCTAATCTAACAGACTCCCTCCTGTCTTCATGAGTGTAGCCGAGTCTGAGTAGTGTCATCACTTCATGTGATGTAGGAATGTTGAAAAACTGACGGATTTGATTACGGTGTTCTGCATTTTCTAAAGGCGCGCTGATGAACTGTACGCCAATCCCGAGGGCAGTCGCGGAGAGCAGCAGATTCTGAATGAGCATCCCGATGCTGAGCCACATCCAGCGTTTTGCTCCTTCACCCGGTGGCTGCCGGTTGCAATTCATCGTAACGAGCATGAGCAGAGGTGCAGCGCGAACGTGTTCCGCAATTTCTTTCCCAGGCACTTTTCCTGCCCCTAAATGCCCTAAAACTGTCAGGGATTTTGCATTTTTCAGCAGCAATCTCAATTTCTCAGGGGAATTTTGAAGGAGCTTCGGCAGTGTGACGTGTTCGCTCAAGAGGATGCCATCCTGATGTTCTCGCCATTCGGCTTCAGTGAGACGTATCCACCGGCTGTTAGCATCTAAAAATTCGGCATCCTTGAATTGTGCGACGATGGTATTTTCAGTAAGAGTGGCGAGGTGCTCTTTTCCCGGATGTTCTTGAATGACGATGAGTTCCCACGGTTGAACATTAAAAGGTGAGGGCGCCCACCGTGTCGCTTCGATGAGTTTGCCGAGGTGATTTTCATCAATAGCGCGATTCTGAAATTCGCCCCGGTGGCTCCGGCGGTGTGTAATTGCATCAAAAACGTTCATAGACTCAGGTGGCTCCGATGACGTTGTAGGATTTCTTTAGGGGTTGCAGTGCCCGTAGTGCCAAGCTTGGTGACAGTAATTGAGGCAACCAGATTTCCGACGTACGCAGCCTCAATTGCCGCTTCCGCTCCGAGGCTACAGAGCGTAGAAGCAATTGCTGCCGATACGCTGTCGCCTGCTCCCACGGTATCGGTATCACAATCAAGCGAAATGCCCGGAATATGCGTCAACCTGCCGTGGTGACAGACGAGAATTCCCCCTTCACCAAGTGTAACGTATACGGTTTTCTGCGTCTGTTGTGCCAGGGTTAGCGCGCAATCTGCTGCCATTTCCCTGGAAACCGTTTTTCCATCCCAATGCGGTTCAATGGCGCGTTTTGCCTCAAATTGGTTCGGTTTAATGATAATGTCTCGGTAGCACCCAATACGTGTACGAGAATCAGCGAGAAAAATCTTTTCTCTGTGTTTCCGGGCGAGGCAGCAGAGCTTGTCCCTAACTTTGTTGGTAATCACCCCTAAATTCTCATGCGGCATCTGCTCTCCGATAATGACGCCATCAACGCGAGATATGCATTCTTGAAGGGCATCTATTACCGCGGTTTCAACGGTGTCAGACATTGGAATTTGGTTTTCAATATCAAATCGAGAACCCTCGGTTTCCACATTTTCATAGCCGCGATGAATCGGTTTCAGATAGGTAGGTGTAACCCACTCGGGGGCATGCACCATAAAATCTGTAATACACCTATTTTCTTCTAAGCAACTCATGAGTGTCCGGCCAAATCCATCTTCTCCGATAACACCTAATGTATAGAACTCGCCGACACTCAATGCATTCAGATTATTTGTGACGGTTCCAGCCGCACCGGGGCTATAACGTTGTGCTACAACAGGGTTGGTATGCCAAGGCGTTTCTAACGAGAGCCCAGAACGTGTTTTGTCGATGTACCAGTAAGCATCAAGGTAGAAATCCCCAATGACGAGTAGCTTGAGTTCTTGAAATTTGTTCAGAACTGTTTTCAGGCGTGCTTCGGCTATCAACGGTTTCCTCAATTCAGGTTTCAGGCTTCAGTTAGAGTTTATTATAGCATTTTTGCACTTTTTTGAAAGAAATAATAGAACTGGGTTATCTCTATTTTCTGAACCGGGCGCGAATGTTGTCTCACCGCGCGGTTCCATCAACTGATATTCCTGAAGCAAAGCTCTTTCTTGTAATATGCGCACAGATATGTTAAAATATAACGAATCCTAAAATTCAAGCCTATTAAACATATGATACTATAGGTAGATGAGACTCAGTATCGGAGGAACCTATGTATAAAATCGGCCTTATCCCTGGTGATGGAATTGGCCCCGAAGTAACGCGTGAAGCGATGAAGGTCTTCGGGGCGGCAGCTGCGCAGGCAGGATTCCAATATGAAACCGTTGAATATGATGTCGGCGGTGAGCGTTACCTGGCAACTGGCGAGGTGCTACCGGAATCTGTCCTAGAAGAACTTCGGGGGCTCGACGCGATTTATCTCGGTGCGATTGGGCACCCGGATGTTAAACCCGGCATTTTAGAAAAAGGAATTCTGCTAAAGGTTCGGTTTGAACTCGAGCTCTACATCAATTTGCGTCCGGTGAAACTCTATCCGGGAGTGCCCACGCCTCTCAAGGACAAGGGCCCGGAAGATATTGATTTTGTCATCGTTCGCGAAAATACCGAGGGACTCTATGCCGGGATCGGGGGATTTCTGAAACGCGGTACCCGCGATGAAGTCGCCATTCAAGAAATGATTAACACCTATAAAGGGGTAGAACGTTGTATACGATATGCTTTTGAATTTACCCGTAAGCGTAATAAGGACAACACGTTGACGCTTTGTGATAAGTGTAACGTTCTTACCTATGCACATGATTTGTGGCAGCGGGTATTTGCTGAGGTTGGAGAGGACTACCCGGATATTAAGAAAGAACACACGCTTGTTGATGCAACGACGATGTGGATGGTGAAAAATCCTGAGTGGTTTGATGTCATCGTAACCTGTAATATGTTTGGAGACATTATCACGGATTTGGGGGCAATGATTCAGGGCGGGATGGGAATTGCCGCATCCGCGAATTTGAACCCAGAGCGTGTGGCGATGTTTGAACCTATTCACGGTTCCGCCCCTCGCTATACGGGCAAAAATCAAATTAACCCGATTGCTGCAATCGGGGCGGCAGGGATGATGCTCGAGCATTTCGGACAGACAGAAGCCGCTATAGCCGTTGAGAAATCTATCAGTGCCCTGCTGGCTAGTGGAAAGATTAAAGAACTCGGGGCCGGGAAAATGGGGTACACTACCGAACAAGTTGGAGACATGATTGCTGAGGAACTCTAATTTTAGGCGATGTAGATGGGCAACACCCTGAGCAGTTCACTTGAAACGGGCAGTGAAATTAATCCGATCTGAATGGCGACTCCACTTGTTGAAAGTATACATATCGAAGGCACTCAGCGCTTTGTATCCAGAAGCCTTGAGTAGCCCTTCAATGGTGCCGACATCAAACATTTTTTGCTGGTGAATTTCCTGAAATCGGTGGAACCGTGCCCCGTCTCGAATAAAAAAAGTGAGTCGAGTTGTGCATGTTTTCGAGTGATGGAAGTAACTGTTCTTCCAGATGTAGGTATAGTCTTCGTGATTTTCAGCGAACGTCCTATTGTGAAAATGCTCGACGATGTTTCGCTCAGTTGTGACGTCAAAGATAAATAGTCCATTGGGTGCTAAATGCTCAGAAACCGCTTCGAAGATACTGCTTAATTCATCTTCATCGCGAACATAGTTAATACTATCATAGGTACAAAGGATTGTATCAAACTGCTGGTTTAACTGAAAATTGAGCATGTCGCCTTTATAGAATTCAATGTCTAAATTCGCCGTTTCCGCTTTTTGGTGCGCGATGTCAAGCATACCGTTTGCCCTATCAATGCCTGTCATCTCATAGCCCCTTGAACCTAACAGCACCGTTAAAGCTCCTGTACCACAAGCAATATCTAGGATACGCCGGGGCTTACAATCGTATTTATCAAAAAGTGATTCAATATAGAATGCCCAACGCGTGTAGTTGACATTTTTCATCATCCTATCATAGGCGTAGGCAAATTTTTCATAAGGGGGTGTGAGTTGCATCGACATCGCGTTCCTCGGTTGCTCTTTTAAACCCGACAGAGGCATTCATCATACGGAGAAGGGTGTTAATTTCTTCAGCATCCCAAAACTCATCAGCGTTTGCTTCCATTGCATATCTTCCAGCCTCTTTAATTTTTCGGAGACTAATTTTTCCGGTCAGGAAGCTAAGTGGCAGCTGCTGCCCAGCGTTCTTAACACGTTCAAATGTTTGGTGAATATAGGCGCGTTCAACGTCTTCAGGTGCCTGTTTAATCAGTGAGTCTTTCACCATTGTTGTTCCGAAGCTAAACAGTTCTTTAATGATAAACCATTGTAAAATGGCAAGACATACGATGACTATTAAGATAACAATCAAAACTTTACTGATAGGGTTAGTCCATTTCCGGTTCTGAGAAGTCATATAGGGGTTACCTCGAAGTTATAATTCACGAACATTGTATGAAAATCAAAATCTTCATACGTTGCCTTTTTGTTTGCAAGCGCGCTTTATCGGGGTGTCTAGCGACGATAGCTTGGGAATTTTGCTCTTTTTAAGTTAGTGTATCATTTTATGGTAACGCTGTCAATTGTTTTGTATCGGATGCTAGAGCCATTCAATTTTCTAGATGTTCTCATATTTGCGAAGGCTGTCGCAATCCAAAACCCTTCAACCCTTCTACAAGGTTCTTGTGGGAGGGTGTCCGTTCTGAATGGGTAACGAAAAGAAGAGGTCTTTCAAGAACGGATTAAACACCCTAAACCGCTACCCGGAGTGGGATAAAAATCAAATATGAAAATAGGCATTGTAGGCAGGCCGCACGTTGGAAAAACGACGGTTTTCAACGCATTAGGGCACACCACAGCGGAAATTGGGGGGTATACGGGACGTTTGGAGACAAACCGCTGCACGATTAACGTCCCGGATGAACGTTTAACCCGTTTAGCGACAGTGCTCAAACCGAAAAAAGTTACGCCCGCAACAATAGATTATGTAGATGTCGCTGGCGTGCTGCAAACGGATGTAGCAGCTGCAGAATTAGATTCCGGAATTTTGGCCAGCCTTCGGACAGTCGATGCGCTCGCGCACGTCGTGAGGCTTTTTGAGGATGAAACGGTTCCACACGTTGATGGAACTGTTAATCCGAAGCGCGATATTGAAAACGTCGAACTCGAATTTACGTTTGCCGATTTGCAGGTGATTGAAAGGAGACTTGCGCGCCTCCGTAGGTTACTTCAAAACCAGAAATCACTCGAACATCAAGCTGAACTTCGACTTTTAGAAAAATGTCAGCAGACTTTAGAAGCCGGTACGCCTCTCCGCTCGATAGCCCTGTCTGATAATGAGGAAAAATTAATACGGGGTTACGGATTTTTGACCCAAAAGCCGCTCCTGCTCATCTGCAATATCGGTGAATCACAATTAGATAGCGTGGATGACATTATTAACCGATTTTCTAAATACGAGAAGCATGAACGCACAGCGATTTTTGTGCTGGCGGCGCAATTGGAAATGGAAATCGCGCAACTCGAACCATCGGAAGCAGAGGGGTTTGTAGCTGAAATGGGGTTGGGAAAATCAGCCTTAGCGCGTTTCATACAGACTTCCTATCGGCTACTGGGGTTAATCACATTTTTTACGGGAAACACTAACGAAGTTAAAGCGTCTACGCTTCGTGAAGGACAAACCACCGTTGAGGCGGCCGGTGTTATCCATACAGACTTTGAACACGGCTTCATCCGGGCAGAGATTATTAATTGGCTCGAATTGGAGATGTGTAACGGTTTTCTGCAGGCACGAAGCCAGGGACGGCTGCGAGTTGAAGGTAAAACATACCAGGTTCAAGAGGGGGATGTCTTGACGATTTTAGCGAATCCTACATCACCCTAGCCGCTCCATTTCTCATGGGTGAGGAACTTTACGCTTCTAATCTTCTCTAATCTTTTCTTTTATCTCTGACTTCAGCAATTGCTTGCATTATCTGGCGCCCCATGTGCTGATACAGTTCGCGTTTCACGTCAAACTTGTCCAGCCCTGTAAACTTAATAGGTTTCCCAACGGTTACGGTTAGTTTCGTACGACGGAGACGTTTACTTCCGCGAGGCAGCATCAATTCCGCGCCGCTGTGAAAAACAGGTAACGTTGGAACGCCTGCCCGGTTCACAATAAAGCAGACTCCGTCATGTGCATTTCCTAAATTCCCATCAATACTACGGGTACCTTCCGGAAAGATGAGCACGACGTTCCCCTCCTTCAGGAGTGTAATAGTCCGCCTCAACGCCCCCAAGTCAGCTGCACCCCGATTCACAGGGTAGGCGTTATATGCTGAGATGAGTTTTCCCAAGCCCGGAACGCGAAAGACGTTGCTACGCGTCATAAAGTGAACCTCGCGATTTGCTGCGGAACCGACAATAACCGGGTCAAGGAAACTAACGTGGTTTGAAACCAGCAGTACCCCACCCTCGCGAGGAATGTGTTCAACCCCACTCGCTTCAAGGTGCCCCATGCTTTTACAGAAGAGACTTGTCAGTCTATGTCCCCATCGGTACACAGAACGTGGGGTCCAGAATTGATTATTGGTATACCACATCAAATTTTCAAGAGGTTTATGGTTTCGTATGTTACCTTAATTATTATATCAGATTTCGCCTCGGCATTCAAGAGAATTCAATCTATCGTTTTCGTTTATGAGGAGTTTTTAGGGAGGAAGACTGCCTCAAAACGACTGTTAAAACTAAATTCCTATGGCTGAACGGTGTTGTCACGGAACATCTCTTTTTAAAACATAAATCGATACATCGGCCGTTCTAAGGCGATGCCGATTAACGTCCACACCGCGCCTACAATGAATTCACCGATAACAAGCCCGATAAAAAATGGCATCGCACGACGATAAGTGCGTAAACCCCCAGTTTGAAAAAGTATCACTTTGATTCCCCACGACAGGAAAATCGAGAACCAATACCAACTTGTGTTCCAAAAACTTAGCGAGAGGGCATAGCCGGCAGGATGGAATGGCCACCAGATAAATCGGCGACGGAGCACCATCAATAATGTTGTTAAGGCAATCGCACCACTGGAAGCAGAAACTGCACCAATATCTATAGATTGCGGGTTAATCAACCACAGCTTTAGCTGCTCATAAGTCCAACGGCATTGAGCTTGCTCACCGTAAACGGCACCTCCATAGTGATAGCCTTGGGCGTAGTATGCCCACGCCGAAGAGATTGTCCCGGCTATAGTTACTAAGATGATAGAGAGCACAAAACGGTTGTGAATCAATCCGCGTACCTGTGCTACTTTGAATCCCTCTAACATAATCGGCATCGGATGAGAACGGTAGGAGCGGTTGAATCCGTGAAACATACTGAACGTTGTTAGTCCCTCTGCTCCAATGCGACGGGTGCCAAAGAAAGAGACTAGTACCTTATCGGGCCGCCAGGGAACATCGTGCGCTGGAGGCCCCACTTCAGCCCGAATACGTGTAATCGCCACCGCTAGCGCGAAGAAGAGTGTGAAATAACCCGCAGTGCTCAGTATTGATGCCCCTGCACTTTTGAAGAAAAAGAAAATAAAAACACTTCCGAATAGTAAGCCGGCAATCGCAAAACTTGTAACTCGACTACTTTTAACATCCGTCCTATTACTGAAAGCGTTCTTCACTTGGCGCATAATGAATTTTCGAGTCAACCAGATTGCCGAAATCCCTAGGCAAAACCAGGCACCAAAAGATTGCGCATCGAGAAATGGAAACCCCGGCAGGTGGCCAATTCCCGCCATTGTGCCCCACACGCGCGTTATTTTATGGAAAAGATAGAAAAACCAAATCGAGAATGAGAGCTCTAAAGGGATGAAAAAGCTCATTCCAATTGCAAACGGATAAACCGCAATCGGAAGTCTACCAATCGCATTAAGTGGTTTTGTTTGGAAATACTGCCCTAAATTGTAGAGGCTGCCCCCTAATCCCGGGACAGTTGGAAAAAGAAAATGGAGCCCGTTAAGTAAATTCATTCCACCGGCAAGTATCGCTCCTAGCAGAAACAGCCGATTTGTAAGCAAGCTCCGGCCCCCTTTTTCTGTCAAATGAAGCGGAATCTGAATCACTGGATAACTTAATTTCTCATGCGTTACCCATTGCTGGCGGATAAGCAGTGTGATACAAAGCATCATACACGTTAACACGATAATGAGGGAGCACCACGATAATACCGGAGTCATCCAAAGTTGTAAGTGTTCTGAAGTGTGAAGTGAGCCTTCCCCTTGATAAAATGTTGCTAACACACTCCGCTCTTTGATAGTCAGCCACGGCGGCATGTGCTGATGAAACAGTTCTCCCCACTCATTCTCAGGACTCGCGAACCATATAGGATAGGTAAGTAGAGGCCACAATATCTGAAGCGTGTCATGCCCAGCCAGGGAGGACGCAATGGATAACAGGAGGTACACCACCATTAATTCACCATCGCTGAGGCTTGCATTTTCTCGTATTGTTCGGAGTAGCGGATTTATCGCCATCAGGAGGAGAATAATAAAAATGACATTAAAATAGACGGTGGATACGGTAGGGAAACTCTGGCCGCTGCTATAACCGGAAGGGCCCCAGTTAATCATCAGCCAGTAGGAATTTGGAATGGTTAAAATGAGCGCGATAATTACCGCGCGGACGCTGACATTTTTTCGTTTTGTTCCGATGTTGTTTTGATTGGAAGCGTTCGGCATCAAATCCGTTGACTTGTTTTATCAGAATCATTTGCATCTGAAGGTTTATCGGGGAAATCCATTACCTAAACCTATCAGATATTTTAGTTTACACAACACCGGTTCTCAATTTTCTTACCGTCTTACGCGATATGATAAGCAAGCCTCTTTTTCCTGTTAACCTAGAGTTCTCGTTAATTCAACCCGTTTCATATCTCCCTCGCGGATGGGCAATCCTTAAAATCGTTCCATCCGCGAGGCCTCCAACATTTTAGCATTGACTCAAAGGTGACAAAATGATATGATACAGAAAAGGGTTAGTTGTCTTCGGCACCTTCAGTAATCCAATCAATGAAGCGCTGGATTTGTTCTTTGTCTAAAGGCAGGCCGCCAGGAGGCATGCCTCCCCCGTCGATGCGCTTGACAACGAGGCTCCCTTTGCCATCTCCCGCAACGAAGGCGGGCCCGCTCACTCCGCCTTGTTTGAAAGCGTTGTACATCGTCAAATTCAGATTCGCTGCGCCGCCCGCAACGTGGCATCTGGGAGTTGCACACCGTTCTGCGAGAATAGGGGCAATGTCGTTTTTAAAGGAAATCGCAGGTTCTTCAATAACTTCAGGAGGCTCAGGGACATCAGCTTCCTCAACTTGAGACGAGGGTTCAACAAGTGGGGACGTTGTCGCAGGTTGCAAAACGTCTATTCTCCCGCCAGTTCCATCTTCAACCGCGTCCCCTTCGTCCCCGCAGCCAAGGATGAAAACTGATATCAGTAGAACGCTGACAGCAAGAAATCCGAACGACATTGAACGATAGTGTCGCCCAATCCTGGAATTTAAACATGGATGAATCACAATGTAATGCTCCTTATTTTCAGAAAAATGTATCTGTTCAATTGAAAATCTGGTTTGCCTGTACGGGGTGCCTAATCCCAATTAAATAAAATGGAATCATACCTATTTTTATTGAAACACGTCCTTGGAACCCCGCGTGGTAGCAGATGATATTTTATTTTACCTATAGCATACCATAAAACAGAGGAGAGATGCACATGAAAATTTTGATTAATACTGACATAACACGAGAACATCAGGCGCAAATTGTATCAGTGTCCGAAGAGATTCGCCCTGTTTACCCTAAGAACTGGGATGAAGCACGTCGAGAAGTGGTTGATACCGATATTGTTTTCGGAGGGTTTAACAGAACGCTTTTTGAGCATGCTAAGCAACTCAAATGGGTCCAAGTACTTTCTGCAGGAGTTGATGGGCTTCTGTTTCCTGAATTTGTCAAAAGCGATGTCATCTTAACAAGTGTGAAAGGATTCGTTGGCCCGCATTTGGCAGACCAGACTTGGACTTTAATTCTCGGGTTACTCCGCGGTGTTGGGCGTTCTGTTCGAGAACGGACATGGGAAAATCGCATGTCCATCAGGTTAGGAACGTGGGAACTGAGTGAATGCACGCTCGGTATCGTTGGGCTGGGTGGAACAGGGATTGATGTAGCCAAACGTGCTCAAGGATTTGATATGCATGTCATTGCGGTTGAACCGGAATCGGTAGCGGCCCCGGCGTTTGTACACGAAGTCTGGAACATGAACCGGTTCCATGATTTGCTGGCAGCGTCCGACATCGTTTCCATTTGTGCTCCCTTAACCCCAGAAACATATGGCATGTTTGATGATGCAGCGTTCGAGCGGATGAAACGGCACGCATTGCTTATTAACGTTACGCGCGGCAAAATCATAGATAGTCCGGCGCTAATCCGCGCGCTGAAGACAGAAATTATTGGCGGCGCCGGGCTGGATGTTACGCCAGAGGAACCCCTGCCTGATGATAGCCCGCTGTGGGATATGCCGAATGCGATTGTTACGCCGCACGTCGCTGGTGGTTCACCCATTCGTCTTGAACGCACCGTTGGCCTCTTCTGCGATAATCTCGAACGTCTCCTGGTTGGTAAATCCCTCCTGAGTGTGATTGATAAAGAAAAAGGGTATTAAGACGGGCACATACTTCGAAAATCCTGTTTGTGGATTGATGAAACGCGTCGATATCTCACTCGCTCTCGGCGATTTTGACAAGTTGTTTACCGATATTGCCGCCTTTTAGCATGCTAATGAATGCGGCGGGTGCCCGTTCAATGCCGCCTTCCTCAATTGTCTCGCGGTACTTCAATTTGCCTTCCCGTACCCACGCGGAGATTACCTCAATGGCCTCTGCATGCCGTTCAGCGAAATCAGAAACGAGAAATCCTTCAATTCGAGCGCGCTGTGTAATGAGATGCCAAAGAAAACGTGGGCCCGTTTCTGGATTTTCTAAATTATACTGCGAAATCTGTCCACAGATGACAACACGGCCCTTGACTCTGAGATTGAGGAAAACCGCATCCGTAATCGCACCGCCAACGTTATCAAAATAGACATCAATGCCATCAGGGAGAAGTTCCGCTAATTTTGCTTGATAGTCGGTGACATTTTTATAATTAAAAGCGTCATCAAAACCGAGTTCGTCAATGATATAGGCGAGTTTCTGCTCGGTTCCTGAAGCGCCAACTACACGGCATCCTTTGATTTTCGCAATTTGTCCGACAACCGAGCCGACAGCACCTGCTGCACCAGAAACGAATACGGTTTCACCCTCCTGAAGCTTTCCCACCTCAAGCAGCCCGAAATAGGCTGTCAAACCGGGCATCCCCAGAATGCCGACACCTGTTGAAATCGGCGCAATTGCCGGGTCAATTTTCCGCAGGCCATCCCCGTGAGCTGTCCCGTATTCCTGCCATCCGATGTTCGCGTTGACAAAGTCACCCGGCATAAAATTTTCATGCATGGATTCAAGCACTTGGGCAATAGCACCTCCCACCATCACTTCACCAATTTCAACAGTAGCTGCGTAAGAACGGGCTTGACGGATACGTCCCCGCATATACGGGTCAACGGAAAGGTAGACAGTTTTTATTAATACCTCCCCGGCTTCCGGTATTGGAATAGTGTTCTCAACTAATTTGAAGTCAGATTCTTTGGGATATCCGACAGGCCGCGAGGCCAAGGTTATTTGACGATTCATCGCTAGTTTCTATCTCCTTATCGTTTGTCTGCTTTTTCGGGCAGTACTCACTTTTCCAAACTGTATTTTCCTCAAAATCAGGACAGCGGATGCTGTCTTTTGTTGAATTGAAGTGCATCCTCGCCATGGATGACAACCAACTCATGGAGAGGTGAGTCCCAATCAAATACTTTGACAATCGGAATAATCACGCGGACTGCCAGTCCGATACGTCGTTTGTTAGAACGATTCGCGTCTGAATGATGCATCGTTCGTTCGTTGAATAGCACAAATTCGCCGGGGTGCATCTCTAAATTGACGATATTATTGGTATCAATAAAATTCATGTCGCCCATCTGATTGAACGCCATGTCTGATGGTGCTTTTATGTGCGGTACCACTTTCCGGTGAGAACCGGGAATAATTTGGAGACAACTGTTCTCTACTGTTGATGCATCGACAGCAATCCAGGCGGAAATGATAATCGGTGGCTCGAGCGGCCAATAGTTAAAATCTTGGTGCCACGGGATCTCCTTCGCCCCTGGCTCCTTTACAAAGAAATTCGTCCGCCATAGCAAAAGGTCTGTTCCATAGAGAGCTGCCATTCTATTGACAATGGCGGGATGTGTCGCAAGTTTATGGATTATCGGAGAATCGAGATGGCGGTTATGCACCCTATTTTTATGTTCCGTCGCATCGGTTTCAAGCACCTTCTCAATTTCCGGTTGCATGGTTCGCATCTCATCTGGACTACAGAGGGCATAAGGGCCGAGGTAACCTTTCGTCCAAAATTGTGTCATTTCTGCTTGGGATAATTGCATGTTGCATTTCCTCCTTCCTCTGTAAATGAGACACTACTGACAGACGTGTACCTTAACCGCCCCTGAGGTTTTGTCAGCCGATACACGAAACGCTTCTTCTATTTCACCAAAAGGGTAGCGATGCGTCACGAATTTCGTGGCATCAACCTGTCTAGCCCCGATGAGTTCAATCGCGGCCTCAAAATCGGTTTCCATCCCACTGTAGCCGTAACAGTTGGAGCCGGTTATATTCGCCTCTGACCAGACGATGGTAGATAGGTTCACCTCAAGCGGTTTATAGTATCCTGCAACGAGGACGACGTTACCCTGCTTGCGAACAATAGTGGTTGCAATGTTGAAGTTTTCCGCGCCGCCTACCGTTTCAATAACCGCATCAAAACCGATTCCGTTTGTAATGTCTTTGACGTATTCCGTCACGTTTGTGTCACCGATGGTAACGACGTGTTCAGCACCGAGTGCCTCAGCGAGTTCAGCCTGTTGTTTATATTTGACGGTAATTAACGTCTCCTTAATTCCCGCAGCGGTAGCATCCGCTAAGCAAAATTGCCCGATAGTACCGCCGCCGATAATGGCGATGCTGTTCCGGGAGTTGGCGCCTGAACGCACAACAGCACGATGTGAGACAGCTAGCGGTTCAACGAGGGCCCCCTCCTCAAACGTCATATCCGCCGGCAATTTAAACAATCCAGACTGATGCGCTGCTGTGTATTCGGAAAAACCGCCATGCATATTTGGTGATATCCAAGCTCTACTGAGGCAGAGATTATATTGCCCGGTTTCGCAGTATTTGCAACTGCGGCAGTGAGAAAAACATTCAATAGCGACTTTATCTCCGATTTCAAAATCCGTAACGTCATCACCAAGCTTCGCCACTGTACCGCATGTTTCATGCCCGGCAGCGTTGTCGTGCGACTGCCCCCAATGCCCGAAGTAACTGTGTAAATCGCTACCACAGATGCCCGTCCGCTTCGTATCAACAAGTACGTAGCCAGGAGGAGGTTCATCCCGTTCAACCTCTTGTATTGCGATTTGTTCAATACCTGTATAGATGGCTGCTTTCATCTTCATGTGTGTATCTCCTTACTTTTTGCATTAGAAAGCCATGAGGTTAGTTTAACGTGAAAATGCTTTTGCTATATCAGAATTAACAGGAGTTGTTTGTCATGCTCTCAATAACAGAACGTCCGTGGCAATCCGCACAAAATATCGCTGCAACAGATACATATTTTTTATTGCCTGGCAACAAAGCTCCGGAGATATTGTTTTAGGAGATACGAAAAGGCCTCTTAAGAACTTAGTTTTAGCACCTGTTTACGAATTGCTTTTTTATCGGATTTTCCGACACCCGTCTTAGGAATTTCATCAACAAAAATAAACTTATCCGGAATCCAAAATTTCGGAAACTGCCGGGTAAGGTGCCTTTTCAACGTGGATTCAGAGATACGCTCAACTTTTGAGACAACCAGAGCAAAGGGTCGTTCACCCCATTTTTTGTCAGGCACTCCGATTACCGCAGCATCAATAACCTGTGGGTGGGCTACCAAGGCGTTCTCAAGTGCGATACTGGAGATAGATTCCCCGCCGCTGCGAATAACAGCTTTTGCCCTGTCAACAATTTGCATATAGCCTTCTGCATTGATAGTGGCAATATCGCCCGTGCGGAGCCAACCGTCACCGGTAAAATGCTCGGAAGTTGGTTCATTTTTGAAGTATCGGTTTGCCGTCCAGGGGCTTCTTACCTGTAGTTCGCCGACGGTTTTTCCATCCCAAGGTAACTCTGTACCGGGATACACCTGATTCGAACCAACATCAGAAAGTCGTATTTCAACACCCGGTATGGGGCGCCCTTGTTTCCCTTTCACCTTCCATTTTTCAGTATTAGAGAGATTTTTATGTGCCCCTTTCAGTTTTGAGACGGTGCCTGTCGGTGACATCTCTGTCATGCCCCAGGCATGGCAAACTTCAATTCCGAGCTCCTTTTCATAAGCTTCAATAAGCGCCGGTGGCATTGCTTCACCACCGACTATAATTTGCCGCAAAGAGCGCCTATCTCCCCCGCGTTTTCGTAACTCCGAATACACTTGTGCCCACACTGTCGGTACCGCTGCAGCAACGGTAACCCCTGTTTCGGCGATAAGGTTTGGGATTTTTGTTGGTTTTGCGCCCCCCGGTAATACTACGTCCGCACCGGCAAACATGGCGGCGTAAGGCAATCCCCAGCCCATTGCATGAAACATGGGAACAAATGGCAAGACAACATCCGATTCTGTTAATCCGAATACATCTGCTTGATTGACAGCCAGTGTATGTAGGAACATGGAACGGTGTGTATAAAGTACTCCCCTGGGTTCACCGCATGTCCCGCTGGTGTAGCAAAGCCCCATCGCCCAATTTTCGTCCGGAATATCCCAGCTACAACCGCTGTTGACTTCAGAGAGACACCGCTCGTAATCTGACGAAAACAGATATTTTCGTGAGGCACTAGAAACATGAGTTTCTTTTCGGAAATTAAAAACAATGGCGTCGCAATCTAGTGATTGTGACTGCCACAATTCTGAAAACTCTCGTGCGAACGCCCCGTCCACAAAGATAAGACTATCTTCCGCCTCGTTCAAAATCTCAGTGAGTTGAATAGTGGAAAGTCGTACATTAAGCGGATGGAGAACCGCGCCGATACATGGAATAGCATAATAGAGCTCTAAGTGTTGATACGTGTTCGAAGCAAACGTCGCAACTCTGTCGCCGGACTGGATACCGAATTTGGTAAGGACGTTTGACACCTGCTTCACACGTCGATAAAATTCGGTGTAACTATAACTATGCCTCTCACCGTGCGGTAGCAAAGTCTTAATTTGCTTATCTCCATGGATACGGTGGGCATGTTCTAAAATCCGTGCTATCGTCAATGGATGGTTCATCATGAATCCGTGCATATTAATCGAAATTTCCTAAAAGAGATTGACAAGAAAGAAAGTCATTTTCACACGAAACCCACCTTAAATGAATATCAAACCAGCCAGACTTTGCTCGTAGACGAGTTTTGCATCTAGCCTTTAGAGAAATAAACAAAACCACATAGAAAAATGCCAAATTATTTGATATCGGCGTTTTTGCAAGGTATAATATACAATACCATAAGTTGGATTTTATGTGTAAAAAAACATTTCTTGGGGCAGCACGGCTAGCAAGCGATTGTGGATTATTTGCGAGAAAAAATCACGAATTCTAATCAATATGGAGGAAAACTTGTTAAAGCTACACAACAAATTATTTGGGGGGATTGCCTTTTTATTTTTTGGGCTCGTAATTGCATTCCCCTTAACGGCAAATTCGGCAGAGCTCAAGGTAATCGTTCAAAATCAGAGTGGTAACGCCATCGCAGCAGCAAAGGTTAAAGTGGGTTTAGAGGAACAGATAACAGACGAGTCAGGAACCGCCACATTCAGTGATGTAACAGGTTCAGAGAGCGTGTTTGTCATAGCAAATGGGTTTTCCGGCGAACGGGTTAATGTTGCTGTTGGGCAGAACGAAGTGGCTGTGAAACTGATGCCGATTCAGAACGTTGAATCTGTCGTTGTTGTAGGTACACGGAGTATAGCCCGGCGCGCTTTGCAGGCGCCTGTTCCCATCGATGTCGTCAGCCGTAAGCAGCTGAGTCTTACCGGACAATCAGAGACAGGGAGAACCTTGCAAATGTTGGTTCCCTCCTTTAATTTTTCTAGTTCTACTATTAGCGATGGTACGGATGCTTTGCGGCCCGCTACGTTGCGCGGTTTGGGTCCGGACCAGACGTTGATTCTCATTAATGGAAAGCGTCGCCATAAAAGCGCGTTGCTCCACGTAAATACGTCTGTCGGGCGTGGCACGTCAGGAACTGACCTTAATGCTATTCCCGCATCGGCAATAGAACGCATTGAGGTACTCCGTGATGGCGCGGCAGCGCAATACGGTTCAGATGCCATCGCCGGTGTGATTAACATTGTTCTGAAAGACAGTGTGGAAGCAGGCAATGCGGATGTGTATTGGGGACAAACTTACGAAGGTGATGGTGATACGTGGGTAGGAAATGCCAATTACGGCATGAAGGTAGCAGAAAACGGCTTCCTTAACCTCACCGCCGAGTGGCGCGACAGGTATCGCACGAACCGCGCCGGGCTTACCGGTACACGTCAATACGACTGGGTAGAAACAGATCCGGGCAGGCCGGCGGATAACATCCTTGAGAGCGAAAATGAGGATGGGACTACCACTGCAAAACCGGTATGGTTTGATTCCCGCGAATATACCTTTGAACGCCAAAATTTCCGAATTGGGGACTCCGATTCTGCTCAAAAGGTTGGTTTTTACAACTTCGGAATGCCTATCAGGGAGGGGCTTGAAATTTACTCATTTGGTGGATATTCCACACGCCAAAATAATAGTGCTGGATTCTACCGTAGAGCGAATCAAGGGGCGCGTACCGTTACGGAAATTTATCCGGATGGATTTCTTCCAGAGATTAACACCGATATTGAAGACGTTTCCCTTGCTTTAGGCCTGGCATGGAGGCACGAAGCAACAGATTTGAACGTTGATGTCAGCCTAAACCACGGTTTGAATACGTTTGACTTCTTTATTTCTAACTCATTGAACGCCTCTTATGGCAGCAGTAGCCCGACTTCAGCGGATGCCGGCGGCTTCGCGCTGTCTCATACCGTGTTTAATCTGGATATTGCGTATCCGTTCAGTTACCAAGCTTCACTCATTAATTTAGCGGGCGGTGTTGAATTTCGGCGTGAAGGCTACGGTATCGATGCTGGAGAACCGGTATCATGGATTAACGCTGGGTTAGGAGCGGACGGGGCCTCGGGGGGTATCCAAGTCTTCCCCGGTTTCCGGCCGGACAATGAGGTGGATGAGAGCCGTACGAATATCGCCGGATACGCCGATTTTGAGTCATATCTCAGCGGTGGGCCTGGAAATGGCGTCTTGGTTGGGGCTGCTGTTCGGGGAGAGCAGTATAGCGACTTCGGAAATACCGTCACTGGCAAAGTTACCACGCGATATGCGGTGACGAAGGAATTGGCAATTCGCGCCGCTGGGAGCACAGGGTTTCGAGCACCTTCTCTCCAGCAACTCTATTTTAACAACATTAGCACGCAATTTAACGTAGATGCTGCGGACGCTGATGGGGATGGCGATACGACAGAGCTCCTCCCTTTTGAAGTTGGAACGTTCCGCAACGACAGCGATGCAGCGCGCGCCCTCGGTATTCCAGAACTCAAGGAGGAAACCGCTTTAAACGTTTCCGGGGGCGTCGTATTGAAACCCGTCCGGAACCTCTGGATAACGCTCGACGGCTTCCTCATTCAAATTGATGACAGGATTGTCCTAAGCGGACGTTTCGGGGCGGACAACGTCCCCGGCCTCGCCTCCGCAGGGGCGAAGGAAGCACAAGTTTTTACGAACGTGGCGAAAACACGGACGCAAGGCATGGATGTAGCTGCAGGATACCTCTTCGCCTTTGATAACGAAAGCTTGCTGAATCTGAAAGTTGCAGCAACCTGGGCAGACACCGAAGTTATCGGCGAAGTCGATGCGCCTGAAATTCTTGTCGGATTTGAGAACACGCTCTTCCCCTCACAAGAACGTTCTATGATTGAGGAATGGCAGCCGAATACCCGAATTAACCTCAGTGTCGACTATATTATCGGAAACCTCACTCTTGGCGGGGCACTACGTTACTTCGGGAGCTACACCGTCCAAGAGGGGAGCGGCGATGAGCCGGCACGCCAAACTTATGGGGGAAAATGGCTCACCGATATTCAGAGCAATTATCAACTCAATGAAGCACTTTCATTGACTATCGGTGTCAATAACTTGCTTGAACAGGTACCAGAACTCAACGAAATCGGGCAGTCGCGGGGCGGTACCTTAACAGATGGCAACGGACGCGTCATCGTTGACTCACCCGGTGTGTTCACTTATTCCAGACGTTCCGCACCTTTCGGTTTTAACGGGGGACTTTACTACGCTAAACTCTCTTATAGGTTCTAAAAGTTATCCTATAACTCGAAAGTTGGCTTTGCTAAGGCAGTACCGGGCGGAACCTCTACTCAGAAGTACCGCCGATACTGCCTTTTCAAGATGTTTAGAAGGAAAATAATGATAGAGCTCAGGCATGCACTCAATAACTCAGCGGATGTGCGAGGATATGCATATCGGGACGCGATTGCGGGTGGAACGTTTAATATGCATAAGAATTCGCCAGAAATGCTGAATTGTTCCAGCGGCCGCCAATCAATCTGATAAAAGAATATCCGAATTCACGCCGACTTTGTGCTAGACAGTCTTGCCCATCGCAAATGGCAACGCGCGAAACCCTCAGAACCCTCGTCTCTATTCTCTCACAATTTAATCACTGATAGACGCTACGAAAGGAAAAGGCGCAAGTCGCATCGCTGTTGTGCCGCAACGAGAAGCCGAGGGATTTATCATAACGCATATCTCACCGGACAAAAGCCCATCCGGCTTGCGTTTTGAAGATGCTTAAAAAGAAGTTCCAACCTTAAATCTCCACACGCACAAATGCCAGATACGTTCCGGATAAAACCAGAAGAAAAAATAGTACTAACAATAGCAAATCCGTCGCTGCAGTGTTGAAATCCTTACTGAGGCTTAATGTATCTTGAAATTTCGGTATCGCTTCCGGAGCAACAGGTTGCTGGGACATGCCTTCACGCATGCCAAAGATATGGAGGCTTTCGGGAGCCCCTCTATCGGTGTCAACGATAAATATCCGGAATTGCTGAGCGTACTCTTTCACATTCTCTAAGAATTGTAAGTGTCGTTCAAAACCCGTTCCGGCAAAGGATTCGAGAAGATGTTGGAAAATCGTGACAGGGGAAAGCCGCGTGATAGTGCGCGCCCTCTTTACCTGAGAAATCCGCCGGTTTAACCGTTCCTCGTGTAACCGTTCTTGCTGTTCAGCATCTTGGATAACATACTCGCCTGCCACCTGTAACTTTTTGAGCAGACTTTCACCGGCAATATAACGAGGCCGGTATTCACTCCGAAGTTCATAGTGAAGTTGCCAAGAATGTTCTTCAAATCCCACGTTAGACTTCGGTGATGTATATTCACCTGCAATGGAGGCAAGCGTGTTCGGCATAAACACGACAAAGATAACCCATACCAGCAAAAGAATCACGAGACTTACAGCGCTTCGCTGCACAAGCGCCGAGACAAGCAGTCCTAACGCGAGGAAGAGACAGATGTAAAGGAATGCGATGATGCAGATAATCCCCAAACGGCTCCACACCTCAGTATTAAGATGAACATCGCTTGAAGTGGAAATCAAAAAGAGATTCATCAACACAGAAATCGTCAACGGAATGCTAACACTAATCAACGCCCCTAAAAATTTGCCTGTCAACAAGGTATGGCGTGAAATTGAATTCGCCAACATCAAGCGTAATGTCCCTTGCTCTCGTTCACCGGAAATGGCATCGAAGGTGAAGAGGAGGGCGATAAGACTCAAGACATAGCCGATGATGAACCCCCAATCCACTTTGGTAACATCTGGACGCACATTTATCACGTTGGGGGTTGAAGATGGATATGCCAGTATCCAGAAACTTTCTAAACTATACTCGCCCCAATTGCTTCCCCACCGGTGGTGCCCCCCTTGCACAGAATCTGGTAAGAAGGGCTCCCCGCCTTCGGCACAGAAACGGAGCGAGGACGGCTTTTTGAAAATGTCTCCGATTCCCTGTTGGGCAAGTTTATATAAACTTTCGTTACCAGCCGTGTTCAAGTGATTTCGATGAAAAGTAACAGCATCGTTATACTTCTGTATTCGCGCAGGGTGCTCGCGGAGATGCACGCTTGCGTTGGTAAGCATCAACGCAAGCAGCAAGAACGTTGCTAGGGCAAATCGGAGGCTATTGAGATTATCGTAGAGTTCGCGCGCTGCAATATGCCATATCATTTTTTATCGTTCCTTGCGATTCTTTTCGGAATCTAGGGATTAGGTGCCGCCATTTGTTTCTTATTCTACGTTCGTCGGGTGCAAAAAGAATCCTGATTCTACACTTCCCTTCTGTGGAAAATCAGAAATATGAGCAGAAACATGAACAGGTTGATGAGCAGCAGCAAGCATACCTCCGGAAGGGCCCGTTTTACATTAACTTCGACACTGCTTCTCTGAAAAGAAAATTTGGGAAGGCTCCTCCAATCCGCTGCCCCTTTGTCCGCAGAAAACCACTGTCGAGAACCAAATACATCTTTATCCGTAAAATAGTTAATCACTGTTCGCCGGTATTGCCGCGTCGTTTCAAAGAAATCTCGGATGCCATTCAAGTCAGTGCCTGCCCACGCTTGCGCTACCGCGTCATAAATACCAACCGGTGAAAGTTTTAACAACGCCCTCTCCATATTTGCCTGTTGGATAAAAATATCCTCAAGCACAGGTTTTCGGGTGAGCCACGTTCTGTCTGCTGTCGCCGTGACATGGGAACCGAGAAAACGGAAATGATTCTGTGCGTAAGGCATCTTATGTTCATCTTCCTCGCCAAATCCATCAAACTGCATGACACTTTCATAGGTGTACAATAGGGTTCGAGGGTTATCCGAAAAGAAAGCGTGGCGGGAGCCCCATCCCCTTAGCTCGAGCCCCCAATCTTCCCCCGGGAAATCATCAGTAGCGAGGAAGTGTTTGCGTTTCCTGTCGAATTCCTCCCACATCTGTTCAATTTGGTTGAAAGCAGATGTCCTACGTACCTCCTGATTCTCAACATGTGGGAATACTGCAAGAATCACGTTCGGATAGACTAATACCAAAAACCCCCATACGAACATGGATAACATTAACGCCGTTCTCATTCTACGATTGGTTGCCGAAATCAGCAGTCCGATGAGGTAGAATATCGACAGATACATAACCGATGTCAAAATCAGCCCACCTATCCGGAGAAAATCACCGGGGCTCAGTGAAATAGAGGCAGAAATTGTCATCAAGATGATTGAGAGAAGGATACTGATGAGCAACGGCACTAACAAGCAGAACATCGCGCTGATGTATTTGGAAAGTAAGATATGCCCCCGCTGCACCGGATGCGTCAAGACTAAACGTAATGTCCCTCGTTCATACTCCCCTGCGAGGGCATCGTAAGCGAAAATCAGTGCCAACAAACTCAGAATCACTTCAAAGATAAAGACGATATCCATTGAGGCGAACATATCCATAAACGGATTATCCGATTCGTGTATATAGGCGTCCCATAGCGATGGAACATATTTGTGTGATACCTCTATCTGGTTACCGAGACGTTTGTCGAGCCCGAGACTGAAAATACTGAGGGGATTCGGCGGCCTGTCGGCGTAGACTCTACCTGCTGAATAAGTTTTTTTCTCGTCGAGTTGTCGCTGGTGCATTTTGACTGCATCGTTATGAGCCGCTAAACGTCGCTCATAGTCCTTAATAAGAACAGCAGTATTTGTTACCACAAGCAGCAACATAATGAAGACTGTTGCTGCGAAACGGAACGTCATAAGATTGTCGAGGAGTTCTCGGTGGATGAGTGTTATTAGCATTTAATCGCCTCTAATCGCTTTCGTAAGTCGAATCCTTTTCGGTTTAAGAATTAAAACGGGATTCAGATAGCCTGTCAGCATCTACGGTATATGATACCATACTTTTCATTGTATCTTCGGCAGGAGACCCCGCTGCTTTAGCTCGGGGAGGAATGCCCGCTCCTGTATTGTATCGAAAAAAGGGTTGATTTTCTATCAAAAATGCTGTATCATGATAGTATCACGTTGGCAGACATACGAAGCGTTGCCGCTTGGTAACGTGTCTGCCTACCCACTTCGTAGGTTAGAACCTTATACCGTTCTATAGGGGTTAAAAACGTGATACGTGAAAACCGATGGCGAAAAAAAATAAAAAAACAAAAGAAACATCGCAGAACGTATAAGTATCCGATACGAGAACACCCCAAAAATGTCCGTCTTGGTAATATGCTTGACGACTTGTGCGATGTTCACAATCACTTTCTCAAGCTTGAGAACCGCTATTATCGTAGATACGGTAAATATGCCGGACGTTTCCGCGAAACGGCGGTTTCGCCCTACGCTTGCAACCGCATTTGACGAACTTGCTGAAACGCACAAAAAAACACTGGGCTTGGATACCTCGTGATACACTTGACGCGGTAATCATACGCCTCCACATTGCTTTTGAAAGATTTTTTGACATCCCCGGCGTCGGACGTCCGAAATATAAGAAACGCGGAAAATATCGTTCTGCAAAGTTTCAAAGTGGTTATCTCCTTGAAGAAGGGCGCGTCCGTCTCTCTTTCAAAGCGTGGGACGAAGACGCACAAAAATTTTTGTTCAACAAACGCTGGTTCTCTTTCCATCAGCATCGCAAATGGAAAGGGAATGTGAAGTACATCCAAATCCTTCGCGACAATGCTGGAACCTATTGGCTCTCTGTCGTGACAGATGATACTTCTAAAGAAGTGCTGCCTGCTACGGGTGAAAGTTTAGGGGCAGACTTCGGAATGAAGGACGCATTTTTGACGTTGAACACGGACGAGAAAATACAATCGCCACAATTCTTGAAACACGCCTTGACAGAACTTCGAAAACACTCCAAAAGCCTTTCGCGTAAAGTCAAAGGTTCTAACAATTGGTGGCGTTGCCTCCGTCAGCTCACACGGGTGTATCGCAAGATTACCAACCAACGCAAAGATTGGCAGTGGAAGCTTGCCACAGCCCTGTGTAGAAGGTTTGACCTTATCGCTACCGAGACGCTGAACCTTGAGGGCATGAAACGCCTCTGGGGGCGGAAAGTGTCGGACCTTTGCTTCGGGCAGTTTCTTGAGATTCTGAAGTTCAAGTGTTTCAAACATCATCGTGAGTTCCGTCAAGTTGGACAATGGACACCGACAACGAAGCCGTGTTCGGATTGCGGATATCACAACGAAAATCTAACATTGAACGACAGGCAGTGGACGTGTCCTGAGTGTGGTTCCCACCACGACAGAGACATCAACGCGGCGATAAACATTTTGAGGGCAGCTTGTGTTCCCTCTGTGGAGCGATAATAAGACGGTGGACTAAGAGAGAAAACCGCAGTCGCTGAGAAGCACAAGCCCCTGCCTTTAGGCAGTGGGTGCCTTGACATTTGCATTCATCTCAGGTTCTTATAAAAAAATATTTGCATTCATTTCCTCTATTTGCTAACATGAGGAAAATTTAGATTGTATAGGAAAAAGATGAAGCGAAATATAGTAATCTTTGGCGTAACGCTGTTTTTTATCGGGACGCTCATTGTACTAATTATTAACCGTGCCCAGAGTCAAAGCGATGTGGTACAACAGGGAAAATACCTCGTTGACACAGTCGGTGCGTGTGGACAGTGCCACACACCGCGGGCGGGCGCAGAATTTAATATGAAGATGTACCTCGCTGGGCATCCTGCTAATGCGGGGTATCCGCGCTATAATTTCAGCATGATGCAACAAGGTATTTTTCTACTGACAGCCCCTACGATGAGTGCTTTTTCCGGTCCATTCGGAACGAGTTTCGCCTCAAATCTGACACCGGATAACGAGACGGGACTGGGTGAATGGACAGAAGCGATGTTTATCAAAGCCTTGCGCACGGGCTTACATCAAGGTGTAGAGGGCAACCGGAAGATTTTCCCACCAATGCCGACAAAACACTATGCCGAGATGTCAGATGCTGATTTGAAAGCGATATGGGCGTATCTGCGGACGATTGAACCGGTGAAAAACGAAGTCCCGTCTGCCCTCAATCCAAGAGGACGTCCGTATTAGATACTGATGCAGTATCAGCGTTTGCTAAGACAAAATCATCAGCAAGCATGTTGCTTGCCACCGTGGAAATATTTGGAGAATGTCTATATGAGCTCAAAAAAGGATTGCGTCCGCATTGCGATTGTCGGGATGGGTATCGGGCGGCCAAATGGTGCGGCGCTTTCAAGAAACCCGCGCGGGAAAGTTGTCGCGATCTGCGATTTGGTTGAAGATAGAATGAAAGCTTTCGCCGCGGATTTACCGGGTGAAGTTAAATGCTACACGGATTACAAAACGATGTGCAAGGCCATCGATATTGACGCGGTGTTTGTCGGCACCCCGAATCAGTGGCATGTTCCGATAGCTTTAGAAGCGGTTCGGAACGGTAAACATGTCATGGTAACGAAACCGCTCGCGGATTCAGAGGAAGTAGCACGAAAACTCGTAACAGAAGCGGAAACGGTGGGAGTCGTTAATATGATGTCTCTTTCCACGCGTTTTGGCGACGGCTGCCAGTACCTCGGTAATATTGCCCGGGCTAATTACTTTGGCGAACTCTATTATGCGCGGGCGCGCAGCGTACGCCGAAGCGGCATCCCCGCGTGGAACCTCGGCTTCATTCAGAAAGGGGGCGGGGCATTTCGTGATATGGGGGTTCACGTCCTTGACGCGGCCTGGTGGATTTTAGGATTGCCCAAGCCTATCGCCGTTCTCGGTACCGCCGGCGCAAAGTTTGGCCCGCGCGGCCGCGGTTATTGGAATCGGACACGCCCTTCGAAAGAAATCTATCAGAAATATGATTCCGACGATTACGCAGGCGGGTTTATTACCTTTGAAAACGGGATCGGATTGCAAGTGGAAAGTTTTTGGGCATCTCATCAACCCGATGAATTTCAAATCGAACTGTTCGGCACAGAGGCGGGAGCTACACTAACTCCTTTACGAATTTACCGTACAGATGAAACAGGCACTAACGAAGACATTGATGTTAACCTTCCACCGGGGAAATATAAAGAAGCATGGGACGCCATCGCCGGCCATTTTATTGAATGTATTCTTGAAGACGTAACTTGTAAAGCGCCACTTCGCCATGGCCTGATTGTCCAGCAGATGATGGAAGGCTTACTCACAAGTGCTGAAACCGGGCGTGAAGTCCACATCGAGGCATAAAATAATGCTTGACATGAAAACGGTTCGCAAGAATTTCGCTAAAATAGGTTTCGCGATTGCCCGAAACTTATTCACCCGAAACG
This sequence comes from Candidatus Poribacteria bacterium, assembly GCA_963422705.1. Classification (GTDB taxonomy): domain Bacteria; phylum Poribacteria; class WGA-4E; order WGA-4E; family WGA-3G. Next base: position 1,927,167 of record OY730443.1, read on the forward strand.
AGGTACAACGACTCAAACAGGAATGTATCGATATTTTACAAACAGTCAAAGCGGAAAAAGGCAGCGATACTGTTGCTGTCCACGGTGTTTATGTCGGTTTGGCCGGGCGAAGTCCAGTTTTTCAAAAGGCAGTTGGCGATGAGCGGCTACTGGATATTTTAGAAGGAATTCTCTCACCGGATATTGAATTTTTAAGCGATAAAGTCGTTTTCAAGAGTGCTTCTATGGATTTCGCGAGTCCGTGGCATCAGGACTGGCACTATTGGCACGGTGCACACAAAGTCTCAATTTGGGTAGCGCTTGATGATGCTACTGTGGATAACGGATGCCTCAAATTATTTCCGGGTTCGCATATCGCCCCGGTTTTACATGATGGGGACGCGAGCGATGGGCATGGATTCGGAAACCGGCTCCGGCCAGGGGCAATCGATGAAAGTCGAGCCGTGACAGCGGAACTTGAAGCGGGTGGTGCTGTCTTCTTCCACGATTTGACGCTTCATGCTAGCCACCCAAACCGCTCCGGGGCAGAACGTTGGGTTTGGATACCTACGTACCGGGATGCAAGCGGTGAGGACACCGATTATCCGTGGGCAGTTGCCGCAAAAGTTTTGCGTGGTGAAAAACGCATAGAAAATTAAGAGGAATGTATGTTTAAGAATTTGAGTACCGGTGCTATCGGCATCCGGGCGAATATGACAGAAGGCTTAGAATTGGCAAAAACCGCCGGCTTTGACGGACTCGATTTGGACATTGGCGAAGCAAGTCAGTTGGCAGAAGCGGACTCTGTCCAATACGTTAAGAATTTGTGGGCAGAAGCTGGGATTGCCATGGGAGGCTGGGGATTTGGCATAAATTGGCGGGGAACCGATGCGGAGTATTACGCCGGCTTAGCACAATTACCTGCTCGCGCAGAACTCGCGGCAGAACTCGGGTGTTTCCGGACAACAACCGTTGTCGGTCCGGCTTCGAACGATTTGAATTATCAAGAGAATTGGAATTTCTCCGTGAAACGCCTTCGTCCTATTGCCGAAATACTCCAAGCACATGGGCATTCGCTCGGGCTTGAGTTTATCGGACCTGCGACGAGTCGGAAAACCTCTAAATATCTGTTCGCCTATTCAATGGATGCAATGCTAGGGCTTGCTGCAGCGGTTGGTACAGGCAACGTCGGCTTACTATTTGATACATGGCATTGGTATACGTGTCGCGCCACGGTTGACGACGTTCGGAAATTATCCACCTCGGATGTCGTGTATGTGCATATCAATGACGCGCCGGCAGGCATCGACGCGGATGCACAAATTGACAACATTCGTTGTTTACCGGCCGAAACCGGTGTGATTCCACTTACAGAATTGATACACGTCTTGAATGATATGGGTTATGAGGGGCCCGTAACACCTGAGCCTTTTAGCCAAAAAGTGAATTCGATGGTACCAGCAGATGCTGCAAAGGCGACTGCCGCATCGCTAGCTCAAGTATGGGAAAACGCGGGATTGTAGTCTGTGACGCACTGGATACGAGAGGCAAATTAGCGAGTGTAGAAATTCTCGCCTTAAGAGGGGATGAGTGTGGAACTTATCAGCAGAGAGAGCATTCTTGCCATGACTCACGATTGGGAGGGTGATAGGTTTCCGGATGGGCGCCCGCGAGTTTCGGACGATATCCTGCGCCGGATGAAGGCTGTTAGCATTGAACAAGCATGGGGCATCCTTCACGGAAACGACTATAAATTCCAATTTGCTGGAGATTGGCTGAATCTGCATCCCGAGCGGATTCTTGTCGGCAGGGCAGTAACCTGTGCTTTCGTGCCTATCCGCCCCGATTTCAACGCGGCAGTTGCAACCCAGGGCGAAAAGGAAGGACGTGTCGGTGGGCAAAATTCGTGGGTTATCGATACGCTTGTTCGCGATGATGTCATTGTCGTAGACTTGTTTGGTAAAGTCAAAGAAGGCACATTCGCCGGAGATAACCTCGGGAATTCCATTTATGCGAAAACGGGGACCGGAATGGTGATTGACGGTGGTATCCGGGACTTAGATGGTATTTATGAATTACCGGATTTCGTGACTTTCGTGCGCGGTGTGGATCCAACAGGAATTGCAAACGTCACCCTAACCGGCATTAATATTCCCATCCGCATTGGTGAGGCGACAGTTTTACCGGGCGACATCGTATTAGGGCGTCGTGGCGGTATTATCTTTGTCCCGCCGCATTTTGCCCAACAGGTAGTTGAACGCGGTGAAAAAATCCAACTGCGTGACAGGTTTGGGCATCAACGATTGCGCGAAGGAATCTACACACCTGGTGAAATTGACCGGAAATGGTCAGAAGAGATTGAGGCTGATTTCTTGCAGTGGCGCGAAAACCAGAAATAGTATTAAGAATTTTCGGCGTCTCCAATCTCGCAGTGGAATCATTCGGGGGAAATTTGACTTTTCAAGGCACATGTGTTATAATTGAATCGGGCATTGCAGTGATGCACAACTGGAGAAAGTGCCGGTTCGTGTTTTGCGATAAAATTGCAGCGTCCTCCTTGACATGAGAGCTAAAAACCTAACGCAGCTCATCGGGAATACACCGATGGTTCACCTCAATGCATTGCCGGGTAAGGATGATGCGACTATCTTTGCAAAACTCGAATCTTACAACCCCGGCGGTAGTATTAAGGATCGAATTAGTTATGCGATGATAATTGATGCTGAAAAACGGGGCATTCTCAAACACGGTGACACTATCGTTGAACCGACAGCTGGAAACACGGGTTTAGGGCTTTCCATCGTCGGTATTGCCCGAGGGTACTCCGTAATTTTGACGATGCCGGAAAACGTCAGCAATGAAAAGTACTCCCTCTTGTCGGCATTCGGTGCGAAAATCGTGTTAACACCTGAACATGGGGGGATGGCGAGCGCGATTTGGGAAGCCGAGTCAATTGTCAGAAAACATCCACGGCACTATATGCCGAATCAATTCACAAATCCCGCAAACCCTGAGATTCACCGGCAGACGACAGCTGTCGAAATCCTCAAAGATGTAGGAAGTGATATCGACTTTTTCGTCGTCGGTGTTGGGACAGGGGGCACCTTGACAGGGGTAGGTGAGGTGCTGAAGGCGGAATGTCCCGAGGTAAAAATTGTCGCGGTAGAACCACTGGTTTCATCGGTGCTATCCGGAGGGCGCCCGGGGCCCACTCGAATTGATGGGCTTGGCGCGGGAATGGTTCCGGAAGTCCTAAACGTGGATATCATTGACGAAGTCGTTGCAGTACCTGAAGAGGTTGCTTACCAGACAATGAAGGCAATTTCACGCAGAGAAGGCTTGTTAGTGGGAATGTCGTCTGGTGCCAATGTTTACGCTGCATTGCAGATAGGAAAGGAACAGGGGCGTGATAAAACCGCCGTCACGATTTTGCCGGACACAGGGGAACGTTACTTTAGCCTCAGTAGCTACTTTGAAGTTGAGTCGGCTACCCTGGAATCACTACCGTAAGCATGAGGCTTATTCCACCCCTTAATGTAAAAAAAACGGTGATTATGAATTCTTCCATAGATGATGTCCCTCGTGTAGAAATCAAAAGTCTTTCGCTTGAGAGGGTAAAACAAGAGATTTTGTTGACAGAAGGCGCGCAAGAAGTGCTATTTTCACTCTTTAAGCGTTTTAAAGAGAGGGCGGCAATTGTGACAAGTGGGCAGCTGTCAGGTATGGTGCTTATTCATTTGGCTGCGGAAAACGGGTTGCCGTTCAGGATTTGTACACTTGATACATTGCGACTGTTTCCTGAAACCTACGCATTCTTAGAACAGGTTGAGGCGCGCTATGGAATTCAGATTGAAAAGATTTACCCAGACACGGAAGAGGTTGAACAGATGGTTGCGCAACACGGTGAATATCTATTTTTTGATAGTAAGGCAAAGCAAGAGTATTGCTGCAATATCCGGAAGGTTCGTCCGATGCAACGGCTACTGAAAACGTTAGATGTGTGGATTACGGGTATCCGTCGCGAGCAGTCGGAAGCCCGAAAGCATCTTCCAAAGGCAGAAATCGTTTCATCTACAACGCATCCTGTTCTGAAAGTCAGTCCGCTCCTCCAATGGACACAGGATAAGGTGTGGGAATTTGTGCGTGAAAATGAGATTCCCGTCAACCCGTTGCTGAAAACTGATGCGCATGGGCGTTATTATGAATCGCTCGGTTGCATGATTTGCACAACGCCTATTCAGCCGGGCGAACCCAAACGGGCAGGACGTTGGCGCTGGCAGAATGCGGCTTTTTCTGAAGGAAACACTAAAGAGTGTGGACTCCACTACTCTATTTAAGTTAACACCATGTCGCTCGTGTAAGTGGATGCCGTTTCGCCGCGACTTAAATCCTCTTGATGAGCAAGTGCACAATAAAATAGAAGGAGGGATTTATTAAAATGGCTGTAATAGTCCGAATTCCAACACCATTGAGGCGATTAACGCAAAACTTGGCAGAAGTTGAAACAGAAGGTGCTAATATTGAATGCATCATTGAAAACCTTGAAGCTAGCTACCCGGGGATGAAGGAACGTCTCTGTGATGAAGGTGGAAATATCCGCCGATTTGTGAATATTTATCTTAATGATGAAGACATCCGCTTTCTCGATGGAAAATCTACCCCGGTTGCGGATGGTGCTGAAATCTCAATCATTCCCGCTATTGCTGGCGGCAATTTCAAATAAGATATGAGATGTTGCTAGTGCTCTACTCATTAGCCTCCTTTCTGTTTTCTCTTAATTTGATGATGCCCAATTGCTCTTGATAGGGTGGGAGTAGCTTCTCCGGCCCTATAACTCACATGGTAACTTTTCAATCTGAAACCCTACACCGGATGTACATCCATGCAAAATCGGCTTTTCCCGAAGAATGCTGTGGTGCTATCTTGTATACGGATGGACAAGAATTTATTAGGGCGTGTCGGAATATCCAGAATGAACGGCATCAGGAAGCTCCGGATGCTTATCCGCGCGATGCCCGGACTGCCTATTTAATTCATCCTGGCGATTTAATCGCGCTTCATAAAGAGGCAGAAACGCAGCATCGCCCAATTAAGGCGTTTTACCATTCACACCCTAACCACGACGCTTACTTCTCTGAAAAGGATAAAGCAGATGCTCTCGCATGGGGTGAACCGATTTATCCGGATGTTGTCTATGTGGTTATCTCAGTCTATGGCACGGAGATTCGTGCCGTTAAAGCCTATGCCTGGGATGTGCCAACTTCAGACTTCGTCGAAGTAGGGATTGAGACTTTCCAGTAGTGAGTGGGCGGCTGTTACGGCTCACTCACTAAGGGGTGATATGGATGTCCTCTTTAAGGATTCGCTTAACGTTCCCACCTGACAAAATTACAGAGCCCATCATCTACACACTTGGACATCAATATAAGGTTATCACCAATATCCGCCGTGCCAACGTCACAGAAGGAGATGGCTGGGTTATGTTGGAAATACAGGGTTCACCTGATGACATCGAACGTGCTGTTGATTATCTGAATAACATTAACGTTCAGGTTGAACTGATAGAAGGCGACATTGTTCAATAAATTTGTCCTATGCTGCATGTGATGTCAGACGAATTTAATCCAAATGTCCTACAGCGCGCGACGTTGAGTTCACCTCATTACTAAATTTTCCGAGTCTATGAACAGGACTTTGGAAGAGATAGATGAAAACGTGTATGCAACCTCTAGTCAGAGATAGCCTCACCGTAAAAAAACGATTCCTACCCCACCTGGACGTTGTTCAATCTGCCGAACTTCGTCCTTACGTGGTTATTATCACGATATCAGTATTTTCCTTTTCAATCGGAGTAGGGGCAATCCTCCCGGAATATCTTAGCCTGACATATCACGACAATTCAGGCGTAATTGGGTGGATTAGCGCGAATCAGTATCCTAAGCACCAAGAATTCTTTTATTTTTTATTGGCACTGCTCGGTATCCCCGCGGTAACATGTTTGTACTGGGTGGGATGGCAAATCTATTCAGACTGGGCTGCAAAACTGACTGCGCAGCCGGTGCAGCGTGTCCTCAAGGTGAATGCCTTAGCATCCCTCCCGTTGTGCCTCTGTTGGTTACAACTTTTCTATCTAGATGGGCATGCATTCAGAAATTTACTTTTGTTGCTAATTGTGCCTATCACCTTAGTGATTTTTGTTAAGTTAGGGCTTCTATACAATCAATTCCTACCGAATTTGCGGAGAGTTGATACTCCGTCTGAGCAATCTATGAGTGTAGACAAGCCCAGTTCTGCCTTTCATCCAAAAACCGAGATTTCAAGACAATTCGGGCGAATTGGATTTGAATACGCTCTTCTCCCAATTTTTATTTACTTACTGATGTATTCTGGAAACATCGATGGCAATATCGATTTATTCCATGAAGGCGAGCGCCTCGCGCCTCTCAATGAAATGTTGCGAGGCGGCATTCCGTTTCGTGATATCTACGTCCAACATGGGCTCTTCCAGAATGCCTATCTAGCATGGTTGGGCAGTCAAATCTTTGAGCCGACGTTGATGGGGGTTCGCTCGATGGAGGTTGTGTTTGCGCCCTTGGGTTACGTTGCGCTCTACCTACTCGGTTTGCAAGTATTTCGGGCTCGATGGCTAACCGCCTTTATTTGTGTGCTGATTGCTTCGGGCACCAATTTTGGGGTTTCTCCAAGGCACAGCCTGGGCTTACTTAGTTTTGCGATGATGGCGAACTACGTCACCCGCCATCGGATTAACGGATTTTTTTCTGCCCTTGATGAGCGGATTCAAGGATGGCATCAGGTTCGTCATCACTTGATTTTTGGGTGGAGACTTCTCCTCGCAGGTATCTTTACAAATTTGGCATTCTGGTATAGCACTGAAATAGGGTTATACTCGCTTGGAGGCATCGGACTCTTTTTGTTAATGTATAGCCTTCAAAACGGTATTCCAATGCGCTGCCGTTTCTTACCATTAATCTATTACCTTTGTGGGATTCTGTTAGGGTTTTTCCCTATAGGCACCTATTTTCTGTGGCATGGCGCTTTAGATGATGTCTTCTGGAATACTTATATCCAATGTCGCTACCAACTCGCAACCTGGGGGTTAGCCTTCCCTTCCCTCTCAAAGACGCTTGCTACATTGACTGCGGATGGGTGGGGAGCTTTCCTGCTCAGCGAGGGATTTCGCTGGTATTTACCGGTTGGTGTTTTCCTCGTTGTCTCGGCTTACCTGACATACCGATGGCTCCGTCGGGAATTGTGGAGCTCAGAAAGCGCGACAGGACTGTTACTATTATTGTTAGGCGGTATAGCGTTTTTCCGCACGGCCCTCGGTAGATGCGATGGTGGACATCTCATCTACGGCTCAACATTTTTATGGATACTCTGTCTTTTGCCGCTTGAGCGCGGCGTTTTTAGCATGGTGAGTCCGTTTCTGACGGGTATTTCTCCCGCCTCAAAGATGGTGTGGGTGGGGTTAAGGGAACTGACACGATGGCGTGCGGTATTAAAAGCCGCTTGGATTCTCATTCCGTTATTGCTATTCTTCCAATATGTCACGGAGTTCCATCAGCCGCTCGCTTCGTTTGGGGAAAAATGGCAGCGGTTGCGCCAAAACCCGTTTAAACGGGCGATTGCGCCAGAGGAATTGATGCGCGCCGGACACGTTGATGTACCCGATGAACAAGTCGAACAAATTCAGAAGGTAGTGGCATATATTCAGGAACACACTGCCCCGAACGAAAAAATTTTCGACTTTAGCAGCCAGGGCGCATATTACTTTTTCGCGAACCGGCCGAGCGTTACCCGATTCCACCAAATTTCGTATGCTTCAACACCGGGGATGGAGCGGGAGGCAATCTTAGCACTTGAGCGGGAACAGCCACGGTTGGTTCTTTTCAAAACCGGTGGATGGTTCGATGCTATCGACGGTATTCCTGTAGAGGCGCGACACCCGCGCATTGCGCGATATCTACAAGATAACTATACACTTGCGATTGATATTAACGGCACACAAATTTTGTGGAGAGAAAACCGGGATAGCCCTTAGTCATGCGCTGAGAAATTTTGCCAACCGAATCAAAACCTTCTAAACTTAACAAAGAAGGATTGCATTGCTGAAAAGGTTGTATTGAGAACTCCTCTGTTCAAGTTTAAGGAAGGACAAGCACCACTCGCATCAGCGTGAAAGGCGTGCTCAGTTCGCTGAGCTTCGTTCTAATTTGAAGGATTAAGACAAAAAAGTAGTCAGGAAAACCTGGCCTAATAAAGTTATCCCCCTGCTGTTTATGGGGCTTACAAAGGCTTCTATTCTGCAGACGCGCTTATCTATTTTAACAGCAGCCCCCATTTTGCTGTGCTACAAAAATACGATAAATGTCCTCAAATAGTCTTACATCCGTGAGTGTATCCTCAGCGGAAGAACGGAAGGGTTCTGGGTTGTGGATGTTCGCGATAAAATATTCCGCTTCTCGGCGATATGCCCACGTCCAAGTCGGTTTCGGGATGGGGCGTGAGATTTCCTGTTGCTGTCCTGCGCGATAAATTTCCACTTCGGCGGGGGTATTCTTCAATAAAAGTGGAGGTGCCCATGTGTGAATCCACCCGTTTTCAAAGTAGAGTTGACTATGCTCATCCCAGCGGTAGTGGGAGACATGGCCTGTTTCGAGAGTTACCCGGATGCCTGCCATATCAAAGATAACAATACCTGTGTAACCGTTGTCATCTAAGTCTACGGCTTTGACGCGAACATCATCTGCTGCATCCAGAAACCATCGCATGAGATTGATGTTATGGGTGTACTGTTGGAGGTAGCTGATGTAACTCCGACGCCACTGTTCAGGTAACCACTCTGGTATTTTAACAGGCGCGCTGGGTTTCGCAACATCAACGTTATCCATCGGTGTGTCAAGATTACAAACCCAATCCCCGCCAAACCCGTGATTCCGGGCGTATGTCAAGCGGCCAAGTTCGCCTGATTCTCGAAATGTCGTCACTTTTGCCTTGACAATCTCGTTCCCAGCATCATAACGTTTCATGTAGCCTACCATCAGTTTTTTGCCAGATTTGCGTGATGCCTCCACGATAGTTTGTGCCTGCTGAACTGAGACAGCCATCGGTTTTTCCATGAAGACATGCTTTCCTGCTAAGAGTAGCTCTTTAGCAATTTCACCTTGGAGTGCGAAATCAGCGGATACGGCAACGGCTTCAATCTTATTGTCTTTGGCAAGTTCAAGATGGTTTTTGTAAAGCTTTGGGATTTGAAACCGTTTTTGGACGTTTTCGCCGAGTTCGGAGCGGACTTCTGCCAGCGCGATAAGCTCACAATCAGCAATGCTGGTAAAATTTGGAATGTGAACCTTTTGTGCCATGAAACCGCATCCGATGTAGCCGAGTCGGATTTTTTCCATGTTAAGGTGTCTCCTTGTGCCGCGCTTCAATCTCTTCAACAGCTGCCCGTGCTCCTTCGCGTACGAGCGGGGAAGTATCATTTTGGATGAGCTGTTTCAATTTTTCAAGTCCACTGTTGGTTTCAAGTTTTCCAAGTGCCACCGCGACAAAATAACGGACATCTGCATCTTCGTCATCAAGTGCCTCCAAAAGTACCCCGGAATCTATATCCGTAGCGAGGTGCCTGTCAGTATCGCCGATGTTAATCAGTGCTTGCGCCGCAATTCGTCGCGCATGTACGTCTCCGTAACGGAGTGAAGCAAGCATGCTATCATGACTAGACGTGGGAATAGCAGCAAGGTTATCCCAATCACAATCTAAACAGAACGATGATTTTTCCGAGAGACACTGGATGTTTGTGCTTTCACATGCTGGGCATTTTTGATATAAGTCCGTGCTTGCAAGCGAGTCTCGCAGAATCTGTTGCTGACTCATCGGTTTTCGTCTTCCTCCAATTCAGGTAAGTCTCGCCAAATTTCGGGCCCTTCCGGCTTGAAATTAATAGTGGCGATAAACTGCATGCCGTGATAGAAGTTAATTTTGAATTTACCTCCGCCAAAATTCTGCTTGAGGTAATCCAAGGGCGTTTCAATTAAGGGTCCGATTTCATCGGCATGGTAAAAAGCGAGTGGTTTAAACCGGACGGTGTTTCCAACGGGTTCTTGCACCAAAAGACGCGCAGATGTCGCAGGAAAGAGCAACTCAAATGCTTTCCACAGTTCTGCTACTGTCGGACTCGGGTTTCCAATTCGCTTTTTGAAGTCGTTCTCAAGGTATTCTGAGAAGGTATTAAACACCCACTCCATGCTGAAGCTCCTTTTAAAATGTTGCTGTTCTTCTTCGTTCGCAGATTGCAATTTGCCCTGATGAGCTAAGCAATTCTCGTGCGGCAGTCCTGCTTCTTTCTATAGGGGTGCCTTCAAGAAGTCCTGCCAGTCAAAATTAGGGAGAGGGAACTCCTCTGTGGCTTTGCACTGTCAGAATGTAGCGGCTTTCTCAAAAAAATTGATATCCACCCTTTCAATTTGCGCTTGTCGGGCATTCTCGGCGACGCGCTGGACAACCATCTCGCGTACAAACGGAATCGGAATTCGTTTTACCCGGTGAACAACTTCCTCTGTGCAAGGGATGGCAGTGTTGTCAAGAAATGGGCCTTCCTGTGTAGGCGTTTCATCAGGATGCTCGCACGTCTCCGGGACTAATTGTTGTAAACGCATAGAAACGTAATCGGTTACCCACTGCCTGAAGGTTTCTGTCTGTTCGGCGTTTGCCTGACTCGAAGATGGCGGATATTGTTCTAATTTTTCATTAATGCTAACGAGTAGGCTTTCCACATGCGTTAAACGTTTCTCTACTTCAGCTATCCGTTTCCGAACGTGATTCTGTTCGCTCATATTTTCCTCCTTTTAACAGCCCTATAGAATTTCCTAAATGCCCCAATACTTCCAGAGATTTTCTGGAATTTCATATTTAATCTCTTCCCGGCGTTTATGAGAGTAACGTGCAAATACCCCAAAACGCGGGATGTCTCTGACGTTGGCTGAGCCAGTATGACAGAGAAAGGCGTGCCATAGGACAACATCACCTGCCCCGCCGGTAAACTCGCGTGGCGCGTCCGGAGATAAATCCGAAAGCACATTCCAATCCCAATCTTCAACCTCCCTGAAACGCCCATCGATTTGCTCAGGATATTCAATGAAATACTTATGTGTTGTATAGTGACTTCGAGGCCAATAGATAAACGCACCACCGCCAGGTTTTACATCATATAGATAGGTAGTCGCGCCGAGCATAAAAGGGCTCCATCCACCGGGCCCATAAGCGTCAATATGCCCACTGCTCGGCATTTTCCACTTCTCATCACGGTTTGGCCATTTCACCAAAGGAGTGCCGCCGCCCCCCGTAAACTGCGCGCCACCAAGTTGTGCGGTAATGTCTTTCATTGCAGGCAGTTGCCCAAACAGCGGAGAAAAACCGAAGTTCTGCACGACATAATCGTTGGGCCATGTCTCCGGGGTTTCTAAACTGGAATTCAGATACTCCCAGACTTGCGTTCTCCAACCGTCAAGTATATCCGAGTCAACGAAATTTTTGAGGATAAGGTATCCATTTTCCTGAAAAGATTTCACCTGTTCTGTCGTTAGCATGCCAATCTCCTGTTTCGATAGTGCCGGAAGTATTAACGGCGCGGCCTGAAGGACGGGGTACCCGTTTTATCAAAACGTTTTTTTACGGCTTTCATGAGTTCCGGTGTAATCTCTTGATAGTCGTGTTCATGAGCGTATTTTTCAACGCTTTTGATAACCATTCCACGTGCAAATGAGGGGATGCGCTTCAAACGTTTCTGTGCCGCATCATTCCACTGCAAATCGTAACCGGGTTCAGTCGCGAAAGCAGTTTCCTTCTCAAATTGAACGGGTTCAGCCGGTTCTTGTCCGGGCTGATATTCGCACGATTCATCTGCTGCGAGATAGTTACCGGTGGTAGCATAGGCGCGAGCCCGGCACCCACCACAGACTTCTTTGAATTCACATGCGCCGCATTTGCCTTCAAGTAAATCCCGGTTGCGTAGATTCTGAAATGTCTCCGACTCGTTCCATAGTTTGGCAAAACTTTCCGTCTTGAGATTTCCAACGGTAACAGGTAGGTAGGGACAGGGAGTCAATTCACCTTCTGGTGTGATGCGGCAGTAGTAAATACCACACGGACAGGTACCACTCGAATACCCCTGAAGAAAGGCGGAATCAGATTGTTGTTCATAGATAATCCGTTTATAATGTGGCGCACATTTCGCCGCGATGAGCATTTTACCACTATAGTCTGCCTGCAGCTTAAAAAGTGTCTCCAGCATTTTCTCATATTGCGGCGCAGTAATATCCATCATCGTTTTACCTCTCCCGGTACGGACGAGGAAATAGAGATTCAGCACCTTTGCTCCAAGTTGATAAGCGAATTCCGCAATCTGTGGGATTTCGTCATAATTCCACTGTGTGATAGAGGTTTGGACAAGGAAATCAAGCTTCGCGCGTTTGAGTGCCTTAACACCTTCCATCGTTGCATTCCACGCGCCCTCCATCCCTCTAAACCTATCGTGATTCGTTGGCTGGATAGAGTCGAGGCTAATTCCCGCTCCTGTTACCCCGTGCCGTTGCATCTGCTCAACGACTTTGTCGTTTAGTAAGACACCATTTGTGCCCATGACGACAAGGAACCCGGTGTCGGCGGCATACTTTGATATTTTTAAGATATCTGGACGAAGTAACGGTTCACCACCGGTGAGGATTAGAAGGATGTTTGGGTTAATATCGGCTATTTCATCGATGACTCGAAAACAGTCAGTCTGACTGAGTTCTGCATCGCGGTGATACCCTTGCGGAAATTCGTTTGTGTCTACAAACCCCGCAGGGAGATAGCAGTGAGTACACTTCAGGTTGCACAGACGGGTGATATTCCACGAAACCGCCTGAATTTTTGAATTTTCCATTAGTTTTTTAAATATAAGGAAAGTGCAAAGACGATTAACCCCGCAATTAACGTCAAAACTCTCAAGAGGTTGATATGTCTGGGATAACGTCTTTCTCCATTGGGCACTGTTGTCTCAAGGTGCTTCTGATAGAGTGAAGCATACAGCCCCCAAAACAGCGTCATTAATCCGAACGCAGCGAGTTTCGCAACAAAAGGAAGCATATAATTTGCGTCAAAACGCATGTCGTTGTTCGAGGCAACGATAAAAAATACCATCGCCCCGGTAATCAACAGGATATGAATTGTAAACCGAATTAGATTACGAAACCGGTTATGAATCGCCAACAAATTTTGTGTCAGTAAGTTTTTCTGCATAATCGGCATCGCAATGAAGGTAGAAAAGACAATAGCACCAAACCAGACTATTGCTGCAATTAGGTGAATACTTCGGATAAAAAGTTCGACAATCGCTCGCATTTTCCCTTGTAAAACGAGACATCGCTTTAAAATGTTACCAGATGTTAACATGTGGGCGATAACAGAAATTTAGCACATTTTTACCCCAGTGCTGGAAAATTTCCGCGCGCAGCATCCATGACTTCAGCCGTAATTTCCGTTTGCCCGTTTTCCTCCGCGAAACTTTCAATCCCCGTCTTTACCATAGGACGGACGAAACTCGGAATTCTTTCAAGGCGTTCTAACGCCTCCCGTGCCCAAGTTGGAGCTGCCGGTTCGGGTTTGGTTTCTTCCTCAAACGCCTCCGAAATTACGGAAGTGAAGGGGCATTTACTCCCTTCAGAGGTTTCTGCTGAATTGGTTTGTGCATCAATCGTGTCCGTTGTAACCTCGCGCTTGGCAGTATCCAGTTGTGAACGAATCATCTGCATCGGCTGTGCTACTTCACTGCTACCGCCTAATTGTACGTCTAAGGATTTGAGCATCTGCGTTTCCGATGGGTTGAGGAACATTGCGATTTCGGTGAAGCAATCTGGGCATTCAAAAACGGCAGTCACCGTGCCTTGCTCCGGGCGCGTCACATCTTTAAATTTCATTGCGGTATTGCATTCGCGGCATAAGAATTTCATGTTACTCCTTTTTAAAGAAACGTTGAAGTGTTTTAGCGACTTCCATTAGTGCTTGACTAGCGGGACGTTCAGGGTATTCCTGGACATAAGGGAGTCCTTTGTCGTTACAGCGGGAGAGCTCCGTATCAAACGGTATCTGAATTAGCGTTTCTCTGCGGATAGGGTGCTCATTAGGAAAGAGCAGCTCTTGTTCACCACAGTGCTGACATACATAAAACGCCATATTTTCGACAATGCTAATAATCGGAACGTTGAGAATTTGCTGCGCCATCGTTATCGATTTTTTGACGATGAATTGCGAGACATCAGAAGGTATGGTTACAACGATGACACCGCCGAGATTAGGGATGAGCTCCACCACATTTGGGAGCCTATCGGTTCCCGGCGGCAAATCGAGAAGCAGATAATCGAGCATCTCCCACTCGGTATCAGCGATGAATTCTCTCAGTGCGCCTACCTCCATCGTGCTGCGCCACGTGAAAGCATCTTTCTGGGTGTGCGCGTTCCATAGCACGGGTGCATCGTCTTCAGCAAGCAGTAAATCCATCGAGATAACTTTGACACCGAGCGCGTTGATAGCAGGTTTAACACCCTTAGGAGTGGAATTGACAGATGCATGCCGGACGCCCATCATCTTTGCCAGAGTAGGGCCATTGATATCAGCATCGAGTACACCGACAGAAAGTCCCATTAATGCCAAGGAATTCGCAAGGTTGGCGGTGATGGCACTTTTACCAACGCCGCCCTTCCCACTCATAATAGCCACTGTCGCCTTGACAGAGGAGAGCCGTTTTTGGAGGCGTGCTTGTTGCTCCGTGAACTGCCCGACAATGTTAGAACCCGCATCAGCGGGAAGTCTCCGGTAATTTTTCACTTTTTCTCACCGATAGCGTACAGGGCATCATAACTCCGGAGGTAAAGTGTACCATTCGCCACAATAGGCGACGCCGCAATTTCCTCACCAATGGAATTGGTTGCAACTAATTCAAATTCACGTCCCGCTTTGATGACATTGACTACACCGTCCCGGGCAGTTAGATAGATAAAACCGTTCGCGTAAATTGGGGATGCGCGGTGGCGGTGCCGGTGTGTGCGTTTGCGGTAGAGCTGCTTGCCTGTTTCAGCATCAATGCACAACACGTCACCGTTTTCTCGACATAAATAGACTAAACCGTCGTGGATGAGAGGAGAGGGGACGTCCGGCGTACCTTGTTTGAGTTTCCAGATTTGCCATTTGCTGTTGGTAATATCTTTGCCTCGCGCCGACGCGTCGATGCCTAAAACGGGGCCGTTTTTCGCGGAAGGCACGACAATGAGTCCATCGGTTACAACGGGAGAAGCCACAAAACGAAGCGAATAGTTATAACTCGCTACTGGATTTAAACCACCGCATCGCCATATCTCACTACCGTCTTCAAGGCGATGCGCTGTAACGTAGTCTGCCCCGTGCACAATGAGAAATTCCTGTTCAGCGTCGCGGTAAATAACTGGCGAGGTATAGGCTTGTTCGCATTCCTCGGTAGCATCGCTTTGGCGTTCGTGTTTCCAAATCTCAGCCCCAGTGGCTTTATCGATTGCAAGCACCAACCACGCGTTGCTGTGAATAAGTTGAATGTATAGCCTATCTTTATCGAGCAGCGGTGAGGTGGACATGACAAAGTAGAGGCTAAAACTACCATAACGTTCCTGCAGATTTGTTTGCCAGAGCAGGTTTCCCTCAACGTCGTGACATGCCAGGTTACCGTTCCCGATAAATGTCCACACGTGTTTACCGTCGGTTGAGGGCGAAGGGGCGGCGAGATTCGCTTCACCGCGTCGGACAACACGATTGCCGCTTCCCAAATTCCGTTTCCACAGGATGCTGCCTTCAGTTGTCACGCAGAGGAGTACAAGTTCATCACCATCCGCAGAGGTGAGGAAAATTCGTTCTTCCCACACAATCGGGGTGGACGCGGCTTCACCTGGAAGTGGCAAACGCCACCGCACATTCTCTATACTTGACCAATGTGTAGGAATATCGGTTTCTTGGCTTATGCCATCGTTGTGAAGTCCACGCCAACGGGGCCAGTTTTCTGCAAAACTATTGCTAATTAGGATGAACGTCGCAAGTGACAGAATTAAAGTAGTTCTGAAAATATGTTTTTTCATGGTGAGGTTTTCGTTTTTTGTACGTTGCTTGTATCGCAATTTATCTCAAGTTATAATATCATCTATACTTATTCTCATCTGTCGACACACATCTACTGGTTCCATTTAACTGATATCGGGATATTTTTGATAGGGTTCCTACTTTATATTCTGGGAACTCGTGCCTGATTCTATAACGTAGCCTTCGTTTGTGATAGTGGGCAACTGTATTTGGGCCAGAGAATCGGCAGATTCGAGCCCCAGCGATACGTTAGTATATCCTTATTCCTAATTCTATTTTTGATAGTACTGCCCCAGCACTTCATTTGCGAGGCTTCGTCCATCTTCAATAACGCGTGCGGCGAAGTCAAGTGTAACCTGTTCTATCCCTGTCTCATTGGCTCGCTGTTCAATACGTGTTTTGGTAATATTCCGCATAAAACCGGCTGGCACCAGATTCAAGCGTTCCATGGCGTCTTCTGTCCAGTGGACTGGGCTTTCAAAATTATCGACGTGGAATTTGGATTGTGCCTGTGCTGTTGTCGCAACCGCGCGGAGTTCAGGTGCATCTTCACGGACAGCGGCAGCTTCCCCCATATTCTCATCAATAATCTGGGTTGCGAACGTGTTGGTAATGGTACCGATTTTTTGGGAGCGTGCTGATTTCTCAATTCGTGCTTTAACATTTCGCCGCATATAGCCGCGTGGGACACGCCGCAGTGCCTTCTTCGACGCTTCGGACCATTTTAGGCGCACGCCATCAAACATTTCCTCTTCTGCGGCGCCCCCTTCGTCAACGGCAATATGTTCAAGCGAATCTTTATCAACCATTTGAAAGCGTACGGGCAGGGCACTACAGACTGGGCACTTAATCGGTTGTTGGTTGTGCGCTGCATATCCACATTCACCACAAATGTAAGTTTGCACAGCATACGATTCCAAAACCTTCTGCTCAGCGATTTCTTTGGCGACGCGCATCAACTTCTCCGAGGCGCGTTGTGGCATAATCGTCTCCATCGCTTTGTCGATAACACTCTCAGTAATGACAGAATGCCCGCGCTCAATCGCAAAACGGTGCACCGCCGTTTTCGCGATTCCACGGACAAGCGACGGCGCTTTTTCCATTCTATCCAATGCCTCTTGCGTCCATACGAGGGTTTCTTCCGCCTTGACGTCAATCTGTGGGAAATAGCGTTGACTTGATAGAAGGACGTTACACGGTGCAAGACGCAGTAGGTTCTCAGCGTTACTGCCAACATCCATATCTTGCTCACTGTGGACGCCGATTCTACCTAAAACAAGGAGCGAAGGGGCTGTTTTTCGGGCATATTGTAGAATTTTTTCATAAGCTTTTCCATCAAGTAGGGTTATTTTTAGTGTGTAGTCGTGTTCTTCTTTAGCAATCGCGCGTGCGATTTCAAGGTGTGACTGGTAGATTTTTGCTAATCCGGTATCAATGACTTCTTCGTGTAATTGCTCCTGCTCTTTAAATCTAAAGGTTCTCGATGCGCGCTCAGTTAGCACATTAACAACCGAATTGAAGACGATGTAGTGTAGGTACGGGTCGTAAACACCAACGGCTTCAACCTGTTTATTAAAGGCATTCCCAAGTTGAATAGCGGTTTTTAATCCGGCAAAAGATTCGGGACTTCCATCAATTCCGACGAGAATGTTGCCCGACTGTTCATCAACCGGCTCAAGATTTCGGACAATGAGCGTATCCGTTTTCACACGACGGGTGACGCGTTCGCATACACCCCCAATCAGGCTATCCTTCACCGCACCCATTCCAAGTGCCCCGATAATCACCAAATCATAATCGTTATCCTGGATATCCTCAACCAATTTGATAAAATGCTTGCCTTCTGGCATTTTTGCTTCAAATGGGATATCAAACGTTTCACATTTCTGTTTCATCACCTCAAGATAGGAATCGGAAATCAGTTGCAGTCCCATCGTAATAAGCGTATCGTGAATACGGCGTTGCTTTTCGAGTTCAACTTCGTCTTGGTACTCTTCAGGTAAGGTATATTCCATCTGTTTAAAGCGTACGTCATGCATTTTTGCGGCATAGACGTGCGAACCTACGAGATGAGAACCAAATTTCCTTGCGAATTCAACGGCTAAGGCGATACTAGCATCTGAGTAGTCTGAATTATCAACAGGAACATAAATTTTCTTTAGCATTTTTCATCCTTGCTTAATATCAATGACTCTTCGTAGAAAATTTCATCAGTGTTTTTTATCCCTTTCTGATTTGCGGTGTGAACCCCAATAACCACCGATGATGTGGCTTAATAAGGTGGCTGTCCATAAGTAAACCACTGCGGTTTGCCATTCCCAGTTTAGGAGAAACCGCCGGACGATAATATTCAGGACAATTGGAATATAAAGACACCTGCTCCAAGGGCGGCTGAATTTTTTATATCTAACGCGAAAAAAACCGAATGGAAAGTGGATTAGAAAAATCGAGAGTGAAATCAATACAGGTGGCACGTTGTTTATCATTGATTCCCAGCGGGCGAGAGTGATTCTCCAAGGAGAATATTGATGTCTCGCCGGAGGCGCGAAAGCGCAGGTTTACTCCGACTATCGTAACGCCCATAGACATTACCATCCGGTGCAACGAGAACAAACCGACTGCTGTGTAGTCCCTCACGCCCTTTATCTCCGGCGGCTAATTTGAATCCGTTTTGTGCCAACTCATAAATCTGTTCCCTAGCTCCGGTGAGGAAGGACCAGCGCTTCGTATCCGCCTTGTATTTCGCGGCATAGCGAGAAAGCACTTCGGGGCTATCCCGCTCCGCATCCACGGAGATAGAAACGAAAAAAACGGGTTTTGTTACAAATTCGGATTGCAAGCGTGCCATTTCCTGAGTCATCATTGGACAAATCGTTGGACAGTGCGTAAAAATGAGGGCTGCTACCCAAATTTTGCCGCTAAGTTCTTCCGTCCCGAATGGCTTTCCCAGTTGATTTGTCAAGGTAAAATCCGGTAAGCGGTTCTGGGCGGGTTGGAACGTTGCCTCCGGTTTCTTATCAAACATTGCCCATAAATTGAAACCGGCA
This sequence comes from Candidatus Poribacteria bacterium, assembly GCA_963422705.1. Taxonomy (GTDB): domain Bacteria; phylum Poribacteria; class WGA-4E; order WGA-4E; family WGA-3G. The sequence continues at coordinate 1,946,354 of OY730443.1, forward strand.
ACACCGACAATGATAACACCTAACAGCACCCAAATCAGACTGATTTTATCAATCCGTTTTTCACCTATATTGAGTTGTCCCATCTGTTCTTTCCTAAAAATTAGCGATTTTGCGGATTTATTGTGGATGCCTTTTCAGTGCAGCGACAAGCGAATTCGTTCTGGCTCGGTTAACGGGAAGTATTAATAACTTCGGCTTTTGGCGCGACTAGTGCATCATGCCGCGTTTTTAGAGTGAGGTCGGGCATCAGCATGAGTACGAGAAAAACACAGATGATAAACGGCGTTAGCACAATTAATGCCAACGTCCGCCTTTCAAACTTTAGGTGCATGAAATAATTAGCCACCAAAACCGCCTTAGCACAGGCTAAACCGATGAGTAAGAGGCCTTTGATAATGATAGAGTACTCTGGCATTGCTACGAGAATTTCAATGATGGTGAGTGCTGCAAGCCAATAGAAAATGTTGATGTATTTCGGATGCTCTTTGTGAGGCGTATCTGCCACGGTTATATCCTCCTAAAGTAAATAGATAAAGGTGAAAACCATAATCCAAATCAGATCAACGAAGTGCCAATACAGCCCGACGATTTCCACTTCATGGTTAAACTCGGCAGTATATCTGCCCCGTAGCCCGTGTATTAATATGACGATGAGATAGATAACACCCCCGGTGACGTGCAATCCGTGAAATCCGGTGATGGTATAGAAAGTTGGGCCAAAAAGCGTTGAGCCGCTAATTGCCGCGCCTGACAATCCGTGTTCAGGGATGCTGGTTAACGTCAAACCGTGTTTGATTAACTCTGTCCATTCATATGCCTGCAGCCCCATGAAGATGACACCGCCCGCAATTGTTAATGCGAGGAAGGTACACATTCTTGAAACGTTGCCGTTCTGGATTGCCTCCAATGCCTTAACCATTGTCAAGCTGCTACAAATCAGGAGGAACGTCATTCCGGCGGTGAGGTTAATCCCCAGTATCTCACTTGGGGGTAACCATCCTATCGCGCCCGCGCCAGCTCGGATAGCGGCGTAAGCAGCAAGCAATGCCCCAAATGACATGGTATCCCCGACAAGAAAAATCCACATGCCGAGTTTACCAAGGCTATCCGGTGTCAGCGACGGTTCATATACCTCTCTCGTGTCGTCTAACGTGTTAGCGTGTTCCACTATACTAAACTCCTTTCATATTTATATGGTAACACATACCAAATCTCAAGTCCAATCTTTTCGTATTTATTCTCAAATTTGTTGTCTTAGCGCGTTTTCGATTAAAGAATTTTTTCGAATTGAGTTAAAAGGCCAGTTTGCCAGGTAACCTGTCCCTTATTTCTATAAGGCATCTCCGTTTCTAGGCGGTTTCCGGCTTGCCCGGCGGTAATGATAAAAAACACTCCCACCAATGAGAGCAACAACCGTAAACGGCATCGCCATAAGAAAAAAGATACTTGAATTAAAACCGCTTGAGATGGGCCCATCGAGATTTTTACATGCTGGACATGCCTGTATATTGGTTGTTGCCACCAAAATAGTAACACCAACAACTAAAAACGAAAAGAAAAGTTGACGAATCATAATTTCACCGCCTTTTGATTACTCCCCATATCGCTGCTAATTTTCCACATGGGAATGTGCTGAGGGAGTTGCTTTTGTAGGTGAGGGTATCCATTTCCACTAGAATCCTGCCATTTTTAGGAACCAGTGTGATTTTATAACTACCAGCCCTGTAAATCAGAAACCAATAGTCCGGAATTTGGGCGATTGTTAAAATGAACAGCTTTAACGGGTGCTCCAGATAAACTCGCATTTCCATCATAAATTAGGTTTTTGCCGGGTTGACATCAAATTTTGCTTTTTTCAAACGAAGGGCGAAACAATCCATTTTCTCATCGCCAGGGTATCTAAATGTCGAACCGATTGTGCCTGTTGTTCCTCACATCTTCCTTGTCATAATGTGCGCTAGATTCGGTTCCCCGCCATGTATGCTATCCGTCTTCTCCCGAGATTCAGACGCCATTATGGATATGCCTCATTTAGTTCAAAGGAGATACACCAAAACGTATAACATCGGCCAAAGCAGAACGACGAAAATCCAATAGATGGTGCAGATTTCAACACCGGTGTTCCGTTCGGCTGAGAACCGTCCAGCTATCGCCATTGCTAAGACGATAAGGAGCCAAATCACGGCGCCAAATACATGAACCGCATGGCACCCGATTAACACATAAAAGATACCGCCATAGACACCGGACTGAAGTGTCAGTCCATTGCGTACCAATTGCGTCCATTCGCTGCCCTGGATGATTAGGAAAAGGAAACCTAACCCTGCGGTAACCAGTAGCCAATTCCGGAGCTGCTTTATCAGATTCTTTTGGATGGCGCGGAGTGCCCGAAACATCGTGTAGCCGCTTAGGAGTAAGAGAAAAGTATTGACACCAGTAATGGCGTGCGGAAGCTGGATGTCAATATTGGACGGTGGCGGCCAAGTAACGTTCCCCATGCGAAAGACGAGAAACGCCCCGATAAGTCCTGCAAACAGCATCATCTCTGCCCCAAGCAGGATTAATATACCTAGCCGGGCGTTGCTTATCGGACGTACCTCTGACGTATCAGTGAACATCTCGTTTCTCCTTAACGACTCACAATTGCAACGGTTGCAATGATAGCGAGAGTGATAAACAGTAGAAATAAGGTAAATCCGAGGCGCCGATTGCGTGTGCGGTTGTCTGGTGTATTCATCAGTTCTTCAACGGATTTGGTCCAAAACGATGAGTTTATCCGTTGCTTTGAGAAATCCTATATTCAGATTTTATCAAATGCCATTGTGATAAATATCAGCGGTAGATATAAGAGAGACGCGTACATGAGGTATCGCGCTGCGATTACCGAACGAGCGTGTTCCAAATAGAATCCGAATGCCAAAAACATGATGCCGGACAGTAGTGCTGTAAAAAAGTAGATATCCCCGGCGATATTGAATAAAGCCGGAAGCAACCCAATTCCGAGAAGTGCAGCGCAGTTGATAATAATTTGACGGCGCGTGCTGGCACCGTCAGGATGAATAACAGGCAATAAACGGAGCCTTGCATTTGCGTAGTCTTTCCGGTAGATGTAGGCTATGGCGAGTGAATGCGGAAGTTGCCACAAAAAGAGAATCGCAAACAACACCCATGTTCCCCCACTGAGAGTTCCGCGTGCCGCAGCCCATCCTACCACCGGGGGTAATGCCCCGGGAATGGCACCGATGAGGGTACAGAGGGATGTTTTCTGCTTAAGGGGTGTGTACAGAAAAAGGTAACTTACGACTATCAGTAAAAGGATAAATCCACTTAGCGGATTAACGATGAACGTCAGGTAGAGCATCCCGATGCCTGTTAAAAACGCGCTGAAGAGCAGCGCCTCTATCGGGAGAATCCTACCGTCGGGTAATGGCCTAGCTTGTGTCCGTTCCATCTGTGCGTCTATATAACGTTCCAAGTATTGGTTTAACCCTAGGACGCCGGCTGCTGTGAGCCCCGAACCAATAACGGTATGCAGGCAGCGTATCCAGTTAACAGCACCGGGTGCGCCGATGTAGAAACCGGCTGCGGTTGTAATGAGTACCATCAAGACTAACCGCGGTTTAACGAGTTCAAGATAATCAGTTGCACGACTCAGCACAAAAGCGGTGCTTGTCGGCGTTTTAGACTCATCGATACTGTTTTCTAAATTCACTGGTGTGGAACGCATAACTATTTTTTTCAGACAAGCTCTCCATCCATAGGGGTAACGACTTCCTCGGGTGATATCATCGACACGGTGGTAAGTCTATAAGCTTTCAAGGTTAACACAAAACTAGTCGCCAGCATCAGTGCACCTACAGCGACGTGCCCAGTCGTAATTCCGACAATCAGGAACTCGGACACGGTTTCACTGAGGGTTGTCAATTTCACAAAGAATGCCCCCGTGCCCAGCATCAGTTGAATAACAAGCAGGACTACCAATGCGAGAACAGAGTGGAATAATGTCTCTTCCTGCCAGGTTCTTCTCACAATGAGGAAGATATGGAGAGACACCAAAAAAGCGAAAATCAGATGTGCATCCAATCGACTACCCGTGTGTCGCAAAATTGCCCCGAAGATGAGTTGTGCGTAAATCAGGCAGGTTATGATTAGGCTTAACCGCTGTCCCTTATGGATGGAAAAATCTTTCCTTTTCTCTTTATCAAGCAGAATTTGCGAGCGCGCTTCCTTGGAGGTGAACCATGCAATTCCGCAGAGCAGGGCGAAAAATGCCTGTCCCATGCAGGCATGGACTATTGCCAATGTAAGTGACAACTCCGTCACTCGAAGTCCGCCGAGTACCCCTTGTACAATTACACCCAAAAGAGCAAGCAAGCCAAGCCACCGGAGCCACATCCGCGAATCTTTCACCCATATCAGAATGAAGAGGATTACTGTTAGTAGTCCAACAAGCGAGCCCATGAGCCGGTGGCTATGTTCATAAAGCACGCCGCCAACCATCTCCGATAACGGATACAGGAACATATTATATCCGAAAGTCGTTGGCCAATCGGGAACTGCCAATCCAGACTCGGTGCTCGTGACAATTCCCCCGAGGACAAGCAGTAGAAAAGTTGCACCTACCGTGAGATGTGCAAATCTGTGTAACCAAGGGCTATAATTCGTGGAATTCTTCATACACAAGAGATTTTGGCGCGATTAGAAATCGCGCCATCCATTAAGAAAGGATGCCACGGCTAACTTAGTCGCCAGCACTCGTTGGTGCGTGCTCAGGTTCTGCCTGCCGAATCCAATCAGATTCTGCCCCTGGTACGCTGTATTCATAAGGGCCGCGGTAAACCGTCGGGATTTGCTCAAAATTGCCGTGCGGGACCGGTGTAGGTGCTTCCCATTCCAGTGTGTTTACCTGCCACGGGTTTTGTTCTGCGACTTTCCCACGATACATACTCCAGAAGAAGTTAAAGACAAGTATCAACTGTGCTATGCCGAGAGTGAACGCACTCATTGTAATAAAGATGTTCATCCCCTCAAACCCTTGCAGGAATTCGTATTGCGTGGGATTGGAAATACGCCGCATGTGTCCACCAACTCCGAGAATGTGCATGGGGAAAAAGGTGCAATTGAATGCAATGAACGTCAACCAAAAGTGAATTTTGCTCAGGACATCATTCATGTAACGTCCAAACATCTTCGGGAACCAAAAGATGATGCCGCCGAAAATAGCGAATAGACTTCCGCCAAAGACAACATAGTGGATATGCGCTACGATGTAATAGGTATCGTGAATGAAGATGTCGACAGGGGTATTTGCCATATAGATACCACTTAATCCACCAATCACGAACATTGAGACGAAGGCGATGGCGTGTAGCATCGGCGTTGTAAACCGTATTGAACCTTTGAACATTGTTCCCAGCCAATTAAACGTTTTAATTGCCGAAGGCACAGCGATGAGCATAGTAGATGTCATAAATGCGGAAGCCAAGGCCGGTCGCATCCCACTTTGGAACATGTGGTGTCCCCACACAATCCAGCCCAAAAATGCTATTGCAATCATAGCATATACCATAGAACGGTAACCAAAAACTGGTTTCCGTGAAAAGACAGGGATTAATTCGGAGACGATGCCCATCCCGGGCAAAATGAGGATGTAGACTTCAGGGTGCCCGAAGAACCAGAATAGGTGCTGCCACAACAGCGCATCCCCACCGCCTTCCGCAGTGGCAGTGAAGAATGTGGTACCCGCAAGCCTATCAAATATGAGAAGTGCCAACGCAGAAGAGAGAACAGGAAAAGCGAGGAGTAAGAGTATCGCAACGATGAACAAGGACCAGATAACTAAAGGCATCCGGAACAGCGTCATTCCCGGTGCTCGCATATTGATAATCGTCGTGATGTAATTAATAGAGCCCACTAACGATGAGAATCCTTGGATTAACAGACTGATTGCCCAGAGGTTTTGTCCCCAGTCAACCCCTGTCCATTGCGGATCCGATGAGAGCGGTGCGTAGCCAGTCCATCCGGCCGCAGCATGTCCCCCCGGCACGAAAAACCCAATTACCATGACAATTGCCGCAAGTACCGCCAGCCAAAAGGAGAGCATGTTGAGAATAGGAAATGCCATGTCCCGGGTGCCAATCATCAGTGGGATAAGAAAATTGCCGAACGCCCCAACTAAAATCGGGACAACGACAAAGAAAACCATGATAGTCGCATGCATGGTAAATAGCATGTTGTAAAAAGCCGGTTCAATGACACCGTTCGGCATATTTACCTCGAGCCACTCCTCCTTGTCTGTCTCATAAATCCGTTCCCACATCTTATCCGCGCCGGTGACAACTTCACCCTCTTCAAGGTACTGTGGCGATGCGCCGATGATGGGCACAGGCCGGTCGGGATAGGCGAGTTGCCACCTAAAGAGTAGCGCGAGCCCGCCCCCGACAAAAAACATTATCAGCCCATAAATAAGAAACTGTTTGCCGATAGTCTTGTGGTCGAGTGAGAAGAGGTATTTGCTAATAAAACTTTCTTCGTGATGATGTGATATATGTTCATTATCGTTCATCGTGATTTTGCTCCTTTTCGTCTACAAAAGCGATAAGGCCGGTTTCGCGGAAACATTCGTGCTCCATTTCTAAATTAACGGTATTTGTTTGTTACTCATTCAGAAACCGGGAGATATTTTGCCTTATTTCTTATTGCGTACTGGGCCAACGTTCCCTCACCCAAGCGTCATAATCTTCTTGCGTATGCACATTGAGATATCCAAGCATTCCTGAGTGTCCAAACCCACACAGTTCGGCACACGGAATTTCATAACGTCCCGGTTGTGTTGCTTCAAACCAGACATTAATAAACCGGTTCGGTAGTGTGTCCTGTTTGAGTCGTAATTGAGGGACAAAGAAACTGTGGATGACATCTACAGCCGTTAATCGGATATGCACAACCGCGTTAACGGGCACATGCAACTCATTTTCCAATTTCAAGTCATCATCTGTCCCTAATTCATTATCGGGCCCGGGGTACGTCATATCCCAGTTAAACTGCTTGCCTGTCACTTGGACGAGGACGTCCGGGTTTTCAGGAAATTGCGTAGGTGATTTAATCTTATTCCATTGTGGCAAACTGAGCATTGCGAGGCCAAACACAATCACTGTCGTTGCGGCTGTCCATACGATTTCAAGCGTCGTGCTCCCTTCAATGTAAGTTGCTTTTCGTCCTTCTTGATGTCGATATTTGATGAGAAAAACAATGAGGGTTCCTGTCACAAGGATAAAGACAGCTAGCGTAATATAATAGATGAGATGGAAGAGAGAATCAACACCTTGCCCGAACGTTGATACGTTTGGTGGAAGCCATTGAAGCATTTAGTCCTCCTTTTTCGGTTACACTTTAATGTGAGGTAAAAAACATTTCGTACGTGAGTTCCAGCTCAGTTAATCAATTTGTAAAGTAGCGGTGATAGTGGCGCCAACGTATGTCACCATACAAAATAACAATGTAATTAGTCCAGAAAGTAACAAAGGCGGTACTTCGCCCACTGCGGTTGCAGTGTTAAGATAGAGGCTATGCCGGAGTGCAGCGAGCCCATACGTTAACGGGTTTAGTTTCATCGTCCATGACAACCATTCTGGTGCCCCTGTCATCGGGAAAAATGCTCCTGATAAGAGCCAAATCGGAATCAGCAAGAGATTCATAATCGCATGAAAGCCCTGTGTTGAATCCATACGCCATGCGATGAGCAGGCCGAGGTTTGTCAAACCAAACGCCAGAAGTGCCATCACACCGATGATGAGTAATCCTGATGTAACGTCAAGTGTAATCCCTATCAATGGCGCGAGTGCGAGTAATAGCAGCCCTTGTATGAGGGCTAATGTCGTACCTCCAAGCGCTTGGCCGATGACAATTCGCCACCGGGGCACCGGCGAAACGAGTATGCCTTGCAAAAAACCTTCTTGTCTGTCATGCACAACGGATATTGTAGCGAAAATGGCTGTGAAAAGCAAGACTAAAATGACGATGCCGGGATAAAAATATTCAATATAGTCGGTTTGTTCAGAGATACCAGCAGGCCGAAATGATGCGTTTAAGCCACTGCCAATCAGAAGCCAAAACACTAATGGTTGCGCCATTGCGCTGAATAGTCGGCTCCGTTGACGGTAAAACCTGACGAGCTCACGCCACCATATTGTTGTGACGGGTAGCAGACTTCTCATTTTTAGCGCTACGAAAGCGAATTTCCTGTTAATTTCATGAATACATCCTCTAACGTCGGTTTCCCGAACCGAACAGACTGAATTTTATCTGAGAATGCAGTCACTACGTCTCTCGCAAATTCATGTCCGCGTTCACATTCAATACGTAAACAATTTTCGGTTAAGATAGGTAAAACGCCAAACCGTTCTATGATTGCTGTACGGAGGGTTTCGATGTTAGGCGAGGTGTTCTGCTTCGTGCTACTCTCTATCAGCACAATATCACTACCAACTTGTGCCTTGAGAGCACCGGGCGTCCCAAGTGCAACCAACCGTCCTGTGTCCAGAATGCCAATCCGGTTGCATGCTTCCGCCTCCTCTAAGAGGTGTGTCGTTAGAAGCACTAGCATGTTTTCGGTTTCAGCGAGGGTTTGTAGATAGAGACGTAGTTGTTGGCGCGCACCCACATCCAATCCACTGCTCGGTTCATCAAGGAGCAAAACACGCGGGGAATGCAGCATCGCTTTAGCAATTTCAACGCGCCTTTGCAAGCCGCCTGATAAAACTTCGATACGTTCATCGGCCCTGTCTCCGACACCGAACCGCTCAAGGAGTTTCCGAATTTGGTTGTGCAAGTGCTTACCGCTTAACCCATAGAGGTGTCCGTGATGTCGAAAATTTTCTCTAACTGTCAGTTTGTCATCTAACCCCGGGTGTTGAAAAACAACCCCCAATAACTGCCTAATTGCCTTCGCCTCTCGTGCCAAATTATGCCCAAGGATGTTAACGTTCCCCGAAGTCGGGCGCATCAGCGTAGACAGAATCCTGAAGAGGGTTGTCTTTCCACTCCCGTTCGGGCCAAGGAGTCCAAAAATTTCGCCACGAGATACAGTAAAACTAACGTTGTCGAGTGCACACCGCGTTTGATATGTATGCGAAAGATTTTCTACCTCAACCCTGTTTTCCACTATCCGCTACATTTCTTTCAGTTTCAACGTGAAGTCTTGCATCACTGTGCCCCCGGCTTCAACTGTAATAGAAGTCGGCGATTTGCTGTTGCTACCGCATGCCTCATGCCAATACCCGAGTTGATAGGTGCCGGGTGGAACATTTTCGAGAGTGAATTTGCCTATCTCATCCGTTACAGCGAAATAAGGATGCGGGACATAAGCGAGCCATGCGGACATCCAACCGTGGATATCGCATTTAACTTGGACCGGTCCTTCTGCTTTTTTGACACTTTTCAGAGGCATCTTTTTACGATTCTTCGTCTGCTGTTTGTTAACCGGCTGGTTAACCTTACTAAAGATATGCACATTGTGGTTAACTTTATCACTATTCAGCATCGTGAGCCGGGTACCGACGGGAACAATCTGGACGTGTGGGGTAAATTTACATCCCTTCTGGTCGATTTGCGGCTTCGCCGTTTTGTCAAAATTTTTCCCTTGTGTAATGTCTATCAGGTAGACAATTGTATTTTTTAAAGCGTTGTTTTCCCCAATGACAAGCGATTCATCGTATTTTTCCGTCGCATCACAAACTGCCTTGTCTTTGGTAATTTCAAGCTTTTTCATTTTCTGAGCGTCGCCTTCAAACGTTACGGTACCGCTGATTGTTCCGCCATTGCTCACAGCCATTGCTTTATATGATTTTGGAAATGCGAGTGTGTCCATCTCGCCTCCCTTGTGATGTTCAGCAAGGACGGGCATCACACAGCAGCACGCAAGCAAAAGCGTGAAGCATGCCAACATCTGGGTTTTCATTTTTCTGTTTCCTTTCATTGCATGCGTTAATCAAAAGAGATTAACGCGGGTTTTGTGATAGATGACAACAGCGCCATCTATTGTTGTACAAACGAACTATTTACGCCAAGAAGTTATACATTTCTCCGCCGGACGAAAGTGCGCAAGCCAAATAATGCACAGGCAGCGAGAAGTGCCACTAAAGGCGGATAGATAAACTTTTTTGAAGACGGGACAGGTTCAAGAACGAAGCTGTACCAACTGGAGATAGCACGTTTTGTGTTAATATCCCCATTTGCGCCATCCCAGGCGGAGAAGGCAATAGGGACAAAAACACCCGGTTCAAGCTGCAGGTCCTTCTTATCGTCCGTTTTTAAAGCACGTTTCGCCCAGAGTTTGTACAGTCCATCTGTGTATGTACTTTCTGTGTGGATATCACTTTGCACCGCTTGTGTCTCAACGTTGTGAATTCCTTTAGCAGTGAGTTCCGTTATCTGCGTAGGATTGGAAGCTTTCCAATGCCATAAATAGACTGGTAGTCGTCCTCCCCAAAGGAAATACGGTTTCGGTGCCGTTGGCCCCTGGGGCACCTTCACCGGAAATTGGATTGCCAGTGCGTCTTGAAGGACATCACCTGTTTGCTCATCCTCTAATTCAAGTGTCTTTGTTCTATCATCCCACGTGAAGAGGAATACAACTTCTTTTTCATTGTAAAACGATTTAACGTTAACCGAGTCAATTGTCGGGTTGAATTGCCGTTGTTCAATAATAACCTGTCCAACAAGAGGAAAGTAGCTCGGTTTGACTGCGTCCCAGGCAGTGTCTTCGATTGCCGGCAGCTCACCGGCGACATATTGTGCCCGCAAAACATTGTTTCCAATCGCGGACTCAGGGCGTTTTTCGGGGGAAAGGGATTTGACGTAATTTGCCAAATTCCAGATTCCTTCATACACCACTTTCATCGCCTCATCAAAAGTCTGTTGTTTGTCAGGACTGACTTCGGTGCCTTCGGCGATATCGAGTGCAAGTTCAACAGCAGTATCCATTTTTTCATAAAATTTTCCGGCTTCCTCTTCTTCCGCTTCCGTCATTTCATCTTTAGCTTCTAATTCAGTGAGGCGTTTAGATTCATCTTTTGTAAGTCCGAAGTTTGTGAAACTGTCCCCTTCAAAGGCTGGCATGGGCGAACCGGCAATTCCACCGATAATCCGTTTGAAGATGTCTTCGGTTTCGTTGCCACCTCTGAAATTCCATCCTTGTGTTAAATTCGCCGGCCATACCTGAAATCCCCATTCATCTGTGAGGGTTGGTGCCGAGCTGCCGTCACCACGTCCGACATTGCCGTGGCATTCAACACAACCTAGTTCTGTATAAAGTAACTTGCCAGTTTCCACGCTCTGCTCCGAGTATGCAATTCTAACGGATAAATCAATCTGCTTGGGTAGTGTTTCATTTTCCTTAAATCCATCGTGAAATGTTTTTATGTAAGCGACGAGCTCCCACCTGTCATCAGAACTCAAGGCGGTTTCCCAGCCCGGCATTGACGAGCCCGGCATTCCCTCAGTGATAATGTCGAATAAATCCTCATCGGTAGGGAGTTGCCCGGTTTCAGTTGAACGTATTTTGTACAAGCCGCGAGTAAAATCCCTGGGCCTGGGGAGAAGATTTTCAGCAGCTGCGCCGTCGCCAAGTCCTTCAGTACCGTGGCAGTGCGCGCAGCTTTTCTCATAAATCGCTTTTCCTTTTTCGGATGCTTGTGTCGCATTTTGGGCATGTATTATTGAGAAAATTGATATTTCCGCGAGCAGCACGCTACATCCAAGGAGCATCATTAAAAAGATTGCTTTTTGATATAAGCGTATCATGTTTTAGTGTCCTTCTCCAAAAGTTCGCGGCTGATAGCCTGTATAGTCGGATAGAAATAGAATCACGTCCCAAATCTCATCTTTAGTCAGGTAATTTTCCCAAACCGGCATTGCCGAATTCCACGGAGTCCCTGCTGCAGGTAAACCGGGGCCGCCTTTACCAATCCGCCAAAAGAAAAAAGACTCCTGAAAGTTGGGAATAATGCCCGGGTCTTGAAAATTAGCCGGGAGCGGCTGAAGATACGGCGCGAAGTGCCCTTGGCCATCCAAATCGTCACCGTGGCAATAAAAGCAGTTTTGATAATAGACACGTCTACCGTTCTCTACATGCGCCTTAAATGCCACCGGGTCATCTTTCTCGTAATGCCGGAAAGGATTTTCTACCGTTTGCATTTTTCCGATAACTTCGTCTTTGTAGGTAAGCTCCAACGGTGGCGATGGATGGGCATCGCGCGGGTCACCTGGTGGGGTTGCCCGTTGTGCGAAAATGGAATATGTATAACCTAGCAAAGCCAGTGGAATCAATAGTGCTATCCCTCGCCGGCGAATCCGACGGTTGTCATCAACGAGCGTTTCGCGAATGGGACGGAGAAACTCCCGAAAACGCGAGTCTTCAACGGAGATATGCACCAAAATCGCAATGATAACCAGGCCCATATACATTGAAATGACACTACCGGGGATAGGGACTGAGATAAAGCTTCCTACAACAAAACGCAAGAATACCCAGCATCCGATGAAAATTATGAGACATTTTGTGAAAAGTGATAACCTCTTCACGATTTACCTCCTTATTCCGCTGAAACTTCTGTAGCATCAACAGAAGCCATATTATCCGCTGTTGATGTTTCGCCAGTTAGTGAACTTAAAAAGGCGAGCAGATGGTTCAGATCTGCTACTGTTAAAAGAAGCGGAAAGTTTTCAGGCATCGGCGACGTAACAAGCAGTTTCTTGCCAAAAGCACGGGTAAAAGTAGCTTCCTCAACATCGAAGGTATCAATTATCTCTTCGCTACCATTAACGTTTAAAACAATCTCGTCGTCATCCAATGTTCCTGATACAACAGCCCCGACAATTTCATCGCCATCATATGTCACAATCGTCAACTGGCTCGCCACATCGACTTTAGAAACCGTTTGAGTTTCCTCTCCTACTTTGAGCGTTACGGTGTCTTCAGTTTCTCCAACAATCTCGCCACTTACAGGGGCATCAGCATTTATAGGTGTTATCGCTAATGCAAAATAACCCTTCTCTTTCAAATTTGCCAAATCCTCAATCGGTTCATTATCCAATTCTGTCAATTGAAGTGTATGTGCCTCCGCTTTACCATCCGCTGTTTTCGTGCTTACCACGATTTGTTTATCATCTTGCGAAACAAGCGTTCCTTGTAAAGTTACGCCGTTGGCACGAACGGTTACGGTGCCGTAGCCGCTGACAATTTGTGCGTTAGGTAACAGGATGGACTCTTCAATATAACGCATGTCGTTAAAGGCCGCAATTTCCGAAAGATCCGGTGCTTCAACAATTTCAAAATCTGTGGTTTCCGCACCGGCGGCAGGACTTTCTATCCCTTTTACTAGGTGACATGAAATGCATGCCACTGAGATAAACACTTTTTTTCCGAGTTCTGTGTCACCGGTGAGTAGCGGCGGGAGGGCCTCTGCTATTGTGCCTGGAGCAGCCCTATCAATAGGCTCTTCGTAGGGAGCCGGGTCGATTTCGCCGCCTTGGCTTTGCAAATAGGCGATAACCGCTTCAATCTCCAACTTTGATAAAGCGATTGGGGCTTTCCATACCTCTGGCATAATCTTACCGTACCCTGGCACGAGATAATCCGCGGGGTTATATAATGACTCAATGAGGTATGTCTTCCCATCCATTCCCGCAACACGGGTTGCAGCGTTAATGCCGATATCTGTCAAATCCGGACATCTCCCTTTCGGGGCACTAGTATCGACAGTATGACATGCACTGCACTGCCCCTTTCCATTGAAGACTAAGGCGCCTTGTTCTGCAACAGCATCCGGGTCACTCCAATCAAGAGTTGTTAAATTCACAGCCGTAGAGGATTCTGGAACAAGCCCCGCGACAAACGCGTAAAACCATATCACGGCAAGTGAGAACGTTAGCAATTTTACAACGTTGGACCACACAATGATGTTTACAATTACCGTGATGAGAAACCAAACTGAACACGGTAGCAAGTTCTCAGAGGCAATCGGAAACGCTGAGGCCCCAGCAATATAGGCGATGAAACTCACCACCATCAGGATTAGACTTGCAATCTTTATGAATCTGTTTGACATTGATATGTCCCTACGTAATTTCATGAATTGACAGTTATCAATTCAATTCATTTCAATTCAGGCTTGTCACGCTTGCGATAACAATAAAATAAAACTGTAACACTTGCAGTGCAAGAACTAATTTTTTATAAAAAGGTGAGAAACCCGTTCATCCGATATCTCTAATCATCAGTTTCTATTACAGCATCCGCTTCAACAGCCGCGCTTTTTTTCTTTTCACCCCACAAACCGAGCCAGAAAATGAACCCAACGAGGGCGAAAAAGATTACCATGATGATTGCAACGATGTTTACAGCCTCACTTAAGAGTGGGGTAAAGGCATCAGCCGAGGTATCCTGCATGACACCGAAGATATGCCACGCTTCTCGAAGGCCCGAGCGGGCGTAACCCATCAACCCCATCAAGGAGGTAAAGGTAATCGCCAAAAGGATTAGTACGTACTGGGAGCGTTCCGTCATTTCACCCCACTTGATTGTGCCCGCCGTTGTCGCCTTTCGATACATGAAAATATCGATTATTGTCACAGTTACCATAACGGCGAGGGCGATGAGAACTTGATAGGGTGTCAAAACGTTGACACGCAAGTCCGTCGGAACGGTAAACCCAACAATGCCGATAACGACAATTGAGATGACGGAGAAGAAGAAAATGGAGGAAATCGCTATATTCCCAACCTTTTTCCAACTCGCTGTTGCCGATTTACCTGATCTTCTATAAAACAGAAAGCTCAAAAACGTAGTCAGAATAATAACGTTAACTGCTGTATTTTTAGCTGTCATCAAGCCGAACAGGCCAAGGTGCGGGTGATTCGCCCCGCCCATGGCGCTCAATTCACTTGAAGTGGCGATTTTGGATAAACTTCGAGGTGTCATCCAAATAGCAACACAGATAACGATAATAGTAATCATATATGGGCGATAACGGGCGTATATCTGTGCTCCGTCAATTCTGCCCATCCCTGACCAGAGGTAATAGTTGGCACCAATGAATAACACGCCAATCATCACCGCTTGAATGATAAACAGCCATGAAAATAGACTGCCCATCATATTAATGCCCATCGTATTGTTAAACATGTAGATTTCGCGGCCAAGCCAATACCCGGCGAAAGGAAGTGGGATGAGTCCACACAATGCAATGAAATTACCGGTATACCCCATCCAATCGTAGTGAGCTTTATCCTCTTTAGTTTTCGCGACGAGGAACCGAAATGCTGCGTAGGCAGCCACAATTGAACCACCAAACGCAATATTTCCTATGAGGCGGTGAATGTTCACCGGCATCCACGTAAAGTTATTGACGGCTTCCCAGACAGTAGCCAGAAATTCCCCAGTTGTCTCGTTGTGCAGTGGAATCACTGTTGCGTCCGTTACCCCCTCCATCACTTCAGCCCGGGACAATTCTGGGTTCTGTGCTAATCGATTTTCCAACCAAGATTGGCGTGTCCCTTCAGAGAGTTTCCCATACTGCGTTGCCGGGCTCGTCTGATAAGTAAGCCACGAATTCGAAACAAACATAATTGCGGTACCGAAGACATTCAGCAGAACACCGAGGAAGAGGTGCCACCCTTTATGCTTGCCTTGCATTTTATCCCATCCATAGGAGTAGAGATAAAGGGTAAACGTTTCCCCGAAGAATAAGATGACATAGAAAATCATCGTGGGACCGAAGATGCCGCTCAGCCTACTCATCACCTTCGGATAGCACCATATGAGAATAAAGACTAGGACACCACCGAGGAGGGCTGTTGTTGAAAATGCCCCCATACAGAGTTTAATAAACTCCTGGGCCATCCTATCGTAGCGAGCATCTTTGCTCTTCCATCCGATAAATTCAATGATCACAGCGAACATTGGAACACCGAGGATGAAAGAGCCAAACAGTAGATGCAGTTGTGCCGCAATCCACGCCGCGTTCCGGCTTCCAATCTTCGGGAAAGTGCGATATTCGGCATCACTCACATCTTGCGCAAAAACTGGGACAGCAGCTAGCAGGATATAACCAATTAGCATGCAGCCAAGTAGGAAATAGAACTTCTTTTTAGGTGTGGAAGAGCAACAAGGCATTCTTTGAATTCTCTCAGTCTTTTGGTTAGGGAAGCTATGACATTTTGAATCGATTAAGCTAGTGACGAATGTGCGCATGTCATCATCTCGCCAGAGTAACCGTGGCTATTATCTACTCAAACTATTGTCTTCTCTAATAACGTATTGATACGTTGAAAAAAGTTTATTTTTTCGCTCGCTTTTTAAAATCAGCACTCGTAAAGTTTACATTAATATCACCGCTTGCGGGGACTTCAACAGTCTTGTTCGCTGAGCCGAGTGCTTCATGCCAAGCAACGACTCGAACTTTACCTTCGGGGACATCTGTGAGGGTGTAGCTCCCTTTGTCCGCTGATGCTTCATACGCATCTGAACTCAGCCAATTCCCTTTATTGTCTTTGTCCCCTGTCATCGTAAAGAAGTTACTGTCAACCGCAACGATGTAACCGGTCATCCATGCATGAATATCGCAAGTAAACTTAATAGGCTCCGCTTTCTCGATTTTGTGTGGGATAACTTTGCCGGGTTGCGGAATCTGATAGTTTATTGCTTCATTTTTTTTCGCGTGGGAATGGACGTTGTGGGCTATTGGGTCACTAGAGGTAATATCTACGGTAGAACCAGCAACAACGGCGAGAACATGCGGAAAATATGCACATCCCTTCTGGTCCATGACAGGATTTTTATCGGGAACGGTAACTTTTGCGCCGCGTACGCGGGCATAGAGGACGAC
Organism: Candidatus Poribacteria bacterium; assembly: GCA_963422705.1. GTDB lineage: Bacteria > Poribacteria > WGA-4E > WGA-4E > WGA-3G. The sequence goes on from OY730443.1 coordinate 1,963,240, forward strand.
GTTCTTAATACCCTTTCCTTTTGAAACCACGAGTTCTTCAGATTTTGTACCTTTTACAGCATCAATGCAATGCTGTTCCTTAGTAGCTGTCAACATCGTCCGTGCCGGTGCATCTCCTTCATACAGAACAGTGCCAGTGATATTGCCGGCATAAGCGGTGCTCACAACCATCCCCAAGACAAGCAGTGCGACTATAATTTTCATGATTTTCTCCTTTTTCGTATGATTGAGTAATCTCTATTCTATTGAACGTTAATTCCTACAAAAATAGTTTACCATATTTAAATTTTTGTAAAGTTTCTTGAAACTCACGGATGGACCATTTCCTTAATATAGGTAAGAATTTCCCGTTGTTCCTCATCATTCAGGTAATAATAAAAAGCAGGCATATCGTTTTTTCCGGAATTAATACTGTTCAGCAATTGCGCATCACTGTGCGTTTGCCACAAAGTAGCATCAGTGAGATTAGCAGGTTCTAATTTTTTGAACCGCCCAATTCGCCCGTTGCCTTCGGCACCGTTTCCGTGGCATCCGGCACAGTATCGTGCGTATTTGTATTCGACTTGTGACGGATACTTATTACTAGGTTCAATCTGTTTCGCTAACCAAATTAAACCGTTAAGCCATACAAGAATCATGACGATAACAACGGCAAGATGCTTCATTTCCTCTTAGACATTAACGTCCCAATGAAATTAGATAATCTCGGACGAGGCGAATCTGCCTCTCTGCGTCATTACCGGCGTAACCGTCAAGAGGCATATGCTGTCCCCCGACAAGGGGCCATGCCTGTGGCATTGCGGTGCCGGGTTGGAATGACTGCGGTTCTTTGAGCCAGTCAATCAGCCAATCTGCCTTGAGTCGTTCTTTCGCGAGCGTGAGATCCGGTCTGCCTGCTTTGTCACTCCCACTTGGAATGACTTCACCTTTGGCAGGATGGCAGGAAATGCATTGAAGCACATCAAAGATTTGCTTGCCGACACGCAATTCTGTACGTGTTGCGACGGGTATTTCAAGCGTCTCGTATGGGAACGGTTCATCGTCTAGGGCAGAGAAGTATTTGACAAAGGTTGTCGCTTCATCATCCGATAAGTCGAACGTCGGCATTCGTACCTTGAGTCCGTAGCGAATATCGGAAGGTTGCTTAAGGAATTTAAATAACCAATCAGGATAGACTTTTGCTCCTTCAGACTGCAGTGTTGGCGGTGCGAATTGCTTAGCATTAATTGGGTCCAACCCTTCATGAGCGATGACGACATCAAGGTAGCTGCCACCTCTCCCTTCAATTTCATGGCATCCTGAGCAGTTATATTTTTTTACCAAACGTCTGCCGGCATCAATCTGATTTAATTCGTCGGGCCTATTATGGATATAACTGAGCGGGTATTGTGCTGATTGAAAGCTCTTCAGCAGGACAGCTAGTGCCTTCGCTTCTTCTTTCTCAATCTGAAAAACTGGCATGCGTGAAACGATTCGCCGGGTTTGGTATCGGCGTGGTTCTGTGATTTTCCCTATCGTCCACCCTGTCCAACTATGCTCAACGTCCACTGTATCACCAAAGTCAAGTTCATCCACCATCTTTCCACCAAATTCCCCGAGGTCTGCTCCAACCTTGGATTCATTTTCAAAGCCGGGGATGTCGTGACAACCAAAGCATCCGTAAGTTCTGACGAGTGCTTTGCCTTCAGCCACATCTACTTCACCAATAGATTCTGATGTAGCAATGGGCGTAACCTGCTTCAGACTCATTAGGTAAGCAACAACGTTTTCAACTTCGGTGCGACTCAACCTTAAGCTCGGCATAGATGTATTTGGGTCATAAGACTTAGGGTCTGTTAACCATTTATGGAGGTAGCCGGGCGTAACCTTTGTACCGACGCTATCCAATGCGGGGGCAAAATCGCTCCCGATACCATCAACGACGTGACAGGTGAGACATCCTACTGTTTTGACAGTCTCTTCACCTGCTTTAATGGAACTTTCGGATGTAGAGTAGGTTTGCCCGGTATCAAGAGAGGTATCCTGCATTTGGGCAAGATATGCGGTGATAGATTTCACTTCATCAACAATGCGCGTCACGTAGCTGTCCGGATAGGGATATTCGGTTCCATCATCTGTTTTAATAACAATACCGTCATCAGTTTTGGTGACGACACCAATTCGCTTTCCACCATTTTTGAGATAAACCACCTGACTCATTCCGTCAGCGGGGAAGAAGTTAGGCATTTTTGTATCAGCCAGATACGCTTCAGGTTTCTTAATCCAATTTTCCAACCAGGCGTTATCTTGAACCTTACTCGCAACCTTAGCAAGAGATGGCCCGACTTTATCAATGTTTTTAAGAGCACTATATCCTTCGACCGCATGGCAGCCGTGACATCCTAATTCTTCAAAGAGTGCCAACCCCTTTGTCAAGTTTGGTGAATAGTCCTGCCATTCGCCTGTTTCAGGATTTGTATAGTCTAACATCATCACACCATCGTGACAGCGGCGGCAGTTAGACTCCATGTAGCCTTTTGTTTCTTCAGAAGTCCTGCCAGTGTGTCCGTCTAACCCGAGCACGGGTGTGAGCCAATATTCAGCATGCGTTAAGGCGTGTGCTGATTTTTCTGTGAGTGCCTGGCCTTGCCCACCGTGGCAGGGTGTGCATCCGAATCTATCAACGGGATGTTTCGCGAGGAGCACATCGCGATAAGGGTGCGTTTGGAGTACCGAGCGGTATCCGGTTTTGTATTCAATCTCGACTTCTCCGAAAATATCAACATCGTTAAAGGTGATAATGCCGTTTTCTCCTAATGTATATTCATCGTCTTCTGCCTCAAAACCGTCAATGATAACATTTTCACTGCCATTCGCAATGCGGGTATGCTTGAGTTGATAGGTGAGTTTATTTTCTCCGTCGCCTTCGACTTCAAAGGTCTCTTTCGCAGATTTCTCGTAGCCGCTGCTATCTGCTGAGAAGTGGCAGGTTGCGCATCTATCCGCGGTATAATCAAATTCCTCCAAATAGTATTGAACGATAGTGCGTGTTTTATGAAAGGGATTCTCTAACAGGCTCCCGAGGAAGGAACGTTTAATGCCGCTCAAGGAGCCAAGCTTCTCTTGGAGACGTGCGACTTCTTCATGTTTCGTTTTGGCAGTCCTACGCGAATCTAGTTCCGTCTGGACTGTTGCAATGTTCTCAGTAACTTCAGTATCTTCGGAATTATACTTCTGTACGATTAAATAGGTGCTGAGCGCATTTTCCCAATCCCGATGAGTTTGATAAAATTGTGCCAACTGCTTATTTGCGGATGCAAAACCGCTTTCAGCGTCCAAAACGGCTTCCGTTAACTCACCTTCAATGAGCGATTCAAGTGTTGCTAATTTCGCTTGCCATTTTCTCACGGTGTCATCGCGTTCACCCGCGCCGTGCGCTTTTGCTTCATGGAGGCTATGCTGATATTTATAGTTAATCGCATCGGATTCGCTCTGCCGGAATTTGCGTTCTTGCAGCGCATCGTCAAGCGTAACTTGTGCGATTTGCACACCCCTTACCAGTTCATTCAGGATTTTGGGATTCGGTTCTTGCGGTTGGGAAAATTCGGATAGAGCTAGCGTGGCATTTTCCAATTCTGCGCGTGTCTTTTCATATTCGTATTGATAGAACTGTTGCTGAATCTGCTTCCAGGGGCGACGCGTAATCATCTCATCCCAAAATCCCCAGACGGTTACCAATCCTAATAGTCCTGACAAAATAAAAAACAAAGCAGCGTACGATTTATCTTCAGCACGAATCTCTTTTTTACTGCTCACGAAACTTTTTTACCTCCACATTTTTCAGAAACGCTTATCTACAGGAAGGTGCAGCCTTATGCACATTGCGGGCTTAGGTGTTAGATATTGAACCAAGGTGATACCCAGACGTACTTGACATTCAAGCCCCAGCGCAGGGCCATTTTAATCGGTAGTGCAAGCATAGATAAAAACAGAGATGAGACGATGATGTACCGGACGAGCCCCAATTCCTGTAAGAAACGGCTCGTTCCACGTTTCCAAAGATAGAAGATTGGGCCCAAGGCGAAATATCCCCCCACTACGACAAATCCGAAGAAATTCGCCGTCTGCTCATTGCGAATCCCGAAGAGATAGGACAAATTAACGTTGGTTAAAGGCACAACAAGATGCGGGTCCCATTTCTCCCACGGAGCAAAGAGGTTCCATCCCGGGCCTCTCAGGAATGTCCCGACTATCATCAATACAATCCATAAAACGATAAACCCAAAACAGAACACGGCGAGTGCAAACGGGCGTTCCTTCAGTGTATAATACCCTTTTCCTTTAGGATTTGTATCAATGTAGGGGATAGCGATGAGGCCGGCAACGATGAGTCCCGGTAAAACAACCCCCGCAATCCAAGGATCGAAGTAAACTAGCATTTCTTGTAGGGCGAGAAAATACCACGGTGCCTTCGATGGGTTAGGCGTTTTCGTTGGGTCGCTCGGTTCTTCAAGTGGCGCTTGAATTGTAATCGACCAGATGCCAAGCACCAGCATCACAATAATTGCGCAGATAAACTCATTACGGCAGAGATACGGCCAGACATAGACTTTATCATTAAGAGCTGCATCCGAGGGCACACCCGTCTTGTCGGTGCGACGAGCTTGTCGATAGGAGAGCCACATAAAATAAGGTATCAAGAAGAGAATAGCTACAATGGGGACATTATCGGGTTTCGTCAACAGGGCTATGAAATGTTCCATATTTTTCTCATTCAGATGTATCTTGACGTGTTCTCATTTGAAACACTACTCGTCATCTATCCTTTCATTCATATCATTAAGAGGGTTATAGCGGCCCAGAGATACCGCCATCTTTACGTACGCGCCAGAAGTGCAACGCCATCAGTACACTGGCTAACAGAGGAACCGCAATACAGTGGAAAATGTAGAAACGCAACAGCGTTCCCGGCCCTACAATACTTCCGGCAAGTAAAGCAAATCGGACATCGTTTTCTTGCGTAATCGCTCCCAACGCGAAGGGCCCCTCATGCCCAAGCAACGGGGTTGCACGCGCCATATTGGTACCCACAGTCACAGCCCAAAAGGCGAGTTGATCCCACGGCAGCAGATAACCGGTAAAACTGAGGAAAAATGTGATAAGCAGCAAAATAACTCCAACCGCCCAATTGAACTCTCGCGGCTTCTTATAAGAACCCGTCAGAAACACTCGGAACATGTGGAGCATCACAGAGATTACCATGCCGTGCGCTGCCCAGCGGTGCATGTTGCGTAGCAGCATGCCGAATGGGATATCAAATTCTAGGTATTGTACATCGTGGAAGGCGTACTCCGCCGTCGGACGGTAATAGAACATCAGCAGCACACCTGTTACAGCTGTGACGAGAAACATAAGGAAGGTGATGCCGCCCATACACCAAGTGAAGCGGAAGTTTAGCGCATGACGAGACACCCGGGGTGGATGCAAATGTAACCAGACGTTTTGGAGAACCTGTAAGGTGTAGCGGCGCCCGGTGTTTTCATACCCATGGCGGAATATAGAACGCCAAATATCGGAATTCGTAATCTTTTCTTTTAACCCTTTACGTTCTTCGTTCATACTTCTTACGTCGGACCGAAGCCAGACACAGACAATCTCCTTTCCGCGTGACGGATAGTTGTGTATAAACCGGAGATAAGGTACGATTAAAGTTTGATAAACGAAACATCAGATACTGTTATCTCCAATGGATATCGAAAATCCGCTGACGCTAGACTTTCAAAAAGGAGCCTGGATCTCCCCATTGCCCCTTTTCCCTTAAAAATTTAACCGATTTGTCGATTTCAAGCTGACCATCTTCTGCTAAGATAATTTTAACCCGTTCAAGAGGCCGCGGCGCCGGCCCTTCATAGTTAATGCCATCCCGGTCGAAACCGCTCCCGTGACAAGGACACTTGAATTTGCTCTCTGAACCCAGCCAGCGTGGCGTACAGCCTAAATGCGTACAAATCGTTAACAACGCGTAGAACTCGCCATCTTCCCGGCGGATAATCCAAACGCCAAAAGGTTCTTTTTTGAATTTTTCACTCACGCTTCCCGGCGGATATTCCGCAGGAAACCCTGCTTTAAAAATAGAAGCCGGTTCAAACAGGACGCGTGGATAAAGATAACGCACCAAACCGGGTCCAAAGCTCAAACCCAATGCTGCTGTGAAATTGCCCCAACCCAAAAATTTGAAAAATTTACGTCGAGATACCACTTCTGTTTCTGCCCCCAATTCCAATTTCTTGGATAATTCTACTCCTGTAAATTTGCCATAGGTTCCCACGTCCAGAAAACTCTATCAGAGAACTCGTATTGAAATTACAATTAATATGAGATTTCAAATTCCATGCCGGTTACACGAAAAGATACAACTCGCACAGAGCAATCTTGAGCATGTCACGTTAATTATGATATCACAAATTATTATATCATATTTTTCAAGATTTGTCAAAATTTTTTTAGCGTCTTATCCCCAGAAACAGTCAGATAAATTTAGCGTAAAATTTCGGTTCTGAGGGCTACGCGACTACGACGTTTCAATATGCTACAAATCAAGAGCCTACTGGATAATCTTAACGCTGAGAACCGGGCTGTCCTGTTGAAACCGGACGCCGTTAATCATCGCAGCTCCTTGAAACTTAAATTGGTAAGTATCCGATTTTAAGGAACTAACTGCCTGTAGGGGGACCTGAATCTCGGTTTCGTTAGCCGGAAGGGTTGTTTCAGAAGTTGTAATGCCTTCAGGCAAATCTAGCGGCGTGAGTGTCACTTCGTCGGTAAAGCCGCCTTGTCGAACTACGCTCAACGTCAATATTGCTTCCTTTGTCGTAGGGACATCCTCTTTCTCTAACGTCTTACTTGCAACGGGGATTGTATTCGCAATCGGAGCCGTTTTCTCTTCAGGGGCAGCAGTCGACCGGAAAACAATACTAAAACGTAAAGGCTCAACTATCACAATGAAAGGGGCCTCAACAATCGTCAGTGGGATAGCAGGTGTGGTTTGTTTTACGGTTTCACCGTTGACGGTTGCTGTTCCAGAAACCGAAATATAACTTGTCCCAGGAATTGGCAGAACAGAGAATTGCTCCCTTCGCTCAAAACTTCCCGCTTTAATCGAAAGCATCGCTTCAGTTTCTCCTTCAGCAATCGTCAACGGCGCAGCGGAAACGCGGGCCGGAAGCCCTAACACCGATAAGCTGATGGCACCGGCAAAATTGGAACGCCGGCTTGCAGTTACGTGAACATTAACCGCTTTGTTGTGAACAGCACTTAAACTAATTTCAGCAAGCGTTAGCGAAAACTCCGCGGTATCCATAACCGTTAACAGAATCGCATCCGGGATAGCAGTCCGTTTTATCTGTTTATTGCCTACCGCACACACGCCAACGATAGAAACCGGCATGAGTCCAAGCGGGGCATCCCAAGGCGCCCTCACCGTAAGCAGCGCTTGATTTTGACCGGGTGCAACCAATGCGTGGCTCACATCAAACGTTTTCGGCAACGCTGGACAAGTTAAGCGAATTGGACCGGTAAACCCATCAAGGCGAGTTACCTCCACCTGCATTGCGACGCTACTGCCACGGTGCACACGCGGATTATCAAATGGGGTTATACGGTTTCGATTGTCACGGGCAACAACCGTGAGTTCGTAATCCGGCGCTAACGGCCGGATGCTGAATCGATATCCATAATCCTCACCCCCTTGATTATTTAAGTCTCGAATAGAAACAGAATACTTTCCAGCCTTCTCAAACATCCATTCAATACGCGCATCAGCACCACTAGCATCGTCGTTCACCATTAAGAACGCATCTTTTTTTTCTTTCAAGGGCTCCATCCCTTTCTCGGAGCCTTCAGTCGTATTTTCTGCATCGTAAAGCGTGAGCAGCGCATCAAGCTGTGAACCCAAGGAAAGCGCATCCACGACAAAAACGAGACGTTGTCCCGCTTCAACCTCAAAGGAGAACATGTCAACATCGCCGGCTGGCTCAATTTTCCCATTGAACGTTATAGGTACGTCCACAAAATTTGCTTTGTCGGAAGCGCTGGTAGATTCCGCTTCAGTCATTTCCGGCAAATCGCCAATGGCAAACGAGTGTGGATTTGAAGTGAATCCTGACGGCGTTTTTACTCTCAGCGACTGACTGCCTATCTCCGCTTTCGCCTCAATCGATATTTGTATCGAATTAACCGTTTGAAGATTCGCACCACTGACGCTAATGATATTTTCTGAACCACGCCGTCCCCCAAGCGGGAAGATATTTTCAAGATAAGGCAATTCCCCGATGCTTAATCGATAGCCGTAGCCCTTGCCCCCTTTATATCGGATATCTCGAATTTGAAGAGTATATTTTCCAGAGGCAGGGGCGGTGTAATCCAATAGTGAATCCAAGCCATTTCCGAGCCCGCTGTCTGCAACCTGAGTACCATCAGCATTTCGAAGCACCAGATAAGAATCCAATAAAGAACCGATACGCTGCGCAGTCACGTCACAGATAAGTCTCGCGCCTTTTTCAAGGCTGAAGCTGAAGCCGTCCTCATCATCAATTGAGGCAATATCGCCATTTACAGTGACGGGCAGTTCAAGCCAGTTGTATGAATCTAGCGCGGCACCTGTTTCATCTTCTAATATTTCAGAGAGAGCCCCGACGACAAAATTACGCGCATTAGAGACACCATCTGCGGTAACAACACGTACCTGCTGCGGGCCCAACGGGACGTCCGGCGCAACTGTTAGTGATGCAACCAAACGCTCGTCTTTTGGAATATGTCCCGAGATACCTGTTCCGTTGAACAACACATCGGCCGCGCCGGTTTCCTCTTTGAGTTCAGCGGTAATGCCGTTACCACTGAACCATAAAGCTGTCACTCCCCTGAGATTTGTGCCGATGAGCGTCACTTCAACAACGCTCCCTTGCTGTCCACCTTGTGGGAAAACTTCAGTCAGTTCAGGCTGTAACTGTGCTTGTCCGGGAAAGATACCCATTCCGAAGAAAAATGTAAAAAGGAGGATAACCGCTTGTATTTTCGCGAAGTAGAAGTACGCGAAGCACCGGGCTAAGGGGTTTCCCTTCACAGTCCTCTTTTCACACCGAGATGACTCTGTTTGAACGTTATATAAAAAATTGCTCCGCTGTTTTCGATGAAATAACCGGTTATACATTTCTGATTACCTCATATTTTTTGCCGTCGGTTTCAAATTTCAAAGTCAGTTTTATCACGTTTCTTCTCTATTTTCAAAGATATTTGCCGTGGTGTGAGGGTGGAACGATTGATTTTGCGAGAAACGGCAGAATGAGAACGATTAAATTGGGCTTCATGTATTCGATTAGGAAAGAGGAACCATTGATAACGATTGCTGTGCCCTTCTTAAGAACCTGTCGTTGTTTCTAAGCCTAAGTTCACTTAAAGGAGATGTCCATATCTCCCTTAATTTTCATCATTTTCTTCGGTGTGGCCCCCCCTGAATTCATTCAGGGGTTTCCACACCGCTCCTATAGTAAAAGTTGAGGCGTGTTAGCACGCTAAAATCAGAACGCTTCGCCCCTGTGGTTAATCGTTTGTTTCCCATACTGTATATCGAAAACAAACCATTTGCGTTAACGCCAGCAAGAGCGTAGGGCGAAACCGCCGTTTCGGCGGGTTAAACCGTATTTGACATGATTAATCAATGTATTTTTGACTAAGCCTTTCCCTAATACAGTGCCACCCACCCGGGTGCGTTTACCGCCTTTCGCTTCCTGTTGCCTATGCAACTCTCTGCGTTTTATCGGTATCGGTGAGATACACAAGCGTAGGGCGAAACCGCCGTTTCGGAAGCGACGTGTTATCGGGTATATCCAAACCGCCTACGGTATGATGTGCCAGACACCAAGAATCTACGCAATGCGCATCAAAGGGTTCCGATAGTTTCTTTGAAGACTTCTTGAGACCTAACCGCTCTCGTATTTCTTTCGTCTCCCACCCTTGTAAAGTGAACAGTTCCCACCGGTTACGGATTTCGGTATAGAACCACTGTTTACCGACTTCCAAAGGACTAAACGATTGATTCCACTTCTTTGCACGGTGTATCGTCCGCGCCTTAATATCTTCAACGCAGACATGCGTGAGTGGATAGAGTTTAGAAAGCCAATCAAGAACCCTTAACTTCCAATCCCATCTCGCACGCGTGCCAGCAGGGACGCGGGCTTTGTTCGCAAGACGGTTCGTCCGGTTCTTGCGATTCGGACATTTTCGTGAACGCCGACTTCTACGCAACTCTCGACGCTTTGCCACTTTCTTACCGACACCCCCGTGAGCGTCCGCCTGAACATTCAAATAGGTATGAGATGCTGATGTGACGGTAAAGCCTTCTTTCTTGCTACCGGGTTCTACACCGACGACGATATCTTGCGTGTATTCGGCTTCTGTCACATAGTTAAGCCTGATACAAAAGATACCATTTGACCAATAGGGCGTGGCGAAACCTTTCTTAATCAGCATGCCCGCCTTGTTCGCACGCGTCGGCATCAACAAGGCACCTGTTTGACTCGTCACCGGAACAAACATCGTTTGTAATCTCCCTTACGGGTTGTATATTGCCCCTTCCAGAGCGCAATATCGTAATGTGAATCGGACGAGGGGAGTATCCGAAACATTGTTTAGGCCACCACGCCCAGATAAAGCGATATTTTACTGTAGAAAATCGTTTAACTTGTGGAGTGAACGTTTGGTATACGCTTCGCACAAGCCCCCGACTTCAGTCGGGGGTTATTGACTTATCCTGGTGGAAATTGGATAGAGGCGGATATGGTATTCCGCCTCTATAGAGAAAATGATTCTGGTTAGAAAATCCCGGTAATCGGTTCCCCTTTCACTAATTCGCGCGGTTGCTCCAAGTGGTTCAGCACAATCGTGTGTGGTTCGATACCGAGTGTATGGTAGACTGTGGCAAGGATATCACGTGGATGTACAGGGTTCTCGAGCGGTGTTGAGCCTGTCGCATCAGATTTGCCGTAAACCTGTCCACCTTGCACGCCTGCGCCTGCAATCAGACCGGTGTAGCAATACGGCCAGTGGTCGCGGCCATCAGGGGCGTTGCTATTTCCGGAGGTACTAATCCCCATGCGTGGCGAACGTCCGAATTCACCGATAGTTAAGACGAGGGTATCATCTAACATCCCGCGCTGCTCTAAGTCCTCTAGGAGCGATGAGACTGCGCTATCTAGTTTCGGGCAATGCAAATTTTTGAGAGGCCCGAAATTGGTGGCGTGCGTATCCCATGCTGTGGTGTTTGGGTCACCGTTGGCGACAGAGGGCCAGTTCACCTGTACGAACCGGGTCCCCGCTTCAACCAAGCGTCGGGCAAGTAGGGCACTCTGCCCGAAGGTATGCCGGCCGTACTTGTCACGCATGTCGTCTGGCTCTTGCGCCAGATCAAAGGCGTTACGTGCACGCTGGGATAAGATGAGGTTATACGCCTTCTCATAATGCTCATTGAGTGCATAAGAATCAGCGACTTTATCAATTTCAGGCATTCCGGCGTTAATCGTTTCAAGCAGGTTTTTCCGGCGCTTTAACCGGACAGGTGGCACTTCCGGGCGCAAGGTCAAATCGTCAAGATTAATCTCTTGATTTGGATCTTGGAAGAGGAAGTATGGGTCATAGGCTCTCCCGAGGAAACCTGCATTCCCGCCTTTACCGATGATGTTGCTTTCCTGCATTGGCCGGGGCAGTTGTACTGCTGCCAACATCGGTTCATCAGGTGGGCGGAAGTTGGCGATATGCGCTGCGGCGTTGGGATGATCAGCGGGCGAAGGTGGGTCCAGTTGCCCAGAGGGCGCCACCTTGTCAGGCGTTTCGCCGGTTACCATTTGATACATCGCTGCAGTGTGGTTGAAAAGTCCGGCTGGGGTATAACTGACTGAACGGATGAGGCAGGCTTTATCCATCTGCTGTGCGAGTTTTGGCATCGTTTCAGAGAGCTGTATTCCGGGAACGTTAGTAGGAATCGGGTTGAATTCGCCCCGGATATTGGAGGGCGCATCAGGTTTCGGATCCCAGATATCGAGATGGCTAGGCCCGCCTTGTAAAAAGAGAAGAATTACTGCGTTTGCCTTCCCCCATCCGTTGAGTGGCTTGGAGGCGTCAACTGTCGTATTTGCCGTGGCTTGGAGTGCCAAAACTTGTGGTAGACTGATGCCCAGCATGGCGGCGCCACCAACGCGGATAAATTCACGACGAGAGAAGCCGTCGCATAACCGGCCAGGCATTTGAGGTAACGATAACATCTGTTGTTTCCTCCATTTTTCGTATGTAGCGGCGATAAATCGCGAGACTACAAACTTATTAGCGATTAAATAAAAAGGCGGGGCTATTAATCAATGCCCACAATAAATCTTGCGTGCCTTCTTCCTTTGATTCGGCATTCTTTAGATGTTTCAACGCTATTTCGTATTCGTGCTCTAGGGGTACCCGCGAAAACGTTGCAAGGTACAACTCTTCAACAATGGTTCGATTATCCACATCCTTTTTAACAATCTGTGCAATCCGTCCATTCTTATCAATAAGCGCATCAGCAACTGTCGGCCCGTTAATCAGATTCATAGCATGTGCCAAGCTCACTTCCGAAGTCCGTTCACATTCACAAGACGTCTCTCGTTCCGGGCGCCCGAAGAGTTTCAAAAATCCGTCATCTTTCACCTTACTATCTGGCAATTGAACTGCCCTGAAGTTTTTAGGAACCGCTTCAAACTTTGGACGGCTTCCTGTTGCTACACCGATAGCATCGAGCAACTGCTCTGCTGTCAAACGTCTTGCAACAGCATGGGAGAAGTTAATCGTGTCTGCTTCATTCCACTTGTTAGTTTTGATGCTCTGTTGATAGGTTCTAGAGCGCGTGATAGTTTTCATCATATGTTTGAGATTGAAACCGCTCTCTACAAAATCTTGTGTCAAAGCATCAAGCAGTTCTGGATTCGTGGGCGGATTACTGGTACGGATATCATCAACGGGCTCAATGATGCCGAGTCCCATGAAATAACTCCAGAGGCGATTAGCCCCTGCACGGGCAAACATCGGATTATCGGCGTCTGTAAGCCAATCCGCGAGTGCTGTACGCTTATCGTCGGCATCTGAATTAACTTCGCCGAAAGGCACCGAGGGTTCAACGATAGCGAGTGTCCGTGGATGTTTTACTGGCGTTTCAGTGTAATTGGCATAAACGACTTCATCACCGGGTAATTGTCCGGGTTTAACCTTGACGTCAGCAAAGAACGCGCCGAATTCATAATACTGGTTTTGCGTCCACTTTTCAAACGGATGATCGTGGCATTTATTGCAAGAGAAGCGAACGCCTAAGAAAAGCTGAGTGGTATTTTCAACAGCAGCGGTATACTCACGTGAAACGCGGAAATAATTAGCAGCAGGGTTGGTGTAGGTGCTCCCGGTTGCCGTAATCAGGTCACGCACAAAATCATCATAAGGCCGGTTCTCGGCGATAGATTCATGAATCCATTGCTGGAAAAGCCAGATGCCACGTTCACCAAGGAACTTACGGTTCGACTGCAAAAGATCTGCCCACTTGTGTGTCCAATGGTCAACGAATTCTGGGGTTTCCGCTAAAGCATCAATTAATCGTTCTCGCTTCACTTTAGACGCTGCTTTATCATTTATGAAACGCCGAACCTGATGCGGTGTCGGCGGAATACCTGTTAAATCAAGATAGATTCGCCGTACAAATTCTTCATCTGTAGAAAGGGCGGATGGCAAAATCTTCATCCGCTTCAGCTTGTTATGAACGTGCGTGTCAATATAGTTATATTGGGGGGAATCAACCCATTTGTAACCGCTTCTATCACCCATCACAATAATGCCATTTGTGCTATAAGCGCCTTCGTAACGGGTAAGTATAGCGGTTTCGCCGCGCCGTTCGGCAGTCACGACACCGTCATCTGTTACCTTGGCGACTTCAGTAACGCTACTCGTAAATTTCGCTTCACGGGTAACATCGCGCGTCGTTCCATCGGGGTAGTGTGCAATGACTATCAACTGTTGCTTCGTCCCGGGCATAGACAACTCTGCCGAATTAGGCATCACTTCTAAGCGCTCGACGCGCTGCGTGGTATTAACGTCGGAAACGGCGCCTTCGGCTATCCATTGGTGAATCAGTTGATAGTCCCAGGAACCAGGTACAATCACCTGTCCCCCTTTATGTGGTACTTCCGATGTCGGTTTTAGCAGCATTAAGCTCTGTTCGGGAAACGCCCGGTTAAAACGGCGTCCGGAGATATCTGCGATTAAGAGTTCGTAGTCAAATTCTGCGTCGTAGCCGCGGAGTGAGAGCTTAAACCCATTCTTACCCTTTGCTGCGCCGTGGCACGTACCGTTGTTACACCCTACATGGCTCAAGATAGGCATGACATCCCGCACGAAACTCGCGGCAGGGACATCGATGCTCTTAACCTCAACGGGTAATTCAATGCTGAGTTCTTTCACCCTAACAGCAATTTTCGCATTTCCGACAGCTTTTGGGTAGATATAACCATCTTGTTGCACCGCGACATCGGCATCATTTGATGTGAGTACTGCCCAATGAGTTACATCAACCCAACTCCCATCCTGCATGCGCCCGGATACCAGCACCTGACGAATATCGCGCGCATGTCCTAGGGTTAGCGACATCGGTTGGACCTTCAAAGCGGTAATTTTTGGAATGTCGGTGCTCCCGGCTTTCTCCACTTCACTCCAGCCCGCTAACTGGAATGTGAAACAGATGGTGCATGCGACAAGAAGTGTCGCAATAAAGTTAAACTTGGGCTTCATATTATCCTCCAAATGCGTATGAAACACTTTGTACAAGTGCTTGTCTGGTTGGACTCTCTATTAGTAGACTACCGAAATTTCTCGTTAAAACAATAATAGGCGCTGCCCTCGTTTTCAAAAGCGTATCTGATTTTTCAGTTGTCCCCAGACTATCGGCAGCTTATCGCTAGGAGAAACTTCTGCGAATTTCGATTCACTCGCCAACCAATTGATAACATTTTGCGTGAGTTGTTCCAATTGCTCAATATCCTTGTTATTCTTGTGAAAGTTTGGGAGCCGCCAGTTCATGTTAAAAATCTTTCCATTGCCGGCTTCCCAATAACCAAAGGCACCAATGCGTTCTCCCCAGTCGTTGGCGGGAGGCCCCCATGCATTCGCAAGTGTAATGAAGTTCTTCCAAATCTTGTCATAGTAGTCACCACTTTTAGGGAAGCCGGTTGAATTCACCTGAATTCTATCGTCGACTTGTGGCACCTTGCCATCAATATTCTCGAGTCCTTCCACCAGGCCAAGTTCCAACGTCTCTTTTAGTACAGTAATCCCGACGTTGATACCATCTTCAGCGACAGGCCCGAATTCGCGCGCTTCAGCTTTTTCGAGTCCCATCGGTGTAGCGTAACGAATTGCCCATCCTGTCAGTAGTACTGCCCCGCCGCTTTCGGCATAATCCAAAAACGCCTGAATCTCTGCGTTAGACAACGTCCCCGGGTCGCTATCCCCTTCGTGCCACCAGAGGACACCGTACTGTTTAAACGTTCCACTCTTCAAATCACCCTTCGCTAATTGCGTCGTCTGGAATGCCTTTTCGGCAAATTCCAGTGCGGGTGAAGTAAAGGCTCCCTTATCACCGAGATAAACAAATCCTACCTTCACGGCTGCATGGCTGATATTTATAACACAAAGCAGCATAAAAGTCAAACAAAATATAAATTTCCTTTGCATTTTCGTCCCCTTTACGGTGGTATAGATTGACACTTACCACTTTTTGTGTAAAAAAGCGATAAGATTATGAGCGTCACAACCAACGGTATTTTCTCACGAAACGGCTAGTTACTCTGCATCGAGCAGCACATTTTTTAGATGTCGTCAAGTTCAAGGAGGCGTTCCGTACCGGCTTTCACAAAATTTGGATTGAATTCGAACGCAATGAAATTTCGATGATAGCGCTTGCATACAACAGGGCAGGTGCCTACTCCTGCGAAAGGGTCTAAGACTAAATCGCCTTCGGATGAACTCGCTAATACAATTCGTTCAATTAACCGCTCAGGTTTCTGAATTGTATTGAGTACTTCCCTACAGATTAACTCCTTTGATTTGTAAGTTAGCTGCTTTATATCACTCCAAACATCCCCCGGATTTTTGCCTGCTGCATTAAACTTCGTCTTCCCAAACTTACCGTTCACGACGGAAGGAACGCGCTCGCATCGGAGTCGATGTTCAAGTTCAACGAGCTGTGGAACTCGAATTGCATCCAAATTATAGCACAGTGGGCGTTTCCCTTTAATAAAGTAACAAATTACATCGTAGTTATTCGTGTAATTGATTCGTCCTTGCGAGAGTCTACTGGGTTGATACCATATAATCCTTGAACGGAGGGTTAAAAATTCGCGGTAATCTATAAAGTCAATGCAGTCAGATTTTCCGAATAGATACAGCGCCCCACCTTCTTTTAGTTTCGGAGAGAATTTTTTGATGAGTTCGAGGTTAAATTCTTGAATTGAAGGAATCTTATCCCACGAATTCCGTGTTACGCCATACGGGCCGTCACAGACAATCAGTGCTATTGAGTCATCTTCAATTTTTTCCAGGAGCTCAAACGTGTTTCCGCAATAAATTGTGTTTAACCGGAGCATAATTCATCGCTATCACATGATGTTCTTTTGCTGATAGGGACATTTGAATCAATTTTCTCTTACGGTACTCGCATCCATCAACTGTCTTCATCTCGTTCCATCGGCTTTTTAATCGAACGGGATGATAGGTTCTACTGAGATGTTGCGTTAAATCCCGCTGCTTTAATGACGTTGACAAGTTCATTTTCAGTAATAGCGTTCTTCCGAACCTTAATTATCGCTTTATCGGGTAATGAAACCTCAACGTTGATAACGTGTTGTAGGTGTAAAAGTGCATCCTGCACTTTAGTAACACAAGCCTCTCACGTCATTCCGCTTACCGTCAAAGCGAGTTCTTCACTAGCTGATGTTTCTATCGGTACGGCGATAAATGCCTTAATCAATTTACTGGTATCGGTGTCAAAGATGCGAATTTTTCCGTCAAACCCGCCGGCGGCGAGCGTTGTGCCATCTGGATGAAAAGCAACAGCAAACACACCCACGGTGTCTCCCTGCATACTTGCCATTCGTGTTCCGGTTTCTATATCATAAATTCGGATTTCCCCTGCCGCATTTCCAACAGCAAATTGTTTACCGTCCAGCGAAAAAGCGACTGCTTCAATTGAGCCGGATTGTGCCTCATAGGCTTTAATGAGATTGAAATCTGTGTTTCCAACGTCTCTCCGGATTTCACGGAAGATTTTGTAAAGCCGTGGGATTCTATCCTCACCCCCACTAAGCACCTGCTCAGCAGCCGGGTGCCGTGCAAGGGTATTAATCTCACCATACCCTTTATTGCTTGAGTTAATATCATCCACAAATGAGCCCGTTTCTACCTCGACTAGTTTTAAAGCGGTATCGCGTCCACAACTTACAAAATGCGAACCGTTCGTCGAGAAAACCGTACCGAATACCCAATCACTATGGTTATCAAATTTAATCAACTCTTTTTCATCTGCGACAGAAAGTACCCGCACCGTTTTATCGGAGCAGCCGAAGGCAACTCGACTACCGTCTGGAGAAAAAGAGAGTCCGTACACCGTATCGTAACTTGAGCGCATCGCTTTGATGAGCGTATTGGTTGCGGTATCCCACAACTGGACTTCCCCAAATTGTGCTGGTGTCCCGCCCGCGATTCCTAAAACTTTTCCATCCTCTGTATAGATAATCGATTCAATGCGATGCGATTTGCCGACTAGCCGGGCCCTAATTTCAAAGGTTGTTGTATCATACAAAAGGACTTCACGAAATCCTGATACGGCTAAGGCGGTTCCGTCTGGCGAGTATGCGATTGCAGAGATAACGGGTGGGACTGTATAGACGGGGTAATTCCCTTCGTCGAGTGCGTCAGTTTCCATCGGCGTGTCGTCTTGCGCACCCTCCAGAATCCACGTCCGAAACAAATTCACCTCTTCGACAGATAGCGGTTTTTGATTGGGTGGCATCGCCGGTTCATCTCCCGAAATCAGTTTAATGATTAAACTTTCATCCGGTTTTCCCGGTACCAGTGCTTCTCCGGCCATTCCACCCCGCGTCAGCTCAGCATATGTTGTGACAATCAAGTCTCCATTTGCGTCACCGGGGTGATGGCACCCTTGGCAGCTTCGCTTGAGAATCGGAAAAACCTGTTGATGATAACTGACTTTCGCGGTGGCGGGTATCACGATGGAACCGACGAACCAGCTCAGCATCGCAACGCATGCTATGAAAGCAATTCTGCGCTGTATCCCTATTTCGCCAGAACCCTTTTGGCATTTATCCATTTAACTCCCTCTCCGTAAAAGCATATAAAATTAAACTAAGATTATAACACAATTTCATACGCAATTTAACATTTTAAAAGTTGTACTTCGGATTTCAACGTCAGTATTCTATTAAAGTACTTTATATATAATCGGCAGCTAAGCATTTTCTTCGAACGTAACTTGTAGTTTCTCAATGAATTGATGTAATGAGACTTCATAAAAGTCTTGAAGGCGCTGCATATCATTAGCGACTTGGAAAGCGACGAGTATCGGTATTTTTTGTTCATCAAACCCTTTCTGGCTATAGGAATCAACTAATCCTTTAATGTATCTAACCAATTTGTGGATATCTTCAGCCGGTAACTCATCAGTAGGTTTGATGGAATAAGGCGTTCCAAGAATGATGAATCGAATGGATTTGGGTTCTTGTTTTTGGTATTGCATATGTTGTTCGGAACCTCCTCAAATTAGTACTCAAGTGCCTGGTGCATTGTCTGTAGGCATGGTGTAACTCCTGTCCACTTTTCAAAGGCGATTGCTCCTTGATGAACGAGCATTCCAAGCCCACCTAATGTTGAGCATCCGCGTTTTGCAGCTGCGCGCATTAAAGCCGTGACAGCCGGTGTATAGACAATGTCATAAACGAACGTGTGTGGCTGCAGCCACTCTTCAGAAATGAGTAGCGGCTGTGCGGCATTCATGCTAGCGGTTGCTGTGTTTACGAGAAGTCCGCTTTGGCGAAGTGCCATAGGCAATTGTGCGTCGGTTAGTCCTATACCCTGCATGGGGACGCCTGTTTTTTGATAAAATTCTTCTGCTAAGGACACGGCTTTGGCAGCGGTACGATTGGCAATGAGAATAGAGGCTGCGCCGGCGAAAGCGAGTGCAACGACGATTGCCCGGGCAGCGCCCCCGGCACCTAAGACAACAATATGTTGTTTCTTAATGAATGCACTTTCATTTCGACAGTCAGGCGGTAGTACTTGTTGTGGATGTGACACTGTGAGTTCCTCTTCGAGGGCTTGTAAGAAACCAGCGGTATCCGTATTATCCCCGTGTATGCCACCATCTGCAAAGGTGAGCGTATTGACAGCACCAATGAGTTCTGCTTCTCGCGAGAGGCTTGTGAGAAAAGGGAGAACTGACTGTTTATGTGGAACGGTGACGTTGATTCCAACTACATTTATGGCTTGAAATCCTGTGATGGCACGTTCTATATCTCTCGTGTGAACATGAAACGGGACGTATGCATAATCCAGGCCCGCCTTGGCGAAAGCAGCGTTGTGCATTTGCGGGGAACGGCTGTGTTGAACCGGTGCACCGATGACACCAACGAGCCGGGTTTTTCCGGTAATGTGTGTACGTGTCGTATTGGTTTCCATCTTTCTGTTTTCTGTCTTGTAGGTACTAGAGATTGTTCCGACAACAACATCAGGAGCGTTGATTAGAGTTAATGAGTTTTTGAATCGTTTTTCGAGCCTGTTCCATTTTGGGGTAGAGAATCTGCCGATACCCACGAACGAGTTCAACAGTCTCTATCGCACGTACATGCGCATCATAGGCTGCTCCGTCAGTTGGCGCGAAGGTATCAATAACATAGGTAAGGTACCACTCACGGAAAGCCTTTTCTTTTGCATGCCATTGTGAGAGCCACCGCCTGAGGAATTTCATCCGTTTCATCAGGTTAAGTTGCCAATTTCGGGTATCTATGTCCATTTCAAAATCAAGTCCCATGATGGTAAAATGGGGACGGTTGATATGGACGTACTTTACCCTGTCGCCGTTGGATTCATCAATCCGATAACGTTGTTTGTCACGTTCAAGTTTCTCTGGACTGGTGAGGAGATGTGAAACGTAGATTTCGTCCTTAATCAACATAACTTTGTGTAGCCCGCGAATGGCGGCTTTGGTGGCCCGATATCCTTGTGTTTCGGAGTCATGCGTATAAATCTGCTTAATCTTTTCAACATATTGTTCGGCGTAGCGAAGGCTTTCAAACTGCACCATGTCGTAGATGTAAAGCGCGAGGATTCGGTTAACGTTGTCGTCCATGTGTAGTTTGTCAACCGTATTTTGGACGAGGGCTTCGTAAGCGAGTCCTAAACGTTTTCCTTGTCCCCAGAAACGCTGCTTTTCCAAAATGGTACGCTTCGAGGCAATCATCTCTTTATAATTTGTATGATGGGCAGTGTCGAAATTCGGAGTTTGCGCTGGCCCCGTAGCTTGTCCCACAGCGAGGGAACGCCCCAGCGTGAAAGCATTTAGGTTCGTTTCTAAGTCCGCAGGGCGTACCATTTGTTTAAGAGCAAGTTGGAGCGGTTTTAACTCAAGTGGAATGAGCCCATGTTGGAAGGCGGTGCCGAGCAGCATAATATTGGCATATACCTTATTCCGGAACACCTGCTCCGAAATAGAGAAGAAGTCAATACCGACATAAGCCTCTGCATTGGTACTTTCACGAATAGCGGCTTCAAGTGTCTCCGTTTCAAAGGAAGTTTTCCCAATGAGGGTGGACATCGTTTCCGTTTTTGCGGTATTGATGACGGCGGCGGTGCGGGTACGGCTGGCAACACGGAAGAGGGCATTCGCGTTAATTCCGCGCACGGCTTCTAAAATATCAAGTCCTAAAAGGAGTTCCGCTTTACCGTACGGGATGATAGGTGCCGCATGAACGTTCGGTTTAGTATAGGTAACATGCGCATAGACGCCACCGTTACGGATGGCGAGTCCTTTCCTATCACAGAAGGTAACATTGTAACCTTGGAAATTACCGGCGACGACAAGAATTTTAGAAATCGTGCCAATACCCATGCCCCCAACCCCAGCGACGTAGGCGCTCCAGGTTCTCTTGAAATCCGTTAGGCGGGGTGGGGGTAGCGTTTCCGCTAAAGCATCCAGATTTGGGAATTCGCGGTGCAGGACGTCTCCTAACTGGCGCGGCGGACGTTTACGCGTAATAACAACTTCTTCAAAAGAAGGACAGGCGGACTTAATCCGCGCGCATGCCCCATCGGAGACGCAGGTAGAGGCGTCAATTGCGATTTTATCGCCGTAGTCAGTATTGACGATTTTTAGGGCGGGGCAGCCGGTGGCGGTTGTGCATTCAAGGCAGAACTCGCAGACTTCAGGCGTGATGTTGATATGTTTTTCATGCTTCAAAAAGCCTTGTTTAGCGACAGTTTTTTGTTTCTCTCGCCCCAGACGACGATGGTAGGTAATCGCACACTCTTTATCAGCAATGACAACTTTCACCCCCGGTTTGAGTAAAGTTTTTTCGAGATATGTTTTATAGTGAACCCGGTCCGCCGGGTTTGTGCGAACGACATCTATTTCCTTATCACCCGCGAGCCCTTGCACAACTTTCTCAATGTCTTGTGCAAAGGTAGGATTCCCAAGAATGTCGAATTCCCCCGCTGGTGTCGGTTGATGCCCTGTCATCGCAGTCGTTTGGTTATCCAAAATTATGTAAGTAATGTCCTGGTTATTTTTAATTGAGTCGGAGATGGCGGACATCCCCCCGTGGAAAAATGTTGAATCCCCCATGAAAACCACTTGCTTATTCGTAATAAACGCGTCTATCCCGGCCCCGGCGCCGCCGCCTAATGCCATCGCAGATAGGTTGTGCATTAAGCGCGGGAAAGGCTCGTATTTGAGCATAGAATAGCAGCCGATATCCCCATGAAACACAATATCGACGGGCCCCGTGTCGTGATGAGTCTTCATATAGACAGGTTCCATAAATTGCTCCGCCATTTCCTGGAGAACGCTTGCAGAATCCCGGTGTGGACATCCAGGGCAAAACGTCGGGGTGCGTTGCGGGATATCGAACTGTCTTTCTGCGACTTCTGCCTGCAGTGCTTCTTCCTTCACAAAGCGTGCTGAATCCATCCCCGATAGCAATGGGGCCGCCTGCATTTCCGGGTACGCGCTTGTGCTAACACTAGCCGTCTTATAATTTTTAAAGAGTGGCAGCAGACGTTGGATGACGATAGAGGTATCGAGGCCGGCCTCTGTAGGGAACCCCGGTAACCCGGACGGAAACTGCTTACCCCAGATTTTAACAAATCGCCCGATATCACCTTCTTGATACATCTTTGTGAGTATTGCCTTAAGTTCATTTTCAAGGAGTGGGCGTTTTTCTTCCACCACATACAGTTCATCCACTTCAGATGCAAACTCGCGCAGGATGTCCGTGTCAATCGGATGCGTCATGCCTAATTTAAGGACCGGAACCTCACCGTGTAAATTGAGTTCACTGAGTGCATGCAGCAGGTCACTATACGCGAGGCCAGAGGTAACAAACCCAAATGGACGCGGATTTTTCTGTCTATAGCGAATCTGGTTGAGGTTCAGTGTGCGTGCAGTTTCAAGCGCGGTGGGTAGCCGGCGCTGTAAGGTTTCTAACTCAATGCGCGCAGTATCCGGAGGTAACACGACGCGTTGCCCCGCATCAATTAGACTCGTATCAAGCACGGTTTGATTGTGTCGATTCCGCTGTGGATAGGAGTTTGGATAAAGTTCAACATTGCTACCACCATCTGCCTGATTCTGTGTGACTAAATAACAGACATAAAGATTCGCAGCTTTTGATATCTGAAATGCGACATCCATCCAATCTTTCAGTTCTTGAAAGGTAGCCGGTTCAATCAAGGGTATATAGAGATGTCGTGCGAGGTAACGTGAATCTGCCGGAACTTGTGTGCTATGTCCCCACGTGTCATCACCAACCGTCACCACGGCGCCCCCCGTTGTACCTGCGAGGTTACTGATAGCAATCGCGTCGGCGGCGACATGCAAGCCCACACTTTTCATAAAAGCGATTGCGCGCATGTCAGCCATCTGTGAGCCGTTTAGGCGTGCAACGCTCAACGCTTCGTTGTTAGCTATCTGTGCAACAATGCCATTTGCCTTGAAGAGTTCAGCGTTGCGGTGAATGACATCAAAAACCTCTGCCAAGGGGGAACCGGGGTATCCAGTCAGGAGGCTGACACCACTCTCCAAGGCACCCTTGATTAACAATTCGCAACCGGTATAGACATTAGTGCCGTTGGCTTGTGTAAACCTGTCATCCATAATTTTGTCCTCCTGTAGGCATTGCCACCCTGACGAGGGATTTGATAAGGCAAAGCGCCAAAAGGCTATTTTTCAGCCAACATCTCCCGGGCATGTGCCAGCCCGTGCTCCGTTTCTTTACCCCCGTGCATCCTAGCAATCTCTCGAATCCGCTCTTCCGGTGCCAGGGAACTCGCCGTAATGAGCGTCCGGTGCCCGACAACTGTTTTTTCAACGCGAAAATGTTTGTCGGCGAATCGCGCTATTTGCGGCAGGTGTGTAATGCAAATAACCTGGGCGGATGTTGAGAGCTGCTTCAGTTTATGTCCAACCACATCTGCAATCTTGCCTCCAATACCACTATCAATTTCGTCAAAAATTAACGTAGGAATATCGTCAACTTGAACCAGTACCGTTTTAAGTGCCAGCATGATACGCGATATTTCCCCGCCCGAAGCGATGTTGGCTATCGCACGCAGCCCGGAACCGACGTTTGGGGCAATTAAAAATTCGACGCTATCCATACCATCTTTCCTGAAAGCATAACGTCTTTCATCTAGGAGGAACGGACCGGTGTCGTCAACTTGAGGCTGGACAGCAATCCGGAATTTTGCCCTATCCATGTTAAGCGCGCGCAGTTCTTTCTCAATAAGCCCTGAAAGCCGCTTTGCAACCTGTTTTCGTTTGACGGAGAGCGCCGTACACAGTTGTTGTGCCTCGTGAGTCACCTTGTCGACTTCTGAGCAAAGGTGCTCTAGCTTTTCGCTACTGAGGTGTAGTATCCTTAGCTGCTCGGATGCCTCAACATGGTATGCTAACATCTCCGAAACGGAATTGCCATACCGGCGTTTGAGTTTTGCGATTTGTTCTAACCGGGCCGTGACATCGGTAAGGCGCCTCGGGTTAAATTCTACAGCATCGGCATACCGGCCGATTTCTAGTGCTACATCCTCTATTTCATAAAGGGCTGACTCCAACTGTTGATTCAATTCGGACAAAGACGTGTCAACTTTTTCTAATGTAGCAAGCGTTTTTATGGCGGTTTTCAAGAGCGCCACGACAGACATATCGTGATGCCTATCCCCTTCTAAATGGGCATACACACGATTTGTGGATTCGAACAGGGTTTCCGCGTTGTTGAGCAAGCGCGCTTCTTCTGTAAGTTTATCCTCCTCCCCTTCCTCAAGATTCGCTGACTCCAACTCCTCACACTCAAATTCAAGCCGTTCTTTTTCGCTCGCTGCGGTTTGCAACGCTTGCGTCACTTCGGACGCCTCTTGTTGCAATTGCTGTCGATGCTGGTATAATTTGTGAACCTGTTTTCGGAGTTCCTTACATCCGCCAAAGGCGTCTAAGAGGTTCAAATGGGTTTCGTTCCGCAGCAGCGACTGGTGTTCATGTTGCCCATGAATATCTACGAGTTGTTTGCCCAATACTTGTAACTGTTTTAAGGGCACCAGGCATCCGTTGATATAGGAACGGCTTCGGCCGGATGCATTTATCTGCCGTGAGAGGATGAGAGTGTCATCGCCATCTAAATTTTCGTATATCTTCTCAGACGCGTTATCTTTCTCTGTTAAGCGTATTTTGGCTGGACGTCCAGGCGCGTTGTTTGAAGTTGGGACGATAGCGACTTCAACCCTGGCTCTATCCGTCCCTTCTCGTATAATGTCGGTGGTAGCCCGTTCACCTAAGACTAATCCTACCGATTTAAGAATGACGGATTTTCCCGCGCCTGTCTCACCGGTGAAAATATTTAACCCGGGTGAGAGTTCTAACGTGAGTTCATCAATAAGGGCAATATTGCGGAGCGAAAAAGTTTCTATCATTTTCCGTTTCTGGGGCCGTAATTCGCATAAAAAACTCGGATTTTTGATTCAACGACAGTGAAGAGTGGTATGTATACCGCTCCCCTTTCGACTTTCCCCCAACATTAACTTCTCCCGTAGCACGCCATAATAACTATGGTGTAGTGAACGGATGAGCTGAATAGTCCGTTCGGCCTTTCGGACGTTTATGATAGCCTCCGTCCCTAAAGGGTGTATTTCGCGCTGTCCATCAACGAAGACATCAACGTTTCCGTCGGCTGAACGCATTTTTACGCGAATTTCCGCATCGCTGTGTGCGATGAAAGGACGGATTGTGAGACTATGTGGCGCAATCGGAGTCATTAACATTGCCTTCACTTGTGGGGCGACAATCGCACTGCCACAAGACAACGAATATCCGGTGGAGCCGCTGGGCGTTGCGATGATGAGGCCATCCGCATGATATGGAATAAAAAACTCGTCGTCAATGTAAGCCTCCAACTCAATCAGGTGTGTATAGTGGCGAAGCACAACATCATTGAGCGCGAACGCTTGAAACGGTTTGTCGTGGCCGCGCTCAACGTCGATTGCCTCCTCCATCCCGGGTAAACCGCTAGCGCGTTTCGACGCCTCCTCCGAAAAAGCACCGTTAACCACCACCTCTAACATCATTCTATGCTCTATCCGATAGTCCTTATTCAACGTTGCTTTCAACGCCGGGTAGAGTTCATCAAGCGGGGCGTCCGTCAAAAAACCGAGCGTCCCGAGATTGATGGCAAGAATCGGCACCTTTTCAATACCCGGGGTATGGGCAGCACTGAGCAACGTCCCGTCCCCACCTAGCACTAAAAGCACGTCCGAACGCTCAACGATTGCGTCAGTATTCAACCCTGTTTTGGCGAAGCCAAGCTTTTCTGCTTGTTCATCCGGCAGAAGTGGAATAACATCTCTCTTCTTTAACCATTCGGTAACTTCTGCAACCAGTGCAGGCGCGTTTGATTTTCTAGTATTGACAAAAAAACCGATGTTCATGTCTACATATCTATTTTGAACCGGTTTACCGGGCAACCGGCATCGTAAGACGATTACAAAAACCGTTCACGTTTTTTAAAATCTTCTGTCAGGTTTAACTTTCAAGGCGCGAAGCCGTTTTTTCCTTACCTAAGTAGGAAAAAGCCAGAATAATACCGCCACCGATTAAAAACATTGTTAACGGCAGCAGCAGCGCACCATCCAATTGCGGTAAGCGGTAGGTAGTATATACACGGGCGCCATCAACCATGACAAAATCACGGAACGGCCACAAGCCATAGAGGGAACCCACCATCAATCCAATTAAAAAAGCGATTGTCAACTCCCGGTAACGCTCCAATAGATAATTTAGCAAACGTGTAAATCCGACAACCCCTATTAAGCACCCTAGCGCAAAGCAAGCCAACCGGAGCAGGTTACTTAGCAGGACAGGACTTAGCTGCCCTGTAGCAATATGATACAACACATTATCAATAGCAGTGAGGAGAGGGAAGTAGAGGCCAAACGCCAACATCAGAAAAGAACCACTAATCCCTGGCAAAATCATCGCAGAGATGGCAACCGCACCACCCGCAAAAAAGGTTCCTAACTCCATCACAGACAGAGATGACACGGAAGTCTCAGCACCACCCGGCTCCGCTAATGCGGACGCTCCTGTACTGATAGAAAGGCCGCATATCAGGGCAACCGCCAGGAGGAACACCAGAAACTCCCTACTCCTGAAACGCGAGAGCATACGGGCCGGGATCAAAATCGAGGCGAGAATCAACCCACTAAAAAAGCCATAAGTCGCATCATGATGATAGTGGAGGACGTAGACGACGAGCTTCGAGGTGAGCAACACAGCAGCAATCGAACCAATACCTAAAGTGACGAGGAAACTGATATCGCTCCGCCGAAATTCAACGAAGGATTGTTTTATCACTTCCTTACGCAATGTGAGGAGACGGACAAACTTTTTAAGGGTTGACAAATCTCCGATGTTTCGCAAGGCAACGATAATCCGTTCATAAATTCCCAAAACTAACGCGAGTGTTCCACCACTCATTCCGGGAATGATGTTTGCAATGCCTATGAGAAAACCGCTGACAAAGTGCCGAATAGCGTTCATCGTTTTCTATTTCTCGTACACGTGGGTAAGGAGTAATCTGATAAAAAGGCGTATTTCTCGGAACGGTTTAATATCACTGATATAATGCCCATAGCGTGACTCAATCGGTAAGCTCTCTATACGACAGCCGAGGCGGGCGGCTTTGAGGAGCAGTTCTGCTTCCGTCTCATACCGCTCCGTTTCAAGTGATACGCGCCGTAGTACAGCAGTATGGATAAGGCGATACCCGGATTGGAAATCCGGGACAGTCTGTCTACATAACCTTGAACCGATTGAAGAAATCAGCGCATTATTAAGACGTCTTAATAAAGGCATCGTCTCGCGTGATTTTAGACGCGCACCGATGAGGATATCCGGCGCTGTCTCCGCGAAATGAGTAAGAAATCGCGGGATATCTGACGGTTCGTGCTGTCCATCGCTGTCCATCGTGAAAACCAGCTCATAGCCTTTAACCAATGCGTACGCAAATCCTTTCCGGAGCGCAGCACCTTTCCCCAGATTCGTTGGATTCGACAAACACACCGCGCCCGATGCCGATGCAATCTCCGCTGTCCTATCCGTCGAACCGTCGTCAATAACAACAATATCTCTGATGAAAGCCGAGGCTTCCCGAATTATCTGTCCTATCGCGCGGGATTCATTGTAAGCCGGCAGAAGCAAGCAAACGTCCATTTATCTCTTAACATGAGCCTAATTTCCTAAATTATATACCAAAACTTCGTTTTATGTCAAAGAAATATCGCATGTGAATCGGGATTGATGCCCGAAAGTCTTGACTACCTATTATTTTAACACGTGCCTTGGAAACCTAAAGAACGAATCAAATCAAACAAGAATCTCTATAATACAACGTTACACCTCTCAACTTAATTACAAAAAAACTCAAAATGTGTTATACTAATACCTATAATCTTCAGAACATAGACTTGCTTTCGCACAGTTGAGAAGTGCAACTTGTAGCATACACTTCAATGTAGAATCAAAACATAAAAGGAGTGAAACGTATGAAATTTCCAACACTCCCTGAGGCAAAGCGTTTAGAGATGCTGGAGCCGCCGAGTGGACGAGTCCGGATGGTACTTGATACGGATACTTATAATGAGATAGATGACCAGTTTGCAGTTGCTCACGCGATGTTATCACCTCAACACCTTGGCGTTGAAGCGATATACGCCGCACCTTTTCACAACAACAGGTCTGATAGCCCCGAGGATGGCATGGAGAAAAGTTATGATGAAATCCTGAGACTTTTGGATTTATTGGGCGTTTCTGCTGACGGAACTGTCTATCGAGGTGCCACTTCATTTCTCGCGGATAGAACCAAGCCCGAGGTGACTGAGGCAGCAACTGATATGATTGCTAGGGCAATCGAAAGTACAACTACCCCGCTTTACGTTGTCGCTATCGGTGCCATAACTAACGTCGCTTCCGCTATCTTAATTGAACCGGAGATTATTAATCGGATAGTTGTTGTTTGGCTCGGCGGAAATCCACTATATTGGCCACACACACGGGAATTCAACCTTCAACAAGATGTTCGCAGCGCACAAGTAGTCCTTAACTCCGGGGTTCCCTTTGTTCATCTCCCCGCACGCGGCGTTGTTTCACACCTGCTCACCACCGTTGCTGAAATGGAACGTTACGTCCAAGGAAAAGGAAAAATTGGCGATTATCTCGTTGAAATTTTTAAAGCATATCACACAAACCACTTCGCTTATTCAAAGGTTATCTGGGATATCTCCGCGACAGCTTATCTTATCAATAGCAACTGGGTTCCCACGTCTATTGTCCACAGCCCTATCTTGACAGACGCAATGACATGGAGTTTTGATGACGCGCGGCACCTCATGCGCGTCGCAACCGGTGTCAATCGAGATGCAATTTTCCAAGATTTGTTCCAAAAATTGCAACAGCAATCAGAGTAAACTACCTCGTAATTCCTGACGTTAACCGCGCCAAACGGGCCATTCATTGCAGAAACAGCTGTCAGGAAAAATTGAAAATGGATGCGGAATCACACCCTCATAATCATCGGTTCTCGCCGGCGACGGCTGCCCGCACTTCGCGTTCAATGCTGCGCCTGTCCGCAAACCACCCCTCACACCACATCCGCTCCTCACTATCGAGCGGCAGCGTCACACTCACCGCCTGTGCGACGTACCATATCAGCTCCTGTAAGCCGACACGCCCACGCGCCAGACGCTGTATCATCGCAGGGCGTTGGTTGTGGCGCCATAAGTGTAACACGTGATGCAGCACATCTATCAATTCATCGCTCAGTTTGGCGCTGTCGGGATTATCCGGATAGCTCCGTTCCTGCGGCCCCAGCACCCGCACCGATGCTCTCTCATGGTGGATAAAACTCCGTTCACCCCATTCATCGGCTAACTCCAGCCCAAGAGAGAGGGCGAGTTTTTTCGCGATATCGAACGGCACGGACGCCAGCCCATGTTCGCGGCGCCACCGCAGATAGAATTGCGTCAATTTTGTGCCTTCCACCCCCGCGGCCGACGCGCTATCCAACCGTTCAAGGACTTCACGGATATCGGCTATCATCCTATCGGCGCGAATTATGGTGTCATCGTTGTCGAGAATCTCCTCGTATTTGCCAAACACCTCCAGCCCACTCCCTATCGCCGCGATGAACAGTTCCGCCCCGGAGATGCCGTAATCCCAGAGTGTGAAGAATTTCTCTTTCAGGTGAGAAGAAAGCTCTTCTTTTACATCGCTATAGAAACCGAAAGACTCACGTTCGCTTTTTCGGGCTACCATGTAGATACTCGACGCCAGCGCCGCAGAATCTAGCGCCCGAAAGCGGGATTTCATCTCCGTATCAACCGGCCAGGCAGCGGTGATTACCAGTCCGGAATCCAGCAAGGCGTTAATCAACGTTTCCCACCCGGCTGTCGATTTGTGAGCATAGACGATGACGGCAATCCCGCCCGGTTTTAACACGCGATACATCTCAGCAAAGGCTTTCGACAGCTCATCTTCAAAGAAGCGTTTCCCGGCTGCCAATCCGCCTTTCCGGTGTCCATACGCCACGATTTCGCCGGCTTTCGGCGTCAGCGCTGTCTCGAAGAGCTCTGGATGGAGATGCCCGACACTCCGTTTGAGCCAGACATAAAAAAAATCCGAGAGGTATGAATAAGCGATGTTATCGTAATACGGCGGGTCCGTTATGACGGCATCGAAAGCCGCGTCCGGGTAAGGCAGCGCCGTTGCGGAGGCATTTTTTATCGCAACGGGTTTCGCGTCCATCTGCGATAGATGTTCCATCGGGCTTAAAACGGTTTTGAGTCGATTCACGGCGACACGCAACGGATTCGCTTCCGCATAACTCCAAATCATGGGGAGTACTTGTAAACTGAACAAACCGTCAATGGATTCACTTCTGTGAGCCCATCGGCAGAGGTTTGCGCCGATGTCTGCGATGCGATTTAACCAGAGTCCCAAACAGGTTGTGACGGCGCACGCGTACGCATCGTTATAATTTCCTTGCAAACGGCGTTTGCGCCCTAGGCGCGCCTGCATTTCCGTGTACGCAGCCCGGAGCTTCTCCGTGAAGGTGATGAGCGCCAGTTGTTGACGCGCGTTGAAGAGTTCACCATACGTGTTAAAGTGATAATTGGCAATCCTGTACTTTGCAGCCCCTCTTTTGATTTCGGGCATGGATTCGTCCGGCACTGGAGAAAGTCCCCAGTCGCCAGCGACACTTTCACACGTTTCAGCCAGCCGTTTTTGCGCGTGATTGAAAATTGTGACATCGTCGTCCGTGGCGAGGCGGTATCGTTTCCCGTTCCCGTCGGGATGTTCCGTCACCACGGCAATCATCCGTTCGCCCGCGGCGCCGTCTTGAAAGAGGCGGCGCGTGTCTTTTGCCGGAAATGCGCTGTGACAGAGCGGACACTTGACGATAGCCCCCGCAACGCTACCGTTGGCTGGATTAAAATCAGGCGGCATCGGTTGATACGAAGTTCCGACGATACGGAAGGCGATGTGTCCATCTTCCTCGAACGGAAAAAGCGCGATGTTCCTCTTTTTCGACAGCCAAAAGTCTTTCATTAATGGAACAGTGACGCCGCATCCCAGATTTTGACACGGCAACGTGCGCGCCCAGATATAGGCGTAGGGAATAGAACCATCGGTTTCCGGTGGATAGAAGGGTGCTAATTCAGACGTTGCCTGTTCAATCACCCAGTCGCCCCATTTTTTGACATCATCTCTCAATTGGAGTCCATACTTTTGTGGGTATTCCAGCGTGCATTTCTGAATCAGTATCGCAACGGGGTTGATGTCACAGGAGTGTGTCTCGCATCCGAGGCGTTGTGCCTCTAACGGAAGGGAGCCTCCGCCCCCAAACGGGTCCAACACGGTAGGCGGTTTTCCGTCGTGGGATTCGAGGATATGTGCGCGTGCCTCGTTAATCGACATTGGCTCCTGGGCGGTTTCCCACACGGCGAGAGAAGCGATGGAATTGTGTTTTTCTAGAATTAACGCATCGTTATCATCTGTTAAGGGGGGGGGGCTATCTACGAGTGCGGCGTATGCGGTGGCGCGTGAGGGGCCAAGCGGCCTGCGCGCCCACCAGATATGCGTGCCGGTGATTTGGCGCTTATTTTTATCACGGCGTCCTTGTTTGCTAACCTCTTCGACGGGGAAGGCGACTTCAATGAGGCGTCTGTTTTTATTCACGGAGGGCTCCAGTTTTCGGGAATTTTCGTAAAGCAAAAAAAAGGGTTCTTGCGACATGTTTTCCGTTGTGTGTATCGTACCATATCAGAATTTTTTTGTCTAACATGAAATTCCGACAAGTCCGTGCGTGCGAGAGCGTGCCGAAGGTTTCCATGTTCGAGGGACAAAAACTGCGGTTGTCTTTTATTTTAAGATGTGTTAAAATATTGTCATCTCACACTCTGGCTAAGGAGACACCGATTTTCAAAATGGTTGAATTTTATGACACAACACTTAGGGATGGGAGCCAGGCGGAAGGCGTAGCGTTTTCGGTTGAAGATAAACTCATCATCATAGAAGCATTGGACGGGTTGGGGCTCCGCTATATTGAAGGGGGTTACCCTGCTTCCAATCCGAAAGATAGAGAGTTCTTTAAGCGTTCACAAGACTTAGTGCTAAAAAATGCAACGGTTGTTCCGTTCGGGAGTACGCGTTACCCTACCTATTCGCCTGATGAAGATGCGAACCTGTTGGCGCTTCTTGAGACGGGCGCGGGTACGGTAACGATTTTCGGTAAAAGTTGGCGTCTGCATGCGACAGATGTGCTGCGGGTAACTGCGGGTGAGAATTTGGCGCTGATTGAGAGCTCTGTGAAGTATCTAGTCGATAATGGGCGCGATGTAATTTACGATGCGGAGCATTTTTTCGATGGGTATGCCGATGATGCTTGTTACGCACTGGAGACGTTAGGTGCGGCGGCGTCAGGTGGTGCGAAATGCGTGGTGCTGTGTGATACCAACGGTGGGCGTCTGCCATTGGAAATCCAGGAGGTGTGAGGGCAGCAATAGACGCAGTGTCCTTGCCTGTCGGTATCCATGCGCATAACGATGCGGGGATGGGTTCTGCGAATTCCGTATTGGCTGTACAAGCGGGTGCTACGCAGGTACAAGGCACCTTCAACGGCTACGGCGAACGTTGTGGAAATGCGAATCTTGCCTCCATCATTCCGACAATTCAACTCAAGTTAGGGATAGCATGTCTGACTGTTCACCAATTGCAAGCGTTGACAAGCGTTTCGCGGTTGATAAGCGAGTTAGCGAACCTGCCGCATGACGAGCGTCAACCGTACGTTGGGCGTTCTGCGTTTGCCCATAAAGGCGGTTTACACACAGATGCCATCCGTAAAAATCGGTTAACCTACGAACATATTGAACCGGAGCGGGTTGGGAACACGCAACGGATTCTCATCTCGGAGCAGGCGGGCCGGGGGACAATTATTAAAAAGATTGAGAAGGCTTACCCGAATTACGATAAGAATTCGCCTGAGGTGCGCGAACTCTTTGCGAAACTTAAATCAGCGGAACAAGAGGGATATCAGTATGAGGCGGCAGAAGCGTCTTTTGAGCTTCTCACGCGCCGGTTCTTTAACGGCCGCGATGCTTTTTTTCGGCAGCCCGGTTTTCGCGTCATTGTCGAGAAATTCGGTGACACGGTACTGCGTTCCGAAGCGACTGTAAAAGTGATGACACCGGAAGGTGTGACACTGCACACCGCAGCGGATGGCGATGGGCCTGTTAACGCACTAGATGCGGCACTTCGTAAGGCATTAGAGCAGTTCTATCCTTCGCTAGAGGTTGTTCGACTGATGGATTAC
Source organism: Candidatus Poribacteria bacterium (assembly GCA_963422705.1). Lineage (GTDB taxonomy): Bacteria > Poribacteria > WGA-4E > WGA-4E > WGA-3G. Next base: position 1,996,974 of record OY730443.1, read on the forward strand.
AAGGTGCGGGTGCTAGATACGAAAGGAGGAACCGGGTCAAAAATCCGCGTGCTGATTGAGTCCACCGACGGAGAGATTACCTGGAGAACTGTGGGTGTTTCAGACAATATCATCTCTGCTAGCTGCGAGGCGCTGATAGACAGTTTCGAGTACAAACTCTATAAAGACAAGACGACAGCGGAAAGTTAGTCAAATTTACGCGTGCGATTTGGAGGGACATCATGGGGGATTTCCGGCAAATTCAAAAAGCGGCTGAGGGATTGATTGCTCTCTGCGAAAAGGAAAAACTGGCGAGGACAGACAAAGAAAAGATGTTGTTGCTTCATGCCGACATTTTTACCGGTATCGAAAAACTGAGCGAGTGCGAATTTTGTGGCGCGATTAGCGATGTCATTGCTACGATAACACTCACGGCGGTAACAGCGAAGTTATGCAAAGCGTGCGGCGTTAAAGCATTAGAAGCCGGGAAAATCCAGTCACCCACAAAAAGGGTATCGCGAAAACAGACGCGGCGTGCCAAAATCGCTAAAACGGCATCCCCGTCCAAACCGCCCGCCAAAAAATCAGAGAATCTGGCGGCTTTACATGTCCGTGTTGAGGAACAGACAGGAATAAAAAAAGCGGATGTCAAACGTTTACATAAAATTCTAACCGATATTGCAACGCCGATGAACCGGGAACATACGCTCACCTATGTACAACGCGAAGTCGACATCGCTAAACTAAAGGTTGAAGCGGATACATTGGAAAAAGCCGTTGAAATCTTGATGGCACCCCGTTAATCTTTGCCACACGTTATCTGGTATTAAACGCGCTCAAAATTTCGCGCCCGCCACAAATTTTCCTCAAAGACGTTAGCGTGGAAAATGTAATTTGACAAATCTGCTTCTATATGGTATTATTTTTATGTCCCTGAATCGTAACTCAGCAGACAATCTGTTTTTCGCAATTCAGAGTGCAGCTGCCTGCAACTTTGACAATATTTACGACAAGTCATGCTAAAGGAATTCAAGAAGAAAGGAGTGCTTCGCAAATGACGTATGTAATTTGTGAACCCTGCATTGACGTTAAAGATAGCGCATGCGTTGACGTATGCCCCGTTGACTGCATACACCCATTGCCGGATGCCGAAGAGTTTGAAAATGACAACCAGCTCTACATCGATCCGGAGGAATGCATCGATTGTGGCGTATGTGAGCCCGAATGCCCCGTGGAAGCCATCTTCATGGAAGAAGATGTTCCCGAAGAGTGGGAAGAATTTATAGAAATCAATGCCGAATACTTTGAGTAAAATAGAATAATAAAGAGGGCAAACGGTTGTTAGTTTGGAATACTTTTCTCCGGATAGCAAAAGGCAGCCGTTTGAACTCTTCTAACTATCAAAGCCAGATTTGTCTCGGAGGAGAAGTCCTATGGGTGTTCACATTCATGGTTCGGCACCGACTCAAATCAAAAGGGCAATGCATCTCTTATTGATATGCAGGACGTTAGGTGCCGCTCTTCTCTAGAACGATGGGAACGGTAGCGGAATTTATCCGTTTGACTCTTTACGAGCGTTTCCGAACGAGGAGAGCAGTCTGGCAACCACATAGCAGTTCGGTTCTTTTTGTTTCTGTCCTAACTCCTTGCTAAGCGTTTGGCATTGCGCCCAATAGCGCGTGTAATTGAGCGGTTTAAAACGTTTTCTTTTCCCGATGAAGGTTTTTGGACAGCAAGCTAATTCATTTCCATTGTGCAGTGGATACCCCCAGATACGGCAGATGACAGGGCGGTGTTCATAAACGGCACAAACCCCTCCGATAAGCATAGGGCATTCGCCTTCAGGCTTGCCTTTTACCACCGCAACCGCGTCCATGCTTACCTGCGGTTTCATATTTTCAAGCGTGTAGCCTTGAGATTCTAGCAGCTGAATAGTTCGTTCCGCTTTTTGGCGGATATGTATCCGTAGCTGTAAAGGCAGTGCCTCTAAACCGCGTGTCAAGTCGCGTGCCTCAATCTCACTGATTGCCATGGTTGCCGTATTTTTACAACATGAAAAGCAGTTTTCGGGGCAAGGGGATGTACCATATTCTACGCGTAACCGCTGAATTTCTTTTGTAATTTCGCTGATGAGTTCCTCATAAGTTTGCATAATAGATATTAGCATTGTCCCAACGCGGGTGAGGTTTATGGACTAAACAACCTTGAAAGCGTAAAGTGCATGCTGAAAGACAACAACTTTGGCACCATTATTTAAAATCAATTTGATTTCATAAGGACTTACCCAGTCTACAAGCCCGCGAAATATCTCACCTTCCCGGAGTGTCACTTGAATCTGTTCACCATTTTTCCGCGCATTCTGCACCGCGGCTGCATCCAGACGATATCCGTCCTCGTCCGGCAGCAGCGTAATCAAGTTTTGTACCTTAACAGCCTCATCAATTTCCACGGACACCTGAACTTTTTCTGCATCTACATCTTTATAGCAGTATTTAACATCTGTTTTGGAGATAACCTGTTCCTTCCCATTACTCTTAAGGGTTAAACTTGTCAGCGTCATTTCCAAGACGATAGCGGGAAGTTGTACGTGGGTATATAAAGCGAAGAACATCGAGGTTTCAAAATTAATCTGCTTTAGGATGTACAAGTCACCGAAGCTAAGTTGTTTGGAGTGTGGCTCAATTGGTTGTAGTGATGACATTGCTCCGCGGGGTTCCTGCTGTTCCACATTTCTTGTCCTTGCTAGCGTGTCTGTTCTCAGATGGCTGTGAGGCTTAGCTTCGCTCCGGAAGCGGGTTGAGCTCTTTTCTACACGGGCGGTAGGTACATTTTCTTCGGCGAGAAATTGCCCTTGGCTTGGAAAACCTGAGTACCCGCGCGGGATAATCGCTTTTCCTTGTCGTAGCCATCGCCGTTCCGTCGGTGTCAGCAAAATTTCAACATTTTGCGCCACCAATCCCTTTTCCCCTTCAACGATATTATATTTCACCCGTTGCCCGACGCGCAGTTCCTCGTAATCCGGATGCTTTATTGATGAATTGTGTAAGAACACATCCGTATCACTGCTATCTTGGGCGATAAATCCGAATCCTTTGTCGAAATTGTAATACTTAATCCGTCCTGTAGGCATTGTCTGCTCCTGAAAATCATCATAAGACGCGGTTTTCTGCAATTCAAAAAGCGTTACCGCTCGCGTTGCGGAACAAGCAGTGAATTAAATTAAGAAACCGAGATGCTACAATATAGACACCGGATTCCCTGTCAGGACAGGAAACTACGCCAAGGCATGTGCTAGTTAACAGGCTGATGGCACAATATAGAGGGTTTCTCTTGACACAAGGCCCGTTCCATTGTAAAATGACATATGTAAGATGACATACGTCCCCGCATCAATTCTGCGGGTTTTTTTATTGCTTTTAGAAACATTCCTTGGGGTTAAGCCAAGGCAACGGGGACTTCTAAACGAAGGGCCAATGTCGGTACCATGTCCGCTACTACAGGGACACCTGAGTGGCCCTGATACTTTTGTTTCATATTGATTGCCCCTCACACCGTTGCGGTGATATTGAAATCTGCATTGACAGGTGTCGTTTCGATTTGTCGGTTTCTTTCAGCTTCTACATTGCGGACAGGTTTGAGACGTATATGCCTGCCTTACCACGTGTCGATTCATCGCATACATAGTTAGCGTAACATCCGCAGGTTTTACCAATTGGTAAGGTATCCACGTTATTAATTTGTTAACTACCTCGCCATAACGCCTTTGGCTTGATAAATAACGCCTTTGGCTTGATAAATAGCGTCTGCCGTCGGTGAAAACGGCCGGCGCCGAACTTGAAAACGGCCAGTGCCTTCAGGATAAAACTCCGAAGACTGTTAGAGGCTTTCAATCGTCCAAGTCCCATCGCCATTTTTGCTGGCAGAAAAATTATGTACCCTGTTAAATCCACAAAAGAGGTCGCCATTGCCCAGGTAGTTGTATAGACACGCGCTTCCATCTTGCCCAACATCAAATTCAGACCCGCTGTAACTACAACTCTCCCCCGGTTTCAACGTCATCCCAACAAAGCACCTAACTTTTTCTGCCGGTGTCGTTGTTCTTTCTCCGAAGTGACTTGCAACAGCGACGAGGTCCAGAATATCAACGGTGCCATCGCCATTGACATCGGCATGCGGGAGAGCAGGCGCGGCTGTCCCGAAGTTTAGGGAGACAGCTGTTAGATCCAGAATGTCTACAGTTCCATCCTGATTCACAAGAGCAGGCGTGGCTGTCCCGAAGTTTTGGGAGACAGCTGTTAGATCCAGAATGTCTACAGTTCCATCCTGATTCACATCCCAGCTAGGAGCGGGAACTATTTGGGGGCTGTTGCTGTATACATCCAGATTATCTATCAATCCGGCAATTGGCGAGAAATCCGATATCCGGTTGTCGTGAAGCAACAGCTCTGTCAGGTTTACCAACCTTTTTAGCGGCGAGAGATCCGATATCCGGTTGCCGGAAAGACGCAACGTTTTCAGTTTTACCAACCCTTGTAGCGGCGAGAGATCCGATATATAGTAGTTATCCTCAAGATCCAAGTATGCCAGATTGGTTGCAAACTCAAGTCCTGTTAGATTGCTAATTTTGATATCACGCGCCTTAAGCAGTATTAGATTCCTCATCTCCGCCCGCGTGATGGGGGCGTTCCATGAATTTTTGTTAAAGGCGATCAGAAGGGAATTGCGTAGCTTCACGTCTGGAATGTTTACGTTTTGTGCGGTTGCGGTTTGCTCCGGTGCGAAAAAGAGCACTGACATAATCAAAAATAGGATAGCAAAAGGAATTTGAATTCTTGACATGATACTCCTCATTTTTATCAGTTATCAGCTAAAAAGTTGATAACGCGTTGTATATCTATTCGTCACGCGCCGATTTTCACTTCCGTTGTGTGATTCACTATCGAGCCGGGGCCCAGAAGATGACATCGCGTTGTGGAAATAGTGTGGATTAAAAGAGGGAGGTATCCGATCAAACATCGGTTTTGACATCCTTCCTACCGGTATTGCCAAACAAAGGTTTCGTCTCATTCAATGAATTCAAGGGTTTGACACCGGAATCCGATAAATTTCCAAGCTGCATCCTAAAAGGGATTTTCCTGGCAAAACCTGAAAATATAGCATATTTTATCGTAAATATCCGGATTTGTCAAGTTTTTGGTATATTTCTTCCGTTAATCCTATTTGGAAAGATGAGAGATTTTTGGCGATTTCCGAAATTACTGATTTAATCTTTATTTAAAGGGAGAATTTTCATTGTGACTGAACTAGCACATCATATTCAAACTATCCGTCTCGTCGACACGCATGAGCACATGCGCCGCGAAACCGATTGGGTTGAAAACGGGCCAGATATTCTACAAGACCTTTTTGGTAACTACGTTCCGGCCGACATCCATACCGCCGGTGCATCCCCGGAAGCGATGCGCAACCTCATGGATGCATCCAAAGATGTTGCCGAACGTTTTGATGGCATCCGGAATGCCTGGGAAGCGACGCAATTCACCTAAACTGTTCGCTTTTGGTGGTGACACAGGATGTCCTACGAGTGCGATGGCTTATGCTATCCAAGCGAGAAACGAAATTCGGTGCGTGCTCGAAGCAGAAATCGCTGACGGATACCTCACCGAAAAACAGGCAATCGGATTCGCTACTCGAATTATGCGTGATAACCAGTACGCTTGCTTTGAGCTTGAGAGCACGCGCAACAACATCAAGAAAACCGTATGATAACACCGTCCTATCATTTATTTGGGCATTTCTAATTCTTCTTTGTAGCGATAGGGCTGCTTCGCGCTACAAGTTATCGTCATTTTTCACGAAATGCACTTAGACTCGCTGTGTAAGGTGGACGCGCTACCCCGTTTTCAGTAATAATTGCTGTAACTAACCCGGCGGGCGTGACATCAAAGGCGGGACTATAAACCTTTACCCCTGCGGGGGCAGTGCTTTTCCCAAAACCTTCTGTCACCTCTTCAGGAGCGCGCTGTTCAATCGGAATCTCTGCCCCGTTCTGAAGCGAGAAGTCTAACGTTGAAGTTGGCGCTGCAACGTAAAACGGAATGTTATGGGCATCCGCGAGGATAGCAACGTTATAGGTTCCAATCTTGTTTGCCGTATCACCGTTCGCGGCGATTCTATCTGCCCCAACGATAACACACTGGATTTTTCCTTCTTTCATGACTTGTGCCGCCATGTTGTCACAGATTAGCGTGACATCTATACCGGCTCGCATCAATTCCCACGTCGTTAGGCGTGCACCTTGTAAAAGTGGACGTGTCTCATCAGCATAAACCTGTATCTGCTTGCCAGCCTCGTGTGCGCTGAACATAACTGCTAAGGCGGTGCCGTAGTCAGATGTCGCGAGTCCACCGGCGTTGCAATGTGTGAGAATTGTATCGTTTTGATTCAATAATGCCATGCCGTGTTTGCCAATGGCACGACACATTGCTTTATCTTCCTCAATAATCTTAAGTGCATCAGAGAGCAAGGCGTTTTTGAGAGAAGTGATGTCCAGGTGTCGGTTTTCCTCAGCCGTCCGTGTGATTCTATCCAGTGCCCAAAAAAGATTAACAGCGGTGGGGCGTGATGTCGCCAAATAATCTGTAGCCGATTTCAATTCCGCTGCAAATTCGTCGTACGTTGTCGCTGTGGAGTGCCAAATGCCGAGGACTGCTCCTAACGCACCGGCAATACCAATTGCGGGTGCCCCGCGCACGCGCAACGATTTAATCGCCTCCCATACTGACTCGAGATTGTCACAATAGCGCTGCTTAAATTCAACCGGCAGCAACGTCTGGTCAATCATGCGAATTCTGCCGTCTGCCCATTCAATCGTTGAAATTGCCATAATATCGTTCGTTTTCTCTCTTTAACTTGCGTATGAGAACTCGCTCCCGCAATGACAGCGTTCCATGCTTGAATATACTTGGTATGATACATGATAACATTTTTGAAATGATGGTGCAACCTGTTTTAAGATTAAAAGCAAGCGTCACTTTATCAGAAGCATTCGACGCGTCTGTTGCGGCTTTCGACTTTGTGTGATTTTGTCCGAGTAAATTGTGCTACCTGTTGATTAATTGAAGTTTGTTGATTGTACTTTTATCACCTTATTAGGTGTCAAAACCCCCTTGCTTTAGCTGGGGGATGTAGACACCGCCCTATTGAATTGGACCAAGGGGCTATATTGAAAAAAGAGTTGACATTCTAACATTTTTGTGGTATAATATAGTGTACAATCTAGCACAAAAAAGGGTTTAGAATGAAAATAGAAACACCGATTTTAACATATCAAACGACGCGGGCTGCTACATACGCCTGTGAGTACCATATCATCTGGTGCACAAAATACAGAAGAAGTGTCTTGTCTTCTGAAATGCAAGAACGATTCAAAGAACTTGTAATAGCATCAGAAGAAAAACACGGATTTAAGGTTCGTGCTTTAGAGACAATGACAGAACACATACATTTGTTGATTAGCATTCCTCCAAATGATTGGCAAACTAAAAGGAATGACAGCTAAAGTTCTTCGTGAGGCGTTTCCGCACCGAAAATCAAGACTGCCGAACTTATCGACACGTTCCTATTTTGTAGCGTCTACAGGGAGTGTAACACGACAAGTTCTCAAACAATATGTAGAAAACCAGAAAGGTGTCTAAATGCCAAGTTTCTACCGCGAAACGGCGGTTTCGCCCTACGCTGCCCAAACACTGAAAATAGAAGCACAACCGATATTCTCTGAAGCTAATGTTGCGTCTGCTGCGCTTTGGAATGCCTGTTGCTATCAAATGGATATGTACCAGTGGCAGCGTGGCTCTCCTCATGCTCACAGAGACTTCTATATCGGCAAAGACGGCGAAGGGTGGATAGACAAGAAACTTTCTAATCCACTCTTGCATTCCCAAAGTCGGCAAGCGGTTCGGGCGCGTTACTTCAAGTCTTGGTTGTCCTACTCTGCTCTGAAAAAATCTGGTGGCGTTAGAAAGCCGAAACCTCCTCACAAACGAAAAAACTATATGACGACACGTTGGAAAAAGTCTGCCATCCGTTTTGTAGAAGGGAGCAAGGATGGTAAACGCGTTAAACTTTCTATGGCACGGGGTAAACCGAAAATAGATATACCTTTGCCTAACAACTTTGATATGGCTAAAGCAGAGCATATCGCCACGATTGATTTGTGCTATAACTACGGACAATGGATACTCCATTTTTCGTATTTGTATCACACCGAAACACCTGAAACAGGAAAGGAAGTTGTCGGCGTTGATATCGGCGAAATACACCCAATTGTCTCTCACGACGGGCAAGACACACATATCTACAATGGACGGTATATCCGCTCACTATACCGCTATAGAAACAAAGTGCTTGCCGAAATCAGTCTGACGATGTGTCGGTGTAAACGCCATTCCAAACGCTGGTGGAGACTCACGCGTCGGAAGTGGAAGCGGATTAGAAAGATTGATAACCAAATCAAAGACGCACGCCACAAACAGACGACTAAGTTCGTCAAATACTGCCAAGCAAAAGGGATTGGTACAATCATACTCGGCGCCCTCACAGGTATCCGAAACAACGTAGACTACGGAAAAAAGACGAACCAGAAACTCCACCAGTGGGCTTTTGGCAAGATTACCGAGTTGATAACCTACAAAGCGAAAGCGTTAGGTATCAAAGTCAAAGTCATTGACGAATCCTATACCTCTCAAACGTGCCCCAAATGTGGCAACCGAAAGAAACCTAACAATCGCAACTATACCTGTCAATGTGGTTTCAAATATCACCGCGATGGTGTCGGTGCAATCAATATCAGAGGAAAGTATCTGGGGCACTTCGGTGTCCCCGTAGTGGCGGAAATGGGTTCTCCCCGGATGACACCGCCCTTGGGCTTTCGCTTGAAAGTCCCTGTTGCCTCGTCTTAGACACGAGGAATGTTCTTAAAAGGAACAAAAGAATCACCCTTGCTTTAGCTGAGGGAGTATGTCAACTGATATAATATAATAACTGTAACCCCTCAATTTCTTTTTAGCAATTTCAACTGAAATCAGATGGGCACGAAATTTCCGAACTGTCAATTTTTCGTATACCGTCCCGTATGAATTTTCTTTTACGTGACGTATCGCTTACCTCTCTGTCCTAAAGTGAAAAACAATCATGTGAACCTTTATATCGTTACCTTTTTCGCGGTTGCTCTCTCCTTTCTTGTTCAAGATTTGCGAGCGGAGCAATTTGGCCAGAGTCCATCGATGCCAGTTTTCCATGATACCCCGCGTGAATTAATTGTACGGCTCCGTTCGGCTGAAGACGAAGCGAGATTAAATGTTGTGAGCATGCAATTAGGTGCGTCCTCTGTCCGTTCGGTTTTCTCACGTAGCACTCGCGCTGGAACCGATTCTCGCCTGAGCCGCAATTATCTAATCCGGTTTCGCAAAGAGGGCATCATCCGAAGGGCGCCCGGGCAAGGACGCTTTACTGACTTGAATCAGCTGCGTAAACAATACAAAAGTTACCCGTGGGTTGAAGCTGTTGAGGTTAACTCCCTAAACCAATTTTTCGCAAAAACGGAATCTAGGGTGATACCTAGCGATCCGGACTACCCAAAGCAATGGAACCTCAGCATGCTGAATTTACCGAAAGCATGGGGAATTGAGCAAGGGGTTGCGACAGTTATTATTGCCGTTGTCGATAGCGGGCTTGACATACATCATCCAGAACTGCGTTCTCAACTGTGGCGGAATCCTGGTGAAATTTCGGATAATGGCGTTGATGATGATGAAAATGGATACGTTGATGATGTTAACGGTTGGGATTTTAGCGATGCGCCGACACTGCAAGGGCACGGGGATTGGATAACGCGTGACAACCGCCCTGACGACGAGACGGGGCACGGTACCCACGTCGCCGGCATCATCGCGGCTGAGACGGACAACGGCATCGGTATCGCTGGAATTGCGTGGCACTGCCGGCTCATGCCACTCAGAGCGGGTTTTGTTTCAGGAACTGGCGCGTTTTTGCAGAACGACGATGTCGCAGCCGCTATCGTTTACGCCGCTGATAACGGGGCGCAAATCATCAGTATGAGCTGGGGTGACACGGTTAATGCCTTCATCGTACAAGATGCTGTTAACTATGCTTACCGCCGTGGATGTATTTTGGTGGCAGCCTCGGGCAACAGTGGCGGAGCCGTTTCGTATTATCCTGCAGCGCTTAAAACGGTAGTTTCGGTTGCTGCCCTCGAGAAAAATGGGCGCTTATGGGCAAATTCTCACTTCGGCGCAACAATTGATATTGCCGCCCCAGGCGATGAGATTCTCAGCACAGTGCCCGGCGGGGATTACGATATCAGGTCCGGGACATCAATGGCGGCTCCCCATGTCTCCGGCGTCGTGGCGTTAATGCTTTCGGCGAATCCCACCTGTTCCAACACAGAAATTTTTCAATTACTGACTGCGAATTCACTATACCCGCTTGAAATCTTGGCGGGTGCCGGCCTGCTTGATGCCCACGTCGCCCTTATCGCCTCAACAGGGCTCATTGCGCGACTTGATGTCAAACGCGAAGTAACATCTCAGAGAAGCGGTGTAGAAACGTTGATGCCATTCGATAGAATCCAGATTTTTGGCAGCGCTGGCGGCGCCGGGTTTGCTGAATACCGTCTGGAATTTGGATACGGCGAAACCCCTCGCTTCTGGCATCTTCTCGGAATACCCCAGACACAACCGCGGTTCAATACGATGCTCTACGAATGGGACGTTTCTACGTTGGCGGAAGGTAATTACACATTGCGGCTACGTGTCAAACCGAAAAACGGAATTACCGTCAGTGACAAAGTGATTGTCGAAGTCAGTCGTACTGCACCCACTATCTTCAAACATGAATCCGCAGCGTGGTTTGTGAACGAGCGCATTGAACCTGTGATTATCTGGCAGACGGATGTGTTAACCCGTGGAGAAATAGAGATTGGCGCTGTTCTGCAAATGCCCGGTTTAAGCGAAAATCAGCGTACCCGAGTTGTCACTTCCGATTCCGTAAATACCCGTCACCTTATCTACTTATCCGATTTCGGGGTACCCCCCGGTGAATATGTGTACCGCCTCATCGCACAAAATCGCGCTGGCATTCAGCGTTTTGATGATAATAACGGAAACTTGTATCAACTCGCCTTACGAGATAACCGGATTCGGCAAGCTTACTTTTCTCAGAGGGTTTCAATCAATCGCAATTTACACGCGATTAAGGGGGCAGACATGAATTCCAACGGGAAGGTAGAAATCATCGCCGTGGAAACGGATGCTGCTAGCGGTTCTCCACCACACATTTTTGAGGTAGATGCTGATGGCGACTATCAGCAGCTTTTTACGCTGAGGGAACCGATGCACCCGTGGGCAACTGCCGATACCGATATGGACGGACTCATAGAAGTATTGGGACACACCTTAAATGGAACATTTCTGTTAGAACAAGCGGCCCCGGGCCAATTTCCGACACAATGCATCTGGAACGTCCGTGAATTATGGGGCGGAAAAATCGCGGACATTGATGCGGATGGCATCCCTGAAATCTTTTCACGGCATACGCCGACGAATGCCATTGCTGTTTATGAGGCTTCTGGAAATAATACCTATCATAATATTGCGCTGTTTGAAAATCCGACGCAGGGAAACAATACCATCGGAACCAATTTTGCCACCGGTGATTTTGATGGCGATGGGCGCATGGAAATTTTAGCAGGCGACACCGATGCCGAGCTATTTGTGTACGAGGCAATTGCTAATAACCGTTACCGGTTAAAGTGGAGTGGTGAGCTCACTGAAGGAATACCGCAACTCTTTGCCGCCGGGGATATGGATGGGGACGGACGAGACGAATTCGCTGTCGGTGCAAAAGCTTGGACGACAGAGTCAAATCCGGAGCGGCACCACTGGCGTATCACCCTTTTTAGTGCAGCCACACCACAGGGAAACAGCAGATACAACACGGTATGGAACCAAAGAATTCAGACAACGCGTAGCGGAGGAAGCGGAATCACAATCGCTGATGCTGACAACGATGGCAGAAACGAATTGTGTATCGCTGTCCCCCCTAATTTCTATCTCATTCAATACAATGGAACGAATTACGTCCCTATCTGGCACCATTCCGCCAACAGCACGTTGAATCCAATCATTGCCGACTTGGACAATGACGGGCTGAATGAAGTCCTATTCAGTGATAACCACGGCTTGTCTATTTTCGATTTACCTCACGCGCAGCAGACATCCTTACCAGCTCCCTGGGGGGTTATCGCGAGGCCCGTTGACGAAACCTCCATTCGTATTGAGTGGCATGCATCCGAAGATGCCAAAGCGTATACTATCTATCGTGGAGACGATGCAAGGGCGAGTGGGCTATACCCGATACGCGACAAGGTAAAACAGAGACATTTTATCGACAGTGCTCTGAAAACTAGCAGAACCTATTGGTACGCTGTTGCATCACAGGACTCAGCGGGACAACTTTCACCAAAATCTACAGCGGTATCTGTTATCCCGCGCGCGCGCCCGAAGCTCATCTCGGCAACGTATTCGCCACCCAATCAACTGCTGTTAAAATTTGATAAATCGATGTCAAATACGGCTGCGCGTTCTGGACAGTATCTGTTACGTCAACTTGATGCGGTAGATGTTACCGACACAATTACGGCGCCTCAATCCGCCATTCTAGATAAATCGCAACGGCGTGTCGTGCTGACATTTCCCGCCCAAGCGCTCCGGTTATCCACCCACTACCAAATTGAGGCATTGCACCTCACTGATATCCACGGCGCTCCCATAGCAGATGATGCGAGGATGCTAACAATCACACGCGGTGCCGAGACACTCACCGACGCAATTGTCTATCCGAATCCAACCCGGTGCGAGCAAGTCACGTTTGATAAGCTCCCTGAGTTCACCCGCATCGGTATCTACGATTTAGGGGGTAATCGCATCGCCTCATTTGACACAACAGCGTCTGACAGCGGTAGAAAGGTTTGGTATCCCGTCAATGTTAGCAGTGGCGTTTATATCTATGTTCTTGAAACCGATAGAGAACGGCGGGTTGGGAAGCTGTCTATTATCCGCTGAAATTATCAAAACATTCGCCAATTCGCTACGATTGGAAATTGAGATGCACGAAACCCGGTTGGAAATTGAGATGCACGAAACCCGGATTGTTTTTTAGCACGGTTTGAATCGCTTTTAAAGCCTTCTTCCGTTTTTTCGCTTTCAGCGCAACTAAGGCAAGGTGGTAGTGGGCACGAATATAATCACTTTGAAGCCGAATTGCGCGCTCTAACGTGCTTATCGCTCTATTCATCCGTCCGCGCTGAAACTGAATCCATCCCAGTGTGTCGTAATACGCTGCAACCCCCGGATTGAGCAGAATCGCCTTGTAAGCTAATGCTTCGGCAACCCACAATTTTTGCCGGTACCCATTCGAATATAAATGGGCTAAGTTGTTGTATGCCTGCCCATCCTCCGGGGCCATTGCGATTGCCTTTTCATAATGGAGCTTGGCATTTGTGAGGCGGCCAAGTTTCATGTACGCCGTGCCGAGCGAATTATAGGTATTGTAATCCGGATTCCTTGATGGGGATGGGGATGCTTGCACAGTAAACGAATCGAGTGTCTGATTTGCATGGGCTGATAAAAAGAATTCATACGCATCAACCGCAAGCGCATATTGATTTTCCATGAGGTAAGCAAACCCTAATTTCTTATAGTAGTGAATCGGAATTCGCCCGAGATGCAGACTTGTTTCATAGGAATTAATGGCTTGTTTATAATAGCCTTCCTGGATGTAGAAATCCCCCGCCGCAAGCGCCCGCTGTACTTCCGTAGATGCATCACCAATAAAACCGAACTGAGTCAGTGAGTTCGTATCTGATTCATTATGCCCTTCATAGAGGATAGAGCCAATTGTTACCATCAGGAGAACACACCATAATGCAAAATAGGAGCGGGTTCGGGATAGCCAACGTTTGGAGAGGTAAGTACCCGGGCGGAATAATAGTGCGAAAACGCTAGGGCGAGGTTGTTCGAGAACAAGGCTGTATTCTCCTATTGGGTCACATGATGCCGTCAGGGCGTTCGGGACTAATACTGGTTGTCTCACTAATCGCGACGGCTCTGGCGTAGCATCTAATAATTCAACATCCTCAGTTGGGATGTCAGCATCTAATAATTCAACGTCCTCATTTCGGGTGTCCACGTCGCTCGGGGCTGCTTCTATAAGGAGGTTCTCATTTAGTTCTTTATTGTTCTCCGCTTCTGAAAAGTCTGTTGCGATGCCAACATCTATCGGTTCCGACGCGATGGGTTCAACGTTATCTGATACTTCACTGTTTTCAACCCGTTCTCGCAAGGGTTTCTCATCAGTCACTTCTGAAGACGTTTGCGATGGACTTGCCTTCCGTATCTCTGTAGACGCTTCTATCTCTAGGGTGTCCTGCGTTTCGTCGTGAATGTAAACCTGCGCGGCTTCTGAAAGTTCTTTTTGTGAAATTTCTTGTTCTTCTACTGGTGTTGAGGCTTCGGTGAAGGGCGATGTTTCGAGTGCACCTCCAGGAAAACGTGCTTCAATTCGGGCGACACACTTATTCGCCGCTATCCGTGTCAGTAGTGCATCTGCATTTTGGAATGAACGTAGCGTTGGGAGTGCGTTCGGGTTACCGAGCTCCCCTACTGCCTCCATAATCGTCCAAGCTGTTAAATCATTATCTTCCACTTTTAAGGCCTGGAGGAGCGGTTCCAAGGCGGTAGTTGCGTTGAAAGACTGGAGTCCTTTTGTTGCTTCTCGCCGCACCATTGAATCCGTATACGTGAGTGCCTCAATTAGAAAAGGTACCACGTCAATTTCAACCTGCTTAGCGAGGGTTGCAACAGCCGCCCGCCGGACACTACTCGCCAACGTTGCATCTCTCAATGCATGGATGTGTTTTTCAAATGATAACATAACCGTTTTTGTGTTTTATGAGTGATGTCTACTGGCAAATTTACTCGTACTGAAAATATAAAAGAACAATTAACAAAACGAATTTCCCCTTAAAAAGATACACATTTTTATTTTTCTTGACGTATCTGAAAAATAAATGTATCATGCAGTAGTGTCTAACAGGAATGATAAGCGGATTTTTCAATAGAGGCTTGCAAAAGGAGGCTTATGAAAAGCAAAGCATTTTGCAAGATGCGGGGTGCATCGATTGCAATTCTAGCAATTCTAGAGATTTTAGCGTCGTTCGTTCTAGTCAGTGGTGCTGATTCGTCTCAGCGCGGTGGCACGCTGATTTTCGGGCGCGGTGGCGATTCCATCGGGCTTGACCCGGGGCATGAAATGGACGGTGAATCTTTTAAAGTTTGCGATAATATCTACGATACTCTCGTTCAATACAGAGACGGTAGTACCGAACTGGCGCCTGGGCTTGCCACAACTTGGGAAAGTTCAGAAGATGGCTTGATATGGACATTTCACCTCCGGCAAGGGATAAAATTTCATGATGGAAGCCCCTTTAATGCGGAGGCTGTCCTCTTTTCACTGAACCGCCAGCATGAGCCGGCACATCCGTTTCATCGCGTTGGCGGCACCTATGGATATTGGATAGACGCGGGCTTGGCGGATGTGGTTGATAAAATTACCGCGCCCGATGATTCGCGCGTTCAAATTTACCTTAAAAAGCCTTATGCCCCCTTTATCTATACCATGACAATGCCTCCCTTTGCGATAGTCAGTCCAACAGCGGTGCGAAAGTGGGGGGCCGAATTCACCAATCATCCCGTCGGCACAGGTGCTTTCAAATTTGTACGCTGGGATAGAAATGATAAAATCGTCCTGGAGGCAAACGATGCGTATTGGAACGGCAGGCCGAATCTGGATAGAATTATCTTTCGGGCGATTCCGGATAATGCTGTCCGGTTTATCAACCTTCAGGAAGGCAGTCTTCACGCAATCCAATTCCCGAATCCGGACGATTTGCCGCTGATTCAAGGCGACACCAATCTGCAACTCATCGTGGAACCCGGGATGAGTATCGGCTATCTCGCAATGAATATGGATAAGCCGCCTTTTGATAACCGTAAGGTACGCCTCGCGATGAACCATGCGGTTAACAAGAACGCAATCGTGGAGCATCTCTATCAAGGCACTGGAATTGCCGCTAAAAATCCGATTCCCCCGACGCTCTGGAGTTATGATGACACGATTGAAGATTATGACTACAATCCGGAAAAGGCGAAAAACCTCCTAGCTGAGGCGGGGTATCCCAACGGTTTTGAAACCACGCTCTGGGCACTCCCGGTACCGCGCCCGTATATACCCGATGGCCGCATGCTTTCTGAGGTGCTCCAATCTAACTTCCGGGATATCGGGGTTGAGACAAAGATTGTTACCTTCGATTGGGGGACGTATCTGGAAAAAACCAAGAACGGTGAGCACGATATGGCACTCTTGGGCTGGTCCGCCGACTTCGGTGACCCGGATAATTTTCTCTATTATCTTCTTAGCAAAACCGCGGCAAAAAAACCTGCCGGGAACATCGCATTTTACCGAAGCGATGAAATGCAGGATGTCCTTGAACGCGCTAGAATCAGCAACGATAGCGATGAACGGATAGCACTGTATAAACAGGCGCAAGCAATATTTCATCGTGATGTCCCGTGGGTGCCGATAGCGCATGCGCAACAAATTCTTGTCGCTAACAAAAAGGTGCAAAACCTAAAACTTCATCCCTTAACCTGGAAGTACCTCCGGCACGTTTCCCTTGCCGAATAGCAGGGATAGCGGCACGTCGGATGTGTTTGCAAACAATGTTACGAATTTATAAATTTATCAAATTCTTCGGTGTCAAAACCCCCTTGCTTTAGCTGAGGGATGTAGACACCGTCTATAGTTGGGTCGAAAATAACTTAGACTTTCGCCTCATAATATGGTATACTAATCGTATCAAGTTGGCAGACATGTCAAGCGTAGTCGCAAGGCTACGTGTCTGCCTACCCACTTGATAAGGGTTAAAAACTTGATACTTGATATCCCATGAGAAACACGAAACATAAACTTTTTTTCGATAACTCTCTGAAGCGTCTGCATGACGAGTGTAATATCTGCGGGGTTGTGCGAAACCACTTCATTGCATTGTGTATGCGATATTACCGCAGATATGGTAAGGGACTTTCGTATTCCAAGATGTCTGCACATTTGACGACACTCAAGAAACTTGAGAAATACAAGCATTGGCATATCCCTTACTCGTGGGCGCTACAAAATGTTGTGAAGCGTTTAGCACAATCTTTCAGAGAAATGAAAACACTCGGCAGAGGACATCCGCAATTCAAGGCATGTAAGAAACACAAGGGCATGACGCCTCGTGGTGAACAGATTAAGTTAGAATGCCTACTACCGAAACAGAAAAACGAAAGAAATCACCCAACGTATCGTATTCGTCTCAACGGACATTGGTATCGTTTTGCCTTACACAGAACCATAGAAGGCAAAATCAAACAGGTTCAAGTAACAAGAGACGCTCTCGGTTAGAACCGTATACCGTTCTATCGGAGATATGTATCTTACACTCACTGAAGACTATAGCGAAGTCAACCCCGAACCCAAGACAGGTAAAGCTGAAGGGTTCGATATGGGTATCAAAGACTTCCTGACTGGTAGTGATGGTGAACGCTACGGTTCTCCGATGTTCTACACACAGAACGCTGATAAGTTAGCGACAGCACAAAAAGCGCATTCTCGTAAAGTCAAAGGTTCTCATAACAGAGCGCGTGAACGTAAGAAGGTCGCGCGTATTCATAAAAAGACTGAAAATCAGAGAACCGACTACCAGTGGAAATTTGCCATAGCACTGTGTCAAAAGTTTGATATTCTGTTCTTTTCTACCTTAATCTTGACGGAATGAAACGGCTTTGGGGTAAACAGGTTTCCGATGGTGGCTTTGGTGAGTTCATGCAGAAACTTAAACACCAGAGCAAAAAGCGGATACGCGCTGTGTTGAAGATTAGTCGGTGGTCTCCGACAAGTAAAAGCTGTTCTGTTTGTCATCATAAAAACGATAATCTCACGTTAGCAGAGCGTGAATGGACGTGTCCAACGTGTCAGACGCACTTGGATAGAGACCAAAACGCTGCGATGAACATTCTCAAGGAAGGGGTAGCTTCCTTTGGTTTAGGAGCCGTAAGACCGATTGTTTTGCTTGGCAAAATCGTTGGCTACTCCGTTGAAGCAACCAGTCCGCGAGACAAAGGAGAGCCCTACGCTTCTGAATTCCACAAGCGCTTTCGCATCACTTTGCGGAAGCCCCCATGCTTTAGCTGGGGTTCTATCACAGATGACGAGTTGAATCGGGCCTGAATGCCACGATGCGCATGATTCACAAAAAAGATATGGACAAAAAATTTCGTATTGGCGTCACGCGTGACTTCCTAAAACCTGACGGTACCTCTGATTTTGAAACCATGGGTGCGACATACTTTGACAAAGCCGGATTGGGCTGGGAGTATCTTGCGGAATTGACACCTACCTTGACGTATGAGCAGGTGCGGGATTACGATGCGCTCTTAGTACTGGGGGGCGGCATCACGGCTGATACCTTCACCGGTGCGAATCGGTTAGCAATCATCGCTAGATTTGGTGTCGGTTATGATAAAGTTGACGTACAAGGATGCACGGAAAACGGTGTACTTCTGACGATTGCCCCGGATGGCGTTCGGCGCCCTGTTGCCACCTCTATTATCACTTTTGTACTCGCGCTGAGTCACCAATTGTTAATAAAAGACCGGTTGACGCGCTCAAACGGCTGGGGTAAAACGATGGATTACCTGGGCATGGGGCTTTTCGGGCGCGTCCTGGGACTGGTAGGGATGGGAAATATTGGGGCAGAAGTTTTCAAATTGGTGCAACCGTTTGGGATGCGCCATATCGCGTTCGATCCTTATGTCAGCCCCTCGCAAGCAAAAGCGCTTGATGTCGAATTGGTAGCGCTGGATACTTTAATGCAAACCGCTGATTTCGTCTGCATCTGTTGCCCTTTAAATGAAGAGACGCGCGGACTGATTGATGAACGGCGCATAGGACTTATGAAACCGACTGCTTATCTGATTAACACCGCCCGCGGGCCCATTGTGGAACAACATGCGCTTACGGAAGCACTGCAGGCTCGGCGCATCCAAGGCGCGGGGCTTGATGTTTTTGAGGAGGAACCGGTTGATACAGCAGAACCGATATTGGGATTAGACAACGTTATCCTGACACCTCACAGTCTCTGCTGGACTGATGAATGTTTTCAACGGATTAGCCAGAGCGCTTGTCAAAATATTGCCCGTGTGGCACAAGGGCAGCTCCCTTCTTGGATTGTTAACGCGGACGTCGTAGGTAGCCCGAAACTACAGCGGAAATTGGAGGAGTGGCGATAGGCAGCGGGCTCACGTCAGGATTGGGAGTTGGTAAATTCATCGATTACCCGGTAGAAAGCAAAAAGGAGGCAAAGGAACTGGCACATGCATATACCCCCGGACTCAAAGTCACAGCGGGAATGACGATTCGAAAAGTAAGGCGTCTTCCTCTCCAAGGTGAAATTCTCGTGCAAGTCGGAGATGTCGTAAAAGGGGAGGATGTTGTCGCAAAAACGGATTTGCCCGGTAAGGTACAATCTCTCAATATTGCGAATCTTCTCCGGGTTCCGGCGTCCGAAGTCGCGGCGTACCTGGTGAAATCCGTCGGTGAAACCGTTGGGACAGATGAGATTATCGCCACAACGAAAGGACTCTTCGGACTTTTCAAATCACAGGCACGTTCACCGGTTGATGGTTCTATTGAAGCCGTCTCGGATATTACGGGACAGGTGCTCCTCCGCGAATCTCCTATTCCTGTAGATGTGGTGGCACATATAGACGGCACAATTATTGACACCGTGGCGCAAGAGGGGGCTACTGTGGAAACCTACGGAACCTATATCCAGGGTATCTTTGGTATCGGTGGTGAAACGATTGGCACCCTCGCCAATGGGCTCCGTTCACCTGAGGATACCTTAACGGAATCACAGATACGGGCAGCGCATCGGAATACTGTCTTAGTTGGTGGCGGACTTGTCACCACAGCGGCAATTCGGGCCGCAATTCAGCACGGCGTAAAAGGCATTATTGCGGGCGGTATTGACGATGCATCTCTTCGTGAACTGCTCGGTTATGAACTCGGTGTCGCTATTACAGGTTCCGAGGAAATTGGGATTACGTTGGTTATTACCGAAGGGTTTGGGAACATCGCGATGGCAGAGCAGACATTTGGGCTGCTTCAGGCACGAGTCGGCATGAAAACGTCGATTAATGGGGCTACACAGATTCGGGCGGGCGTTGTGAGACCGGAGATTCTCATTCCGTTTCCAGCAAACGCTAGCAACGGAACTCCGGCGCCAGCCGCTGTGGAATCCGACGAAGGTATTTTAAGAATTGGTAGCCCTGTAAGGATTATCCGGGAACCGTATTTTGGAAAATTAGGCACTGTCGCGCAACTCCCGGTAGCACTTCAAAAATTAGAGACAGAAGCGGCCGTTCGGGTGTTGCAAGTTAAACTCACAGATGGACAGACAATTACGCTGCCTCGCGCGAATGTCGAAACGATTGAAACGGGTTAATCTCTCTGATAAGCGGGATTCGTCGTGAAATTGCCTGCACATCGCCCTTTCCCCATATTTTTTAACGCTCCCCCGTCAAATCGCCATGCTTTAGCTTTCGGGATGTAGACGGCGAAGACTCTGATAGAAAATATAGTTGACAATCTAATCATAATATGGTATAATATACGATACACGATAATAGAAAGGTAAGATATTATGCCTCTCAAAATCGCGAATAAGAGACGTCATTACAAAACAAGCAACAAGACAATCTATCGTTGTCAATATCACGTGATTTGGTGTACCAAGTATCGTCGTAAGGTTTTGGATACACAGATACAAGGGCGCCTGAAACACCTCATACGAGAAAAACAGGACGCGGATGAATATCAAATCTGCGAGGGTGAAACTCACCCTGAACCTGTCCATTTGCTAATAGAAATACCGCCAATACATGCTATTGATAAAATCGTTGGCAAAATCAAAAGGTATACCGCGGCAAGCATGTTGCTTGCTACCTTTAAAGTTTTGCGAGAAGAATATCCGTGCCTGAAAAGTCGTTTGCCGTCTTTATGGACACGTTCAAAGTTTGTCAGTTCCTGTGGTGGCGTAACGCTCCAAGTCATGAAGGACTATATTGAAGGGCAAAGTGGACAATGAGAAAAACCAGCAAGTTCAAACTTCAAAATCAATCGAACATCGTCAAAATCGGCAATCTGCTTGACGATATGTGGCAGATACATCTGCATATCATGCTTTTACAGCGTAGGTTTTATCGCCTGTTCGGTAAAAACCTGCCCGCATCTCGCATCAACAAACATATTGTGAAACTCAAGAAGCGCACAAAACTACATTGGGCAGACTTGCCGAGTCAAGTTGTGCAAGACGTTGTTCTGCGATATGGCAAATCACAAGACGCATTTTTCAAAAACATAGAAAACCGCAAAGCAGGTAAGACAAGCCGTAAAGTCGGTAAACCGAAAATCAAACCGAGACACAAATACAACTCTATGACTTTCACACAAGCAGGCTACATACTTGAAAAAAACCGTATCAAAATCAACTGTATAGATACGTGGTTCTCTTTCCACAAACACCGTGACATCAACGGGACAATCAAGACGATAACACTCAAACGGGACAGGTGCGGTGACTATTGGATATGCTTTTCGTGCGATAATGTTGACGATTCCAAACCGAAACTCAAGACGGGTAAGAGCGCAGGGTTTGATTACGGAAACAAAACATTCCTTACAAGCGACGAAGGCAACAAGATAGAATCTCCGCAGTTTTTTAAACACTCCCTGAAAACATTGCGATGCCTGAGCAAAGCCCTGAGTCGTAAAGTCAAAGGTTCCAACAACTATTATCGTGCGTGTCGTGCTTTGGCGAGACACCACAGAAAAGTCGCCCGCCAAAGAGAAGAGTGGCAGTGGAAACTTGCCACCGAATTTTGCACGGCGTTTGATATACTCTGTTTTGAAACACTGAATCTTGACGGTATGAAACGCCTCTGGGGACGCAAAGTCTCTGAACACGCTTTCTATCAGTTCATACAGATATTGGAACAGAAGTGTGCAAAGCACGGTAAAAAACTTTTTTTTATCAATCAGTGGACAGCAACAACAAAACCATGCAGTGACTGTGGATACCATAACAAAGAACTCACTCTTTCAGATAGACAGTGGACATGTCCCGAATGTGGTTGCCACCACGATAGAGACGTCAACGCTGCTATCAATATCAAACGGGCAGGCTTGGCTGCCTAAAGTGGAGCGACAATGAGACGGGTTTTCTCTCAGAGAAAAGCGCTGTCGCTATGAAGCACAAGCCCCTACCTTCAGGTAGTGGGTACCTATGACTAAATCCAGAAACGGAATGATTCCGATGAATTTTTCAACGAGAGCCACCAAAATTCGTTAAAATTAAGTAACACGAAAAAGGGAGAGTTCTTGGTGTTCCATCCCACATCGAAAGTCACAGTTGTCGGAAGTTTGAACGTTGACATGGTTATTCAAGCCGAGCGCCAACCGATGAAAGGGGAAACGCTCATCGGTGATACGTTTGACATTTTTACCGGCGGAAAAGGATTTAATCAGGCAACCGCGGCTGCAAGATTGGGGGCAGATGTCACCCTTATCGGTAGTGTCGGTACAGATTTTTTTGGAGACGTGCTGCTGGCCGCAACCGCAACGGAGCAGATGCAACCCCGAATCCAACGCGTGGAAGCGGGTACCGGGGTTGCAATGATTGTTATTGAGCCAACCGGTGAAAATAGCATCATCGTTATGCCACGTGCGAACATGGCGTTAACGCCAGGCGATGTAGATGTAAGCGCATCCGCTATCGCCGAGGCGGATGTACTGCTTTTACAATTAGAAACCCCTATCGAAACCTCTGAGCGGGCAGCAAACATTGCCAAAGAGAACGGCACGCTCGTACTACTCAATCCGGCGCCGGCACAACCGCTGCCGGCGCGATTCCTCGCAAATGTTGATATCATCATTCCGAACCAATCCGAAGCCGAACTGCTGACAGGGATTCAAGCGAACACGCTTGAAGGGGCCCGAATCGCGGCGCAAGCACTTAGTACCCGAATTGCGAAATCAGACACTGCTGCTGTTGTCTTAACGCTTGGAGAACACGGGGCATCGCTGATGACACGCACAACCTACGAGACCTTTGCTGCCTTGACAGTTAATCCTGTAGATACCACAGGTGCAGGTGATGCTTTCTGTGGGGCGTTGGCTACCGCACTCGCCCGCGGGGAGCAGATGCATGCAGGTGTCGCTTACGCGACTGCAGCGGGAGCAGCCGCTGTTACCGTCCGTGGGGCAACCCCATCAATGCCCACTCCCGAAAAAATTCAACAACTCTTGGCAGATTCCTAGAGACGTATCGTACCAACAGGAGAAAAACATGAAGAAGAAAACAGTGTGGCTCATTGCCTCAATATGCCTTTTGGCAATTGCGATACAAGCAACCGCTGAAGAGAAATGGCAAATCAAACTGAAAAAGGATTTTGCGAAGGTGTTAAGGGAAAAGAAAAATCCGACGAAAAAACACCGCGAATTCATCCAAAAATCGAAAGAGAAAGGACATCTCGAATATCTCCTGACGTTGTATGAAGCGGAAAAACCGAATCGCCGAAACGATGCCCCGTTCTATTACGCTATCGGATACACCTATGCATTACACGCCGCGAATTCGGCTGAAAATCTGAATATCGCTGTTACCTATTTTCAAAGCGCGATTGAAATGGATCCGGTGTTGTTTTGGCCGCACTTTACCCTCGGTGCCATCTATCAGCAACGCAACCAGAATGAATTGGCACTGGCTGAATTTCGGACATGCATCGAAATAAATCCTAACCACTACCCCGTTTACTATCAAATTGGCAAAATTCAGCTGAATCAGCAAGACTACGCCGAGGCGCTTCGCTCCTTTGAAACGGCGAATAACCTAAATCGGAAGTGGGAATACCCGCGCTACGGTATTGGCTTGGTGCATTTTGCAAAAGGTGAACTGAACCTTGCCCGTGAGACGTTTGAACGACTCATTCAACAGAAGAAAAAATTCGCGCCTCCGTATTTCAAGCTTGGGCAAGTCTTTGCGATGGAAGGATTCTTTGATTCGGCATTGGAAGCATATGCAAAAGGGGCGAAATACCACCTTTACACCGTTCAGGACGTTTATGAACTCGCCGTTATCTTTGATGAAGGCGGAAATTCGGAAGGTGCCACTCAGTTGTATCAACGCACACTTGAGCTTGAAGATTCCAGGGGGGACTCCGCTGTAAATTGGAAGGCGAAAGCTCATTTCGCGCTTGCCGAAAAGCGCTATGCAGAAGGCAATACCTCAACCGCTATCCAACATTATCAAAAGGCAATCGCGGGGATGCCGAATTTCAGGAACTTGCTCTTTGAACCACTAACTGGCTACTTTGACGGCGCAATGCCCGCCGATGAAGCACGGGTAACTTTAGAGAAAGCGATGAACGTGTTACCCGACGAGCCGCGTTCCTATTTTTATGCCGGAATCTTGGAGGCAAATGAAGGGAACGTTGAACTCGCCATTTCGCATTACCAAAAAACAGTTGAGATTGTAGAGGCTGAACCCAGTTATCTGCAGATGAAACTCCTCGGAACGTCTCGCCCGGAAGAAACCGCCCTGAATTTTAATCTCGCCTACTTCAGACTCGGTGAACTCTATCACCAAAATGGCGATATTGAAGCGGCGAGTACCTACTTTAAGCGCGCAATCGCGATAAATCCGGAATTGGCAGATATGTTCATTGAACAGGGACGCACGGCTTTTGACGATGAAAACTATCAGAACGCGATTGAACCGTTGAACACCCATCTCCTTCTCTTTCCAGATGATATTGATGCCCTCTATCTACTCGCACAGAGCTACCAAGCCGCCGGAGATACGGAACGGGCGCTCCTCTTTTATCAACGCACCCTCGCATTAAACCCAACGCGCCCAGACGTGTTTTTCAAGATGGTTTACATCTACCGGAAACAGGGCGAGCATCAACACGCCGTGGACGCGCTTCTAAAAATCGTTGAGATAGAACCCGAAAATGCAAACGCACACTACCTGTCCGCCCAATCCTACCTTGAGCTCAAGCAGCCCGACGAAGCACTCGCCGCTTTTATGAAAACCGTCGAACTGACGCCGGAGCATGTCGACGCGCAATATCAGGCTGGACTTCTGTTTGAACAGAACGGGGACATCGATAATACTATCATCCAGTATGAAAACACGATTGCGTTGGACGCCAATAACGCCGAACCTTTTTTTCGACTAGGGGCTATCTATCAAAAACGCAACGATGAAGATAATATCATTCGCGTTTATCAACCCGCATTGGTGCTTGAACCAAATCATCCGAACCTTCACTATCTCCTAGCGGGTATCTTGGAAAAGCGCGATGAACGCGAAGCAGCAATCCACCACTACGGTTTGGCAAACCACTATTTTCCCGATGATTTTACGTGGCACTACACCTACGCGCGCCTACTCGACAGGCACGCAGAGACGCTTGGAGATGACTACCATACCCACGCTGAAATGGCTATCGCCGAATATACAGCGACGATTGGGCTTAATAGTGCTTACGTCGATGCCTACTTCAACCGCGGGCAACTTGTCCTTCGATACAAACGGATTGGCAAAAAATTATATCGCTACAGCCAAATCTTGGAAGACTTCAAGCAGGTAACCGAATTACAACCGAGAAATGCCCAGGCACACTACTATGTCGGTACCATTAACCTCGAAATGGACAATCATAGACAGGCCGCAACCGCATTTCAAAAAGTGCTTTCCCTCACCCCTAAATATCGAGGCGTGAACTTACACCTCGGAGAAATTGCAGAATGGGAGCAGGCATGGAAAAAGGCAATTCAGCATTATCAAGCGGAAGTCGCACTCGTCAAACCGGGCGAAAATGATGAGATTGTTGTCAAAACCTATCAAAATCTCGGCGAACTCTACTATGCCTACGGATTGGATTATAATGCAGCCAAAGAGAACTTAGAAAAAGCACTCGCCCTAGATGATACGCACGTCCCGACACTCATCAATTACGCGAACACCCTTTATAGCATGGATTTACTCGGGGCAGCCGCTGAACAGTTTAGACGCGTTCTTCAGTTGGCACCCGAAGACTTAACCGCAAACTATAATCTTGCTCTCGTATATGGATATACCGAGAAGACGGAACAAGCTAGAGCGCAATGGAAAAGATTTCTTGCGCTCAACCCACCACAGCAGTGGAAAATTGAGGCAGAGGAGCATCTCCGCCAACTTGGGCTTGAGTAGTACGAACATGCTTACTGATGATACACAGTGTGGATTTAACCATAACCGACTTGCCGCTCAACTTGGGTGCCACGTTGAGTACTACGCGCAAGTCGCGTCCACAAATGATATCGCAATCGCTCGGGGCAAAGTTGGCGCGCAAGAAGGTACGCTCATCATTACTGACTACCAGCATGCTGGCAGAGGCAGATATGGTAGGAAATGGGACGCACCACCCGGTAAATGTCTCCTTATTTCCTGTATCTTCAGGCACCGACTCCTACGTGACGAAGTTGCACTGCCCAATCTCATCGGGGCAATCGGCATTGCAAAAGCTATTAACGCCACGACGGGATTAGACGCGCGGATTAAAGCACCTAATGATGTCAGAATTCGCAGAAAAAAAGTTGCCGGTGTCTTGACAGAATTCGCATACGACACGCAGAATCAGCCTTTTTTCGTCTTAGGGTTTGGCGTGAATGTCAATAACGTTTTAGACGACTTTCCGTGTGAAATCCGGCAGAACGCAACATCGTTACGCATCGCATTAAATGCAAACGTTGAACTCTGCAAAACGGCTTTACTGCAGACGATACTGCACCGGCTTGCGGCGCTCTACCGGCATCTTAAATCCGGTAACCGTGGCTTAATTATGGCACGGTTTAACGAATTGTGTGAATCTACGGATGGGAATTGTGGTCAAGGTTCTAATTAGTGCGTGTCTTATCGGCATGCGCTGCCGCTACGATGCAGGGCACAGCCGAAATGAAGCCGCCATAAAACAGAATCAGTCTCATGAATTAATTTCGGTATGCCCCGAGGAACTTGGGGGATTACCGACACCGCGTCCACCCGCTGAAATTGTTGGCGGGGACGGGAACGATGTGCTGAACGGTAGCGCGAAAGTCCTAACGGCTGACGGTGAAGACGTAACCGAGGCATTCTTACAAGGTGCGTACCGGGCCTTACGCACTGCGCAATCGCACGGCGCGACACGCATCATTCTCAAGGCGAGGAGCCCCTCTTGCGGGTGTGGACATATTTACGACGGCTCCTTCTCCGGCGCTCTTACCACCGGCGATGGTGTAACCACAGCACTCCTAAAAAAGCACGGAATTGAAATCATTTCTATATAGTTCGTAACCGCCCGTTTCGGAAACGCCGCCAGGTGTGAGACGGGCACCAACACCCGGGCCCACCGGAGCGAAGGTAAAAGCAATGCTGCCCCTCAACCGCGTCGTCTCGGAATGCTATCGGAATGGCCCGGGATAGGGCGCCGATTCGTAGAGGCGATGAACGCTTGAGGAACCCTGAAAAGTGGGCTGCGTCGCCGATAACAGGTTTGCTTGTACAGGAAGTGTCAGAGGGCTGGACGCAGTGGTGGAACACCACGAAGCGTGGTATATGCGCCCCGGCGGCGCCGTTCTGAAATGCTGACAAACAAAATGCACGGCTTAAAGGAATCATTTATGCAAACCAGAGAATTTAACGTTCAAGTCTCTGATTATCAGGAATTTATGACATCTCTACCGCCGGGTTCAGTGGAGCTTATCTTGACAGACCCGCCGTATTGCATTAGCAAGAAAACGGGGTTTACCTCCATTCGCAAGGGTGAAAAGAGATTTGCAGTGAGTATGGACTTTGGCACCTGGGATGAAGTTGAGATAGATTTGGTGAAGATGGCAAATCTCTTTTACGACGCCTTACGCCGTGGTGGAACCGCGATTGTGTGGTATGATATTTGGAAAATCGGGAAGGTGAAAGAGGCAATGGAGGGCGCCGGGTTCAAGATGATACGCCAAATTATTTGGCAGAAAACTAATCCCGTCCCGCTGAATATGCGGGCAACCTATTTGTCTAATAGCCGGGAAATGGCGGTTGTCGGTGTCAAATTCGGTAAACCCACCTTTAACAGTCAGTATGACACCGGCGTTTATGAGTATCCAATCCCGCAGCATAACGGCAAAAGATTGCACCCCACACAGAAACCGCTCGTGCTATTTGAGAAATTGGTGTGCAAGCACAGTCACCAAGGCGATTTAATCGTAGACCCGTTTTTAGGAGCAGGCACAACTGGGGTTGCTGCAATCCGAAATTCACGAAGTTTCGCGGGATGTGACATAGACAGGCATTACGTGCAAATTTCACAAGAACGGATGGAAAATGCCTAAGAGGCGAAAGCGTGAGGCAAGCCTGACTCACTTGTCGAACTTACCGGTAGCTATAGGAAGCGAGCAGATGGAGATGAAATGGTATCAACAGCCGCTTTTAACTTACCGAAGCAATTCCCGCACTTGCTTGCCAATATCCTTGCTTCGTATCAGCGATTCTCCGACTAACATCGCATGCACGCCGGCTGCGCGTAACCTCGCAACGTCCTCGCGCGTTTCGATACCGCTTTCACTGACAATGAACCGGGCCGTCGGTATCTCTTTGCCTAAACGGAACGTTGTCTCAATGTCTGTGCGAAACGTGTGTAAATCTCTGTTGTTGATACCGATAATCTGCGCATCTACCTCTAAAGCGACAGCTAATTCTTCACGGGTATGTACCTCCACTAAACACGCTAACGACAAAGATTGCGCAACATCCATAAATTCCCGCAACTCAGCCGGTGTCAACGCTGCCACGATGAGAAGAATTGCATCTGCTCCCGCTGCGCGCGCTTGATAGATATGGTACACGTCAAGTGTAAAATCTTTCCTTAACAACGGGACTGAAACCGCTTCGCGAATTTCCGACAGGTACCCGAGTTCACCTGCGAAGAACTTCCTGTCTGTTAGCACGGAAATGGCGGCGGCTCCATTATCGGCGTACGTCTGTGCAATCGTTACCGGATGAAAATCTTCTCGGATAATGCCTTTACTCGGCGAGCGCTTTTTTACCTCCGCAATGAGATTAACCCTACCCGCTGCGGAAATGGCATTCCGAAAATCCCGTGGTGGCGTTTGCTTCGCAATTTCTGATTTTAATATCGTTAGTGGTATCTGTTCCTGTTCTGCTTTGAGTTCTGCCTGTTTATGTCGGATGATGGTATCTAATATCAAAGTGTCTCCTCGTAACAGTTAATTCAAGCGATAGCTTGAACAGAACGTGAAGGGGGCTATCAGCGCATACCGGAGCAATCCTGGCAATTATCTATGAATTAGAAACCGATTTCAGACTTTCCAGCTTTTCCTTCGCTTTTCCGGTGTCAATGGATGCTTTAGCGAGTGCGAGGCCGGCTTTAAGGTTATCTGCCTTTCCGCCAGCAACGATTGCAGCGGCAGCGTTTAGCACCACAATATCTCGCCGGGGGCCTTTCTCGCCGTCTAGGATACGTTCTGTCATCTCGGCATTCTTATCAGGTGTACTGCCCGCGAGCGTGCTCAACTGTGTCCGCGGAATCCCAAAATCGGCTGGCTCCAAGGTGTAGGTTGTTACCTTTCCGTTAACGAGTTCTGATACTTGTGTTGTTGTCGTTGTTGTGATTTCATCCAAACCGTCGTTTCCGTGTACCACAAAAGCGTGACGGGTTCCGAAATGTTTTAACGCATTCGCGTGTATCCTTGTGAGTTCCGGGGCATAGACACCGAGCACCTGGGCCTTGGCACCTGCCGGATTTGTGAGGGGTGCTACGGTATTGAAAATCGTACGGATGCCAATTTCACGTCGTGGCCCGATTGCGTATTTCATTGCGCCGTGCAACATCGGCGCAAAGAGGAATCCGATGCCTGCTTCATCAATACAACGTCCGACGTGTTGCGGGCTAATCTCAATATTCACGCCGAGTGCCATCAGCACATTTGCGCTCCCGCTTTGACGCGTCACGCCGCGGTTGCCGTGTTTTGCGACAGGCACCCCTGCACCTGCGACGACAAACGCCGATGTCGTGGAGATGTTAAACGAGTTCAACCCGGAACCGCCGGTACTGCAGGTATCGACAACGACGTCGTGTTTTGTCTTGACAGCGGTTGCTTTATCCCGCATCACACGCGCGGCGCCCGCAATCTCCTCCACGGTTTCGCCTTTCAGCCGGAGGGCTGTCAGCAGACACGCAATTTGCGCGTCCGTCGCTGCGCCCTCCATAATCGTCGTCATGGTATCAATCATCTCAGTCTCGCTTAGAGACTCGCCTACAATCACTTTCTCAATCGCTTCACGAATCATGCAACGTTTCTCCTTGGAATTGGGGCGCTATAGCTGAAGCGCCATCTGTTCCTCTGTGAAATGGCGTTCAGACTTCTTAGTTGGCTCGATTCTCCACTCGATAGGTAAACGGACGAGGGTGTTGAGGATACCCGGATTTTCAAAGTATGCGTCGTCTATCTGCCAGAATTGCAGGCGCGGATAATGCTGCCGGTTATGCTCAAAATGCCCCATCGCTTCTGCTTGTTGTCGCATGCCGGGACTGATTGACTCAATGGTGATAAAGATTCCGATTTCGGCGTTTTTTTCATTCATGACGTGGCAAAAGGCGCGAACCTGAGTCAGGGAGGGTTTGCCTGTCTTCACTTCGGCGAGAATGCGGACATTCGTCTCTTTCAGGACGTGCGGATTCCATAACCTTGTCTGCCCGACACCGTCATGTCCACCATCCGCCAGATCCTTGGTTGGCTTCAGTCCTAACCGGGTTACCGCCCAATTTGAGAAGTCATGATATTTACGCTTGTCACCCTCTTTCAGGAGTTTGCGAATTTCTTGCATGTTGCTTGGGTAACCTTGGATTTGGTAGTCTTTTGAGGGTTCCAATCCGTGCCTCTCTTTCAAGCGTTGACGCATCGGTTCCAAGGCGAGGATGGTTATGTCTATCCCCAACCACTTCCGTTTGAGGGTGTGTGCGGCATCAATCGTCGTACCGCAGCCGCAAAACGGGTCCAGAATGATGTTGCCCGCATTGCTAGCGGCTTTTATCAGACGTTCATAAAGCGCGCGAGGCTTTTGCGTCGGGTAACCGAGCCGTTCTTTAGAGCCGCTTGCAATCGGAGGGATGTCTGTGAAAATGTCCTGTACCCGTCTCCCTTTTGATGTCGATAGATACCGTTTGAAATATGGCCTTTTGCCCCGGGTTGGCCAGTGAATTAATCCGTTTGCGTCCAACGCCTCCAACTTTTCATGAACCGAGAGAGATTCATAATTTTCAGGTGGTTCAACCCCTTTTGGCCAGGCGTGTCGACGCGGCGTGCTCCAGTGCCTACCAATCTCAGTTGGATTGACACCGCGCCACGGCTGTCCAGATTCACCCTCTTGTGTGACACCCGGTGCGAATGCATTACCAGCTGCGTAGCGGCCCCTTTCGTCTTCATGCCGATAAGTCCGTTTCACATATGCGGGCTCGTACGGTGTATAGACAGGATTCCAGACAGTCTGCTTGCTTTTGCCATAGAATAGAATTGTATCGTGAATCCTTCCATATTGGTTTCCATCGTTATGGGCGCTAGTGCGTTGCCATATAATTTCGTTTCTGAAATTCGCTTTTCCGAAGATAGCGTCCATCACACATTTCAGGTAGTGCGATGCTGTCGTGTCGCAATGGAGGTATATGCTTCCGTTTTTGGTAAGGACACGGTGCATTTCGGCGAGGCGTGGGGCGATGAAGGCGAGGTAGGCACGCATCGCGCCGTTTTCGCCGGACATAGCATGGCGTAGCATCATATCATATCCGCTGAGACATTCATCAAGTGCCTTGTAGATTTCGCTCATGTAGGCGCGGGATTCAATGTCAGCGCGCGTGTTTTCCGCGGCGGTATCCCATGTCCATATATCCGTAAACGCCTTTTTTTGAGCGAGGGAATCGTCGAGAAAAGCGTTATAGTCGCGCCCGCTATTAAAGGGCGGGTCGGTGCATATCAGGTGGACGCGTTCGTCATCCATCTCACGAAGGATTTCAAGGTTATCGCCGAAGTAGAGTCTGTTCATGAGAGGCTCCTAGGTAATTACTATCTAGTCCATCGTCAAGAGTGTGGGAGTACTAGGTTCCGTCTCTCGAGTTTTCAGGAGGTTGATAACACCATAAGCGCTTTTTAGGTTTGCGTCGACGACTGTCTCTTTGAGTCGTCACGTCCCGTCTTCCTCGGGCGTGGTATTTGTGGGATTATTCGTCAAGCCAGCTCATCATACTGCGCAAATTTTTCCCGACGTCTTCAATTCGGTGTTCAGCTTCTTGTCTGCGCAGTGCGCCGAGGAGGGGTTGGTTTGCCTGATTTTCTAATACCCACTCGCGGGCGAACACGCCACCCTGTACGTCTTTCAAAATCTGCCTCATTTTCTTCCGGACGTTGTCATCAATGATTTGAGGCCCGCGGGTTAAGTCGCCATACTCAGCGGTATTGCTAACATCGTTTCGCATTTTATTCAGGCCGCCGGTATAAATCAAATCAACAATGAGTTTTAGTTCATGGAGGCATTCAAAATAAGCCATCTCGGGCTGGTACCCGGCTTCAACGAGGGTATCAAAAGCGGCCTTGATGAGCGCTGCGGTGCCGCCACAGAGTACGGCTTGCTCGCCAAAAAGGTCCGTTTCAGTCTCTTCTCGGAAAGTGGTTTCGATTACCCCGGCGCGTGTTCCCCCGATGCCTCTGGCGTAGGCTAAGGCGATGTCGCGTGCGGCGCCCGTCGTGTCCTGATGAACGGCGATGAGACACGGAACGCCACCGCCGCCTTCAAATACCTCCCGCACAAGCGAGCCGGGGCCTTTGGGGGCTATCATTGTCACGTCAATATCGGCAGCAGGTACGATTTGCCCGAAATGCACGCTGAATCCGTGAGATACCATGAGCATATTCCCGGCCTGCATCCTGGGTGCTACCTGCTGGTGATAGACAGCCGAATGCTTTTCATCCGGAATGAGAATCTGGATGATATCTGCCATCTCCGCTGCCTCTTCAACGGTTTTGACGGTAAGTCCTTCTGCTTCTGCGCGTGCTTTTGAAGGGCTGCCTTTATACAGTCCGACAACGACGTTCGCCCCGCTGTCTTTGAGATTGAGGGATTGGGCGCGTCCTTGTGCCCCATAGCCGATGATAGCGAGAGTTCGTTGTTCTAGTAAATCAAAATTGGCATCGCTCTCGTAGTAAATTGTCGCCATAGCGGTATTCCTTTTTTGTTGTGCGTAACCTGATTTAGACAGCGTGTTTTTCCTATTTCTTTGGTCCTCGCATCATCGCGATTTTGCCGGTACGGGCTAATTCAATGATACCGTAAGGCGTAAAAATCTCAATTGCTGCCTTTATCTTCCCTTCATCGCCTGTGAGTTCCACGGTTAGGGTTTCCGCTGTCACATTGACAACCCGTCCCCGAAAAATTTCTGCCACCTGTAGGATTTGGGGGCGCGCCTGTGGTTTGGCGCCAATCTTGATAAGTACCAGTTCCCGTTCAACGTGCGTTCCTACGGAAAGGTCGGTTACCTCAATCACATCTATCAACCTGTTCAGATGGTGATAGATTTGCTCAATAATCTGTGCGTCCCCGTGTGTTACCAAAGTGATATGCGAGATACTTTTGTCATGCGTCTCCGCGACATTGAGGCTATCAATATTAAAACCGCGTCCGCTGAAAAGTCCTGCGACGCGGGCGAGAACACCGAATCGGTTTTCCACGAGAACTGAGAAAATGTGTCGTTCTTCTGGATTCATGGGTTTCCTTGTAGGCGTGAATACCGTATCATGATTTTTCGTTGATGTCGTCGACAAGGCGAGTTTAGCATCCTGTCTGTTCTGCTCGCCGTTGTCTCTGTGGGCATTGTCGAATATTAAGACAATCCCCGGATAACATCACCGAGTCCTGCGCCGGCGGGCACCATTGGGAACACGTTTTCTTCTTCATCAACAATGAAATCAATCACGACGGGGCCGTCTTTAATCCCTTTTGCCTTTTCCAAAGCCGGTTCAACATCTTCCGGATGTTCAACGCGCAGGCCGGTAGCCCCAAAGGCTTGCGCGAGGAGTGCAAAATCTGGGTTATCGTGGTAATCCACGGCTGAGTATCGTCTTCCGTGGAACAGTTCCTGCCATTGACGCACCATCCCTAAATACATATTATTGATGATGAAAACCTTGATTGGCAGTTTTAACGTAATCGCGGGCACGAGCTCTTGTATTGTCATAATGTAGGAACCGTCGCCGTTGATATTAACAACGGTTTTGTCTGGGCGTCCCAATTGCGCGCCGATAGCGGCGGGCAAACTAAAGCCCATCGTCCCAAGTCCACCGGAGTTGAGCCACTGTCGTGGTTCGGTGAATTTGAAATACTGTGCTGCCCACATCTGATGCTGCCCGACGTCTGCCACCACAATTGCGTCACGATAATGCTCGTAAATCTTCTCAATCACGTATTGGGGCATTACCTTGTTCGGTTTCTGTTGGTACTCAAACGGATATTTCTGCTTCCAGTCCTGGATTTGCGCGCGCCACGGTTCGATGTCGGTTTTTGAGAGGCGCTGATTCAGTTCTGTGAGTACATTCTTCGCGTCACCGACTATCGGCACATCTATCGGTACGTTCTTTCCAATACATGAGGCATCGATATCAACGTGTATTTTCTTTGCATTCGGCGCGAATTTGCTCAAATTCCCCGTCACTCTATCATCAAATCGCGCCCCGATGGCGATGACGAGATCTGAATCCGTAAAGGCGTAATTCGCGCAGCAGGAGCCGTGCATCCCTGGCATTTCCATCGCAAGTGGGTGGTTCTCTGGGAACGCCCCCAATCCCATCAATGTGACGGTAATCGGAATCTGTGTTTTCAGCGTTAATTCCCGCAGTTCCTCTGTCGCGTTTGCGAGGACAACCCCGCCACCGGCATAAATCATCGGCCGTTTCGCTTCCCGGATGAGTTCTACTGCCTTGGCAATCTGCTTTGGGGCACCATCGACTTGTGGTTTGTAGCTCCGGATGTTAACGGACTTCGGGTACCGGTAAGGACTCTCCTGCATCTGTGCATCTTTGGCAATGTCAATCACCACTGGTCCCGGTTTCCCGGTGCTCGCGATGTGAAACGCCTCTGCCACCACATCTGTGACTTCTTCGCTATTTTTAATCAGGTAGCTGTGCTTGCAAATCGGGCGTGTCACGCCGATGACGTCACACTCTTGAAAAGCATCGCTTCCGATATAGTGGGTGAATACCTGTCCTGTAATTGCAACCATCGGAATCGAGTCCATATAAGCGGTAGCAATCCCGGTAACCAGATTCGTTGCCCCCGGCCCGGAAGTCGCTAAAGCGACGCCTACCTTTCCGGTAGCACGGGCGTACCCATCTGCGGCATGAGAACAGCCCTGTTCATGCCGCATCGGAATCAGTTTCAGCCCGGTTTCATTATAGAGTGCATCGAAAATCGGCATCGCGGCGCCCCCGTTAACACCGAAGATGTATTCCACGCCCTCCCGTTTCAAGCTTTCAACTAAACTTCTTGCGCCTGATAGTTCCATCCGAATTTCCCTCACATGTTTTTCCATCCCCATCCCGTGTGGTTTCTCCGATAAATATCGGTTTCCGTCCCGTGTCTTCGTTAACGAAACTCACAATCCGATATTCGCCTGGGAGTAACCTGATTTGAGGATGGAGAAATTAAAAAAGCCCTACTCGTTCCAAATTTGGAGACGAGAAGAACTGAACAAGGCCTTTCCGTGGTACCACTCCAATTTCCTTTACTCACGCAGAACCTGTGAGAAAAGGCACTCTTAGGAATGCGATAACGGGCATCATACCGGCTAATCCTACGTCTCTCTTTGAAGTGCGCCGCCCCAAAGGGGCAAGGCCCAAAACCTTAGATTAGCAGCTCCAGGGCGACATTCAGTCGTGGTAACTTGAGGAGACTTCTCAGCCTATGAATCTCCCGCTCTGGCAAGCCCCGACGACTTACTCCTCCCCTTCAACGCTTTTATTGTGATTACACTATTTAATTTAATTGCGAATTCTATCAATATTGTTTTATCTTTAAGAAGTTCCAACCGTTCTGGCGTACGAAATGTGCCTTATCGTTACGACAGACAGAACGGGTTATCCATCTATAAACCCGATTTTCTTCCAACGTTTAGGGGGCAGGGCGCTGTACCGTCGTATTAAAGTAAGCCGCATTCGGTTCCGCAACCCAATCGCAATCCCACCCGAGTTCTTTTAGCCCGCGTTGCACAATCGGTAATGTTGCCCGCAATTCTTTTAGGGGAACCCAGTCGCGCCAGTGCCGTTCTGTCGGCTGCTTGATGAAATCTCCAATCCCCGCGATTGCTCGTTGAATTGACGGATGGACGAGGGTTCCAAGTTGTGTCTGTTTCGCAGCTTCGAACAGCCATTTGTCATACGGAAACGGCTGTCTCTCAACAACGCAGCAAATTTTGCAGAGGGATTCAATCACGTTTCCAACGGCAATAAACGCCGTTTCTACCTTATTTCGAGCCGCCATCGCGAGCGGCCCGCGCTGCGAAAAATAATACTTCCCGAATAGCCATTTCAACTTGCACTCCGCGACGCTTCGCGGATATAAGCGATAGCACCGCTTCAGCTCTTCAGCGGTGCTGGAATGTCCGTAGAGCGTCCGCGAAGTTGAAATTATCCACATCATCTCATCTGCCCATGTCTGCAACCGCATGCAGAGCGCACGTTCATCGTAAAATGAAAAGTGTGCTTCATAATCACCCCTGTCAACGAAAAGTTCATTATTCCGTTGATAAATCCTCCGTTCTTCATCGGAAAGGCAACCCTTATCGCCAATAACCCACAGGTCAAGATCTGACCAGGTATCGGCAAAACCAGCGGCACGGCTCCCGACTAACATGAGGACTGCACGTTCCCCCACGCTTTGGCAAAAATCTATGGCTCGATTGATGAACTGTTGCTCATCTGGACTGAAACGGAGCTTTTCCCGCATGAACCAGAATTGTAAAAGTATGCTACAACTTAGTGATACTCACAACGCCTTCGGCATGTGCTTCTTACCTTCTCTTGGAAGGCTTACTTGATTTGAGTCCCGAAAACGGTGTCCACTTATCAAGTCTACACAGTTCAGGATGATACCTGATACCCGTGGGGGATACCACCGCCCCGACTACAGGGTTTGTCATAAAACCCTGATACGTTGTCAGAATGTTACTCGCCCCGACAACGTATCTGTGTCCTTGCCACTTGCATTGTCCGCATCGGTAAGTCCTACCACACAGATATTC
Organism: Candidatus Poribacteria bacterium; assembly: GCA_963422705.1. Classification (GTDB taxonomy): domain Bacteria; phylum Poribacteria; class WGA-4E; order WGA-4E; family WGA-3G. The sequence goes on from OY730443.1 coordinate 2,034,569, forward strand.
GCCAAGACACCACATTACATTTTAAGTATACTATATTTCAACGGAATTGTCAAGAGAAAGTGATTCCGTTCAGCTAAGGTAAGACGGTGGTTAGAGAGAAAGGTTACGAGATTTAGCAACAGTAAACTTGAGAGTGGGACAGGTTTTAACCCGTCCCAATGAAAATATCTTACCAAGAGATTACGCGTTGGCGATGTACAATTCATTGACGCGCGTCCAGTTGATGACATGCCCCCAGGCTTCAACGTAATCCGGACGGCGATTCTGATAGTTCAAGTAATAGGCATGCTCCCAGACATCAAGTCCGATAATGGGGGTATGTCCCTGCATCAGTGGGCTGTCCTGATTTGCTGTGGTGTAGATTTCTAAACCGTTATCGCCAATCACTAGCCACGCCCATCCGGAGCCGAATCGCGTCGTTGCGGCTGTGAGAAACTGCTCTTTCGCCCCCTCAAGCGAACCGAACTTAGAGATTATCGCTTCAGCGACTTCGTCGCCCGGCTCCCCACCATTCGGACTCATAGTTGCCCAGAACAGCGAGTGGTTCGCATGTCCACCGCCGTTATTAATCACTGCTTGCCGTTTATCTTCAGGCACCCGGTCAAGATTTTGAAGTAAATCTGCAACATCCAAATCCGCAACGTCGCCAAGTCCTTCAAGAGCGGCATTCAGGTTCGTAACGTATCCCTGATGGTGTTTCCCGTGATGGATTTCCATTGTCTTTGCGTCAATATAAGGTTCTAAAGCATCGTGTGCGTAAGGGAGTGCCGGTAGTGTATGAGCCATTTTAAAATAGCCTCCTAAAAAAATTATTATGAAAACTTTTTGTAAATTAAATAGATTACCTTCCTCGTGAAAAGTATACCAGAATTGTGCTTTACGTGCAAGCGAATTTATTTCTAAAATAGAAAGGGATAGAAAATCGATTTTCGAGAATTTTCAAAAAGTATCAGTGCTTCTACCGCTTAGCGCTAACACGTGATGTCGAGTTTTGGATGCCTTATCACTCCTATCTTTTTTGATTTTGTTCACCCGAAAAATCAGATACATCACCCCCTATCTAAAATTGTTCAACACTTTCCTAAAAAAAGCATCCTTCAGTTTTCAACATTTTCTAAAATTTGCAAAGCATTCGGGCGCTAGCGTTTTTTCCTAACGCGTTGTCTTGCAATTTCGAGACTGTTCTTAACGGAAAAAATAGTTAAAAAATATTCCAATTGACAGAAATTTAGAAAAGTGCTACAATTCTTTAGTAGGTGTTGCAAGCTTCGAATAGCCCTCTCTGTGTCCCGGCAAAAAGCCTCCGGAGAGGGTAGCGTTCCTAAATTCACGCCAAGGTAGAGAGATAAAACGACGGAGGCATGCAAATCATGGCAGCCACTTATAGAACCGCAATTGTCTGTGGCAGGCGCGGTGTCCATCACGCGCGATGTTATGCTGGCATTGAAAACATGCAAGTTACCGCCTTGTGCGAAATTGACGAAGAACGACTTTCGGTTTTGACCTGATTATGGCTGCCTATCGTTCCGCGCTGATTGGAGCACGGATTGCGTACCCACCCAAACTCACCGATGACGAATGGGTTGCACTTAGGAATCGGATAGTTGCGGAATAACCTTTAGAAAGATTTAAGGCTTACCAAAGGGCGCATGCGACATGCTTGCTAATTGAACCAATATCAATGACATATAGATACAACGGATGAGGAGCAAATATGCTAAACCAAGCACAGGTAGACGCGTTTCGTGAAAAAGGGTTTTTGCTCGGAAATCGCGTCCTCAGTGACGAACAGGTCGATGAACTCCGTGACGAGTTGACGCGTGTGATTGATGATTACGAGAAAACTGACAAACCGCAGCCAGTGCGTATCGCAAACCTTGGCGGGCGCGCGGAGAGCCCTGTCTGGCAAATCGTCAATATTTGGGAAGCGAGTCCTGCTTATCAACGGCTCGTGCACAACCCCGACGTTGTCGAAGGGATAGCGCAACTGACAGAGGCAACGGAATTGCGCGTCTGGCACGACCAGATCCAGTACAAACCGCCGCAAGTCGGTGGCGTTAATATGTGGCATCAGGATTCACCATACTGGCCGATTCTCGCTCCAAAAACCACTCAAGTCACCGCCTGGGTAGCGCTTGACGATGTTGATGAGAGCAATGGGTGTATGCGTATGGTGCCCGGGTCCTATCATTGGGGGAATCAGATTGCGTTTTTGCATCAGGTCAAAGACATCGATTCAATGCCGAGCTCCTTTAAAGAGCACCAACTTGCGGTGGAGCTCTGCCCTGTCCCGAAGGGCCATGTTCACTACCACCATTCCTTAACCTGGCACGGTTCGCACGATAACACAAGTGGAAGTCCACGGCGCGCAATCGCTGTGCATTATATGACGAGTGAAACTGTCTACGATGAAAGCGGAAACCATGTGATGAAGCCTTTTGTCACTGTCAATAACGGCGCTAAATTAGCAGGTGCCCATTTTCCGCTCGTGATGGAAGACGGGGTACTGACTCCGCTATAGATGCACTAATTTTTTGCAGAAAGTGGTTGAATCGAAAGGATTTTTGGTGAATCAGTGAATTCTGAAAAGAAGTGGGCAGTTCGGAAAAACGCTGCCCCTGAATCAACGCTACAAAACGCGTGTTGATTTGGGAGGTAGTGGCAGTTCTAACCGCGCCGGGTTCAATTCCTATTCTAAAATCCACTATATTGGAGAAAAAAGGAAAAAATATGAAAGTTGTTGACGCAGTCGCGAAAGTCCTAAAAGCGGAAGGGGTAGAATATCTATTTGCTTATCCTGTTAATCCGATAATTGAGGCGGCGGCGAAATTGGACATCCGTCCCATCATTGTTCGACAGGAACGCATTGGACTACACATGGCGGATGCAGTGAGCCGAATGACCTCCGGGCAAAAAATCGGGGTATTCTGTATGCAAAGCGGCCCCGGTTCCGAAAATGCTTTCGGCGGCGTTGCACAGGCGTACGGTGACTCTGCCCCAATTGTTGTCTTGCCTATGGGCTATTCCCGCGGGATGACACAGATTCAACCTAATTTCAATTCTGCACTGAACTATCGGCATGTCACAAAATCTTGTGAACAAGTTACGGTGCCGGAAGCGGTTCCTGAGGCGCTTCGACGCGCCTTTACACAAGCACGAAATGGCAGGCCACGTCCTGCGCTTGTTGAATTTCCATCAGATCTTTTTGGTGAGGAGATTCTTGAACCGTTTGAACCGAGCCCTGTCCCTACAGCGCGTTACGGTCCTGAACCCGAAGCCGTTGAAGCGGCCGCAGAAGCGCTCATCGCCGCTGAATGTCCTCTAATTTATGCTGGACAAGGGGTGCATTACGCACAAGCGTGGGGACTCCTGAAAGAATTGGCGGAGCTTCTCGCAGCACCCGTGACGACGAGTCTCGGGGGGAAAAGTGCTTTTCCGGAAAACCATCCCTTAGCTTTAGGCTCCGGTGGACGGGCGATTCCTAAGCCGGTACACCACTTTCTCCAAAAAACCGACCTGATTCTGGGTATCGGGTGTAGTTTCACCAGAACCGGTTTTGGCGTCAAGATTCCGGCGGGAAAACGCGTCATCCATGCAACGTTGGATACGGCGGACATCAACAAAGATGTCGCTATTGAAACCGCTCTCATCGGGGATGCGGGACTCACTTTAAAAGCATTGGTGAAAGCTGTTCGTGCCCTTTCCACAGATGCGCCGAAAACCCGTACGGAGCAAGTCACCGCAGAAATTCAGGCGGTGAAATCTGAATGGCTTGAAGCGTGGATGCCCAAACTCACATCGGATGCTGTGCCGTTGACACCCTATCGCGTGATATGGGACATGATGCAGAACCTGGATGTGGCAAACACAATCATCACCCACGATGCGGGAAGCCCCCGGGACCAGCTTTCACCTTTCTGGCAGACTATCACCCCGCTTTCATACATCGGATGGGGGAAAACGACACAGCTCGGCTACGGGTTAGGGCTTGCAATGGGTGCGAAACTCGCAAAGCCCGATAAGCTCTGTATCAATGTCTGGGGCGACGCAGCAATCGGCTTTACCGGCATGGATTTTGAGACGGCCGTGCGCGAAAGAATCCCAATTCTTTCAGTCCTTTTTAACAATTTTTCTATGGCAATTGAAATTCCAATCATGCCTGTCTCTACCGAAAAATTTCGTTCTACCGACATCTCCGGGAACTACGCAGACATGGCAAAAGCGTTCGGGGGCTATGGGGAACGGGTTGAGACGCCAGAGCAGATTGTTCCGGCACTCCGGCGCGGTATCCAGAAAACGGAAGAGGGTGTCCCTGCGCTACTGGAATTCATTACCGCAAAGGAAATTCAGATTTCTACATTCCAATGATTGTCTTAGGGGTTCTGTTTTTAAATCGCGAGATAGACACTGGATTCTATGAGTCTTGAAGGAGGAAATACTATGAAATGCGTCCTTATCGTTTCAGTGATTGTGCTCAGTCTCATCGTCAACAGCTGGGCACTCAATGATGACAAAGCACTTATGCTCTATTTCACTTTTGAAGAGGGCAAGGGTGCCACAACCACAGATGTAAGTGGAAATAATATCAAAGGAACCTTGGAAGGCGCGACTTGGTCAAAAGATGGAAAAATCGGTGGGTGCGTCTATCTTGAAGATTCCGAAAAATTTGTAGAGGTTGAACCTGTTCCGGAACTTGACATCACCGATGAATTGACGATTCAAGCGTGGTTTTTTCCTGAAGAATCCCAAGGTGACTCTAACCTGATGGGGCGGAGAAGTTCAGCAAACGTTGGGGGCTATTGCCTTCAGTGGAGTGCACAGTTTACCGGTTCCCCGCAAATTGAGACGTGGATTAACATTGGTGAGTGGCAAGGGAGCCGCAATAAACAGAGGATTGAGCCGGAGTTAGAGGAGTGGCATCATGTTGCTTCCACTTATGACGGTAATCTGATTCGGCAATACATTGACGGCAAACTTGATGCTGAATTCGAGCCGCCGGCGGGTAAAATTAGCAGTATTGATGCTGTCTTCCGCATTGGCAAGGCACAAACAGGGCTGGACGGTATGGTAGGCTATGTTGACGAAGTTGCGGTTTACAATCGTGCGCTCACAGCAGATGAAATTAATCAGGATATGGAGAATGGTGTCTATTTCGCTGTTTCACCTAACGGAAGATTGGCTTCAACGTGGGGTGATTTGAAAAGAAGATAATAGTCTTATCATAGCGGATTCTTTTTCTCTGAACCTTACACCGCGGCGAATTCTATTGAGTATGATACAAAATTCCGTCAGTAGTAGCCCTGATAAAGCTTTGCGATTGGGCAAAAAAATAGTGGGTGTTGCCAGCGCTTCTTTCAGGGCAATATTGAGTAAGTGATGTCAGCCGATTTCTCACGTGGCGGAAGCTGCCGGCCAGAAAATCCTCAACGATGTCCTCTCTGTTTCGCCGCATGACAAACTCTGTATATTTTAACAAGCAATCTATTGAAAGATTTCAAACAGACTCTTTTTGCTTTCGTGGCGGTGTTGCTCTGTCTCTTCATTTTAACTGAAGTCAACTATCCACAACTCGCGCCTCAATCCCAACTGGTGCTCTTTGCAATGCTGGGATTAGTCTTGGTGTTTCTGAAATATCCTGTCCATTCTTCCCTGTCAGCTAATCGCCTTAGTCACATTTTAGATATTATCTCATCAAGCTGTGTCGTTTTATGTTTCGGCTATATTCTTCTTCAGACAGAGCCACTGTTTAAAGCATTCTGGCTAGATGGAAAATCGCTGGGCGCGCGTGCTGGGGCGGAATACCCTATTGACTACGTTATTGGCGCGTTGAGCCTCATTTTCATTTTAGAGGCGACGCGCCGTACGGTGGGCTTGATACTCATGTCGCTGGCCCTCGTTTTTCTGTTTTATGCGGTTGTGGGCGAGTTTATGCCCGATTGGCTTTTCCCACACCGCGGTTACTCCATTAAACGTATCATTAGTCAGACCTTTCTCCAGAGCCAGGGTGTCTTCGGACTCGCGCTCCGCGTCATGTTTACGTACGTGTTTCTGTTCGTGCTTTTTGGCACCTTATTGGAACGGACGGGTGCAACCCGTTATGTGCTTGGCCTCGCAAGTCGATTCTTCGGCAGCAGCGCGGGCGGCCCGGCCAAAATTGCGGTTCTGAGCAGTGGGATGATGGGTTCTTTGTCCGGTTCAGCCGTTGCGAATACGGCAACGACTGGCACCTTTACTATCCCTTTGATGCATCGAGCCGGTTTTAAACCGGCAATCGCCGGCGGTATCGAGGCGGCTGCGAGTTCTGGCGGTGCGTTAGTCCCGCCTATCATGGGGGCAGGTGCCTACATGATGTTAGAAATCGTTACGCCTCCTGTTACCTATTTAGAAATCATTAAGGCGGCGTTACTGCCGGCGATGCTTTACTATACGGCGCTGCTGTGCATTGTCCATTTCTATGCGAAGCGGATTGAGGCATCCAGACAAGATACAAATATTGTCAAAAATCAGGAAGCAGACGATTCGCCATGCTCGCGTAATAAGATGCCGGGCATTGTATTTCTGACGGCATTCATCACACTCATTGGGTTCTTGCTGCTGGGTTCAACCCCGTTCCGCGCGGTGAGTTTAAGTTTACTGGTTGTTTTGGGCATCAGCCTTCTTCACGCTGAAACCCGGGTGGGGATAACCGGTTTGATGAAAGCTATGGAAGCTGCTGCGCACAGCGGGATTTCGCTGATTGCTGCCGCTGCTTGTGTCGGCATTATTTTAGGCGTTGTGACGCTTACTGGAATTGGCGGCAAATTACCATCGGTGCTTCTACCGCTAGCTTCAACAAATTTAATATTGGCCCTCCTCCTGCTGATGATTTCAACAATTATTCTCGGCATGGGACTGCCGTCTTCTGTCTGTTATCTTCTGATGGCAATTCTGGTCGGGCCCGTGCTGCTCGACTTGGGGGTAGTCCCTCTGACTGCCCACTTTTTTATCTTTTATTTTGGGATGATGTCCATGGTGACACCTCCTGTTGCCCTCGCGGCGTACACCGCTGCTGCGATTGCCAATTCCGGTATCATGAGAACGGGGTTAGCAGCCTTTAGATTCGCGCTTGTTGGATTCGCCCTCCCTTATGCTTTTGTGCTGCGCCCCGAATTGCTCTGGTTGAATGCAGCTGGGAGCAATCCGGGATTGTGGACTGTCTTTCAAAAACTCCTACCGACATTAATCGGAACTGTCATTTTTGCAGCGAGTATTACCGGGTATGCTTTCAAGAAACTCTCTTTATGGGAACGTAGTTTCCTGCTTATTTCTGTCTTAATTTTCTTTTTTTTCCCGACGTCATTTTTGTGGATACACGCGCTAGCACTGCTTGCAAGTATTGCAATTTTTTACTATAATTGGCGAAAAAAGGTTTCGCATCCATAGACGGTTAATCACCGATTTGTGAAGACTGTAAAACCTAATGTGAGTGGTTTTAAGTCATATAAACGAACGCTTTTAGAATGGACAGCAGCTGAACTTGCTCGTAATCCGGATGCTGTGATAAAAACGATGATGGGTATCCCCTACAATCCTTACGAACCCAAACTGTATAACCGGTGGACGTTGCGAGGGATGTTTGACATGCATAACGAAATTTTGATAGCAGAGCAACTTTGGAATTTCCTGGGAGGAGAAGGCAGTTACGACGAACTGCTAACTGCCTTTGAACTAGCGGGTATTGAACTGCGTGCCGAAATTGATGACTATTTTGAACAATTCAAGTAACCGTTTCTTTGCTGGTAGCCTTCCGATATGAAAGTCGACAACATTTTTGACAAAACCGAATTGAAAACAGCGCTCAATGCAGAGTACGCCCTCAGCTTGCAAGCGTTAACCTTTTTTCCGGAAGGTGAAGATAGTTACGGCTACATCGCCACTGCCAAAACGGGTGAGCGGTATTTTGTCAAGGCATCCGCTTCTGTTCAGGAAACGGCGTTACGCGCCGCATCGAACCTCCGTCACAAATCGAATATCACCGCGGTTGTCGCACCCCTCAAAACGCGGCGCGGAACGCTGAGCATTCCTTGGCACAACTTATCTGTCTCACTCTTCCCGTTTATTGAAGGCAAAAGTCGATGGGATTTGTGGAAAGCCGGGAAAGATTTCACGGATGACGAATTGGCGAGATGTGGTGCGCTTTTCGCAAAAATCCACGCATGCCGGGAAATAGGTGCCCCCACCGCGGCCCGATATGCACTACCGTTGCGGAGTAAACTCTTCGCAGTACTCGATGCCGCTGAAAAAGCTAAACACAGTTCAACTAAAAAACGTTATCAGAACCGGTACCAACGCCACGTGCTAGAAGCGATAACGCAGCACCGCGACGTCATCTTACAAACCTTGGAGAGATACGACACTTTAGGAAGGGTAGCGGAAGCTCTGAAAGCCCCAGTTGTCATCACACACGGAGACGCGAGCCCTGGCAATATCATCCTGGATAGAAATAACAAGTTGCACCTGATTGACTGGGACGGAATTCGCTTGGGGCCAGCGGAAAAAGAACTCGTCTTTTTCACGGGACAGCGATTTGAAATCGTTTTAGAACGTTATCTGTCAGAAAGAGGACACAACGTACCTCTAAGCGCGGATATTTTCGGCTTCTATATTTACGAATGGACACTCAATGAAATCCGAGATTACAGCACTAAAATTTTGTTTGATAACCGTGGTGATGAACAGCAGAACAGTTACGATTGGGAAAGTCTGCAAGAATACCTGCCGCCCAATCGAGAGGTTATGGAAAGTGGAATTGAGGTAATTCGTAAGACGCTCAAATCGTATCAAGCTTAACATCTCTATTCCCGGAGCACGGTTTATAAACGTTTCGCAACGTAATCTCTCATGGAGGGAACATCATGGCACAAATCAAATCAGTACTCCTGTGGGAAAATCAACGGAGATATGTTCGGGAAGCAATTGACGCAGGCACCTTAATAGGGGCTATTATCCCCACCGGCAGTACAGAACAACATAACGAACACTTGGCAATGTATCACGACACGCAGAGTGCGGTGCACGTCTCAAAATTGGCAGCAGAGCGGCTTTTTCCGAGTGTCATCGTCACAACACCCCTCGCAATTGGCGTATCGGAACACTGGATGGAACACAAAGGCACGTTAACGCTACGCCCGGAGGTGTTCGGCGAGGTTCTCTACGATGTCGCAGATAGCATGCGACGACACGGCATTCACAATATCTTGATTGTTAACGGACACGCGGGCAATTCGGGGCCGGTACACGAACGATTAGACGATTTTCGTGAAAGACTTGGCATCAATATCGAATTCCACTCTTACTGGGAGGCTTACAGCGAGGCGCTCATCAAGGCGCAGATGGAATCCGGCGTCTGTCCCGGACACGCGGCGGAGTTTGAGACGGCGTTCGCCCTCGCTGCCTTTGACGAAAACGTCGATTGGAACGGTGTCGATTACGACAACGCGAGGTTAACTATCTCCGACACCGGACAGGCAAAATCCGACAGGGAGTACCACCATCAAGCAAAGTTGGCCACTGCAGAAAAAGGACAAGTGATGATTGACATCGCCATAGATTGGGTTGCAGAACGGATGCAGGCTATGATGTCAGCCGGTTAACCGTGAGGGAATGCCCACCCGAAAACATCACTCGATAATCATGGGGGCGAGGTTCACTCGCCCAAACAACTTGATTCGGAATGGTAGAAAAAAGGATTTTCCCACTTCCCGGATGTCTATTAAAGTGCTTCATCCTGCTGACAGCATTCTCAATTCATCCTGAAAATCCCGTTTTTTACAAATTCACGACGGTATCGCCTAATGTCCTTCAAGTGCCTTCCGCAACCCATCGCCATGTTCACGCCACCAACTGTAAAGGATGGAGATATCGGTGCCGATGCAGAAATGGCGTACCCCCATATCTAACAAACGTTTCGCCCCGTCTGCACTCCCGAGTTCTGCGCGTGGGGGTACCCCCATCTTTAAGGCAGTTTCAAAAACCTTACGCTCCGCCGCCTGGATTTCAGGAGCGCCACGCTGCCCCACCATTCCCATGCTCATTGAATAGTCCGAACCACCCCACTGTATCATGTCAACGCCTTCAACGGAAAGCACTGCTTCGAGATTCTCAACGGTGCCCCTCTTTTCAATCATAATTACGACGACAACATCGCGCAGCGCCTGAACATACTCCGGCCCCCCGCCGTACCCCATATAGGAAAACCGGCGCGTCGCAACCCCATAACTACCGCCATCTTCCGGCGTATCCGCACGCGTAATCCGGACACACTCCTCCACATCCTCAACGTTCTGACAATCCGCGTACAGCACACTCTGAAACCCAGAGCCGATGGCACGTTGTGCGATGAAGCCGCGCGGCTCCTGGTCCACCTTGATCATTGTCGAAATGTTGTGCAGTTCAGCCGCCCGGCACAGATTATCCAAGTCGTGAAGATCAAACGGGCCGTATTCACCAACGAATTCAACGTAGTCATACATCCCCGTGTGCCCAATCGCTTCAACAATAGAGGGCCACGTCGTATGGATATGTGTGCCAACCGTCGGTTTATCCGCATTGAGCAACTCTCGAAATGTATTTTTTCTCATCAATTTTACCTCTTTAATGATGATTCCATTTGATTCTGAAACCTTATCGCTTCCATCGACAAAAACAGAATGATTTGCTATCTTCCACTCTTCGCGCGAGGGCGCCCGCATCCAGTGCTGCAGCAACAGCAACGATGCCCCTCATACCCACGCGCGCATCGCCGGGGATATCTCGCTAAATGTGAGGACGAGCCGCCCCTGAAAAGTCGGGATTGTGAAAGTGGGATGTTATCAAAACGAAGTCTTTTATCTTTATAAACCCATCACCATTCACATCTGCTGCCTGCAACGTTCTGATAGGGCTCGTTTGGTTCCTGTTATTATATTCTTCCAAATTCTCTATCAATCCGGCAAGCGGCAGAAATCTGATATCCGGTTATTCTCAAGCCCTAACCGTCTCAGTTTTACCATATCTTTGAGGGGTAATACATCTGAGAGCTAGTTATCGGAAAGGCTGCACTCCGTCAGATTGGTAGCAAACTCAAGTCCGGTTAGATTGCGAATTCCGGATTGTGTACGGCTTGCGTAGTTGCGCTCTGCCCCGGTGCCAAAAGGAACATGTATGCGATGAAAATCAGGCTAGCAGAGAGAACAAGTCTCGCGTACGGGCTTGAGACGCGCAGCCACGTTGGTTTCGTACTGGTTAAAAGTTTCATGAAATTTATACCTTTTGAAGCAATTTTACAGTGGGTAAAGCGACTGAAGCGATAAAGCTCGTTCACTTTAGGCAAGATATTCCGGCATACCCCCATTATAAATGATATCATAATCGGCTTTAATTTTCAAGAATTCTGTGTTTATCGCTGGCGGTTTACAAATCATCCTGAAATGGGTTTACTCGGCTGGAGACAGGTAGCGTTCGTTTAACAAAAACTGATTTAGCGGATATCCGCTACAAAAACGGCTGATAACGTCCATAATCGTCATAAATATCGCATAAAAACAGTTGCCTTAAAAGATAATTTTTGCTAAAATTCTATTGTAGGAGGTATCTCATGGCACACGAAATTGTATTACCCACGAATTTCGACGACTACCTGATAATTGAAAACGCAGCACAACGGTTCAGAGAGGCGACAGAAGTCGCAACACATGTCACGCGTTCAGGAATCCAACTCCTGCCTAATCTGGAACACGCTGCTATCTTCTGTTCCCCGCCGCATCTCGTAGCAGACGGACTGAAGCGGCTCGGTTATGTTAATGGATGGGACGCGCGCTGTTACCCGTCGCCTGTGGACGGTTGTGATTATATCAACGTCTCGGCACGGTTACCACGTGACAATCCTTTCCGAAACGCCGGGTGGTTTGACTATGTCGCCGTTGTCTATCCCGTTGACAAGGCAGCCCTGCACCACATGCTCGGCCAAGGCTATGGAAATCCGTTCATCCATCACCTGACGTGGGGATTGGTACCGCCGGAAAGAACCACCGATGACAATTTTGAGTATGCTAGCCGCGTTGTGCCGTTCATGGTAGAGAAACGTCGCATCATCGGAGATGCCATCGGAGATGCCCCCGGCACCCTCATCATCGCGCTCCCTGATGATGTGCTTGCCGACAGGCGCTTCGAAGACGCATTCCCAACCTGGATAGACGGCTTAGCGGCGGATGAATATCAGTGTGAAGCGATGCAAGGGGGCGGATTTCTCATCCAGTTCTTCGTGCTAACCGGTGGCAGAATCGAGGTTGCCCTACGCCGCGACACGACGCAGACATTTAACCCTAAAAGCGTACACAAAATCTCCGAAGACGAAATTAGTGCCGTGCAGGGGGAATAGTTCAAATCGTCAGCTTCCGGATAGAGATAACGTTCGCTTCCTCTGTAATTTACGCATGTCACATCCACCTTCTTCCCGCTAAAAGAGAAGCGAATTCTGTGGTATACCGCTGTCGAAAATAAGATATTACGGGAGGCGATTCGCATGGCTGACAGCGATTGGATTTTTCACGCGTTCCCGAAAGCATTCCAACTTGAAACCGTTCAGGCTATCGGCATATTTGCCCACATCCCTCTGGTGATGCCCGGGCCCCAGCTCACCGCGGTGTTAGCGAAAAAGGCATCGTTAGCCACGGCTATCGGTACAGAAAAGGCAAGGGCTGAACTGATTGCGTCTGAAGTGCTTTTTGAATTTTGAGATGGTAGCATAACATGACTAATAAAGCGAATTCATCTCGTTCCTGCGAATGCCATACACATTTCTCCTTCTGACATGCCGTCCCCCTCACGCAAGCCTCCCCCGTAAGCTGATTCCTCCCATCCTTACATCCCGCACAACCTCATTCAGAAGCGTAAAAAATTTGCAATTTCTATATGAACATGATATAATATAATAAATGACGTGTCAAACGTCCAAAAACCTTTTTAATCCCATCCGGCGAGGTGGAAAAAGGATGTGTTACACTTCCAGAGCAAGATTTTTTCTTCTATTGCGAAAAAAAGCCCGTTATCATTCTTCACAAAGTGTAACGTTTGCTGGAATCGACAATGCAAGTGCAAAAAGCCTCCCTGTTCTTACCGGAGGAAAAAGATTACCCAAAATCAACACAAATTATTTTTTCCTGTTAATCAAATCCGGACTTGTCAAAAAAACGACGGAATTTCGTCTTTTCCATCATTGGATGGGGGAGGCTTTTTTTATGCAGGGTGGAACCAACGATGAAAATGCGTGAAAAAGCACAAGTCATGAACGCCGAAGAAATTCGCCGAGCCCTCACGAGAATCGCTCACGAAATTTTAGAGCAGAACCATCAACACATCATGGAGCTCGTCCTCGTTGGTGTGAAAAGTCGTGGCGATACGCTTGCACACCGAATCGCTGAAAACCTTGCGCGGATTGAAACCGTCGACATCGCAGTCGGAGCGATTGATGTCACGCTCTATAGAGATGATATCAATCTACATGAAACACAGATTCAGGTTAACAGTACCGAAATCCCATTTGATATTACTGGGAAGTGGGTTATCTTAGTGGACGAAGTGCTTTATACAGGGCGCACCATTCGTGCCGCCATGGATGCTCTCATGGATTTCGGCAGGCCGGCCGCAATTCAGCTAGCAGCGCTCATCGATAGAGGACACCGGGAATTGCCAATTTCGGCGAATTATATCGGAAAAAATGTACCGACTTCCCGAAAAGAGTTCGTCCGAGTTCAGTTAGTTGAGGAAAACGGCATTGATTCAGCCATGATTTGTGAAGCAGATAAGAGATAATCGATGGACCTGTGGAACTTCACGTGCGGAAAGCTGTCGTAAACAAAAAATAAAAAATGAGAAACTTAAATAAGCTGAATCACTCCGGTACTGAAAACTTAAAAGCAGCGTCACGCTTGGTTATCCACAATGGCAGAATCATCGACCCCGCAAATCATATCGATGCAATCGGCGATATTCTCATCCTCAACGGAAAAATCGCGCAGGTTGGCGCCAATATCTGGGAATCAGCGACGCCAGACACAGACAGAATTGACGCAACGGGTTTAATTGTCACCCCGGGATTAATCGACATGCATGTTCACTTACGGGAACCCGGATTTGAACATAAAGAGACAATTGCTACCGGCACACGAGCAGCGCGGGCAGGTGGATTCACATCCGTGGCCTGCATGGCGAATACGTCTCCGGTGACGGATTCACCTGAACGGATTCAATACATTCGCGCCACGGCGCAAAAAGATGCCGAGGCGAACGTTTTTCCTGTAGGCAGTATCACGAGAAACCTCGCAGGCGAAGAACTCACCGATATCCGTGGTATGCTTCATGCCGGTGCAATCGGAATCAGTGATGACGGCGTAACGGTTATGAATCGCGAATTGATGCGCGACGCATTGAGACTCAGCGCGGAACTCAACTTTCCCGTCCTGGTGCATTGTGAGGAGCACAATTTGAACGCTGGCGCCGTGATGAATTTGGGAGAAACCTCCCGGAAGCTGAATCTCACCGGCGGGCCAAACGCCGCGGAGGATATCATCGTAGAACGCGACATCAAACTCGCTGAAGAGACTGGCGGGCATCTGCATATCCTGCACGTCAGTACCGCAGGGGCCGTTGAATTGGTACACCAAGGCAAACGCCGCGGCGTTAACGTCACTTCTGAGGCATGTCCACACCACTGGACACTGAACGATGGTGAGGTAGAAAAGCACGGGACTCACGCCAAAATGCATCCACCGCTGCGGACACAAGCCGATATTGACGCACTACTTGAAGGGTTACGCGCCGGAATCATTGACGCCATCGCGACGGACCACGCGCCACACGCACCGGAAGAAAAGGCACTCAACATGGAAAATGCGCCAAACGGTATCATCGGATTGGAAACTTGTGTTCCGCTCGTTTTAACATATCTTGTAGAGACAGGATATCTCACACTGTCCGACGCAATCGCCAAGATGTCATGCATCCCCGCAAATATCCTCCGTATCGAACGCGGTACCCTCTCCGTTGGCGCCGTCGCAGATGTAACACTCATTGATATAAATGCGATCGATACCGTTAAACCGGAAAAATCCTATTCCAAAAGTCGAAATACACCTTTTTCAGGATGGAAACTTAAAGGATGGCCCGTGAAAACGTTTCGGGCAAGCAGTGATTAGCGCAAGACGTATCAGCAATCCGTGAGGGGTTCAGCAGTGTTCCCTCAAGAAATAAAGTACCCAATCAACTCAACTTTTGATGTAATCTTACGTTGAAATACACTTAATCATATTGGGGCAGAATTGCCAAACTACGAATAAGGAAATAGACAAAATTATGAAAGCGATTCTTGCATTAGCCGACGGTACCATCTTTGAGGGACATCAGTTTGGCGCGACAGGCGAAACCGTCGGCGAAGTTGTCTTTAATACCAGCATGACGGGCTATCAGGAAGTTCTAACAGACCCGTCCTATAAAGGGCAAATCGTTACGATGACCTACCCGTTAATTGGCAATTACGGCTGTAACGAAACCGACATTGAATCCGTGCGTCCGCAGGTAGAGGGCTTCGTCGTTCGGGAATACAGCGCGTATTATAGCAATTGGCGCTCAAAATGGAGTTTGGGTACCTACTTATCAGCGCATGGCATCATCGGTATTCAGGGCATTGATACCCGGGCGTTAACGCGTCGTCTCCGCTTACACGGCGTGATGAACGGTTGTCTTTCTACAGAAGCGTCTGAACCCGCAAAACTCGTTGCCAAGGCACAAGCGTGGCCCGGCTTGCTAGGGCGTGACCTCGTTCAACGCGTCACGTGCCCGAATTCTTACATATGGGAGGAACCGCCTACTGACGCGGAGGAGAACGGGTTGGTGCCTCAATATCAGGGGGCAAGAGACACCTTCCGGGGTAAATATACGACGGGGGCATCGAAAAACGGGAAGTACCGCGTCGTCGCGATTGATTTCGGCATTAAATATAACATACTCCGGCAACTAACCGAGTGTGGCTGCGCCGTACGAGTTGTTCCAGCAACAACCTCCGCTGAAGAAATCCTTACCATTAAACCTGATGGCGTGTTTCTATCGAACGGCCCGGGCGACCCGGTTCCGATTGACTACGCCATTCAGACAATCCAGGAACTCATTGGCAAAAAGCCGCTGTTCGGCATCTGTTTAGGGCATCAACTCCTCGGGCTCGCCTTAGGTGGCAAGACGTATAAACTCAAATTTGGCCATCGCGGTGCCAATCAACCTGTGAAGCATCTGGAAAATCACCAAGTTGAAATTACTTCCCAAAACCATGGGTTCTGTCTCGATATCGATTCGTTACCGGGCAATGTCGACGTAACACATATTAACTTAAATGATGATACGCTTGAGGGCATAGCGCATCGGGAGTATCCGGTTTTTTCTGTGCAGTATCACCCTGAAGCCTCACCCGGCCCTCATGACGCGAGCTATCTCTTTTCAAAATTTACACAAATGATGGAGGAGCGGGCATAATACCAAGGTGCCCGGTGTGAGTATCACATCAATATCAGCGAAGTCCTGTGAGGGGAGCAGACAGAAGGTAGGCACAACGGGGTGTGCGTCGGGATTTCTGTAGTTTCCCTCTCAATTTCAACGATGAAAGTATACAAAAATGCCAAAGCGAACAGATATCAACAAAATTTTAATTATCGGTTCCGGTGCGATTATCATTGGGCAGGCATGCGAATTTGATTACTCTGGTACGCAGGCATGTAAGGCACTCAAAGAAGAGGGGTATCAGGTTGTTCTCGTTAACAGCAATCCCGCCACGATTATGACAGATCCGGATTTCGCCCACCGCACCTATATTGAGCCGATTACCGCAGATGTCGTAGAACAGGTTATCGCCAAGGAACATCCACAAGCCTTGCTGCCAACATTGGGGGGGCAGACTGCCTTGAACGTCTCAGTTGAACTTGCAGAATCGGGCGTTCTGGATAAATACAACGTTGAATTGATTGGCGCGAAACTCCCTGCCATCCGGAAGGCTGAGGACAGGGCGCTGTTCAAACAGGCGATGCAAAAAATCGGGTTGGATGTCCCCCGGAGCGGCATCGCGCATTCTCTACAAGAAGCAATCGCGCTCATTGAGACAATCGGCTTCCCTGCCATTATCCGCCCCGCGTTTACCCTCGGTGGCACCGGTGGCGGTATTGCTTATAACATTGAGGAATACCAGCGGATGGTGACGACGGGGCTCGCCTTAAGTCCTATTACCGAGCTCCTCATTGAGGAATCCGTCATTGGATGGAAAGAATTTGAGTTAGAGGTGATGCGCGACGGTGCGGACAACGTTGTGATTATCTGCTCGATTGAAAACGTCGACGCGATGGGAGTGCACACCGGAGACAGCATTACCGTTGCGCCCATCCAAACGTTAACCGACAAAGAATACCAATTGATGCGCGATGCCGCCATCAAAATTATCCGTGAAATCGGTGTAGACACGGGCGGCTCTAACATCCAGTTTGCGGTGCATCCGAAGACAGGGCAACAAGTTGTGATTGAGATGAACCCGCGCGTCTCACGCAGCTCAGCACTCGCCTCAAAAGCGACGGGCTTCCCTATCGCCAAAATCGCAGCAAAACTTGCTGTCGGGTACAATTTAGACGAAATCCCGAACGATATTACTGCGGAAACCCCGGCCTGCTTTGAACCGACGATTGATTACGTTGTCGTCAAAATACCACGTTGGGCATTTGAAAAATTTCAAGGCACCGATGAAACCTTGACCACTCAAATGAAATCCGTTGGGGAGGTAATGTCAATCGGACGTACCTTTAAAGAGGCACTCCAGAAAGGGTTGCGTTCCTTAGAAATAGGCTGGCACGGATTTGATAATCACCCGCTTCAAGAACTTCCACTCTCCGAACTTTCGAGTAAATTAACCGTTCCCAATGTTGAACGCCTCTTCTACATCAAAACGGCACTCAAACACGGCATGAGCATTGAAGAGATTAACGCTTATACCCACATTGACCCGTTTTTCCTCTACAATCTCCAAGAAATCGTTGAGTATGAAAAGGTCTTGGAGGCGCCTCACATCCGGCAGTTATTTCAGGACGGGTTACGTGCTGAAAGTGAATTCAGCCCGTCGTCCCAAGAGGAGCTTTCGCGCCTCCTCCGGCAGCTCAAGCAACTCGGGTTTTCAGACAGGCAGCTTGCTGACATCTACGCCGTTCCTGAGAGCACGATGCGGGCAACTCGAAAGCAGTTCGGAATAAACGCAACTTTCAAAACGGTTGACACCTGCGCAGCCGAGTTTGAGGCAGTAACCCCTTACTACTATTCAACTTGCTCGAGCGAAGACGAAGTCCGTGTGACAGATAAACCCAAAATCATGATTCTCGGAAGCGGCCCCAACCGCATCGGACAAGGCATCGAATTTGATTACTGCTGTGTTCATGCCGCAATGGCACTTAAGGAAGACGGATACGAAACCATCATGGTGAACAGTAATCCGGAAACCGTCAGCACCGATTACGATACCTCTGACCGGCTCTACTTTGAACCGCTCACCTATGAAGATGTTTTGAATATCTACGACAAGGAGAAACCGTCTGGCGTCATCGTCCAATTTGGTGGGCAGACACCGCTGAATCTCGCGATGTCCCTTAAAAATGCTGGCATTCCAATCATCGGAACGAGTCCGGAAGACATTGCCAGATCCGAAGACCGGCAGCTCTTTAAAGAGGTATTGAACGACATCGGACTGATGCAGCCGGCTAACAGCACCGCCACATCAAGTGAGGAAGCTGTCCCCATCGCCGCCGCACTCGGGTACCCCGTCATCGTCAGGCCTTCCTACGTATTGGGCGGTAGAGCGATGCAGATTGTTTACGATGAAAAACTGATGAAGGCGTACATGCAATCCGCTGTAAAAGCTTCACCAGAACATCCCGTACTGATTGATAAATACCTTGAAGACGCTATCGAGGTAGATGTTGATGCGATATGTGACGGCAATCGGACGGTAATTGGCGGAATTATGGAGCATATTGAGGAGGCAGGTGTTCATTCCGGCGACAGCGACTGTGTGATGCCGCCGTATACCCTGGTTGATGAACAGATTGATAAACTAAAGACGTACACTTATGCACTTGCGCAAGCCTTACGTGTTCACGGCTTAATGAATGTGCAATACGCGATTAAGAACGATGAGATTTATGTTTTAGAGGTAAACCCCCGCGCCTCCAGAACGATTCCCTTTGTGAGTAAGGCAATCGGGCAACCTTTAGCAAAATTGGCTGCACGTGTCATGGCCGGCAAAACACTTGATGAACTCGGATTTACACAAGAAATTGAACCGCCATATTTCAGTGTGAAGGCACCCGTCTTTCCCTTCAACCGATTCCCCGGCGCAAACTCACGCCTCGGGCCAGAAATGAAGTCAACCGGCGAAGTGATGGGAATTGATACCGATGTCTCACGCGCGTTTGCGAAAGCCCAAAAAGCATGCGGCTATACGTTGCCACTCACAGGCAAAGTCTTCATTAGCGTGAGAAATAAGGATAAACGCGCCATCATTTTTATCGCCAAGAAACTCATCGATATGGGGTTCGAACTCATCGCTACGCACGGAACAGCCAAGGTCTTACTCCGCAATGGAATGGCAGCAGAACTGGTTTATAGCATCGGCAAAGGACGCCCGACAATTCATGACTATATCAAAAACCATGCCGTCGCCCTAATCATCAATACACCCACAGGCGACTTGCATCGCTCCAACGAACTTTTGATTCGGCAAACGGCGATAGCGCATGACGTCCCAATCTTTTCAACCATCCCGAGTGCTGTGGCAGCAGTAAACGCCATTGATGCCCTACAGCGCCGGGAAATCTCTGTTACACCGCTCCAAGATTACTATCGCCATCAACTCAATCTATAAGAGAAGGTACCCGATAAATATGGAAACTTTGACGCAAAAGGACACGCAAACAAATGGAAAACCATGCTATTAAAAGAAATACACGATGGGTTCAAACCCTGGATAAAATTCTTGGTGTTCTCAACCTAGACGCTGAACAACCTATTCACGTTTTGACGATTGAAGATGGGCGAGAAGTGATTCTCGTACAACCCAATGCCTTCACTATCTCACGTGTCTACGTTACAGGCCGGCCAGATGGCAGTCGTCCACACGGTGAAAATTCATACTACGACTATTTTTCTAGAAAATTAGAGACATACAAAGAACAACATGGAACCCAAGACGGCTTCGAACTTACCCCGGAAGAGTGGAGTATGCTCTTTGAGGAAGCTTTCCATCGATATACTCGCTATCTTCTCTGCTCCGGTATTAAACGGTGGGAAGATGTCGAGCGTGATACTGATATCAATCTAGCTCTTAACGCGTTCACCCGAGAATACGCGCCCCCAGAAATCGCCTGGCGGAGTTACCAATACAAGGGGTACATCCTAATGATGAACAGCATCGCCAAAGCCGAATTGTGCCTGCAACGGGGCGATATCGCTGCAGCATTAAGGAATATTGACGTTGGTATACAGCAAATTGGTGTATTTTGTGCTGAATGTCTCCGTGAAGAACACCCCGACGCGGAGAATGTCACACGAGAGCATTATCTCAATAACCTCATTGAATTTCGAGCCGACGTCGACTCATTGGGTACAGCGACGGATGATGAACAGGACTCAGGGAGCGATGAAGCTGATATCTTGGCTGAGGTGGAAAGGTTACTCAACGAGGAATAAACGATAAAATGCAATCAGTCAACGTAATCGCCCGGCCTGTTTTATCAAGAAGGTAGAAAAAATGAACGCACAAAAAACTGTGCTGATTGTGGATGCTGAACCGAGACAACGCGACATCGTATGCAAAACACTCGCTGAAGAAGGGCTGAATTTAGTTGTGGCAAGCAACATGTACCAAGCATTTCATCAGATTGAGCATATGAAGTTAGATATCCTGATTGCGATACTAAAAGCGGAACGGATTGACGGATTAAGTCTGTTGGAAGCGGCGATGCAGCAACACCCGGATATCGGTGTCATTTTTATGACAAACCCGAACGTTTTGGAAACCGATATCGGCATCAAAGCAATGACGGCGCATGAAGCCACCTATTTTCTACCCAAACCGGTCAATCCGGTTCACTTGAAAGCCCTTCTGCGTCGGACGCTGCAAAGCCAACGTCTAAAATTTGAGAACCGCCAACTCCAATCGCAAATAGACGAAAATGAAGGGTTACGACGATTCACGGGTCAGTCGGCGCAAATCATCCGCATCCGGGAGATGATTACGCAAATTGCGCCTACCAGGGCCACGGCGATGATATACGGTGCGCGGGGAACGGGTAAAGAACTCGTCGCGCGGGCTGTCCATCATCGAAGCTTACGCCGCGGTTCTCTCATTGCTTTTAACTGTGCGACGCTCAGCGAAAATCTCGCCGAATCAGAACTTTTTGGGCACGAACGCGGCTCGTTTAGTGGTGCCTATTATCAACGAAAAGGCCGGTTTGAACTCGCCCACGGGGGGACACTCTTCCTTGACGAAATCTCAAAACTCAGTTTATCCAATCAAGCACGTCTCCTACGTGTCCTTGAAGAACGCGAATTTGAACGCGTCGGCGGAAATAAAACCATTAAAGTTGATGTGAGAGTTGTCTGTGCAACTAACCACAATCTGGAGCTCGCCTGCCAAAACGGGCAATTCCTACCGGACCTTTACGACAGGCTCAACGTCATTCGGATTAATCTCCCGACACTTGAGGAGCGGATAGAAGACATTCCCCTCCTCGTCAAAGATTTTCTCGCAGAATTTTGTCGGCAAAACGGAAAACCTCTGATGACGATGACAGCAGGTTCCCTGAGAACCTTAATGAAATACAGCTGGCCCGGAAATGTTCGAGAATTGAAAAATTGTATTGAAGGGCTTGTCGTCATGTCTACACATTCAACATTACAACAAGCGGATTTACCTGAGCGCATTCTCGAAGCAACCTCATCCTTACACAACTATCCAGCATCCCAAGATGGGCTTGCAAACGAAACGCCCCCAGCTCCGAATGCAGCGCTTCTTGAGAAAAACCTGCTCGATATCCCATCTTTACCGACGCTTCGAACGTATGATACCACAAATCGCCGCGTTCCCCGTCTTAATGTGGAAGTCGGTATGTCTCTTGACAACATTAACCGAGAGGTGCTTCGCGCCACGCTAGAATATGCCGACAACAACAAAGCCAAAGCAGCGAAAATCCTGCAAATCAGCCGTCGCACAATCCAGAGGAAAGCGAAAGAATATGGGCTATGCAACGACGATTAGAAACCCAAGAACGCACCTCGGAACACTCACAAGTACCAGTACCACAGAAAATATGGAAAAACATAAAAACCGATACCCCGATGTCTATTTTGGCGGGCTTGGATTTCTTGCACAAGCCGCGGGAAACCAGATGTATACGGACACAGGGCTCTTTCGAAAACCATATCTACCGGCGGATATACTCAATACCCTCATCTGGGTTCTCTTGCCCGCCCTTCTGCTCCTTCTCGGCATCTTGCTCACCATGCGCCGATTGAAAAGCAGACGAATACGTCCTGCTCATCTAGAGCATCGAAATCGACAGCAACCCAAAACGCGACGAACTGCGACAAAAAGAGAGACAAATCAACACATACCGCATCCACAGGAACCCAGTACTCCCGGAGTAAACGCCCTTGAACAGAAAACGTTAAACCTACTCTCACAGGCACATCATCTCCGTGAAAAAAACGCCATTGGTGAATATCATGAAACCATCAAACACACCATTAAACAGTACATTTGTGAAAAATACCGGATAGATGTTCACAATCTAACAACCACACAGATATTATCAAAACTTCCGGACAGCGCAATTGATTACGTCGGTGAAATTCTTTACACATGCGATATTGTGCATTTTAACCGATATCACCCCTCAGATTCGGAATTAGATGATATTTACGACACTGCATGGAATTTTGTAACGAATCCTCTCGAAAAACCCAGAGATTGCCAAGAAACCAAAGATAAAACTTAGAAGTAGAAAATGATAACGATGACAGAGAATAAATCAGCAATTTTACAGATGCTTGCCCCTGTTCGATAGTCCCGATAACAGGTCATCATTCCCACACCCGAATGTTCAATTGCTGAAATTTGACAGTGACGAGCCGAAACTTAAACGCTATCAAAGGTTCGTTAGCAGACTCACCGAAAACAAGATGGAATCGGGGTGATGACAATTTAATTTCAATACCACCGTTACTCTAGTCCCCACTGCTTTTTTGCTTCCTCAAACGAGATTTTCTGGCTCCCGGTGTGCGAAATAGGATTTTTGCCTATCCAACGTTCGTCAATTGGGTCCGCCGCCGGCTGAAAACGGATATCACAACTAATACGCCATCGATCGGAGAGATTCTTGGTAGAGGCGTGCATTGTATGCATCGTGAAGATGATGACATCCCCCATCTCAAAATCCGCGGTTTGCCACTCACCGCCATACTTATCGCTAATTTCCACCGGGCTACGTCCAAAATGCCCCGGCGTTCCATCTTTATCCACATCGGTTCTACCGTAAGTGTCGCGAATCGGGGCAAAACTGGGTAAATTATGTGAGCCGACAAGCACAGCGAGCGTTCCCATCGTGGCAGGCACATCGCCAAACGGAACCCAACACGTGTGCAGCTGTTTTGAACCTCTCCCCATATAGACAACATCAAAATGAGGCCCGGACCAGATGGTGGGGCGGATAAACCGGAGCCACTTGTAATCAAAGGTGCGGGTATCGCCCTGAAAAAAGTTCCGAAAGAAGTTGAAAAGTTCCTCTCCTTCCAACACCGCGCGAACAGCGGGGTGATGCGTAACGGCAGGCGTGCCCATAGTCCTCCCAGGACTTCCGTCACCTGCAAAGGCATCCATAATATCAGTTCCGGGTTTGAAAACGTTTTCCTTTCCACTGCTATCGGCATATTCAAGAATCGCACGGCGCGCCGTGGCAACCTTTTGCGGTTCAATTAAGCGACGAACGAGTAAATATCCGTCCGAAGCGATTTGTTGATGTAAACCAGAAGCGGAATCCATCACAGCATTGCAATCCCGCAATTCTCCTAAATCGGGGCCCGAAAAAGTGACTTCGTGTTCACCTAAAAAAACGGTGCGTTGCATTATCTACCTCCTAAAAGATTAGCGGTGCCCTATTCGTCTGTCCATATTGGCAAGGAATACTACATTAATCCTCTCATACTGATAAGATACTCCGCGGCAAGAAGATAGGTTCGTGAAGACAAGATGAACCGGAATACCTGGGTGTGCTTGCCGGGGGCGGCATTTTTCTTTGTAGAAAGTCAGTCAGGATAGAGGCGTTAAATCAAAGAATTTGCTTATAGACAAAATCCAACCACTTAGCTTGTGGTTCCACAACGTGAGGTTTCGGTATCAGAGGTGTCCAGTACGGCTCGAAAATATGCCCGCCATCGCTTTTTAGCTGCCAGGCATCCTCTGTTTCCTCCTGTGTGCTGAGCTGAAAAAAATGCCTTGTTTTCCGCGCACTCAGGTTATGATTTGGCACCCACCCGGTAATATTAGAGAGGATGCGGGTAGGTTCTGGAAATTTGTCGTATTCAATGTATAAAACGTATGTGAAATCTTTCCACGTGGAATTGTAATCGACGGTGAGTCCTCTCGTTAGCTTCTCCTTGTAAGGCAGTGTGTTCAAGCTAGGTTCAATATAAACTTGGGTTGTCTCGGCGATGACCCGTTCTCCTTCTTCCAATTCATTTTCAACAGAACCCAGGTATTTTTTAACGTTTATAATATGCAGTCCTGTTTCTTCAGTCGTTTCCCGCTTTACGGCGGTTTCGGGTTCTTCGTCCTTTTCAACGGTTCCTGCGGGAATTTGGATGCCGGCGGTGGGGTGTTTAAATACGAGTAACTCCTTCACTCCATTTCTTGCTTGGGTGATAAATGCGCTAACCTTTTCGACAGTTTTATTCATATGTATTCCTCGGCAGCGCTTTTGCAATCAAGGTATATAGAGGTTTAACGCGTACATTGCAGCGTTTTTGTCAATGATATCATTCCAAAGGCGGCGTCCGATATCCATGAGTTGTGGCGCCAGCGTGGAATTCGCAATTTCGTTTCTGAATGAATCAGTTGCATACATGTTGAGGAGAATGAGTGCATAAGCAATTAAAATCGCGCTTGAAATGATACCGAAGCCAAGTCCAAATAAACGATTTAGCCATCCCAAGACGCCTGTTTCAAAGATGCGCTGGAGCTGCCGGAAGAGCAGTTCTGTGAGAATGGCTGTGAGAATAATAAGAACGATAATGCTCAGCCATTTCGCTACCTGTGGATTATCTACGAGTCGTTGAACGTAGAATACCAATTCTCGCCAGAAGAGGTTTGCGCTACAGAAACCGGCCCCGAGAGAAACGATGCCCCATACGCTCTGGGTAAACCCTATGCGGTAACAACTCAGCCCTGCTAACCCAATAAGAATGAGAATGCCGATGTCCAATTTCGACATAGATGTGCTGTTCCATTCCAAAAATGCTACTGTTTTTTTCTTTGGCTTCAGCAGCAAATGGATTTATAAAAAATCTATGATACGGCTTCCATCTGAATTTCTTTTAGCGTCATGGCAAAACTCTGTTCAATTGCGGTTTCCGCAGGGACGCCATCCCTTAACTGATAAAGCAGCTGACGAATTTCCTCAAAGCCGAATTGCTGAATGAGATATCCGCTCATCATCGCAGATTGCAGGTAGGCCAATTTCCGTTTTTTGGCCGGAATTTGACTAAAGTGACAGTTCAAGGCAATGAAGGGAAGCAGGGAACCGTTCCGAGATGCCTGCTTGACATAGTGCTGTTCGTATTGGAACATTGGACGAGCGAGGCATTGCGCTATCCCTTCATCTAACCACATCGGGCAACGGTTCTCCGTCAGTTCGTGAATTAACAGATGTACCCATTCGTGCCGGATTAAGGAATATAACGGCCCGAGTACAGGTTCAATAAACGCGCAATATGCGATTTGAATACCGGAGGCGTAGTCGTAGGAACCGCTAGCCCAATTTGGCAGTGAACCTTGCAGGCCACGGGTTCGGTTTGTGTTGATAATCGATAAAAACACCGGACGAGAGGGGTAGCATGCCAGCAGATTTCCGATTTCACTGTAAGTTTGCTGGATTAATTGAGAGATATGCCACACGGTTTGCCCACTCATCATAGCGTCGCACGTGAGATTAAAACGTTCTAGCTCTATACACCAGTGTGACTCGGGGTGCACTTGAGGGTTCAAGGTTCTCGGAACCGTTTGGCTTTTTTTTGTCAACATCCGCAGAAAATCTGGCGGCGGGAATTCCAGTTTTTGCAAGACGCCACTATGAAAAATCAGTTTTTCATAGCAGTGCTTCTCGTCGATAAAACGGGTTTTCCGCCTGAACGCGGTAGACGAATCTGGACATAATTGGAGGGCGATTTCTATGCATGCTAAAGCACTATCCCATTTACCTACCATCTCGTATGTTTTGGCGAGGTCAGCGTAGATGTAATGCGGGGGGACGTCCAGTTCTAGGCCATTCAAATAGTGTTGAATTGATTCAACATAACGCGTCTGCTGATAACATCGTGAGGCGCGCCGAAAATAAAAAGCTGCTGGTGAAGGGGCCGACTTCATAACCGTAGTGCCTTATGAAAATAATTGACAATTTAGTCAGGGAACCATTTGAAAAGAACTCCTCGGTAGGCGAGGTTTGCTTACCGCGCTGCTACACAATCTTCAAATCATCCTAAAATCTACTATAAAGGAGGTAGGTGTATTAAGGGAGTTCCCTCAATACACCGCTTGTGGTACCTATGAACGCTCAACGCTGACAACCTTAAAGGTGATTTTCCCACACTGAAAGGTCGCATTTTCATCAATAATTGTAACGTTTCGGACACGTTCCCCTTCAACGGACGGCGTGCTGGAGCTGCCCAAATCGGTGAGGTATACGTCATCATCCCGCAACTCAAACCGGAGATGCAACCGGGACAGCGTACGAATAACGTTGTGAGGTGTCGAGAATTCACGCTTATCCGTTCCTTCAAATGGTTGCTCGCTATTCCAACGTCTGAGTTCATCCGCCCCGGGCTCAGCCGTTGTGATAGGGAGAACATCTGTATTTTCGTTCCCCATAGGCTGTGGGCTATAATTTGGTTGTGCGTTTAACGTCTCGGTGGACGTCAGTTCAGGTTGTGCGGTTTCACGTCGAATTTTGCTCATGAGATGTGCGAGGGCCCGCGCTTTCGCCCCCGGACGCGGGTGGATGCTCGCTCTCTCCTCAAATCGATAGTGTGTAAAATCAACCAACTGTTTTAATTCCTGAATGTGAGTGGCGTTGGGAAGCTCCTTTAGGAGACGTTTTTGCTTACGTGATAACTTTTCATTTTTTAGCCAGCACGTATATGCCTCTAACATCGCTGCCTGCTTTGTCTCATCTGCCGGAACGGTAGAGATAAATTTCTTGAAAAAGCGCATAGGTTAATCCTCCAATTAATATATCCATTGAATTCCTTTGCTGATTAAAATTTGCCGTAATTCTCCAGTGCATCGAAAAATCCAGATCTTAACAGTCCCATCTTTTCGATTAAGAATATGGGCAATTTCCGCAATACTGTACCCCTCAAGGTGCCTCAACATCCACGCAATCCGATGATTCGGTTTCGTTACTTGTAATAGAGCACTTTCTAAAATCTCTTGTGCTTCTCGTGCTACAAGCTGCCGCTCCGGCCCTGGACGCGTATCCTCGTATTCAACCGGGGGGAGCTCGTCTTTAGGCAAACTCATAGAAGGTTTTAATATGCGTTCTCGCTTTCGTATCGCATCAATAATCGTATTGCGAGCTACCGTATTTAGCCAAGTCTGAAAACTGCCTTGTTCTGTATCCCATTTGTCTAACTTCTGCCAAACTTTTAGGAGTACATCCATCGCCACCTCTTCGCTATCTTGAACGTTCCCCAGCATCCGGTGGGCTTTGCTATAAACCCATTTATAGTGCTTGTCAAACAATCGGCTAAACGCTCTTTCATCGCCTTGCTTGGCGAGCGCAGCAAGATGGGTATCTTCAGCAGCGGATAAATCATTAGGTGTTTGACGCATTATAACAATTCACTCCTATATTCATGAAAATTCTTTCAGCTGGCTATATATTGTATCTAGTAACGCAAACTGTCCTATCCTGTTTCAAAAAAACAAGAAAATTATTGTACACCAAGGCAAATTGACGCACTACGGAGATTTATGACAAAAATTTACTTCATATCATACCAGTTATGTAAAAATCAAACATTAGTTTCCAGATTCCCAAACGCATCGGGTGTTTCCCGCAACGTGTTACCCTCAATGCCCAGATACAGAAAACTAAATGGTTTTGTGTATCTGGTTCCCCGGTAGGAAGGTTCTCCAGCGTAAAATCCAGGGGAATGTCGAAAAAGGAATGAGTCTGAGTGCCCTTTATCTTATGGATTCATTTTGCAGCTCCCACAAAATTGCTCGGTGCGTGCTATCTTATCTATTTTCAGACGATTACCGCGCCAATAGATTCGCCAATGTGGCAAATTCGGCAATGTCTAATGTCTCCGGGCGCCGCTGTGGTGCTATCCCCACTGTTTCAAAAGCGGTAATTAACGTCTCTTTCGATGCAAACCGTCCTCCCACCAGTGCATTTTTTAACATCTTTCGACGCGCCCGAAACGCTGTCCGGACTATGTTAAAGAAAAGTTCCTCGTTACGAACGTCAACCTTGGGTTTCTCGCGCATCGTTAACTTTAAAAGCGCGGAATCGACGTTGGGAGTCGGGTAAAAGTTATCTGGTGATAGGATTTGAATGATAGCTGCATCAGCGTAATAGGTAGTCCCAATCGTTAAGGCCCCGTAATCCTTTCCCCCGGGGGCAGCAACAATTCGTTCTGCGATTTCCTTCTGCATCATCAGAATACAGTGACTCAGCTGCTTGTGGTGTGCCAATAACTTCCACAGAATCGGTGTCGTAATATTGTAGGGAAGGTTAGCAATGACTTTAGGCTTAGTGTCTGCTTCCAATAATGAATTGAATTCCAGCTTGAGAATATCAGCATGAAGCAGCCGGATGAATGGCACGTTTTCAAATTGCGCTACTAACGCTGCATATAACCGCGTGTCGATTTCAATAGCAGTCACCTGTTTTGCCCGACTCACGAGTGCAGCGGTGAGGCATCCTAACCCCGCCCCGATTTCTATGACAACATCAGTATTCGTGAGCGCTCCTGCTTCAAGAATAAAAGTTAGCACATCAGGATTAATAAGAAAGTGTTGTCCCAAACGCTTTTTAGGATAAATGCGGTTTACGGAAAAAAAGTCGCGTACCTGTTGCTGGAGTGTCATGGTTTTCTAGCTAGAAACGCGAGTGTCCGCGCCGCGTGGCAATGCTTATGGGCACATCACCGATTATCTGTTCTTTCTTAGAGAAACGATGCGTTCTAGAATAACATCGGCGACATCACGCTTAGAGAGACGTGGCAGTTGTTCACAGGTGTCATCCTGAGCGAGTAATGTTACAATGTTAGTATCTGTTTCAAAACCTGCACCGTCGGCGAGAATATCATTCGCAACGATGATGTCACAGTTTTTGCGAATTAACTTCGCCTTAGCATTGGAAATCAGGTCCTGCGTCTCTGCGGCAAAACAGACCAGAATTTGAGATGTTTTACGTTCACCGAGTGCTTCGGCAATATCAGGATTTCTTTCAAGTGGGAGCGATAAGGGGGCGTCAGTCTTCTTAATTTTATGTCCGGTAAATTCGCGAGGACGATAATCGGCAGGGGCGGCCGCCATTATCACAACATCAACGTTATCAAAGGCGCGTAGAACTTCCTTGTACATTTCCAGCGTTGTACTCGCGTGGTAAGTCTTAATCCCAGAGGGCGGTTTTACAGTGGTATGTCCGTGAACGAGTTGTACCTCCGCCCCGCGGCATCTTGCCGCTTCAGCGATAGCATAGCCCATCTTCCCACTAGAACGGTTGGTGATAAAACGCACCGCATCGATGTATTCGCGTGTTGCTCCCGCTGTGACAAGAACGCGGGTATCTCGCAAATCCAATTCTTTGCCTCGCACATCCAACGTTTTGCGACGATGCAGCTCCGCAGTTTCGGTAGCTGGAAGCGGGGTTGAAAGAATACCCGCAGCATGTTGCAGGATTGTTTCCACAGTATTCAAACGTCCTGTGCCTTCATAGCCACACGCCAAATCACCGCTAGCAGGTTCAACGAAATAGGTACCGTGTGCTTTTAACCTGTCAATGTTCCGCTGGACAAACGGATTGTCATACATGTGGCCGTTCATCGCAGGGGCAAGGAGGATTGGACAGTGAACCGACACAGCAACGGTAGAGAGTGTATCATCAGCGATGCCGTTTGCTATTTTACCGATGATGTTCGCCGTTGCAGGCACAATCGCGAGTAGCGATGCCCTGTCGGCAAGTTCTATATGCGCCGGCTTCCAGCCGGCACCGGCATCAAACAGATTGAGCAAAACCGGGTTACGGGAGATTACCTGAAATTGCAATGGTTGTACAAGCCGCGCTGCATTTTCTGTCATAACCGTGTGAACAGATGCGCCCTGTTTAACCAATTGACTTGCTAAATCCAGCGATTTATGAATGGCGATACCGCCTGTAACACCAAGGATGATGGTCCGGTTTGTGAATTCCATTTTTGGTGGTGATGCGCTTTAATTTATGATTCCGACAAGACAACCCCAAATCGCTCATGAACAACCCGAGTGAGCTCTGAATCAATACGACTGCGTTCTGCGGTGATAACTGCCTGAATTTGCCTCACTACTTTCTCGACAGCATCATCTGGATTGATGATACAGTAATCGTAATCTTGTATATGGGTGAGCTCAGATTTCGCGATATCTAAACGTTGCGCGAGTTCAGACTCGGATTCTGTGTTTCTGAGGCGAAGACGTTCTTCCAAGAGGCCAAAAGATGGCGGTAACAGCCAGAGTAGTAGTGCGCGGGCGGGTTCAAGGTTCTGCGCGCGGATTTGCAACGCACCCTTAACCTCAATCTCTAAAATCGTGTCTTTCCCCCCACGCCGTGCCGCCGCAATTTCAGTTTTGAGCGTCCCATAGAGATTCCCCCCGTATTCCGCCCACTCAAGGAATTCACCTTGCTGAATTCGCGCCTCAAACGCTGCTTTTGAAAGGAAATGATAATCGCTACCGTCTACCTCGTCTGGACGCGCTCTGCGAGTTGTTGCAGAAACGGCGCACCTGAGGGTTGAATCTGTTCGGCAGAGCACGTCAATCACTGTGCTTTTCCCTGAACCGGAGGGGCCCGAAAGAACTACCACCAAACTGGGGTTATGGAAACGTGCATCCCTCACTCAGCGCCTCACCTTCTATCCCAGTTACCCCGCTGCATCTTCAAGTTCCGTCAGCACTGGGGACTCAATACGGATAGCATCTTTGATACAGACCTCTTCGCACAATTTGCATCCCACACAATCCTTCGGTTTCACCAATTCGCAAATTCCAAAGAAACTTTCAGCATGTTCGCCGGTGTCCGGGTCCTTGAGTTCAAGACAATCCCACGGGCAGATATGGACGCAGAAATCACATCCAGAGCAGAGTTCTTCATAGATAACGGCAATAGGACGATATGTGGGGCGACGGATAAATTTGCAAACCTCCCCAAACTCATCGCGAATTGCCTCAACCGGGCATACCATCCCGCACGCGCTACAATCTATACACACGTCCGCGTCGATGATGTGCAACATATTCCTGTCACCGGTAATCGCGTCAACTGGGCAATTGGTGAGGCATGCCATACACCCGATACACTCATCAGTGATATAGTAAGCCATCAGTTGTTTTCCTTCTTCTCTTTTTATCTTCTCTTATTTATTTTATTCCGGAAGCCAAAATTCCTGATTAGATGTCTACTGTGTAAACCTTAGTCTATTTTATCACAACGTGAGAAAATTGTCAAGTCTATTTTTATTTCAGTGCTGTTCAGCTGTTCTCGAGCTGGAACGTCTTGGGACTTACTTTCTACAACGTGGACAATCAATTCGTCAATCTATTTCGTGGCCTTCTTCGTCCCGTTCCAACTTCACTGAGAATTTAAAGGTGGCATTTTGAAAGGGAGTCAGCTATAATATATGAGGGTTTCGCTATCAGCGGGAAAATAACTCCTGGGAAGAAAAATCGTTGAAAAGAGGAAAATAATGGACTTAGGACTGAGGGACAAGGTCGTCGTTGTTACAGGGGCTAGTCGAGGCATCGGGCGCGCGATTGCGCACGGATTCGCGGAAGAGGGGGCGCGTCTCAGTATCTGTGGTAGGAATCCGGAGATACTCAAAAGAGTAACGGCTGAGCTCACCGAAAAGGGCGCGGAAGTTTTCGCAAAGCCGACAGATGTCACAGACAACGCGCAGGTTAACGCCTTTATGACAGAGACTGTGGTGAAATACGGTAGACTCGATGTTGTTGTTAACAACGTCGGCGGGAGTCGCAAGACTGCATTGGCCGAGATTTCAGACAGTGAATGGCATGAATTGCTTGATTTAAATCTCGTTTCGGCGGTGCGGATAAACCGACATGCCATCCCCGTGATGCAGAAACAGCAGAGTGGCGTGATTCTAATGATAGCGTCTATCTATGGGCGCGAAGGGGGCGGGCACGTAACCTATAATGCTGCGAAAGCAGCTGAAATTAGCATGGCGAAATCGCTGGCAAAGGAATTGGCGCCGGACACTATCCGCGTGAACAGTATTGCCCCTGGTTCCATCCTATTCCCTGGCGGCGGGTGGGCACGTCGAATCGAAGCAGATGCGGATGGAATGGCGGCGTTTGTTAAAAGTGATATGCCGTTGGGGCGTTTTGGTAAACCCGAAGAAATCGCGAATGTGGCAGTTTTTCTTGCCTCCGAACGCGCTAGCCTTGTCACGGGGGCATGTATCAATGTTGATGGATGTCAGTCCCATTCAAATATTTGAATTCTAACAGGATTCATGAAAAATGTAGGCGTGAACTTTAGAATAGAGATTCTGTGCTACGTTAGATGTCGCCCGTGGTTTTCAGTCAAACAAAACTTTGATTTTAAAATACAAATATGTTATCATACTATTTCATAGGAGTTTAAAGGGAACGAAGATGAAATCAGAATTGTGGATTCCTGAATACGATACCCCAGAATTATGGAATAACGAAATCTCACGCCGCGGGTTTCTCAAGAAAGGTTTCAGCAGCTTTCTCGGGCTTGTTGCAATGCAACATTTCAGTTCAACTGTGCTTGCCCAGCCAGAGGCAGCAATCAAACGGGCCAAACACTGCATCGTACTTTTTATGAGTGGCGGCCCGAGTCAATTAGATACGTTTCACCCGAAACCGGGTACCAAACATGGTGGCCCCTTCGCAGCGATTCCAACCAGTGTTAAAGGTATCCAAGTTTCTGAGCACCTCCCCCTTGTTGCTGAGCAAGCGCATCATTACGCGATTATCCGCTCCATGTTCTCCCGTGAGGGGAACCATGAACGAGCGCGGTATCTGCTGCACACAGGGTATTCTCCAAGCGGCATGACGCGTCACCCGACTCTCGGTTCGCTGGCTTCCTACTATCTAGATGATAACAGTACGGCTCTACCTACATGTGTTAATATCAATTCCCCAACGTACGCCGGCGGTTTTCTGGGAAGCATGCATGATCCGTTCGTTGTGAGTAACCCGATGGAACCGATACAAGAACTATCATATCCGAGGCAGATGGATACACACCGTTTTCGCGAACGTCTCAAGATGCTTAATACAATTCAAAAGGACTTCGTCGCCAGACGTGTCGGGCGCAGTACAGAAGCACACGAAGCAATTTATAAAAAGGCGGAGCGGTTGATTAATTCACCAAATATCGATGCGTTCGAACTCTCCGAAGAACCAATCGCGATTCGGGAGGCTTACGGCATGAACAAGTTTGGGCAAGGTTGCTTGATGGCTCGTAGACTGATTGAAGTCGGCGTAAATTTTGTGGAAGTCAGCCTTGATGGCTGGGATACACACGAAAACAATTTTGATAGAACAGAAGAACTCTTAAGTGTTGTCGACCCGGCATTTGCGATGCTCCTTGAGGAGCTCGCCGAACGCGATTTACTGGATGAAACGGTAGTGTTATGGTTGGGTGAATTCGGACGAACCCCACGAATTAACGATAATGAGGGGCGGGACCATCATACAGAAGGCTGGGCAGCAGTTATTGCCGGTGGTGGCATTCGCGGTGGACAGGTTATCGGCGAAACGAACGAAGATGGAACCGAGATTTTAACAGTTCCGATAGGCGTACCGGACCTATTCGCGTCGCTCTGTTTCGCATTAGGAATAGATAGGGATGAGGAAAACTACTCGCGCTCAGGACGGCCGATCCGGGTTGTAAACGATGGCTCGGTGGTTGAGGAGCTGTTCCAGCCAAGCGCGTTATAGCGCCGGCTGAATGCGAACACCGCTTCATACCTGGATAAATCCATGCGAATCATCGCCGGAAAATTTAAAGGAAGGCCCTTGGCCGCGCCAAAAGGAAGGACAGTGAGGCCCACTTCCGCCAGAGTGAAAGAATCTGTTTTTAGCATTCTCCGTGAATGGTTGATTGATGCAAACTTTCTCGATCTTTGTGCTGGTACGGGGAGCCTGGGTATTGAAGCATTAAGCCGCGGTGCGAAGCATGTGACGTTCGTCGAAGCGGCGCGCCGGTGTACGCGCATTATTGAGCGCAATCTTCAAGGGTGCGGCTTGAGTGTTCAGCATTCGCAGGTGAAGCTGCTTCATTGTGATATCGAAAAAGTGCTGAGTTATCCGCCCAAATGGGAATTACCGGCAACTGGATTTGAGCTTATCTATTTCGATCCGCCTTATCATGCGGGGCTTTACGCGGGCTGCTTAGACGGGCTAGCGGCGTCGGCGCTGCTCCATGCCAGCGGGAGATTGGCTGTGGAACATTCAAAGCGGTGTTCTCTCCCGGCAACGGTGGGGATATTAACGAAATATAGGCGGGAACATTACGGGGATACCGCTTTATCCTTTTATCACGTAGCTTAGTTCCTCGATGTGACGGAATCAAGAAGGACGAAACATGCAAATTCTGAATCTTCAATCCGGAACGCCGTTTCAGATGGGCAAAGGCAAAAACTGGCGAGTTGTACATCCCGATATGGGTTCTAAACAGTTAACGCTAAACCATGGGCTTCACGCCCCCGGTCAAGAATTTACGCAGCACTATCACGATATTTCAGAAGATGCGATTGTTGTATTGGAAGGCGGTGGGGCAATTCGACAGGGTAACGTCTATACACCCATTAGCGCGGGCGATGTCATTTTCGTCCCGGCAGGGGAGATCCATGGGACTGTCAACACAACTGAGCAGTTGGCGCGGTTAATTAGTTTCCAAGCACCGCCGGATATGGCACTTTACCGGGGTGAGCGAGATATTCCTGATGAAGCCCCGACACCGGGGCAGGGACATCGGAGCAACGTCCAAGTGATTAATATGACGCAAAGTGGGCCCGTTTTTGGGAAATTTCCGGTTCCAGGAGGTACAGGGACAGGCTCTAACTCCTCTTGGCGAAGCGTTGTCTCCCCACAAAAAGGCGCTGTCCACTTGTCATTAGACTACATCCAGCTTGATAGAGACGACGAGTTTACGCACGAACCGATAGAAACCGAATCGCTCTATGTACTCAGGGAGGGGCATGCCTCCATGAAAGTTGCTTCGGAGCATTCGGCACTCCGGCCGCATGACGTAATTTTCCTCAAGCCACAAGACACCTTCTCACTGCGTCAAACCGGGAAAGAGCCCACCACCCTGATTCATTGCTGGGCAGTCTAAACTTCATGCGGGAACTATTGTCCGGTAATACCAATTTGATATCTCGTGAAGACAACTTTATCTTGCTAGTGTATTAACACCATGGAAGGAACCATGTATGAAAGCAGGTTATCTAGCAGTCTCACGGCAGGGTGAACTTGCTGTGATAAACCACAAACAATTTCAGATTCAGTTTAATCTTTCAAAAGGGACATGGAATTACAGCGATGGAACCGGTTACACAATTATCAGAAATGGATATACCCACATCACCCTCAGCGACGGGGCGTCAATCACAACGAAGGATGCTGGTACCTGCGAATTTATGACAGGTGTAGGTGCCTCTTCTCTGGAAACGGATAAACGCAAGCATCAGGTCCGGTTTTCTCATGAAGCCAAAGGCAAGGGCATCCGCCTAAATATCTATGTTAGCTGCTATCCCGATGAACCCCATATCGAGTTGAAAGTGGGCGTTGAAAATTTAAAAGAGGCGCCGATAAAACTACAACGTTTAACATTACTCGGCATTTCATCGAACGCTGGTAGCCTGCAATTGGGCGGTAACCCATCAGATTACTACATTTTCACGAATATGCCGCCGACAGTTCCAGGCGGCTTTCAAAAACTCTATGAAGGCTTTCAACTCAGCGACGGGGAAACTGCCGCTCCGTGTCATAACGGTATCCTTCATGATACGGATAGCCATCGCGCTTTCGTTTTTGGATTTCTGACAACGGAGAAATGGTGGCCGCACATCCAAGCTGGTTATCCGGCGGCTGAACGGGATGCTTCCGGTGTTAACCCGTGGTCACTTTATCATCAGTGTGAAGGTGAAGCGTGTCGTCAAGGAGAAGAAATCACCTCGGAGTCGATTTACCTTAATTTTTCAATGGATGCTGCATCTGGTTATCAGCACTATACGGAGCTGTTAGCGTTGCAAAACAAGGCACAAAAGACTGAACAGATTATCGGTGGATGGAGCCTCGCGCGGCCCGCTAGAGAGATTTCTGAAGGGAGTACGAGTACCGCCGCGGATAAGCTTCATCTTAACGCTGCATCCATTATAGAGCAAACGGGACTGCTCGCTAAAAATCCACTCTTCCGGCCAAACTCCCGGGGTGGTATCAATTACATTCACCTAGATGCTGTAGCTGGAAGACGCACATTAGATGGGAGCTGGGGCCTCAATGCTGCGGACTTTCCTAATGGTATGAAGCATGTTGTCGATAACATCCGTGACAACGGCTTCAAAGCAAGTATCCGTATTAACCCTTTTTGTGAGCCGCTTGAGTCGGAATTGCTTCAAAAACGTCCACACTTATTTCTACAAAAACCGGGGCCTTCCTCTCGGAAATCCTCCCGCGGCTCCCATGCAAAAAGGGGGCGTTCACGGAAAGGCGCGGCACCCCTTTTTTTTACGCGTGGACTGACTTCTAATCAAAAAGAGTCTGCTGTATTAGACGTTTCGCATCCGGAAGCGCAAGCTTATATTCGTAAACAGATTAAACAGATTATCAACGAATGGAAGTACGAGCTAATTCACGTCGATTTTTCCGCTTACACAACGGCACTCTCCTCCGCCCGTCATTTGAACTGGTATGAGAGTTCCCTAACTTCTCTTCAACTCTATCGATTAGCGATTCAGTTAGTAAAAGATGAGGTACGAGAGAGCTCTGTTTCTGATAAAGAGGTGCTACTTGCAGGATATAATCTGATTGCTGCGCCCTCTATAGGAAGTTTTTCTCTTAATTCACCGATTGTGTCCGGGGCAGCCGCTCTCACCGCGGTAAATGGAAGCCACTTTTGGCATCAGCAGCAGGGAACAAAGCACCGAATTAGTAGGTACGCGGTGCACCTTCAGGAACATAAAACCCTATGGAATCACATATTTGGCGAGCTGATCGTTGGTGAACCACGTCCGATTAACGAAGCCATTCTGGAAATGACGGCGGCTGCCTTAAGCGGCGGCGCTGTTTTCTGCAAGGATAATCTCACAACACTCAAACCGCACCGCGCCGAACTGCTGGCGAAAATCTTTCCTCTCACCGGCGAAGCAGCGACGCCGATAGAGCTCTATGAGGAACCTTTCCCAAGAATTTGGCATCTCAAAATTCAAGCGCACCCCGGTAAAGGTAACAAGACGGAACCTCAGATGACAAATAATCTCGTTGCCATCTTTAATTGGAGCGACAAAGAGGACGACGTTTATTTTCAACTAAGTGCGCTAGGGCTCTCTGCATCTAGAGACTATCTCGTCCACGATTTTTGGATGCGCCAATACCTAGGAAGCGTTTCTGACAGTGTCACCTTGTTAAACGTTCCGCCACGTTCTGCAAAACTTTTGTCCCTACGGGAAGCGGAAGACAAGCCGCAGTTGCTTGCAACAGATATGCATTATACCCAAGGAAGCGTTGAGATTCTATCGGCAGGTTGGGATGCTCAAAGCGAAAACTATCTGCTGGTTTGCAAACCGCCTCGGCAAGCAGAAAGTACTTGTTTTATTCATGTCCCAGATGACTATTTGCCGATAGGTGTGTCTGCTTATGGCTGCGATTATCAATACAGCTGGGACAAACCTATCTGTAGAATCACATTCGGAATAACGGAAACGCTGGTTCATGCCAGCATACAATTCTCGAAAACGTCAGGGGGCAACCTATAGGACAAAGAAATCCGTTTTTGCATACCTCTGAACAGCATAGGACTCGTGAGATGATGAAAAATGCCGGTGAAGAACGTCATCGGGCGATAAACAGCCTCAAAACACGTGCGTGCGTTTGCACCGATTGCCACCTATCTCAAACGCGCGCAAACGTCGTTTTTGGTTCTGGAAATGTTCAAGCAAAACTGGCCATCGTCGCTGAGGGGCCTTCTGCTGCTGATAATCAGACGTCCGTTCCGTTTTCAGGCCCCGCCGGAGATTTCCTCGATGAAGTACTCACTGTCAATGGATTAACACGTAGCGAACTCTGGATAACCAACATCATTAAATGCCGCGCCACCGGGCTCCGGAACGCTCGACTCAAAAATCGCCCCCCGAAGGTATCTGAAATCAAGGCATGTTCCAAATGGCTTGATGGTGAATTGCGTCTTATCCGTCCTTCAGTCATCTTATGCATGGGAAGTCCAGCCGCGAAAGCACTGATTCATCGGCAGTTTCGACTTACAGAAGAACGCGGTATCTGGTTTACAGACACGTTGTATGCCTCGTTCACGATGGCAACGTTTAACCCGGCTTACGTCCTGCGACAAGAAGGCGGCAATTTCAAGGCGACTCGACAGTTCCTTATTGACGATATCGGCGAAGCACGGCGGAAACAACACGAGGCAGCTGAACCGCCTCAACTGATGTTTTTTTGACTATTCATACGGAGAAAAATGCTATCTAAAAAACAGATTGCGATTGACGCAGTGCTAAAAGCCGTCCGACTCTGTCAACAGGTCCAAACGGAGCTGGTGCCAGCAGATTCGCTGCAAAAAGCCGACAGGAGCCCCGTCACCGTAGCAGATTTCGGGGCGCAGACCCTGATTTGCAAGGCAATCGGTGATGCATTCCCAAAAACCGTTATCGTAGCAGAAGAGGACACGGAATCCCTAAAAGCCAACCCTGCCCTTTTGGACAGGGTTGTCCATTACGTTAACCGGTTCAGCGGTAGCCCCACCCCGTCGAAAAAAATCTGCGAATGGATTCACCGTGGTACTGGGGCTGTGTCCGAAAATTTCTGGACACTCGACCCGATTGACGGTACCAAAGGGTTTCTCCGCCGTGAGCAATATGCAATCGCCTTAGCCGAGATTATCGATGGCGATGTCGCACTTGGGATATTAGCATGTCCGAACCTACCACACCGGTTAGATGCCCCGGAATCGGGACGTGGATGCCTTTTTGTCGCCGTCCGCGGCGAAGGCAGCGCAATGTATACACTCACTGGCACTTTTATCGCACAAGTACACGTTGGGCAGGAAACACACCGGTTGGCAGAGAGCTTTGAATCGACACATGGTGACAGCGACAGACATGCCAAAATTGCACACCACCTTCAGATGGGGCGTCCACCGGTTCAGATGGATAGCCAAGCTAAGTACGGACTTCTCGCCCGGGGTGAAGTTTCTCTTTATCTTCGACTGCCGAATCCGGCATTTCCAGATTATCGAGAATGTATCTGGGACCACGCCGCAGGCACCATTATCGTAGAGGAGGCAGGTGGAACGGTGACAGATGCGAACGGGGCCCCGCTGAATTTTTGCGCCGGCAGACGTATGGTTGAAAATAGGGGCATCATTGCAACCAACGGAAAACGACAGTTACAAACGTTAGAGACTATCCGACGCTTGTAAGAAACTATCGTGGTTTTTCTACCCGGATTCACGGTAGCTCGGGCTGATTTGTATTTAAGGAGAGTTTATGAAGGTTGCGCAAATTGTTGCACCACGTCACATTGAAATGATTGAGATAGAAAAGCCGAATTTGGCGGATTATCCGGACGGAACGATAATGATTCAAACCGTTCACAGTGCTATCTGCGGTAGCGATATGCCATCATTTACGCTTGAATCACCGCAAGAAAACTACCCACTGGGTCCAGGGCTCTCTATTCACGAAGCAATCGGTGTTGTCGTTGACAGTAAATCGGAACAGTTCCAGCCGGGCGATGAGGTGCTTGCACTCCCACGCCACATTGGCGCACTTTCGGAATATTTTTTATCGGATGAGCGCGTCACAATCCCGTTAGCACCTTCTCAAGAAGGCGCCGGGGGCAGTACAATGGCTGTGCCCAAAGATTGTCTGCTAATGGCTCAGCCGCTTGGTACCGTTGTGTGGGCATGCCGCAAATTAGGGAACCTGCTTAATCAAGATACAGTCGTTATCGGCCAGGGAGCGATGGGGCTCCTCTTTACACACATGTTGAGTAACCTTGGTGCGAGAACTGTCATCACGACAGACTTAGTTGATTTCCGGCTTAAGGTTTCCAAACAGATGCGTGCTACACATACGATTAACGCGGCGGGGGAAGATGCGGTTGCGCTTGTGGCGGAGCTCACCGACGGCAAAATGGCAGACTTGGTTATTGAAGTCGTTGGACATCAGACAGAAACGATTAACCAATGCCTCCACCTTTTAAAAAGGGAAGGCACGCTTCTCGCTTTCGGGGTACCGGATGATGAGATTTACGATTTTCATTTCGCTGAATTTTTCCGGAGGAATATTCGATTCATTGGCTCCGTCGGCCCGGAGGCCCAGAGCGATTTTCCGTTAGCAATGGATATGCTCTGGCAAGGACGTTTTGATGTTTCCCCCATTATTACGCATCATCTACCGTTTACTGAAGCACAACATGGATTTGAGATGGCGCTAAATAAAAAGGACGAGGCGATTAAAATCGTGTTTGATTATCCATAATCGTACGAAATTAGCTTGTAAAGGCATATGCTGCACACTACCATTATAGGCTTTATATAGTCAATTTTAGAATGATGGATACCGTATCCAATGAGAGCCTTGCCGGTGTGCTGCGGCGTGGCCCTACCGCGAAAGGTTTGAAAGCGGACATTTTTAGACACTTGCTTTTAAGATGGAGAACACGGTATTTTTCTAATTGACTAGAGTTAGATGGGTTCTGTTGGTAAAGGCAATTCAACAATACTGCCTTCACGGCTAGATTGATAAATGGCAAGGATAATCTCAACGGCTTTTCTGCCTTCGCGCCCATCAACGAGATGCGATGCGTCGGTTTCCAGCCCCTTAATGAGGTTTTCCATCTGTCGACGGTGGTTTGCATGGTTAATAGCCCGGGGGTCCGAGGCGCCCCCGCCTGTATCCGTTTTTTGTGCGAAATTTTTGCGAATCTCGGCATCTTCAGGAAGTTCCGGGGCGAATTCCCATTTGACAATATCTTCTTCCTCTAGGATGACGGTGCCGGTTGTACCAGAAATTTCAGTTTTCTTAAGCATGCCGGGATACACGCTGGTTGTGCCTTCAATAACTCCCAATGCCCCGTTTTCAAACCGTAGTGCAGCGACGGCGACATCTTCAACTTCAATCCGTTTGTGCGCTAACGTATCGGTAAAAGCTTGTACAGCTTTGACTGGCCCCATGAAATACTGCAGGAGGTCAATGGCATGAATAGATTGGTTCATGAGTGCGCCTCCTCCATCAAGCTTCCACGTGCCGCGCCAGCCGCCGCTGTCGTAATACCCTTGTGAACGGTACCACTTGATGTAGGCGTCGCCTAGCGTTAACTTACCGAACCGCCCGCTCTCAATGGTGGATTTGACGAGTTGGGCGCTTTCGGTGAAGCGCGAATTGAAAATCGCGCACAGTCGGGTACCCGCTTTGTCACACGCTTGGATAATTTCATCGCACCTGTGTAATGTAATTTCAAGCGGCTTTTCAACAATAACGTGTTTGCCCGCTTCAGCGGCAGCGACAGCAGGTTCTAAGTGAGCACCGCTCGGTGTGCATACGCAGACAATATCGATATCATCGCGTGTGAGCATCTCAGTGTAATCAGTATAACCGGTAACCTTGTACCTGTCGGTGAGGCGTTTCACGTTACCGGGTTCTCGGGAACTTACCGCAACAAGTTTTCCGTATTCTAACTCAGAAATCGCGGCGGAATGAAAATCGGAAATCATTCCGCATCCAATAATACCAAAACCGTAAGTTTTCACGATATTGCCTCCATTACTATAATGGTGAATTCTTCGTATTTTTCCTATGAATTCTCAAAACTATTTTTCTTGACGGGAGTGTAGATAATTTTATGTCCTCTGAAAAAGAACAGAATCAGGAAAGCACGGCTACAGAAAATGCCGATGAAAAACTGGCTCCAACTCATAAAACGTTCAGAATCGTCTGCATGACGTTTTGCTTAGGAGTGACGCTACTGTTTCTATGGATTTGGCACCATCAAACTGAGTTCAATGACCATTACCGGAAAGCATCTTTTCTGATGCGCAACGGTGAAACTGAGCAGGCAATTGATGCCTATCAGCGGGCAATTCGAAATAAAAAACGGACGTTGTTCTTTACGAAAGAGCCATCTGCCTACAATAATCTTGGGCAAGCGTATCTCTATGCCGGGGAGTATGCGCGAGCCGAATCGAGTTTCAAAAAAGTGATTGACATGGTTCCAGATATTGTCGAGGGATATGTCAATTTAGCGACGGTATATCTCCGTCAGAAACGCGTCTCCGATGCGCGTGAAACGTGTCTGCATGCCCTCCAAAATTTCCCTGAGGTTGCTTTGCTCTACTATAATCTAGCATGTGCTTACGCGTTAGAGGATAAACTGGAACAAGCTAATAATTCGTTGACACGAGCAGTAACTCTCAGTCCAGCGCTGAAGTCCTTGGCAGCGCAAGAGGACGCGCTTAAACAGGTTGTCTCCGTCCCTCGCTAGTTATGAACCTATAGGAGGGGCAGGGGTGTACCATGAGTATAACACTGAAAATCTTCTTTAAATTGAGTTTTTCTTTGCATTCTCAAAGTATCCAAACCGGGCGGGCGCAATACTTTAGGGCTCGCAAATCTGACTCGGTTTGAAAAAAGACAGGTAGTCTTATGAACCGGAAACCGCTAAAGAAACGAAAGAGGTATCGGACAACGCGCTGGGTGGATTCTGCTATTAAGTTTGTAGAAGAAAGTCTTTGAGGTAGCAAACAATATGCCTGCTACCTTGTTTTGTTGGCACGCATCCGCATGGTAATCTTGACGATACCTCTAATCATAATCGCGGTGCCGATTGCGAGGAATAGTGGCAATCCCCAACTCCATTTCCAGAAAAAGTAGCCAATAAATGTGATAACC
Source organism: Candidatus Poribacteria bacterium (assembly GCA_963422705.1). GTDB lineage: Bacteria > Poribacteria > WGA-4E > WGA-4E > WGA-3G. The sequence continues at coordinate 2,078,312 of OY730443.1, forward strand.
ATCAAGATAATGGAGATATTGAGAAGTGTTCTGTTCTGATACCAGTTTTGCATATTCCTCACTGTACTTTCTCATTTACAGATTAACTGTCGTACGCTGCTTGCACTCCTGCATTAGAAATGTTAGCATATATACAATTAGACATCAAACTGAAATATCGACACATACCGGTTCAGTTTCTAAGTTCAATTGACTTTGGGAATCTGATATAGTGATGCGGTTCCGTCAGTCCTCTAAAGCTGTTCTCTCAAAACTTGCGTGGATTGCCTATAATACCTACCGTAAAGGGCGCCACTACCGTCGCCGCCTTATACAAACTGCTGCGCTGCTGAATGGGCAGAGCGAAACGATACTCGCTTTTCAGCAAAAACGGTTAGTCAAACTCCTACTTCATGCCTCTAAAACAGTGCCGTATTATAAACCGTTGTTGAAGGCAGTGCCGTTGGATATATCGCAGCTTCCCCCGCTAGAAAAAGAGATTATCCGCGAAGAACTTCCGCGTCTTTGTTCAGACACCGTTCCCGCCGGGAAACGGATACAGAACGCTACTGGTGGTTCGACGGGAACGCCGCTCATGTTTTATCAAGAACGGCACTATTGGAATGAGCGGAATTTAAGTGTCTATTACTTTGACAGGTGGGCAGGGTGGGATTTCGGCTCGCCTCAACTGATTGTTTGGGGTGAGCGTGCAGATGCGGAAGGGCACAAGAGGTGGAAACATCGGTTTAACAACTTCTGGCGAAACCACTGGTGGCTCAACGGATTCCGACTCACGGAGTCAGCGATGCACACGGCTTATGAGAAGATGCAACGGTGGCAGCCGGAAACGATTCTCGCTTATCCTTCATCATTGTATCAGTTTGCCAAATTCCTCGCGGAAAATGATTTGAAAGTGGAATGGCGGTTAAAGGGGATAATCTCTGCCGCGGAGATGCTCCACCCGCATTACCGCACCTTGCCCGAAGCGGTTTTCAATACAAAGGTTTACAATCGATATGGCAGCCGGGAAGTCGGTTTAATAGCAATGGAATGTCCGGCCGGCAGGATGCATATTAATTGTAGAGACATCTATCTTGAGATTGATAGTCCTTCCGCTTACACAGAACCGGGGGAAATACTCATTACCCAATTAAACAACTACGCGATGCCGCTAATTCGGTACCGGATTGGAGATATCGGGCGCCTCTCCGATGAGTTCTGCCCATGTGGTAATCAACTCCCCATTTTGGCGGAGCTCCTCGGACGCACCACAGCAACCTTCCGCACTCACGGTGGAACGTTAATACACGGTGGCTATTTTACGCAACAATTCTATAACCTCGCCGGTGTGAATCAGTTTCAACTGATTCAGGAGACGTTGGAGCAGTACACCCTAAAACTGGTGATTAATGCACAGTGGGAGGAGACGACACAGCAGTATATCGTTCAGAAAATTCGGGGTGCACTCGGTGGAGACGTGAAGGTTAAAGTGGTGTTTGTGAAAGATATCTCACTGCCGGTATCCGGGAAACGGGAGTTCACAATTTCAAAGATTCCGACTTCATAGGATTAGTAGATTCTGATTGCGCGCAAATTTCCCGAAGGGGGGCAGCACGTTTTGTCTTGCCCGGCACATAAGCCAAGATTAGCCCGTCAATCGGCAAGGCTTTATCCGCGACAACACCTGTCGTTTGTTCCGCTGTCAAACCCTTTGAGAGGAGTAAATAAAAGGTATCCTTCGCCCAGCCGGAGGTGGTATAGAAATTTCCTTGCCCTTTTGAAATGACAAGTTCTGCTTCTAACAGCGCGTTCACAAACGCCGGGGTGGCTTGATAAAGATTGGTTCCGATAGTCTTAGCCCCTGAAGAGAGGAGGGTGACAGCCCCGACTGCCATAGCTGTACGGAGTTGCTGAAATTGCGGATAATTAACTATCTCGCGCAAATCGGATAGTGTGACATCGTTACTAGCATTGTCTGCTTTGCCCACAACACAGAACCGGTGTCCACATTCCACCAAATCCTGAATTAAAGCCATATCAAAGATAATTTCGCCATCGTTGTCAGCAAGCCAGAGAATCTGTTTCGGCTCACTCTGAATAACCTTCTCCTGAAATTCGGCAAAACCATCGATGGCAAAAGGAGTTTTAACCGCTGCCCGCAGTGCATCGGAAAAATAGTTCGGTGCCGCGTTCAGTTTTGAAACCACTCGTGCGCTGCTGTAATCAATGATATTTCCAGCAACCACTAGCTTAATCCGTGTCAGCCAATCGTCTTTCCAAAATTCTGGCAGCAGCGCGAGCGCGGTTTGCCGTGCCTTCATTTTATCGTGATGGTACGGGTTCTGGTTGCCGGTGTAGCACGTAACCATTTCAAAAATGGTTCCCCACAATTCTTCGGGTGTCAGGGATTCTATGAAATAGGTATCATCGGCTCTGCGCAGATTTAGCACTGTTCTCACGGCTTCACCGGTAATCTGTTGCAGAAATGGCATCTGCGTCGCTCGCGGAATCAGTTCTGTCACACTGTGTGTCTGAACATGACACCGTAGCTTATTCCAATCCGGCAATTCCCGTTTTTCACCAAAAGTAAAGACACCGGGCCTGTAATCCTCTGCGACGATTTGAGTGAAAACAGAGGTGGGAACACCGGGCGGCGATTGGGCAAGGGGTACCCCTAGCGTTTCGCGTGCCAAAGCAATTTCGGACGGAATCACTGTTCCATACGCCTGAATTGCTGACAATTGCACGCGGTTGCCTACCTTTACAGCATCGAAAGTGCAATTGTTAATGGAACTGCCTGTCGCGAGTCCATAAATAGGTTCCGCCAACGTCGCCGGTAAAGGATTCGCCTCAAACACGGTATCCAGCGCTGAGACATCTTGTAATCCAACGGCATCCCCTACCGTTGTTACACCACGCAAGGTAACGTTTTCAAGTCGGCAATAGTCCCCAATCCGAACGTTAGCCCCGAGATGTACTCTTCCAAGGAGGTAACAACCCGTTCCGATGCACGGGGCATCGCCTTCTATGGTGATTCGCGCGCCCGGCTCGACGCGAACGCCTTGCCTTGCGACGGCTAAACGCGTCTTGTCAAACAATTTGGTTTCCCCCACCAACACATTTGCCCAGCGGTTGACGCCCGATAGCACTTCGCCTTGATAGATAAAGGCGTTGGTTTTGAGCCCGTCTTCATAACAGAGCCGGATCAAATCCACGTGATGGAGCTCGTCATGTCGGTTTTTGTGGGGTCGCAACCGATGAATGCGTTCTAATAATGCACTTTTGCGAATGAGCGTGATGCCTGTGTTGGTGTATGCCTCACCGCGTTCGTGTCGTCGCTGCATTTCCGACTTTTCCGCAGCTGTCATATCATACCACTCTTTGGTACCGACGAGATGCCCCGCATCATCAAAGAAGAACCCGCCTTTATCAACAACAGTTTCCGGAACTTTGCCGCAGAGCGTCACATCTGCCCCGGAGAGGAAATGGGATAACAACGTTTGGCTAAAAATCACTTTTTCTAAAAACGGCTCATCACCGAAAGCCACCCCGATGCAGTCCGCATCCGAATTTTGAAGTTCAGGCAGCGCCGCTTGCAAGGCACCGCCGGTGCCACTCATTTCAGATTGCACCGATAAAATGGTATCTTTCCCAAACAGGTTAACCGTGGATTCAGCACCTTGGCTCCGTTCCATCATCTGTGCATTAATGACGATGATGTGGGGCCGGTTGCCCGGGAGATAGCGGCGAGAACGTTGGAGGGTGTTCTGCTCACCGAACATGATGTCCAAAGTCTTGCTTAGACGTCCAGTGGCATCAATACGGCTGCCTTTGCCCGCCGCAAGTACTACCCACTGCGGTGTCAGGCGGTGTTTTAACGTGTCTTCATCAACATCAGTAGGGAGCGTCTTGAGGAATCTTTCAACAGAAGTGATATTTGCTGACATCGCGCCGAGTGCGCTATCCAGTTTACAACCGATAAGCTCTTCTAGAAGGCGAGTTTTCATTTAGTCGTGTTACCTAATTCCGTATCGCGGCGCTAAAAATGTGCGCGTGTGGCTTCTAAGTTTTCTGCTATTGCTTTCACTAATACCTACGTGATTGATATCAATGCCCCTCCAATTACCTTTTTCCATCGCAATTGATAGACTATTACCCGCAACCACCCTGAAATTTTCAGTCAAACGATAAGTGTCATATCTAACATGCCTTGTAATTTTAACATAACTCTTCATCAAACGCAAAGCTGTTTTCGGCCCTAATCCCTTTCAATAGACAACTCCTTTCCTCCGCTCGAAAGAGGCGTTGCGAGACACCCCACCCGTTTCCTTCTTGCTTTTACCCTCCTAATTTGCTATAATTTAATTGTCCAATTTTGAATAGCACTGCGATAAGAAATGATGAGCGTACCATTTCAATCAACAAAAAACATGAATGTTTTTTGTCCACCGTTCCCTTTAGCGATGGAGAAAATGATGAAGAGTGTCTTGCAAGAGATTGATATTGTGAATGCCGGCGATACCGAATTGATGCGAATCAGTCAGGAAGGCACGTTGTCGCTGAACCTGCTGGAGATGCGGACGATTCAGACGCATTTCCGTAGGTTAGGACGCAATCCGACGGACGTAGAACTTGAGACGCTTGCCCAAACCTGGTCCGAGCATTGTGTCCACAAAACTTTTAAAAGCATCATCAATTATTCCGAACCGGGGAAGGCGCCTGAACGTATTGATGGTTTGTTCCGGACTTTCATTCAGGGTGCGACAGAAGCGATTGCCAAGCCGTGGTGTGTCTCTGTCTTTACGGACAATGCGGGCATTATTGAATTCGATGAGACGTACAACCTCGTTTTTAAGGTAGAGACGCACAATCATCCATCAGCGATAGAACCGTATGGCGGGGCGGGGACGGGCATCGGTGGCGTCATTCGGGATTCTCTAGGTACGGGACTTGGCGCGAAACCAATTCTGAATACGGATGTGTTCTGCTTCGGCGTACTCGATACGCCTTATGCCGCATTGCCCAAAGGCACGCTTCACCCGAAGCGCGTTTTTAAAGGGGTTGTCGCTGGGGTAAGGGATTACGGCAACCGGATGGGCATTCCGACAGCAAATGGGGCAATCTTATTTGATCAAGGTTACACGTCAAACCCCCTTGTTTTTTGTGGAAACGTTGGATTAATTCCGCGGGACAGGTGTGAGAAATCTGTGCAACCCGGTGACATTATCGTTACCATCGGTGGTAAGACTGGGCGGGATGGCATCCATGGCGCGACATTCTCTTCTGCTGAATTGGACGATACTTCTGAAAACCTAGGTAGCGTTGTCCAAATTGGCAATCCGATTATGGAAAAGAAAATTGTTGATGCCGTGCTTCGTGCTCGCGACAGGAATCTCTACCGTTCCATCACGGATTGCGGCGCCGGGGGTTTCTCATCTGCGGTTGGTGAAATGGGGCAGGCTACCGGGGCAGAAGTGCATCTAGAATACGTTTCTCTCAAATACGCCGGATTATTACCTTGGGAAATCTGGCTCTCCGAGGCACAAGAACGGATGGTAATTGCAGTACCACCGGAAAATCTCTCTGAGCTGATGGATATTTGCCAGGCCGAACTGGTTGAGGCAACGGTATTAGGAACATTCACAGACACACAGAAACTGCAAGTTTTCTATGAAGGCGAGTTGGTTGCAGATTTGGAGATGGACTTCTTGCACAATGGAATTCCGCAGCCTGTTAAACAGGCGGTTTGGAAACCGCCCGTTCATGACGCCACTCTGCTCAGGGACAGCTCAGCATGCGATAGCACACAAATCTTGTACCGCCTCCTTGAAAGTCCAAATATAGCGAGTAAAGAATCCGTTATCCGTCAATATGACCACGAGGTGCAAGGTTGCATCGTTGTCAAACCGCTTGTTGGAGTTGAAAACGACGGGCCAAGCGATGCTTGTATTATCAGGCCGGTTTTGCGCAGTAGGAAAGGCGTAATCGTTGCGAATGGGATTAACCCGAAATACAGCGCGATTGACGCTTACCATAGTGCCGCAGCCGCCATTGATGAGGCGTTGCGCAACGTCATTGCTGTTGGCGGAACGCTTGAGCGGACAGCGTTATTAGATAATTTTTGTTGGGGAAATCCGGATAAAGCCGATAGACTTGGAGAGTTGGTACGCGCGGCGAAAGCGTGTTACGACATATCAACCGCATATGGCACCCCTTTCATTTCTGGCAAAGACAGCCTCTATAACGAATACCGTGACACCACAACCGGTGAGCAGCGCGCAATCCCAGCAACGTTGCTCATATCTGCCATCTGCGTCATCCCGGATATTAACGGTGCCCTCACGATGGATGTGAAAGCCCCCGGTAACTTCATCTATATTGTCGGCAACACCTATCCAGAACTAGGCGGTTCTCACTACTTTGACATCCACGGTGTCATTGGCAACAGTGTCCCCATCGTGAGAACGGATGAGGGAAAATTGACAATGGAAACGCTCAGTACCGCCATCAGTTGTGGGTTAGTGCGTTCTTGCCACGACTGCTCGGAGGGTGGAATTGCGGTTGCGGCCGCAGAGATGGCCTTTGCAGGCGGATACGGGATACACCTCAACCTTGAACACGTCCCGCGCGGAAACGCAGATGCCTGGGAACCTGTGCCCGAGAGCGAGTGCACTTCGGACGATGTACTTCTGTTTTCAGAGTCGAATAGTCGTTTCCTCGTGGAGATTGAACCACAACACAAGGAAGCTTACGAGGCGTGCATGGGAGATGTACCTATAGGATGCATCGGCACATCTATCACAGGACGGGAATTTGTCGTCAACGGCATTGAAGGACGCCGCGTTGTTGAGACATCAATTGAACTGCTCAAATCGGCGTGGCAAGCACCCTTGAAATGGTAACTTCTCGACGATATCAGGGTTAAAATGTCAGGGTACGGGGCGCGATTTTTAAAAAGCGACTTACTGCTTTAATCGACGAAAAAGAGGAAACAGATGTCGAAACCGAAGGTTCTCATCTTAAGAACGGCAGGAACCAACTGTGATGCTGAAACCGAAGCTGCCTTCCAACTTGCCGGTGCCGAGACAGTTCTTGTCCACGTCCAACAACTCATCACAGGAAAAACGAAATTAGTCGATTACCAGGTTCTAGCGATTCCGGGCGGATTTTCTTATGGGGATGACATCTCAGCCGGGATTCTGCTCGCTAACGAGCTGAGACACAAATTGGCTGATGCGCTCAACCAGTTTATTGAGGAGGGCAAGTTAATCCTCGGTATCTGCAATGGATTCCAGGTACTTGTGAAAGCAGGATTGCTACCGGGGCTCATAACGACATTGAACGCTACACTAGCGATGAATACGTCTGCCAAATTTGAGTGTCGATGGGTTGAAATGGCAACGCAAGCGAGCCCATGTGTGTTTACCAGAGGGCTAAGTGCACGCGTTTATCTTCCCGTTGCGCATGCGGAGGGGCGGTTTACCGCGCATCGAGCGGCCCTGGAGCAGATGGAAGCGAAACGTCAGATTGTCTTCCGATATCTCACAGCTGAGTACCCGGATAATCCGAACGGTTCAGATTTAAATATCGCCGGCATCTGCAACCCGACGGGGCGTATTTTCGGAATGATGCCACATCCTGAGCGATTTCTGACGAAGTGGAACCACCCTCGCTGGACGCGCGAAAACTTACCAGAAGAGGGGGATGGATTGGCTATTTTCAAAAACGGTGTCAATTATGCGAAAGAGAATTTTTCATGAGGCATAAACTTTCGCGCCGACTACTTCCCTTCTACATGAAAACCCCGATTTTGTTGGCGTTCACCCTTCTCTCTTTGTTCGGGCAGATACTCGGGGTAGCCGCGCTGTACCGCTACCCGCGGATTGACTTACGATGGTGTGCATTCGGATTCGGATTGGGAGTAGCCCTCGGTTTTATGCAAGGCAAATGGACATCTCGACTCTGGAGACGGGCGTACCTAAAGGTAATCAAGCGAGAAATCACCTTTTGGCAGGCGCAAGGTGCGAAAAGCCTCACCTGTTATACCGTGCTCGCACTCGGCACACCGGTTTTCACCTGCATCCTCATTCAGACGCTCGCTACCTTAGCCGGACTCCAGTGTTATGTTTTCGGTTTTATCGGCGCGATGAATTTCGCCTTGCTATTGTGGGTACGGCAGCTTCCCAAATGAAACTTGATAAAAACCAGAAAGAAGCAGTTCAGCACCTGAAAGGCCCCGCCGTTGTCGTAGCGGGGCCCGGGAGTGGAAAAACGACGGTTATTACCGAACGGATTCTGAACCTAATTCGCGTTCATAACGTGCCACCTTCTCAGATTCTTGCAATCGCTTTTAATAGGAAAGCGGTAGCAGAGATGGCGTACCGAATCTTGCCGGAATTGGCATCTCATAAATCCCGCGCGCTTTCCTTGTTAATGAGAAAAAATAAACCGACTGCTCCCGCCTTCGCAAAGAGAAAGGCTGATTTGCCCCAAATTCGAACGCTGCATGCATTAGGCAAAGATATTATCGTCGAAAATTACCGGCACGCCGGCTTTCAACAGCAACCGCAGCCCTCTGCTGGACAGCTGGAACGAATAATTGCCGACGAACGCAAACACCTTGAACGAGAAATATCCACCACCAAGGTTGCCATCTATAAAATTGAAAGCCAAACAACGGGGAGATGTTACATCGGCCAGAGCATCTATCCGGAACGACGAAAACAGGAACACTTCAGCAAATCCTCAAATGATAGACTCCGCCAGGCAATCCGCAACGAAGGAACCTCTCGATTCAGTTTTGAGCTCCTTGAGTGGGTTGACGGCAGAAATGCCAATCGCCGGGAAGCACATTGGATTCGGGTTTACAAAGAGCGGTGCACCCTCTTTAACCGTGCAGCACCGTTGCCAGAACGGTTTAGCAATCAGGTAATGCTTGAGATGTTCTGTCAGCATTTCGGCATTCCTTATGAAAAGCATTTTGACAGGCATCCCGATTTTGAGAATTTCCTTGAACGTTTTGATAAGCTCCCATCGCACATCAGGCGGGCAAAGCGGCAAGTTAAAACCGGTTCGTTTGAGCCTAAAACGATTGATAACCGAGTTGTGCAGGTATTTGCAGAGAGATATGAGGCACGCAAAACAGAGGTGAACGCCATCGATTTCGAGGATATGCTCATCAATTCTGCCAACCTATTTGAAACGCACCCGGACATCCGTCAAACTTACCGGGATAGATACCGGTATGTGCTTGTTGATGAGTTTCAAGATGTTGCACCGGCGGACTTTCGGCTGATTTCCCAGTTATCAGACAACCTTTTTGCTGTTGGTGATGATGATCAAGCGATTTACGGGTTCCGGGGTGGAGATTCCCAAATTATGCTTGAATTCGCTGCACGCCGAGATGTCTTAAAATATGAGATTACCCGCAATTACCGTTCTACATCAACGCTTGTAGAACATGCACGCGCACTCATTGAACGCAACGCGCCCCGCATTAAGAAGAACCTCCGGGCGCACAATCCAGGGCAGTGCCGAATAAACAGTGGGACAACAACACAAGAGACATTAGAAGAATTCCTACATCAAGAATTACGAGGAACAAAAGAGACTGTCATCCTCGCCAGAACCAACTACGAAGTTGAACAAATTCGAGCACTTCTTTTTTCCGATACCGAGGTGGAGGTAACCACGATTCACAAGGCGAAGGGGCGAGAATGGAACACGGTTATCCTTATCCATAACACCTTAGGTAGACGCTTCCCGCATCATTATAGTGATATTAGGGAGGAACGACAGGTGTTCTACGTTGCGATGACGCGCGCGAAGCTGAAACTCGTCATTTTGGGTGGGAATTGTGCATTCATTTCGGAATTTAAAAATGTACGAAAAAATTTAGGGTATTGTTGGCGGCAGTTTCGGTATTGGCACGCGAGAAGGAAACTTAGAAAAGAAGAAAAAGCAAAATAGGAATTGTGCTACAATCCGGTGTGTGTTCCCTTTACGAATTGGACGGAAGGCGCCTGCATCACCTTAACGCGATATAGCTATGGAGAAATGACATTAACTTAATAAAAAAGACAGCGCCACGAATACCCGTTTCACCGCGTAAACAGTTCTATTTTTTGACGTTTACGCATACTGTTCTAGATTCTTACGCAACGCTTTTGTCGCATCTATTACCCTTACTTCTAACCAACCTCGTTTCAGCTACAGCGCGCAATAGTTATGCTGGCGGGTTCATAGGCGTGTATAGTACTTTCAGTTCGTTAGGGCAGCTCCTCTTCGGTTGGCTGTCAGACAGGGTGCAAACGGTGCACTTCCTAACGTTCGGTGTCGCCTTCACGGCCGTTGGGTTGAGTCTGCTCGGGCTAGCGCCTTCTACGTTCAGTGTATACCTGTTATTGGGCATTGGGGGACTGGGGGTAGCGGCTTTTCATCCACAAGCCACGACTTATGCCGGGGCGCTCGCTGCAGAAGGAAGAGGGGTGGGCACTTCCGTTTTTTTGACCGGTGGAAACGTTGGACGTGCACTCGGGCCATTGGCTCTCATGGCAATTCCGTATCGTTTCGGGCTAAAATACCTGTCCTGGGAGATGTTACCCGGGGTTCTTGTTGCGTTGTTAATCCCCAAGGTGCTTCGCTTCTCGAATCAAGTGGACGTTAATCCCCGGGCGCTCGGCGCACAACCCGATGCTAAGTTAGTTCCCGCGGAACCGTTAGCATCGCTTACACTGTTGCGGCGCGGCGTGTTGTTCCCGATTACCGTACTGTTTATTATCGCTGCGTTCCGTACCGTCACGGCAGTCGGGTTAGAAAATTTCGTGTCCCTTCATCTAGATGAACAGGCCGCTTCGGACCAGATGCGCTCCCTCGTCATCGCGCTCTTTATCTTCGCCGGTTCAGTCGGCATCATGGTAGGCGGCTGGCTTTCAACTCGGATTAATACATATATGTTGCTGTTGGTGTCGCTGCTAGGGGCGCCACCGCTTCTGTATGCATCTCTCCACACTGCCGGCGTATTTTCCCTTATTTTTCTATTTTTCGGCAATGTTGTCCTCACGAGTTCCATCACGGTTAACATTGTGTTAGCACAAATGCTATTACGTGGGCATGAAAACATTGCCTCAAGTCTTATGATGGGCGCCGCGTGGGGTGTTGGAGGCTTACTGAATATACAGGTGGGCGCATTGGGCGACAGGTTTGGTTTGCCCATTGTCTTAGATGGCTTAGTCATGTTGCCATTGCTGCTTGCCCCACTGCTGCTGCTGCTACGAGGACAGCCTGATTTGTCAAAGCTACCGAAGTAGAAAATAGGCACAGGATTCAGGTCAAGGCACCCACTGCCTAAAGGCAGGGGCTTGTGCTTCGTAGCAACTGCGGGTTTCTCTCTTAGTCCCCGTCTTACTGTTGCTCCACAGAGGGTTCACAAGCTGCCCTCAAAATGTTGAGCGCAGCGTTGATGTCTCTGTCGTGGTGGCAACCACAGTCAGGACACGTCCACTGCCTGTCAGAAAGAGAAAGATTTTCGTTGTGATGCCCGCAATCCGAACACGGCTTCGTTGTCGGTGTCCATTGTCCAACTTGACGGAACTCACGATGATGTTTGAAACACTTGAACTTCAGAATCTCAACAAACTGCCCGAAGCAAAGGTCCGAGACTTTCCGGCCCCAGAGGCGTTTCATGCCGTCAAGGTTCAGTGTCTCGGTGACGATGGTATCAAACTGGGCGCAGAGCTCCGTGGCAAGTTTCCACTGCCAATCTTTGCGTTGGGTGGTAATCTTGCGATACAACCGGGTGAGCTGACGGAGGCAACGCCACCAATTGTTAGAACCTTTGACTTTCCGCGAAAGACTTTTGGAGCGTTTTCGAAGTTCTGTCAAGGCGCGTTTCAAGAATTGTGGCGATTGTATCTTTTCGCCCGTGTTCAACGTCAAAAATGCGTCCTTCATTCCGAAGTCTGCACCTACACTTTCACCCGTAGCAGACAGCACTTCTTTGGAGGTATCATCCGTCACGACATAAAGCCAATAGGTGCCAGCATTGTCGCGAAGAGTTTGGATGTACTTCACATTCCCTTTCCATTTGCGATGATGATGGAAAGAGAACCAGCGTTTGTTGAACTTAAATTTTTGTGCGTCTTCGTCCCACGCTTTGAAAGAGATGCGGACACGTCCTTCTTCAAGGAGATAACCACTTTGGAACGTCGCAGAACGGTATTTTCCGCGTTTCTTATATTTCGGACGCCCGACGCCGGGGATGTCAAAAAATCTTTCAAAAGCAATGTGGAGGCGTCTGATTACCGCGTCAAGTGTATCACGAGGTATCCAAGCCCAGTGTTTTTTTGTGCGTTTCAGCAAGTTCGTCAAGTGCGGTTGCAAGCGGAAACGCCCCGCATATTTACCGTATCTACGATAATAGCGGTTCTCAAGCTTGAGAAAGTGATTGTGAACATCGCACAAGTCGCCAAGCATATTACCAAGACGGACATTTTTGGGGTGTTCTCGTATCGGATACTTATACGTTCTGCGATGTTTCTTTTGTTTTTTATTTCTTTTGGCAAGCAAACGAAATGCAACCTTGGCAAGCATGTTGCTTGCTACCTTTTTTCGCGGATAGGGCGAAACGCCGTTTCGCCATCGGTTTTCACGTATCACGTTTTTAACCCCTATAGAACGGTATAAGGTTCTAACCTACGAAGTGAGTAGGCAGACACGTTACCAAGCGGCAACGCTTCGTATGTCTGCCAACGTGATACTATCATGATACAGCATTTTTGATAGAATGTCAACCCTTTTTTCGACACAATACAGGAGCGGGCATTCCTCCCCGAGCTAAAGCAGCGGGGTCTCCTGCCCGAAGATACAATGAAATCAAATTTAAACTACACAAAGTTTCGATGTGTGAACACACGAGGTTTTAAAGTGTGCTAAAATGCGCTAAAGTGTCTGAAGTTATCTGCTGTATCGGAATATTCTTAAGGATATCCCCTTAGTACTCATATTAGCACGCCCCGCAAGGTGTACGCCCCCGGGAAAAGTCAGGGATTTCCGCAGTGGGGCTAACCATGCCTGTTGGCGAACACCCAAAAATCAAAAACTCCACAACAGGCTCAGGAAATGTGTGTTAATCAGGGCTGCGAGAAGGAGCGCGTAATCCATTCGGAACCGATGGAGCTGAATACCAACGCCACTCGTTAAGTACCCATTCCGGTACCCTGCTCTGAGTGCCATCAACGCGCTGAGGTGATATTCAACGCCGACGTGGTTTTGCCCGCCATATCGGCTTTGCCATTGATACGAGAGAATCAGTTGACGACTGAAAACGTTGGCATTGGAATATGTAATACCGATATTCAGATTCTCCGGAATTGACTCTTTCAGCCCGCTCTGGGTATTCCATGTCAAAGTCGTCTTTGAGATGTCTTGGAGATTTACCCCAATTGCGAAGCTTCCGACTTTCTCAAGTCCGAAGAGCGCATTGAGATCTGGTAATCGGATGAGCATTCCGGCATCGAAGCCGTATCCACGGTTTCCGTAGTCCCCGGGTTCCTCGTAGGTAGGTGTCACGAACCCTGCAGTGGACGCTTCAAATTCGCTAATTGGGGTTTCAGAGAGTATTGCGCTACCTCCGAGTTTCTGTGAAATCCATTTCGCATTGACACCGAATAGAAACTCGGGGGGCAAAGATTTTCTCCCGAAGTTATCCCACCAAGATTGGCTAACAGTCAAACGTTTCGCGAATGTTAGCATGTATGCGTTTTCACTATCGCTGAGATACCCGGTTGGCACAAAATCTTCTGCCTTCGGCCGGAATCTGTCAATATTTTTTCGTTGCTCGGCACTGATATTGGGGCCAAACGAGGGAACAATCGGGTAGATGGGGATATCGTCAATGCCGGCGCGAATCCATGAAAGCCCGATGGAAAAGTCCGGTAAGAGCTGTTTGACGGCGGATAGATAGTTAAAAGCGCCTAAGCCGGAGCGCCGGGCGGCGTGCATGAAACAGAATTGGTAATTATGGGAGAGTTTTGCGATTCCGGCGGGGTTCCAATACGTCGCAGTGGCGTCATCAGCGATGCTAACATAGGCGCCTCCTAATCCGAGGGCGCGGGCTCCAACCCCGTTGGTTAAAAAATCGCCGGTGTAGTTCTCCGCTGAGACGGACGAGAGCACAACGATGCAACCGAATCCGATAAATATGAGGCATTTGAGGTTAGCCAACGGTTTAGAGATTATTCCCATTTTTCATTTTTAGGCAGCAAGCGTCTTGATTGCTGCCTTGCCCGCCTCACACACGATTTAAGTCGAACGCGTTCCAGTAGTATTGATACTTTGTAGATTCCCAGCTTTCATAGATTTCATCCCAGCGCATCCGATTGAAATGGGGTAACAGAGACGCTTCTGTCACAGGTTGTGAGCATCCTTGGTATCGATAATCTACCGAAAGACGCATCAGCTCCGATGTCTGATTCGGCATGGCTTTATGTACGGTGTGACTGTGAAAGAATATGGCATCGCCCAGTTCGTAATCACCGGCTGCCCATCGTAATCCATCTGCTTCCAAAGGGGCAGTATCAATCCCCAGTCCCCCGGCGCCGTGCGCGGGCTTGACTGGAAAAATACCGAATCGGTGTGAACCGACAAGGATTGACAATCCGCCTAAACGTTGTCTGCAGTCCCCAAGCGGAATCCAACCGGTGTAGGTTTCTTCAGTGCCCCGGATGTGGATGTAATCCTGATGCGCGGGTGTTGTGTACTTTGTGTTTTCAGGGAACATAATTCTTCCAATATTCCGCGGGTGAACGAGCGTTTTCTCACCGAACAATTTATCGCACATATTGAGAATAGCCGGGTGATGTGCAAAGGCATGGAAGGATTCAAGGGATTGGAATTTGTCTAAAACGGGCCAGTAACCGGCATCCCCCTCCATGAAAGGCGGGCCAGCTCCAATGCCATCCATGAGTCTTTGGTTACCCGCCACCCAGCCGTGTCGATGACAGATTTCTAAGAAATTTCGGCGCAAATTGAGAATAGATTTCGCATCAATCAGGCGCCGGAAATAGAGATAGCCGTCTTGTTCCGCCCGTTCCCGGAGTTTATCGGCATCATCTAAGCATGGATTTGAGACAGTAAAGGGGATAGTTTTTGTCATCGTCTGCTCCTACTGATATTAAGAATCCATTCAAAACATTATAGCAACAAAACGGGGAGTCTGTCAACTAAAACCGTCTTTTTCATCGGCCCATTTAATTTTCACGGAACTTCGCCGCGGGTTACACCCAAAAACAACATGTTCGTCATGTATGACTAAAACTCTATCTTATTTGCGCAATAGCCGCATTCCATGCCACGGCCACTCTAGAACTCATGTTCAAATTTTCAGTTGACGTACTCATGATTTTGGAGTATAGTACACTATAATCATCCATACGTGTCTATGGAGGAAAACACGCCGTGTTATTTGTCATTTTTATCCTTGTCATCCCTATCACGATTTGGGTAATTTTACACACGATGACGCGAGAAAAATCGTCCGGCGAGTCCCAACCGGAGGAATTGATGGAGGAGTGCGCACTCTGCCACGAAGCCTTTTTTATGCAGGAGTTGCTTGAGAAGGAGGTAGGCGAGTACGGGCGGCTTTACTGCTTCTGCGGGGGATGTATTAAAGCACTATACCGGGAATACGGAAAGATGCGCGAACACAAACAAGCGGCATCGCAATTGGAATAAGGAGTTCTTTTAGATGTATGATTTGGTAACCTTTGGGGAAGCTATGATTCGTTTGACTGCGCCGGAGTACATGCGGCTCGAACAAGCAACATCGCTCTCCATCACAGCAGGTGGCGCAGAGATGAACGTTGCTGTGAACGCAGCACAACTCGGTTTGCGAACCGCCTGGGTTTCTAGACTGGTTGATAACTGGTCCGGCCGCTATATCTGTAATAAGGGCCGCGAATTAGGTGTGGAGATGTCCAATATTCTCTGGGTGGATTTTGACGGGGTTGGGGTGGAGCGCAACGGGTTTTATCACCTTGAACTCGGGGCAGGCCCCCGCCCGAGCAGCGTCACTTATGATAGGGCACACTCGGCAATTTCAAAGGTTCAGCCCGGGGAGATTGATTGGGCATCTATTTTTCGCAATGCACGTTGGTTTCACCTGAGTGGGATTACGCCAGCATTGTCAGAATCCGCCGCCGCCGTTTCAGTAGAGGCGCTTCAAGCAGCACGGGCAGCCGGCGTAAAAACGAGCTACGACCTGAATTTCCGTTCCAAATTATGGAATTCGGCACAGGCGCAAGCCGCAAACCGCCCGATGATGGAATATGTCTCTGTACTCATTGGGAATGAGGAGGATTTTGAGAAATCACTCGGTTTTGCAGCCGAAGGGACGAATCAGGCTTATAGTAAACTTGAACCGGAAAGTTACAAACTCGTCGCGCAGCGCGTCAAAGATGCCTTTCCCAACATTGAGATGATAGGCACAACGCTGCGCGACGCAAAAACAGGGTGGCTGAATGACTGGCGAACGCTGCTATTTGATGGAGAGACGTTCTATCTCTCACGTATCTATGAAAATTTGGAATTAGTCGACAGGGTAGGCGGTGGAGATAGCTTTTCATCGGGATTAATCTATAGTTTGTTGAACGGAAAATCGCCGCAAGCGGCTGTGGATTTCGCCGGGGGATACTCTGCCTTAGCGCATACGTTCCCCGGGGACTTCAATTGGGCAACAAAGGAAGAGGCAGAAAAAGCGATGCACGCAGGCAGCGTACGAATTAGCAGATAACTGTGTTAATCGGGCGCCGGACGGCCCGCGCTACAATAGCGCACTCCCCCGGAATCTCTGCGCCTACGTATGCCGAATTGCCTCAATCGGAGAAAGCTTCGCCGCTTGGCTCGCAGGATAGTAACCGAAGAAAACCCCGACAACACCGCCGGCACCAACAGAGATAAGCACTGACTGCAACGTCACAACAGAAGGCCACTCTTCAAGAAATCTGCCTGCTGCCCAGGATAACCCTTGCCCAACGAGTGAACCTAACGCAATTCCCAGAATACTGCCGATGAGACATAAAACCACTGATTCCATGAGAAACTGCATCCGGATATCAAAGCCCTTGGCACCCACGGCTTTGCGAAGACCAATTTCCGGGATTCGTTCGCTCACTGAGACAAGCATAATGTTCAGAATACCAATTCCCGCAACAATCAGAGACACGGAGGCGATAACTACCAATATCATCTCTACGATGAAAATCATCCTTTTCGCAGATGTGATGCCTTTCTTGGCAGACCACATTCGGAAGAACGTATCGTCGCCGCCGTGGTTACGCATGATAATGGTTTTCACCTCTTCCATCGCCTGCTCTACCACAAAGGGACTTTTCGCGCGGGCCATGATTGCACCAACGTTTTTTCGCCCCCAAAACCGGGTCTGGGCCGTCGTAATCGGAATGAATATCATCTCATCGTCACTCCTACCAACTTCAAGTCCGTCACCGCGGCTTTCCATAATACCGATAACGTTAAAACGCGAATTATTAATCGCGATTTCCTTACCGATTGGATTCATGCCTTTAAACTGTTCTTTCCAGACTTTCGCACCAATCACACAGACTTTACTCCAGAAACCCATATCTGAATCAGCGAGAAATCGCCCGACTTCCGTTGACCATTGACGTAATTGCTGATATTCAACCGTTGTCGCCCGCATATAGGTGCGCTTATGTTTTCCGCCCACTTCAAGATCGATGTAATAGCTCGTTTCCACAGTAGCGACTTTAACCGATGGACATTCTTTCTGAATATCACGCAAATCGCGTATTTCGAGGTAATACGGGCTCGTGTTACGCTGCCATCTGTGGTTACGTTCTATCCAACCCGGACGGTAGACACCGAACATGCTGGGCCCCCCGATTTTTTCAACCTCTCTCATGATGAGCTTTTCTGCACCCGCGCCAAAAGACATCATCGCAATGATACCAGCAATCCCAATTGTAATGCCTAAGAGAGTTAGAATCGTCCTGAGCTTACTCCCCCGGAATACGGAAAACACTGATATAAAATTTTCTAATACTTTCATTTTTCCTCTTTAGCGCGCAGATTGCAACTTCTTCTATCACATGTCGCAAGAAACTCAAAACAGGATGCTAAAATTTTCGTTGAATAAATTAACAAGGGCTGCTATATTTAAAATGAACCCTCACCTGCCAGGTGCTAGTTTTATAGAATACCATAAAACCTTTAACGAATGCAACGTTTTTCAGTTGTGAGGTAGAGCGATTGATTTTTCCCTTAAAAGTGCGAGCAAAATCGAAAAATACCGTGTCCGAAGATAACCCTCTCCCCGAAACGGCGCTTCTCTTGGATTTTCGCGTTTTCCGGACTCGAACCGCTCCCCCCAGCCGCGAGAAGGGTGAAAACGAAATGAACTCGAGATGGAAGAAGAAAAACTTTCAATTGAGGAGTTTATAACGTGTCTACAACGTTTCCACAGCGCTTAGAGCGCCACTCGCCTCGATGGCAATCCGCGAAAGGTAAACAACGCACGTGGATACAATTGCCCTCCACCGTGCTGCAAACACGCTACCGACTCTGTGCAGTAGAACACACTTTTAGGAACACAGAGACGGGGACTGCAATTCAAGACGCACTTCACCAGTGGCAAGAGCAACATAGTGAGAGGTTTCATCAGTACTATTTAATTGCGCAGCCGCACGCCGATGCACCTTGCTATAATATAACAGACGCTGTGCAGCAGTGCGTCGCAGGGAAATTGGCAATCGCCAAGCGATTGTCCGGAAGGACGGTACTCTGCCTCTACCAAACCGAGGAGGCAGCCGCTGACCTTTTGCATCATACTGGGGTTTCTACTTTTGTTCAACGAGTGTTAGTCAGTTACCTGAATCGTTACGATACAAATGCCATAATCGGTTTTGCTTGTGAACTGCCGCAGTTCCTCTCAATATGGCGAAACGAGCCGGCTACAGTGCCGTGGAGCCCGGCGCTATGGGGGGATGAGGAATCTCAATTTGGCGGTGGCGGTGGCGGTGGCGGTGGCGGCACGGAATCGTTTACCCCCAAAGTACCGCAACGGTTGCATCAAGAAGAAATAGAAAAGCAATCAAAAGCATGGTTCCACGCCTACTTGCCTCTGCTGTTTTATGAAACCTATGACACTTCTGCGTTCCGAAGCGCGTTTTGGCAAGAAATCACGACGCGATTCTCAACCGGCTTCTTAGCAGGTGTGCGGGATTTTTGTCATCGTCACGGACTGAAGTTTGCGCTGAAGCTACCAACGAGTGCGGCAGCACTCGAGTTTGCGTTAGGGACGATGCTCACACAGGTAGACTATCCCATTCTTGAAGCCAGCGCGCTGGATACCCCAAGACGTTTCGTGGTTGCCAAATGGGTTTGTAGCACGACTTCTCATGCAGAAATCTCACGGAAACCTCCCCACAAATCTACGCAAGTTTTGCAAGATGCCGCACTCGGCTTTAATCTGTGGAGCCCAAGCGACAGAAAACGAGACGATATCCGAAATGGCACGCAAGAGATGTTAACCCACCTTTTAACAAGAGGGCATCCAAAGAGAACTCTCTTGATGATTGCTCCAACACAGAGCATGTGGACGAAACCCGATGAAAAACTGTGGAATACCCTCACAAAAGCGTGGGGATGGTTATGTAACGTAGTGACAGATTTGGGGTACGCTCTTCGGATTATTTCAGAACCTGAGTTAACTGCAGCGCAAGTACAGAGGAGGCCCGCTGCACTCCGTCTCGACACGTCACCCGAAGAGATTTATCGCGTCGTGCTACTTCCAAGTTGTATCTCACTTCAGGAAGAAACCGTCACCTGTTTGAGGGCATTCACGAAGGCAAAGGGCAGAATCATAGCCAATGAGCCGACACCTTATTTGCTCAATGGGCGAATCGGATTAGAGCCGTACCCGCTGGAACAACTCATCTATGGGCTGCGGACAACGATTCTCCGCGGGCCGCTGAATGAAAGAGCCTTAGCACTCAAAAAGTATCTCAAAAAATGGGTAACGCCCATACTATCAGTCTATGTAAAGCCGGAGCATGAACCGACGCAAGTGCTGCAATTGCATCACCGAGTGGCTGAAGAAACCCATCTGTTTTATCTGTTTAACACAAGTGCCGAATTGACTGATACGTTGATTGAAATCCATGACGTTGCTCAGAATGTAGAGGAAATTGACTTAACCACAGGTAACACGACGCTTGTCGATTTTTGGAATGCTGATAGAAAGACGTACCTAAACTGCCGGTTTAAGCCGGAACAGGCAAAATTTTTTAGGGTGTTGTGTCAAAATAAAAACCGCCACGAAAGGAGGCGAGCATGACTGGGGGCCATATTTTTGTTGAATGTTTAAAAGAACAGGGCGTTGAGGTGATTTTTGGGCTGCCCGGAAATCACCTTGATACGGTTTATGAAGCGTTATATAATAATCAAGCAAGCATCCGGCACTACGTAACGCGTCATGAAGGTGGCGCGGCTTTTATGGCAGATGGATACGCCCGTGTCACAGGCGACGTTGGTGTCTGCATGACGGTTCCAGGGCCGGGTTCAAATAATGCGTCTATCGGGATTTGTGAGGCATATACGGCATGCTCACCTCTCTTGTGGATAACAGGTCAGAATCCATCTCATCTGGCACAGAAAGATCCGAGAAAGAGCTTTCACGGGTTGGATCAACGTGCGGCTTTTGAATCAATAACAAAGCACCTTGAAATCGTCCGGCACGTGTCTCAAATTCCCGGGGCAGTGAACCGGAGCTTCAGCGCACTGCGTTCAGGCAGGCCGGGGCCCGTGCTGATTGAACTGGCAACTGATGCCTTACAGGCTGAGGCTGCGCTGCAGATTCCGCGACGAAATAACGGGCTGCGCACAATGGCAAACACGGCAGATGTCGATGCAGCGTTGAAGTTAATCGGGGAGGCACAACGGCCCCTTATTGTCACTGGGGGTGGGATTAACCACACACGTGCAACGGAGGAAGTGCTTGAATTCGCGAAACTGCTCAATTCGCCCATCGTCATGACAGGTATGGGCAAAGGGGGCATCCCTGAAGATTCGCCGTATGCAATTGGCATGTTTGGAGATACCACTGGACAGACAGCGATGGCAACCGCAGATCTGATTATTGCCATCGGTACCCGGTTCACCTATCGGGATACCGGCAATTGGAGCCTCAATATCAGGCAGCCGCTCCTACATATTGAAGCGGATGTCGATGAAATTCATAAGGAATATCCAGCGACTGTGGGAATCGGTGCAGATGCGAAACTTGTGCTACAACAGTTGAACAGCGCGCTGCGCCCTGAGAAACGGATTGATAGATGGGGGAATGGGTTGCAGCAATTGCGTCAACAATTCACATCAATAGAATCACCTCGAATTCTCCGGGAAATGCGCGATGTCATGCCGCGGAATGCGATTTTATCGGTGGATGTAAACATCACCGGGTATGGCGCACTATCACATTTTCCCATGTACCATGCGGGAAGTTACATCTTTTCCGGAATCTCCGTCGCAATGGGCATTGGATTGACAGGGGCGATTGGCGCGCAAGTTGCTTACCCGAATCGAAAGGTTGTTGCTCTTAGCGGTGATGGCGGTTTTTTAATGACAAGCCCCGACTTGGCAACGGCTGTGATGTATCATCTCCCCGTTGTCACAATTGTCATGAATGATAACCAGTATACCTCTATTGAACGGGGGCAACTGCGGCGATTCGGCAAGCGTATCGGTGTCGAATTGGTGAATCCCGATTTCGTGCAGTTCGCAGAATCCTTTGGGGCAG
Organism: Candidatus Poribacteria bacterium; assembly: GCA_963422705.1. GTDB lineage: Bacteria > Poribacteria > WGA-4E > WGA-4E > WGA-3G. The sequence continues at coordinate 2,100,123 of OY730443.1, forward strand.
TCGGTTTACGCGTTGAAGAACCGTGCGATTTTAAGCCCGTCTTTGAGAAAGCGCTTGCGTTAGATAAACCTGTCGTGATTGAAGTTATCAAGTAAAAGGAAGGTAGAGTACATGCGAAAAAAGATTGGCGTTTTAACGGGCGGCGGCGACACCAGCGCCCTTAACGCCACCCTCAAAGGAATCGCTTTGAAAGCAGAGGAACTCGGATTTGAAGTGGTTGGATTTATGGAAGGGTGGAAAGGCGTGCTCAAAGGAGGGAGATTCTTTACCCTCACCCCGGACCTGATTGATGAAAATCGGGGCGGAACCCTTTTGAAGAGCTCCCGTACCAACCTCATCGCAATGAATCGATTAGACGAGGCGCTCGATAACCTAAAAAAACTCGATGTCAGCGGGCTTATCCCGATTGGCGGCGACGATACCTTGTCCGTTGGAGCCGCCCTCTCCACACAATTGACAACCGCATTTGTCACAAAAACAATTGACAACGATGTCGGACTCAATCCACCGGAGGGGGATGCTATCGATTACTCCAAGATGGTGAACTATTTTTGCCCCGGATTCCCGACAGCAGCAAGCCGTATCATCAGCGCAGTTCGCGATTTACGAACAACAACCTATTCTCACGACAGGGTAATCGTCGTAGAAGCGATGGGCAGAGACGCCGGATGGTTAACACTCACAGCTGCCTATGGACACGCAGACCTTATCGTTGTACCAGAGGTGCCTTATCAACCAGAACGGTTGGCAGACGCCATCCACCGGAAACATGCTGAACACGGTAACGTGATTGTTGTTGTCTCAGAGGGCATCCGTAACGATGACGGGGAATTGATGATAACCTCTCAGGCAGAGCTCGACGCATTTGGGCACACGAAACCGGGAGGCTGCTCCGAAATTATTGTTGAGGCGATGAAAAAACGGCTGCCGCATATTTCAAGCGCCGCCTTCCGGGCCTTGATTCTTGGATATCTCCAACGCTGTGGCAGCCCAACCCCGCTTGATAGAGATACCGCAATTAAAGCCGGGGCACTTGCCGTACGCGGACTTGCCGACGGCATGATTAACGCTGTCTCAACCATTACACGAACGGACACCGGGATTGAACCGACGTTGTTGCCTTTAGAACAGGTCCTTAAACGTGATGCATCCGGCCATGTTATCCGCCGAAGCCTCGACATCCGGTTTTACGATGCTGAACATTACCAGATGTCACCCGCCGGAACCGCATATTTTCGACCCATTTTTGGGGGACTGCCCCCGCGTCATTTGTCACTACGCGAACGTTCTATTCAGATAGACGAGCTCGGTTAAATACCGCGAATAGCTTGACATTGATAGAAAGGTTTTTAATCTGAATCTTTTTGGAACCTTGAAACTTTCTGAACGGGCCTTCACCGGCATCAAAGGTAGCTCAATGAAATACCTAAGGAAGATTAACCAATTGGCTATTTAAGAACACTCCGCACTACCTATGCATAGAATACTCACTGTCTTCGTCATTCTCTGCTTAAACATTCCGTCCTTAGGTGCGCAAATTTTACCACTGGAAAATGAAATTCAGTCGTCCCGCGCAGCAGAAACCGTGACGGAAACACACCCTTTAGCCTCTTCCATAGAACCTTGGCATGGAAACCGGCGTATACTCACGGTTGTTAACGATTACCGACTCGAGCAGGATAAAGCGGTTACGACTGTTGTGATAGTTGCCGGAAACGCTGATATATACGGCACAGTGACTGGAAATATGCTCGTCATCGGTGGCGACGTTAAACTCGCACGCGAGGCACAGATAAATGGGACACTTCACGTCATTGGCGGGCAGCTCATTGATGCGCGCCGGGTTGATGAAAATAGAACTGGAGGGGGCTCGTCTAGAAACATAACAGATAATCTCTATGTTCATAATGGATGGCGTATGCTCCCCGCAGCAACACGTCTGCTCATCAACCCGCATACCACCTGGGGCATAAGTAAACAGCACGCGCTTTGGGTTACCATCGGTGAATTTGTGATTTTCACCTTTATCTACCTGTTATTAGCGTTCAGCTTTACAAAGCAACTAAATGAGATGGAGAAACGGATGAGTCAGTCCCCCTTCCAGACGATACTGTTCGGGGTACTCATGTTAATGCTGATTCCTCTGTTGAGCGGCGTGTTAATTCTTTCAATTGTTGGAGTGCCTTTTGTTCTGTTAGGACTAGCACTTTTATTTCCAATAGCGATTTACGGGAAGACTGCGATTTTCTTATTAATTGGGAGTACACTCCTATCAGGGCGTTTAAAGCCTTTCTCTGTAGTTTTCGGCTATGTTCTGTATTTTATGGCAATTTCTGTGCCGTATATTGATTGGGGCACATTTCTCGCCGTTAATGCCATCTCCATCGGCATCTGTGTACGGAACGGTTTCATCGCTAAGCCTCCCCGCCGGCTATTGCGCAATACGTACCATTCCAATGTGTAAGGCGCGCGCCGAATTGTCCAATCTTCAAGGCGAGGGCAGACGATATTCTGTATTCCGTTCTTCAGAAAGAGAGCGGGGGGCTCATGGAATTTAAGTATCCTATTTTTTTACTCCTCCTAATTGGGTTGACACTGCTGGCAGCCTATTTGTCGTGGATTCACCGAGGCAAACGCCGGCTCTCGCCCCTCCGGATAATCATGTCTGACATTGATACAATGCAGGCACTCCCAGCAACGCTCGCGGTAAAGGCACTGCCTATCCTGCAACTCAGCCGTTTCGGTGTCATCGCTCTCCTGATTTGCGCGCTTGCACATCCGCAAGTCCCCCAAGACCGGCAGCAAAAGCTTTATGAAGGTATTGACATCTTATTGGTGCTTGACATCTCTGAAAGTATGAGGGCAGAAGACTTTGACGGAGAAAATCGTATCCAAACCGCAAAATCGGTTATCTATAATTTTCTCGGGCATCGCGAGAATGACAGCATCGGCTTAGTCGTTTTCTCCGGGGAAAGTTTTACCCTTTGTCCACTCACACTGGATTATGTTGTACTGACAGAATTACTCCGTGATGTGAAAATTGGGCAATTGCAAGACGGCACCGCTATCGGGGATGCAATTGCTACTGCTATCCAGCGCTTGCGAAATTCACACGCGAAAACGAAGATTGTGATTTTGTTAACCGATGGGGAAAATAATGCCGGAACTATCGAACCGGGCACCGCAGCCAATCTTGCCGCAGCCTCTCAAATAAAAATCTACACCATTGGGATGGGGAAGGAAGACGGGGCACGCATCCCTTATCAGGATAACACCTTTGGGAAACGTTACCGGGAGGTTTTAACTTATCTTGACGAAGACACACTCATAGAACTCGCCACTATCACCGGCGGACGTTATTTTCGAGCGACTGATAAGGTATCATTGGCGAATATTTATGCTCACATTGATAGATTTGAAAAAACAAAATTTGAAGTCGGCAGTTATGTTGATTATAAGACATTAGCCCCGTACTTCCTGATTGCGGCGGCGGTATTGTTAGCTTTGCAAATTCTGTTGAGCAACACCGTTTTACGAAAAATTCCATAAGGGATTGTGAACATAAACAGAGGAACCTGATTTTATGAGAACAAAACAAATTCTTCAAATTGCTATCGTTTTTCTTTTTTCCGTTCTTATCTCTAGTTGTCTTAACACAGTAGAAAACTCACTCACCGCCGAGCCGCATTTTCGACAAGTCTGGTGGGGAAGCACAAAAGCCTCGGTGCTAACGAAAGAAAGAGGGAAGCGAATCTATGTGAACACCGGCGGCGCCTTGGTGTACAAAACCCGGTATGAATCTGTGCCGATGCTGCTCGTCTACTGCTTTGGGAGCCACAACGGGATTTATCGTCTTCGCGCCGCGGGGTATCTCACAGCACACCCTGTAATCATGGAAAATCCTGATAAGGTGTTCAGCCAAAATTTGCTTGATACCCTTGGTGAACCGGCCAAAACCCTTCCAGATGGAGGGCTGCTTTGGGAAGATGCTGAGACAGTCATTTACACAAACTCCTACAATGAGACTGACGTGAGGGACATCTATGAGGTAAGTATACCGGAGGCAATTATTCAACCATCACGCATGAAGCGACTGCCCGGATGGCACCTCATCATGGGGTACATCGATAGAAGATTCTATGAGGAACTACAGGCAGCAGAAACGTGGGAGTTTGTTCTCGGAGAACTGTCCTATTACGAAGAAATTTTCTTTGGAATGTTCCGCAGTTTAAGACAATAACCTAAAACGCGTTAGAGTGCTTGATTTCTTGTAAAAATCAGGCGTAGGGATGCTGGGATAACCGGAATCCTTATGATGAAGCAAACGGAGGAAGTTAAAATGAAGAATATTATTGCATGTAATTTAGGGAGTTATAGGCAGTTTCGAGAGGCTGCCTATCCGCATTTGGCGGAAATCGGACTAACGAATGTGGAAATCGGTGTACCGTCGATTGATGGTGTCGATGAGGTTGTTGCAGGGTTGGACGCCCACCGCCTCACAGCAACCAGCCTTTTGGGCAGTTGTGATGTGCAGTCAGATACGGTTGTCTCCGATTTCCAAGCGACGTTGGAAATCGCCGATAAGATGGATGTGAAAATTATCTTTGTCAGTGTACACGCGGGGACTGCAGAACGTGGGGCCGTGTATGCCCGCCTGCGCGCTATTGGGGAAAATGCCGCGGCATTGGGAATTAAGGTGTGTTTAGAGACACACCCGGATATGGCACAGAATGGGGATGTCGCGCTTCAGACAATGGAGGGCGTTGGACATCCGAATATCTGCCTCAATTTTGACACCGGCAATGTCTATTATTATAACCACAATGTGACGGCGGTTTCAGAGCTACAGAAGGGGCTTGCGTACGTTGGGGCAGTACACCTCAAGGATACGAACGGCGGGTATCGCACGTGGAATTTTCCTGCGCTCGGGAACGGAATCGTCGACTTTAAGGCGGTGTTCCAGGCATTGAACGATATTGATTTCTATGGCCCTTTTACCATGGAGTTGGAAGGAATTGAAGGTGAAACGCTTGATGAGGAAGGGGTGAAAGCACGGGTTGCCGATTCGTTGCAACACCTGAAAGATATCGGAGTGATATAATGGAAACGCGTCACTGTATTATCAGACTGGGGAACGGGGAACGGGTTCCGGACGTGCTTGAGGCGTTCTTGGATACACCGGATATGACAACCATAGGACATTTCACGGTATCCAATGAACACCCGACTGAACTTCACTATCACGATTACGATGAATATTGGTATTTTACCGAAGGAAAAACGACGTTGACGCTGCGTACCGCTGATGGTAATCGTGCCTCTTACCGTGTCGGTGCGGGGGATTTTGTTATCACGCCTAAGGGCGTTGAGCATGCGCATACACCGGATGATGTCGTTAAGGGTATACAGTGGGTAAGCGTGATTCCCCCGGGCGCACGACAGGGGCATCTACACCGATAAGCGTGAACAAGGTGCTCGTCTCTTAAAGCCAAAAATCTCCAGTCCCCGTTTGGTGAGAGGCGCACGGTAATTTTCGCCTTATCGTTTACAGTCATGAAAAAGAGGTTTCTGATGGAATTGGAAAAAAGACGTTTGGGGCGCACTGAACTGGAGGTGACTTGCCTCGGTATGGGCGGTGCAGGTGTAGGGCGCCCCACGGTTACCGACGATAAAGCAATCGAGGCGATTCGACGGGCGATTGAACTGGGAATAAACTATGTCGATACGGCACCGCTTTATGGGGAAAGCGAACGGCGGGTAGGGCTTGCCCTTGCTGACGGGTGGCGAGAGAAGATTTATCTCGCCACAAAAACAGGCACCCATCCTGAGTGGCAGGGCGATTTTAGCCGGGCCGGCACCCGGAGAAGCGTTGAAAATAGCCTCCGCCTGTTAAAGACAGACTACCTCGATGTTTGCCTCATACATGACCCGGATGCTATGGCGCCTGTTGTCGCCAAGGGGGGCGCGCTCGATGAACTTCAAAAGATGCGCGAAGAAGGCTTGATAAAATTCATCGGCTTGGGCGTTCGCCAACACGAATTCCATAAAATTGCCATACAGACAGGTGTCATCGATGTCATTTTAACCTATCTTGATTACACACTGCTCAGTCAAACCGCTGATGACGTGTTACTTCCACTCGCTGCTGCAACCGACATAGGCGTTATCAACGGGAGCCCAATTGCTATGGGGCTCCTTTCCGGGGTGGAACCGGATTTTTCAGTCGCGTCCCCGGAAGATGAGGCGGCACATCGATTGTGGCAGTGGGCGATTGCTAACGATGTAAATCTCTTGAATCTGGCAATCCAATTCTGCTTACGGCAGCCACGTATCGCGATGAATCTGACTGGTGCGAAGGATGCCCTAGAGGTAGAACAGAATTTTGCCGCTGCCACCACGCCGGTTCCGGATGTAGTGTGGGAAGCATTCGAAGCGTTTAGTGGGACTGTGTCGCTGGGCTGAAATCCAAATTGTCTACACACAGTCCCACACGCACTGTAAGAGCGTGTTCCAGCGCCTGATACGTCGCGGTTCAGTAGTCGAAAACCGCTGTGAAATCCGTAGGGCAAGGCAAGATTTAGCGGATTTGAGCATCAATCCGCCTGCAGAGGGACGGAGTGATGAAAAATGATGGAGAAAAGAACATGGAATTTAAAGGAAGGGTTGCGTTAGTCACCGGGGCTAGCCGCGGTATCGGAAAAGCTACCGCGCTCAAACTCGCGCGTGAAGGGGCGGATGTCGCGGTTCATTACGCGCTCGCTTCGTCCAAGGCGGAAGCCGTCTGTGATGACATCCGGGGACTCGGGCGGAAGGCACTCCCCATTCAAGCCGATATTGTGGATAGAGACGCGGTGAATAGACTCGTCGAACGAGTGCACCAAGAACTCGGCGGAATTGACTTGCTCGTCAATAACGCCGGTGCTGTGGGAGATATCACATTTTCTCAACTCACACCGGAACACTGGGACAGGGTTATCGCTATTAACCTCACCGGCCCCTTTAATGTTCTCTGGGCAGTCAAGCCGGGCATGATAGAGAGACAGTTCGGACGGATTGTTAACGTCTCGTCTATCGCCGCATTGGCAGTCCGGCCAAATCAACTCGCCTATGCGGCTGCGAAAGCCGGCGTTATCTCACTCACAAAATCGTGTTGCGCCCCCCTCGCGGCGCACAACATCCGTATCAATTCCGTTGCCCCCGGGGCAATTGCAACGGATATGTTAAACGAAGTTTCCCCGGAAATGGTAAAGGAGCTGCGCGCTGCGACGCCTCTTGGCAGATTAGGGGAACCGGAAGAGATGGCGAATGTGATTGCCTTTTTGCTCAGCGAAGCGTCGAGTTACATGACAGGGGCCACGGTGATTGCGAGCGGGGGACGGATTTTAATGCCGTGACATTTCCACTAAGCCCTTAATTCTGAATGATACTGTTGGAGATAACTTCTGATGTGAGGAATATCATCTACCCACAACCCATCAATTTGTGTCTCCATTGCCCAGGCGACGTCCTGCGGTGTTCGGATGAACCCGGCTTCAACGAGGAGCCCATTTGCTTTGAGTTGACGAATTTTTCGCCGAAGTGTCCGGGTGAACGGCTTAAAATGATTCAGTCCACTCCAGCCTAAGATGATACGGTTTGCGTGAATAGCTTGCGCTGTCTTAACAAAATTCCCGACTGGATTGATAAAGATGATGCTTGTCTTAAGTTGCGGCTCTAACTTTTTTGCGTGAACGAGGAGCCCCTTGCGCCAGGAAAATGTCAGTATACCGACTTTATCTACAACTTCAAACTTGCGAATCCGTTCAACGATGATAGTCATCAGTTCTTGCGCGTCAGTTTTTGGTTCAATGAAACACGGTATTTGGTGCTCCCGGGTGAATTGGAGTGCGTCATCCAGATTTGCCACGGGTTCGTCAGAGTTTTCGGATGTTAATTGTTGCACATCCTTCCATCTTAATTTGCTGAGCGGTGTCCGGCATCCTGTCGCTTTACGAATACTTTCTCGATTAAAATCGATATGAATTAGCACCGGAGCTTTATCCCGGGTGAGGCAGACATCACACTCATAAGCGTCCGCTCCATCGGCTAATGCCTGCTTAAAAGACGCCAGCGTGTTTTCGGGGGCGCGTGCCATTCCCCCTCGATGTGCTAAGAGTTGAGTTTTCATATTGTCGCTATTTCTCTAAGGCGAAATAGCGTATCAATCAATTTCTAGTGGATATTCCCAAAACGAACAATGCCTTTCCCATATTTCCTCGCTCCATGCAATTCAGGTTCAGGTTTGAAAAATTGCTATTCCCAGCCTCGTCTGGATTTCTGGGTGAGCTCACGGAAATCGGTTGGCGATAACCGTTTAATACCATTTAGCAAATGTTCAACTTGCAAGTTCGGTGTTATTTCAATGGAAGACATGGCGATTTCTCTGTGTGCGTTTGGTATTCAATCCTTCATGACTTCTTCTTATGCCAGACGCGCTCAAAGTTATCCTTTGGCGAGAACCCTAATATCCGTTTCGTTTTGATATTTGAGAACTGCTGGTGGGGCAAATCCGCGAAGATGTTAAAGATTTCACAGCGCGATGGGAGTTCTTCCAACTTAATCTCTAGTCCGAGACGAAACGCCTCACCTGCATCGCGCCAGGTTACTGAAAATGGATTCAAATCGGTGCCCTCGCCACCGTCATCGTTCTCCCGGAAACTGAGGAATAGGTAGCAGAGGACATAGATGTCGTAGTTTTCTGTGAAGACTTTGCAGATTTCCTGTCCGAGTCCCTTGGTGATTGGGTATAGCCCGGTGCTGGTGTGCGGTGGAACATCCGGGTTAATCTCATAATCGTAGCTTGTGTAACTATCGCCTTGTATCGTAAAGTGGGGGCCAGTGTTAATGATTCGTTGGATATCGTGTTCAACGGCGACGCGCATCATATTATAACACCCACGGGTGCTAACATCAAAAGCGAGTTCCCGTTCATGGCGTAAGACGGAGCAGTTAATAATCGCGTCCATGCCTTCTGCGGCGCGCATCACATCATCCAAGCACCCGACATCGATGTGCATCGATTCATGTTGCGTGTCTATCTCATTGATGTCTGTTACCCGCAAAGTGTAGTACGGTTCAAGTGCCTTGACGACGTGCGGCCCGAGGTAACCGTTTCCGCCTAAAATGAGAACCTTCATCTTTTTCTCTCCTACGCTGGAGGCTTCCAGATTATAGATGATTTATAGATAGATAACCAATGGTATAATGCCCTTAAAGAACATGCATCATGAAATTGGATAATTTCGTGCCCACTGTTGGAACCAGATGTAAACCGGCTCACCCACTTCTCCGGACCGAATGAGTTCCGTCCCGAAATCTGCTTGTGAGATGGCTTTGAGCGGGTATTCCGGGGCCTCGGACTGCCCATGTGATGTGAAGAAGAAGCTTAAAAATGAACTTCAGTATCATGGATTTCGCTGTGTAACTAGAAACTGCCTGCGCGGTATACAAGAGGAACCTCCCCTCTTAGGTTGGAACAAATTGTGGGTTAAATTTGAGATGCGCTTTGGCTTTGTCAATCGAAAACCGCGAGTTGGGGAATTCGGATTGAATGTGAAAGAGCCCCCACCGCGATGAGGATGCTAGCGCGCGCTTGAATGCGTCAACCGCGTCGTTCATCTCAAGCCACATGGAATCGAATTCAGCGGTTTCGGCTTCTCGCTCCTTAATCAAGTTGCCGAGTCGTAGGCAGGTTATCTGGAGTTTTCCCTCGCGCGCGAATTCTCTGCAGGTAAATTCGCCAAGGTGTTTTGCGAGAACAAAACTATACACAGTTGGGCGCGGCCGCCAACTCTCCGTCACAGTCCAGTCTTCACCGTGTTTCTCAAACAGGCGAAGTGTACTGGCGTAAATGATATGTTTCACACCTTCAGCAGCGGCTGCCCTGAGTAAGTTGTAGTTCCGGCGCGTCTGATAATCAATCGCAAAGTTTTCGGGCTGTTCGACTGCCGCCAACAAGTTGGCCGGTATCTCGGCAATGTGGATAATCGCGTCCATGCCCCGCACTAACTCGTTCGTTGATTCGTCATGTCCAAGTTGGCTCACCACAACGTCGAAATCAGGAAAATCAACGTCGTGGAGCTCTGTTAACCGAGTTCTGTGCGTTTCGGACAGCGTGCTTGCCAAGTGTTGAGCTAAATCAGAGCTCGCTGCGGTAATTAAAACATTCATAAAACTAGCCTCTTAAGCGAATCGCAATCGGATATTAATCCTATTCCTGCTAACTTCAGGCAGGTAAGGCCTGACGGATTTTATCGGCGAGCTTGCCAATTTCCTCGAAATCCCGCTCGCCCGGCTGCCACGGCAACCGCAACGCGTCATTTTCCCAGCGCGGAATCAGGTGCAAATGGAAATGGAACACCGTCTGAAATGCTGCCACTTCGTTGGATTGAAATAGGTTTAGTCCATCGGGATTAAATCCTTCCCGGATTGCTGTCGCGAGGGAGATGGCACTCTCCATAATTTGACATCCTACCGCTGCTGGCATATCAAAAATATTTCGATAGTGTCGCTTCGGTATAACGAGCAGGTGCCCCGGGTTTACGGGGGCGATGTCCATAAACGCCAAAATAATCTCATTTTCATAAACTTTGGTTGCAGGAATCTCCCCGGCAACAATCTCACAAAAGATACAATCCATTGATTTACTTCCTCAATATCAGGACTTCCGAGCCCAAAAATTTTGGCGGCTCGGCACATTTTAATTTAGCATAAATGTGCCGATGATGTCAATTCTTTTGATTTTTCATACCGCCTCTGGTAAAATAATATGGGGCAAGCGTCTCTTGATGCCTGATAGCGTGACATAAAAAAATAAATTTCAACCCACAGCCCCGGAAGGACTGCCTAAATCAACTCAGGAGAAATGATACACCACCGCTATACCGTTACTCACGAAGACGGAGAAACTGCGGCGCGGGTAGGAACACTTCAGACATTGCACGGGGTTGTGAATACGCCTGTTTTTATGCCAGTCGGCACACGCGGCACGGTTAAAGCTTGCACCCCTCAAACCCTTTCCGATGAGCTTCAAGCAGAAATCCTTCTTGCCAATACCTACCATCTCTATCTGCGCCCGGGGCACGACGTTGTCCAAGAAGCGGGCGGGTTGCATCGGTTTATGGCGTGGCCGAAACCGATTTTAACCGATAGTGGCGGGTTTCAGGTGTTTAGTCTCGCAACACTGCGTACAATTACAGAAGAAGGGGTGGTGTTTCGAGCGGCATTGGACGGTTCGGAACACTTTATTAGCCCGGAACGCTCAATTGAAATCCAAAATGCACTCATGGCGGATATCATCATGGCGTTTGATGAGTGCCCCGCATTGCCAAACGAGAGAACGTATCTTAAGAAGTCGATGGAGATGACATTGCGCTGGGCAGAGCGGAGTCAAACAGCACATCAGAATTCAGAGCAACTCCTTTTTGGAATTGTGCAGGGGGGCACGGACAAAGATTTGCGTGCTGCGAGTGTCGCGGGCACCGTCTCGCTCAATTTTCCAGGGTACGCAATTGGGGGATTGAGTGTAGGGGAAGAAAAGGAGGCGGTGTATGAAACATTAGCGTTCACCGCACCCCTATTGCCGAAAGATAAGCCGCGCTACTTGATGGGGGTTGGCACCCCAGAAGACTTAGTTTACGGTGTCAGATGTGGGATTGATATGTTTGATTGTGTCATACCCACACGACATGCGCGCAACGGTTCGCTATTTACAACGGGGGGCATCGTGCGAATTCGGAATGCGAAATATAAGCGCGATTTTAGTCCGTTAGACACCGTCTGCACGTGTTATACGTGTCGACATTTCTCGCGTGCCTATCTCCGGCACTTGCACATCGAAAATGAAATCTTGGGGGCCCAATTACATACACTGCACAATCTACACTTCTATGCGAGTGTCATGCGTGGGATGCGAAAAGCCATTTGCGATGGGGACTTTGCCGCGTTAACAAAAAACGGGCCGAACCTTGAGGCGTTGGTGCAGCTAGGTAAAACTAACCCACCAGGTACTTAAACACAGCTTCCAGATTGTCATCAGGCGAATACATTTGAGAAATATTCAGGCGGTTCTCCAGCACAATTTGCGGCAGTCTCGTGTAGAAAGCGTCAGGTTTTTCTGTTTCAATGATTACATCGCCGGCTTTCTTGCCAAAGGTAACGCTGCGGACATCTTCAAACCGGAGACAGGCTTCCGCGAGCCGGCGCGGCTCCGATGCATTTAGAAAGACTTTATGTGGATATTCGTCAATCAGTTCTCGGATATCAGCGATAGTCCCTTCGGCGAGAATTCTCCCTTGATGGATAAGCAGAATTGTTTGTGTCATCGCCTCAATTTCATAAAGGATGTGGCTTGAGACAATGATACTGGTACCGTTTTTCCCCAGTTCAGTCAACAATGTCTGTGTCTGCTTTCTGCCAACCGGATCAAGCCCAGTAAGGGGTTCGTCCAAAAAAAGAATCTCGGGTTCATGAACAAGTGCTTGCGCGAGCTTGATACGTTGCCGCATTCCCTTACTGTATGAAGCGATGGGCCTCGCCTTGGCGGCAAGCATGTCCACCATTTCTAACACGCGCAAACTTTGAGGCGCTACCTCGGATTTGGGGTAACCGCTCAACGTGGCAAAGAACGCAATAAATTCAAATCCGCTCATAAACTGATAGGCGAGTTCGATATCCGGGCAGTAACCTACCCGTCGCGTGAGCTGCGGGTTGTTCCAAACTGGCTGGTTTAAAACGGTGACGCTGCCTTGATTCGGCTTGAGTTGCCCCGTCATCAATTTGATGAGGCTCGTTTTTCCTGCACCGTTTGGCCCCAGTAATCCAATAATCCCGGGTGGAATGGTGAGGGTTACGTCATTGACGCCCATCACTTCGCCGTACCATTTCGATAGGTTTTCTGTCTGGACAATTGTGGTGTCGTTCATATCAAATTAATTTCCGTTCTCGAATTTAAATCAGTCAACCGTCTCCTATCTTTTCTAGCTACTGGCTGCAAATTTTTAAAGTCTCTTCAAGGCTCTGGATGCCTGCCGTGGTGCCGATGGCGGTGACACAAGCGGCACCGGTTGCAGAAGCAAGTTCGGCTGTCGCCTTCAGCTCCCACCCCATCACCGTTCCTGCAAGGAAGCCAGCGACATAAGCATCACCGGCTCCGGTGGTATCAATGACGTTCACCTGGTAAGCTGGAACAAAGATTTCCGTGTCAGCAGTTCGGATGTAACTCCCTAGCTCCCCCATTTTAATCACAACGATTTGGATGCCGTATTGCAGCAAAGATTGGGCAATATCAGCCGGAGTTGTTTTTCCGGTAAGGTGCTGTGCCTCCACAAGACTCGGTAAAAAAATGTCAACGTGAGATAGGCAAGGTTCCAGCGTTTCAAGCCATTTTCCAGTTGCATCCCACGCTGTATCGAGAGAAGTCATGAGTCCGTGTTCCTGCGATTTATAGAGGACGTTTGCCATAGGTTGCCCATCAAAATTCGGCATGACGAGTGCACCACCGATGTGCAGAATTTTAGCCGTTTTAATGCATTCCCATGCGAGTTCATCTTCAGAAAATTCCCCGTTCGCCCCCAGATAATGGCAGAAGCTGCGTTCCCCATCAGAACCAATTGCGACAAAGGTAAAAGAGGTAGTGGCCTTCGTACTGCGTGACATGCCGGACGTGTCAACCCCATTTTCTTTTAGGGTTTGCACCAAGAGATTTCCGAAGTTATCTCTGCCAATATGTCCCATGGCTCCAACCGAGATGCCGAGTCTAGCTAGCGCGATAGCGGTATTATTTGCACAGCCGCCCGGATGGATTTCAAGCTGCTCAAAAAGTACTAATTTTCCCTTGTCGGGAAAGCGGTTGATGGGCCGGCCAAGCACATCGACTACAAAAATTCCCAAAGACAGTACGTCCATTTGTCCGCCTCGTTGTATTGACGCGAGTTGCCGGTGAGTTGTCCGGCTTGCCCGTGTCGCTTGCCTCAATTAGAAATCCTCAAGATACAAGAGCACTAACATTTCATCAGTTTGTCTCACATGTCCCCCGGCGGACATGTCTGCAAAAAAGTTCGATAGCCAGCCACTCGCTACCGGGTGTTCTTGATTCGTGAGATATTGCAACACCCCTTCCCTTTGTAGGATTTGGGCGAAATCCTTTCGGAGCCCGGAGAGTCCTTCGTGAGATGGGAACTGTTTTTGTGTTCTAGTCCTAGGCGAAAGGGCTAGAAGTTTGCCGCTATTCTCAAGCTTCGCGAGAACGTGTTGTGCGTCGACAGTGAAAAATTTCTCTATTCTATATGTGCGCGGGTGCCACGGGCCCAACAAGACATCGCGCAATTGAAATTCAGGTCCGTGAATAAATGTCTCTGCTGTTCCTATCTGAGATTCAGATGCCAAATGCGTCATCGCAATAGGGGTATCAAACGCCAGTGATATTTCTGTATGCATGGTTGTCCGGAGGGCAATGTAGCGTTGCAAATGCGCACGATTCCGTTCCGGATAGATAGATAAAATGGAGGCGGAATCTGCCACGACAGTCTTAGGAAAAATCGTTTTTCCAATCCCTATTGCAGTCATGAAAATGAGTACAACGAGCCCGCCGGCTATCCAGTAGCTGCGTGCCCGGTTTTGTGTACGCCCTAAATAGAGTAAGATGCCGCCAAAGCTAAGCAGATACAGAGGTAAGACGATAGCGATGAATTGAATGAGTGGTACCCGCGTCGGCATTTTTAATAGAAATTGTTTATAAATCTTCCGCTCGTGCTCGCGATGCGGCGCATACCGTTCTGCGAGATAGCGCGGGGATTTTCCGTCTGTTTTAAGTAAGTGCTCCCAAAAAGCCGCGCCTATTTCCGGTACCGAGAACGGTGGCGCATTATAGTCAAAAGCGAGACATAGAATCTGTCCGTTGCCGAACCTCCCTTTTGCGATGTAGATGTCTTCAGAAGTCCCCATGACGATTTGACAATTCTCTTTGGGGGTAAATCGGATTTTTTGGACAGGATTCGTTTCAAATTCCGGGCCTAAAATCCCAAATTTGAGCGCATTCCTGTCGATTTTATCAACGGTTTCCACACCGTTCATTTGGACGGGAAGGAACGGTTCAACGAAACTCTTCTGTAGATAGTGAAAATTGCTTCCACCGGAGAGTAAGAGGGTGCCGCCGTGCTGTACCCAATCTAAAAGTGCTATCTGCTGTTGTTTAGATATATTTCTTTCCGCCAACGCCACTTCGCGAATGACTATCGTATCAACGGCGTGATAGCCTATCCACTGCTTCGGCATTGCGCTCGCATTCGGCAGATAACTGACGTGTATTTGTGCGTCTGTCTCCCCTAACTGTTTTTTATCCACAAATTGCTGTAATCTGTCGCCGCTTGGCGCAAGCACTAGTACGAAATAGTCTTTACGCGCAATCGGGGTTGCGGGGATTATTTCCATTGCGGACAGAATATTTTTCCCCGGATTAACGGGTTCACCTTTTCCTGAATTACCGCTTAAAATTTGGGTATCGGGGTTTGCTGGGCTCCCATCAGGCACGAGTTGAATCATCAGTTTTGTCGCAATTTTAGGGGAGTATACGTAGAGTTGTATCCTCCGGCGTTGAATCTTATTCAGTTTGAGGGATGTTGCATACCTTTGTAGAAGCACATCGGAAAAAAAGTTTCGCACTTCCACTCGGAGTTCACCGTCGAAGGGTTCATTCTCACTTCGAACAGTGACATCAAGCGGTGCCCAAGTCGCCACTTTGTACTTTCCTTTGAACCCGAACGTTACGTTCTCAAACGCTATCGTCCCACCCGCTGCCGCGTTCTGAATCAGCATCGAGAAAATTAGGAGCATCAGTGCGCACAAGCTTACGATTGCGCTTACTGGTAAGCGGTTTGTTACAGTAGCGTGCTTCGCGTTCTTCATTCGCTGATAAGGTGAGCGGGATTTAGACATAACCGTGTCTTCAGTGCCTTGTCAAAAGCGTGAGTACTAAAAACGCCATTTCCCAACATAATCATTGAGGCGCCCCCGCCAGCCGCTTCAATCTGTGCAATCGTCTTTATCACTTGCAAGTCGCGAAGCAGGCCACTTTCCACTGTAAACTGCTTGGATACCGCTAAGCAAGCGTTAAACACATCGTTTTCCGGAGGGACTCCCCGCCAGGAGGATGCAACATTTCCCGGGCGATGAACAAGTTGTTTTAAGGCGCTTAATGCGGTATCCGCAGCGCAATTGATACGCGCCACCTGTTCACCGTTTGATAGCACTTCACTAGTTTGGATAGAACTGAAATAGCGATAGTAGATAGGGTGTTCGTCAATTCCGGGCACCCTTTTAGCGTCTAACGGGGCCCCTTCTTTCAACTTAGCGAGGCAACCGCCGTGGTATTGTGAACATACATCACCGAGGCCCGTCCGGTTTTCCACCTCGGCGACATGCGCTATCATGGCCAGCTCCTTCCTCGTTGCATGAAGTCCGAGGCATTCGTTCAGCGCGTATGCAGTCGCTAATGCGGATGCACCACTCAGCCCGAATCCACATCCTAACGGTAATGGCGAGCTAATCTCTGCAATAAACCTATTCAGTTTTGTCAGGCGAGTGCGCTGACTTAACTTATCAATCACAGCGCGTACCGTCGGAAAATCAATTTCCGCCCCATTAAAAAGAACCTTTGTCTCATCATGCGCAGAGATTGTGACGATAACCCCTTCTTTGATTGTAAATCCCATACCGAGCGAGTGCATGCGCGTTGCATCAGGGTGCGGAATAATCTTAAAAATACAAGAGATGTTACCAGGAGCAAAGGCACGCGTCATTTCAGTCCTCTCCAACGGAATCAAGTTTCCCATGAGAAACGAAAGTTCTTCAAGGGGCTGCGGAACCAAGGTATATCTGGACTTTGTCCACTTCTTCGAATGTCAGTATAAGTAGCTTCTTTATGGTTCCCCTTTTCTAGACAGTCTGCCGTGGCGGTGCGTATCTAGGATGGAAAGCACCTTCCGCGCATTCGTTGGCTCCAATCCTTGCCGCTTGCCCCCCGCCGGTAACAGCGCATCTGGCACCGTCCAATTCAGGTACTACATATCGGGTGAACCAGGCGCCCATCTGCTGTCGCATGTCCCTGATTCGCGCTTGCTGAGATTTCTCATCAATCATGTTTTTCCGTTCAGCCGGGTCATTTACTAAATCGTAGAGTTCACACGGTCCATAGGGATAGCGGTGGACATATTTCCATTCTTGCGTCCGAATCATGCGGACTGGGCCGTATTCATCGTAAATGACGATTTCTTCTTTACCATCGGAGGCATCGCCGGAGATGACAGGAAGAAAACTGCTTCCCGGCGACATATCATCATTTGGAGGCTCGAGGCCAAGGTAGTCCAAAAGCGTCGGCATAAAGTCGTATTGACTTACCATAGCGTCCCGGACGCGCCCTTCTGGAATGACACCCGGGTGACTCATGATAAACGGGACTTTGACAGAGTTTTCATACATATTCAACGGAAAAGTCCCATTTCCTTTATGCCAAAAACCGTGGTGCCCGCATGAATACCCATTGTCACTACTAAACACAATCAGTGTCTCCTCGCGGATTCCGAGGCGCGTCAGCCGTTCCAAAATCCGGCCAACATTTAAATCGAGGGCTGTTATCGCAGCGAAATAGCCCTTCAAAGATTCCCGATTTCCCATATGAATTGCTGCGCCGTGGACGGCCCAAGGGTGTAAGGCTTCTTGCGGGCATGTTTTAAACGGGCAATCGTCGTAAGAGTCGACGATATCCTGCGGATGCCCTGTAAACGGTGTATGTGGGGCATTGTAGTTGACGCTCAAATAGAACGGGCCGGCTTGATTCGTCGAAATAAAGTCCAATGCATCATCGGTAATGACATCGGTAAGGTAGCCAGGTTGGACTTCCACCTGGCCATCTCGAATCATATTCGCATCGTTATATTGACTCCCGCCGGTGGGTAAACAGAACCAGTGGCTAACCCCGTGCTGCGGCGTCAAGCTATCGCCGAGGTGCCATTTACCGCTGAGCCCGACGTTATAGTTATTGGCTGCGAGAACGTCAGTATAGCAGGTTAAACCGTCTAAATAGCGCGCGGGGGCTGGTGGCATGTTACCATCGCGTATCCAATCGTGTACGCCGTGTGCTGAGGGGATGCGCCCTGTCATGAGACTTGCGCGGGCGGGTGAGCAGACGGGGCTTGTGCAGAAGAAATTCTCAAATCGCGTCCCTTCAGAAGCCAACCGGTCCAAATGCGGTGTGCGTACCTCATCGTTGCCACAGCAACCGGCCGCCCAAGGCCCCTGGTCATCTGTCAAAATAAAGATAACGTTCGGTCTGTTTTTTGTCGTCATTTCTACTCCTTTCTCGGTTATACCCACATCAGAAACTGGAAGTTGGGAAACCGTAAACTAGACGGGGTTACCCTACCGGAAAACCATCCCCCACCAGCGGTTCACCATCTTCCACCTCAATTGTCGGAACGAGGATGTGATTCGGGGATTGTGCATTGTTGTAACAAACATCTTTCGCCATGAAAATCATGACAAATGCGCGCCGTTCATGCTCCGTTATATTCGGGGGTGTCCCGTGAAAGTTTAAGCAGTGATGGAACATGCATTCACCGGCTTTCAACTCCACCGGGATACCGTGACTGATATCCAGTCCCCGTCTTTCATCCCATGGATTGGGTGGGAGTTTGCGTCCACTCTTCCGTGCAGCATCGGTTTCCACACTTAACGCTGTCCTTTCCGCGACAGAGAACCGTTCATCCTTGTGACTCTTAGGCATCACATGCATGCAGCCGCTGTCTACCGTTGCATCGTCCAAGGCGAGCCAACAACTGACAATGTTAGGTGGGCTGAGGGGCCAAAAGAAGAAGTCGTGATGAAAGCCGAAGTGCCCATTATCGTGCGGCGGCTTAGAAATCACCTGGTCATGCCAGAGACGCACCTCAGGAGTATCTAACAGCGCGCGTGCGGTTCCTGCTATTAAGGGATGATGGATAGCCTGTTCATAGTGCCCATCTCGCTTCCACATGTTCACGTATTGATGAATGGCGCGCGGGTGCCCCGCACCTCTATTAAGGACGTTTTCATGCCTATCGTGTCCATACTTGAATTCGGGGGACGAATCATCGCCTTTCTTCAGTTCAAATTCAATCACAGCATCTAATCCTGCACGCATGGCTTCAACGCCGTTCTCGTCTAAAACGCTCCCAAATTTGAGATATCCGTTTTCTTGAAAAAATTCAATTTGTGTTGGTGTTACCATCTTGTTCCTCCACATCGCGAAGAGCAATTCTCTCCAAACTCAGGTAGATAGTTTCCCGATTCTTAATTGGATTCGAGATTAGATTGGAAACTGATGATTTCCCGCGGTTAAGCCGCCATCAATCACAAAAACTGCACCCGTCGCGAAGCTCGCTTCATCAGAGGCGAGAAAAAGTGCAGCGTTCGCGATGTCAACAGGTTTCCCGATGCGTCCTAATGGGTACCACGGGGTAATTTCGTTCAAAATGTGCGGATTCCTTTCGAGCATCGGGCCCCATACCTCGGTTTGCACCGTTCCGGGGCAGATACAGTTCACGCGGATATTATCTTTGCCGTGTAACACAGCCAGTGAGCGGGTTAGGGCAATAACCCCACCTTTCGCAGCAGAA
Source organism: Candidatus Poribacteria bacterium (assembly GCA_963422705.1). GTDB lineage: Bacteria > Poribacteria > WGA-4E > WGA-4E > WGA-3G. Next base: position 2,119,811 of record OY730443.1, read on the forward strand.
TACGCATGAATTCCTTGCAAGCCGATGAGCCCATTAACAGAAGCGATATTGACAATGCTTCCGCTCTGAACCTGTTGCATTACTGGGATGATTGCTTCCGAGCAGTGACTGGTACCTCTCAAGGCAACGCCAAGAGTTGCCTCCCAATTGTTGTTTAGTACATCTTCCGTTGAACAGATAGCGTTGTTTACCAGGATGTCAACACCCCCGTAACCCTCAACTGCCTTCGAGATGAGGTGTTTCGCCTCCTCAGCATTGGAGACATCCGCCCGGACAAATAGTCCTGTGCCGCCTTCCTCACGAATCTCATTCAAGGTAGCAGTGCCGAGTGAGGGATTTACATCATCCACGACAACGTTTGCCCCCTCTTCGGAGAAGCGTACAGCGATTGCCTTGCCGATGCCACGGCCGGCCCCTGTAACAATGGCAACTTTATCTTTAAGCCGCATAAAATATTGCTCCATTTATTAGAGATGCTGGATTGAACACAACCGAGTGCATAAAAACGATAGCAAAATCTAATTCTGGAATTCCGCGTATCGGTAGCCTGGAACAGCGTCGTTTTAATGTTGTAACGTTTGTGAGATAAAGAGTTTTGTGCGTTCATGTTGTGGATTATCAAAGAAATCTGTAGGTGTGGCCTCTTCCACAATTGCGCCGTCATCAAAGAAAAGGATGCGTTCAGCCACTTCACGCGCGAACCCCATTTCGTGTGTAACAACAAGCATTGTCATTCCGGAGTGTGCCAATTCCCGCATGACATTTAACACTTCGGAAATCATCTCCGGATCGAGTGCACTAGTCGGTTCGTCGAATAGCATAATTTTCGGCTCCATGGCTAAAGCCCTTGCAATTGCGACGCGCTGCTGTTGTCCCCCGGAAATTTCTGCGGGGAATTTGTATGCTTGCTCTACGATATCCACTCGTTCTAATAGCGCCATCGCTATCGATTCTGCCTCGCTTTTTGGCATTTTCTTGACGCGGATTGGTCCCAAAGTGATGTTCTGTAAATTCGTTAAATGCGGAAACAGGTTGAACTGTTGGAACACCATCCCGACTTCTTGCCGAATTCTGTCGATATTCCGAACATCATCGCTGAGTTCAATTCCATTAACAACAATTCGGCCTCGCTGATGAACCTCCAAACGATTCAACGTCCGGATAAAGGTAGATTTGCCTGAACCGGAAGGGCCACATATCACTACTTTTTCGCTTTTTTCGAATGAAGTGGTAACACCCTTGAGGACATGGAAATCGTCAAACCACTTGTGAATATCCTCGCAGATAATAATTGAGTCCGTGGATGAATTTTTGTGTTCGTCCATTTTCTTTATCCTCCCCGTGGAACGCCTCTACCTTTTATCAATCGTTGGACATCAAAACTTTCCGGCGCCGAGTGCCGTTTCAAGCTTCTGGCTTGCATAAGACATTGAGTAACTAAAAATAAAATAGATGCCCGCAACAAATAGATAAACTTCAGTGGGTAATCCTTGCCAATCCGGATTTGCGAGAACGGTTTTGGCAATCCCCAGAAGATCCAGCAGCCCGATAATAACCACCAGTGAGGTATCTTTGAAGAGTCCGATGAATTGCCCAACAATCGCTGGAATCACCGAGCGCAATGCTTGGGGTAAAACGATAAAAAGCATCGATTGTGGATAGTTTAGCCCAATCGCTTGGGCTGCTTCATGCTGTCCTTTCGGAATCGCTTGTAGCCCGCCACGGACATTCTCCGCCATGTATGCGGCCGCGAAAAAGGTGAGTGCGAACATGGCCCTTAAGATTTTATCAAAGCGGACGTCAGGCATAAAAATCGGAATCATGATTTGTGCCATGAAGAGAATGGTTACCAGGGGAATACCGCGGACTAACTCAATATAGGCAATGGAAACCCATTTGATGGCAGGGAGTGTACTTTGCCGGCCAAGTGCTAACAACACACCCATCGGAAAACTAACCACAATTCCAATCGTTGCTAAAACCAGCGTGAGGAGTAACCCGCCCCAATTTGTTGTTAACACCGTATTCGGACCAAATCCGCGTAGCATGAGCATCGTCCACGGGAAGGAGAGTAACCAACCGGCTATAACCCAAAGCCTCACTTTTTTTCCCTTCCTGCCGATAAATAAAGTTCCCCCTATCACCAGCACTTCTCCCAAAAATAGGAATCGCGTTGACGGTTCAAAAGGCAGCACGGCAAGGAAAGCCCAAATGCCGGCGACGACAAGGGCAAATCGAAATGTTAGGCCGCCCCAAATCCCAGCACTCAAACCGGTTAGCGCACTTAACGTATAGAGTACTACCCAGATTTGCCATATCTGATTCCGTGGATAGGAACCGATTGCAAAAAGTTGTAAATTGGCCGGGATAACCCGCCAATTTGCTTGTGTGAATGCCCACGTCAAAATCCCTTTGAAAACAAAATATAAAAATATAAGTGCTAAGCAGGTTAAAACCGTACTGAACCACGTGTTAAACAAGTTCGCCTTTAACCATTGGAGAAAGCTTTTTGTGTCTGGCGGTTTTATGTTATGTGTGAGTTCTTGCGCTTTCATATTTTATCGTAGGATTTACAATGACTTGGACATTGTGGACGCTGAATGACACCCGTGAAGGTTCGGAAGTACCTGTAGAATCCGGCGGATAAGCGGAATTTAGGGAGGTTGGGCCACTTACTGAGCAGGCAATCTCTCTCATCTGAACTGCAGAAATGTCTACTGATTTCCAATATCCACTCTCATTTCGGTTTAAGAAGAAGGTGCCAGAAATTCGGCATCCTTCTCATCGTCCGATGCGGTTAATCCACCCGTTATACCAATTCATACAGGCGGATGTGGTTAAACTAATAAGAAGATAACTCACCATAATCATTGCAAAAACGGGAATGGATTGTCCGGTTTGAAGCATCATCGTATTTCCGATGCTAAACAGGTCCGGAAAGCCGATTGCAATTGCGAGGCTAGAGTTTTTCGTCAGGTTCAAGTATTGACTAGTGAGCGGGGGCACGATGACGCGAATCGCTTGCGGGAGCACAACCAACACCAGCGTTTGAGATTCGTTTAATCCTACCGCTTTCGCTGCTTCACGTTGTCCTTTTTCCACAGCTTGGATTCCGGCCCGCACGATTTCTGCGGTGAAAGCAGCGGTGTAAACAACTAGCCCAATCAAAAGGGCAGCGAACTCGGGCCCAAGATTGATACCGCCTACAAAGTTGAAGCCGCTCAAAACAGGAACTGTAAATTCATACGGGTTTCCCGGTGTTAAAAACCATCCACCGCCGGCGACGAGCAAGAATGCCGGGAGTGCCCATTTCGCAGGAAAGCCGGGGCGTTCAAGCTGGCGGAGTTTTCGCCAGCGCACAGCATAGAGCATCAGTCCTAAAATAAAACCGCCCAAGAGATAACCGAGCCAAATATTCAATCCAGATGTAGGATGGGGAGATGGTAAGTAGATACCGCGCTGATTCAGGAACACAACATCGAAAAACGTGAAACTTCCGCGCACCTTCGGTAATTGCAGGAGGATGGCATACCAAAATAGAATCTGTAGAAGCAACGGGATATTACGGAAACATTCAATGTAGATTCCGGCGATGTTCCGGATTAACCAGTTGCTGGAAAGTCGAAGTACCCCGACGCTAAGCCCTAAGATTGTAGCACACACAATTCCGATTAGGCTCACTTTTAGGGTATTGACAACTCCTACCCAAAACGCCTTCAGATACGAGTCCGATGGGGTGTAGCGAATCCCCTCGGATATCCCAAATCCTGCTTCCTCATCCAGGAAACCGAGATTCAAAGTCAGTCCGAGCTTGTTCAGCCCTCTTAGCATATTTGCGTAGAGGAACCCCGCTAACAGGATAACCCCAATCAGGAACAGAATCTGAAACAGGACGCGTAGTACACGGACATCCCGCCAGAAAGAAGGGTTCTCTGATGTCGTTCTAGGTAAGTTGCTTTCCATGAACTCCTTCAGTCCTTTTTATCAGGGAAATTTTGACGCTCCGATGAATTTCGGTGCCCTACGGTTGTCGTCAGGCTTCCATGATACAATTTAGCGATTTACGGTTCAATCATTTTTTCGAGAATCATTTAGTTTACGGAGAAATAAATTGACTTTGACTTCCTCCCACAGCTAAAGCAGTGGGATTCCTCCGTTCTTGTTTCAACGTTTACTGCCCCCAAACGGGGGCTTACACAAACTCCACAAGCGTTTTAACTCTCCGCCAGCCCGACGGCGAGGTGCTTTAGATTTATCGCAGCGTTTTGGTCCCTATCTATAGAAATACCACAGGCACCACAATTGTATTGGCGTTCTGACAACAATAACTTTTCTTTCTTGTGTCCACAACTGCTACACGTTTTACTTGAGGCATAGAATTGTGGCGCTTCTTTGATAGGTATTCCAAGTTCATCTGCTTTAGATTTGAGCAGAGCGAGAAACCCACCTAACGCGCTATCTGATAACGCGTTGGCAAGGTTCTTGTTCTTAAGCATGTTCGTAATCTTGAGCGTTTCTATGCCAATCACGCTTGCCATATTGACGATGTCTGTAGTCGCTTTATGGTGAGCGTCATTTCGGAGACAAGCAATCTTATCGTGGATACGCGCCACTTTCCGTTTCTGCTGATACCCGTTATTTGATAGATACTCTTTCTGACTCAACGAACGTTGTTCACGCTTCAGCTTTTTCTCAAATCGTTTTAGCGTTCTTGGATTCGGATACTGCTTACCTGTATCAAGTGTAGCAAGTGAGTTGATACCTACGTCTATCCCGACAACAGGGAGTCCACGTGTGTCTCGTGGCGCATTAGTTTTGCCTGTGTCAACGGTTATAGAGACGAACCAACGGTGTGCTGTTCTTGATATAGTTACTTTTGTAATCTCACCTTTAAATCGCAACTTTTGAAATGTCCGAACCCACCCGATTTTAGGCAATCTAATACGTTTTCCTTCTATCACTGTCGTCGCAGGATCGGTGCTATACGATTGTCTGTCTCTCCTTCTCTTTTTCTTAGGGAATCTATTTTCCCCGATTTTATACCGTGATATCGCATCACCAAAATGTTTTATCCCAAATAACGCAGCACGCTGCTCTAACGCTTTCGTCCAATCTATTGCCTTTTTTGCGATATTAAAACGATTATTAAGTTCTTTCCAATGTCGCGGGGTGTCTTTGTAATCCGACAGAGCGTAATTGTAGGCAAAACGCGAATAACCGCATTGTTGTGAAAACCACGTGCATTGTTCAGCTGTAGCGTCTAACGCTATCTTGTGTGATTTAATTGCCATTGGGTATATCTCATATCTCGCATTTTATCCCCTGACAAGTAGGAGGCAGACACGTAGCCTTGCAACTACGCTTGTCATGTCTGCCTACGAGATATTATCATGTGTAACTGTCAACCCTTTTTTTATTTTAGCACGAGGCAACGGGGTTGAACCCGAAGCCTAAAGGCTTGGGATTGTTAAGGGAGTCCCTTCATTGGTAACCACGAGTGGTAACGCGGAATAGGTAGGTGCTCGGCATTAATTACCGGGGCCTAACGGAACGGCATAGAATAGAGCAATCCACCTTGTTTCCAAGGTTTGTTGAGTCCACGGGGTATCCCGATAGAATTGAGGTTGCGTTCAAAAATTTCGCCGTAGTTCCCCACAGTAGCGATAACTTGCTTTGCCCAGTCTTTTCGTAGCCCAAGCTTTTCGCCGATATTGCCACTCTCCCCTAAAAAACGTTGAATCTCCGGATTTTTCGTTTTAAAAGAATGCACGTTCGTTTGTGTGATACCGTGTTCTTCCGCGAAAAAGGTTGCATAAACCACCCAACTCACGACATCATTCCATTTATTGTCTCCGTGTGCCGTGACGGGCCCCAGCGGTTCCTTTGAGATGGTGATATCTAAGATGACGTGGGCCTCCGGCTCTTTTAACACATGTCGCCGCGCGGCTAACTGCGACTTGTCACCCGTTACAACATCACACCGTCCCTGCTCATAGCTGTTGTATAACGTATCAATTTCCTCAAAGACAACTTGATTAAACTCAATATCTAACGAGCGCATGGTATCAGTAAGATTGAGTTCTGTGGTACTTCCTGCTGTTGTAGCGATAGTCGCGCCGGCCAGCTCCTCTATCGATGTGATACCGAGTGCTTTCGGAAGCATAAACCCTTGTCCATCATAAAAGGTGGTAGGCGCGAAGTCAGCGGCTGCCTGTGTATCCCGGATAACCGTCCAAGTGGTATTTCGAATCAGGACATCAATCTCACCCGTCTGGAGCGCGGGAAAGCGTTCCGGCGCCTTTAACGGAACGTACTCAACTTTATCCGCATCGCCTAAGACAGCAGCCGCAATCGCCCGACAGTAGTCCACATCAAAACCGCTCCAGGTACCATCTTGGTTAAGAAAGCTAAAACCGGGCAGTCCACCGTGCACGCCACTGATAACCCGCCCTCTCTCTTTGACTTTGTCTAATATACTTTCCTCGGCGGTAGCAAGTATCGGTATGAACATGAGAATTGCTACCGCACCTGTCATCGCGCGAAATCCGAAACCAAAGCCTGTGATAATACCGGCACGCCACTGTTCACGCCAAATATGCTTTATCGTTTCTAGAGAGAAACCGACTATTGTGGTTTGACTATGTACGACTTCCAATCTATTCACAAAAATTCTCCTTTTTCCAACTGAACTGCTTATAGCCTAAGTAAGGTTTTATGCCACCCTTCTTATTGCAGCGGTTTTCAACTGCGAAGCAGCGGTAAAACCGGCAAAGATGCCGTTCGTAACGCCTAAAAAATAAATAAGTATGTGAAGTAGTCAAGCATTGACACAAACGGAATTATAACACATTTCGCAGCTTTCAGCAACGCCAAGGTTGTTAACCGGGAAAGTATGCTTCGGATAAATAGACATTAAAACTCGAACATGAAAAATTAAGTTTAAAAAAGTCGTTATTATGTTAGAATCGCTAAATCATGCGAAAGGGTATCTTTATTACAGGCACAGATACGGAGATTGGGAAAACAGTCATCGCGGGCGGGCTATCGGCTTGGTTGAAGCAGAAGGGCGTTAATGTCGGCGTCATGAAACCGATTAGCACCGGCGGCGATGAGGATGCCCGATTTCTGAAGCACGCCGCGCAAGTAGATGATGCCTTGGAGCAGATTAACCCAATCTGCTTGCGACATCCACTTGCCCCGTCAGTCGCGGCACGGTTAGAAAACCGGGTGATTTCTGTTTCCGCTATCGAAACGGTGTTTGAAAAATTACAGCGAAAATACGATTTTCTCGTCGTCGAAGGTGTTGGCGGGATAGCAGTTCCAATTCATGACGATTTTTGGGTTGCAGATTTGAACGCCCGTTTGCAATTACCGCTGCTGATTGTCGCCCGGGCCGGGCTCGGAACGTTGAATCATACGGTTTTAACTGTAACGTTTGCGAGACAAGCGAATCTTGAGATAGCAGGCATCATCCTAAATCGGATAGATGCAGAACCGACAGGACTTGCCGAAGAAACAAATTCCGCTGAAATCGAGAGGTTAACAGGCGTGCAAGTCCTTGGTACCGTCCGTTTTGAGGAGCACTTAAGAAGCCCGCGGCCGGATGTAAAATTCTTAGCAGACTTTGTTCATACCCATGTGGCGTGGAACAGGTTAGGTATTTCCTATCCTACGGACAAGTCTGAGGCGTTCGACGAGGAAAACGGATAAATTAATTATGTATAGCGCGATTGTTCTTGCCGCCGGATTCGGGCGAAAAGTGTGGCCCTACGGTGAATTCCGCCAGAAATGCACCATACCTGTTGCCAATACACCGATAGTTCGTAGATTGGCGCAAACGCTTCTTGAAATAGGTTGTGAACAAATTATCGTTGTGATTGGACATTACGCACAACAGGTACGCGGGGCAGTTGCTGACATCCCGAATGTTGAATTTGTGACGCAAAATACACCTGATGGCACCGTAACCGCTACATTGCAGGCGATGAAACACCTTAAAAATGAACGATATCTGCTTGTTTATGGCGATATTGTAACCAGTACTGGGAATTTGCGTAATATGCTTGGTACACTGTCTCATGACGGTACTGAGGCTGCGGCATTAGTACAGCGGCTGACTTCAGAAGATGGAAGGAATTGGCTTTGTGCAGGTATCAGTGATGACTGTTTGACAGGTGTTCAAGGGCATCCACGCGGCGGGACACATCGGCTTTGTGGGGTTTACGCTTTTAGGCAGAAAAGCACAACGCCTTATCTATTGAGAAACCCCGGTATCGTGACAAGCGTGCCTGTCGGCGGAATGCCACCACCGGAGTCTGAGATAGCCCAGTCTATTCAATTGATGATTGATGAAGGCAGAACAGTACTAGCGGTAGAAACCACGGATTTTTTTGTCGATGTAGATAAACCGTGGCACGTTTTGGAAGCGAATCGATGCGTGGTGGACGATGAGGTGGAGCAGCTTCGCGAGAGCCACAACAAATCGCGGATTGCAAAAGGGGCAACAATTTCTGAAGCTGCCGAAATTAATGGACACGTTGTTTTGGGAGAAAATTCTGTTATCGGCCCCCGTGTTGTCATCAACGGCACACTCATTGCCGGGAAAAATAACACCATCATAAACGGTGCTATTTTACACGGAAACATCTTTGTGGGGAATCAGTGTCGTATCAGCGATTACTGTGACATTGGGAGTAGTGCTATCGGGAACCGGTGCATCGTCGGGCATGGGGCAGAGATGTCCGGGGTAATGCTTGATAAAGTCTATCTTTACCATTATTGTGAGATGTCCGGCGTTTTCGGGGCTGCAACGGATGTTGGGGCGGCGACGGTGTGCGGCACGCTCCGGTTCGATGATAAAGAGACGCCGATTCAGGTAGAAGGACGTTACGAACTCCCCGCTTATGGCGCCAACGCAACCTATATGGGGGATTATTGCAGAACCGGTGTCAACGCGATTATTATGCCCGGTAGACGAATTGGTTCCTATAGCGTCGTCGGCCCCGGTGTGATTGTATATGACGACGTGCCGAGTAAAACAATCGTGATGGCAAAACAGGAATTGATTAAAAAGCCTTGGGGCCCCGAGCGTTATGGCTGGTAGTTGCGAGATAGAAGGCGCTAGCGGGCTGTTCTGGGCGCAGCGGTGCGGTAATGTGTTTATGCGGTGTTGAGGAGTTGCTTTAGCAGCGTTGTCAGTTCCTCGTTACCGGCCGTCAATTCAAAAACACGGCGGATTTTATCCTCACGTGAGGTTTCGGGCGGTGTTACACCCCCCGGCCCCCAAATGACTTCCACCGCTTTCGGGTTGAGCCTGTCGTAGGTAATTTTGACAAGGGTAAACGGATAATTTTCCGGAATTAGCACAATCCAGTCGATAGTTTCGCCTCGCGGTGAGTATTGCCTATCGACGGTGAGCTTTGTATCCTGATGCGGGACGTTTTTCTTAATCCACTGTTTGCGGCCAAAGGTATCGGTTTCAAAATAACCGACTTCTAGCCAATTGCGTCCAGCACCATTAGGTTTTGTAGTAACTTCAATCCGTTGCATGTAGATTCGACGCTCCAGGCGCTATTAGCGAAAACATGTTAGTACTTGCTAAAAATATGTAAATAGTGTAGCATACATTGTCACGAAAATCAATATTTTTCTATCCTTGATCTGGTTTTTACACCGCGCCCGGTAGATAGGGTTTCCTAGCTGCACCGTATCGTGAAAAAAGGCGCGAAACCTCACAATAATGGGCAGATGTCTTATGCGGGAACGTTCAATGGGTGCCGTCTGGAATAATCCATTGGATTTTACCGAAAGGAAATTTAGAAGTGCAAGTCAATATGAGATATGGGCATGGAACATTAGGCGTAGAGATTCCTGACAAAAATCTAGCAGGTGTCTTGGAAACGTCCCCCGGTGTGCCTTTGGCGGATGTTGACGCGGCAATTCTCCAGGCGATTGCGAAGCCCATTGCCTCACCAGCTTTAGCCGATTTGGCTACTGGACGCGGCTCAGCATGCATCGTCATTTCGGATCTCACCCGTCCCGTACCGAATCAGGTAATTCTTCCACCGCTGTTAGAAACCCTTGAACAGGCCGGCATCCGACGCGAACAGCTAACCATTCTCATAGCGACTGGCATCCATCGGCCCAATGAGGATGAGGAACTTGAGCAGCTCGTTGGCAGGGAGATTCTGGAGAGGTATCGCATCCTTAACCATTTCTCGCAGCAGCCGGAAACGCATTCCTACCTGGGAGAAACCGGGCGGGGTACCCCGGTTTACATTGATAGCAGGTACATCGATGCCGAGCTTAAGATTACAACCGGGCTCATTGAGCCACATTTGATGGCGGGGTACTCTGGTGGACGGAAGGCGATTTGCCCAGGGCTTGCCTCGGTTGAGACGATGAAGGTAATGCACGGTCCCGTGTTGATGGAGCATCCGAATTCCCGCGTTGGCGTATTAGATGGCAACCCCTTCCACGCCGAGGCAACTGAAATTGCGTTGATGGTGGGCGTTGACTTTAATCTGAATGTAGCAATCGATAAGCAGAAACAGATAACAGGCGTTTTTGCAGGTGATGTTGTCGAGTCACACCGTGTCGGCGCCACGTTTGTGGAAAATCAGGCGAGCGCAACACTTGAAGCCCCGGTGGATGCCGTAGTTGTATCCAGTGCGGGACATCCATTGGATGCTACGTTCTATCAAGCGATTAAAGGGTTATTGACAGCGGTTGAGGTTGTCAAAGAAGGCGGCGCAATTTTGTTAGTGGCGGCGTGTCATGAAGGAATCGGAAGCGTTCCATTCACGGAACTTCTGTTCAAAACAGAAAATCTGGAGATGTTCGTAGAAGGGCTTTATAACCCAGCCAACTTTGTAATTGATTCGTGGCAGCTAGAAGAATTGGCTAAGGCAGCACGGAAAGCCGATATCTATTTTTACTCAGACGGTATCCCGTATGCGAAACAGTCAAAGTTGTTTGTGCATCCCCTGCACAGTGTTCAGGAAGGCATTGACGAGTTATTGGCACGATACGGTGAGGCTGCACAGATAGCAGCCATTCCAGAAGGCCCCTATGTTCTTGCTCAGCTTGGTGGATGAAACATGATAACGAATCACAGCATGAGAGATGGAAAAAGGGAAAATCCACGAGTGAATCTGCGCGCGTATAGAGATGGTTTACATCTGATTATTACGCCAAATCTACCAATAGAAGACGTTTCTAACGCCATTTATGAGACATTGGCGCATATGAATCAACCTTTGGCCGGTGTCTCGGTGCAGATTGACATAACCCCTCCAGCCCTAACCAAAGAAAATTTAGATTCCTTAAGAGTCAAACTTGAAGAAACATACAACTTGCAGGTAAGTGGTATTGATTTTCCTAAAGGCGCGTTACAGGGTGGTTCTTCAACCGCATTTTCATGGGAATCCAATCCCCCGTTGAATAAAAAGACAGAACGCTCAAAAATCGTGCGAAAAACCGTTAGATCCGGTCAGACAGAGTCATTTCCAGAGGGAAACCTGATTATATATGGTAATGTCAACCCCGGGGGGGAAGTCAGTGCGGGCAGAGACATTATCGTTCTAGGTTCGCTACGCGGTGTCGCACATGCCGGGATGAACGGTAGGTTATCTTCAGTCATTGTTGCTATGAATTTAGTTCCTTTGCAACTTCAGATTGGCAATTATATTACGCGTCCGATAGTTGGGCAAAAGCCACAAGGCTACCCGGAGATTGCGCGTATTGGCCCTCAAGATGTTATCACTGTTGAAGCACTTGTGACAGCCTAGAGGAGGATTCGATTATGGGAAAAGTCATCGTAGTAACATCGGGCAAAGGTGGTGTTGGCAAAACAACTTCCACAGCCAATTTAGGGACAGCGCTCTCCCTCTTGGGAAATATGGTTGCCATCGTTGATGCTGATATCGGACTTCGTAATCTGGACGTTGTCATGGGACTTGAGAGCCGGGTTGTTTACACCTCAATGGACGTTATTGACGGACGGTGTGAATTAGAAAGGGCACTGGTTAGAGACAAACGCGTCGACGGGCTGGTGCTCCTCGCAGCATCGCAAAAAAACAGCAAGGACGATATCCAGCCCAGGCAGATGAAATCCATTTGTAGCCGGCTCAGTGAGAATTATGATTTCGTCTTGGTGGATTCCCCGGCCGGCATTGAAAATGGATTTCGAAATGCTGCAGCCGGCGCACAAGAAGGACTTATTGTCACGACACCAGACGTCTCCGCAATTCGCGACGCTGACAGAATTACCGGTTTGTTGCAGCATATGGAAATTGAACCCCTCAACCTAGTTCTCAATCGATTATCGCCAGAAATGGTGCGCAGAGGCACCATGGTGAGCCAGAAAGATGTTTTGAGTGTGCTCAGCCTTGATCTCATCGGGGTGGTCCCGGAAGACAAAGGAGTCATTGCCTCTACCAACCGCGGTATCCCGTTAGTGCATACGAAAAACTCTGAGGCAGCTCAAGCGTACATGAGGATTGCCAAACGTTTGATTGGACACCAAATCCCTATTCCTGAGTTCCGTGAGAAAAATTTTTTCTCTTCGCTTCTTCAACGGTTCTCACGTGTAAAATGAGAAGGTATCATGAGCAGTCTAAGAAATATTCTGCACAAGATAAATAAAGCATTTAATCGAGAGTTAACATCGAGTAAAGTAGCGAAAGACCGGCTGAAAATCATTATCACACAAGATAGATTTGATATTGACTACGACACAATGCACGGGTTACAAGAGGAGTTAATAGCTGTGCTCGCAAAGCATTTTGATTTCGCAGATAACTCTGTTCACGTGTCATTGAAAAACCGTGGCAATTCCTACGTGTTGGTAGCAGACTTTCCGCACTCAGAGCCGCCGAATGGCAATTGAGTTTTTAAAGTACGGCTTTGGTTACATGCACCTCCGATTTCAAGTGACGAATTCACAGCATCCTTCGCGTTAAAGTTGCGAAAATACGAAAGATTGGAGATGACACTGATATTGACACAAGAACGGTTCCTCGTCGATTGAGATGTCTTTAAAAAGAGGATGGCAATTCCTGCGTCTGAGTCACAGATTTTCCTATAGTGGCGTTAATAGCGAATTTTCGGTGCTTCCTCACAGAATTCGCTGCCAAATTGCGCGTGCTACACCATCATCATCATTAGTTGTTGTGATGTAATCCGCGCATGCCTTAATCGGTGGAACAGCGTTTTCCATCGCTATTCCATACCCCGCTGTCTTGAGGAGACTCTCATCGTTGTAACTATCTCCGAAACCCACCACTTTCTCCAGAGAAATATTGAATTGGCTCGCGAGTGCAGTCAAAGCCCTACCTTTGGTAACGGTTGGATTCATGAATTCAATGTATTCCGGCTGCGTTTGTGTGACATAAAGTTTCCCCGCATAATCAGTTTTAAAATTGCTTAAGAGACGTTCAATTTCTGCATGGTGAATAATTAGCAATTTTGTAGGCGTCTCCCCATCCAATTGACGCAAATCGCCAATGGGTATTGCCGGGACACCCGTGCGGCGCTCGTACAGTTCAGTACAAGCGTTGTGCTCTGCCACATAGAGTTTATCGTTCAGGCAGAAGTTGAGGTGAAGCTGCTGCGAACGGCATTCGTTCACAATCTCCATCGCGTCGTCGGCGCGAACTGGGGTGTGATGGTAAATCTCACCGGTGATGGCATGTTTTACCAGGCCACCATTATACGAAATAATTGGATTTTCTAAACCGATTTGCGTGCTAATGGGCAGAATAGAACGGTGCATCCGCCCAGAGATGAGTACTACCAAGATATCGTTTGAGACGAGTGCCTGAAGGGCGCGCGCGTTTTCAGGCGATACCGCATGTTCACTACTCAATAAGGTACCGTCTAAATCAAAGGCGGCTAATTCACAAGGTATTTTCATATTTTTTCGATTTCGATAAAACCGTGCGGAGGATTTCGCCATCGGTTTTTTGTTTTTGTGGCTTACCTGTTTTCTCCTCAGAAGGCTTGTTCCGTTTCCCGCTCGAAAAGATGGATGTGCTCAGCATCGAAATCTAACCAAAGCGTGTCATCGGGGCCGGCAGGAAAAGAGGGATGTATTCTCACCCGGAGAAGTATAGGTTCTCCGGTTTGACGCTGTGTTCCGAGGCGGATATCTAAGATATTCACAGGACCGAGGGGTTCTACAAGGTGAACGGGGGCTGAAATTTTTCGTTTACCGGGTTCTTGTGTTGCCCGGATGTGTTCAGGTCTGATACCGAAGACAAGGTTGCTACTCCCGCGCGGCGCATTTAGACGGGCTTGTTGTTTTTCTGAAAGGTGGAGGTAGACATCGGTATCACTGAGTCGTAACGCAGCTTCGCCGTTGAGTGACGTCTGTTCTGCATCGAGTAGGTTCATGGTAGGCATTCCCATAAAACTCGCGACGAAGAGGTTTTTGGGTTCATTATAGATTTCGTAGGGGGTGCCAATTTGTTGGAGCCTGCCTTGGTGGATGACAGCGATTCTGTCGGCGAGGGACATGGCTTCAACCTGGTCATGGGTAACGAATATCGTCGTTGCCCCAATTTCTCGTTGTAGCCGTTTTATTTCTGCCCGCGTATCCATTCTCCGTTTGGCATCCAGGTTCGCCATCGGTTCATCAAGCAGATAGACTTTTGGTTGTCGCACCATAGCGCGGCCAAGGGCAACGCGTTGCATCTCCCCACCGCTTAAGCCGTTCGGCTTCCGGTTCAGCATCTCCGTTATCTGTAACGTTGCTGCAACGCTCTTGACGCGTTCATCGATTTCTGACTTTTCGACCTTTACAGCTTTGAGGGGAAACGCAATGTTGTCGTAGACGGTGAGATGCGGATAGAGTGCGTAGAATTGGAACACAAACGCGATATCCCGCTCAGATGGTGAGCGATTGTTGACGCGCTCACCATCAATCAGAATGTCCCCTTCTTCCGGGGTTTCCAATCCGGCGATTAAGCGAAGCATCGTCGTTTTTCCACAGCCTGAGGGGCCGAGGAACACGACAAATTCCTTGTCCTCGATCTCCAAATTAAAATCTTTGACTGCGACGACATCACCGTACCGTTTCGTAACCTTTTCAATTTTTATGTGTGCCATGCTCTTATCTTTTCCCGTCAAGCTTCCAGTCCTCAGATGATACGGTTGCTCACAAATTCCAATTCGTACCTTCCAGACTATCCGGTTAACGCTGCAAAGAGTGCCTTTATGTAACCGACAGAATACGCTAATCCACTATCCCCTTCTAACCGCGGAATGTGATCAGCGTTAATACAACCATCAAAACCCACTTTTTGGAGTTCCCTAACGATTTTAAACATGTTCATATCGCCATCGTCAAGTAGAACTTCCTCGAAAGCCCCCGCGGTTGCGAGGCTGCCCCGAACGTTGCGAAGGTGCACCATGAAGATACGTCCTTTGCGTCCATAGTTGTTAATTTCATCAGTCACAATCGTGCTACCACCGGCTTCAGCGCGGGTACCGCAGCAGTAAAGATACCCCACATTTTTGCTTGGAAAGGCATCCGTTACGCGGTGAAATCCGAGGCTGCCGAGTGGTGTATCCGGATTGGGTACATCCGATGGATGGATGGCGAGTTTTATCCCGTATTCCTCGGCGATGGGTACGAGTGCCCGATAGATTTCACAAAAACGGTTCCACCAGTCCTCAAGTTCTGGGAGTGTTGGGGTAGCAGGCGGATTTCGTGTTGCGGCGCGGCTTTCG
Source organism: Candidatus Poribacteria bacterium (assembly GCA_963422705.1). GTDB lineage: Bacteria > Poribacteria > WGA-4E > WGA-4E > WGA-3G. The sequence goes on from OY730443.1 coordinate 2,135,543, forward strand.
CCCCGGGAGGTGTAGCCGCCACGGTGTACCGCGGTATAACGTGTCATTAGCGCGTCAAAGGTATCTCCCCAGAAACGTTGCCTTGCGATGGGCACCCCGGCCTCAGCGAAGACACGGAGGGCATTACATGTATTTTCAAGTTCCTTTTCGCCCCCGTGACGGCCCTTCATGAAATTTTCCGTGATATTTGGGAGCGTGACGCGGTTAATGGCCAGCCCCCAGGAGTGGATGCGTTTTTTGATTCTTACAAATTCGTCTAAATCGGGGTATCCTTGCTCCTTAACACCTGGAAAAGAAGTGCTATTTCCAAAATCGATACAGTCCGCCCCGAGTTGTGTGACTTGTCTCAGGTAGGTATCTGAAAGTCCACCATCCCAGACTGAAATTTTCATCTATTGCTCCTCTATAGTGGCAATTTAACAGTATCCCCGGTTTCAACAGATTGGTACGCTGCTAAAGCGATTTCGACGGCAGCCCTACCATCTCCGGCGGTAATCGGTGGCGGCGTATCGTTCCGAATCGCCTCTGCAAAAACGCGAATCTCTTCTTGTACCGGGGGCGGTACCTCAATGTCCGCAATCTTGATGTGTCGTCCTGCGCCCTCAAACGGTTTAATCTCAATCGTGGCATCCACTCCCCAAATCTGTGGAAAATAGATGGAGCCGCCTTCGCAATCAACACGTCCGCCATATCCACCTACAGCAGAAACGTGGCTGGAATGGAGGAGTCCGACAGCACCGCTCGTGAATTGTAATGAGGCCAGAACCACATCCGGATAGTCGCTTTCTGTTTGGATGTACTGCCCGCCACTAGCAGAGACAGCGGCAACATCGCCGCACGTCCAGCGCATGAAGTCAATTTCGTGCGCGTTAATCTCCATAAGGCTGCCGCCAGATTTTGCGCGTTCCAATCGCCACGGTGTGTGGTAACCACCACTTCTCCAAGGGCCGCCGATGCGATGTACCATCATGCAGACGGGGGCACCGAGCTCGCCACTGTGTACAATCTGACGCACAGCGGAATGTGTGGCGTGGTAACGACAGACCAGCCCGATAGTCAATCTAACATCGTTTTCGGTTGCCGCGGCTATCATCGCATCACAATCGGCGAGCGTTGGTGCCATCGGTTTTTCCGAAAAGACGTGCTTCCCCGCGCTCGCCGCGTCAATTGCCATCGGAGCGTGGAGAAACGGCGGGGATGCGATGAGTACCAGGTGAATGCTATCATCATCCAGCAGCTCGTGGTAGTCCGGCGTATATGCCGTACCGAGTTCTTCGCTAAGTTTTTTTCCCAACGCTTGTTGCAAATCGCTAACACAGATAACTTCTATACCTTCAACGGCATGGGCACTGGTGGCAAGACTTCTGCCCATGCTGCCACAACCGATAACGCCAACTCCAATCGTATCCATAAGTTTTCTCCAAAGCGCATCGCGCAACGCTATCTACGTCGGGCTTTGATGTGTCCCCAGGTGAGGCTCAGCAGGCTGGCCTCCGGTTGGACATCAAGTCCTGTCGCTTTCATGTTATTTTGCACTTCCGCCGCGCTCAAGTCCCTATCGTAGATTCTGAATTCGTCAATATAACCTTGGATGGTATCGTAATCGCAACCATCAGAGCTGTCACCGATGCTAAGTAAGAGTTCGCCTTTGGTGAGTTTACCACCTTTCATAGCGTACTTTTTCTCTTGTTTCCCATTGATGTAGTAGTGGACGGTATTTCCTAGGTGTCACGTGTACAATCAGGCAGCTGAAAAAGGCCAGGGTGATTGTGAAAAACTGTCTCCAAACGTCATTTTTTCGCAGCATGATATCCTCCATATATCCGACAATCGGTATATCGGCAGCAATGTTGGTTAATTTGCGGGTTAAACCAGATCTCGCATAGCGCGTTCACGCCGGTTGGCGATTTGCCGTTCGCGTTCTTCGTCAGACAATTGCCCCACCTGTTCTGCGACAATCGGCCGGTATTCACTCGCTTCGCTCCTTCGCTTAAAGAGCCGGAAGAAATCGAAACGTGTTAAAGTCTGTGGTATGTTGCCGGGGCAGAGTGCGTGTACGCCGACGTGTACTCGTTTTCCCATTCCGACATTGGTTTGTCCGCAACTTCGCCACTGAATCCCATCGCCACTTGCAAAAGAGGAGAACTGGTTTCCTCTACGCTCTATCCGTAAGAAAAGTTCGCGCGCATTTCTGAGGCCACCGCCGCGTCCACGTAGGTGGAATGCGCGGTTGACATGACGTTCAAAACGGACATCACCGCGGAATGCATGCGGCCCAGATGTCTTTTCTAATCGTAGGAATCGATTTGGGTTTTTCCAAACGAGTAAACCGCCGTGTTCTCGTTGTTGTGGCGTAATACGCATCCGTGTTTCAATCGCGAAATCACCTTCAACTTCCATGAGCAGCCGTGGCGCACTCATATCTCCGCCTCTACCGTTTGGCCCGTGCCACAGGTCTTGGCCCGGTTCTGTACTCATTTCCAAGTAACCTTGCCGTTCAGCCCAGGAACCGCCACCTTTCGGGTCATCCCACCGCCATTCCGGGCGCATGCGGTTACCGATAAATTCATCTTCAAATACCATCTCGGTGAATTCGCCTGAGGATGCCCATCCTTCAATCTTAATGGCTGAAATAGAATCCCCGAAATTTTGTGGGAGGAGGTGAAGGTTTGGCAATTCTTTTTTATATTCCATCGGTTCCATTCGCACAGTTAGGCTCGCCCCTTCAAAATCGGGGTGCTCATAGAAGACAACCTCGGCCCCATCGCGTGGGAAGTCCGGTCCCTTAAAGATGCGCAGCGATGAAATTCTATCTTCGAACCAGGTACGTCCTTGCGCGTCGCGCAAATTCGCAATATCGCGCAAAACCGTAATCTTTTGGCCACGGAACTCCACGTGCTGGTAACAGTCTACAATCAGTGGGATGGTGCCCCATTCTGGCCCAACTACGTCCAGTGTAGAACCGAAGCTAATCGATGAAATTCTATCAGCGAAGTTGTAGGAGGTATCGTGCAAGTTTGGATAAAACCCGGGGCCGAGGGCTAATTTTTGGCCACTGTAGTTGACATTTTGATGAAGAATAACTTTGTAGTTCGGATTGGATGAGAAGTTAGAACCTTTGTAAATGCGAAGAGAGGAAATGTTATCTTGGAACCCAATTCTTCCGGTATGTGGAACGGGCTCGATAACATAACCCATTCTGCCGCGGAAGTTTGTATGTTGAAATATTTCAACGACTAGTCTGGGGATGACGATTGGCATTTTTTTCTCCCTGTGCTTATCGTAGATTTTACAATGAGATTATTGTGCAATTTCCAATGCTTTTTTATCACCTTTCAAGGCGGGGCCGCCCGCCGTACCTTCCCCCCTTGTTCTATAAACCGAAGTTTGAACTTCTGACTGTTACTATTTTTCATGAATTCTGTTTAACTTTGTTTGGTATAGTTCGTTTATTTTTTAATGATGCGGGAGTCCATGCTAAGTTCGGCTTCATAGATTTGGGCGTACCCACTTCTATCTGATGTGAAGATAACATGTTGGTTGTCCGGGCTAAAAGAGGGATGCGGATGAGTATGTTGCGGTGCGTACACTTTAATCGGGCCCTCCTCATAAGGAAATGGGGCATTCCAATGTTCACCTATAGATGATGCCTCCGGATAGCACAACGTCTGCGGTGTTCCGACACTATCAAGCGGATTGAAGGTTTGGATACCGATATCGGGAAAGTTGGTATCTGCTACCATTAAAGTGCCTGCTGAATTACAGATAGCGTGCCATGCATTAAATGTGGTAACTTGCCTAACGATGCCTGTGTCCGCATGAACGGCGCGTACCCCGTGCGGCCAGTTGACAAAAGCGAGTTCACGGGTTCCTGGAATCCATGTTTCGTGCGTAATCCACTCTTTTTTCTCCGCATTTCGTTCATAAAGACGGCGATTCCGGCTACCATCCCGGTGAATTACCCAGGCCCTGTCGGTAAGCGGACCGGCATAGTAGAGCAGATTTGCGTCATCGGGGCAGAATTGGAGGTGCGCGATACTGTCTCGACGGAGGATAATTTCGTGCGCGCCGGTGTCAGTGTTGACAATCGCGAGGGCCGATTCGTCGCCAATATTGAAGCGGATAGCCCACCACTTGTCATCGTGGCTCAGCGCGGTAGTCCCCATCGCTGCAGCAACCATCCCAGATTCTCGCTTTTTTGTGGGGTATTCAGTTCTATCTGCTTTGCCGTGCTTATCTCCATTAAAAGCGGCGAAGTTGAACAATTCTCGTTCTTTTAAGGTTTCTAGTTCTAACCGCCACGCGCTGGTGTTTGTGGTAAAGAAGACGGCTCGCCCATCATGTGATGGATGCACAGACCATTCGCTTAAATCCGCGCTGTCGGTGAGTTGCCGGAGGTTACCGGAAATGCGTTCCTCTGCGAAAATTTGGGGGGTGCCGGTGCGGTGTGACACGAAAATGAGACGTCGCATCCCGTCGTCATACGCCGGGATGATAAAAAAGGGGTGGTGGTGCAGCGCTGAGGCTGTTGTCACTTGGCGGATGCGGGTACCGGTGCATATATCATGAAACGTTCTGGATTCGGATGGGTAAATTGCGCCTTTAGCCATTTGATTTTTTACGGGCGAGGTGGCCGCAAGAGTTGAGGCGACTGCGCCCGTACGATAAAAAGCCGGTGCTATTCCTCAAAAGCGGCATCAAAAGCGACAGTCGAGGGTTCAAAATCGTAGCCTTTGACGGCGGCGCAGGATTCCCGGGCACCGTGTTCCCTGTCCATGCCACTATCTTCCCACTCAATAGAGAGCGGGCCGTCATATTCCATGTGGTTCAAAGCACGGATAATTTCTTCAAAGTTAATTTTACCACGTCCGATGGAGCGGAAATCCCAGTATCGGCGCGCGTCCCCGAAGTTTAAATGCCCGCCAAAAACCCCTGACGCCCGGGCGGTATCTGCCCACCAGACATCTTTCATGTGGACGTGGTAAATGCGTTCACTGAGGGTTTCGAGGAAGGCGACGTAATCTACGCCTTGATAACCGAGATGGCTCGGGTCATAATTGAATCCGAAGGTTTCCCGCCCGTTGAGTGCCTCAATTGCGCGTTCAGACGTAACGATATCAAACGCGATTTCAGTTGGGTGTACCTCTAGTCCGAACCTCACTCCCACTTCATCAAATACATCAAAGATAGGATTCCAGCGGTTGGCAAAATCTTCAAAACCGGCATCAATTTGTGCGGCATCGGTGGGTGGAAACGAGTAGAGCAGGTGCCAGATAGAACTGCCGGTGAACCCGTTAACGACATTTACACCGAGTTTTGCCGCGGCACGGGCTGTATTTTTCATCTCTTCAGCTGCACGTTGGCGAACCCCTTCCGCGTCACCATCCCCCCAAATCGATTCAGATAGGATGCCTTGGTGGCGGCTATCAATATTATCGCAGACGGCTTGCCCAACGAGGTGATTGCTAATTGCCCAGACTTTCAGTCCGTATTTAGCGAGTAGTTCGTGCCGTCCTTGGCAATAATTATTGTCGGTGAGGGCCTTGTCTACTTCAAAATGATCTCCCCAACATGCGAGTTCTAAGCCGTCGTAGCCCCAGCTACTCGCTTTTTCTGCTAATTCTTCAAGCGTTAAATCTGCCCATTGTCCAGTAAACAGTGTGACAGTTCTTCCCATCTTAATCCTCCTAAATGTATGGTATGGTGTTATGCATTAAACGGGTGGTGTGTATCGCGCGTCTACCCATCCGCGTTGTTTTCCGCTTTCCACGGCAGTGTTGATGAAATGCACGCCGCGTGCGCCGTCTTGAACAGTTGGGAAGTCGGTATCAAATTCGCCAGGCGCCTCACCCGTAATTTTTGCCGCCATTGTGCGAGTGGCGTTTACGTAGATATTCGCGAAGGCTTCAATAAACGCCTCCGGGTGCCCGGACGGAATGCGGGAATTGTGCTGTACAATCTCTGCCAGGTAGTCGTTGCCCCGTTTGTAGAACTGCTCCGGGCCATCCGGGAATTTTACTGAAAGATAATTCGGATTTTCTTGGTGCCATTCAAGGGATGCGTCTGTACCATAGACGCGGATGCGGAGGTTGTTTTCTTCTCCAACGGAAATTTGCGAGGCGAAGAGGACGCCACGAACCCCGTTTTCATAATGCACTAAGAGATTACCATCGTCCTCTAAGCGTCTGCCCTCGACAAACGTTGTCATGTCCGCACAGACTTCTTCCATTTCAAGTCCGGTGATGTAGTGTGCTAAGTTCTCCGCGTGTGAACCGATATCGCCGATACAGGAGGAGGCACCAGCTTGCTCCGGGTCTGTGCGCCACACTGCCTGTTTCGCGCCTTCATCTTCCAAAAATGTTGCGAGCCAGCCTTGCGGGTATTCCACGACGATTTTTCGTATCGTCCCAAGTTTGCCCTCTTGCACAAGCATCCGGGCTTGCTTTACCATCGGGTAACCGGTGTAGTTATGCGTCAGCCCGAAGACAACATCGTGTTCCTTCACGAGGGCACAGAGGGCTTCAGCATCCGAAACTGTCGTTGTCATTGGTTTATCGCAGACTACGTGAAAGCCGGCTTCAATGAAGGTTTTTGCAACATCAAAATGGACATGATTCGGTGTGACGATGGAGACAAAATCGATACGCTCCCCTTCCGGGAGTTCACGCTCTTTTTCTGCCATCTCCTTGTAAGAGCCGTAGACGCGGTTTGCATCGAGGAAGAGCGCTGCACCTTGCTGGCGAGATTTTTCAGGCGAGGACGAAAACGCGCCGCCGACAAGTTCTATTTCACCATCAAGTGCAGCCGCCTTCCGATGAACGGCGCCGATAAAGGCATCCGGACCGCCACCTACCATCCCGTAACGTATTTTTCTACCAAGTGGCATCTTATTTATGCGCTCCTTTTTTGTGGGGTTTTTCGTATATACCGGGCCTCATCTCCGGTGATATATATTATCACATGTTTCATGAAATTTTTCAAGCTTTTTTGCGCGGTGCTCGGAAAAAAAATGACTCGGTGTCGTTCCTTAAACGTTAGCTGCTTTGTTTTTAAGAAGTACCCCGTTAACCAAATCGAAGGCTTTGGCGCCGCTTTTCTTGACGGTGATGAAAAACGTTCTTCTTTGATGGAGTTAAGGGATTTCCTGAGGCATGTCCTTACTGGTGCTATCAGTTTAGCAACTATCCAAATCAGAAAAAGGAATCTGGGTAAAAAACGCTTAGGCGGTTATCGGGCTGTTCTCTCTAGATATAGGAGAGGGGGATGGTATCGAGAACATCCCCCTGCTCCACTTACGGTTATCGCGCGTTTTTCAATTCACCCCAGGCAGTCGTGAGTTTTCCCATCGGTTCTACTGGGGTTGTTGATATGTCACCGACGGTTTTTCGGAAATAGACATCATCTTCAACATCGTTGGGCCCTGCCCAAACCCAGTATGCAGAGGATTCCGGTTCTTTGAGGATTTCACGCATTGTGTCTGCGCCGAACCCCCAGATGCCTTCCCCGAACAGGTCGAGTTGTGTAGCGTTATCCCAGCCACTATCATCGAAATCGGTTTTTTCCCAACCGTCTTTGCGCTCTTCAAGAGGTGGGCCGGCATTAGCTTTCCATGTCTCATCGGAGGGGATATAGGTGTCGTCATCGAGAATGACATCAAATAGTGCCCCGCCTCTGCCGGTTGCCCCGGGTTCCGCGTCGTGTACATAGACAGCGATTACGGCGTATCCATCAGGCATATCAAATTCGGTAACGGTAGCTTCTTGCCAGTTATCGCCTTCGGCGACTTTTTCTCCATTGACGAAGCCTGCCCAGGAATTATCGCCATTGATACGCAGCGTTGCCGCCCCCGAGTTAAAGTGGGCAATTGATAAGACTAGAATTGTTGCAATCGTAAGTTTTTTCATTGAAATAAATCTCCTGATTTTGGGGTGCAGTCGTTTCTATGAATTTTACGGTGCTTCCCCCTTAATTCTTGCCCAAGTTGTGGCAAGTTTATCTTGCGGTTCAACGGGTAGGGTACCGATAGTATAACGGAAATAGACATCGTCTTCTTCATCATTTGGTCCGCACCATACCCAATTTGCTTCACAATCCGGGTCTTTGAGAATTTGCTGCATCTGTGCTGCCCCGAACCCCCAAATTCCCTGTCCGAATTTCTCATAAATTTCAAGTTGTTCTTCCCAGTTGCCATCGTCAAAATCGACTTCTTCCCATCCATCTTTCCTGTCGGCGATAGGTTTTCCGGCGTTACACCGCCACCCTTCTTCGCCAGTGCCTATGTATTCCGGCTTGTCGTCAAGGATGATGTCAGCAAGGAATCCGCCTTTACCGGCTGCCCCAGGTTCTGCGTCATGGACATAGATAGCCACCAGTGCGAACCCTTTGTCCAATTTGAATTCACTGAGGGTGGGTTGTTGCCAGTTGGCATTTGCGGCTACTTCTTCACCGTTCACAAACGCTACCCAGCTGTTATCACCGCTAATGCGCAACGTGCCGTTTTTAGGCTCAGCGTCTACCGTTTGAGTAAAAAGTATGCCGCTAAGGGAAAGGATGAGGGTTAAACAGATTGTCAGTCGGATTTTCATAAAAAACCTCCATTTTGGTATTGTTTCTCAAACATGTTTTGTTTCTCCTGGGCATGTCATCCATTCATCGGCTTAGTGTCGTGATGCATGCCCTTCAAATTCGCCATAGAATGAAAGGAGTCCATCGGCGGTGTTGTTATTGAAAAGACTACGAGCATAAGGTTCATAAGGGTGGTATTGTCTCTTAAAATAGTCGACGATAGCCTTAGGTTTGCGTTCAACGCAGTCCGTATGAATCGCTTCACGTAAGGCGCGATAGGGCGGCCAGTGACGGAGTTGTTCGTGGAAGATGAGTTCGGCATCCGTCCCGGCTGCTACATAAATTTTCCCCAGAGGGGTAAGCGTATAGGTAACACGCCTTCCCACCGGTACTTTTTTCACAAATCCGAGGATGGTGAGATTATCTAACGCTTTCCGCACGCCGGTATCCCCAGTGTTACAGTTGCGTTCTGCCAACCATCGTCGGAGAATCGGGCGTGTTCTATTTGGGCATGCCCCAACTGCTTCCGCTGTGATTTTCATTGCGCGATAGACACGCGCGGAATAGTTTAATAGCGAATCTTCCAGTTCCCAGGCTTCCCAGAGCCCGAGCTTTGATTTTCTATCGGGGATATAGTGTGTCTCGTGTGTCTCTTGCAAGTATTGGAAATGCCCTGCTCCGAATTGAGTCTGCGCGATGCGGAGTTGGGGCAATCGCCGCATCCATTTCTCAAGTTCATCTGAGAAACTGATAAATTCGGGGAACTTCCCAATCGGTTTAAACCGTGCCGGGGACTCAAGCTGCAGGCGACTTCCTGTGTAACTGACAACGGTATTGGCTTCAATTTCAAATGCATCCAACAGTACCGAGGCGTTTCCGGTAGCAATTCGGGATAAAACATGGGGCCGCAAATCCATCCAATCAATTAGCAAAATATCGAATTCGGTTTCCTTCTGTTGCCACTGGTGGACGGTTTTGTCAAAACCGTTGAGCGAGACACAGACAATGCCTTTACACTCGAGCTCCCGGGCCGCTTGTAATCGACGATTGATGTGCAAATCTCGAATCGTTGCCGGGCGTTTCTCAAAAAATTTGGCTTCCAAGAGGTATCGGTTGGCACCATCCCACAGAATTCCATCGCACTGATAGAGGGTACCTGAGTTTCCGTACAGGCAACTGGACCACGCTTGCACCTCTAAATTTCGGACAGAGTTGTAGTAACTGAGGATGAGCTGTTCAAAGGCAGTTCCGCGTTTTGAGGGTGATGTGGGCATCGCAATTTTAGGGGCGATGTCCCCGTGGCCCGCAAATGGTACATCGCCTTCTTTCAGTACTGCTAACGCTGTCGGTTGTGCATGTATATATGCCATGGTTGCCTTAATTTTCGGCTAAAGCACGCTGATAGAGCGGTGCCATTTATCGTGAATTTTAAAAATAAGGTAAGATTTGGGCGGCCCCACTTGGGAAGACACCGTCTCGGTAGGGTATCCTATTACCCATAAATTTTTGGTGAGCGATGGGCTACAAATTTTCTCTTATTCTCCGCGCTAAAGAAACGTGCTTTTGGCGTCGAAAGCACGTCTCATACACAAATAGATAGATAAAATCACTTTCATGATTCATATTTCCACGTTTAGTTTTCTGATTCGAATAGAGACGGGAAGTGACGGTGCGCATCAGCGGGTTCACGAAAAAGAATTTGCTGCCGCGGCGTGAGTTCAATGTTCTCCGGCGGTGCGACGCGCCCGGATTTCCAGGCGATATTCGACACACAGTATTTGTATAACAGGGAACGGCGTTCATGCTTTCCTGTCCAGGCGGCGGTTCCATGGGTGAGTGCCTCGCTAAAGAGAATCACCGAACCCGCGGGGGCCTCAGGGCTAACAACACATGCTGCTTTTTCAGGGTGCCCTGCTATTTCCGGTGGCAGCTTAAAATTGCTTTTATGGCTACCGGGGATGCAGCAAAACCCGCCTGATTCGGGTCCGGTGTCGGAAAGGTTCCATGTCACAACGACGAACCCGTCGTGAATCTGGTTATTCCGAAACGAGTAGTATTCCCCCGGCTTAACCCGCGCGGTTGGTGCAGTTGCCCCGTAGTCGGCGTGTAAGTGCCCTCTAGGCATCCCTTGTCGCATGTACATCCCATAGAGCCTGTCGAGCCGGAAGCAGTCACCTAATCGGAATCGGAGCACCGGCATAATCTTGGGGTGATGAAGTAAGTCACAAAATGGCTTTCCCCATTGTAGAAATCCAGCTCCCTCTGGCGCGCTCCCAAATCGTTGTACCTTTCCGGGGGTGGGCAGCAGCTGCTCGTCGATGTGTCGATTGAGTACCACAATCTCTTTTGGAGTCAAAACATCTTTGATTACCAAGTACCCTTGCAAATCGAAGAGATACTCCGCTGTTAATAGTGAACTCATGCGTTTATTCTCCTATGTTGCCATCCTTTTAGGTTAGAATTATATCGGGAATTGACTAAAAACACAACGATTTTTTACGGATTTAAGCTATTCGAGTGCTAATCGTCCGACGAGCTCTACGACGAATTGGTATGCGAGGCGTCCTGAACGTCCGCTTGAACCCGCTTCCCACTGCAAGGCTTCGCGATGCAATTTTCTCTTCGCCATGTTCAGGCCATGTTTCTCAGCATAGTGCGTGACAATCTCTAAATAGGTATCTTGTGAAATCCGGTAGAAAGGGAGACGTAGCCCGAACCTGTCGCTTAATGAGACTTTCTCTTCAGTCGCTTCGCGGGGATAGAGTTCATCTTCGTCGTTCTGCGGAAATTGGTTCTCCTGGAGCTGGCGTGGCATGAGGTGTCGCCGATTTGAGGTGGCATAAATCAGCACGTTGTCCGGACATGCCGAGATTCCGCCTTCTAGCATCGCTTTCAATTCACGATACTCGGGTTCATCTGCGTTGAAAGCGAGCTCGTCGCAGAAAAGAATGTATTGTTCCGGGCGTTCCCACAGAAGTTCTGCGATATCCTGGAGGTGTGTCAGTCCTTCTTTCCCAATTCCTACCAGTCGCAGCCCATCATGTACATACTGTGCCCATATCGCTTTAACGAGCGCGGATTTCCCAGTGCCTCTATCCCCCCAGAGGAGGGCGTGGTTTGCCGGCAGTCCTTGTAAAAACTGCCGCGTATTCCGGGTTAAGGCTGCTATTTGTGTTCCTATGCCAATTAAGTCTGTCCTATCAACAAGATGCGGATGTTTAACAGGCAAGAGGTATCCTGTGCCGTTTTGTGTTCTCCAACGGAAAGCGGTGTAATTCTCAAGTATTTCTTCAGTGTCTCCATAAGTATTTTGAGCGTTCAGGTGAGTTAAGAGGCTATCCGCTTTTTCAAGCAGCTGGTTAAAAAGTCGTAGAACATCTTCGGAACTCAATTTTTTTTCAGACATCAGTTTAGATTAAGGATTACTATCAGGGAGATTGAAAATTTGTTTTAGCCGTGCTGTTCACGTTAACCATCTTTCTAAACCTACCCTTTAGGATATAAAACAGTTTACCAAATGTGTAGGAAACTTGTCAAACAAAATTTTCCGCTTTCCATATCTCCTCATCGGCATTTTCCCGGTTGTTTACGGTGCGTGCGAGGATGAATAACACATCTGAAAGGCGGTTGATGCTTCGGAGTAATTCCGGATTAATAACTTCTTTGTCCGCGAGTTTGACGATGCCCCGTTCGCTTCTACGGCAGATGGCGCGGGCGATGTGTAAAACTGCGCCCCCCGTGCATCCTCCCGGTAGAATAAAATGTGTGAGGGGCGGGAGTTCCACTGACAGTTTATCAATCGCTTCTTCCATCTCTGTTGTGAAATGTTTCGAAATACGCAATTCCGCTGCCTTGGTATGGGACGCCGGTGTCGCTAAATCTGCGCCGAGAGCGAAGAGATAATTCTGAATTCGGTTAAGCAGGCGCGTTACCTCAGTATCGTCAATGAGAGCGTGAGCGTAGCCGAGATACGCATTCAATTCGTCAATCGCGCCGAGGGTTTCAATGCGCGCAGAATCTTTTCGAACGCGTGCGCCACCATAGAGCGACGTATCGCCAGAATCCCCAAATTTTGTGTAGATTTTCATGTCTATCTATTTTATACTAGTTAGACGACAGCTTGCAAACGAATACGAATGTATAGAGATGGAGCAATACGAATTATGGGCACCGTCATTGAAAATGTCAGCGTCATCGACATTCGAGTTCCGACTTCGGATACACTGTTGGGCTCGGACCCATTTCACAAAAAACCGAATTACTCCGTTGTGCTAACCACACTCGAAACGGACACACCGCTCAAAGGGATTTCGGTAGCATTTACCGCCGGGGCTGGCAATGACTGGATTGCATACGGTGTCAAGGAACTTGCCCAACTGGTAATCGGAATGGATATTGATTCTTTCACCGCGGAGCCAGGGGCGCTTCACAGATTACTTATTGAACATCACCAGCTCCGTTGGCTCGCTGATGGGGTGAACCGGATGGCTGTCGGAAGCATTGTAAATGCGATGTGGGACATCGCCGCAAAACAGGTTCAAAAACCACTGTGGAAACTGCTGGTTGACATGCCACCGGAAAAAATCGTCAGCTGCATTGATTGGCGCTATCTTCGCGATGCATTGAGCCCGGACGAGGCGGTGGAGCTTTTGTCTGCCAACACTGACAGTCTTTACGAACGCGAGCAGATTTTACGACAAAAGGGGCCAAAAGCTTACTCCACAGCGGGGTGGCTCGGATTAACCGATGCCCAAATTGTTGAGACGGTGAATCAGGTTAAGGCAGTCGGGTTTGATTCCTTCAAGATGAAGGTAGGACAGGATTTGGAATTTGATAAGAAGCGGCTCGCTTTTATCCGAGATGTCATCGGCGATGACGCGCGATTAATGCTGGATGCAAACCAGTTTTGGGGTGTCGATGAGGCAATCGCTTATATGGAAGAGTTGTTCCGGTTTAAACCGACGTGGATTGAGGAACCGACGGCGCGCGATGATGTCCTTGGATTCGTGAAAATTGCGCGCGCGTTAGCACCACACGGAATTGGGGTGGCAGCAGGGGAACAGGTACCTTCACCGGTGATTTTTAAGCAGCTGCTCACGAGTGGGGGGATACAATATTGTCAAATCGATGCGACGCGTTTAGGGGGTGTTAACGATGTTTTAGCTGTCATCTTAATCGCTGCGAAGCTCAAAATTCCTGTCTGTCCACACGGTGGCGGCATCGGGTTATGCAATATGATTCAGCACTACGCCATCTGGGACCAGATTTGCGTCGCCGGGCATTCGGACACACAGCTGGTAGAATATCTCAATTTCCTCCAGGACGGCGTATTCCTTCACCCGGTTCAGGTTCGAGATGGGGCTTATGTTGCGCCCATGTTCCCCGGCTGGGGACTTGAAATGCACGACGCGTTTATTGAAAGGCACACCTATCCGAACGGTTCAGTCTGGCACGGCAGAGAGGCATCCGGGGGAATAACGTTTTTAGCATAGTCACAAACAGGGGCAGCTTTTGAACAGGACAGTGTCACCCTGACGATTTGTGTAAATCCTAGGAACGTTGGCGGGGAAACGTTCAATAGATTGCCTTTCTATGGCAGCTGTCTCAGTTTTGCATCGCTTAAGTTTTCGCGGCTTCCGCGCGTTCCTGATATTCGGCGGCACCTGCTGCAATCCATGCCCCGATGCCAGCCATAAGAAACTGGACACCTGCCTTCACATATTTTTCAACGGTGGTATTGGTTGTTAACGTCCCTGCGACACGTCCCGCGTCTTGGATACGCGCCACGGCTGAATCGATTGTGCTTTGAACATCTGGGTGTGTCATGTTCCCGATGTGTCCCATAGATGTCGCTAAGTCCGATGGCGCAACGAAAAATACGTCGATGTATTCCACCGTTAGAATCTCGTCCAAATTGTTGATAGCGGCGATGTCTTCGATTAACACAACGAGTAGTGTCTGCGAATTGGCTACGTCAAAATAGTTGTCTACCCCATAACCTTGGCGACTGGTGAACATCCCGCGGTGTCCAATTGGGGAGAACTTTCCCCCGTCAACAACGTTTCGTGCTTCCGCTTTGGTATTCACGTGCGGCACGGCGATGCCCATTGCACCGCAGTCCAATGTGCGATAGATGAGCCCTTGTTCATTGCGATTGACGCGCACCAGGGATGCCATCTCCCACAAATCGCATGCCCGCGTCAAATCTCCGATTTGCGCTGCATCCACGTTGCCGTGTTCGCCTTCCAACCAGACACCATCAAATCCGATGGGGCCGAAAGCGTCTATATCATCAGGGTTTGTCAATCCGGAGATGACGTACGCGACTTCTCCGTTTGCCAATTTCTGCTTAATTCGATTCGGGCGCACTGTTGCCATTCTGTTTCTCCTACCAAATTGCTGGCTTTGAGATGCAGTGTATCATGAATCGCGAACGTTGGCGAATTAAATCCCGTTATTCGTTAATTTACTGGGCATAGATAATCTTTTCATCGAGAACTATTAACGCTTTCAGCTCCGATTCACAGGCGTGGGCCCGTTTTCGCTTTGTAGCGAAAACCTTTCCCTTTATTGTACGTTGCATGTCTTGGTAAAAACGCACTCCTGTCCGGATACCACAACCCCGATAGAACGGTCTGCGGCGTCTCTGGCGCAGACGGGACTTGATACGGTTCTAACCGACTACAGGGTTTCTCATAAAACCCTGATACTTTCTATAATATCGTATCACCTATATTTTGAGAGAATGCCAAATATTTTTGATAAAAAAAGTAGGAGTTAGCGGGGTGGCCCCGAAGCCTAAAGGATTGGGATTGTTAGAGAATTCCCTTCAAGTTACCTCAGACGTTCTGCGACGTCTCTAGCGGAGACGGTAACCCCTCAATAATTTCAATCGACGTGACGCTCACATAAACCAGTCGTTTTATCACGGTAATAAGTTCATCCGGTTCTGCAAACCACTCATTTGCGTCATTGATGATGCCACTCTCCTTGTCCCGCGTCACCTTGTACCTGTCAATTAACCACTCCAGCGGCGTCCGTCCGTTAACCACATACCGATGCGCCTCACAAGGGATACCAGATACCCGCGTCTGGTCATTGATGATAAGCGTCTCTTTGCTCACCTTGTCCGAAAACCGCATCGCCCTCGAACTCAATCGAAAATTATCGGTTGGCGCATCCACGGAAAGGGGGTATTCCTCACACGACTCATAATTCAGGTGTAGCCGTGCGAGCGCTGCACCCACATCCGAAAACGCGTTGAAATCAGGCGCAAACGGAATGCGTGGTAACATCTTCGAAACATCATTCGCGAACCTTTCACGATACACCGACGAATGCAGCATGCCGTAAACATAATCGAAAATCGCATCCTTCGTGATGCCATCATCCCGATAATGCGCACGGAACGCCGACAACGCCGTATCCGATATGTTGTCAAGACGCCCCGAAGACGGGGGTGCGTATTGCCATCGCGGAAAACATTGGCATGCATTGTTTAAACCGAGTTCCGGCATCGTATCCGTGATGAGTGCGGAAAACGGCTTTTTGGAACCGATACCCGGCACACATATCACCCGGTTTTCACTCGACAAGGGAGGAAAAATCCTGTCCATCTGGTATTTGCGCTGTGCAAGTGCATAATCCGCGTAATAATTTGTGGACACAAACGGGCGATAGTTCACCTTTCGAAGGTATTCCGCTTTAAAGTC
Source organism: Candidatus Poribacteria bacterium (assembly GCA_963422705.1). Taxonomy (GTDB): domain Bacteria; phylum Poribacteria; class WGA-4E; order WGA-4E; family WGA-3G. The sequence goes on from OY730443.1 coordinate 2,151,820, forward strand.
AACCCGCTGCCTCCGTTTCAGACGATTTTTGAGTTCTCTATCCCACTTAATATTCACGGGCGCGTTGTGCCGGTGTACCACCTCATCCACAGTCAGTTCAGGATTTGCCTCAAGTTCAGCAATTGCTGCGCGGTACGCCTGCGTCATGCGCCGGGCGTTTTTGAGGCATGCGTCGTGAGAGAAGTTGTAGAGATAGGCGTCCCTACCGGTTTTATACCCGCATGAATATAACTTAAATATCGCATCGTCAGCCTTGCCCGCCTTTGTCTCCTTGGTGCCCATCGGGTAAAACCGCGCAAACGCATCACTGCGCTGGTTAACCCAATCGTGGTGGGCGTTCGGCGTAATTGTCTGCCAATCGCGAACGCCTTTGATGGAGCCCGCATCCCGCAACGCCGCCAGCTTCTCCTCGCGCGTGAGGTAATCCCCGATATCGCGGTATCGGATTTCACACCTTTTCGTCGTGCTTAGTCGGTTAAGCTTCTGCTGTTTTTGACAATCCGTTGATAATCTCGTCGGAGATGCTTTCGTCGTGCTTAGTCGGTTAAGCTTCTGCTGTTTTTGGCAATCCGTTGATAATCTCGTCGGAGATGCTTTCGTCGTGCTTAGTCGGTTAAGCTTCTGCTGTTTTTGGCAATCCGTTGATAATCTCGTCGGAGATGTCTCATGTTTTTGTCGTGCTAAGCGATGGGGATTTTTTACCAAGATGGTGATGGCAACCGGGGTGCGGGAACCGCTGCCGAAAGCATTTCCACCTTCGGCACGTCGCCGTTCTCCAGAGGTTCTCGCATCCCCTCGAAGGTGTAGCACGTAGATAGAACTGAATTCGGAGGCGAGACATGCCCGGAGCCCCGCATCGGCGTTCCCATCAACCCACGAACCGTTGGTAACGAAGGCGATAACCCCCTCTTCGCCAATTCTGTCGCTTGCCCACCGGAGTGCCATTTTGTAGGTGTCGTAGAGACTATTCTTATTAGTTACTGTCGATGCCGCGACATAGGTGTCCCGGATGCGTTTTTCAAGCGCCGGATAGTGCACATTTGGGTTGTCATCGGCAGCACTCTTCTGCCCCACGTGCCACGGTGGGTTACCGACGATGACACGGATACGCCGTTCCTGTTGATTCTCGGTGCGCTCGTTGTTATCCATCAGCCAGAGCAGGGGTTCTGTCTCTCTGTCCGGGGGTGGCGTTGTGTTGAGGGTGAAAGTATCGGTGAGGGCGATGCCGTTGAACGGTTCGTGCCGTGTGTCTTCAGGGTGCCGGCTGCGGAACGCTTCGGCGATATTGATGGCGGCGATGTAATAAGCGAGGAGTACGATTTCGTTGGCGTGTAGTTCTTCCCGGTATTTCCGCGCCACGTCCGCGGGCGCGATGAGTTCAGATTGGAGCAGGCGCGCCAGAAAGGTGCCGACACCGGCGAAGGGTTCTAGGACATGGACACCTTCATCGGAGATGCTTCGTCCGAATTCATCGGTGAGCACGTCGTCGGCGCTTTTCAAAATGAAGTCGACGATGTCAACCGGCGTGTAGACGATACCGAGTCGTTCCGCCTCTTGTTTCAGCGCCGTGGCGAAAAATTTCTCGTAGAGTTCCAACAGCACGCGCTGTTTTCCCGCGCTGTTATCGATGCCGCGGGCGCGCATCCGGACGCTGTCGTAAAAGCCTTCCAACTCCCGCGTCTCATCTAAGAGTCCGAATTCGGCGAAATCGGCCCGGAGCGTGTCCAGCGCCATCGCCACCGGGTTGCTAGAGGCGAACACGTAATTCTCAAAGAGTGCGTCGAAAACGGGGTTTGTGATAATGTGCTGCGCCATCATATCGATGGCGTCGCCGCGGGTGATAGCGGCGTTAATCGCGCGTTTGAGTTCGGTATGGAACGCGTCAAACCATTCTTGCAGCGCCGTGTTTGCTGGATGTCGCAGTAATCCATCAATGCGCGCGACGACGCGCAAGAAAATATCGGCGACGTCCTTCGCCCAGCTCTCCCAATATTTCCTATCGCCGCACTGTTCCACGATTTGCGCGAAGATAGCGTCCGCGGGGATATCCAGCGGCAACGTCAGCTGTGAGGAAAACGCCGCATCACCGTTAAACTCGCCCTTAAACTCGCCCTCAAAGATGATGCGTTGGGTGGGCGTCGTGTTGATGTCGATGCTGTTGATTTCCGCGTTGAGTCTATCGTCGTGTGAACGGAGGGCGCGGAGCACATTCCACACAGATTTGAAGCGTTCGGTATCATTGAGGATTTTGCCCGGTTCCGCGCCCTCCGGTATCGCCACAGGCAGGATAATGTACCCATAAGTCTTCCCCGGCGATTTGCGCATCACGCGTCCTACCGCCTGCACGATATCGACGTATGAGTTCCGCGGCGTCATGAAGAGCACCGCGTCGAGGGCAGGGACGTCGATACCTTCGGAGAGACACCGGGCGTTGGAGAGGATGCGGCAGACGTCATCGCCGCCACCTTTCAACCATTCAATCCGTTTTTTTCGTAAGAGCGCATTATCTTTCCCGTCGACATGTTCGGTTTCGCACTCAAACGGCGCCATTGTTTGCGTGTCGGGCAGCCGCTGTAGCGCGCAATCGATAACACCGTTCCAATGTTTGACAAGGCTTTTCGACGCGGCGATGGTATTGGAGAACGCGATGGCACGCCTCAGCGGCTGCCTATCGGTATCAGATTTTCTTTCAGGGTTTTGGAGTGCCCGCCAGCACCCCACAATTTTTGTCGCGTCGTTAATGTTAATCTCCCCGCCACCCGTGGCGAGGTATTTCTGCAGTACCGCGTCCACCCCTTGCTCCGACATCGCGAGCACAACTACCTTGTAGTCAGAGAGTAAGTCCTGCTCAACCGCGCGAGAGAAGGGCAGCCGGTGAAATTCTGCCCCGTAGGTAGCCGCATCGTCCATCGAATAAACGTCTCTCTCATGTCGCGCCGCCTTCGCTTTGGCCCCGGCGGTGTAGAGGCGGGATGTCGCCGTCATGTAGAGACGTCTCTTCGCGTGAATGCGCGCCGCATCGTGGATGAGCACGAACGGCGAGGTGGTATCGTCCGGGGCTTCGACACCCGTGGTGCGGTGCGCTTCATCACAAAGCACGATATCAAACGGCGGCGCCCCTGCTTTTTGCGCGGTTTCCACAATCGGCAGCGAGTGATAAGTGCAGAAAACCACCCGCATATTATCGGCATCCGGTTGCTGTAGCGCCGCGGAGATGTCGCCCACAGCTGTCGTCACAGGGAGTTCGAGTTCGAGGAAGGATGCATCTTCAGCGGTTTTGCCCGCCTTGGTATCAGAGCAGATACCGATGTATCGGTGCGGTATCCCCTGCTGCTCTGCCCATTCGCGCATCGCTTGCGAAAAGAGCCCAATAGACGGCACAAGATAGAGCACGCGCCCGCCCACACCGGCGAGATGTTCGGCGATGCGGAGTGCCGTGAAGGTTTTCCCCGTGCCGCACGCCATCAGCAGTTTACCACGCGCAGCGGTTTTGAACCCGTGAACCACATCGTCAAACGCCTCCCGCTGATGCGTCCGGAGGCGGAACGTCTCGTGTCGATACGCCAGCTGTTCAGGCGCTTGCCGACTGAGTTCCGGCCAGGTTACCGGCCGGCTGGCGAGTTCCGCGGCGCTGATGCGTTGACATGCCGGGCGCAGCCCATCCAGCGTTTTCCGCACATTCGCGCTCCAGGTGTCGCTCGTATCCACGAAGATACGCGCGGTAAACGGTTCCCGCGCCGACGCGGCGATAAAGGTGTCAACGGCAGCCTTCGTAATACGCGTATTTTCCGCGTAACATTTGCATTGGATGGCGCAGTAGCCACCGGCGCGCTCTTCGGCGACAATATCGATACCGGTATCAACCGCGTCAAACTCCGGCCGCCGTTCCGCCCACTCCGCCCAGAGATACACCGCCGAAAAGCGGTTCTTGTAGAACGCATCTTCGAGAAGATAGCTGCGTATCAAGCGCTCAAAAAGTCTCCCCTTTTCGTATTCGCTATCCGCATGCTCACGAATGTAAGTGAGCGCCCTATCAAATCCGTTATCCGGTTCCGCCGTGTTGCTTCCCAATTCGAGATAAGCTTGTGTCACTTCTGACATATCGGTTTCCAATTCACGTTCAGCTGTTTATGATGATGATGATGATGATGATGATGATGATGATGATGAGTGAGTTGATTCAGCTTCCACATTGCGGACAGGTTTTGGAACTACAACTCTCCCCCATTTCCAACGTCATCCCAACATAGCACCCCCGCTGCTGCCCATTTTGTCGCTTCCGGTGTCGTTTACCTTTTTATCAGTTGATAAATAGAGCCTTCCGTCGGTGAAAACGGCCGGCGCCGAGCTTGAAAATGGCAAGTGCCTTAATTTCACGGCACGCACTTTGAAATCTAACTCGGTTTGCTTATTTTACTTTCTGTAATATCGTATCACATATTTTTGAGAGAGTGCCAAATATTTTTGATAAAAAAAGCAGGAGTTAGCCGGGGTGGCCCCGAAGCCTAAAGGCTTGGGATTGTTAGAGAATTCCCTTCATTTCCGCTTCGACGGACTAGGGCTTCGGAGCAGTTTTCCAATTTGTGAAGCAATCTTAGGTTCCTCGGCCCGAAGCCAGCGAAGTCCTTCTTCGTTCCCGTAGCGTTTCAGAAAATACAACGCACGTTTGGAACGTTCCGGCGAAAATTTATCTTTAAGGGCGGATTCCAAGTCTCCATGTGCACGAAGTTCCCCTTGAAAATCTATTTGCGGCTCGATATCCAAACCGCCACGCTTTTCCTGACTTCTCGAAGAAAGCACACGCTCATCTTGTGAAGTGGTATCCACCGGAATATGTATAGGAGCTTGTTGTGGTTCTGGCGGTGGGGTTTCTGCTTCGATTACCGCTTGCTCAGCCCAGAGGTGTCCTTGTGCACTGTCGAGGGAACTACCAAATAACTTCCGGAATCGGTACTTAGTGAACTTTGTCCCATGTATGTATAGGAGCTTGTTGTGGTTCCGACGGTGGGGTTTCTGCTTCGATTACCGCTTGCTCAGACAAAAGGTGTTCTTGTGCACTCTCAAGGGAACCACCAAGTAACTTTTGGAGTGTGATAGAATCAGCAGGAAGATTTTCTAGAGCTTCAAAGAAGGAATCATAGCGAATTTTCACCCGTTCCTCGAGGGTTAACCAATTTTCAGACTCAGACAGTGGAAAAACGGGTAATGCGCGTTCATTTAGTCTGTCTATATAACTTCGAAGAACCGGTTCACCTTCAGTCCGTGCATTTTCTTTCATCCAGTCTATAACGAACTGTATCGGTTCTGCCTGACGTTTTACCTCTTTCCCCTCTTTATTCCATCGAAGACGCGCTTGTGTTTCCTCAAGTTGTTCCTGTACATCTTCGGTTTCGCCAAAGAGTTTGTTTGAGAGTTTAAAGTAACGCTCTGCATCTTCTAGGATTAGATATGTCCCTTCCGGTTCACCGGGAGGCTGTGCCAGTAGGCTGTGGCCAGCGAGATGGTAGTATTCAGTCCATTCCGGCTCTCCGTTGCCGAGTTCTTGTGCAATGGCGTGCAACCTCTCTTGTGCAAGTGCGAGGTTTGTGTCTTGAAGGGCTATCGCAGGTTTAAAAGATTCAAAGATGCCTTTTGCTTTCCTTGTCGTGGTGCTTTCTTCCGCAACGTCATTTTTTTCCTTTTGAACGTTGGGCGAGTCAAATGGCGTATGCGCGATAGGCTGCACCTCTGATAACTGCTGTACAGGTACAGAACACCCTAACATACTTACAGAAATTAGTAAGACAAGTGTCAAAAGTAAAAAACGTTTCATTTTTAAATACTCCCTTTGTTCGGATTTAACCTCTTCTCTGAACGGAATCAATGGCGGTTTACATCTAAAGCCCGATGTTAATCGATATTCTCTACAAGAAATATTGCAACAACTATACCTGTAAGTGTTATTGCGGTTCCAATTATCCTGTCCTTTGAGTACCAGTGGTTATGCGCTTTCTCCATAGGAACCGTTTCAGTTGTGTACTCGCCGGTACCCTCCGGCTTCGTAACAACTACGGTTTTCGTGCCGACTTTTACTTTCGCCTTAATATACTTGCCTTCGGAATGACTCCATTCCTCCTGCTCCTTATATACATCTGATACCTCGGTTGACGTCACTGTCTTCATGATTTCCTTTTTCGTGGTTATGGTTTCATATTCCGTATGCGCAAGAGCAAAAGGAAGTATCGGGGCAATTGCAGACATGAATAATAATCCGAGGATAAGAACGACTGCAAATACCTGACAGCCTGAAAATTTCATTACAGTTTCTCCTTGTATACTGAATAGTTTGTTCTCAAACCTAACGTTCACTATTTAACTTTCAAAAACACTTTCACCTTTTACTGAAAAAAGGTAATCTTAATTACACCTAATAAAAAGGGGTTTGTCAACTTAAAAATGAGGAATTTTCGGGAAAAAGTGCTGTTTTGACATATTTTTTCGCTTTTTTTTTCGAAAAAAAATATGTTCATTTGTAGGTAAAAGCTTCAACGAGATTAATCGTGCCGTTTTCACATCACAAACCGATAAACCTTTGAACGCACTCTGCTTCTCTCTCAAAATCGTGCCCTGCGAGGGTTTTCAAATTGGCTAACTGATTCACATTATCTGATTCCCAAAAATCTATGCCCGAGTTTATTCGGAGGTATCTCTCTTTTAGGAGGCGTTGTGCCGTATCAGCGGTTGCCTGAGACTGAATATTCAGGACATAGGAGGCGATTTTCTGCCCGCCCCATCCCGTGATGAAACCCCAATTCCGTCTATGACGATACATGTTTTGCGAATGCCCCGTGCCGATGGACAAAATCTTGATTTTTTCAATCTCTTGCCCGAACGTTGATATTGCCTCCGTCAACGCGGCGATGGACGGATTATTTGCCCAGAAACTTCCGTCTGCGAGTAGGGATGCACCCAGGGGCTTCGGATTGAAAAAAGTGGGAGCGGCACAGGATGCGAGCACCGCTTCTCGCAAACTCACGTTTTCTGAGCTTGAAGTGTTCTGACTGATGTATTGAGGTGAAGCGCCCTCGCGTACCTTCTCTAAGTAATTAGAGCGAAAAATATAGCTTCCGCCAGTGCTTAAGTCCGAACATGTTATCATGAGAGGCACCGAAATTTCGTTGAGGGATATTTCTGGCAAGTGTGCGGCGAGTGACTCTTCAAGTTGCCTTGTTGAGTACCGGCTGAAGAGAAGCGGATGACGATACCATTTTTTGTGAAAGATGCGTGGCCCTTCCGCCTCAAAGAGTTCGACTATCTTTGTCATAGGGATGCTTGTGGCAGCTGCCCCGCCGATGATTGCGCCTGCGCTGGTACCAGCAATCAAATTGAAATAATCTCGCACAACAATATTATGTGCTCGTTCAAGGCTAGCAAGCAACTGCGCGGCATAGATGCCTCGAATGCCACCGCCATCCAGGGATAGAATATGGAAAGGTTCTTGTTTTTTCACTGTTTGTTTGTATTCCGTTGCCAAAGTGAGTTACAGTGCTTTACAGATTCAGGTATATACACGATATCTTATTTTGCGATGAAAATCAAGTTTCTAAGTGGGGTTTCAGCGGAATTGGGCTTTCAGGCGTTAACGAGCTCAAAGCATCGGAAATTCAATAGCTCCGGCGGATAGAGAAAAATATTGAACTGCAAACACGAATTTGGTATAATATCATAATAGGATTTCGATATAACGTCACTTGAAAGCCTCAATTCAGGAAAGAAAGCGAAAAGATGTTAACTCTTGACACGCACTCCCTTTATATTGTCGCCCTCTGTGGAAGTCTACGAAAAGGTAGTTCAACTCACGCTGCGCTCCGAATTGCTCTCTCCGGCGCACAAGAATCTGGTGCGAAGGTTGAGTTGCTGGAGCTTGGGGCTTATCAACTCGTCTTCCAAGGTTCTGTCGCAAGCGACACAGATTACCCGCCCGGTGTCTTTAGATTGAGGGAAAAGGTCAAACGGGCTCACGGAATCCTGCTCGGTTCGCCGGAGTACCACGGTAGTTTCAGCGGTGTACTCAAAAGTGCTCTTGACTTGATGGGGTTTGAAGAATTTGAGGATAAGAGCATCGGGCTCGTCGGCGTTTCCGGTGGACGAATGGGTGCCGCCAATGCCCTCTCTATGTTACGCACGGTTGGTACTGCACTTCACGCCTGGGTTATTCCCACCGATGTTTCGATACCCCGTTCCTCCGAAGCTTTTGATGAAAATGGCAATTTGTACGATGCCGATTTAGCGAGTCGTGTCAAAGCTGTGGGCAGGGAAGTTGCACAATTTGCAGCGCTCCGTAACGGCGTGCTGAATTCCAGGGAATGCCCTTCGTAGATAGGAAAATGAAATGGAACCCACACATCATTGGAACGCCTGGCTCGGGACGGATGAATCCGGAAAAGGTGATTATTTTGGCCCGCTTGTTGTTGCAGGCGTTTATGTCGATATTGAACGCTGTGAGGCGTTGAAAACCTACGGCATCGCAGATGGGAAAACCCTCTCAAACCGTCGCGTTTGTAGGCTGGCTAAATTCTTGTGGGACAACTACGAACCTTATATTGCTACCGTTGAGAAGATGCCAACGGAGTACAATGCGCTTTACAGTGCGATGCGTCAGCACGGACAAAACCAACACCATCTCCTTGCAGCACTCCACGCCGAAGTCATCCAAACCTTAGCCGAACGACATAATTCACGGCATGCAATCGTTGATAAATTTGACCCAAATGGACTCATCACCTCGCATCTCGCATCCTCGATAGAGGTGACAGAAATACACAAAGCCGAACGGCATGATATCGCTGTCGCCGCCGCGTCTATCATCGCCCGTGCTCGTTTCCTGATAAGGATTGGGGAGTTATCTCGGGCATACAAAATCGAATTGCCTAGGGGCTCCTATAAAGTGACGCAAGCTGGGAGAGATTTTATCAAGGCGCATGGTACAGACGCGCTAGGAAAAGTTGCCAAACTCCATTTTCGTTTAACAGGCTTTGTCACCGATTCAGAGGAAATTGCGCGCTTTTAGGAATTTTATATTTTTGCCCTACGCCATGATGGAAAAACTGTTTATCGTTCATTATGCCGAAATCGGACTCAAAGGGAAAAATAGGGTTTTCTTTGAAAAACGACTCGCGGCGAATATAAAAAAATCTCTGCACGGCACAGGATATGCGCGGGTTCAACGACTTCACGACAGAATTCTCATTCAACTACAGCCGCAGTCAGACATCACAAAAATTCAAAACCGTCTTCGTCGTGTCACCGGGATTGCCCATTTTGAACTGGCCCACCTGACTGAAAAAGAGATGCCCGCGATTAAAGAGGCGGCGCTCCGGCAGTGCGCTGGAAAATCAATCCGGACCCTTAAGGTGGAGACAAGGCGCTCAGATAAAACGTTTGCGTTGACTTCTCCTGAGGTGAGTGCGGAAGTGGGGGCTTATCTCATACAGAACACCGGCGCGAGTGCAGATATGCGGGCGCCTGAACTACTGTGCCGGATACAAATCACACAAAATGCCGCCTATGTTTATACAGATAAAATTGTCGGCATCGGAGGATTTCCCGTCGGCGTGAGTGGAAAAGTGCTGGTGATGCTCTCCGGTGGCATAGATTCGCCCGTGGCTGCATGGCGGATGATGAAACGTGGGGCAAAAGCGGCTTTTATTCACTTTTATAGTTATCCTTACACCGATAAAGCCGCTTTGGAAAAGGTCATTGAATTGGTGTCCATCTTGGCGGAATCAAATTATCAAAGCAATCTCTATCTCGTGCCTTTTGCTGAATCACAACAAGCGATTGTAACGGGAACCCCTGCCCCGTTTCGCGTTCTCCTTTACCGGCGCTTGATGGCACGTATCGCACAACGCATCGCTACCTTAGTAGATGCGGAGGTGCTCGTTACTGGGGAAAGTCTCGCGCAGGTTGCCTCACAAACGCTCCCCAACCTACGGGCTATTGAAGCCATCGCGGATATCCCCATCCTCCGTCCTCTTATCGGGGATGACAAGCTGGAAATTATTGAACAGGCACAACGAATTGGAACGTTTGAGATATCCACGCTCCCGCATCAAGATTGCTGCTCTCTCTTTGTCCCGAAACGTCCTGCAACCCGTGCATCACTTGCCGATTTAGATGAAGCGGAGGCGGCGTTGGATGTGGAAACGTTAGTTGAAAATGCTGTGAATCAGGTTGAAAGACGTGTCGTCAATTTCTCGTCAAACTCCTCCTGACAAGTGGATTTAAGAGGAATTCATGCCGTTCAGAAAAGGCGGAGTGAATTTTCACAGAAATATTTTGCAACCCATGGAAAACATCCTGCTTATCCGCCTCAGTTCCCTGGGCGATATTCTCCTGACAACCCCCGCGATTCGCGCGGTGCGGACGCATTTCCGACGTTCGAACATCGCAATGCTCGTCGCCAAGCAGTCCGCAGATGTCCTTTGGCATAATCCACACCTTGACGAGTTGATTCTTTTTGATAGACTTGCAGCGGATAAGGATACCGGAGAGATGTGGCGGGTTGGCAGAACCTTGCGAAAACGGCAATTTTCTCTCACCATCGATTTCCAACGCAAATTCCGGACCGAAGTGTTGGCATATTTCAGTGGGGCGCCCACACGTGTTGGCAAGGGAAAACTCTGTACTGTCCGCGTTCCTGCCGAAAATGATAAAAAAGATGAATTGCTCCCTGACAAACACGCAACTGAACACCATCTCGCCCCGCTGCAAGCCCTTGGGATACCGACAGATTTGTCAGAAACAGGAAGGCAACTTGAGTTTTACCTCACTCCAACGGAACGTGCGAACGCGGCACAACGGTTTGCAGAAAAGGGAATTGCCGACGCACCCCTAAAGATAGGATTGTTTCCTGGCGCGGGATGGAAGTTAAGAGAATGGATGCCTGAACGCTTTGCTGCGATTGGAGATAGACTCGTGGAGCATTTCAATGCCGATGTCCTTATTTTTGGTGGGCGGCAAGAGCGCGAGCTCGTGCAGACAGTCGCCGGGCTCATGAAGGCACAGGCGACAACGTTTCCGGGAACCCTTCACATTCGGGAGTTAGCGGCGTGTATTAGCGCGTGTAACCTATTTCTTACAAACGATACAGGCCCAATGCATATCGCTACCGCTGTGAAAACACCTACTGTTGCGTTATTCGGCCCCGGAAATCATCACCGTTTTCATCCGCTTGGAACAGAACACCACATTATCAGACATCACGTCCCTTGCAGCCCATGTAAACAGTTCACCGATACCTGCAGAAATAACATCTGCATGAAAAAGATTTGCGTTGACGAAGTCTGGGCGGCGATTCTTCAGAAGTTACCGGATTAACCGCATGCCGCCTCAAAAACCCGTAGATGATTCGCCCCGAGTACCTTCTGGATGTCCTCATCAGAATAGCCGCGGACGCTTAATTCTTCTGAAATTCTCGGAAATTCCGTTGCGTCTTTGAGCAGTTCACCGCCTCCATCAAAATCCGAGCCGATGCCGACATGTTCAATGCCCGCGATGTCAATCGCATACGCAAAATGGTTGATGAGTTGGGCAAAGGGGAACGGTTTTTTCCAGCCATCGAGTGCGATAAACCCCGGCACAAACGTTATCCCAACCACCCCGCCATTCGCTGCCAACCCGCGTAGCTGTTCATTGCTTAAATTCCGCGGATGACGGCACAACGTTTGGCAATTGCTATGGGATGCGATGACGGGGCGTTCGGAAACCTCCAGAACATCCCAAAAACCGCGCTCACTGATATGCGACACATCCACCAGCATACCGAGGCGATTCATCTCTTTCACGAGTGCGACACCGAACTTTGTCAAGCCGCCACCCAAGGCACTCTCGTCAATTCCTGTTGATGCCCAAGTATTTGGGTTATGCGTCAAGCCAATAGAGCGTATCCCTAACACGTGGAGAGCGCGGAGAATATTTAGACTGCGCTCCACCGCTTCGCTATTCTCAATTGCCAGCACTGCCGCAAGCTTGCCTTGTCTTTTCGCCTCTCGAATATCGGACGCGCACCGCGCAATGCAAATCTCTGATGAGTTGGCTTGAACCGCGGTATCAAACCAACCAAAGGCATCTAACGCATAGGCGAGGTGGTTCTTCCAGGCGCGCGTTACGTCAACTGAAAAGAATGCCGTGTCAATGCCACCCTGACGCATTTTCGGGATGTTAATTTGGATGCCGAATGCCTCCTCTTCAGGCGGTATCGGCCCCCGCAAATAGGCAATCGTCCCACTATGTTGCGCATTGTTTGCCTCACTCTCATCAGCGATATTAATATTTCCACGGCGAATGTGCCCAACAATCGCATCGTTATGTGAATCAATCACTAGAGATTGCTCGTGCAAAATCTGTCCATGGCTAGGTGTTAGCATGAATCCCTCCTTTTTACAATTCAAGTCAAAACGGTTTCTAATGTCCGGGAAGCAATCTCCGGCGTAATTCGCAACATTGATACCGCGGTATAGGGAAAGTCATGTTGCGCCATATACGCCGGCAAATTAATGAGCGTTTCTATAATCGCATCTTTGGAGAGGCCCAATGGACAATAGTTAATTCCCAAGCATTCTAAAGCGTGACGATATTGCATCCACGGTTGAGATTGAAAGACTGCCATCAGCAAGATACCCAACCCTACCAATTCACCGTGTAGTACTGGTGCCTGCAAACGATTTTCAAGCGCGTAAACGAAATAGTGCTCACTTCCTTCTTCAACACGGCTATGTCCACATAGATAACAGAGTTGCACCTCGAGACAGAGTAAGTCAAGCAGAAGGGTTAAGCCTTCTGAAGTCCCTTTTCCAATTTCGCGGGCATTATCCAAAAGCGTTTGAAGGAGTGTCCTCCCAATCTCAACCGTTTGTGGTTTAATCCGTTCGGTTGGCGCATTCAAGTTCTGTTTCTCTGCCTCTTGCCAGTCCCACATGGCTGTCGCAATCGACAGGACATCTGCTGCCCCACTTGCCCGCATGTGCCGCGGGGCATTGCACAATACATCCATATCCACAATAACCGTATCGGGTGTTTTTGAAGACAGATACCGCACATACCCGCTAGATTCTTCAAAAACGCGTACGCCGGTAGCATCTGTCAGAAAAGCATCCGTTGAAAGAATGGTAGGCAATGCAACTAATGGCAAACCGTTGATTGCTGCAACGTACTTTGCCGCATCTATTGCCAAGCCACCCCCAATTCCGTAGACGACTTCGCCTTGGCATGCTGCAGCGAGCACATCCATATCCGACTTTGAGTTCCCTTCAACGTCCACACGTTGTCGAACGTTGAGGTCCTGCACTCCGGCAGATTCCCATGCAGCTTGTGTTGTTAAAACGAACGCTTCCCGATTATCTTCAATGGTAAAAAATGGGCGTTTTTCAATACTCGGTAATCGTGAGATTTTCATGTTTTCCCGATGTTGTCAGAGAGGGGCTCCCTCTCTGAATCAACGCTACAAAGCGTTTTGCGCTGCTGTGTGCATAGCCGGTATAATAGTTCCCGCCGGCGGCCATTATGAACTTTGCTGCCCCGCGCGGTGACATCCCTTCTGTTAGGTAATCAATTTCGTTTTGCAAATAAAGTCCTTGCGGCTGTCCGATTGAAATTTCTCCGTTCCGTCACTGGCGCGAAAGTTGATTTTTTCGTTTGTTGCTTCGTTTACCAAAGTCTGCTGTCGGATTGGGTTTGAAATCGGGGAATCTAAGTCCTTAGCTTCTCGCGTTATCCGGGGCGTGCCGCCTCCGAAAATCGACGAAAATCTCGAAAACAACATCTCAGGCTAAAGTTTGAGGTTAACATAAAAAATCTGTCGCGAGCCTTCATGAACCGAATCAAACGTAACCATTCGTCCATCAGTGGAAAAGCGCGGATGTAAATCGCACCGGATATCGCCCACAAACACTTGTTCATGATGAAATTCACCTAACACTGTTTTCTTATTTTCTAAGATGTTGTAAACCATGAGTGATGCCAATCGCTCTGGGCCGCGAGGGTAGGTATCACAAAGTAGCAACTGCCTATCTGGCGAAAACGAAGCGTGTCCATCACTCGGAAGGACGCCGCGCCCAAACGGAGTAAAATCACGGACACCATCCGTAAATTCAACAAACCCCATTTCACCGCAGATGTCCGAAGAGACTAGTATCTGCTCCGGTGTCCGCCAATCAAAGTGCGAGATGCGATATCCGAACGGAATTTGCAACGCTAAATCCGAACCGTCTGGGTTAATCGTCCATAACGATGAATACATGCCGGTTCCTTCTGGAGCCAGGCGGCATCGACAGAAAAATAGCAGCCGCGTACCATCTGGATTAAAGAGCACATGGTTAAACCAAGTCCGCCGCCCGGTTAAACGTTCATCCCCACTTGCCTGAACCACATCGGCTATAGATATAATAAGGCGCGCGCGCCCATCACAAAGATTTATAACGTATAACCCATCATCTTCTGGCTGCTCGACAATAGATGACATCTCGTTTGCATATCCGACTACCGGGCGGCAGTGTGCCATGCGTCCGTAATTTAGCCCGATTGCGAGGGGTGACGCAGGAGATACTGCCGCAATTGCCCCCTGAATTGTCCTCATTGAGCCGTTCCTCGGATTCACAGCACGCGATACCAGTTTGTCACCGTCCCAATCATTAAACGTGAATTCCTCCCCTATCCAGTGCATCATACTCCCTTGTTGGAGGTTAAAGGCGGTGGTGTAACCATAAGGCATGAACTCATGCGTCTTACGAGAAATCAGTCCAACTGCCGCCACATCTTGACGCGACGGACGACGTCTATGAAAATCGGTTTCCAGCGCAAGGTGATGCGTTCTTGTACTATCCCACGGATTGATACCGTAATAGCCAAAAAAATGGTGTTTGGGCCCTGTCGATAATTTTATTATCTTCATAACCTATAATAAGTTAAAAATTGAAACAGAAATTCCGTTTTCATCGTTTGTCATTTTTAGGATTCCCCATCATTCTAAGGAATCGCTTCCGGACATGGTGCAGCACAATTTATCGGGAATTAGAAAAGTATCGTGATATTCATCTTCAAAGCAGGTATCTCAAAATGTGTGCCCGCAAGGTTTTCATTTAAGAGTACGGTATCAATCATTTTAAAATCTATTATAGTTCTTCGTCAAGAGGGGACGCTAAAGTCCAAGACATCCTATGTAGAGGCGATTTGCCGCGTTCGAACGCCTTGGCAAATCTGGGAAATGCTAAAAACTCAATGACTCTGGACACGGAGAACATAGTTTTTCAAGATATCGCCAAACCTATATGAAATACAGTGTTAAACGGAAAATCGGCGGTATATTCCATAGCGTGTCGTCATGAAATTTGTAGCTAAAACGCACAAGGGTAAAGTTCGCAATCGAAACGAAGACCTGTACTTTTTCGATGAGCGACTCCAAATATTCGCTGTTACTGACGGAATCGGTGGCCTAGAACGAGGCGATAAGGCAAGTCAAGTAGCAATCCAAACGATTCGGGAGTGGGCAGAGAAAGCTCCTTCCTCCACTCTCAATTTAGGATTGACCAAAAGACTTGAAATTCTAATTAAACTCACCAAAGAAGCAAACAAGCAAGTCTATGCTGAATTTAAACGTCAGGCACAAAAAAGCAAGATGGGCACAACCATTGTCGTTGGTTTTGTCACACCGAGTTATCTCGCTTATGTCTCCGTTGGAGATAGCAGGCTGTACGTTTTACACAACGATGTCATTAAACAGATAACAACGGACGACACGCTTGTTCGGAAAATGGTTGCCGAGCGCAAAATAACTCGGCAAGAAAGTAGAGTCCATAAAAGGCGTAATATCATTCTGCGGGCGATTGGGTTGTCAGAAACTGTGGTTATTAAAGCCGCATTGTACCCGCTGATACCTGGGGACACCATTCTTGCTTGCACGGACGGGCTGCACGACTTAATCGTTAACGAGAACGAAATCGCAGACATCATTCTTACTGCCCCAAGCCTTGAAGCGGCAGGTGATAACCTCATTAAGGCTGCACTCAATTATGGCGGCACCGATAACGTTACCGTTTTCCTTACAACCGTTGATTAATCCCCCGACGTATGCCCCGGAAGCGTTGACTGATTGAGTTACTAATCATACGGTTCGTGTGCCTATTTTGAGTTCAACCTATTCCTCCTCGAGGCCCAAAATGAGGGCATCCTCATCGTACGCCAAAGGTTCCGTCGGTAGTGGCAGTTCCCCCTGTGGCATTTCTATCCGAACGGCTTCTGCCCACAAACGTTCGAGGTTATAGTAGGCACGTCTCTCTTCGAGAAAGATGTGTACAACAAAATCAACGTAGTCTAACAGAATCCAATCTGCCTTACGTGGCCCTTCACGATGCCAAGGGCGTTGCTCCCAATTCTGTTTGAGTTCATCCTGTACCGCCTCTGAAATACCTTCGACTTGGATATCCGAAATACCGCTAAATATTACAAAGTAGTCGGTAAAACTGTCCAACTCACGCAAGTCGAGAATAACCCCGTTTTGCGCACGTCGCCCGATTGCCGCATCAGCCGCTGCCTTCACCATAGCTAACGTAGGATTTTCTGACATGATGTTTCCTTTTCTAAGTTTGGATAACCTTTACAAAATCTTGAGGAACTTTTAAGATGGCAACGTCCTATTGTAAATATCAATGGTATGTGGGTGAATCGTTGCCCGTTTTTTTAGCAGATGGTAAATTTTATAGCATGCAACTGAGTGGACTGCGTCTGGCAGATGCTGTAAAGCCAAATCGCGGACTACCTTCACGCCGTCATGGGTTCGCATCGGCTCTGCAAAATCCGCGACGTATACTAACTGTGCAATCAGCCCCATTGAAGCGTTCCCTATTGTATGCCACCGAATCGCCTCAAGAATTTCCGCATCCGTCACTGCAAACCCCTCTATTGCGAGTTGAACACCGACGGGCGCATGCAAAAGTGCGGGCGTCACTTCTTCAATCGAATCCAGCTGAATCTCATAACGCGAGGCCTCCCGGTATAATTCATCCGGGTGCATCCACTTCGCACAGTCATGTAGCAATGCCCCAAGACTTGTTTTCCAAACATCTGCTTTATGACAACGCGCCAGCTCAACTGCCATTTCTTGAACGGAAAGAATATGACGATAGTGCGACTCTGTCAGTTTTGCCGAAAGATATGACGCAATTTCAATTGACTTCGGATGCGCCCGAAGCGTGCTTAACGAAAAACCACTTTCAACACACTCAATCGAGCTCATCATCAAGACGCATCTCCAATTCCGTTAGCTCCGGCAAAGGTGTACTGATAACATACGCCTCATTCAGCCATTTCCCCAGATCGACTGCCTTACACCGGGAACTACAGAACGGAAAATTTTTAGGTAACGGCGTTCCCGCTTTCCATTCAAATTCGTAAACTGTACCGCACATACTGCAAGTGTGTTGCACTTTTTTACTCCTAACCTTCATCATGAGACGCGTTCCTCTTGATATATCCGTTTTAACGCGCCTTACCGCCAAAATCACTGATACAGACGTTGCTGAACGATATACGCCCGCACTTCCTCCGGGACAAGGTACCGGATTGAACACCCTTTTCGAATCCGTTCCCGAATCTCTGTCGCTGAAATATCTACACCTGTTATCTCAAAGAGCTTCACCTTGTTGCGAATCTCTAAAGGAACCCCTGCGAGGGCGTAGTTCGGACGCGTCGTTGCTATCATACGGCATCGCCCCAATACTTTGTCAAAATCCTTCCAAATTTTATATTCTATCAACGAATCCGCACCGATTATCCAAGCTAGTTCCGTGCTATCTCCATAGTCCTCTGCCAATACCTTCAACGTCTGAATCGTATACGAAGGGCCTTCACGTTCCAATTCAATGCGAGACACGGCGAAACGTGGGTTATCTGCAATTGCTAAACACACCATTTCATAACGATGCTCAGCAGAAACGATATCATTCGCGTATTTGTGGGGAGGACGGGCCGAAGGCATAAAAAGAATTTCATCGTAGCCTAATTCATCACATACCTGTTCTGCACTGAGCAAGTGCCCACAATGAATCGGGTTGAAGGTGCCACCCATAATAGCCATTTTTTTTAACATACATCCTACACCGCTAACGAAGAACGTTCCAACCTAACCTATCACTCTCTCCTAAATTCTCGTAAAACTGCGTATCTTGAATTATACGGATTTCGCCAACAAAAGTCAACCGAAATTTCAGACGATGAGTTCTCTGTGAAAACTGCGCGCGAAATCGCAAAACACCCACTAGGATAAACGCTTCTCTTGGATTTTCGCGTCGTACAGCTACCGAATACAACCCTACGAAAATGGCGATACCCAATTATCCCGAAGTTAAGTGAAATTTGCTCATTTTTTTTGACAAATTTTTGCTAATATTTTATAATATGATAAGATAGCATCACGGAATATCCCAAATCCAAATCAGGACGGCACGATAACCCGTTAAATGCTACTTTCAGAACAACATTAATTATTTATTCTCGCGAATCCAATCTCGGATTCACGGAACATTACATGGAGGAAAAACTCAAATGAAAAAACTTATTCTGTTTATGATTGCAACCACACTGGTTTTTGGACTCGTTGTGAGCATCCAAGAACTTGCTATCGCACAAGGCAAAGTTAATCTCAAGGATGGGCCAATACCCGAGAAAGACTGGATGGCAAATCCCGGAGAAGCCGCTCTAAACGAAGACCATGCCAAAGTTAAGACATGGATTGCGAAGTGGTACGGGCCAGATGGAAACTACGAAAATAACGGTGGATTCGCCGCTACCGCACCCAAAGACCTCATTGAGGAAGGGACAAACGGAAAACTGAACCAAGTCTCACTCTCTACTGTTGAAGGACTCAGACTCACCCAAAGCGTTGACATGGACTGGAAAGCTGGAAACGGCGGAAAAAGAGGATGGACGGTCTTTGAACTCGACCCGGCCAATACGAATAATATGACCCGGGAAGGACCCGGCGATAATATTGATACCTATGCAATTTGTGTGATTGATGCACCCAAGGATATGAAAGCCGTCATGTCACCCGCGCACGATGATCATGCGCAAATCTGGATTAACGGCGAGAAATGGTACAATAACGCTACATGGACAGGACACGTCCAACAGGTTGATTTCAATATTGAAGTCAACCTGCAAAAAGGGGCAAACGTTGTGCTTTATCGCGTCGGAGAATCCGGTGGGGATGATTATCTCAACCTCCACTTTGACGATAATACTCACAAGGTTGCCAAAATCTATCCCGACAAATCGAAGGACCAGAAGAGCTTCTTTGCCGAAGTCGCTGGCGTTTTAGATGTCAGCCCCGTTGGAAAGTTAGCTACCACTTGGGCAGATATTAAGCAGAAGCGCTAAAAATCTAAGATACTGCCTGTCGTACCGACGGTTTTGGGTATCAAAAACTTACCACCGGCAGTATCTTCCACTACGAATGAATCATGGAGAATTGCGACTCATCTATTTTAGGGGAACAATATGTACAAAACAGTCATGCGTATGGGGATATTTCAAACCGCGCTAATTTTGATATGTGCACTCGGGATGACTACAATCGCGGCGGCACAAGGTAAAGTCAACATCGACGATGGGCCGATACCGGAGAAAGACTGGATGAAAAATCCCGGGGCAGCTGCCTTAAATGAAGACCATGCCAACGTTAAAACATGGATTACGAAGTGGTACGGTCCCGACGGGAACTATGAAAATAATGGAACCTTCCAAGTTTCTGGCCCGAAAGATTTGATTGATGCCGGGACAAACGGTAAACTGAACCAACCTCAACTTTCAACCGTCGCCGGCCTGAACCAGACCCGGACGATTAAGATGGGATGGCCGAAAAACAATGGGGGTACCCGCGAGTGGACTGTCTTTGAATTAAACCCGGCCGACGGCGATAATATGAACCGCGGTGGCCCGGTTGATAATATTGATACCTACGGAATTATCGTTATTAACGCGCCAAAAGACATGAAAGCTGTCATGTCACCCGCGCACGATGACCATGCGCAAATCTGGATTAACGGTGAGAAATGGTATAATAATACCGCCTGGACAGGCGCAGCATTGCAAGTTGATTACAACATTGAGGTCGATTTGGAAAAAGGTGCGAACGTTTTACTCTACAGAGTCGGCGAATCCGGCGGCTCCGCATACATCAATCTCCACTTTGACGATAATACTCACAAGGCTGCCAAAATCTATCCCGACAAATCGAAGGACCAGAAGGGCTTCTTTGCCGAAGTCGCTGGCGTTTTAGATGTCAGCCCCGTTGGAAAGTTGGCTACCACTTGGGCAGATATTAAAAGGAAGTAATAAATAGAGTACTCTCTAACTTTCAAGACGTTTCCCGATTGGTGGTAACAAGGAGAAAACTTATGCACCCCGCTTCCAAAAATGTCCGGCGCCTCATCGGAATACGCTTTGTTATCCTCACTAATCAGAACGGTATCGCCGGCGATTCGAAGCCAGTTACCGAACTCCCTACATCCACGACAGCCTTCACCACAGCGGTTGCAAATGATAACATCTATCTCATCGGTGGAAGGGAACTAGGCCTGCGCGTGCGCCTAACAATGGAGGCAACCTCCACGTGAATCCAGAAGGAAACCTGACTACCCAATGGGCTAAACTCAAGAAAAACCCTTAACCTACTTTAACAAGAAAATTTTCTTGTTAAATTTTTATCTGCATGTTATCATTTAAAAGTTGTTTTAAACACTCAAATTTATTTGATTCACTGAAAGGAGTAAAATTCAGATGAAAAGAATTCTTGATATTACTTTCACAACTACGATAGTTTTCACGTTTCTAATTGCCATGTCGCATCTTGCTATCGCGCAAGGCGTTGTTAATATCACGGGCGGTCCCCTAGCGGAAGACGCCCTTATGGAAAATCCAACGGAAACCGCGTTGGATGAAGATCATAGCGATGTTGAAACTTGGATTACGAAGTGGTACGGCCCGGACGGTAATTATGAAGATAACGGAACATTCCAGGTTTCG
The DNA here is from genome assembly GCA_963422705.1 of Candidatus Poribacteria bacterium. GTDB lineage: Bacteria > Poribacteria > WGA-4E > WGA-4E > WGA-3G. The sequence goes on from OY730443.1 coordinate 2,172,877, forward strand.
GGTCCCATTGATTTAATTCACGAAGGGAGTGGTGGGGCTCTTGATCAAGTCTCGCTCTCAACCCTTGATGGGCTTCTTCAAACGGAAACCATTGATATGGAATGGGGAGACGAACACGGCGGAACCAGAGCCTGGACAGTTTTTGAAATCGACCCGACTGATGGCGATAATATGAATCGTGATGGCCCCGTTGATAATTTGGATACTTATGCGATTATCGTTATCGATGCCCCGGAAGACATGACTTCGGTGATGTCCCCCGCGCATGATGATCATGCGCAAATCTGGATTAATGGCGAGAAGTGGTACAATAATACCGCATGGACAGGTGCGGCAACACAAGTCGATTTCAACATTGAAGTGGAACTGCAGAAGGGAGCGAACGTTGTGCTCTACCGCTGTGGGGAAAGTGGCGGTTCCGCCTACTTTAACTTGCACTTTGATGATGCGACACACAGCGCTGCCACCATCTACCCTAACGCAGCAACCGACAAGCAGAGTTTCTTTGAAGAAATTTTGCCCTTAACTGCCGTTGAAGCGCGCGGTAAGCTGACAACCACTTGGGCAGATATGAAACGCAAGTAAGGCGTAGTTCTTACGTTTTTTGCGAATTATCAAAACTTGGCGGGGTGTCGTCCCACGATAGGTGATAACCCGCCAAGTTTTCTTTTCTTCCCACTTCCTTTATTCTATACAGTGCAAAATAGGGTAGTTTCGTTGTACGAAATCCCGAGTCTCCTTTGTAGGAATGAGCTCCCGGTTTCGACTACCTCGACAAATCCACGAAAATATCACAAACGAAATGTCCGTACGGTTTAAAATGAAACCTTTACAAGGCGCAGCCGTCTCGTGTATAATAATAGCATGTCAAATAAAATATTCGCTTATTCACTCGTACTTATCTGTGTCCTCATTCTCAGCGGGTGGATTGGAAGTTGGCACCGTGCAATGAAAACGGGCACGGAGGCTTATCAGCGCGGCAACTACGATGCTGCCCTCGAGGCCTTCCAGGAGGCAACGTTCCAGAAACCTGAAAACATTTCCGCGCGTTATAATCTTGGAACCGCCCTCTACAAAAAAGGCAGGTTTAAAGAAGCAGTACAAGCCTTTCAGAAAGCCCTCTCAACCGACGATATAGATAACCAAGCCTCCGCCTATTACAATTTAGGGAACGCGCAATTCCAAACGGGTGACTTAACCAAAGCGATTGAATCTTACCGGCATTCACTACGGTTACAACCGACATGGCCGGATGTGAGGCATAACCTTGAACTCGCACTCCAGCGAATACAGCAGCAACCGACCGGTCAAACGGGAAAGCAACCGCAACGAAAACCGACAAAAAATGGCAAAATTTCTAAATTTGACGGAAAAAGTCGCTTGAAACAGCTGACTGAGAACGAAAACAGAATTCGCCAAAAGTTATTAAAACAGCAACTGAAAACGGGATATCGTAGAGAAACAGATTGGTAACCGATGGTATAACGTAACCATTTTTCCACGGTAAACGCAATATGACATGCCCGCAACCGGATGGTAACCGGAAACCACTATTCCGTCCATATAAAAAAATTATCCAGCTGCTCATTGCTCACACCCTCCTCCTTTTACATTTTGCGATTGTCTCTAAATGTGGTTTCGCGGCTGAACCGAATCCTGTCAACGTTGATGTCACTGCCATCGTCAAACCGAGACACATCCAGTTTACCGAAAAAGCGATTTTGGCACTCAGTATGTCCGGAAACACGTTCATTGAACATATTGATACGCCGATTTTCAACTTTCTTCCGACGTTTATTGCCGTCCCGCTCCGTTCTTCCAGCACCCCCCGTCTGGAGCAAGATAAAATCGCCGTCTCTATGGCGTGGTATTATGAACTCATCCCTCAGGAGATTGGCGATTTTTCCCTCTCTGATATCCGGTTTTCTTACCAAGGTACTTCCTATTTCGCAAATCCGGGGAGCATCCGCGTCAGTGGAGTAAACACCTATATTGACGCCTCAACAGGGGGTACGCATACCGTAGCGGCAAAAGTAACCTCACAAACCGTCTATCTGAATCAAGAGGTTACCTATACATTCCGTTATCTCTATACAACGATTCTTCCGACTCGCGAAGAACCCATCCCAATTTTGCCCCCGTTCCCCGATTGTTTAGTCGAAGAACTCCCATCACTCGGCAACCAAACCGAGCAAATTGGGAGGCAGCGGTTCTGGGTACAAACACATCAACGCCGACTCTATCCACAAAAGACGGGTACGATTGTGATTGAACCTGCGTCAATTAGACTCCTTCTCAAGCACGGTTCCAAAACCTTAAAAACGGAATCGCTTAGGCTCAAGGTGCAGTCTCTCCCACAGATAGGCAAACCGGAAGGCTTCACGGGTGCAGTCGGCGAATACCAACTCACCGCCCACGTCGACAGGGGCGTTGTCGAAGCCGGTAGCGCATTCTCACTAACCCTACATATTGCTGGACAAGGCAATATGCGAACCGTTATCCCGCCGAAACTGCCACCAATCCCTGGCGTCGTTATCAACGGCCCGACTCGTGCGGAGGCAGCCATACCGCAAAACCACGTTTACGTCTACGCCCTGATTCCGTCACGCGTAGGAACGTTCAAGATACCAACAATTAAATATCCGTATTGGCATCCGCAACGCCGTGCGTACCAAATCACACAAACCGCACCAATTCCGCTTACCGTCCTTCCAAAACCGAACACCGACGTTTCTTCGGATGATACGGAATGGAATCCTTGGTTATTCCTGTTAGCGCTCCCGATTTTTATCGGTGTTGCGATAGGCGGCTATCTCTGGTACCGGGTCAAATTCAAACCAGAAGAATCAGGAAATGCAGAGTGCCCGCCGGATGTGCAAGTCGTCGCTGCGATTAGGGCACTTGAAAGTAAAACGACGCAAAACGCGTCCGAATTCGGCAATACCCTCGCGCAAACCGTATATCAGTACCTCGAATTGGAGATTCGCCTCACGCAACGCAACACAACCGGTATACGTCAGGCGGGTGCACAAGCGGGCCTCCGTGCCCCAATTTTAGATGAGTTGATAGAGATTCTAACGCAATGCGATTACTATCGATTTTCCCCCGCACCGATTTCCGCCGAAGTACGACAAGCGCTCATTTCCCGTGTCGAAGCGGTAATTTACGATATAGCAAGAATTCAAAAATCATAAATGGCTCATGCAATCCATAGAAAGGAGCGCAACAAAATGGATATCTCTTCAATCTTTTCACAGTTAATCGAGTGGTTCCACCTCTTGGTTCTCTGGTTACATGTCATCGCTGCCGTTGTCTGGATAGGCGGCAACCTCATCCTTGCCCTTGTCATCGTCCCGTACTTCAAGAAGACACTTCCCCCTGTTCAACGAATTCAACTCTTGACACAGATAGGTAAACGTTTTGAGCCGATTGTCTGGGGCTGTATCATTGTCCTATTTTTTACCGGCATTTTCAACATCTTCAATGTAATTTCCTTCAACACACCTACTGAAGTACTGGCTCCTTTCATGCGAACGTTGTTTATTAAACTCATGCTCTTCATCATCCTAATTATTCTCACTGCCTTGCACGGATTTATTTTCGGGCCAAAGCTTGCTGCTGCGATTGAAACCCTGGAACCAAGTTTAGAGGAATTCCCCCCTGAAGTCGCCCGGCTCCGGGCCAGAATGTCGATGGTATCGAGTTTAATGGGAGTTGTGTCCCTACTCATCCTATTGGCAGCGGTTGCATTACGAATGGGAATCTAATTTTTTACAGAAAATCTCTATGCGACTGTCCTCCACGACGCAATTTCGGGGTTTTGAGCCAGCCGGCATGACGTCGCACCCCTCACATTCCGTGGTGAGCGGGCTCACAGTCCGGAGCGTCCTCATCGGCATCGTTGCTGTTACATGCCAATGCCTTGTCACCCCTTACAACGACTTCCTCATCGGTGGCACCTATCTTGCGGGTAACCATCTGCCCATTGCTGTTGTCTTCACACTCTCAATTTTCGTATTAGGGGTTAATGTCCTTATCAAAAAGGCGAAACCCGGTGCAGAATTGCGAAGCCCGGAACTTCTTGTTATCTGGGGGATGATGCTGGTAGCGTCAGGTATCCCTTCTTCAGGGTTAATGCGATACCTGATTCCTCTGTCTGTGAGCCCGTTTTACTTCGCAACGCCAGAAAACGAATGGGCGACTCTGTTTCATCAACATCTCCCGGATTGGATGGTTGTCAGCGACGCGAAAGCGGTTTTCTACTTCTATGAACAGTTGCCGGATGGGAATAGCATCCCCTGGATGGCTTGGGTAAAGCCTATTCTTTCTTGGAGTGCGTTTGTGCTAACTTTCTATTTTGTTACCATCTGCTGGACTGTCCTCCTCCGAAAACAGTGGGTAGAACACGAACGTTTTACATTTCCGCTCGTCCAATTGCCTGTAGAAATGCTTCAATCCGCAACCAGCGGTTCCCTTTTAAACCGTTTCTTTAAGTCCCCTTTGATGTGGTGCGGTTTTACAATACCGGTTATATTGCATGGGTTGAGGGGATTACACCTTTACTTTCCTGCGATTCCCAGTCCGTCAGTCTATTTTCCGCTTGCCAAATTCTTTACCGAAAAACCACTTTCTGCTTTGGCCTGGTGGCCCCCGGTTAATTTCTTCATTTATCCTTCAGTGATTGCTGTTGTCTACCTGCTTACCCTTGAAATTTCGTTTAGCTTCTGGTTTTTCTTTTTGCTGGGAAGGATGGAGACGGTACTTATCTATGCAACCGGGTCAAAAATCAATCAGTGGAATTTTCATCAAAATCAGCAGATGGGTGGATTCCTTGTTTTCATTGCCTTGATTTTGTGGAGCGGTAAGCGTCATTTTGGCCGGGCGTTCGCAACCGTTTTTAGGCGAACTGAGATAAATGATGCTACCGAACCTCTTCCTTACAGGTGGGCGGCTCTCGGCTTAATTCTCGGCATACTGGCACTTACCCTTATCTGTACCAGCGCGGGGATGAGTTTCTGGGTAGCGCTCTTCATCCTAACACTCTTCCTAGGACTAACAACGGTGATGACGTGGATGGTTGCCAATGGTGGCTTACTGTTCGTGCTATACTCCTTCTTACCCGGAGAGTACCTAATAACGCTTTTTGGTAGTTCACGAATTAACGCCCCGAGTTGGACGCTTCTCGCGTATGAACGGGTTTTGATGTTTGATATGCGGGAAATCCTGATGCCGAGCGTCATGAATAATTTTAAATTGGCAGAGCCGATGCGTCTCAAACAACGTCCTTTCCTAGTCGCGATGGGGGCAGCCATCGTGCTGGCAATCGGTATTTCCTACTATTCGTCAATTGAGCTGGCTTACAGGCACGGTGCACTCAATTTGCAACACTGGACATATATGATTTCGGCGAAACATCCATTTAATCGGCTCACCGGCATTTTACAGCATCCCAAAGGAATTGAGTTTGAAAGGATTGGCTCATTTATTTTCGGCGGCGCCGCAATGTTTGGTATGTTCTGGTTGCGTCAGCATTATCTCTGGTGGAAATTGCATCCTATCGGCTCCGTGATGATGACAAGTTATGCGACTTACTGTTTTTGGGGCTCATTTTTTATCGGGTGGTTTCTGAAATATACCGTTCTCAAATTTGGCGGTGTTGCCTATTATCGTAAACTCCGCCCCCTCGTCTTAGGCGTTGTCTTAGGAGAATGCTTCATTGGCGGCATTTGGATTATCGTCGGATTGATGACGGGTATTGGGTATCGCTTATTGCCCGGCTAAAACTATCAGGCGCGTCATTTTTGTAAATGATGTTTAAGAAGTTAACCGCGTCCTGAGAAATCATCCCAACGCTTATGAACTTGAAGCGTGGCGACGCATTTTGGAAACGCACAACAGGGACAGAGTGGTGTTCGGATATTCCTCACTTAATTTTGAAATTCCTAGATTGAATTTTTTCACAAGCTTCCCCGTAACGCGCGATATTTCTCGTTTACTGTTTTGAAATCATTGCCTGTTTGCGTATAGCGATAAAACAGCTAAGTAGAAAACGTGGCATTCCCCGGGTTGATATGCTCCTTTTCTGCTTTTTTCGTAGAAAATTTGCACGATTTCTAAAAACTATGCTAAAATAAATAAAAACGTGAAATGAACCGTATTGCTGCATGAAATATTTTACCTATTTTGGAAACCACCTTATCAATGCGAAGTTGCCGGATACGTCAGAAGTATACTACGCCAAGCCTCCGGTGCCCGGTATCCGGCGGGCCTCGGTGAGTGAACACACGCGCCACTCCTTTGAAAACCCGCTCGGCATGCCGCCCTTGCGCGAACTCGTTAACGGCAATTCAAAGGTCCTCATCCTATTTGACGACAACTGTCAACCGTTCCCAGCCACCAAAAAACCCGACATGCGTCAAATTATGATTGAGACCCTCCTTAAAATGCTGTACGCGTATGGTGTAGAAAAAAAGAATATCGAACTCATGTGTGCCGTTGCCCTACACCGGAAAATGAAACCGCACGAATTGGCATATATGCTCGGCAAAAATATTATGGACGAATTCTATCCGCACCAACTGCGAAATTTTGATGCGGAAGATGCTGAAGCCATCGTCCGCATCGGGAAGACGGAAGAAGACGAGATTGTTGAAACCGATAAAGCCGTCTTAGAAAGCGATTTGGTAATTTATGTGGATATGATTCAAATTCCGCTTAACGGAGGCCATAAATCTGTCGCCGTGGGGCTAGGTACGTATAATTCCATTGCCCCACACCACTCACCGGACATGACTGCAGATAGCCCGCACGTCATGCAACCCGACGGTTCACACATGCACGCCTGCATAGAGAGAATGAGCCGACTCATCCAAAAGGAGACGCGGATTCTCGTACTTGAAGCCGCAATGAATGGCGCGCTCTATCCATTTCATCTACGATACGTCGGCAAACCGAATAGCCAGTGTAATCTCGCCGAACGGCTGATGAAAGTCTTTACACCCGCAACGTTATCCCTTTTGCCTGAAGCGCTGCGATATCAGCTCCTCAAAAGTGTCAGAGCGGATTATGAACCGATGCAACTAAACGCCGGCGACATCGACGCGGTACATCCAAAGACCTTGGCATTAATGAAGGCGCAATTGGCAATAGACATCCCCCGGCAATTCAGTACACTCGTTTTTGGACTCCCCGATATGAGTCCTTACGCCGTTGATGCCCGAATTAACCCTGTGCTTGTCGTGAGCGACATTCTGGGATACGTTTTCAACTGGTTCTATAACAAACCACTCATCAAAAGGGATGGGGTTGTGATTATCATGAACCCGACTTATGAAATATTTCATGAAGAATATCACGTCGCCTATAAGCGGTTTTATGAGGAAGTGCTGAGTGAAACCACCGAACCGTTTGAAATGCAGCGGAAGTTTCAAGAAAAATATGCTACCGACGACTACTTAATCGATTGCTATCGGAACCGGTTCGCGCACCACGGATTTCATCCGTTCACCGTCTGGTATTGGGCAACGTACCCGCTCAAATACCTATCAAAGGTCATTTTAGTGGGCCCGAAGGAGCCGCACGTGGCACAAACATTGGGCGTTGACTGGGCGAAAAACTTGGACGACGCGCTGGCAATGGCACGCGAGTTCTCTGCCGGTGTAGACGATGTTGTCGCGTTGACAATGCCGCCGTTCTTTTATGCAAATGTTAACGATTAGAGAATAGCAAAACTCACATCGACAAAAGGATGCCGACAGCGCAACCGGCACGACTTAAGATTCCTAAACGTGAAAAAATAGAAAAGGCTTATGAAAGATACGGATGTTTTAATCCCCACGAGTACAATTGGCAGCTATGCGCCCCCTAGTTGGCTATGCATAACGCTCGAAGCAATCGGGCGAGGTGAACTCGGCGAAACCGACATTGACGAGACTTTCAACGATGCTGTCCGCATTGCCATCACCGACCAGGAACGGGCGGGCGTTGACGTGATTACCGAAGGTGAAATGCGTAGACAAGATTTCGTGCTTGGATTCTATGAACGGCTCACAGGGTTAGAGCAGCTTCCAGCACCCAGGACGCAAGGACCCGATGGACATGATCAACGCGGAAAATGGCTCCCGACTGTGCCGTTGGCAGCACCTGATGGCCTCGGCATCTTAGCCGAATTTGAATTCGCAAAAACTGAAGCTACCAAACCCATTAAGGTAACATGTCCAGGCCCCTTTACGCTCTCCGGCAGAATTCAGACGGGCGGTATCTATAAAGAGCGGCTTGAGGTGGCTTACGCCTGCGCCGACGCTATTAACGCAGAACTCAAAAATCTCGTTGCAGCAGGCGCAGAATTCATCCAACTAGACGAACCCTCTTATGCCGTTTACCCAGAACGCCCTCAAGAATTTGTGAAACTGTTTAATCATACCCTTGAAGACGTTTCCGCCAAGATTGGACTGCATATCTGCTTTGGGAATTACCGGGGCAGAGCTGTCGGCAAACGTTCATATCGCCCTCTTTTTCCGCATCTCCTTGATGCCAATTTTGACCAGATTGCATTGGAATTCGCAAACCGGGAAATGGCGGAAATTGAACTCTGGAGCGATTTTCCGAACGATAAGGAGCTTGCCGTGGGGTTAATTGATGTCAAAAACTATTATATAGAGACAGCCGAAGATGTCGCCGCACTGCTCCGAAAGTCACTCAAGCATGTTCACCCTGAGAAACTCTCTATCACACCGGACTGTGGATTTAGCCAAACCGCTCGCTGGGCAGCCGTCGCAAAATTGAAAGCAATGGTGGCCGGCACACAAATCGTCCGACGGGAATTAATATAGCGACTTCCAAATGATAGGATGAATCAATGAGTAACAAAACACCAACACCAGAAGAAATAGAAAAAGAATTCCAAGATTTTGTAAATCAGAAGTACGGAGGCAGTGTGCGTTTGATTAACGCAACCGCGACAAAAGCACCACCTGAATCATCTGACGGGGATACCCCCACACCGAAAAAGAACTTTGACTTGAAGTTCGAACTTAAGCCTAAGGAAATTAAGAAGTATCTGGACCGGTACGTCATTAAACAAGACGAAGCAAAAAAGGCGCTTGCCATCGCTGTCTGTGACCATTACAACCATGTCAGAGAATGCCATGAGAATCCGGAAGCAGCCGATGCTGATTACTCCAAGCAGAACATTGTCATGCTTGGGCCAACAGGTGTCGGAAAAACGTACCTAGTACGTTATATCGCAAAACTGATTGGTGTCCCCTTTGTCAAAGCGGATGCAACGCGATTTAGTGAAGTCGGGTACGTCGGAGCAAACGTGGACGACTTGATTCGCGAATTGGTGACACAAGCTGAAGATAACTTGGAATTAGCACAGTACGGGATTATCTACCTGGATGAGGCCGATAAAATCTCGACGCCTCGCAACAGTATTGGCAGGGACGTGAGCGGCCGTGGGGTACAGACGGGGCTCCTGAAACTGATGGAGGAGACTGAAGTAGATTTGCGGGCGGGTAACGATGTCGCCTCTCAAATGCGCGCAGCAATGGAGTTTCAGCAGCGCGGGAAGGTTGAAAAAGAGGTTATCAACACCCGGCACATCTTATTTATTATCAGCGGCGCGTTCACCGGGATGGGCGAGATTATCAAGAAACGAATGCATCAAAGCAGAATTGGGTTCAATGCAAATATTGTGAACCAGGCCGACGACGCAGCCCGTTATTTTGAGCACGTGACACCGAAGGATTTCATTGACTATGGATTTGAACCTGAATTTATCGGAAGACTTCCCGTGCATGTGATTTGCAGGGAACTTGCCGTCGATGACCTTTTTCATATTTTGAAGCACGCTGAAGGCTCTATTATTCGGCAGTATGAAAACGCTTTTAGCGCTTACGGCATCAACGTGCTTTTCTCGGATAGCGGACTGCGCCGAATCGCCCAAAAAGCCATTGAGCAGAAGACAGGCGCCCGCGCGTTAATGACCGTTTGTGAAAAAATCTTGCGAGACTATAAATTTGAACTCCCTTCTACAGGCGTAACGGAATTTGTTGTCACACACACCGTCGTTGACGAACCCCAGGCTCAACTCAAGCGGATAATTGGTGACACAAACTATAACCGCCAAACCTTGATGCGAGAACAAGTTCGCCGCTACGAAGCACAATTCTATCATGAACATCACTTGCAAATCCGGTTTGATGACGAAGCAACCACACTTATCTGCGAACGCGCAATGACACATGAACAAGCGATAGAAACACTTTGCAATCAACTTTTGGAAAGTTATCAACACGGCTTGAACCTCATCAAGCAGAATACAGGACAGTCAACATTCACTTTTCCAAAAGGAGTTGTCGAAAATCCGGACACCGTGCTGGAAGAGTGGATTCGTAATTCCTATACAAATAAAGGGTAGGACAGTAGAGATGGACACGCGAAAAGAGAAACCGTCCAGGCCAGCACCACTTAACATTCAAGAAATCGGGGCACCAATTGATGGTGAACCGCAAGTTAGCAATCGGCGACTTTTTTTTCAACTCCATGTCTTTGGACACTGTCATTTGTCCAATCTCTCCAAAGAACTTGAGAGGATAGATTGCAGGAACAAGGAAGGGTTACGCGAATCTAAGGGACGCAATTTAGATGTCGTTGTATACGAAGATTTGAACCGTCCGGCAGGTGTCGGCATCCTCCTCATAGCAGAGGATCCGACAAATCTCATAACGAAAGGGCACAATGTCTTCGCTTTCGGAGACTACTTAGCATCATATCGGCCGGAAATGACGATGATTGGGAGAACCTATGCAACCGGGCGAGAACCCAATTTAGAGCAGTGGCTCATCAACAAACCGCGGCAAAATGCCCTCAATCCGCGATTCCCGTGGGCGATTTGGTATCCGCTCCGGCGAAAAACCGAATTTTATCGTCTGGAGCCCCGTGAACGGGGCCGCATTTTAGCTGAACATGCCATGCTGGGACGCAGTTACGCCGCGGGGGGATACGCTAGTGATATACGATTAGCGTGTTTTGGTTTGGATGCGAACGACAATGAATTTGTTATCGGTTTAGTCGGCCCGGAGTTATATCCATTATCAAGGCTCATTCAAGACATGCGCCAAACAGAACAGACGACAAAATATATTGAGTCGCTCGGTCCCTTTTTTGTGGGCAGAGTCCGGGGGCAATTTCGAAGTCTGATATCATAGAGAGCATGAAAAATATTATTGCTGTTTGCACAAAAGAGCTCTATACCTATTTCGTGTCACCGATTGCCTATTTTGTCTGCTTTGTCTTTACAGCAATTTCAGGATTTCTCTTTTCTATCTTACTCATTAGCGCAGCCAGGGCACAAGGTTCGGGTATCTATGTCATGAACACCCTCTTCGGTAACATGGCTGTCATTCTACTCTTTTTTACGCCCGTGCTGACGATGAAGCTGTTCGCGGAAGAACGTAAATCTGGCACAATTGAGCTTCTCTTAACCTCGCCTATTACCGATGGACAAGTGGTCCTCGGAAAATTCCTTGCGAGTTGGGTGCTACTGCTCATCATGGTTACATTGACGGGATTTTTTCCATTCCTTGCCCAACGTTTCGGCCCGATGGATATCGGCACACTCCTAAGTGGATACCTAGGGGTCCTTCTGATTGGTTCCGCTTTTCTTTCATTAGGATTACTAATGTCTTCGATGAGCAAAAATCAACTTGTTGCGGCACTAATGAGTTTCGGACTTCTAATAACACTTTGGGTCATCGGTGCTCTATCAACCCGCGCGGGGACACTCGGAAAATTCCTGAGCTATCTCTCTTTTCCGGAGCACTATTACGATTTTGCCCGTGGCGTTATCGTGCTCAAAGATGTTATCTACTATGTTAGTCTTACAAGCGTTTGCCTATTCGCAACCTTTAAGTCGATAGAATCATCGAAATGGCGTTGAACCGGTGAATAATCCGCGCGTTAGCAAATCCGATAGAACCGTTGCAAGCATGCTGGTGGAATCTGAATCCTGAGAATCAAGAGAAATAGCTGCTGGCAAACAAATCATTTATGAAAGAAGAATATAAGCAAAGTTCATCTCCAAAAAGTGGCACCTTTATCGCTCTACTTCTTGGGCTTACGGCGTTCATTTTCGGTTTCTCTGCAATTGCGTGTTTTTTCCTCCGTGCGATACTCCCAGCTTGGCTTTGTCTTCTGCTTTGTCTTACGGCGCTTGCAGTTTTTGTGCGGTTGCGATTGACTGATTTTGTTAATTTCTTCCTCAGTCGCCAAGCGCGTTACGGGGCAAATGTTGCGCTGAGTCTTCTGGGTGTTATCGGTATCGCCGTTTTCATCAACGTCATTATTGCCCAGAAGTTTGATAAAAGGGCAGATTTAACCGAGCAGCAACTTCATACGCTCTCGGAACAGACGAAAACCGTGCTCAAATCCCTCAACCGTCCGATTCAAGTAACAGCATTTTTCACGGGCGGTGAGAACAGTCCGCTGGAGTACGAACGCGCCAAAGATATGTTAGCCCTCTACGCGCGGGAGACAGAATTTCTAACCGTTTCTTTCGTAAACCCTTATATTGATGCCCAACTGGCTGCGAAATATGAGGTTCGCAGAGATGGAACAACCGTTTTTGAAAGTGCGGACAGATTCGAAGAAGTCACCACGGTAGAGGAGCAGAAGTTCACAAACGCGCTGCTCAAACTGCTCCGCAACAAAACCAAGACAATCTATTTCCTGAGCCGTCACGGAGAGCGTAGCATTGGGGATTTTACACCAATCGGGTATAGTGGGGCGAAAGAAGCACTAGAGAATCAGAATTATACGGTTTTGCCCTTCTCTCCGCTTCTCCAGCCGAGCATCCCGGCGGATTGTGCAGTGCTTGTGATTGCCGGGCTAAAAAGCCCGTTGATGCCAGACGAAATGGAGATACTCACGGAATACCTCGCGCGCGATGGTAAGTTGCTTTTGCTGTTTGAACCGGCAATATCGTCAGATCCGGCGCTTAGCCAATTAATGCGGCGGTGGGGAGTTGAGGTAGGAAATGACTTAGTCATTGACAGGGCACGTGCTTCTGTCCATGGCGTTAACGCCCCCTTTCCAGCCTTCGAACAGCATGAAATTACGCGCGCACTCCACGGTGCGCGGATTCCGTTCCTTGGTACACGTTCCGTCACGCCTGCCGAAGAAATTCCTGAAGGACTCCGCGTTAAATCTTTGGGAAAAACGGTAGGAGAACGGGGAATGAGTTGGGGTGAAACGGCATTTGAGATACAACCCGGCACAAATCCTGTTTACAACCCCGGAATTGATACTCCACCACCCGTGTCCATTGCCGTGGCAGTTGAACAGCAAAAAGGGGCACCTCCTGCGGATAAAAACCAAAATTCAAATCGGCGTGAAGAACGCGTTCCGCGCATGGTTGTTTTTGGAGATTCGGACTTTGCCTCAAATTATTCCGCCACCGGCATCCTGAGACATCAAAATCGCGCACTGTTTTTAGCAACAATTAACTGGCTCACTCTAGAGGAAGAACTTATCGCGATTAGCCCGATTGATTTTCGGGAGCTGGAACTTCGTCCAATGCTTGCCGAAGAAGCAGCTTTGGTGCAGATACTCTCTGTATTTCTGATTCCGTTAGTTGTCTTTATTGCCGGGGTTTTGGTGTGGTGGCAACGCCGCGGATGAACGTTTTGCGAAAGAAAATATAAAAAATGAACTTCCGAACTACAGTTATCATCATTGTTGTGTTAGCGGGCATCAGCGTTACCTATTTCCTCTTTTTTCAGCAACAGGGAAAGGAGGACCATCGATATGAAAAACCGCGACTTCTGCAGGTATATAACTTACTGCGGCAAAATATCCAGCAGATAAGCCTTACATTTGCGGACGCGGCAACCTATCAGCCCATAACGCTAAAAAAAAATAGAGAAGGCATCTGGCGATTAACCCATCCTGTTCAGGCTGACGCAAATGAAGAGAAAGTCAACGAAATGCTGGATAATTTGCTCAATAAGCAGATTAAGCAGACGGTGGAAGTTACTGAACTCCAACAGTATGGATTGGATACACCCAATATTACGGTTTCCCTATGGACAGACGTGACAGCCGCACCCAAAACTTTTCTCATTGGGAAAAAGGCGATTAACTTCTCCGTTTATTCAAAAGAAAAATCAGAATCTCACATTTTCCTGATTGAATCCAGCGCGCTTGATGAACTGATTAAATCACCAAGTGAACTGCGAGACAGAACCGTCATTAAGTTTAAGCCGGAGACAGTTTTAGAACTACGAATAGGGCATGACGATGCTGAGGAAATCCGGTGTGTAAAAGTAAGAAATATTTGGAAAATGACGCATCCGCTTTCCGCTAAAGCGGATATACAAGAAATTGAGACACTTTTCTCCGTCCTCAGTTCACTTCAGGTGTCAACGTTTGAAATGGACGAGCAGGACTTGAAATTTACCCTTGCAGAAAAATATGGATTGCGCCCCCCTCAATTATCGGTTATACTCAAAGACGAGAAAGGGACGTTCGGGCTTCAGCTCGGCTCACCGGTTCCCGGAAGTGAAAATCGGCTGCGATATGTCAAACCCAGCCATCAAAATTCGGTATATACCGTTGTTGATAATATCTACATGCAACTCGACAAGACTGTTTTTGAACTCCGTGACAAGCGGTTCTTCGACTTTCAACGCACTGACACAATTCGATTTAAGATTGAATTACAAAATGCTACGACGGAACATGGAATGGAGAAAATTGTCGGTGTCAAGAACTATGATGACACATGGCTGTTAACGAGGGAAACCGGAAATTCATCTAAACAAATAAAGGCGGATTCAATAGCTGTTGATGAACTTCTTTTTGGGGTAGACTCCCTTAAAGCTATTGAATTTGTGGAAAATCCCGTTAAAAATTTGGCGTCATACGGATTAGATTCCCCAACCATACGGGTTTCCTTCACGCAACGCGGTGAAGAAGCTCCCGCGGTGCTACTTATCGGTAAACGGAAAGGAGAGACTGTCTATGTCACATCGCGCGATGCTTCCCAAATCTTTCTTGTTCAACGGGCACTGATTGACAAAATGGAAGCGGGGGTGGCGTGGTTACGGGATAAACAGATTCTCAACTTCGGCATTGACGATGTCAATCGACTTGAGTTAAAATATGAAGATGTATCGTTGACCTGCCACCGTTTGGGCACCGATTGGCGGCTGACGGCGCCCGTACAAGAGGCAGCAAACAATGGTGAAGTAAACGGTATCATTTACGAACTTGATGATTTGAAAGTTGCAGAATTTTTACCCGTTGTACCGGATACAGCGACAACAGGGTTCAATTCGCCACAAATACAGATTACCGTTGGCTTAAGGAATCAGCAGCGCTATACGTTACAAATTGGCAAAGCAGAAGTGCCGTTAAAAACAGCATCTGCAACTTCAAAAATAGATATATCAGGCCGCTTCTATGCGCGGCTTCAGCATGAGCCCGATGTCGTTTTTTTGCTAGATAGAACGTTGATACCGAGATTGAAAACAGAACTTGAAAGACTTCGTTCCCCAGAACAGTAAACGGCAAATTTGTAACCCGGCTTCACTGCTTCCGGCCAAAAAGGCTTTGATGAGCACGATAGTCTGAACCTGATTCTAAGGCAACAAGCTTTGAGTGGAAATCCGCCAAAAATCTTTGACGAGTAACGCCACGTGCGATTCACGATAGCTCTATCGCATCGAATCGGTAGACGAAACCCTTGAATGTTATGCATATCTATATTATTGGAGTTGCCTACTTTTTTCTGGTTATTCAACTGCTTATCCTGAGTCAGTCTTTTTTGTATTCGCGTCGTGAACGAAAAAAGGTCCGGCCCGTCTATACGCCAAAAACGGCGGTTATCGCACCTCACTATGGGTGGGACGAAAATACGGCTGAGTATGTCAAAGGACTCCTGCATCAGGATTACGGCGGCGAGTATGACGTCTTCTTTGTGACACATGAAAAAAATGGCACCGGTTACGATGTCTCCTATCCACATCTGCAAGCACTGGCGAAGAATCTGCCGAATATTCACGTCGTGTTGGCTCCAAATATTATTGAAAACAAACTTCCCCGCTCACAAAAGGTGCAGAACCTCCTGACTGTCATAGAAAATTTACCCGCTGATGTTGAAGTCATTGCCTTTGTTGACGGGGATGTCACCATTCGTGAAGATTGGCTAACGCTGCTCGTCACACCGCTTCAGGATACAGAAATTGGCGCGACGGTGGGCGGGCGATTCTATTTTCCACAGACATGGAATTTCGCTTCCCTTGTTGAAGCTGTCTGGGTAAATTTTCAGATGGGTTTACAAGGTGAACACCGTTTTTCCATGGTTTGGGGCGGCTCAAACGCTTTTCGACGCGAATTCCTTGAGAAGTCACAACTCCTTAAACGGTGGGAACGGGCAACAATCGAAGACCTTAACACAACCCAAGCTGTTAGAGATGTTAAATTGAAAGTTCACTTTGTCCCAGATTGTGTCGCTATCACCCGCACAGCCAGGCGCACATGGAACCAGATAATTGAATTTACAAACCGTCAGATGATTATGACGTTTCACATGGGACTTTGGGGACAGTGGCTCGCCAGTCTGGTTATGTTTCTCCCCAAAGGGGTGCTGGTTTTTGGGGCAATTCCGTTTTTATTTTTTCGAGAAAGCCTCCTGCCCATTGTATTTTTGCCTTTTCTTGAGGCACTGAGTTACCGGTTCTTCTGTTTGAATTTGCCTCGCTGGATACGCGAGATGCCAAAGATGCAGGATACGATTCGCATGACTTCGTACGCCACCTCTTTTTCAATGCTTCTCGCTGGAATTAACGCCTTATATGCCATCTTCAAACGCAAAATTGTGTGGGGTGGCGTTGAATATGAAATCCTTTCCGCAACCACGTGTCGTGTTCTTGGAATAGTGAAAGAGAGGTAGAAATCGAATTATTTTAGATTGATTCCGTTCGTTCGCGAAGTTGTTCTAGGCACCTTGCAAGCGATTTCGTGATGCTTCAGCAGGGACGCTAAGCAAGGTACTCCCCGGTTTAGAAACGCTTGCAAGTGCTGTAAAATCTGCGGAATCATATCAATGTCGCTAAGCATGTTGTATCATTCATCTATCGAAGACGTCACTGTATTCCACAAGGCGTTTCTGAAATCGTCGTTCATGTTATCAACGTGAACAGGCACACACTTTTGTCGTGAAGAGCGTCTCATTTTTTTTCTCCAATTTTCAGTTTTTCAAGACGTAAATTGAAACCTTATATTTTCCCTATTTCTAATTATACTTAATATATATAAGGTAATCGAGTTAGAGTCACACTTGCCTTTTTTATTAAAATTTGGTATAGTATTCACATTGATAAAATCATGTGCCGGTGGCTAAGGGCGACAAGTTTATCAGAGGAGGGAAACATGGCAGTAGAAAAAATCATTAAATCCGATGAAGAATGGCAACAACAACTCACCGCTGAGGAATATAAAGTAACGCGTAAAAAAGGGACGGAACGTGCTTTCACAGGGAGGTACCATGATTGCAAAGAAAACGGGACTTACCACTGCATTTGTTGTGGAAATTCGCTCTTTACTTCAGACACAAAATATGACTCTGGAACCGGGTGGCCCAGCTTTTGGGAGGCTGTTTCTCCTGAAAGCATTGAAACTAAAAGGGATTTAACCCTCTTTTTTATGCCCCGTACCGAAGTCGTCTGTAGCCAGTGCAATGCGCACCTCGGACACGTTTTTAACGATGGCCCGCCACCTACTGGTAAACGTTACTGCCTGAACTCGGCTGCACTTACGCTTATTAAACCTGAGAACAATTCTTAATGGGAAAACACACGCGATTCCGGCAGGACAACCCCGGAGTGCGATGAGGTGATTTCCTGTATACCTGAACGGTTCAATACAATAGAAAGGAGAATAGATGGCATTACGAAGTCGAATTGCACCACGGTTTCTCGTCAACCAGCTCGCAACCGCTATATCGGAGGACTGGGGGACTTCGCAAAAGCTGATTCGCTACCAATTGGCAAAGGAGAGCTTCAACTTGCGGCACCCCTTTCGCGCAAAGCATGGCAAAGGGGACGCACTTCAATTGGTAAGCCTCCGCATTACAGATATGTGTAATTTGCGATGCCATTCCTGTGGGCAATGGGGGGATAACGGTTACCTATTAGGAGAATCCTTGAAAACGCTCAAACAGCGCGAAGTTCCCGTCGAAACCTATAAACACCTCGTCGATCAGATTGTGGATGCTGGATGGAAACCGGTTTGGTACATCTGGGGTGGCGAACCGATGCTTTACCCCGGGCTGATTGAGTTGATGCACTACATTAAAGAAAGGGGAATGCCAATTTCTCTCGTTAGCAATGCTACTAACATTGCCAAGCGCGTTGATGATATCTTAGAAACCTGCAAAATTGTCTACCTCAGCGTTGACGGGCCTAATGAGGAAATTCATAATACACAACGCCCAGGCGTTTCCTCTAAGTACGATAACTTTAAGGATGTCAAAGCTGCACTCGAGACGCTGAGCGCTGAGAAGCAACGCCGTAACCTTGCTTTTCCTTATATCATCCCACTGAGCTGCGTTACGATGTATAACATTGATGTCGTAGTCGAACTCTACAAATTTACGAGCCAATATGCCGACGCGCAAATCTTCTACTTAACCTGGTGGATTGACGCACAGTCCGCACAAGAGCACACCGAGGATTTTGAAAGACGATTCGGATTCAAACCGCAAACACACTACGGATGGATAGGTACCTGGAAAGACTTTGAGCACGGTGTAATTCTAGATAGGTTCGCGGAGATGGAAAACCTATCCGAAAAACAGAAACGGTGCCCACCTATCATGATGCCGCGCTTGAACTCGCGTGGAGAAATTCAGAGATACTATACCCAACATAAGGATACTTTTGGGTACAACCAGTGTGTCAGTATCTACATGACTATGGAGATTGATAGCAACGGCGATGTGAGCCTCTGTCGGGATTACCATGATTATATCATCGGCAATATCAAAACCGACAAGGTTTTGGATATGTGGAATAACCAGAAGGCAATCAAATTTCGCAAGTCCATTAGTAATGAGGGCCCAATGCCTGTCTGCCGTCGCTGCTGCGGATTAATGGGATTCTAGAAAGGAAAATTATGAAAATTGGATTACGTATTCCCGGTACAGCTCGTCAATTACCCTTTGCCGATTTCTGCCGGTGGTGCGCGGATAACGGATTTGAAGCGGTTGATATTGGGGAAGTCACGCCGGAAATTGTCAAAACAGTGAGAGATGCCGGGCTCTCCATAGGCAGCGCGGATTTACCGGGGGTTAGAGAACTCCTTAGCGTCAAAAAGTCTAAGCAGAAAGCAGGTGCTGCTGCTGCCAAAGCTGCCATCCAAGCCGCTGCAGAAAACGAAGTTCGGATTATGTTTTGTGTCTTTGTACCGGAGGATGCGAGCCTTGGGCGGGCGAAAAATTTTGATATTTGGAAGAAAACGATTCCACCTATCGCCGAATTTGCTGCTCAAAACCGGGTTACTATCGCAGTGGAAGGCTGGCCTGGCCCGCCTCCAGCCTATCCGGCCCTTGGATGTACACCGGAAATGTGGCGTGCGATGTTCGCTGAATGCCCATCACCGGGATTGGGCCTCAACTATGACGCGTCGCATCTCGTCCGAATTGGGATTGATTACTTGCGCGCTCTTAATGAATTCGCGCCTTATGTCAAACACGTCCATGGAAAAGACACCGTTTTTGATGAAGAAGCACTCTATCTGCACGGTAACGTGGGGCCGAGTTTCGGTAATCCACGCGGATTTGGGGAAGAATGGTGGCGCTATACCATTCCTGGTGATGGCGTTGTGGATTGGCTAAAGGTAGTACAACGCCTAGAAGACGAGGAGTTTGACGGTATCGTCAGTGTTGAGCTCGAAGATTATCGATACTGGCGAACGTGGGAATCAGAATCAGATGGGCTTCGCCGCTCCCGCGAATTTCTCGCGCGTTTTGTGCGGTAAGACGCGCACGTTCTGTGCGATAAAACGCAATATCTTTTCAGCGCGGTGTGCCGAATTTAGAACCGGATACGCGGCGTGAACAAGGAGAATTTGCTATGAACGGAGAATGTCTTGAACACCTACTCACGCAAGAGGAACACACTTACTTTGAAGAACAAGGTTACCTGTACGTGCCCAATGCCCTATCCTCAGCAAGGGTAGAGCGGCTAAGGCAAGCCGTGGATACCCTTTACAATAAGAACCTCTCCATAGGCAGAGCGAAGCAAGGAAGTCCCTGGGGCTATTCAGATTTTTTAAAAGAGGATGACGCGTTCTTAAATCTCATTGACGTGCCAACAACATTGCCCAAAGTCTGGGGAATTTTGGGATGGAACATCTACCTTTACCACGCGCATATGCACGTTAAACCGCCCGCTTCACCAGATGCTGGAGAAGGAGACGGCTGGTTGGAATGGCATCAAGACAGCGGCCGCCTTAACATTGAACTGGAAACCCATCCACGCCCGCGTATTTCCCTAAAAGTGGCATACTTCCTCACAGATGTCTCCGAACCCGGGCGGGGGAACTTCTATATCCGTCCCGGCAGTCATCTCTCGGATATGCCAGTGCCCGAATCCGAGATTAGTCGGGATCCGCGCGAACAAACTGCCGCTGATATTCCTGAAGATGCTATGCCTGTCTGTGTGGAACCCGGAACCGCTGTTTTATTTGACAGACGGCTCTGGCACTCGCGCAGTCCGAACCATTCTCAACTTACCCGGAAGGCACTCTTCTACGGCTATGGCTATCGTTGGATGCGGCCGAAAGACGAGATGTCGGTTGAATCCCTCTATGAACGCTGCGGCCCAATTCGCCGGCAGTTGCTAGGTGCCGCTACGAGAAACAACGGACGTTACGTTCCTTCCGAAGACGATGTCCCCCTCCGTGGATGGCTCATTGAGAACCTGGGTGATAATCCCGCCTATGCGCTCGGAACTCGGCATGCCTAATCTTTTCCGAAATTTGATTAAAAAACCGTCTCCGGTGCAGAAACCGGAGACGGTTTGGCAGTGATTCGAGCAGAATAGGCGATGCTAATTCATAGATACGTCTCAATTGATTCTTTTGTTAATGTCATCAATTTTCCGGACAATCGTGGTAGGTTTATAAGAGAATTAGGCTTGATGAGAAATAGGGGGAGGGCATAATTTATAGACAGCATCGTCTAGCAGTAACCGATTAATCGATATCAATTCCTAATTTTTCAAAAAACACTGACGCAGTTATGCTGGGGATGCCTAAATCACGCGCCTTGTCGTGTTTGGAGCCTGGAGATTTCCCGGCGATAAGGTAATCTGTCTTTCCCGTCACGAGCGCCATAACTTTTCCCCCGCGTGCTTTAATCTCTGCTGATGCCTCAGCGCGTGTCATTCCAACAAGTCGCCCCGTCACCACAAACGTCTTTCCATGAAAAAAGTTGTCCTGTGTAACCACTTTCTCGGGCAGTCGTTCGGCTGCTTCCGCGGTTAAACATTGCAACCCCATCGTCTTTAGCTTGTCAAGTAGTGGGCGATTTTGCACGCAAAAACTGACAACACTTTCAGCTGTGTGTGGGCCGATTCCATGTATGCACTCAATTGTTTTGGCATCTGCTTGGCTCAACGCCTCTATAGATGAAAAATGATTGATTAATGTTTCTGCGACAGTCTCTCCGACATGAAGTATACCGAGTCCGAAAAGTACCTTTTCTGGGCGTGCCTCCTTGCTCTTTTCAATTTGGTGAATGAGCTTACGTGTGGACGCCGTTCCCATCCGTTCTAACTCACTTATCTTCTCCCTTTTTAAGAGGTAAAGGTCTGCGACATCCCCAACGAGTTGAGTATCTACCAGTTGATTAATGATAGCGGGCCCCAGTCCTTCAATTTCAAGGGCATCGCGCGAAGCAAAATGGGCAATCCGGCGTTTCAACTGTGCTAAACACGCTGCATTGACACATCGCACCGCCACCTCCGTATCTGAACGTTGTACGGGGGTATCACACGTTGGGCATCGTTCAGGAAACTGAAAAGCGACTTCATTTCCAGTCCGCTTCTTTTTTAGTACAGCAGCAATTTGGGGAATCACATCCCCCGCGCGTTTCAAGATAACTGTATCGCCGCTGCGAATATCTTTCGATAGAATTTCCTGTTCATTATGCAGGGTGGCATTTTTAATTGTGGCACCGGCAAGGGTTACAGGGGCCAAAAGCGCAATGGGTGTTAAAACCCCCGTGCGCCCCACCTGAACGCGAATCTTTTCAACACGTGTTATTGCTTGATGTGCTGGAAACTTATAAGAGGTTGCCCATCTCGGATGTTTTGATGTTGTCCCCAGTTCCATCTGTTGTGCAATCGCGTTAATCTTTACGACGATGCCATCAACCTCATAAGGAATCTCCTCGCGTTGCGCGAACCACCGTTGATAATACGCGATGACATCTTCAACCGAGTTGTGCCTTTCGGTATGGGGATTGCATTTGAACCCAAATGCCTTCAGTTTTTCAAGTGCCGCTGTATGCGTTGTGAATTCAAGTCCTTCTATGTAATTGAGGGTGTACACGTAAATATCCAACGGCCGAGAAGCGGTGATAGAAGCGTCTAACGTCCTCACGGAACCGGCCGCGGCATTCCGCGGGTTGGCGAAAGGGGGTTCGCCCTTCACTTCGCGTTGCGCGTTAATTTCACTCATGCGATGCTTTGGAATAAAAACTTCCCCGCGGACTTCTAGTACGGACGGAATATCCCCGATAAGTCTCATCGGCACGGAGCGAATGGTTCGCAAATTCGCTGTGACATCCTCGCCGAATTCTCCATCCCCGCGTGTTGTACCGCGAACGTAGATACCGTTCTCATAGCGCAGTGAAACCCCCAGCCCATCTATTTTTAATTCTGTAACGTATTCAACAGGCGCCTCGTCTATCAACCGCCTCACGCGTTGAGTGAATTCCTTTAGCTGCTTTTCATTGTAGCTGTTGCCTAGACTCAACATGGGGCTGCGATGTCTGATACGTACCCCTAATGCAGCACCACCGCCCACCCGCTGCGTTGGCGAATCAGCCGTAATAAGTTCTGGATGTGCCTTTTCAAGTTCATCTAACTCCCGCATGAGCATGTCAAAATCAGCATCTGAGATTTCTGGCCTGTCATCAATATAATATTTACGCTCATGATAACGTACGATTTCTCTTAACTTGTCAATTTTGCTTTGCATTTTTCGATTTTTTGAGGCAGTTAAAAAAGGGAGATGCGGAATCTGAATATATACAGTGCGAGTTTTACAAGACACTTCGTTTGTACCGTAGGGCAAAGTACAAGTTTCGCCCTACGGTAAGTAACCTCGGATAATATTCGGACAACGTCATGATTCTGTTTTATAATGTATGTACGGACAGATTATTTGCGAGCGTTAATCGCCTCTGGCGTGTAAATGTGCGCGGGCGAGTAAACCCTTCACCTGTAGGGCCAGCGATGGTCATCGCCAAAAATCCCTCACCTTCAAGTCCACAGCTTGCATAAGATGGGGCATTGATGACGACAACGTTGCAATCTGTCGCCTTTGTAAACTGTGTAATACGTTCAGTGTTATTGGTATGGAGTACGGCGGTATGCCTCCTTCCGCCTTCCGCCTCAACGGCGCCCTTAAGAGCCTCGTCAAAATCACGACAGCGAACTACGGGTAAAATCGGCATGAGGTATTCATTGATAACGAACGGATGGTTGAGAGAGGCTTCTACCACAATGGCTACCGTTTCGGGTGGCGCCGTAATCCCGGCTGCATTTAAAATTTGTTTCGCGTCTTTACCGATATATTCCTTATTTGCTGTCCCATTCTCAGTGACAACGGCTTCGAGTGCTTCAAGTTGACTTGCGCCAAGAAGTTGTCCTCCGTTTCGCGTCAATTCGCGAACGGTTTCATTTGCGACAGATTCAATGACAAAAAGTGCTTTTTCGCCGATGCAGAGTAAGTTATTGTCAAAACTCGTGCCGGCAATAACGTGTTTTGCGGCTTGAGAAATATCGGCGGTTTCGTCAATAATGGCGGGCGGATTTCCCGGTCCGGCGGCGATAGCTTTCTTGCCGCTTGACAATGCGGCCCGTACAACGTTCTGCCCACCGGTTGCAACGAGCATAGCGATGTCAGGATGCTCCATAATCTGTTTTGCCGTTCTCAGATTTGCATTCGCAACGGAAGTCAACAAATTCGCGGGGCCTCCTGCCTTCACAATCGCCTCATTGATAACGTGCATCGTCTCTTCTGTGCATTCGCGGGCATTCGGATGTGGGCTAAAGACAACAGCGTTCCCTGCTGCCAGCATAATAATCGCGTGGTTAATCACTGTCGAAGTCGGGTTCGTCGTGGGCGTAATTGAGTTAATAACTCCGAAGGGTACATACTCAATCAAGAGGGTACCTGCGTCGCCAGTGATAGCCTCTGATTTTAAATCCTCAACCCCTGGTGAAAGTCTGACGGCCCCTTCATTTTTCATCACCTTGTGTTCTGGATTGCCCATCTTTGTCTCTTGTGATGCAAGTTCCGCAAGCCGTTGTGCATTCTCAAGTGAGCTCTGTTTAACCGCTTCAATCAGTTCACGTCGTTTTTCAAACTTGAGGGCGACTAAGGCTGCTTGCGCTGTTTTCGCAGCAGAAACGGCTTCAGTCACCGTTGTGAAGACTCCGGAATGTGAAGAGGCATTTGCAGTTACAACACTTTCCAGTGCCTCTCCTCCCGTAGGGAGCGTTCCATCTTGTTGCAGCGTCGTTAAAACTTGTGAAACAATTTCTTCAATTTGCTTCTCATCAATTTGTGTCATTCAGCCCTCCAATCTTCCGGTACGAGCGTTTCTTCTATTTTGCTCCGGCCTGAAGCCTTAGACGAAAGACTCACCCTCGCAGTATGGTATCGATACGAAGTTCGCCCGGCTTAACTTATTCTTCGGAAGTGCTACCGAGAATGGTTTCGACATCTGAATGTGGACGGGGGATAACGTGTACCGACACCAATTCCCCGACAGATTTTGCGGCTTCGGCGCCTGCTTCTGTAGCGGCTTGCACTGCCCCCACATCCCCGCGAACCATAACGGTAACAAAACCACCGCCTACCTGTTCCTTACCAACCAATTTCACGTTGGCGGCTTTTACCATTGTGTCAGCGGCTTCAATCGCCCCAATGAGTCCCCGCGTCTCAACCATTCCTAATGCTTCATTGCGCATATTGTTAACTCCTTATCAATGAATGTGAAAAAATAAAGACTTGGCACCGTACAACTCACCCTTGATATGTGCAAGTAATGCTGTCCTAAGGATAAACGTAGTACCTTTAATCTAATCAAAATATCCTGCTTTGCTAAATTTGGGACAATTTGAGTGTATTTGTGTGACAGTGTTGGTTAAGGAAACACCTTCACTCGCCAGGGCCAGTTTTCTGTGCTATATGTCGGCAGCCTGGGAATGAATTGATGTACTATTTTTGGACACGTTTCGATGCTGTGTGAAGCTTCCAGAAAAATAGTACATGTCTCGAAAAATCAACCTGAACGAACAGAAACTGTCCAGACTTTAGCCTTCTTTAAAATAATACTACAAATTCTCAATTTCTGCAAATAAATTTTTATGAGTTGTTATAAAAGTAGAAGAAGAAGGATATCGGTGAGATATTAGGTGGCGGTGGAGCATCGGCACCGACATAACAGGCTCCCAAAAAACTTTTATCTTGACTTTTGATTGAATATTTGATAGAATATTTTAGACGTTAATAACTGTGAGTCTATAAACTTTTCTAACAGGGAGCGGGCGAATCCTCGGGCCACATCGGTACGCTTTGTCAACACACGCAGAAAAGAAAAACCATCAGATTTTCAATCAAGCAAGGAGATTTCATGTTGAATAAGAATTTGGAGGCGAAAAAGGTAACAGCTGTCAGAAAAATTCTGTCCGAGGTTCCGGAAGCCTCGGCGTATGCCCCGGTAACAGAATCCATGAATAGAGCAGATGAGTTAGGCGAGGAACAAATTGCAGCGGTGCTTAATAGTTTTAGTTCAATGCCACAATCCACCGCGGTTTTTGCCAATCCCGCTTTGCATAAAGGAGTCGTGAAGTGCGGCGATGCGGAGATAACACTGAATATCCGCAGCTTTGCCATCCGTGGGGCTGTCTTGGAAAGCGAGATAGTCTCCGATGAGCTGAGTCCTGCTTTCGTTATCTTCGCCGGGCTTTTCGGCAAAAAACCGGAAAAACTTGCGAATGATATAGATGAAGAAATCATTTTATCCGAGTTAATAGATAAGAAATTTTATAAGTTGACTGCGACTCGAAGAGACAGCGTGAAGGGTGAACAGCCACTCATCAACCAAGTTGCGGAATTTGTAAAAGCCTTTCCGGAAGCGGGCCCTGAAACCGTCATTCAACATTTCTCAACCCTCCGTAAACTCAGTGAACCTGGCCAGCGTGGAATTAACAGTGCCAGAACCGCCGGTGCACTGCTTTTTGAATTTATCAGTACACACATGGAAAATGTCGCCCTGGCAACCGTTTCTGCCTACATGCGTCACCAACTTCGGAGCAACCCCGCCCTTCATCCAAAAGTATTGGCAATGCGCGCTAATGATTTGATTACTGAACACCAGAAAAATGGAAAAACTGCCTTTCAAACTTCCTATAGTCTCCTGTTAGGGAGGGCGGCAAACCCCGTTGAGGCAAAAATTTTGGAGCGGATGGGAATCATACAGATACACCACGGTTCCGCCGGTTCCAATGTCGTAGCACGTTATCTCGCGACTTTGCATGCCGGGGCAGTCTCCGACTTTTTCGTTGCTTCACAGATAACCCTTGATGGAGATAGACATTTCGGCGCCATTCATGATATGACAACGTTTATGAATCAACTCGAATCATTAGATACCGCCGAATTGGAAGAGGCAATCCGGGCACGAATGCTCATCGCACTCCCAACTTTTGGACACCCTGAAATCGCTGCAGCCGGCCGTGCAGACGAAATCCAGCAAGACCCGAGGCCCGCTATCTACATTAACCCACTCCTTGAAGCGATTGATAACGGCGATATACAACTCAACGACAGACAGAAAAAACGCTTGGCGATTATGCAGCGAATTTACCAACTCGCTTTTATTCAAGGGATTATTCGCCCCGGACGCGAAAACGAGCCCCCGCTCCGAGTAACGCCCAATACTGATTTCGGTGGATGGGTAGTACAAGAAGGATTGGACATCTACGAAACGGATCGAACGCTCCTCACATATATCTTCCGCGGCTTTGGATGGATGATGGATGCACGTGAACAACTCCAACTGAAAATTATCAGACCTGTTATTCCACCGCATCCGGATGTTATCCCCACATCTACCGACGATGTCACCATCACCAACGAGGTGTTTGCGTTACACAACCGATTGGCTGAATCCAATGCTTTCGGTGAGTAGAGATACGTTCTGTTTCTCCGGACGAGAGAGACTTCTTTAAATCATTCATGCCTGCTTGAAGGCGAAACCCCCATATCTGGAAGAAGCACCTCAGAAAGGAATACCCGTGATTGAATTTGAGCGCTTAACAGGCCCAACAGAAGGCGAAAGAATTGAAATCGGCGACGGACAGAGGGTTGTCCCAAACAAACCGATTATCCCTGTAATTGAGGGCGACGGCATCGGCAGAGATATTATGAAAACTACCCGCCGCGTTGTTGATGCCGCTATCCAAACCGCTTATGGTGGAGAAAAACAGCTTGTCTGGTTTGATGTCTACGCCGGCGAAAACGCGATGGAGAAATACAACGAGTGGTTACCACAAGACACTTTCGACGCAATTCAATACTTTCGTGTCGCTTTAAAAGGACCTTTGACAACACCCGTTGGTGGCGGATTTCGCAGTTTAAACGTGACATTACGCCAAGTCCTTGAACTTTATGCCTGCATCAGGCCCGTCCGTTATTTCCAAGGCGTCCCCGCACCCGTCACCCATCCTGAAAAAATGGATGTAGTCATCTTCCGAGAGAATACTGAAGACGTTTATGCCGGCATCGAGTGGGAGCAGGGAACACCGGACGCTAAAAAATTTATTGAATTGCTTAGCACTGAAATGGGCGTCGAAGTTCGCGAAGACTCCGGCATCGGCGTAAAGCCGATTAGTATCTTCGGCACGAAACGTCTCGCACGCATGGCAATCCAGTACGCGCTTGAACATGGAAGACGGAGTGTCACCTTTGTACATAAAGGCAACATCATGAAATTCACTGAAGGGGCTTTCTGTGCATGGGGGTACGAACTCGCTAAAGAGGAATTTGCAAACAAAACCATCACGGAAGCGGAACTCTATCGCGAATTCGACGGAAATCTGCCGGAAGGCAAAATCATCATCAACGACAGGATTGCCGATAGTATGCTACAGCAGATTTTGACGCGAACCGATGAATACGATGTCATCGTTACACCCAACCTGAACGGGGACTACCTATCGGATGCAGCCGCAGCACAAGTCGGGGGCATTGGCATGGCACCCGGTGGAAATCTCAATGACGAAGTTGCCTTGTTTGAAGCAACACACGGCACCGCACCGAAATACACCGACAGGGACGTTGTCAATCCGAGCTCCCTCATTCTATCCGCGGTGATGATGCTGGAGCATATCGGTTGGCAAGAAGCCGCCGAACTGATTATCGCCGGACTAGAGAAAACTATCCTACAAAAACAGGTGACATACGACCTCGAACGGTTGATGGCGGGGGCGACAAAGCTCCGGACATCCGAGTTTGGTACCGCAATTATCGAAAATTTTTAGACGCATCATGATGACGGGTTTGTTCCTCAAAATCCGTTGTTTTGCAGGTGGTGATAGTCAACCGGTGACGTACGATAGAATTATTATACCATCGCAGTGAATTTTCTCCTGATAAAATTATCGAGCAGGCATGTCATTAAAAACAAAACTGGTTTTAGTCGGAATTGGCGCGTTAAGCGCTATCGGAATCGCGATGGGTGTAGAGTTATATCGCTTACATAAGCGCATTTTAGAAGAACTCGTTGCCATCCGCGAGCAGGGTGAATCGAGAAATGAGTGATGACAATTCCTAACTGCGAGAATTAGCAATCGCTTTAACTCATTCCTAGGTTTTTCGGCATTTTATACAGTTAATACATATTCCCGAAATGGAGGAAAATGTGGCAAGAAAGAAAATTAGTGTGATTGGAGCAGGTAACGTCGGCGCAACCGCGGCGTTCCTGATTGCGCAAAAACAACTCGCTGATGTCGTCATGATAGACATCGTTGACGGTGTTCCCCAGGGCAAAGCACTTGATATGGCACAGATGGGCCCCGTAGAACTGTTCGATGCCGCAATTGATGGCGCCCTTGATTATGCGGAAACCGCTAATTCCGATGTGGTGATTATCACATCCGGTTCCCCACGCAAACCGGGAATGACGCGTGAAGACTTGTTGCAAACCAACGCTAAAATCGTAGGGAGCGTCACAGAAAACGTTGTCAAACACTCACCGGATTGCATCATCATGATGTTGACGAACCCCTTGGATATCATGACTTATCACGCTTGGAAAGTGTCGGGTTTCCCATCACATCGCGTTGTAGGGCAAGCAGGTGTTCTTGATTCTGCCCGGTGCCGTTACTTTATTTCGCTTGAATTGGGTGTCTCCATGGAAGATATTCACGCCCTTGTGCTTGGTGGACACGGTGATACGATGGTTCCCTTACCGCGTTATACCACCGTCAACGGTATCCCGATTCCACAGTTGATATCCCAAGAGCGGATTGACGCAATAGTCCAACGCACGCGCGACGGCGGCGCTGAAATCGTGAATCTCCTCAACACGAGTGGATATTATGCAGCAGGCGCATCGTTAGCCCAGATGGCGGAAGCGATTATCTTGGACAAAAAACGGCTACTCCCTTGTTCTGCACACCTCACCGGACAATACGGCATTGAAACGCTGTACATCGGCGTTCCGATTAAACTCGGCGCGGGTGGCGTGGAGCAGATTATTGAAATCGAATTGACGAAGGAGGAACTCGCGTCCTTACACCATTCCGCGAAAACTTATCGGGAAGGTATTGCTTTACTCGGCTACTAATGTGCTATTTGTGCGCCCGTGCTTTCAAAAATATCGATAATTTTATTCTGTAATGCTAGGGAAAAAGGCATTTGGTTTTCCGGAAAACGAAATGCCTTTTGATAGCTGCGTTACTTCTTGTCCTTGTCCTTGTCCTTGTCCTTGTCCTTATCCTCGTCAACGACTTCGTATTCAGCGTCAACAACATCACTATCCGCTGCTGCGGAAGGTTCGGCTTGTTCCTCAGCTGCCCCCGGGGGTGCCCCCGCCGTCTGCTGGTAAAGTTGCGCCGAGGCCTCATGCCATACCTGTGTGAGTGCATCACTTGCAGCTTTGATTTCCTCCTGATTGTTCGCTTCTAATGCCTGCTTGACGCGCGTGACAGCGTTATTGACTTTTTCTTTCGTGGCATCATCTACTTTTTCGCCAAATTCCTTCAAGTTTTTCTCGGTTTCATAAACCTGCGAGTCGGCCTGATTTCGGGTTTCAACTTGTTCTTTTTTCTGCTTGTCCTCTTCAGCGTTAGCTTCGGCATCTTTCACCATCTGTTCAATTTCTGCTTCGGAGAGCCCGGAAGAGGCAGTAATCGTAATCTTCTGCTCTTTGCCAGTCGCCATATCTTTGGCAGACACATTGAGGATACCATTTGCATCAATATCAAATGTCACTTCAATTTGGGGCATTCCCCTGGGTGCCGGCGGCAGCTCGTCCAAGCGGAATCGGCCGATTGTCTTATTGTATACCGACTGTTCTCGCTCCCCTTGCAGGACATGCACGTCAACAGCGGTTTGGTTGTCTTCTGCAGTTGTGAATGTTTGTGATTTCTTCGTAGGAATCGTGGTATTCTTTTCAATCAACCGTGTGAATATCCCGCCTAGCGTCTCAATACCGAGTGAAAGGGGTGTCACATCGAGCAACAAAATGTCCTTGACTTCAGAATCCCCGGCTAGTACGCCACCTTGGATTGCGGCCCCAACGGCGACAACCTCATCCGGATTGACGCCCTTATGGGGTTCTCTTCCGAAGAGCTGCTGGACAGCTTCCTGCACTTTGGGCATCCGCGTCTGTCCGCCAACGAGGATAACTTCGTCAATGTCCGACGGGCTCATTTCCGCATCAGAGAGTGCTTGGCGACACGGTTCAAGGGAACGTTCAACGAGCTCATCTGTAATCTGCTCCAATTTCGCCCGGGTGAGGGTTAGATTGAGGTGTTTTGGACCACTTGCATCGACGGTAATAAAGGGCAAATTGATGTCTGTCTGTAGCGTGCTTGAGAGTTCGCATTTCGCAGTCTCTGCTGCATCTTTGAGACGCTGCAACGCCATGTCATCATTGCGAAGATCGATACCTTCACTGCTGAGAAATTCTTGGGACATCCAGTCAATAATAGTTCCATCAAAGTCATCGCCACCGAGATGTGTATCCCCATTTGTGCTTTTCACCTCAAAGACACCGTCGCCAATCTCCAGAATAGAGATGTCAAACGTGCCGCCACCCAGGTCATAAACAGCAATTTTTCTGTCGCCTTCATTTTGTAAACCGTAGGCGAGGGATGCAGCGGTGGGTTCATTGATAATGCGTAGCACTTCTAATCCGGCAATTTTACCAGCATCGGCTGTCGATTGACGTTGTGAGTCGTTAAAGTAAGCCGGCACGGTGATAACGGCTTGCGTAATTTCTTCGCCGAGATATGCCTCCGCGGTTTCCTTCATCTTCCGTAAAACCATCGCCGAAATTTCAGGGGGTGAGTAATCTTTACCCTCAATGTTTACGGCGATATCTCCATCTCTATCGCTTTTTAATTCATAAGGTATGCGGGAAGCATCATTACCGAGCTCGCTGTATTTTCGTCCCATGAACCTTTTTATGGAAAAAATCGTATTTTTAGGATTGGTAATGGCTTGTCTTTTTGCAACTTGCCCGACGGGACGTTCCCCCTCCTTGGTAAAAGCGACAACTGAGGGAGTCGTCCGATTCCCCTCTGTGTTTTCAATCACTTTCGCATCACCGCTCTCTAAGAGGGCAACACATGAATTTGTTGTTCCTAAATCAATCCCAATGACTTTACTCATTTCAACTATCCTTTCTTGTAAATGATATCTTCTTTACACGATACGCCTAAAGTTTGTGGTTTATTCCGCTGAATCATTTGATGACACCCCCCTTCAAATGCGCAAGAGCTATGCCAATCCCAACTGCCCGAAATTACGTATATTTGGGTGCAAACTCTGCCAAATTGACAGATTTTGTCACGATTCGTCAATTTGACATACCACGGACGGGATATCTCTGCTTGAGGATACCCTATGTAGTGGCGTAACGGCCAAAATTCCGTCGGCATGTTCGACGCGAACGATACCTTCTTGCCACCGACGACATTAACCGCTTTCCCGAATTTACGATGCGTCCACGTCGTATCACCTTCTAATTCGCGTCCTGCGCGTTTCAGGAGAGATTTGAGAGAAGCTGAACGCCGGCCGCTTCAAATGCGCCGGGGCGATTTTTGACAGCAATTTTTTACCGCATATGTGTGGGTGATTCGCAACAATCCGCGTGCCTATGCTAGCAATCCGGGTGCCTGCGGTGATAAAACGCCGGCGTCCCGGCTAGCATCTTCTTATGCGACACAAAACATTCTAAGCAAATGGGAAGGTGCCTTGATACCCCCGAGGGCGGGAGACGTGCCAAACGCCTTCATACATCGGGGTAACTTGATAGTGGCATACGACATTGCTCCGTTCCATATCGTCGCGTTCTTTTGCGCCTTGGTGCGGGATGTGGTTGATGAACACAACACAGTCACCTGCCTTTGGGTACAGAATAATATGTTCTTGTGCTTCACACCACGCCTCAAATTTAGGACGCTCCAGTGGGTACAAATGCGGTGGTTCTGTAAGATGTCCACCTTTAATAAACTTGAGGTGTCCTTCCCCCGGTTCATTGTCCTGAAAATAGAACGTTGTGTTAATTCCAGCGGGTGCCATTGCAAACGGGTGTTCTTCAACATACCGTTTTTCCTGCCAGTAACCGTAAAAATCCATGTGCCACTCTTGGAGATAGGGCCCGGGGTTGATGTGGGCTCGCAAACTACGGAGTTGACACTGTTTGCCCATTAATCCCTCAAGGTATGGGCGTACACTTGGATGTCCCACCAGGGGTGCATAAGTTTCGGGTTCCCGGTCAAGTAAACTATCGAACCACATGTTTCCGACGGCATTTAACCCCTCTTCCCACCCCATTTTACGAGCATGGTTAACCCGCTGGCGAATCTGCTCCGTTTCTTTCGGCGATAATGCCCCTTCTATCAGAACGAACCCTTTTTGCTGAAGTTGCGCAAGTTTGTCTTGACTCTGTGCCACAGTTCCATCTCCTTTGCAAAGCCAGCAGCCTTGCCGAGATACAAAGGTTTTGTTAGCGCGCGGTAGAGCGCGCTTGTTATAGGTTTCCCAGACAGGCTGCGAGATAGCGTTAGAGAACCTGTCTTAAAACAAAATCGGTAAACACGATTAAGAAAGCGGTTCCAGAGGTTTGGCATTACCAAAAACAGGTGTGGGTGCATTGCCTGGTGCTGCCCACTTAGCGGCATTAGCAATCACGTTCCGAACGTTCTCATCATAGTAGATTGGATACGTTTCGTGTCCAGGACGAAAGTAGAATATTTTTCCTCTACCGCGGTAATAGCAACATCCGCTCCGGAATACCTCGCCGCCGGGGAACCAACTGATAAGAACTAACGTGTCTGGTTCTGGGACATCAAAGGGTTCACCATACATTTCAGCGTGTTCAATCTCAAAGTACTCCCCTAGCCCTTCCACAATGGGGTGTCCATGCTCAATAACCCAGAGTCGTTCCTTCTCCGCGGCTTCACGCCATTTGAGGCTGCACGAGGTGCCCATCAGACGAGTAAACGGCTTAGAATAGTGAGCGGAGTGCAAGACGATAAGTCCCATTCCGTCGAGTACACGTGCGCGAACCCTGTCAGCGATAGCATCTTCAACTGCGCCGTGGGCGGCGTGTCCCCACCAGATTAGCACATCTGTGTTCGCTAGAACGTCATCTGTTAGCCCGTGTTCGGGTTCGTCCAACGTTGCTGTTCCTACCTTAAACCCGTGGGATGCATTGAGTCCATCGGCGATGGCAGCATGAATGCCGTTGGGATAGATACCCCGAATCGTCTCATTCGTTTTCTCGTGTCGAAATTCATTCCAAACCGTAACCTGAATCGGTTGTGTCATCAGTTCTGTTCCTCTATTGCTTAATTGTTTTAAAATGCTATTTCTGTTTCGACGGCTTCATCGTAGTTTACCCCTTCAACTTCAAATCCGAATAGGTTTCGGAATCGTCGTCTGAAGCCTGCGTAATCAGAGAGTTGATAAAAATTGCTTGTATCAATCTGTTCCCAGCGTTCCGTGACTTGGTGGGTTACATCTGCCTGCAACTCCCTGTCATCCAAGCGAATATAACGTTCACTATCAAGCTGCGGCTGTATTCCGGGGGCAAGATGCTGAGAGAAGAGCCGTTGCATCTGCGCGAGCGGTGCCTCATTGATGCCCTTCGCGTTCATGACATCGTACAGGATACTGATGTAGAGTGGGACGACAGGAATTGCTGCCGATGCTTGTGTAACCACTGCCTTGTTTGCGGAGATATATGCATGCCCCCCAAGATTTTTTGCCAAATGTTCATCTATTGCGTCAACGCGTGTTTTGAGTTCATCCTTTGCTCTGCCGATGGTGCCTTCCCGATAAATCGGCCAAGTTAAGGCGCTCCCGATATAGGTATAGGCGACAACGGTTACCCCGGGTGCTAGCAATCCTTCATCTTCCAGAGCCGACGTCCACATTTCCAGATCTTCCCCGCCCATAACCGCGACGGTATCTGCAATCTCTTTTTGTGTCGCGGGTTCAATCGTCACAGGAACAATAACTTCCTTGTTAAGTTCAATCGTTTTTCCCGTATACGGCGCACCAATAGGCTTCAATTCCGATTGGTGTGATGCCCCGGTGCGCGGGTGAATCCGGCGTGGCGCGGCGATGCTGTAAACCAGGATATCTATTTTGCCAAAGTTTTTCCGGAGACGGTTGATGGTTTTCTGCTTCATCTCATCCGAAAATGCATCGCCATTGAGACTTTCTGCGAGAAACCCATCTTGTTTCGCCTCCTGATGAAAGGCAGCGGTGTTATAGTAACCTGCGGTTGCCGTACGGCGGCTATCAGGCGGCCTCTCATAGAGTAACCCAAGTGTCTTGGCACCGTAACCCCACGTCAACGCAATGCGCGAGGCAAGTCCGTACCCCGTTGAAGCACCGATGATGAGAACGTTGGGTTCCGTTCGGCTTTCGGCAACGTTTTGTTTAATCAGTTCTATTTGGCGTTGAACGTTCACTGCACAGCCAACCGGATGCGCATTAGTACAGATAAATCCACGAATCCGAGGCTTCACAATTTGCACAGCCATTGTTTCCTTCTTTCATGCCCGGATGTCTTGTTGGGGAAACTAATCCACAATTTCAACAACCATTTCAACTTCAACAGGGATGCCTCCGGGCAATTGCACCATGCCTACGGCTGAGCGGGCATGCTTCCCTTTATCACCAAACACCTCAACGAAAAAGTCTGATGCCCCGTTAACGACAGCAGGCTGTTCGGTGAAACCCGGTGCTGAATTGACGAATCCGACAACTTTGACAACCCGTTTTATCCTGTCTAAGTCCCCTAATGCGTGTTTAAGTGTACTCAGCAAGCCGATTGCAACCTGACGGGCAGAAGCGTACCCCTCTTCAATTGTCGCATCGGTGCCGAGCTGACTTTTATAGATTTTCCCCGCCCCCGTTCCCGGCCCGTGCCCAGACGTAAACACAAGGTTTCCTGTCTGTACGGTTGTGACGTAATTGGCTATCGGTAACACGGGAGGAGGTAATTCTACACCTAATTCTTCAAGTCGTTTTTCTATTTCCATCTAATTTTATGCCTCCGATAAATAATAATATTACTACTGTAAAGACACTCTTAGCGTCGCGTTTAAGGCCCATATCGCCCCGCTCGTAACGGTGTCCATTATTAAACAGGGTTTCTTGTTTTTTTTCAAGCAAATTTTATCTTAATGTAGAAGGCACTCAGTTCAAGAGAATGGGTTCACATATGAGATTAAGAGGAGGGCTGCCCAGTCGGTTTTGTGATAAAAGTTTTAACATTGCCTCTACTATCAAAACGGTGTTTATTAGCGAATTCGACATTTTTCCACAAAAAAACATGAAACTATGATAGAATATCCATAGAAATCTTACGCTCGTCAGGGGGCTTGATGGTTATTACAGTCGATGAACGTTATAAAGAAAAAAGGGATTTAACCGAACAGAAACTTTTCGATGTCGTTGAACAGAATACGCCGCAAACGTTCAAAACACCACTCTTCTCACAAGATACCGCAGAGGCATTTACGTTCCGGCTTGATAAGGAACTGATTAACCGGCTAAACCTTTGGGAATGGTTCGGTAACTACAAGAGGGAAGCCCAAGTATCCACTGCTGGTATCCGAGGCCCGCAAAATATTCTATATCCCTGGGATACCCGGTTTCCGATTAACCAAGTCGGGATTGTTTTGGCAACGCTCGGAAAGAGCCTTGTGGCGAAAGAGAATGCTAGCGGAAAATCGATTGCAAAAATCGTAGGACGCGAGGTTCGCTATAACTCCCAAAAATATGTGGAGTTAATCGCCCGTGTCCAAGCCGCACAAGGCATTCGGACTTACACGCCTAAAGACTTTGGCACTTTACCCATCTGGATGGCTTCTTTCCTAATCTTTATGCTTGATTTGGATGGAGGGGAGTATGTCACTTCAAGCCATTCTGCCAGCACGAAAAACGCTACGAAAGAACTCAACAATCAGGGGAGCCAGTATCTGCCTGAAGAGTCAATGCGGTTCGTTAACAAGATTGAAGAGATTTTGAAAATCGGCGAAGCGGAAGGATACCCAATCGCGTTTAGCGCGCTCGCCGATGAACACATTGATGTTGAAAGGCTAGATGAACTCCACGATGGCGTGCACCTCTATGTCAAATATATTAAAACCGGTGTTGCGACGGGAGCAAATCTTAACCTCATTCGTACTGTGAAACCGTCAATCGTTGTGGACTGCGTCGGCGGCTGTATGTACCGTCCGATGCGCGCAATCTTTGAGCGACTGGGTATCGCTGATTCCATCAATTGGCTCCACGTCGAAGCAGATGCGCTCTACCACAACATCGGTAAACTCGCCCGAAATCCAAAGACAGGGGCCGCAGAATTTTATGACCTCGGTTGTGACTTTAGCATTCTTGATGTCGTTAAATCAGCGAAATATGAAGAAAAATTGAAGCAACAACCCGTTGGCACAATCATTGAGGCGACAGACCCGGACGGGGACAGGCTCATCGTCTGTGAAATAGAGGAAGCCGCTCGGGCTGAAACCCTACAGCGACTCGGTGTTGATTTTATTAAACTTGATGAAGAACGACTGTTGACAATTTACACCCCGAATCAGGCATTTCTCATGTTGATGGATTTTCACGCGAAGCAACTGAAAGCTGACGGACTCTGGGAAAATCACCCGCGCTTTATGATTAAGACGACACCCTCTGCACTTGCTTGGGAACAGTGGGGCGCTGCAAACGGCGTTAATGTGATTAATGTACCGGTAGGTTTCAAAGAGATTGCGGCGATTCTGAAAAAGATTGAGGCGCAGCTCATCGGTGTACCCGACGCGCCTGTTGTTGTAGAGGACATCTATGGCGAAAAAATCTCACTCGGGGTGCAACCGCGACTGATTTTTGCAGGGGAAGAAAGCGGGGGGATGATAGCCGGCCCTGAAGAATTAATCCGGAGCCAAGGTGGCCGCACTGCACTCGCGATGCGTGAAAAATCGGCCGGTGAAGCAATGGTGCTCGTTACCGCACTCGCTGCGCATTGCAAACAAGCCAACATCCCTTTTTCTGTCTACCTTGCTGCGGTTTTCATGGAAAGCCACATCAGCGCAACGTGTGATGTTCGGGAGGATATTACCTATTACAACGAGTCTGAACCCAATCCGAATAAGCTTCGCGCCGCAAAATTGATAGGCGAAGCAAAACGCGACAAAAACGATTTGTTTTACCTCGGTATCGCAATTGCGCTGCGCGAAGGTAAAATTCGTATATCAGACGCGCGCAGCATTCTCGCCGATGCGCTGCCGGGCCTCGATTTTACCACGCTTGAGGATATCCGCTTCGTCGGTGATGGGACTTACTTGAAGTTTCGAGATAAATTCGTTGAAATTCGAAAATCTGGTACCGATGCGAAGACAAAGGCTTACGCCTCCGGGGCAGATAAGACAGCATGCAGACGGTTCGCCAAAACGTTCGGTGAGGCAAGCGGCGATTTTACCGAACTTTATCATAAATTTATTACTCAAAATTATCTAGAAAAGGTCCAAGATAAAGCGCGGCGCATTTATGATGGGTTTCAGTCGGCTTAGAAGCACGTTTTTCCTATTTCCTATTTTAAGCAGCGTTTGAAAAAGCAAGCAGCATGCTTGACAGGATGAACCTCAAATGGATAAGTTTGGGTAAACGATAAACATAAACAAGCGCGGGCGGAAACCGCGTTGTTAGAAAGGAGATTATCATGGTAAGAACGATTATCACGCCACGCCAGTCGGCGAAAAGACATGTCCCGTTTTACATTTCGCTAATCTTCATCGGTATCGCTGGCATCTTTCTACACGTCGAGGCAGAGTGGACTGTTCTACGTGAAGACGACATCCTACGTGAAGACGGTATTAACGGCATGCTACAAGACGTACATTTTACCGATAACCAAAATGGGTTGGTGGTAGGACAAGCCGGATTAATTCTTGTCACAGCTGATGGGGGGAAAACATGGGGAAAAATGGAAGTTGATATGAGCCCACCCGGGGCAGGACGAGGAACCGGCGGAGGTGGAGGGCCGCCCCCTGGGTTTGGTAGGGGTGGCGCCGCAGCGCTCTATAATATCTATTTTGTTGATGAAAAGAGCGGGTTCATCACAGGGGGGAGAGGCACTATTCTAAAGACTGATGATGGTGGGAAAACCTGGGTGCGGAAAATCGCACGCAGCGAGGCTAGTGGAGAAGCGGCAAACCCACGCGCACGGGGAATACGGGCTAACTTGATGGGAATACAGATGCTTAATGCTGAAATAGGGTTCATCACCGGCTCCGAAAATACGATTCTCAAAACAACCGACGGTGGCGAAACCTGGGTTGGCAGCTCAGAACGGGCGAGAGTTGGCGAAACACGCAATAATCTTGAGAATATCAGTTTTGTTTCCCGCACAACCGGTTGGATTATCGGTTCGTTCGGAACACTCCTGCAGACAACTGATGGGGGTGAAACCTGGAATAAGCGTGACGCTGGATTTGATAATAACCTGTTCGGTATTCACTTTTTTGATGAGAACACTGGCTGGATTTGTGGGCAGGAAGGCTTAATCCTCCATACAGCCGACGGTGGTACTACATGGAACCAGCAGAAAACGGATTCCCTTGACGATTTGCACGATATTATCTTTGTTGATGCTAACGTCGGGTGGGCAGTCGGCGGTTACAACTCTATTTTGCACACCACTGATGGTGGCAAGAACTGGATATTATCGAATCTACCCGGGAGCGCCAACCTCAAAGGCGTTCATGCGACAGGGCCAAATAACTGTTGGACAGTTAACGATTGGGGGGTAATCGCAGGATACAAGGCAGGTGAATAGTAAGGTACATCTCTATAGGTACTGTTTACGGATGCTTCACCCTTCCAATTTAAAGAAAGGAAACGCATGTCAGAATTGAAAAGTCATAAAATTACAATGCTGGGCACGGGACTCATCGGCATGTTCTATACCATGACACTTCATAATCAGCGCGGTGCCGACAGGGTTCACGTTGTCTACTCCCGCCGTGAGGAACGCGCCAATACTTTTGCTCAAGAATGGGACATTCCTAACGCTACAACGGAACTTGAAGGCGCCATCAACCACCCCGAAACCGATGTTGTCGTCATCGGGTTGCCCAACAATTTGCACCTGAAGGCGGTGCAGCTCGCAGCGGAGACGGGAAAGGCAATCCTCTGCACAAAGCCGTTGGGACGCACGGCCGCCGAGGCGAAAGAGATGCTGGATATCGTCGAAAATGCCGGGCTATTCGGCGGTTATCTTGAAGACTTAGTTTACCCACCCAAGACACTCAAAGCGTTGGAATCCGTTCAGAATGGTGCACTGGGGAAGATTTTGTGGGTGCGCTCACGTGAAACACACCCGGGGCCACACAGCGATTGGTTCTGGGATTTGGAGCAGGCAGGCGGCGGCGCTATCGTCGATATGGGATGCCATTGCATTGAAATCATCCGAAACTTCGTCGGAAAGCATAATAGGCCGGTTGAAGTCATGTGCTGGGCAGATACACTCGTGCACCCCATTGACGCGGAGGACCACGGTATCGCCCTCATCCGATTTGAGAGCGGGGCAATCGGACAATTCGAAGTCGGTTGGGCTTTTCGCGGCGGCATGGATTTGCGCGATGAAGTCTCTGGCAGTGAGGGCACTATCTGGCTCAACCACTGGCTACGAACCGGATTTGAGATGTTCACCGCCGGGGGACAAGGCAGCTATGTCGCTGAAAAAGCTGAGACGGATGCCGGGTGGCTCTTCCCCGTCGGGGATGAAGTCGCAGAACTCGGATACCGCGATATGTTCTTAGATATGTTCAATGCTATCGATGAAAGCAGAGAACCACTTGAAACCTTCTATGATGGGTACGTTGTCAACACAATTATCGATGCCTGCTATAAATCTGCTAAATCCAAGCAATGGGAACCTGTTAAAATCTCAGATTGGCGCGCGACTACGGACACCTCTGACGCGCAAACTACCCAGCCTGACGCTGATGAACGATATGCACTCCTCAAAAATGAGCGAATGCCCGATGGCAGAACGAAACGGATTTTTAGGGATACGCAAACCGGTGACATTGTTGAACGTGTTACGGATTAACCCGTCGTAGCACTCGGACTCATATTTTGCAAACCCTACTACAGCCGATTGCTCGGAGGCAGTGTATGGGGAAGAAGACGGGAAAATCGCGCGGAAAGGAGTTATCAACGAGAATCAAGACGCTGTAATTAGAGTAACGGTACAGCCGGAGGGAAATTATGGACATAACATGGCTTAAATACTGTGCGACAGAGGAACAACTCAACGCATTCAACGCCACGGGTTATCTCGTCGTCGAGAACGCGCTAACGCCTGAGATGCTTGATAAGCTCGAAGAGGTTGTCAATCGCATTGATGCGGAAGAGCGGGTGAGAAATGGCATTGAAGCGCACAAATTGCTCTCAAAGTTTCGTACCGTGGTTGAAAACGACATCTTTCTTGAACTACTCGACAACAAGAAGGTATTTCCGCTGCTGTGGGACATTTTAGGGTGGAATATCCAACTCTACATCTCGCATCTCATCATGTATCCACCGGAACCATCCGGCACGCCGCGTGTCGACAAAGCGGTACACTGGCATCAAGACGGTGGCAGGCCGGTACCAGAGATGGAACGTCCACATCCGCGCTTGTCACTCAAAGTCAGCTACTGGCTAAGCGATGTCCTCCATCGCGATAACGGTGCGATGCGCATTGTTCCCGGAAGCCATAAACTTGATACGCGCCCGCCGCAAAGCGCGTCGGACAGTGAACCGGAAGGCGCGAAAGAGCTACTCGTTAAACGCGGTACAGCGGTACTGTTCGACAGGCGGCTCTGGCATTCGCGCGGTTGGAATTTCTCCGATGTCACGAGAAAGGTACTGTTCATGGGATATAGTTATCGCTGGTTGCGCGGTTTAGATTACAATCTCATGCCGCGGGAGCTCCTCGCCAAATGCAATCCGATTAGACGACAGCTCTTAGGGGACGGCGTAGACATTAAAGGCTGGTGGCAACCGACAGATGCAGATGTACCGCTGAAAACCTGGATAGCGGAACATCGGGGTGAGGAATATCTACGGTAGTCGGCGCCACTCTCATCACGGTTGCGTTCAATAATTTTATCGTCAGCCAAAATCTCTATTCATGAGATATCCAACGTATCCTTTCCATCTGTCAACCAGGCTAAATCAAATTTCGCAAAGGACAATGTTTCGTAAGGGCGAATCTTCCCCCGTTCATAGAGACAACAGATATCCATATCGGATGTAACACAGAGTTCCGAATAGGCGGCCGGCCCGGCATGCAACACCTTTCCCTCACTCCACCTCTCGCATTCATCGTAACTGATGCGGATTGTCATCTGCTCGCGCGTAAGACTCGCAGGGTTAGAGAACAGAACGCGATTTTTATCGTGCGTCCGGGTATCCGTATAGCGCAGCAGGCTGGCTTGACAAATCGGTTCAATCAGATTCTCGTCATAACCCAATTCAGTAAATGTATCGCCGCCATCGCTGCTCCAAGCGTACGCGCGCCGCTTTGGAGCGACGTAATTGCGGCAGTTGAAATAAAGTTTTCCGTCCACGCTTTCAACGGCGACAGATTCATTCGTGCCGGGTTGGGCTTTTCCGGCGATGCGCCACGTCTCGCCACCGTCATCACTAACAATAAGGTGTGAATATCCATAGTCGGCGTAGTTTCGCTCTTTTCCGGCGACGTGAGTGCACGGAATCACCAATCTGCCGTTTACTAATTGGATACCGTGGCAGGGCCCGGTAGCGTACCATGTCCACGTGTCGCCTTTAACGGTGTCAGTAATCTCTTTCGGCGCTGCCCACGTTTCGCCGTCGTCGATACTTGAGGTTACCCAGACGGTGCGTGGTGCCTTACCGGCGACAATCTTTCCCTCACCCCCATCGGCGAGATTCTTGCAGAAAAGCAACCAGATGGTGCCGGTATCCCGTGCGACTACCGGTGCCGGGTTTCCGTCCGTATCGGTGCCGGTAGAAACGGCAATCTGCATCGGTTGCCAACTTTCACCGTTGTCAAAACTGCGCTTTAAGACGATATCTATATCGCCAGAATCACTTCCTCCTGTGCGTCTGCCTTCGCAAAATGCTAAAATCGAGCCTTTATTTGAGACAACAAGCGCGGGAATTCGGAACGTGTGGTAGCCTTCGGTACCTGAAACGAAAAGGGCATTCTCTTTTTTTTCCATTATCATATCCTCAATAGTAAAGGGTTGACAAAATCGCCCCCCGGATGGCATTTCTGCATCAGGATACAGAGGGCTGAGATTGCCCTTGTTAACCTATTTTCTTCTCTTTAGACGTGCCCATGTCGTCGTCAATTTATCGCTCGGCTCGATGACTGCCGGGTCTTCGAGCATCAACTCATCGGCTCCCTTTTGATGGTTGGATAGGCGCAGCCCATCGACAACACAATTTGTTGGGAATTTCGGATCGGGTGGAGAGGCATTATTGATTTCAAAGGTTTCCGCGAACACGGTTGGGCCTTTTTTGAAATCATCTTCTCCCGC
Source organism: Candidatus Poribacteria bacterium (assembly GCA_963422705.1). GTDB lineage: Bacteria > Poribacteria > WGA-4E > WGA-4E > WGA-3G. Next base: position 2,216,499 of record OY730443.1, read on the forward strand.
CAATTCACCGTTTAAATAGAGCTTTAGCCCGTCAGGGCCCCACGTGCCGGCCATGTGGTGATGTTCACCTTCCTTCCATTTAAGTGGTGGGCTATCAGCGTTATACCAGGAGCCGGCGCTTTTAATCCGCATCCGGGCAACGCCGCCGGTATTAAATTGCAGAAAGATAGCATCCGTTCCGCGTTTATAAGTCATGAACACAAAAAGTTCACCGGTGACTTCACTGATATCCATCCCCATCGTTACCCACAATTCAACGGTTCCTTCATCAAGATTAACGAGCCGTTCTTCGACAGGGAAGTGAATGACATCCCCAACTTCCTCACTGATAAAGCCGTTTCCGAATTTGCCGGGTACGAAATTTCCCCCGTCAACGGTGCCGCCTTCCTTTTCGACTTCTGCTTTGCTTTCTAGAGCGGAAAAGAATGTCTCTTCTGCGATAGCAATAGAGATACAAAACAAGGTAATGCTTAAAAGACATAACGTTTTCATAAAAACCTCCAATTTTTTCTTTAGATAGGCATGTTTATAACGCACCTACGATTTTATAGATATGGCGTATACATAAGGCGACGTCAACTGCTGATTTGGAACCTGAAGTCCCGTCAACAGATTTCCGACTACAATATCGGCCAGATTAACAAACTTACAAAGCCCCTCGTGTCCCCACCTACCGAGCACGGAGCGCCATGGTGAATAATCGACGACGCTCAATTTCAATGCTCCGCCGGTGTACCCAAACTCTGTAACGTGAAATCCGGCGTCCTGCAAGGCTGCAGCGAGTTCTAACGGCGTAATCACCTGATGCGTCGCGAGGAGTTTTGGGCTTGCTACCCGGGCTATCGGCGTATACATGCCGCGGAGGTTCGGGAAAACAGTGAGCATGCGGCCTGTCGATTTGAGAAGATTGGACAACTCCTGTAAAATCAGCTGTGTATCTGTAAAATGCTCGATAAGCCCCATTGAATAGACAAAATCGAATTTGCCAGGATGCTTCTTAGCAAACTTGAAGACATCTTCACAGAAAATTTTCCCGTCGACGCCACCCCGCTGTAAGTTCCGCTTTGCTAACTGACATCCCAATTCCGAGAAATCGATACCGTAGGAGTCGCTTTCGTAAGTTTGGGCAAGATAAGGTAACCATAACGAATCTGCACATCCGACTTCAATCAATCTGGGGCTATCAAAATTGGAAAGTGCGCGGTGAAAGAGTTTGGCGAGTTGGCGGTTTGCCACATACACCCATCGGAGATGCCGGATTTTATGCTGTTTTCCCCCCCAAAGCGTCGTCCAATAGGCTTCGTCGGTGAGGTTTTTGGTTTCATTGGACATCATCCGTTCCCTGTTTATTTTTATAGAATGGAATATCGGGTGCTGCTTCTGCAAGAATGGCGTCATGCTCAAGGATTGGACATAAGTGACAAAGTCTGTCGGCACAATAATTTTTATAGAGACGGATTGCGCCCTGCTGGATTTTAGCAGTGAGTTTGAGTGAACGCATGGGCTGCGCTTTGGTGAAAATTTGTTCCTCAATTTTGCGAATATACCTATTTTTTTGCAATGTTGCACAGCCGTCATATAATTGCAAAATTGCTTCCTGTAATCCCCGGCTTCCCGCTTCGACAGCCCAAATATAAACCATCGGTAGAATTTTATTTACAACAATATCCAATGCCCGTAACTGCCCAATGAGTGTGGCCTCACGAGCCGGTTTTCCAAAGTTAGAGTGGTTTTTCCAATAACCTTCTGGTTCAAGCGTTAACAGTGCCAAGAGTTCTTTCTGAATGGCCCGCAACGATTTGGGCGTATTCTCCAGAGCGATACGTTCACATGTAGGTAGGAAGTGCATCATCAAACTCCCTTGGCAGTGGTGGATTAACTGTGCCATCGCTGCAATCCGGCGCGTCGGATGGTTAAACGGGCGAGTTGCGAAACGCCATTGGGATTCGCTCATGCGCTCACGATGTGCGGCGTCCTTCGAAGAGCTCCATAATTCCTCTAATCCGACAATAAAGGGGTGCTCTCTCTCGTTACTCGGTATCGGTTTCTTCAGTTGTGATGGTAGTAGTCCCGCAACGCCAAAAAGCATGGCTTGAATTTCCAATTCAGATTTATTATCGAAATGGGCGAAAGGAACACGCTGTGCCAAATCTCGTAATGGGGTGCTGTTATCTCTGTAGCCTAACGCCTCCATTATCCCTTCATAGAGAAGTTGCTCGAAATCAAGCCGGGTTCTCAATAAGCGCATCGACTCTGCTTTCTCTAAAAAGCGTTCGCGTCCTAACGAATCAAAAACACCGCGCAGCACCGCCATATTAAGTTCGTGCCCGGAGACCTGGCAGTAACTGACAGCATCTACATCTGCCGCTTGCATCTCGTCAAATAGGGCCCCGGTTGGGACGTCAATGAACTTGAGGAGCTCTAACATTGGCACCCGTTTCCCATTTTGAAGGCGCGTCCGTAGATTGAAATCATCATTAAAGAAGATTGTATGCAAAATGACGCGGTTATATCTCGAATTGAGATGGTGTTTATGCGTGTACCATTCCGAGGATTTCACATGGATTTCAACGTCGCCAACGTGTAATGTCCCATCAATCTCAATTTCGGCATTTAGGAAGTCGGGCCCTTCGCCATGGTTCCATGTTCCCGGCTTTAGTACGCGAATTAAACGTCTATCAATCGACTCAAGATTGGCGTGAAAAAAAGCTTGTGTACGCCACAATTTCTGAACGAATACCTCATCAAACCGTCCGAGTTTTGGTTCGTAATGCTGGCAAAGTTCCCGAAATTTCCCAACGGCTGGTTCAATTCTACCAGTATCTGTCATATTTTGCAAACTCCCCTTTAATGTCGTGAAATGCCCGTCACTGAATTGTCTTCGCTCCGTGAATTGCGCTGAGGAGTGCTGATGTCGCTTCCTGTGGCTCAGGGTGCATGCACACTGCGGAGATAACAGCAATGCCGTGTGCCCCTGCGCGAATAACATCTGCGGCGAATTGCGCGGTAATCCCCCCAATCGCGATGACAGGGCACGTGGCAATCTCACACATCCGGCGAAGCCTGTCCAACCCCTTGGCGATTTCGGCATCTGGTTTTGAGGAGGTACTATAGATGGGGCCAAATCCGATGTAATCCGCCCCTTGGGAAATCGCGGTGAGTATCTTCTCCTCAGTGCGCGCCGAGGCACCGATGATTGTCTCTGTAGAGAAAATTCGTCGCCCAAGAGAAATTGGCATATCGTCTTGCCCGAAGTGCGCGCCCGCAGCACCGACACCCTGTGCAATATCTGCCCTATCGTTGATTATCAACGGAATACCACGTTGTGCGCATACCCGCTGCATGGCTGCCGCTATTTCTATCAATTCGCGTGTTGTTCCCGTTTTCTGCCGAAATTGTATCGTATCGGCGCCACCCGCAATTGCAAGCTCCGCAAGCTGCGTATGAGTGAACTGGGACTGAAGTGTTGTGTCTGTAATAACATGCAGGATTCCGATATCTTTCATGCTAACATCTCGTTAATTTCCGATAAGAACTTGCAAATTTAGCCCCACCTATGATAAACTCACCACATAAAATCTTGTTTGGAGAAGATGGCGTGTTACTCATTTTGTGTCAACGTTCAAAGATTAGTAAAGCAAAGCATTTAATTATTATACCACAGACAGGAGAATTTCTGTGAACGATTTGGTATTTCAATCCGGAGATAAAGTACTTTTCATTGGAGATAGCATTACAGATTGTGGGAGGCGGGATACGTTCGCGCCCTGGGGGAATGGGTACGTTCGGAAAATAACAGAACTGATTACGGCTAGATACCCTGAACGAAGTATTACCTATGTCAACAAAGGAATTGGTGGCGATATCGTTGAGGGCTTAGAGCAGCGGTGGCATACCGATGTGATTGCCGAAGAACCCGATTGGCTCTCTGTAAAAATCGGCATTAATAATGCAAGTCGGCAGCATGCAGAAGGGATATTGACGGAAGATTACCTACCCGACTGGGAGCAATGTTACCGGCGGATTCTCCAGCGGATACAAGATGAATTACACGCACAACTCTTTCTGTTTGAGATTTTCTATATTGCAGAAGATGTTGAAGAACCACGTCCATTAGCCGTAAATTTCTACAATGCTAGTATTCATAAACTCGCTGAGGAGTTTGATGCACGGCTCATCCGAACGAGTTCAGCATTTAAGAGCGCGGTTGCAGCGCGCCCCGGGACGTTATGGACAACCCAAGATGGCGTTCATCCCAATGCGGAAGGGCACACTCTCATGGCGTTGGAATTTCTCAAGCAAGCGTCATGGTAGCGGTAAACACACCGCGCTTTTTATTCTAGGGGTATATCCTTGTTCGTAAGCCCCTGTGGTATACGGGTTGATATTGACGTTCCAACCACCGAGGCGTTGAAGTTCTTCATCGGGAACCTCGTCAAGATTGATGCGTACTCCCTCTTTGGCGTTCGGAGATATGCTCAAAGAGTTGAGATGCGGGTGGTTTTCCATGGTATCTCCCGAGGAAGTGGGAAATTCATAAATTTTGTCGGAGTCTACGTGGAAGGTGCGCCCATCCAGGAGTGTAAAGACATTCCAGCCGGTGCATCGTACGATTCTGTTCGTTTTGTTTTCCAAAAACGCTGCAGTAGCGAGTTCAAAGTTCCATAGAGACATTCAGTTTTTCAGCGTACCCACGAATCTCCTGAAAAATGGTATCCGGTATATCAATTCCATTCTCAAGTCTATGTGCGCGGGACTGTGCTTCAAAATCGCCGGGAACTAAAACCTCATCAAATCCGGGGGCGGGGGGTGTCGCTTTAATAGCATTTAAGAAGGCGCACACGCCTTTTTGGTATTCCATTAACGGCGTGAATGCCTCCGGATTAATCACCTGCATGAATATACCGCCCATCTGTCCGGCTTGATTTTTAAACCTGCGGCCCAAGCCTCCGAGAAGGCAGATAAAGAGTGAAAGCGCGTAGCCTTTATGTTTCCCGAACGCAAGGAGGTGGCCGCCCTTGCGATACTCAGTCGTTTTTACAGTCGGTGCCCCGTGTTTGTCAACGGCGCAGCCTGTTGGCAAGTCACGGTTTTCACTATCGGCAACGTAGGTTTTGCCATTTGCAATCATGCTTGTTGCAAAATCGAGGAGAAATGGGGTGTCATTTCCCGTGGGGACACCGATAGCGATAGGGTTTGTTCCGAGTGCGCCTTCTGCGCCGCCAAACGGAAGTATTCGCCCGCTGCCTTTTGCCCCACTCCCGACGGTAATAATTCCGATACATCCCGCAGCGGCGGCTTGTTCAGCATATTCCCCGACTCTACCAATATGTCCGGTGCGCGTCAACGTTGCATAACAGGCGCGTCCCTGTTTCGCCTTATCGATTGCGCGCCGCATGGTGTAGCGGGCTGTATAGTGTCCAAAACCGTTTCCACCATCAACGGAGATTGTATTGTCTGTTTGACAAAGTATCTTCGGCACTGCGTCTGGCTGGATACTTCCGTCTTCAATGCCTTCGAGATAGGATGGAATGCGAAGCACACCGTGAGAATCATGCCCAACCAAATTGGCTTTAATCAAAATTTCGGCAACTTCATCGGCAATATGCTTTGGTGTTCCTGCAATTACAAAAAGTTGACTTGCAAACATCTGGAGTTGTGCGGTGTGAACTATGTGCCTTTTCATGAGGATGCGTCTCCCATCAACTTATCACCCAAAAACGCTTGGCCGACTCAATTTTTCAACCCTTCAGCGCGTATCTTTTCACCCTTTCGAAATCGAACGTGAAAAGGATTTATAATTGTGCGTTCAATTTGATGTGCTATACAAAAGCTTGATAACGCGTCTTGTCTCCCTCTTCAACGATGTCCTCACCGATAGAGAGATTGAGTTTATCAGCACATTCTTGAAGTTGCGTGTGAATTGTATCTGGTATCTCAATGCCACGCTTGAGTCTCCGGGCACGGGTTTGTGCTTCAAAATCGCCTGGTACCAACACTTCATCAAAACCGTGAGCTGGTGGTGTGGTTTTGATACCATCCAAAAAGGCGCGCACCCCTTTTTGGTACTCCGCTACCGGCGTGAAAGCGTTGACATCAATCGCTTGCATAAAAATTCCGTTCATACGTCCATTTTCAACATCAAACGTTCCCGCCAATCCACCGAGCAGACACGTAAACATAGATAGCGCGTAACCTTTGTGTTTACCGAATGCGAGTAATGCGCCGCCGTCGTAGAAATCCGCGGGGTTGACACTTGGCACGCCGTGTTTATCTAAAATAGCGCCTTCTGGCAGCGCCGTGCCTTTGCTGCGGGCTACCTGGATTTTTCCTTCGGCAACCATGCTGGTAGCGTAATCAACAATAAAGGGGGTTGTATCCCCGGTTGGAACCCCAAGCGCTATCGGGTTCGTACCGAACGCCCCTTGTGCACCGCCGTAAGGTACTGTCGGCCCCGCCTTTCGTCCACCGTTTCCAACGGTGATAAGCCCAATACATCCCGCAACAGCGGCTTCTTCAGCATATTCCCCCAAACGTCCGATATGCCCTGTATGAGAAAGACTCACGGAACAAGAGGTAGCGGTTTTTGCCTTTTCAATGGCTCGCTTAATGGAAAACCGAGCGATGTAGTGTCCAAAGCTGCCCTTCCCGTCAATACGGAGCGTATTAGGTGTTTCAGCCAAGGTTTCTGGCTCCGCATCCGGTTTAAGCGCCCCGGTATCAATTCCCCTCAAATAAGCGGGGATGCGCAGTACACCGTGTGAATCGTGACCGGTCAGATTTGCCTTGACTAAAATTTCGGCGACATCATTGGCAATGTGCAGTGAAGAACCCGCAGCAACAAATATATTCCGCGCAATCGCATGAAGATGACTTGCTTGAAATAGATGATTTTTTTCCATAACGTCTTTATCCTTCGCGTAAAGCATAGCAGCATCGATTCTCGCTAATTCTTTCAAATTATGCAATATCTTAACGGCTCTTCCCTTTTTTGTCAAATTCAAACCAATCTTAGCCGTTCGAACTGACTTGCCCCGTTCTATAAAAGAGTGATGGCTGTTCTTTCGGTATTTATTTGTTATAAAGGCAGCGTTTATTATCGCAATCCTGAAAATTTTCCACGGTAAGATTAATTTGATTTACAACGCCCACCCGAAAAAATAATTTCCATTTTTCTTGAAAATTTATACAATTTAGTTTATAATGGATTAAATTTTAAGCGAATCTCAATTTCAGAAGCGATGAGTAGATGCTTACGCGTTCTGATATAATACAATAGGAGAATGTTAAATGAAAAAAAATCTATTAACCCTCACCATAATCTGTTTTTGTCTCGTCACTGTCCATGTCGGCACCGCCGAGATTGATTTTGAAACGGCAGTCGGTATATGGCTTTTTGATGAAGGTAAAGGGGATGTTGCTGCAGACTTATCAGATGCTGGCAACGATGGTGACGTCGTCAAAGCCCCGTGGGTAGAGGGTAAATTCGGCAAGGCGCTCGACTTCGATGGAAAAGCGGGTTGTGTCAAGACTGAACAGAAGCTTCTTGATAACCTTGAAGAATTCACGATTCTCTGTTGGGTTAAAACCGGGGACATTTCCGTGAATCGGATAGGATTAGTCGGTCAGAACGATGCGCCTGAATTCGGGTTTATTAATCCGAATACCGTTAGCCTCTGGACCCCTACGGCAGGTTTGACGGATAATCCGTGGAAGCATAAACACGATAAAGATGAATGGCACCATGTCGGATGCGTTGCTACGACAAAGTACGTCCATACATATATTGATGGCGAGTATGTGGAAAAGAAAGGTGGTTGGGCGAATCACGGCACCTCTGGCTTTAACGTCAACATCGGTGGATGTGGTGTATGGGATCCCAACGGGAATTTTTTCACAGGTGCTATGGATGAAGTTGCTATTTTCCATTCAGCACTTGAGCAAGAAGATATTCAGGATTTAATGAACAAAGGATTTAAGGGATATTTGGCTGTCGAGCCTGAAGATAAACTCGGCACAACTTGGGGGCATCTTAAAGCGACTTACCACTTGAGGTAATCATCGCGCTTTTTCTCCGACTCATAGACGCGCTTAACAAGGGGTTTAAGCGCGTCTATGAGGCTATCTTTCCATTCGTAAAACCCATTCTTATATTTCACCCTTTATTGAGCGGCATGTATTCCGGAACCGCCCAATTCCTCGCGTTTTGCCCGAAAATTCTCAACAATATTGGATAGCATCATTCCAAGTGCAAAAGCAACACATGTGGCGTATCTTCGTTGTCATAGGTACCCACTCCCTGAAGGTAGGGGCTTGTGCTTCGTAGCGACGGCGCTTTTCTCTTAGAGAAAACCCGTCTCATTGTCGCTCCACTTTAGGCAGCCAAGCCTGCCCGTTTGATATTGATAGCAGCGTTGACGTCTCTATCATGCTGAGAACCACAGTCGGGACAAGTCCACTGTCTATCAGAAAGAGAGAGTTCTTGATTATAGTATCCGCAATCACTGCATGGTTTTGTTGTTGCTGTCCACTGACGGATAGAAAAAAGTTTTTTACCGTGCTTTGCACACTTCTGTTCCAATATCTGTATGAACTGATAGAAAGCGTGTTCAGAGACTTTGCGGCCCCAGAGGCGTTTCATACCGTCAAGATTTAGTGTTTCAAAACAGAGGATATCAAACGCCGTGCAAAGTTTGGTGGCAAGTTTCCACTGCCACTCTTCTCTTTGGCGGGCGACTTTTCTGTGGTGTCTCGCCAAAGCACGACACGCACGATAATAGTTGTTAGAACCTTTGACTTTACGACTCAGGGCTTTGCTCAGGCATCGCAACGTTTTCAGGGAGTGTTTAAAAAACTGTGGAGATTCTATCTTGTTGCCTTCGTCGCTTGTAAGGAATGTTTTGCTGCCGTAATCAAACCCTGCGCTCTTACCCGTCTTGAGTTTCGGTTCGGAATCGTCAACATTATCGCACGAAAAGCATATCCAATAGTCACCACACCTGTCCCGTTTGAGTGTTATCGTCTTGATTGTCCCGTTGATGTCACGGTGTTTGTGGAAAGAGAACCACGTATCTATACTGTTGATTTTGATACGATTTTTTTCAAGAGTGTAGCCTGCTTGTGTGAAAGTCATAGAGTTGTATTTGTGTCTCGGTTTGATTTTCGGTTTGCCGACTTTACGTCTTGTCTTACCTGCTTTGCGGTTTTCTATGTTTTTGAAAAATGCGTCTTGTGATTTGCCATATCGCAGAACAACGTCTTGCACAACTTGACTCGGCAAGTCTGCCCAATGTGGTTTTGTGCGTTTTTTGAGTTTCACAATATGTTTGTTGATGCGAGATGCGAACAGGTTGAAAGCCGAACATGCGATTTTTCGTCGTGCTTAGTCGGTTGAGCTTCTGCTGTTTTTGACAATCCCTTAATAATCTCGTCGGAGATTTCTCATGCAACTTATCATCACCTTAAAACCTACGCTGTAAAAGCATGAATTGCTGGTGTATCTGCCACATATCGTCTAGCATATTGCCGATTTTGACGATGTTCGATTGACTTTGAAGTTTGAACTTGCTGGCTTTTCTCATTGTCCACTTTGCGCTTCAATATAGTCCTTGATGACTTGGAGCGTTACGCCACCACAGGAACTGACAAACTTTGAACGTGTCCATAAAGACGGCAAACGACTTTTCAGGCACGGATATTCTTCTCGCAAAACTTTAAAGGTAGCAAGCAACATGCTTGCCGCGGTATCGCCTTTGATTTTGCCAACGATTTTATCAATAGCATGTATTGGCGGTATTTCTATTAGCAAATGGACAGGTTCAGGGTGAGTTTCACCCTTACAGATTTGATATTCAGACGCGTCCTGTTTTTCTCGTATGAGTTGTTTCAGGCGCCCTTGTATCTGTGTATCCAAAACCTTACGACGATACTTGGTACACCAAATCACGTGATATTGACAACGATAGATTGTCTTGTTGCTTGCTTTGTAATTACGTTTCTTATTAGCGATTTTGAGAGGCATAATATCTTACCTTTCTATTATAGTGTATCGTATATTATACCACATTATGATTAGATTGTCAACTATATGTTCTATCTGGGACTTCGCCGTCTACATCCCGCAAGCTAAAGCATGGGGATTTGACGGGGAGCGTTAACTTTTCAATAAACACAGTTTTTAGATGTGTCTCAATTTCATACAGTACAGCGGCTTTCATGAGTGTCCTCCGTCATCGCGGCTACGACTAAAATCACTTGGTTGGTATTATACCTATTTCTTTTTTTCGGCAAGACGTTTTTCTTTTATTACAGAATTTAACCGTTGACATCCATTCCTTAAAAGGGGTATAATAATTTAAATAAGCTTTATCATATTCGGCTTGCATGCGAAGTCCTAATATCCCAAGAGGGAGGGGAACTTGTTCGGTTTAAAAAGAGACGCTCCGGATGCGCTACATCATCTCCATTTAAAAGTCCAACCGCGACTGCGAGATTTAGGGCAAGCAATGAATTCAATTCGTTCGGAATTCAAAATCGGGCAGTGGAAGGAACAATTAGGCTTGGCGGGCGCGAGTATTTGCCTCCTTGTTCTGTTATCATGTGGCAGCGGCGAAATTCAAAATTTTGAAGGAATTGCGCTTCAATCGGAAGTGCGCTTGGACCGGCTCGATTTGAAAATTTATCTACTTGATAGAAATGGAATCCCTCTGATATGGAACCAGAGCATTCTTAGCCCAAATGTTGGAATTAGCACTATCTCGGAGGCAGATTTTACCACCAATGCTAAAGTCTACTCTCTACGCAATGGACAGAAACATAAGAAGGTTTACGATGGACGCCTGCTAGATGTTCGCTGGTCACAAGAGCTCAATAGACTTGACAGACTTCTGAGTGCCGAGATTCCGCTTCGTTTCATAGAGGAAGATGCGGAGCGAGATACGTACTTGGGTATGATTACCGTGGAAATTCAGACGGAAAAACAGGGGCCGTTTTCAGATACGTTGGAAAAAGCTGCTATCTATAAGTATTAAATATGCCCATTCACACGCAAGACTACCGGCATTGGGAAGGGACGTTAAAACCGCATAATCCTATGCGCTGGTGCGTCATCACAAAAGCAGAATTGAAATTGTTGGCACAACGGAAGTTTGTGCGTCTCATCGTTGCGATTCCACCTATCATCTACGTTCTCGTTCACGCGGTGCTTATCTATATCGTAAACCAAATCCCAGGAACCGCAGATGTATTTAAGGTTGATGCGGAAGGGTTTCAGAGATTTTTATTTCTGATTCCCCTCACACCACTTCTCATCGCTTTAATTGTGATTTTTGGGGGATCCGGTTTAATAGCCAACGATTTGAAAAACAACTCATTGTCGCTTTATCTCTCCAAACCGATTTCATGGATAGATTATCTGATTGGGAAATTTGCTGTTGTTGGGATTCTTCTCGCTTGCTTGACGCTAGTTCCCGGGATTCTATTATTTTTTGAGCACGTGCTCTTAACGGACATTTCGTTTTTCGAAGAAAACTATTGGGTGCTTTTGTCCATTATCGCATACTCGACGATTATTATCGTACCCGCGAGTCTTCTGATATTGGTATTTTCTTCATTGACATCAAATCCGCGTTATGCCACAATAGGCTTTTGCGCGGTTTGGTTCGGTACGTATGTGGTTTTTGAAATCCTGCGCACATTTCTGCACGACAGCAAAATGGCCTGGGTTTCTATATGGACAAGTTATGATAGGTTGGGCACTGCCCTATTTGGTATTTCTTCAAACTATTCTGTGCCTTGGTTTTGGTCACTTTTCACAATCGTGGTGCTGATGCTCTTCTGCGTCTTCATTCTTCGCCACCGTATCCGCGCCGTTGAAATTGTAAAGTAGTCCACAAAACCTCAATAGCACGGAAACGGTTACGCTTTGGGTGTGAAGCATCGCAGCGGGGTAAGTCACTGGAACTGGCGTATAGGTGTTAAACCCCTCCGTTTTATAGTCCCTTCTCTCTACTTTTTCAATTACCAGAATATCAAAAACAGCAGTAGGAGAGAAATCTGCTGGAGTCATGTGGAAAGGTGAATGTTATGCTTAATTCCTCCACCAAGACCCAATGGAAAGAAAAAGATTCTCAAGATTTCATTAAATACGGAAAGTACTTTGTACCTGATCGGGAGGCACAGATTCATTGCATTTGCGATCTAATCCCTCGTCCATCGAAGCCTGCCCATATATTTGATCTGTGTTGTGGGGAGGGCTTGCTGACTCGCGCATTGCTCAGCAGGTTCCCTGAATGCCAAGTTCATGGATTGGATGGTTCTCTCAAAATGATTGAGCAGGTAGAAAAAGATTTTTCTGTTTATGGTAGCCGTTTTAATACAAGGCAAATTGATTTAGCCGCACGGGATTGGCGTGAGTTTCCTTTCCCCGTTCATGCTGTGGTATCTTCTCTCGCAATTCACCACTTAAATGATACTGAGAAACAACTCTTGTTCAAAGATATGCTATCTCTCCTCACACCAGGCGGTAGTTTCATTATCGCTGACTTGATTGAACCCGTGACTCAACTCGGAAAAAGGCTTGCGGCTAAAACATGGGACGAAACGGTGCGTCAGCGTTCTCTCGAACTGGATGGAACCCTTTCTGGTTATGATTACTTCCGTGCGGCAAAATGGAATCTCTACTCGTATCCGGATCCTGTTGACAAACCCTCAACCTTACTCAATCAACTCAACTGGCTCACTGAGCTAGGATTCATTGCTGTTGATGTATTCTGGATGAAAGCAGGTCATGCCATCTTCGGAGGGCGCAAACCCATTTGATGTCAGTATTGTCTTTCTTGGGGTTTGTCGCTCACAAGCCAGAGTGAGATGGCGCCGCATCGGAAAAACTTGAAAAATCACAGGGCTCGTGATAAGATTGTCATTAGTGTGTAAGCCGAGAAACATTTAACGGATAATATCAACGCAGTTTTCTGATAAACTGCCTGACGATAGCACGATAGACAAGATATGAAAATTGTAGTTGCGCCTGATTCATTTAAAGGCAGTGTTACCGCACTTCAAGCGGCGAATGCGATTGAACAAGGCATCCGCCGCGTTTTTCCTTCGGCAGTCATTGAGAAAATCCCGATGGCAGATGGCGGCGAGGGTACCGTGCAGTCCCTCATTGATGCTATGGGTGGGCATATTCGGAGACAACGTGTGATTGCCCCGCTTGGCAACAAAGTCGACGCGCAATTTGGTATCCTTGCTGACGGGCACACCGCCGTAATCGAAATGGCAGCCGCTTCGGGACTTACACTCGTCGCCCGGGAGAAGCGGAACCCCCTCTTGACGACAACATACGGGACGGGGCAACTTATCCGTGCAGCGTTAAATGCGGGCTGCCGACGGCTTATCATTGGTATCGGGGGCAGTGCAACAAACGATGGTGGAGCTGGCATGGCTGAGGCGCTCGGTGTCGAATTCCTGAATGCAGATGGAAACCCGATACCGCGTGGCGGCGCCGGACTCAGCGAATTGGCATCGATAGATGTAACCCGTTTGCATCCAGCGATTGCGGAAACGGAAACCGTTGTCGCATGTGATGTCAACAATCCGTTAACCGGACCAGAGGGTGCATCTCACGTTTATGGCCCCCAGAAAGGCGCAACTCCCGATATGATTGAAACGTTAGATGCAAATCTGGCGGATTTTGACACAATGTTGGCCCGTGAAATCGGAAAATCATTCAATGATGTGCCGGGGGCAGGCGCCGCCGGTGGATTAGGGGCTGGCCTCATGGCGTTCCTCACTGCTGAATTGCAACTCGGTGTTGATATTATCATCGATGCCGTAAAACTCACAGAGCGCATAAAAGGGGCTTCTCTCGTTTTCACCGGTGAAGGCCGGCTTGATTTTCAAACCGCGTTTGGAAAAACCCCCGTTGGTGTCGCAAAGGTGGCAAAAGCACATAACATCCCCGTACTCGCCATTGCCGGTGGGATTGCCGAAGGGGCAGAAGCCGTCTATGAGTCCGGTATTGATGCTATGCTCGGTATCGTTCACGAACCGATGTCCCTTGCCCTCGCCGTCGCCGATGCATCCCGGTTGATAGCGGACACTGCCGAACAGGCAACACGATTAATCGCTATCGGGCAAAACCTTGTGCCTGCCTGACAAAGTCAGTCCTCTTTTTACAAGATGGGTTTATCTTTCAAGAAATCGTTTGTCGCGATTTGCCACAGTTTCATATCGGCAGCAAGTGATTGGATTCTGTCCGCATGTTGAGGCTGTGTTGAGAGTTCGTTTGTCTCATACGCATCCTGCACCAGGTCAAAAAGTTGGATGCGATTTGTGCCCGCCCCTGTCTCTTCAGAAACGTAATAACGAATCAATTTCCAACGCCCATCGCTGATTGTGCGTTGAATATCACGATACGCGGCGAAAACCGTTTCCCGTACATATTCCATACTGCCATCCATCAACGGAACTAAATTCTCCCCTTCAACCGTATCCGGGCAGGGCACCCCCGTTAAAGCACAGACAGTCGGAAAAACATCATAGAGATAGGTTAATGCATCAACCGTTCTGCCTTCTGGGATACCTGGGCCAGCAAAGATTGATGGCACACGAATACTGTGTTCATAAAGGTTCTGTTTCCCTAACAGCCCGTGTTGCCCGACAGCGAGCCCGTGGTCCGCGGTATAGATGATAATTGTATTTTCTAGATGTCCTGTGGCTTCTAATGTCTGTAACACGCGTCCGATTTCTGAGTCCATGTGGCTAATCATCCCATAATAGTCCGCGATATGTCGTTGAACGATTTCAGGTGTACGTGGGAATGGTGCTAACATTTCATCTCGGATTCGCATTTCGCCGTTGTCAAAAGGGTGTTCCGGTAGAAAATTTTCAGGAACAGGCATCTTCTCTGGTGAATACATCGCTGCGTATTCCGGTGGCGGTGTTCGCGGGTCATGGGGTGAAGTAAACGCAAGGTAGAGTAAGAAAGGATTTTCAGCGTCATATTCACGTAAGAATTGCACGGCTGAATCAACAAAAAGTTCGGTGGAGAATTTTTCACCACTGTATTTCGCGGTGGCTGGATAGTTACCGGTTTCGTCATAATCAAAAACAGGGATTTTGTGATGATTTCCCATGCCGCCAAAGAAAATCTTGGCGCCGTCATTAAAGCTGTTAGTGAACGTTTGTTTGTCGTTGTGCCATTTGCCGGTTGCGAATGTGTAATACCCTGCTTCGCGCATGACTTGTGGCCAAACGGCTAGGTCCCGATTAACCTCATGCGTCCCGCTTCGAAACAGATTCGCGCTGGTAAGGACAGCGGCCCGGCTGGGTATGCAGACTGCGCCGACAAGGGAGCCCATGATGTGTGTTTTCTGGAACGTTGTGCCGCGTGCTATCAGCGAATCCATAACCGGGGTTTGCAACGTTGCAGTGCCCATCCCTCTGATGGCATCAAACCGGTGGTCATCGGCAATCATAAAAAGAATATTTGGTCGCGCGGGCATATTTTCTCCTTCAAAAACCGTTTATAGTAGATGTCGGTACTCGGAACCTCACCGTGCGGACGCTAACAACGTGACGTAAACCGTTTCATCTTCATCTTACAATCCGCCTTGTATCTGTGAAAATTTACATTTTGGCGTAAATTCGCCCGCGGTGAATCTTGATACTACTTAATAGATTTCAGTTTACCCCACATAACGCTTAACTTTTCACTCGGTTCAACGGCTAAACTGATATTCATCATGTCCTGAATTTCCTTCTCATCCAGCGCGCGTTGCCAAAACGAGATTTCGTCAATGATACCTTCTGCCCCGTTAGTCAGTGCAATATACTGAATGGTTTCCCATCCGAATCTCGGTTTTTCGTGCAGTGCGGGGAAGCCTCCGGTGATTTTCCGGCTAGTTGCTTGCTCTTTACCATCAATATATAGGAAGGGTGCATCACCGGTAAAATCCCATGTGGCGGCACAATGAAACCATTCTTCCTTCTTAATAATGCCCTCCGGGTCGAATTCGACATCTTGCCAATCGCCATCATCGGCAGCTTCAAAATATAACCCAAATTCTGCGGGTGTGATATCTGCGTGTGCGGCACCTTTTCCGATGAAGAAGTATATGGGGCCAAAACTGGCATCAAAAAGCCGATAATCTTCACCATCTTTACCATCCCAATCGGGTTTGAACCAGAACAGTAGACTTCCGGCTTCTGTGATAACGTTCGGAACTTCAAGGAAACTTTCTTTTCCTCGCAACGCAATTCCAGAGGCATATTTACCGTCACCGGCAACCCATTTTGCGTTGCCTCCAAAGGTACCCTCATTACCGTTTCCGGTGCCGTCGACGGCGGTATCCCCGCGTCCTTCGCCAATCCACAGGAGCAAATCCTTATCATTCGGAATTTGAGATAGTGCAGGTGCGATGCACATCAAGCTGATGAGTAGTGTCACATAGAGATATTTCACAAATTTTACCTCGGCAAAGTTTAAATTGAGGATATTTTAGCAGTATTCGTGAATTAAGTCAGCTTTTTTTTCGTCAGAACCGTTTCGTTTTCCCTTATCTGTTTTAAGGGTGGGGATGCCATCTACAACATCATTTGATTTTCAATTCAGCATCGGAACGTGGCTATGCTCATCACCTCCTTACTATTGCCCTGTGGTGCATGAGCGCTAAATTTCCGTGTAAATCTTTAAACATGATTGACAAATGTTTGATTTTGACATACAATTTTCTGACTTTCTCGCCGACAATTGTATAGAAAATCCGCTTTATATTTCGGGAAGGACTTAGAAAATGAAAATTGCTCGGATTGAACAGTTTTTTCCGCGTCCCCGGGTGCGGCTTGTCAAAATCACAACAGACACCGGCATCGTCGGTTGGGGGGAAACAACGCTTGAGGGGAAGCCGAACAGTACCCGTGCAGCGGTTGATGAGCTTGCCGACTATTTCATCGGGAAGGAGCCGTTGCGCATTGAACATCATTGGCAACATGTCTATCGTTCAGCATTCTTCAGGGGTGGCAACATCTTGATGTCGGCGTTGTCCGGTATCGATGAGGCGTTGTGGGATATTGCTGGTAAATACTATGATGTGCCTACATATCAACTATTAGGAGGTGCAGTCCGTGACAGAATTCGCGTCTATGCCCACTGGGGAATTGGAAGTTTGACAGATGAAGGCAAAGCTGCTGCTAAGCAACGGCTTGAGTTCTTACAACAAAAAGGGGGATACAAAGCCTTTAAAAGCGGCCCGGGTGGGAAATGGCGTGGCCATGAACCGGTTGCGGTTATTGATGCTTTTGTGGAACGCGCCTATCTTATGCGAGAGTGGGTGGGGCGTGATGTTGAGCTCGCTTTTGATTTTCACGGTAAGATGACACCTGCCCTAGCGATTGAGATTTGCCATGAAATCAGAGGGATGCGTCCCATGTTTGTAGAAGAACCGATACCGCAAGAAAACGTTGACGCGCTCAAACAGGTTTCGGAGCAAGTGCCATTCCCCATCGCTACCGGTGAACGGCTGCTCACGCGCTGGGGTTTCCGCGAGATTTTTGAAAAACAGGCAGTCGCCTACCTCCAACCGGATACCTCTCACGCCGGCGGTATCACGGAGCTTAAAAAGATTGCGAACATGGCAGAAGTCTATTATATGCACATGGCTCCGCATTGCGCAATCGGGCCTGTCGCTTTTTCGGCATCTCTCCAGGTGGATGCCGTCGTCCCGAATTTTCTCATTCAAGAACAGATAGATAGCGCCTTAGGGGCGGGGCTGCTTACTGAAGAATGGCAGGTTAAAGATGGACATATTGAGCTTCCGACGAAGCCGGGGCTGGGGTTTGAAATTAACGAAAAAGAGGCGGCGCGAAATTTAGGTACCTATACGGAGGAACTTGGCGGCGAATTTTACTACGATACTGATGGGAGCGTGGCGGACTGGTAATGACTGCCACGTGCGACTGTGCTGCGGCGGAACACTCACCAATTTGCCTAGCGTTAATACCTAAACGTGCGGTTTGTCGAACATTATTGGTGTACTGAGCGGGAAGTCGGTTGGAGTCGGGTGACGATAATTTTATCACGCTGGAGCAATTCCCCGACGCGCGGCGAAATTTCGTTTATCCACCGCTCGCTTTCATAAACCGCGGCGTACAGTTGTTCACGTTGTGCTTCGCTTTCAAACCGTCGAATCCAGACATAGAGCTCGTCTGCTTCTTCACCGATAAAACTGCCGATGACTACCATCCCTTTAGAAATTTGGAAGGGGATGACGGTTTCTTCCATGTATTTTACCCAGTTTTCGCGTTGTCCGGGTTTAGTTTGGTACTGCCGTAATTCAAAAAAAGCCATAGTTTTCAATATGAGCATGAAAGTTTCGCGCTCATCTCCTTTTTAAAAATCCGCCATAATGCGCTTTAAAGGCGCATCTACGGGTGTTGCATGTTATATGCGATTGTAACCATAGCCTTGCCCTGTAATTTCAAAGAGTGCTGCTGCGGCTTGGAAGTGAATTTCGGCGTCCTGCTCTTGGAGAATTAACTCAAGCAATTGCACGCCCCGTGCGTTTTTTGCTTCGCCGAGTGCCTTGATGAGCTCAAGTCTGAATCCTCTTAGGCGTTGAGATTCATGCAGCGCGGTGAGTTTTTCAATGAGTACATCCACAGCCTTATCTGTTCCAATTTTTCCCAAGGTGCGCGCTGCATCACGCCGAATTTCAACATGATTTTCGTCGGTGTTCATCACGTCAATGAGCACATCTATTGTTTCAACATCAGCGAATTCTCCAAGTGCTTGTGTGGCTGCGCGCCGGACGTCCTTGTCCGTTTCGTTCTCGCCTGTCATTATCTGAATGAGTTCTTCTGTAAGTTCGGCGATACCAGCCTGCCCAATAGCGAGCACTGTCGCTTTTCGGATGTCGACATCCGGCTCGGTTAACAGTTTTTTGAATTGTGATATATCCGTGGTTAACTGATTTTCTTTACTTCTCCCTAAAGCCACCATTGCGGCGTTTCGCACCTGATGGTTTTCCCATTCATCTGCAATGCGGGCTTTCATTTTCGGGACAACGAATGTGGGCAGCTCAAGTTTTTTGGCGGCATTCACATAAACCTCCCAACTCCAATTCCGTTTCAAAACATCATTGGCTACAGCGTGGCGGGCTGCTTCATCTTGAAGGGCGACAATATACTCAGTATCGTCAATTAGACGGTTGCCAATCGCTTCGGCTGCTGCTGTTCCGCCAATTTCCCCGAGTGCTGTGGCTGCTTTTGTTCGTGCGGAAGCTTTTGCCAAAACGTCGGTACTGGCATCGAGGGTTACACGCTTGTCCTCAAGGATAGCGACTAATTTCGGAAGCGCTGCCTCACTTTTAAGTTTCCCTAAGGCGACAATGGCATTTTTTGCGATAGTGCCGATGCGAATGTCAAGTACACGCATTAACACATCTTCAGCAGTCTTATCACCAATATTCCCAAGTGCAGCGACGGCGGCAGCGCGCACCTCATCTTCCTCTATAGCATTTTCAACCATCGCGCCCAGTTTGGGAACCGCTTTTGCGTCCTTGATTTTGCCAAGGGCGACGGCGGCTTGGAATCGAACTTCCGCATTTTTATCGTCAAGGGCTGCGAGTAAAGGCGTGCCGGCTCGCTCATCTTTAAGCGTGCCAAGCGAAAATGCTGCTGCTGCACGAACGGATTTCATCTCATCTCCGTTTTCGAGAATTGCAATTAGCGATTCTACGGTTCTACGTTCTTTAAAACCGCCAAGGGTTTCGGTTGCTCGTTTGCGAACAACATAACTTGAATGTTTTAATTCTGCGATGATTGCGTCAGTAGCCGGTTTCTTAGCCGTACTCCCGAGGACATGTACCAATGCCCATCGAATCCATTCATCATCTGTTGTCTTAAGTGCGTCAAGTGCAAATTGCGCGGTGGCTTCATTGCTATCTTTGATTAAGGCGTCTATGACTTCAGCTTGAACGGATTGGACTTCATATCCGTCATCAAAGCTACCTAAGCCTTTCTTCACAATATCAACGAGCCCTTTATCTCCGGCTTGAATTTCCCGGAGTGCCTTCGCCGCTTGAAAACGCGTTGTTTCATACTTATCGTTTTTTAGGGCATCTAACAACGGTGTAACAACTGCCTGTCCTTTAATTTTCCCTAAAGCGATTGCCGCTTCTTGTCGAACAACGCCCTGCTTATCTTTTTTAAGTGCGGTGATAAGAGGCGACATCGTCTGTTCCCCCTTCACTTCTCCCAATGCCCAGGCGGCACTTTGACGAACGGTGGCGCTCTCATCTTCTTCAAGTGCACGGATTAGAGGGGTTATGACGGTATCCCCTTTAATGATGCCGAGGGCACGCGCGACTTCACTACGCACAAGACTCGGGATAGGTTTGAGTTCCCCCCAGGTGCGGTAGATTGGCCGCGGGTAATCCGCGTTCCATTGAATTTTAAACCCATCGACACGAGCTCTCAGAACGTCAAGTGTTTTATACTCGCGTTTCATATACCGCTGGAAATCTGAAATGTCATCAAATTGTGTAGAGAGTACCCACAAAAGCACCGGGATGCTCTCCGCTGTTTGAATTCGCCTTAGCACCTTCACGGCGTTTGCCCGGATAACTGGACTGGTTTCATCACTAAGCATTAACAAGAGCATGGGGTGAGTGGCGCCGGAAGGCTTGAGCTCCGCTAGCGCGTTAATAGCTGCTAACCGGACGGTTTCACGACGCTGCTTATCCATCGAGATTAGCATCAACTTTTCAATAGCATCTTTTGTCGCCACGTTGATTTTGCCAAGTGCTTCTGCCGCATTCGCGACGGTGGTGTCGTCATAAGTCAGGGCATTTGTTAGGGCGGCAACAGCCAGATTATTCTCACCTCGTGCGCGCATATTTCCGAGTGCCTGCGCCGCGAGTGCCTTCACCTCTTTATGCGTATCACGGTTTAATGCTTCAATCAGCGGTGTAATTGCGCGCCTGTCGCCTATAGTCCCGAGTGCCTCCGCTACTTTCACCCGAATATCACTGTTCCCGTTTTTGAGCGCATCCAGCATCGGAATGACAGCAGCGCCGCGCATTTCAATGAGTGCTGCAAGTGCTTCCGCTTTCAAATCTTCGTCGGCTAGTAGCATAATCAGCGGCGTCACCCCCGCTTCCAGCTTCAGTTTTCCGAGCACCTGAATTGCTGCCGTCCGAGCACCAATTCGATACTTTTTCATCCATGATTCATCAATATAAGCGCTGGCGATGTATCGGTATTTCGTGGATAGTTCAACAGCTTGGGAGGCAGCGTCTTTATCCGGAATGAGGCTTCGCGCTTCAGTTTCTATCACTTCCAGCAAAGGGGGGAGTGCAGCATCACCAATCCGGTTGAGCGCGTTTACCGCGGTATCTTTAACATAGATGTTTGAATCGGCAAGGAGCCTCAGGAGTTCAGTGATAGCAGTCTCTGCTAGGGTAGGGTTCAATTCACGATAGGCTTGAAATTTGCGTCCTAGCAGTTTCGCTGCATGCATCCTTACTTGTGCACTGTCGTTTTTCAGCGCAATTTGAAGGACGGGCACGACGGCGGGCACGTTCAATTGTTCAAGTGCTGTCACGGTTCTATATGCTACGGCGGGGGCTTCATCAGTTTGGGTAAGTATCACTTCAAACACCGGAAGGAATTCAGCGTTTTGCATTGCGCCAAGGTAGCGTATCGCCTCTTTCCGAATGGCGGCATCGGTATGTTGCGTTTCCCGAATGAGCAGTTTTGCCACAGGAGCGTCACCCCCCAGTGCGAGGAGTTTTGCCATCAGTTGCCCAAGCGTTTGGCGTGCACGGGGCTGATAACATTTTTCTGCCTCTAAAAGTGATATGATGACGGCACTTGTGTATATTGGGTTTGCAGACGGGGCTATCAGTTCAGGAAGTAAATCTGCGCGTTTTGCGACAGCTTCAGCCAATGCCATAATGAATAGTCCGGAGATGGCATTTCGAGAACGAATCAGCCGTTCTTTCCGGTCCAATTCGTCTGAGTCCGGATCTTCGTGCATCGAAATGGCATGGATATCGGCATGTAATATTTCAAGATGCGCGAGTGATTGCGTAATTGCTATGTGCCACTCATCTGTTTGGGTGTTCGTGCGGAGGTTGAGAAAGGCGTCAAGAATCCGGGCTTCCTGATTCGCATTTCGCGATGCAGTATCTGCGTCTACCTTTTGAACGGCTGTCTGTGCCGCAGTATAGTCGCCTCGAACAATCGCTCTTCGCGCTTCGATAATGTCCTTGTCCTCTTTATCACCACATCCTAGTAAAGATGTTAGGACAGCAGCTAAGATAAGATGGAGGCAGATTTTGTAACACGCGCTGATAAACTTCGTCATGATAGTCTGTTTTTCCATACGGCAACCCTCAAATTTTCGTCTTCAAAAACGATACTGGTTATGAATTAAGATGAAATCGCCGAGTGGAATTTGTAACCCTCTTATCAAGGGGATTCCACCGGAGGTTGCATCAGAAGTCTTTTACAACCTTAGATTTTCTAATTGTTAACTTTCCTTTCCCCTGCAATTACCAATTTTGTTAAATCCGCGAGAGTATATATGTGTTTTGCGATACGGTTAAGTAAGGCTAACCGGTTCTCCCGTATTTCGGGTTCCTTTGCCATCACGAGAACGTCGTCAAAAAACCGTTCTATTGCCGGTTGTAATTCGGCTAACTGTATCAAAAGTCGGGAATAATCGCCTGTTTGAACGCTTTTTTCAAAGTGTGGTTCTGCGTCGATGATACGGGCAGCGAGACTTTTTTCTGCCTCGTCAATCAGAAGGGTTTCATTTACATCTACTGGCGGTGTCTCCGGTAAAATGCGCAAAACCCGATTGAGGGCATTATAAACGAGTTCAAAACTCAAATTCAACTGATTTTCGGTTTCACGCGATGTATTTTCTGGTTCTTGCGCAGTATCCTTAAACTTGGCTATGACGTCGGCGCGCTTTAAAATATTCGGCACATTGATATCGTCGCTTGCCAAAACAGCGTCTGCCACATCAGGAGCATAGTTCCCTTGTATCTGCAGGATGCCCCGGAGGCGTTCCTTAATAAAACTGAGGACGTTCGCTACCGTATCCGCTGCCAGTTCAACTTGATAGAGCGAAAACGCCTTTTCGACAACAATATCCAATGAAAGATGGAGCTGTCGTTCCTCAAGAATGCGGAGCGTGCCGAGGGCATGCCGCCGTAACGAATATGCGTCCTGGGAGCCTGTAGGGCGTTCTTCAATTCCAAAGTATCCGACGATGGTATCTAGTTTATCTGCAATCGCGATAAGTGCGCCGACTTCAGTTTCCGGTACGGGGGTATCCGCGCCAAGGGGGTGATAATGTTCGGCAATCGCGTTCGCTACAGGTGCCACCTCCCCGGCGTTTTCGGCATAGTATTTCCCCGCAATCCCTTGCAAGGTGGGCAGTTCAATCACCAGCTGTGTTGTCAAATCTGCCTTACACAGCCAAGCGGCGCGTTCTGCGTCGCGGCACGTCGCTTCTGGCAACTGTAGGGTTCTGCCTATAAACCGAACTAACTTCTTAAGCCGTTTTGCTTTATCCAGTAAGGAGCCCAGTTTTGCGTGGAAGACGACGGTATCTAATCGTTCTACTTTATCAGCAAGCGTCGTTTTCCTGTCTTCGCGATAGAAAAATTCCGCATCATTCAGACGGGCGTGTAAAACCCGTTCATTACCGTGACGAACGCCATCAAAATTCCCGTCTGTCCCGTTGGAAATCGTTATGAATCGGTTTTGTATGCTACTCACAGACGGCGCCCCCGGTGAGCTCGTCAGAGGCTTTTTGGGTTTAGCCGATTTCGCTTTCCATAGCGGGAAGTAACGTTGATGTTTCTTCATCGCAGTAATCAATACTTCCGGAGGCAAAACCAAGTGTGATTCGTTGAAACTGCCTACAATAGGCTGTGGGTTTTCGACTAAGTAATTCACCGTATCCAGCAGCTCCTCATCAATCTTCGGGAGACACCCTTCTGTCTTTAAAATATTCAAGAGTTGTTTTTTGATTGTCTCACGCCGTTCATCCTGCTCAACGATGACATTTGCATTCCGCAATTGCGAGACGTAAGTGTCAAGTGAAGCGGATACCAAGGGTATCGGTTCCGGATGGAGCGAGCGATGTCCATAACTTAAGCGTCCAGTGGTTACGGAACCGTAAGTGCAAGGAATTACCTTATCGCCTAAGAGTGCAACGAGCCATCGAATGGGACGTGCAAACCGCTTTCGATTTGATTCCTCTTCGTTGAACCAGCGCATCGTCTTGGGAAAACGAAGTTTCTCAATCCAGTCGGGTAGTAGTGTTTTCAATATATCTTCGGTTCGAACTCCCTTTTCGCGTTTTGTGACTGCCACGTATGCTCCACGCGATGTTTCAACGATGCGTAGTTCTGTTAGCCCAACGCCTTGTGTCTTAGCAAAGCCAATTGCCGCTTTGGTTGGCACACCGTCTTCATCATAAGCGATACGTTTCGGCGGGCCCACCACCTCTATTTCTCTAGCTTCTTGGCATGTTGCTAACTCTTTAACGGCAAGCGTGATGCGACGTGGTGTACCAAACACTTTAACCTCGTCGACTGTTATTCGGTGGTGCGTGAATGATTCGGCTGCCATAAGTCGGAGCTGTTCTAGTGCGGGTGGAACGTAACTTGCGGGTATCTCTTCAGTGCCAATTTCAAAAAGCAATTCGGTTTTTTCAGTTGATAACATCTGTTCAATTTCGTTAGGTTGTGAAATCGGCTTTGGGGGTGGGTGATGCTGTGCGCTGTCACGTGGATTCCCGGTAACCCATTTTCCGCGTAAAGGATGTTCCATCTCCTCCCGTTGTTTTACATACGCCCGCGCGATACGTTGCGCGAGCCTTCGGACCCGCTCAATGTAATTGATACGTTCGGTAACACTGATGACACCGCGGGCATCTAGCATATTAAACGTGTGCGAGCATTTTAACACATAATCTGTTGCTGGAAGCACCAGCCCTGTATCCAGGCATGCGTAAGTCTCTTTTTCATAAGTACCAAACAGTTGAAAAAGCATTTCAACATCCGCCCGTTGAAAATTGTAGATTGAGTGTTCTACTTCACTTTGATGATAGACATCACCATAGCAAGCATTTTCATTCCAACGAATATCGAAGAAACTGTCGACATCCTGCAAATAGAGTGCTATCCGCTCAAGTCCATATGTAATTTCGGCGCAAACCGGCTTCAGCTCAATGCTGCCCATTTGCTGAAAATAGGTGAATTGTGTGACTTCCGCGCCATTCCACCATACCTCCCAACCGAGTCCGGAAGCCCCAAGCGTTGGCGATTCCCAATCGTCCTCAACAAAGCGGATGTCGTTCTGGCGAGCGGAAATACCGAGGTGATAGAGACTCTCCAGATAGAGCTGTAAAACATTTTCTGGTGCAGGCTTTAGAATTACCTGATATTGGTAGTATGCCCCTAAGCGAAAAGGGTTTTCTGCGTATCGTCCATCCGTTGGCCGCCGTACAGGTTCAACATAAGCGACATGCCACGGCTCCGGGCCGAGGCATCGCAAAAAGGTTGCTGGGTTAAAGGTGCCCGCCCCGACTTCAACATCGTATGGTTGCTGAATCACACAGCCATAATCGGACCAGAATTTTTCTAATGCTAAAATAATTTCTTGGAAAGTCATATTCTATTTGCAGGCGTATTCTCCATTTAAAATTATTCGTAAAACCCACAATATGTCATCATGCGCCCAGCGCTCGACAGTGCTTAAAAGTAACACATGGGGCTTCACGATTTTACCAAATTTCCCAAAATTCAGCCATATTTTAACACAACAAATCTTTTTAATCAATGATTTATTTGGAAAAATAGAACCATACTGGTTCGATTAAAAGTTGACAGCACCCTTGAAACGTCACCACCGTCTATAAAAGTATATCACATCACGTGGTAACAAGTGTTAATATTAGGCTCATGCTGGATTCAGCGATAGAGCCCAGTCAGGCTCATCTTCTGGATTTCCAAGTGGGCCGTGCGCATTTCGCACAACGCGGCGTTGCGCATCGTACCAACCGGCATAACTTGTCGCAGGCTGGAAGGTATCATTTCGGGTATCCATCAATCTCAAGAGCGTCCGCTCCATTTCGTTTGCGAGATATATTTCTTGGGGATTGTCAATCAAATTCGTCATCTGTAGCGGTTCCGCTTGCAGGTGATACAGTACGCGTTTCCCGCTAAGCCACCGGGCGTAACTGTGCGTTTTTGTGCGTACCCCGCGCCACTCGCCCCCATCAACAAGGTAATCGTAGGTTTTCCCAAAATTCATTGTCAGGACGGCATCCTGCTCAAATGCATTGTTTCCCCCGCGCCATGATGCGGACAAGTCATAGCCTTCAATTGTGCGAGGGGGCTGTATGCCACACAACCCACAAAGGGATGGAAACAAGTCGACAGGCGATGTGAGGGTATCGCAAGTTCTACCGCCGTCAAAAACGCCGGGCATTCGCATTATCAGCGGAACTTTGATAGATTCCTCATAAGGTTGTTTCTTTGCCCAGAAATTGATACCTTGTGCGCCACCTTGTGTCCCGTGGTCCGCTCCAAAAATCAGTAGCGTGTTTTCAACACGCCCGGTTCTTTCAAGATAATCCATCAACTTCCCAAGCATATCGTCTACGGCTAACACCATGGCGAGGTAATGTCGATAAATCTGTAACGATTCTGCGCGAACTGAGTCCGGAACGTTAGCTGGCAAATCGAGTTGTGCAGGTAATCGTTCATAATATTCCTTCGGTGCAAATTCATAGGGTGTGGCGTGTGCTTGGTGAGGGGAGATAAACAAGCAGAAGGGCGCGTCATCGTCCAAGTCATCCATAAACTGGAAGGCGTATCTATTGAGTGCATCTGTCTCGTATCCATCCCAGGTTTCGTTCTGCCAATTGTCAAGATTAACTGTCCCATTGAAATAGTCAGTGTGAAAATTGTAACCGCGCCAATGTTGAAATCCGAGCCTGTCGCGTCCTTCGGGGACGTAATCCCGTCCCCCAATTTCAGGAAACGAACCGGTGTGTAGATGCCATTTACCTATCCATGCTGTACGGTAGCCGTTTCGGCTAAAAACATCACCGATGCCGATTTCATCGTAGCGGGTTTTGACGAAATTAATGAGATGCCCTGTCGTTTGTGGATGACGTCCTGTCAATAGCATAGAACGGTATGGCGTGCAAACCGGGGCGGTAGCAATCGCATTAGAAAAAACGGCGCCTTGCCGTGCGAGCCGTTGGATATGCGGCGTTTCAATCTGCGTTTCGCCGTATACGGGCAACGAACACGCCCGAATCTGGTCTGCAAGGAGGTAAACAATATTCGGTTTATCTGTCATAACTACAGTTCCTTATCATCATCTTTGACATACTCCCACGCCTAAAGGCATGGGGTTCTTTTGTTCCTTTTAGGAACAAACCGAAGTGTTTAAGACGAGGCAACAGGGACTTCCAAGCGAAAGCCCAAGGGCGGTGTCATCCGGGGAGAACCCATTTCCGCCACTACGGGGACACCGATAGAACGGTATACGGTTCTAACCGAAGTGCCCCAGATACTTTTCTCGGATATTCATCGCACCGACACCGTCGCGATGATATTTGAAACCACATTTACAGCTATAGTTGCGATTCTTAGCTTTTTTTTTGTTGCCACATTTGGGGCAAGTTTGAGAGGTATAGGATTCGTCAATGACTTTGACTTTGATACCTAACGCTTTCGCTTTGTAGGTTATCAATGCGGTAATCTTACCAAAAGCCCACTGGTGGAGTTTCTGGTTCGTCTTTTTTCCGTAGTCTCTGTTGTTTCGGATACCTGTGAGGGCGCCGAGTATGATTGTGCCAATCCCTTTTGCTTGGCAGTATTTGACGAACTTAGTCGTCTGTTTGTGGCGTGCGTCTTTGAGTTGGTTATCAATCTTTCTAAGACGCTTCCACTTCCGACGTGTGAGTCTCCACCAGCGATGGGAATGGCGTTTACACCGATGCATCGTCAGACTGATTTCGGCAATCACTTTGTTTCTATAGCGGTATCGTGAGCGGATATACCGGCCATTGTAGATATGTGTGTCTTCACCGTCGTGAGAGACAATCGGGTGTATTTCGCCGATATCAACGCCGACAACAAGGCTACCTGTTTCAAGCGTAGGGCGAAACCGCCGTTTCGGTGTTTCGGTGTGATACAAATACGAAAAATGGAGTGTCCAGTGTCCGTAGTTATCGCACAAATCAATCGTTGCGATATGTTCTGCTTTAGACATATCAAAGGTGTTGGGCAAACGGATATCTATTTTCGGTTTACCCCGTGCCATAGAAAGTTTAACGCGTTTACCATTCTTGCTACCTGCTACAAAACGAATGGCAGACTTTTCCAACGTGTCGTCATATAGTTTTTTCGTTTGTGAGGAGGTTTCGGCGTTCTAACGCCACCAGATTTTTCAGAGCAGAGTAGGACAACCAAGATTTGAAGTAACGCGCCCGAACCGCTTGCCGACTTTGGGAATGCAAGAGTGGATTAGAGAGTTTTTTGTCTATCCACCCTTCGCAGTCTTTGCCGATATAGAAGTCTCTGTGAGCATGAGGAGAGCCACGCTGCCACTGGTACATATCCATTTGATAGCAACAGGCATTCCAAACAGCAGCAGACGCAGCATGAGCTTCAGAGAATATCGGTTGTGCTTCTATTTTCAGTGTTTGGGCAGCGTAGGGCGAAACCGCCGTTTCGCGGTAGAAACTTGGCATTTAGACACCTTTCTGGTTTTCTACATATTGTTTGAGAACTTGTAGTGTTACACTCCCGGTAGACGCTACAAAATAGGAACGTGTCCATAAATTCGGCAGTCTTGATTTTAGGTGCGGAAATTCCTCACGAAGAACTTTAGCCGTCATTCCTTTTAGTTTGCCAATCATGACACCAACGGCTAAAGTTGGAGGAATGCTAATCAACAAATGTATATGGTGTGTCATTGTCTCTAAAGCACGAACCTTAAATCCGTGTTTTTCTTCTGATGCTATTACAAGTTCTTTGAATCGTTCTTGAATTTCAGAAGACAAGACACTTCTTCTGTATTTTGTACACCAGATGATATGGTACTCACAGGCGTATGTAGCAGCCCGCGTCGTTTGATACGTTAAAATCGGTGTTTCTAATTTCATTCTAAACCCTTTTGTATGTTAGATTATACATATATTATACCACAAAAATATTAGAATGTCAACTCTTTTTTCAATATATCCCCTTGTTCTAATTCAATAGGGCGGTGTCTACATCCCCCAGCTAAAGCAAGGGGGTTTTGACACCGAAGAAAATGATAAAAAATCTGACAAACAGATTGTTTCAGCGGTATCATGCCTTGTCCTGCAAATTGTGATAAAGATGTCCTGTTTATACCACCCGTATCAGTATATCTTCTCCAGTTTTTTCTTCGGTATCGTATTGTCTTAGTACATAATTCGGAGCGAGCCGGTGAGATAATTACGGTTCTGTTGTAATTTCAAAAATCCGATATCGTTTTTTCTTCCCCGGCCCGATTTCCACCTCGCCCTCAAGCAAACGCGGATAATCGTAATGTGTTTCCTTGACAGAGAAGAGATAAGGAATTGCGCCTGCTATCCTCGCCTTTTTTGCTTCAATTGCCAAATTTCGCGGCATTTTCATGTGCCGGCTGTAAATCTGGTAGGTTGAACGAGCGGCGTAGTACATCAAATCGAAATGTGCACCGACACGTTCATCATCGAGAAAAAAGCAAGCATTCTCTGGCAACATATTTTGGAGGCGGGGCCCGCTTTCTGCATACAGCGGCGTTTCACGATTCTGTTCTGTTACCCGGTACGCTGCCTCCACATATTTGACTGTATAAAACAAGGCAAGCCCCAAGGCAACTGTTCGCGCGCCTCGCCAGGCCCATTTCTGCAACTGCATCGCAATATCTTCAGAGTTCCTTTGCGACATGCGACGAGTGAGCAGATAAACACCCGCGAAAAGGGCGAGGAGTATCCCAAATCCGAGGAGTTGCTTAACAATCCAGAAGTTAGTGCGGATGTAAGGTGCAATTTCTTGTGACATATCAAACCCGTCTCGACTTTTAACAAGAGAACGCCCCCCTGAAATGACGGTAATCGCAAGCATCGCCGCGCTCCAGATTGCGGTATAGAGCCAATCCTTCCGCTGCCATGCCCGGCTGATGACGGCCGCGAGACAAATCAGCAGCGGTGGCACGGCAATCATTGTCGCAGATGGGGTTTTCGTCTCGGCGAGTGTGTGAGGCACGATAACTCCGATGGCCCAGGCCAAGATGAAAAATTCGGGTAACTGCCGGCGTTTGAACATAACGACTATCAAACATAACACGGCGGCGATAACAGCGGCGTAAAACACCGGATAAAATAGTGGCATGTAATCAAACAGTGGCCTGTCCCACGATGCGCCCCAATTTTCGATATCAGTATTGAGATGTTCAAGTACGCGTTTGTGTTCCCATAAGAATTCTTTCGGATAACGGATGAGACAGTAGATAATCCATGGAGCAACCGTTCCGATTGCTGCCATCAGATTTAGGCAGATATCAGTTATCCGGACGCGTTTATCAAGGCGAATCAATTTGAGGCGTGCCGCCAGCCACACTACAAAAGCAATGCCAAAGGTAATCAGAGCGAGATAACTTTTCGACAAATAGGCAATTCCCATCGTAACGCCTGATAGGATGTAATTTCTCCGTTTCCCTGTCTGAATCGCGCGAAGTAAGAGCCAGCATGAAACCTGAACCCAGAGTAGGAGGGCGATGTCAACGTGGTCAGAATAGCGATACCCGTGAACGGATGCAAAGAGAAATGGATTGAAGGCTTGTAGAAATGCGGCGATGAGGGCTGCCCGTTTGTCGAAAAGAGCTGAGGCAATGCGAAATGTTATCCACACTGTTAGAGCAAGGCTGATGGCGGATGGCAATCGGAGCGCGAAGGTATGGATACCAAAAATAAAGTGAGAGAGACAGATTGTCCACATCGCGACAGGCGGTTTATGCAACCAAATATGGTTTTCGCCCCAGTTTTTGTAATCATAAGGGAGCCATGGCGCATCATAGAGGGTAAATTTGAGTGGATGTTTTGTCAAATTGCGCGCGACGATTGCGTGAAAACCTTCATCCCAGTATGTGAGTCCACTGTGCCCAAGATTTTGCAACACTAGGGCAGCGGAAGTTGTAAGGATGCCGAGGAGAAGAAGATTTGTTATCGTAAAGTGGCTTTTTAAGCGTGCCCTGTCAAAATTCATCAATTATGTCCTATTTCCAGAAAGGATGAAAGCGCCCCCGCGGGGAAGCTTCGGCTAGGTTTCTCGAAGCACGTATATCGGTGCTCCGTGATGGACTGCCCCCTGCGTTGCTTGATATCGCATTCTACCGGAAAAACGTTGCCTCTGTTTTGAGTAGAAGGTTAATGGGCTCCGATTGGGCATCTCCGTGTTCTGCGTTGAACCCCCGGTAATCTAGGGGCCGCGGTTTGCAAGGACTATTTGCGAGTATTTTTCTTTTCTACAAAGCCGAACCTTTATCTACTTTCATATTAATTTCCTGCCATCTATGGAAAGGATTGCGCAATTCTGAAGGGGTAGTATTGAATGATAAAGACGGAGCTTATACATTCAATACCCTCTCAATAAATCTGATGCTTTTTAAATTCCGTTGGGTATGGTACTGAATGAAACTTCCGAGTATCTGTTTCAATTCACGATGATTACGCGAGGAGGCCCGAAGCCGGTTTAACTCAGATGACGTTTGTAAACCAATCTGAAGGTGCCGGAGCCGTTTTAGTAAATTGCAACTTCCGGATGCAATTAAAAATGTTGCGATGTCACGATACTCACACGCTGAACAAAGTACTCCCCCGTGTCTTACGCTAAAATTTAGTACCGTCGCTGTGATTCTTGAACCACAATAGGCGCATCGGGAAAGTTCGGGTCCGTAGCCGGCGAAATCAAGAACCTTAATTTCAAATGCCCTAGCGAGGAGCGGAACATCGATTGCATGGACTAAAAATTGATAGGTATTTTGCAGTAAATTGAAAACCTCTGGATTTGCGACAGCTTCGGATTCAACGGCATCCACCAATTCGGCGAAGTAGCATCCGTAAGTGATGCGCGTAAAATCTGAACGGATTGCATCAAACCCGTTAATTAAATTAAAGTCGGTTATGTTCTGCAACTCCCGATTTTCACGATGTTTAAAGATAAGGTTCCCGTGGTTAAGGAGTTCTAAGCTGCCGGCGAGTTTGCTTTTTGCACTTTTAGCTCCGTACGCGACGGCTTTGACTTTACCAAAATCGGGGGTATAAAAAGTAATAATCTTATGGAATTCGCGGAAAGGAAAAGTGCGAATCACAATTGCTTGTGTTTTTCGAGCGGGCATGGTTATCGGATTCGTGTATTTGTAACGCGAGTTGCATCTTGATAAGACAGAAATTACGCTGCAATAGGAAGGGGGAGTTCCCGCCAAATGACTTGCATTTTCTGGAAGGGCCTTAGAGAAACATGAAAAGCGTGTTATCTGTTTCTGTACGAAAAATCGGGGCGAGAGGATTCGAACCTCCGACTTCCTGCTCCCGAAGCAGGCGCGCTAGCCGGGCTGCGCTACGCCCCGTTGTTCCCTTACTTAACCTAATTATACGCTATTTTACCCCGGTTGTCAAATTAATTTTCAATTTGTCAAATTAAAAACCGCCCGATAGGTAAATATGAGTCGGCGCGCGAAGAGTAAGTCAACGTTCCGGCTAGGTTTAAGGCGGCTCTGGCGTTAAATCAGCGGGATTGTTTACGGGCATCTGAATCTGAATTCGATGAATACGTCGTTCATCTGCTTCAACTATCGTGAATCGTATTCCTCGGTAAGTAAACTCAGTGTTTTGCGCTGGAACTCTGCCAAGGTAGTCTACAATGAATCCACCAATTGTATCAATATTCTCTGCCTCTAATTCTGTACGGAGTTTTTCATTCAATTCAATCAGATTGAGCCTTGCATCAACAGAATATGCGTTCGTATTAAGTTGAATGTATTCGTCCTGCTGTCCAACCTCATCTTCGTCGTGAATTTCGCCGACGATTTCTTCAATGATGTTCTCCAGTGTTATAATTCCTGCCGTCCCGCCATATTCATCGACGACAATAGCGAGGTGTTGCTTGTGTGCCCGCAGTTCTCGAAAGAGCGCGGAAATTTTCTTACTCTCTGGTGTGAAAAAGGGGTTCCTCTCCTGGATGAGTTGGCGCAAGTCAATTGGTTTCTTTGCGGCCCAGTACTCAATCATATCCTTGGCGTGGAGTATCCCGACAATTCTGTCAATTGTTTCTTCGTAGATAGGAATGCGCGTATGCCGGCACTCAATCGTTGTTTTTAAAACCTCGTCTTCAGGTGTTGAAATGTCCAAACATATCATGTCTGTTCTGGCCACCATAATTTCGCGAGCGACTTTATCGGTGAGATTTAGGATACGTGAAATCATTTCACGTTCATCTGCCTCTAAAATCTCCTGGCTATCTCCAACATTTACAAGCGTTTCTAAGACTTCTGGAGAGACGATACTGTCTTGTTCTTCGGTAATTTTTCCGCCAAGTACTCGTACTGCAACATTAGCGATAAAGTTCAAAGGAATGATAAGGACGGAGGCTCCCCAATATATTACGCGAAGGACGCGAAGTGCGGTGATAGTGGCGTTTCCTGAACTACTCTGTACGTAGTTTTTAGGAAATAACTCTGTGAAGGTAGCGAGCAAAACAACAGCAAGAGCGGCCCCTCCTAGTTGAGATTGCCAGGTGTTAGAAGGGACAACAGTCATGAAAACGGTAATGATGCTGACTATCAATACCGTTTTCGCGGTAATAATTGTGAGTGAGTAACGCCGCGGGTGGTGCAGCAGCGACGCCAAAAGCGCGTACCGTTTCTCTTCGGCTGCGGCAAAGTTTAGGATATCTTCCCGAGTTAGCCGAGAGAGGAGGGCTTCTGCTGCTGAACAGAGGGCTGTCAATACAAACAGTACTGCTAAGCCGAGCAGTTTAATCACGGTATCTAGGGCATCCAAACGAGAATTAACACCTCCTGAGGATTCGCTTTTGTAGGGAAAATAGGTTTACTTACAAACAGAGGTTCTGGAAAATCGCATCTTGTTTTTCAAACATAAGCGTGGTTTGTTCGAGAGTGTGGTGTTGATATCCAAGTAGGTGCAGTGTGCCATGCACCGTCAAAAACACGATTTCTGTTTCCAGCGAGTGCTTGGCTGTTTCTGCTTGTCGTCGTGCGGTTTCTAACGAGATGACGATATCGCCGAGAAGGACAGGCGCATGTCGTGTCGCTGTATCATCTGTAGTCTTACAATTCGGAGTGTTTTCACCTTCCCACATTGCGAAGGCAAGGACATCGGTAGGCGCATCAATTCCACGGTATTCGCGATTAAGTGAGCACATTTGTGTATCGTCTGTCAACAAAACGCTGACTTCACATGTGTCTGTTATCTGTTCCGTGGCTGGGGTATCAACCTTTTTCGTAAAGCTATCGGTATACTGGTTCTTAAGCGTTGCCAATACTGCTCGGTACACGATAGCAGTGTCAAATTCGGTATTTGGGCAATGACAATTAATGGCGATGGAGTATAAGTCACAATGGCCTTTTTTCTGATTCACACGGATACCTCTTGCGCTTTTTGAGATTCAGCGGTGGGTTCCGTCCTCAAATTCTGTGGTGATGCTTGCTCGTATGCTTCAACGATACGTTGCACCAGTTCATGCCGTACAACATCTACTTTTGAGAAATAAATAAACTCAATCCCTTTGACTTCTGAGAGAACTCCTTGTGCATCGGCAAGTCCGGATATCTTATGCGTTGGCAAATCGGTTTGGGTGATATCGCCTGTGACGACAGCTTTCGCGTCAAAGCCAAGGCGCGTCAAGAACATCTTCATCTGTTCAACCGTCGCATTTTGTGCTTCATCGAGGACAACAAAGGAGTTGTTAAGTGTCCTGCCGCGCATGAAAGCGATAGGGGCGACTTCAATGACGTTTCGTTCAATGTACTTATCAAGTGCATCTGGCGGCATCATATCGTACAGGGCATCATATAATGGGCGTAGGTACGGATGCACCTTCGCAGCAATATCTCCGGGTAAGAAGCCTAATCGTTCTCCTGCTTCGACGGCGGGGCGTGTGAGGATAATACGGCTTACCTGTCCCGTCTTGAGTGCAGAGACTGCCATTGCCATTGCCAGGTATGTTTTTCCTGTTCCGGCGGGCCCAATTCCGAAAACCAGGTCATGATGCTTGATAGCTTCCACGTACCGTTTCTGCCCGGCAGTTTTAGGGCGAATGACACCACGTTTTGAAAATACAGGAATAGACTCGGCCGCGCTTCCTACCAATGTCTCTTTTTCCCCTGTCCCGGCTGCTCGAATTATGTAACTAATATCATTCGCGTGAATTTGCTCCCCTTTTCGAATGCGGTAAAGCAGCGATTCCAATACGGTTATAACGCGTTCAATTTCAGTACTGTCATCGCCAATGACAGCAATCCTGTCACTTTTCAAAACAACACGGACATCGAAATCATCTTCAATCCGCCTTAAAAACGTGTCACTATGTCCAAAAAGGGCTTGCACTTCGGTGTTACTCTGTACAGGAACACTCTTCAAGTCTTTTTTTTCCAATCGCGGTTCTAAACCTCCGAATTTTTGATATGGAAACCCTGTAGATTTCCACTGGCTATAGATTACGTTTAACCTACCATGAGTCGTTAGAATATTTCAAATTTCAAGTGCTTCACAAATTTGTGCTTAGTTTGATTTCCGCTGCGTTCTTCATTCGCGAATGCCTAGGGGCATGATTTTGGGTATATTGTATAACGTCTTAAGATAAAAGTCAAGCAGATTTTCCGTACGTTCCTTAAAATATAACTTCTGTCATCGCAGCACCCTTGCGTGAAATTTGCGGCGCCCTCCGTTTTTTATCCTTGGGCCCGTTGGTGTAATTTCATAGACATTAAGCATAACTATACCAACGTTTTCCAAATTGCCATCAGCTCACTCCGGATTCGTTGTGCAAACAGAGTGTGACGATGCAATTTCGATTATCGGGTTATCCTGAATTAGCGTAGCGTCGTCAATTCCGACGATGAGTATTCGGAAACGCCTGATGAGGTGAACGCTCATTTTTTATTCCCGCCCGTAGAATTTCACCTCGCGAATCGATGCCCCTTTTATCGGAATTTTTATTCTCGAATTCTCACCCTTCTCCGAATTTTGTCTATCTTCGATTCCGTCTGCGCTCAGGCGTAGGTAAAGCACTTCTCGCCCAATCTGGAATTTAACTGATTTCATTCCTTCTATGTCCTGATGCTGCTTATCGTATACTGCTTCAAAGGAGACATCAAACCGGGGCGGTTCTTCAGTTGTCGTCATTAATGCGAAATTGGATATGCGGGATGCCGGATAGACTTCAACGTAGGAAACATAGGTGGGCGTGTCGAGTTTAATGATAGCCTCTGTACGTTTGTTTCCTTCAATTTTCGTGATATATCGCCGCTGTGCATGAGCAAGGTTGCGAATTTCACTTCCAAAGATTTGATACTCTTTTTGGACAAAACCGTTGACTGTAAAAGTGCTAACGGTTTCCACATCCCCGTCTACTAAAGCCGGATTGGTTTCGCAAGAAAGGCGCGCGGATGAAATCTCAATGGTTGGCTGGTTCAAGACAGCACATCCGGTAACGCCGACGAGCAGTATGAATAGTATGGTTAAGCCTCTCATTTTTTCTTCTCCTATCGTGTTATCATTCGGATGAACGGAATAAAACAAGCCTCTCTCAGTGTTGAACGCTATATTTATTTCACCGCCGGGGGTGTTACATCGTGATGTTCCGCTGCTTCAACGAGCCGCTGCCACGTGGCTTCCTCAATCGGAATTCCTTCCTTTAGCCTGCGTTCACGACTTCGCTCTTCAAACTCACCAGGAACGTAAATTTCATCAACACCGGGCAGTTTCATTGAGGATTTAACCCACTTCACCAGAGCCTCAATCTCTTCTTCATAAGCGGCTAAATTAATAAAACTATCAATTTTAATTGCAAACATCATGATACCGCTTGCCCCCCGCGTCGGTTGTTCGCGACTGCATCCGGCCCATGAGAGTCCACCGGCAATTGCATCAACCATCACTGCCAAACCGAACCCTTTGTGGCCGAACTGAAAACCGCCGAGTGGCATGACAGCAGTATCTGCCGTTCGTTCTCGAAACGCAGCGGGCTCTGTTATCGCGTTGCCTTGGCTATCAATCATCCAGCCTTCGGGTATATCTTCCCCGCGGGCAGTTTGGACGAGGAGCTTCCCACCAGCGACAACGCTCAATGTCATATCAAGTAGAAGCGGCTTACCATTTTTACGGGGCACAGATATTGCGATGGGGTTCGGCGGTAGTCTGCGTGAACTCCCCCCGTGTGGATGCATAAACCGGCCACCCCCATTTAAGAGCACAATGCCAATCATTCCGGCATTCGCTGCAATGGGTGGGTATTCGCCCATCCGTCCTGCATGTCCGCAGCGGTGTAACCCAACTGCGCCGATGGTACATGTTGCTGCTTTTTCAACAGCGAGCTCCATCGCTTTGCGTGCTGCAACCATTCCTAACGCCCCATTCGCGTTGATAACTGTCGCTGCCGGGCTATCTTGAACCACTTCTAGCTTATCAACAGCCCCACCACCTCCCATTCCCCCAATGTAATTTGGCGCGTTGATAACGCCGTGTGAATCGTGTCCAGCAAGGTTCGAATCAACGACGTGGTGACTGACAATTCTTGCATCTTCCTCAGTCCCGCCCGCTGCGCGGTATATGTCATACGTGAATTTTCTTAGCACCGTGTGGGATACTGTCGGCATAAAGCTCTCCTGTCGGGTTATTCTCGCGGCAATTCGGATTTGTTACGCTAGTGATAGAGTATATCACATGACAATGAAAATCGCTATATGTTAGAACAACTCGAATTAGCTCATTTTAGGCGTGTTACTTTCACTCCGTGCGAAACCCACTTTCCGTTCGACGCCAATTGTGTCCTTCGTCCGGTTCACGGAAGGGGATGCTTCTGCCTAACAACTGTTTTAGGATATCGCTTTCCCCTACTAATTCGGCATCGCTCAACTGCCGAGGCATATCTTCTTGTGGATAGATAACAGAACGGTTGTACATCCCTAGCAATCCCACCCGGGGAGTATCAGTTAGATTCGCTCGGGATTGATGCCATATCGCCCCGTTCGTGAATAGAATAGAGCCTTTTGGTGCAACGGCGATAGTCTTTTTAAGCCGTTCTGCTTCGCCTAGTTCTGGTCGTCTCAGCGTTTTGTGTGAACCGGCAATGCACGCCGTCGCGCCGTTTTCTTCGGTGAAATCATTTAACATCCACACCGTCTGTCCAGTCAATGAACCTGATGGAAAAGGGGGTTGCATCGCCCAGTAAGGATAGTCGATATGCCAGCCCCCTGCCGTGGCACCGGAGCCAACAATATTCGCTGTAAAAGTCGAGGCAATCACATCTTCGCCTAACATTCTTTTCCAAACGGCTATCACGGTTGGATGCTGAATTAATCTTCGGAAAATAGAGGATTTGCCAACAATCCCCCAGACGCGCCGGATTTTACCGTTACCGTAACTGTGTTCACGTCCATTTGCGATGTCCTCCGCCATCAGTCTCGATATTTCACCGCGTGCCTCGTCGGCTTCCGCGACAGTAATGACATTCTCAATGATGTGGAATCCTGTTTCCCGCAGGGCACGCTCCACACGGGCCAGCCGTTCTGAGGCTAATGCCGATTTTATCTGCACTGTTACTCCTCCAAAACCTTTGGTAAATTGTGAATTGCTTGAATAATTCTATCTTCTAAATCATCTGCATCACTATCTGGAATCAGGTTGTGCTTGTCCATCCAAGCGATATTTTCTGCCACACTCTCTGTAACCGGGATTTGTGGACTGAATTCAGGTAATGCTGCCGACAGTTTTTCATGGCTAAAGATTTGGGTATGCCCGAAATTGCCGCGTAACCCGCGAAACCTTTCCGGTGCCATTGCGATGAGGGTTTCTTGTGAGACATGTACAATCTCAATATCGACACCAAGTGCTTCTGCGGCTGTACGATGCCATTCATCCCACGTTCGCGCCTCCGGATGGACGAGGTTATATATTTCACCGTAGCAGTCCGTCTTGCCTAGCACTTCGGCAAACGCGACGCCTGCATCCCGCGATGCCAGGAATTGGAAATAGTTCAATCCATCACCAGCAGAAAGAATCGGTTTCCCTTTTTTTAATCGCCCCAGCCAACTCCCATCCCCACCTACCTGTCGATGTAAATTTATGCCCGGGCCGTGCGTATAAGAAGGCTTGAAAATGGTTACAGGAAATCCATCTCGTTCATAAGCCTTCAAGAGTAAACTGTCAGCAGCGATTTTTCCGCGCCCATAGCTCGATGTTCCTTGCAAAGGCGCGTTCTCAGGTAAATTAATTCCAGTGAAGGGTGGGCCATAAGTCATTACCGTTGAACAGTGGACAAAATGCCCGACGCGCCCTTGACACGCTCGCAGTCCGGAGGCAGCGTCCTCTGCATTGAAGCTAATCATATCAATGACGGCATCCCACTGTTCCGCGCCGACTTTTGACTCAAAATCGTCACGATGTTGCCTGTCCCCTAGAATTACGCGGACATCTGCAGGCGCCGCGTCTAGGTGTTGGCCGCGGTTAAAAATTGTTACTTCATGGTTCCGTTGTTGCAACGCGGCAACGATTCCCCGGCTGATGTTGCCTGTGCCGCCGATGATTAAAACTTTCATGGATGATATCCTCTCTCTATCAACGCAATTTCCTGGTTCGTTAAGTAAATACTTTATAGAAAGTATCTACTTTATAGACGCAGGCTGGTTACGGAGCCTCTTCTTTACGTTTGCGCCGTGACAGGGAGAGGCTGCCGAACCCACTAATCACGGCAATATAAAATCCAAAATCGTACCACCACCCCGTGTTGTTATTTGCATACAGGCGAATATCTGAATCAAAGACGCTCCAGACTAAGGATACTGGGGCAATCCAACCGTGCCAGACACCCCAGAAGAATCCCGCAGGGTTTGCTTCGGTATGCTTCCCATCACCGGGAATACACCCAACGACAGGAGACATCACTATCAAGAGAAGGAAGCAGATTAACAGTTTTTTCATGTTTTATCTATGTCCCTACTTTTTGAAAATATGTCGACTTATTATATCCACGATTTTTTACAAATTAAGAAATTTTGGATTTCTCTCGAAAATCTAGGTTTCTCTGAAAGAACTGTGCTGGGAAGTCACACGCCATGTCCAATTGTGGATGCCACGTATCAACAATTGCCCTTGCCAACGTCCAATCCAACCGTCGCCGGTACTGCCCATCACGACGTAACCCTTTGAAGGCGGTTAGGAATACATCGTGCGTTTTCTCACGAATCGTTGCTAAGAGCGAATTGAGCATTTTGATATTCACGGGCCACGGCACCTCAATTTTGGTAATTGAACGTCCTTGATAACGGACAGGATAGCCTTCTAACTCCTCAGGTGAGCAGAAACGGATAGAGGCAGTAACCGTGTTATCAATTGCGATGAGCCCAAGATTTCCACCGGGGTTATTGAATCGTATCGCCCGATTTCCAGAAGGTAAGGGGAGATATGAGCGAAGTTCATTAAGCTTTCCCAGTAAAAGCGCATTCCGCCATACTCTAACGTCCGTTGTTTCATAAGGTACAAATAGGGCAAGTCCAACGGGGTGTTGAGTATCGTCAAACATAAAAGTTCCCGATTTTACAGCCCTTTGTGTGTTGTTCAAGGAGTGCGCGGTATGTTGTGTTTGAGGAACTAATGAGATGAAATCGCGCATCCTATGCAGGAACAGTCCACTCCGGATAAACGCCTCAGGGATAATCGCTGCTACCCAGTTACAGTTTGCTAAGCACTGTTCAAGCGCGTATTTGTAAACATCATCGTGGCGAGTGCCCTTTGGAAAGGGCAAGCCGCGGCGCGTTGCGGAATTGCGCGCAAGCCACGGCGGATTCGTGATACAAACCTGAAACCCTTTGGGAAAATCAGCAAGCGTATCGCATTGCTGGACACCTATTGCCCCCGGCGCAATATCAAATAGGGCCCATTTTCTACATTGCAACGTCGCGGCATTGATTAACCGGGGAATACTATTTGCCCCAGCAAATGGCTCTAAAATGATGTGTTGTCCTAGGTTAAGTTCCGCTGCCCAAGTGCGAAACGGCGCTAATTGAAAAGGATTCCCGCGGGTGTAGTAGCGTCCGGTAGCGCGTTTCTTGTCCATTGATTTCTGTTGTTACAAAACGGTTAGCCAATTAGATAGTGAAGCAACCTGTTCGGCATTTGTCAAGTTAGCGACATGAGTCAGAACCCTTCTTGAAGTTGTGATTTCTTGTGCCATGCTTTTAACAATAAATGGTTGATTGTAAATTTTTCTTTAAATGCTTCTGAAAGTTTTGCTTCAAGCGCAACGATATGATTTTTCATCTCATTGGCACGTGTCGAAAGTACTGCTATTTGATAGGTATCCCCGGCCAATTGTGTTCTGGGGTGTACCCAAGTTCCTCATTTGCCTGCTTCCAATCGAAACGTGAGTCGGCCCGTCCTGCAACGGCATGATACGCGCCATATTTCACCGTTTCCGTTTCAATCGCGCGTGCTACACACTGTGCGACATCCCTCGGATGCACGTAAACAAACCACGGCTCGCTGACGACATCAGGAAGTGTAGGGCCGGGATTGTGTCCATCGCCCGCGATTACCCCAGGGCGGATGTGGATAACGTTCAGTCCGTGCGCCTGATGATACGCTAAACCTATCTGCTCGCCGAGGTGTTTCGCCAAGGAGTAACGGAGTTCTCCTTGACTGAAATCGAATTCATCACCAACTTGATAAGGTAAATTTCCACCGGGTAACGGATGACACGCCGAAATACTGGAAATGTTGATGAATTTTTGCACGTCGTGTTTAACGCAAGCTTCCGCCACATTCCAAGTGCCTTTTACCATCACATCTGCAAATAACGATGCGGGTTTGCCATGTCGTTCCCGTACCAAGGCGACGAGGTGGATAACAGCATCGATTCCGGTACACGCCGTCTCAATTTCAGAGGTGTTTGTGACATCTGCCTTGATAAAACGGGTATTCCCAAATTCACGACGTGGTTCCGCTATGTCTGTCAGTGTCAGTTGATATCTGTCTCGCAGCCGTTCAATGATAAACTGTGCTACGTACCCACAAGCGCCGGTAATCAGAATTTTTTGAATCGCCATCAGTTCCTAGCCCTCTGAGTAGAACGGGAGCCTTTCCCTCTTTTTATGATATAAACCAAAACAAATTATGTAGGGTTTATTGATGAATTCGCCATGATGCATCTCAAAACTTGGCCCATTTTAAACACCCTTAAAATCCTTAATTTCCGTATAGAGTGCCTCGTTAAAACCGACAAAAAAGACGTCTGCGATTTGCACCGTCGGGGCGCGCAGATTGCCGGTACGTCCCGTGACAGTTTTCAGAATCGCTTCTTTAGAAGCCAGATTTGGGGCGAAGATTTCAATACGCGTGCCTTTTGCAACAGTAATTTTCTTGGCATCATGGAGTAATTCCCATACATCCGTCGTCCCCAGTTTCTTTTTCCGGGCATCTGTGCGTGTTTTCACCTTAAAGTTGTTTTCGTCAAGAACCTCTTGCGCTTTCCGGCAAGAGGTTCAGCCATTCCGAAAATACATCCAATCAATTCGTGCCATTACAGTTCCTCCACGTGAATCAATTTACCGGTTCCGCGGCTTTTGACAGCTGCATCAACGAGTGCTAATGTCTGAATAGCATCGGCAAAATCCGAGCGGATGAGTGCCCTGTCTCCGGTTTCAATCGCGCGTAGCCACGCGCCCGTTTTATCCAGGCGCAAACTATTCTTAACAGACGTAGATTCATTGACATCTTGCCCATTGAGATATCCGACAATCCGGTTGTTTGTGAGATTCGCTTGCAACCGTAGATGCGGCCCGACAATGTCAACCTCAAAACTAAATTGTTCGGTACCACAATGGTTCATGTGTGTTCCAAAAACGCCGTTGTCCAATTCATAACTCATCTGGATAGCGTTTTCGGCATCAAATTCGGTTCTTTCCAGTGCCATATTTTTTCCCGCGAATGCGTGTGCATGAATGGGCTTCGGATTCCCCATGATGAAGCGGGCGCAATCTAGTACGTGAATCGCTTGTTCGGGCAAAGGCCCGCCGCTAATTTCTGACTGGAGGAACCACGGTGACATACGGAAACTGAGGTAGTAATCAACGGTGCAGACGGTACGCACCAAATGTACAGTCTCTGCTGCGATTAATGCTTTAAGTCGTTCATAGAGCGGATGGTACCGGAGTTGAAAGCCGACAGCGACGAGCGCATTAACCTTCTCAATGCAGGCAAGGCATTTTCGCCCTTCCTCAATATTCAAGGCGGGCGGTTTTTCAACCAGGAGGGCAATACCCCGTTCACACGCCATCTGGATAGGTTCTAATCGAATAGGCGGTGGCGTGGTAATAACGATTCCGTCTAACTTCGCTTGAAAAAAGGCGTCCAAGTCGTCCGTGGCGATTTTAGTATCGGCAGCCGTTGCGAGTTCCTGCGCCGCTTCAGTCACAATATCGTGCACGGCGTCAACGCTGGCACCGTAGTTGTTAATCGCCTGGTAATGCTGCCACC
Organism: Candidatus Poribacteria bacterium; assembly: GCA_963422705.1. GTDB lineage: Bacteria > Poribacteria > WGA-4E > WGA-4E > WGA-3G. The sequence continues at coordinate 2,260,324 of OY730443.1, forward strand.
CCATTCTGCCCGCTCCGATGATACCTATCGATAAAGGAATCCGCGGTTTCATCTCGATTTCAGCGTTCCCCACATCACTGCGAGTTTCTCCTTAGGTTCAACCGGCGTGATGTCAAAATTTGGGGTTACCACAAAGATGTTATCGTATTGCGCATGTTCACCGTCGCGTTCGCCGCCGCTCATTCGGAAACCGATTTTTCCGGCCGTGTGCGCACTTTCCGAATCCGTCCATTCGCTAACCAGGCTTAATTCCCCAACGCTTGCCCCGGCAGCCCCAATATACGCCTTAAAACTGTGGCCTGCACGAACTTCAAGCTTGATTCGATACCAGACATCCTGCTCCCGCTCAACCCCATCTGCGAATGCGCCCGGTTCCGCTGCCCAGGAGCCGCCCACTCTTCTATGCCATCGGATGTGTTGCGGTGTATGCCCAGAGCCTGCCGTTGAGACTTGGTGCATATAGATATTATCACCGTCTTCTCCATGGAACACAAACCCTGTCAGCCCACCATCCATAGCCTTGAAATCGGCGTAATAGTCAAATTCTTCAGGAAACTCATCAACGCTCAGGCCAACATCACCACCCCAGACATCAAGTACTTTCGCCCCTAAGACATCGGGCCCATCGGTATTGTCCTCAATTATCCACGTCGCTTGCGGTGCCCATTTAGAGGTGTCAACGTTAGCCGCCTCAAAATCATCTTGAAACAGAACATCGGCAGAACCGGTACCGATAAAAAAAATTAACATTAAACAGATTGCATACCGCATTTTACTTTTCTCTCCTTGTTATGGCTAAAGGCAGTTTTCCATATCTGCCTGCAGTTACTTTAGGGAAATAGACTCTATTCGTTTTTTATTGAATCAGATTGTCGTTCTCTTAAGCCAAAATATCTCGTACAACATGTCCGTGAACATCGGTAAGTCGGAAATCCCGCCCTTGGAAGCGATAAGTCAGTTTTTCGTGGTTGATACCGAATAAGTGCAGCATGGTAGCGTGAAAGTCGTGGACATGCACGATATTTTCAACGGCATGATACCCTAACTCATCAGTATTCCCATAACTGATACCCCCTTTGATACCACCGCCGGCCATCCACATTGAGAATCCACGAATGTGATGGTCGCGCCCGGTGCCTTGTGCCATCGGGGTTCTTCCGAACTCGCCGCCCCAAATTACCAAGGTTTCGTCCAACATCCCGCGCTGTTTAAGATCATTTACAAGGGCTGCTGTTGCTTTATCAACGTATCCGGCAGTCGTCTTGATAGCGTTTTTAATACCGCCGTGATGATCCCAGCCGCGATGATAGAGTTGAATAAACCGGACACCGCGCTCGGCGAGTCGGCGCGCGAGTAAACAGTTCGATGCGTAAGAACCGTCGCCCGGTTTCGCCCCGTACATCTCAAGAACATGCTGCGGTTCTTCGGAAATATCAGTTAACTCTGGTACGCTTGTCTGCATACGGAAGGCCATCTCATATTGGTTGATACGTGTCGCGATGTTCGGGTCATCTACGGTTTCATCGAACATGCTGTTCAACGTTTGCACGGCATCGACAACATCGCGCTGCTGCGCTGTGTTCACGCCGCCGGGGTTAGCAACGTAGTGAACTGGTGGCCCGCTGGAATGAAATTGCACCCCTTGAAATTGCCCCGGTAGAAAACCACTATGCCACTGTCGCGTTGCAATCGGCTGGTCCTGTCCGCCCCCGGAGGAGATGAGCACGACATAGCCCGGCAAATTTTCATTTTCGCTGCCCAACCCATAGAGGAGCCATGAACCCATGCTGGGTCTTCCAGAGATTGCGGTGCCGGTGTTCATAAATGTATGTGCCGGATCGTGATTAATCTGCTCAGTTTGCAACGAACGCACGATGCAAATATCGTCAGCAAGCCCGCCGATATGCGGAAACGCTGTGCTCATTTCCTGCCCGGATTCACCCCATTTTTTGAATTCGTGTGTGGGTGCCAAGCATTTTAACGCATTTACCTGGCCCTGAAGTTGAGCAATCGGTTGTCCTTTGGTAAACGATTGCGGCATCGACTGCCCATCCATCTCCGCCAACTGCGGTTTGTAATCCAAAGTCTCTAAGTGTGATGGCCCGCCTGCCATGCAGAGATGAATAATTCGCTTCGCTTTCGGGGTAACATGCGGTTCCGCAATGATTCCGGGCCATCTCTCAACCTGTGGTGCACCCTTGAGGAGCGACGGCATAAGCAAGGAGCCTAATGCGAGTGAACCGACACTCCGTACCGTCTTTCCTAAAAACGTGCGCCTCGTGAGGCGCAGCTGAGTTTTTTCCTGAATATTTGTAGACATGTCTGATTCCTCCGGTTGGTTCAAATTTTGCTGTTGAAACCCATCACTCCTAAGGCATAAAACCTTTTACGACAAAGCGGATGAGAAAGTAAACCCATCAACTCGAAAGGGAAACCAAAAATAGTAAGCCCTTCAATAGAGGAGCTGCTTGAGTCCCATACCGTCAAACCCGCCATTACGGATCCCCACTGAGCCCAAATAAGATTGACAAACCCGTCGTTAACCTGGCGAATCCTTTTCCCAATTTATGGATTTCATCCTACTTTGCATTAATACCTCGTAATCGCCTCATGCAAATTCAATATTACCCTTGCGACAGAAGTCCATGCGGCTAACTCATCAGGTTCAACCTCTTCTGTTCGAGGTGCTTCGCCTGTCGCGACGAGAACGGCTGCAGCGTCTGGATTGCTGGTGTATTCGCCGTGGTGCTTCTCATAAAGCGTTGTTATCACCGCTAGTTCCTGCGGCTGTGGTAGACGCGATAGCACCGATTGGTACGCCCAATTGATACGTTCGGTGACGGTTTTTCCCCCCTCTTTGATGATGCGTGCGGCGAATACCCGTGCTGCTTCAACGTAGGTAGCATCGTTAAGCAGTGTGAGTGCCTGCATGGGTGTGTTAGAGGTTGCGCGTTCAGCGGTACATTCTTGTCGGCTTGGCGCATCAAATGCCATCAAACTTGGGTGCAAGAAGGTGCGCTGCCAATGTGTATAAAGCCCGCGGCGGTATTGACTCTCGCCGGTATCGTGGACATACTTCCGTTTCGGAAAATTCAGATTTGCGTAGTAACCCTTTGGCTGATAAGGGCGCACACTCGGCCCCCCAATCTGAGGGACAAGGAGCTGACTGAGGAGCAAAGCGTTATCTCGAATAATTTCGGCATCAAGTCGCCATCGTGACTGCCGCGCGACGAGGCGATTATAAGCATCCCGTTCACGCAACACGTCAGACGTTTTTGAGGATTGACGGTAGGTACTTGAAGTAACGATAAGTTTCACCATGTGTTTGACGTTCCAGCCATGCTCCATAAATTCTACAGCAAGCCAATCAAGTAATTCTGGATGTACTGGCGGCTCCCCTTGCGCGCCAAGGTCATCCAAAACGCGTGAGAGTCCCGTTCCAAAGAAAAGTGCCCAGAGGCGATTCACAAATGCCCGGGCCGTCAACGGGTTGTCTTTTGAGATAATCCACCTTGCGAGCTCCAATCGGGTAGGACGCCGGTTTTTGATATTTAAGTCGCCAAGGAAACGCGGTATCATCGGTTCAACGATTTCACCGGAATCGTCCATCCAGTCCCCTCTCGGCAGCACGCGTGTCGTACGAGGCTGTACCGATACCGTTGTCAGCGAGTACGGGATTTTCGCTTCAATATCGTCCTTCTGTTTTTCTAAATCTGCGATTTGATTCCGGATTCCATCCAGGGCGGGGGTAACACGACGATATGCGTCGTCAATCTGTTTCCGTTGGGTTGTGGTTCTGACGGCTGCATCCGCCTGAATTGCTGCAATCACCTGTTCCGTGTGAGTATGTTTAACCACGGAGCCGCGCGTTGTAGCAATCCCTGCGGCATCCCAATAGACGGTGCCACCGAATTGCGCGAACGCCATACCGTTTAAAATACTTCCGGGCTTCAACCCGACATCTGCCGGGGCGACTTCAAGTCTTACCCATTCCCCTGCGATTGGCAGGTTGCCCATCGGTTTATGGGCGGGCGTGTCAGTTCCTATCTCGCCAAAGTTAATTTTATCTTCACCCCAAAATGCCCGGTGTTCCCAGTTCCCATCATTCCACTGCAGCATGAGCGTTTGGGGCGGATTTCCGGGTTCAATCCAGATGTAGGCAAATAGTCTGTCTCCTTGAGCCACGGTAAATTTTCGAGTGGCGCCACGAAAACGATGCTGGCGCGTCTGTTCAGCGGCTGCCACCTGCTTACGAGCGTACTGTTTGCTGAAAACCGGGGCTTCATTTTGGGAAACAAACTGCCATTCACCTTCAGTTCTGCCGCCATTGGCTTGCGCGTCGTCAACCCAGGCGAAATCGGCGCGCTCCGTTGAACGGATAAGCGAAAGAATTTCAGCCTCCCAACGTGCTTGTTCTGCCGCCAATGCCGGCGATGATGCTTCAAATACCCTTCGTAATTTTGTTAATTCGTTGTCAATTTCTTGCAGTGCTGTGTGCTGTTCGAGTGTAGGTAGCATCACAACGGGTTCCCATTTACTGCCTCCGCCGTATACGCCCGGTCCTTCAACATCAGCAAAAAATGCGGCGAAACTGTAGAAATCTTTCGCGGTGTAAGGGTCAAACTTGTGTTCATGGCATTGGGCACATCCGAGCGTGGCCCCGAGCCAAACAGAGGCTGTTGTACGTACCCTATCAGCTGCATAAATCGCGAGATACTCCTTCGCCTGCGCGCCGCCCTCGGATGTAGTCTGGTTAAGCCGGTTGTAACCTGAGGCTACCTTCTGCTCGCGCGTCGAGTGAGGTAGCAAATCCCCTGCGAGATTTTCCAGTGTGAACTGATCAAACGGCATGTTCTCATTAAAGGCGCGAATCACATAGTCGCGATAGGGCCAGATGCTAACGTTCTCATCGGCGTGGTATCCGCTGGTATCGGCGTAACGTACCAGATCTAGCCAGTACATCGCCATCCGTTCGCCATATTGTGGTGTAGCCAGCAAGCGGTTGACGAGTGCTTCGTAGGCATCCGGGCGTTTATCTTTTAAGAACCGGTTTACCTCGGTAGGCGTGGGGAGCAGTCCTGTCAAATCAAAGGAGAGCCGGCGAATGAGGATTCGCTTATCGGCTTCCGATGCAGGTTTAAACCCTTCTGCTTCCAATCTTCCAAGTATAAATTCATCAATGGCGTTTTGGGCCCAATCGCTGTTTTTAACGTCGGGTGGTTCAACCCGTTGAGGCAGATTGTAAACCCAGTGCTCTTCCCATTCTGCCCCTTGGGCGACCCATTCGACAAGGGTATCAATTTGCGCCTGGGTTGGCTGGCGATTTGAGTGCTGTGGCGGCATCCGCCGTTCCAAATCTGGATGTGTGATACGTCTAACGAGCTCACTGTTTTCTGGTTCCCCGGGGACAATGATTGGATATCCACTGGGTTCGGAGAAAGCGCCCGCCTTCGTGTCAAGCCGTAATTCTGCTTGGCGTTGCGCCGGGTCTGGCCCGTGGCATGCGTAGCACTTATCTGCCAAAATGGGGCGGATATCCTTGTCAAAGTAAATGCGTTCGGCATCGGCGGCTTGTCCCGCTGCTGTTAGGAAAAACAAAAGCGCGAAGAGGCTTTTGAGATGGTTATATCCTAGTACCCAACGGTTCCGCACAAGCCGCGCCAAATTTGAGTCTAAATTGAGTTGGCGTATGTTTTCCACTATGAAACAGTCCCTCCTTAAAACCCATCGTTTTTTAGGGTTCCCCAGGTTGTGGTTAACTTCGACGTGGGCTCAACGGGCATGGGCGCTTTGCCCCCATAAATTTCGAGTTCATCAATCCGCGCACCGCCATTGGCGCGGATATGGATGCGTACCCATCGCGCTTCCACGTCCTTGAATTTAAACGGTGTTGTCTTGCTGACTGGGCCATTCTTGTGTGTGTACACTTTTTTCCACGTGTTCGCATCAGATTTTTCATCGGCTTTTGTTGTCGCCACAAGAATATCAAAGTCGGCGGTTGTCCTATCAAGAAACCCCTGGGAATGGTCACTGCCGAAAAAGATACGGTTCACATTCGCGACAGCCCCGATATCAACCTGTGCCCATCCTGGTATGGCCCCGATAATCCAACTGCGGCAGTTATTGTAAAACCCATCGTTAAGATATTCGATGCAGTGTCGCCTTGGACACCATCCTTCCAATTGCGAAGAAACCTCAGCTTTAGCATCTTTGAGCAGTGCTAAGTTTGGTTCGCCATCCCTCACCGTCGGCACAAATTCGGGCCCCGGTTTACCGCCTGCTTCGCAGGCATCTGCTGCTGCTTTGATATCCTGTTCCTTAAACTCGTACCTTCCTAATTTTTCCGGTCCTTGCTTTTCTTCATGCAGTGCGAGGAGTGCGGGTGCGATAAACATCACGCCGATAACAATTAAACAATACGTCGTCGCTTTCATGGAAATTCCTCCTGGCTGTATAACGAGTGTTGATACATGTTAAACAATTTTTCTCCGAAAATACCACAATTTTCAGTTTATCCGGTCTTCGGTTGCCTTGCTGTCGTGTTTTTTTGCAAACGGCACTTTGAATCTGTCAGCGGTAGTTCAACCCGTTTTCCATTGCGAAGATGTGATTCAATGACACCAAAAATCAGTTCTGTAGAAGCGTATGCACATCGGACGCAGCCGCGTGTTGGTTCGCCGGTATCTAAAGCGTGCACGAGTTCTTTGATGAGATTGGTTGTGCTACTAGTACATTCAAATTCAGGGAAAGGCTCTGGGACCCCGCATCGGTGCCATCCCTTCACATTTTGTTGGTTCGGAAAAATTGACGTGCTACCTTTTCCAAGAAATTTCTGCCCATTCTCCGGTAGCCTTCTGCATCGGGGTGTAAGTTATCTGGGAGCAGATGCGCGTCATCGATTCCGAATACGTCTAATCCATTAACATAATGAATGTTCGTGTCTCCGTATGTTTGAAGGGTTTCCGCGGCATCTTGAATTTCTGCGCGCATTTTCTTTAGGTGGAATCCTACCACGTTCGGATTTTCTTCTCTCGGTTCCGAATAAATTGGCGACATCAGAACGAGGGGTGTGTCCGGATGCGTTTCGCGGATAATCTGGACGGCGCCGATAATGGCCGGCTGGAATGCGCGCTGTCCTAAACTTGATGCCCCTTGAATGTTGATACCGATGCACATAGAGAGGTAATCAGCCGAACTGTCGCGAATCATGCGTGCTACCATTGAGTCAAGGTGGCACTGCCCGCCGTAACCGAGGCAAGTTAAGTTGAGTCCGTGTTGGCGTGCGACAATAGCGGGCCACGTCTGCGTGGGTGATGCTGCCGCGCGACATTGTGTGATAGAACTGCCGTACGTAATCCATTTGGGGCGTGTGTCGGTAAACGGTTTTAATGTCGCCCCGTCATCTATTTCCAAATTCCGTAGTTGATAGATACCGTATTGTGGCAACCACAATTCAATTAATTTTTCTTTGTGCGGCAAATTTTGAAAGACAAACCGACTTTTTTGAGTCAGTTTCTGCGACGCGATAAATTTGCCGTCGCAACATATGTCAAGCATGCCGCTTTCGCTTTGCGGGACAACACTGCCTGCGACGCAGGTTGTATCACTTTTAAAACTGATACGAACGCCGGCGGGCATCGCTGAGCGTTCCAATAGCGGTTCAGGAAATAGGAGATGTTCTTCATGCGGTGTCCGCCACGGCATGAACCATTCTACTGTCTTCTGTAGGGAGATAGCCCCTTGCCAATTGAGATGCGGATGTTCAGGTTTTATGTGCATTGTCTACTCCTCGCTTTAGGTTAGTGAAGCGCGGCTAAACTCTAATTTGTTACAGGGTGTCAACAACCGCCCTGAGTTGGCGTACCCCTTCTAACATCTGCCCCGGGGTACCCCAATGTTCAATGCTTGCTGCCCCCGTGAACCCATCTGCTACAAGCGTTTCTAGTATCTGCTCGTACTTTAACCCGTTCTCTCCAATAGGATTAAGGCTTTTTTGGCTATTCGGTTTGACATGGACATGTGTTACGAGCCCTTTGATGTGAGCATACCCGTCAGGAAGCGGATTTTCACCGCAGTGCAGCCCATTATTGACATCCCAGCAGGAGGTTAGCGCGGGGCTGTTCCCGAGTGCAGTGATGACAGCCCGGGTTTCCTCACATGTCCCAGCAAGTGTTGCGTTCTCATTCTCAAAAGCAAGTTTCACTTTTGCACTTTCAGCAATTGGAATGACAGGTGTAAGTTTCTCCACAATGCGTTCCAGATAGTCGTTAATATCCGGTCGTCGCGCCCCTTTAATTCTTCGATGTGGATTCCAAAAGGCAAATCCCCGAATTATCCTCGTATCAAATGCATGAGCGAGTTCAACCATCCGCTCAAAGTAGCGGAGATGCTGCTCATATTCTTGCGCGTCGTCAATAGCACATTTGCCGAACGGTGAGCCGATGCAGGCAACACGGACATCGTAGCTGCTCAGCACATCTTGTGCGCGTTTCACATCATCGTCATCAATTTCAGTTACGTGTTTACCCCAGACACCGCCACGTACTTCTACGGTATTTGCCCCGGCTTGCACCCCGAGTCTAATGGCTTCCTCAAAATCGGCTTTAGACACTTCATCAGCAAAAAAACAGATATCAATCATTTCAACATCCTCAAACGTGATGGGGTTTAAAATCCCGTCTACATAGATAGGTTAGTCTCTGGTTAAACGCCACATGACAAAAGGAGCCAGTTTCGCAAACGCTTCAACCGGTGCCTCTTTATCTGATAGTATGATTTCTAGCAGTGCTGTCTCATCATTTATAGAAACCCATGCCAGCATAGGCGTAATTTCCGTAGAATCAACAATGCGTAATTCTGCTGGTGGTGTTCCTCCGTTGACTTCTAACAGCCGTGCTAAGTTCAGCTGCGCAAAGGCTATAGGTGATTTGGGCAACTGCTTTAAGTGAGCCGGTTGCTGCTTTTCCAAACTCGCGTCAACCACTGCGTGTATCTCTTCTTCGGAAAGTCCTAGAAGAAACATTCCGGCTGTTTTACCGTAGTAGATATTTTCACCAAACTCAGACACTTTTGTGCCTCTATAATCCGATTGTGTTAGAGAAGCGTTTTGTAAATTGGCAATGCTGTTGCCGACTTCATTCAATTTTACTGGGTGACTTGGGTTGAAAACGAGACAGAATTGTGTTTCAACCTGTCTGGCATCAATTTCAAAGGCGCCATTATCAAAGTTAACATTGAGTTTCTCCAGCGCATCCGGATTAAACTGGGTTAAATCCGATGCTGAGAGTGCCACCTCACCAGTGAGTGCGGCGATGACATCTTCCTCAAAATTCAGATTCAAAAGTCCCTCAAAAAACGTGATAACCGCGTATGTCTCCTCCGTGGCGTTTTTTTCGATGTCGCTGCGAACGATTTGCCAGATTGCTTCGATAAATGCGGGTGCGCCAGCAATAAACAGTTCTGTGTTATTTGACAATGCGTTGAGCGTTTTGAGAGGGGCTCCCTCTTTCAAAAACAGCCCAATTCTGTTTTCTGACAGTTCTGGATTTTCTTGCGAGTTTTGCAGAAATTGTGCGGCAACCTGAAGCAGAGTTCCTGTCTCTAGTAAATTAAGCCTTGCAAAAAAGGTATGAAAGATAGCGAATTGCGCACGCTGCACCTCACTCAACTCCTTGATTAACGGCAATGCCTGCTGCACATTAACAAATGCTGTGGCTTGGCCAGATTCCAGTTCCTTTGAGGCTTTCACAAATTCACGGTTTTTGTCAATAGATGGTGTTTTTTTCCGGAAGGTATCAATTAGTTTTTCAAAGCTTCCGTTGCCGATGCTAAGCACCAGAAACTCATCCACAAACCCGTATGTGATGAGCGCCTGTGGAATTTGTAAAGTACTATATTTAACTTTCAGGTATTCCCCGGCATCCGGGTTTAGCGTCCCGGCGTTCATACCGAGTATTCCTGTGAGCGTTTTAATCAACCGCCGGAGTTCGGCAATATTCCCGCCGGAATGCACAACGCATCCGGCGCGGTGTTCGTCCTGTTCACCTTTCCATACCGCAATTCCTGTACGGTAGCCTAGCGTCCCAATCAAAGTTGGAAAGTCTGTTCCGAACAGTGTGAGTGCTGTTGTCAATCCTTGCTGTGCTTCCGGGGCAATTTTTGTTAAGCGTGCCTGCACGCTTTGCCAGTTTTCAGACATATTCAGTGTCATGTAGACGTCGTCAATATCTTGCAATTGGAGATAAACCACCGCCTCCTTAGGGATAAAGTCCTTAACCTTCGCAGCATCGGCTGATATCGCTAAAAGCAGAAGGCTGATTAGGATAAGAATTGTCCTTATCAATTTTTGTTGCATTGAAGCGCCTCTATTTAAATTCCGTTTCTCTAAAGAGCTACGTTATACCTGCTTAACAAGTTGAGCGGATGTTTAAGACATCCCGCTAGAAAATCCTTAAGGAAGGCGAATCTCATCAACCAGAGCTTGCACCTCGTCCGGTGGGGGTGATGTGAAGGCTGAAACCGCAATGGCAACGATGAAGTTTAGCACCATTCCGAGGGTGCCGATGCCTTCCGGTGAGATTCCCCACCACCAATTCTCAGGTGTATTTACTTCCGGGTTGATAAAATAGATGATGTACGCGCTGGTGAAAGTGATACCGACAATCATGCCGCTGACAGCGCCGGCCTTGTTCATGCGTTTCGAAAAGATGCCCATGACAATAGCCGGAAAGAATGAACTTGCTGCGAGCCCAAATGCGAAAGCGACAACTTGCCCAACAAACCCAGGCGGATTTATCCCAAAATATCCGGCAATGCAGACAGCAATACCTGCTGCAATTCGTGCCGCCATTAATTCCTGATTGTCACTCAAATCTCGGAGAATGGCGCCTTTAAGAAGATCATGGGCAACAGCCGTAGAGATTACCAGTAATAAGCCAGCGGCTGTGGATAAGGCTGCTGCTAAACCGCCCGCAGCAACTAACCCAACAACCCAATTCGGAAGTTTCGCAATTTCAGGGTTCGCTAATACCATAATGTCCGGGTCAATTGTCAATTCATTCTCGACATCTGATTTCGGGCCACGGTATTGAATCGCGCCATCACGATTCTTATCTTCAAATTTTATTAATCCTGTCGCTTCCCAATTCTTAAACCATTCAGGAACATTTTCATACTTAACATCAGATAATATACCGTTTTGTTCATATTGCACTGTTTTGAGAAGGTTCGTGCGGGCGAAAACAGCCACGGCGGGTGCAGTGGTGTAAAGAATTGCAATAAAGAGCAGTGCCCATCCTGCGGAGATTCGCGCCTCGGATGCTTTTCGTACGGTGTAGAACCGGATAATAACGTGTGGCAGCCCCGCCGTCCCTAACATCAACGCAGCGGTGATGAAAAACACATCAATCGTTGCCTTGCTACCATCCGTGTAACGATTAAAACCGAGCGCCTCGTTTAATCCGTTAAGTCTATCCAAAAGGTACGTCCCGGAACCATCTGCAACCTTTGCTACCAGTCCCATCTGCGGAATCGCGTTGTTGGTAATCAGCAGAGAAATAAAGATGGCGGGCACCAGATATGCAAAAATCAGGACGCAGTATTGCGCGACTTGTGTATAAGTAATCCCTTTCATTCCACCAAGTACGGCGTAAAAGAACACAATCCCCATACCGATTAGTACACCGGTTGTAATATCAACATTCAGAAATCGAGAAAAGACAATACCGACACCGCGCATCTGTCCAGCCACGTAGGTGAACGAGACAAAGATAGCACACACGACAGCGACAACCCGGGCCAACTGAGAATAATACCTATCGCCAACAAAATCAGGCACGGTATATTTTCCAAATTTCCGGAGGTACGGTGCCAGCAGCAGTGCTAGCAGAACGTACCCGCCTGTCCACCCAAGCAGATAGACGGAACCATCGCGCCCCATAAAGGAGATAAGCCCGGCCATCGAGATAAATGAGGCAGCACTCATCCAATCTGCCGCTGTTGCCATCCCGTTTACAATTGGATGCACATTACTCCCGGCAATGTAGAAATCCCCCGTTGAACGCGCCTTTGACCAAAGTGCAACTCCAATATATAACACGAAGGAGATTGCCACCATCACGAATGTCCAAGCTTGTACGTTCATGCTGACTCCTTTTCGCCCGATGCTTCTGTTTTCCAGTACTTCTTTTCTAAGCGGTTCATCAGCGCGGCATAGACAAAAATGAGCTCAACGAAAATCCAGATTGATGCCTGTTGCGCAAAGTAGAAGCCGATACGGTACCCACCGATTTGAATTTTGTCTAACTGTTCAACGAAAACAATTGAGCAGAGATACGAAGTGATAAACCAGATTCCGAGTAAAATCGCAAGGTATTGTAGATTCTTCCGCCAGTACACGCGATTTTTATCCGTTGTCTCCATAACTTGTCCCCCTGATTGCTTTGCAAAAGATTCTCTGAAAAGCGAATTCCAATTAATTAATAATTTTCCGGAAACATTACCCTTTCCACATGTTCAATCAGGATGTGCAGCACCTTAATATGGATTTCCTGAATTCTATCTGCCGTGTTACCGGGGGCGATGAGGGAAACATCGCAGTGTTCCTTAAGGGTACCCCCATCCGCGCCGAGCAATCCAAAGACGGACATTCCGCGTGATTTCGCTGCCATCGCTGCCCGGACGACATTGACGGACATTCCGCTCGTTGAGAGTGCAACGAGCAAATCTCCTGGGTGTCCTAATGCCAACAGTGGACGTACGAAAACCTCCTCGAACCCAAAGTCATTAGCGGTGCAAGTGAGATGCCCCGCATCACTCAAGGCAATCACGGGAAGCGGAATGCGCTCATCACGAAACTTCCCGGTGCATTCTTCTGCAAAATGGATGGCGTCGCACAAACTTCCGCCGTTTCCACACGTGAAGATTCTGCCTTGACGCTCAAATACGTTTTGCATCAAGCCAACGCCCTCTGCAATTTTCCTAAGATTCTCCGGTGCTTGAAGAAATCTGTCGAGGACGTCACGGGTTTCTAAAAGGGAACGGTGGATGCTACAAAAAATGTCCACGTTTTTTTCTCTATACGATGATAGGGGTTTCAGGCGGATTCGGATTCAACCTTTACAACGATTTTACCGAATTTCTCTCCTGTAAAAAGCGCGATAAAAGCCTTTGAGGCATTCTCCAAACCTTCTACAACGGTTTCTTCCCACTTCATTTTGCCTTCCGCAATCCACTGACGCATATCGCGATAAAATTCCGCATTTCGTCCCAGATAATCAGTGACGATAAATCCTTCTAATCGTAAACGTTTGCCGATAGCGGTACTGAGATTCGAGGGGCCCGGGGTAGGTTCAATATCGTTATAGTGGGAAATCATACCGCACAAGGCGATGCGCCCATGCATGTTCATAACAGAAAGTGCCGCCTCAAGGTGTTTGCCGCCCACATTTTCAAAGTAGACATCAAGTCCATTTGGGCAATGCTGCCTCAGTTCAGCTGTTAAATTATCAACAGACTTATAGTTAAACGCTGCGTCAATGCCGGCTGTCTCTAGGAGCCAATTAACCTTCCGCTCTGAGCCTGCACTCCCTACCACGCGGCATCCCTTGATTTTGGCGATTTGACAAACAACTGAACCGACAGCACCAGCAGCCGCGGAAACGAAAACAGTCTCTCCCGCTTCAGGTTGTCCAATGTCCAGTAGCCCAAAGTAGCCAGTCCGTCCGGGCATCCCTACCGCGCCCAAAAACGACTGGATTGGGGCAATAGTCAAGTCAATCTTGGTTAAAGCTTCCGCAGGGGCAACGTAACTATCTCGCCACCCTAGCATCCCGGATACAGCGTCCCCCTTATGAAACGCCGCACTCTTTGATTCCACAATCTTACCAACACAACGCCCTTCCAGCGGCTTACCCAGCTCAGCAGCCCGCATGACACCTCGCATGTAGGGGTCCACCGATGTATACAGATTTTGAACTAACACTTCACCTGCTTTCGGTTCACGGAGTGGTACTTCAACAAGTTCAAAATCACTTTCCTTGGGCATACCGACGATACGGTTCTTGAGATGAATTTCTCGACTATTCAGCATTATCCCTCCTATGGATTTGAAATTTCCTCTTTTCCCAAACAATATGATAACATATATGAAAAAAAAGTCAATATCATTCCGTTTTCGACATTTTCGTGGGTTTGAATGGTTCCGCCGCGCCTTATTCCCTTCATTGATAGATTTTCAATAAGCTTGTATCATGTCATTCATGGGGAGCATTCCGTTAGCAAAGGTTTCAGCCTTGCGAACGAGTGCTTATCCTGAAAATCCTCATTCACATAATATGCATGAAAGGACTCGCCATGCGCATCGAAAAACCGAAGCAAAAATACGATGGATTAATCGCGGACGGTTACTGCGTCATCAAAGGCGTGTTACAGGAAGATATGCTGACGCGGCTTCAGGCCGTGACAGATTCCCTGCTTGACACACAAACCGAAGATGAACGCGCTGCCTACCGTTCATCAGGTAGTATGATTCGTGTGTCTGAACATCCACTGTTTGCTGAACTGGTAGCTTATCCACGTGCGTTACAAACCTTAGATGCGTTAGGGTTTTTAAGGCCAAAATGGTCATCGGGGTACATCATCAGTAAACCCCCGCAGAGCCCACCGCTATTTTGGCATCAAGACTGGTGGGGCTGGGATGATGCGTGTAGCTATACCCCACTCCCACAACAACTGTTTCTGATGTATTATTTGGTTGAGACAACGCCGCATAATGGGTGCCTCCGCGTGCTTAAAGGGACGCACGTCAAGCGGCATCCGATGCACGATATCCTGCCGGACGCGCACGGTGAAAACTTGCAGCGTGTCAACAACCCAAGTCATCCCGCCTATCAGCGGTTGCCTGATGAGATTGATGTCCCTGTGCAAGCAGGTGATTTGGTTATCGGAGATTCGCGGCTGCTGCACGCATCACACAGCAATCAGTCTAATGAACGTCGCACCGTGATTACGCTCTGGTACCATCCATTCTTTGCGCTTCTTCCGGCGCGTTTGCGCGCACAAATCTGTAGACTCCGACAGGCGCGCGGCTGGGCAGCATCAGATGACGAGCGAATCGGACAATTGAACCCTGTCTATCAGGGTGATGTTAAACCGCAGGGATGGAATAGATTACCTGGACATGAGTTAAGGTAAATTCAATCACTTTTGACGTATCCCTGCTCACCCGGGGATAAACAAAGGGTTCAGAAGAGGTGAAAAGAATACCGATTATGAGAAAAAAGAAACCCCACATTCTCCTCCTTATCAATGATGAGCACCGCCCAGATATATTACCAATTGAAGGGAATACCGCGATTCGGACTCCCACACTATCTCGGTTTATGAATGAAGGAAACTACTTCCGCAATACCTACACCCCTTCACCAATCTGTGTCCCTGCCAGACAGAGTTTCCTTTCCGGGCTATACCCACGCAACTGCGGTAGCCTCAACTTCGGTGACGCGATGCCGACAGAAGTTCGAACAATTCCTGGCCATTTGGGAAATTATGGGTACTACACCTGCTGCGCTGGCAAGATGCACTTTGTCGGGACAGATGTGATGCACGGATGGTATGAACGCATTGGACGCGATATTGTCGGGAATAATGGATACCCCTACGCCGCTGTTAAGGATGAACAGTACGCACGGATTGAACAGGAGCCGGGCACCGGGGCAAAGCAGAACAAGGTTATACAAGAAATCCGGGATGCACAACCCGGATTAGGACACTGGATGCTACATGACCGGTACACGGTAGATGGTGCGCTCTTGTTTCTTGAAGAATATTTTGTGAATCCATCTTACGACAGGCCTCAGTCAAAACCACTCTGTCTCGCAGTCAGCCTCTGGGCGCCACACTATCCGTACCAGTGCCCACTCAATTTATTCAATTATTATATGCAGCGGGTGGAGCCGATTATTGAAGAGCCTAACGAGCAATTTGAATGTGCAGACTTTTTTAACGTGCGGGTTAACCAAGATGTTACGTACCGCCAAGCACACCGCGCGACTGCAGCATACTACGGAATGATTGAGTGGATGGATGCGCAATTTGGACGCGTCATTGAGAAATTGGAACATTTGAATCTCCTTGATGATTTTATCGTGGTATTTCTATCGGACCACGGTGAGATGCTCGGCACAAAAGGGCTTTGGGAAAAACAGAGTTATTTTGACGCTTCAGCACGGGTACCCCTGTCCATCTGGTACCCTAAACGGTTCGGCAAAAACGCAAGGTGCATCACGGAAAATGTCTCCTTAGTCGATGTGTTTCCCACCTTGTGCGAATTGGCAGAAATCCCAATACCTGACGAGCTTGATGGCTGTTCACTCGTACCTTTGATTGAAGACACGGCAGACGACTGGCAAGATACGGTTTATAGTGAGCTCTGGGGAGCCCAAAACGGGCCATCTGTGATGGTAAAGCAGGGAACGCTAAAGTACTTCCGGTTTGATAACGGAAAAGGGTGGCCCGAACAACTCTTCGAACTGTCCGAAGACCCGGCAGAACGAAACAACCTAATTAATAACCCTGTTTATGCAAACGCATTGGCAAATCTACGGGCCAAAGCCGACGCCTTACCATCACCACGACGGAAGAACGCGAACAACAGTTTTGTCGAACCACATCGGGCAATCTTGTAGGGATACGGAAAATTCACAGATTGAACTTTAGGGAATACGACGGCCCTCACCGGTTAAGCCCCGGTTTTTGACTTTACATGAACCAGCCGCATCAGATAACCGTGCTCAAACGACTTCTGGTAAGTATTGAGATAATAATTTTTTAGCGTTTTCTTGTTGAACTGGTTGAAATTTATGCTGTTCAAGCCACCATGGGAATCTGTCCCCGGGTTTATGTACACCGAGAATATACGCCTCTTCGCCTAAACCGAGTTTATAATCCCCCTCTGCTTTCCATTGGAAGCCTGTTAGCTTTTTAAACCTTGTAAAATTTCCATAAACAGTGATGCCATTTTCACGGATTTCAAACCGGCGGTTGGCTGAGGACGCGGAAACCGCAGCGCATGTGAGGCATATCAGTAACCCTGTCGGCGATGGAGTGTTCGAATCACTCAAAATTCTTGACAGGATTATTTCGATAACGGGAATTGCAACATAACCAACGGACATAAAGAGAAAAAGAAGCTGATGAAATCGCGATTGGGGTAGGTGATACACAACCTGTCCCATTTTCTTTCGTTTCCAAAACAGGTAAAAACTACTAATGGACAAAACCAAAATAAAATAACCGACAACAATTAGATGTTCAAATTTCATTAATCTTCGGGCATTCCTCCCCATCCTTTAGGTTGGGGAGGAATGCCCGCTCCTATAGTAAAAGTTGAGGCGTGTTAGCACGCGAAAATCAGAACGCTTCGCCCCTGTGGTTAATCGTTTGTTTCCCATACTGTATATCGAAAACAAACCATTTGCGTTAACGCCAGCAAGAGCGTAGGGCGAAACCGCCGTTTCGGCGGGTTAAACCGTATTTGACATGATTAATCAATGTATTTTTGACTAAGCCTTGACCTAATACAGTGCCACCCACACGTGTGCGTTTACCACCTTTCGCTTCCTGTTGCCTATGGAGCTCTCTTCGCTTTATCGGTATCGGTGAAACACACAGGAAGTCCGTGGTATCAGGGACACCGGAACCGCCAACCGTGTGATACGCCAAGCACCAACTATCTACACAATGAGCGTCAAAGGTTTCTGATAACTTCTTTGAGGACTTCTTGAGACCTAACCTCTCTCGTATTTCTTTCGTCTCCCACCCTTGTAAAGTTAACAGTTCCCACCGTTTACGGATTTCGCGATAGAACCACTGTTTACCAACTTGAAGCGGACTAAAGGAGGTGTTCCACTTCTTCGCACCTTCTATTGTCCGTGCCTTAATATCCTCAACACAAACGTGGCTAACCGGATACAGTTTGGACAACCAATCCAATATCCGAAGTTTCCAGTCCCATCTCCCACGCGTGCCAGCAGGGACGCGGGCTTTGTTCGCAAGACGGTTCGTCCGGTTCTTGCGATTCGGACATTTTCGTGAACGCCGACTTCTACGCAACTCTCGACGCTTCGCCACTTCCTTGATATTTTACTGTAGAAAATCGTTTAACTTGTGGAGTGAACGTTTGGCATACGCTTCGCACAAGCCCGATGCTTTAGCTTGGGGTTATTGACTGTTTGTTCGTCTATAGAGATGGTTCTAAATCCATGATTCCAGTGTAAGATTTCGGTGTTATGACATCATCGTGTATGCCGCGCCGGCGTTTTTGCCAAAGTTAAATCCGGAAAATCTCCCCTAACTTCCCACCAAGCACCCGCCCTGCGCCGAGTAGACATGTAATTAAAATTAACATCCCAACGACGCCCAAAGCACTTGCGGTATATGGCCCTTGGTCAGGGCGTTGTGAAAGTGCCCAAATTGCTTTTGTAATCGGATAGTGCTCGTCACGCATTGCCAAGATTAGGCTATCGCTGACTTCTAGCATAGAGAAGGAAAATACCAGAATTGCCCCGGCAAGGATGTTGGCGATGACTAAGGGTAACGTGATTTTATATAAGGTACGCATCGGATTGGCGCCGATATTCTGTGAAGCCTCTTCATAGGTGACGCTTGTCTGCTGGAGTCCCGCGTAGATAGCGCGTAACATATACGGTAATCGCCGCACGGCATAACTGATAATCAGGAGGAATGTCGGGTTCTGCCGCGGGTCCAACACAGCAACGAATTCTTTAGGAAGATGCCGTAGGAGAAGCGTCGTATCTGCAAAACTGCCCAGGTACCCGAAGGCAATCGCAACGCCCGGTAGCGCTAATGGCAGCATTGCAATCGCATCTAATAGGTTTTGAAACGGGAGACGTTTCCGTGTCAGAAGATATGAGATGACAATTCCGATGATGAGTGCAATCAGCGTGCTGAAAATGCTGTATTTTAAGCTGTTGAGAATACTCGGTAACGTATCTGAATGTGTGAACGTTTCAGCATAATGTGCCAATGTCCACGATTGAGGGAGGACACTTAAACGCCACTGGCTTGCGTCTGGTGTTAAGGAAACGAGGATAACACTGATATGGGGTAGTAGCGCCATGAGCGTCAATCCACCAATAAAGAGATATATCAGGCTACGCATCGCCCAATTTGCATCCACCTCACGAGATGTGACGTGTCCGCGCCCGAGCATTTCATAGTGCTTACTGCCTGTCCACCGTTTGGAAACGTAGAAAGCAAGCGCAGTTAGCACGATAATTAAAACAACGAGTGCGTACCCCATGGGGTTCGCGTTTGCTTCGGTGACTTGCCGAAAAATTCGTACAGCAATGACTTCATTGTAGTCAAAAATCAGCGGTGTGCCAAGGTCTGTGAATGCCCAAATAAAGACAAGAATTGCGCCTGCAAAATATCCGGGCATCATCAGGGGTAATGTTATCCGGCGGAAGACTTGAAACCGCGATGCGCCCAGATTCTCCGCCGCTTCTTCTAAGCTCGGGTCGACGTTTGCCAATGCAGCGACAATATTTAGGTACATTATCGGGTACAGGTGTAACGTTGACAACAGCACGACTCCCCAAAACCCCCCTCCGAACCAGTCTATCGTCTCGGTTATGTCAATCACGTTAAGTTTAATCAAGAGCATGTTCACACTGCCGTACGAGCCGAAAAATTGTTTCATACCGATAGCCCCAACGAAGGGCGGCATAATCATCGGAATCAGGATAATGGAACCGAACATATCTCGCCCTGGATACCGGTAGCGGGTTAGGAAATATGCTAGGGGAAGGCTTACCGCGCTCGTGACAAGTGTTACCATCACACCAATTTTAAAACTATTGATAACCAGCGCCCGAATATTCGTGTCTGTCACCATCAATTTAAAGTACGTCAGATTGAAGCTATTCTCAATCCAGAAAGCTTCTTTGAATACGTAGAGGAGCGGGTATATGAGAAAGGCAACGAAGAATAGCAGTGTTAGTACGAAAATCGTACTAACTGATGGCGTTAAATCATATTTGCGACTGATTTTATTCATGAATAGCAGCATTCTCTCTGAACTAAAATTTGCCTGGGGCGAGTTAGGCGTTTTTTCTGTGCAATTCTGCGGATTTAAAGTCTTTATGCAAAGATGTTTGTTTGTGATTTACTGAATTATGATACCCCATCTTATGCAAAATTGCACACATTTTCGCTTGTGAAGGGACATCCTACCGATTTTTGTTGATACCGAATTGGGTTTTATGTGATAATAACGTCGTACTTAATCTCAAAGTCACATCTATTTATTAAGTTCACGCTTGTTATTAAGTTCACGCTTGAAAATCGCGTTTAGATATACTTTCTGGTGTCCCGTTTGCAAGGTGCGTCTTAACGCTCCCCGTCAAATCCCCATACTTTAGCTTGCGGGATGTAGACGGCGAAGTCCCAGATAGAAAATATAGTTGACAATCTAATCATAATGTGGTATAATATACTATACACTATAATAGAAAAGTAAGATATTATGCCTCTCAAAATCGCGAATAAGAAACGTAATTACAAGCAACAAGACAATCTATCGTTGTCAATATCACGTGATTTGGTGTACCAAGTATCGTCGTAAGGTTTTGGATGCACAGATACAAGGACGCCTGAAACAACTCATACGAGAAAAACAGGACGCGTCTGAATATCAAATCTGCGAGGGTGAAACTCACCCTGAACCTGTCCATTTGCTAATAGAAATACCGCCAATACATGCTATTGATAAAATCGTTGGCAAAATCAAAGGTTATACCGCGGCAAGCATGTTGCTTGCTACCTTTAAAGTTTTGCGAGAAGAATATCCGTGCCTGAAAAGTCGTTTGCCGTCTTTATGGACACGTTCAAAGTTTGTCAGTTCCTGTGGTGGCGTAACGCTCCAAGTCATCAAGGACTATATTGAAGCGCAAAGTGGACAATGAGAAAAACCAGCAAGTTCAAACTTCAAAGTCAATCGAACATCGTCAAAATCGGCAATATGCTTGACGATATGTGGCAGATACACCAGCAATTCATGCTTTTACAGCGTAGGTTTTAAGGTGATGATAAGTTGCATGAGAAATCTCCGACGAGATTATTAAGGGATTGTCAAAAACAGCAGAAGCTCAACCGACTAAGCACGACGAAAAATCGCATGTTCGGCTTTCAACCTGCCCGCATCTCGCATCAACAAACATATTGTGAAACTCAAGAAGCGCACAAAACCACATTGGGCAGACTTGCCGAGTCAAGTTGTGCAAGACGTTGTTCTGCGATATGGCAAATCACAAGACGCATTTTTCAAAAACATAGAAAACCGCAAAGCAGGTAAGACAAGACGTAAAGTCGGTAAACCGAAAATCAAACCGAGACACAAATACAACTCTATGACTTTCACACAAGCAGGCTACATACTTGAAAAAAATCGCATCAAAATCAACTGTATAGATACGTGGTTCTCCTTCCACAAACACCGTGAAATCAACGGGACAATCAAGACGATAACACTCAAACGGGACAGGTGCGGTGATTATTGGATATGCTTTTCGTGCGCGAATGTTGACGATTCCGAACCGAAACTCAAGACGAGTAAGAGCGCCGGGTTTGATTACGGAAACAAAACATTCCTTACAAGCGACGAAGGCAACAAGATAGAATCTCCGCAGTTTTTCAAACACTCCCTGAAAACGTTGCGATGCCTGAGCAAAGCCCTGAGTCGTAAAGTCAAAGGTTCTAACACCTATTATCGTGCGTGTCGTGCTTTGGCGAGACATCACAGAAAAGTCGCGCGCCAAAGAGAAGATTGGCAGTGGAAACTTGCCACCAAACTTTGCACGGCGTTTGATATACTCTGTTTTGAAACACTGAATCTTGAGCGTAGGGCGAAACCGCCGTTTCGACGGTATGAAACGCCTCTGGGGCCGCAAAGTCTCTGAACACGCTTTCTATCAGTTCATACAGATATTGGAACAGAAGTGTGCAAAGCACGGTAAAAAACTTTTTTCTATCCGTCAGTGGACAGCAACAACAAAACCATGCAGTGATTGCGGATACCATAATCAAGAACTCTCTCTTTCTGATAGACAGTGGACTTGTCCCGACTGTGGTTCTCATCACGATAGAGACGTCAACGCTGCTATCAATATCAAACGGGCAGGCTTGGCTGCCTAAAGTGGAGCGACAATGAGACGGGGTTTCTCTCAGA
Organism: Candidatus Poribacteria bacterium; assembly: GCA_963422705.1. GTDB lineage: Bacteria > Poribacteria > WGA-4E > WGA-4E > WGA-3G. The sequence goes on from OY730443.1 coordinate 2,282,570, forward strand.
GAAAAGCGCCGTCGCTACGAAGCACAAGCCCCTACCTTCAGGTAGTGGGTACCTATGACAGGCACAATTTATGGCAACAGTAAAACTGGAAAACATTACAAAACGTTTTGATGACGTCATCGCATTAGACAATATCACTTTTGATGTCCACGATAAGGAATTCTTTGTGCTACTTGGCCAGACGGGTGCTGGAAAAACGACAATGCTCCGCTGTATCGCCGGTTTGGATAAGCCTGAAGAAGGGAGTATCTATTTAAATGATGTGTGCGTCAACGACAAAACGCCTGCAGCCCGGGATGTCGCATTTGTCTTTCAATCGCATATTCTGTATCCTCACCTCACCGTTTACGACAATATGGCGTTTCCGCTGCATCCGCGTAAACTTCCGATTGAGGAAATTGACCGGCGCGTCAAAGACATTGCGGGGATGCTCCACATTGAGCATCTTCTGAGGCGCATGCCGGGGCAGCTGAGTGGCGGTGAAACTCAACGTGTCGGGTTAGGACGGGCGATGGTGCGCCGGCCACAACTCTTTCTGATGGATGAACCCATCTCTAACCTCGATGCAAAACTAAGGGTGGAAATGCGGGGCGAAATCCGCTGGAGGCAACGTGCACTCAAAACAACAACCTTCTACGTCACGCACGAGCAGATTGAAGCGATGTCTATGGCAGACAGAATCGCTGTTCTTGAAGCAGGAAAAATCCAGCAATTGGGCACACCTTCTGATATTTATAACCATCCTGCCACCCTATTCGTTGCGAATTTTATTGGCAGTCCCAGCATGAACTGCATCCCGTGTGAAATTTCTAGCAGCAACGCCCAGCTCCAATTCACGCTAATGGCGGCACCCTTTCAACGTACACAAAATTCAAGTTCCAGGGGTTCTGAGAAAAATGCCGGTAAACTCAGCAGAAATCTAGCCGCCTCTTCAGTAACAATTCAGGATGTACGCATCACTAAAGCGTTTCACGAAGTTGCCGAAAACCGTTCGGCTATTTTGGGGGTGCACCCTGAAGATGTCATTGTCAGTCATCAGCTGATACCGAATGCGTTTCAAACGGAAGTCTATAGTGTCGAACCACTTGGTGCCGAGACGATAGTTGAGTTAACACTCGGAACGGATGCGACTGGTGCGCACACGACTCTCAAATCCAGGGCAGCTCCTAATTTTCAGACGCAAATTGGGGAATCCCTCTACGTCACGTTTGTTCCTGAACGGCTACACTTCTTTGATAAAACCACGGGCGAAGCGATTTGGACCTAGTCCAATTGTTGTGTCTGCAGTAATTCGCCCGGAATGCTCTTTTTAAATACCGAGAAAAATGAACTTGTATGAGAAATATCCGAAATAAGTTGCAGGAGAAATCTCCGACGATATTACCCATGGCTTGTCAAAAACAGCAGAAGATGAACGCACTGCACCCGACGAAAATATGAGTTGGCAATTGAAACTCTTTAACGCAACACCCAAATTTGTCAAGCGCATCGGCTGCAATCTGCTAAGGTATCTTGGCTATAAACCGGATGTATGGTTAGAAAACTTTCTCAAAAAGCATAAAGATTGACAACCGTAAGGGTAACGCGCTATATCTGCCCTATATCTCATACGATAAAGGAGTTGATACGTGAAAGGCGGAGATATTCTTATTGAATGTTTGAAGGGACAGGGCATCACGGCGGTTTTCGGGATGCCTGACACCCAAAACATCCACATCTACGATGCGCTCCTACGACGTGCTACAGGAAAGAGTGCTAATGAACTAGGAAATTCATCAGCACTCTTTTTTGGTACTCCCCCAGACGGACTCGAACCGCCGACACGATGGTTAACAGCCATCTGCTCTACCGACTGAGCTATGGGGGATTGTGCAAAGTAATTATACACGATTGTAACCCGAATTGCAAATTAAAATTTCACTTTTTCGTCGGGTGCGGTGCGTTCATCTTCTGCTGTTTTTTCACAATCCGTGGATAATATCGTTTTTTCGTCGGGTGCAATACGCTGCGCTTCTGCTGTTTTTGACAATCCGTGGATAATATCGTTTTTTCGTCGGGTTCAGTATGCTGCGCTTCTGCTGTTTTTCACAAGCCGTGGGTAATATCGTCGGAGATTTCTCATGCAACTTAATTATAAGGGGCACGAATTTTCGCATAGGCACGGTTTTTATTTTTCCCAAGAAAAAACCTGCATTTGAGCAGTCTCAATCCACTTTACCACAATACTTCGCGCGGGAATGGTGACATCTTCATGGTTAAACAAATCTCTCCGGAAATTCGCAAAGATTTCAACAGTATCTGCAAACGCTGTTCGCTGGATTTGCTTATCCTCAGTGAGCCATTCAAAATCCGTCATCGCCTGTCCCCCAATCTGTCGATGCAACGGTGAAAAGAACTCATAGTGTCGCTTTATCCAGGCTTTATGCTTTGAAAATTCTGCCATATTCAGATGGTACAACGGTGGAACATTGTATAGCAATTCCAGCAGAGACAAGGTTTCCGTGACGTTTTTGAATTTTAGCGTACCGGAATGCCAATGATTTGTCGTCACCACGGAATCGTGAAACACAATTTGGTAAAGTGGTAACCGGAAGCGCGGTTCGAAATAGAGATACAAGTAGCGTGGTTTGAGAGGCACCTGCTTTATATGAATCGCCGGGGCCTCGGGGGGCCAGTATCCACCTATGTAGTATGGCGATGTTTTTGTCGTCATGTCTGCATCACCCCACCCGATGACAGGTGTCATTATCCCGTGTGCAAAATGAAGCGTCGCCGCGGCATAGGCAGCACCCCCTTCTGAACCGACAACGGTGTGGTGTCTATCCCGAATCCACGCGATACGTGCGAGTCGCGCCTTCATATCATCTAACTGTGTTGCAGGGTGCAATGGTGAATAATCGTCAAAAAGCTCGCCGTAGGCATCGCAATCAATGAACCACGAATTGAAGCCTACCGGCATCTGTGCGACGATATTGTTAACCCGGTTTTCAACATGCGGGCGCGCAGCGAGCGGACTTAAGTGATACCCCTTCTTTTTAAACCCTCTATTCTTTGTGCCGTCTGCGTTGATAATGGCACCACCCTCATAAAGCAAATGGTCAAACTGTGCGGTTTCCCAGCTATCTTTTTCGTCCGGATGATGGATGCTATGGTATGAGTCATAAGGCCCAATCAAATAGCCGAGCGCTTTTGCCTTCGCGACGGCAGTAGGGTGCCGAAACCCGTCCTGCCACGAATCAACACCCAGCCAGAGTCTGTCAAGTCCATTTTCTGCGAACCGTTCCAACAGTTTTACAGAGAGCCCGTCTCCCCATACATCGGGATGCAGTAGCATATCTGAAAACACAGCGTAAAACAGAAGACTGTTCCGCCGGTAAATCTCTGAAAGTGATAGCGTGGACTGATTTCGCGAGAGCAACCGCTCCGTTTCAGGGTTCAGAAGAATCCCTGTCCAAGCAGGTGGATTGTAAAAATTCGGCGCCTCAAGTTGTTCACTTATCGCACGGCTGACAACCCGCTGGTTGTATTTTGATACGTGTGATGACTGAGCAATCTCTTGGACGGTTTCCTTTGCTTCCGCGTTGAGTTGTGAAAAAATATATGTCTCGGCAGTCTCCTGTATCCTTTCATCGGGAACGTGACTGAGTTTTGAGGCGAACGCCTTCCAGTCCGTTATATCGTGTCGCCCGAGCAGATTGCTACCCCAGAGATAGATATGCGCAGCGCCCAGTAATTTCTCTACCTCAGCCACCTGTTTTTCGTCGTGTGTAGAACGCTTTTTCGTCGTGTGTAGCGCGTTCAGCTTCTGCTGATTTTGTGACTCATGGGATAATCTCGTCGGAGATTTCTGATGCAACTTATTTTTGTCGTGTGTAGCGCGTTCAATTTCTGCTGATTTTTGTGACTCATGGGATAATCTCGTTTTTTCGTCGTGTGTAGCGCGTTCAGCTTCTGCTGATTTTTGTGACTCCTGGGATAATCTCGTCGGAGATTTCTTATCCAGGTTCATTTTAACCTTTTCAACAAATGAGACAAATTCACCGTTCTGCTTCAACCACCGCCTGTAAGTCTTCGCGGGTGTAACAGGGGAGCCCCCGCCGAGTGAGATACGCACGCCGTATCTTTTCCGTACCCAATTCGGCGTGAAGGCATGTGATACCCGCATTCCTAATCCAAATTCTGCCACTGTGTCGAATGTCAATCGGTTATTGAACGGATTTGTTAAAATATAGGTAAGGTTCCATTCTCCAAAATCTAAACCCCAAAATGGCATTGAGAGCCCCGAGGTTGTGTTTATCGCCCCCTGTTCGCGCAAGAAATCCTGCCAAAGCTTATCATCTACTGGGACGTAGCTGCCCTCGAAAAATGGGAAGATGTATCCCTGAAGCGATGAAGTACCTTGAATCAGGGGCCATGTCAAATTGCCGGATGCTTCTGAAACGAATTCAACGGAGAGCACATCTCCAATTAATTCAGCCCGCACGCTGAAGAAAGATTTAGGCAGTTTCCAATTGACTAGGTTATCTCCTTGGACAAGTGCCATAACGTTTCCAAGCCCCGGCTGCCCTTGTGAAATTCGGAACGCAGTTCTCCCTTTTTGCTGTGCAAGCACTTCAAGCGATTGGGTAGCAATTTCAACGCGCCATATATCGTTCGTCAGCGTCACGATTTCAGGTGGATTGCTCAAAGCGATTTTATTCAATAGAACCACCGCGAGGCAGAAGACATAAAGTGGGATTCTCTTCATGCAGCCAACTGCTCCCACAATGCCCGATAATAGTTCATCACCCGCACCGGTTCGGAACTGCCGGCGATTTCAGCGAGACAGTAACCTGAGTATCCGGATTCCCTCAGTAAGGTGAACAACTGCCGCCAGGGGTATTCCGGACGGTGTAATTCAGTGATATGTACCAATCCGATTCGTCCCTTTACAAAACTGAAATTGTTGAGAATTGAGCCGTTTTCGACTTCTCCAAAGTTAGAATTCCAGCAGACAGAGACGTTCTCATGTTCCGCTATATCAATAATCGTGCGAATATGTGGCAATTCCGATGTTCCGCCCCCGTGTACCTCTAAGCGAATTTCCACGCCAAGGTTTGCTGCGAACTCACCGCATTCCCGCAAAGCCCGTCCAATTTGTTCCAGCGTTTTTTCCACAGGCACCTCTGCGAGTAGTCCATTTGGTCGGACTTTCACGCCGGGGGCGCCGACATCCGCTGCTAATTGGGAATAAGCCTTCGTTCCTTCTATATTCTGACGGACAACTCCCGGTTCCACCGCATGATAGTCAAACGCGGAACCTAAGCCCGCGATTTCAATTGGCGAGTCGGCGAACTGTTGTTTTACAGTCGCCCGTTCACTTTCCGAAAGCGACACTTCCACCCCATGCGCATGGGTTGTCCGTAGCTCAACACCCTCAAAACCCGTTTCCACACACCGTTCAATGATTGTGGAAACCTCCCAATCTTTCGCCATATTATAGGTAACCAAACCGAGCTTCATAAAATATCTCCTGATTCAAAAAATTGTAAGACTGAAAAAGAAAAGGAGGCATTTCCCCTTTTGCGAGTGGTGGGTTTCTGACGTGGTAATTCTATTTCCTCTATATTAAATTATCCTCACTTAACCCATTTTTGCGTTGCCTTGTCCCCGCTTTTCTGCTATACTTAATCCTACCATACCCAGAATACACTTTCAACTCACCATGATTTATTGGGACATCCAAGACTGCTTGACAGGGTACAAGCATGACAAAAAGGAGAACACGGCGATGGCATACGTACTTGAGGACGAATTCGGCGACATTATCGGAAAAGCGAGACGCGGCCAGAACCTGAATCTCGCGCAAACGGCCGCTGCAGCTGGAATTACCGAATCTCAACTTTCCCGGATGGAGCAGTATACCTTAAAACCGACGGAATCACAAGTTTCTGAACTCGCAAAAGCCCTTAATTTAAACGCGGCAAAACTGATAGATATTGCCACCGAAACCTGGCAACCCGCTCTCACGGAATCTCCTTATCAAGGTGACAACTGTGAGGTGATAACGGTGAGCGCCCCCGTCGGCGGGTGGCCCGTCAATGCCTATATTTTAATTTGCAATGCCACATCGGCATCGGCGATTATTGACACTGCAGCGCATCCGAATCTTATTCTTGAGCAGTTAGCCGCCCGCAGTCTCAATCCAACCGCCATTCTTTTGACGCACGCTCATCGGGACCACGCCGATGGATTACCACAACTCCAAGAAATGACTGGGGCGCCGAGCTATATCCACAAAAATGAACCTAACCCCCGAAGCAGCCAGAAAATCAGAGAAGTTGAACATGGGGATGTGCTGACAGTCGGGGAGCTGATTGTCACCGTAGTCAACACACCTGGACATACCCCTGGCGGGTGCAGTTTTCTGACAAAAAACGTTGGATTCGTGGGGGATGCTATTTTTGCGGGTTCTGTTGGCGGGCCGAATACCTCTTATGAAGCCGAAATAAACAGCGTCCGGAATCACCTACTCTCTCTGCCGGATGATGTGAGGTTATTTCCCGGGCACGGCCCGGCTAGCACCGTTGGTGAAGAGAAAGCACATAACCCATTTTTCTAATTTCAGGGTGTGTGCCTGCCTCACGCGCTATTTTTCGAGGCATGTCAAGTTCTCGCGGCAATCAAACCGTCGCACTAAAGAGGGTTGAGTCATTGCTCGCTTATATAATCCAACGGTTTCTCTCCATGGGGGTATCGCTTTTAGGCGTATCGCTGCTAGTTTTTTTTATGGTGCATCTCATTCCGGGAGATGCTGCACTCGCCATTTTGGGGGAACGCGCCACCGAAGCGGCACTCACCGAACTCCGAAAAGAGATAGGGCTTGATAAACCGCTTTATCAACAATACGCAAAATTTTTATCAGATATTGCACGTCTTGATTTAGGACGTTCATTTAAAACGAAGCAACCTGTCGTTCAGGAAATCAGACGTTACTTCCCCGCCACGGTGGAATTAACCTTTACCGCGATGGCATTTTCAATTCTGTTCGGTGTCAGTGCAGGAATCATCGCCGCTGTGCACCGTGGAAAGTTTTGGGACTACTTCTCCATGTCCACGTCCCTTGCAGGCATCTCCATGCCGATTTTCTGGTTGGGTTTGATGTTGATTCTGCTCTTTTCTTACCTGTGGCCAGTTCTTCCAAGTACACAACGATTAGATTCAATCTTAGATTTAGAGATTCAAAAACGTTCCGGCTTTTACCTGATTGATACGCTTCTTGCTGGCAACTTTGCTGCGTTTCGAAACGCGGTTGCGCATCTCATTCTACCGGCAATTACCTTAGGCACAATCCCCTTGGCGATGATTGCGCGTATGACGCGTTCCAGTCTCCTCGAAGTGCTCAATCAACCCTATATCACCACGGCGTACGCGAAAGGGTTACCCCGTTGGCGGGTGCTCTGCAAACACGCGATGAAAAATAGTATGGTGCCTATCCTTACCATCATCGGCCTCGAATTCGGTTATTTAATGGGCGGCGCGATTTTGACGGAATACATCTTCTCTTGGCCCGGGCTCGGTTCGTGGCTCCGCGATGCCGTCGAATCCCGCGACATTCGCCCTATCCAAGGTGGCGTCCTCTTCGTCGCTACCATATTTATGTTAGTGAACCTTGTGGTGGACATGCTTTACGCTTACTTTGAACCGCGCATTCGGATTGGAGACGATGCCACATGAACGGGCGTGCGCCTATCACCCACCAAGCATTGGGTAAATTATCCCATCACCCTTCTGCCTTGATTGGGGCATCAATCATTCTATTTTTCGTGATTGTAGCTATCTTTGCCCCGTTAATTGCAACCCACGACGCGCGGCAGGCGAACGTAATTGAACGGCTTCAGCGAAGTTCGACTAAGCACTATCTCGGCACGGACGGTGTCGGACGTGACTTGTTCAGCCGAATCGTCCACGGCACCCGCATTTCACTTAAGGTAGGTTTCATCGCGACGGCTTTTTCGCTCGGGTTTGGCACTGTTTTCGGTGCAATTGCTGGGTACTACGGCGGCTGGTTTGACAACATCATCATGCGTATGATGGATATCATGCTAGTTATGCCTAGCATTTTGCTTGCCATGGTTATTGTTACAATTCTTGGGCAGAGCCTTACTAATGCGATTATCGCGGTTTCGATTGTCTATATACCGCAGTACGCGCGCATCTTGCGCGCATCTGTCCTCAAGGTTCGCCAACTCGACTATGTCATGGCAGCAAAGGTAATCGGTGCAAGCGACTTACGAATTCTGATAGGAACCGTCCTGCCTAACTGTATTGCTCCGTTGATTGTGCAAGCGACGCTCGGCATCGGTGCTGCGATTTTAGATGCTGCGGGGCTTAGCTTCCTCGGGCTCGGCGCCGAAATCGGGGAACCGGAATGGGGCGCGATGCTCCACGAAAACCGTAATTTTATTCGACGCGCCCCACTTACCGTTGCCGTACCGGGGGGTGCGATTTTTCTTGTCGTCTTGGCATTTAACCTCCTCGGCGATGCGCTACGTGACGCGTTGGACCCGCAGATAGATTAATTGTGAAAAAATGTTGACATCAAACCGGTTCGGACTTATAATTTAGGTACAGTTAAAAGCTAAAATCACTTTGTGAGATAGAAAGGCCATCCGCTATTACAGAGGACTTTTGCTTTAGTGATAGCACCCACACGCTAAAGCGTGGGGCTTCGGTTTCATAGCAACTGCGTTTTCTCATAGAGTCAACCGTCTTACTGTCGCTCCACCAGCGGGCATTTTCCCTGTATCCTTCAAAGTGGATACAAGGCATATCGTTAGGTAACGGCTATCCCTGCCCGCAATATGTTTCGCGCAGCGTTTATATCCCTATTGTGGTGTGAACCACAGTCGGGGCATGTAATAAGCCTGTCCTTCAATGTTAGGCTTTCGTTATGAAAACCGCAATCGCTACACGGTTTTGTTGTGGCAGTCCATTGTCCGACTTGTTTCATCATACGCTTATGTTTACTACATTTATACTTCAATATCTCAACAAATTGATAAAAAGCGAGTTCCGAGACTTTACGCCCCCACAGGCGTTTCATGCCATCAAGGTTCAATGTCTCAAGGACAAAGGCAAGAAAACTTTTTACAAAGTTCACTTGCCAGTTGCCAGTGAAAGTCTTTGCGTTGGTTGCTAATTTTCCGATACAGGTGTGCAAGTTGCCTGACACACCGCCACCAACGGTTAGAACCTTTTTGCTTACCATTCAATGCTTTGTTGAGAGTCCGAAGTTTGTTCAAGGAGTGTTTCAAAGGGTGCGGGTGGTGTCTTTTCTCACCCGTGCTAAGAGTCAAGTAAGCAGATGAGAGTCCGACGTCTGCCCCAACGCTTTCACCTGTTGTCGGCAGCGTCTTAAAATCGGTGTCATCCGTTATGATGTAAAGCCAATAGTCGCCACAAGTATCACGTTTGATGGTGATACGACGGAGAGTCCCATGCCACGGGCGGTGCTTATGAAACGTAGTTGGCACTTTATCAAATCGCCACGTCCCTTTATCCCACTGACGAAAGGTGAGTGTGATACAGTTATTAATCAGTTTAAATCCAGTTTGTTTCAGCGTGATAGACTTAAACTTATGCTCCGGTTTGATATGGGGGTTACCTCCCCGTTTATTAAAGAACCTTTGATACGCATTATCAATTCGTTCCAACTCTGCTTGGATGGCTTGGCTTGGCAACACCTTCCAATGGGGATGTGTGGTTCGTTTCAATATGCAGGCATGTCGACACATTGCAGCGTAGTTGGCATACGGCAAGCCATCTTTATACCGGTGACGCTGCCACTTATGGAAATACACATGCACCTGCCACATATCGTCAAGCAGGTTGCCAAGACGTATCGTATTCGATTGATTGCCAATTTTATATTGATAGGTTTTCATGGGATATCGTGTATCGCGCCTTTTACCTGCAATCAATTCTTGTTAGGGACAGACACGCCTCGCAGCGGGCTTGATTGTGTCCCTAACGCGATAGTATCATCATACCACACTTTGACGGCAGTGTCATTTTTATTTCACAGGGATTACCCCTTTAGCGGGCTTATATCCCAAAGCGAAAGCGGTGGGCAAAACAAACGAATGCCCGTAAACTTATGAACATTTTAGTGATTCATGGCCCAAATCTGCATCTATTAGGGAAACGCCAACCAGAAATTTATGGGTATCGAACGTTGAAAGATATCAACGCTGGACTTGATAGACAAGCGGCTGCTTCGCCGGCCGATGTTATTTTGAAAATCCTTCAATCTAATCACGAAGGAGAGATTGTCTCAATTATCGGAAGCCACATCAATTGGGCCGACGGCATCTTGATTAACCCCGCAGCTTACACACACACAAGCATTGCCATTCGCGATGCCCTCTCCACCGTGGCGTTACCTGTGATTGAAGTTCATCTGTCCAATATCTATGCCCGGGAAACATTCCGGCATCATTCCTATATTTCTGCTGTTGCTGTAGGTGTCATTGGGGGATTTGGGGCACAGAGTTATACACTCGCGCTTGATGCGATGATTCGGCTATTGCAAACAGACGACGCAACGGAGATAAGCGAAACTCACATCCGGAGTTAAGGGAATTTATTATGTCACAAAACCGTTTTATTCCGTTCAGTCGTCCGTGGATTGATGAGACTGAAATCGATGCTGTCACTGCTGTCCTCGCCTCGAAATGGATTAGCACGGGTACGAAGGTGCGCGAATTTGAAAGTGCTTTTGCCGAATACATCGGTGTCAAACATGCCATCGCAGTGAGCTCTTGTACCGCCGCCTTGCATCTCAGTCTCGTCGCCACCGGAATCGGAAATGGCGATGAAGTCATTACAACCCCATACACCTTCACAGCGACAGCTGAAGCGATTCGATACGTCGGCGCAAAACCTGTTTTTGTTGATGTTGATGAGTGCAGGTTGAATATTGATATCGCTAATATTGAACAAGCAATTACACCGGATACGAAAGCGATACTCCCTGTGCATATCGCCGGTTACCCGTGTGATATGGATGCCCTCCGCGATATCTGTCGACACCACAATCTGATTCTCATTGATGATGCTGCCCATGCGATTCCCGCGAAATATAAGGGGCATTACATCGGTACCCTTGCAGATGTCTCAGCTTTCAGTTTCTATGCGAATAAAAATCTAACGACTGCGGAAGGCGGTATGATGACTACCAACAGCGACACGCTTGCGGAACGTTGCCGCCCAATGCGGCTGCACGGTATTAATGCGGATGCCTGGCGCCGCCAATCTCAACGGAGTATTTGGCGTTACGACATTACAACCGAAGGGTACAAATACAATATGAGTGATATTCAAGCGGCGATGGGGTTGTGTCAACTTCTCAAACTCAATAAACAGCACATGCGCCGTCGAGAATACGCCAGCATCTACCAAACGGAACTCGCAAAACTCCCTGAAATTCGGATACCCCCGTCGCCGCCTCCAGAAATCGGAACGCATGCCTGGCACCTCTACATCATTCAACTCGAGACAGGCAACCGCGATGAATTTATCAATACCCTCCGCCAGCAAAATATCGAGTGTAGCGTTCATTATATCCCATTGCACCTCTTCGAGTTTTATCAGAATCAGTACGGGTATTGCCAGGGCGATTTCCCAAATGCTGAAGCTGCTTTTAAACGCGTTGTCAGCCTACCGCTTCACCCCGGTTTAACCGAAGAGGACGTGTATACCGTAATTGACGCTATCCGAAAATTCTTTCATAAATGACATCTTTTTGTATCGCACGCAATTTAAGTTCCCAGAGAAAATCCGGCTTAACACCATGAAAAATCCGCTTCAATCCGACAAAAGACTCCTCCAAATTATACCCAACGAAGTCTGTTTTTCATGCGATGTCTGTTGTCGGTTTTTGGAAGTGGACAGCCCGCTCGCCCCAATTTTTACCGAATCAGAGACGGAAGCTGTTCTCTCCCAGGGCGTTAATCCGTCACAATTTTTGCGGCAGCCGGATGGAAAAAGCCATCAGATTCGGTTAAAACCTTACAAAGACTTCTACATCTGCCCCTTTTTTGCGCCTGTAACGGGCCACTGTACCATCTACGCCAGTCGCCCGCTTGATTGCCAGCTCTACCCTTTTGCCTTGATGTTCAACGAAGATAGAAGCGAAGTTGTTATTGGTGTGGATACCCTTTGTCCTTTTGGCGAAACGCATCTCAAAACAGAAGTGTTTCAGAAACAGATTCGCCATCTCATTGATTACGTTGAATCCGAAACCGTTGCGACACAGATTGCTTCTAACTGGAGCCTTATTGGAGATTACCAAGATACCGTGGAAATTGTCCATATTTTAAAAAACGCTGTTAAAGTACATCGGAACCTAAAACCGCATGCAACTTCGTCTACTAACTCTCGGTGACAAATCACTGTTTGATGAACATGCCGTTCAGATGAATGTAGAACTTTCCAGTTATGCGTTCGCACCAATCTACATCTGGCGTGACAATTTTGAGTTTTATTGGGCACAACGAGATAACTATTTCTGTCTATTTGCGAAGCAAAACGATGACTATTTCATGCCACTGCCCCCATTAGGCAGACACCCCTCGAAAAATCGAGATGTCGCAGATGCTGCCTACCGGAAAGTTGTTCGCGAGGCATACCGGTTTATGCTTGAAACAAATCGCAATGCACATATCGCCCGGATAGAAAATGTGACACGCGAGATGCTCCCCGTTTTCGGTATCACGCAGGATTTTGGAACAGGCTCACCTCAAAATAACGGGTTTCGTGCCAATTTCAAAGAGAACGAGTACCTATATCGGACGGAAGCGCTTGCTCAATTAAAGGGAAATCGTTACAAGAGCAAGCGGCATGCCTACAACGTTTTTCGCGCAAATTATCCGTTAGCAGAATTCAGAACGTATTGTTCCACCAACCTCGCTGAGTGTTTCGCTTTATACGATATATGGCATGCAGAACGAACCGAACGATATGATGATGTGGTTTACCGGACGATGCTTCAGCATTCTCGCGCCGCCCACAGAATCGGTATCGCGCATGCCGAAGCTTTGGGACTGATTGGCAGCGTTGTCTACATCAATCGCGAGCTCAAGGGGTATCTCTTTGCATATCCACTGACTCAAGAGATATTCTGTGTGATGTTTGAAGTAGCGGAGCTGAAGATAAAGGGACTTGCGCAGTTTCTCTATCGAGAATTCGCCCGATGCTTTCAGACGCAGAGATATCAACAACATCTCTCCTTAACCGGTGCCGCCCCCAAATGGATTAACGCGATGGGGGATTCCGGGTTAGAAAACCTAAAGCGTGTCAAGCGTTCATATCATCCCACACACCTGATTCCGTCCTATAACGTTTCCATGCCTTGAGTCGAATCAGAAGCTATCCGTTAGGAGTTGTTCGTTTAAAAAGCAATCGCATCTAAATAGACTATGAACCCAGCTCTAATTTTTCTCAACGGATATTATGACGCGAGGTACCTCAATTTTTATCGACAAGAAATTGAGGAGGCTGAGGCGAAGCACCTACCGCTCATCTGTGCTGACGGCGGGTTGCGCATTTTTCACCAATTAAATCAGAGATATGGCATTCATCTTACGCCTGATATCCTCATCGGGGATTTGGATTCCGTGGATGCATTGGACACGGATATTGCGAAACATATCGTTCAGGAATGGATTGGACAGACAGATAAGGATTATACCGACGGCCAGCTAGCTGTCGTCTACGCCATAGAACAGTACGATTGCCAGCATATTATCATTTATGGCGGCTTACCGCGGCCGGGGCAGTATGAGACAGAACAGTTTCTTGGAAACTTAAAGTTGATGCGTTTTGGCGAGAATAGGATGAACCTTTGTAATAAATCACGAGCCGGTGCCGGAAAAGTATACAGAGCGGAGATGCGAGATGCGCGACAAACGATTCACTATGTGGTATCACAATTGCGGTTAATCCGAAAAAACAGCGGGTTGCAGCGCGTCTCCCTCATCGCAGAAGAGCCAGGCGTGGTGGTAGAAAACAGCGAAAACTTGCGCTGGAACCTCGCGTCAATGCACGTTGATGCGGTACAAATCAATACACTTCGTAACGAATTCGTCACAGACAAAAAATGTGCCATGCTGCAACTAGCTGAAGGTTCTGCCCCGGTTTACGTGATTCACAACTGGTATGATTTAGCTGTCTGCTAATACCGAAGTGAGGGTTGCAGTATCCAAATTACCGCCGCTCATTACCATGACGACATTCTTCCCTGCAAGCCGCCCGTTCAGTTTATGGGCTGCCGCTATCGGCGCTGCCCCGGCACCTTCTGCCAGGTGATGCGTCCATCGTAAGGCGAGTCGGATACCGTCACGAATTTCGGCCTCGCTGAGTAAAACAATGTCGTTAATTCCATCTTTGATGATGGAAAAGGGCAATCTAAATGGTACCCGCGTTGCAAGCCCATCCGCGACGGTATTGCAGGAATCGGTTTCTATAGGTTTCCCCGCCTTCCAAGAGAGATAGACAGCCGCAGCGTTTTCGGCTTGCACGCCGATAACAGAAACATTGGGATTAATTGCCTTCGCTACGGTAATTGCCCCACAACACCCACTTCCGCCACCGATAGGGACAATAATCGCATCGACATGCGGTTGTTCCTCAAAAATCTCAACGGAATAGGTACCAACGCCGTGAAAAAGTGCAGGTTCAAGACACGGATGCACATAATATAGCCCGCGTTCTGCCTGAAGTGTCTCACATAATTCGCGCGCCTCGTCAAAATCAGCGCCGTGTTCAATGATTTCAGCCCCGTAAGCCCGCATCGCACTATTTTTTTCCGGATTGTTCCCATGTGGAACGACGACAGTTGTTTTGAGCCCAAACGCTTTTCCCGCATAAGCGATAGACTGCCCGTGATTGCCGCGGGTTGCCGTAACAACCCCTAACTTTCGTTGTTCCGCCGGCAAAAGCGACATGAAATTTAAGCCGCCTCGCACCTTAAAACAGCCTGTCGGTAGGTGATTTTCGTGCTTGATATAGGCTTCAAAACCGAGGCGCTTTGATAATTCAGGATAATGGATTAGCGGCGTCGGTTTTAAAAACTTGCCAACAACTGCCCTTGCCGAAATAATGCCTTGAAATGTAACAGGTGTCATATAGACTCCAAATCGATTTTGTTCCGCCTGAAAAATGTGTGTGTGGAGCAGAATAGCAAATACCCCGCTACGATGGCTCTTCTCTTGGATGCTTGCACCCAACGCCTCGGCAAATTCACGAAAATGTCGAAACCGCGAACGGATTTTAGAAGAGAACACTTTCAACAAGCTAAACGGGCGGCTATCTCCTATCGCCAGGAGAGGGCTACGATTTTACCCGTTTGCCGGGACAGAGGGCATCCATTGCAGGGGCACAGATAATTAATGATAGGCTTGACTGACTATAAATGCCCTATACGCCAAAAATAGGCGCTTGCAAATAAAAAAATATGTGCTAATATTATAACCGATTCCAGTCAGTATCTCAATTGATACAGAAAAGCCAGAGCTGTTGAGTTGCTCCAATAGACTGCTATTCGCAATGCCCATCTCAAATACATAGGTGAACATAAGGCGAGTATTTTGGGTTAGTAACATTTAGATGAAAGGAACTCACATGACATATCAATGGCAATCCACCCACGTAGAGATTCCCGATACCGATGAGCTGATTGAAGCCTGTTATGATAACGGCTGGACAGATGGACTTCCCGTCGTACCGCCTACCCCCGCGCGCGTTGAGAAAATGCTCAGCGGTACAGCCCGGCGCCCTGCGGAACTTATTGCCCCCATACCCCCAAAATGGGGTAGAGCAACTGTTGAAAAAGTAGCAATTAACGCCGTCATGGCAGGATGCCGCCCGGACTATTTACCAATTGTCCTCAAAGCAGTAGAGGCGATATCGGCAGACGAGTTCAATCTCCATGGGGTGCAGGTGACGACATCACATGTCGCCCCGATGCTTATTATTAATGGCCCTCTCCGGAAATCATTAGACATTAACCACGGTTTTAACCTCTTCGGGCAAGGATGGCGCGCGAATGCCACTATTGGACGTGCTGTTAGACTCGTCTGCACGAATATCGGTGGCGCATTGCCCGGTGAACTCGACAGGGCCGCTTTTGGGCACCCCGGGAAATATACATGCTGTATTGCTGAAAATGAAGACGACAGTCCGTGGCTCCCTTTACATGTTGAACGCGGTTTTCAAGAAGAGGACAGCACCGTGACAGTCTTCGCAAGCGCCGGGCCACAAAGCATCAACGAACACGGTAGTAATACCGCAGAAGGGATTCTCAACACGATTTGTCACAACTTAATCGCACCGGGCAACAGTGGCGGCCAAACCTTGCTCGTCGTCGGGATTGAACACGCCAAAACAATATCCGCCGATGGGTTTGGCAAAAACGACGCGCGACGTTATATTGCAGAACAGACACAACACTACAAGACTGAAGATTTATTGATGATGGTAGCAGGCGGGCCGGCAGGGCGATGGACTATCCTGGTACAAGGATGGGGCTCACCGACTTCGAAGGCTGTCACCTTGGCCCTATAGAAACCGCTTTTAACTGGTGTTACCTAATCTCACATTTTTCTTGCAAATCGGCAGAAATTATAGTATACTTAAGATAATGAGTACGCTCATAACCTATCCGCTTCATTAAACGTTAAATTTTAAGGAATTCACGCGATGGACGCGCGAACGTTGTCACTACCGATTAGCACAATCAATTATAACCAACCTATCACTGTACAAGTTGGCGCCCCTGTTTCAGATGTCATCGCCACAATGCAGGAGGAAGGGTTTGGGTGTATTCTCGTCGTTGACGATTCCCAGCGATTGAACGGCATTGTGACAGAACGTGACTTGCTTGTTCATATTGTCGGCGGGCGGTTAGTCCCTGAAGAAACCGCCGTTGAAACCGTCATGACAGATGCCCCAGAGGCGCTCCGTGCCAGTGACTCGATTGCGTTTGCCTTAAACCTCATGCACCTTGGACATTTTAGGCACGTGCCCCTCTGCGTCTGGGATGAACAGGGTGATGCCTATCCCGTCGGATTAATTTCGACGCGTGATATTTTAAATCACGTCGCGATATTTATAGAGAATAAAGCACCGGGGAGGTAGCCATGCTGTACGATGTAGCCATTGATGAAGAATTAGAACAGATGGAGCAGGATGTGGCACTCAAAGCCTCGAACACGCTTGAAATTCAAATCCCGCTTCGGGCACTGATGCGCCCGGTTGTTACAATTGCCCTCGGCTGTAGTATACAAGATGCAATAGACATCTTTCTCGAGCATAAAGTTGGAGCTGCCCCGGTTGTCGATGCGCATCGGCGGCTCTGTGGTATTTTTAGTGAACGTGACGTGCTCCGTGAAATTCTCAACAAATCTGTTGGAAACCTTGAGAAAATTAGCGTTGAACAGTTCATGATAGCCAATCCTGAAACAGCGCATGCCGAGGATTTGTTGGATACCGCGATTCTCTACATGGCGCGTGGCGGTTACCGGCATCTGCCGATTGTCAATGAACTGCATCAGCCCGTCGGCATGGTATCGATTCGCGATGTCATTTCCCATCTTGTTGATAGTTTTCCACAGGAAGTCTTAACGCTACCGCCCAGGCCCGTTCGAGATGCAATGAAAGCCCGCGAGGGGGCTTGAAATGTAATTTTACCCCCGTTCTACGGAAGGAACCGATTGTGATGCGTAAGTCTGTATCGCAAATTGAGGAAGCGACTATCCTGTTTGCTGGAGACTCCGGCGACGGCTCCCAAACAATTGGCGCTCAAATGACAGAGACGACGGCCCTCATTGGCAATGATGTTGCTACCTTGCCAGATTACCCCGCTGAAATCCGGGCGCCCGCCGGCTCTTTGGCAGGCGTTTCCGGATTTCAACTCCACTTTTCAAGCGAGCAGATTCACACCCCCGGAGACAGGTGCGACGTGCTTGTCGCTATGAATCCCGCCGCCTTAAAAGTCCAGCTTGATAAACTCAAACCTAACGGCATTCTTATTGTGAATTCGGATAATTTCACTCGCCGAAATTTGAGACTGGCGGGCTACGATAATAATCCGCTTGAAAATGATTCCCTCACAAAATATCAGCTTTTCCCCACCGACTTAACAGGGCTCACCCGAAAATCACTCGAAACAACACAACTCTCTGTCGCCGAAATCGACCGGTGCAAAAACTTTTTTACCCTCGGCATGATTCTGTGGCTCTATAACCGCTCCTTGGAATATACCATGAAGTGGATTAAAACAAAATTTGCCACAAAGCCGCAGTATATTGAGGCAAATATTCTTGCGCTTCGCGCCGGAAACGTTTACGCCGAGGCCACCGAGCAGTTTGCCACTTCATACGAGGTAAAACCTGCCGCCTTTTCACAAGGAACTTATCGAAATATTGAGGGCAACATGGCAACCGTGCTGGGCTTAGTTGCCGCTTCACATCAAGCGCGCTTACCGCTTGTTTACGGCAGTTATCCAATCACACCCGCAAGCGATATTCTGCACGGACTCGCGCAATACCGCAATTTTGGCGTCGTAACGATGCAGATGGAAGATGAAATCGCCGCCGTCGGCGTCGCAATCGGCGCCGCATTTAGCGGGGCACTCGGCATCACAGGCAGTAGCGGGCCCGGGCTCGCTCTCAAATCCGAGGCTATTAATCTCGCGATGATAGCTGAACTCCCCCTCGTTATATGCAATATACAAAGAGCCGGGCCCTCAACCGGAATGCCCACAAAAACTGAACAGTCCGACTTGTTGCAAATGCTTTATGGACGAAATGGCGAATCCCCGGTGCCTATCCTCGCACCCATGCGCCCTTATGACTGTTTCGATACCGTTTACGAAGCATGCCGAATCGCCGTTAAATACAGAACACCCGTCATCTTTCTTTCTGACCTCTATATCGCACTCGGCGCCGAGCCCTGGAAAATACCAAAAATCGCCGAATTGCCTCATATTGAACCGAACTTTGTTGAGCCCGAGACGGTTTTGAATGGGTTTGAACCGTACTTGAGGAACCCTCAAACCCTCGCACGCCCCTGGGCAAAACCCGGAACACCCGGACTAGAACACCGAATTGGGGGACTTGAAAAATCAGACGTTACCGGGAATGTCAGTTATGATGCCGAAAACCATGAAAAAATGGTCAATATCAGAGCCAAAAAGGTTGCCGGGATTGCTACCGATATCCCTAGCACTGAGCTCTTTGGGCCGGCTGAAGGGGAACTCCTCGTCCTCGGATGGGGAAGCACATACGGCGCCATCCGAACCGCTGTCGAAAATTGTCTTGAAGCAGGACAGGACGTCGCCCATGTACACCTACGATATCTCAACCCGTTGCCAACCGATTTAGGCGATATCCTGAGTAGGTTCAAGAAGGTTCTAATGCCCGAATTAAATAGCGGACAACTTCGCCAATTAATTCGGAGCACCTATTTAGTCGACGCTATCGGCTTTAATAAAATTCAAGGACAGCCTTTCCACGTTTCTGAACTGGAAACGAAAATTAACAATTTGATTTAGCGCGACGGATATGAATTGAGAACCCAAACCGCCTTGACAATAACCATTTTTTTTCAGAAAAATAGACGGACAAAAAAATGAAAAATAGACACACTGCACGCATACCGAAAAGCGCGCCCACCCAAAAAGACTTTAAATCGGACCAGGATGTCCGATGGTGCCCAGGCTGTGGGGATTACTCTATCTTAGCGCAGACACAACGCATTATGCCCGAACTCGGAATTCCGAGAGAAAATATCGTCTTTATCTCCGGAATCGGGTGCTCAAGCCGATTCCCTTACTATATGAACACCTACGGCTTTCACACGATTCACGGAAGAGCACCAACGATAGCCTCCGGCGTCAAAATCGCTAATCCGGAACTCTCCATTTGGGTGATTACCGGCGATGGCGACGCGCTTTCAATCGGTGGAAATCATTTTATCCATTTGATGCGCCGAAATTTCGATATGAACGTACTCCTCTTTAACAACCGTATCTACGGGTTGACAAAGGGACAGTATTCGCCGACATCAGAGCAGGGGAAAATGACGAAGTCTACACCGCTCGGCTCATTAGAAGCGCCCTTTAACCCGATTAGCCTCGCTTTGGCTTCCGGGGCAGCATTTGTCGCGCGTTCACTCGACAGGGACCCGAATCATCTCCGCACTATCATTAAAGAGGCACATCAACATAAAGGTACCTCCTTTATTGAAATCTACCAAGACTGCCATGTTTTTAACAAGAATGCTTTTGAACAATACACCGACAAAGCAACGAAGGCTGAAAACACGGTATTTCTTGAACATGGCGAACCGCTGATTTTTGGAAATGGGCGCAATAAAGGTATCCGCTTAAACGGATTCCAACCTGAAGTTGTTGAAATCACAAACGATGCAAACAGCGAGCTCATCGTCCATGATAGGTACGCCGAGAATACGACGTTGGCAAACTTCCTCGCACGCATGAGTGATACCGCCGGCATGCCGCATCCAATCGGTATCTTCCGCAGCGTCGAACAGCCGTGTTACGAGGACTTGATGGCAGAGCAGATTCAGGTTGCAAAACAACGCATGGGCGAAGCTAACCTCGAGACGCTCTTAAATGCAGGGGAAACCTGGGCCGTGGAATAACAGAATAGCTGGCGGTTACCCTTGCTAACAATAAGGGTTACGCCAATTCTACGCCCACCGAAACGCCAGCATCCGGACAGGCACACGCGCCTGAAACGCCTGAAGGAACGCAGCGAATCATGTCACATCATAAACCTCCTTTTAAGTCCAACATACGCGATAACCACTCCCGCGGAACTGTCGGAAACTTCCTCGACAACGAAATTAAAAAAGGTTCTAAACTCTCAATCGTCTCCGCATACTTTACAATTTACGCCTTCAATGCACTCAAAGATAGACTGAACGGAATCTCGGAACTCCGATTTCTGTTAGGGCAACCCGACTTTATCACCGGTATGTCCCCAGGTGAATCCCAAGAAAAAGCCTTCCATATTCTAGACAGCGGCTTGCACCTTAACCAGCAGCTCCAACAAAAATCAGTCGCCAACGCATGTGCACAATGGATAAAAGAGAAGGTAGAAATCAAGAGCGCACGGCAATCAAATCTACTCCATGGCAAGATGTATTATATTGAAACCAACGGTGCGCAAAAAGCGATTATGGGGAGCTCCAATTTTACCGTGCACGGACTCGGACTGAGCCCACGGGCAAATAATATTGAACTCAATTTTGTCGTCGATAATGACACCGACAGACAAGAAATCAAAAAATGGTTTGATGATATCTGGAACGAAAAAAAATTGTCACAGATGTTAAGGAAGATGTACTCGCCGAACTCAACCGGCTCGGAAAAGATTACGCCCCTGAGTTCATCTATTTTAAGACACTCTATGAACTGTTCAGGGATGAAATCGAATCAAGAAGAGATGGCGAACAGCAACTAGAAGATATGCATCTGTATGATACCCAGATTTGGGACGCGTTATATGGCTTTCAGAAGGACGGCGCCAAAAGCGTCATCGCCCGCCTTTTAAGACACAACGGATGCATTTTGGCCGATAGCGTCGGACTCGGCAAAACTTATACTGCACTCGCCGTTATCAAATTTTTTGAACTGAGAAATGAGCGCATCCTTGTTTTATGCCCAAAAAAACTCAACAACAACTGGGGTAAATATTTAGCGCATACCGCCCAAAAGGACAACCCTTTTCCTAACGATAGGTTCGGTTATACCCTCTTATCACATACAGACCTTTCCCGTAGCAGCGGCAAAGCCGGCGATATTAACCTGGAAAATTTCAACTGGCGCAATTTTGATATGGTGCTAATTGACGAATCGCACAACTTCCGAAACGATACGAAACCTATCCGGGATGACGCAGGCAATATCATCCGGCATAGCCGATATACACGCCTCTTGCATGAAATTATCAAGGCAGGCACAAAAACGAAAGTACTCATGCTTTCCGCAACGCCCGTTAACACATCACTCATTGACCTCCGCAATCAAATTTACCTCATCACAGAGCAGCGCGAGGACGCCTTCAACGACAGTTTGGGCATCCAGAACATCGGAACACTGCTACGACAGGCGCAAACGGAATTTAAAGCATGGGAGGAAAAAGAACCTAAACAGGGAAAAAGAGATAAATCAGAACTATTAAAAACATTGGGCACCGATTTTTTTACATTGCTGGGGGGCATCTCTATTGCACGGGCGCGACGCCATATTGAGAAGTTTTATGCCGACGAAATACACCGAATCGGGCCATTTCCAAAACAACTCAAACCCGAGAATTGCCACCCTAAGACGGACTTGGAAGGGAAACTTTCTTATGAAGATTTAACGGTGCTAATCGAGGACTTCTCATTATCTATCTATCGCCCTTCTAGTTACGTCATCAGTGAAACCGCGAAAAAACGGTTGGAACAGGAAAAAAAGAGATACCGTTTTAATCAGGTGGACAGGGAACGATTTCTTATCGGTATGATGCGGACGAATTTTCTCAAGCGCTTGGAAAGCTCCGCACACTCCCTCACAAAAACGCTTGAACGGACAATCGGAAAAATTGATGATATGGTGGAGAGGATAGAACGATTCGAAAAAAAACGCGACAGCCTCCATACACACGCTGATATACTGCCCGATGATGACGATGATGATGATGATTTTTTCGTCAATCGCGCACGCAACCCCTATCACCTACGAGAACTGGATTGCACACGATGGAAAATAGAACTTAGAAAGGATAAAGAGAGCTTAACCGCAGCATTGAGCAAAGTCAACGTCATCACACCCGAACGGGATGGAAAACTCAAGCAAATCAAGGCACAGATTAAAGAAAAAGCACAATACTCAACGGTTGATAAGGACGGAAAAGTTAACCGGAAATTGCTAGTTTTCACGACGTTCAAAGATACTGCACTCTATCTTTATCAAAATCTCGAACCGCTTGCATCGAAACTCGGTATCAACACCGGATTCGTTGCCGGGACGGAAACGCGTACCACTTACGGCAAAAATAATTTTGACGCTATCCTCGCCAATTTCGCCCCCCTGGCGCAGAAACGGGGAAAGAACATAAAAGACGAGGCAGAGGACACAAAAGAAGAAATCGATTTACTCATCGCTACCGACTGCATCTCCGAAGGACAAAATCTACAGGACTGCGACACTGTATTGAACTATGACATCCACTGGAACCCAGTGCGTATCATACAACGGTTTGGGCGCATCGACAGAATCGGAAGCCGAAATACCGCCGTACGGATGATTAACTACTGGCCCACCGAAGATATGGAAGTCTACCTCCGGTTGCAAAGCCGCGTCGAATCACGAATGGCGCTCGCTGATACAGTCGCCAGTGGCGACGACGACGTGCTCAATGAAATTACTTACGAACAAGCACAAATGGAACTCAACTTCCGGGAACAGCAATTGCAGCAATTGCGCCAAGAGGTTCTCGACTTGGATGACATCTCCGATGGCGTCGTCATGAGCGATTTTACCCTCGATTATTTCTTCGTGCAATTGTTGAAGTATCTCGAAAAAAATAGGGAACAACTAGAAACTACACCGAAAGGGGCATACGCCATCACCGAAAACAGGGATAACCCTTTGGAAACCGACGTCATCTTTTTTCTCCGACAAATCAATGCAACGACGGATAAATACGCCAAAGTCGCAAGCCCAATTCATCCCTATTCCGCTGTTTACATTCGTGGTAACGGCGACATTCAATACGGATGCGCAAACGCAAAACAGGCACTGGAGCTCTTTGAAGCCCACGCTGTGGGTAATGACAAACCGCTGCGAAAACTGTGTCGCCAATTTGAGAAAGAGACGCAAAATGGCAAAGATATGGAACGTTACAACAAGCTGTTGAAAACGGTTATCGCGCACATCACCAAGACACATACAACCACACAGATAAAAAATATGGGAATTCATGGCACCCGCAGCTTTAAACTGACACCCGCGTCTCAAAAACCGAAAGATGATAACGATTTTGAACTGGTAACGTGGCTCATTATTACAAAACCACTCTCATAAAACCAATGCCAAAAACAGCGCAAAAATAGGAACATCATGGCACATAAAAATCAATTATTTGAAAGTCGAACCGAATTTATCGCCACACGCGGCGTTAAGGAATACCGCGAGACAATACCCACCTGGGTAACTGCAGACGATGTCGTCTTGGAAATCGGATGCGAATGGGGGACAACCACAACTGGATACTATCGCACTCCTCACATCGTATTCAACCGTCATGCGCCCCGAGGCAATCATCGTGAAAAGCGGCGCTTTAAAACGGTTTGTCTCACACTGCACCGCTTGGCGTTCCGCCCAAAAGCAATAACAGGTGACATCAGCAATTTCTTCACCTTCCCAAATCTAAATCGGATACCCACAGCTACACCCCAATGAACAAAGAACACATCAGAAACGCACTCGCCGACATCCCCACAGGCACTCTTGTCCAAACCGCAAAAGCCCTCCTCGCGACGTTGGGATACCGCAGCGAGCGGAACCTGGAACTCTCCGGAACCGTGGACGACTTTATCGAGAATTTCCCCACACGGGGACAAGAGGACAAAAAAGAACCTACCAAAACCGAACAGACATTTTGTAACACCGTTGAATCCATCTATGTCGTCTTTCAAATCACAGAAAATGAAGTCAATCCTCAAGCCCAACAGACAGTTGATTTTGCTGAAAAAAGTCTCGCCGAAAGTTTCTGCTTTTTCGCCGCCGATTTGAAAGAGAAGCCCACATCCCGCAGCCGCTACGCCGAATTGACACGCGAAATCAATAAGCGGCTCTCTATCCCGGCGGTGGCGCTCTTTCGCACCGGGAACCGGTTGACAATTGGGGTTGCAGGACGCCGGCAACACCGCCGGAAATCGGGGCGCGATGTCATAGAACGGGTGACGCTCAT
Source organism: Candidatus Poribacteria bacterium (assembly GCA_963422705.1). Classification (GTDB taxonomy): domain Bacteria; phylum Poribacteria; class WGA-4E; order WGA-4E; family WGA-3G. The sequence continues at coordinate 2,307,598 of OY730443.1, forward strand.
CAAGGACATTCGCCTCGAAAATCCGCACCGGGCACACCTTGATATCTTGGCAGAACTCGCCCTCGGAGAATGCATGCAATGGATGGATGCCCACAAAAAACAGAGAAGCTTTGACGAACTCCTCGACACCTGGCTCGCTAAACTCGACACTGAAGAACTCAATAAGCAGTTCTACCGGAGGTTATTCGCATGGTTTGAATGGGCAATCTCCGAGGCGACGTTCCCAAAAAACGAAAAGAAAATCTTAAAGCCCGAAGAACACGTGATACGACTCATCACACGCATCCTGTTTATCTGGTTCTTGAAGGAGCAGGGACTGGTTGCCGATGCACTTTTCAATCAAACACAAATCCCTTCCCTTCTAAAAGATGACGATTTCGATAACGGAAGCTCCTACTATCGGGCCGTGCTACAAAATCTGTTTTTTGCTACACTGAACACCGAGATAAAGCAACGCGGTTTTAGCAGCAATACACCTACCGGGCATCGCGACTTCTCGCGTTACCGCTACGCAGCGGAAATACGCGCCCCTGAGAAACTGGTGGAACTCTTCGCGCAAACCCCCTTTGTCAATGGGGGACTGTTTGAGTGTCTCGATAGCGAGGAAGCAGCGATGCACGGCGGATACCGCATCGACTGTTTCTCTGATAAACACGGCAAAAAATTGTGCTTCCCCAACCGCCTCTTTTTTGATAAACACTGTGGACTCTTCCCCCTCCTCAATCACTACAAATTCACCATAGAAGAGAATATCCCGGTAGAACAAGAAGTCGCCTTGGAACCAGAATTGCTCGGGAAGGTGTTTGAAAACCTGCTGGCGGCTTACAATCCGGAGACGGGTACGACGGCGCGTAAAGGGACAGGCTCCTACTACACGCCGCGCGTCGTCGTCGACTATATGATAGACGAGATAGTGGTTGCAACCCTGGTAGAAAAGTGTCAGCCGTCCGATGGGGACGCGACACTCTGGGAAGAACGCCTGCGCTACCTATTGGATTATGGGCAGACGTTTGACGATGCAAATGAATGGTTTGATGCCCCGGAAACCGACGCGATTGTGCGCACAATTTCGGAGCTGAAAATTCTGGAACCGGCCGTCGGTTCCGGGGCTTTTCCGCGCGCGATGCTCCGAAAACTCACGCTTGCCCTCCGCCGACTCGATTCGGCAAATCAACGATGGCAGCAGCTGCAAAGAAGACGCGCCGCACAGAGAGCGGAAGATGCCTTTGAAACCGACGATGACGAAGCGCGACGCGAAGAACTCATTGAAATTGATGAGACGTTCAGACGTTACCGGGATTCCGACTTCGGCAGGAAGTTATACCTCATTCAGAATAACCTTTTCGGGGTGGACATCCAACCCATAGCCTGCCAAATTACCAAGCTCCGCTTCTTTATCTCCCTCGCTATTGAGCAGAAACCGGCGCGGCATCTCGATAATTTCGGGTTCAAACCACTCCCAAACCTCGAGACGCGGTTTCTTGCCGCGAATACCCTTGTCCGGCTGCAAGGGCAACCCGAATTCGTAACAGTCCATATCCAAGCGTTAGAGCGGCAACTCCGCGAGAATCGCGAACGGCACTTCCACGCCACCACCCGTCAGCAAAAGCTTGACTGTATTAGCAACGACAAAGCCATCCGCACAGAATTAGCCGCGGCATTAGAGGAACTCGGTTTCTTTGCACGGGACGCCCAAAACATCGCGCACTGGAACCCTTACCAGCAGAACGAGAATGCCGACTGGTTCGAACCGGAATGGATGTTCGGGATTAACGACGGGTTTGATATCGTGATGGGGAACCCGCCATATATTTCAGTTACGAAGATTCCTGCCCCGTTGAGGGATTACCTATTCGAAAACTATCAAACCTGTATAAAGAGAACAGATATCTATATCGCGTTCCTCGAAAGAGCCCTTTCCATTCTACAGCCGAACGGGATGATGTGTTTTATTCTCTCGTCGGCGTTTGCGAAACAGAAATATGGCGAAAAGATGCGCAGACGCCTCATAGAAAATCACGCCATCCGCGACATTGTGGATGCGAGCCGTTATCGGATTTTTGAGAATGCGGCAGTACATAACATCGTTTTGCTGGTAGGCAATCAAAAAACAGATGTCGAAACGCGAATCCGATTGCATACCAGCAACGCGGATTTTGAGACACCGGGTGAGTGCGCATTTTCTATCAAGCAAGACGATTTTGCGGAACTGAAAGATGCCCGCCTTGAAACCGCTCCGAATATTCGTGAAAGTCTCAGGGTGAAAAAGAGGATATGGGAGCGCGCGGTGCGTTTCGATAAGATTTGCCTTGTCGCTTACGGCGCCAGGCTCAATTCCCCTTTAGCGGGAAAAAGAAAACAGGATTACATCAGCGAAGCCCGTCTTGCAGGGCGCAAACGGTTTTGTGAAGGAAGAGACATTCGGCGTTATACGTTTTCTCAAACCGGATGGTTACGCTACTCGCCGAATGAACACTACAACCCGATGTTTCCAGAACTTTTTGAAACCGAAAAGTTGATGTTTGCCCGTATTGTGAATGAGCGGTTGCGATTTGCTTATGACGCCGAACGGTTCTACAATTGCAATACGGTTATAAACTGTGTTCGCTTAGATTTACTTTCCGGTGCCTCCCATATCACCGCCCGCCGCGCAACGCAATCTGCTGATAACAAATTCGCGAAGCGGTATGATTACAAATTTCTGTTGGGCGCTTTAAATTCTGGTGTCACAAATTGGTATTTCCGCAGTTTCTTAAGCACAGGTTTAGATTGTTACCCGGATGATGTAAAAGAGTTGCCTATCCCAAAAATGTCGCGTCAGCAGCAACAACCGATTATTGGGTTGACATCTCAAATTCTCGCGGCGAAAGCGAGGGATTCGGAGGCGGACGTCTCCGCTCTTGAAGCGGAGATTGACAGGCTGCTCTGCGCTTTCTACAAGCTTACCGCGGAGGAGATGCGTATCCTGGAGCATGGGCGGGGATGAATTCTCTGAATTTCTGGTTATCGGGTTTCTAATCACATTAAAAATAAGGAACAACTAGAAGCTACACCGAAAGGGGCATACGCCATCACCGAAAACAGGGATAACCCTTTGGAAACCGACGTCATCTTTTTTCTCCGACACAGATAAAAAATATGGGAATTCATGGCACGCGCAGCTTTAAACTGACACCCGCGTTTCAAAAACCGAAAGATGATAACGATTTTGAACTGGTAACGTGGCTCATTATTACAAAACCACCCTCATAAAACCAATGCCAAAAACAGCGCAAAAATAGGAACATCATGGCACATAAAAATCAATTATTTGAAGGTCGAACCGAATTTATCGCCACGCGCGGCGTTAAGGAATACCGCGAGACAATACCCACCTGGGTAACTGCAGACGATGTCGTCTTGGAAATCGGATGCGAATGGGGGACAACCACAACACTAATCGCCCCGCACTGCCAGAAAGTCATCGCGACTGATATCAGCACCAAATGTATTCACCGTGCACGAGAAATGTACCCTCAACTTCAATTTGAACTGCTTGACGGTTTTGATATCAGGGCAGCGCTTGAACTTGGTGAACCGTTTAGCAAAATCTACATCGATATTTCGGGGCTGTCAGGCTACAACTCACTGCTGGATACTATCGCACTCCTCACATCGTATGCAACCGTCATGCGCCCCGAGGCAATCATCGTGAAAAGCGGCGCTTTAAAACGGTTTGTCTCACACTGCACCGCTTGGCGTTCCGCCCAAAAGCAATAACAGGTGACATCAGCAATTTCTTCACCTTCCCAAATCTAAGTCGGATACCTACAGCTACACCCCAATGAACAAAGAACACATCAGAAACGCACTCGCCGACATCCCAACAGGCAATCTTGTCCAAACCGCAAAAGCCCTCCTCGCGACGATGGGATACCGCAGCGAGCGGAACCTGGAACTCTCCGGAACCGTGGACGACTTTATCGAGAATTTCCCCACACGGGGACAAGAGGACAAAAAAGAACCTACCAAAACCGAACAGACATTTCGTAACACCGTTGAATCCATCTATGTCGTCTTTCAAATCACAGAAAATGAAATCAATCCTCAAGCCCAACAGACAGTTGATTTTGCTGAAAAAAGTCTCGCCGAAAGTTTCTGCTTTTTCGCCGCCGATTTGAAAGAGAAGCCTACCTCCCGCAGCCGCTACGCCGAATTGACACGGGAAATCAATAAGCGACTCTCTATCCCGGCGGTGGTGCTCTTTCGCACCGGGAACCGGTTGACAATTGGGGTTGCAGGACGCCGGCAACACCGCCGGAAATCGGGGCGCGATGTCATAGAACGGGTGACGCTCATCAAGGACATTCGCCTCGAAAATCCGCACCGGGCACACCTTGATATCTTGGCAGAACTCGCCCTCGGAGAATGCATGCAATGGATGGATGCCCACAAAAAACAGAGAAGCTTTGACGAACTCCTCGACACCTGGCTCGCTAAACTCGACACTGAAGAACTCAATAAGCAGTTCTACCGGAGGTTATTCGCATGGTTTGAATGGGCAATCTCCGAGGCGACGTTCCCAAAAAACGAAAAGAAAATCTTAAAGCCCGAAGAACACGTGATACGACTCATCACACGCATCCTGTTTATCTGGTTCTTGAAGGAGCAGGGACTGGTTGCCGATGCACTTTTCAATCAAACACAAATCCCTTCCCTTCTAAAAGATGACGATTTCGATAACGGAAGCTCCTACTATCGGGCCGTGCTACAAAATCTGTTTTTTGCTACACTGAACACCGAGATAAAGCAACGCGGTTTTAGCAGCAATACACCTACCGGGCATCGCGACTTCTCGCGTTACCGCTACGCAGCGGAAATACGCGCCCCTGAGAAACTGGTGGAACTCTTCGCGCAAACCCCCTTTGTCAATGGGGGACTGTTTGAGTGTCTCGATAGCGAGGAAGCAGCGATGCACGGCGGATACCGCATCGACTGTTTCTCTGATAAACACGGCAAAAAATTGTGCTTCCCCAACCGCCTCTTTTTTGATAAACACTGTGGACTCTTCCCCCTCCTCAATCACTACAAATTCACCATAGAAGAGAATATCCCGGTAGAACAAGAAGTCGCCTTGGAACCAGAATTGCTCGGGAAGGTGTTTGAAAACCTGCTGGCGGCTTACAATCCGGAGACGGGTACGACGGCGCGTAAAGGGACAGGCTCCTACTACACGCCGCGCGTCGTCGTCGACTATATGATAGACGAGATAGTGGTTGCAACCCTGGTAGAAAAGTGTCAGCCGTCCGATGGGGACGCGACACTCTGGGAAGAACGCCTGCGCTACCTATTGGATTATGGGCAGACGTTTGACGATGCAAATGAATGGTTTGATGCCCCGGAAACCGACGCGATTGTGCGCACAATTTCGGAGCTGAAAATTCTGGAACCGGCCGTCGGTTCCGGGGCTTTTCCGCTCGCGATGCTCCGAAAACTCACGCTTGCCCTCCGCCGACTCGATTCGGCAAATCAACGATGGCAGCAGCTGCAAAGAAGACGCGCCGCACAGAGAGCGGAAGATGCCTTTGAAACCGACGATGACGAAGCGCGACGCGAAGAACTCATTGAAATTGATGAGACGTTCAGACGTTACCGGGATTCCGACTTCGGCAGGAAGTTATACCTCATTCAGAATAACCTTTTCGGGGTGGACATCCAACCCATAGCCTGCCAAATTACCAAGCTCCGCTTCTTTATCTCCCTCGCTATTGAGCAGAAACCGGCGCGGCATCTCGATAATTTCGGGTTCAAACCACTCCCAAACCTCGAGACGCGGTTTCTTGCCGCGAATACCCTTGTCCGGCTGCAAGGGCAACCCGAATTCGTAACAGTCCATATCCAAGCGTTAGAGCGGCAACTCCGCGAGAATCGCGAACGGCACTTCCACGCCACCACCCGTCAGCAAAAGCTTGACTGTATTAGCAACGACAAAGCCATCCGCACAGAATTAGCCGCGGCATTAGAGGAACTCGGTTTCTTTGCACGGGACGCCCAAAACATCGCGCACTGGAACCCTTACCAGCAGAACGAGAATGCCGACTGGTTCGAACCGGAATGGATGTTCGGGATTAACGACGGGTTTGATATCGTGATGGGGAACCCGCCATATATTTCAGTTACGAAGATTCCTGCCCCGTTGAGGGATTACCTATTCGAAAACTATCAAACCTGTATAAAGAGAACAGATATCTATATCGCGTTCCTCGAAAGAGCCCTCTCCATTCTACAGCCGAACGGGATGATGTGTTTTATTCTCTCGTCGGCGTTTGCGAAACAGAAATATGGCGAAAAGATGCGCAGACGCCTCATAGAAAATCACGCCATCCGCGACATTGTGGATGCAAGCCGTTATCGGATTTTTGAGAATGCGGCAGTACATAACATCGTTTTGCTGGTAGGCAATCAAAAAACAGATGTCGAAACGCGAATCCGATTGCATACCAGCAACGCGGATTTTGAGACACCGGGTGAGTGCGCATTTTCTATCAAGCAAGACGATTTTGCGGAACTGAAAGATGCCCGCCTTGAAACCGCTCCGAATATTCGTGAAAGTCTCAGGGTGAAAAAGAGGATATGGGAGCGCGCGGTGCGTTTCGATAAGATTTGCCTTGTCGCTTACGGCGCCAGGCTCAATTCCCCTTCAGCGGGAAAAAGAAAACAGGATTACATCAGCGATGTCCGTCTTCCACGAGGTAAACGGTTTTGTGAAGGAAGAGACATTCGGCGTTATACGTTTTCTCAAACCGGATGGTTACGCTACTCGCCGAATGAACACTACAACTCGATGTTTCCAGAACTTTTTGAAACCGAAAAGTTGATGTTTCTCGGGATTGTAAAAGAGGGGTTGCGATGTGCTTATGACGCCGAACGGTTCTACAATTGCAGCACGGTTATAAACTGTGTTCGCTTAGATTTACTTTCCGGTGCCTCTCATATCACAGCCCGCCGCGCAACGCAATCTGCTGATAACAAATTCGTGAAGCGGTATGATTACAAATTTCTGTTGGGCGTTTTAAATTCTGGCGTCACAAATTGGTATTTCCGCAGCTTTTTAAGCGAGGGGTTACATTGTCACCCAAATGATGTAAAAGAGTTGCCTATTCCAAAAATGCCGCGCCAGCAGCAGCAACCGATTATTGGGTTGACATCTCACATTCTCGCGGCGAAAGCGGAGGATTCGGAGGCGGACGTCTCCGCTCTTGAAGCGGAGATTGACAGGCTGCTCTGCGCTTTCTACAACTTTACGCCGGAGGAGATGCGTATCCTGGAGTGTAGGTGGGGATAAATTCTCTGAATTTCTGGTTATCGGGTTTCTAATCGCATTGTGAAACGCGGGGTAACAAATTTTTTGTATGCGTGCATAAAAACTCGGTAAAAGATTAGCGGGACTACTATGTGAAAAGCGGCGCTTTAAAACTGTTTGTCTCACACTGCAATCTAAGTCGGATACCCACAGCTACACCCCAATGAACAAAGAACACATCAGAAACGCACTCGCCGACATCCCCACAGGCACTCTTGTCCAAACCGCAAAAGCCCTCCTCGCGACGTTGGGATACCGCAGCGAGCGGAACCTGGAACTCTCCGGAACCGTGGACGACTTTATCGAGAATTTCCCCACACGGGGACAAGAGGACAAAAAAGAACCTACTAAAACCGAACAGACATTTCGTAACACCGTTGAATCCATCTATGTCGTCTTTCAAATCACAGAAAATGAAGTCAATCCTCAAGCCCAACAGACAGTTGATTTTGCTGAAAAAAGTCTCGCCGAAAGTTTCTGCTTTTTCGCCGCCGATTTGAAAGAGAAGCCCACATCCCGCAGCCGCTACGCCGAATTGACACGCGAAATCAATAAGCGGCTCTCTATCCCGGCGGTGGCGCTCTTTCGCACCGGGAACCGGTTGACAATTGGGTTTGCAGGACGCCGGCAACACCGCCGGAAATCGGGGCTCGATGTCATAGAACGGGTGACGCTCATCAAGGACATTCGCCTCGAAAATCCGCACCGCGCACACCTTGATATCTTGGCAGAACTCGCCCTGGGAGAATGCCTGCAATGGATGGATGCCCACAAAAAACAGAGAAACTTTGACGGACTCCTCGACACCTGGTTCGCTAAACTCGACACCGAAGAACTCAATAAGCAGTTCTACCGGAGGTTATTCGCATGGTTTGAATGGGCAATCTCCGAGGCGACGTTCCCAAAAAACGAAAAGAAAATCTTAAAGCCAGAAGAACACGTGATACGATTCATTACACGCATCCTGTTTATCTGGTTCTTGAAGGAGCAGGGACTGGTTGCCGACGCACTTTTCAATCAAACACAAATCCCTTCCCTTCTAAAAGATGACGATTTCGATAACGGAAGCTCCTACTATCGGGCCGTGCTACAAAATCTGTTTTTCGCTACACTGAACACCGAGATAACGCGGCGCGGTTTTAGCAGCAATACACCTACCGGGCATCGCGACTTCTCGCGTTACCGCTACGCAGCGGAGATACGCGCCCCTGAGAAACTGTTGGAACTCTTCGCGCAAACCCCCTTTGTCAATGGCGGACTGTTTGAGTGTCTCGATAGCGAGGAGGCAGCGATGCACGGCGGATACCGCATCGACTGTTTCTCTGATAAACACGGCAAAAAATTGTGCTTCCCCAACCGTCTCTTTTTTGATAAACACCGCGGACTCTTCCCCCTCCTCAATCACTACAAATTCACCATAGAAGAGAATACCCCGGTAGAACAAGAAGTCGCCTTGGAACCAGAATTGCTCGGGAAGGTGTTTGAAAACCTGCTGGCGGCTTACAACCCGGAAACGGGTACGACGGCGCGTAAAGGGACAGGCTCCTACTACACGCCGCGCGTCATCGTCGACTATATGATAGACGAGATAGTGGTTGCAACCCTGGTAGAAAAGTGTCAGCCGTCCGATGGGGACGCGACACTCTGGGAAGAACGCCTTCGCTACCTATTGGATTATGGGCAGACGTTTGACGATGCAAATGAATGGTTTGATGCACCGGAAACTGACGCGATTGTGCGCACAATTTCGGAGCTGAAAATTCTGGAACCGGCCGTCGGTTCCGGGGCTTTTCCGCGCGCGATGCTCCGAAAACTCACGCTTGCCCTCCGCCGACTCGATTCGGCAAATCAACGATGGCAGCAGCTGCAAAGGAGACGCGCCGCACAGAGAGCAGAAGATGCCTTTGAAACCGACGATGACGAAGCGCGACGCGAAGAACTCATTGAAATTGATGAGACGTTCAGACGTTACCGGGATTCCGACTTCGGCAGGAAGTTATACCTCATTCAGAATAACCTTTTCGGGGTGGACATCCAACCCATAGCCTGCCAAATTACCAAGCTCCGCTTCTTTATCTCCCTCGCTATTGAGCAGAAACCGGCGCGGCATCTCGATAATTTCGGGTTCAAACCGCTCCCAAACCTCGAGACGCGGTTTCTTGCCGCGAATACCCTCGTCGGGCTGCAAGGGCAACCCGAATTAGTAACAGTCCATGTCCAAGCGTTAGAGCGGCAACTCCGCGAGAATCGCGAACGGCACTTCCACGCCACCACCCGTCAGCAAAAGCTTGACTGTATTAGCAACGACAAAGCCATCCGCACAGAATTAGCCGCGGCATTAGAGGAACTCGGGTTCTCTGCACGTAACGCCGAAAACATCGCGCACTGGAACCCTTACGAGCAGAACGAGAACGCCGACTGGTTCGAACCGGAATGGATGTTCGGGATTAACGATGGTTTTGATATCGTGATGGGGAACCCGCCATATATTTCAGTTACGAAGATTCCTGCCCCGTTGAGGGATTACCTATTCGAAAACTATCAAACCTGTATCAGGAGAACAGATATCTATATCGCGTTCCTCGAAAGAGCCCTCTCCATTCTACAGCCGAACGGGATGATGTGTTTTATTCTCTCGTCGGCGTTTGCGAAACAGAAATATGGCGAAAAGATGCGCAGACGCCTCATAGAAAATCACGCCATCCGCGACATTGTGGATGCAAGCCGTTATCGGATTTTTGAGAATGCGGCAGTACATAACATCGTTTTGCTGGTAGGCAATCAAAAAACAGATGTCGAAACGCAAATCCGATTGCATACCAGCAACGCGGATTTTGAGACACCGGGTGAATGCGCATTTTCTATCAAGCAAGACGTTTTTGCGGAACTGAAAGATGCCCGCCTTGAAACCGCTCCGAATATTCGTGAAAGTCTCAGGGTGAAAAAGAGGATATGGGAGCGCGCGGTGCGTTTCGATAAGATTTGCCTTGTCGCTTACGGCGCCAGGCTCAATTCCCCTTCAGCGGGAAAAAGAAAACAGGATTACATCAGCGAAGCCCGTCTTGCAGGGCGCAAACGGTTTTGTGAAGGAAGAGACATTCGGCGTTATACGTTTTCTCAAACCGGATGGTTACGCTACTCGCCGAATGAACACTACAACCCGATGTTTCCAGAACTTTTTGAAACCGAAAAGTTGATGTTTACCTGTATTGTGAATGAGCGGTTGCGATTTGCTTATGACGCCGAACGGTTCTACAATTCCCACACGGTTATAAACTGTGTTCGCTTAGATTTACTTTCCGGTGCCTCCCATATCACCGCCCGCCGCGCAACGCAATCTGCTGATAACAAATTCGCGAAGCGGTATGATTACAAATTTCTGTTGGGCGTTTTAAATTCTGGCGTCACAAATTGGTATTTCCGCAGTTTCTTAAGCACAGGTTTAAATTGTTACCCGGATGATGTAAAAGAGTTGCCTATCCCAAAAATGTCGCGCCAGCAGCAACAACCGATTATTGGGTTGACATCTCAAATTCTCGCGGCGAAAGCGGAGGATTCGGAGGCGGACGTCTCCGCTCTTGAAGCGGAGATTGACAGGCTGCTCTGCGCTTTCTACAAGCTTACCGCGGAGGAGATGAGTATCCTGGAGCATGGGCGGGGATGAATTCTCTGAATTTCTGGTTATCAGGTTTCTAATCACATTGTGAATGGTTTTTTGGTACCTGATACCCTTCTTTTCTGTGTTGCGTTCAGATGGCAATACCTCCCAAAAAGTTGTATATAACCGACATCCCCGGGTGTTGCACATCTAAAAGGAGTGTTTACAATGTTAAAAGACTTATTTTCCAACCGCCTTTTTATCAGTGTGTTAGGACTCTTTATCTTCTGCGTTGTCGGCAGCCTGCTTTACATGCAGCATGTCGAGAAGCAACGAAAGCAGGAGGTGGCGGAGGCGCATGAACGCATCAACCAGTGGAATGCGTCTCGGGCGACATCCTCGCCCCCAACTGATACCGCGCAAGGCGGACACTTGCACGATGGCGCGGGACACGCCGAACCACATGCAGACACGAGCGTTTCACAGCGTTCCGAGGCGGAAAAAAAACCCGATGCGGAAGACATTGATTCTAAACGTGGTGTCTTGACAGAGGAGCAACGTACGGGATATCTCAAATATTTGGAAGAGCTGGGGCTGGAACCGCCGCCGAAAGGCTACAACTACGAATGGGATGCCGAGGGGAATGTCTCGCTCTATGAGTATAATGTCCCGACGTTTGAAACGACATGGTCCGAAGAGTCTGAGCCTGGACGGGATTTTTACAAACTCACAGACGACGAATGGAGGCGGTATAGAGCCTTAGGGCATATCATCTCTCAAACCCCACTCCGAATTGAAGGAGAAGACTTAAAGCGGCTAGCTCGGGGAGAGCCGACACCAAAGGTGAACTACGCGCCCGGCGTTGTTGAGCTCGCGGAAGAGTGGCGAGATGAACTGTGGCAGAAAACCGCAGGCCCCAGCCCCAGTGTGTCTACCAGTGTCACTTGGAATAGAGAGCCCACTGAAAAAGAACTCAAAGACATAGCACGCCGGGAATATGAGTTACTCAAGGCGATGGAAAAACCGGAACGTCCGTCTCCGGGCCCTTGGGATGAAAACTTTATTGATGCCCTCGTCAAAGAACTTGGAGCAGAAGTACAAAGCAGATAAATTCATGAAAACATTAACCCTAACCTTTTTCTTAACAATCGTCCTTCTCTTGTTGGCGGCCCCACTCTCTGATGGGCTTGAGACAGCTGGCGAAGCCACCTGCACTGGGAGTTGGTCCGGGACGACGGATTGGTGGTGGGAGTCTTCAGGTACCACAATCACAGAGAAGTGGGAATGGCGCGGACTCAACACGATGTATCCATATAGGGCAAAATCCGATAAAGAAACCAAACCTGAATAGCGACACTTTTTCTGTCAAACACACGCGGGCACCCTCTCCACTGACAAGGTGCCCGCTTTTTTAGAAAGGCAGAAATCTTATTCTTTTGGGCTACCTACGACGCCTGTCTTCCACGAAGTAAACGGTTTTGTGAAGGAAAATGCATTGCGCGCTGTGCCCGTTTGTTACGGTAGTCAGATGCTTCGCGAAAACAGGGACATCCGTCCAACGTGAGATGCTGTCAGTCGGCGCGCATCGACATCAGAGCAAAGATTCGCAAGTTAGGCGGTGCCCGGCGGTTGAGCATCCGGTATTGCATGGCGAAAAATTATGTTTTAATCACAAAGAATTTTTCCTCTTTAATCTGTTCTTCAGGAAATCGTGCGCGTGCCCAGATAGCCTTTGCATTCTCTATCATCTGCGGATGTCCACATGCATAGACGACGGCGTTATTTGCATTAAAATCGTTGGCATCGCCATATTTCCGAATCACATCTTCAGCGCGTCCACTCTCCCCCGTCCATTCCGGTTCTTCCCAGGGGCGACTTACCGTGGGCACAAATGTGAACCAGTCTTCTTGTTCGGCGAGGGTGCTGAGTTCGTCCATGTAGTATCCAAGTTCCCATGAATGGCTAGCGCCGACAATTGCGAGGATTTGATGGGGGCTGTTTTCGCCGCGTTCCTGCTCAATTTTTTGTGTGCGTGCGATGCTAATGTATGGTGCTGCGCCAGTGACAGTACCCGCCATCAGGTGCCGCGTCATTCCGGTTTCGGTGTCCAAAACAAATTTCCCGACGAGCTTTTCGCGGAAGAAGACACTATCGCCGAGGTTGAGCTCCCAAAAGCGTGGTGTGGTTTCGCCTTCTGGTACGAGTTCGACGAAAACTTCCATAAACGGTTCATGGGGTGAGGAAACAATGGAGTATGGGCGTTGTACGATTTTTTCGCCGGCTTCAAAGCCGATAGTGGCGTATTGTCCTGCAATAAACGACAGGGTTTTCTCAGTACGAAACTTGAAGGCGGCTAAATCTTCGGAGAAGTCTTCGCGCTCAATGAGTTCCCCTTTACAATATCGCGCTCTTGCGCGTCTTCTTTGCATAATAACTTCCTCTACAATATTGCGCTCTTGCGCGTCTTCTTTGCATAATAACTTGCACTTTTTTCAGAACTTCGCGCCAAGAAGTTTTAGAACAGAAATCAAGAATTGATTGCATATCTGCATGCGTCTTGTTCATAATTATATCTGAAAACCGAATTTTTTGGTAACAAAAAAGGGAATTCTGTAGTAAATTAAAGGGAATTCTGTAGTAAATTGCAAAAGAGCATCCCGTTTTATTTTTAGTTAGGAGAAAAGGTTATAAATCATGCGTCATTTTGAAGTGAAAGTGAATGCGAAAACACACTTAGTTGTTGAAAATGAGACTGGGCGGTGTTTAGGGGGCATCGGTTCTAATTTTTATCGCCCGTTTGTTTTTCCGTTCTACACCCCTGCTGGGCATACCGTGATTCAGGAGTTCGCGTTTGATCATCCTTTTCATAACGGTATCTTTGTGGGGCAAGGCCCCGTCTCGGTAACTGACGAGCGTGAAACGCCGTCTGCTGCCTCCGGGGAGATAGGTTTGCCAAGGGCGGCGAACTTTTGGGCGTCGCCGCCGCGGCGTTCGTTTACAGACAAAATCTTCGCGAACCTCGGGCGGATGGATACTGAGAAAGCAATCGGCATCGTGCGCCACGCAGATGGTGTTAAATTCGTTCAGAAGGTTATCTGGCGTGATAAGGATGAGAACGCGCTAATCGATGAGATTCGCAGTGTAAATCTGTGGGCACTCCGTGACGCGACAATCTGCGATGTGAGCAGCGAGAAAATAGCGACTTACGGCACCACAACCTATCCACAGACGAAGTATGGTAGCATCGGTATCCGGGTAGAACCGAGGTTGCTGCCGGTGATGGGCGGGACTGTTCTTGGCGACAATAACCGGGCTGGCAACGCCGATGTGGTTCATGAAAGCGATTCTGACTTTGTCGCGTATCAAAATCACCTCCCGGGGCACGGGGATTTCGGTGTCTTCATGACAATTCTGAACGAAGGGATTCGCGGCCCGTGGTTTATTCGGGATTACGGGATGGCACTGTACAACCCTACGTGGCGTCAAACGATTTCGACAGCGGCCGGTGAGAGTTGGACAATCTCGCTTCGGGTTGTCGCGTATGATGGTGCCCTGACTTCGGCACGAACGACGCGCTGGTGCCGGCCCTGATTTATGAAAGTGAACTGTGAAGCGGAATCTCAATGCAAGAAAATATTTTAGAACTCCGTGGGATAACGAAGAAGTTTGGTATCAGGAACGAAAAGCACTGACTGATGAATGTCTGGCATGATTCGACGAGCCTGATTCGCTTCAACCTGCTTTTTTTACTGTTTGTTTTCTATAAATGGTTGATAAATCCGTGAGAAAGTGTTAACATGTGAAGGTATGAAACACATCATAGACTTCATCGATGACTGCAAATTCTCTGCCAAAGGGTTTGAAAACCCGAAAGGAGCATTTACAATACTTTTGAAAATTTTACCTTCCGAACCTCAATGGGTTCTCGATGAGTGGGATGACAGCCAACCAGGAACCTGGGATGACAGCCAACCATGAGCCATTGATGAGTTTCTCAACCTTCCATATGATAGAGGATTGCCAGGAACGCTACACTCCTTTGATTCGGTTTGCCATCAAAGCCGTAATCCCAATCACTCCCGTTCGTGTCAAACAATCTCCTGTTCGGACGCGGACAGACTCGGACAAAGAAATACTTTCTTTATCCGAAGACACGCGGAAAGAATAACAACTGGATATATCCAACAAGGAGAAATCGACATGTTGAAAGCTTTGCGTCTAACCATTTTTGGGAACATACGGACATTTATAGTCTTCCTGGCTATATTTATCCCGACGTTCCTGTTAGTATACGGGCATCAGCAGGCAAAACAACGGCAAGAAAGACAAGCAAGCATCCCTGACGAATTGCAGCAACTGGATGCGGAAGCCAAAGCCGAAGTGTTACGACGAAAAGTGGAAAAAGAAAAAACCGAACCCAGCACCCCAAGTCTGGAACTCACAGGTCAGGCTTCCCCTATAGAAGGGTTTCAGGAAAACACCCAACCGCCATCCACTGAAAATGTGGCGGATGTGGAACGCATCTCCTCGGGGCCCCACAAAGGCATGACGTTGCAAGAATCCTACGCAGCCTCGAGAAAAGAGCGCGCGGAGGCCAAGAATGCCGTTAGAAAGCACCACGAATGGCACCTGCAAGCGAAAGCGTTAGATAAAAAACTGATAGCCGCTTCAAGGAAATCAAGAGCCATCGCCCGCGCAGTTCTTGCATCTGCGGATGCGGAACTCTCCGCTGTGCTGGATGTTTATGCGCTCATGTCCGATGAACAGCTCAAATATGCGAGGCAGGAAGCTTTGAAAACGCTGCCTGCCGACAAAGTCGAACGCTTTTTCAATGACTTAGCTAACCATAAAGCCAACGACACCACAAAAACTCACGAACAGATTTCCCAAGATGCCAAAGACATCCTAAGGTCTCGAGAAGCTCGTAGGATTGCAAGCAGGGAAGTGGATGTGGAATTTGAACAAATTCGGCAAGAGATAGCCGAACACAACCGTAACATGCCGCCTGACCCCTTTACGCAGCAACCATAACGAAAGCGATAAGGGGGCGGCAACTCGAAATCGAGGTTTATTTTTTTGAAACGTTACAGAGCATTTACGTTTTTAGCGTCTATTTCCTTATTAGTCTGCTTAGTCTTTATAGGTATTGCACACGAAAGCGAAAGACACCGCTTACAGACAGAGGTGCAAATGGAAAAGAAAGATGTCGAGGATGCAAAGAAAGAGGTTAGGAAGCTTGAGGACAAAGGATACGCTCGGGCCATAGGTGATGGAATGACGACAGGCATGCTTACTGGTATCGGTGGTGGTATTGCCACGGGGGCACTTCTTGGTAACCTCCCGGCGGCCATTACAGGGGGTGCCAGTGGTGGCGTTGTTGGTGGCGTTGCTGGTAGTATTGCTGTGGTATGAATCACTACAACAACCTCAAAGATGCGAGGGAGGATTTGGAGGAGGAAGAGGAAGAGTTAGAGCAGGCAGAGAGGGAATTAGAGGATTACGACTATGAGAATAGCGAGTATAAACAGAGTTGTTCCTCTTGCGGTGGCAGATGGACATTCTCTACGTACGATGCCTACATGAACTTCTATCACGATCATCAGTAAAGTGCGTCCTTGACGACTTTTAGTGGATGCCACAGGGGTTCCTTGTCGTGTCCCTTTTTACTTTACCAAAGGGTTTGAAAACCCGAAAGGAGCATTTACAATCCTTTTGAAAAAGTTTTACCTTCCGATTGGTATTCTGATAGTTGCGCTCTGTGCAGTCGGTTTATTCTTGTTGCGTTCCGATGTGCCAGAGGAACCGATTGTGATTCACAAGCCGACAATCACGGAAACGCCATTAAAGGTTACCGCAGCAGAGGAAACCGCTCAAGAGAAATTTGATCGCGAGATGCGAGAAAAAATGGCTCTTAAGGAACAAGAAATCGCCAAATACAAGGAGAAAACCGCCAAATACAACGATGAAACCGCCAAATACAAGGAGAAAACCGCCAAATACAAGGAGAAAATCGCCAAATACAACGATAAAACCGCCAAATACAACGATAAAACCGCAGCCATTCGTGCTGAGTTTGAAGCACTCAAGGCGAAAGATGCTGAACGGACAGAATACCTTTCCCGTATTACAGAGAAGGGCAAAGAGTTTGTAGCTCAATTCCCGGATATGCTGGAGATGACACCTGAAAAGTATCTTGCATTATCCGAAACGGAGCAGGAAAAATTCCTTTTGCGTTGCGTTGAATACGATTTATTGATAGAAAATATTCAAGAAATAATCAATTCAATGCCTCAATGGATTCTCGATGAGTGCGATGACAGCCAACCAGGAGCCATTGATGAGTTTCTCAACCTTCCATCGCTAACAGAATTATACGGGAGTCTATAAACATGAAAAATATCAATTTTGGAACACTCTTTTTAATACTTCTGTTAGTGGGCATTTTCTCGTTTGCAATGGCAGCGGATAAAATTCAATGTATCCACTGCGGTAGCTGGGACATTCCTGGACAGCACGATTGCCCAGACGTTCAAAAAGCGACGAAGAAAGCCGAAGAAGCAAAGAAGAAAGCCGAAGAAGCAACGAAGGAAGCCGATTGAAAAAGACATGCGCCACTACGAAGCCTATCAGGTTATCTGCCTCGGTGAAGAGAGCGATGGCGCCCTGACTTCGGCACGAACAACGCGCTGGTGCCGGCCCTGATTTATGAAAGTGAACTGTGAAGCGGAATCTCAATGCAAGAAAATATTTTAGAACTCCGTGGCATAACGAAGAAGTTTGGTTCTCTGGTTGCGGTTGATAACGTGAATTTTGAGTTGAGAGAGGCCGAAATTCACGCGATTTTGGGTGAGAATGGCGCTGGAAAGTCAACGTTGATGAATCTGATTTATGGGCTTTATCAACCGTCGCGTGGTGACATCTATGTTTCCGGTGTCCGGCAAATTTTCCGTTCCCCGCGGGATGCGATTTCCACCGGCATCGGGATGGTGCATCAACACTTTATGCTGATTGAGAATTTGACTGTCGCCGAAAATATTGCGTTAAGCGTTAAGCCGTCGGCGCGCAGCCCCGCGAATCGTTTATCCGTCCTGCTAGAAAAATATCGCTTTAAGCATGCCGAGGCGGTGAAGACGACGGAAGCGCTTTCGGAACAATTTGGTCTTTCTGTGAATCCAAGCGCCGTCGTCAGGACGCTTTCTGTCGGGCTCAAGCAGCGCGTTGAAATCCTCAAGGCGCTTGCGATGGACGCGCGAACGCTTATACTTGATGAGCCGACGGCGGTGCTGAGTCCACAAGAAGTCGAAAGATTGTTCAGCATTCTGCACAACCTGAAAGCAAATGGCCGTTCTATTATCTTAATCAGCCATAAAATGAAAGAGGTTTTGCGGATGAGCGATAGGATTACGGTGCTGCGTCGGGGAAAAAATGTATATGTGGGTAAAACAGGGGAATTGACAGCCCGTGAACTTGCGCGTGAGATGCTGGGTGAAGAGGTAACAGAGGTTGTTCGAGAAGCGCATTCTGCGACGACAGCGGGCGTGCTAACCATTACTCGCCTGTTCGTTCCGGGAAGTCGCGGCGAATTCGCCGTTGCCGGAGTCTCTCTGGAAACAAAACGCGGTGAAATTGTCGGGATAGCCGGCGTTGATGGCAATGGACAACGTGAATTGGCAGAGGCAATTATGGGGCTGCGAAAAAAGGCAGCCGGAACAATAGAGATATTAGGAACTGAACGGAAACGAACTAAAACCGTTCGTCTGCTCGGGGTAGGCTATATTCCGGAGGATAGGCAGACAACAGGTGTCATCCCTTCATTTTCAATTGCAGAGAACCTATTGCTGAGTGTCGCGCACTTAAAGAGACACAGTTGGTGTGGAATCCTGAGTGAGAAGCAGAAACGCGAAACGGCTGAACGTTTGATTGTAGACTATGATGTTCGTCCGCCTGCGATTCATGTAGCGGGCGCTACGCTTTCGGGTGGTAACCAGCAGAAAGTCGTGCTTGCCCGGGAATTGTTCCACGGTGAAGGAGCGGGGCCGGAGCTTCTCATCGCGGTTAACCCTACGCGTGGTTTGGATGTGAGCGCGACGAGCGATGTGCATCAGAATTTGCTGGCGCAACGTGAGAGAAACAAATCGGTACTGTTAATTTCAACAGAGTTAGACGAGGTGCTTCAGTTGAGCGACAGGCTCTATGTGATGTCCCAAGGAAGATTATATGAAGCAACGGAGCACCGTAACGATATAGGCGCGCTTGGCTTATTGATGACAGGAGAAACAGGTGCGGCTGTCTGATTTGAGTGCTGTTAGCAAGATGTTTTCTAGTCCGAGATTCTTGAAATACTTAACGATGCCGGCCCTGATTCTGTTAAGCGCGTTTGCTACCAACGCCGTTATCATCATCGTGTGTGGGTATAACCCGTTATCTGCGTTTGCGGCGGCGATGGATGGTGCGTTCGGTAACGGGCGTAAACTAGGCGAGACATTAGTAAAAAGCACGCCGTTTCTGATGACGGGGCTTTCCGTTGTGGTTGCGTTTCGATGTGGTATCTGGAATATCGGCGCGGAGGGGCAGTTTCTGATTGGTGCCTTGGCCACGACGTGGTTTGGGACGCGCCTCGCGGCGCTGCTTCCTGCGACAGGGTGGGTGGCGGTGCCTCTCGGCCTGGCATTCGGCGCCATCGCAGGCGGCATCTGGGGGCTATTTCCGGCAATCTTAAAAGTAATCCGCGGTGTGAATGAAGTGATTAGTACGATTATGTTAAATTATGTCGCGCTCTATTTGGTGAGCCTGATGGTGGATGGTGGCCCGCTCCAAGAGGTAACACAGCGCGGGCCGCAAAGCGACAGGTTATCGGAATGGGTATTTCTGCCCCGGCTTTTCCCCCCGCACCGCATCCATCTCGGTATTGTCATCGCGATTATTTTAGCAATTGTGCTGGCATTCGTCCTATTTCGGACAATCTATGGCTATCAACTCCGTGCTGTGGGTGAAGGTGAAGCGGCCGCGGAAGCAGCCGGTATTTCTATTTTTCAGAATACCCTCCGGGTTTTCTTCATCAGCGGGGCATTGGCAGGGTTAGGCGGCGCGATTGAATTGATGGCGCTGACACGCCGCCTCTTCCCAAATTTCTCACCCGGGTACGGCTACACCGCTATTGCCGTGGCGCTGCTTGCGAAATTGCATCCCCTGTTAACAATTGGTTCCGCTTTTTTGTTTGGCACATTAACAACCGGCTCGTATGCGATGCAACGGGGCACCGGTATTTCCGACAAAGTCACGTTTGTGATGCAAGCGACGCTCCTTCTCTATGTGATTGGGTACAGTTCGATTAAAATGGATTTTTGGTCAAAAATAAATACGAAAAGATGAAGTTGCATAAGAAATCTCCGACGAGATTTTCCCAGGCGTCACAAAAACAGAAGAAAATCAGCACACTGCACACGACGAAAACAAGATGTTTGAAGATATTCTTTCGGCGACAATTCGAGGTGCGACTCCGCTGCTGCTGGCAGCGTTAGGTGAAGTGATTTCACAGCGCGCCGGGGTTATTAATATCGGTATCGAAGGCATGATGCTTATCGGTGCGTTTTTTGGGATGGTAGGTTCTTTCACCGCGTCGGACTTGGGCATGCTTTCTCCGTGGATGGGGTTGCTCCTTGCGGGGTTAAGTGGTGTTGTTACAGCCTGCATCTTTGCGTTCGTGGCGATAAAACTTCGCGGTGACCAAGTGATTATCGGCACGGCGATGACACTGCTAGCCTTAGGATTGACAGAAGTCGTCTATCAGCGGCTTTTTGGTGTAACAGGTAGCGCGCTCCGGGTGCCTGCGTTCAAAACGTTAGAGATTCCGTTTCTGTCGGAGCTCCCGTTTGTAGGGGTTTCTCTATTTTCGCACAACATTCTCGTGTTCATGACGTTTTTGCTGGTTCCGTGCGTATATGTGTTTCTGTACCAGACGCGTGCGGGGCTGATGATTCGCGCGTGTGGAGAACATCCGAAGGCAGTTTCAGCCGTGGGTGGCAATGTCGTATTATTGCGAGCGGGGTGTCTCTTATTTGCGGGGATGATGGCCGGGATGGCGGGTGGCTATCTTTCGTTAGCGGATGTGCCGTATTTTACCCCGGGGATGACGGTTGGGCGCGGGTTTATTGCGTTAGCGATTGTGATTTTTGGGAAGTGGCATCCTGTGAAAGCCTGTGGTGCGGCGTTACTCTTCGGACTTGGGAGTGCCCTGGATGTCCGCATTCAGGCGTTGGGTTGGCACATTCCGTACCAATTGTTATTGATGCTGCCTTATGTGTTGTGCTTAGGCGTGCTTGCGGGCTGCGTTGGACGCGCGGATGCGCCGCTCGCACTAGGAAAACCGTATCCTAGCCCATCGGAATAAAACCCGCGGAAGTTGTGACATCTACTTGTGTGTTCATCAGCGCCCTCGTTACATCTTAGAATGCGTTTCCGAGCTGTACATAAAATCTATTTTGAGAAACGCCGGGGATGATGAATAAAGGGACTGCATAATCAACCCGGGCTGTGACGGGGCCGAGTGTTAAACGGAGCCCCGCACCTGCAGCGGCTGGCATCGGCGCTGCGGCAACGTCGTCTAAGGCGCCCCACACATTCCCCGTATCAAAGAAGACGGCACCCCCGAGTAGGATACCAAACAGGTTATAGGGCGGAGAACGTAGTTCGGTGTTGAAGATGAGCCGGACATCGCCGCGATGTCTACCCGTCATATCAAGAGGCCCGAGGCCGCGTTCGGTATATCCACGAATCGTATTCATCCCGCCTGCCCAGAATCGCTCAAAGGAGATGAGGGCAGCCATGCGATTTAAACGCAACCCGTTCGTGATTCCGAATCGCACGGCTGTTGCCAAAACGGGCCCCCAAGTTCCCAGCCGTCGGTAATATCGGATGTCTGTTGTTGTTTTAACAAAACTCGTTTCACCGGCTAAAAATCCGCCTGCATATTCAAGTGTTACTTTGTTCAACATACCCGATGTTGGGTTAAGATATGGTGCACGGCTGTCATGTGTCCAGGTAAAGCGTAGACTGCTAACAGTTGTTTGTTGCACTTGTGCAATCGGCGGACGCGCGCTTTTGATATTTTCTCCCTCCAGTTGACGCAGATGCCGGTAATTGTACTGTAAATCGAGTTGATGCGTGTTGGCAAATTCCCTGCTCAGGATAAAGCTAGCTTGAAGTGCGCGCACGTTATCATCTTCCTCCAAATTCCTCCCGGAGAATTGTAAACTGCCGCGAATTCGCCGGAGCAGCCAGGGTTCCATAAGGGTTACGTCATAGAGATAGCCTCGCGTCCCTAACCTGCCACGTAAGTCTGCGCGGGCATTCCGTTTGAAAAGATTCCAGTGTCTTAATCCGAAGGCGAGGCGGAAACCGTCTAAAGAACTGTATCCGATACCGTTGCTATATGCGCCCGGCTTCTGTTTTTGAAGTTCAATGGCGATGTTGCGTGTTTTGAGTGCTGACGCTCTTACTGGCGTCCCCGCCTCATGCAATTTGGGTGCTACAGCGCCTCCGCGATTGAGCTGCTTTGCCTGAACGCGCTGAAAAATGCCTGTATTGTAAAGATTCTGTAGGGCTTGCTCCAATTTGGTAGGCGCGTAGCGTGTGCCTTCAAGGTGCTTGATTTCGCGGGTGAGGACGTGTTCTTTCACGTCCGAATCGCCTTCAAAACGGAATGTGCCGAAGTAAATTTGTTCACCTTCTGAAATATCACAATCGAGGATTCCGTGTTCAAAAACCTCAAGATGCGTTTCGCGTTGTGTGAGTGAGTACCGTGGATTCCCGCCTCTATCCCGAATGCTCCAAACTTCGCCTATTTTTAAGGCGATAAAGGTACCTGCAAGTGGTAAGTCGCGATTGACAAATTCCATTTGGAGATTTCCAGGAAGTCGCCCTTCATCAAGTGGTTTAGCAAAATTACCTTCAATCTGAAAAATAGGCGTTCTCGTTTGAGCGACATACCTCACTTCAACCGTCGCGTCAATGTAACCACGTTCATGATAGAATTTTTTGACGGAATTCTCGTAGGCTGTTCTTACAAACTTTACATTCGGTTGTGGTAACTGGAAATCGGAAGGGAGCTGCCGTAGCAGTCTATCCGTACTTAGCGTCTGATTCCCACTGAAACGACATCGGTGTATGACTTCCTTGTAAGATTCGGTGATGGCAACGTGGATTGTGATTTCCCCCGTCAACTGTTTATCGGTATTTTCTTTATCTGGAATTGCGCTTATCCGAATAGAGGCGTAGTGATAGCCTGCTTTTTCATATAAAATTTCTAACCGTTGTTTATCTTTTTTTAGAAGTTGTTTATGAAAAAAACGTTTTTTTCCAAACAGCTTCGAACCCCTGCCGGTGGGCCGCAGTTCCATCTCACGCAATAACTGTTCGTTGGAAAAAACAGTGTTTCCGGAAAAGGTGTTCCGTGTGACGACATAACGGATTCCGGGATTTATGATGAATTTAACGGCGCCTTGCCCTTTTATGGGGCCAAGAGAGTGTGGAACTTCGGACACGGTTGTGTCGACGTAACCGTTCTGTTCAAAATATCGAATTATGGATTGTCGCCACAAAAAAGGCGATGTCGCGGAGAAATTTGCCGATGCGATTAACCCGTCCTCATCAATCTTAATATCGGAAGGTGTGAACTCCAGCAACACCCGTTTACCTTCCTCGATGTAGAACGCGAGCACTCCTGTTTCCGGGTAAAATTTCGGTATGATGGTAGGCGTATAATAACGATTTTTCCGATACAGTTCTCTAATAGATTGGACATCGGTTTGGACGGCGGACTTTTGGTAGATATCATCAATTCCGAGGTAACAAACGGTTTTGATGCGGCCTGCGGACATAGCAGCATTTCCGCGAATGTGCAGTGCGGTGATACGCGAACGGGCGCCCAAGGTTATCTGATAGATTAACGTGATGGCTTTGTAACCATCAGGCGTGTCTGTGCGGTTTTGCGTTGCCGCCGCTTGTTGGGCCTCAACGGTATTCACTTTAAGATTCACATCCGCATCAAAATACCCATGTTCAGCACAGACGGCTTTGATTTGGCCAACATCGTTTTCAGCAGATGCTGGGACGTACGCTTCTCCTCGTTTAGACTGAATTGTATTTCGGATAATCCCGCGCAACGCCGTCGTAACACCGTTCAGCTCAATTTCCTTGATGCGCGCCGCACTTGTTAGGTAAAATGCTAGGACAACGCCTTCAGACATAATTTGCGCGTAGCACTGGATTTGAGCATACGCTTGTGATTGGTAGAGCGCCTTCACTTCGCGTTGGATAGCGTACTGAGAAAATGACGTGCCGGTTTTTATAAAAGTCTGTTCTCTCAGCTGCTGCGCCCTAATTTCAGAAATAGGGACACCGTCAATGTGATATTCAATTTCCCGTATGATAAGATTTCCATATACAGTTTGGTGAAAATGACGCGGGGGGCGTGGTTGCCCGTTCTCGATGGCAGGCGTCTCATCCGGTGCACCGTCTTTTGTGATATCACTAGCGGTTTTCAATATCCCTTGGGTTTGGGATGAAATTTTCGAGAGCTTCCTGTAAACATGAGGCGCTTGTCGTCGTGTGTTGAACGCTGTTTGATTAACTTTGTTCATCGTGACAGAAAAGGGCTGTTGCAAGACTGCACCCGTCTGATGCAGGTGTCGTGTTTCCGCGCTATTGATGCTGTTTCCCCACGGCATGATGTAACAAAGCATCAGCGTGAATTTGAAAAATAGCCGCAAGTTCTTCAACAATAAGGTACGAGACACAGTTCGCTTTTCTAGTACTCGCATCCTAAAAACGTCCCTCTAGTTGAAAATCAATCCCGTACCCGGCTTCCTCGTCGCGTTCAACTCTGATGGACATATTTTTCCCTAAAGGTAAAGGGTACTCAGCCCGAATGGGGCGTCCTTTCAAAAAAGGCGAGATGGTAAAGGTAACGCCACTAAACGCCTGAGATAGAG
Organism: Candidatus Poribacteria bacterium; assembly: GCA_963422705.1. Classification (GTDB taxonomy): domain Bacteria; phylum Poribacteria; class WGA-4E; order WGA-4E; family WGA-3G. The sequence goes on from OY730443.1 coordinate 2,332,529, forward strand.
AGAAGCGTTGTGTGAGCAGCACGATAACCTCCTCCGCTGTCGGCAGATATGTTGTGGAGGTATTCAGCGCCTCGACGCTCATGCGCGTGTTTGCATCATCCAATTTACCGGTATACGATACATTAACGAGGAGTTCTGCGGTACTGCCATCCCTAAGAGGCACGCCACGCAAGGGTTCCGTGATGTTAAGAGATATGTTGAGTTCCGGGTTAAAAGTAGCGGTGCTCTGATTATTGATATCCGAACCTTCAACAAATTCAAAAGGGTGTGTGAAGAGCCAGACGGTGCCCCTGAGGAATGACACGTTCCCTGTGAAAATCGGGCGCTGAATAGGACCGGTAAGGCGGCCTGCGCAAGAGATTTCGATATCTGTCGGCCCACCGACAGAAGATAACACATGGAAGTTATCCGGAACGTTGAGCCCGATATCTAGCACGAAATCTCTCAAAATTGGATAATCTAGGGCTAATTCGGCTTCTGTTACTTCTGAAGAATCCGTAACCCAATCTCTAACAGTTTCCCAATTTGATTCATAATAGCCTGAGTGTACATGAATGTCGCCTGTCAGGTTCGGTTTGGCCAGCGTCCCTTTGAGGTGAAGCATCGGAGAAGCGATTACAACTTGATACTGTCCCTGTTGCTTAAAAACGCTTGTTTCCTGCTCCGCCCGCAAATCTATGGTAGATTGGGGTGGTAACTTCCAGATTCTCTCTCCTGCCGGTGAAATCAGGCTTCCGGTAACTGAGAAATCGCCACCGTTCAATGTACCTTTAAAGTCTGGTATGTCAACTTGTGTTTCTGACACCTCTAGGTGCCCCGTTGTTTTTATCAGCGAAATCCCGGACTGTGGCAGCTCAATTCCAAAGTCGTTGAAGCGCGCAGTCCCGTCGAGTTTGGGTGAATTGAGGTTCCCGAAAAGTGTGACATGGAGTGTCCCGTTGCCACTGATGGCACCGAGCCCGGGCACAATAAATGCAAAAATGTCAGGATTTTCTACCGCAACATCAATTTGCCCGTTAAAATTTGTAGCGGCTATTAACGTATCTAAAGTAAGATGGGGTTCACCAACACGCTCTTTCGCCCGTAAATTCTCCATAATTTTGGAGAATTCTAAAGGGAGAGTGAGCAAGAAAGTCAATTGATTCTCGCCGAGTGTCACCTGAAAAGGGCGCCGTGCTGAGATTTCCCATTCTCCATTTTCGTAACGGAGCCGTCCATTCACCTCCAGCGGAATGCCGTTCAATTCGATTCCATCGCGTTCTCTTCTATTTTTCGGTTTGTTACGTCTCACGGTAATTCTCGGATTTTCGACGGTTCCATCAATGTGTAAACTTCCGGACAAAGTTCCGTTCAATTCATATTCAGGGAGCAATTGGTGAGTGAGTGGGGCTACGTCAAAATTCTTTACCCGAACGGTGGTATCTAGTTCTCCATTTAGCTCCCATCGACTTTCCTCATCTGCACTGAAAACCGTGCTCACAAAATCGTTTGAATCCGCGGATGAAAGGGCTTTCTCAGAGGCTACCGGCCGCTGGATTGGAAATAGGCTATCCTCCGGTTCGATATAGAAATCCTCAAAGTGGAATCCTTCAGCCAAGGCGATTACGCCTCGGTTGAGGCTAATTGAAATCGGGTATGTATTCCGGAAGTCGTACTGATGGTTGGCAAATGGGAGCACGAACGCCACCCGTGCTTGTTCTATTTCCAAAATTCCGGTTGCAACTTCTGCTGCGCCGCGCAGCGTTGGCATCTCTTGGATTTTTGGGATAGGTATAATCCCTGCAGGGATGACTTGTCCGTCCTGGGTATCGATAGGATTCAGGAAAAAGCTATCCAAGGGGATTACTAATTCCTGAAGCGTCGTTGTCAGTTTTCCTTCTGTTAAAAACCCGTCCCGGCTAAGCGGTTCGAAGAATTGCGGAAAAATTCCGTTCAGGTTTAATTCTTCAAGTTTCACCCCTGAGAGCTGAAATTTTTCTGGCGTTAAACCGTTCAAACTCAACTGGCCGCGTTCAAGCGTGCATATTCCGTCTCCGAGCTCGAATTGGAATTTCGTTATGTCAATCAGTTCTTTCTGTGCTTTGAGTTGCAATGTGGCATTCCGGAGAGGTTCAGCAAAATCTTTCAGTCCGAGCAGGGATGCCTGCACGGAGAGACTCCCCTCTAAATACGGTAAACGGTTTGTGCCCCGGAGTGTAACATTCATATCCACCACGCCGTCAGCGTGTGACAACAGTCTATCAATTCCCGGAAAAAACTGGAGCGGCAGTTCCTGTACTTGAAGGTGCAGTTCAATTTTTTTGTTATCCGCGCCATTGATGGGAATAACACCGTTAAGGCTTAATGTATGATTTTTGTCGGTATCTCGGGAGGTGAGTTCACCCTTCACCAGGTTTAGTTGTTGCTTTTGGTATTGTACCTGGCCGGCCGTGTTCAACGCTCCGACGGTGCCGTTCCACCCACCTGTAATTTCAGGCGATGCCCAGGTGCCTGCGAGGGCGACATCAACATTGGCTTGGGTTTCCGGGGCAACGAACCGGAGGGGGAGATGTCCGGTGAGTTTCTCTTTCGTTGATGAGAATCTCAAAGGGGAGCGATTGGTGAGATGTATGCTGTCCGCCGAAAGATTTAGTTCACTTACTTCCGTGGTGATGGATATTTGCTGTGGGGATAGCCCTGTCCCGATAAGCATCACCTGTCCTGAAAGCGTGCCGTGAATCGGTGATTTCAGGGGTTGGGTATCTGTTTTCGTTGTCGTGCGATTCGAACGTTCGTTATCGCCGTTATTCCAAACCAAAGCCGTGAAAGGCGCTATCTCAATGTGCTGAGCGGCCACATCAATAGCAAACCGCACATCGCTTGGGGTATCGATTGCAAATGCGGCTTCGCCCGTCGCCTGATAAGCCCCGTCACCTATCGCCCCAGCGGCATTGAAGTTCCGGAGATACGCAAATTTTGAATCCACTGCTATCTCTGCCCCGAATGTATCTAATACAATTGGTTTAGAGAACGGGCCAATGCGTATCGGTGCGTTTTGGAGACTGTGTGCAGTGACTGTCATCACCGGTTCAGTACCACTGCCGCTAAGTTCTATCGAAACGTCTAACTTTCCATCGATTAATTTTGTAGTGTTCGCTGTAGCTTTCTTGCTACTGCGAGGCGGTTGGCCGGTTTCACGGGGCATAACGTTTCTGACTAAAGCCGAAAATTTCGCGAAATCAAGGGCTGCGGCGTACCCCGTTACATTCAGACGAGATGTGGTGGGCTCCTCCGGATTTACCTTGATATCCCCTTCTATCTCTATCTCATTTCCTAAAACGTTCAGCGTGAACGGTTTGATAATCACAGCATTCTTCTCATATCCTATATGCCCGTCTGCATCACCGATAATGACATCGCCTATTTCTGTTTTGATACTTAAGTGCGGAATCGCCCAATCCGCTTCCAGGATAGGTTCTGCCATGTTCCCGCGTGCAGCGAGGGTATAGGCTGCGCTACCACTAATTGGAATTCCAAAGACGTTTCCGATAGCATCCAGCGAAACCGCTTCGGCTTCCGCGCGTACATCTATTGGCCCACTAGCCGCGGGCAAGGTGCCGGTGAGCGCAATAAATGGTGATTCTGCCGCTGTCAGTTCGCAGGCATTAATTGTCCAAATATCATTGTCCAATTGTAAGTGAATTGGCGAAGCGGCAGCGAAATCAACGCCGCTGTAATGAAAATTTGTGGAAGTGACGGTGATATCAAGATTATACGGGTACACGCGTTTGGACTCGGTGGCGGGCTCAATGAGTTCGCCGACGTTCCCGCGGATATGCACGATGTTATCGGCAGCGCCGGTGACTGCATTAAGTTTATGATGAAAAATGGATAAAATCGGAGAGACGGGCATGTCTTGACTTTGGACTACAAAACGATATGGATTTTCACCGTCCATGCTGATTTCACCCTGTATTCGACTCGCGCCTTCAAACCCGTATCCATCAAAACGGAAAAGAGCGGGGGTGTTGATGCGATTTTCAGCTTCTATGAGTCTACCGATGAGGTAAGCATCACCAAGTGGGTTATTTTCAAAAGTGATTTCAGAAAAATTCAGTGTGACGCGAAAATCCAAGGGATTCTCTGCACGCTTTTTGCCGACAACGTCAATATCTATCTGCGCGTCTATTGGAAAGTTAGGAATCTCTGCAGCCGTAGCAATTTCGGTTAAGCGTACCGGAGCGCTTTCACTGCTTTTTAGCCCTAAATCAAAATTACCGTCTGGGCTCATCTCAAAATTCAGCGTAACTTCCTCATCGCGGGCAGAAATCTTGAAATCAGGGATGCTGATGTGATAATTCTCAATTTTCAAAGGGAGGATTAACCGGTTTAATTGGATGCCCCACGCTTTACCTGCGTTCACATTAAAGGTGCCTCTCCCGTTTAGATGCGTCAATGAACCGTCCAAATTAAGTTCACCGGTAAGAACCGCCTCAATTGGATAATCGGCGCCAAATAATAACCGATATTCCGCGGCTTGGAATGCGGGTGCTCCCTTTATTCGGAAATTCGCGGGGAGTTCTCCGTGAACATCGACAGTTCCGTCAATTGAGAGCCGGCTCTCACCTTTACTGAGGACGCCGTTTTCAATCAATACCCGTCCATCTCGATAGCGAAAATCGCCGGCCAACACGCCGATTGGGATATTCATGAAGGTTGCGTCCGGTATCTGAACTGAACCTTTGGCTATTCCGTCATGTGAAATGCTGGCGGTAATTTCTGCTTCCCCTCCGAGTTCTGCCGTGTTGAAAATCCGTATTGCCGTCGCCATATCAATAGCGACAAAATGAACCTGTAAAGGTTCATTAGCTGTTTCCCCGAAAGGGCCTTTGAGGCGCAATTCAGTTTCCTGATTCAGATTGCCCGTCACCTCAATCTCGGCGGCCGCACCTTCTGTAGCGCTAATGGTGCAACGCAGCGTTGAATCGGCGAGGGGAACGTCATTTAAAACGGTATTTGTCAGTTTGAGATTGCCGTGAAGTTGGAGAAAGCTGTCGTGGGGGCTATCCCCAATTTGTGCTTCGTCTTGAGCAAGTAGATGACTGCCGTTGAAAGTGCCGGTGGTAAAGAGATCCGCCGCCGTCACATCCGCCTGAAGAACTTCTCTAAGCCATCCCGGTAAGATTGGAAAAACGGATTGCAGTTGAATCTGGGTTCCATGCCATTCTGCTTCATAGATAGCAAGAGCGTTCGTAAGCGCCTGTAGGCGAGTCAGCAATTCGGGCTGTGTTCCTCGGTTTTCATGGTTATCTTGTATCGCCTCAATATCTGAGCGCAGGCGGAGGTGTCCTTTTGCCGCAAACTGTCCCCCCGCCCCACGGATGCGACAGGTGTTTAACCTGACACTCGGTACCGGGGTAAGCGCGAAATCGGCATCTATATCGACATTAGCTAGGTGAATGCTCTCTTCGCGGGCGCGATGTCGCACTATCAGCGGTGACGCATTTACCGATAACTCGCCGTTTAAAGTTGACTCGGTGCCCTCCGCCCACAACCTCACCAGAGCCATGCCTTGAAGCTGAGGAAAAGATGGGATATCAGTTTTGGGAAAGAAGTGTGCGATAAGCCGTTGGTGCTGCGCCACATCCAACAGTAGTGTTATTTCCGCATTCCATTTTTCTTGCTCGTATGCACCTCTCATTCTCAACGCGGAATTGCCTGATTTCAGGAATAGTTCGTTTAACCGGCTGCCCTGAATGGAGAGGAGAAAGTCTACTTGGAACCGTTCTATCGTCGTTGTCACATCTGAAGTCATCTCCGCCCCGCGTCGTGAACTGCGTCCTATCCTGAGGTGCCCCGTCTTGATTGCGACTTTTCCGGTATGATGCCATGCATTCAAAGGACCATTAAGTTCAAGGGAGACACCCTCAGCTGCAATCTCAAGATTCTGCTGCATCAGCGTGAAATCGAGAGTGCCGTTCAGACACTCAACCTGCTTCAGAGCAAAGCCGAATTGTGACTTAGCTTCGGGCCGGCGCGGGCGAAAAATCTGTGCCAGATTGAGCGTGCCGCTTTCAGAAACCGATGCATGAATTCGTGGTTCAGAAATGTGTAAGGCAGTTACAACAAATTTGCGGTGTAGGAGGGCGATGAAATTATATTTTAGACGAATTTCACCCGTAGAAATTACCTCACTTCGCGATTGTGTAATTCGCGCGCTTTCGATGCGAACCCCGCGAAAAATATTTCCTGTGATTTTGCCAATCTCTACAGTGTATTCAGACGTCACTTGCTTTTGAATCTCTTCCTCCAGGCGCGTTTCAATCCAATCTAGGAACGCCGCGGAACGGATATAAAAGCCGGCTGTGCCCAGCAGACTGATAATCAGTATCACGATAAACAGCCATATTCTTTTTTTTAGATTACGTTTGATGAACGCTCCCATCATTTTTACGAATCTCCATAAAAATAGTGATGTGCAGTCTCTACAATTTCTTTGACAGACAGCCGCTTTCGAGGTGCGGCGACAGGCAGCCGCTTTTGCGGTTCAGCAGTGTCGTGTTTACCGAACCTGGTAAGCATGTCGCTTTCTTCCGTCTTGGCAAACAGGTTGCGTTTTACCTTAAGCCAAAGGAGATATTCAACATTAGCGATATCTTGGTAGATGGGGGAATATGTGAGTCCCATTCCGGTAGTTGCTTGCAATTTTTGTTCAACGAATTCAACAAGATTCTCTATTGTCTCAATATGCACAGATTTCTCTCGAACAATGCCGCCTTTTTTTACATGGACGCGCCCCGCTTCAAATTGGGGTTTGATGAGCGCAATCACGTCTGCATCGGAAGCGCCCAAAGAAAATTTGCAAGGATTTCGCTGAAGGAGCTGAACGACAACGGGCAAAACCGTTCGCAGCGAAATAAACGAAACATCAATCACAGCCATAGATAACGGATGTGTAAAAATTTCGGGGTTGATATATCGGATGTTAGTCTTCTCAACGACTTGCACGCCCGGCGCATTGCGGATTTTCCAAGCGAGCTGCCCATAGCCCACATCCACCGCATAAACGTAAACGGCCCCGGACTGCAGCAAGCAATCTGTGAATCCCCCGGTTGAGGCACCCACATCAAGGACAACCCGGTTTTGTACGTTAATTTCAAAATAACGGAGTGCCTTTTCAAGTTTAATACCACCCCGGCTTACATATTTTGGGGGGTGCCGCACAAGAATCTGTGCACTCTCAGAAACTTGCTGCCCCGGTTTCAGTCGCGAGTTGCCATTGACGCTTACAGTGCCTGCCAAAACCAGGCGTTTTGCCTGTTCCCTGCTCTCTGCAAACTTCTGTTCTACCAATAACGTATCTATCCGTTTTTTCCCCATTTTCCCTGTTTATTGTCCAAACCGGTAAATCTCTTGAATCACGGTAGGATTTGGTGGTTTAACAGATTCCCTGTCTATCTCGCCAAAGCGTCGTTGATTAAGACGGCGCCCTCACGTTAGAACGAAAAATCCGCAGCCGCGCGAAGGATAGAAGCTTCATCGCAGTCGTACATTTCATGAAGCTGATTGACATCCCCGTGCTCAATGAACCGGTCTGGGAGGCCAAGTGTCTTCACTTGCACGCCTGTGATATTTGCAGCGGCGATGGCTTCGAGGACTGCACTCCCGAACCCGCCCATCAACACCCCATCTTCCACCGTAATGACTTTACCGATGCGTTCGGCGAGGCGTAGAATCAACCCGGTATCGAGCGGTTTGACAAAACGGGCGTTAATCACCGTCGCCGACGCTTTGTATGATAACAGCTCTGTATCCGATTTGAAGTCTGTATCCCCCTGTGGTGTTCGTCGCCTTCCCTGTAAACGTGGGGAGAGGGGGTATCCTTCTTCTAACTTTTGCGCGGCTGCCAAGGCCGGATAGACCCGGTTTCCGAGGGCGATAATCAGCACGTCATCCCCTTCTCTAACGATTTCACTTTTTCCAATAGGGAGTGCCTTCGGTTTTTCGTCCATCTTGACACCAACCCCGCTGCCGCGTGGGTAGCGGAAGGCGATGGGGCCTCCTTCGTAAACGAGCGCGGTTTTTACCATGTGCTGAAGTTCGTTCTCATCCTTCGGTGCCATCACAACCATATTGGGCATGGCCCGGAGATAGGCGATATCGAAGACGCCGTGGTGTGTTGGGCCATCAGAACCGACGAGGCCACTCCGGTCCAACGCAAAGATTACAGGCAGATTCTGTATGCAAACATCGTGAAGCACTTGGTCATACGCGCGTTGGAGGAAGGTAGAGTAGATGGCGGTGACAGGCATCAACCCTTCCGTCGCGAGGCCTGCGGCGAAAGTGACGGCGCACTGTTCCGCTAAACCGAGGTCAAAACATCGGTTCGGGAATTCTTTTTCAAACTCATCCAATCCGGTACCGCTTGGCATCGCAGCGGTGACACCGACAATCCGCGCGTTGCGTTTTGCTAAGTCAATCAGCGTTTCGCTAAAGACTTGCGTATAGGTAGGGGTAACAGATTTCTTCGACGTTGCCTTCCCCGTTTCCAAATTAAAAGGGCTGCTGACGCTGTAAAATCCGACCGGGTCTTCTTCAGCGGGTGGGTAGCCACGCCCTTTTTCCGTCACAAGATGTACAAAGCGCGGCCCAGACAAATCTCGCACACCTGTTAACACCGGAATTAATGCCTCCAAGTCGTTCCCATCGAGCGGCCCAAAGTAGCGGAATCCGAACTCCTCAAACAGCGTTCCGGGCTTCAACGCAGCATCAATCTTGGCAGCCACTGCCTTTAAATCCGGGGAGATTCGGTTAATGAGCTCTTTTACCCCGGTGCGCAGCAGGTTGTAGTTTGATGAGCTGGTGAGTTTGTGAAAATGTTTCGACATTTCTAGGTGAGCCTTCAAATGATGTCCTAGTGCCCCGACAGTCTCTGAGATAGACATCTGGTTATCGTTTAGAATGACGACGATATCTTTTTTCTTTTTCAATATATCCGGCGCCCCGGCAGCGTTCAGTCCTTCAAACGCTAAGCCACCGGTGAGTCCGCCATCTCCGATAACAGCAACAACTTTGTAATCGGCATTCGTAATATCCCGGGCCGTTGCGATTCCCAAGGCGGCCGCGATAGAGGTACTTGAATGCCCTGCCCCAAACACATCGTATTCACTCTCTTCCCGGCTCAAAAACCCGCTGATGCCTCCGATTTGGCGGAGCGTGGGGAAAGTGTCCCGGCGCCCTGTGAGAAGTTTATGGGGGTATGCCTGGTGCCCGATATCCCAGATAATTTTATCGCGTGGTGTATCAAAGACGGTGTGCAGGGCAATCGCGAGCTCTACCGTCCCGAAGTTTGGCGCGAAATGACCGGGATGTTCTGAAAGCACCGACAAAAGATAGCCGCGCATCTCTTCCGCGAGTTGTTTAAGCTCGTTGATATCAAGCCTTTTAAGTCCCTGCGGGGTGTCAATCTGTTTTAAAATCATCTATTCTTCCTCACTGTCCGATTCCAGAACGTTCTGTATCCGTAAATCGGCAGCGTGTAGCATATCTCGACATTCGCGAAGCAGTGTGATTCCCTCTTCAAAAATGCCGAGTGATTCGTCAAGCGTGAGTTCATCGCCGCTTTCCAGTTTGTCAAGTATCTGTTTGAGGGTGTCCAGTTTGGTTTCAAAATTCAATGTTTTTCTCCCACACATTTCTGTTTGCTGTAAAAGATAGAACTCTTGCGAAGTGGCAGTTGTAGAGTCAAGGCACCCACTGCCTAAAGGCAGGGGCTTGTGCTTCGTAGCAACTGCGGTTTTCCAAGCGTCCACCGTCTTACTGTTGCTCCACAGAGGGTTCACAAGCAGCCCTCAAAATGTTGAGCGCAGCGTTTACGTCTCTATCGTGGTGGCAACCACATTCAGGACACGTCCACTGCCTGTCGTTCAATGTTAGATTTTCGTTGTGATGTCCGCAATCCGAACACGGCTTCGTTGTCGGTGTCCATTGTCCAACTTGACGGAACTCACGATGATGTTTGAAACACTTGAACTTCAGAATCTCAACAAACTGCCCGAAGCAAAGCTCCGACACTTTACGGCCCCAGAGGCGTTTCATGCCCTCAAGATTCAGTGTCTCGGTGACGATGGTATCAAACCTTCGGCAGAGTTCCGTGGCGAGTTTCCACTGCCAATCTTTGCGTTGGTTGGTAATCTTGCGATACAACCGGGTGAGCTGACGGAGGCAACGCCACCAATTGTTAGAACCTTTGACTTTCCGCGAAAGACTTTTGTAGCGTTTGCGAAGTTCGGGCAAGGCGTGTTTCAAGAATTGTGGCGATTGTATCTTTTCGCCCGTGTTCAACGTCAAAAATGCGTCCTTCAGTCCGAAGTCTGCACCTACACTTTCACCCGTAGCAGACAGCACTTCTTTAGAAGTATCATCCGTCACGACAGAGAGCCAATAGGTTCCAACATTGTCGCGAAGAATTTGGATGTACTTCACATTCCCTTTCCATTTGCGATGCTGATGGAAAGAGAACCAGCGTTTGTTGAACTTAAATTTTTGTGCGTCTTGGTCCCACGCTTTGAAAGAGAGGCGGACACGTCCTTCTTCAAGGAGATAACCACTTTGGAACGTCGCAGAACGATATTTTCCGCGTTTCTTATATTTCGGGCGTCCGACGCCGGGGATGTCAAAAAATCTTTCAAAAGCAATGTGGAGGCGTATGATTCCCGCGTCAAGTGTATCACGCGGTATCCAAGCCCAGTGTTTTTTTGTGCGTTTCAGCAAGTTTGTCAAGTGCGGTTGCAAGCGGAAACGCCCCGCATATTTACCGTATCTACGATAATAGCGGTTCTCAAGCTTGAGAAAGTGATTGTGAACATCGCACAAGTCGTCAAGCATATTACCAAGACGGACATTCTTGGGGTGTTCTCGTATCGGATACTTATACGTTCTGCGATGTTGCTTTTGTTTTTTATTTCTTTTCGCAAGCATCTGGCTTGCACCCTTTTTTCGCGGATAGGGCGAAACGCCGTTTCGCCATCGGTTTTCACGTATCACGCCTTTACCCCCTGTTCAGTATGGTGGCAGACACACAATCAAGCGATTGTGCTGAACATGTCTGCCAACGTGATACTATCGTTATACTACATTTTTGATAGAATTTCAAACCTTTTTTTTGACACAATACAGGAGCGGGCATTCCTCCCCAACCTAAAGGATGGGGAGGAATGCCCGAAGATTGATGAAATTGGATAAGAAATCTCCGACGAGATTTCCAACGGATTGCCAAAAACAGCAGAAGATGAACGCACTGCACCCGACGAAAAAACGAGATTTCCAACGGATTGCCAAAAACAGCAGAAGCTCTACCGACTAAGCACGACGAAAATACGAAAATATGATTATCAAGTGCGCCCCTTAACGACACAGTGGAGTGTCCCTTTCGAGAGTTGGATTTCAATATTTTCTCCAACGTCTGCCTGCTCGGCCCGGGTCAAAATTTCCCCATCCGGCTTTCGGCTGATACTATATCCGCGTTTTAATGTCGCGAGTGGGCTGAGTGCATCCAACCGTTGTGCAAGATTCGCAAGCGAACGGTGGTGTCCATCGAGTCGGCGTGCGATAGCGACTTTATATTCTGTCTCAAAATTATCGAGCGTCTGGTAAAACTGATTGAATTTATCTTTTTGACGGGTTGGCGAGAGCCGTCGTTCTATCTCCACGAATTGTGTCTGGAGGTGCTGACGTTTCCGATTGGCGATGTGCCGTATACGCGTCGAGACATCGTTCAGATATCCTAATAGTTCCTGCTTATCTGGCACGACATGCTCAATTGCTGCGGAAGGGGTAGGAGCACGATAGTCAGCTACCATATCAGCGATGGTATAATCCGTCTGGTGCCCGACAGCGGAAACAACGGGAATTTTGGAATCAAAAATCGCGCGTGCGACGTCCTCTTCGTTAAATGCCCAAAGGGCTTCAATTGAACCGCCCCCGCGCCCCACAATCAAAACATCTATGGGGACATCTGCGGCTTGAGAGAGACAATTGATATGCTGAATGGCTTCAACAATCTGTCCCGGGGCCCGTTCACCTTGAACAAGGGTAGGATAAAGCCAGAGTTCAGCTAACGGGTACCGTTTCTCAAGTTGCTTCAGGATATCCTGAATTGCGGCGCCGGTTGGGGATGTAATGACGCCGATTTTGCGTGGGAACTTCGGCAGCGGTACTTTATGCGTATCGTCAAAGAGCCCCTCGTCGGCGAGTTTCTGCTTGAGTACCTCAAAGGCGCGCTGCAGTGTGCCAATCCCCTTGGATTCAACGGTTACAACGTTTATCTGGTAAACCCCATTTCGAACATAGATGTTTACCCGCCCGGAAACGATGACTTCATCCCCATCGCGGGGAGCAAAGCGTAACTGGGAAGCGTTATTGCGAAAAAGCGCGCACCGTATCTGGCTACCGGCATCCTTTAGTGTGAAATAGTGATGCCCGGAGCTGTGACGTTGGTAGTTTGAAATTTGCCCTTGCACCCATACATTTTGAAGATTTGGCTGCTGCTCAATCAAACGTGCCACTGTTTTTGCGATGTCGCTGACGCTGAGCACCTGGCGCGGAAATTCAAATTGGAATTGCATTTCGTTTTTTGTTCTCTTGATGGAAGAGGGCGCTAATGATACGTGTTAAAATTGGGACTGTATCGGCTCAATATTGAGTGCCATGCCGCTCTCATCATCCAATTCAATGCTAACGGCACAGAGTTTGACATTTTCTTTTGCCACAACGAACCTCGTCGGCATCATGGTAAGGAATCGCTGAAGTACGGGTTCCTTTTTGGTGCCGATAATTGAGTCATGCGGTCCTGTCATCCCGACATCTGTCATATAGGCAGTGCCTCCCGGTAAGATACGCGCGTCAGCGGTTTGGACATGTGTGTGCGTTCCAATAACTGCCCCGACGCGTCCATCGGCGTACCATCCCATCGCGATTTTCTCCGATGTCGCCTCGGCATGAAAATCGAGTAGAACGTAAGGTGTCTCCGCTTTAACTTCCGACAAAATCGCGTCCAACGCATGAAAGGGGTTTGTATACGGATTCATGAAAATCTGTCCGGCGAGGTTAATAACACCTAGCGACATCGTGTCTGAACTGGCCCGGTTTTCTCGCGTGCCGTTTGAGGCTGCAACCGTCCAACCGCGTCCTGGTACCTTCACGGGATAGTTCGCCGGCCGAATCAACTGTGGGGTTGTGTCTATGAAGTTAAAAACCGATTTATTGTCCCAGACATGGTTCCCTGTCGTAATCACAGAAACCCCGGCTGCTAACAACTGGTCGGTAATTCCAAAGGTGATGCCTTTTCCCCCGGCTGCATTTTCACCGTTCACCACGATGAAATCGTAACGGGCGCGAACGGTTTTCAGAAATTCAATTGTGGCGTTCCTACCTGGGTTTCCGACAATATCCCCAATAAATAGGATTTTCAAAAGATTAACCTACCTCTTCTAATTCTGAGAGCGTGAAAACAGACGCGAACGTGCAACCGAGTGCTGCAATTTTCGCTGCCCCTCCGGCTTGCCTGTCAATCGCGGCAACGACATGGTGGACAGAGATGCCTTGGCGCCGCATCTGCTCAATAGAGGCACAAACCTGGCCGGCTGTCGTAATGACATCTTCTATGACGACAAGGTTCGCCCCCTTTGTTACGCCACCCTCGATGAGATTACAAGTGCCGTAATTTTTAGCAACCTTTCGGACGTAATAACACGGGTATCCGCTCTGTAAAGAAATAGCCGTTGCAAGCGGTACACCGCCAAGCTCTAACCCTGCGACGCCATCACACAGGGCTGGCAAGCACTTGAGCATCTCCGTGGCAATCGTTTCAAGCAGGCGCGGTTCGCTCTCAAATCGGTATTTATCCCAATAAAAGGAACTTAATTTCCCGGAGCGCAGCCTGAATTCACCGGTAAGGTAGGCGGCAAAACGTATCTGTTTCGCAAGTTCTATTTTTGTCATGTCTTCTCAATTTAGGGCCTTTGGGTGCCTAACGTTCCCCTTTCTCTGTTTTCGCCGGGCGCTTATGCTTATTTCGCTTCGCTTAATAGACGTCAATATGAGCAGACTCTGCGCGTACAACCTCTCCGATGATTGCCGCTTCAGGGCAATCCGTGGCGTGAAGCTCCGCTAATGCGGCATCAGCATTTTCCGCCGGCAAAGCAAATAAAAGCCCGCCGGATGTCTCCGCTTCCATTAAAATATGGCGCATTACCTCATGCGCCTTCGCATGAAATGTGACTTTTTCCGAGAGGAACACCGTGTTCGCCACATACGCCTGCGTGTACGTGTCTTGCTGAACCAATCGTGGGGCCTCCGCGAAATAAGGCACCGCAGCACTCTCAATTCTCAAACCGACAGTGTTGCCCTCTGCCATCTCTAACCCGTGTCCAAGCAGGCCATAACCCGTTACATCTGTGCAAGCATGTGCGCCATATTTCAGCATCACCTCAGACGCGGACGCATTGAGGCGCGTCATCGACGCAACGAGTTTCGGTAAGACATCATCGCTAATTTTGTTGAACTTCAGCCCGGTGGTGAGGATGCCAATGCCGAGTTTTTTGGTGAGAATGAGAACATCGCCCGGGCATGCGCCATGATTTCTGACAAATTTCTCCGGATGCACGATGCCTGTTACAGCGAGTCCATACATCAGTTCAGGCGCATCCACGGTATGTCCACCCACAAGCACCGCACCAGCCTCAAGCACCTTATCCGTCCCACCCCGGAGAATCTCACCCAGTATCGGCAACTCAAAATCTGCCTTCGGCCAGCAAGCGATGTTCAACGCCGTTTTCGGGACACCGCCCATGCTGTAGACATCGCTCAGTGAATTCGCCGCCGCAATCAGCCCGAACGTGTACGGTTCATCCACAATTGGGGTGAAATAGTCTACCGTATTGACGAGTGCAAGCTCATCGGTGAGACGGTAGACTCCCGCATCATCCGACGTTTCCGTACCGACAAGCAGATTCGCATCTACGGATTTCGGAATATTGCTTAAAATATGCGCAAGCTCCCCCGGAGCGAGTTTTGACGCTCACCCGGCGCATTTCACCGATGCCGTCAGCTTTACGTTGTTTTGGCGGAGGTTCTCTCGTGTCATACTAACCTAATTCTGATAATAGAGACTTTACATACGTCACACTTCTGCCATCTTGATGAAACCCGTCACCGTCCCGGACCCCTTCAATCGACAGGTATCCATCATAATCGACATCCAACATGGCCGCAATCGCGAACCGATAGTCAATCTCACCATCCGGTAAGGGCGCCTGAACATAAATGGCCGTCTCCAAATCGGGGATATGCACGCGGTAGAGGCTTTTACAATGCCAATAATTCACGTGGGGCGCGAGGGCAACAATTGCCGCTTCGCAGGACTCCTCCGGAATATCGTAAGTCCAATAGATATTACCCAGATCCGGATTGATGCCGACATTCGGGGCATCAATTAATTCAAGCAGGTGCAAAGCGGACCAGGAATTATCGGCAATCGAGTTTTGGTGTACCTCAATTGAAATCTCAATACCGAATTTGGCGGCGATATTCGCAACGTCATTCACAGCAATCGCGGTACGTTCATAATCCGCGGCGCGCGCATCCCGGCTTGAGCCTTGCGAGACGGATTCTCCGCGATAGGTACCCTTAGCGCCCGGGGCGCGCGGGGGTGTCGTGACAGTCGAATTAACAACGCCGGCCCCAATCTTGGCAGCGAAATGAACGGCATCTTCCATCCGTTTCTTGTTCGCCTCCGCAACACGTGGATGCGCGGCACCGCCACCCCCACGAACCGCAACGCACGGTACCTCCGCGGCTTCAAGTGTGCTCTGAAGCGCATCAATCTCACGCTCGCTTAGATTCATCGCTGGAAGCTCAATCCCATCAAACCCAATGTCTTTGACTTTTGCTAAAAACTGTTGCCGCTCAGATGCATCGGTGGGTAACCCTGGGCCGTTATACGGATACGATGCACATCGTCGAAAAGCGTAGGCTATCTTCACTGTTTCTCTCCAAATAGCTGCTCTACTGCATGCTGTAACTGTTGAATCATTGAACCGAGTTGCGGATTGTCAGCGTTGGCACGTTGATTCAAACGTTCTAAGATACTGCGATAATACCAGCCCTGTTCCCCGATGTCGCCGTGAAATCGTTTCCATACCTTATCGCCGTGAACACGATGTTCTGAAATGATGCTACGTAGGTTGTGCAGTTTATCCGCACACACCACTAAGCAGGCTTCTATGCTGGCAGTTTCTAACACCTTAATGCCTGCGGTTTTCCGTTCCCGCCATCGCAAGGTTTTATTCTCTGAGCAACTGTCAACAATGTCTGCAATCTGTGCATCAAATTGTTGCCGAATACATTCTAACGTTAATTCGGTATCTTCAACCGTGTCGTGCAAGATGCCGGCGATAACCACCACATCCTCGCAACCGGCTTGTAATAATAAAAGTCCAACCGCATACGGATGCGAGATATATGGAATATCTGTCCCTTTGCGGTACTGTTTTTCGTGGACTCTCGCCGCAATTTCAAGAGCGTGCTCAATCTCGGTTTTCCCACCCATAATTCCGGTGTCTCGCCTCCATTTCCCCCAAATTACATTAGAAAAATGATACCATATTTATCATAAATACGTCAATATTTTTCCTTTATCTTTAACCTCAGAGCAAACTAACGGTTAGCACGGCGCTCATGAAGACGTGCAAACAAGGATAAACTGATGAAAACGATTGCGATTGGCGGCATCATGCACGAATCGAACACTTTTAGCGATACGCCTACCGACATTCACGCATTTGAAAGTGGGAGCTACACCGCCGGCGACGCCGTTGTCAACGCTTGGGCCGATACGCATCATGAAATTGGAGGGTTTATCGCGGGTGCAGCTCGCTACGACTACGCACTCTACCCGACGTTGATGACTTCCGCAACCCCCGGGGGCCCGGTGACGGACGCTGCGTTTGAACAACTCACGGAGACACTGATTCAAAAACTAAAAAATGCCCCGAAACAGAGCGGTTTATTACTTGCGCTCCATGGCGCGATGGTGGCAGAAAGTTATCCGGATGGCGACGGGGAATTGCTGTGCCGCCTTCGCACTGCATTTGGCAAGGAGCTCCCTATTATTGTCACACTTGATTATCATGCGAACGTCTCCAAGCAGATGGCTGCTGACGCCACTGCCCTCGTCATTTACAAGACGAATCCACATATTGAACAGCGTCAACGGGGACTTCAAGCAGCCGAACTCATGATGAAAATCCTTCGTGATGGCACAATTCCGACTCAAGCATTGGCGAAGCCGCCGATGCTCCTCAATATCTTGTATCAGAACACAAAGGCGGAACCGATGCGTTCTATCCTCAACGAGGCGGAACAGGTGGAACGACGTTCTGAAGTCCTCGTCGCCAATACTGCTGCGGGGTATCCGTACGCGGATGTCTATGAAGCAGGGCCCTCTTTCGTCGTGGTTACCGACGACAATCTACAACTCGCCCGCAGAGAGGCAAAACGGTTATCTGAGATGTTGTGGGACGTGCGCGGCCAACTCGCGTTAAATCTGCCCACCGCAGCGGAAGCGGTTACACAAGCAATTGCGTGTGAACGGCATCCGGTTATCCTCGTTGAAATGGGGGACAACATCGGTGGTGGTTCCCCGGGCGATAGCACCTCGATTTTCGTGGAACTCATGCAACAAGCGGCATCGGGCTTCGTCGTCGTGCTTTGTGATGCGAATAGTGTGCAAACTTGCATTCGGGCCGGTGTCGGGGAAGAGGTAGCACTGAACGTGGGTGGAAAAACCGATAGGCTGCACGGGGCTCCTGTCCCAATTCGTGGACGTATCCGCCTCATCCACGATGGGCGCTTTGTCGAAACCGCACCGCGGCACGGTGGACACAAATACCATAATCAAGGCATCACAACCGTTGTCGAAATTGGAAATTCATTGGTTGTGTTAACAAGCAAACGTCAAACCCCGTTCAGTCTTCAGCAACTGCTCAGTCTCGGTATCAATCCGCGAGCGATGCAGATTATCGTCGTCAAAGCCGCCATCGCCTACCGCGCAGCCTACGAGCCCATCGCGGGAAAAATCATTGAGGTGGACACGCCGGGGATAACCGCAGTGAATCCGCAGCACTTCACGTATCGGCACGTCCGGAGCCCGTTATTTCCGTTAGATTGACGGCTAATTGCGGATTTTTCGCGTGCGGGAGAATATCGCGGAATATGCTTTTTACTTTTTTTGCTTGAGAAACAGCGTGAAATTTGACAGAACTGTTTTCGTAATTGGCAGTGCCTCCTTTTTTCTTCATCTGCGATGTCTCCTGCACTACCGACACGGATACGGATAACTCTGCTAGATACCGACGCTGAGCGCGTGAACTTCATTCTCTCATAAAACACCCGGGTTTTGTATGTCTTTAGTGCCGCTTCTCATAGGAGGAATCACCAAATGGAATATTTAAAACAACACGCGAGTTATTTGATTGCCAGTATTCTCCTCCACTTCTATTTTGCTACATCTCTACATAACTGTCGCATGGGGTATCCAAATCCGCGAGAATTTTATCACCAACTTTGAGATACCGTGCGTTGAGCATGACGAATTTATCATCGCGTAAAAAGAGGTATTCCCCCACGAATTTAATCGTATCTGTCGATATTGTTGCCAGCCCATCGTCAGAAATCAGAAACGTATCGCGGACGCTGTTCAATGCAACGGTGAAACCGGTTGCTAACACGTCAGCATCACTGTTCACCAAAATCGGGGAGATGGTAGGACGTTCCTTGCCGTTCTGTTTCATCGGGAGCAGCACTGCATTGAACACCGTAGGGAATTGAGATTGGGCACGATGGGTGATTTTACCGGCATCCGATTCAACGGTAAGATTCTTTGGGTGCGCGGCCCCGATAAAGAGATTGGCGGCTTCCCCGTCTTGTGTCCAAGCGGCACCGCCGTCAACCACTATCTGTGGTACTCCCTTGCGTTGACTATGTGGCAGCAGGCGGAAAATGGATTCCAACGTGTGCTTTCCCTTTCCGAGCACCACGTCATGCAGAATGAAGTATTGCCCTTTAAGATAAAAAATGGAACGTTTGTGCTGAACGTCGTCGTTCTTATTCCAGCTCTCTATGAAATCGAAATCGGGGTTCGTTATCCAACGGGTATCAAAAGCCTCTCGCTGAACGGTTTCTCCTACAATTGGTGTGCCGGCTATCAACTTTTTGTCGCCTACATTCAGTAGAAAACTGAGCCGTGACGAGATTCTATCCTTGTTGATAAATGGCGAAGAACTGGCCCCATGTGAACCAGACACATTATTTTTTTTAGAACTGGATGTCGCCACGGCGCCGGCGTCAAATAGCAAGTATTGGGCATCGGGTTTCCAACTCTCCCTCATCACATAGTAGCCGGTATCAGGGAGCGCGTAAGAAGTGACGGACGGTTCGCTCCCATGCTGTTGATTGGAAGCGATATATTGGAAATCATCACGCCCGAACCCGATGTCACCGATTTGAGACAATTCAATGGCATCAAACGTGAGATTCTCAGGGGCAGGAAAAGAGCGCCCCGGTTGACTCAAATAGAGGCATGCCTCCACCTGTTTTTCAAGGAAGGATTTCAGTTCATCTGTACGCGGTGGCTTAACCCGCAAATATCTGGAGAATTCGGTGATAGCCTCAAATTGGGCGTGAAACGTTCTGTCTCTGTGAAAACCGTCCGGATAGAAAAACGTATCAACTATCCACTGATACCGGCGCAAGGCAAGCGATTGAAGTTGTTCACTCCCGCGAAATTCAGGGAAGTGCAGGGCGGCAAGCCCTATCTCTGTCGTCGCGGCAATAATCGGTACCGGATGGATACCTACCCGGAGCAGCGCGCCCAGGTGAGATTTCGCGGTGCTGTAGGTATTGGTTCTGTCGAGCAACGTGGTTGCTTCAAAATATTCTAAAAGCTGCCTACGAAAAAAGGTATATTCAGCTTTCGCCATGTCTATATCGCCTTTCAAAACGGCGGCTTTAACCCGTTTCAACCCTGGAAATTCCAAATTAAGTTGATGAAAGAAGTCCGTGTCACTCAGCGGAAATCTGAATCGCGCTTTGGGGGTGAGCTGGCGATTTAGGCGCGTATTATAATTTTTAACTGCCGTATCGAGAATGGGCAAGTTCAATTCTTGTGTGAGGGAAAATGCGACATGGAGCGGTTGAATCAGATGGATATCCGTGGCTGATGGCGTGAGCTCGCCCAGAACTGCCGCGATTCTTCCGAATCCGGCGAGCCGCCACAGTTCAGCGTGCGTCAACCTAGCACAAACACTGCTGCCCAATGCTAGCGCCGTTCCCGCCTCAAGTTTCTCGCGGGCGGTTCTGGCATCGGGGTAAGTGTAGAGATACTCAACATGTTCTAGAAGGAGACGCGCGAGTGAGTGCCATTCGTTCTCCTGAAGCGTTTCGTGTGCAGCGAGCGCGAGCGCCTCATACACGCGCGCCGCTACAGATTCAAGCCGCCACGCCGGCGTTCTCGCGCTGAACGCAACGGGTGTCGGATGGGATTGCGCAAACGTGAGGAGCTCTTCAAAATCGGCAATTGGCGTCAAGCGCCTGAGGATTGGCAAATTTTGCTTTGCAAGGGTTTCGGCAAGTAATTGCGTCTCCTTTCGACGTAGCGTTGTCCATTTCTCCAAAGACATAAGCATTCCCATCATGGCTTAATAAGCAACGCCAAATATCGTAGCGGCCCCCCGGCGTTTTGTCAACGAATTAGAATTCACAAAAAACTTGACAAAATCGAAAAAATGTGAAAAAATAGAGATAAAAGGTGAATTCCCCAAATGTCTCTCACGTAACTCGCCTCTGTAAAAAGCGTAGTAGACTTGTGAGAGGCTATTCGAACAGGCACGTTACGTCAAACGCATGTAAGAATGGCGCACAAAAAGAGAAAGGAGCTGTTATTATGGCATATACATTCCACCACGTTCACCTCCGGTGCGAGGATTTAGAGGAAGCCGTCAGCTATTATAAAGAGGTCTTTGATGGCAAAGTGAGCGAAACCGTTGAAGTCCGGGGCTTACCGATTGTACGGATGGAAATTGGCGGGGAACGGATTTTTCTATCACCGAAATTGGGCGACATGGAGGTAGAAGATACCAGCGGCAATCCACGCTGGGGCGTCTATCAACTCGCTTTCACCGTCGAAGATTTGGACGCCGCCGTCGCTGAGCTACAAGAAAAAGGGGCAGAACTCGAAGAGCTGAAACCGAACGGCTTGATGATGGCGTTTTTCAAAGGGCCTGACAACGTTCAGATTGAACTCATTGAGGCTTAAGGAATATTCGGTATGAGAAATTTCAGAATCCGTCTGAGCCTTTCCGCACAAGTCTCGCTGGCGCTTGCTACCTTTGCAAAGTCAAGCGTTCCGGACTTGACTGGCAAAGAAGTCTATCACAAAATCGCCACACGGCAGATGCGTTTGATAACCAAGAGAAACCGCCATGAAATTTAGTGAAATCTTCTATAGCATTCAAGGGGAAGGGCAGCTAATCGGGACACCTTCTGTGTTTTTTCGAACGAGTTACTGTAATCTGAGATGTGTTTGGTGTGATACACCTTACACATCTTGGACGCCTGAAGATAGAGATATTAGTGTCGCATCGGCAATTTCGGCGATTACACAATACGGGTGCAAACACGTTGTCATCACAGGCGGCGAACCGTTCATTCAAACCGCGGAACTGCTCGCACTCTGTCTCGAATTGGATAAACGTCGGTATCACATTACCGTTGAGACAAACGCCACGGTTTTCAGCGCGGTTTCAGCACATCTCATTTCAATGAGTCCAAAGCTGCGAAACTCCAATCCAGCCGCGGATAATTTCTTTTTTAAAAAGCACGAACGCGAACGAATGCGCCCGGACGTTATCCGCAGGTTTTTGGACGCGTATCCGTGCCAGGTTAAGTTTGTCGTCGAATCCCCTGAAGATATAGACGAAATTCAAAAGTTACAGGTAGATATCGGTATTCCGACGGAGAACATCATGCTAATGCCGCAAGGGGTAACATCAGAGATGCTCTGGGAGAAACAGGAGTGGCTGATAGAATGCTGTAAAGAGAACGGGTATCGGTATTCGCCGCGCCTGCATGTTGAGCTCTGGGGCAATAAACGGGGCGTCTAACGTAAGTCAGTAAGAGCTATGAAGTACGACATTTTGCTTAAAGGTGGCACTGTCCTCGATGCGGCACAAGGCTTAAACGCCGTTTGCGATGTCGCCATCGCGGACGGGAAAATCGCCGCGATTGAACCCAATATTCCGGAAAACGCGGCAACCCAAACCGTCTTTGTGCCCAATAAGTATGTCACACCGGGGCTTGTTGACATCCACGCCCACGTTTATCATGGCGTAACGACGTGGGGTATCAGAGCAGACGCCGTCTGTCCCAGCACCGGCACGACGACAATCGTGGATGCTGGGAGTCCGAGTTGGGCAACATTTCCGGGGTTCCACGAGTTCATCGCGAAACCCGCCCGTACAGAAATCCTTACCTATATTCACATCTCCGGAATTGGGCTAGTTTACGGCCCGGTAGGTGAGATGCACGACATGGCTTACGCGGACCCGGGCCGCGTCGCCGCAACCTTACAAAAGCATCGGGATGTCACCGTCGGTGTGAAGGTTCGCCAGGGCAAAATGCAAGTTGGCGATAACGGCATAGCGCCCCTCAAACTTGCGCTCGAAGCAGCGGTACAGGCAAATACCCCGGTGATGTGCCATATCGGCGCCGGTGTACCGCTCCCTGATGTTTTGGGGCTCATGCGGCCCGGCGACGTGATTACACACTGCTTCCAAGGCAACGGCGACAATATTGTCGATGAGAAAGGCCGCGTTATTCCAGAGGCCTGGCGGGCACAACAGGACGGCGTTATTTTCGATGTTGGGCACGGGGGCGGCAGCTTTCGCTATGAAATCGCACAGCGCGCCATGGAACAAGGGTTTATCTCGGATGTGATTAGCACCGACTTGCATACCGGCAACATCAACGGCCCCGTCTACGATTTGCCGACAACACTCTCGAAGCTTATGCACCTCGGTTTGTCCCTTGAAGCCGTCATTGAGAAGGCAACTTTTAACGCGGCGAAAGCGATTAAACGGGAAGCGGAACTCGGGCATCTCAAAATCGGAACCGTTGCAGACGTCGCACTGCTGGAACTCCTTGAGGGCGAATTTGAATTTTTTGATGCGCACGGTACGAAATTTATCGGGAATAAAAAACTGCGAGCCGCCTTAACGATACGCGGGGGAAAACTCTAAATGGCAAGCATTAATAGGAAGCTTAGCGGTTGTTATCGCAGAGTCTTAATTTTTCTCATCGGGGTTGTGGCACTGGGCCTGGCTGTAGGGGGATTTGCCTACTACCGGCTCGGTGGGCTGGAGGGTATGAGGCACTGGATGGCAGGGCGTGCCCTAAACAGCACTGAAACGCATTTGCTGACAAACCGGCCCGATGGAATTTCAGAGGAACAGATTGTGAGGGAATTTCAGCGCGTTCGTACCGCAATCTCGAAACGACAGGCGGATTTGCCCCAACTTTACGAAACACTCTCAGCCTATCAAACTTCGTTCCATAAAATAAAACCGTCCACACCTGAAATAGAAAGGTTCTTAGCATTCCTTGTACAGACAATTTTATCAGGTGAACCGTAACAAATTTGTGTCCCGGCTGTCCAGGGGCGCAAGCAGGCCGCGCCTAAGCCGGCGATGCATCAATGCCAAACGATATATGTCGGCATCTCTAATACCAGTCCAATTAAACTCCAGACACACCCGAGGGTGTAATCCCCCAAAATCAGCCCCAAGAAAAACGGTACCGCTTGTCTATATAATTTCACCCCACCGATTTTCAGGATAATTGCTTTTGCCAACCAACTCAAGAAAATTGGGAACCACAATCCCCCCATTCCCGTGCCGCTCACGAGGACATATCCACCAGGATGCAGTGGCCACCATAGAAACCGAATCTTCATTATCATCAGGAATATAGTGAAGAGAAAACTACTCCCAATCATGCCCAATTCGGTTCCGCTCGTCTCTCGTGGTGTGACAAGCCAGGTTTGTAAGCGGTTGAATGTCTCCCATCCCATATAGACAATCCAGCCGCGCGCCTTGCTCCCCGCGCCCATCTCATAGAGGACATGCAGATATGCCCAAAATGTGATGAAGATACCGAAAACGATTGCCAAAATCATTCCTATCAAGAGCTGCCGGTACCCAATACGCGTCCGCTCTGCCAAGCGGAACGCCTCCAATTCACTCGGCGTGGGGTGCGCCCGAAAACAGCGGACGAACGGATAGAGAAACGTTAATCCGGTCAGGTTCGCCGCGCCCAGCCTACGTGTGCCTAACGCCAAAACCATCGTTCGCCCCGGGTCAACGAAGATGAGCTGGTGTAAGGGCGGGCCGATTTCCGCACGGAGCCGCGTAATACCGATAACTAACGGAAAGTAGAACAGAAAAAACAGGCCGATTGCCCAAAACGTCATTCCCATCTGATGGCAGAAAAAGAATAGAAAGAGTAAACCGACGACGAATAAGCAGGCTGCGGCGCGGTAACCCATCGGTTCCGCACTGTCATCCAGCACGACACCTCCGCGGCGAGGTGAGCGCATGAGAACCTTACGAAGAATACGTCCATAGTGTCGCCGTCCTATCCACAGCGGGATGACTCCGAACGCAATCCACGCACCCGTCTGCTGCTCCAGATGATAGATGTTCCGCGCGCCAAACGCATCGGTTATAATCAACTGGAGACGGCTGAAAAGCCAGAAGAACCAGCAGGAGAAGGAAAGATCCAACGGCGTAAAGAACATCAATCCGATGCTGAAAGGATAAAACGATATCCGAATCGGGCCCATCGCGCTCCACGGCTTTGAACTAAATCCACCGACGGTTTTTCCTTTAATCGGCAAAGCCGGCACCTCCGGAAAGAGATAGTTTAAGCCGTTCAATAATTCCGCACCCCCCGCCACTGCGAATCCTAACCACATCCACGGTGATAGAAAAAACCGTTTCGGGTTGCTGGTGAGGGCTAACGGGAGCTGAACAATCGGATAATTCAACCGCTCATTTTCTGTCCACTGCTTCCGCAGAAAAACCGTTAACGCAAGCAGTGTCAACCAGAGGGCGATGACGAAGGATGCCCAGGCGAGAACGGGCGGAATCCACGCGCTTAGCGTCGCAGAAGTATAAAGCGTTGAATCACCTTCATAGAAACCCCCTAAGATGCGAGAATCTTTGATGGCTATCCACGGCGGAATATGGTGTCCGAAAAGCGCAATCCATTCGTTTTCAGCAGAGGCAAAGTGGAAAACGTGTGCAAGCACCGGGATGAGGTAACCCATCATCGTATGCCCGCTAATTGTTGTCAGCATCACAACCATTACGTAAATGGTTTGCAAATCGGCTTGCGACATCGCCAAACGCGGGGCCCACCGCGTCAGTATCAAGTTAATAAGCACGAAAACCAGAAGGGTGAAAACCGCGTTAAAGAACAGCGAGGCGATGGTGAGTTGGGTTGAATGCCATACCTCCGTTCCCATCAGACACCAATAACTATTAAAGGCGACAAGAACCAATCCAATAATCAGAATGTGAGGTTTAACGCGGTTTCGGTTTCCCTTAGCCATTATCGCTCCTACGGATGCACCCTAACGCCTTCCGTAGTACCGCATCGTTACGATAGCTCGCCACTACATCCTGCATCGCAGCGGCGGTAAGCTTGGACGTCTCTTGTACTGCTGTACATAACAGTGGCAATGCCCGCACAACGTTATCCACAATCGTTACGCTTGCTTGTTGTGCTGTGCGTGACATAGGATTTAGTTCGACGGTGACAACCTCTTTTCCCATTCTACGGAGCGCCTCACATCTATCGCCGTCTTCAAGTGGGACAAAGACGAGTTCAGCTTTAAAGATACCTTCGGGATGGACAAACTTGCGGTTGGAGTCGATATAGGCGAGCTGCGCGTGGGGCGTTGGCATGAGCACGTCGGGCGCACCGTGTTTTAGCAGATGCTGGCGAATCGCCTGTTCGCGGGCAACATCTGTGTGAAAAATGTTGATTTCTAAGGGGGCATTGCACAACCGGCTCAATTCAATTAACCCTTGCGGTACAAGGGCAGCCACATTCCCGTTAACAGAGACGACGGGACGTTCAGCCAAACAGAGCATTGCAGCTGCAGCGCGAATCGCCTCAATCGCGAACGGCTGTGTCACTTCCCCGATGAGGTAATCAAACGCTTCGCCTCTGCCGTGGGCAATCAGGCCATGGATGGAGGTAATCCCACGCTCAACGCCTTCCACGATGGTATCGCGTAGGCGCAACGATAAGTAGCGCGGATGGGTTTTTGGGACATCACTCAATTGATAACCCCTCAGCAAATGACAACTTCTCCAGTTTACGACGGGTTACACGGGGCCTTCTAAAAAAAACGAGAGGCTGTCCTATCAGTTCGCATGTGATGATGAGGACATTCGGACGTTGTCCCTTCATCGTTGCCCGCTTAAGTTATCGCTGTACACTGATAGATATGTTAGCACGCGTACCATCAACCCGCAACAAAAAACGCGTCTCGGGCATGAATTCTTTTTCCACATCCGTGCTACAAAAAACGGTGGTAAATAAGAAAAAAGCGGAAAAACGTTGCTATCTACCCGAATTCAGGCAGAACCTGTACGCCTTGACTTTTTCCCGCCGTCTATGCTGGGCTCCGCACACAGCTTTTTGCGCAGTAAAGCGAGCCCTTTGTGCACTTCCGGATACGCCGACGCCGTGAAACCGAGAACATCTGATAACAACCGACTGTCTAATGCCTGGCGCACGGTATCACTAACCATTTCGTTGAACGGGCGCATCCGATGGTGTTTTAACGCCTTGAAAATGCGCGCTGCGGTTTCTAACTCGGCCCGGCCTAACCGGGTGACATCCAACGTGGGCAAAGAACGCAACGTTCTTTTTCCCAGGATGCCCCGCCCCTGCTGTTGCTTGCCGCACTGCATCCAATGACAGAGCAACCCGAGCGTTGAATTGCCCCACAACGCCCAGGCGTATTCATATATGTCGTCATCAAACGCGACATTTGGGAGCGTATTGATACCGATAGTTTTTTGCTCGGTAAACATCACCGCTAATGCATTCGCATTGAACCGCATGCTTTGGTTGTAGTGTACTCGGCTGTTAACCTTCATGATATCGTTGCGCTTGTCCTCCTTATTCGGGCGCGGTAATGCGTGTGCGTCGGGGGAAACTGTCATCGTAACCTGCGTTTTGGCGTCCACGTGCCACAAACAGGGGTAATCTGTATTTTCCGGGCATCCCGTTTCAATGTCAAACGCGCCGCGCCCGCTATCCCCGTATATGTCCAAAGGACCTGGGCTGGTTTCAGCAATGTCACACAATCGGCAGATAGGGATAGGGACAGCTTCCGTCTGACGCGGCAGTCTCAGTTGTCCGTGAGCGAGTTGATACGCGGTTTGAACGATACCGATATCTTTAACACGACAGACGTTCCAGCCCGCCTCCGCGTCTGGAAGCGGTGCGTCGATTGCGTACCCGATGGTTTCATCGCCGACTTTGATAGGATTTCCGCCGGTTACCCCATTTTCAAGCCGTCGGATGTCTCTGATGCGATGGATTTGGTTTGCGATTTCAAGCACATCGAGCCCCCCTGCAGGGCGCCGATGTAAGCAGACAAAAACGCCGCGTCCGGTGGATGTGGAAACCCCTTTTGTTGCAATTACCAGGCACTCCGCGATGCCGGTATCTGCAGAGAATGTGCTGTTTTGAATCTCCGCAGCGGCGATAGTCACGGCGATGAGATTCTGATAT
This sequence comes from Candidatus Poribacteria bacterium, assembly GCA_963422705.1. Classification (GTDB taxonomy): domain Bacteria; phylum Poribacteria; class WGA-4E; order WGA-4E; family WGA-3G. Next base: position 2,360,435 of record OY730443.1, read on the forward strand.
TTCTCTGCCCACAGGTTTCTGACTTTTCGCCAGCTCGTCCCGGTGAGCGCATTTATCGGCAGTACCACTCCCAATGTCCCGTTTCGCTTTAGCATCTTGTCGGCAAGTTCGACGAAATGGGATGCAATCCCCGCATTTCCATCCCCGACGTTGCCTTTCTGTGCCTTGAGGGCTTTTTTCATCTCCCGTTCAATGTCGCACGCCTTATCCCCAAACGTCGTTTTCGGAACGCCGGTGTTTCCATCTGTATTCCCTTTGGTATAAGGCGGATTCTGTATGACGATGTCAAACTCACCATGCTTAAATTCCTGACGTGCCTCCGTCTTAATGTCGCAGTGTCCCCCGACACGATGGCTAGATGTCAGCGGGATGGAGAACGTGTTTTCCGGCTGATGAAGCAAGTCGAGTGCGCCAATCGCATATTTTCCATCACCCTGCTGTATCCCGTATGGCATCGTATGCATGCGGGTATCACGAATTTTGATGTCAGGGTAGGTGCTGGCAATGATGGAGGCGGTGAGATGTACGGCATTGGGTAATATGTCACATCCGACGAGGTTATTTTCCACGATATACTGATGAATCTCCTTCCCTTTCCCACCGGCTTGTTCATGGAAGGCTCCAAGCCGTTGGTAAATCCCGTTCAGAAGGCTCCCGGTGCCGCAAGCGAAATCTGCGAATTTAATCTGTTTCGCGTTCCGCTGCAATTTCGGTAAAATGAGGGCGGAGAGAAGGGTTGCCGCTTCCGGGCGTGTATAGTGTGCTTTAATGAATCTTCTATCTGTAATCAACCGCTGGAAAACGATGCCGGCGAGTTTGTGTTCCCGGGCCAGCCCCATCTGTTCTAATTTTAGCGCGGTGCTTCGGAGTTGAGAAAGCACCGTGCCGATGAGCCTGTCGTCTAATGCGATAGCGGTGACTAAATTAACCGCGACATCATAGATAGCGTGATAATTGACTGCCTGAATGGTGTACCAGCCCTCGAGTACCCTATCAGAATCAAGTAAACCGTTTTGTCCATGAAGGGTGCTCAAGGATGGCACGATTTCCAGTCCTTGCTTTCCGGCGAGGGCGCTTTGAAAAATGAAAGCGTTACCGATAATCAGCATCGCCATGCGTGTGGTTTGTGGCCCGGCTTCTTGGTAGAGGAGTGCTTCTATCCGCTTTCCGATTTCCGTTCTTTCGGCGATTGCTTTATCAACCAGGGCGCCGGCGCGTTCGATGCCGTGTTCGAGAATCTCGGATGCTTCCTCAATTCTCTCAATCGGTATTGTCCCGATATGGATGGCGTTGGCAATATCTGCGACGGCGCCTGTTAACCATCCCTCTTTTGGGAACCGGCGCGGTTCATTGATTTTAGGGAGAGAGTCATTCGTACGGCTGGCTTTTTCCATGTCGAGCAGCGCGTAAGCGATATCGTCGGCTTTTTTCATCTCGTCATAGATATCGCGCTGCTTAATCTGACGGAACCGGTACGGAAACCGGACAGAGATACCGGTGCAAATGATATCCCCTGTGTCCTTAAGCATCTTCCCGATGTAATGCGTTTTTAGCTGTTTTTCGCCATCAAGATTCGGTGACGTTTCCCGTTCAATTTTATTCTCAATCGCAACTGGATGTCGCTTAGGTTCGGTAATGAGGACATCGGGTTCCCTTCTACTTCCCCTCAAGGGGTGATTGATTTGTTCATTGACTGTCCATGCGTGTCTCATCGGGCGGAGTACCCTGACGAACGCCGTGGTGATAAGTTCTTCCTTATTTGACATGCGTTTCCTCTTTTTTCGATTGACGGATTCGGTTATTGCAAGAACTTGGCAGTCAATTCTTCATGAAGGGTGTCTGCCTTTTAGCATATTATATCATAAGGCGACAGGAAATTCAAAGGGCGGGGAGCCCTGCCCCTCTTATAGAAATGGACAGTTTGATTTGAATCACTAAGAGAACTGCGTTACTTCCAATCATCGTCCGGGGGCCATATATTGGAACTGCCCCCTCCGGCCCCCTTAGGCCCTTCAGCAAACCAGTCCTTGACGGTATCCCGCCACTTAATGAAGTGCGGTGCTTTCAGATGCTCTTGGAACGCCGCTTCATCTACGTAAACCTCGTAAAGCCATAGCCTATTCGCGTCGGCACCGTCCTGAATTACATCAAATCTGAGGCAACCCGGTTCATCCTTCACTGAACCTTTTGCGTCATCCAACATCGCTTCAATGAAGGCATCTCTATGGCCCTCTTTGATTTGAATGGGTGCAATGATAACATACATAACTTTCTCCTCCTGATAAAGCTTTAGGTGTCATACAGATTATACGCGAGGTGAACAAAAAGCACAAATCGATTTTATTGAAAGTTCATGGTTTTCTTCTATTTTTTTTTTTATTTCTTGACAAAATCAGTATTGTCTGCCATCTTAAAAGCGCAAATTATAAGTGGCGTTCGATTGTTCTTTACAACGATTCCGCCTCCGTCTCCGGTTCTCTGCGGGCCCGGGAGTTCCGGTTTCCTAACCGCGCCGGCGAACGAAATCTGATAATCGCCTAAAGCTGAATGATTCCGATTTTTTTTCTTGCTTTTGATTATCAGAAATGCTATAATTTATATACGCGTTTTTTACAAAAAGAAAATCGCAAAACGAATGAGTGATTTGCATGTGGTACTGCTATCACTCACTGAAAAAAATATGGGATAAAGCTTGCAAGCCTATATTGCAACGAGTTGTCATTTGACTAAGCATGAATTTTTGGGAAAGCGCGCTTCTTGCTCAAATCGTTCTGTGCGTTAGTCATAACTTAACAAATAAGGAGATTTCCTAGCTATGAAAAAATTAGCAATCTTTCTTGCGATTGCCTGTATCGGCATTGCTCCCACGGTGCTGGCACAAAATTGGCAGCCCGGCGGAGATGCCTGGATTGAAAAATGGTGGGGCCTGGATCTCGTCACAAGTACCGGAGGTTTTGAGGACTCCGCAGCCGTTGACTATCTCGCTGAAGGCTCCGGCGGCGTGATTTCAAACGCCTCAGTTTCCACACGCGATGGCGCGGGAAAAACCGCGAACATCGTTGTAAGTCTCCCGGATAATGGTGGGGCGTTGGGCTGGTCGATTGTGACAATTAACACAGCGGACGAGCTGAATCTGTCCACGAGCCATGGACTTGCCGATGGCGGAGACATCACGTGGCACGGGATTATTGTGGTAATTTCCCCGGAGGACAGGACTACCATCATGCACCCGGCACACGATGACTACGCCCAAATTTGGATTAATGGGGAACAGGTTTATGACAATTCTGCCTGGACAGGAGGCGTTCGGGAAGTTACAACACCGACTGAGGTTAACTTCAAGAAGGGTGAGAATTTTTTACACTTCAAATGTGGTGAATCCGGCGGGGCGGATTACGTGAACCTCCGCTTTGAGGCTACTGACGCTGACCTTCTCATCGCACCGACAACGGACAACCTCTTCTTAGATGTACTTACCCCGGTTGAACCAAAAGACAAACTGGCTGTTCGCTGGGCGGATATCAAACGAAAATAAGGTGTGAACTTCTTAATGAAAAAAAAGCCCGTATCCTGACAGGGGTACGGGCTTTTTCGCTTTTTCGCTTTTTCGCAACTACGGTGCAGGTTCAATAACCGTTAAGGTTTGATTCACGGATACGCCTTCCAAAGTTTGCTTGATGCCACTTGGCCAGGCAACGGTAAGTTTTTCAACGATTTGGTGTTCCCCCAGTCCAAACCGGACTCGAATATCGCTGCCGGATGCATAACTGGAACCACTTTTGACAACGGACATGGCTCGCCCCGCACCTGTTATCAGCGAAACCTCCGCGCCTATCCCGTCTCGATTACTCAATTTACCAATAAGTTTAATGCGAATCCAATTCTCGCGATTGCCACCGTCATTCCGGAGGAGCACCGGGGGTTGATTAGAATTCATGACAAGAATATCAATATCCCCATCATTGTCATAGTCAGCAGAAGCCGCGGCCCGTCCAACGAAAGCTTGAAAAAAATAATCCCCGGAAGTTCGCGAGACTTCAGCATAGGTGCCGTCTCCATTGTTGCGAAAAATCTGGTCTGGCTGCGCATACGTTTCGTGGTCCAGTAGAATTTCAATGACATCTTGTGGATGTCCATTGGCAGAGAAGATATCCAAATGTCCATCGTTATCGTAATCTAAAAAAAGCGGGCTAAACCCAACAAATGGGAGTGTCGGTTGATGCAGTGCGGCCTGGGCGGTAACGTCAACAAAGAGGAGTCCTTCCTCATTTTTATAGAGGGTAGCCTTCTCAGAATTCGCGACGAGCAGGTCAAGCCATCCGTCCCGGTTATAGTCCCCGCAGTCTACCCCCATAGAACCTTCTGCGACGCCGTTTTCATCGTATCCTGCCCCGATGAATAGGCTTTCATCGGTGAACGTACCATCGCCATTGTTTCGATATAGGAAATTGCGATTGGTATCGTTTGTAACGTAAATATCTGTAAATCCGTCGTTATCATAATCACATGCGACTGCTGCCATCCCGCGTCCTTCGGTAGGGTTTATGAGTCCGGCGGTTTCAGCAACATCGGTAAAAGTACCATCCCCGTTGTTTCTGTAAAGGACATCGGCGGTGCCTTGATAGCTCCGCGGGTGCCCATATCCGATAATCCCTTTATAGGTTGTGACGGGCATGGATGTCTGATAAAAGAGATAGTTGACAACGAAAATATCCAAATCGGCATCCCTGTCAAAATCGAGATAAACCACGGCGATGCCCCAGAGTCGGTTGTTAATCTGGGCTGCGTGGGTGATATCTGTAAACGTTCCGTCGCCGTTATTTCTATAGAGTCTGTCTTCACCAAAATTAGCGACATAGATATCGGCATCTCCATCGTTATCAATATCTGCTGCGGCTGCTGCCATGCCATACCCGTCGTCGCCGGCGCCAGAATTCGCTGTAACATCTGTGAACCGTCCATTTCCCTCGTTGCGATAAAGGGCGTTAACGGGGTGTTGTTCTGTCTGAACGCCATTCTGCTTCCCGGCCGTCACGACATGGCCGCTATTGACAAAATAGATGTCGGCATCACCATCGCCGTCGTAATCAAAAAAGACACCCCCAGCGCCCATCGTTTCGATGATATGTTTATGCTGACTCTTCCCATTTGTATGTCTGAAATCGATGCCGGCTGCTTGGGTGACGTCAACGAAAATAGGGCGTTGCGCAGCCTCTGGATAAACGTTAACTTCGGTAAGGGTGAATAGGATGAGAATGGTGAAAATGGTTCTTCGCATATAAGCTACGTTTGCGTCGCGGGAGGGGTTGGGCTTTCGTTACGAGAAATGTTCACGCCTCGATGTCGTCGTTGGCTGCTATTTTTGCGCTGCTGTCTTTGCCAATCGAAACCCGACAAAAGAGTTCTTCAGGCTCGGATAGAGGTAAAATCGAAAGGTGGTACTACATCGGGTGAGGGTATCTATCCACGAACCGCCGCGGATAACGCGCCAACTGCCGACATCAGGCCCTTTTGGATTCTGCTTTGGGCTCTGAAAATAGTAGACATCGCTGTACCAATCCGCCGTCCATTCCCAGACATTGCCTGCCATATCCATGGCGCCGTAGTAACTCTTCCCTGCGGGAAAACGCCCGACGGGCGCGAGCTGGTTTTGATAACCGTCATTGTCGGCATCGGTATTCGCGTGAGGTTCTATTGCATTGCCCCAGGGCCATGTTCTATCGGTATAACCGCGTGCCGCCTTTTCCCATTCCGCCTCTGTTGGTAACCGCATCCCCTTCCATTTTGCGTATGCCTGCGCCGCGTGCCAGGAGAGCCCAACCACAGGATAATTCGGTAACTGCTGCGCGCGTGCAGGCCACTCACCGATATGTGGAAGATGCGTGAAGTCCTCCGGTGTATTTTTTGCCGAACCGTTTTCTAGCCAAAATTCATGATATTCGGCATTCGTAACCTCATATTTACCGATATAATAAGCATCGAGATAGACTTTATGCGCCGGCTTCTCGTCAGCAGCACGTCTATGACTGCCCATGGTAAAGGTGCCGGCGGGAACCAGAATCAGTTCTACTTTCCGTGTGTCGGCGGCTTCAGAATGCCAAATACCGTTCCCGTTAAGGAGGAATGTCCCAAAAACTGTCAGGAAAATGAAAACGCCGACGTGCCCCTTCTCATTTCTGTTCCGACAGTGTCGATTTATAGTGTTCATAAGCGCGGTAATGTTCCTGTGCAAGTGCGGGCTTGCCAAGGCTTTCATATAACTTCGCAAGATTAAGATGATAATACGGCTGCTCGCCATCTAATTCAATCGCTTTTCGGAAGACGTTTATCGCCCGCTGTACATCGCCTTGCATCGCATACGTACTACCAAGGGTATTGTAGAGCACCGCCAAGACGGTAGGTGGGGTTGAATTCGGGGCAGCTTCCGCTAATTGGAGTGCCTGTCGCGCCGCTTCTTCGGCAGGTTTCGGATAGTTCAGGTTGATAAACGCTTGGCTCAATCCGTGATAAAAATTTGCATTGTCAGGAGCAAGTTCAATACACTTTCGAAAAACACGTATCGCTTCACCATAGTTCTTCTGGCGCATCAATAATTTGGCTACTCCTGCCCATCCATCTAGATTTTCCGGTTCTGAACGTGTCAGCCGCGTCAGACGTTCATACTCAGCAAATTCTTTTTGTAACCGCTGAAACAGCAACAGTGCAGCTCTGCTTTTCTCTCTATCCCCTAATCGAAGATACGCGGTACCCAGCCCATAGTGGGGCTCCGCGTAACCCGGTGGGCCGAATCGAATTGCGTTGTCAAAGCTTTCTATCGCTTCCGGATACCTCTTTAAATTGAGATACGCGGTACCGAGCTCTTGGTAAATACCTGCAGCATCCGGCCTGAGAGCGAGCGCCGCTGTTAAGCTGTCAACCGCTTCCGAATACCGACGCAGTTTCACAAACGACTTTCCGAGCACCTCGTGCCCGCGCGCATGTCCCGGTGAAAACTTCACAACCTCTTGTAACACATCGACTGCCTCATTCCAGTTGTCAAGCTTAAAGTAGACAACACCGAGAGAATAAAGCACCTCGATTTTTACCCCGAAAGAGGCCGTTTGTGGGTTCGTCTCATCGGCATCTCCACCGGTTTCCGTCTGAAGTGTCTCCAAAGCACGTTGATACGTCTCCACGGCTTTGTTCCAAAATTCTTCTTGGGCATAAGCCATGCCGAGGTAGTGGAGAATCTCAAAATGATGTGGCTCTAACGCGAGGGCAGCCTCAAACGCGGAAATCGCCCCCGAGTTATCCCCCCGGAAAAGGTGAATAAACCCTTGTTCCACGTGCTGCACGTACTGGCTATGCACCGCGCTAAGCGTAGAGGACGGCAAACACAAATAGAGCCCAATCAAAAGGATTAGGCAAAACCGGTTCACGTGAATCGCAGTGCTGCGGCAGCACAGCGGACGGGACTTATCGCCCCCGATTTTCAGCCCGGTTCGCAGCCGGTATTCCTTACGGTGGTAGATTTTCATTTTCTTAATTATGCGGCGCGCCGTGTATCCAATTTTCTATTTTAATGTTACCCCTCATCCGGAAAAGCGTCAAGCAATTTTGGAGGATAAAGCCCCACAAAGTAGTCCAATTTCGGTTTTCCGCCTCACGAACACAGAGCTGGGTGAAGCGAAGCGTCCCTCAAGTCTACTCACCGACTGATAGATATGTTAGCACGCGTACCATCAACCCGCAACAAAAAACGCGTCTCGGGCATGAATTCTTTTTCCACATCCGTGCTACAAAAAACGGTGGTAAATAAGAAAAAAGCGGAAAAACGTTGCTATCTACCCGAATTCAGGCAGAACCTGTACGCCTTGACTTTTTCCCGCCGTCTATGCTGGGCTCCGCACACAGCTTTTTGCGCAGTAAAGCGAGCCCTTTGTGCACTTCCGGATACGCCGACGCCGTGAAACCGAGAACATCTGATAACAACCGACTGTCTAATGCCTGGCGCACGGTATCACTAACCATTTCGTTGAACGGGCGCATCCGATGGTGTTTTAACGCCTTGAAAATGCGCGCTGCGGTTTCTAACTCGGCCCGGCCTAACCGGGTGACATCCAACGTGGGCAAAGAACGCAACGTTCTTTTTCCCAGGATGCCCCGCCCCTGCTGTTGCTTGCCGCACTGCATCCAATGACAGAGCAACCCGAGCGTTGAATTGCCCCACAACGCCCAGGCGTATTCATATATGTCGTCATCAAACGCGACATTTGGGAGCGTATTGATACCGATAGTTTTTTGCTCGGTAAACATCACCGCTAATGCATTCGCACTGAACTGCATGCTTTGGTTGTAGTGTACTCGGCTGTTAACCTTGATGATATCGTTGCGCTTGTCCTCCTTATTCGGGCGTGGTAATGCATGTGCGTCGGGGGAAACTGTCATCGTAACCTGCGTTTTGGCGTCCACGTGCCACAAACAGGGGTAATCTGTATTTTCCGGGCATCCCGTTTCAATGTCAAACGCCCCGCGCCCGCTATCCCCGTATATGTCCAAAGGACCTGGGCTGGTTTTAGCAATGTCACACAATCGGCAGATAGGGATAGGGACAGCTGCCGTCTGACGCGGCAGTCTCAGTTGTCCGTGAGCGAGTTGATACGCGGTTTGAACGATACCGATATCTTTAACGCGACAGACGTTCCAGCCCGCCTCGGCATCTGGAAGCGGTGCGTCGATTGCGTACCCGATGGTTTCATCGCCGACTTTGATAGGATTTCCGCCGGTTACCCCATTTTCAAGCCGTCGAATGTCTCTGATGCGATGGATTTGGTTTGCGATTTCAAGCGCATCGAGCCCCCCTGCAGGGCGCCGATGTAAGCAGACAAAAACGCCACGTCCGGTGGATGTGGAAACCCCTTTTGTTGCAATTACCAGGCACTCCGCGATGCCGGTATCTGCAGAGAATGTGCTGTTTTGAATCTCCGCAGCGGCGATAGTCACGGCGATGAGATTCTGATATTTCTCTGCCCACAGGTTTCTGACTTTTCGCCAGCTCGTCCCGGTGAGCGCATTTATCGGCAGTACCACTCCCAATGTCCCGTTTCGCTTTAGCATCTTGTCGGCAAGTTCGACGAAATGGGATGCAATCCCCGCATTTCCATCCCCGACGTTGCCTTTCTGTGCCTTGAGGGCTTTTTTCATCTCCCGTTCAATGTCGCACGCCTTATCCCCAAACGTCGTTTTCGGAACGCCGGTGTTTCCATCTGTATTCCCTTTGGTATAAGGCGGATTCTGTATGACGATGTCAAACTCACCATGCTTAAATTCCTGACGTGCCTCCGTCTTAATGTCGCCGTGTCCCCCGACACGATGGCTAGATGTTAGCGGGATGGAGAACGTGTTTTCCGGCTGATGAAGCAAGTCGAGTGCGCCAATCGCATATTTTCCATCACCCTGCTGTATCCCGTATGGCATCGTATGCATGCGGGTATCACGAATTTTGATGTCAGGGTAGGTGCTGGCAATGATGGAGGCGGTGAGATGTACGGCATTGGGTAATATGTCACATCCGACGAGGTTATTTTCCACGATATACTGATGAATCTCCTTCCCTTTCCCACCGGCTTGTTCATGGAAGGCTCCAAGCCGTTGGTAAATCCCGTTCAGAAGGCTCCCGGTGCCGCAAGCGAAATCTGCGAATTTAATCTGTTTCGCGTTCCGCTGCAATTTCGGTAAAATGAGGGCGGAGAGAAGGGTTGCCGCTTCCGGGCGTGTATAGTGTGCTTTAATGAATCTTCTATCTGTAATCAACCGCTGGAAAACGATGCCGGCGAGTTTGTGTTCCCGGGCCAGCCCCATCTGTTCTAATTTTAGCGCGGTGCTTCGGAGTTGAGAAAGCACCGTGCCGATGAGCCTGTCGTCTAATGCGATAGCGGCGACTAAATTACCCGCGACATCATAGATAGCGTGATAATTGACTGCCTGAATGGTGTACCACGCCTCGAGTACCCTATCAGAATCAAGTAAACCGTTTTGTCCATGAAGGGTGCTCAAGGATGGCACGATTTCCAGTCCTTGCTTTCCGGCGAGGGCGCTTTGAAAAATGAAAGCGTTACCGATAATCAGCATCGCCATGCGTGTGGTTTGTGGCCCGGCTTCTTGGTAGAGGAGTGTTTCTATCCGCTTTCCGATTTCCGTTCTTTCGGCGATTGCTTTATCAACCAGGGCGCCGGCGCGTTCGATGCCGTGTTCGAGAATCTCGGATGCTTCCTCAATTCTCTCAATCGGTATTGTCCCGATATGGATGGCGTTGGCAATATCTGCGACGGCGCCTGTTAACCATCCCTCTTTTGGGAACCGGCGCGGTTCATTGATTTTAGGGAGAGAGTCATTCGTACGGCTGGCTTTTTCCATGTCGAGCAGCGCGTAAGCGATATCGTCGGCTTTTTTCATCTCGTCATAGATATCGCGCTGCTTGATCTGACGGAATCGGTACGGAAACCGGACAGAGATACCGGTGTAAATGATATCCCCTGTGTCCTTAAGCATCTTCCCGATGTAATGCGTTTTTAGCTGTTTTTCGCCGTCAAGATTCGGTGACGTTTCCCGTTCAATTTTATTCTCAATGACAACTGGATGTCGCTTAGGTTCGGTAATGAGGACATCGGGTTCCCTTCTACTTCCCCTCAAGGGGTGATTGATTTGTTCATTGACTGTCCATGCGTGTCTCATCGGGCGGAGCACCCTGACGAACGCCGTGGTGATAAGTTCTTCCTTATTTGACATGCGTTTCCTCTACAGCCTTCTCCTAACAAAATTGTTTTAGGTACTCATAGCTTTGAGATGCGGCATCTTCGGGTTCCATGATTTCTCGGAAGGCTTGATGTACGGTGACATATCCATCATAGTCGATGTCGTTTAACCCGCGAAAAACGGCAGGGAAGTCGATTCCGCCGGGTTCCTGCAGTCGAATCGGTTCGTGTGGTACTACGCCCTGAATCCAGGTATTGAGTCGGGTTTTTCCGTCCCGTCGGCGGATATGGTTCTGAAGATAAACGTTGAACAGATATGGGGAAAATTGCTTAAGTGTCTCGGTGCCGTAATCTTGGCCACACAGGTCAAGGTTTGCGGGTTCATAGATAATGCCGAAATTGGGCCGTCCGATACGTTTGAGTACGTCAATGGAGCCGTTAACGGTTTCAAAGAGGCTTAAGGTATGCGATTGATGGGCGATGCGAATGTGTCGTTCTGCGGCTTCGTCCGCGGCGCGCTGTGCGGCGGGTATATCTTGTTCCTGCTTCATCGCAATCCGGATGAGCGTTGCCCCTAAAAGTTCTGTTAAATCGAGATAAGGTGTGATATTTCGGAGCCCATTGGGGCCGTCGTCGTTGTTAAGGGGTACGTCAAAATCCCCTGTTACCATCGAGATATCGAGGTTGCATGCGCGTGCCTGTTTGCGGGCGGCGGTTACTTTTTCCAAAGGTGTTTGGATACCGACTTGTGAGGCGCGCATGCAGACGGCTTCGTAGCCGAGTCCCGCTGCGAGCGTCGTCAGCTGGGAAAACGTATGTGTTGCACCCTTTTTAGATGCGTTCTCTGCGACACGCACGGAAAGTGAGAGTTTCATGTTTTGTCCGTCCTATCTTCATAGGCGCAGCGCGGGCGCCTCAGATAAAATATCAGCAATGGCAAGTGCCATCAAAACGAGGCTAATCATGCCATTCAACGTAAAAAAGGCGAGGTTAACGCGTGACAAATCGTCGGGCTTAACAATGGCGTGCTCATAGATAAAGAGCGCGATGACAATGCCCACCCCGATGTAGTAGAAAACCCCGAATTCAATGAGAAGCGGCATGCCGAGGAGTATCAACCCGGTGATAAGGTGTAGGAGTGCGGCGCACGATAACGCCCGGCGGGTACCGAAACGCGCGGGAATGGAATGTAGCCCGTGCCGTCTATCAAACCCGGCGTCTTGACATGCGTAGATGACATCAAACCCCGCTGTCCAGAGGATGACGACGAGACAGAGGAGGAGTGGCGGCAAATCAAAACGGCCTTTAATGGCAATCCAGGCCCCGACGGGGGCAATCGAAAGGGAAAGGCCAAGCCAAAAATGTGAGAGCAGTGTGAAACGTTTCGTATAAGAATATCCGATAATCACGGCGAGTGCTCCCGGGGAGAGGGCGAACGCGAGAGGATTCAATCGCCACGCCGCGAAAACTAAGAGGGCTGCGGAGATGAGGGTAAAAATCCGGACGGCGCCCTTCGTGATGAGCCCGGCTGGTATCGCGCGCCTGGAGGTGCGTGGGTTTTGGCTATCGAATTCAGCATCAGCAAGACGATTGAACGCCATCGCGCAACTCCGGGCGCCTACCATGGCTACCAGAATCCACCCGAGTTTCTCCAAGGGTGGAACGCCGTTGGCAGCAATGAATGCGCTCATCACTGCGAATGGCAGCGCGAAGAGGGTGTGTTCAACCTTAATCATCTCTAAGATAATTTTGAGTTTTCGCATTTTTTGCAAACTCGCCGAGGGCCTTTAAGGGATGCAAGCGGCATCTCTCCGTTCTTTTTTTAGGAACGGGAGAGGCTACTTGTTGCGTGGGTTTCACTGCTTCCACCGTTTCACCAACGTTGATTCTATACCAACCTGGTCCAAAATCTTCATGACAACGAAGTTAATTTGCTCGTCGACGGTTTTTGGAAAGTGATAAAACCCGGGCATTGCGGGGAGTACACAGACGCCGAGTCGTGACAATTTGAGCATGTTCTCAAGATGAATGGAGCTGAGGGGGGTTTCGCGCGGCACAATCACGAGTTTTCGTCGTTCTTTGATACAGACATCAGCGGCCCGGTGAATCAGGTTGCGCGAGATGCCGGCGGCGATAGACGCGACGGTTCCCATACTGCAGGGTACCACAATCATCCCATCTGTGATGAAAGAACCGCTGGCGATTGCTGCCCCGATATCGGATTGATGGTGATAAATCAGACGTGGCGATGGGGTTGGGATGAGAGATTCCGGTTGGAAATCATCGATATCAATCTGAATGCCGAGTTCTTCCGACAATGCCCGGGCACCGGCGTGGGAAATCGTCAGATGCGCCTCAATATCCTCGGTGTTGCCGAGGATTTCAAGGAGCCTGACGCCATAGATGACAGCGCTTGCCCCTGTGATTCCGACAATCAATCGTCTCATTGAACCTTCCTGGGTGTATCTTTCTCTGTAGAAAACGGGAGCAGGTTACCGGATGCATCAAAAGCGAACGGTTTCGTCTCACCGATAATTTCCAAGCGTGAATTCAACCGTGCATTCTCAAGGAGTGCTTCGGAGATATCCATCTGTGTTAATTGCAAGGTGTTTTCAATGCGGATTACCCGTGCCTCCGCCGGTTTGGTGAGCCCGATGGTATCCAACGCGACATCAATCGCTTCCTTATCCGTGTCATAGTAGAATGGAATCTTTGACTTTTGCGGCCCGAGGGCCGTGATACCGTTCATATACGTTGCGTGCCGGTTAATCTGATTCACCAGTCGTGTCGTTGTGAAATCCGCCAATCCGATTCCGGTGGCGTTTCCGTCGCTTTCCGGGGTGATGTCACGCACGAATATGCGTAGTATCGCCGGTTTCAGGGGTTCCGGTTCAAAATTCTGCATCATTCTGCCGATGACATTGGTGTCCATCCCGGTGCCGCTGATGTTTTTACCTGTCCAATCAACGATTAGCAGTTCGAGTTCATCAAAAGGGAGCCTGCCCATCAACGTTTTTGCCTTAACGAGGAGTTCCCGTTCCGTTCTGAGGAGTTGCCGTGCGGGAATTGCGACGGCTTTAGCAGTCTGTTCGTGCGCGTTCTCAAGCAGCCCGATGCCGAAAGCTACCCGTCCGGTGTCAAGCATCACCCGTCCGACAGCCGTGATAACGTTCTCAAATCCGTATTGAAAGAATGCCCGGTGATAGAGATTGGCGCCCCGCTGCTTACCGAGCCCAATAACGAGCATCTTCATTAATCCACTCTCAACGGAACCGTTGAAATCGGTATGTGCTTTAATTCGGTTTACGGGTACGACGTAGTCGGCTTCGGCGGCGTAACTGTCCAGAAAGACGGGCAAGCTTCTCTCTGTCTCTCCGAGTTGTACCACATCCATCGTTGCCTTGATGGGGACGCCGACAGTCTCTTCGGTGATACCGTAGTGTTCCAATACACTTCGTTGTCCTTCCGGTGTGGCGCCACCATGGCTTCCCATTGCTGGGATAACAAACGGTTTGGTACCGATGCCTTTTAGGTAATCTGCGGTTGCTTTGACAGCTGTAGCGATATTCGCGACACCACGGCTCCCCGCCGCGATTGCGACGGTGGCGCCCGGGTGCACTATCCCGGGCGCATCAATTCGCTCCAATTCCGCGTGAATGGCTTCGGATAGATTTGCAAGCACAGGTGCTTCGAACCGCTGTTGAATCCGTGTCATTTTTGGAAGTGGCATGAATCTTCACCTTTTTTCTTAAAATAATAAGCTATTTTAGCAAAAGTCGGATAGGAATGCAAGTTAAGGACGCAAGAAAATGGCATTTTTTCCGGTTTTCAAACTTAAGTTGCATTAACATTGTGTTGTCTTTTCAAGAATGGATTCGTAGCGGGTGTAAAGTTTGGCGCCGATGCTTCGCCAGTCATAACTTTTCACGACGCGCGCCCTGGCGTTTTCACCTATCTTCTGGCGCAGGGCGCGCGTTGTGAGGAGGCGAACCACTGCCTCTGCAAAGGGTTCAGGTTCATCGGCAATCAAAATCTCCTCATTGTCAACCAAATCTAACCCCTCTGCCCCGATAGCGGTTGAAACTACCGCTTTGCCCATGGCCAAAGCTTCAAGGATTTTGAGACGTGTTCCACTTCCGATTCGGAGGGGCACGACAAAAACTGTCGCCTGCGCGAAATAAGGTTTAATTTTTGGGACGCGCCCGGTGACAGTAATTTGTGGGGTATCCGCTAATTGCTGCAGGCGCGGCGAGGGGTTACCCCCGACAGCCGTAAATGTAACATCGGGCAGTTTTTTGTGAATTTTCGGTAAGACATCGTTGACGAAGAAGAGCACCGCATCTTCGTTTGGGTACCAATCCATACTCCCGATGTACATCAGGTGGGGTGCTGATGGGTTGGAGAAATCAGGCCGGTAATCTTCAACGTCGACGCCATTAGGGATAATTTCAATACGCGGGCACGTTCCCTGGAAGTGCCTCCCGTCTATTTCTGAGGTGCATGCCACAACATCAAAATTCGGGCTCATCTTCCGTTCGTAACGCTCAAATGCGCGTTGCTGTGTCCAATACACGTATTTGCGGAACGGATTTCTCGTCTCCTGCGAGAGCCGGCGCCAAATCGCCGAATCAACGTTCTGCTGCGAAAGTAGGCCCGGTAAATCAGTCTCCTTCCGAAATTGGGCGGTGTGCAACATCTCATAGTGAACCAGTTCAAACGGTTGAGTTGAGAGTAATTCTCTGAATTGCCGCCGGTAGGCAGGTACATTGTAGCGCGCAATCGTAATCGGTTCCCTTTTCAGCAACGCGGTAGAGAGCGTTCGCAACGATATAGGGGGCGGTGTTGGCGCGTGAGGGACTAACTTCACCTGAATGCCACACCGTTCAAGATATATAACGTTTTCAGCGTCGGTGGGTTGTGTCTCCAAAGCGAGTAGGGTGATATCGCTTCTCCGAGCGAGCTGCTTGAGGAGATTAAATACCCGGATTCGCCCACCATCTGTCAATGGAAACGGCAAGGTGGGCGATAAAAAAAGAATTTTCATATCCTCACCGCCTAATTTTTCCCTTCCATTTTTCAACAAGCGTCAGCAGTCGTTGCTTCGCCGCTTGGCGTGAACTGAGTTGCGACAACGCCGGCCGAAAAACAGTCCCGCTTTCCCGTTGTACCCACCCTTTCATCTCCTCATTCACCCGAATCTGAAGCCATTTGCTCTCCAATTCGACATAACTCTTCAATCTGCCATGGTGGCGCCGGAGGCGGTATTTTTGGGGTGAATCGGTTATCAACCAACTGATGCCGGGCTCCGTGCCCGAGAGGGTAGATTTGCGTGAAAGCGATATTTTTTTTTCGGCAAAGAGTTCATACAAACCCGCCGGAATGGCACCTGCTCTTTCCGGGCGGACACTCAGAAGTGATTCTTCTAACGCAGGCTTCAACGATAACTTAACATCAAACAGCAACTCCAGAATCTCATACTTGGATTGCTGATAGACGTTCAACTTTTTTCTCCCTTTTTGTCCTTCTAATTTTATCACGTACGCTTGCTTATAGTCTATATCTTTGATGAGCCACTGTCTTCCGCTCTTTTGAATAGAAGTTCTTGTCTTTTCAGAGAGGTAGACGTTGTTCACTTCAAAAATCTCTTTGAGATTCGGGAGATAGATACCGACACGATTTTGCGTTCTAACAACCGTATAACCTGCCCCTGCGCCGTCTGTCAGAAACCATTCTTGGCCTTTAAGCAATACATCAAGTGTGTAGGAGTGTGAGTCAAACCGGACGTTCTTTGTTAACTTGGTAAACATCTTCTGCCAATCAATGCCCGTTTTCAACGCCTCGTCTAAACGTTCAGCTTTGAACGCCGCACGATGCCCCAACTCCGCGTTAAATAAAAGTTCCGCCGAAAGGGTACCGCTGTTTAAGTTGCTGATGTATTTTGGAGTGAGCCCGAAACGGAACACATCTTTCGTGTATGCAATCGGCTTTGAATTCACCGTTGGCCTGCTTCTCAGAGCTGTCCGGGTATGTATCTGTATTTTTGAAATTTTGGATTGTTCAACCGGCGGTGCTTGCAGGATGTAGACGCCTAGACAGAAACCGGTAACGACAACAAAGATAATCGTCCATGTGAGACTTTTAAAAAGCGCTTTCATGAGGGTACGCAAATCCTTTCAATAACCTATTCGGTTTTTTGTTATGTGCTGTTCTGCTGGCACAATTTTTTTTTCATGTTGAGACGATAAATTGACAAATTGGTTGACATAAAGCCGTCAGAGATGGATAATTAAAATCGAATTGTAGTGATATTCTGAATTAAAAAACGGAAACGCAAATCTTTTTATTAAAGCACTTGACGTGCGATATCTACGGAAAAACACGTGTGCAGTATGCCCGCGGGAATCTAAGCATGCCGAAGCAAACAGAAAATCCTTTAGCGATTGAATTAAACGAACAACTCCGGACATCAGCCGCGGCGGTTTTTTCCTTGCTCTCCGAGTTAGGAAAACGGATTTACCTCCCGAAAGGGATTCTGAGCCAAAGTGCGGAGGCGAGCATGCGTGCGTCCCGTTTCAATGCGACGCGCGCGGTAGCTCTCACTGGCGACGATATGATGCACCTCACCGTATCGCGTGAGCTCGTCCCGGCGCTTTCGGTTGAAGACGTTTACGGGTACGCGCCTGTGCTAGGGCAATTGGAACTGCGGCAAAAATGGGCGGCGCATCTCCGTGCCAGGAACCGTTCACTTGCGGGAAAAACATTTAGCCTTCCAGTCGTTACGAGTGGAATGACGCAGGGATTCAGCCTGCTCGCTGAACTTTTTGTGAATACCGGGGATACCCTCATCCTACCGGACAAAATCTGGGGAAATTACCGTCTCATCTTTGAGACGAAGGCACGGGCGAATATTCAGACTTTTCCGTTTTACACCAACGGGAGACGTTTTAACAGCGACGGTTTTCGTGAGACGTTGGCGAAACCGCCGCACGGAAAACGGCTCATCCTTCTGAATTTTCCACATAATCCCACCGGCTACGCCATCACTCACGACGAAGCGAAACAAATTGTGGAAGCGACTGTGGAATGTGCCGAGGCGGGGAATCCCGTTCTCATCATGGTTGACGATGCGTATGCAGGTTTCTGTTACGATGCATCGGTTATGCATGAATCCCTTTTCGTTCTATTGCTCGGATGCCACCCGAATGTCGTACCCGTGAAAATAGACGGTGCGACGAAAGAAGAATATGCGTGGGGGCTACGTGTCGGCTTTCTGACGTTTGGGCTTGAAGCAGCCGCGGTTCCGCCGCTTGAGCAGAAACTGAGTGGCCTTATCCGGGCGAATACTTCTGGTGCATCCCAACTCTCGCAAACCTTGCTTCTGCGTGCAATCAATGCCCCTGGGCACGCCGAACAAAAACGGCGCAATTATGAAATCCTCAAGGCACGGGCATTGAAAGTCGAGCAGATTGCGTCAGCAGAACGTTACGCGGCGCTTTGGGAGCTCTACCCATTTCATGCGGGCTATTTCGCCTGCCTGCGTCTTCGCTCCGTGAAAGCTGAGGCTGTTCGTCAAACACTTCTCACCGAACACGGTATCGGCGCGATTGCCCTCGGCGAAACCGAATTGCGAATTGCCTATTCGTGTCTCGACGAGTCCGATATCGAGACGGTGTTTGCAGCGATTGCAGAGATAGTCCATGCTGAGATGCAGAAACGGTAAAAAAGCAAGCATTTTGGATAACACCCGGCGGCAAAACGGATGCTTGGCATCAACTTCTCTCGGCACGGAATCGGCGCCATATGATTTAGTGATTCGCAGGCGAGAAGGATTTGAGTCTGTTTTGCCAATCAAGTTAGAATGGGCTATTGGGACAATCTCGATTCAACGCGTTCCCCCTATACCCTACAGCACCGGAAGAATATATTGCATCTTATGCGCCTTTCATGATATAATACCATAAATGGCAGCTGCGAGAAACGGAGAAAATATACTAAATATCACGCGCCCGAGGGAATCACGTCTTGCCCTCATCGAACGTGATGACGTAGAAGCGTTGCAGAAACTTCTCTCGGATTATTGGCTGTGGCACTTTGATGCCACGTTATCTGATGCGGCCCGTCTCTTGTTAAGCCTGGAGCTCGGTTGGGAAAAAATGCAGCCCCTCACAACCCCACCGGTGGGAGAGATTTTCTCGCCGCTCGGCTATGCGTTAGGGCATACGGATGAACAGGTTCGCAACGCAGCGCTAAAGGTACTCGCGGCGACAGTTCGTATTCCTAAGGGGAACGCGCGTATCGGTGAGGACGGCACACCGTTAGAAATTGACGAATTTGAGATGGCTGTCTACCCCGTGACGAATGCCCACTATTATCAATTCGTTCGGGAAACTGGCACGGAGCCCCCTTGTGACTGGGTTGATGGCACCTATCCTAAACACAAAGGTGACCATCCGGTGGTATGGGTGACGTACGAAGATGCGGAGCTTTTTGCGCGCTACGCCGGCGGTAGATTGCCAACGTTTCCAGAATGGCAGTACGCCGCGCGAGGACATGACGACAGACGCTTTCCCTGGGGAAACGAAATTGATAAGCCGCGATGTAACACAGCAGAACTCGGGGCAATGGGTACAACCCCTGTCGGTGCGTTCCCGGACGGCATTAGCCCTTTCGGAACCTACGACATGATTGGCAATGTCTGGGAATGGACGGACACGGCTTATGACGATGCGGCGCAATTCCGTGTCGCTTGCGGCGGGGCTTGGTACTATAACCATGACTATAGCATGTGCACCAGTTACGATTTTTTCAGCACAGGCTATGCTGAATTTGTCATCGGATTTCGTATCGCATATCCGTAAAAACTTTAACAGAATTTTTATCATAAAAATGTCGAAGATGAAGAAACCGAAGCGTTTAGAACAGAGTTCGCAGCCGTCCGCCCTGGTGCAAACGGGGAACGAACCCACGTTGATTCAACAACGGCAGCAAGAGGAGCACATCCGGCGCGGACAGATGGCGCTTCACATTCATCAGACTGTCGCCAAGCATTTGAAACGAGGCGCGGCTGCCTTAAACACAAAGGAATATCGAAAAGCAATCGAAGAATTTAAAACGGTTCTACAACACAATCGTGAAGTAGCCGAGGCACACTTTCATCTCGGACTGGCGTATTTTATGCTGGGTACCTATGAGGAAGCCATAGATGCTTATAAAAGGGCCATTGCGTGTGCACCGACTGAAGTCTTGGGATATCTCAACCTAGCTGCTACATACCGGATGCTTAAGCGCTACGATGAAGCTGTCGCCGTTTATACGCGCGCGATTGCGGTTATCCCCCAGAATGCCGAGCTGCACTCTGAATTAGCGGCGGTTTACACGTTTCAAGGCAAGCGACGGGAGGCAATCGACGCCTATAAAACTGCGATGAGACTCAAACTCACCCGCGAAAAGCAGCCACGTGAGACGGATGCAACGTCGCCTCCGGTCGGGTTAAGTTGATATACATGTCTGTTACGCGCGAGATACGCCGGACGGCGAGCTCGATGATTCGGCGTATCAGGAGCAGAAATCATGTTTATTTCCGATGAAGAATTAATCTCAAAATGCGCGAAAGGGGATATGAGTACATTTGAGTTGCTGGTGCGCCGATATCAAGAGCCGCTGATTAACTACATTCACGCCACTATCAACGATTATCACCAGGCCGAAGACCTTTCTCAGGAGACGTTCCTCCGTGTCTTCAAAAATGCGAGCCGGTACCAGCCGACAGCATCGTTTAAAAGCTGGCTTTACACCATCGCCACCAATTTATGTCGGAATGAGTTACGCAACCGCGTTCGGCGGAAGACAGGAAGGTTTGAAGAGCTGGTAGAAGAGGGTACCGATGTTTATCATTCGGGTATCATGCGAGATACGCGGTACCTGCCGGATGTGATGTGTGAGAAAAACGAGGTACGCGCGATTGTGCGAAAGGCACTGGCGCGGCTACCGGAAAATCAACGGCTCGCTCTCACGCTAGTCACGTATCAAGACTTGCGATATCAAGAGGTGGCTGACATCTTGAATTGTTCCGTTGGTGCCGTGAAAGCGTTAATTCACCGCGCGCGCCAAAAAATGAAAGAACTGCTTATTAAAGCCGGATTGGGGGAGAACGCATCATGAACGATAATGATAGAAATAAAGTCAGCCGTTCGCTTCTACCGAAACGTGGCAAGAAACGTCCTTCCTCGTTTTCTTGCAAAAAACTTCAATTGCTCGTCACGAATCGGGCAGAAGGGTTCACGGTATTAGAAAAAATCTCGATTGAACTGTCAGCCTATATTGACAAAGAATTGCCGGCATGGAAGCGGCTCCTCATCCAGCAACATCTCAGACGATGCCCAAACTGTACAGCTCACGTGTTAAGATTGGAACAGACGGAACGGTTTCTCCACCGCGTGGAGCGGGTTAAGGCACCGGATGACTTCTTAGCAGGCGTGATGTCGCAAGCGATGAAAGCGCAGCGGCGACACCCTCGCGTCCCCTCGCACTGTTTTCGTCAGGCGACTGAACGAGAAAATTTCGGGCTAACCCCGGGGATAACAGGTAAGAAAAAAGAGAAGATGCCTCAACTCATGGAAGGACTTCGGCGATGGGTTAAGCAGCATATTCAAACAGATAGCCTGATTTATACGTTTGTGTTGACGCTCACCGTTTTCAGCATGGTAGGCGTCACGCTTTACTCACCGAACGGGGAACAGCGTCAAAAATTCCCGCGGCAAGCCCGGGAAAAAGCATCTGCTTTCTCCGGTGAAAAACTCATTTCATTTGAGGTAATTCCGCATGAACAACCGAAACGTTCATTTAAAGCGCATGAATCGTATTGAAAATCACCACATGCGAAAAACGGGACTGAAATCTGTGATGGGCAGCGCACTGTTTATCTCGCTAATCTTGCACCTCTTCTTTTTCGCGATGATATTCTATTACATCATGCAGAATGAACCCGTATCGGCTGTCCAAGTGGGCATAGAGGCGCAGCTCATCTCCGTGGTGAAGCCTGCGAACAAACTCAAACCGCCGCCCCTGAAAGTTGTACAGCGCTTTCATAATGGCTCGCGGGGAACTGCCACGAAGATATCCGTCGCAAAACCCGATAGTCTGACACCGGAGATAGAAATCCGCCCGGATAACCGGCCAAACCGGCCAATAAATAGCACAAAACCGCGTCTTAAACAGTCAGCCGTTGCCCCGGCGGAGACAGCCGTCGCGCTCAGTACAACCTCTCGTGCGCTCCGGGAATTGAACCCAGAATTACTCAGAATGGAAGCATCGAGCAACGTTGAGATAGGTTCATTTGGTTTACAACGGCGTGGAAACCGCGGCGTTAAAGGTGCTGAACCGCCCCCACGGGAACCAGGAGCACCCAAGATGCGGGTCGATACCGGACATGGGGCGAAAGACGATGGTTTTGCAGCATCAGATAAACCGGAACTGAAGAAAAATACCCCCAGCTACCAGCCCCCATTTAGCAGCCTCATGCAAAAGCTTGCTCATCAAGTTGTCAACACAAGTGATGCCAACCCGGTTGATGTCGTTTTTGTCATTGATGCAAGCGGCAGTATGAATGACAACATCCAAGCCGTCGCGGAAAATTTGGAAAAAATGGTCGATATCTATGAAGCCTCCGATATTGATTACGCGCTCGGTTTGACAGAATTCCGGACCAACGGAGCAGGGAGGAACGTAATCAAAGTACTACAGTTGACTAAAGATTTTCGAGCCTATAGGCGCACTCTCCAAAATATCTGGGGGCAGGGAGATGAAAACGCGCTGGATGCCGTTATCCAGACGGTGAAGGAGATACGGTTTCGTCCTACCTCCAAAAAACATTTTATTCTCGTTACAGATGAACCGTTCACAAGCTTTGAAGAACGGGTTACCGTAACGGATGTTATTGCGTACTGCCGGGAATTCGATATCTCTGTCAACGTCTTAGGGCTTCCTATCGGCCCAGTCCCAGGCCAGCCTCTAGCCATGAATCAGAAAGGCGAACATCAGGCATTGGCGAAAGAGACGGGCGGGAAATGGTTCCGCATCCCTACAAATTTCAGGAGCACCTCTGTGCCGACACCGAAAACTACGGCAGCGACATTACGGAATGCGGACTGGTACCCCGTGGCAGAGCTCGGCAACCCGATTTCGCACTACCGTAATGACATGCCAATTGATATTGTCCTGTTTATCGACGGGAGCGAAAGCATGAAAGGTAAATTCCGGGAATTTCTCAACAAATTTACAATCGTGATTCAGGATTGGAATAGAAACGCCGTCGACTATCAAATCGGGGCGGTGAATTTCCGAACCCGGGCATCTGTGAGCATGGTTACCGTTTTTAACCCACCGCAAACGTTGGAACAGCTACAGAAAATTGCTGCGCTGCCATGCAGAGAGGATGAGAAACTCTTAGATGCGATTGATGAAGGACTCCGACGCATTAAATTACGCCCGAATGCAAAACGCTATTTCATCTTGATTACCGATGAACCCGCCAAGGGGAAATACTCCTCGGCGGCAATCATTGAACTTCTCCAACGAAACCGCACTATAGTAAGCGTTGTTGGCATTTATGATGGCTTCCAGAATGAAATCGCCTACAAAACGGGGGGTATCTGGGTTTCTATGCCGGACGGATACACCAGAGATGCCTCAAGCCGGTAAAAAAATTCAACCGTTTCTCGTTAACTGTTAACTGTAGATAACTGATTTTTAACCCGAAAGAACCAGGTTCCGATGAAAATAGCCGTTCTCGCTTCAGGAAGCGGTACGAATCTTCAAACACTGATAGAACAATTACATCAAGACGAAACCAGTGGTATTAAAATCGCTGTCGTCATTAGCGACAGGCAGGACGCCTACGCGCTGACGCGGGCGAAAACTTCCGGGATTCCGACACATGTCGTCAGTGCCCGGGATTTTGAGAGGCGCCTTGATTTCGATGCAGAAATCTCCCGGCAAATTGAAGAATATGCCGCCGAACTCATAGTACTCGCCGGGTTCATGAAACTCTTTCAACCGCCGTTTGTCCGAAAATACAGAAACCGGATTATTAACGTGCATCCGACGCTGCTGCCCGCTTTCCCCGGCGCCCACCCCGTGCCCGATACGCTGGCATATGGCGTTAAACTCACCGGCGTCACCGTTCACTTCGTTGATGAAGGTGTAGATTCCGGGCCCATTATCGCGCAGACTGCCCTCCCCGTTTTCGACACAGACGATGAAGCCCGTTTACACGCACGGATTCGGATTGAAGAACATAAACTCTATCCGCAAGTCATTAAGTGGTACGTACAAGGCAGGCTGAAGGTAATAGGGAGAAAGGTTATCGTCGCGGACAGGAAAGTCGAAAAATGTTAGCAATTTCAACGATGTGGAACGCATATAAACAGCCGGATGGCGCCGCCCTACTTGATGAACTCAAAGCGTTTGGGTTTGAAGCGATTGAACTCAGCAGACACCTCACCGCCGCTCAAATTGAGCAGCTCAGGCCGCTTTTTCGGGACGGGGGACGCCCCTGTTCCATACACAATTTCTGCCCAAGGGACGAATCACCCCGCCGTTTAAGTAGCCAAACCAAAAATAGACACACCGAAGAAGATACCGTTCAACTCGCCAGCCTTGACGTTGACGAGCGGAAAGAAGCCGTGCGCCGAACCGTCAAAACGATGGAACTCGCAACCGAATTGGAAATCTCAACCGTGGTGTTGCACCTCGGCCACGTCGATACCTACGACAGAACACACGTCATGATAGAACTTTACACCTACGGAGAACGTGAATTTGAAGCCTTCCGTCAAAAAGTAACGGAAGCGACTGAATGGCGCCGGCGCAAAGAAGCTAAGCATCGCGATGCCGTCCTCCGCAGTTTGGATGAGCTGAATGAACACGCCCTCCGCATGGAACTCTATCTCGCCATTGAGAACCGCCCCCGTTATTATCAGATTCCGAACTTTGACGAATTCGGAATCTTCTTTGAGGAATTCTACGGCAGCCCTATGCGCTATTGGCACGATGTCGCACACGCCGCATTTCAGGAACAGCTTGGCCTCTGTCGCGCCCAGGAATGGTTAAACGCTTACGCTGAACATCTCATCGGCGTTAACCTACACGATACGCAAGGGCTGGAGCCCTACCATCCCCCGGGGACTGGTGAGCTGGACTGGGATGAACTATTCACACACCTCCCCGCCGATGTCTTAAAAGTTTTGGAAATCCGACACGGGGACGCCGAACAAGTCCAGGAAGCCAAGGAACTTTGTGAATCCCTCACGCAACAACGGGAAAATGCTGATGAGCACATCCCCCGATAAAACCTTTTTTACACAAACGGAACGCCAAATCCTCAAATCTGTCTGTATCTATATGGTAGGAATTTCGCCTCACGCGACGTTAGATGAACCACTTATCGCAATTGACACCTTCGTTTCGCACCTGCCCAAACCCTTGCAAACACAACTCAGGTTTGGATTACAACTCTTTGAATGGTGCCCAATCCTCTTTATCGGGAAGTTATGCCGCTTCACACAACTCTCACCACACGAGGCCATCCATTATATTGAAACCTGGGCAAGAAGCCGTTTCGTCAGGCGACGCCTCCTTTTCAGGGGACTGCGGGACATTGCATTTCTCGGATACTACGCACTTCATCCTAGATAGGTTGGGAAAATCCACTTCAATTTCAATCACAAAAAAAGACGGGGTTAACTCACACCCTCATCGCCGGAATCCATCGTTTCAATGCCAAAACCTTCTTTCCGGATGCGAAGATCGAAGTAGATAAGCATTGAACCGATGGATAAAATCGGAAGTATCAGCATCCGCACCCCCAAATGTACAAATACCTCAATGGCATAAGAGACAAAAGCGCCTTCTGATGGATAGCTCCCAATTAACAACCAGAGAATCGTATCTTTAAAGTCGCGTTCCGATGTAATTCCGAACAGTGTCAAGCCCAATCCTAAAACAGATTTTAGAATCCCTTGGAGCATCAAACAGAGAAAAAAGATGCCTAATGAAATACCAAGCACCCGCCACCACATGCCTTGGACTAATTGGCTACTCCGCTTAAATCCCGCACCGACTCCTGTCCCTTCAAGCAATACAGGCAAACCGTAGAGGCACCAGCGGATGATTAAATAGATAGAAACCGGTAGCCCTATCACCGTCACTGCTAATCCCACGATTGCTAAAAAGTAAAGCAGACTACTCACCAGATACGGGAAAAACCGGTCGAAAACTCGCTCGAATGCATCACTCGCTGTCAGAGAATGACCTGAATAGGTTTCGGCGCTCGCAAAAAGGATGGCACCCGTAACCAAAAGTGACACTAAACTGATGATACAAGAAATAAGTAGCGTTGAGATTTGACTCACCTCTGACGAATTTGAAGTATCAAAGAAAAATTTTGACAGCAACTCCGTGCAAAATCCCGCTACGAAATAAACAACCGTTATCCCAAAAAATAGACGGAAGTGCTCACCATAAAGCCCGAACGTTCTATCCAGAATATCCGTGAACCCCATCGGTTGCAGGGCGCCACGGGTATCGGTTTGAGACAATGACGCTTTCTGTTCAAGCATAACTTCTCCTAACTTCCAAAACGTAATCCGTATACAAAAAATTGTATCAGATGCAGCATTTCGTGTCAATGCAAGCACTTAATTGACATGAAATACGGCTCGCTTTAAATCGTGCTAAGCTATTAAAAATGGCTTTAAAGGATAGGTTATTTGTCGGTATAGAAACTCGTCAGAAGCCTCACAAACTGTAAGGGGGTGTCAAGCGGAATGTGAAGCGCGCTGCCGCGAAACAAAGTTTTTTCAGGATATTCCGTTATTTGAAGGGATGTAGACTCTTATTTTCAAACCGTTCAGCGTTTAAATCCGAAAAGGGATACTCACATTTTGCGAAGGCGCTCCTGCCTTTTGCGGATGAATCCCTTTCTTTTTTGATGAAAGCGGCTGGGTTCACTATCCGTGCTTAATGAGTAAACGCCACACATTACCTACGTAAACGTGCGTGTAAAAGGGACAGTTTCCTAGCGAGTCTCTGTTGCCGATGCGAGGCTTGGTTAATAAAAATGATAGTGATTCATTTTCGGATGGTTCAGATTAACAGAAGATACGGCGTCTGAATGTATTGAGATACCGTCTGTAGGAACTGAGCGGCCGGCGCTCCGTCTACGACACGATGATCGAATGTAAGGCTCAACGTCAGGATGCTACGAATAGCAATCTCCTCGTCGTGTACAACCGGCTTTTTGAGAATCCGTCCAACTCCTAGGATAGCACACTCTGGCGGATTAATAATAGGTGTGAACGCGTCAACGCCAAAATTCCCAAGATTGGTAATGGTAAAGGTGCCGCCTTGAAGTTCGCCCGGGGTGAGTTGATTGTTTCGTGATTTTTCTGCGAACGTCTTTACCTGTTTGGAAATGACAGATAATTCCTGTCTGTCGGCGTTCCGGATGACAGGCACGACGAGCCCATCTTCCACTGCGACAGCGACGCCGATGTTAATCTCCGTTAACAGTTGAATTCCCTCATCCGTGAGCGTAGCGTTCAGGCGTGGATGCTTGCGTAACGCATTTGAGACGACTTTGACGAGCAAGTCGGTATAGGTAAGGGTGATGTCACTCTGCTGTAGTTTCTGGTTAAGCAGTCGGCGTAATTCGACGAGTTTCGTCGCATCAACTTCGGTATAGAGCGTGACGTTCGCATTCGTTTGCATGCTCATCGTCATGCGTTGTGCAATAATTTGACGCATGCCTTTCATCGGAATGACTTGATGTGCTTTAGCTGGTATCGTCGTCGTGAGCTGCTCTTCAATTGTCGCGTCTTTTGCCCGGAGTACATCGTCCCGGACAACCCTCCCGTCTGGCCCTGAGCCCACAATTCGGTTAAGTTGCAGGGCATGTTCTTTCGCCAGTCTCCTGGCGAGAGGGGATGCTTTGAGGCGTGTAGATTCGGTTCCGGTATCCGGCTTTCGGGATTCTATATAGCGTTGCACATCGGCTTCAAGGATACGCCCGCCGGGCCCTGATGCGTTCACTTGTGTCAAATCAATGACGAGTTTTTCGGCGAGTTGGCGCGCTGCGGGTGATGCCTTCGTTTCACGATTTGGTAATTTCTGTGGGACTTTTGGAGAACGAGTTACCGTTTCCGGGGCGCTCCCGGGCGCGTCGGGCGTTTCTATTTTCCCGTCATCCTCCATTTTAATCCGTTCAACAGCCTCTCCCGGTGCCGCGATAACGGCTAACAGGGCATTAACGGGGACATCCGTCCCTTCTTCACCCAGGAGTTGGGCGATAACGCCATCAGCGGGGGATTCTTGTTCATGGACGACCTTATCGGTTTCAATTTCCAACAAAGGTTGCCCTTCTGTGACGGTATCTCCTTCACTGACGAGCCATTTTCCGATTTTCCCTGTCGTCATCGTCTGATCCATCTGAAGCATTCGGAGTTCAACTGCCATCTTTATAATCCGGGCGTGCGAGTTTCGCCCTAAATTCTCCTATTCTTTTTCTTTCTGTTCAGATTGTTCAATGCACTGTATCAGTAGTTCAACATTCTGATCTTTTTCGAGGATAAGTGCCAATTTGTGGTATTGTTCGCCCTTAAAAAATGCCTGTACAAAGGGGCTGAATGCAATGAGGAGTTGGCTGCCTAAGAAATTGAGCGGCTTGCCGGTTTCCAAGAAAAGAATGGCGGGCACTGTTAAACGCCGTTTCACAATCCAGCGAGCGAGCTTTTCCAGGATGGCTTGTTGCTCCGTTTCGGGGATATCTTCAAGCAACCGTGGGATTTCAGGGAGTGTATTGAACATAATTTAGTGTACTTGGTGTGATAGCACCCACACGCTAAAGCGTGGGGCTTCGGTTTCATAGCAACTGCGGTAAATACTTTTTGCAACCGTCTTACTGTCGCTCCACCTACGGGCATTTCCCTGTAGTTTTCTACAGGCATATCGTCAAGTGACGGCTATCCCTGCCCGCAAAATGTTTATCGCAGCGTTGATGTCTCTGTCGTGGTGTGAACCACATGCCGGACATGTAATAAGCCTATCGTCCAATGTTAGGCTTCCGTTATGAAAACCGCAATCACTACATGGTTTTGTGGTGGGTGTCCACCGTCCCGCCTTACGCAACTCACGCCCATGTTTTTTGCACTTATACGTCAGTATCTGAACAAACTGGGAGAACGCAAGGTCGGAAACTTTACGCCCCCACAGGCGTTTCATACCGTCAAGGTTCAAAGTTTCAATAGCGATTGTGTCAAACTTTTCGCAAAGTTCGCTTGCTAATTGCCAATGAAAATCTTCACGTTGGTTCGCTATTTTTCGATAAAGACGGGCAATCTGCCTAACACACCGCCACCATCCATGAGAACCTTTGACTTTACGCGAAAGACTTTTGTTAAGAGACCGAAGTTTGTTCAAGGACTGTTTCAAGGGTTGCGGGTGGTGTTTTTTCTCACCCGTGCTTAACGTCAAATACGCGGATGAGATGCCAAAATCCGCCCCTACGCTTTTACCT
Organism: Candidatus Poribacteria bacterium; assembly: GCA_963422705.1. Taxonomy (GTDB): domain Bacteria; phylum Poribacteria; class WGA-4E; order WGA-4E; family WGA-3G. The sequence goes on from OY730443.1 coordinate 2,389,739, forward strand.
GTAGTGGGCAAAGGGTTTGATTCCACAAAATCGGTGAGTATGTATATCCAATATCTTCCGCAGTTATCACGCTTGATTGTGATTCGACTCATTTTCCCGTAGAATTCGCGATGTTTATGAAAGGTATAAGGCACTTTATCAAACTGCCATTGACGCGTTCTTGGATTCCACTTGCGAAATGTTAAAGTGATACGGTTGCCTTCTATTGACCACCCCGTTTGTTTTAAAACAAAGGATTTAAACTTGTGCTTCTTTTTAATTTTCGGGCTACCACCGATAGAACGGTATACGGTTCTAACCGAGTTTCTTAAAAAAGCGCACATACGCATCATCAATACGCTGCAATTCCGCTTGAATCGCTTGACTAGGCAGGGCATTCCAATGCGGGTGCGTGGTTCGTTTTAAATCCTTGACGTGGGCAGACATAGCGATATGGTTCGCATAAGGTAACCCGTCTTTATAGCGTTGGCGTTGCCACTTATGGAAATACTCATGCACCTGCCACATATCATCAAGTAGGTTGCCAAGGCGGATTGTGTTTGATTGTTTCCCTATCATGTATTTATAGGCATTCATGGATTTATCAAGTACCAAGTCTTTAACCCCTGACAAGTGGGTAGGCAGACACACAGCCATGCGACTGTGCTTGTCATGTCTGCCAACTTGATACTCTAATGATACCACATTTTTTACCGAATGTCAATTTCTTTGCATGGCTCACGCCTTTAGCGGGCTTATATCCCAAAGCGAAAACGTTAGGCTTTACGACCGAATGCCCGTAAATAACATTGGTTAGCCGGGTAACAGTGTCATTCATCGTCTGCTGGTTTTCGCCTGTTGAACGTTTTTCACGGTAAACCTGGCCCTATCAAGTTAATTTGATATTAGCCTGACAAATCGCTGAGGTAATCGTCTATCCGCTTAGGTTGCCCATCAAGAGTCGTCTCCATTGCGGCGATAACGAGTACGAAACTCTTAATATTATCTTCAATCCGTGTCTGAGAAGGTTCGCCGCCATCAAGCCATTTCAAGAATTCATCAAAGAGGTGCTGATGCGCGTGATAAGGGATTGTGGGTGCTTCGTAGACTTCGGTTTCCCTGCCGGCGCGATGGATAGTCATCTGGTTTCCGCCTGCGAGCTCAACGGCCCCTTCTTCAAATTCAGCGCGATAGTGTTCGTGATTCCAGCAGTTGATGATACCGGCGGCGGAGCTATTCCCTTCATAAGAGGTATGGACGCCGTTATCCATCCGCATTACATAGAAACCACTGGAGTAGTGTTGGAAACTCGACCATTTTGGATTCCACCCGAACCCAATTAACGTTTTGCAATCTCCCCCGGAGAGGAACCGCAACATATCGAGGTGATGCACGGAACCTTCAAAAAGCAATCCAAAATCCATATCGTGTCGCCAGGCTTTACCCCAGGAAAGATATCGTCGGTAATCGCAAGCGTAGCGTCCGACAATGTGCTGGAGTTGTCCCAGTCGCCCGTCATCTCGGATTCGAATGAGTTCCTGTTTGTTATCTGCATATCGATAATTTTGTATAATTGCACACGGCAATCCTGTCTGCTGCGCGGTACGTACCATTGCCTTTGCGGCGTCCAAGGTATCAGCAATTGGTTTCTCACAGATAACCGGCATCCCATTTTTCATTGCGGCAATTGCGGCGGGGCTATGGAATTGGGGTGGCACAGCGATACCACAAAAATCTGCCTTCACCGTCTCGCACGCCTCGTTAAAATCCGTGAAGCGCTGTGAGCTGCTAAGTCCGAGTGCTTCTCCCTGGGTTGACAACACATCGGTATTCACATCGGCGAGCCCGATAATCTTAATCCTGTCGCTGAAGTTCTGTGTAAAGTTCGCTATCCAACCGCCGGCCATCCCACTCCCGCCAATCATCAAACATGTTTTCATAGTTTTTCCTCTAAAGATGATATCCTGCTAGAATTCTTAACTCATCCTATTCAATCAAACGGGCGTTTTGCATGAGTTGCCCGCGTCGTACATAATCGTCTTTGCCGCGTCTCACTCTTTCAAGTTCAGTGTCGTTAACATCCCGCCGGATTTGTGCGGGTACTCCCATCGCCACGGTGCCTGGTGGGATTTCTTGCCCTTCTCGCACGAGCGTCCCGGCGGCGACAACGGCGCGCGCGCCAATGGTAGCCCCGGTTAGCAGAATTGCCCCCATCCCGATGAGTGCTTCATCGCCAATGTTGCAACTATGCAGAATCGCCCCGTGCCCGATGGTTACGTCATCCCCGATAAAACACGGAATCTCCGCGTCCATATGAACCACAGTTCCATCTTGAATGTTCGTTCGGCATCCGATACGGATAGGTTCTAAATCGCCCCGTATCACCGTGTTAAACCAGACACTTGAGTGTGCCCCAATCCTGACATCACCAATAATCATCGCCCCTGGTGCAACAAAGACTGAGCGATGGACGTCTGGCGTTTTACCTTCATATTCTATTAACATATTCTCATCTTAGATTTTCAAACCGTATTATCTTGAGGTATCGGCTCAATATCGGTTTGTCACCTGTGGTGGTGTGAGGGTAACCCCGGCCTTTCCTATTAAGCCACCAAAAGTTTTCGGAGGTTCCGTACCCCGATTTTGTAAAAGACACCGAGCCCCGCGGCGAAACAGCCTATCACCGCGACAAGCCAAGCAACCCCTCCTATCTGCAAAACGATTATCGGCACAATTATCAGCACGATGTCTAGTAGCAACGTGAACATGAAAGTTAAAGTCCGTAGTAACGGGCGAGATTGCATGCTACTCCCGGGGAACTGCGTCAATTCTGCCATCCACGGCAGCGCGCCAATAGCGGTGTTCAAAGCACAAACGGCGGATAGGCTTAAAATTGGCGTTAATAAGAAACGTATCCAAACCTCCCCTGGCATCCGGAGCAGCCTCAAAACAATTAGCATCCAAAACTCAGTATAGCTCACGGCGCAGAGAAACGCTGTGAGGCATTTACTCACGTACGCCAATTCAGGTGTGATGGGATTCGATTTCAGCATCCACCACGTTTTCGCCTCATCACGAAATCCGCTGCAACTCAACCGAAATGTGATAAGCGTCCCATAAAGCGTTATCTGCACAGTAATAGCGACAGCATCATTCACATCTGCAACGCTGTTCTGTAAAAGTAAGATGCCGATATGAACGATTAAAAAGAACGTGAGCATGATGATGGCAATCATGGCGCCACGATGCCGAATAAAAACAGCAAAGTCTTTCCGCATCATCGCTCTTCCGCGTTGGAGAAAAGTGCTGCGCGGAACAGAAAAAATCGAGTGATTGCGTGGGCTAAACTTCCAGGCGCGAGTCCACACGCGCACTGATTTCATGGAAGCGATATTTTCCAGTCCTGTTGTGTAAATTCGCATTGCTACGAGAATTGCAAGGCAAACCGAACTCAAACTCCCTCCGATAAGCCAAAACCCCCACCGCAGCAGCCCGCTTGTCGTCGATTCATCCACCCAACTGAACATCAATCTTCCGAGCCATTGATGTGGATACCATGTGGAACTAGACAATTCTGTGCCGATGTCGAAGTCTATTTCCGATACCGCGTTGAAAAAAAACTGCTTCACCTTCAGCACCTCAAATTCAGATTGGAAACGCTGTTCTAATAAGAGAAGTCCTAAGAAGAATGCTACCATCACGCTTATCGCCGTGGCAAGCATCTTGAGGGAAGTGAGCAGCTTTCCGGATGAAAAGAATCGTGTAATCAACATCATGCTAATACTAACATGACTCGCAATCAGAATGAGAAAGCAAAAGCATGCTGGAAGCAGAAGAAAATAAAAATGCCATGGAAGTTGGAATATCAGCCCGAACGCTACCCACGGCGTTCCTAACAGGCAGAGTATGCTCAGAAAGTGGGGTACTGTCATTTCGAAGAACTTAAATCCGAAAATCACAACCGATGGTATGGGTAGCGAGCGTAAAAGGACGCTATCGGGGGCTTGATACAGCACTTTCAGCGAAGTTTCCATCAAGTCTTTTGCAACGATAGCACTTCCGAATAGCATAAACCCGTTAATCACACTGAATACGCGGATTGGCGAGGCTTCGCTCAGTCGCAGGTGCGTGAAAATTTCGTTGCCTAATGCGGATAGCACAACAACGAAGATTAGGTAACCAATGAACTTAAAAAACTGTTTTCGCTGTGGTTGATATTTAAGTCCATTTAACCAGGCTTGCCAACTCGCCTTAATCAAGATTTTCATTTGGCCAATGAGCATAAGAAGCTTTTCACGCGGTTGACATCAGACGTATCGCAGCGACACGTAATCGAATAAAAATTGTCCCAGCGTGTACGCTGTTCCTGAGGGTGGAGTCCCTATTTTCATTCATGGTTTCCCCCGTCCTCTGTTAGATTAAAGAAAATATCTTCAAGTGTCGGTATCTGTTCGCCATTAGCCGGGGACTGCATTCTACACGTCTGCTGTTTTCTTAATTCAGCCAAGCTCCCCAGGGCGATGAGTTCTCCTTTGCTGATAATTGCGACGCGATTGCAAATCCGTTCTGCGATTTCGAGAATGTGCGTTGTGAGAAAGACAGTGCCCCCTTGTTTGCACTGCAGTCGTAAAATTTCGCGTACAGCGCGCGCACTCCTCGGGTCGAGTCCACTTGTCGGTTCATCAAGAAAAAGAATGCGTGGGTAATGCACAAGTATTGAAACTAAGAGTATCTTCTTCTGCATCCCGTATGAATAGCTTTTTATTAAATCATCGGCGGCATCCCTGAGTTCGAGTTGTTCAAGCAATTGCTCCATCTCATTTTCAGCTTGATGCGGTGCTATCTTATGTAAATCGGCGATAAGGCGAACAAATTGCCTGCCGCTCAACGAGTCATAGAGTTGCGGTGTATCGGGCATGAGCCCCATAATTGATTTGGCTTGTAAGCTGTGCGTCTGAATGTCATACCCACCCAGGATTGCCGTGCCGGATGTTGGCCGGAGCAACCCGGTAAGCATGTTGATTGTCGTCGTTTTCCCAGCGCCATTCGGGCCGAGGAATCCGAAGATTTCCCCGGGTTCGACAGTGAGTGTCAAATTATTCACAGCACACAATTCACCGAAGTACTTCGTGAGATTCACCGTTTGAATCATCGGCTTTGCGTTTTGCATCAAAGCACACACCTCGAAGAGTTAATGACGGAAAAGATCTTTTTTTAGTTTTTCGAGCGCCTCATCTACATTTTTCGTATTTCGATGGCTTGTGTGTTCAGTCACGTTTTTCTTTCGAACAAGGCTGTCTTCTTCCTGTTGTGCCCCCGCGTGTGTGGAAACGCCCTGGTTCGATGTCGCTTTTTCGACGTGCGCTTCCAGTTTTTCCACTGTCCGTTCTACCTGCCCGAGCGCGCTATTTTCGTCATCCCTGCTGAATCTCGACAATATCTCATAGCATTGCAAGTGCGTCTCTGCCTGTTTTTGACGGTTCCGGAGAGACTCTTCTCGTTCCATAGTGCTTTGGAACTTTTCATAAAACTCGCGGAGCCCCATTTTGAGATGTACTACAATATCTTCTTGGGCAGTGATTTGCTGCTGCAAGCGGGTTGCGCGTTCAAGATACAGTTGCTTTTGTTGTGATGCCTTTTCTACAATTTCACTTTTTCCGTTGTGCAAAGCAAGCTCTATTTTTTTTTCATATTCGTGTATCGCGTTGAAGATATCGCGAAGGGCTTTTTTCAGACGGGCCTCTTCCGCAATCGCAGTCGCGACGAGCTCCTTCCCTTCCGCAAGCCCTTTTTTCATATCGACGATGGTTTTATCAAAAACCGTTCGGTTGTCGTCAGCTTCCGCTAAAAACGCATCTATATTTTTCTCTAACCGGCCGATTATTCCTCTCATTGCTTTCATTCTCAAATTCCCCTTATTTTTCGTATCTCCGTATCAGGATAATAAGAACTCTTTTCTAATTATAGCAGCGTACCGATAATTTATCAAATTTTCGTCCACCGTGGCTACCCTCACGTCAAATTTTTCTTGATTCAATTCAATTTTTCGTGTAGAATTTAAGGCGTGTTCGTTCTGTGGTTACCTGAAACCGTGTTAATTAAATTTTAACATAACAACAGAAAATGCTCCCGGGTAGGCGCTTTACTGCGGTTTAGCGACTTGTGCCTCGGCACCCTATGGAAAAACAGATGAAAATTCTGAAGCTGTCTCAAGCAGCTTCCGTAACTCAAACGGGGTTTCCCGTCTTTATGGAATTAGCAGAAAGGCATGAAAATAGCGTCCGGGCAGTCCTCTTTTTAGAAATGTGGGGATTCATAAGGAAAATCAGTGCATATTTGTATATGGTTGATAGCTGTTTTAGCACGCGATATAGATACCGTTGTTAAATGTTATATCCGGATGCGATTCTGGGCTATCACTCGGGCATCGCATCTCTGGAATTCGAGATGAACGATTTTCTCGAACACTACCTCCATCTACCTTCAGCTCGGCACTGCATCGGTGAAGTGATTCATGAAGTTTTCATGCCGCCTGACGGCGTCACATTCATGTACTACCAACATTTCTTATATTGAGTCAAACCGTTGCAGCGCTCGAGTCTGTATTGTAAAATTGAGTCAAATCGCCCGATGCTTCACCCTAGATTGGGAGACAGAACGGTTGGGAAGGGATGTATCAGATTCAATTCGCCTTCGGCAGCCGCCAGGTGAGTCTAAATGGAACCAACTCCTACGGCTAGTTGATATCATAGAGGTGAGAAGAAGGATTCATGATGGGAATTTACCTTGGATTAGACATTGGTGATAAGCGAATTGGTGTAGCACTGAGTGATGAACTCGGTATGACAGCACATCCGCTATGTACACTGACTCGGAAAAATAGGAAAGTGGACCTAGTCGCGATTTCAGATCTCGTTTCTCTTCATAAGGTTAAACGTGTCATCATCGGATTACCCATCTCACTTGATGGTTCAATCGGTGAACACGCAAAAAAGGTTCAAAAATTGGCGCAACGTTTGCAGAATGTCATCAAAATTCCGATTGAGCTGTGTGATGAACGGTTCACCACGGCAGAAGCAGAGGCAATTTTACAAGAGCTTAACAAGAATGCTAAGGAGCAGAAAGATATTATCGACCAGGTTGCTGCAGTGATTATTCTCAGAGAATATTTGGAAAAACGTCGGGAAGATAGATAAGCTGTATTCAAAGAGGCTAGCGCTGTAAAAAATGGATTTTCCGAACTTTACGTCACACGGAAGCGATGCGTTATGATGCATATCAAATCTGGCACATTAAGGAAGACGTGGTTCCACATAGGTGGATGGATAGTCTGTTGCATGAGTGTGTTCTGCTTCATTACAATTTTCATGGGGTGGCTCTACCTTTCCCCTATGGGAAAATTAGGCTCGAGCACGACAGGGAAATTTGTTGACTTCAACGTCCCATTAGGCAGCAGCTCACGGGGTATCGCGCGGCAATTGGCTGCAAAAAAATTAATTCGGAGCGAGTTTGCTTTTCGACTGGCGCTTCGCTACCAAGGCAGTGCTCGACGTTTAAAAGCGGGAGATTATCAACTGCAGCGGGATATGTCCTTATTGCAAATCCTCAATGAACTCCAAAAAGGACGGGTGACGTTAAAAAGTTGGACTGTCCCAGAAGGACTCACCATCTCAGACATTGCTAGACTCTGGGAGACTACTGGATTTGGGACGTCTGCAGAATTTCTTCTCGCCGTAAAATCAACTGACTTGATAGAACGTTTGCAACCTGGCGCAGATTGTCTGCCACACGACATATCATTAGAAGGGTACCTTTTTCCAAACACCTATAAGTTTGCAAAGGGCACCTCGGCGAAAAAAGTTATCGAAATGATGCTTGCTGAATTCATCCGGCGGTGGGATGAAACGCTAATTAAAGCAGCGGAAGACTTAAACATGACTCGGCATCAAATCGTGACGCTCGCTTCCATAATCGAAGAAGAAGCGCAATTAGAGTCTGAACGACACCGTATTGCGAGCGTCTTCCACAACCGCCTCAAGCGCAACTGGAAACTGCAAGCGGATCCGACTGTATTTTATGCGTTAAGGCAGCTGTCCGAACGCTCTGGTGACATTAAAGGAACGGCTTCAATGTACGTACAGGGAAAACACCGGCTGACAAAGGCTGAACTCAAAGTGGATTCGCCGTACAATACGTATCTGTATAAAGGGTTACCGCCGGCCCCGATTAGTAACCCTGGCGTTGCTTCCATCAGAGCTGCATTACAACCGGAGAAGAACGGCTATCTCTATTTCGTTGCGATTGGAGAAGGGCGGCATCACTTTTCAAAGACGCTTTCCGAGCATAATAGAATGATTTTGAAAATTAAGCGAGGAAAACGGGAGAAAACAGATAAATAAGGTACTACCACAGTGGTGTACCTAAAAGGAAATCACACCCAAATGGCAAAGGGTAATTCACAGCAGACACTTCAGAACGAAATAACATTTTCGGGCAAAGGCTTAATGCTCGGTACCCCTGTTACATTAACCTTGAAACCAGCGCCTGCAGACGCTGGTATTGTATTCCGGCGTATTGATATAGAAGGCTCCCCGGAAATCCCTGTCTGTCAAGAAAACTGGGCGGATATCCTTCCGCGATGTACCAGTTTGCGCCCTGGCAATGCGACGCCGGAGAACCATCGAACCGCGACGACGACGACAGTGAGTAGCGTTGAACATATTCTATCTGCACTCGGTGGGCTCGGTGTCGATAATGCAATCGTAGAACTTGATGCGCCTGAGCCTCCCGCGCTTGATGGAAGCGCATTGCCGTACGCCCGGCAAATTCAAAGCACTGGGGTTGTCGTACAAGAGAATACCGAGCGCCGCGTGATAAAACTCTCTGAACCTTTTGCCATATCAGAAGCTAATAGACAACTCGTTCTACTCCCTTCCGATACCTTTCAAATCACTTTCATTTATGCGCATCCACAAACCGGCCCGCAAGTTGTCACATACCAAATCACCCCGGAGTCCTATCTTCGCGATATCGCGCCCGCTAGAAGCTTCTGTTTTGAGCATGAAATTGAAGCGCTGCGTGCACTCGGTATCGGCAAGGGCGCGAATTATGATAACGTTCTCGTCATCAACCCGAATAACGCGTCGAGTCAGCCGCTGCGGTTCGAAGATGAATTTGCGCGGCATAAAATGCTTGACCTCATCGGTGATTTGTACCTTGCAGGCTGCCTGCCAGAAGCGCATGTTATTGCATTACGTACGGGGCACACGTTCCATGCTAAGCTTGTTCAGGCGCTCGCGGAAGAAGGTTATCTGCAAGATGCCCCGCCGATTCCACACCCGGTTGAAGTGAAGGAAATTTACCGTATCCTACCTCACCGGCATCCCATGTGTCTCCTCGATAGGGTTCTTGAGTATGAAAATAGTAAATACGCCATCGGTATCAAAAACGTAACGTACAACGAACGCGTGTTTGAAGGCCATTTCCCTACTGAACCGGTGATGCCGGGGGTTTTACAAGTTGAAGCCTTGGCGCAACTCGGCGCTTGGCTGGTGCTTCAGGAAATTGGAGTAGAAGGGCAACTCGGCTACTTTCGCACTATCAACAAAGCGATGTTTCGGCGGGCCGTTGTCCCAGGGGATCAACTCCGTTTAGAAATTGAGGTTGTACAACGGCGAAGGACACTCGCACGGATTAAAGGGAAAGCTTATGTCGGAGATACCCTCGCCACGGAAGCTGAACTCTCAATCGCACTCGCACCAACCGAGCGCGGCTGACAACTTTTTCTGTGAGCCACCGGGCAACGACGTACCAACTAACAACGCAAATTCTTATAAACTGAAAGAGGTACATCTGTGCTAGAGACAAACATTCATCCCACCGCGATAATTTCTCCAAAGGCTACATTGGACGCAGACGTTCACGTCGGGCCCTACAGTCTGGTTGGCGCCCACGCTCATATCGGACGAGGCACTCAGATTGGGCCACATGTTCAAATTGGTGAGTGGACAACTATTGGAGAAGAATGTCAGATTTTTTTTGGAGCCTCTATCGGCAACACATCGAAAGCCCTTAAATACAGCGGTGGACGGAGTTATGTCAAAATCGGCAACCGGAATACGTTTCGCGAGTATGTTTCTATCTCCAGAGCTACCTTTGAGGAAGAGGCAACTCTTGTCGGGGACAGCAACCTCTTCATGAATTGGGTTAACCTCGCGCATGATACTGTTGTTGGAAATCGCACTATCATGGCAAACTTTGTTACGCTAGCGGGGCATGTAGAAATTGAAGATGACGTTCGGTTAGGCGCGCACGCGGCTTTGCACCAATACGTTCGTGTAGGTAAAATGGCGATGGCAGGCGGCTTCTCGAAAATTGTGCAAGACATTCCGCCGTTTGCACTCTCGGCAGGACAACCGGCGAGAGTGCGTGGCTTAAACCGAATCGGCATCCGCACATCACAAATTAACCCGTTGGCCCGACTTTCCCCGGAAACCCTCGCTTTACTCAAAAAAGCCTTCCGCATCCTGTTTCGTTCCGGGATACCCTTAAAGCACGCCGTCAATCGGGTTAGACAGGAATTAACATCAAATCCGGAGGTTGAACAGCTACTCCACTTCATTGAGACATCTAAACGGGGTATCGGATTTAGCCACCCGAATCGTCCACTCCGGGGATAACCCTCTTTTTCGGATTTGTCTTCAAACAGATTGCACAAAAATGGAAACCCAAACCGTGGAAAAACTGGGCATCATCGCGGGGACTGGAGAACTTCCCCTTCTATTAGCACGCGCCGCCGTTTCCCAGCAACGTCAACCCGTTATTGTACAAATTACAAAATCGGCGCCGAAACGTTTTGACGGAATCGCCGATGAAACCTATAACGTAGGCGTTGGACAAATTCAAAAAATCATTCAAACCTTTCGGAATGCAGACGTAAAAGAGGCCGTCCTCATCGGCAAGGTTGAAAAGAAGCTGCTACTTCAGCCCTTTCAGATGGATGCGACAATCATTAAACTGTTGGCGAAAAACAGAAAAAAACCGGCTGCAATCATTTCAGACATTCTTGCATACTTTGAGGCATCCGGAATCTCTATTCTTACCCAAGCCCAGTTTCTCAGCCATCTTATGCCGAAACCAGGGGTTTTAACAGCACGAAAACCGAACGCATCCCAGGCAGCCGACATAAAACTCGGCATAACCGTCGCACGACAGATGGCAAACCTAGATATTGGGCAGACAGCGGCTGTGAAAAATCAGATTGTACTTGCGATTGAAGCAATTGAGGGAACGGATGGAGCCATTCAAAGAGGGGGAAAGTTAGGCGGAAAAGGAATTGTTATCGCCAAAGCCGCTGCCGAACACCATGATTTCCGAATTGATGTACCAACTGTTGGAATGCAAACGCTAGAAACCGTACGTGATGTCAGAGGAAGTGTGCTTGCTGTAGAGGCGGGAAGAACTTTTGTCATGAATGCAGAAGCACTCATTGAACAAGCAAACCGATGGAAGATAACAATCGTTGCTGTCGAATAAGGATAAGGACGAATTTTCAGTATCCACTGATGGAATTTTCTCAGCCGATACAAAAAATACGCCCTCATCCGTGTTTGGGATACGTAGGCTAGGCGCCGTCAATCGCAGTTGTGATTTCGCCCGTTGTTGGAAACTGTCCAGTCTTTAGCTTCGAGTAGAGCAACGTGCCATTCAACGAAACCTCAAAAGCGCCACCACCGCCCGGAATCAAATCAACCGCTTTCATTTCCGCCCCATAAGTCTTTTTCAAGGCATCTGCCAAACTGGCTGCCCGGGGGTGGTAGTTTCAAGCGGTGCAATACTCAATTCTGACTTCCATTAGATTTAATCCTCCTCTGCTGAGATGTTAAAGCCAATTTTTCATAATCACCGGTAACAAACTCACCGAGAACACATTTATCAGCATCACAGATTGTTACCGAACGCGACAAAAACCCGCCGGTTCCCATTAATTTTACCAGAAAAGTTTGGAAATCGCAAATCTTTTTCGCCTGTTTGCATCGCGTAATTTTGGCATAAATATTGCGTAGTAACCAGTATGAAACGAACGGAGATAAGATGGTGCGGGCTTCGTCCTGATGCGGTTAAGCCCCGCCTCCTATTTATCTAGGACACGAAATAGCCGTCCGAAATCCTCTCAAATGGTGCCAATGAATAGGCATGTCGGCGTGATATTAAAATACGGGTGTTTAAATTATGAACAAATCCATCCAATTTTTGAACAAATTTGTGCTACCGTCCATTTGCCTTCACCTGATAGGGGTAACCGTTGCGTCTCTATCTATCGGGGGGTACACCAATATGTATCAAGATACCCTTGTTGCTGAGGTTATCGTGCTTTCTAAGAACAAACCGATTCTCAGAACACTTCGGAAAGACATTGTCCCCCTGACACCAACGCAGCTGTCTCTATTTCACGAACAAACGCAACGTCCGCAAACCATCATGCCCGTTACCTCAATCTCACGAAATGAGACGCGCCTTCCGGTTGATACCCCGTTCATTTCTACTGCGCTTGCGATGACATCCTCAAACAATTACAGTCGACTGTTTTCTCAGCAGATTGGGGGGAATACCCCTATTCGCGCGACTGTATTCTCACGCGTGAATTCACGTCTAACAAGCATCACACCGGAAAAAGTCGGACGCCCAGCATTCACGACTCCGATTGTCAAAGAACCGGTTCAGCCCGCGGAACTTCGGCTAAAACCAGTTCTTTTAAATGAGCCGACGCAGGATGCACGGTTTATCCGAAAAGTCGAACCGCTATATCCAGAATCTGCGAAACGCTCCCATAAGCAAGGCATCGTTCTCCTTGAAGCCACAATAGGCGTCGATGGAAAAGCGAGAAACATCCGAGTCATTGAGGTTACTGAGGTGAGCGGGTTAGGCTGTGAACAAGCAGCAATTACTGCCCTGAAAGCCTCCGAGTTCATACCGGCAATGCAGGGGAAAGTCGCTGTAACCCAACGTCTCCGAATTCCCTACCGTTTCAGCCTTAAAAACTAAGCATTTTCCTCAGTTAACACTGGATATCCTCATACGTGAATAAAAAGACTTGTCGGCTAAACAGTTTTTGCGTATAATTTTCTGTACCCTTCCAATCAAAATTTAGGAGAGAACCGTGAATATCCAACTCACAAACAAGGTGGCTGTAATTACAGGTGGCTCAACGGGTATCGGGGCAGCGACGGCGATTGCTTATGCTAAAGCGGGTGCGCGCGTCATGTTTGGTGATATTAACGAAGAAGACGCGGAAAAAACGCTCAACACAATCATCAGGAACGGCGGAATTGCCAAATTTCAACGGACTGATGTGACGGTGGAATCGGATGTCGCGGAATTGATTGAAATGACTGATACCGAATTCGGGGGTATCGACGTATTAGTAACATCAGCAGGTATCTTGCGCGGGCCAAGCGTTCGGATTACTGATTTTGGGGAAGCTCTCTTTGATTCAGTCATTAATGTTAACCTCAAAGGCACTTTTTTTGCTATAAAACACACTGTTCCCGTCATGCAGAGCGGGGGCGTTATCCTCTGTATCGCGTCAGGTGCAGGAGTTCGCGGGGGGAGTTCCTCTGTCGCTTACGCTTCTAGTAAAGGCGGCGTCAATGGGCTTGTGATGACGGTGGAAAACCAAGTCTCTGGGCTAAACATCAGAATTCATACCATCTGCCCGGGTGGGCTTGCTACGCCGCTCAAACTGGGACAGATTGCTGAGTCTGCAAAGCGAGAAGGACAAGACGTAGACGTAGCGCTCGCGCGAGCGAAGGATTCCCTCGGTGAACCGGCGGGTGTTGCCTCTATTTTGACATTTCTTGCCTCTGATGAAGGCGCTTACATGCGCGGGCAGATTTTTACGCGGTAGTGGAAACCATTAAGCCGTAACATTAAAGTAGGTTGAGAATGTAATCAAAACTCAGCCACAAACTTTTTGAGTAGCGGTAGAAAAAGAGAGGGAAGATAGCGGAAAACGCGCCCCATACGCCGAAATTGAGCGAAAAAGGGATTGAAGTTAAGGCGGCAAGGCATAAGTAACACGGAAAGGCAATGACTACCGTCGCGCCATAATTGAGGTACATCGCACCGACAAAATAGCCTGATTCTCGTTCAAATTTCATATCGCACTGCGGGCACTGCGAAAACATTAAAAAATGTTTTTTAAACAACCTCCCGCGTTCACATTTTGGGCACCTCAGCCCAAAACCGCACCGTAAAGCCCTAGCGAACCGGTTCAGATTTACGGTTTTCATCGTTATTCCACCTGAATCCCGTGGTTTGCCCACACGTTTTTATCGGAAACTTAAACGGAACGCTTTGTTCCAAGCCCGTCTATACCGCCACGGTAAATTGCTCAATAGGTATTGTTATCCCAAAACACCTTGAAAGTCCGGAGCAGTATCTTAAAATCGTTCCAGAACGATAGATTTTCAATGTAGGCTATGTCCACCGGGATTCCTTCTCGGATTGAACCGCGCCGACACGGGCTTAACTGCCAAAGTCCTGTCATCCCCGGCCGGACAAGATGCCGTTGGTTCTCCCACGGTTCATAGTGTTCAGCAAGAAATGGCATCTCCGGACGTGGCCCGACGAGGCTCATCTCACCCTTTAACACATTAAAGAGTTGTGGTAATTCATCTAAACTCGTTTTGCGGAGCCATTTTCCAACAGAGGTAATGCGGATGTCTTCGGTTGAATCCGGTTTTTCTGAATAGGATGGTGTATCGATATGGAGACTCCGAAATTTGTAGATAACAAAAAGGTGATTGTTTAACCCGACGCGTTTATGCGAGAAAAAGACAGGGCCCCGTGACGTTAACTTGATAAGGAGTACAACTGCCATCATCAGAGGGGAAAAAAGTAAGATGAGGAAAAAAGCGGCTAGTGTGTCAAAGAGATGTTTGCCATACTTTGCATAAAAAGAAGAGCGTCGTTCCACTGCGGTTCCTAGTTTTTCGTATTTGACTTTCAAAGGCGTTGTTTCGGCGGGTATCAATTTATCTACCAATCCCACTAGGCTTTTCCTGTTCAGAGAATTTATTACCTTTGCTTATACAAGTGATTCAAACACATCGAGGTACTGTTGGGCGATGCGTCCCCAATTAAAGTAATTTCGTATCTGCTCGGGAGCTTGGCTCCGGAAGGCTTCAACCTCGTCCGGATGGCTTTCTAAATAATCAAATTTTGATTGCAAGTCTGTCACATTTTTCTCAAATAGGATACCATAACGCCCACCGTCTAACACTTCCCTATTGAATGGGGTATTTAGTGCCAGAATGCAGTTAGAAAACCCTAACGCCTTTAAGATTGAGGGATTGATGCCACCGAACTGATGCCCATGGATATAAGCGAAACAGTGATGGTGAAGTTCTTTAATATGTTCAGAGTTATCGATGTGTCCAAGGAATTTCACGTTGTCATTGGCAATTCTTTTGAGTTCATCTAAAAATTCCTTTTCAATTTTATTGCCCTTGTAATCTGCCCCGCCGGCAATAGCCAGCTGTTTTTTGCTATTTGATGCTACGAACGCCTTTAAAATCAGATTGGCGTTATTATCGGGCACGAGCCGGCTTGCGATGAGATAGTAATTCCGGGATTCAAGTTTATATTCCTCAAGGATTTCTGGATGTTCCGAGGGTTCAATGTTCGCTCCATAAGCGATATAAGTTGTTTCGGCGCCCAATTCTTTCAAATAGAGGCGCTTCATCTCAGACGCATCGGTGATAACAACTGGAAACGCAGCTGTCGCCATCTTCGCCGCCCATTTAAAGTAAATTGCCCCCAAGCCTTTCCATTTCGGGCGGAGCCACTCCATCCCGTCAACATTGATAACTGCAGCTTTTCCGGCGATGCGGAAAAACCAACCGAAGGGGCCGTTACCAGCATTCCACGTTAGGATGACATCCGAAGGGGCTATTGACGCATGCAATGCTGCCAAAAAACTGTGGCTGAGCGTACTAAACATCTTGTGTTCAATGCTCGGTAGGTAGACTAAACTGATGCCTTTCCATTGCGGAGGACGTTCTTTGAACAGTGCTTTTCGGCAATAGACGATGACTTCATGCCCAGCATCTACCCAGCGTGGAGCGAGTTCACTCATAATCGTTTCTAATCCACTATAGGTAGCGGGGAGCCCGCGAATGCCTAATACTCGAATTTTCATGTTCTTTGTTTCGTGCTATCCATCCAGTTTATAAAGACGTCGCCATCGCAACTGTAGAATCTTTTTCGTAAAACAGAAATAGGTTAGTCACAAGCATTGTTCCTTCAACCGGCGGCTCTCCGGAGACATTGTCAACCAGACAAGTGATTGTCTGGTGCTGCCCCCTTAAATCAAACGAAAACCGGTAGTCGTCTCCTGCGAGTGTCATGATATGCATTTTACGATGAAAAGGCGTTTGACTTCCAACAGCTGCCGCCTCCCAGTAAAAGCACAACAAAGCATTCAGCTACCCCTGTTCAATCGCACTCAGGCGTTATCTCCTTGTTCTGCTCTTTACGATACACTTCCATCAGCAAAGACACAACCTGTTGACGCGTTAAAGGCAGCGAAACACGCGGTATGCAAGGTAATAGGCGCTTATTAAGTAAACGTTCAATAAAGCGATAAGTTTCACGATTAAAATCGGAAAGAGATGCATTAAGCGGAACATTCAGAAGCGACGCAGCTTCTACCTTCATGAGAACGGAAAAAACTAGCAGAAGCACCGCAACGGAAATAATTAACTGCCTGCGGAAAATCATAATTTTAGATTAACTTTATTTCAGAACTACCATGCGACGTGTGGATTGGTGACGCAATCCATCGGAATGCGACACCTGTAGTGTATAGAAATAGACACCACTTGCCACGGATTCTCCCACAGCATTTCGCCCATCCCAATATGCCGCCCGCGCACGCGTCCGATAGATACCAGCAGATTGGAAACCGAGCGATAACTGCCGGATAGACGCGCCATCCGGTGTGTAGATATCAATCAAAACCTCAGCGGCTTGTGCCAAATCGTAAGGTATCCACGTCTCCGGATTAAAAGGATTTGGGTAGTTCGGCAACAGCACCGTCTCTGTAGCCATCGCCATATTTAGAAGACGCTCCAAGGTAGCAATGCCTTTGCGAAAAACCGCGGTACCGTCATCCGCTGTATACGCTTTGCTAAGCCACGACGTCAGGCTGTCAACCTGATGTCCCGGGAGCTGTGGAGGTGCTAGCGGGGCAGCGGTGCCGTGAGATGTTTCCCCGAAATGCGACGCGACAATAATCAAGTCGATGACGTCTATCGTGCCATCTTCATTCACATCGCCTCTCGGAAATTCTTGGCGCGTTTTGCCAAAATTGTTTGAAATGAGGAGAATATCCAGGATATCGACGACGCCATCCTTATTGATATCCCACCGCAGCAGTTGCGGCGAGATTATCGATGGTGCTAAAGGTAAAGCTGATTGCCAACCGGCACGAAGCTGTTCGCTGAGCTGGGCAACGAGTCCAGCGGTTTCAGGCAGCGACGCGATATTGACGGTTTCATCCGGCGCTATCTCATAATCATAGAGCTCCTTCCCACGTCGTCCTTTTTGCCCCCATTCCGTGTATCTGTATCGCTCAGTGCGCATGGAGTAACCTTTAATACCCCCGCGTCTGACTTCGCTAAAAGCAGCCGTTTTCCAAGAACGTGTCGGGTTTTCAATGACGGGCATGACACTAAGTCCCTCGAGTTCTGGAGGCGTTAACAATCCGCATGCATCGCAGAGTGTCGGATAAATGTCTACCAACTCAACCAAGGCATCGGTTTTAGCATTCAGATGAGATTGCCCGGGTACGCTGACAATCAAAGGGGAGCGCAGTGATGCCTCAAAAAGCGTATTCTTTCTCCACAATCCATGTTCACCTAGATGAAATCCGTGGTCACCGCAGAAAACAATGACTGTATTCTTTGTGAGTTCTAACGCGTCTAACTGAGTTAGGACGAGCCCCACCAAGGCATCTACATAACTTATATTCGCTGCATAGGCGCGGGTTAATTCCAAAGTTTTCGCATCGGAAAAGGGTGGGTTCCTAGAAATGTCTTGATATACCTTCAGCGACTTTGAATTTGATGCTATCTGTGGTGCATTCATCGGGAGGTTTGAATCCACGGGAACTTTAAAATCTTGGGCTGAGTACAAGTCAAAGTAGTGACGGGGGGCATAGAAAGGTAAATGCGGTTTGTTAAAGCCGACTGCAAGAAAAAATGAAAAATCTTTAATGTCTGCGAGCGTATCTACCGCTGCGTTCGCAATTTTGCCATCTTCTAATTCATCATCCTCAACCTCAAGTGCCGCCCAAGATGGAGACGTCGTTCTATTAATAGAACGATGCGGCTCCCGCCAAATGGGTTCACTCCACGAAAGTTCATCCTCCGTTGCAGGAATTCTATGGACGATTTTACCGACAGAACCGGTGTGGTAACCCTGTGCTTTGAAATGCTGGGGAAGCGTCACTGCCGCCGGCAAATTCGCCCGCACATCCGCTGAGTTGTTACGAACGGAAGTTGTCTCCGGACGCAACCCTGTTAGCAGTGAAGCCCGTGAGGGGTTGCAAAGCGGAAACTGGCAATATGTGCGATTAAAAAGTGTGCCACGTCGCGCTAAAGCATCAATGTTCGGTGTATACATCTCAGGATGTCCATAACACCCTAGCATTGGACGCAAATCATCCACAATGATGAACAAAACGTTATATCGGCTGGTTGCCGATGCGTTCAGATGAGGTAAAAGCCCTGTTGTGAAGGCAGCTGCACCGGCTTTCACACTTGTTGATAGAAAATCACGCCGTGTAAAAGTGCTTTTTATTCCGTTGTCGTCCATTGATGGAATAACTCCAATGACGCCATTATTTTTAGAGATGTCTCATTATGATAACCAAGCTGTGCTATCGTGTCGTAGAAAATCGGGGCAAGTTTCGGATGTACATCAAACGGCTGCCTAGCGGGCACCGGATATAACGTGTCGCGGGCATAATCAAGAAATTGCCGTTCATTTCCCGTGACAACAAATCCGTTCACTCTTTTAAAGAACCTATATATTATACCCAATTTTAGGGCAAAAGTCAACTGCCGAGGATAGTTAGGTAGGGCGATGAGTGCTCCAGGCTTTAATCCATTTTCCATCCTGGGCGTTTCGGTTTCCTAATCGGCCGGCTACCTGCTCATCAAAAAAGGCCCGGAACCACCCCTTTCCTTAAAACGGAATGATTTTGATAAGAACACGGCGATTCGTGAGCGTTTTCGACATGATTTTGATAAGAACGCAGCGATTCGTGAGCGTTTTCGACTTAACTTCATTTGATAAAGAAAAGGCATGAAATCTTCGTTTAAAAAGCGCACAGTTCATTTAACACAGGCTTTCACCCTAACAAGTATCACCGTACTAGACAAACACGAACGATGCGCTCGAAAGAAATTTGATGATGCGAACCTACCAAAAATTAGGGAATTCGCCCTGGAAACGGAGAAGTGCCTTCGCTTGAATTTGATTTCCGTTTTCATGGACATCTCTGCGATTTCCGACGTTCCGTCGCCACATGCGTGCCCATTCTGCATATAGCGAATAGTGCCCAATTGTAACCCAGTTCGCGCCAACTTTTAGTGTATGTTCACTCTGTGTGACACCGGATAAAGGCATCCACACGTCATCCGCGGGTGCCTCCGGTGGATGCCGTTTATCAATGTTGCCGGTTCCATGTCGTTCGAGTTCGTAGGTAAAAACAGTTTCTAGTTGCTCCGTCAATCGCCGCCGGAGTTCTATCCATAAATTGTCTGCGTCGCTACCGATTTGATGCCCGAGTGGTGTTGTAAAATGTTTGTAGACGTTCACAGGATTTTCGTGCGTATACGCGTATTGGTTGATAAATGCGTACTCGGCGTGCAAATCGACATCCGCTAGTCCGAACGGGTCCGTGAGGTAAATTCCACCGAGAACACCAAATTTTGTATCCCAGTGCTTAAAACCGGCTGCGGGATTCGCATCGTCTACCATCAATTCGCCATAAATCTCAAAGTTGTCCGCGGCCCTGAGGCGCATATCAACACTGGCGGAAACGTTATCGCCACTCCCTGGCGCCCGGCTGTCCGCCCGCGAGATTGTCTGTTCGTTAACCAAATAGATATTGATAGGATTTAGATAACCCGCCTCAAAACGGTTGCCAAAGACAACAACTTCGGACACCGCGAATCCAAATCGCTCCCAGAAATATCCCTCAATTCTGTGTCCTGAAATGTATTTTTCATTGATGTCTACTGCCATGTCTTCTAAGATACCTGTGAAGGAGGTGAAATGAATGGTTTTGTAAGTTGTTTGTAATTTGAGCATGTCTATCGCAATGGGATTTTCTGAAATCAGCAAGCTTCCATGATACCCTGGTCCCCATCGGATTGTGTCTTGCCCGAATTGTAACTCAAACCATGGCAAATTGAATTTGACGTACGCATTCGCCGTCGTCCGATTTTTCAATCCGCCCTCTAATTGTCTATATTTTGATTCGTCCGGAAAAATATCGTTAAAAAAGTCGCCATATAAAAACCGATATGCAAAATCGGATGTGAATGCGAAATCCTCCCCGAATTGTCCATAGACGTGTGGAAACAAATTCGTAACAAACATCGTTCCTTCAACCGGGGGCTCCCCAGACACATTGTCAACTAGCCGAGTGATTGCTTGTTGCTGCATTCTTAAATCAAAAGATAAGCGATAGTCTTCGTCAGTAAGTGTCATGATGTGCATTTTTCGATGGAAAGGTGTTCGGTTTCCAGCGGGTGCCGCCTCGGAATAAAATGCTAACAAAGCGTTTAGCCGGCCCCGTTCATTCGTGCTCAGTGTAATTGTGCCTTCCTGCTGTTTGCGATGCGCTTCCATCAGTAGGAACACAACCTGTTTTCGCGTTAACGGCAGCGAACCGCGGGAGATGCCGGGTAATACCCGTTTATTAAGTAAGCGATGAATAAAGCGATAAGTCTCACGATTAAAATCAGAAAGTTTGGGGTTGATGGGAATATTGAGAAGCGAGGCGGCTTCTGTGTTCCCAATAAAGGTAAAAGCGGTGAGAAACGCTAGCATGCCAATAATTAGCGGGGTACGGAAAGTCATAATTTTAGATTAACCTTATTTCAGAACTACCATTCGGCGTGTCGATTGGTGACGCAATCCATCGGAATACAACGCCTGTAGTGTATAGAGATAGATACCACTTGCCACGGATTCTCCCACAGCATTTCGCCCATCCCAATATGCCGCCCGCGCACGCGTCCGATAGATACCAGCAGATTGGAAACCGAGTGATAACTGCCGGATAGGCGCGCCATCCGGGGTGTAGATATCAATCAAAACCTCAGCCGCTTGTGCCAAATCGTAAGGTATCCACGTCTCCGGATTAAAAGGATTTGGGTAGTTCGGCAGCAACACCGTCTCTGTAGCCATCGCCATATTTAGAAGACGCTCCAAGGTAGCAATGCCTTTGCGAAAAACCGCGGTACCGTCATCCGCTGTATACGCTTTGCTAAGCCACGACGTCAGGCTGTCAACCTGATGTCCCGGGAGCTGTGGAGGTGCTAGCGGGGCAGCGGTGCCGTGAGATGTTTCCCCGAAATGCGACGCGACAATAATCAAGTCGATGACGTCTATCGTGCCATCTTCATTCACATCGCCTCTCGGAAATTCTTGGCGCGTTTTGCCAAAATTGTTTGAAATGAGGAGAATATCCAGGATATCGACGACGCCATCCTTATTGATATCCCACCGCAGCAGTTGCGGCGAGATTATCGATGGCGCTAAAGGTAAAGCTGATTGCCAACCGGCACGAAGCTGTTCGCTGAGCTGGGCAACGAGTCCAGCGGTTTCAGGCAGCGACGCGATATTGACGGTTTCATCCGGACCTATCTCATAATCATAGAGCTCCTTCCCACGTCGTCCTTTTTGACCCCATTCCGTGTATCTGTATCGCTCAGTGCGCATGGAGGAAGCTCTCATACCCCCGCGTCTGACTTCGCTAAAAGCAGCCGTTTTCCAGGAACGCGTTGGGTTTTCAATCACAGGCATGACACTAAGTCCCTCGAGTTCTGGAGGCGTTAACAATCCGCATGCATCACAGAGTGTCGGATAAATGTCTACCAACTCAACCAAGGCATCGGTTTTAGCATTCAGATGAGATTGCCCGGGTACGCTGACAATCAAAGGGGAGCGGAGTGATGCCTCAAAAAGCGTCCGCTTTTCCCATATTCCCTGCTCTCCAAGGTGATGCCCGTGGTCACCGCAGAAAACAATGACTGTATTTTCAGCAAGTCCAAGGGTATCTAATTGGACGAGCACTCTGCCAATCTGTGCATCTACGTAACTTATCGATGCCGCGTATGCCTTAATTAGCTCCAAAGTTTTCTCGTGAGAAAGCGGCGTATTTCCTGAAGGTAAATCTTGGTAGGACAGGATTTGTTGCCAATTTGTGGATGCGATAGCAGGTGCATCTTTAGGTAGAAGGGCTGAATTAGGCAATTTGAAGGTTTGCGTTTCGTATAATTCAAAATATTTCTTTGGCATCTTAAGAGGTAAATGAGGTTTGTAAAACCCAACTGCAAGGAGAAATGGGCGTTCCTTGAGATGTGATAGAACCTCAACTGCCCGTTTTGCGGTTTTACCGTCCCTGAGCTCGTCATCCCCAACGTCAAGGGCTTGCCAAGACGGGGTTTCTTCTAGAATGAATGGTATCCATGGCGGCCTCCATGATGCTACACTCCATGAATTTTCATCATCTTGGAAGCTCGGGAGGTGTGTAATCCTACCGACAGATTGGGTGTGATACCCGGCGGCTTTGAAATGTTGCGGAAGCGTCACTGCCTCGGGCAAATTCGCCCGCACATCCGCTAAGTTGTTTCGAACGAAAGTTGTCCCCGGACGCAACCCTGTTAGCATTGAAGCCCGTGAGGGGTTACAAAGCGGAAACTGGCAATATGCGCGATTAAAAAGCGTGCCGCGGCGCGCTAAAGCATCAATGTTCGGTGTATACATCTCAGGATGTCCATAACACCCAAGCATCGGACGCAAATCATCCACAATGATGAACAAAACGTTATATCGGCTGGTTGCCGATGCGTTCAGATGAGGTAAAAGAGCTGTTGTAAAGGCAGCTGCACCGGCTTTCACACTTGTTGATAGAAAATCACGCCGTGTAAAGGCGCTTTTTATTCCGTTGTCGTCCATTGATGGAATAACTCCTATGACGTCATTATTTTTAGAGATGCCTAATTATGATAACCAAGTTGTACCATCGTGTCGTAGAAAATCGGGGCAAGTTTTGGATGTATATCAAACGGCTGCCTAGCGGGCACCGGACGTAACGTTTCGCGGGCATAATCAAGAAATTGCCGTTCTTCCGGCAATTGGCAGAATGCACATAATCTCGAAAACGTTTTGTCGGGCTGCGATGTTAACTCCTCAAAGCGCACGAGGTGAACGCAATCGTGGGAAGTGCGCATTAAATGGAGCCCTTGTCGCATTGTCACTATCCATTCCACCATCGCTCTGTCCAAATGCCGCCCGGTTTTTCTGATGTCTTCACCTATGTTGTTGAAATCAACATTTCCGACGACAAGTTGTTCTACCAAGAGTTTCCATTTCCTGTCGTTCACGCCCCACCAATCGTGGTGTTCGCCATTTACACGAACACCGAGACGTTTGGACCAGGTAGCAATGGAATGACACGTATCCCAGCCATTCCGCACGAGAAAAATAAAACGGGCATCCGGAAAAAGGGCTCTAACGAAATCTATCCGAAAGATGAGTTCCGGGTACTTGTCAACCAGTCGCTGTGAAAAGGTACTCGCCAAATAGGCGCCAAACAACCGATGCGCGCGTTGACACATTTCGTCGGTGGCATCTTCCGCTGTGAGGCGATACCTTGCGAATGCTTGACTATAGTTGCCAATGACATCTTCGTGCGGATGGATGAGATGCCACATCGCTTTGGGTTCATTTAAGTATCCAACCTGGCGATGCATAGATAACACAATCCCTAAAATCGTTGTGCCACTCCGCCCTGTCCCCAAGATGAAAATCGGTTTTTCAACGGGTTTAAACCGTGCACGACTCGCAATGACTCCTTTCAAGAGAGAAAATACCAGCGGATTTATCCAACGCCCCTTTGTTGTTACGGGGCGCCCTTCAAAGAGAACATAACTCATGAGGCGAGTCAATGCCTTGGCCGGGCGCGTTTTTATATAAAGTGGGTTAAGTTG
Organism: Candidatus Poribacteria bacterium; assembly: GCA_963422705.1. GTDB lineage: Bacteria > Poribacteria > WGA-4E > WGA-4E > WGA-3G. The sequence continues at coordinate 2,414,011 of OY730443.1, forward strand.
GGCTATCATGTTCGCGGAACCCCCGTCGGCGCTGCAGGACGGCTTCCGCCAAGTCGCCTTCTAAGCGTCTCACGGATGTTCTTCATCCTATCAAGATTGAAGCAAAATGCCAACCCTAATTTAATTGGAAATGACAACAGCGCAATAGCCAATTTCACCGGATGTGGGCGAACCGGAACAGAACTATAGTGATGCGTTTTCATCACATCCGTGTTGATGAGTTGGCACAAGTGAATTTCCGCGGAACTCAACCCCCCTTTGTAGCCGGCGCGTTGCCAACTATTGGCGCGTTCCGGCTTTATGCCCAGTTTCTTCGCATTATCTGTATCAACAGAAGAGCCCACCTGCGGGACTTGAAGGAGTGCCTCCGTGTAAGTCCTGCCAACAAAATCACAAATCTGACGAACGGTTTCTTCAGGCGCTGCGAGCAGTTTCTCAAAGTAAATTGATAGAACCCGTTCGCTGTTCGTGAACCTACCTGCTGTGATGACAGCAGCATTCCAGATTCGACTTATCGTTATGGGATGATAATTACCCCAATCCCGGAGCATCTCCTTTATCGGCATATCGGTGCCGCCAAGGAATCGGCGCTTCCATTTCCGCTTTTGTGATAAAAGCACATCGCGCGGGTCACGTATCATGTTAATAATCTTTGCTTCTGGGTAAAGCCTAAGAATCTCATCAATGTAAAAAACATTGCGTGGTGTCTGGTCACATGGGATGCTTTTTTTATTTTTCGTGGTTTCGTAACGGAGAAAGGACAAGAAGAGGGCAGCTGGCGTTTCCGGAAATTTACACAACGTTCTGAGGAAGCTCCGGGCCACTTCGCGGTAGCGACGTGGGCCTCCATGCGTCCGATAGCCCTCCCGTTGAATGCAAAACAGCTGCGCAGCTAATTCCTCTGCCATCTTTGGAGACAAAAAGTGGGAGACAATCGTAGGGGAACATAACTGTCCAAAGAAATGGAGTTCCCCAAACGTGTAGATTTTCGGATGTTTTCCCAAAATACGTCCCATCAAGGTTGTGCCGCTTCGGCTGTTACCTACCACAAATAGGGGCTTATTTTCTTTCATGCGTTACCTCAATCACGCCAAAACTGTTTTTGGAAATTAAGAGTTGGCTAGATTTCCCACTCCATTCCTGAATCTTTATCTCAATTTTCCCTGAACCTTCCATTTCAGCGTTTCCTCCATTTGTCGCGCGGAGACTTTCATTAGCGACGTACCGGTAGATAACCTTCCCCTTGAATTGCTTTCCATTCATGACAAGCTGCGGACGGTATTCCTCACCGGTTCTATTGCTGATGAGAATAAAAAGTTTCTCACTGCTTCCAACAGCTTGGGCCTGAATTCCCGGGAGCTGTTTGCCACTGTACTCAAGCTTCCCTTCAAGGAAAGGCGGATTTTGAATAAGCGTATCGAACTGTAAATCCGATTGCGTGAAGACTTCCCCAATTAATCGAAAAATCGGATAGACAGCGCGTTTAATTGTCTTACCATTAAAATTATTAGGAGCGGGTTTGGGTTCGCCCCCATATTTCCAAAAAGTCCCCGGGGTTGCAGGTGTTATTGGCGAAAAAGTAGGGAACCCTTTGCCGGGCCCTGCTAGTACATGAAAGTTTGCCTGCGTCACTTGGGGTATGCTTAACATTTTCAGAAAGAAATCCCCGGCGTACATGGCATGAAGTTGGGTATTCGCGACGCGATTTGCCGGGTTTGCGATATTCCATTCTGTCACCCACATCTCCTTATCAGGGAATGATTTCTGATAATAATCGAGTGCTTCATCAATACTGAAGTGAATCCATCCGAACAGATAGCCGCGCATTTCTTCAATCGTTTTTTTTCGGACAGCTTTATACGCATAAACGTGAACAGTATAGGCATCATAAAAACCGGTATCTGCTGCTAATCCGGCATCCCAGTTACGTTGGTACTTGTTTATCAACCACCCTTCCTTGTGAAATGCTACCGGCGTGGCACATACCGATACCTTGATATCAGGATTAACGGCTTTCATGGCTGCAGCATGTTTTTTAGCGCGGGTTATATAAGCTTTCACTGATGGATATTTGTTCACATAGTGCGGCAAATAATACTCATTGCCGAGTTCCCAATGCGTGACAGGATACGCTTTCGTTTTGGCGTACTGTACCCATGCGGCACTCTCTTTCGGGCTGCCCGTCCACAGATTGACTACAACCACCGGGGCTATGTCGTGGGTTTCACACAATTGCATAAAATCATCAAAAGCAATTCTGCCGTTTTTCCGCTTTTGAAGTTTAACGTAATTGCCTTTATTTCGTTTATTAAGTTTTTGACTGAGCGTTGATGCCATTTCATTTTCAAGAAATCCGGAGAGATTCCAGTGGTAGAAGTTGCCTACCGTGCCACCAGGAAAGCGCAACGTCTGCGGGTAAAGCGCCTTCGTTAAAGCAACAAAGTCGAAATCAATATACCCATAATCTCCACTCATCATGTTTGTGTTGAACCCATGAAGCGCTTTACGGAGCGGTTTTGCTGTGCGAGTATCAATTGCCAAATGTAGGGCATCAGACACAGTTTCTGGCTTTTGACATCCAAAATTTATCGATAGTATGATAAGGCAGCCAATTTTCAGGAATTGCTGAACATTTAAAGCATGGAAATTCTTAAAATTACGGTTTCTCATCATAACGTTATCCTCAGCGGTTTATAAGTTTCGCGTGCAGCATCACTAGCGAACATCAGGCCGGCACAGAGCCAGAAATAGAAGCCGTACCCTCGAAACTCAAGTGTCCGGTTAAAAAAAAGTAGAAACCCTGTAACGACTATCAAACAGAGCATGACGATTGCTATCTCCTTCGTATATTTACTGCGAGTCCGTGTATAGAGCTTTAGTGATGCTTTGAAAAGACAGTAAAATATCAAAAAAAACAGTCCTAATCCCAAGAGTCCATAGAAGCAGAGAATAGCAACCCAATATACATCCTTGAATCCCTTTTTACTCAGGATTTTGAGGAGAAATGAACGTTTACTCATGTTAAGTTTTTCGATGGTACTATTCTGGTCGGCGCCGTATCCTAAAATCGGCTTATTTGCTAAAACTGTTGGGACATTCCCAATGAGAGCGCCCAACCGTTGTTTTTGTGCAACGCGAACGTAGGAACCTGAAAAGACACCGGTTAGATTTCCAACGAGTCCAACCCTTGCTTTTCGTGGATTGATGTATTCTAAATTAAATGGATTCACGACAGCTAAAAGGAGCCCAAAGATAAGGAGTGCGGCGAGGGCTAACCGGAGTGTCTTTTTCGCACCATAGTGAAAATAGTACCAGGCTGCGCAGGCGAGGATTGCTGAAAAGGTTGCTGCGCGTGAATACGAACGCGCGATAAAGAATAATAACACCACGATACCGACTAGGTTCAAGTACTCTAGTCGCCTGACACGGGATAAATAGATGATGAGCACGATAATCATAAAAACGCCGTAAATTACCGTATCCCCCAAGGTACCGTAGATACTCCCTATCTCGCGCCCGAGCTCAAGAAGTCTATATTCCTTCGTAAATCCGCCGACTTCAAGCGTTGATTCCCGCGGGAGGAAAAAATCAAATGCCGGTGGCCCCCCAACCCACTGAATGCTGCCCACGCCCAGCTGTACCAATCCAACCCCCAAAATTATCCGCAATAACGTAGCGATACGCTTTTCAGACAGCGGTGAATTGGCGATGAGATAGAAAAGTACAATATAGCGCGCAAACGGACGTATGTTATAGAGGCTTCCTGTTAATGGAGAACGGTTTACCACGATTGAAAGCAATACGATGAGATAAAAACCGATAACCGGTAAGTCAATTGCTGTTTTAACGAACGGGATGCCTCTATATAGTTTATGGATAACGCGGCACCCAAAAGCGACATAGATGAGGAGCTCACCCAAAAATCTTAAATACGAGTATGTTGCATCGTTTACAGGGAGGCACTTCAGCACAAATTCTTCAAAAGCGACATAGCCTGTGAGAAAATAGATGATGAGCATTCTGTTCCGGCTTTAGTGGGATGCTAGAATTTCGGACGTTAATGGTTCCACTGTGTTAACTCCTGTCCTAACAATTCTGCTAATTTTCGATTAAAAGGCTGAAAATATGCCCCCAATTCCGCGCGTGTTTCTGGAGCAATTGGGGGTGCTGTCCACGGTTTGTCATTCCAATTCAGAATCGCCTTTCTCAGTTTGTAGGCGGTAGCGTCCGGCACCAATTTACGGATTGCCCGTCTCATCGGATTGTGGGATGCCAAAAATTGTGTAAACAGAAAGTTGAATCGTTCGGAGCGAGGCATAGCTGCACGGTTATGCTGGTGCACTATTACCGGCTCAAAATCGGCGTGGATACTGAGCTGGTTAAAGAGCCTCTGGCAAACCGCCTGCGCATTTTCCTTCAAATCTTCTGTAAAGACGAAATGGAGCCGTGTCACGCCGAATTTATTGATTAAATTTTGAACGTGCGGATAGTACACGCTATTGTGTCGATAGGCGCACTGTCGCCATTTAAACCAGCCTTCCTTGAGACGCGCCTCCTCGGCCGCAATCGCTTCTTCAAACGTCTTAAGCGTTTCCCAGCCGCTACGCCGTGCCCACCAATATGCAGAATATGCACGCGCCACCGGCTCACGGAGCAGCACAACGAGGGTTATCATCGGATTATGCGCATAAATCCGCTCCATAATATCAGATGAGTGCATCACCATTACATTTTTGGCAATCAACCGTTTATCCTTGTTCTCCGCTTTATTATCATCTGCGGCATCCCCCTGCGAACCCGACTTCCCTTTTTCAATTAAAGGCTTCGCAAAGTATTTGGTGAACGCCCATTCATACCCACGCGAATATTCACGTTCTTGGAGAAAAAATGTCATCTCCGGTTGTGAATGCGTCACAATCTCCGGATGCTGTGCCAAGTAACGTAACAACGAAGAGGTACCCGCTTTCTGTGCACCGACAATCATCAATTGAATTGGCTTAACCAAAGTGTATTCCTCGTAATATGCCGGGAGCAATTTCTACTGATACAAGTCCCACGGCACCGGTTTCGCAATTAATTCCCCTAATTCATGAACATCAGTCTTATAGTAATTGATTAAACGGTGTCGAATTTCTTCTGAAAGGGAGACATGCTTGGTTGGCTGTGTGTTTAAATGAAGATAAAGAGGCTCAATTGCCTGTCGTATTATCCGTAACGGGGTGTGAATCATCGGTTTATTATGCGTCCACTGCCGCAATTGAAATCGAAAGTCTCTATATTTCCGATGGAGTTTCGCGTTCTTCATCGTTTCTGTGCGATTCGTAATTTTAAAGACGTAATCCTTGAAAAATTCTGCATCGACACCAGCAAAGCGACAAACTTCTGCTAACACTTTGAATGGCTGTGCAGCAATGTCCTCATAAAAGAGGATATGGATGCGCCCTAGATTGAATTGTCCAAAATACTGTCGCAAATAGAGGGCATAACACCCTTGCTGAAGCGTTTGCAAGTGTTGTTCTTTTGCCGTATTTTCCGCATTAAAAAGCTGTTCTACATATGCCTCAAAGCTGATGGACTCTTCTAATTTCCCAAGCTGTTTTGCGAATCGATACCACGAAATTAAACGCGAAATTGGCTCACGGAGGCTGAAAAGGAGTTTCGCATGTGGCAGAAATGCCGCAATTCTTTCACACGCACTCTTGCAATAGAGATAATCCGGGGTTGATTCAAGGCGCAGGTGCGTTTCATCACAAGGTGGAAACAAGAGGTTGTACGCTTCAACATCCCCACGGTATCGGTACTTTGATGGCAGGGGATAAGTCGTATCGAGAAAGAATCGGGTTTCTTTATAGGTGGCAGCACAAATTGCCGGATGACTGGCGAGATAAGCGAACAATGATGTTGTTGCCGCCTTCGTTGTTCCTCCGATAATCAGATAAGGGTAATCGCTGACACGCGTGTGTGCCACTCGGGTGGCGCCAATCTGTTGGAACATCTGATTCTCTCTTATATCCAAATTCTAACTCCTGTTTTGCGGAGCAAGTATGTTAGGTTTCCAACAGCCAAAAGGGCGACAATCGAAACCGATAGTGCGATGCCAATCAGTTCCCACATCGTCGCCAGTAACGCTGCGATACCGAAGTTTAAAACCGCCATCGTTACCATATTCCTAAACACAAGCCGATAAGCCTTTTGCGCGTAGAGTCCTGCGTTCAGCACCGGAATCATACATGAAAAAACGATACCCAGCCCTAACCAAACAAGGAGCGGCGATATCTGCCGCGCGTAGTGCTCAGCCGCGAACAAAGCGTCGACGGCTTTCGCTTGACATACCAAGAGGAGGAAAATCGGAATCCCAACCAATACTGCTGTGCGGACGTTTCGACGAATCTTCCGTGCGAGTCCTGATTTATCTTTCTCAATTTCATGCGTGGACATCTCCGGCAAGCCGGTTGTCGCAATACTGATTCCGATAACGGTTTGTATCGCCGAAAAAATGCGGAAAGCACTATTGTAGCGCGTAATCGCGCCCGTTCCGATTTTCCCTACCAGATATACCTCAACTAACAACCCGGAAAGAACGCGCCGAATCGCGAAGCCCAACGTTGGCAGAGACATCGTGTTTTTTAACGATTTCAATATCTCTGCAGAGAACCACGTCAATTGGTATCGATGCCCGGTTTGATAGATTCCAAAGCACAACAGTCCAAAGTATCCGGTAAATCCACCTGTATAAGCTATCACTACCCACCACGCAAGGGGGCTTGTATGCCAAAACAGCAGAAATGTTATTGTCGCGAACCCCGCAGGCAGTGCATTTCGCAATGCAACGAGTCTAAAACGTTTTTGACTATTCAGGTAAGCACCAAGTATCGTACTGCCACAACCGAAGATAATCAAAGGCGCGCAAAGTCTTAATAAGGTTATCATTTCTGAGCGTGCTACTATAGCCGGGCCCCGTAGCAATCTTGCTGCTATCCATGGCGCACCGGCTTCAACGAGGAGCATCATGACGATACCGACACAGAGTGAGAAGTTTAGGAGCGCATTCGTCCAGTGCTGATATGCCGCACGACTTAACGCCTTTTTCTGAGTGACAAACAGTGGGATAAGGCTAAATTTAGCACCTTCGCGGAACACGGTGTCAACTAACAGAGTAACCTTTAAGGCAGTAACCAGGGCATCAGCAGTACTACTCAGGTTGAAACGCGTTGGAATCAATTTGACATGAACAAGAAGTCCGAAACCCATTCCGACTAGAGTAATTATCATTACCGAGGAAACCGGGCGTTGCAAAATTCGGTTGTAGAATGCCATTTGAAAGGGCTCTTCCCCATCCTTGTAACACGACGCCACAATTTCTGAACAACACTCCGGGTTTTTCGTAACTGCCCACCCATAAATTTACGATTCACCCGCGTTCTTAGCGTCATTCAGACTGACAGGCGCTCAAATCCTGAGAAAAAGCTACTTCCAGCTCTCTGGCAGATTTTTGCGAATTTCAATCTCATTAAACCCGGTGGCCGGGCGAGCGCCAATTGACTTTACCCAGGCTGCCATCCGATTCAGCCCTTCTTCCAGCGGTACTGCAGCGTTAATTCCAAAAATCTTCCGAAATTTCTCATGCGAACAATAAGCATGTTTAACCTCTTCTCTAGCACGAACGTGGGTTACCGGCACCTTTTTGCCCATGACTTTCATAACAAGTTCCGCTAGTTCGTCAACACTCACCGGTTTATCGGAACCGACGTTAAAAATCTGGCCTGAGGCCTCAGGTATCTCCACTGTACGAGCGATGTATGGCGCGACATCGGTAATGTGTGTGTAGGCGCGTGTCTGTTCCCCATCACCAAAGATAAGTAACGGTTCACCCCGCATAATTTTATTCATGAAGATGCCGATGACATTCCGGTACTTGTCGCTGATATTCTGCCCTTCGCCATAGATGTTGTGTGGACGAAAGATTGTGTAATCCAGGCCAAAAAGTTTTTTGGAAACCGCTAGTTCGAGTTCAACCGCATATTTGGCAATTCCATAAGAGTCTTCCGGCATCGGTGTCAACCCTTCATGCATCGGAAGCTGGTTTGTACCATACACAGCGATGGAAGAACTGAATACAAAATGCTTGACGTTGTAGTTAACGGCAGCGTTAATCAGATTCACGCTCCCGATGAGATTGTTTTCGTAATTAAATCGCTTGATGAAGTGGCTTAACCCTTCCGCAGCATACGCCGCCAGGTGATAAATATAACTAAATTGATATTGCTCACAGAGTTGATTAACCAGTCCCACGTCCAGAATGCTGCCATCAATGAACGTTGCCGCGGTGTTCATATTCTCACGAAAACCGCCGCTCAAATCATCAAGTACCACAACTTGATGATTGTGATTACGTAGAAGTTCGTCAACGACATGCGCACCCATAAAGCCCGCACCACCAGTAACCAATGAAGTCTTTTGCATATTTTCCTTTTTTGTATCGGGCGTTCAGCGAAAGCCCAGGCTGCCATAAGTTTGCGTCGAAATTTTGCCAGAGGGTTCAATCAACGGGATTCGCCGCTGATTCACTCGCTAGCCGGATATTTTGGTTTTTTATCATATCAGACTTGTACTCGCTATTTTAGCACGACGAGTCGCCTCGTCTGTTTGAACGTCGGCGTTGACAATTCGTAGATATAGACGCCGCTCGCAACGGGTTCTCCAACTTCATTACGCCCATCCCAATATGCAGATTCACTGCGCGTGAGATAGTAGCCTGAAACTTGATGCCCTCTAAAAACCGTCCTTACAATTCCACCGGAAGTGTTATAAATACGGATAGTGATCTCTGCATCATTAGCCAGTTGGTACGGTATCCACGTTTCTGGATTAAACGGGTTAGGGTAGTTTGCATAGAGTTTTGTTTTCGGCGGACTGTCAGCGGGCGTTAACAGGTTTGCTAAAAAGCGTCTCACTATTTCTATTGGTGCAGCGTCGCCTGACATTTCTTCAACCTTTTGGTATAGTGAATAAAGATGGGCAATATCGGCTTCTGATAAGTTTATCAGAGATGGCGCAGCGGCGACTTTCTGGTTCTCTTTAACAACCCGAATAATCCAAACAATGTCTAACAGATTCACTTCTCCATCTTGGTTGACGTCAGGGCGAGAGTCTGCAGTCGGATTGCCCTCAATGTGCTTAACGATGAGAACAAAATCAAGGAGGTTCACTTGTCCATCTTGGTTGACATCACCGGCGTGCATCAAAGTAGGCGCTTCCACAACGTGTATGAGTTGATTCGGCGGTACATCCTTCAGTTTCTGAATGATGCCACTGGGCCAATGGATAACGAGTTCACTAACCTTTTTATTCTGGGCGAGTCCAAAATGAATACGTTTCTGGTCCTGTTGGCACAAATGAATACCGCCTCCATTTTCTCGCAGCTGTGTTTTCCCATCAGGCGTCGTCGCAAAAATTCTGGCGCCAACCCCGTCCCGATTAGAAACGGTACCTTCTAAATCAATTTGTAGCCAATTATTACCATGACTGATATTGCGAAAAATCTGGTCAGGTCCTTCACTGAAAGGGTACCCGCCTCTGCCGTTAGTAACAAACAAATCAAGGTACCCATCCCTGTCATAGTCAGCCATTGTAACGCTCTCTCCTCTGCCTTGCATGCTCCCCGCGGCCCCACCCGCCCCGGCTAATTGTACAAAAGTTCCGTTCCCTTGATTTTCATAACAATAATTTGGGAAATTGCTAATGCTACTTGAGCGGACAACATAGATGTCAATGTCCATATCATTATCAAAATCGCCGGCGACAACGGAACGTCCTTCGATTGCCTCCCAAAACGTAGCGCTGGGAGCAAACCCATTTTTCTGATTGATGAGGAGAACCGAGCGTGGGTGGTACGACAGGTCGTATTTGGAAAAGTTAATAGGTTCAACATCGACTATTGGCCGGTTTGATTGTATAAGTGATTCAAATCCGGTCCAATTTGTTTTAATATCAGGCTTCGTATGGTACAATACAGTCCATCGTTTGGAACTTGGCGTGTATCCTACGTACATTCCCCAGAGTTCTTTTTTCGGGCGCGGCATGAGTCCGACAACCTTTGGATTATCGGGGGACAACACAAATATGAATGATGAAACATTTCGGACAGCATCGGTGGGAATAAATTCCCCATCAAACGCTGTCAATTTATGGCCCCCTTCACCGATAGATAAATGGTGTAAGCGCGTTGCCCAAACGGCATGAAATTCGAATCGCACCTCGCCGTCTGTCTTAAAGCTAAACCCCTTCTCACCGGTGTTAATTTGAATGTATGTCCTGATTTTATGCGGTTCGGCTGTGTCAATATAATTGCGCGTAACGCCGCGTGTTAGGAACGCATCTATCAGTAAATCACCGTTGAAATCCGCGAATGCTGCATCCTTGACATCATAGAGCCGTTTCGGCATGTTGAGCATCGCGCTTAACTCTTTAAACGGCGTCACTGATATATCATATATGCCCTCCGGATACGGGGTACCGTCCAGAAAGATTTCCATGCTCCCATCACCTGTTACATCTGTCACCTGTGCGAATGAGGTATCTCTGGTAACTTGGAAACCCGATATGTGATTAACATTAGCAAACCCAGTGGGCGTCTGCTCCAAAATTGAGGAAGTCACAAGTCCGCCTGTCGCATCCGGACGCACTCTGCCGGTGACAAGAAGGTCGAGTTTGCCATCCCCATTCCAATCAAACCACAGGGGTGTTCTTCCACGGAAGAGGGGGAGCGAAACGCCGAACTGGTCCGCCTTCTCTCGCAGCATCCCATTTTCATTAACATAGAAATGATTCTTATGTTTTTCATTCATTCGGTTTGTTCCGCCCCCTCCACCTGATAACACAATCAAATCCTGGTCACCGTCGTTATCAAAATCTGCCCAGGCGGCGCCATGTGTATCCGCATATGGGTTTGCATCCCAAACCTCATCAATAATATCTGTGAAAGTGCCATCCCCATTATTACGATATAGACTCGGCTTGTGTTTATGATTTGTGGCCCATAAGTCTAGATATCCGTCGCCATCAAAATCGCCCCAGGCGTTACCCCAACTTTCACCGATACGCGTAATTCCTGCTTGTTCTGAGGCATCTTCGAATTGAATGTTGCTCCACGCGGAGGCAAGAAAACAAAAAATCGAGAATAGTATTAAAATCTGCATTTTTTCTCCGATGGACGCTTGCAATGCCCGCCGAACTGTTTTAATCACGCGCCGGAGAACCCTGCTACTCGCCACAAACGATGTGTAACTAATTATGGGTTTAACGATAATATTATTTGCGGATAAGCATTTTTCCGGTAGCCGTGTAATCACCGGTGGTGAGCGTATAGAAATAGAGGCCACTGGCTACCGGCTCACCTAAGTGATTCCGGCCATCCCAATACGCGGCGCGAGTTTTGGATTGATATACGCCTGCGGGCAGTTGTCCCAATTGTAACGTCCGAACGAGGTTACCATCCGCAGCATGGATAGTGATTGTCACCGCTGCTGGTTTTGCTAGCTGATACGGTATCCACGTCTCTGGGTTAAACGGATTGGGGTAGTTCGCCAGTAATCGGTTTTTTTTCGGTAGTCCTTCTGCAGCATTCAAAGCTGCCAAAAGTTGTTCCAAGACAGCGATTCCCTTTTGCATGTGTGGGGCTTGCGGCGCTAGCTGCTTCGCAAGTCGGAGCCACTGTGCAAGATTTTTGGCGGTGATGTTGGCTGTCTGTAACGCATTTGTCCTGAGGGCAGGCGCGGCCGCCTCCGCATCTAGTTCCGCCGCAACAGCGACGAGGTCCAGCACGTTCACGTGCCCGTCGTTGTTGACATCTGGGTAAATGTTAGTGCTAGCTAGCTCTGAAACCTCGGGATTGTGAAAGTGAGATGTAATCAAAACCAAGTCTATTATATTCACAACCCCATCACGATTCACATCCGCTGCCTGCACTGTGCCAACGGGGCTTGTTTGGTTGCTGTTATAATACACATCCAGATTCTCTATCAATCCCGCAACCGGGGAGAAATCCGATATCCGGTTATAACTAATATCTAGTACCACTAGTTTGTTCATATTCTTCAATGGTGATACATCTGATATCTGGTTATCGTGAATATCCAACTCTGTCAGATTTATCAAATCTTTTAGGGATGATATATCCGATATCTGGTTGCCTTCAATATCTAGCACTGTCAGATTTATCATATCTTTTAGGGGTGATATATCCGATATCTGGTTGTCGTCAATATCCAACTCTGTCAGATTTATCAAATCTTTTAGGGGTGATATGTCCGATATCTGGTTGTCGTGAAGGTCCAGTACTGTCAGATTTATCAAATCTTTTAGGGGTGATATATCCGATATCTGGTTATCGTCAATATCCAACTCTATAAGATTTACCATATCTTTAAGTGGCGATATATCCGATATCTGGTTGCCATCAAGGTCCAGTAGCACTGTTAGGTTTATCATATCTTTGAGTGGTGATATATCCGATATCTGGTTATCGTCAATATCCAACTCTATAAGATTTACCATATCTTTAAGTGGCGATATATCCAATATCTGGTTACCGTGAAGATCCAAGTTTGTCAATTTTGTCATATTTTTGAGAGGGGAAATATCCGAGAGCTCGTTACTATCAATGTCCAAGTATGTCAGATTTATCATATTTTCGAGAGGTGACACATCGGCTATCTGGTTGTCGGAAATATCTAACTCTGTCAGATTTATCAAATCTTTGAGAGGTGACACATCGGCTATCTGGTTGCTATCAAAATCCAAGTATGTTAGGTTTATTAAATCTTTAAGTGGTGATACATCCGATATCTGGTTACGTTCGATGTCCAAATATGTCAGATTTATCAAATCTTTGAGAGGTGACACATCGGCTATCTGGTTGTATTGAATGTGGAGAGTGTTTAGGTTTATCAAATCTTTGAGAGGTGACACATCCAATATCCGGTTGCCTCGGAGATTCAGCGATATCAGATTTATCAAATTTTTAAGAGGTGACACATCCGATATATGTGTGTTTCGATGGAAATCCAGAACCATCAGTTTTGTTAAATTTTTTAGTGGTGATATCTCGGCTATCTGGTTGAGGCCAAGGTGCAACTGTTCGAGTTTTGTTAAGTTTTTTAGTGGTGATATATCGGCTATCTGGTTATCGAAAAGGTTCAGCACCGTCAGATTGATGGCAAACTCAAGTCCGGTTAGATTTCTAATTCCGGAACTACGTGCGCTGAGCGCTGTAAAACTCCCCATGTCGTCCCGAGTGATGTTGGCCCCTACCGGTTTTCTTAACGCGGATTCAATAGCGGTGCGTAGCGCCTGTTCTGGAATGTGTACGTTTTGCGCGGTTGCGCTCTGTTCCGGTGCGCAAAAGAATACGGACGCGATAAAAATCAGGCTAGCAAAGAGAACAAGTCTGGCGTTCTGACTTGAGACGCGCGGGCGTTTTGGTTTCGTACAGGGTAACAGTTTCAAGCGGTGTATACTCCTTCAAGCAATTTTAAATTGTGTAAAAAAAGGAAAAAAGATAGGTGGAATTATTTGCTATTTTCGAATCTTTCAGCCCTCTACTTTCCGTTCTGTTGAATAGATAGCGCTACGTTTTAGGCGGTAGCTTAGCGACTATTTGGCCACGTTTGGTGCCCCAGGAGTGCTCTTTACAATTTGGAAATCGCCGGTGCCATCCGGCAAGCGTCCAAAGGCTGTGTCTGTCTCCTGCTTTCCGAATGTAATGCTATCGAGTACTTGATTTTTTTTTGCATCGGTATCTACAAGCATGACGGTTTCACCATCTTTAGACAATTTGAAATTGGCGTGTAGTCCTCCTATTCCGTCGTCATCTAACCAGACAATTAAGTACCCCTTTGCCGGAATTTCAGCATTTTTGGGAAATTTCCATTTTGTGGGCTCGTCCTTTTTATCAGAGAGATACATTCCGGTGAGCATGACAGCATTATTGGTACGGTTGTGCAATTCAAGCCAGTCGTCATAGTCCCCCTGCGCGTCGGCTAAGATATTATCGTTGTCTGCCATCAGTTCGTTGATAACAACGGGGGTTCCTTTCCCCTCAGGTGCAATCGTATCTATCATGCTATCAGTGTTTATCGTATCCTCATTTGTCAATCCTGGCGCTACGATTTTCTGCGTTCGTTCGCAGGATATAAGGGCGATACAACCAATTAAAATAACAACGTGAAACGTATGAATTCTTATCATTGTTAAAGCTCCTTAATTTTAATAAATTGTAAACTAAAAAATTGATAAAGTTCGTTCACTTTAGGCGAGATACCTCAGTATACCATCGCGGTATAAATGATATCATAATGGCCCTTAACTTTCAAGAATTCTGTGTTTATCCGGGGCGGTTTTACCAATCATCCCGGAATGGGTTTACCGGGTTGAAGACAGGTAGTCTTCGTTTAAAAAATCTGATTTAGGAGATAGTCTCTACAAAAACGTCTGATAAACGTCCATAATTTTTTGATAATGAATGTCAGCGTTGAACTCGGTTTCCATTTTTTGCCGGCCGGCGAGTCCCATTTCTATAGCTTCGGCTTTATGTTGTGACATCCACATCAACTTTTCGCGGAGTGCTTCTGTTCGAGCGGATGGGACGAGAAACCCGTCAACGCCATCGACAATTAACTCAGGAATTCCGCCAATATTCGCCCCGATGACAGGTTTCCCATACGCATAAGATTCTAAAACGGACATGGGACAATTTTCGTACCATTCTGAAGGTAAGAGTGTGCATAAACTATTCTGAATCAATTGCTGGAGTTCACTTCCGTGTTTGAAACCGAGTAAGTGAATATGCGTGGCTTCGTTTTTCTCTACAAGTTGCTGAGCTTCGTCCATCGCCTCGCCATCCCCCACAATATAGAGGGGTATCTCTTTCAGTGGCGCTGCTGCTTCTATCAAGGTTAAAATTCCTTTACTGCGATGCAATCGCCCGAAATAGAGCAAATAGTCCCCACCTGTGAAGTTCGGCGTGATGTTGTTCACATCGACAAAGTTATGAATGGTTGAGATTTTTTGCTGAGGAATGCCGAGCGTAATCATCTTTTTTCGCAAGAAGTGCGATACTGATATGAAATGGTCAAATTTATTAACTGCTCCCAGTAGGCGTGATACATAAGATTCAGTAACACTCAGTGCTGTCCGTGCAAGTGAGCCTCTATTACACCGTTTCGGGAGTGCGCGCCAAAAGTGTTTGCCGGCGCATGCCTCGCAAATTTCATCGTTTGAGAGATGACTATACACAGGACACGTCAATTTATATTCGTGCAGTGTTTGAATCAGCGGAATGCCTCCTTTTTTGAGCATCTCCAAAATTGAGGCGGTTATTTTTCCATAGTAGATGTGAAAATGTGCGATATCCACACTCGTGTCACTTAAGAGTCGTCTGATTGATTTAACAGCATCGCTTGAATATAAAAACCTGATTAAATCGCCTGCCCCTGGATGTTCAAAGTCAGCCGCGCGTGGAAAATAACGTTCCCATTCTGTGGGTTCGTTTTTCGAATTCGCCGCTGCAAACGGAATGACACGGTGCTGATGCTTTTGCAACAAATCCGCCATCGTAAAAAAGTACCGGTCAGAACCGCCTCTAATATGGTAATTTTGTGAGACATTGAGAATCGTCAGCATAGGAAAATAGAAAAGTCTAGGACTGCGTCTAGACTTTCTCCTCGTTGTATCATTCCCGGGTTCCAGCATCAGCAATGCGTACGTCAGCGATTGGCTGATAATAGATTTTTCCTACCTGTTTATTGAACATACCCGGGTCTTCGGCATCCAAAATGACGGCATCTATTTCTTCATCGGCGAGTGAACCCCACCAATTATTGGGTGCATACACGTCGAATTTGACATTCAGTTTGAGTGAATGGATATTGCCACTGAGGTTATTATATTGGATGATAGATTGTACGTTTTCACAGAAAATCCCGATGTCGTTTCTACGAAAGGTATTTCTTTCAATTCTCGGACGCGTCTGGCGCCCGATGGTGCGAATTCCGATATTATTGTCAAAAAATTCGTTGTGCACTATCTCCGCATCGCTGCCATCTAAAGCGACTGCTGTGTGATTCAAATGGAACGTACAATCAGACACAGTCGGGGAAGTCGTTTTAATATCGACTCCCACTGTTGCATATGTAACGCTGACACCGCGTAGGAAGCTATCGTGTTCGTGAGTGTGTTCAAACAAGATTCCCTGCCAGTCACTAGGTTGGGGCCCGGTGTTTTCGGATGTAAATATAACGGGTTCATCTACAGCGGCGTCCAGCGTGCTTCCGGCCTTTAGGATACCCCTAACTTTTACGAAAGCGTCTCTTCCAAATTTAACAATAGTTCCGGGTAGAATTTCAAGGGTTACGCCGGGTGGAATTTCTAAGGTTCCGTGGACTATGTAGGTTTTATCCGGTTTCCACCTCTCATCTGCTGCAAGCGTTACATCGTTGAAAACGGTGCCGGTGACTTCTTCGATAGATGGATTCATGGGGGTAGGTTCGTCACATCCGCTGGCGATTAGGAAAATCGCGAAAAATAATAGCACAACGTTTCTGCCGTGCTGAAAAAATTGGGAGGCATAAACTTCCATGCTACCGTATAAAAACATTATTCTTACGCTGTTCCGAACTTTCATGATATCGATTCTGTTGTGATTTACATCGGTTTTCATCACATTTTCTAAATCCTTCAGGATAGTTTACCTTCTATTTGGAATTTTGTCAAATTTGTCCGTTTGCTTGAATTTGTTTTAAGGGCCAAAATGTGTTACAATAACCGAAACGTGCTTTTACGGCGATGCTCTCAAACAGGAGTGCGCAAAGATGTCTTCACAATATGGCGAATCTGCCAATCTTACCGTACAATCGCAATACCCGGGCCCTAATCTTGAGATGCTTGCGGCACAAGCAAGGGTTTGTACGGGCCCACACCAGACACGTCCTTTAGGGACAAATCCTTCTGATTTTCCGCAGCCCGTGCCTTTGCTTGAAACCGTACTAAAATCGATAAACGGAAAATTATCGAGAGCGGAGACAGTTTCAGAGGCACAGCTGGGAGCGTTTTTTTCTGCCATGACGCTCCGTAACTATTTTCCGCGGGCGACACAGTGGAGCCGCGCAGAGCGCGACGCATTTTGTCAATACCTTCCTCGCCTTGAATCCCAACTTCCATTGGAAATTCGGTATCTCATAAATCCTGAGCAAGGGTATGTACCACAGAATGAAATAGAATCAGTTGTTGTCAGTGCGCTGGAAAAGATTTTAAGAGGGAAACATTTGGGTTACTCGGAAACTCGAAAGATGTGTACGGCGATTCTTAGCAAGGAGGTTAAACCCGCTCTTAAAGCCGCTGCACTTATTGGACAACGGATGAACCGAGAGACATATGAGGAAGTCTGCGGGTACCATGATGCATTTTTCTGTCCAGAAGATGTGCGTCCTATCGCTGTCAATACGCTCACACACTTTGGGCAGCCTTACGACGGCGCGACACGCTATTTTCGTCCGACGTTGTTTGTAGCTGCGGTGCGTGCTGCACTCGGGGCACCCTCAGTACTGCACGGGGTTGATGTGATGCCGCCTAAAAACGGTGTAACCGAAGAAGCAATGCTGAAGGCGCTCGGTGCGAATATCAACCTCTCAATTGAGCAAGCCGCAGCGTGCATCCTCGATAAAAGGGTTGGATTTGGGTACATTAGCCAACGTCACTACGCTCCGGATGCCTACGATTTGCGGGAATTGCGGGTACATATAAAAAAACGTCCGCCTTGGGCAGCCACGGAAAAGGCGCAACAATTCTTTTCAGCCGCGTCTAATTACATGGTGATAGGCTACTACCATATCGGTTATGAAAAACCGCTTCTCCAATTGGCATGGGCTCGTGGGTTTGATGGGGCAATTGCTGTCAAGGGTGAGGAGGGCACGAGTCATTACGCGCTTCGACTCGGCAAACCTTCTACTGCAGACAGGATGGCGATTAATTACTCGCAGGGGTTTCACCGTGTCAACGGGGAGCGAGAGGATTTTGCGATGGATATTAATCCGGCGGACTACGGTTTTGATTATGCCCGGAGCCCACGCATAGCGCCTGTTAATGCGAATGGATTTGCCGAAGCGGGGATGGCCGCGCTCTCCGGACAAAGAGGACACATCTATGATAGGATTGTCCTCAACACAGCGATGGTAGATTATCTGTTAGGGTTCTGTCCAAATCCACACGATGCCATCCAGCGGGCTCGAACCGTGATAGATGACGGGCGCGCTTTGAAACATCTCCGTGCCTATATTGCTACTAGCTTAGATGTATCCGGTTGAGCCATCCGGACGGATAGGACATGTCCACTGCCAATGGATGTACTCGTTGTCGGTAATCGCGGATTCGTCGACATCTATACCTAACCCCGGGGGCGTGCGTAATTCCAGGTACCCACCTTTCGGAAGGTAGGGTTCATCTACCCAATCATTCCATTCTGTCTCTGTCGGAAGTAGATATTCAATCCGACGCGCATCATCGTTTTGAATCATCTCAAAAATGTAATTAGCAATTTTGCCACCTCATTTTTGTCCGGTTTTTGAATAGATTCTCCGAACCCTGCGTGTCCTCGCACAGCTATTTTGGGTGAATATTCTCCTGCCCCGGAGTCATTTCCAATTGCCTAAGAGTGCCTGTTCCATTTGGCCATCTACCGAATGCAGCGTCTTTTTCCTGTTTAGCGAATGTAACCGTATCAAGCACCTGATTGCCACGTGCATCTGTGTCTACCAACATCACAGTCTCACCATTTCTGGAAAGCTTGAAGTTAGCGTGCAGTCCATCAGTTGCCTTGCCATTTTCATCTAGCCACACAATCAGATAGCCATGGGCAGGAACTGTGGTGTTTTCCGGGAATGCCCATTTCTTAAGGTTATCCGTTTTATCGGTAAGGTACATCCCCGTGAGCACGACTTCTTTCCCGGTAAGATTATGCAGTTCAAGCCAATCTTCATACTTCCCCTGTGGGGCGGTGATACTCTCGGTGTTGGCTGCCATCAATTCATTAATGACGATATGGGTCTCTTTCGCAACAGATGCCTGGATTTGGTAATGCGCCGCCCCAAACTCGGTGTGCGCTGGCGAAAATGCAGTTGTCCCGTGTGTATCGACAGCGTTTGCTTCAACGTAGTAGTACACCGTGGTTCCTGCTGGAAAAGCGGGGAGTTCAGCGACGAAACTGTCCTCTTTTTCCGGTGCCATCGCGAGCTGCTTAAAAACACC
Source organism: Candidatus Poribacteria bacterium (assembly GCA_963422705.1). Taxonomy (GTDB): domain Bacteria; phylum Poribacteria; class WGA-4E; order WGA-4E; family WGA-3G. Next base: position 2,433,310 of record OY730443.1, read on the forward strand.
GTTCCGTTCAAGACTATAATGCAATATCACCGAATCTACGGACACCGATTTATCTATACCCGCTTTAATTGTCACCGGGTGATTGGCGACAGGTGCCTCCGGTTTGGAAACCGAAACAATTTTCGGGGCGAGTCTGTTTAATTCTGGATGGTTGAGAAGATAGTTACGCCTTTTAGTTATGAACTGCTTAAAGCCGGGGGCACTGCCACGCCCAACCCCACGCCCACTGTTTAGGTTAGTTTCATTGCCATTTTCACTATTTCCGGTACTGCTTAAAAACGCTTGATATCCGTAAAGTTTCTTATTATCTTGTTCTACTTCAGCATCAATAAGAGATTGATAGGTTGTGATGATTGGCGCGATAGCTTCCCAACTCAGCCATTCATCAATCACAGTATGAACATGTGCCAGATAACGGGCGCGCCACTGCGGATTCGAAAGGAGACGATTAATCACTGGGCGTTCTGGATTCCCAGCATGCGTAATTGGAGATACCATGCCATCGGTTACATCACCCCAGCTCCATCCCCTGCCACCACGTCCGCCTTCTCTTGCAAACCTAAAACTCTCGTTGCTATCGTGCGGAACTAGATGGAATCGCCCTTTAACATCTTGATAAATGGCATAATCCCCGCCTTTGTGGATGTAACCATCGTCATCCATAAAAACGTTTGACACCGCAAGCTGCCATAATGCCCTGTCAATGTTAAATACCATCGGGAGCTTTGTCTCAAGCTCCGCATCCGGGGTTGATTCATCAAACAGTTTGCATAGTGCAATCAAGTCTGTCCACGGTTCTTCAACCCCCTTCGTTTTCAGTTGGTACGTTTCGCGGTAGGCTGCTGCATCGTCTCCCAAATAAGAGAGCGTACCGCCACCGGGCCCCACTTTCCAACGAATCCCCTCTTTCGTGCCGAACCACTCTGCCAAAAAATCCTTGTTATATTGCTGCAGGTTAATATAGACGCCCCAATTTTCCCCGTTGATAACCAATTTGACGAAATTAGTCTTCATCGCCGGGACGTAGCTTTGCGCAATATGATTGTAAAGGAACTCGCGTAAAAAAGAGGCATCGACATGCCCATTTAGCAAATTCAAGGTTTTATAACCATAAAGCCGTTGTCCATCGTTTCCGTAGTCGAGGGCGATATTAAACGATTTTTTCTCTGATTCTACCGTAAAGTACGAGGAGGAGCCTCGGAAGTGAACCCCTACTTCCGGATAAATTTTACCATCAACAACCATCTCTGCCGGTACCTCAACATCTGTCCTATAAAATGCGTTTAGCTGTTCATACCAATCTTCATGATGGAAACGGAGGTATAACGTACGGAGTGTATCAGCATGATAAAGGGGTGGTGAACCTGACGGTGTTACAGCAAGACTTTTGGCAACATCGCTTTGAATATCGCCCTGCGGATTCGGGGTGTTCATCCGCGATAAATTATCGCCCCTACGCGTTTCGAGTGCAGCTTTCCGCTCGTTCCCGGTCAACTTCCCATCTTTGTCTGTATCAAATCGTTCGACGAGTTTCTCTGGCGGTGCTGGCCCGCGCCCCCGGCCGCCTCCTCTCCGCTCACGTCTCCCGGTATCTCTCTGCCCCATAAAAGTACGTTGCATCGCCTCAATTTCTATAAGGTTCTGGCGCATTTTCTCAATCTCTTCATGACTGAGCCTATCCCCTGTAAACGCTTCCAACGCGGTAACCCGAAGCATCAGTTCCTGTTCTTCTAAACTCAAGTTCCCATTTCCATCCATATCAAATCGTTTTTCCTCAGGTGAAAGTTTCGTGTCCTCCTGCGCGTTTGCATACATGGCGAAACTAACAAAGAGTACGAGGCAGGTAATTAGCTTTATATGCTTCATGGCGTTCTCCCTTAATTAATTTATGTTCTGTTTTCGTATCCTATTCCGTATCCAGTTTTACGTCTGTGACATTCTCAATTTGCGAAAGTTCATTAAAAAAGTCGAACCACGCTTCAGGGTGAGCCAATTTAACGCGGAATTTCAATTCAGCCTGTCCAGATTTTTTTATTCTCTTTTCGAGCAAGCGTTCGTAAACTAGATACTTACTGAAGACGTGAAGATATCCGGTTTCCATCTGCCGTTCGGTTGGTAAGGAGAACTCAAGATTAAATCCGTTATTTTCCCCAAAACGTTGATGCCAATAGTGCATTCCGAGGATGATAGCCCCGATTAGAACGGCAGCGAGAATCGCAACGGATGGGTTCCCGGCGCCGACTGCCATCCCTACCGCTAGCGCGTAAAAGACGAACCCGATATCGCGCGGGTCCTGGATAGCTGTCCGAAAACGGATAATCGATAGTGCCCCGACTAGACTAAACGCACGAGCGATGCTATCGCCTATGATAACCATCACCACGGAAATCAGCATACAGAGGATAATGAGCGTATCCGTAAACGATTTTTGCGAGACTTTCGCGTGCGTCCACTGGTAGATGTTAACAATGAGAATGCCTAACGCAAACGCGAGGAGCAACCTGAGGGCATCAGCACCAAGCGTTACAAGCGGGGGCAAGGTTAAAAAATCCGATAAAATCTGCATTCCGGCGCTTTGTATCGTGATTCAATCGTAAACGCTTAGTGTGAAACGTTACTTCATGGGGTCATTCTGAATTTATGCGTTATTTTGAATCAAAATCTATTCTGATTATACCACAATTAGACAAGCTTGTGGCAAAGATGTTGAAAAATTATGCATGAAAGGCATTACCTGTTTACTCAGGTGATGCCTTTGCTTCCGAACCATACAGGACTATCCGCTCCACCATTGCGATTGACGAGGACAATACAACGCGAATCCCATCTGTGAAAAGTGGCGCCCGAATTATATACGGCGATTTTCGAACAGGGGTTTTAATCGCCTTAACAACGCGCCAATTCTTTTCCCCTATCCGGGCATAGACAGTCATATTATGCAGGGGTGCTATTGGGTTAAAATAGATTTCAATTCGGTTAACCGCCCTTTTTTGGGGAAGTAACCACTTCTGAATTATTCCCATATCCCTTTCCGATATTTCATAACTTTCTGTCATGTCGCTATCCATACGAACCGTGCTCTGCGCTGCCATAGAAAGACAACCAAATAGCACGAAAGGTAGATAGAGGAAGGCGATATAGGGTTCCACGAACGCTTTCGTGCGCCCCGGTAAGATGCTGAGGGAATGTAACTGGTGATAAAAATCGATTGCAGGTTTTTTAAATTTCTTCACGATTTCCTCCTAATAACCGGTAAATCTGTTCTTCTTCGCGGATAAGTGCGCCGACGAATAATCCTGAAAATATCAGTATTGCGAGTGCGTAAGGTGCGGCTTCAGCGAACATCGCTTCTGTTGTGTAACTCCATACATTAAGTGCCAATGTTTCATAACCTGCGGGGGATAAGAGAAACGTTAAAGGCAGTTCCTTCATGGTTGCAAGGAAAACGAGGAGCGCGGCGACGCGCATACCGCGAATCAGAATCGGGGCGACGGACTTCAAAAACGCCTGCAGAGGCGAATACCCGAGTGAACGGGCTGCTTCTTCTAAGTGGGGTGAAACTTGGTAAAGTGAACTGCGGATGGGCCCAATAGCCTCCGCCAAAAAGTGCAGTACGCATGCGTAGATGAGGACGAACACCGTTTTATAGATAAAAGTTACGGTGTTTAACACAAAAAAGATGATGGAAAGTGCAAAGGCAAGTGAAGGTACAGCGTAAATGATATAGGCAATCCGTGCTAACCCGTTTGCGAAACGCGACGGATACCGGACATCTACGTAGGCAAATGGCACCGCTAAAATTGCACAGATAAGCCCTGCCGGGCTCGCAATTGATACGGAGCCGATGAGTCCTTTGAACATCGGTAAAAACAGATTTACTGAATTCGTGGCACCCTTGAAAAGCCATAGCACAACGGTACCGGCTGGCACGATTACCGTCACAGAGATAAGCAGTGTGAGATAAAGATAGGCGGGAACCTGCCCTCCTCTTAGGGGAACCGAGGACACCGAACCGGACAATCCACTGCCGACGCGGTACAAAGCAACTCCCCTCAGCAATTTCGCCTCGAGGTAAAGGAGCAATCCTGTAAACGCCAAAAGCATCAGGGCAAGCCACGCAGCCGAAGCATGCTCAAACGAAAGCATATATTCTGCGTACAGCGCGTAACTAAACGTTTCATATCGCATCAACGACACAACGCCAAAGTCACCTAATACGTGGAGGCTAATTAGCAGTCCACTCGCATAGAATGCGGGGCGAAGTTGCGGGAGAATAATGTGGTAAAAAATCTCAAGATAACTGTATCCAAGGCTTTGCGCCGATTCCTCAAGGCTCGAATCAAGTCCCATCAAGGCAGCGCGCAAATTTAAAAAAAGGTAGGGTGATGTGTAAGCACTCAGTGCGATGAGTGCGCCCCAATACCCACTGAGTCGCGGGATGCTCCTCCCAAAAAGCGCGGCAACAATGCCGTTGTTGCCGCCAAGTGCCAATAGTGTGTACGCGATGACGTAACCCGGAATTGCGAGCGGCAAAATGCAGAGCAGACTAAAAAACCGTTTGCCCCGCAAATCCGTTCGGCACGTCAACCACGCCACAGGCATCGCGAAAACAAAATCAACAGCGAGGACACCAACAGCGAGTAGAAACGTATTGAGGAGGAGTTTGCAGTTGCGCCATCGAAACACAAGCTCAGAAAGCGTCGCGCTTTCAACCGAAAATGCCTTCCAGAAGAGGTAGCCTAATGGAATAAATCCGCCGAGCGCGACAGCGATTGGAATAAAAAAGAAATACGCATGTCCTGTCACAGGAGTCATGCGGTTTTGACATCTGATGTGTCACCTCATGATAAAAAATTGTAGGGATGACTTATCACCCCTACAGATTTCTGAGGACTCGGCTTGCAGCTTCGACGACTGGCCCGGCAGGCTATACTTACAAGACTTCAACGCGCTTTAACAGCAGAACTGTTCCTTCGATATCGTCCATCTCACTCAGATTGAAATTCGGTACCAGTTCAAGCAGTTCCGATAATGGCAACAAATTCTTATTCGTATCTACCCCGTCAACGACAGGATATTCAAACACTTCGTTCACAAAATACTGCTGCGTCGTTTCAGATAATAGGAATTCAATAAATTTTAGGGCAGCTTCGCGATTCTTAGCGTTCTTCAATAAGCCAATACCGGCGATGTTCACCAGGTTCCCCGGGTTCCCTTTCTGAAAAAAAGTTTGTGCCGCCGGAAAATTTGCATCACCCTTTTTGAAACGAAGCAGGTAATAATGGTTTGGCAGTCCGATGTCAATCTCGCCCGCGGCGAGCGCCTCAATAATTGGTGTATTTTTAGCGTAGATTTTTGTGTCGTTAGCTTTCATACCCCGTAGCCACTCTTCTGTCTGCTGTTCACCGACTTGTCTTCGCATTGCTGTGACAAATGCCTGAAACGAGGCATTAGTGGGTGCCCAACCAACTCTGCCTTTCCACATCGGTTGAGTTAAATCGAAGATACTTTTCGGAAGTTGTTCTAGCCGCACCCGTTCTGTGCTATAGGCAAGTACGCGTGCCCTTCCACTTGTTGCAACCCACAATCTATCCGCATGCCGAAAAATAGGCGGAACTTTGGTTTGAATTGACTGCGGTAGTTCCGCAAAGAGTCCTTTTTTGCTGACAGCGCCGAGTGCCCCTGCATCTTGTGCCCAAAAAAGTGCAGCTGGACTCTTTTCGCCCTCCGTCATAAGTGCTGCTGCCAACGGGGTTGTCTTCCCGTAGTTGACTTTTACTCGGACGCCTGTCTTTTTCTCAAACTTATGAATAATCGGTTCAACGAGGCTTTTACTGCGTCCAGAATAGATGATTAACTCATCTGCTGCTGCTGCCATAACACTAAAGATAAACAAGAATAATATAGATAAAACACGATTGAACATAATTATCTCCAAAAAATAAGCTTCTCTTTCTTATATGAATGTTTGCCACACTGAAGGGAATTCTCTAACAATCCCAAGCATTTAGGCTTCGGGTTCAACCTCGCTAACTCCTGCGTTTTTTATCAAATTGACTTTTTCGGCAGTGAGCCAATCCTCGCGAGTCGCCGCTTCTGCAACCTCAACCTCACTATACGGACACAGCATCAGCCCGATACCTACGAAAAAGACGAGTTTTATGATATTGAGATTCATTTTCAAAATAAACACGCCGGCTCCTAAAAAAACTGCAGTGGGTTTAAATTCACTGTATATTATATCACAGAAATATATCAATGTCAAAAAAGTTGACATGTTCATCTCTTATCTTCGGTGTTTCCTCCCCTGAATTCATTCAGGGGTTCCACACCGCTCCTATAGTAAAAGTTGAGGCGTGTTAGCACGCGAAAATCAGAACGCTTCGCCCCTGTGGTTAATCGTTTGTTTCCCATACTGTATATCGAAAACAAACCCTTTGCGTTAACGCCAGCAAGGCGGGTTAAACCGTATTTGACATGATTAATCAATGTATTTTTGACTAAGCCTTTCCCTAATACAGTGCCACCCACACGTGTGCGTTTACCACCTTTCGCTTCCTGTTGCCTATGGAGCTCTCTTCGCTTTATCGGTATCGGTGAAACACACAGGAAGTCCGTGGTATCAGGGACACCGGAACCGCCAACCGTGTGATACGCCAAGCACCAACTATCTACACAATGAGCGTCAAAGGTTTCTGCTAACTTCTTCGAGGACTTCTTGAGACCTAACCTCTCTCGTATTTCTTTCGTCTCCCACCCTTGTAAAGTTAACAGTTGCCACCGTTTACGGATTTCGGTATAGAACCACTGTTTACCGACTTACAAAGGACTAAACGATTGATTCCACTTCTTTGCACGGTGTATCGTCCGCGCCTTAATATCTTCAACGCAGACATGCGTGAGTGGATAGAGTTTAGAAAGCCAATCAAGAACCCTTAACTTCCAATCCCATCTCCCACGCGTGCCAGCAGGGACGCGGGCTTTGTTCGCAAGACGGTTCGTCCGGTTCTTGCGATTCGGACACTTTCGTGAACGCCGACTTCTACGCAACTCTCGACGCTTCGCCACTTTCTTACCGACACCCCCGTGAGCGTCTGACTGAACATTCAAATAGGTATGAGATGCTGATGTGACGGTAAAGCCTTCTTTCTTGCTACCGGGTTCTACACCGACGACGATATCTTGTGTGTATGCGTCTTCGGTAGCATAGTTAAGCCTGATACAAAAGATACCATTTGACCAATAGGGCGTGGCGAAACCTTTCTTAATCAGCATGCCAGCCTTGTTCGCACGCGTCGGCATCAACAAGGCGCCTGTTTGACTCGTCACCGGAACAAACATCGTTTGTAATCTCCCTTACGGGTTGTATATTGCCCCTTCCAGAGCGCAATATCATAGAGTGAATCGGACGAGGGGAGTATCCGAAACATTGTTTAGGCACCCACGCCCAGATAAAGCGATATTTTACTGTAGAAAATCGTTTAACTTGTGTAGTGAACGTTTGGTATACGCTTCGCACAAGCCCCCGACTTCAGTCGGGGGTTATTGACCTTCTGGACATTAAATTAGGATAGAGAATACATTTCGGCTAGAACAGTGGGGCTGTCCCACGTTGAACTGATTCATTATCCGTATTTCTCATTTTCACAACTCCTTTGCGAAAGTCGTCCGCTCTAAACGCCGAGTGTAGGAACTTCCAAATTTATCACGACTCCCTCTTTTTCGCAAGAATTTTTCCATTTCTGAACAGCCTTTGGTGTCTAGACACAGCGTTAAAAACCAAGCGTAGAGCATAATTAATAATTTGTTTGAAAATTTGTTCAAATCTGTTATAATAAATTGCGTCGGTAATCTCGCAAATTCTGAATCCATCATTGGATAAATTTTAAAAACAAAAAACATAATATGCGTATACTCCATACTGCCGATTGGCACATCGGGCAACGGCTTCATGAACGCCGTCGGATTAACGAACATACACAATTTTTGGAATGGCTTCTTGAAACGATTCAAAAATATGAAGTGGAACTCCTTCTCGTTTCGGGGGATATCTTTGACACATCTTTCCCTTCTGCGGAGGCAACGCGCCTCTATTACCGATTTCTCTACCGTCTCTTTCAGGAAACGAATGCGTCCGCAGTCATCACTGCGGGTAACCATGATTCCGCCCGTCATTTAGAAGCGCCACAAGAATTTCTCAAAATGGGGCGAATTTACGTTGTTGGGCTTGCGACAGAACCTTCTCAGTGTGTTTTCACTTTGCCACCGGAAAATCCGCGCGTAGCTGTTGCAGCAGTTCCGTACTTATCGGAAAGTGTACTGTCGCACATCTCGTTTGAGAGTGAACCTGACAAGACGGAACGTTATCGGGAACGTCTGAAGGAATTCTATCAGCAATGTGTCTTATACATGCCCCCGGAACTCCCAAAGATTTTGATGGGGCATCTCTTTGTTCAAGGCGGAAAAGCAACGGGTTCAGAACGCAATATCCGGCTCGGCGGCGCCACCTTGATGCAAGTAAGCGATTTTCCTGATGTCGTGGACTACGTCGCCCTCGGACATCTCCACAGGGCACACGCAATCCACGGTGCGAATTATCCTATTCGATATTCCGGTTCACCGCTGCCACTAAGGTTCAATGAAGCCAATTATCGAAAAAAGGTTTATCTACTCGATTTTTCAAAATCGCCCATCGGAAATCATGGGCCGGCGTGCCAAGAAATTGACATTCCTATTTTCAAAGAACTTTGCACCGTAGAAGGAGAGGTGAACTCGGTTTTAGCAGAAGCGATGAACGGGGCGTGGGATGGGAAATACATCCAAGTCAAGCTCATATTAGAGAAACCTGAAATCGGAATCAGCGATAGAATTCGCGAGGCATTCAATCAGCGCGGGGGAGAGGTACTAAGCATTGTAGTTGAACTCCCGGCGCCGAAAGAAGTTCGCAATATTACGATTGAGGAGATGCAACAGCCAACGGAAATTTTTGAGCAATTCTACAAAGAAAAATTTGGGGAGACACCCGATGAAACCCTTATGCAAACCTTTACTGAATTATTAGAACTCGTGGAAAAATAGATATGAAATTAAGTAAACTGAAACTCAAAAATCTAAACAGTTTCCGAGAAGAGATTGAATTGGATTTTGAAAAATCGCCACTAGACGAGGCGGGACTCGTTGCAATTACGGGCCCGACTGGGGCAGGAAAAACGACGCTGCTGGATGCAATTTGCCTTGCGCTTTACGGAAAAACGCCACGCCTACATGGAAGTGACACAAAAAGTCCTAAGCATCTCATCCCTCACGGTGAAAAAGAGGGATATGCCGAAGTGCTTTTTGTCGCAAATGGTAAGCGTTACCTGGCTGAGTGGAACTTGAGGCGGGGCAGTTCTCCGAAAGGACGCTTGCTCGAGCTAGAGCAGAATAGACTTATCACTGATAAACTCAGCACAAAAGGCAAATCCTTAGGAACCAGTGAAAAAACAGTGAGTGAAAAAGTAGAAGAAATCTTGGGCATCAACTTCGATACCTTCAAACGTTCCGTGATGTTAGCACAAGGTGAATTTGCCGCGTTTTTGAAGGAAACGAATGAGAAAAGACGAGAAATTTTAGAGGTTACCGCTGGCATCGGCATCTACGATGATTTAAAAAAAGCATTAAACGACAAAATAAAAATCGTGAGAGAGAAACATCAAAAAGTATTAGGTAAATTAGATACCGTTCCAGAAGCCTCTTGTGAGCAACTTGCTCAAGCCGAGACTACGTTAGCCGGCTTACAAGATAATGCACGAGCCCTAGCGGATGAAAGAGAACGCTGCCGAGAGGAAAAAGAGCGAGAAAGCGTACGCGCCGAAGCTTTTGAAAAACTACGCTCCTCCAAAGCGCGCACCGACGAACTTTTATCTCAAAAACATGAGATGGCCAAACGAGAAGCTGAACGAGCACAAGCAATACGTGCCAATAACCTTCGTCTCGAAAAATATGAATTTGATGATGCCACAGCAAAACTTCGAGATGAAGATGCATTACTTCGAAAAGCAGAAGCAGAACGCGATGCCGCCAAAATACAATTTCAGCAGAACAAAACCAATTTCATTCAAATTGACAATACCTATAATACGGTATTGGCTGAAAAACAGGCGAAAATGACGGACTACACCGATGCTAAATACAATGTGAAACAGGCACAAGACAGGGCCAAGCAAGAAGAAAATTTAATACCAGAATTGGAGAAACTGGCCGCACAAATGAAAGCCTTGTCCAAACAACTAACCGAAAATGAGGACCGCCAGGTAGAATTGCATCAACAAATTCACGCCGCTGAGAAATTCCTTTGTGAAAACCCGCTGCCCGTGGATAGACAATCACGTCTCACGGAAGCAAAAGAACGTTTGGTAGCGTACCACCAACTACAGGAAAAACATGAGGAGAAATCAGAACAGAAAGCGAAAGACTCCTCCAAATTCGAGTCTTTGGAAGACAAACTTGCGCAATTATCTCGAAGGTGTAAAAAAATTACTGCCGAAGAAGAAACTGCCCGAGTTAACCTCATAACCGCTGAAGAGAGGGTTGTATCCCTGGAAGAAACCGGAAATCTTGAAAAATGGCGTAACGAAAAAGAACAAGCACAGCGCGCATTACCAATCATTCAGGAGTCCGAAGCTGTCCATCGCCAACTCACCGATGTAGCACACAATAAGGCAGATTTACAAAAAAGTTTGGCAACCCTAAGCAATAAGCTTGAAAAAGTTAAACGTCAGAGAGACGCACAAATTGATATCTGCGAACGCGCAGCGGGAGAGGTTAATAGAACTGAAAATGCCAAGGAATTAGCACTTCTCGTGGCACCCATCAATCAACTTCGACAACAATTGGAGACAGGGAAACCGTGCAGCGTATGTGGTGCTACGGAGCATCCGTGTGCCGATGAAGTAGAGCAGGAAGGCGACGAGAAGCTCGAAGTTGCTGAAAAAGCCTTAGCCCAGGCGAAAATCGACTCGCAGCGCGTACAGAAAAAGATGCAACAATTAGAAACAAAGAAGACGCGGCTTGAACAAGATAAGCTTAACCTCACTAGCCAAGTCCAGGAAGCTGAACAAAAAATAGATGCACTCACACAGAAGACTGAAACCTTAGCAAGGAAATCGCATAAAATTTACCCTCAAATTACAACCATATCGGTGGAAACCCAAATTTCGGAACTCGAAACCGCTATCGATGAGCTTAAAAGCGCGCAGAATTTGTTCAAGGAGGCGTCATACGATTACGCAACGGTATCTGAAAAGCTTGTTAATTGTGAGAAAGAGATCGCGAGGGAAACCGAACTGTTTAAAGAGACAGAACAGAATTTACAAAACCTAACCGGTGAATTGGAAGATGTGGCAGTGGATTTGTCAAATAGTAAAGCCCGTTTTTGGGAGCTAATGCCCAATACTTTTCACCACCCAGAAAAGGCGATTGCTCAATTTGAATCTCAGATAAAGGCTGTCGAAACCAAGGAACAGGAGCGCGCGGAAAAAGGGCAAGAACTAAAGCAATTGGAACTCAAAATCAGCTCAAACGAAGGGGATCTTGAAAGGGTCAAAAAAGAGTATAAAGAGGTTCACAACGACATAAAACGTTATCAATCCGAAAAAAACTCCTTTTTCGCCGATGCCCGGGATAAAACCGATGGATTGACAACCGAAAATGAAATTGACACCGCAATTGAAAAATTAGAAAAGGTGGTTGAAATAAAAGCAAATCAGCGGGAGGAAGCAGAGCGCCATTTCGAAGATAACAAAACAGAATTCACGCGTTCACAAGCCGCCCATGCACATCGCATATCCGGACATGCGGAATCTAAGAAAAACGTCGAAAAAGCGCGCAAAACCTACTTAGACGCATTGAACAGGGCAGGGTTTGATTCACCGCAAACGCATGAGGCTGCCTTTCGAGAGGAAGCGTGGGTGCAAAAGGTTGAAAAAGAGATAACGGCTTATAACCAAGAGAAACATCGGCTTGAACTTGAAATCACTGAATGGGAGAGCCGATTTGAAGAAACGCCTTTTGAGCCACATCAATTACCGCAAATTACTGCACAAATCCAAGAAATTGAGAAGGCAATCCCCCCAGCCCAAGAAAAAATTGGCGCACAACGGCAGAAGATAACCGACTTGAACAATGCGTTATCCAAGCGCAAAGCACTCGCTGATGAAATGCAGGGCACTGGGCAAGAATTAACGCGATGGGACACCTTACAAGAATCAATTACTTCTAACAGCTTGCGCGATTTCGCCATAGATATTATGTTCAAGCAAGTCGCACGTATCGCTAATGTACAACTAAACTTCTTAACATCTGAACGTTACCAATTTAAAGTAGAAACGATTGGGGAACTGACTATTATTGACAAGTGGAATGCAAATGAGGAACGCCCCGTTGAAACGCTCTCCGGGGGAGAATCTTTTCTGACAAGTCTTGCCTTGGCCCTCGCGCTATCTGAACTCAGCCGCGGGCGAGCACAATTGAGCTCGTTCTTCCTCGACGAAGGGTTTGGGACGCTTGATGCAGAAACCCTTGATATTACCCTCGCTGCACTTGAAGGACTACAGATGCAAGGCAGAAGCATCTTCCTGACTAGCCACGTTCAGGAGTTAACGAGACGTTTGCCGGTCAAAATCAATGTCAGAAAACGAGGAAACGGCTTTTCATACATTCAGATTAGCCCGTAACAGAATTTTTGCTACGTTTCATATATATTATATATTCCAAAACCGGAGGATTTTTATGCCACATGCAGAACAAGGAATGAACCAGAGCCAATTCGGTTTTATGTCATCTGTCTGCCCGTCGTTAACCCTAGCAGAACTCATCGACAAGGCCAAACAGTATAATTATCAACATCTCGAGCTTCGTGTAGAGTGGGGGCACGGGCACAGCGTTGAATTAGACTCATCCACAGCACAGCTACGGGAAGCGCGCGCCCGTTTTTCCGACAGCGGCGTAACCCTTTCCTGTATCGCCACCGGGGTTAGGTTCGTTGAGCCCGCTGCAGAAAAACGCGCGGCACAAGTTGATTTGCTCAAACGGTATATTGAACTCTCTAACGCGATGGGCGCGGAAAATATCCGAATCTTCGGGGACCCGGTTCCCAAAACGCCGGTTGACGTGTCACAAACATTGGATTGGGAAACCGATGGAATTCGCGCCTGCGATGCACTCGCTGGCGAAGCCGGCATCGCACTCTGTCTTGAAACACACGGGAATCTCATCGCTAGTTATGTCGCTGAAGTCCTGTACCGCGCTGAGGCGCAACATACTTATGTCAATTGGCATGCGGCACATCACGTCCGCCATGGACAGCCGGTTGACGTAGCTTATGTCCATCTCCGTGGAAAGATTCGGCACGTGCATGTCAACTTCGGAGATAGTGGCACCATGCCAGATACTGAGAAAGATTCACTTGCACTGCTTGCTAAGGATGGATACACAGGATTCGTCTCTATTGAAGTTATCAATCCACCGGAACCGGATGCGGTACTTCAACGGCACGCGGAGCTCTATCCTGCCGGTTGAAAATTTAAAGTGACTCAAATGACAAGGCGTTGTTTTAAAGAACACAACCCCTCCTCACTTGAGTCACTTTTCTATACGTTAAAATATTTTCCCACGAGAAGTTAAACGCCAAACGATTCGCCACACCCGCATGTATTTTTGGCGTTTGGATTTGTAATTTTGAAGCCAGAGTCCATTAAGCCGTCGTTGTAGTCAAGCACAGAACCGGCGAGGTAGAGCGTGCTGCGCGAGTCTATGAAAACCTTCAATCCGTGGAAATCGAAAACCTTATCTGCATCTTTGGCGGTACCAAATTCAAGATTGTATTGGAATCCAGAGCAGCCGCCGCCGATAACCTGCATCCGCAGGCCGAGTTCATTAGTCGTAGCATTTTGATTAATCAGCGCAATCGCTTTTTTCGCCGCTGACGTTGTAACCGTAATCATGATAATTGCTCCACCTTTTTCCCGCGCAATCGCCGGGAGTGTCAACTCATAGTTTATCCATACCCGATTCGCCTAATGGCTCAGCGATTGCCTGTTTTAGTAATTCCTCAACATAGATAGCGTATCTGTACTTATCTAATGGCAGCCCACCTAACGCATCAGAGATACCGTCTGCTGTAATTTTCAGGGCATCCGAAATGCCAAGTCCAATAATCAATTCTGTCAGAATCGAACCACTCGCGATAGCAGTCGGGCACCCGAACGCTCGAAATTTTGCTGCAACAATCTTATCGTCTGTCACCTTGAGTGTCAATCTGAGCATTTCACCGCTAGCTGGATTTCCAACCGTTGCCGTGCCATCAGCATCAGTAAGAGTCCCGACATTGCGCGGGTTTTCATAATGCTCAGTTACTTGTTTCGTATACATCGCTCACCGTCTCAATGGAATGTATCGATAAATCCTCTACTTATATTATACACGATTGTGAAGCGAATGTCAAATATGAACCGAGATGGCTTCCGGCTGTCATCCGCTTTTCGTCGGGTTCAGTGCGCTAAACTTCTGCTGTTTTTGGCAATCCGCTTTTCGTCGGGTTCAGTGCGCTGCGTTTCTGCTGTTTTTGGCAATCCGCTTTTCGTCGTTTTCAGTGCGATGCGTTTCTGCTGTTTTTGGCAATCCGTGGATAATCTCGTCGGAGATTTCTCATGCAACTTATTTTCGTTCTTTCGTCGGGTTCAGTGCGCTAAACTTCTACTGTTTTTGGCAATCCGTGGATAATCTCGTCGGAGATTCCTCATGCAACTTATTTTCGTTCTTTCGTCGGGATGTAGGATATAAAGAGCGCAATTCTAAAAACTTGTCCATTTATTTAACGATTCCCTCGTGATGAAATTGAGTTATGGAACCGTAGATATCCTTTTTACGGGGAATATTGGCGCGCAAGCAGAATCTCAATTTTGACAAAAGATGGAAAATAATGTATAATAATGGGAATCACAACTGGCATCAGCTGAACATGCTCTGCCGCAATTTCCAAACCATAGTGATGGAATACTACAAATCTTCAATGAAAACGAAAATGCCATTGAACTCGGTATTACCGAGAAACAATTTATAAAAATGAGGGGCATCATGTTAAGAATTCAGATTCCTTTTGCTATCCTAATTTTGATTGTGTCCGTTAGTGCAGATTCGCCGACACTTATGGATTTTTGACGCATATTTGCTTTCGACTTGGCAATTGCGCTATAATTTCCTAACATTATAGGGGTGTTCCTATTTTGAAACAACGTTTTAACGCCATGACTCTCACAGCATCCTCCGCAGAAAAGCGCGTATTGTCGAGACGTGACAAAAGCCAGATAGATTCAGTCTAATTTTACGTTTTATAGCAATGCCCTTGCGGAACACTGCCTAATTTGGAGAAAAAAAGCACTCATGAAAACCGATAACGTTCAAAACAATACCGCGGTTCCAAGCAATGAGCGACTTCAGCAGCTCAAGGAACTCTTCCCTGAATGCATCTCTGAAGGTGTGTTTGATACTGAAAAACTCCCCAAAATACTTAACTTGAATAAAGTTGGAGGGGGGGGTAAAAAGCGGTAAAACAGAGAGATATCGTTTCAATTGGGCCGGTAAATGCGAAGCGATGCGTTTTCTCGGCATACCTACCCAGGCTACCCTAAAGCCGTACCAGCACGAATCCCCGAATTTCAATGACACCTCAAATCTCGTCAGTGAAGAAAGTCTCGTCAGTGACGACGACAATTTAGAGGTGTTAAAACGCCTCTACAACCCATATTTCGGACGCATAAAAGTTATCTACACCGCCCCGCCCTACAACACTCGCAAGGAGTTTGTCTACCCTGATAACTACGCGGCGCCGTTAGAGCCCTCCCTTCAATTGCCAGGCCAGAAAGATAGTAAAGGCAACCGACAAACGCGATATGGGGCGCAATCCTCCCTAAAAGGAGGCGCATCATGTTAAGAATTCAGCTTCCTTTTGCTATCCTATTTTTGATTGTGTCGGTGCTCTTTTTCGCACCCGACCAAACCGCAACCGCACAAAACGTAAACATTCCCGACGCGAATCTACGCGCTGCCATTGAGTCCGAATTAGGCAAAAATGCGGGGGACGCCATCACGCAGGCGGAGATGTTGAGGTTAACGGGGCTTGCGGCAAATACTTCCAGAATTAGCAATTTAACAGGACTTGAGTTTGCAATCAATCTGAGAGAGTTGTATCTTTCCGAAAACCAGATAGTGAATATCACGCCGCTACAAGGATTGGTAAACCTGACAGAGTTGGGGCTTTCCTACAACCAGATAGTGAATATCACGCCGCTACAACCGTTGGTAAACCTGACATGGTTGACGCTTAGCCACAACAAGATAAAGGATGTCACGCCTCTCAAAGATTTGTTAAAACTGAAAACGTTGTGGATTACCCACAACCGGATACGCGATTTCTCCCCAATTGCTCAATTGTTACGTCTTGTGACTAATCCCAGGATAGACAGGCAAATCATTAAGGTAGTCATTCGAGACAAAAAGCTACGCCGGAAAATTGAGGCTGCGTTAAAGAAATCTATAGGGGACGACATCACGCAGGCGGATATGGCGAAGTTAAGAACGCTTAATGCAAACAATGCCGGAATTACTAATTTAACAGGACTTGAGTTTGCAATCTATCTGGAAAGCTTGGATCTTTCCGATAACCAGATATCTGATATCTCGCCGCTACAACCGTTGGTATACCTGACAGTGTTGAAGCTTCCCTTCAACCAGATAGTGAATATCTCGCCGCTACAACGGTTGGTAAAATTGACAGAGTTGGTGCTTTCCAGTAACCAGATAAAGGATATATCGGCGCTAACAGGGTTGGTAGAACTGACAGAGTTGTATCTTTCCGGTAACCAGATATCTGATATATCGGCGCTAACAGGGTTGCTAAACCTGAAATGGTTGTATCTTTCCGATAACCAGATATCTGATATATCGGCGCTAACAGGGTTGCTAAACCTGAAATGGTTGTATCTTTCCCATAACCAGATATCTGGTATATCTGCGCTACAACCGTTGCTAAAACTGACAGAGTTGGTGCTTTCCGGTAACCAGATATCTGATATATCGGCGCTAACAGCGTTGGAAAAACTGGAAATGTTGCGGCTTAACTTCAACCGGATATCGAATATATCGCCGCTCCAAGCGTTGGTAAAACTGACAGAGTTGACGCTTGGCAACAACCAGATAAAGGATATCTCGGCGCTACAACCGTTGCTAAAACTGGAAACGTTGCATCTTCCCGATAACCAGATATCTGATATATCGGCGCTCCGAGGGTTTCTAAACCTGACAGATTTGGTGCTTTCCGGTAACCAGATATCTGATATCTTGGCGCTAACAGGGTTGGAAAAACTGGAAACATTGTGGCTTGACGAGAACTATATATCTGATTTCTTCCCAATTGACGCATTCAAAGATAATATTGATGATTACCAATACCTCCCGCAATTTGTAGCCATTCTCGACAGGAATCTACGCGGGAAAATTGAGGCTGTCTTAGGCAAACCTATCACGCAGGCGAAGATGAAGATGTTAACAACGCTTGATGCAAGCGAGGCCGGAATTACCAATTTAATAGGACTTGAGTTTGCAACCAATTTGATAACGTTGAATCTTTTCTACAACCAGATATCTGATATATCGCCGCTAAGAGGGTTGGGAAAACTGGAAACGTTGTCGCTTGACAGTAACCGGATATCTGATATATCGGCGCTAACAGGGTTGGTAGAACTGACAGAGTTGAATCTTGATAACAACCAGATATCTGATATCTCGGCGCTAAGAGGGTTGAAAAACCTGATAATGTTGTATCTTATCAACAACCAGATATCTGATATCTCGGCGCTAGAACTGTTGGTAAACCTGGAAAGGTTGTATCTTATCAACAACCAGATATCTGATATCTCGGCGCTAGAACTGTTGGTAAACCTGGAAGGGTTGTCGCTTAACCAGAACCGGATATCGAATATCTCGGCGCTAACAGGGTTGGTAGAACTGACAGTGTTGCGGCTTGACCACAACCGGATATCTGATATATCGGCGCTAACAGGGTTGGGAAAACTCGAAACGTTGTGGCTTTACCACAACTATATATCCGATTTCTCCCCAATTGAGGGATTAGGGCTGAGGAATCGCCCCACCCGCGCCCCCCAATATGTAAACATTCCGGACGCGAATCTACGCCGTGTCATTGAGTCCAAGTTAGGCAAAAAAGCAGGGCAAGCCATCACGCAGGCGGAGATGAAGAGGTTAACAAGGCTTGATGCGCAGAAGTCCCAAATTCGCGATTTAACCGGACTTGAGTTTGCAACCAATCTGGAAAGCCTGGATCTTTCCGATAACAAGATATCGGATATCTCGCCGCTAGAACGGTTGGAAAAACTGAAAAAGTTGTCGCTTTACAACAACCAGATATCCGATTTCTCCCCAATTGACGCATTGATAGGTAATCTGGAGGAATACCGCGACAAAAAGGTAGAGATTCCGGATGCGAATCTACGCCGGGCAATTGAGAAGACGTTAGGCAAAAACCCAGGCGAGGACATCACGCGGGCGGAGATGGCGAAGATAACAACGCTTGAGGCGCCTGATTCCGAAATTCGCGATTTAACCGGACTTGAGTTTGCAACCAATCTGGAAAGCTTGGATCTTTCCAAGAACCAGATAGAGGATATCACGCCGCTCAAAGATTTGGAAAAACTGAAAAAGTTGTCGCTTTACAACAACCAGATATCCGATTTCTCCCCAATTGACGCATTGATAGGTAATCTGGAGGAATACCGCGACAAAAAGGTAGAGATTCCGGATGCCACTCTACGTCGTGCGCTTGAGAAAAAGTTGGGCAAAAAAGCAGGCGAGACTATCACGCGGGCGGAGATGGCGAAGATGACACTGCTTCAGGCACCTGGGAACGGAATTCGCCGGCTAACCGGACTTGAGTTTGCAACCAATTTGATAACGTTGACGCTTGACTACAACCTGATAGAGGATATATCGCCGCTCAAAGGGTTAGAAAATCTGATAAGCTTGGAGCTTGGCAAGAACCATCTATCGGATATCACGCCGCTAAAAGGGTTGAGAAACCTGATAAAGCTGTATCTTTATGAGAACGAGATAGTGGATATCACGCCGCTCCGAGGGTTGGTAAACCTGAAAAGGTTGGCGCTTGACAAGAACAAGATATCCGATTTCTCCCCAATTGCCGGATTGATACCTAATCTGGAGGAATACAGCAACAGCGAGCAAACACTTCCCGCTCCTAGCGATGAAACGGTAGACATTCCCGATGCGACGCCACGCCCTGCCGTTGACGCCGCGTTAGACAAAACAAATCCAGTAGAGATTCCGGATGCCACTCTACGCCGTGCGCTTGAGAAAAAGTTGGGCAAAAAAGCAGGCGAGACTATCACGCGGGCGGAGATGGCGAAGATGACACTGCTTCAGGCACCTGGGAACGGAATTCGCCGGCTAACCGGACTTGAGTTTGCAACCAATTTGATAACGTTGACGCTTGACTACAACCTGATAGAGGATATATCGCCGCTCAAAGGGTTAGAAAATCTGATAAGCTTGGAGCTTGGCAAGAACCATCTATCGGATATCTCACCGCTTAAAGGGATGGTAAACCTGGTAATGTTGTCTCTTTATGAGAACCAGATATCGGACATCTCGGCGCTACAACCGTTGGTTAACCTGAAAAGGTTGTCTCTTTATGAGAACCAGATATCGGACATCTCGGCGTTACAACCGTTGGTTAACCTGAAAAGGTTGTCTCTTCACAACAACCAGATATCCGATTTCTCCCCAATTGCCGGATTGATAGATAATCTGGATGAATACCACAACGGCGAGCAAACAATTCCCGCGCCTAGCACGGTGGTGAATCAGGATGAAACGGTAGAGACTCCCGATGCGACACCACGCAACGGCGAGCAAACAATTCCCGCGCCTAGCACGGTGGTGAATCAGGATGAAACGGTAGAGACTCCCGATGCGACACCACGCAACGGCGAGCAAACAATTCCCGCGCCTAGCACGGTGGTGAATCAGGATGAAACGGTAGAGACTCCCGACGCGAATCCACGCAACAGCGAGCAAACACTTCCGGTGCCTAGCACGGTGGTGAATCAGGATGAAGATGAAACGGTAGACATTCCCGATGCCACTCCACGCAACGGCGAGCAAACAATTCCCGCGCCTAGCACGGTGGTGAATCAGGATGAAACGGTAGACATTCCCGATGCGACTCCACGCAACAGCGAGCAAACAATTCCCGCGCCTAGCACGGTGGACGGTATTTCGCTGACGACTGCGGACATAACATTGGCTAAGGACGAGTATCACGTGTTTGTACGTGATACCGATGGCGCCGGCATTCTAACCGATGCAGTCACACCCACCGTTATTACTGGCATGCCTCTCTTAGATGAGTTCTTCAGCAACGGCGGCACCATAGAGCTCGTGGCGACGACAGGCACCTATGGCGATGCTCACATCAGTGAAATCATGTGGGGTACTGATGACACCTTAGCCGCACCACAGAACAGCCAATGGATAGAAGTTCAGGCAAACAAAGCTGTAACCATCAATAGGAGCTGGCGTCTTGTGTTCACCGTCGGATATGAGGAACGGGAGAACGTCACAATATCCGAAACTGAGTATCAAGTCATCGACAGGGTAAGCAATCTCGGTTTAGGGGATTGGACAGTTCCGGGGCAGAGTGGACGCACCGTGTCGACGCCGGAGCATCCTGCCAAGACGCTCATCTCGATGGTTCGCGATGGCAGCAAGGACGGCACACGTTCAGGACACTGGGCAGCATCGGTACGCCCGCGCATCAACCTGTCCGGGAATCGTATCGGTACGCCCGGGGCGCCCAAGAGTCAGGGGTTCACCGCGGCAGATAAGCCGTCTATCCCCGCATCGCCATTCAAAATTACTGAGATTGGCAACGGTTCGGGTAATAAAAATGACTGGATTGAAGTACAGAATGTCACCAACACGGTACAGAATCTGAAGCACAACGTCTTCAGCATCGTTACCGGAGATACAAGCGCGCCTTATACAAGCACGCCTCAGGATAAAAAGCTGTTCAAAGTCAGTAAAGATGTCAAGGTTCCCGCCAAGGCGTTTCTCTTGATAGCGAATACGAGTCCTGAGGAGACAGTCCTCGCCCGGGGGCAAGATGTGAGCGCCGCTGCCGACGACAAGGTGCCAACGGGTGTGCAGAGCTACTATTATGTGGCATCGGGACTGAAACTGCCCGATGATGGGAAATTCCTACTCGTGCTCCGCTCCGAGGCGACGCTCGATAAATCCGAGAAGTTTATCGATGTCGTCGCCACCGTTCAGGAGAAGTTTATCGATGTCGTCGGCACGCGCTTCATCGAGAAAATCGATGGGGACTTCAATACGGAAGTTTGGCCGCTGCAGGTGACGGCGGCGGGCCACGCGAACATCATTGATGGTAACGACAAAAATGTGTTGCGGGCATCCTATGTGTATACCCGCGCGAAGGATGACGCGTTCGCCGAGAACGCCCTGGCGACAGCCGGGTACACCGGCGTCGGTTATGACAGGGACGCTGCGAAAAACTATGCCAACGGCGGCACGCCGGGCTATGCCAACGACGCGGTGAAAGAGAATCCCGTCGCCAACACGGTGTCAATCAGTGAACTCATGTTTGACAATAGTCGCCAGCTGCCGCAGTGGATAGAACTTTACAACGCCTCACACACGCAGGCGGTGAAACTGAACGACTGGACGCTCAAGATTGAGCAGAGCCCTGTCGACGAGGCGGTGACATCGCGACGCAACGTGACGCTGAAGTTTATCGGCGACAAGATTATCTCCCCGAACCAGACGCTATTGATAGCGACTACCCGGGGCAGAAGCGCTACGAGGCATTTCCCCGAAACCCGTGTCATTAACTTGTGGAATGATTACCGGGAAAAACTGGATGTCACTACGCGGCAGTTCACCCTGTTGAGTCAGACGGCGTTCAAGCTGACACTGGCATCGAAAGACAAAAAAGTGGTGGATACGGTGGGGAACTATGACGGTAAAGCTGCCGCCTGGACACTTCCTATCGATGCTGACGCGCGGCGTTCACTCATCCGTCGTTACGGCACCAAAGTCGAAGATGGCGGTGCTGCCGCAAAAGATGGCACGCTGCTGAACGGCTGGAAACTGGCGAGTCAATCCGCGTTAAACCAAGCCCAGACTCTTACGTACTACGGCTCGCAAGACGACGCGGGAACGCCCGGGTATCGCGCCGGCGGGGCGCTGCCCGTCTCCTTATCGAGTTTCACGGCTACCCGCACCGATGGGGCGATTGTGGTGGAATGGGCAACGGCATCCGAACTCAACAATGCCGGGTTTAATCTCCTCCGCAGCACCGCACGCACGGGCGGCTTCACGCAGGTGAATCCGCAGTTAATCGCAGGCGCCGGCACCACCGGTGAACGCACGACTTACCGGTACACCGATACGTCTGCCAAACCGAACACGATGTATTACTACCGGATTGAAGAAGTCTCGACGGGCGGCGTGAGGCAGGCGCTTGAGACAACACGGGTGAAAGGCTATCTGAATGCCGAAGGCAAAGCCCTTGAACCGTGGGCAACACTCAAAACGGAAGAGTAAGGCTTACATTTTGCGAGGGGACGCCTGTCCGTTCACGGAGGCGTCCCGTTGCCCCTAATTTTATTCAGGATACGAATGCTGGAGAAGATACTGCTTGCCGGGCCCCGGCGCGATATTGAATCACACAACGCAAGTGAAATCCGGCACCGGACGGATAGAGATACAACGCGTTATCAACTTTTTAGCTGAAAACTTATAAAAATGTATGAACATCAAACCCGTTCGCTTAAGAATAGGATGCGCGAAAGCGACAGGCAAGATGTTTATGCCGACTATCATGCGAGTAAACGCGCGGGTGTGAGTGGAATGGACTACACCGATGACAGGCTCGCAAATAAAGCACTCGTCATCGGCGTTCAAGTTGAGGAAAGGAAAACCGCTGAAGGGGCCGGGGATAAACGCTGCGAGTGAGGAGATATTGATAATCGTTCCCGCTTTCGCTTTCAACATTGCGGACACGACTGCCTGCGTACAAAAAAGTGCCGATAAGATTTGAATCAATAACCGAACGCATTTCCTTAGGTGTCGTGTTAAGGATTCGGCGGTGCAACGAATTGTATCCAGCATTGTTGACTAAGACATCAATTCGTCCAAATTTGGCAATCACATCCGCTACCATAAGCCTATCAGAATTTCTGAAAATTTTCAAGGAACCTCACTTTTTTACTTTAGAACCGTTTATTTCTCTGTTCAGAATGGATGCTAATTCACAAGATGCCGCTGTGGGATAGCCCCCTAATTACGGTATTCTGGGCGCAACCCTCTCAGCATCAATGAAACGTTTTGGCAATGTTCTTATATACGGATTCATGAGATGGCAAGATTAAAACGTTTGACAAAAAATGGAAAACATCTATAATGGGTATCATAATATAATAGCGCCTAAGGGGGTTAACCCACTGTCAAGGAACGCATCCACAATAAAGAGACGATTAAAATTGCCAGCGGTGTCCCTTCCGGTTGTACTCGCGCTGAGATGCAACAGGACACTCAATAAAATAGACGCACAAGTGCGTGACATGCGGCATAAAATAACGTCACGCTTTGTTTCTTCTTGCCGAGAGCGAAAGATAGAAACGATTGTCATTGGCGATATAAAACAGATTAGACAATAACAGTAGGTATCAAAGTCGACACACAAGACGAGGCATATACGTCTCAAACTTGCCCGTCTCGCAGACATACATAGAAAGAAACCAAGCAAGCGAAGCTATCATTGCTCCAAATGCAAGTGGCAAGGACACTTCTGGTTGTGGGTACGAGTAACCTTCTCACAACGTATCAGGATTTTATGAGAAACCCTGTAGGTGGGGCGGTGGTACCCCGATAGGTGTTCGGTTTAACCTACACCTACATAGACGTGATAAGTGGACACCGTAGAACGGTCTGCGTCGTCTCTGGCGCAGACGGGACTTGATACGGTTCTAACCGTTTTCGGGACTCAAATCAAGTCAGCCCCTACGAGGAAGCAAGGAAGCACATGGCTTTAGACGTTGTGAGTATCACAAAGACTTTTAAGACAGAAACCCCAGCGGAAACACAAGCCCTCGGTGAAAAACTCGGAAAAACGCTAAAACCGGGTGATGTCATTGCCCTCATGGGCGAACTCGGCGCTGGAAAAACCTGCTTGACACAAGGCATCGCACGCGGAATAGGCATCGCCCCAGGTGAAATTGTTTGCAGCCCCTCCTATATTCTGATTAACGAATACAACGGGACAGTCCCAATCTATCATATCGACCTCTATCGATTGGAAGGCCAGACAGAAATTGCAGAACTCGGGCTCATTGAGTATATAGAAAGCAATGGCATCTGCATCATTGAATGGGCAGAACGGGTTGAAACAGCCCTACCGACAGATTGTGTCAAGATTAACATAACTTGGGAAGATGAAAACAGTCGACAAATTATCATCCAATATCCTGTATCTTGATAGCGGTTCAGGTATCGGGGGCGGGCAACGGAGTCTGCTGCTCCTCCTAAAATCGTTAGACAAGAACCGATTTCGTCCCTTTGTCGGATGCTTGGACAACAGCCGATTCAAAGATATCTGCGAGAACGAAACAGATGCCCATATTGTCCCGTTAGCACTCCCGGCGGCGCATAATAAAACCGATAAAGCCACCCGGTTCACACTTGGCGACATCTTCGATGATATCAGTCAAATTAAGGCAATTCACCAAATCCATCAAACCGTTAAGAAGCATTCCATTAAGCTCATCCATGCCAATTCACTCTCCGTAGCACTGCTTGCAGGTATTGTGGCGCGATGGAACCACATCCCGATTATCATGCACAAACGGTACGCCACCTCCTACGGCATCCTCGATAAAATCTGTGAAAAACTCATCCACCGCGTGATTCTCGTTTCAGAGGCGACACGGTGGCACTTCGCGCCAGAGAAAAAACAGCACTTAATCTATAACGGCGTGGATTTAGCAGACTTTCAAGTATCTATGGCAGAAGTCGAAACCCTCCGGGCAAAACTTTTTACATCCGAACTCGGAAACGGCCACATCGAAGAAAAGCACCCTACAATAACGAAAAAGGCAGCCGATTTCAATACGCCCCCAATCATCTCAGGAGTCGTCACGCGAATAACCCCAGAAAAGGGAATTCACTTTTTAATCAACGCGATGGCTGAATTGAAAGGAAAAATTGATGTGAAACTCCTTATCGTCGGCGGCCCTTATTTCCAAAAAGATTATGTCTATATGGAATCGTTAAAACAAACCGTCAGAAAACAAAATCTTGAGGACGACGTTATCTTTACCGGATTTTTGGCGGATACACGCGTTGTGACGGCTTTACTTGACATCGTCATGGTGCCATCTATTATCCCAGAAGCATGCCCACGTACCATCATCGAGGCGATGGCAGCCGGCAAACCTGTTATCGCAACGCCATTAGGAGGAAGCAAAGAGTTGGTTACGCCAGAAACCGGAATCTTGGTACCACCTGAGAATGCAAAAGCAATCGCCGATGCAATTACCAGCCTCGCCTCGAATCGAGAACAGGTGGACATCATGGGGAGAGCATCGCGCCGTCGCGCCGAAGAACGCTTTAGCAGAGAAAAAAATACTGCGTTGACTGAGTCAGTCTACAAAGAACTGTTAACGGGAAATTGATAATACGATATTCATTTATCTACCTAAAATTCAGGCAGTTTCTATTCGCTTCAGAGACTTTTCAAGACATTTCCTCAAGAACTTATCATTGTCAATCAGCAACGCAGCTTAAAGGAAAATTAGAACGGTTTTTGCTTACCTTGCGGCGGGACACGGTGCCTTCCTCTTCATGAAGTAGTACAGAAAATCAGTTATCCGCTACTCGTGATTTTCCCCTTATGAGGGACGTCTCAAGCGAGTATAAGGATATAGAAACTATGAGAGGACAATACAAAATTTGAAGGGAACCTCTTGACAAATAGAGATAATCTTGCTACAATTTTTTAACTGAATGACTGAAAAATTAACAAGATAAGCAAATAAAACCGGGTTCAGGTAATACCGTGGATGACAAGAGAGAAAAACTGATTAGCCCGCCACAAGATGGACAGGTTAGCCAAGGCACATTAAATCAGGCGTCTCACCTCATGGGAGAAGAAATTGGCGGGGCTGCTGAGTGGGTAGAAATCCACCGGAGTCGTGACGATTGGGAAGTGAAGTTGATTCAAACGGCGTTAGGCGCGCAACAAATTCGGTGCCGTCCCGTTCAGATAAAATCTGAACGTCAAACCGCACTTCTCGTTGAAGGGCCCCATCAAGTTGCGGCCCTAGAATTAGTGAGTCGTGTTGGCGTTGCGATGACGGATAATGAGATGACAACTCCGCAAATGGAGGCACTGAAACAACGCGACATAGCTGCCGTTGCAATGCCGGAACAACAGGTGGAACAGACCAATTCAGACGAAATCGTGTTCGCCAAACGCGACAGCATTGGGAGTATTGTCTACCGTCGAGGACGCGGATATGAGCTCCGCGTCGGTTCGGAACCATATATCATTGTCCCAGAAGAAGAGTGGGAGGAGTTCACCGATTTTAGCGCGCAACGACAAGAGTTTTTTATCCTCCTTCGGCACGAATACCCTACACTCTTTGAATGGTTACAACAAGAAAAGCTATTAGCTGAATTCATCCGCCTGATTGAGATGACTTACCAAGAAGGCGCCCCCAGCATTATTCGGACGGAAACCGCTGATTATCCGTCATCGGTTTCTTCCGAGATTGAAAGCACTTACAACAGTCTCGCTTTCCTGAGCCTCTCTATCGGCGTCATGTCGCTATTTACGCTACTTTTTCAGGCACCGTGGTTCGCCACACTTATTTTCTCGCTTATTAGCATCGCTACCGCCATAATTGCCAAATCTCAGATTGATGCTAGCGAGTCGAAAAACAGAGGGGGACCGATGGCATTCGGTGCGGTTGTGCTTGCCTGTTTAGCAATCGTGCTCGCCTGGTGGTTCAGCCAACAGCCCCCGCCCGCAGTGCCAGAAAACCCATCAAGTCGGGAAGTGATTGAAGATAGGTGAAATCGCACCGGGTAACAAAGAATTGAAGCGAAGCGATAGGATATCGTCCGGATGTGCCCAAACGGGCTCACTGAATTTTCGTCACGACAGAACTTGCCAGCATCGAACCATCTATGATAAAATAGTAACTGAATTTTATCACAAAAAAGGATTTCGGTTAGCGCAGACTCAATTTTTTTAGGATTAGAAAATCGGGCTGCGATAACGCTGAAAAATTAATGGCTCATTTACGCTACTTACAGATTGCTCAGGATATTCTTAAACAGATTGAGGCAACGCAAACCGATGCGATTGCTCGTGTCGCTACGATGTGTGCGTCATCAATAGGTGAAGGCGGGCTCGTTTATCTTTTCGGCTCTGGGCACTCGCGCATGGCAGTGGAAGAAATCTTCCCACGTTACGGCAGTTACGCCGGTTTTTACCCGATTGTTGAACTCGCCGTCACTTACCACAATCAAGTCGTTGGATGCAATGGACAGCGTCAGGCCCTTTTTTTGGAAAATATCTCCGGATACGCTGCGGTAATCTTGCGAAATTTTACGTTTCGTCCAACAGATTGCATGATTGTCTTTTCGAACTCTGGCACGAATATCTTGCCTGTCGAAATGGCAATGGAGTCAAAAATGAGAAACCTTCCCGTTATCGCAGTGAGTTCCATCGCCCACAGCGAAGCATCTCCATCAAAACATGCCTCCGGCAAACGACTGTTTGAGATTGCGGATGTGACAATTGACAATTGTAATCCGCCTGGCGATGCCGTGGTGGACATCCCCAATCTAGCGCACCCTGTCGGGCCCACCTCAAGTATCGGAACCCTGTCCATCGCGAACGCGATAAAATGCCGCGTCGCACAACTATTGACAGAACGCGGTAAACCGCCAGTCGTGCTCACCGGATCCTATTTCATTGGCGCCGAAGAATCAGCCAAACAAATTGAGCGAGCTTATGACGATTACAGCCAGCGCGTATCGCGAGGTGTTAACAGTTCTTAAATATCACCGGATGAGACGTTCAAATTCAGCGAGATAGGCGCCCGCCAATTCTCGGTTTCCGTTAATAATCAGAAGATTTTCGCTGTTGCGGGTTTCAGCGTTACGCGAGAAGTTATACGAACCGGTAATTACCGTCTCTTCATCAACAACAATCACCTTGTGGTGCATAGTCCCACTGTTATTATCAAACGTTACCGGGATTTTTGCCTTTTTCATCGCCTCAAATTCAGAATGCCTGTCGACTTGTCGCTTTTCAAACACCCCTTTCACCATAACACCCGATTTAGAACTGTCGCGCATCGCTTTACCCAGTGCATCGTGTGTAAACGAAAACGCCATGAAATGTATGGAGTGTTCCGCAGCCCGAATTTCACTTAATAACGGCGAAATCGTGTCGTGCTCTGGCGCAAAATAGGCAGAAATCTGTGTCCCATCGCTTAAGTTCACCCGAGGATAGGGGAGAGACGAAGACGCCCCCTTTCCGAATGTGCCGGTGAGAAACATTTCCCGAAATTTCTGCGTGTAATTATAGGCGAGGGGCAACGAATCAATCCATAACACATTATTGTTATTCTTATGCGTGCCGTTATAGGTAAAATTATAGGAACCTGTCCAGACGTATCTTTCATCAATTACCACAAATTTGTGATGCATCAGTCCGCTATATTCCCCATCGTCAACAACAGAAATACCCACCTTCTGCAACCGTGTAATTTGTGGTTTCTTTACAGAATCCGTTTCGGTGACAATTCGTACCTGTACCCCGCGGCGATGTGCTTCAATCAAGGTATCCACTACCGGTTCAGAACTTAACTCATAAATCGCTGCATCAATGCGTTCAGATGCGATAGCAAGTTTTTCTACCAACCGGCCTTCAAGAAAGTGAAGAGAGGCATCATTAAACCTCCCATCATATACATCACTAAAGTAGACATTCCATGATGCATCAGTTCCACCCGATGGTTGTCTATGGTAATATCTGGAAAGGATACCGAACGCGATTGACGCAGCGAAAAGGAGGAAGAACGATATAAATTTGTTTCTTCCCTGTTTCGCAGGTGTACCCTTTTCGCGCCCCTGAAAATCTGTCTTCATACTTGCTTCTCACAGTATTGTGCTAAAAGCTGACGCGCGAGATAGGCACCCCGAACTGACACGATAAGGCGTGCCTTCAGACGCCATAGCAAAGCCTAAACACCCCATTTTTCCCGAGAAACCGCCAACGGCTCAATTTGAGCATCGGGCTGCTTCCATGCGTAATGTCCCTTAGGATTTTTCCCTATCCAACGTTCATCCACCGGCTCCGCAGCGAGTTGATAACGGGTGTCAGCAGAGATGCGAATTTTGTTCGAGGTGTTGCACAGCGACGCGTGCATGAGGAACATACTGAAAATCACAACATCCCCCGCTTCAAAAGTGGTTGTCGCCCAATGTCCCCCAAATTTCTCAATAATTTCAATCGGATTATCGCTAAAATGTCCTTCAATCAGTTCTTTGTCAACATCTGCAGCGCCATACGTTTCTTTCACTTTTTCAAATTTATTTGAGCCAAGGCAGAAAACAATCGGCCCCATATCCAAAGACACATCACCGAACGGTGTCCAACAAGAATAAAGGTTTTGCGTACCTCTTCCCATAAAAACTATATCATAATGGATGGGAGAACTGGCGCCGGGGGCTGCAGTACGGAGCCACTTAAAATCAAATGTTACAACATCACCACCGAGGAATCCCTTAAAAAAGTCTATTATTGGTTTCCCCTCCACCACCGCCTTGAACGCCTGCATCCGGGTTATTTCGATATTACCTATTGAGCCTGTTGAGCTCGGTTCTGGGTAGGCTGGATTAAAGATACCGTCGATGACAGGCGCATTCGGCGCGAGCATTCCTCTCACCTCAAGTCTCTTTAAAATCTGCTCCCGAGCCGTCAGTACCGTTTGCCGTTCATGAAGCCCGCGTAGGAGTAGGTATCCCTCCTCCGTTATCCGTTTATGAAGTGCTTCCGGTTCATTCAGGATGTCGTTACTCTCCCGTAAGTCAGTTGAAACTTCCATTTCGTGATGTAAAAAGGGCAATTTCATATTACTTCCTCATTGGCGGCGAATTTTTAAGCCACTCCAGGTTAAACCGATAGTGTTGTCGACTACTAATTAGATGAATTATGCCATTTCTACTTTGACAGACAGCGAGATATCCGCCCGGTTCGGCCCTGTTAATCCCCATGGTAAAAAACCGTCCATCCATTGTTTCAATCTCCCGTTCAGGCTTGTCATCACTAATGAGTCGATGGTGTCTCCAGGTTTCACCGTCATCAAAGGAGAGTGCTGCAAACAACCCTGTAACGTGGCGTTCTTCGCCGGATGCATCCACAATCGGCATTGGCGTTGGGTTTCGTCTATCTCCCGTAAAAGATGCGAAGAAAATCGGCCCCTCCTTGAGCCTAAGGAGTACACACCGTTGCCCGCCAGAAAGCGCGGGGAAAGGACTGGCACAATACCCCCACGTTCTTCCCCCATCTGCTGAAAGACTTTTTGGCATCCGCCCGTTGATTACGTCTCCACGCCCATAAGCCATGAGCCGGCCATCCGTGAGTTCAACGACAGCGGCATGAATCCCGGCAATCCAGGCACCTCGGTTACCGTCTGAAAATTCAGGAATCGGTTGTCCAGCCCCCGCGTCACGCCAGGTTTCTCCATCGTCTTGACTTATCCAGATAGCCGTTCCACCATTC
This sequence comes from Candidatus Poribacteria bacterium, assembly GCA_963422705.1. Lineage (GTDB taxonomy): Bacteria > Poribacteria > WGA-4E > WGA-4E > WGA-3G. The sequence continues at coordinate 2,464,256 of OY730443.1, forward strand.
CCACCACTCACTGCGTCACAGGCGAGAAGTATTGAACCGTCTCGCCTTCGGAAAACCGACGTAATTGGCATCTGCCGAAGTTGATGCTCCGGGGAGATAAGCCGCGGGCGCGTCCACGTCGCGCCGTTATCGTCGGAATAGCGCATGACTAACGCCAAAGGCGCCCAAGTTGCTGCAGCAGAGAGCCCATTGAAATGGTAAATTCGGCCATTTTCATCACACCAGAGGGCAGTGGCGTGATTGTTTCTATCAGGTGCCCCCCAGAAAGGCGCCGCCGGTTCCCATTCGTCTTGTCCATATCGCAACCGGCTCGCCACCACTGTCAATTCCCTACCACGCTCTGTTACGCACGAATACCACGCTGAGAACAAGTCCCCGTTCGAACATTCAACAATTGATGGAACATGATTATGCGCTGAAAACAACGGCCCACTTGAACCTTCCGGAATTTTAACATAAGTCAGTGGTTCCTCAAAGCAGGCAGTATTAATAGCCGGCGATGTCGCAACGATTTGTTTAACTGCCTGCCCCCATAACCCCACTTTCCGGACGGGGAGCGGTGGCGTATCGGGCAATGCACCGCGCACCACGCGGAAACCGATGTACCAATGTTTATCTTCAGGCAACGTGCCCATCCGATTTGCAGAACGCAAATAACAGAGTAATGTTGAATGACTTCCACCGCGGGTAACACGATAAAGCCCATCTGCCCTACCAACCGGTTCCTTTTGCGGATACGACTCGTAGTGCCCATACCAATCGTGGCACCACTCTTCCACATTGCCGTGCATATCAAACAAACCCCATGCATTCGGCGGAGTCTGCCCCACCTGTAAGGAAACCACCTCTTCGGCCCCCCGACTCCGTTCCGCATCCGGGTACCAACTCTCCCCGACGTTCTTATGAAAAACATCAGGCAGGGTATCTCCGGTATGAAAATGCGTCGTTGTGCCGGCGCGGCACGCGTATTCCCACTCTGCCTCCGTTGGCAACCGGTAAGGAACCCCCTCCTGTTCGGATAGCCATTCACAGAAGCGAACGGCATCATTCCAACTCACAAAAACAACCGCCTCACCGTCTTCTTGTGAAAAACCAAGTTTCCCGCGTAGACGACGATGCTCCGGAGCGAATCGCTCATACTCCGCGTTCGTTACTTGAAAAATACCCAGGTAGAACGGTGTACTGACAGTTACCTCGTGCACAGGACGCTCGTCCCAATCGCCTTCACGCAGGTGTGCCTTGCCCGCGGTTAATTCATCGGATAGCTGGATGTTATCCGAGCCCATAAAAAAACTACCGGGCTCAATTTTGACGAACCGCATCCCGATTGAGTTGGTATAATTAGCACTTTCACGCTCAAGTTTTACCATAAGCCAGCCCATTATTTTTCAGAATTGATACTATTATATCAATTAACGCCGCATTTGTCAAAAATTGTCTGAACATTCAGAACGAGCAAATCTCCCTTAAAAACGGAGCTTACCTGATAAAATTCCCCTGTCACGGTGAACTCCTAATCGCGGTATCCTTCATAAATCTGAGAAAATGTTGAAAAAGATTTCGCAGGATTTCGCAGAAGGAGCCCCTCCGGCTTTTAGCCCCTTCTCTGCACTTCTTGTAATATTTGTGCGATGTTTAGATGCGATGCTAGCGCGTGTTTGTCATCAGGAAATTTGTACCTCCTATTGCGAAAAATGCTTTTTTGCTATAATTTTGCTTGAAAAGGAAAAATCACCTGGGGTAACACCTGAGAAAAAAAGGAGTGCCAAAATCATGCAATAACACTTCTCGCAATGGATACCCATCGCCATGTCAAACGCCCCTCTGTCCCGAAGCGGGCCGGAGATAAACACGCGCGGAGAACCAACTATCCATAAAGGAGACTTTACAATGTCCAAATATTTGTTTACCAACCGCTTATTTATCGGCGCGCTTGGCCTCTTTATCCTTTTTGTGACGGGTTGCCTGTTCTATCTGCAGTACGTCGAACAGCAAAACGCTAAAGAACACGCACGCACCGAAGAACGACTCAAGCAATGGCGGGAAGAGCACCGGTACGAGGCGGTACCCACTACCCAGACGCCGGACCCTCCCAAGATTGAAACGCCTGCCGAGGAGACAACACCCGACGGACACTCGCATGACGACGAATGGCATGCTGAACCGCACCCACCGGTAGTGCCGCCCGCAACGGCACAAGGAAACCGTGAACAGACAACACCCGTGGCGGAAGTGACGCAAACGTATGACGGGCCACTCACCTACCACGCAGAACTCCTTGAAACACACCCCGTGGAAGCACTTCGCGCACAAGCGAAAGAGCGCGGACACTGGAGCGCGAAGTGGATACCGCCCTTCCCACCCGATGACCACGGAGCCGCAGCCATCGCACGAGACAATTATCTGATGACATACTATGAAAGTATTGGCGATACAACCAACCCTATTTTCCTAAAAGCATACAGGAATTGGGATGTGCAGCGCATTGCCGAACATAAGAAGGGAAGTGAGTTGTCAAAACGAAGTGATACATTCACATGGAAAGATAGAATCCCGCCGAGTGAGGCATACAAACGTTTTAGGTGGGAACTTGCCCGGATGAGTGATTTAGGGACGTTACATTGGATACGCCTCCCAGCGGAGGACGCCCGAGAAAGCCACGAACGACGCCCCTCAAATTTTCCGACACCTGAATAGAAGGAGACTCTCATGAGAAAAACGATTTTTGCAATTGGAATGTATGTTATCTGTCTATCCGTTTTCAGTTTCTGTACCATTCCCTCTGATGCCAATTACGACCAAAGGGTAACCAACGCTATAGAGCGTTTGCGATCCGCGGAAGGTAAAGTCAGAGATAGAAAAGAGGATGTAGATGCTGCGTGGGGGTTGTAGACATCCTGAGTATGAAATGGTCTGAGGTGGGTGAAGAGAATCGCCGAAAAACGGTGATGAACTTCCTCATAGAGCTGATGGGGACTGGTTTTTGGGCAGCAACCGGTGGATTAGGAGGGAGACTCGAATCGGAATGGAAATCCTACTATAGCAACTTGAGCCTCATGGAACTGTATAGTTCTGAGCTGAATCGTCTGAAGGCGAGCATCGATGCGTTTAAGGCGGCAGTTGACAAATATAATGTAGCCTATACGGCGGCTACATTGATTATCGAGTCGCATCATGAGTCGCATCCTCAGCATGCGAGTACCCTCTCTATCGATCATTATGTGCCGAGTTGGGAAAAGAAGACGTGTCGTGAGAACTTGCCCTCATTTTTGTGTCGGGGGAATCATTTTGTATTTGGGACATGTGCCGTGGAGTTTGAAACACCAAGTAAGGCTTTCTTGGGGCATCAGCTGACGTGCGGGGGGATGGGATTTACTACTACAGTTGTGATGAAGTCGGAATGGCAAAGCATAAATTGCGTTTCTGTAAAAAATGGGTCTGGGAGGATGGTAAACGCAAAGAACGCTGCAATCAAGCCTATCGAAATTGCACAAACACAAAAAGGGATCACCGGAACGCATGGTGGTCCTTGAACGGTTCCCATGATGAGACTTTTGAATCCGGTACCGTGGGTTCTAATTTCAATGACCCCTACGATCCGGACGGTATTTATAGCCGTAGCACGATAACAGGTGCGTGTGGTAATCATACGATAGAGCCAAGTGAAGCTAGCGAACACGAGTGGGTGTATGAGTCGTGTTCCTCACGGCACGCCCATTATGAATGCGATGGCACAGATCACTCGTATCAAGCGAGTTGTTCTTCAACGAATGCAAATAACAACTACTGCACCCTGACAGGTTTCTATGCGTGTGACTCGCATACCCACCAATTCCCCAGTGACGCACCGGACTCTGGTGATGACGATGATGACAATGACATTGTCTGTCCTGCGAACGCTTGGACAGGTTGTGGTGGAACCACCTCGCATGCGACGACATGTGGTAGGGGACATCCGTATTATACCTGTAATCCGGCGGCTGTCTCCGCGCACTCGTGGCATTAGTTGACAGGATTTCGCAGAAGGCGCCCCGCACTAGCCCTTGCCTGCACTTCTTGTAATATTTGTGCGATGTTTAGATGCGATGCTAGCACGTGTTTGTCATCCTATTGCGAAAATGCTTTTTTGCTATAATTTTGCTTGAAAAGGAAAAATCACCTGGGGTGACACCTGAGAAAAAAAGGAGTGCCAAAATCATGCAATAACACTTCTCGCGATGGATACCCACCACCATGTCAAACACCCCTCTGTCCCGAAGCAGGCCGGAGATAAACACGCGCGGAGAACCAACTATCCATAAAGGAGACTTTACAATGTCCAAATATTTGTTTACCAACCGTTTATTTATGAGCGCGCTTGGCCTCTTTATCCTTTTTGTAACGGGTTGCCTATTCTATCTGCAGTACGTCGAACAGCAAAACGCTAAAGAACACGCACGCACAGAAGAACGACTCAAGCAATGGCGGGAACAGCACCAGCACGAGGCGGTACCCACTACCCAGACGCCGGACCCTCCCAAGGTTGAAACGTCTGCCGAGGAGACAACACCCGACGGACACTCGCATGACGACGAATGGCATGCTGAACCGCGCACACCGGGAGTGCCGCCCGCAACCGCACAAGGAAACCGTGAACAGACAACACCCGTGGCGGAAGTGACGCAAACGTATGACGGGCCACTCACCTACCACGCAGAACTCCTTGAAACCCACCCCGTAGAAGCACTCCGACAGCACGCACGAGAAATAGGGCATTGGAGCGCAGAACACATCCCCCCGTTCCCGCCAGAGGACAGTGAGGCCGCAGAATTCGCGCGAAACACATATCTCTTCCTATACTATATGCGAACAGGGCAAACGGAACACCCCGCCTACCCCGCAGCAGGGAAAGCACAGAGCGAATTCTTCAACGCGCTAACGCGCGCCTACGATGCTGGGTTTAAAACCCCATGGGAGGCTGCCCGTAATGACGATTTGATGAAATTAACATGGCCCGTCATCCCGCCATTAGACGTGTCGCATACACCCTGGGCGACAACCTTCACCGAAGCAGATGGGATTAACCTCGAAAGTGCACGCCCCTTATTCCCGTTTGAACTTGATAAGTCACTTTTGCACCCAGCCTCTGACTGATATACAAAGGAGATACTTCTTATGAAACGAAGATTGATAGGGACTACACTGATAATTGGACTGTTCACCGTTTTTATGTTCAACGGCGCATACGCCAACTGGGACGGGCGCCTGGATGCCGCGAAGGAGCACATGGAGAACGAAAAAGACTATGCCGATACAGCATACGATACGATGCGGAACACCAATATCCTCTATCGCAATTGGGACAAAACAGCGCAAGATGAGTAATTTTGAATCTAAACGAAACGTGGAGATAGACACGCGCGGAAAACCAACTATCCATAAAGGAGACTTTACAATGTTAAAAGATTTGTTAAGCAACCGCTTATTTATCGGCGCGCTTGGCCTCTTTATCCTTTTTGTGACGGGCTTGCTCTATCTGCAGTACGTCGATAAGCAGACGCAGGAGGAGATTACGCGCACCGAAGAAGCCGTCAAGCAATTGGAAGCCAGTCAACAGCAGAACGGGGATGCTTCCCGAAACGCCACACTAGGTGGACACTCGGATGGTGACGAACCGCATGAGACAGCGAGCGAAAAACCTTTGGCAGATAGCGTCACGTCAGATGAAACGGCAAATCGCCTCACGCCGGATGAAGAAGACGAACTCTACCTTCTCTATGAAACGGAAGGATTCAAACGTGAGAAACTCTCCCAAAAACAGTTGTTACATCTGAGTCGAGTCTGGGATATGGTATTGTAGAATTCACATCCGGAGCAGTGGCAGTGATTCGGGCTGTGCGAACAATCCGGACTATAACTGTGCACAGATACAGGTTCCTGCTCCACAAGAGCACCGTCCGGTGTCCCCGGCGAATGCGGACACAACTACTGCTGTTGTGCCCCCTATGGCAGCCTGACTTACGGCAGCACGAACAACAACGGCGGTTCAGACGCTCGCTCTGGCAGTGGCACTGTACCCTTCCTACCCTAAGAAATACAAGATACGCCTCAGCGTTTTCCCCAAAAAAATAAAGGGTTGACATTTTTTCTTTATCTTGCTATTCTATTCACCAAAGTATATTAGAGATTTAGATTGTTCTTCATTTGAACGCTAAACAAATTTCATTTACGATTATATAAGAATGTGGAAGCAGAAATGGCGTGTCAAGGTACACGAGAACTCAATGATAATGCACTTTTCATTGACAACGTCGGACAGCGCAAAGGCTTCTCACCCGCGGACGTGACGAGATTAAATTGACAACCGTTTGGACAGCTCCCAAAACGTCATAACTCACGGCGTTCAGTAATGCGTTACCCCGTTCAAAAAAGTGGAATCACGCTGCTACCTAAAGGAGAGTGAATGAAAACAATCACGAATTTATTTCTAACGTTTCTTCTTTTATTTCAAGTGCAAACCCTCATCGGCTGCGCGCTGCCTTTTAGTGGAAATCAGCCCCCCGAAGAACAGGTGGCAGTAGTCACAACTGACAAAGGTCAATTCGTAATTGAGTTTTATCCGGACGCTGCCCCCGTGGCAGTTGATAATTTCAAAAAACTCATTAAGGCGAAATTTTACGATGGACTCACATTTCATCGTAAAGTTGATGAACCCGGGCTGAATATCATTCAGGGCGGGTGTCCGAAAGGTGATGGAACCGGTGGGCCCGGATGGAATATTATCGATGAATATACCAATCCGAACCAACGTCCACATATGAGAGGTACGGTGGCAATGGCGCGAACAAATGCGCCTAATTCATCTGGAAGTCAGTTCTACATTTGCCTAAAACCACAACCACATCTCGACGGAGGATACACGACTTTCGGGGGAATCCGCCAAGGAATGGATGTCGTTGATGAGTTATCAGTGGGTGATGTCATGACAAAAATCCGATTGGAGGCGAAGTCAAGATATGCTAGCTCGACAAAACAGTAACCGAACCCATAAGCTCATACTGGCCGCTCTATTCGCTACAGCGGGGGTGTTTACCACGCTTATTATAAGTTGTACGCAACAGGACAAACGGGAAGCACCTGTGCCCCGCCAACGAAGCTCTGGTGCCGGCAACGTGCAAACCGTAGCGAAACCACAGATTAATCCGGCCGACGTGTTAGCTGTGATTGAAACCGAAAAGGGCAACATTGAAATTGAATTTCTCGCAACTGAAGCCCCGGAAACGTCACGCAATTTCATCAAGAATGCGAAAGTTCACTATTATAAACGGGAAAAATTCCATCGCGTTGAACCGCTCCTCATTCAAGCCGGCTCGCGATTTGTAACAGAAGAGAATATCCCAATTGAGAACGGGGCCCAACAGATGTCGAGAGGGGTAGTCGCAATGGCAAAGGAGGAAGGGGCAACCGTTGCAGATGCATCCGAATTCTTTATCTGCCGAGATACCATCATTGTTAATAGCGATTACACCGTTTTTGGAAAGGTTACCAGTGGAATGGATGTAGTTGACACTATCGTTATCGATGATGCTATTATTAACATCACCATCCGAGACAAGGACTAGAATCTGGTAAGTGCCAGAAATCATCTACTTTACGAAAGTGAAATCTAGTACCGGGCATGGAAGTGCGCACGATTATGGCACTTCCATGCCCACCTATAATATTGGAGAAAAATATGGCATTGACAGTTATCCGTACCGCGCGCCCAAGCCCCGTTTGGCAAGAAAGCTACGTGCGCATCAAAAAAGGACAACGCCTCGTTATTGACGCAGAAGGCGCTTGGTCGCCGGACCTGCAAAACCGGATCGGGTGGTGTGGAGGCGATGGCATTGCAAATACCCCCGGCGGTAACGCTTACCTTCTTCCCGGCACAAATATCGGGGCGCTTATCGCTAAAATTGGTTCAACGGTGTTTGCAGCCGGCTCCCGTTACGACAATCCTTCACCAGCAGACGGTGTTATTTTTCTCGCAATGAATGAAAACCCTAACAATAACAACCAAGCAGGTAGCCTGCTCGCACAAATCATTATCTTTGACGAAGAATAGGAAAGGAAATCAACATGGATGAAACAATTGAACAAGATGAACAAGATGAACAAGATGAACAAGATGAACAAGAACTCCCGCCTATGAACTTCATCACTTTTGTGGCAGATCAAGTGACTATGGCGCAGCTTTACTTAGGAGGGGTACACAACCCTGAAACAGAACAAGTCGTTGTTAATCTCCCACTAGTGAAACGAATTATTGACGGTTTAGAGGTTCTTCAAGAAAAAACGATGGGGAACCTTATCGCACCAGAGACAAATTTTTTGGCAAATTCACTCTACGAACTCAGAATGGGCTACGTCCGGGCTGCTAATCGAGCCAATAACCCACAAGAAGACAAATCTCAAACGGAGCAAGAGGACACACCGCAAACGGATACCTCGCAAGACGAAATACCTTGAAAAACGCGTCAGAAATTAGATTAAGTACCTTGAGTGTTCATGAAAAACCGAGGATTCCCAAATTATAGAGATGCTCGATGCTCAAAATCCCAAACGTAGAATTCGAGGAACTAGACTTTTGGAAAAGTCAAACCGAAGAATTGTTTGAATGGTACACTTTGTATCTCAATGACGCATCTACTGATGTTGTATACAACGCGCCGCGAATCATGAGCCGGCACGATGATGGTTACATCATGCCTATTTTGACGTACGCAGCTCATGAAAATAAACGGATTCGCGCCGTAGCACTTACAGCACTTGCCAAACACGACTTAAGAAACCCGGAGTACTGGTTTGAACGCGGACTCAAGGACGCTGCTGCTTGGGTTCGCATAGAAGTCGCACGCCTGTTACCGACGCTGGATAGAATGGTACATCAGACTCTCTTCGATATTGCACGACATGAACCACATCCACTCGTCAAACGTATTGCGAAAAAGAAGGATAAACGTTCAAACCATTGGGCCTTATAGACGTAATTGCTGCCGAAATTCCCGGCGTATCACATAGAAGTTCATTCTATAGCTTGGCAGTTCCTCGCGCTTTCACATCCTGAAGCGAAGGCCCAAACAGAAATTTCTGCCGAATATGAACTATCAGCGCAACTTTATCATTGCAGTCACGCTGTTAACTGGAATTCTTCTCTCCGGAACTATCGGTTATATTCTGCTCGAAAGAAACAACGTCGAAGGACCATGGACACTCCTTGATGCAGTTTATATGACGGTTATCACCTTAACAACTGTTGGGTATACTGACATGGAGATGAGTAACGCAGGACGTACTTTCACACTGTTCCTTATCCTTGGTGGATTCGGGGTATTTACTTATAGTGTGAGTATCGCAACTGCCTTTCTAATTGAAGGCCAGCTTCAAAGCTTTTTCCGACGGAGAAAAATGATCCGAACTGTCGAAAATCTATCCGAACATTATATCATTTGTGGATTGGGTGATACCGGCGTGCATGTTCTTGAAGAGATGATTAACGCTGAAGTGCCGTTCGTCGGTATTGAAGAAGAAGAAGAACGGCTGCTCTATCTTGCAAATATACACGATTTTCCGTACATTCAGGGGGATGCCACCGATGACGAAGTCCTGATGAACGCAGGTATTGAAAGCGCTCGCGGGCTAGTCACATGCCTCAGCCGTGACCAGGACAACCTATTTGTCGTCATCTCCGCGAAAACCCTAAATCCCCGTTTAAGAATTGCCTCCAAAGCGGTTGAGAATAATTCACCCATAAAACTCATTAGAGCAGGTGCTGATGAAGTCGTCTTGCCAGATCAAATCGGTGGTACACGGCTAGCAACTGTAATCCTTGAACCACATTTTACGGATTTTCTGTCAAATATCATGCAAAACCAAGAGAAAAATCGTTTTCATGAGTCTATCATCCAGGAAGATTCCGCACTTGTCGGGAAGCGGTTTGCTGCCGCCCAAATTCACAATCAGACCGGCTTAGTTGTTATTGCCATTCGCAATAAAGTAGGAACATTCATCTATAATCTATCCGGTAATAGGCAACTGGAAGTAGGGGATGCGCTGCTGGTTATAGCCAACAGACAACAACTCCAAACATTGCATGAACTGACCGGAGACCCGAATTTTTTGCAGTTATAAACAACACTTAGGTATTGTATGTTCCTTTAAAATTGTGCTATAATAAAAAATGGTTTCTCTACCCGATTCGTTCAGAGGCGCTTTACCAGAACAAGTCTAGACAAATCACCTTAACCTTCAGGTAAAAAATAAGAAATTAATCAACACCAAAAGTAGTCAATCGCTATCCGTTCAACAGCACAAACGAAACGGCGGTTTCGCCCTAGGTTAGGAAAACTGTATGTTAGCAAGAGTCTTCAGCAGTGCGATGCTGGGAATTGATGCTTATATCGTTAAAGTTGAAGTAGATGTCGCCGACGGGCTCCCGGCATTCAGCACCGTCGGATTACCTGACAGTGCTATCCGAGAGAGCAAAGAACGTGTGATGGCGGCAATTAAGAACGCCGGATACTATTTTCCACCCGGACGCATCACAGCGAATCTCGCCCCGGCAGACATCCGAAAAGCCGGTTCCGCTTTCGATCTCCCGATTGCCATCGGTGTCCTGGCTGCCACCAATCAGGTTAAAGTCGAACGGCTTGAAGACGCTATGCTCTTAGGAGAATTAGCCCTTGACGGTAGCATTCGGAGTCTACACGGCGTTCTTCCGATGGCAATCGCCGCAAAAGAGAACAAGCTGTTGGACATCATCCTACCTGCTGAAAATGCGAAAGAAGCGGCGATTGTTGAGGAATTGAACGTGTACCCCGTCGCGCATTTAACGGATGCAGTCTCCTTTCTAAATGGCACAAAAGAGATATCACCGGAAACTCACACGCTTAATTCCGCTGAAGAAGACTCGTTATCACATCCGCTTCTCGATTTATCCGATGTTAAAGGGCAAGAACACGTCAAACGCGCGATTGAGGTAGGGGCAGCGGGTGGACATAATCTGATTATGATTGGGCCCCCTGGTTCCGGTAAAACGATGATTGCCAAGCGTATTTCCTCCATTCTGCCTCAGCTCTCTATGGATGAATCCCTGGAAACAACAAAGATTCAGAGTATCGTTGGAATTCTGCCGGGTGACATGCCGTTGGTTGTGACACGTCCCTACCGCTCCCCTCACCACACCATTTCAGACGCCGGGTTAATCGGCGGCGGCCAGGTGCCTCGTCCTGGTGAAGTTAGCCTCGCACACAACGGTGTCCTCTTTCTAGACGAACTTCCCGAATTTCGAAGAAATGTGCTTGAAGTCATGCGGCAGCCGTTAGAAGACGGTGCTGTGACGATATCACGCGCCACCGCGTCGCTCACTTACCCCGCAAATTTCATGCTTGTCGCTGCAATGAATCCATGCCCATGTGGATTTTTCAGTGACACGACTCGAAATTGCAACTGCACACCGAACCAAATTCAGAGCTATGTCTCCCGTATCTCCGGCCCCCTATTAGATAGAATTGATATTCAGGTTGAAGTGCCTGCAGTCAAGTACGCGGAACTCTCAGCAGAGACGACGGGCGAGTCCTCTGTAACCGTACGGGAACGTGTTGAAGCGGCCCGACAAAAGCAACACCAACGGTTTCACGGAACAAAAATTCACGCCAATGCAGATATGGAATCTAAGCAGATTCGAGAATACTGTAAGGTGGACGCGCAAACGCAAGATTTGCTACGAGTGGCTATTAACCAATTAGGACTCAGTGCGCGCGCCTATGACAGAATTTTGAAAGTCTCGCGTACCATCGCAGATTTGGAACAGTCCAGCGCGATTCAACCCCTGCATGTTTCTGAAGCGATACAGTACCGGAGCCTAGACAGGAGTTTTTGGAACAAGTAGGGTACACCTTCTAAACTCGAGCAGAAAACACCTTCTCCTATTTTCAGAGTGATAACGGGCCCTGGCGTGAAACACGAAACTGGTTGGATGGAACACAAGAACCGTACTACGGTGGCACCGCAGGAAAACTGAAAGGACATAAATTCAGCCTGTATGAAGGCGGCATCCGCTCGCCCGGCATGAGGCACTGGACAGAACGCATTTCCGCGGGACAAGTCATTCAGGAATTCCGCGCAGCAATGGATGTATTTCCAACGTTACTCAACGCCGTAGGAGGAGATGCATCAAAATATGAACTTGATGGACTCGATTCCGGTTCCGTCACAAAAAATATGCTACACCTTGGTTTGATTACTTATTCGTCTCAAAATCAGAAATGGAAGAAATAGTTCAAGGCGCCGGATGGACAGTGGAACGTTATATTGACGCAGATACCCGTGCTTACATCGCAATTCTACAAAAATTATCGCTCACGTAAGGACATACCATGACAGCCTTTAAATTCGCATTTATTACAGATACACATCTTTATCCCATTGATATTCAGGTTGAAGTGCCTGCAGTCAAGTACGCGGAACTCTCAGCAGAGACGACGGGCGAGTCCTCTGTAACCGTACGGGAACGTGTTGAAGCGGCCCGACAAAAGCAACACCAACGGTTTCACGGAACAAAAATTCACGCCAATGCAGATATGGAATCTAAGCAGATTCGAGAATACTGTAAGGTGGACGCGCAAACGCAAGATTTGCTACGAGTGGCTATTAACCAATTAGGACTCAGTGCGCGCGCCTATGACAGAATTTTGAAAGTCTCGCGTACCATCGCAGATTTGGAACAGTCCAGCGCGATTCAACCCCTGCATGTTTCTGAAGCGATACAGTACCGGAGCCTAGACAGGAGTTTTTGGAACAAGTAGGGTACACCTTCTAAACTCGAGCAGAAAACACCTTCTCCTATTTTCAGAGTGATAACGGGCCCTGGCGTGAAACACGAAACTGGTTGGATGGAACACAAGAACCGTACTACGGTGGCACCGCAGGAAAACTGAAAGGACATAAATTCAGCCTGTATGAAGGCGGCATCCGCTCGCCCGGCATGAGGCACTGGACAGAACGCATTTCCGCGGGACAAGTCATTCAGGAATTCCGCGCAGCAATGGATGTATTTCCAACGTTACTCAACGCCGTAGGAGGAGATGCATCAAAATATGAACTTGATGGACTCGATTCCGGTTCCGTCACAAAAAATATGCTACACCTTGGTTTGATTACTTATTCGTCTCAAAATCAGAAATGGAAGAAATAGTTCAAGGCGCCGGATGGACAGTGGAACGTTATATTGACGCAGATACCCGTGCTTACATCGCAATTCTACAAAAATTATCGCTCACGTAAGGACATACCATGACAGCCTTTAAATTCGCATTTATTACAGATACACATCTTTATCCCAATGCCCCTGAAAACTTTGCTAGTGGGTTGCAGCAACAAAAAAATAGCGTTCAACTCTACGAAAAATTGGTAGAACAACTGAACAGTTTCGCGCCGACGTTTGTAATTCATGGCGGCGACATTGTTTGCGGCGGGAAAAGTTTTAACATGTCCGGTGAAGAATATGAATCTGCCCTACACCATGCAAAACGCCTTGGAGAAGGGTTAAATTCCCCGTGCTATTACATCCCTGGCAACCACGATTTGCATCCTGAAACAGGTTCAAAAACCACCTATCTATCACTTTTTGGGGCAAATGGTAGGGCATATCACAGTTTCGAACATAAAAATATCCGTTTTATTCTCTTAGATACACAAGAAGTCCCTGAAGATCTTACACACGGTTACATTAGCACAACACAACTCGTCTGGCTAGAACAGGAATTAAAAGCGGCAGCGGATAATGACGAAGAGGTATTTATTTTCTCACATCAACTCCTTTTGCCAAATGTCGAGTTTCAGGGCATTAGCTCAAGAATCGGCAATTCTGCAGAAACGCTTGAAATCATGGCACCGTTTGAGAAAAACGTCTTGGGATGCTTTTGTGGGCATCTGCATCTCAACCGCGTTTTCCGAGAACAAGGCATCCGGTGCATCATCAGCGCCGGTATTATATGTTATCCGATGACTTACCGGAAAGTTTACGTTACTGAAGATAAGATTAAAATTCGCTCGGAGCGAGTGCTCCTGCCAGAGGTATTCGCCCGTTCAGAGGCAGTAAATGCCGATAACAATCTATATCTGTCAGGGGTTCTATCGCATCAGGATTTTGACATCCCGCGAAAATGCAGCCCACAATCCGTTGATAACAACTCCTACGACAGTGCCCTCAGTTAAAGAGATAGGCAGACACACATATCAGAAGCGTCATATTTGTGAAGTAAACAAAAAATGATAGATGTTCAACACCTTACAAAAAATTATGGCCCGTTTCAGGCACTCAAAGATATTTCGTTTAATGTTGACAAAGGACAGGTGGTAGGGTTTCTTGGCCCCAATGGCGCAGGTAAAACGACAACAATGCGCATCCTTACCTGCTTCATGCCCGCGAGCAGTGGACGCGTCACCATTGCAGGTTACGACGTTTTCAAAGAATCGCGGGATGTCCGCAAACGTATTGGGTATCTTCCAGAAAACGTCCCGCTCTATCATGAAATGACAGTCACGAAGTACCTCACCTACCTGGCGAAAATTCGTAGCGTCCCATCTCAGCAGCGTAAGAAAGGGTTGGATATAGCAATTGAGGCGTGCGGGTTAACCGAACGTCGGCATCAGATTATCGGGCAATTGTCGCGCGGTTTCCGACAACGCGTCGGTTTAGCACAAGCGCTTATTCACGAGCCAGACGTCCTAATCCTCGATGAGCCGACTTCTGGGTTGGACCCGCGGCAAATCGTAGAAATACGCGAGTTAATCAAAACACTCGGCGAAGAACGTACAATCCTTTTTAGCACACACATTCTCTCTGAAGCCAGTCAGACTTGTGAACGTCTGATTATCATCAGCCAAGGGCGCATTACCGGCGATATGCAACTCACCGATGGACGCGCGACTTCTAGACTGACTGAGGAGACTCAATCGGCTCAGGAAAGTGAAACCCCGGTAAAAACGCTCACAGTCGACATTGAAGGTGCTGCTGCAGACGAGGTACTGGCAATACTCAAGAGTATCCCTGAGGTGACAACCGCAGTTCATAAAGGCACAACGGTATTCCAGATTCAGTACGCGATGACAACAGATATTCGAGCAGATGTTGCAGAAATCATCGTCCGCCGCGGGTGGAAGCTGCTTGAAATGCACACGCCTGAAATGACATTGGAAGAAGTATTTCTCTCTTTAACTGTCTGAATTATATTTTCATCGATAGAAGTGCTTGAGAATCGACACAAAGAACATTAGGAGACATCTTTTGTGAAGCTCGTTACTTTCAAGAAACCGTCATCACCAGAAAAGTCTCAAGTCGGCGCCTGGGTTGACGGGAATAAAATTGTAGATTTAGATACCGCTGCAGACGGGTTGGATATGCTTGAGTGCTTCGCGCAAGCACGCATCGCGAGTTTACAGTCGTACATTGATACCGTTGAAGAGCAACTTGTCTACCGAACAACCGCAACCTCTGCATCCACAGAGACGGGCGGTGGGCAAACTGGCGACGGGTTAAGCGCTCGACAAAAGTGGCGCGCCCGCAGCGCAGCCACCCAAAACGCTCCGGTGGATGACACCGACACCGTTTTATCAGTCGCCGATGTTCAAATACTGGCACCTTTTCCTCACCCAGCAAGTCTTCGCGACTTTGGTGTCTTCAAAACTCACATGGATGCGGCCGCACGAATCACCGGTAAGGAGATTTCCCGTGAATGGTTCAAACTGCCAAATTACTACCGCGGTAGCACGAGCCCCGCATCCATCGCCGGGCACGAAGCCGTGGTTACCTGGCCGAATTACACAGAGAAACTCGATTTTGAGCTAGAATGGGGTGTCTATATCGGTAAAATAGGGAAAAATATTTCGATAGAGGAAGCACCCGAATACATCGCCGGCTATACCATATATAACGATATGAGTGCCCGCGATATTCAATTCCGGCATATGTCCTTGGCACTTGGTCCCGCAAAAGGGAAGGATTTTGATAAGAGTAACATCATGGGGCCTTGCCTTGTCACCCCGGATGAGATTGGAGAACCGTACAATCTCCGAATGATTGCCAGAGTTAATGGCGACGTCTGGGCAGATGGAAATACGTCCGATATGTATTACACGTTCGCGGAAATGATTTCCTTCGTCTCCCAATCCGAAACGCTTTATCCGGGGGACTTCTTAGGCTCAGGCACCGTTGGTAAAGGCTGTGGGTGGGAACTCGACAGGTGGATACAACCCGGCGACGTAATTGAACTAGAAATAGAAAATATCGGTGTACTAAGAAATGAAATCGGCGAACCTGAAGAAAATCCGGCAGCGTGGAAGGAAAAAGCGTAACGATGCAAGACACCCCGGGAAGCGTAATTTCCAACGGTGCCCGCCTAAAAAATAAAGTAGCGATTATCACAGGCGCAGCCTCGGGCATCGGCAAGGCGACAGCCATCCTATTCGCACAACACGGGGCAAACGTCGTTGTTGCCGACATAAACGCTGCGGGCGGAAAACAGAGCGTGAATATTATCCGTGCCACCGGCGGCAGAGGACTTTACATGCCAGTTGATGTGACAATAGCATCTGATACCGAACAGATGGTTCAAGAAACCGTTAAAACCTACGGCAAATTGGATGTGCTATTCAACAATGCCGGTATTGCGATGCGGCTTCCCGTTGCAGAACTACCAGAATCAGATTGGCACGACTGTTTGGCTGTGAATCTCACCGGGGTATATCTCTGCGCGAAAGCCGCGATTCCTGCAATGCAGGAGAATGGGGGCGGTTCTATTATCAACATGTCCTCCATCTACGGGATTGTAGGCGCCGATGTTCGCGCAGCTTACGTGGCTTCCAAGGGCGGGGTAACAAACCTTACCCGCGGCATGGCACTCGATTACGCCCAAGACAACATCCGAGTTAACTGCATCTGTCCCGGATTTATTGAAACGCCATTGGTTGCGGGCGTCGTCAAAACGCCCGCGGAATATCGGAAACTCGCGGATAAGCATCCGATGAAGCGACTGGGCAAACCGGAAGAAATTGCCTACGGCGCCCTATACCTTGCATCCGATGAAGCGGCATTCGTCACAGGCATCGCCTTCCCGATTGATGGCGGCTATACCGCGGGATAATAATCCATTTCGTCTATCCGCGACAATCTTATGAGATAAACATGCGAAAACTTTCCTTCTACGCCTTCCTCATTCTACTGCTAAATAGCACATACTTATTCAGTTTTGGGGAACCGACGCTCTTTTACATTTCCAATGTTCTACTCCACGTCGGACTTGGTATCGCATTGATACTCCCGTTCAGCATTTATGCCTATAAACAATTCAAGCGAATCTCAACACTCGGACGAATAGGTATTCTGGGAATATCTATTGGGATTAGCAGTGGTGGGTATTTGATGATTGTCGGCGCAACGACGCCGTATCACTGGCTGCTCATCACCCATATCGTCAGTGTTAGCGCCGGGGCAATCCTTTTCTCTATCCACCTATTGCGAGATAGCGCCCTTATTACCCTATCCATGAAAAAAATCGGTGTAGCGACACTCATAGGCATACTGCTTTTCCCGCTCGGAGTCAGGCTCATGCAGTATTACCTACCGAATGAGAACTACCTAGTCGAAAATCCGGTACTCCCTCCTACTAGCATGTATGAAGAGGGCGGAGGTACCACAGGCAACTTTTTCCCCGCATCCGTTGAAACCGGAACAGGGAACCTGATCCCGACAGATTTCTTTCTCACTTCAGAGACATGTGCAGTAAAAGGGTGTCACCCGGATATTTACCAACAGTGGAGTGAGTCGGCACATCACTTCTCATCTTTCAATAACCAGTGGTACCGCAAATCAATTATCTATATGCAAGAGGTTAACGGTATTCAGCCATCAAAATGGTGCGGGGGTTGCCACGATGCAGCAATCTTACTTAATGGCGTCATGGACAGGCCCATTCGCGAGAACCTCCATACCCCTGCCGCACAAGTCGGGCTTGCCTGCACAGCGTGCCATTCTATGGAGAAAGTCAAAGATACGATGGGGAACAGCGGATACATCATAAAATACCCACCGCTGCATGACATCGCCACCAGCGACAATCCAATCGTCCGGAAGCTGCACAACTACCTCATTCGCCTGGATCCGGAGCCGCACAAAAAGAGCTTCTTGAAACCGTTCCATCGAGAAAATACAGCCGAATTTTGCTCAACGTGCCACAAAACGCATCTTGATGAACCGGTGAATAATTTCCGATGGGTACGCGGCTTTAACGACTATGATCAGTGGCAGAAAAGCGGCGTTTCTCACCAAGGGGCGCTCTCTTTCTATTATCCCGAGAAACCAAAAAAATGTGTAGACTGCCACATGCCGCTGTCCCCATCCACCGATGCAGCGAATATCAACGGCAAAGTACACAGCCACCGTTTTCCCGCGGCGAACACCGCCCTTCCATTCGTGAATAAACACGAGGAACAACTCAAGGCAGTAACCGAATTTTTGCAAGATAATAAGGTAACCTTGGATCTGTTCGCTGACGGTATGCCAATCCCCAACGTACAAACTAAGCTGTCACGCCAGAAAAAAAACGCCACCCACGGCGGTAAGACAATCGACAAATCTCTGCAATTAAAAAAAGGTGAAAATGTCCGAATTGATGTCGTTGTGCGTACACGGGATGTCGGGCACCAATTTCCGGCAGGAACAATTGATGCCTTTGACATCTGGCTGGAGTTAAAAGCTACCGACGAAAACGGTAAGATTATTTTTTGGAATGGGAGAATTGATGCCCCCGATGGCAACGCACCCGTTGATGCAAGTGCACATTTTTACCACAGTTACATGCTTGATGAACACGGAAATCGGATTAACAAACGGAATGCATGGGCAATGCGCACCGTGCTCTATAGCCGAACGATTCCACCGGGTGCCGCCGATACCGCTCGTTACCGCTTAGAAATTCCCGGTGACTGTGGTGAAACACTCACACTTACCGCAAAATTGAACTATCGTAAATTCAATTGGTGGTACACACAGTGGGCTTACGCCGGCGTACGCAATCCGGAAGATACAGATTTTCAGGTAGATAAGGGGTACGACGATGGCACCTGGCTCTGGACTGGGGATACATCGGATGTCGCCGGGAAAATCAAGGCAATCCCAAATCTTCCCATTACCGTCATGGCATCCGCAACAGCAACGCTTCATGTACACGATACAACCGCTTCTACCAAGCGTCCCATATCGCATCCATCAGAACAGCCCAAAAACCGTGAACGCTGGAACGACTACGGAATTGGGCTCCTACTGCAAGGCGACTTGAAAGCCGCAGAAATCGCATTTTTGAAGGTAACAGAGATAGCGCCTGCATACCTCGACGGTTGGGTGAACGTGGCACGGTGCCATATTGAAGAAGGGAAAATGCGAGAAGCAGAAGTGATGCTTGACAAAGCGTTTGAGATTCAGAAGACGTTACCTCCTGGAAACCCCCATCGCGCAAAGGTGCACTACTTCTATGCGCTCGTCCAAGAAGCTTACGGTAATTATGATAAAGCAATTCAGCACCTTCAGCTTGCCGCCGCGCAATTTCCGCGCGACACACGGGTGCGGAACAAATTGGGCATCCTACACTTCCTGAAACGCGACTATCAAAACGCCCTCGCAGAATTTCAGAAAACCATTGAAGTAGAACCCGAAGATTTGGATGCACATTACAACATGATGCGCTGTTACCGTGCACTCAAGAATCCTTCCATGGCAGCCAAATCCCAGAAATTATATTTGCGGTTTAAAACCGACGAATCCGCAGAGGCAATCACCGGCACACCCCGACGCACTGATGCGAACGCCAATCGTGAACGCCAACCTATTCACGAACACACGAATAGTTATGAATCTTCAAGCGAAATACCCAACTATTGAACATCAAAACGCTGCTGGAACCATCATCGATTTCTTTGCACCCATCACTGAAATTGAGACGCTCTGTTTAATATGTTCATGTGCCCGCGGTAAAGCCAGTAAAGATAGCTGTCTTGATGTGCTTGTGCTAGGGCGCCCAGAAGTGATGTCCACAGCTCACACAGAACTACAAAAAATGTGGGAGGAATTTTATACCAAAACGCCTATTTTTCAACGGCTTGCCGCTGTTGGAAAGTACGCACACGTTGATTTAGAATTCAGCGATGGACAGTTCGTCCCAACGCCACGCGGTTGGACGGGCGGACCGGATGAGTTTGAACTTGTCATCGGGAATTCTCTCGTTTACAGCGTCGTCCTCCATCAAAAGAGCGACTATTTCCACCAGCTCCGAGAAAAATGGCTGCCTTATTACGACGAAGTTCTTCGCCAAAAACGGCTCCGCATGGCACGTGCTTATTGCCTCAATAACCTTGAACATATTCAGCTTTACGTTCCGCGCGGCCTCCATTTTCAAAGTTTCAACCGACTTTATGACGCTTTTCGAGAATTCTTGCAATCACTCTTTATCGCACACCGAACTTACCCTATCGCTTACGATAAGTGGATTGAAGAGCAAATTGTCGATATTTTAGGACTCTCGCATCTCTATACCCAGCTGCCCTACTTGTTTGAGGTAAGTAACTTTGAAGGCACCGACATTTTGGATAAAGCTAACCTTCTGAGAAATCTATTGGATGCGTACGCACCTGTTTAATTCGGTTCATGCACCTATTGACTCACAAAATGAGACTATTTTTATTTGACATTTCGCGAAAAGTGTATTAGACTATATGTTAAGTTGAGAAGTATCTGAAAACCGGTAATAGGAGAATGTTCATGCAAATCGCAAGACGTGTGCTGCACAACATCAGCTCACTTTCAGGCGACATGTGTAAGTCCTTACGACAAAATCTTGAGCACAACGTGTCATGTGCAGTGTGGATAAAACGAACGATGGGGATATTCATCTGTCTTGCACTTTGTAGCATTATCGCCTCCGCACAAAAAAATGGGGACGAAAAGCAAGGTATCACCTTGGCAGAACTCGGCGTAACGCCGGCACAGAAAACTCAAATTGCAGCGATGTGGACGCTAAAACGGCAAAAACAGATGACAGCCGTTGAACATTTGAAAATCTTGAATCGCCTATCAAAAGATTCCGACGTGACAGAAGCAAAAATTAAAGAGACATTGGAAAAAACTCGCGCCAAACGATTGGAGAGGCAGAAACAGATAGAGCTGCATGAGGACGCACTGCTTGAAACGTTGCCCATTCGGGCACAACTCCATCTAACACTTTTAGGTGTCTTAGATAACGGACTCCCGCCCCGAATTGCAAAGCGCCAATCCGAGAAGGTAAAAAAAACACCGCGCAAAGTGCCCGTGACTGAAAAATAAGAAGATGGAGGATACCAGACTTGAACTGGTGACTTCTTGCATGCCATGCAAGCGCTCTCCCAACTGAGCTAATCCCCCACGTGATGATGTAACTCCCTTAATTATACTACATTTACTCGGGAAATGCAACTTTTTATAAAATTATGAACAAATACAGACTAGACTCATTTTTTCATTTCGCCACGCAGCCAGAAAATGAGCTCGAACTGGCAACGGGGGCCTTACTCATTGCAAAAACCGAGTACCCTGAACTCAAAATAGAAACGTATCTGCAGCAACTCGATGAGATGGCATCCATTGTCCGTGAACGTATCAAGGGCATAACATTCCCAGAACAACAGATTGATGAATTGAACCGGTATCTCTTTAGGGAAAAGTGCTTTAGAGGCACTCGCGAAACCGACGATGCTTTGGCTAATAATTTCCTTAACACCGTTCTTGACAGAAAAATTGGGATACCGATTACACTCTCCATTATTTACATCGAAGTTGGCAAACGCGCAGGATTGCCACTCGCGGGTGTTAATTTTCCCACCCATTTCATTGTGAAATATAAGCGAGCGTACATTGATATTTTTATTGATGCATTTGAGTCCGGCGGGCACATGTCGGAACTCATCCTAGAAGAAAAACTGACGGAAAACCTCGGAGAATCGGTAGAACTCCACCCCAGCATGCTAGTCGAAGCCACAAATAAGGAAATTTTAGCCCGGATTTTGAGAAATCTCATGCGCACCTATATGCGCGATGAACAGACAGACAAAGCATTGCAAGCCGCAGAACACATTACATGGCTCTTGCCAAATTCTGCGACGGACCTGCAGCTATTTGGTTTCCTACTCTACAAAAACCACGCTTACAATGACGCAATCGCTACGTTCGAGAAATGCCTTGAAATTGAAAAAGATCCGATAGAGATTGCGATGCTTGAGCAAAATATCCAACTCGCCCAGCAATCCCTCGCAAGACTCAATTAGGAATCATTTGACATCCGCCTCTATATGCGTTAATATGTTGGTATGAGTTTACTTGGAAACTAAAACTGACAGATAAAATTCACTCATGCGAAAACAAAATCTGCAAGCCGCCTTGTGAAGACTGAAACAAGGCAGTACAATCGGTTTCACTTCCGTATGACTAAAGAATCAGAGAGAAACAGGAATGTTTGTCCAAAAATTCACTAGTAACGATAGTGGCAGTGTTCTTGTACCGATACAAGGTGGTAAAATTAACGATGAATCTACCGGTGGAAAGCAACAAACAGGCCAATTCCATATATTACAAAATGCGATTTTAGCACGACATTTGCTCCGTGAAAAATTCTCTCGCGAGATAAATTGGCCATTTACACCAAGGCAATTGTATTTGAGAACCATGTTCGAAGAACTCTGAGCTCGATTCGAAAAAGGTTGTTAATAACATTGATGTACTCACATTTTCTACGTTTACGTGCTCTCGGATTTTTCTTATTACTTTGGGGACAATTTAGTCTGGCAATGATTGAAGTTGCCTCAGAACCCGAAACCAAAAAAATATCAGAAATTCCCCCCTCTAACCCACTTAGCGAATTCACACAGCATGCCGTTGTTGATAACAACCAAAATACGATTACAGTCGATTTAGACACCTCGAAAGCCCCTAAACCCGACACACTCACTAAAAACATCGGCATCAACACAGAACTATCTACATATAAATTGCAAATCGGTGATACGCTTCTAGTAACAGTGGAAGGATACCCGGAGTACAGCAGAGAACGGACACCTATGCCGATTCAGCGAGACGGGTACATTTCCTACCCACTGATTGGCATCATCAAGGCGGTAGGGCTTAATGTTCCCCAACTCGAATCTCGGATGCAAAAAGCTTTTTCAAAACACCTTCAGAGTGCACGCGTGTTTATCACGCTTATGCAAACGAGACGCAACATTCTTGTGCTGGGTGCCGTGGAATCGAGAGGACGAGGAAATCCGTATGTCTTTGAAACAGGACAGGTTTATCTCATGCATGCATTAGCGGCAGCAAGCATAAACTATGAGACCGCGGAGCTCACAAAAGTCACCATCTGGCGCGACGGAAAACTTTACAAAGAGGTAGATTTTCTAAAACTCCTTGAGGCAGGCGGCCCCGACATTCCGCTGATAGATTACGACGTTATCATCATCCCCTCCATTTTTCAGCAACGCCCAATTCGGGTTATCGGTGCAGTCGTTGCACCAGGTGTCTATCCTATATCGGCTCCCCAGATTCCGGCGATGCAGGCTTTGAGACTCGCCGGCGGCTCCAGAACCGATTTTGCAGACATCAGCAACGCAGAAATCATCACTAACACCGAACGCATTTCAGTCGACTTGACATCTGATAACACAGATTCAATGATGGAACAAGGCGATACCCTATATATTCCACTCGCTCAAGCAAAAATCAGCGTCGTTGGCGCCGTAGATAAACCCGGAGAATACGTTATTACAGAACCCGCACTTTTAGCAAAGG
The DNA here is from genome assembly GCA_963422705.1 of Candidatus Poribacteria bacterium. Lineage (GTDB taxonomy): Bacteria > Poribacteria > WGA-4E > WGA-4E > WGA-3G. The sequence goes on from OY730443.1 coordinate 2,488,143, forward strand.
CCGTTGCCATTGCCGGAGGGCTGAATGAAGAACGAGCAAATCCGAAAAAATGTATCCTGACGAGGGCTGATGGAACACAAGAGGAAATTGATTTTGACCGGATGCACTCAACAGTCTATCTCCACCCAAATGAACAGCTCCGCATTCGGGAACGAACCCGAATCGATTGGCGCGTCTTAACTTTTGCAACATCGTTTACTAGCCTCCTTGTTAACATTTGGTTGAGAGATAGATAAAACGCAATAGAGAATAAAACTGTGCATACTTCACCCATACCAAAAATTCGTGTTCGCCACCGAACAGCGCCCAATTTGCCGCGTTCCCCTTGTGAATTGCACAAATCTCTGAATTTTTGATGGAACTAAGAGTTTGAGAACCAAATAGGAAAATGTGAGATTATCTATGCAAGAAACCCCCGCTAGTCACCTTGAAGACATGAGAGAAATCCGATTATCAGACTATTTTTGGATACTCTTTCGCAATAAATGGAGTTTCCTGTGCATCTTCCTACTTTCCATTTTGGGCGCATTTCTTGTAACCGACTTTACCACACCCGTTTACCAGTCAGAGACAACAGTCCGCGTTATTGACAGCCAGCAAGCACCTTCTCTCCTTTCACAGATACCCTTATCAGGCTTATTTGGAAGTCCCGCATTAGGCACTTACACAGCCCAATTGCATTCCCGGGACAAAGTCATCGCGCCCACCGTACGGCAACTGAGAGCAGAAGGACTATTAGAACCGTTACCCGTTCACCGTGCTAAGTCCGTCGTCTGGTTCGCTAATCTGCTTAACATTGAACTCAGGCAAAATGCTACAGAACAAGGAGAAATGAGTCTGACAGAGTGGGAGGACTTCTTCATCAAAACCCTTATTGATGAACAATTAAAGGTTGAAGAAGCCCTGGACGGCAACATCATTACTGTCACGGTAAAACAACGGACACCGGAGCGGGCGCAGCAACTCAGCAATAAGATTGTTGCTACCTTTCAGCAGCTTGTTGAAACGGAATCAGAAGAACAGATGAGGTGGTGGGAAAAACAGAAGCTACAGGCGCTGTTGACAGGGATAAAACAGAACCTTAACAATGCTGAAGAAGAACTCTTTCAATTTCAGAGAGATTATCCAGAAATTACCTTAAATGCAGAGGGAAATACGCAAGCACAACTCATCTTGGCCCTGCAATTACGAGAAAACGAATTAACCGGGCAACTGTCAGGCGCAGAACTGAGATACTCAGCATATCAAGAAGAATTGGAGAAACTTGAAGAGAATTTGGTATCCGAAACAGTAACAAGGAACCCTTCGTACTCGAAACTGAAAGACAATCTGCACGAATATGAAATTGAACGTTCAGGGCTCATTGGAAAATACGATGAGACACATCCCGATATTGTCGCTTTGGATAAAAAAATTGGCGAAACGAAAACGCGATTGACTGATGAGGAAAAACAGATAATCAGTACAACCACTGCTTATAACCCATTACAGCAAGCCCTCAGAGAAAAAATTAATGAGGCTGAAGCATTGATTAAGAGTCTTGTAGAACAGCAGACGGAGCTCGCTACCCAGATTAAAAGCCACCTGGGACAACTCAGCACCTGGTCCAACATGCAGATGCGCTTATTCAGGCTCAAGAGAGGTGTCGAAATTTACAACGCGCAGAATATCGCATTAGAAACAAGAATGCGCGAAGCGGAAATTATCGCGGAATCCAGGACAGAATCCATCAAAGTTTTAGATATGGCACGCGCTCCAGAAGAACCTGTCGCGCCAAGAATGAAACTCAATCTCGTTTTAGGGACACTCCTTGGCGGAATACTCGGTTTCACGTTTGCTGTTGCAAAGAACTACTTCAAGGATACCTACTTGAGGTTAGAGGAAGCAGTGAGGCAATTGGAGTCACTCCCCGCAGCCCCCAGTTTCCTTGGGGTGATTCCGTCAATTAAAAAAAATCGCACCGAACACCCATCTCTTATAGTTCATAACGCGCCCAGCTCTACGACTGCGGACGCGTTTCGCGTAATACAAGCGAAGCTGCCCTTCCTAAACCCCGGAGACGAACTGAAAACCGTGCTTGTTACCAGTTCTACACGCGGTGAAGGGAAAAGTACAATTGCGGCGAATCTCGCATCAGCAATTGCCCAAAACGAAAATAAAGTCCTGTTAATAGATGCGGATATGCGCCGGCCTTCTCAACATAAGATTCTTCCGAGAAGCCCCGCGTTAGCAAATCCACCGGGGGCATCTGAAAATAATAGTATCACCCCCGAAGCCGCTGATGAAACCGCCACGCCATCGCTCATACCAGATACGCAGAATCAAACCAATATACAGAAATTCCGTAAACCAGGACTGAGTGAAGCCCTCATCCGTATCACGCCGCAAAATGTGGACGACGTATTTCACACCACTGTCAAACCTACGGGCATTTCAAATTTGCATCTGGTATCGGCGGGAACTGTGCCTCCAAATCCGGTTGAACTTTTGAACTCAGAGATGATGACGCAATGGTTAGAATTAGCAAAATCGGATTACGATGTCGTCGTGATTGACTCACCCCCGGTACGTGCTGTTGCAGAACCAGTTATTCTGGCAAGCATCGTTGATGCTGTTATCTACGTATTTGATATCACAAAAACCCGCCGGTTTGATATGCTCACCGGGATACGGCAGCTCACAGAAGCCTTACCGAGGCAACGGATTGGCGTCCTTTGTAACATGATTAACCCGAAACACGCCAAATCTTACGGATACTATAGCCGCCATACAAGTTACTCTGAAGTTGCAGATGAAGCTGGAAACCCGTAAAAAGACTTCTTATGAAATGAAAAAGGCAGTGAACTTTTGTTCGCTGCCTTCTTTACGTTGCTGATACGAGATTCTCAACCCACGGGTATTGACAGCCCTTCATTCAATCTCATAAAACGCCTTGATATTAACAATTACCGTGAGTTCGCCTGCTTGAATGGGCGTGGATTTCGCTCCGAAATCCGAGGCAGCGGTTTCAAGTGCAGAGAACGCAACGGGTGCGGGAGGATAAGTATCGGCACTCTCAACAATGGATATCAGTTTTCCTAGAACCACTCCACTTTCTTCGGCAAGCGTTTTGGCTTTTGCCGCTGCATCTCTAACTGCGAGGATACGCGCTTGCTTTGCTAATTCGCTGTTATCCTCAATTGCAAAGTCAATTGAACGAAGTACCATGAAATCTCCGCTTGCTTTCGCTGCATCGTCAACAATTTTGCTAATATTGTCAAGTTCCCGAACCTTTACCGTGACATTGTTGCTCACATTATAACCACGAAGCACGCGTTTACCCTGATTGTAATCATACACAGGGTTAATATTGAATGCCTGCGTTTGAATGTCGGTTTCAGCAATACCGTTAGTTTCCAAAGTCTCTAACATCGCTGTCATTGTCCCCGCAGCTGCCTCGCTCGCTTCAGCCACGCTTGTCTTTTCAACATTTACACCTAAATAGAGCAGGGCAATATCGGGTTCACCAACAACGGAGCCAGTTCCTATGACACTTATGCTTTTGCCATTCTCTAGTCCCGGCATAAACGTTGCGGTAAATAGCGAATCACAAGCGGTAAAGGTGATTACCCCCAATAACACACTTATGTATAAGAATGAAAGTTCTAATCTGCGCATTCAAAAATCTCCTTTAATATCAAAAATCTAGTTGAACATTTTAATTTTAATAACGAGATGCCCCCACGTTGGGACGCCAGAGGCACATTGCACCTTGATAATTCCGCCCTAATTCAACGATTCCGCTGAGATAGACACAAAAATTTGACGCTGAATCCTCTGAACGGTACAAAAAATGGGATTTGCGCAAACATCCATCAAGAAAATCTCAATATCGAATGCAACTTTATTAGAAATCCGAATAGGAGTACCGATGCTAAAACACCAAACGAATTATTCCTGCCAATAGCACAACCGCAATTCCGGTCGAGCCCATCCGGATGGAGAACTAAATGGACGCCGGAGTTAAAGAATCAGTTGACAAAAAAAAATAAAACGTGTTAATATGAATGTACGTTAGTAAAATGAGGCAGCGGCTCCAACCTACAACGTTATTTTAATACAAATACCGTCTGAGAACAATCATAATCATAAACATAAAACTACATCCCTTTAACATCTGAAAGCTTGGAAAATGAACAAAACGAATCTACAGAATCATGCGCAACTTAATCTACCCGTTGTCTTAGGCGGGGCGCCGGTTTTTGAAAGAACACCAGAAACCCCATATCCGAAACTGGACCGGTGGAGCCAAATGACGGAAACGGAAGCACAACTCGCTTATGAAATGACGCGCCGCAATGAGTTATCCGGGGCATCGCCCACCGTTCAGAAATTTGAGAAGATGTGGTGTGAGCGTCATCAGACAAAATTCGCAATAAGCCTTGTTAATGGGACTGCCGCAATACATAGCGCAATGTTTGGCCTCGGCGTTGGCCCAGGGGACGAAGTTATTTGTCCTACCTATACCTGGATGGGTTCAATTACACCAGCAGTGACGTTAATGGCAAAACCTGTCTTCTGTGAAGTTAACCCGAGAACCTTACTGATTGATGTAGATGATGTTAAACGGCGAATTACGAACAAAACAAAAGCCATTGTCGCTGTGCATCTATGGGGAAACGTCTGTGATATGGACGCACTGATGGGATTGAGCAAAGTAACTAAGATTCCTATCATAGAAGATTGCTCTCATGCAGCCGGAGCTTCCTATAAAGGTAAACCGTGCGGAAGTATCGGGCATGCGGGGGGCTGGAGTTTACAAAGCAGTAAACCCGTCAGTGCCGGCGAAGGTGGGGTGCTTGCAACCAATGATGCCTCACTCTTTGAACGAGCATGTCTACTTGGGCAAGTCAACCGCACAATCAATATTCCTGAAGCGGAGCGGAAACATCGGGACATCCCGTTACTAGGGCTTGGGGTTAAGTTTCGCGCGCACCCGCTTGCTATCGGTATTGCGGGAGTGCAAATGCAGAAATTAGATGCACTCAACGCAAAACGCGGGGCTTACATTCAAGCAATCTCAAACGGATTGCGGGATTTTCCAGGTATCAATCCTGTTGAAACCCATCACGGCGCGGAACCCGGCGGATTTTTTGGATTTCCACTTCACTACAACGCAGACGAGCTCCATGGCCTTCCAGCATCATCGTTTGCTGATGCGCTGCGTAAGGAAGGGGTTTTGGCAAATAACAATCCTTATCCAGCGGTGGTAGGCGACGGTATGCCAGTCTTTTCAGGCAGTCTATCAACAAATAGTAATCCATACCCGCTACTGCATACGCTTCCCCCTTTCAGTCAAGGACTTGACATTTACACCCGCCGCCGCGGTTCCCTCTGTACATCGGATATCGGCGGAGATTATCGTGGATACACCGAAGGCGATTTTCCTGTCACTGAGAGGGCTTGCTCCCAATTGGTGTTTTTACCGATGTTGACGGAGCCTGTGCCACATGCCGTGGAAGGAATACTCACAGCAATTCAAAAAATTGTCGCGCACGCCGAACCTCTCGTGCAACTTATCAAAAACGTCTAAGGAATCCTGGCCAGAATATCTTTGGCAAGACGCGCAGCCACTTTTCATACTAAAAATTAGTTTTATCGCTATCATCGCCAAAAACACACATCACAAACTGAGCTCATTGAATGTGAATGCGAAAAATGAAAATGGAATTTTCTGCACGAACTCGCGCCCAGAATATAAAAAGACTCAAGACGGAATTCCTAGATGTACTAGTCATTGGCGGCGGAATCGTTGGAGCAGGTGTCATCCGTGACTTGGCGCTAAACGGAGGTATCAAAGCGGGATTAATTGAGCAATCCGATTTTGCAAGCGGCACCAGCAGTAGCACCTCACAGCTTATTCATGGTGGGTTTCGTTATCTTTCCAAAGGCGACATCACACTTGTTAAGAAGGCGCGCCGTGAACGCGAAGTGCTTTTGCGGATTGCACCGAAACTTGTCAAATCCCTACCTATCGCTATTCTCCGGTACACCGGCGACAGGTACCCACTTGCAGGAATACAGATAGCGGCAAACTATTATAATCACCTCTCCCAAGCAGACAGAGCAGAAAAATCTCATGTAATTCGCGATGTAAAAGAAATTCAGCGACGCATTGGCACCATTGAAAAAGAGGGCTTAAAGGGTGCAGTCATCATTTGGGACAGTACCGTAAATGATGCTCGACTTTGCCTGTTAACTGTCAAGAACGCATATAAGCACGGCGCAATCGTCACCAACTATGTCCGTTTCCTCGAATTTGCGCGACAAACACGCGTGTCCACTTATGGTGTCGGGGGTGACACTGCCAATCCCGAAACCATTGTGAATGTTGAGGATACTATCAGCGGAGAACGGTTTTCCATTCGCGCAAAGCACATTATCTCAGCAGCGGGGCCCTGGACGGATAAAATTTGGGAGAAAGAACAAGGTTATGACGGTGTGCCAAAGTTATCAACACAAAAAGCGAAAGGGATTCATATCGTCTTACCTCGCCTTCACGACAATCAATATGGCATCGCGGCCTTTACCCAGGCGGAAAAATCAATTCACGGAAAACCCCGCATCATTTTTATTCTACCGGCAGGTGAATTCGACGAGCTAACGTTGATTGGTACCACCGAAACTCATCCAGAAAGCACACCGGAATCTGTCCGCCCCTCCATTGCCGAGGTGGAGTACCTACTCGGCGAAACCAGGCGAATTCTTCCAAATGCCGCACTCAAACGTTCTAACGTCATTTCGGCTTACGCGGGCGTGCGTCCCCTCATTGCAGCCAAAAGCAAGATGCAGGGCACCGCGGCTGTGCATCCCAAGATATTTCGACGAAACTTATCGGCATCCGGCATAAAAAAAACAGGAAGCGGCCTTTTCATCTCTAGGGAACACATCATCACTGAAAGCGAAAACGGTGTCATCTATATCTACGGTGGAAAACTCACAACACATAGACTGATAGCAGAAGAAACCGGCAATAGACTTGCAGAAAAACTCGGGGTAGCTCGACGCTGTAAAACCCACACACAACTGTTACACGATATAAACCATAAACCTAAAATAGGAGCGCGACATCTTCATACGACGGGTGAAAAACTTACACCCCCCACTGCACATCGTACTCGCCTGATTCATCGATACGGGGCAGATACCGAAATCATTTTGAAGTGGATAACAGAAAAAGAAGTCCTCGCCGAATCCATGACGGAATCACTCCCTTTTTTGAAAGCAGAAATCCTCTACGCGTTTTGGGGGGAAATGGCAATGAACTTGGAAGATTTCCTCTGGCGACGAACCCGAATCGGATGGACAGCAGGACAGGGGGTTGATTTAGCACCGAAAATCGCCCAATTTCTCGGCAAGAACTATAACTGGGATGAGGAACGAATAAACAGAGAAATAGAAACGTACGCTCAACACATCAACTGGTTGAATGAAAAATTAAAGTAGAAAATCCGATCAAATGACTTCGAACAAACTTCACGCGAAAAACCCTTTACCGCTACAGCACTGAAAAAAGGAGGCAGTGCCAATTCGTTTTCCTGATTTGGAAAATTAAATGGCGCTGAGAACCGGGGCATCAATGGAAGTTTATCGGTGGGAAAACCGGAAATTTGGGAAACTCCAACCCCTACACTTCGGCGCAGAACGAGATTTTGAGGATTTGCTTGAGCAAGATGCAACCCTCGTCCTCGGCGAACCCATTCGTGTTATTAGCCGACAACCCCCTTTAAGCATCTCAAAGCAGAAAATCGATCTGCTCGCATTGGATAGGCAAGGAAACTGTGTGATAATTGAACTGAAGCGAGGGAAACCTTCGCGCACCGCAATCGCACAGATATTAGAATACGCCGCAGGTGTTGCACAACTCTCTTTCATTGAATTGGAAAAACTCGCGTATCGATGGGCACAGCAGCAAGGAAAAAAATTCACATCCCTGGCAGCGATGCACAGCGAATTCTTTGACTACCCTATCGGCGATATTTCCAAGTCAGCCTTCAACCAACAACAACGATTGGTACTTATTTCCGAAGGCGTTGACACGAGAGTGCTTGAAGTTGCTGAATACCTACGCAGCCTCACCATTGATATCACCTATATCTCCTACTTTTCTTATCATGCACCTGATGAAATTTTAGTCGCAACTGAAACCATTCTCGGAGGAACTGTACTCAAAGAGGAAGAACTGCAATATCGGGAAACCGCACGACAGTTTATGACAACTAAACTGTTTTTGGAGACGCTACAGACAAACGAATCCTTGCAGAACATTGCCACTGAATTCTTTGAGTATGTGAACTCATGCGGTGCGACAATCCGCCCACGTATCGCGCAGTTACGCCTCACTATTGGAGGACGTTGGTGGTTAGCCACTTACCCATCAAAACGCGCAACGCATTTTCGGGTTGATGTACATGGAGACTTTACGCCCATTCACATCGTTGAGTGCCGGGCCAATCTACCCAATGTAACCGTTAAGAATTTTGGCATCTCCTTTAACATCGCATCCCAAAAACAGCTGCACTACGCTTACGAAATTTTTGAGCGCGTTCGGAATGCTATCCTGGAAAATTAAGTTTTCGTTACACACACATTTAATCTCACGAACTGTTTACTAAAAACAAAAAATGAATTCGATTCAGTTCTCGTCCCCCGAATTTCTCCACTTTCTGTGGAGCGTGCCGCCATTAATTCTCGTCACACTTTTCGGAATACGGCGGAAACAGAAAGCGCACCTGCAATTTCACCCCACTTCAGCCCCAGCTCATACGCGACGACATAAAATTCAAGCAGGACTGCTAGTCGCAAGCTATCTTTTTTTAACAATTGCTATCGCACAGCCGCGGTTTGGTGGGAAACAAATCCCGGTACGACAGCATTTGGATATCATGCTCGCACTTGATATTTCAACCAGTATGCTCGCCGCAGATGCACAACCTAATCGCTTGATTCTCGCAAAACGCTCCATATTTTCTCTCCTTGAACGTTTGCAGGGAAACAGAATCGGTTTACTCCTTTTTGCAGAATCCAGTTTCGTCGTTTGCCCGCTAACAACTGATACAACCACCCTTAAAGAATTCTTAACCGCCGTAGAACCAGAAACACTCGTACACAGCGGAACCGACATCGGTAAGGCGATTGAAACAGCGATTGCTCATCTTAACAGGAAAACAGATGACAATCAAATTGAAACCAGCCTCCAATCCTACCAAAGGGGAAACAGCACACATAAGGCATTAATCTTGTGGACAGATGGAGAAGAACACGGTGAAACAGGGCTCAACGCGGCAAAAACCGCTGCAAGGGAAGGGGTACATATCTATTGCATCGGTGTTGGTACCTCCGGACAATCGGTGCCAATTCCGCTTCCAGAAGGAGATAGCCCCGAAAATACCTTAACAGCGCAGGAAAACCCTTCAACGTATAAGCGGAATCTCAGTGGGCAACTGGTTCTAACAGAATTAAATGAGGAACTCTTGAGGGAGATTGCCAAACAAGGACGAGGAAGTTATTATCCTGAAACAGAAATGAACCCCCTTCTCCGAGATTTAGCGCAGCTGCAGCGACGCACAACTAAAGTACAGCGCAACGGCACTTACGCAGAACGCTTCCAATTTTTTGTAGCAGGTGCCTTAATTCTCCTACTCTGTGAGACATTCATGTCCTACGAAAAAGACAGATATCCCTAAAAAATGAACAGGCACTATGATGAGCGCTACGTTTTTTTAGCAACCAACCCTTCCGGGCGGAAACGCATTAAGCACACTAAGATAAGTCCAAAGATGAGGATGCGCGCACCACTAAATTGGTACGGAATCAGGGGGGGACGAAGAATTTCGCCTAAGGTAGCAAGGATAGCCGCGCCTATTATGGAGCCTTTCATACTCCCCATGCCCCCAAGCACTATCATACAAAGAACGAAAATTGACTCCCAGAACTCAAACGCCCCCGCACTGATATTAACCTGAAATTGTGCAAAAAATGCCCCACCGAGCGCACCGATTGCCGCACTCACAGCAAACGCAAGCGACTTATATCTCGCAAGGTTAATACCCATGCTCTCCGCCGCTTGTTCATCCTCACGAATCGCAACCCACGCCCTACCTACACGCGATTTATGTAACCGATGCGTAACTAAAACAACAAGGAACAGCAGGATAAGAATATGGTAATAGTTATGCCAATTCTGTATTAGCTCCACACCGAAAAACGTAGGAACCGGAATGTCATAGACAAACCCGTTTGGACCGCCAATCAGCCAAATTTCATTCTTGACAACCCGGAAAAGCAGCTCCGCAAAACCGAACGTGACAATCGCGAAGTAATCGCCAGTGAGCCGGAGCGTCGGAATGCCCCGCAAAATCCCCCAGAGAACACCATTTAATGCTGCAATAGGCAAAACGAACCAGTAACTCAAACCGAGACGTACCATCAAAAGGCCCGCGGTATACCCACCAACGAGGTAAAACCCAACGTACCCCAGGTCCAACAAGCCTGTATATCCACAGACAATATTCAACCCGATAGCCAGTAGCATATAAAGGCATGCCCGAATTATAATTCGGAGCAGGTAATCGCCACTCGGAATAGGCAGATATATTTCTTGCCCCCTCAGGATGCTGGTGAAGGAATCTATCCCGTACATCAATACCGGTAGAAAAAGAATCAGGAGGCAAAGAATGAGGTTTTTTACCGTTAATTTATCTCGCATAATTCCGTAGCGATAAACTAGGCCCGGGTGCTCGTTGATTTTCCAAACAGGCCAGAAGGACGGATGAGAATCACCACAATCATGATAATATAAGCAATTGCTAACCGGTAACCGGAGGAAATATAACCTGCCCCGAGTACCTCCGCCACCCCTATTAAAAGTCCGCCAAGCATCGCCCCCGTGATATTTCCAATACCACCGAGTACCGCCGCCGCAAATGCAGCAACACCTTTATAGTACCCCATCGTCGGTTCAATGGCTTCCCGCAGTCCTACCATGATACCAGCAACCGCCCCCAACGCGGAGCCGATAGCAAACGTTACAGCAATAACCCGGTTCGTCTTGATTCCCATCAAATTCGCAGCCATCGGGTTTTGCGCACAAGCACGCATCGCCTTGCCAATTTTGGTTAAATAAATTAGGCGGTTCAAGCCAACCATTAAGAGAACCGCCAGCAAAATAATGAAAACGTCTCGGTAAGGCAATGCAGCTCCGCCGGGGATGCGAATTGCTTGTTCACTTAAGAAAAAAGTTGGAAGAGATTCTGTCGGAAAGGAACGCTGCCTTGCACCCCAGATGATACGAGCCAGGTTTTGCAAAACCAAAGACATCCCGATAGCAGTAATCAATGCCGATAACCGAGGGGCATTCCGCAACGGACGATAGGCAATTATATCTAAGAGCATTCCCAGTATCGCACAGAGCAGCATACTTACCGGTAAAGCCACCCAAAACGGCACATTAAAAACCGTAATCAGGGAAAACGCTAAGTACGCGCCGAACATAAAAATTTCACCGTGTGCGAAATTAATGAGTTGGATAATGCCATACACCATGGTATAGCCTACCGCAATTAAGGCATAAATCCCACCAAGCACGAAACCGTTAATCAGCTGCTCTAAAGCCATAGTTATTCACGCAATTAATCTGTCTCAAGCATCTGCTGCGCTGCAGTTACAAATTCTCCATTCTGAACTATCTTGACGTACGCAGGTTTAATACAGTCGCCATTCTCATCAAAGTAAGTCAGCCCGGTAATCCCCACGTACCCTTTTTCAGGCGTATCTAAACTCGCCAAATAGTCGCGAATCGATTTTCGATTTTCCTTACTTGATGCTTTGGGATTGTATGTATGCTTAATAGCATCCGCAATCATCCCTACCGCATCATAAGTGAGAGCTGCCCAGGTATCGGGTGGTACGTCATAATCCGCTTCAAACGCCTCCGCTACCTGCCTAGCCCGCGGTCCCCCTAAGTCAAAGATAAAAGGAGTACTGACGTACGTGCCTTCCGCAGACGGGCCGGCAATTGAAAGGAAATCCGGTGAGTCTACACCATCCGCGCCGAAAAATCGCGCTGTAATACCTGTCTCACGCGCCTGTTTGACAATCAACCCTGCTTGACTATAAAGGCCCGAAATAAAAATCAAATCTGGATTTTTCGATTTTATACTGGTTAGCTGCGCTTTAAAATCCGTATTTTCCCTGTCGTACGCTGCCTCACCCACAATATTGAGCCCGAGTGCTTGAGCAGCATCAGTGAACCCGTCACGAAGCCCGCGTCCGTAATCATCGTTATCAAAGAAAATCGCGACGGATTCAAATTCTTTCAACTCATTTTTAATATACTTCGCAATGAACTCGCCTTGGAAATCGTCACGGTACAGATTTCGAAAAGTCCATTCACTTCCCACACAGACTTTTACATTCGTTGAACCTGCGGATAATTCGACAATACCATTACGTTTGTAGATAGGCTTCCCCGCTAAGGTGCATGAACTGTTAAAATGCCCTACCACGGCAAGGTATTGCAAATTTGTCGAAATCCGTTCTGCGACAAGTCCTGCTTCTGTATCTTTTCCCATATCATCTTCAAAAGTAAGGACTAACTTCATCCCGTTGATACCACCAGCTGCATTAATCTCTTTCCCTTTGAGTTCGGCGCCGCGTTTAATCATTTCGCCAAATGCAGCAATATTTCCCGTAAAGGGCCCCGCAACAGCAACCTTCACCTCTTTGTGCCTATCACCCGCCGATTCGCCCCCAAAAAACAACGTGCCTACCACGAGTAAAAGGCACGCAAACCATCTTAGCGCGGGGGTTAAACCCGGCCGCGAAAATATCGAGGCATACATCATAATTATTTTCCCTCCATCTTATTAAAATCGTATCAAAGCATTGCTCGCAGAACGCGCTTCTGCTTGCGCATGAACCATCTCGAAATCGGAATTTGTTTATCAGCATGAATAAACAAATTGAGTGGGTGCTGTTTCAATCACGCACTTGATACGCTTGTAACAACACGCTATTCAAAGAATCAACCGCTATTCTATATGAGCAACCTGTTTAAAATCAAACTTAAATTCAAGCTTATCGGGCTTATCATCTGCACTAATTATCTCCAGCCCCTTTACGACAACCGAAACATCTGTAGCGTCATAATCAAGGCGTTCAAAGATTAAAAGCCCGCGGCGCTTGGCCCCGCGGAACAATTTTGCGCCCGTGAAAATACTCTCTTCAACCACAGCGCGCCCTCCTTCTAGCGCTGCGTAATCGATATAGTTCTGGTAGTACGGAAAATATCGGTGTCGATAGTAAGGTGAGTACGAACGAACGTAAGTCGGCTCATCGAAAACAGTGCTGTCCACCCCATCATAGAGTGATTCAAAGTAAGCATAAGGCAAAGCAGCATACTGTGCTCCTTCTGCATCAATGAGCACAGCGGTATCATTAGCGATAACCCGCTCGTTTTCGCGATTGTGGACAGTGATTTCAAAAACGGTATAAAGCGGTTCAACGGCTCCCCCTTTTTCGACAACGAGATAGGGGTTTAGTTCCGGCGCCTCAGTCAATTCAAATAACTCTACTTCATTGAGGGGCTCAAGCGTCACCGCAACCCCTTTTTGCTGAACAGTCACCGCGCCAATTTCGGAATCAATTTTCGCGTTCATCTTGCTAATAACAGGCTGTAAAGAAATGTCAACCACCGGCCGCGGTTTCACAGAACACCCGATGAGCAGCGTACTGAGACAAAAGAGTAGGGTAAGACAGAAGGTGTGGTACGTTGCTCGCAACCACATAGAAATAGCATCCACCGGTTGCCGGTAGGTGAAAATGGAATATGTCATGGGCTCCGTCCTCCTTTGCAGATTTTATTAAATTCTGAAAACGCGCGCGCTCATGAAATCAAGAGGCGATTTCTTCATGTGATACTCACAACGCCTAAAGGCGTGTGCTTGTTACCTTCTCTTGGAAGGCTGACTTGATTTGAGTCCCGATAGAACGGTATACGGTTCTAACCGAAAACGGTGTCCACTTATCAAGTCTACACAGGTGAGGATGATACCTGATACCCGCGGGGGATACCACTGCCCCAACTACAGGGTTTGTCATAAAACCCTGATACTTTGTCAGAATGTTACTCGCACCCACAACGTCTCTGTGTCCTTGCCAGTCGCATTGGCGACAATGGTAAGTCCTACCACTCGGTTTCTTTCTATGCCCGCAAGAAGGGCAGGTTTGAGACGTATAGGCTTCGTCCTCTGTATCAACGTTGATACCGACGGCTTTGGCTTTGTAGGTAATCATGTTTTGGAGCTTGGAGAACGCCCACTGGTGCAACTTCTGGTTGGCTTTTTTGCCATATTGTATGGATTGTCTTATGTGCTTTATGTCTCCAATGACAATCGTTTCTATCTTTCGCGCGCGGCAAGTAGAAACAAAGGCAAGCATGTTGCTTGCAACCTTGCGTGACGTCATTTTATGGCGCATATCACGCAACTGCGCGGTTAACTTCTGTAGAGTTCTATTTTTGACGCGGTTGAGTTTTTTCCAGCGCCTGCTATATCTAATGCAACGCGATAAGGCTTTATTGAGACGCGACTTAAATTTGTTCTGATACCTCACAACACTGCGGATTTGCCTACCATTGTAGATTTCGGAATGGATACCGTCAAAAGAAACCATCGGGTGGATTTCGCCCATATCCACTGCAGCTGCTGAACCTGCTTTTGATTTTGTCTTTTTCGGCGTTGTGGCGTAAGTCGCATGGAATTTATATTGTTTCGTTGTTCGGTTATAGACGAGTGAGACTTCGGCAGGCACGACGTTATGGAATTTTTTGTCAATCTTTATCCAAAGCGGGGCTCTCCCTTTGCCCATAGAAAGTCGTAGTTTCCCACGCTGATAGGAAATGCCTGTTGCTCGCCAGGTGAACGTGTGAAACTTCCGTGTTTTGTTTGGCGGTTTCGCGTTCGGATTCGATTTGCGGGTGGAAAAGAAAGAACGTCTTGCTCCACAATAGTCGTCTATAATCGCCTGCACAGCATGTGCGTGGCAAGGATACCTTTTGAATTTGAGATATGCCTTGAGTCCGCTGTCCGAAAGCCAAAAGCCTTTCTGCTCATGTGTTTGGAACGCAAGCGAAACGGTTTTAGAATAGATACGTCCACCGAGACGATTTATGCCGTCAAGGTATTTTGTCGGCTTAGCTGTCGCGATAATGTAGGTTCGGTATTCTTTCTTGGATTTAGACACGCTTTTGCTCATCGATATATGCTTTCACGACTTTTAGGGAGACACTCCCAACCGAAAATATGAATTTTGAGCGTGTCCAAAGACACGGCAAGCGCGATTTGAGGTGTCCAAACGCCTCACGAAGTCTTTTGGAAGTATAACCTTAATATAATATCACACATTTTTTAGATAATATCAACTCTTTTTTTGACGCCAGCACGAGTTAGCTGGGTTGGACCCAAACCTAAAGGATTGGGATTGTTAAGGGAGTCCCTTCAAAATAACTACGTTTGATTAAGGAACAAAAATATTTTAACACACTGCAACCCGCTGTTTCAATATCATTTCTCGATGTTCTGATATTGCGTTGTCAAATTTGAGACAATTCCTGTCCAAATTCCGGCCATCACCATGGCAGTAACAGAAAATGCGGCGCCCGGAATCGTTTTTACCGCAAGCCGCACAAGTTCAAGAATACCGGCGGCGCCACCCTTCCCAAAACGGTACGTAAAAGAGTCGATAACCTGTTTCGCACGATACCGTTCATCGTAAGAAAGAGGCATATAGAATAATTCCTTCGCCGCGCGAAAAAGTGAGTAGTCCAGCGCTTTAAACAGCAGATACGCCGCTGCCCCCGTACGCAACGAAGGGAAAACCGTCAGATACAGTCCACTAAGCAGATGAACCATCGGAATCACACCATGAATAATACGGATACTAATGAACCGCAATGCGAGAGGAACAATGAGAAATTGTGAAAACGCGGAAGTAGCACCAAGAGTTGCGTAAAAATTACCATAAAAAGCAGTTCTATCATTCTTAAGCGGGTGTTCGAGTTCAGCAAGTCCGTTGAACCTCAAATCGAGGACAGTCGAGATGAATTGGGTGACTAAGATAAGTATCGCGATGGAAACCAGATATCTGGAGTTGAAAAGCGTTTTTACACCCAGATGGCCGCGCCGTCCCCCTGCTTCCATAACGCTCGGTTTCGGTTCGCCCCCGAATTTGTAAGCGAGTACACTCAAAATCGCTGTCGGAATTAAGGAACAGACCGTAAATAGCAGTAACGTTTCAGAACCGAGCGCTACCGCCCATCTTTGGACAAGCAGCCCGCCGATAATAGAGCCAATTGACGCAACCGCGCAGAAGGCACCATTAATCCGCTTCGCTTGCGTAGGGGTGAGCGTGCTGTTCACAAAGGACCAGTACTGCTCAATGATAATCACGATATACACTTCCCGAAAGACATAGATAATAGCGGAAGCAAAACGGACGCCGCGGGAGAGGAAAACATAGCATCCGAAAATTAATGCACAGGACAATAGCGAGGTGATTACCAATGTACGTGTCGCACCAAGCCACGAAAGTAAACGCCCATAGCCGTAAAGCAGAAGAATGAGACTGGGGGGAATCGCAATCATCACGCGGGTTAGGTTCTCAGCACCGTAACTCTCAATGAATAAAGAGTTAGACACAGCCCGGATAAACTCGTAGCCGCATAGTAAAAAACTTGCCGCTGCGGCTATCGAGATTGCAGCCAAAAGGATACGGCGTGGAAACATTTTTTAACGTCTTTCCGGTATCATATCTTCATCCGGTCTCGGGGTATCAAGCCAATGTCCGCTCGCGTCGCTACCCCTCGCGATAATAGCCCGTTTATTCCAACTGTTTGCAGCTCGCACATCCGGTGAAACAAATCGCATCGTTAAACCACATCGCCGCCGCTCCGAGGTATTCGGCTCAGAACCGTGCAGTAACAAATCCGAATGCAGAGAAATCTGCCCGGCTTTCATCTCAAATGGAATCGGTGCATCACCGTACTGCTCTGGATTTAGAACCGTTTGACCCAATACATTCTTCTCTTCAGCGCTGCTACGTTCAAATGCAATTTGGCCATGCAGGTGTGACTTTGGGATAACTGTCATCGCACCATTTTCAACCGATGCATCATCAATCGCGAGCCAAACTGTCACCGTTTTACTCGGTGACAAGGGCCAGTAGGACGCATCTTGATGCCAGCTTACCTGCTGGGTTTCGCCCGGAAGCTTGCAAAAGTAGTGCGTAGCCCAACAGATAAGTGTTTCGCCCAACAAATCTTGCACGTAATCCAGAATTCTTTCTTCGTTAATGATTTCGTATATCCCGGTACAATGCGTCTGCCACCCGTTAATAGAGTAGCTATTCCATCCCATCGCCATCGCTTTTTCGATAAGTCTATCAAAATAGTCGCGATGTTCAGCAATTTCGGATTCAGAAAAAACATCTAATGGTAATATAAAACCGTTCTTATTGAAGTGTTGGATTTGGGCACACGTTAGTGCTAATGGGTTTTCATTTTCAACAGGGAAAAATTGAAGTGTTCGTTTGAGTTCTGGCATCGCGTCGGTTATTGCCATCAGATATTCCCCTTACGTTCAGTTATTGCGTGAGTCTCATATAATTGCGCTCATAAAGGTTAGGGCGGGTTCCCTTACTGCTGCTCGCACAAACTCTTGAGCACAATGCCGAAATCATATCAATTCGTATTTCTTGCTATTATATGCCACGCATATTTTTTTGTCAAAGGATTTTTGGTGGTTACTACCTCTCGCCTGTCGTGCTGTCTTCTGATACCTCTGATTCGGATAGCAAAGAACCTTCCACCGCAGATTCTTACCGTTAAAGTAATCCTTTATAATATATAAAGTAATCCTTTATAACATATTGTCTCAGTGTATCTCAAACTGAAAAAAAATAAAAACTTGACAGAAATTTCAAATTATGATATCATAAATATTGTCTTCAGAATTAAGAGCGTATCTGGCGCTTAGAAGTCACCGTTAATTTAAAGCAGCATAGACATTTATGGAACCGCTTCATTTCAACTTCAGAGATATTTTTAGAACTATCCGCTACGGCTTCAGTGGTAGGAAAATCGCGGTGCACTTCATTGGGCTGGCGTCCGCGTATCTAATTTACGAAGTCCTGGTATATCTGAGTCTCTTTATCTTCGACGGGCCGACTGTCCACACGTTTTGGAAGACGCATGGGCTCTTACCTGTTTCCCCATTCGCCCGCGAAGAGGGCTTGAGTCATTTCACCCGCTGGAGTATGTGGATAGGAGGCGCCAGTTTCGCCGGTATCTTTTTTCTCGCAAGTACCATTGCCTCCAAAATTACGATTGAACAACTCCGGGGGGACTTTTTCTTTTCAATAGGCGATGCGATAAAATTTCTGAAACTGCGCTGGAAAACCGTTTTTGGGGTGTTCATGGGGTTGCTACTCATCCTATCTTTTTTCGCGTTAATCCCGTTGAGTATCGCCGCCCTCGGGCAGCTACCGGGGTTCGGCAAACCTATTCTAGTGTTTGCATCGCTGTTCGCCCCTATCAGCATTTTTCTCGGACTTCTGATGTCTTTCATAGCCGTCGTTTTCATCATAAGCTTATTCTTCGTGCCGGCTGTTGTCGCCACAACGGGAGCAGATGCGTTTGAAACAATTTACCAACAGTTCGCCATCGCTTGGAATCAACCCTGGCGGATAGTAGGTTATGAACTCTTGCTCTTCGCCACCAAACTTATCCTCGTGCCAAGTTGGGCACTGTTCTGTGTCGGCAGCGTTTTTATTCCCATGCTGCCGTTCCGTTATCTGTATCCAATAGAAACAAGACACCTCATACACTACGCAAACAAATGGCTCGGTGGGGAAACACTACAGGCGCTTTGGCAATTTATCTTCTCAACAAGCGTAGATATATCGGAAAGAATTGTTAGTTTTTGGACGTTCGTCTCTGCAGTCTTTTTCACAATCACAGTTATCGTCACTGTGTTCCTAATTCTCGCTTATCTCTTTTCAATCGCTTCTGCAGGAAATACGGTGATTTATACAATTCTACGTAAACAGATTGATGGACAAAATCTCTTACAGACGGAAAAGACACAATTATGAATTAACTTGCTAACGTGATAGAATACCAAACCAGCTCCTAACGCCCAGATAAGGTGTCTCTATCGAAGCGGACAACCCCAATTTCACGCGAAGAGCCAGCGTATTTGAGAACAAGGACAAAAGACATGATACAAAAAATGTTAACTAAGGTGTTTGGGAATAAAGAAGAGCGGGATGTTAAACGTTTCCGCTCACTCGTTGAAGCGATTAACGCGCGTGAACCCGAAATGAAGCGAATTACAGACGGGCAACTTCAATCCAAAACGCCGCAATTCCGCCGGCAATTGGATGCCGGGGCATCACTTGATGAGCTCTTACCGGAGACGTTCGCCGTGGTACGAGAGGCAGCGTTCCGAACTTTGAAACAACGGCACTATGATGTCCAACTTATGGGCGGAATTGCGCTACATCAAGGGAATATCGCCGAAATGCGGACAGGAGAAGGGAAAACCTTAACTTCCACCCTTGCCGTTTATCTCAACGCCCTAGCAGGTAACGGCGTACATCTCGCTACCGTTAATGATTATCTCGCTCGCAGAGACGCGGAATGGATGGGGAAAATTTACAATTTCCTCGGACTTTCTGTCGGGCTTACCCTAAGCCTCATGCCACATGAACAAAAAAGACTTGGATACAAGGCAGACATCACCTACGGCGTACACAGCGAATTCGGATTTGATTATCTCTGGGATAACAAAGCCTTATCCTTAGATACAAAAGTACAACGCGGGCACACATATTGCATACTTGACGAAGTCGATAGTATACTCATTGATGAAGCGCGAACACCCCTCATTATCTCTGAGCCCTCCGGTGAACCCCCCGAACTCTATAAACAAATCAATAGTGTCGTCGCAACGCTAAACGCCGAACTCCACTTCAAAATCGACAAAAAAGGCAAAGCACGCGGCAGTGTTACACTGACAGATGAGGGGGTAGAAGAAGTACAACGACGACTGGGACTTGACAATCTCTATGAACATACCAACATTGCCCTGGTTCACCACGTGAACCAGTCACTGACTGCACATCAGCTCTACAAACGTGATGTCGATTATCTTGTTGAAAATGGAGAAGTGTACCTCGTTGACGAATTCACCGGTAGAAAGCAAATCGGCAGGCGACTCAGTGAAGGGCTACATCAAGCAATCGAAGCAAAAGAACGCGTGAAGGTCGTCCAAGAGAGCCAAACAGGGGCTAAAATTACCTATCAGAATTACTTTCGCATGTATGATAAACTCGCCGGAATGACAGGTACTGCCGCAACCGAGGCAAACGAATTCGCCCACATTTACAGTTTGGATGTCGTCGTCATCCCAACAAATGAACCGATGATTCGGGTTGATAATACCGACCAGATTTACCGGAGTGAAAACGCAAAGTACAACGCAGTTCTGAACGATATTATTGAACAATACGAAAAAGGCAGGCCCATTCTCGTCGGTACAATTTCAATCGAAAACTCTGAGAAATTGAGCAAAATGCTCAAAGCCAAACGGCGCGACATCAAGCATCAAATCTTGAACGCCAAGGAACACACCCGGGAAGCCGATATTATCGCCCAAGCCGGTGTCCCCGGTACCGTCACTATCGCAACCAACATGGCGGGCCGAGGGGTAGATATCCTTCTCGGTGGCAATCCGGAAGTCCTCGCCACTGAAATGATGCGCAAAAAGGGCGCGAAATCAACCGATTTGTCACCACAATCAGAGCAATTCCAATCCGCATTTACGGAAGCAAAAAAGATTTGCGACGCAGCCCGAGAAAAAGTCCTCGCCGCAGGCGGCTTACACATCATTGGTACTGAACGACACGAATCACGCCGAATTGATAACCAGCTCCGGGGACGCGCCGGCAGGCAAGGCGACGCAGGCTCCTCCAGATTTTACCTCTCCCTTGAAGATGAACTCATGCGGAAATTTGGCTCCGAACGATTACAGGGACTTATGACACGCGTCGGAATGGAAGAAGACATACCGCTCGAACACCCTTGGGTTACAAAATCTATTGAGAAAGCACAGACCCGGGTTGAGCAAATGAACTTTGAAATTCGCAAGAATCTTCTTAAATTTGACGATGTCATGGATTCCCAGCGCGACACCATCTACACCTTACGCGATACCGTACTCAGCGGCGATGATTTGAAAAAAACAATTTGGGCCATGATTGGGAGAACACTCACAGACGCTATTGACAACCACCTTTCCGAAAACGGAAGAAAAACGATAGAAAATCCAGATAGATTCTCAGAATGGTTAAGCAATACCTTCCCCATTAAACCGAGCTGGAAAAAACCATTAGAACAAATGGAAACAGACGAAATTCAGGATGAAGTACTCAACATGCTGCAAAGAACTTATCAAGAGCGAGAAGAAAACATGGGCGCAGAAACTATGCGACTTCTTGAACGCTTACTCCTCTTGGATAGAATTGATAGTCACTGGAAAGAGCATCTTTACAATATTGATTACATTGAAGAGGGCATCCGATTTGGGGCCGGATATGGGGGGAAAGACCCAATCGTTGTTTTCAAAAATGAAGCACTCGGCGTGTTTGAAAGCATGTACAAACACATTGAGGAAGAAGTCAGCGAATTCATCTACAAATCCCGGCTGAACACCGAAGCACCACGCCGCTCAAGGACACGACGAACCGGTGAAAGAACACGCAGACGCACATCTCGACGAACACGACACACAAACGGAAGTGCTACACAAGATTCAGCCGAATTTGCATCAAAACAAGCAATGGGAACTACACCTAAGGTGGGAAGAAACACACCCTGCCCTTGCGGAAGTGGAAAGAAATACAAAAGATGCCACGGACAGTAATTTGTCTATCATGCTGATATCCTCTCACTAGAGGCTTTTAACAAGCTCTCCGAAAATAAAAATAAGCAGGAGTTTACTGATGAATTCTAACAACTCATACACTCAAACAAGTCTGTCGCAAACGTTACTTGAACTTCTCGCCTGTCCGGCGTGTAAAGGTGAGATAGAATACCTGGAAACTGATGAAAAACTCAGATGCTTAGGCGAATGTCAACGCCTGTATCCAATTCGAGACGGTATTCCGGTGATGTTAATTGATGAGGCGGAACTACCGTAGCACAAACCCGAAATCTTATCTTGACTCGTAGTGCCGACGCCGCAAATTGCGCGGTGGCATTCAGGACAAAAGCGTCTCTCGCTTGATTGAGCTTGGCCTCAAACACCGGCACATTTTGTTAAGTATACACATGAGAAGATGAGTTCACGCGATTAACAGCGTTACTAGCGCCCTAGATGAAAATCCTATTTTTAAGCCTACGATGCCCGTATCCGCCACACCGCGGCGACAGGATTCGCTCCTATCACTTTATCAAGGAACTCTCGCGCCAGCACGAGGTAACACTCGTCTATTTTGCGGAATCAGAGGAGGACATTCAATCGGCGAAGTATCTTCAAAAATACTGTAAATGTGTTAAGTTTATCCGTTTTCGCCGGTACCACGCGCTGATAAGTACCGCGGTTCGGAGCCTCTCACCGCGGCCGCTCCAAGTGCATTACTGGTATGCACCCGAGATGCAACATCAGATTAACGAGTTACTCCGGCAAAACCAGTTTGAGCTAATCCACGCGCAACTCTTTCGGATGGGACAATACGTCACAAATGTCGAAGGCATCGTGAAAGTGCTGGATTTGTGTGATTCCTTAGCACTTAATCTTAGCCGGCGCGCACCTTTAGATTGCACACCAAAACGTTTTTTGGTAAAACTGGAAGAAAAGCGCGTCCGCCGATATGAGGTTGAAATCATGAAGGCATTTGATTGCGGGACAGTGGTAGCTGATTTTGATAAGGACTATCTCCTTCAACAGGACAGCAACCTGAATTTATCGGTTGTCCCAATGGGAGTTGATCTCGCCTATTTTCACCCCGAACCGACTTCAAGCAGTTTGGAAGAACCCCCGCATTCTTCGAACGAGACTCCTAAAGCCCCCATCCTGTTATTTACAGGAACTATGAACTATTTTCCAAACTCAGATGCCGTAGTTTATTTCTCGCAGGAGGTTTTCCCGCGAATCCAGGAACACCATCCGGATACAACCTTCTACATAGTTGGCAAAAACCCGCCACAAAACGTGCAGCGGCTGGCCGCGAAACCTGGAATCATTATTACCGGCTATGTACCAGATGTGCGAACCTATTTTAAAAAAGCATCGGTTTTTGTTTCGCCGCTGCGCGCCGGATCCGGAATACAAACAAAAAACCTGGAAGCGATGGCGATGGGCGTTCCTGTCGTGACTAGCTCCGTCGGCGCAACGGGCATGGCGATGGACATTAATCAACAAGAACTCCTGATTGCAGATACCCCGGAAACCTTCGCCAAACACGTTATTCACCTCATAAATAATAGGCATTTGCGAGAAACCCTTGCCCTCGCTGGTAGAAAGCGGGTTGAAGTCTCTTATAGTTGGTGCGCGATTGGTGAAAACTTAGAAAACGTCTACGCCCAATGCCTAAAAAAAAGGAAGGAATATGGCTAAACCTGAAAAAAAATGGCGCTCTTCAATTGTTATCGATGTGATTCTCGTTAACTTAGCATTTCTATTTTCCTGTTATACCTGCAGCCAATTGGACTTTAACCTAATTGAAAGCCTGCCATTTATGGGCGAATTACAAAATGGACAAGTAGCTCCCGGGCTCTCACAGCTGGTTCCAATTTTCCTTTCTGGGGTATCACCTTACCAGTCCTATTTCACAATCACCGCGGTTGTGACGTTAGTTCGCATTAGTTTGCTGCTTAGTTTTAATCTCTATAAACCCATGTGGCAATATGCCGATATTCGAGAGTTTCGTGCCTTAACGGGCTCAATCGCGTTGGCGACGTTAATCCTCGTCGCGTTAGCCTCACACCTAAAACTTCCTTGGGTACCTTTTTTAATTGATGGGCTCTATAACTTCGCATTTTTCTTCTGGTTCCGTTCTTGTATCACAACTAAAAGGAATTCTGGCTCCTTCATCCACTTCTTAAAGAAGAAGATGAATAACCAACACCGTTTCCGAAACAAAGCACAGCCGCCGATACCATCATACAAAAAAGTCCTCATTGTCGGTGCGGGTGAAACAGGCATCGGCGTGCTACGCACGCTCAGAAACCATCCCGAAAAAGGGTACCTTCCAATCGGGTTCATTGACGATGACAGCCGCAAGGTTGGAAACAGTATCTCCGGTTTGGAAGTCCTTGGCACTACCCGGGACTTGACATACATTGCCCGGAAGCGTGAAATTGAAGAAATTGTCATTGCCATCCCTTCAGCACCGGGCGGAAAGATTCGAGATATTATCCTGCAATGCGAATACCGGGGTTGCCAATTCAAGATTGTACCCAACATTCACGCCATTCTTGAAGGACGTGCGAGTGTTAGCCACATCCGGGAAGTCCGGTTTGAAGATCTCCTGAACCGTTCCACCTCACAAATAGAACTCGCCGAAGTCTCAAAATATCTCTCCGGGAAACGCGTGATGGTAACAGGGGCGGGTGGCTCAATCGGCTCAGAACTCTGTCGTCAAGTCGCAAAGCTCAATCCAGAGTTGTTGATTCTCTTCGGACGTGGGGAAAACAGCCTCTACCACACAGATATAGAACTTCGCGAGTCTAAGCCAGCACTTAATCGAGCCGTCATTGTCGGCGATATCCGGGATAACGCCAAAGTCAATAAAATTATCCAAAAGTACAAGCCACACATCATCTTCCACGCCGCCGCCCATAAACATGTCAAATTCATGGAAAATCACCCGGATGAAGCAGTCAAGAATAACATTCTCGGCACACAAAATCTCATCGAAGCCGCCATAGAACACCACGTACAAGCGTTTATTCTCGTCTCCTCAGATAAAGCCGTGAACCCCACAAGTGTCTACGGTGCCTCTAAACGCGTAACCGAAAAATTAATTCAGTGTAAGGCCCGGCGCAACGGAACACGGTTTATTGCAGTCAGATTCGGCAACGTTATCGGCAGCCGAGCAAGCGTGCTCCCCAATTTTAAACGGCAAATCGCCAAAGGCGGCCCTGTTACCGTAACACATCGCGAAGCAACTCGCTACTTCATGACTATCCCTGAAGCGGTGCAACTCCTCATCCAAGCAGGGGCAATGGGGAATGGTGGTGAAATTTTGATGTTAGATATGGGCGAACCCATTAAAATTCTGCACCTCGCGCAAGAACTCATACGACTCTCAGGACTTGAAGTTGATAGAGACATCAGAATCGAGTTCACCGGACTAAAACCAGGGGAAAAACTATATGAAGAACTCCTAACCCCACAGGAAGGTGTTACCGCGACAAAACACCAACGCATTTTCGTCGCACAACTCGAAAAAATTGAGGAACGTCAATTGCTATCACAGATTGAGGAACTCACACAACTCGCCGATGCGCTAGATGCAGAAGGAATTGTTGCCAAATTTCAAGAACTCGTTCCAACATATGAGCCCAACCGGGTGTTCTCCGCGGATAGCGATGCAAACGATACCCATCGTACCACTGCAAAACCCGATATCGTTCGCTTCCCAACGGAAATAGAAACGGAGGAGAATGAAGCTTTGTTGATAAATCGAAATCTCCGCTGATGTCGTGCAAGCACAAGCCGGGGCAACGGAGGATGTTTATAGGAAACGCTCACACTCAGATAGCCTTATCGTTAACGGAGACAAAAATTGCAATGCAGAAATTAAGCACGAAGCCTCACTCGAGTGACGGCACACGCCTCACCGGCGGACTATCCAAGAAACAGCAAAATGACTTAAAGCGGACGTTTGACTTCGTCTTGGCAATAGTAGGTTTAGTGCTTCTGTCACCCCTCTTTTTGGTTGGAAGCGTTCTCGCCAAGTTGCAATCCACTGGCCCCGTGTTTTACAAAGGGAAAAGAGTCGGGAAAAACGAAGTCATTTTTGAGATGTATAAATTTAGAACGATGGTTGTCAATGCAGACAAAATCGGGCGCGACTTGACAACCTTTCAGGATTCGCGCATTACACCTATCGGGCGGTTTTTGAGGGCGAACAAGTTAGATGAACTACCGAACTTAATAAACGTCGTGAAAGGTGAGATGAGTCTGATTGGCCCCCGCCCGGAAGCTCCTACCTACGTTCAATACTACACTGAAACACAAAAACAGGTTCTTCAAGTGAGACCGGGGATGACAGGGCCATCGCAGCTTGAAAACCGACATGAGGAACAGAAACTCAAGGCACGAGCGAACCCAGAAGATTACTATATAACCGAACTCATGCCAAAGAAACTTGCCATGGACATTCACTATGTCGCAACCCAAAGTTTTGCCGCAGATTTCGGTTGGCTGTTTAAAACCATTTGGGTAGTTATCTTTCCACAAAAAAATAGAAACTGAGGCATACATGAAAAATAAGCGAGCACTCATCATCTTAGGTATTATCATCGGACTGTTTTTCCTAACTGTTGTTCTCAATTTGATGCGTAGCGGCACGACAATCGGCGAAAAAGTTGCTGTTATAGACATTGCGGGCATCATCTCTCAATCAGAGCCAACCATTAAACTGATTCACGCCTACCGCGATGATGCAAGCATTAAGGCAATTGTTGTCAGAATTGATACGCCCGGCGGCAGCGTTGCCCCGGTTCAAGAAATTTATAGCGAATTGAAAAAGATAGATAAACCCCTAGTTGCTTCACTAGGTGGCACCGCCGCATCCGGGGGCTATTATCTCGCTTGCGCAACCGACACAATTATCGCAAATCCTGGCACATTAACCGGGAGTATTGGTGTTATCATGCAGTTTACGCGCATAGAAGACTTATACAGCAAAATCGGATTAGAACAGCAAGTCATTAAAAGCGGAAAATTTAAGGATCAAGGTTCACCCTTTCGAGAATTGACTGAAGAAGAACGCGTAATTCTGCAAGAAACTGTTGACAATGTTCACGAACAATTTGTCGACACAGTTTTTAAGGCAAGAGAACCCCATTTAACGCGCAGCTTAGTCGAAGAACTTGCAGATGGACGAATTCTTTCCGGGAAACAAGCATTGGATTTTAAACTACTGGACAAACTCGGAAATCTTCCTGAAGCCATCGAATTTGCAGGAGAACTTGCGAACATTGAAGGGAGCCCGAAGGTTGTGCGGAAAAAGAAAAAAGCGTCGTTACTAGAACAACTATTAGGTATCAACATGAGCCCACAACTAGGTGAAATGTTCGGAGGCGCCACGCCCACTTTTCGATATGAGCTGAACCTCCGACACTAGCGGACTGCCAGATGAATTTTCCTTACGAAACGAATCAAGCATGGAAGCAGGTAGCGAACAGGGTTGTAGAAGCCCAACAGCGGGTACTTGTCATAGGCGCGTCCGATGTTGGGAAATCAACGTTCTGTCGTTTTTTGGTAGATGTAGCCCGGGGAAAAGGGTTCAAGGTAGGTTTCGTAGACACAGATATCGGGCAATCCCAAATTGGACCGCCGGCCACAATCGGACTCAAATTTTTGGAACCAAAAAACGGAGATAACGATGCAGCAGACGGGCTTTATTTTGTGGGTGTCATATCCCCCCGGCGCAACCATCTTGAGATGATAACGGGGGCACGGTTGATGGTAGACAGCGCACAAGAAACAAGTTGTGATTTCATCGTCATCGATACAACAGGATATGTTCACAACATTGCCGCAGCTGTTCTCAAACAGCAGAAAATAGAACGCCTCCGGCCACACCACCTTATCTGCATCGGCAGCGCTAGCGAATTAGAACGGATAATCGCCCGCTACAGCCAGTTGGACTGGCTGACAATCCATCGCCTTCTACCACACAAGCGGGCCCGCACCAAAAGTCGTGGGGCCCGCCGCCACTATCGAAGAACCAAATTCAGTGCCTATTTTTCAGGAAGTACCGTACAGAAGATGCCCTTCCAACAGATTAGCGGCGGACGCACGCCCTTTTTCATAGGACGCTTCGCAAACGAGAAAGAGTTAAAATTGCTGACGCGTTTCGCAGAAATGGAAATCCATCATGCAGAATGGGGACATCGCGCACTATTCCTTATCACGACAGAACCCATCTCTCAACTTGCGGTAAACCGCATTAAAAACCATTTGAGTCTAATCCATGTTACCTCAGAAATTGAATCACACTTTAACCATGCACTCGTGGGACTCCTCGGCGCTGCAGGTGAAACGCTCGCTATCGGAATTATTGAGACAATTGACTTTCAAAAGCGCCAAATCAGCATCCGCTGCAAAGCAGGTGTTGCAAAAACAGCTCGCACACTCCAATTTGGAGACTACCGAATAGACAGGGAATTGTTAACTCACCTTCAAAATGTCTAAAGTATAAAGCGCAACTTGCGAGGCGACGCCACGCCCAACATGTTTAAAAACCAATCCCAAAGAATTTTCTTGCGGTTTGTGACATACCACGCCCCTTACACCGGCTCGATTCTCCTCGCTATGGGATGTGCTTTATGTATCGCTATTTGTGACTTAAGCGCAATCCAAATCTTTGAAGATACGATTAACGCGTTTGAGCGGATTTTCGGAAACTCATTTGCCGAACCCGTCTCTATTAGATATTTTCAGATTAAAGAGCCCTTTCATTTTCCGGGCTTTGAAATTTCCCTGACGGATTCCGGCACCGCACTTCGCGCACTCTTTTGGCTACTCGGTGGTTTACTCCTCCTTGTTCTCATCAAAGGGCTCTTTGTTTACGGTAACGATTATCTGATGGCACGCGTCGGGCATAAAGTCACTCTTCGCTTGCGCGATGCGCTCTATCAGTGCATCATATTCGCCCCGTTAGGGATTTTGCGTAAAGAGCGCAGCGGCGATTTGATGGCACGCATGACTGACGACGTGCGAATGTGGCAGACTGCCGTGGCCGCCATGGCAAACATCATCCGCGCCATCACTTTGGTTATTGTCTTTATGACGGTGATGCTCATCAAAAGTTACCAAATGACACTATTTGCGCTAATCATTCTGCCTTTCCTCGCCTACCTTATTACAAAGATTGGCACAAGGATTCGTAAAGCAAGCACAGAAATTCAGTTGTGGAGTGCTGACATCTATGCACAACTCAAAGAAACACTTTTCGGAATTAAAATTATCAAAAGTTTTACCGCTGAACAAGCAGAAATCGAACGTTTTGGCATGATGAATTGGCACCAATACTGTGCAGCAATGCGCCGGGCAAGACTGGCCGCATTCTTACCGCCTACCATTGAATTTTTAGGCGCAATCGGCATCGCAGCCGTCTTCGGATTAGGTTGCTGGCAAATTATCAATGGGCAGCTCTCAACGGGGGGGTTCATCGGTTATATCACAATGGTAAGTTTGATGTTGAAACCGATAAAAACAATTGGAAGCGTTAACAACGTCTTGCAACAGAGCCTCGCTTCAGCGGAACGCATTTTTTACGTCCTAAATTTCCTAAGAGAGAATTCCTCTGAAAAAGTAGAAAGACACACGTCGCTATCTACCACAGGACGCAGCAGTCACTCCCATATAAAGCTTGACGGGGCGGTGAAATTTCAAAACGTTTCTTTTGCTTATCATCAAGAACCGGTGATTAAAAAGGTATCTTTTGAGGCCAGCCCCGGTGATGTAGTCGCGCTTGTCGGCCCGAGCGGAAGTGGGAAAACGACACTCCTTAACCTCCTCTTGCGATTCTACGATGTCGACGCCGGCACAATTTGGATTGACAACACGTGTATTTCCAAAGTAACTCTAAGTACACTGCGTCAAAACATCGCGCTTGTCCCACAGGACACATTCCTATTTGATGGCACGATTCTGGAAAATATCGGCTATGGCGCCCCGGGGGCACCGCGTGAATTGATTATTTCCGCTGCAAAACAGGCAAATGCGCACGAATTTATCAAAAGAAAGCCGCAGCGCTACGATACCTTAATAGGAGAAGCGGGCATAACACTTTCTGGAGGGGAACAGCAACGAATCTCTATCGCACGCGCAATTCTAAAAGATGCTCCTAT
The DNA here is from genome assembly GCA_963422705.1 of Candidatus Poribacteria bacterium. Lineage (GTDB taxonomy): Bacteria > Poribacteria > WGA-4E > WGA-4E > WGA-3G. The sequence continues at coordinate 2,518,330 of OY730443.1, forward strand.
TCTTGTACTAGATGAAGCGACATCCGCATTGGATACGCAATCTGAAGCATTGATTCAAAAATCTCTCACAAATCTGATGGAGAACAGAACGAGTTTTATTATCGCCCATCGCCTTTCTACGGTTGTGCGCGCCGACAAAATTCTGGTTGTCCAAACCGGCGAAATCGTAGAAACAGGTACCCACCAAACACTACTAGCAAAAGGGGGCACGTATCACAAACTCTGCAAAATGCAATTCGGCATTGATTAACATATAGGACGTTCACACATCACAGCCGAATCTCCACAAAAAATGCAATTTAGGTAAACCTCTATCACCTTATTAACGTCACAGATAAGTGACTGAGACGCAATTTTTTTGCACTTGCACTCATTGTATTTAAAGTGGAGTCCGGTGTGTTAAACGCAATGAAGACTTTCTAGGCGGTTCCGCTGGAGAAAGGTTTAGATAACAAAGGCGTTCACTTATTATTAAACTTGATGGGGACAACCATTTCAAGGATGACAGAACAGGGTTTGTCGCTTAGTGGAATAAGGTGAACGCAACGCTTGACGAGGCGCAAGCCTATGCCGTATGGAATCTTTAATTTCGGCCTTTTTTCGTAATAGCACCTTCCAAATCGGCTTCACGATAAACTGCCTCGGAAACATCGACTTCGTATAGATAAGCATTTTTGAAATTGGCACCGAGTAAAATTACGCCTATCAGCTTAATTTCTCCGAAAATTGCTTCTTCAAGGTTCGCGCTTTCAAAACTGGTTAAGGTTCCAAACGGGCCCGGAAGCTTGCACTGGGGGCATCCAAGCGTGGCACGTCGCAGATTCGCTTGACGGAAATTCGTACCGCAGAGTAGACTTCCGCTAAGAAACGCGCCACTGAGATTCGCGCCCTGAAAATTTGCATCCGTTAGATTAGCACCAACAAGATAGGTGCGATGCAGAATCGCATCTGTAAGGTTCACGCCAGTTAGATTGGCATCGTTTAGATTAGCATCCGTTAAATCCGTTTTGCTCAGGTTAGCACCACTCAGATTGGCGGCGGACAAATCGATGTCCGCAAGCGACTGATTCGCTAAATCTAAGTTCGCTAAATTTTCACCTGCAAAGGAGTCACCGGCAAGACAGCCTTTAATAATATCATTTTGCGTTATTTGACTCATAAAATGCCTCCAATTGGCATTAATTCTCAAACCGGGTTGCCGTGGCGTCAATGTCCGCCTTTTAAACTCGCTACAAACGTTCCAGCCAGTGAGAATGTAGGACTTTGGGTTTTATATAGAATACCACATATACACAGAAAAGTTAAATCTTTTTACGGTGTCCCGCAATATCCTTATCGAACATTTACTGTTCGCTGAGAAAAAAGGTTCACCCAAACTTCTTATTCCATGAGGGGATGACATGAAAGACTTTGATGCGACTTACTTCGTAAGAGAAGAATTATTTGCGAGCGAGGAAAAACAGAACGAGCCCGTCGAGCCTCCCAGGGATGAAAATTTCGCATACCTTCAGAAAATCGCGAAGACGCCATTGCTCGGGACGCAACAAGAGAGACACCTTTTTAAAAAATACCAAGACGGGCTGTTCACCTTTAACGCGCTGTTGAATCAATTGCCAGCATGGATACTGACATCCCTTGAATTTTCGGAAAATCTTACCGCCAGCGGCCAATACCACTTCGAACCTCCCCAAGCAGAACACGGCACAATCATAAAACAGGTTCGTTCACATATGCTTGTTATTCAGAATTTATTGGCAAAACTTAAAAGGCAGACAGAAAAATTGACGAAGCTAGAGAAAGCAATCTTTGCAGCCAATGCACATCTCCTTGAAAAATACATCAACGAAAATGCCTCTGCAGAACTCAGTCAAGCCGCACGCTCAGGGCTCACCAAAGCCATTGAGAATCACGGCGGACAACGCGGTAAAGCATTCCGTAAATACGCTCGAAGCTCAATTCGCAATAGCATTAACATCGCGGCGAAACAAGGGAGTACACTTCGGAATAGAAATAATATAGCCTGCACCCAGGCGCAAGCAGCAGAGAAATATAAGGAATCCCACTATCAGAAACGAACGGCAAAACCTTTTAACACCGCGGAAGAAAAAAGTGTCTTTGAGAATTTTGACATCACCTATTATGAAGTCAAACGTTTGTTAGAGAAACTGCCCAACGGAATTTTGCCTGAGAAGACATCGTCTTGGAAACCGAAAACCCTTCCCATAGTGATAGAATGCCTCCAGAACGAATTCGCCCATCTTAAGTGGCTGTCGAACAAACTTCAAGACGCAGATAGCTTGACACATAACACCAAATTAGAAATCGTTGAGGCAAATCTTCGACTAGTCGCTAGCATCGCCAAGCAACATTACTTTAACAGAACGTCTTTAACCTTTCTCGATTTGATGCAGGAAGGCAGCCTCGGCTTAATGAAAGCGGTTGATAAATTTGACTATACCCTCAGTTACCGATTCAGCACTTATGCCACGTGGTGGATTATGCAGTCTATTAAACGGGCACTGGACCAGCAAGGACAAATAATTCGTGTTCCTTGCTATATTGGAGAGGCACACCGCACCCTAAAGCAGACACAAGCTAATCTCACCATGGCACTCGGGCGCGAACCAACTCTTAAAGAGCTCGCTGAAGAAGTCAAACTGCCAGAGAAAAAAGTATTTGAAATTTTATACTCCACCAAAGAACTCGCTTCCCTTGATGCCTCTATCAGTGACGATTCACCTGACAAGACTTTCATTGACATGATTCCAGATGAGTCTCAAATCACTCCCGAAAACTATCAGCTCGACTACGCTAAAGTTGAAGCAATCGTGGAAGTCCTTAACAAAGTGCTTAACCCACGTGAAACACAAGTGATAGTGTTACGATACGGCTTAATCGATGGAACTGAATACACATTGGCAGACATCGGCAACAAACTTAGTATCAGTCGTGAACGCGTGCGACAAATCGAGGGGCAAGCAATTGGGAAACTCCAAACACATGACGCTAAAGAATTGCTAAGGGAATTGCGCTAGACTTTGTATCCGTGACTACCAAAGCAATCAGGCTGCCTTCATGCGAGACGTTCCGCGCCGATTTTGCTTCTAGAATAACGCGAAAAACAGTGACACTAGCAAGAACCGCTGTGCACGTAATTGCACGATAAATCGGGGCGATGCGACGCCAGGACTCGGAGGGAAACGGGATTGAAAATCGCGTATTTTGACTGCTTTTCAGGCATTAGTGGCGATATGATACTCGGGGCACTCGTCGACATAGGTGTCGCACCGAAGATAATCACAGCTGAATTGGCAAAACTCCAATTGGATGCTGAATTTAGCCTAAGCTTTGAAAAAGCAACGAAACACACCATTACCGGAACGCGCGCGGTTGTTAACACGCACGATGCGCAGACATCACACCCGGATGGACATCATCACGAACATGGGGCGAACCGCCACCTCGCGGATATCTTAAAACTGTTTGACGAAAGTGAGCTTAATCCGGATATCCGCGATACCGCAAAACGTGTCTTCGAACGGCTCGCTGAAGCGGAAGCCAAAGTACATAATACCACGAAAGCCAATGTTCATCTCCACGAAGTCAGCGGCATTGACTCAATCGTTGACATCGTTGGCGCCGTCATCGGTTTCGCGCACCTTAACGTCGACGAAGTTTACGCATCCCCGCTCGCCCTCGGACGAGGGTTCGTACAATGTGCACACGGACTCATGCCCATCCCCGCCCCAGGAACTATGGAACTCTTGAAAGGTGTCCCAATTCACCAAACAGACGTCCCGAAAGAACTGGTTACGCCCACAGGGGCAGCGCTTGTCACAACACTCGCTAACGGTTTTGGGGTGATGCCGCAGATGACGCTGACTCAGGTAGGCTACGGGGCAGGGGCCCGAGATTTAGAACAACGTCCTAACCTTCTTCGACTCTGCCTCGGAGAAAAAAAAAAGGATTAAATGAAGAAGCGGCTCAAGTAGACATCATTGAAACCAATCTAGATGATATGTCGCCAGAAATCACGGGATATGTGCTGCAGAAACTTTTTGAGAATGGCGCGCTGGATGTCTTTCTCACGCCTATTTTCATGAAAAAAGGCAGAGCTGCTACGAAGATAAGCGTGCTTTGTCATGCGGACTATCGAGACAAATTGATTACAGTCCTTCTCACCGAAACAACAACCTTTGGTGTCCGTTACACTTCCGCTGCCCGCGTCAAACTCCACAGACAGTTTACCCAGCTTGCAACGCCGTGGGGAAACGTACAAGCTAAACAAGGGTATTTCAACGGCACACTCATTAAAACTGTCCCAGAGTATGAAGATTGCAAACGGGTTGCCGAAGAAAACAGCGTGCCGATACGAGATGTTTATGCAGAGGCAATCCGTGCAGTGCACAAATCACAGGTGCCACACTGATAATTTGGAGTAACCTCTTCGCCGAAGTAGTCACGAATCACACGCATCCGGCACCCTCTTTCCAATGCATAAAAAACCACTTTATCAAGTTGACGGTGTTTGCGCCGAAAATAGTCGCCCACCTCAATTTGCTCCTCTGTCAGTGTACTGAAAAGCTCACTGTCATGAATAAGTTCAAAGAGCATCAGCTCCTCTTGTCCCCAATACCGAATATAGTCCTGGCTTTGTAACTCAGCGAGTTGCTCCATAACCTGCCCAGGACCCAACTGCGTCGCGTTACACAACTCCCAAATCGTTCCTTTATATGCGAGCGCTTTTGTGCCTAAGTTGAGTTGCTCCGCAAAATACGTTTGCATGCGTTCTGCTATACCCGGTTTCCCATCACCCGTCCTCGTAAGTCCGTCCTGCCCCGCCGGGCGTAATTGGACAGCAAGTCGTGAAGGGACATTGTACCACCTTTTCACAAATTCAAGCCGCTCAAGATAACTGAGGCAGGCTTGAATCTTTGTGTCTTTAAACCCGCTCATCCACTCCAGTTCATCGTTGGCGATAGTCCTATATCGTTCAGTGCCTTTAAAATCCTCAATAATCTTTAAAAGTTTAAAGAGAGAAGGTTTATCAGGTGCGTTCTCTTTGATAAACCACTCGTGCAACCCTTTATCGCCTTTGCAGTAGAGCAAGATACAGTGCGAATCCTTCCCATCCCTGCCGGCTCTTCCAACTTCCTGGCAGTATTCTTCAAGCGTCCCTGTCATCGTCCAATGCACAATGTAGCGGATATCGGATTTGTCAATTCCCATGCCGAAGGCATTTGTGGCGACAACGATATCCAGTCCGTTCTCACTGTTATCAAAAAATGCCTCTTGGACGCAAGCGCGTTGATGGGGTTCAAGCCCGGCGTGGTAGTAGTCAGCGCGAAACCCACGTCTTTTTAAATAGTCGGCGACATCTTCAGTTTCGCGGCGACGGCCGGCATAAATAATTCCATTACCCGTTTCTGCCCTCTTTTTCCGCTTATGCTGTTCTTTGCAAAACGCTTTTACCGAACGCAGAATCTCTTCAAGCCGTTTATATTTTTCAGGAACATCCTCGCTTTCTTGGACGCTCATCTTCAGGTTCGGACGTTCAATCCCTTGTGTGAAAACCCGCGGTGTCGGAATGTTTAACAGATTCAGGATATCTTCTCGAATATCCGGAGGCGCGGTTGCTGTAAAGAGAGCTATCCTCCGTGGCTGTAGCACATCAAGCGTATCACAGAGAGACAAGTAGGCGGGCCGGAAATCCCGGCCCCATTGTGAGATACAGTGTGCTTCATCTATAACAAACAGGGAGAGCGAGGACGCATGCAGGATGTCCAAAAACCGCCGACGCCGCAAACGTTCCGGTGAAATGTAAAGTAGCTGGAGTTCCCCACGTTTCAATCGATTCAATTCATGTTGGTGAGCCTCCCACGTCTGTGTACTGTTTATGAAACCCACGCCGTCAATGCCCCGTCTTCTCAAACCATCAACCTGGTCCTTCATCAACGAAATCAGGGGCGAGATAACTACCGTTATCCCATCAAACATGAGCGCGGGCAGTTGATAACATAAGGATTTACCGTACCCGGTTGGAAACACAGCGAATACGTTTTCACCCGCCAAAATCGCCTCAATAATCTCGCGTTGTCCGTTGCGAAACGATGTATAGCCGAAGTGAACCTGGAGTGCATTAAGGAGTTCATCCTGGGTAGCGTTCCGTTCAAGAGATTCCTGAGTGAGATGCGCCTCACCGGCGTTATGGACAGCGCCACCATCTACCGATACCCGTCGCGTTGATTCTTGGGTTGAGGTGAGAATTGCATCCACTTCTTGAAGCAAATCCTGCAATTTTACCATTACGTCTCCTCCATCGGCAATATCGCCCCGAACAATAAACGCGCCTCCTTAGGTAATGTGTTGGAACACATAAGGGTAGCGTCCATAAGCATCGGGGATATCCCTTCTGATTCGCAAGCAATACGGAAAAATTTACGCAAAAAACCGAAAGCGAAAAATATGAAAAATGGCGGCGATACCATCTTTCCAATTAACCGTTTTGCCCTCTTCGTAATCCCTCCCCCGGTAAGTAATAGGAACATCAACAATTCGGCATTTCCGTTTAGCAAGTTTGGCTGTAATCTCCGGTTCAAAGCCGAACCGATTAGAACGAAGCGAAATCCCCTTCAAAATCGGCGTTTTAATGACTTTATAGCAGGTTTCCATGTCAGTAAGTTTTGTGCCGTTGAGGAGGTTAGAAAGAGCGGTAAGGAACCGATTCGCAAGGTAACTGCGCAAAAGTCCTTTTTGCTTCCCCGTCATAAATCGCGAACCATATACGACATCGGCTTCATCCGCTAAGAGCGGTTGTAGCAATTTGGGGTAATCCTGTGGTTCATACTCCAGGTCAGCGTCCTGAATAAGCGTAATATCACCGGCGATATGTTGGAACCCGGTGCGGAGCGTTGCCCCCTTACCTCTGTTCATATCGTGATAAAATATCTTCATAGAAATAGGATACCCATGTTTTTCAATGCTGGTGCTGTTACCCACAGCTTGCGCTTCTTGATGCAGATATTCCGCTTCAATACGCTTTAAAATATCGCGCGTACCATCCGTTGAACAGTCATCAACAAGAATTATCTCTTTTTCCATGCCGACATCAACTTCAACAATCTGCTGCAAAATCTCTTCCAGGCTACCAATTTCGTTGTAAATCGGAATGACGATGGTTAGCTTAGGCTCCATCTAAATGCCCCCAATATTTTTTCGGCAGTAGCGATAATGCTGTCTTACCCATCTCGTCAAAACATTCTAATACTGTCTTACCCATCTCGTCAAAACATTCTAGCGAATATCGCTTTTCTTGTTGCAGGCGCGCATGCTATCTTGTTCTGCCCATGCGACGGGTTCGAATTTTCTTGCTTAATTTTGGTATAATCCTGAATCTCTCATTTTTCCGCAAGTTTTGCATTCAGTCAGAACGGTTTCGTCGCCGTTGCGGCTACCCGCGTCTGCCACAGCCACCACAGTACGGCGGGAATCAACGGTAATCCCGTCATTCCCCATAACACGAGACGTACATCGGAGGAGACATCCAATAGTGCTCCGACGGTAGCTGTCCCGATAGCACCCATCAACGTAAAAAGCGCGAATTCTGTGCCAAAAATGCGGCCGCGAATCTCATTTGGGGCGCGCTGCAAGAGCAGTTGCGTCGAAAATACCCATACAATTCCGCCCCCGATGCTCCTCAAAAATCCACCCAAAAGCACAATCCCTAAATTAAAAAGCGGGGCTGCAATTGCAATGCCAACGGAGCCAATGAGATAACCGATGCTAATGCTGATACGAAGTGGGTTGCTCCTGTCCCCCGTCCAACGCCTGGCAAAAACGGGGCCAATGCCACTGCCAACCCCATTGACACCATACATTAGCCCTAAGCTTAGCGCGCCCCCGACACCGATAACAAAGTAATCCTTCGCAATCGCAACCTGAGCGACTTGAAACCCGGAGGACATCAACATTGCGATAGCCGCCTTATGCATCGCAATGAACAGAACATCGGGATGTTGCAGCAGATAACGCAACGCTGTCTGTCCAGAACGTTGGCGATTTTTTTCCATACTGTCGGCACGTTGAGGCAGCTTAACGCCAAGCAGAAGTCCCGCTGATACGAAAAAAGTCAAACAGTCAATAATAAACGCTGTATGAATTCCGAAAAGTCCCGTTGTCAACCCGCCAATGGCGGCACCAAACGCAAGCATAACGGACCAGGTTACCGCCCCCAGCGCGTTGGCTGTTCCAAGCTCCCGCTGTGACGTAATATCCGGTAAAATGGCACTCCGAGCAGGACTAAAGAAACCGCTCACGGCAAACATCAGCATCGTGAGGGTATAAAGAAACCAGATATCCGTTTCGTCACGCACGAAAAGGAACCCCAGCACGAGGATAGCGCGCGTCATATCAGTGGCGATGAGCACGTGTTTTCGATTGTACCTGTCAGCACAAATGCCCGCAATCGGCGCCACCACGAACGGTGCAAGCATCCGAACCGTAAACAGAATGCCTACCGCCAAGCCGGATTCCGTTAATGTCGCAACTAACGCGGCGGAAGCAATCAGGTTAAACCAATCCCCCAATAGGCTAACAACCTGCCCCGCCCAGAGCCAGCGAAAGTTTGAATTAGAACGAAGCAGCTTACCATATCCAACCGGTTTTGATACCACTTTAGCACGGTTTACCTCTGAAGAGTGTTCATCTTTAGCCAATTAAAGAGCCCACCGTTCGTTGATGGGTTTCTGGTAAACATCAACCTTGCCTGCCACTACATCTTCATAGTCAACCGCTTGTCCACATGCGTTGGATTCGTAGATAGCTTCACAAATTGATTTCGCGCGAAGCCCAATGGTGGCATCAAGTTCCGGCGGACGCGCATTTTCTATCGCATCCACAAAATCATAACATTCCAATTGCACGCCATCCGTAAAACCGTAGGGGAACAAACGTTCTTTCTCATCTGCGGAGAGGCTCGCCATATAATCAGTGATAAGCCCCTCCATGGGGTAACGGCTCCCATCTTTAAGAATGACTTCGGCACCGTCAAATGGCCCGTGGAAAATATCACCATTATCCAACAAACAGCCCTCGCTGCCGTAATAGACGACATGATTGAAAGCGTGTCCAACAGCTGCCCACGTGCATGTCCAGAGCCCGATAACCCCGCTTTTGAAGCCAATCGTGGCGAACCAAGTATCTTCTTGCTCATTCTTGACGCGTGTCCCATTTTTGGTGACTTGCAGATTTTCAAATTGGCAGACGCGCCCATAAACCGTACTCGCGTCACCGAAAAAATAACGCAGCGTATCGCAATAGTGTGCCCCCGAATCCATCACCATCCCGCCTCCACCCAGGGCGAGTTCCAGTCGCCAATGCCACGCACTTTCCGGCGCCGGCGCCCGATAACTGGCGTGTTGCGCGCAAAACATTCGCATCTCACCCAGCATCTGTTTATCGTTTATTAACCATTCTGCGGCGCGCCGGCTCGGCATCCGGCGAATGTTCTCAGCCGTTGCGGCAATTCTGTTATTCGCCTTTGCCGCTGCAATAATCGCCCGGGTGGCTTTGACTGTAATGCCCACCGGTTTCTCTACCATGACGTTGACACCTGCGTTAAGACATTTTATCGCATTGATATGGTGATGCGCATGCGACGTACAGATATCGGCGCCGTCGAGAGATACTGTAGAAAGCATCTCATCCGCATTATCAAACACCGCCGGTTTTTTGCCCGTCAAATCCTGGAACCGTGTCGCAAATGCGTCTGCCCGCTCTTTGACTTCATCGCACATCGCAACCAGTTCCACCTTACCCGGCACCGTTTCATGAATCGTCAGATACGCGTTGAGATGCCCATTTGCCATACCACCACAGCCGATAATCGCAATCTGAATTGCCATTACAGTTTCTCCTTTTCCCAAAAAACGTAGCATGTCTACCCTGGCGGAAATACCTTATCTCCTTATAGGATAACATAATTCAAGATTTTTGGCAAATCGCACCGTGCTTTTGCAAACGTACCAACGTTCCGAAAGTCATTCAGCTTTCAACATTTCCTCAGATTTGAGAAGGGACATGCCCCGGACAGCGCGAAAATACAAGAGAAACACCTACAGCGGAATTCCGTGATTTAGCGTCCATTTTGAACGGAAAACGAAACGGTTCTAGCAACGTTCATCAAACAGTTGACACGAAACCGAAACAGGACTACACTTAAAAAAAAGAGTGGTAAGGAACGTATCATGAACTATGTCAATTTTGGAAAATCAGGACTCAAGGTGAGCCCACTCGCTTTAGGATTAGGATTGAGAGGACAAGGCGACGAAAGTGCTGCTCAACGCCTTATTGAACACGCTATCTACTCCGGCATCAACCTCATTGATTGTGCCAACATCTACGGCCCGATGGATAATAGAGCCAACATCGGACGTTCCGAAGTCGTCCTCGGAAAAGCCATCCGTGGCAAACGTGACGACGTGGTGATTACCTCCAAAGTCTCCAGCAAAATAGGAACCGGCCCGAATGAACAGGGATTGTCACGCTACCATATCATGCGCGAGATTGAACGCTCCCTCTCACGTCTTAACACCGAACATATTGATGTCTATCTCACCCACGCCCCAGACGAGGATACCCCTCAAGAAGAAACGCTTCGGGCGCTCGACGAGCTCGTTCATTCCGGTAAGGTACGATACATCGGATGCTGTAACCATCAAGCTTGGCAGGTGTGCAAAGCACTCTGGATAGCGGATAGAATCAACGCAACACCCTATGTGTGCGTACAGAATATGTATCATCTTTTAAATCGGGACTTGGAAACCAACATGTTTGGGTTGGTACGTGAGGAAGGACTGGGGGTGATGTGTTATAGTCCATTAGCGGTAGGCTTGCTAAGCGGTGTCTACGCGCCGGGGCAAGCACCCCCTGCAGGTACCTTATGGGCAACCCGTTATCGAGATGAGTTTGAGCGGAGAATGGGAGGGGTTACCGGAGAAGTCATCTCAACCCTAAAACGGCTCGCAGCCGAACTTGGCAAAACCCCTGCTCAACTTGCTGTCGCATGGGTGCTTTCACATCCGGAGGTGACGGTAGCCATCAGCGGTAGTGATACCGTTGAACAACTTGACGATACCCTCGGTGGCGTAGGCTGGGAACTTGATACCGAAACTCGAGAGGAGTTGGATACGTTTTCTATGTCCTTTGTTCGTCTGGTTGCACAACCTTTTTAATCGCAAGATACGGTGGGCGAGGACGAATGCCTCGTCCCACCATCCAATGAAATTGCGATATTATTCGACGGTTTGAAACCGTTCCCAAGCATCCCCGGCCGCTGCCGCTTGATGTTCTAATTCAGTCCGCCATCCAATGACATGTCCCGCTTTAATCTGCTTGATATCATACCCAGCATACCTGTCTTCCAGTGTATTACCGAGTTTCTGCGTTTCCGCCCAGCGAGCCCAGGCGATTTTCATCCAGTCGTAAGGGAGTGCATCTCGCACCGCCACATCCAGTTGCCAGGCATGCCTAGCATCTGCAACAGCAGGTTCCCCGGTGAACGGCCCGGCCCATTTTGCCCAGCCGATAGACAACGTGTTACGCTCCCGTTCAGGTACCGTGTGCCCTGTATGAATTGTCGTACCGTTGCGGATAAGTGCTTCCCCCGCCTTCAACCGAATCGCAACCTGCCCGGGCAGTGGGGATTTACCGTCCCAACTCGGTGTATACGGCACCCCCTGCTCCTTCATCGCTTTCGGCAGTAGCACATCGTGCTCAAACGCGGTGCGCCATCGACTGTGGCTACCGGGTACCAGTTCATGGCATTCGTCATCAGTGAGTGCTAAGAACATGCTCACGCCGTTCCGCGCCGTAAGAGATGTCTCGTTTTTTTCTTGGATTTCCTCCCAGCGGATGCGTTCCACCGCCTCAGAATAATCTTCAGAGGTATCGCCGCGCACCTCACGCTGGGCGAAGTACCCTTTGCCCGTGCCCCACCATGTCACATCTCGGTGCCAGCCGAGTTTATTTTCAGCCCGCCGCGGATTGCACCATAGGAGCATGCTACTCAGAGAGAGCTCTTCGGGCTGCAGCCCATTACACCAAGAACTAACGAAGTTAAGGAAACTTGGAGCGCCATGGAACTCCGCAAAAGAAGGTTCACCAAAAGCAGGATGGATGAGCCCACGTATCGCCCACGGCTCCTCAGCCCCCGTCCGGTGCACGTAGCCTTTTGAACAGTCAATCTTGCTGTATCCATTCTCTGGCGCGCACGCCCCCGTAACCCGGCGGCCCGCCTCTCGGAGAATGGGAATCCATGTATCGTCTACAAAATCGTTGATAATGACAAAACCGTGCTCCTTCAAGTGAGCGAGACGCTCTGGCGTTGCCCCAGGCGCCGAAAGTTCAGGCTTGAAATCCGAAAACGCCGCCGCGCGATAAACCTCCGGGACGCCGCCAGATTTCGCTGCCGATGATTCATTCATGTTCATCTTCAATTCCTCTCAACAGTCCGGAGCCAAAAAGGACCGGTACTCAACATGAGCCTCAATTAACTAACTTTAAACACTTTCGTACATACGATGACTCGCAATTTTGTCAAAGGGTTCGTTATCCTTGACTCGCAATTTTGTCAAAGGGTCCGTTATCCTTTCGGTGATATGCAATTTGCCTAATCTTGCATGCTCTTTAATCGAACCTCCTCTTGTACACTTCCTATCCTAATGTATCTCTACTGACAGAATGTAACTGAGAATTGTCACCAAAAGCCACGTCCCGACTAATACAACGCCAAACGTCCGTTTTAATTGCGAACCCGAAACGAAGAGCCCAATTCGGAAAACAATCAGAATAAACAACATCGCCGGAAATATGAATTGGAAGAACTGCACATCTGCCTTTAAGCCGCCCTGCGTGGCAGCGGTTGAAACGCCTGCAACAAAGAGAACGTTCAGAATATCTGCACCGATAATGTTACCAACCGCTAACTCGCCGTGCCCGCGCCTCACCGCGGTAATCGCCGTTACCAACTCCGGAAGCGATGTACCGAATGCAACGAGCGTTGCTGAGATGATATGTTCAGGCACACCAATTCTTACCGCGATTTCCTTCACACACGGAATTAGAATTTGCGCCGAGACAACAATAATCGCAATCGCAAAAACTAGCTTAACAAGCGTAAAAAATGCACCGGATGCCTTTGAATCTATCTCTTGTTTATTATCCGAATTTGCCCCCGTCGCCGCCGCCCACCGGATTGACTGCCAGATGTAAAGCCCCAACAAAACAACAAAGATGAACCCTATCCCTTGCGATAACACTCCCCCTTGACTAAAAACCTTCGCGGGCGATGTCCACGGAAAGCATCCCAGTACCAATAGAATCCCTGCCCCTACCTGAACGTTTGACAATTTTGAAGCGAGCTGCCGATTGAACTGTAATGGCGCAATCAGGGACGCGAGCCCAAGGATGAGCCCTGTATCACAAATAATGGAACCTACCGCATTTCCGAGCGCAAGCCCCGGCTCACCTTGTATGGCTGAGAGGACGGAGACGGCCGCTTCCGGTGTTGTGGTGCCGATGCTCACAACGGTTGCACCAATCACTGCTTTTCCCAAACCCCATCGGGTTGAAAGCACAACCGCCTCATCAACAAGCCAATCCGCGCCCTTCCCTAACGTATAAAGCATCATCGCAATGATAACAAACAGCAGCGGCGCGGCCAAATCACGAATCAAAGTTGTAATCCATTCTTCCATTAACTACCCCTTCGTTTTAGATATTTAAAATAAACAGCTTACCATACACAATTTGTAAAGTCAAGCAGATTTAAATTTGCATGGATTTACTTCGTTTAGAGAGGTTCGTCAAGAAAAAAAGCCCGCTATGAATAGGCACCCGGTGGCTGCCGGACGAACCTCTCTGTCATTCTTCGGAAGACAACGCATAGCGAAAAGGCACGTACCGATGTCAGTCTAAAGCGACACACCCCACGTCTAACGAAAAACAGAACATAATCCAATTGACTTGCTATTTTTTCCTGTTTCTGGTATTGTATATTTTAAAATTGACAATACCGTCTTCAAGTCATTATCATTAATTTAGTGTGATATTTGACAAACATTAAGATTTTATGCAAGGACAAACGAATCCGTGGTATCTATTAATGACATTGCAAACGAATTCCTTCGTGAAGAAATTGAAGAATTCCTTGAACGTCCCGAAGAAATATCTCGTTTCATTGAGATGTTCGCTCAGGCAACACCGGCAATGCAGGATATTGCAGCAGCCCTCATTGATGGGGCTCATCACACCGTTGATGAATTGACAGAGACAGCACTTGCTGGGGGGACTGAGGCACTAGAGATTATGGACGATGGATTGATTGCAGGAATGGGCGTCGTGGGTATAAAATTCCGAGAGAATTTTATCTTTGTGCCAGAAGTGCTAGCGTGTGCTCGTGCGATGAAGGCAGGAATGGCACATATCGAACCAATCCTCTCTGACTCCGGGATTGAACCCGTTGGAACTGTCATTATGGGGACTGTCAAAGGTGACTTGCACGATATCGGCAAAAATTTGTGTATTATGATGCTTCGCGGTGCCGGGTTTGTTGTTCACGATTTAGGGGTGGATACCTCGGAAGATGAATTCATTGAGGCAGTAGAGGAATACGAAGCCCCTATCTTGGGGATGTCCGCCTTGTTAACGACAACAATGCCGAATATGGGGAAAACGATTGAGGCACTTATTGATGAAGAACTGCGTGAAACCGTAAAAATTATGGTAGGCGGCGCACCGGTAACGCAGACATTTGCGGACGATATGGGTGCTGATGGGTACGGAAAAGACGCGTTGGTATGTGTTGCTTTGGCAAAGCAGTTCATTGCGGAAAAAGATGACGTGTATTAACTCCGAAATCGCCGCAGCCCTGCTGAAAAGTGAGAAAATGAAAAAAATAGACAAAAACGATTACCAAAAACGGCTCGATAAGATTACTGAGATTTTTGAAGGGTTTGTCGTCCACGCCGACAAGCAAGCTACCTATCGGTGCCCCTACAAAAATCGGGAAGAACACTGCACTGCCAAATTCGGGTGCCGGAACCAACGGCGGATTGCTGGAGAAGATAAGTCAAATGCCCGCCTGCTATGTGCTGCTGACGACAAATTGGACTACCGCAGCGCCTGGGAAATGGAACAGGAAAAAGAGACTGAAGGCGCCCGCGGCAGTGGCACAATTGCTTGTCATAGCGCTAAGCAGCAAACACATCTCGCCCTCACAGCTGGAAAAACAGTTTTCGATTATGCCGACGATTTAGCAGTTCAGGTGCCCACCTCATGTTTCCGAACCGGACAGTGCCACGAATGTATTGTTGAGGTAAAGCAAGGCATCGACGCCCTGACGCCTCGAAACAGTGCGGAGGCGTTTCTTGACAATAATTATCGACTGGCTTGCCAAGCAGTTGTGCAAGATGCTGATAGTGATATCGTGTTTGAACCGCTTCGACTCACGCCGAGAATTCTGGTAGAAGGCACCACCGCACCTAACACTGAACTGCAACCTTTGGTTACACAGCGCGACGGAATTGTCTATTACGACAGTGAACCGGTGGATAGATACCGCGGACATCTATATGGACTCGCTCTCGACATCGGCACAACGACAGTTGTCGCGAACCTCGTCGATTTGGAGAACGGTAAAACGGTTTCTGTCAGCTCATTTGAGAATCCACAGCGTTTCGGCGGCAGCGATATTATGCACCGTATCTCCTACGATGGCGCATTTCCGGGCGAGTTGCGACGTTCACTCCTTGCCGCCCTCAACAGTGAAATTATGGACATGTGCGAACGGCACAATTTTGCCCGACAGGAGATTTACGAGATTGTTGTCGCCGGGAACAGCACCATGCGCGATATTTTCTTCAAACAAGATGTCCAGAGCATCGGGCAGAAGCCCTACAAATCTATCATTGAGCATGAATATCGTGACGGAATACGTTCAACAACGGCGCTTACGGAAAAGACGAGACGTTTAGGCATTAGGGCAAACCCAAAAGCGAGGGTTTACAGTTTACCCTTAATTGCAAGCCACGTTGGCGCCGATGTCGCAGCGAACCTTGTCACCATTGATATCTCCTCCCAGAATCGTACCATGATGTTGGTTGATGTCGGCACAAACACAGAGGTGGTTGTCGGAAATTCAGAACGGATGGTTTGCGCATCGTGTCCCGCAGGCCCCGCTTTTGAAGGGCGCGGTATTAAATACGGAATGCCGGCTTACCCCGGCGCGATTGAATCTATTAAGTGGAACAACAACCTGTTTGCGTACGAAACGATTAACGAACCAGACACGGAAACCCAACCGGCACCCGTCGGTATATGCGGTTCCGGGCTCATTTCGCTGCTCGCTGAACTCCGACGGAATGGGCAGATGAACCCGAAAGGGGCCTTTGCCGATAGGAAACAGCAAGAGTTGTCCCTTCTACCCCAATATGGAATTACCTTCTCACGAGAAGATATCAGCAATTTGGCACAGGCGAAAGCCGCAAACTACTGTGGGCAGTATATTCTACTCCGACACTTCGGTTGTTCACCACAAGAGATTACAAAACTTTTCTTAGCAGGCGGTTTTGCCAACTATGTAACCCTTCAAGATGCTCTCGAAATTGGGTTTTTAGCACCTGTTCCGCAGGACAGGATTGTCAAAATAGGAAACGCCGCCGTCAGCGGGGCCAAAATCGTATTGCTTTCCCGAAAAAAACGCGCAGATGTAGAAACTTTTGTCAAAAATATTGAACACGTTGAATTGGAAACCACACCGGATTTTTTTGAGCTCTTCGTAGAAGGCTGTCAATTTAAACCGATGCCAACCGCCACAGAATACAAGAAGGAATTGTGAAGACTTTTCGAGAACGCTTAAAATCGGAGAAACCGATACTTTATGATGGTGGATTCGGAACGCAATTGTTCCTCCGAGAAATAGAATTGGTGAATAGTGCACTCGCTAACGAACTGCATCCGAACGCTGTCCAGGATATCCACTCGGATTATATTCGAGCCGGAGCAGAAGCAATCGGAACCAATACTTTTGTGGCATCCCCCCTGCATTTGCACATGGCGGGACAGAACAAAACGGATGCCATACGGTTCACACGTCTCGCTGTGCAACACGCAAAACAGGCCGTTGAGCATAGCGAAAAAGCGGTATACATCGCCGGTTCCGTTGGACCATCGCCGGGCGCAATTGAGGCTGACAGTGGTGATACCACCTTTGGTATCGCAAATACTGAAGCCCGACACGCACACGAATTAGTGATACACACGCTCGCAGATTCGGGCGTAGATTTTTTATGCATTGAGACGATATTTTCCGCGAAAGAAGCCGCCATCGCCGTTGATGTCGCTCGCGAAACAGGACTCCCCATTGCACTGAATATGACATACAAATCGACACAGAAACCACGGACTAGAGATATTATCTATCGAACAGATTGGGGACATTCCCCCGGCGATATGCTCGATATTCTTGAGAGTGGAGAATTATCGCGCGGCAACTCGCTCCTAACGTCAATCGACATCGCCGGAATCAACTGCGGGGCTGAAACAAGGCACGTTGAACATACCGGCATGCCCTATGCAATCACAGGAACACAGCAGTTAAACGCAGCGCTCGCTGATAAAGGACTTCACGACAAACCGACGATGGCATATCCGAACGCCGGTATGCCGAAGCTTGATGAAAATATGAACACTGTCTATACGCAAACGCCAGCCCAAATGGCGAGTTACATACCGGATTTGATTGAAGCAGGGGCTCGCATTATCGGCGGATGTTGTGGAACGACACCTACACATATCAATGCTTTTCGCAAAATAATAGATAAGGTAACACACAAAAGAGATACGGATGGAAACGGTAACACTTGTTTATAAAAGATTACCCCAACGCGTTCACTATTTCAAACAGCAGTTGCTTTACGAAGATGAGAACGTCATTGTCACCACACAACGGGTTAAACCGTCCTCGCCGATTATCCATAACCGCGAAACGGTATTAGGCGATAACTTCACAGCCATCTGGTTTGTATTCCCCGAACTCTGGTACGATATCGGCAAAATTTACAATCTCAATAACCAGTGGACTGGCTATTATTGCGATATTATCATGCCAAGAAAACGGACTGAAACCGCGTTTGAAATTGTCGATTTGTTTCTTGATCTGTGGGTATTGCCGGGGGGCGGGTATGAGATTCTTGATGAAGACGAATTTGAAGCCGCACTTCAGGCAGGGGTGATTGAGACAGAATTGGCAAAAAGAGCACGCAACGCACTTAAGGATTTAATCGCTGACGTTACATCAGGAAAATTTCCGCCACCAATCATGGAAAAATATTGATACCTGTTTGTGAATAACAAGAGAATCGATAGATTCGTGATAAAGAGACGGTTACCTTCCGAACACGCCCGAACGCATGATTCCTTGACAACAGAATAGGGAACCGGAGGCTAGCAAACCATGCCAACACTCGCAATAAATGGCGGAGAACCTATCCGCACTAACCCTTTTCCATCCTGGCCGACGCTTGATACTACAGACATTGACGCCTTCCAAGATATCTACAACAGCGGACGTTGGGGTGTCAGTGGCACAAAAGTGCCTGAATTCGAAAGAGAATTCGCTGAATTTCAAGGTGCTAACTACGGCGTTTGTGTCAACAGTGGTACATCGGCACTCTATATTGCCCTGAAAGCGGCAGGGGTTGGCCCCGGGGATGAGGTAATTACTACCGCTTATACTTTTCAAGCGACGGTTGTCGCGATTTTGATGACTCACGCAGCCCCGGTTTTTGTAGATACCGCGCCCGATAATTTTCTGTTAGACGCCGCTAAGGTTGAAGAGGCGATAACTGAAAAAACAAAAGCCGTGTTACCTGTACACATCGCCGGATACCCCGCCGACATGGACACGCTCGTCGATATCGCAGCACGGCACCAACTCAAATTGATTGAGGACTGCGCTCAAGCGCACGGCGCAGAATGGCGCGGACGAGGTGTCGGTAGCTGGGGAGATTTCGGGTGCTTTAGCTTCCAATCTTCAAAGAATTTATGTGCAGGCGAAGGGGGAATCGTTCTGACAAATAACCGAGAACTCTATGAACGCACCTGGGCACTTCACAATTGTGGACGTACGCCGCCGGATGCTGAATTTGGCAGCCTTGAACCGTTCGGTGGAAACTTCCGAATGACAGAATGGCAGGCAGCACTCCTCCTTTCACGATTGGCACGACTCGAATCCGAAACGAACCACCGGCACATGAACATGCGGTGGTTAGACGGGTGGTTTGGCGAAATTCCAGGTATCAAAGTTACCCCACTCGACGCGCGCGCCACACGAGGCGGATGCCACGGTTATAAAGCCATTTTTGATGCAGCGGAATTTGGAGACATCTCTCGCGAAACCTTCCTCAAAGCCATGCATGCCGAAGGAATCCCCATCGGATATTGGTACACCACACCTATGTATCGCTCCTCATTTTTAACATCAAATCTATTTCGACAGGAACTGAATCTCTCCACTCCACATTGTCCTGAAACCGAGAAATTATGTCAAACAGGACTTTCGCTCGGGCAGAATGTTTTAATGGGAAGTGAAACAGATATCGAAGATATCGTCAAGGCAGTCATCAAGGTACGCCGGAACGTAGGAGAATTGAAAAATGAGACTGATAGCACCTAACAGATGAATCTCCGGGTTATTTGCCCTAAATTAACTGGATTTAGGTGAAATTCTCCTAATTTTCTACTATCCTTTTTAACCTTCAGAGACTCTATATAGGCAAACCCTTAGCGGGGAAAAGGAGAGAATTATGTCTACCGAACATGAAAAACAAAAAGAGATACGGCGAATTCTACGGCTCTTGGAGTCCACAGCAAACGTCGTCGAAACCTCGTCCGGAATCAGTTTTGAAAGCGACAGTAGCGGAGAAGGGGCGGCACGATGTGCACGACAGTTCAACAACGCACTCACACATTTAATCGAACTGGACGCTGTACCTGAGGAATTGTTTGAACCCTTAGAAATGAACGCTACTTTTGGCGACATTTGCTTCGCCTGTCATCAGGTGGCCGCGTATCTTAAAGAAGGGATATGTCATGATTTTGATTTTGCCGATGTCAAGAAAACGATAGGCAATGAACTGAAAGATGTCGGCGAGGTAATCCGGCAATCGATGCCTTCCTTTCTTAAAGATGTTATCGACGGCTCAACGGAAAAAGAACAGAACGATTCGGAACCGGTAACTGTTGAGGTTACATCGGAAGAGGACGAAGAAATTTCGGTTACGCAGCGTATCGAAAAACTTGAAGAGCAAATGGAGACGGTTGTGGAAATACTCCAAGAACTTCGCACAAGACAGGTTGAGGAAAATGAGGATTAGTTTGTGAATCTTTGTGGTATATTAATGTGAATCAAAATCTATCAACATCACTCAAACTGCACACAGCATCCATCAACGTTACCAATGCTTAAACGAGTACATCCGTTGTTCTAAAAATAGTCCTAAAATTGCCCAAAGGCTCCCCATGACGAATTCGTCGAGCATTGTTCCGAAAAAAAGGGCAGTGCTCGACGATACGCCCCAATTCCGCCATGGGGAATCAGGGTGGATTTAATTACCCAGGCAAGAAATACCGGGAACCAAAGTCTACCGAAGTTCCAATTGCCTGCAAGAGGGTATGCCAGCGGATGTAGCTGCCACTAAATGAAAATCGCTCTAGAACCACAACGGCGGCCAAAACGTTAGAAACGTGTTAAAAGGCACGTTCAATTCCATAAATAATCTTAGGTTTTAAAGACGGAACATCAAGTGGAAAAGCGGTTTCGATGCGAAAAATGCCGGCACCACTGACACGAGTGAAACTTCCACGTATTCCAAATCCAACGCTGCGTTTAGGCGCTTCAAGAGTGAACGTCTGATTACCGTTCCAGATGTAGCCGATGTCTGCAAATGTCACCGCACTCAAGACGAGCCCGAGTTTGACGGTGCTGTCCGTAAATGGACGGACACAGAAATTAGCAATCGCATCAATACTTTCATTGAATCCCTGGAAGATTGTCCCTCCAAGAACTGTTCGGGATTCAAGGCTTAGCAACATCATTTTCTCGCCGTTAAATTGACGATAATCGTAACCACGTAAGCCGTTGAAACTGCCAAGGAACACTTGGCTCTCTCTGCCCCATCCAAACTGCATCTCGGTTTTGAATTGCATAAGAAACGTTTGATGAAAGTCAAAAAGCCCGTTATCTCTAAACCCACTTTCAAGCGTATATATATTGCCCGTATCGAATACATCTGTATAAAACAGTGAGCTGCGCGCTTGAATGATGGAACGCTCAATGCGGCTCGTGAAGTTTGTCCCGAGTGAGACTTGGTTTGTACTAAGCAACCGCTCACCCCGCATCCAACCGGAATGTAAGGCGAGTTCAGCGAAAGATTCCGAACGCTCAGCACCGTATAAAGGCGAAGCATGCCCAATAGAGATTCCGTATTGAGAGCCGATGAAAACATCTTCAACAGAGCCCATCTCTCTGATAAAGCGCTTCTGATGGAACGTAACGTGTTTTCGCCCGACGGTAAAGCCAATCCGTTTGATGTCTCTATTCGCAGGGGCAGCAGTGGAGATACCTAACTTTTCAATTAATAAGTATTTTGAACGTTGTGAGGCGGCCCAAAGCCCGACATAGGTTTGGCGACGCCTGTCGCCGAAGTAACGGCGCAGAGTGCCCGACGTGCTTTGGATATTTTGTTCAAACGTATCTGTTTTCGTTCCCGTCTCGTACCAATGTACCGTGTCAATGGATTCTGATAACCCAAAGCTCGCGCTCCACCGACTTTTCAGCGTATACTGGGGACGTTCTAATAAGACAGTCCAGGAATCCCCCTCGCGTTTTTGGACGTATTCCCCATTAAAGTCCCATCGTGAATTGAAGACGCGGGGCATCTCGTATTTCCCCCGTATCCAACTTCGAGTCTTTTCATCAACTTCGCTGACGCGTTCGTAGCGAAATTGTACACCTTGCCCGGAACCGAAGAGATTAGACTCCCGAATTTGTGCAAACACATAACGCCGTTCACTATTCAGGTACTGAGACGGGTCCAACGCCGGCAGTAAGGTTGGCCTTAAGTCGATTACCTTGACGTGGACTGAAACCGTTTCTTGCTGCTCATTCCATTTTGCATGAATCTTAGCATCACCCAGGTAAGCCTTTTGCCGTAAAATTCGTTCGCTTTCTTCTTTATCCGCTTCGGTGTAGACATCGCCAACCGCAAACAGAAGTTCGCGGAGGATAACATCCTTTTTTGTTTTGATTTCGCCAGAAACGGTTATGTGCCCAATAATCCCCTCATCTACCACGATACCAATATACATGCCATCGGCGAATTTTTTGAGGGCGCCCTGTCGCTCAGCTACGCGGGCGAATAGGAATCCTTTCTCTTGATAAAACCGTCGAATCGCTTCAAAATCCTGCTTCAATCTGGACGCATCATAAAGACTCCATACATCGGTTTTCATGAGTGCCCGAATTTGATGTTCCGGAAAGGAATCGTTACCCGTAATGACGAGACTCCGCACAACGTGTGTCTCGCCACGTGTCATCTCGACTTGTCTTCCTAAAGCGGGGTGATGCCCGATGAAGCTAAGCAGGCATAAACCGAGGCATAAAATTGCGAAGTTGTAAAATTGTAAGGAGAAAATCAGGCGGATGTAACGTCTCTGTGTCGTGCTAAGGGAATGCTGAAGTATTGAAAAGTACTTCATAACTTTAGAAATTTGATGAAGCGTTTGACAATCCTTGCGAGACTTTCCAAATGCACTTATTGCCTGTATACTGACATTTCGCCTCACCTACCACGACTGTCCGCCTACATTTTTTAATGTTAATTCTGATTTGGTTTGCCCTAATTTGCTAATTAAACGCTCTATGACTGATTCGGTTTGAGATAAAACCTTCAATGAGGAGAAGCCCGACAGCTAAGATGAGCAATTCGCCCCAGATTTCTCTACCGCGCCTGTTAAGGTTATAAGGCTCACTTATTTCAGTTTCTTGCTCCGGTTCAGGCGTCTGGGCACCGACGCGCACCGCTGTCTCCTGAAGTTCGGTTTGAACCAAATTAGATTCTGCGGTATCAACGTTGAACGCAAAAAAATCGCGTTGAAGTCCGCGTTGTGTTTTCATTTCCAATTGATATATCCCAGGCGGTTGTGTAATTTGAAACCGCAGCGTTCCATCCGCTGTAATGGGAAGCACTGTGATAGTGTCTGCGCTTGACGTTAAGTCATCTGCCACCTCATCTCCAGCATCCAATATCCGTCTAATGGTGGCTTTCGCGCCTGCGCTGCGCGGATATTTTGCTATATAGGTATCTCCGATATGCCAATTTTTGGGGGCTGCTCTCATCGTGTAAAGTACACTTTGATGAAGGAGCGGTAGAAAGTATGGATTAGTTAGCAGCGATGGCGCTGCATTATCTGTGTACCTCTGCAGGCTACAGTTATAGAGTAATATCGTACTACCGTTTTCGTTGCTGCTTTGCTCTATGAGAAATGGTATTTCATTGCCATCCCGCTCTTGAAAATTTGCGAGGACGCGGGCTTCAGGTGACGGATGTAGCGTCACACCGTTATAAAATTGAGGTGCATACTGTGGAGAGAACCCCTCGCGCGGGAAAATGTCAAAAATTGGGTGTGTTCGCTGATATGCCCCAACCTGCTGTGGTGTCGCCCATCTCAGCGGCGGCCCCATGGTTGCTGGGAAAACATTGCTGCGTTGATTGTAACTCTCTGTCCGGCTATGGCTGTTGACAAACGCGATAATCCCTTTTCCAGTGCGAATGCATGCGCGGAGCTGATTCTCAATCTGAGACGAAATCTTGGGAACATCCGCGAGAATGATAACGTCATAATCCTCAATCGGGAAAGTCTCAAATTCAGCCGGGGTACATGGCGTTGGCAGAATGGTTGTACTATTGCCAGGATTTAACGCCAATGTTAAATACTGCGTTTGTTCACCCACACACAGCACTCGTATTTCACCCAGTGCATCCATAGCAAAATATCGCCGATTGTCGAGGTTCAGCCGGTCCGAGGTAAGTGTAAAATAGCCGGTATGTGTACCGGGCGTAGAAAAGGTATGTGTTAAGGTATGCCGGGCGATATGCCCCTGCGAATTTCGCCCTAAAAGCGATTCATCTGCTTCTGCAGAAAAGTTCATCGTTCTTCGTTTTTGGCCCCCAATAAACAACGTCAGCGTACTCTGTTTTAAAGGCACCGCTGAATAATTCGCCGTACTCACATTTAATTCGAACGGTAAATTTACCCCAATGAGTTGATTCGAAAGGGAAATTTCTTCAATGTTTGTGTTATGCGTATCCTGTTTGGTAACAGGAAGGAGAAAAATACGTGCCCCGGAACGGTTCGGGACGGATTTTAGATTCTTCCAACCATTCTGAGCGAAGTCAGAAATCAGATAGAGCTCCTTATTCAACTCCTTCGAATGAGCCAGGAGCTCGTGTGCAAGTTCAAGACTCGGCGCTACGTTTGTCGTCTGGTAAGAGACTTCCGCCCCTTCAATTGATGTTATCACTTGACGAATATCTGGTGTCAGTTGACGGAAAAGAGGGCGCGCCGTATGGGACATTAAAATGAGAGCTGCACTATCACCCTGTTGAAGCGAACGCAAAACATCAATTCCCAGTGCCTTGCCCTTGTCAAACCAGGCGCCGTCAACGTCTTCATACCTCATACTATACGAATTGTCTATAATGATAACCACATCAGTTTTAGCACGGATTGTGGCAATCGGCAGCCCAAGTGTTAAAAATGGCCGGGCCAACGCAAGCGCAATCAGCATGATAATTAACACCCGTAAAAGTAGAATGAGCAGATTTTTGAGGTGGACGCGGCGAACGTTTTGGCGATGGGCAGCCACGAGAAACATGAGACTACTAAAATCTATCGTTACAACGCGCCGACGGCTCCAGAGATGAATAATTAAGGGGATACTGGCAGCAAGAAGTCCGAAAAGAAAAAGTGGGTTGAGAAAAGCCATATTTGAATGTGAAACTGAATCTGTCTTTTTTGGAAGTATGTACGGGGCGCTAGCTGAACGCTATCCAAGAAATGCTGTCCTTTTGGAATTTTTAAAAAAGAGGTAAACCGCGCTCATTTCGGATTATTCAATAACGACAATTTCAAGTTGGTTGAGCGTGCGGAAAACATCTGTTGTGAATTCTATCAGGGTATCGGACTCAAAAGCGCTGCCGCCGAGTTGGATATGCGTCGCATCAGCGATAACCTGGTTATGCGTTGCATCCATCTGCAACCACTTGCCCACGTAGACTTCGGGCCAAAAGTGGTAATAAAAGGCATTTCGCGAGAAGACAAGCCCCGAACAGATTCGCGCCGGAATCCCAACCGAGCGCGCCAAGGCAATGAACAAAACCGTGTGCTCCGTGCAATCCCCAGTACCCGATTCTAGCGCTGTTAGCGAAGAATCGAAACCGCCACTTATTTTTTTATCGTGAATTGCAGTGTAAACCCATCGGCACAATTTCTCAGCCGCCCGAAAAGAATTGATTTCCCCCGCCAAGATTTCTGTGGCTTTTGCAAGAATAGCCGGGTGCGAAGATTGAATGTACGCACTCGAGGAAAGAAAGGGTTGAAATGCTGCATCCTGAATCGGTAAATTCGGGCAATTTTTAGCATCGACTGTTGGAATTTGAATTGAAAGAATTCCCGATTGTTCAGAGTTCAATTCCAATTTCTGTTGAGAATTAGACATGATGGTTTTGGCGATATTGCCTTGAGTCAGTTTCACCGCTGCCACAAGATGTGCCGCGTTCGGTGCCGGCGGTTTGCCCGTGGAAATGATTCGGGTTCGTAAAAAAATGTCGAGTTCACCAATGCCACCTAAGGCACTCTCCTTATCAGTTTTCGTCGATATCAGTGAGAGCCCCATTAGCGGCGTCTCTGTCCGGTAAGTCACTTCCCCATCCGGAGAAATCCACATCCGCGTGGTAATGCCATCCATCATATCTAATGTCTGCTCAATGAGGTAAACCTGTTTTTCACCGGACTGATAGGTTAAAGTCTCTTCCCCTAACAGCCGCAGTTCTACTTTGATAGGGTGAAGGAAGTCATAACTCAACATATGTAAAGTCTTTTTATCGCCAATTTTAAGGTGTCCCTGAGCAACTAGCGAATGCACGCCCATGAGTTCAGAAATCGTATCGGATGGAACGAGGATTTCGGAAGCCGTTGTTTCACCGTTAAGTGTTGTCTTAATGTAAGCAACATTTTCTACAATTTCTCCTTCTACCTGTTTTAAGCCGGTGGCATTAGAGGTTGAGCGGAAATGGCGAGGCATTGAATCAGAATCCGTGTACTCAACACGAGTAATTTCAATATGAGTGTCCTTCCCGAGCGCTTTAAAGCTCATCACGACATCCGTGCGGTTTCGGAGCATCATTTCTCCCTGATAATCTGCCTTCTCAACATAGGTATGTATATAGCCGATTTTGGTGTTCATCAGGGAGAGGTTGTGCCAACTCTCTTGTGGGTGTTGTAGCATATTCTCAAAAGCATCTTGTTCGATTTTGTCTGCCGCACAGAACGTTGCTGCGACAAAAACAGATATGAGGTAGAGAGGGGGACAAAATCTGGCTAATATCATTTGGGATGACTCCTTATGGACAGACACATATGCCGGACGATGTTAACATTCGGTGACTGTTTAATTATACCCAATCCACCTAGGAATGTCAACTTCTGTTCTTAGATGCCATTGCAACGGTATGCGTATGCCGCTGCTTAACCTTCCGGTAGTTGCCGAAAATGTCACGAAAATTCCGCTTGATAAATTCCCGAATTCCTGCAATGGTGACAACATAGAGGTGTCCGCCCGGGTTGAGATGCGCTTTTGCGTCGTGAAGGAAAATTCGAAAGAGCTCTTTACCAACATTGGCAGGCAAATTGGACACGATTAAATCAAATTTTATATCAGAGAGATGGCTGAACCCGTTGCTTAAACGGACGTGACAATTCCGGAGCCCATTCTGTTCTACGTTTTTGCGCGCGTAGTCGACGGCGACGAAGTCTTTATCCACCATATAGACGGTAGCGTTGGCTGTACATTTTGCGATGGGTATACCGATGGCCCCGTATCCACACCCCAGATCAAGGCATGTATCGCCAGCGCGGAGTTGTAGATTTTCAATGAGGAGACGTGTTCCCGCATCAATTCCTGTTGGTGAGAAAAGCCCCCACGTTGTCGTAAAAACCAGAGCAACCCCGAGACATTCAGCGTTAAATCTGATTTCCCGTGAAGGTATCTCTATTGCCATTTTATGAGAACTCCGAGTGCTTCACCAGGGGAATTCCAGAGCAAGTCAAATGCAGCTTTCGCATCGGTATAGTAAAGCGGCGTTAAGAGTAACGTAGCTAAGAAGCTCCTGGCCAAAATTTTTAGATTATCCCGCCGCTGTGTGCCGATGCCTTCAACTACTGTTGTAATCGTTGAACCAATTCTTTTCGCGTGACGGGTTCATCGAGCGACATGAGGTAGATATGGAAGGTATCACTTCTGTCGGAAACGTAAGCGAGGTAGCGTCCATCCGGCGAAAAAGCCGGCTGGATAGAGACACCGATGTCGCCAGTGATTCGCCGCTCATTCTTTCCATCAGCATCAACGAGATAAATCTCCATGTCACCATCCCGTGCCGAGACGTACGCAATCGTTTTTCCATCCGGCGAGACGGTTGGGTTGTAACAATCGTAACGGCTTGCATTCGGTATGAATAGGCGCTTTTCGTTTTTTCCATCAATATCTATCGTATAGAGCTGATTAACCTCATTCCTTGAGGAAACAAAAACGAGTCTCTGCCCCCCGGGAAAGAAAGCCGGACTCCCATCATCGGTTTCATTGTAAGTAATCCGTTTCGGGTGAATCTGCTCTGGTGCGATTTTCGAGAGTTCACTATCTGCTAAATCAAGCAGATATAATTCAAGGTTGCCGTCAGCGTTTGATTCGTAAACCACTTGATTTCCAGCCGGCGACGCACGCGGCACGCGCGCACCGAAACTTACCGGTAAGACAGGAATCGTTGTTTTACTGTGGATGTGTGTTATGTTGAAACCGGCATAAATTGGGGTTGAGCCGCTACTTTGGATGACAACTTTCACCTCCCGGGATGACTTGGGTTCACTGCTATAAAACAAGTAGTTAGGTGTTTTGAGAAAAGCCGGGGAACTATCGTTAAAGTCTGTCGTAAAAGTTACACGCTTGCTGATACGTCCATTCAAATCCATCAGGTAGACTTCGGCATTGTCCAGCCGGAAGGAGGAAAAAGCAATCTGTGTGCCGTTGAGTGAGAAGGTGGGCGAATAGTTGTCTGAGTCGCCTTGAGTCAGTTGCTTTACCTTGTAAGTGTCCCCGACGAGTACAATCATTTCCCGCAAAACATCGGCGTCTGAGGTGCTGTGCAGGATAAGCCGTAGGAGGCGAAAGGCAGAATCTCTATCGCCGAATTTGAGGTATATGCGTGCTAAACTTAACCGTGCTTTAACCCGTTGCGTCGGTTGTGCTGCATAGAGTTGAGAGGCGAGGCGAAATTGTTCAATTGCGTCAGTATAGCGGGTGAGCCTGTCGTACGCCGTACCGAGCAACATTCGTGCGTCTGGATGTTCCGGCTCGGTTTTAATAAATACCTCAAGCGAATCCACGGCGGCTTCTACCAGTCCGGCTTCAAGGAGTTTTTCACTTTTTTTGAGCGATTTCCCCGCGTCTTGGCAACCGATGACACAGATGGCACCGATAAGCAAAACGCTTATCAGGGGGTATCGAAGCAGCGGGTTCTGAGGCAATCGCATCCATAGTTTAGGGTTCATCTCGGTATCAAAAACGGATTGGCTAACAGTCTACGTTTCAATCAAATTCCGTTTGCGAGGGTGTCGGTATTGACTGCGCCACGCATCACGAACGGCATAGAGCCAACAGAGCAATGCCTGTATCAATGCACTGATTTTTAGCTTCCAAATGGGGCGGTAAAACAACTTTTCCCCGTCGTCGAACGTCCAGAGGTGGAACGCGTAGTGTGTATCTTCCTGTCTAACGGTGTCGAGACGGGACGTTTCACCTATCGTTTTGTTATGACTGCTTGGCGGGGCAGGGCCAGCCGCTGGTTTAAAACGGAGTAAATCGCGCCATTCCGTTACAGGAAGTGAATTGATATAGAAGATACCCGCCGCCGAAGCAAAAATGAAAAGGAGAACTGTGCCTTTCACAACGTGGTTCAAATAGAACTGCCCTAGCCCGGGAAGAATCGTTGATAAGAGGACGGCGAGGTAAGAGCGGGCTGAATTCATTGTATCCTTGTCCGTTTTAGCAGTTAGGTCCATTTGCCTTGTGCAACGAGGTAAACCCCGAGACAAATAATCAGCGCCCCAATCACGCGAACTTTGGGGATAGACTCCTTGAATATTATCCAGGAAAAGAGAATTGACAAAACATACCCTAAACTCAGCATTGGATAGGCGATGCTGAGTCTAATCCGAGAGAGGATAACTAACCAAACGAGTGTCGTGAACCCGTATATAGCGAGGCCACTGAGGATATACGGATTTAAGAAGGCCTGCGTCAGTTTCGGCGCCAAATCTTGAGCTTGTTCCACGCGGCCGACGATGTTCATTCCCTGTTTGAATAGGATTTGTCCTATCACTGTGAGTAAGACATTAAAAAATAACAAAAAAAAATCTTTCATGAAATTATGATACCACGAATAAAAGTTTTTTGCAATCTTTTTCTCCTTCATCTGCCTTGGGGGCTGAATCGTCTTAGAAAGATTGATAACCACATCAAAGATGCCCCCACAAACAGACGACTAAGTTCGTCAAATACTGCCAAGCGAAAGGTATTGGCACGATTGTGCTTGGAGAATTTTAGCCCCGCGCAATCCAACTTCCTCCTGCACACTGCCTGTACCGATAACGGTGTTCGGATGTTCTTTCAGTCCTAAAAAGGCTTCAATTGTGTCAGCAATTGAAGTAATTCGATGGATTTTTGACGCATATTTGCTTTCCACTTCGCAATTGTGCTATAATTTCCTAACATTATAGGGATGTTCCTATTTTGAAACAACGTTTTAACGCCATGACTCTCACAGCATCCTCCGCAGAAAAGCGCGTATTGTCGAGACGTGACAAAAGCCAGATAGATTCAGTCTAATTTTACGTTTTATAGCAATGCCCTTGCGGAACAATGCCTAATTTGGAGAAAAAAAGCACTCATGAAAACCGATAACGTTCAAAACAATACCGCGGTTCCAAGCAATGAGCGACTTCAGCAGCTCAAGGAACTCTTCCCTGAATGCATCTCTGAAGGTGTGTTTGATACTGAAAAACTCCCCAAAATACTTAACTTGAATAAAGTTGGAGGGGGGGGGTAAAAAGCGGTAAAACAGAGAGATATCGTTTCAATTGGGCCGGTAAACGCGAAGCGATGCATTTTCTCGGCATACCTACCCAGGCTACCCTAAAGCCGTACCAGCACGAATCCCCGAATTTCAATGACACCTCAACTCTCGTCAGTGAAGAAAGTCGCTTCAGTGACGACGACAATTTAGAGGTATTAAAACGCCTCTACAACCCATATTTCGGACGCATAAAAGTTATCTACACCGCCCCGCCCTACAACACTCGCAAGGACTTTGTCTACCCTGATAACTACGCGGCGCCGTTAGAGCCCTCCCTTCAATTGCCAGGCCAGAAAGATAGTAAAGGCAACCGACAAACGCGAGATGGCGCACAATCCTTCCTAAAAGGAGGCGCATCATGTTAAGAATTCAGCTTCCTTTTGCTATCCTAATTTTGATTGTGTCCGTGCTCTTTTTCGCACCCGACCAAACCGCAACCGCACAAAACGTAAACATTCCCGACGCGAATCTACGCGCTGCCATTGAGTCCGAATTAGGCAAAAATGCGGGGGACGCCATCACGCAGGCGGAGATGTTGAGGTTAACGGGGCTTGCGGCAAATACTTCCAGAATTAGCAATTTAACAGGACTTGAGTTTGCAATCAATCTGAGAGAGTTGTATCTTTCCGAAAACCAGATAGTGAATATCACGCCGCTACAAGGATTGGTAAACCTGACAGAGTTGGGGCTTTCCTACAACCAGATAGTGAATATCACGCCGCTACAACCGTTGGTAAACCTGACATGGTTGACGCTTAGCCACAACAAGATAAAGGATGTCACGCCTCTCAAAGATTTGTTAAAACTGAAAACGTTGTGGATTACCCACAACCGGATACGCGATTTCTCCCCAATTGCTCAATTGTTACGTCTTGTGACTAATCCCAGGATAGACAGGCAAATCATTAAGGTAGTCATTCGAGACGAAAAGCTACGCCGGAAAATTGAGGCTGCGTTAAAGAAATCTATAGGGGACGACATCACGCAGGCGGATATGGCGAAGTTAAGAACGCTTAATGCAAACAATGCCGGAATTACTAATTTAACAGGACTTGAGTTTGCAATCTATCTGGAAAGCTTGGATCTTTCCGATAACCAGATATCTGATATCTCGCCGCTACAACCGTTGGTATACCTGACAGTGTTGAAGCTTCCCTTCAACCAGATAGTGAATATCTCGCCGCTACAACGGTTGGTAAAATTGACAGAGTTGGTGCTTTCCAGTAACCAGATAAAGGATATATCGGCGCTAACAGGGTTGGTAGAACTGACAGAGTTGGATCTTTCCAGTAACCAGATAAAGGATATATCGGCGCTAACAGGGTTGCTAAACCTGAAATGGTTGTATCTTTCCGATAACCAGATATCTGGTATATCTGCGCTACAACCGTTGCTAAAACTGACAGTGTTGTGGCTTGACAACAACCAGATATCGAATATATCGCCGCTCCAAGCGTTGGTAAAACTGACATTCTTGGTGCTTTCCGGTAACCAGATATCTGATATATCGGCGCTAACAGGGTTGGAAAAACTGGAAATGTTGTGGCTTGACAACAACCGGATATCGAATATATCGCCGCTCCAAGCGTTGGTAAAACTGACAGAGTTGACGCTTGGCAACAACCAGATAAAGGATATCTCGGCGCTACAACCGTTGCTAAAACTGGAAACGTTGCATCTTTCCGATAACCAGATATCTGATATATCGGCGCTACAACCGTTGCTAAACCTGACAGATTTGGTGCTTTCCGGTAACCAGATATCTGATATATCGGCGCTAACAGCGTTGGAAAAACTGGAAATGTTGTGGCTTGACGAGAACTATATATCTGATTTCTCCCCAATTGACGCATTCAAAGATAATATTGATGATTACCAATACCTCCCGCAATTTGTAGCCATTCTCGACAAGAATCTACGCGGGAAAATTGAGGCTGTCTTAGGCAAACCTATCACGCAGGCGAAGATGAAGATGTTAACAACGCTTGATGCAAGCGAAGCCGGAATTCGCGATTTAACAGGACTTGAGTCTGCAACCAATTTGATAACGTTGAATCTTTTCTACAACCAGATATCTGATATATCGCCGCTAAGAGGGTTGGTAAAACTGGAAACGTTGTCGCTTGACAGTAACCGGATATCTGATATATCGGCGCTAACAGGGTTGGTAGAACTGACAGAGTTGAATCTTGATAACAACCAGATATCTGATATATCGGCGCTAAGAGGGTTGAAAAACCTGATAATGTTGTATCTTGGCAACAACCTGATATCTGATATATCGGCGCTCGAAAAGTTGGTAAACCTGAAAAGGTTGTATCTTATCAACAACCTGATATCTGATATCTCGGCGCTAGAACTGTTGGTAAACCTGGAAGGGTTGTCGCTTAACCAGAACCGGATATCGAATATCTCGGCGCTAAGAGGGTTGGTAGAACTGACAGTGTTGCGGCTTGACAGTAACCGGATATCTGATATATCGGCGCTAACAAGGTTGGAAAAACTCGAAACGTTGTGGCTTTACCACAACTATATATCCGATTTCTCCCCAATTGAGGGATTAGGGCTGAGGAATCGCCCCACCCGCGCCCCCCAATATGTAAAGATTCCGGACGCGAATCTACGCCGGAAAATTGAGGATGCGTTACGCAAAACTGCAGGGCAAGCCATCACGCAGGCGGAAATGGCAACGATAACAACGCTTGAGGCGCCTGATTCCGAAATTACCGATTTAACCGGACTTGAGTTTGCAACCAATCTGGAAAGCTTGGATCTTTCCGATAACCAGATATCTGATATCACGCCGCTCAAAGATTTGGTAAACCTGAAAAAGTTGTCGCTTTACGACAACCAGATATCCGATTTCTCCCCAATTGACGCATTGATAGGTAATCTGGAGGAATACCGCGACAAAAAGGTAGAGATTCCGGATGCGACTCTACGTCGTGCGCTTGAGAAGAAGTTTGGCAAAAAAGCAGGCGAGACCATCACGCGGGCGGAGATGGCGAAGATGACACTGCTTCAGGCACCTGGGAACGGAATTCGCCGGCTAACCGGACTTGAGTTTGCAACCAATTTGATAACGTTGACGCTTGACTACAACCTGATAGAGGATATCACGCCGCTAAAAGGGTTAGAAAATCTGATAAGCTTGGAGCTTGGCAAGAACCATCTATCGGATATCTCACCGCTAGAAGGGTTGAGAAACCTGATAAAGCTGTATCTTTATGAGAACGAGATAGTGGATATCACGCCGCTAAAAGGGTTGGTAAACCTGAAAGGGTTGGCGCTTGACAAGAACAAGATATCCGATTTCTCCCCAATTGCCGGATTGATACCTAATCTGGAGGAATACAGCAACAGCGAGCAAACAATTCCCGCGCCTAGCGATGAAACGGTAGACATTCCCGATGCGACGCCACGCCCTGCCGTTGACGCCGCGTTAGACAAAACAAATCCAGTAGAGATTCCGGATGCAAATCTACGCCGTGCCCTTGAGAAGAAGTTTGGCAAAAAAGCAGGCGAGACCATCACGCAGGCGGAGATGGCGAAGATGACACTGCTTCAGGCACCTGGATACGGAATTCGCCGGCTCACCGGACTTGAGTTTGCAACCAATGTGATAACGTTGACGCTTGACTACAACCTGATAGAGGATATCACGCCGCTAAAAGGGTTAGAAAATCTGATAAGCTTGGAGCTTGGCAAGAACCATCTATCGGATATCTCACCGCTTAAAGGGATGGTAAACCTGGTAATGTTGTCTCTTTATGAGAACCAGATATCGGACATCTCGGCGCTACAACCGTTGGTTAACCTGAAAAGGTTGTCTCTTTATGAGAACCAGATATCGGACATCTCGGCGTTACAACCGTTGGTTAACCTGAAAAGGTTGTCTCTTCACAACAACCAGATATCCGATTTCTCCCCAATTGACGGATTGATAGATAATCTGGATGAATACCACAACAGCGAGCAAACACTTCCGGTGCCTAGCACGGTGGTGAATCAGGATGAAACGGTAGACATTCCCGACGCCACTCCACGCAACGGCGAGCAAACACTTCCGGCACCTAGCACGGAGGTGAATCAGGATGAAACGGTAGACATTCCCGACGCCACTCCACGCAACGGCGAGCAAACACTTCCGGCGCCTAGCACGGAGGTGAATCAGGATGAAGATGAAACGGTAGAGACTCCCGATGCGAATCTACGCAACAGCGAGCAAACACTTCCCGCGCCTAGCACGGTGGTGAATCAGGATGAAACGGTAGACATTCCCGACGCCACTCCACGCAACGGCGAGCAAACACTTCCGGCGCCTAGCACGGAGGTGAATCAGGATGAAGATGAAACGGTAGAGACTCCCGATGCGAATCTACGCAACAGCGAGCAAACACTTCCCGCGCCTAGCACGGTGGTGAATCAGGATGAAGATGAAACGGTAGACATTCCCGATGCCACTCCACGCAACGGCGAGCAAACACTTCCGGCGCCTAGCACGGTGGTGAATCAGGATGAAACGGTAGACATTCCCGATGCGACGCCACGCAACAGCGAGCAAACAATTCCCGCGCCTAGCACGGTGGGCGGTATTTCGCTAACGACTGCAGACATAACCTTGGCGAAGGACGAGTATCACGTGTTTGTACGTGATACCAATGGCGCCGGCATTCTAACCGGTGCAGTCACACCCACCGTTATTACTGGCATGCCTCTCTTAGATGAGTTCTTCAGCAACGGCGGCACCATAGAGCTCGTGGCGACGACAGGCACCTATGGCGATGCTCACATCAGTGAAATCATGTGGGGTACTGATGACACCTTAGCCGCACCACAGAACAGCCAATGGATAGAAGTTCAGGCAAACAAAGCTGTAACCATCAATAGGAGCTGGCGTCTTGTGTTCACCGTCGGATATGAGGAACGCGAGAACGTCACAATATCCGAAACTGAGTATCAAGTCATCGACAGGGTAAGCAATCTCGGTTTAGGGGATTGGAAAGTTCCGGGGCAGAGTGGACGCACCGTGTCGACGCCGGAGCATCCTGCCAAGACGCTCATCTCGATGGTTCGCGATGGCAGCAAGGACGGCACACGTTCAGGACACTGGGCAGCATCGGCACGCCCGCGCATCAACCTGTCCGGGAATCGTATCGGTACGCCCGGGGCGCCCAAGAGTCAGGGGCTCACCGCGGCAGATAAGCCGGCTATCCCCGCATCGCCATTCAAAATCACTGAGATTGGCAACGGTTCGGGTAATAAAAATGACTGGATTGAAGTACAGAATGTCACCGACACGGTACAGAATC
The DNA here is from genome assembly GCA_963422705.1 of Candidatus Poribacteria bacterium. Taxonomy (GTDB): domain Bacteria; phylum Poribacteria; class WGA-4E; order WGA-4E; family WGA-3G. The sequence goes on from OY730443.1 coordinate 2,554,166, forward strand.
TGAAGCACAACGTCTTCAGCATCGTTACCGGAGATACAAGCGCGCCTTATACAAGCACGCCTCAGGATAAAAAGCTGTTCAAAGTCAGTAAAGATGTCAAGATTCCCGCCAAGGCGTTTCTCTTGATAGCGAATACGAGTCCTGAGGAGACAGTCCTCGCCCGGGGGCAAGATGTGAGCGCCGCTGCCGCCGACAAGGTGCCAACGGGTGTGCAGAGCTACTATTATGTGGCATCGGGACTGATACTGCCCGATGATGGGGAATTCCTACTCGTGCTCCGCTCCGAGGCGACGCTCGATAAATCCGAGAAGTTTATCGATGTCGTCGCCACCGTTCAGGAGAAGTTTATCGATGTCGTCGGCACGCGCTTCATCGAGAAAATCGATGGGGACTTCAATACGGAAATTTGGCCACTGCAGATGACGGCGAAGGGCCACGCGAACATCATTGATGGTAACGACAAAAATGTGTTGCGGGCATCCTATGTGTATACCCGCGCGAAGGATGACGCGTTCGCCGAGAACGCCCTGGCGAGAGCCGGGTACACCGGCGTCGGTTATGACAGGGATGCTGCGAAAAACTATGCCAACGGCGGCACGCCGGGCTATGCCAACGACGCGGTGAAAGAGAATCCCGTCGCCAGCACGGTGTCAATCAGTGAAATCATGTTTGACAATAGTCGCCAGCTGCCGCAGTGGATAGAACTTTACAACGCCTCACACACACAGGCGGTGAAACTGAACGACTGGACGCTCAAGATTGAGCAGAGCCCTGTCGACGAGGCGGTGACATCGCGACGCAACGTGACGCTGAAGTTTATCGGCGACAAGATTATCTCCCCGAACCAGACGCTATTGATAGCGACTACCCGGGGCAGAAGCGCTACGAGGCATTTCCCCGAAACCCGTGTCATTAACTTGTGGAATGATTACCGGGAAAAACTGGATGTCACTAAGCGGCAGTTCACCCTGTTGAGTCAGACGGCGTTCAAGCTGACACTGGCATCGAAAGACAAAAAAGTGGTGGATGAGGTTGGAAACTATGACGGTAAAGCTGCCGCCTGGACACTTCCTATGGATGCTGACGCGCGGCGTTCACTCATCCGTCGTTACGGCACCAAAGTCGAAGATGGCGGTGCTGCCGCAAAAGATGGCACGCTGCTGAACGGCTGGAAACTGGCGAGCCAATCCGCGTTAAACCAAGCCCAGGCGTCGACGTACTACGGCTCGCAAGACGACGCGGGAACGCCCGGGTATCGCGCCGGCGGGGCGCTGCCCGTCTCCTTATCGAGTTTCACCGCAACCCGCACCGATGGGGCGATTGTGGTGGAATGGGCAACGGCATCCGAACTCAACAATGCCGGGTTTAATCTCCTGCGCAGTTCCGCCCGCACGGGCGGCTTCACGCAGGTGAATCCGCAGTTAATCGCAGGGGCCGGCACCACCGGCGAACGTACGACTTACCGGTACACCGATACGTCTGCCAAACCGAACACGATGTATTACTACCGGATTGAAGAAGTCTCGACGGGCGGCGTGAGGCAGGCGCTTGAGACAACGCGGTTGAAAGGCTATCTGAATGCCGAAGGCAAATCGCTTGAACCGTGGGCAACACTCAAAACGGAAGAGTAAGGCTTACATTTTGCAAGGGGGCGCCTGTCCGTTCACGGAGGTGCCCCCTGGCCCCTAATTTTATTCAGGATACGAATTCTGGAGAAGATATTGCTTGCCGGCCCCCGGCGCGATATTGTCGTCGAATAACACCGCTGATTTCTATCATATCAGATGCAACGTTTTGTGTGTAATATTCATAAAGGCCGGCCTAATCAGGAAACAAAACATATATCGTGTCAATAGGTGAGAAACTGGATGCGTCGACAGAAGTTGTCTCGATAGAAGGCAAGCAGGTGGTGCTTGAAAGCAATGGGCATCAGCGAACGTTGAGACGCTGCATCGGTTTCTGAAACCCCAGCGTTTATGAGATTTGACGCTCTCCGCGTTTTTTGTTTTTCATTCGTCTGAGTTTTGATTCAGCCACCCTTTGAAAGTCTTTACCTTTTTTTTTATATCAAGGTGGATATAAAACGTTCTGAATACAGTTCTTGTGATGCGGAAAATGACAAGTATTAAGAATAGACATGCAATGAAAAAAAACATGTAAATGACAATCTTCATGGTATCAACCCATCTCGACGCTCTCCGCGGTATAGAACCCAAGCAGGTTACACTTTCATGCAACGGGCAGCCGATAAGGCTACATTTGCCGAGTGGTTTTTGATGTCCCTAGGGCTTGGCACTTAAAACAGCAAAGGGGTGTGTCCGTTTTCTTCGGATGCGCCCCTTTTTGCTGCAGGAGATTGAACAAATGTTCAACGTTTCTGCTTTGTTTTCCAGTCTACCGGTGTCATTGTCGCAAAAATGGTGAAAAAACGCAACGTTTTTCTGTGGTTCTCGAAAAATCTGCCATAAGTGCTTGCACTCCGCATGCCTGCTTGAGAGGGTATCGTCTGCCGACTTCTGCATTTCTCTGCCGTGTTCTCAAGGAAGGCGATGGTTCCGTCAGGGAGCGGTACCTCCAGCGTCACAAGGGTGTTCTACTCTATCGCCTGTGCTTCCATCTGTTTATACGGCGGCAAGGGTTCAAATGCGGTTCTGAGTGCTTGGCGTGCGAATTTCTCAGTCTCAGAACAGGGATAGATGAGCGGTGGCGGAGACCCGTTCTGGAAAGAACTTTTGTAGTCGGAGGGTTCCCACTTCATACGTTACCGACTATCCTGAGGTGACGCGCATCGTTCTGCAGGTGTATGCCGTCAGAAAGCAAAGCAGTGACGAGTTGATGGGGAATTGCATCGGGAAGTTTTCGCTTGTAGGCTGGACACAAAAGCCGGTATTGTCTCGCGCCGTTTGAACACACTCTTTCGTCAATGAGCATGTCTTGAAAATCGACACAGCAGCCTATAAGCCCATCATCCCATTTCTCGCGAAGCTCTCGCGTAGAAGAACAGAAGTCTCCGAAATCGCGAAACTGGCTGCTCCGGCTCGTCGGCGCACGATAACCTACCGATATTTTTTCTTGACAAGAAATGCGAAAAAGTGTATAATTCTGCCTATTGAAAGTAAGAAGTATTTTTTTCTTTACGAAAAAGTGCGTTTTTGCTATTATTTTGCTTGAAAAGGAAAAATCACCATGCGCACCATCAATGCGAACGCTTTTTACGATGCCTGTCTGCTTGCGTTTCAAGGGGTTCGGTATGAAGATATCGGCGAACGTCTCGGTGTCACCCGCGTAACAGTTTCCAACTGGGCACAACGTCCCGAATGGAAAGAACTCCAAAAAGAACTCCATGAAAAAAAGCGACAGCAGGTCCTGGATGCCGTCCTCGGAAACGAAACATCGACGTAAAAAAAAGGGGGAGCAATCCCCCTTGGATGTTTCGGATGTGCGACGCTGATATTTTCTTTTTTTGTTGGCCATTTTTCACAGGACGTGTAAAATCGTTTTTGGACGTGGCTGCCTCTCATATTTTGAGGTGAGCCGAGGGGAACATAACCCCCTATCGACGCGGCACAGTCACAGACCGAGTATGACTGCGCTAACCTAAATTGTATCAAAAAACGCATTCGTTTTGCGAGACTTTGTTGAATTCAACGCGGCACAGACATGTATCGAAAGCAATAAAGGTGCATATCTCATGCTAAGAAAAAGTTTTACATTCCAATCGGACTCTGTGTCCTTGCGATAGTTGCGATAGGTTTCTTGTCGCTGCGCTCGGATGTGCCAGATGAACCGATTGTGATTTACAAACCCGTAGAACCGTTGCCGAAATCAAGACAGCCATCAGTTGACTCTGAAGTGCTGTCAGACGTGGTTGACTCCGATGAGGCAGAATCAGAGCATCAAGGTGCTATAGAGACAACGGGCGCAGCCAATGAAGAAACCATCAAAATGACGCTCTCGGAACTCCGGGAACTCATAAAGACGGAAGTTGAAGCCGAGACAGCGAGACTCAATGAAATCAAAGAGTCGGAAATCGAAGCAGCTGCAGCACTGGCTGATTTGAATGTTTGGATCCAAAAGTTTCGTGTTGATTTTAAAGCGGAACTCGCTGAAATTCGCGAGGCGCATCTCGATGGAATGTCTGAGCGTGAACAGCTTGCATTGCTTGAGAAAATGCGCGGTGTAGACAGCAAGTTAACTGGTGTCTTTGACCGTGTTGCCGCGCTGCCGAAACTCGCGCGTGATCAGGTACTCGAAAGCATTGAAGAACGCTTTTCAGCGCCTGAGACTGCTGAATATGTCCTTGCGGAAATCCAAAGCCGTATTGTAGATTAAAACGATGACAATTCAAATGCTGCTGGTGCAGGAGACAACATGCCAAGAGTATTTACGACCCTTTTCATTTTTCTATCTCTGTTCTCTGTTTTTCTTTTTACCGCTGACGTTGCTTTTTCGGAGGACGGTGACGAAGAGACGATTGAAGCTACGCCGTCAGAACTTCAGAAAATGATTGATGAAGCCGTTGAGAAAGCCGTTGGTGACATTAAGGATGACATTGATGACATTAACAGGCTTAGAACTCGTCGTTAGAGAAGAATAGTGAGGAGGCAGTTCATGATGAAATACACCAAAGTCTTCGCACCCGTCCTCGTAGTATTATTTTCACTGACACTGCTCAAGGGGGTGGGGTATGCCGAAAAGTCAGTGACGCAGAAAAAGAAGCCCGCTGTGAAAACTGCACAAGAGACTCAAATGAAGCTCGTCATCAACGGTAAAGAGATTCCCGTGGATTCGTCAGAAGGTTTAGATGTGCATGTCAAGAGAAGTCAGGGGAAAGCGGTTGTCAACGGCAAGACAATTGCAATAGATACCTCTAAAGGTGTGAATTTACGGATAACCTCAAAGACATCCCTCGACTTGAAAGGTGCCGGTCCGCGGCAGCCCGTACTGCCGTCATCGACGGCAGATGCGCCACCGCGGACCAAAGAGCAGCAGCAACTCCGGTCATTCTTTGGTCCGGATTGGAAACGTCATGTCGTCGGCAAATCCGAGAAACGTCAGCTGGCGATTCAAGAGCCAGTTGTCAAGGAGAAGTACAAGCATAAGGAAAAACCGAAAAAAGGCAAGTTCAAACATAAGGAGAAGTACAAGGAAAAGTACAAGGCACCGTCGAAATCAAGTGCACCACCGCGGACCAAAGAGCAGCAGCAACTCCGGTCATTCTTTGGTCCGGATTGGCGCGCACACGTTAATCCGTTGAAAACCAGTGGGACACAACCGAGGTGATACTACTTCCTGTATCAGACTTATGGACTTCTGTATTCAAGCAGCGTCGGTCTGCTTTTAGCAACGCTGCCGGGGAGTATTGAACGCTCTGCTGCGGGTTTCACAGAACGCGACGCGTAGTGTCTGATGATAGGTATCCTTGCGGTGTTGCTTTTTATTTTAGAAAACGTTAAATTCTTAGAACGAAACGAAATGTAGCGTCAATACAGAGTCATTCCGTTTTCAAGATGTTCTGAGATTTGCGAAGGCGTTGGGGCTCTAAACAACGTGATACTGCAAGAGAAGAAACCTTCCTACCGGGGAGTCTTGTGATATAGATTCCGTTCTTGACGAGAAACGAAATGGTTCCGGCATCAATATTGTATCGGTTGGGAATATCGCGTTTTGCGTTTTTGAGTTGTGCTTCGGTTACCCCGGTGGATACGAAGGATTGCCCTGCTGATTCAAGGAGTCATTCGTCAAGTACCCCGATAAAGTCGGGGGCTTGTAGGGGCTAACCCCAACAAGCCAGTTGCAAGAACTGATTTCTCGTTTCATAGAGGATGGTATCCCATACCTCTCCACGAAGGACGCAAGCCGCCCTATGTAAGATATTCAAAGCCGCGTTGTGGTCCCGGTCCAGTTTCAGTCCACAGAATTTACAATGGAACACACGCGCCGACAACTTCAGTTTGATAGCAGATTTCTGACAGCAGTCCGAACAGGTTTGACTCGTGTGATAAGGTGGCACCTGATGGAAATGTTTGCCATCGCGTTTTGCTACCCAGTCGCACCAGTCAAAGAACATGCCCCACGATGCGTCAGAGATGGACTTGGCGAGGTGTCTGTTTTTTACCATATTGCTGGGGGTGAGTTTCTCGGCAACCACCGCGTCAAAACCTTTATGCTGAAAAAGAAGATATGCGGTTTTTGCGATAAAGTCAAGCCGTTGACAGGCAACGATATCGTGTTGCTTTGCCAATGCGTCCTTCGCTTTATACCACCGCGAAACGGCGGTTTCGCCCTACGCTTGCTCCGATACGTCTTTCGAGACAGGGCCCGGTGAAGTTTTACGAGTTTGCGTTCAGTCGTTCGGTAAAAACGAGGGTTAGGTATCTTCTCGCCATCAGAAATCGTCAGAAAATCGTGTGTCCCAACGTCCACGCCACAAGCAGATTTCGGAACACACTTCAGCGTGTCAGGCACTTCACAAACAATAAAGCAATACCACCCGCGCACCGTCTTTTTCAACGTGACCTCTTTCGGGTCTCCGAGGATTGGACGGTGCTGGCGGATTTTCACTTCACCTAACTTTGGCACTTTCAATCGGTTATACCGAGTGCCTGTTTCACGGATAGGGTTTTGACGAACACGTTTAAATGTGCCTGTCGCTTTATCCTTAACTTTGTGTTTGCGCAGACGCCAAGACAGAGAACGGATAGAGGACTTGTAGCGTGGGTAACCTTTTTTCTCCGCACCTTCTCTGCAACGCCGTTGAAAATGTTCATGGGCAGCGTTGACGCGTTTGATCGTCTGCACCTGCATATCCTGCGGGTGATGCGAATAGTGAGAGTTCGACGCGCGAAGGTTCTTCAGATGGTGGATCTGGTCATACATTGACACAGATTTGCTACCATACTCCCACATCTGATTACGCATCTGGAGCATGTAGTTCTGCAACAGCTTTTGATGTTGAAGTTCTGCCAAAAGCCACTGTGCTTCTGTTTGCGTAGGCTTCGCACGGAACTTGAATGTCATTTTCATTCGACTATCACACATCACACCTTTAACCCCTTTGTAGTGGGTAGGCAGACACATTACCAAGCGGTAATGCTACAAATGTCTGCCAGTGTGATATATCTATTAAACCATATTTTGATTAGAATGTCAAGTGTTTTTTCAAAAAAACGCTTTGGCCTAACACACGAGGGCGGATTTTCCTCCCCCGAATGAATTCGGGGGTTTCCAATCCGTAAACTTTGATGATTGAACTCACACGCGAAGAGATTGAATTCTTCAAAAATGAAGGCTATTTAGTGAAACGGGATGTTTTGGAGCCGGAATTAATGGAGCGCGCCCGAGCGCGGCTCTGGGACGGTGCCCCGGAAGGGAGATGTCGGGAGGATCCGGAAACATGGGTAGGCCCTTTCGCTCCGGAAGAAGAGACTGCCGAATCTGAAAATCATAGGCGGGGTTTCCGGTGGAACTTCCGTGAACCTGGTGGTGAACCGTGGATGGTGCGGCTCCTTGCCGAAAATCCGAACGTTTGGCGGATGGCAGAACAGTTTTTAGGCGCGGGGAATCTTGTGAAGCCGGAACGGGTGCGCGGTATCTACTGCACTTTGCCGTATGGGGAAGTGCCCAAAAAATCAATCGGGTGTCATGTGGATGCACATCCGTTTCATCTCGGTGTTGTCGGTTATATTGATGATGTGCCGCCGGAAGGTGGCGGATTTACGGTGTGGCCGGGAAGTCACCGGACATTTTATTACGATTATCACTCGCAATATAAGAATGAACCGAAGCCAGCGTATGATAAAAATCGCGAACGGATTAGCAGAGAACCGGGCGTCGAATGCCACGGCAACGCCGGTGATATTGTTTTTTGGCATCACCGTATCGGACATGCGGCGGGACATAACTATTCGCGCCAGATTCGACAGGCGGTATTATACGATTTCAGGAAAACGGAATTGGCGAAGACGCAGGAGGAGCCTCCTAACGAAGATATGTGGCGCGATTGGCCGGGGATTAAGGCGTTGGCAAGCGATTAACTCACTGTTACCTAAGTCCGAGCTCCTTCGCTGATGACTTCCCGGAGCGGCAAATCTTTCATTCCACCGGCGTGATAAGAGATACCTATCATGCGTCAGGGCCCCCTTCATATCAGTGAAAAATCTTATCCCAAAGGGTATTCTTAAAATTCAGAGGTAATTCCTAAGTAAGGGATGAGTGGAAACTGATTGATATTGTCTTTTTCAGTGTAATCGTCATTGTAGTTGAAATCCAGCAGATTCTTTCGGTTATAGGTGTTGAGAAGTTCCAAAAAAACACCAAGTTTCCAATCGTCAAATTGAAACGTTTTGCTAACCCGAAGATCCAATCGGTGATAATCAGGGAACCGGGCAGAATTGGTTTCCAAATAATTCGGGATGTAAATTGTTTCACCATTTCTCGGGTCAAATTCAGGCGCTGAAGGGTTTTGTTCATTAACTGGCGTATATGGATTTCCGCTGCGATATTGCCATTTGGCACCAATTTCCCAGGTGGATGTGAGATTATAACTTGCTGCCAGTGTCGCCACGTGTGTCTGATCGAATGAATAGTAACGGTATGTTTCAGCCGGCCTGTCGCGGCGTTTAGAAAGTGCGTAGGCGTAAGAGAACCATCCCAAAAACCGTCCTTGGTTCTGGTGCCGGAGGAAGAGCTCAGCGCCTTGCGCGTATCCCGTACCTTGGTTAAGATAGGCATACTGCTCATCAAAGGTTACCAAGCGGTTAAGATTTTTGTAATAGCCGGCTAACTTGATTTCCGTTTGTGGTGAAAGTTGGCGTTTCAATTCAACGATGTAGTGGTTGGCACTGCTTGCCCGGAGGTTAGGATTTCCGAGGGTAGATGAGAGTTGTACTGGTTCCGGGTTCTGGTTGTATAGCCCATAAGAAAATTGGAGCTCTGCGCCGCTCGGGAGTTCAAGCAAAACGCTGCCGCGGGGTTGAATAGAAAGCACATCTGTCCGGTTGAAATAATCAAACCGGATGCCAAATACAGCTGATAAAAAAGGTAGGAGTTCGTATCTGTCTTGCAGGTAGCCTTCAATTCGTTGCCCGCGTACAAACTCATTGAAGTCTCTTTTTTCTTCAAACCGGAAATCATAATCTTGCTCACCTTCATCCGGGACGCGTGTGCTTCTTCCGGCGGCCGTGCCCGATTCACTTGCGAGTATGAGTCCGGACTCAAGCTGATGTTTTGGGCTGAGTGTGTAGCTAAGATCTTCGCGGAGGATATAGCTAGGTGCGTCAATTTCGAGTGAGAATAACGTTCCAATACTTGTGTCAAAAAGGAAGTCGGAACGAGTCAAGGATAAAAAGGAGGTTAACCGTTCTGTGATAAAAGATCTGAGGTGGATGCCGATACCGGAAAAACCGCTTCGATAGCTCAGGTCTCCTTGGAATTCCTCATCAATATCTTCTCCATCAAGTTTAAGCGCGAACCTGTCGCGTGAGGAGAAGGCATTGAAATAGAATTGATGCTTGCTACTCAAATCATAGGCTGCTTTGAGTTGATAATCCCAAAATCTGGGCAATGCGGTAATTTCGCCGGTGTCAAAGGGGATGGAACTGACAAAAAAGTCAACGTAGCTTCGTCTACCGGCGGCGTACCAGAATCCATTATTTCCGAGTTCGCCTTGCAGCATGCCTTCAGAATAAAGAAGATTGATGTTGAATTTCCCGTGCAATTTGCTGGTACTTCTGTTGTCTGAATAAATGTCAATCACGGCTTGCGAATCTACACCAAATTCTGCGCCATACCCACCCGCATAGACGTCAATTCGCTCAATGATTTCAGAACTAAGAGAAGAAACGAGGCCTCCAAAGTGATATGGATAGCCGATTGGCACCCGGTCGAAATAGTAAAGATTATCATTATCAGAACCGCCGCGGATATAGAGGGCACCACTAAAATCATTGGCGACACCGATACCGGGCATAGCCGGTAAGGCGCGAAGCGCGTCGCCAGCTGTTCCAGGTAACCGCGTGATGTCCTCAATTTTAAGGCTTTTTCGACTCACCGTTTTCGGAACCCGTCTTTCTTTCACCTCGACTCCCTCAAGTTGCATCATTTCTGTGAGATAAATCTTCGGTTCCGCGGTTTGCCCCGCTTGGACGACAACAGAAATTTCCTCTGTCGATGCGGAAGTCGGTGAAGTTACAGATAGAGTATAACTCCCTACTGCAATATTGCGAAATACAAAGACACCTATCTGGTCGGTTTTCTGATATTCGTCGGTTTCGATGAGGTGAACGTCCACACCTACCAAAGGTTCTTCCGAAGGACTACTGTAAACGGCGCCTTTAATTGTCCCAGTTTGAGAAAAAGCAGATAGTGGAAGTAAGAGAACAATGAGTAGGCAAAAATAATTTTTCATAACGATTTGGGCTCCTAAGGAAAAAAGAGGTGCTTCCTTCTGTGTGAAGGAGTAAACCAAGCAATTCATTAAAGTTGATAGCTATTTTAACACAGTCTAAGCAGAAGGTGCAATTGTTTTTGAGGTGACAGATTCCGCTAGATGGAAGTATCTAGCGCGTGTGCTGATAGCGCGTTCTATCCGTATTACCACCGTATTTCATAGCATAAACGAGTAGGTTACACATGAACCGGTAGACATCATTTGAACGGCGGAGTCGCAACATCGTGCGGCTCTCAATTTCGGCTGTCTCCATCGCACATAGATAATCCTTTCGGTTGTAGAGGACTGCTACCCGGTTTTCAATGATAATTGCTTTCTGATAGCGGAACTGCGTCGGTTCTGCGTTGTTCTCATTGCCCCAAAAGACATCGCCTCCATCAGGCGGTTTGGATAAGTGGTAGTAACTGCGATAGAGTTCATGTTGATGCGGCAGAATTTCAAGGGGGTATTCCGGGAAAATCTGGTTCAGTTCATCAGCCACAATATTGGCAAAGAGCCCGTTAAAGCCGCAGTCGTCAAAAAAGAGGGTCCCCCCTTTTTCGACGATGTATTTTCGAAGCGCGCTCCGTTCCGCCGGTGTAAAGCCGCCGTTGAGGGGGCCATCCTTTGCAAGCCCACGCCCGACGGTGATGTCTCTATCGTGGCCTGTCATGATGATGAGGGGTGCGTCCAAGATATCCCGGTCTGTCAGTCTTAAAGCGCCCCCTTCAAAACTGATATCCGCCCGAATAGTGGTGTGTTTCTCAATCCATTTGATAAGCGCGGGGATTGCAGTCGGGTCCTGCCACCAATCGGAGAGAGAATGTTTGAGCCGAATGAGGCGAATATATCCACGAATCTCTTTACCTCTCCCTTCAAGAATACCGCCTAATTGCCCTTTTGGAACCTTCACTGAGAATGAAGTATCAAAGCGAGTGGCTAAGTCGGTTGAGGGTAGCGTACTCTCAAGAAATGCTTGAAGGCGGTTTGAAGGTTCTGTAGATGCACCACCCCTCTGGAGAGACGCTGTGGACTTGATACGGGGTGCGGTAGAGTAACGTTTAACAGGTGGGGTGGGGGTAGAACTTACCGCGGGTTGTGCCGTTCCGGTTTTCACCGACGGAACGGGTACGTCGGCAGGATTTAGCACGTCGGAATTCAATTCCAATGCGGGTGGGCGAGGTGTTACATCCGTCTGGTAGATAGGAATTTTATTCAGGGCGTTCGGTGCGAATTGAGGCAAGACTGGTTGTTCAATCGGAAGCGTTGGCGGAACATGGGGCCGGCGGGGTGGGCGGACATCTAAATTAGCGGTGCTCCGATTCACTTTGAAAAGCTCAACATGATAAGCATCCTCGTACACTCCGCGTTGATGAGATAGCATGAGTGCAACAATAATGGCAAACAGGAGATGGAGTCCAATTGACGCGAGGACGGCTCGATTTTTGGATATGCGCCTTCGGCTGCTCATGTTTCGCATGACGGTTTATCTGCTCTAAAGATGCCGCTGAATCTTTTGATAACTTTGCATGTCCAACTTCCGGTAATCTGGAATGTCGTATCGGTTGCCTCGGACATCAGTCACGAAGAGTCTAGCAGGCGGTACCTGTTTGACATTTTGATTTAAGCCGCGCACGGAAAATGTCACACGGCCACGCTCCGTTTTAACTTCCCATACATGGATGCCGAATTGCTCTTTTACCCGGTAAATTTTCTGAATTACAGGCGTGAAGTAGCGTTTATCCAACTCTTCCTGAAGGATGGTAAAACTCTGCGAATCAAGTTGTGTCGGATTAACGATAATTCCGATTTCGGTATCCTCATCAGCGGCGAGCGAGATGTAACATTCCGGGCCGCTCAGCGGGGTGAGTCGACGGACTATGATGCGTGGGTAACACACTTGTTCCTGGATTTCAAGGCGCGGCGCCCCAACCGGAGAACGGGTTAAACGAAGCTCCGCGGGAACCAGGTAGCGCGGTGTAAAATCTTCCATTCCTTGATTGATACCATCGGATTTCCCCTTTTTCACCGCTACAATTTCTTTTCCGTTTCTTGTCTGTTGCATATTACCTTTCCACAGCTTGCGCTTCAGCACGCACATTGGCTGCTTCACGTTGGGTTTCCACCAACTTGTAGTAGATACCTTTTTTCTCCATCAGTTCTTCATGTGAACCACTTTCAATACCTTTTCCTTTTTCAATAACAAAAAGCCTATCGGCATTTCGGAGTGTGGAAAGGCGATGGGCAATTGCAAAAGTGGTGCGGTTTTTTACCAGCCTGTCAATTGCTTGTTGAATTTTCTTTTCCGTTTCAACGTCCACGGAAGAAGTCGCTTCGTCAAGAATGAGAATGCGAGGGTTATGTAAAATTGCGCGCGCGATTGAGATACGCTGGCGTTCGCCTCCCGATAAACGCCCTCCACGTTCTCCCACTTCTGTGTCATACCCATCAGGAAACTTAATGATGAATTCGTGCGCGTTTGCAGCTTTTGCAGCCGTGACAATTTCTTCCATCGACGCGTCGGGGTGCGCGTAGGCGATGTTTTCAGCAATAGTTCCACTAAATAGGTACGGCTCTTGGAGAACAACCCCGATTTGCTTCCGGAAATCCCCCAGGTTAATCTTGGTGATGTCCACACCATCAATCTCTAAACGTCCAGAATCCGGCGTATAGAACCTACAAATCAGGTTAATCAAGGTTGATTTCCCGGCACCGGAGTGTCCAACGAGCCCTATCATCTCTCCAGGTTTCACATGTATGTTGATATCCTTTAGCACCGGCTTATGTGCCTCGTAACCGAACGTCATATTGTGAAAACGGACTTCTCCCAAAATTTCAGGCATCGACTCAAGCGTTCCGTCATCTAGCTGCTCCGGCGGTGAGTCAATCACCTCAAACAAACGTTCAGCCGCTGTCATTGAACGCGACGCCCAGTTAATCAAGGGGCTAATGTAGCGGAGGGGTTCGTAGAACATGCCTAAGTAACTTTGAAACGCCATGAGTGTACCGAGTGTCATCGTCTCATTGATGACGTTCAAGCCACCGGCGTACCATACAATCAGGGTACCTAACTGAATTGCAAACATCAGGGGCGGATAATAAGTAGCCCAGATAAGTTCAGCGTTCGTTTCATAGTCGCGGGCGTCTATGTTGGATTCATGGAATCGGCTAACCTCCCCACGTTGTTTCCCAAACGCACGGACAACCCGAATCCCAGAAACAGAGTCATTGACAACATCAAAGAGTTTCGAACGGCGCCGCCATGCACGGTGCCACAAACTTCGGATAGTCTTCCAAAACCACCTCGCACCTAAAACGATGATAGGGATTGGAAGCAAGATGAAGCAGGCGAGCTGCCAATTCATCCAAAAGAGCACCGCACCAATTCCGAAAAACAGCAACAATTCGACTGCAAGAAACGAAAGCCCTTCTAATAGGAAATCCTGCAGTCGTTCGCTATCCTCAGTGATATGTGAGATAACTGTACCGGTCTTCCGTTTGTCAAAAAATCGGATAGAGAGATTGTGCAGATGCTTGTAGACATGCGCGCGGATGTTTGCTGCAACACGGAACGTCAACCAGGCCCCGAGCCTCAAGCGAAACACGGTAAAAATCTCGCGGATTACCATTGTCGCTAAGAGACATCCAACCGCGATGCCGAGGGCCATCGCCGGGGTTCGCATTGTGCGGAATATGTTACCTAACCACGTCTCTGACGCGATTTGTCCAGCGACAGCATCCTGATTCCCGACAAGAATGTCGTCGATTAAGATACGTGAGAAGTAGGGTGGTATCAACTGAATCAGTGTTCCGATGATAACGAACCCCATAAAAACAACTGCCTTGCCACGATACGGTTTGAGATACGACAGAATCCGCATCATCACTTTGTGTTTCTTTGTGCATGCGGGGCATGGTGAAAATTCGTCCGGTAGCGGCAGTCCACACGTCTTGCAGCTATGCTCTTCGACTTTGTAGTCCCAGGTTGGGGGCTCATCGCGTTTTTTGTTTCGGTATTCTATTTCGTCGCCGATAAATTGCGCAATAAAACCGAATTTCGCAGCGCTGCCACTTGAATAACGGACGAGTTCGGTTGTCCCTTCGCTTGATTCTAATATCAGGAGCCCCGCATCAACGACGACTTCGGCACGGATAGCGAGGACATTTTTATACGGAATCTGGTGTAGCACCTCGCCATCAGCGGCGACGGTAAAAATCGTCGTGTCTGTCAGCACGAACCACTCCTCACCAAAAACCCCTTCTGAATTAATGTCGCTTTCGACAGCAACCGAACCTGCTCAAAAGAGACATTCATTCTTTTTAGTGTTTCTTCAATTAAAGGCGGCAACTTATCAACCGTGCCGGTTTTTCTCTCTGTAGTCGACATTCCTTCCTAAGTCCTCCGGGTTGCTATGCGCAACACAGTAGTTATCTGATGTCATTTTAAGCGGGGAAAAAGATACAAAATTTTAAAGGGTAAATCGGAGAATGCGGTGACACTTACCTACAACGCGTGCGTCTGTCTGGGTACTTCCAAGGAATTTTGTAATCGATAAACTTCCAACGAGTTGAGTCCACACGTTTTACGGCAAAAATCTTCCTTCCACATGCGCACGATATATCATGGACATGTCCACTTGAACAGCTCTTCTTTTGAACAAAATCAATACTTTCCGGATGCACACGATAGCCGCATTTGCATGAATAACAGACTAAGTACATTCCCACACCTTTCGCTACTTCCGCGTTTTGAATTGGCTTTTGATACACTACGATAACAAAGTTAAAAAGTTTTGGATAACAGGATTCTATTCTCTTTAAACCCATTTTTATCACAATAATTCAGAAATTCAATTGCTTGTGGAAAAACGCTTTCATGTGGTAATAGCATGCTTTTCTAAAACGGCATCGTTTCGTTCACCCCCAAGCCCGGGTTTGGTAGAGGGGGTAATGTACCCGTGTTCCCACTGTAGGGGTTCCTTGAGGATATCCGCATGAAGACCGTCCCCGGTATGAATGCCTTCCCGGATTAGGAAATTTGGACTACAGACATCCAATTGGATATGGGCGGCACCCCCGACGGGGCCACCGTATAAATGTGGTGCGATTTGCGCATAGTATCCCTCACCCATGGACGCAATCTTTTCCCGTCAAGAATGCCACACGTAATCGTCAAATCCATCTGCAAAACAGAGGCTGCCTGCTAGTCAAGCAGCTCACAGAGGAGATATGTCATATCCAAGTTACGCTACTTTAAAAGATTCATGGAAGACTGCAAAGAGCTTAGAGTTGTTAACTTGTGTGAGGAGGGACTCCTATGCCACTAATTGTGCAATATTTATCGGCAGAAATCAAGTTAAATTTGGGATTCTAACTCAGGCTAGCAAATTAATTTAGGGAAGATTAGAGTGCTTGTACATTTTTGAAATCCATAGCGGTAATCCCTGATATGCGAATAAGGTGAAATTGCTCTGCGTAGGTATATTATCAAACAGAGATGCACCCAATTTCTCTGTATACCGATTCGTTTAGAGATTCTGTCCTGCATGCTTGAGGGCAAATGATTCACCTACCCAAAGGAAGTTTAGCTAAGGCTGTCTACGGTGTATGCCTCCAACAACGTTTCGTCTATATCAACCCCAAATCCGGGTTTATCGTCCAAAGTAAAGTATCCATCTTGAGGTGCGGGACGCAGGCGACGGTAAAGTTCATTTTCAACGTCATCAGGAGCGGGCCCAAACGTTTCAGCCATACATTGCATCGGAAGACATGCGGTGAGATGTAAGCCCCACGGCGTTCCGGCTTGATGTGGCCACGTCGGAATGCCGAGTTTAGCGGCTTCTTGCGCGATGCGGAGGCATTCCGTAAAACCACCAGCCCAACTGATATCCGGCTGAATCATATCCGCTGCCCGCCACCGCAACAGTTCGCGAAACCCGTATCGTGTAAATTCATGCTCACCTGAAACAATCCACGTCGGTTGGACAGTTTTCACCAGTGCCGCCATGCCGGCATAATCGTCAAGAGGAACGGGTTCCTCAATCCACTTGAGGTGCGCGTCTGCTGCAGCATCAGCGAACCTGAACGTATAGTCTACGTCCCAACGGAGATAGATATCTGCCATCAATTCTACCTTTTTGCCTACAGCACCGCGCGCAGTGTATATCATATCAATGTTTTCGGCGAATCCGTGCTCACCTTCGATGAGGCCATTCCGGAGCGGTAATTTACACGCGGTAAAGCCTCTTTCCGCGTAGTAGCCGACATCAGCGCCTGTAGCATACGCAGGAATCTGGAGACGCGGTGTTTCTGTGACAAGACTGTAGGCGGGTGCATCTATGATTTTTCCACAGATGTCTAAAAGTGCAAGCTCTATTCCACTTAAGGCATAGATGACTAAACCGCGTCGCCCGTAAATTGAGGTGATATGATATAGGTGATTCCAGATACCCTCTACATCAATTGGGTCACGTTCGAGGACGAAATACTGGAGATGCTTTTCTATAATCAGCGCGGCTGCAAGCCCGCCACCGCCCAGCCCATAGCCTTTTAGTCCTTTATCCGTGGTAATTTCTACGATGAGGGCACCGGCCTGGGTGGCAAAGGGGCCCCGCCAATCAACATGGGGGACCGGAGGCCCATCCGGGACATTTTGTGAGACGGCTTTGGCAAAGCCCATCGTCCGCATCCCGCGTGGGTTTAAGTTCACATGCCAGGTGCGAATTCCGATGACTTTGTGCCGGGTACGCGCACGCGTCTTCCAATCTATGGATAAGACGGTGTCGGAGACTTTCATCGTCATAGTTCCTATCGGTTCAAGTTAATAAAAATTAATGCGACAGCCGCCATCGAGATTTCCGGTTAGAGCGAGGTAGTTCTAAGCCGGAGAGAAAATTGTCCGGAGCGTTCCTTCGCCTACATAGGCAGCCAAACCTTCGTTTTATCTTTTGCGGATTGGTAAGTTGCTAAAACCACTTCAACGGCATGTTTTCCGGCGCTGCCATCAATCATCGGTGTTTTGTTATCACGAATGCATTCCACAAAATGCGTTAGCTCTCCAACGACGCCGTGTGGCCCGTTGCGATTCGGTACGATTTCTCGCCATTCGGATGAGCCCAATTTTTTTAGGTAGGCGATATCGGCTGCCATATCCAGACGAATGGAGCCTGCTGAACCGTCTAAAATCGTTTCATTGGTGCCTCGTGCCCCTAAGAACGCGCCCCACCGCAAAATTCCAACCGCTTGAGAATCATAACGTATGAGTGAAACGGTGTAATCTTCCCAGTCATCATGCCCAGAAAAGCTTCCCGTTTCCGCAGCGACGGTGACAGCGCTACCGCCAAACCAGTTAATCAGGTCAGATTTGTGGATGCCGTTTTCCAAAAGTCCACCGACGTGTCCGTACCAACTCTCTGGGCGGGCGCGTGGCCCGCTATACGCCCCTGTATAATCTGTCTCAATGTAGAGCAGCGTCCCAATTTCACCAGCGTCGACGAGTTCCTTACCGAGTTCATGCACCGGATAAAAGCGCAGCACTTGTCCTACCATCAGGTGCGTTGCGGCTTTGTCCGATGCAGCAATCATGGTATCTGCATCCTCAAGTGTCAACGAGAGTGGTTTTTCGCAGAAAGCATGCACACCGGCTTCAGCGGCAGTAACGACGACTTCTGTGTGTGCGATGGGCGGCGTTGCTACCACAACCCCATCAACGAGCGGGAGTAAGTCTTGATAGTCTTGGAACGCGCGGATTTTATGACGTTCCGCGGCAGCTTTCGCCACCTCTAACCGCACGTCGGCTACACCTACGAATTCACAATTTTCAACATTTGGAAGCGCGTTGCAATGGGAATTCCCCATGCCGCCTACCCCAATAACACCTATCCGCACCATGTTAAATCTCCTTTCGGTATTGAACACGACACTGCTTTCACGCAGATATTTTGTTTGATATAAACGCGCTTACAAAAACCGCTATTTGATAGAAGGCTTTGAAAATTGATACTCGCCCAAGAAATTTATTGAGATTTTTGGGAGATGCCGGTACCTTTCAAACCAATTATACCCAATTTGCAGATTTTTCCAAAAGGTTATCTGTAGCTCATGCTTTAATCTCTCCACCGCGTCATTATCCAATCTTGTGGGGAAAATGTGCACCGGTATGTTTAATTGTCCATTTGACACTGCTTGTACTGCCAACCAATAGAGTGCTTTAATGCCATCATCGGTAATTGGAATACATCCCACAGTTACGCATCCGCCGTGGATAAATATATCGCTGCCCGGGTGTTGCTTGTCGCCTAGAATTCTATCGGAGCTGTTCGGGTAATTCAATCCAAGTGACAAATAAAAGTTACTTTTCGGATTGAATCTATCAATTTTATAAAAACCTTCCGGAATTTGCAAATCCGCTTCGCGTCTTTTGGGCCCTAGCTTTCCTGAAGTGCGGCAAATCGGAAAGATTTTCAACAATTTGAAAACGGCATCACCTTTCTCCGATGCCCATACCTCCAAAATTTTCTCCTGTTTGAAAACACGGATGAATAGTTTCAGTGGTGGATAAGTGATTCCTTTGTCAGTAAACAGGCGGCGCAAGTGAGCGTCGGTTTCTGATATTGCTGTCTGCACACGAGTATGTTTTCGCTGTTTGTCGGCGAAGTTTTTGGCATCTGTGAATTGGCAGGACAATATCATGCTAATTACAAGCAACGTAGTTATATGTGATTTCATATCTTCGCTCCTTCTTTGACGCGATTGCGATTCTTCCGTTATTTTGCTCGCCGTTTCACCACGCCTATTATGATTGAAACCGCAATCACAATACCGACTGCCCAAAAGAGTAATTTAATGCTTCCCGCCGCGTGTTCACCAAGGTAGGAATAGAGCAAGGTAGCTGGGACTTGCCCTATGCCGGTGGCAATCGCGAAGGGGATAAACCGCATCCCGGTGAGCCCCGCTGCATAACTAATCGCATCAAAAGAAACAATTGGCACTAAACGTGCGATGAGGATAGCATGCTGTCCGTACCGGAGGAAAAACCGGTCGGACGTTGCTATCGCGGAATCGCTCAGCAGTTTGACGACAACCGTTCTACCGAGGAAGCGGGCAATAAAAAAGCAGAGCGCTGCCCCCAACATTGCACTACTCCATGATAATGCTGCGCCCCACCAGACTCCGAATAGCAGCCCATTGGCAAAGGTAATTAGGAAAGACGGTAATGGAGCGATGACACTTTGCAAAACCATCAGCAGTGCAGAAACGATTGGTGCAAGCGCGCCGTAGGATGAGATATAATCGCGAAGCGTCTCCAAATTCTGGAACAGTCCGAAAATACCGGCTAGCCAATCGCGAAATATCGGTTGGGTTAAAGCGAAGAGGCTAAGCCCAATGAGCATCACTAGGAGGACAGTTTTAAGGCGCGTCATTTTTCAACTGTCCTATCAGGGCATGGCTCATTCGTTCTTGTGCCTCCCGAACCTTATCTTCTTCCCAGTCGTAAAAACCTTTCTCAGATTTCACACCGAGTTGCCCGGCTTCAACCATCTTTCTGAGGAGCGGATTGATATCAGATGAACTGTTCAAGTCACGATAGAGTTCTTCAAAGGCATCAAGCACCAGGTCCCATCCTGCAAATTCAAACACTTCAAAAGGCCCCGCAACACTGAGCCGTCTTCCGAAACTATTGCGCACCACCATGTCGACAGTTTCTGCACTAGCGATGCCTTGTTCCACAATTGAGAATGCTTCACGAATGAGAGCTGCCTGCAAGCGCGGCCCAACAAAACCGCGCGCTTCTTTCTCAATCACTGCCGGCTTTTTGCCAATCCTCGTCAATAAATCGAAGGCAATTGAAACCGTTTCATCCGACGTTTCAGTCCCTCGAATCAGTTCTACCAGCGGAATTAGGAAGGGTGGGTTGAAATAGTGCGTATTGAGTACTTTGTCCCGCCGTTTGGTTTTCTCTCCGAGCTGACTGGGCATGATTGCTGTTGTGTTACTTGCCAAAATTGTGTGAGAATGGCAAATCCCATCTAATTCTTCAAAGAGTTGTTGTTTTAACGCTAAATTCTCGGTAACCGCTTCAACGACAAAATCCGCGTGTTGCGCTACTTCTCTGAGTGCTGTTGTGCCGTGAATGCGCCGCAGGGTTGGGGCAATCACGTCCTGGGCGATAATGGCGTTTTCGCTGAGCATAGCGAGGTTGTTGTCAATTCTCACGACTGCCGCCTCAATCTTTTCATCTGTTATGTCATGGAGATAAACGGTATATCCGGCTGTCGCGAATTCTTGGCGATGCCGGGCCCCATGAGCCCTGCACCGATAACTCCTATTATTTGTCGTGGCATCAGAACCCTCCAACGAAATTTATGAGAGATGGGACAGCTTCTCACGTGCTGGTTCGTGAACGGGAGAGGTGGCGCGATTGAATCAATCCGTTTCGTTTCCTATGAAAATCGCGGGTAGGTTACCCCTCTTTTGTAGGACTCGGACGGGCGCTGCAAGCAATAACAATAGTGAACTCGCCCCGCGGTGTTATCCGTCGGAATTTCCCGAGTGCCTGACTGACGTTACCGCGAAATATCTCTTCAAAACGTTTGGTAAGTTCCCGGGCAATGACGATGTCCCTGTCGCCCATCACCTCAAGTACATCTTCAAGAAAACGGAGCAGCCGGTGAGGCGACTCAAAGAGTATTAACGTTCGTTTTTCAGTCGCGAGTACAGTTAATTGGCGCTTCCGTTTTCCTGCTTTTGGGGAGAGAAAGCCTTCGAAGCTAAAATTGTGGAGCGGCAGTCCTGAAACGGATGCGGCGGTAATGACTGCCGATGCACCCGGAATCGGCTCAATCCGGATTTCTTCGGTGATGCATCCGCTTAGGAGTGGGTACCCTGGCTCGGAAATGCAGGGCGTGCCGGCATCCGAAACAAGCGCTATATTTTCTCCGTTCTTTAGGCGTGCAAGGAGTGTGTCGCGCTTTGCGTGTTGATTTCCTTCAAAGTAGCTGGTTGTTGGCGTTCTTATGTCGTAATATGTTAAAAGTCGGCGGGTTTGCCGCGTATCTTCGGCAGCGATGAGCTCCACTTCCTTCAGGATACGGAGTGCTCGCAGGGTGATATCCTCTAAATTTCCGATGGGTGTGCTAACGAGGTAAAGGGTACCGGTTGTATTATCGTGCATTTTGTGCTAAATTGGCTTTTGTATATTAACGTTGCTGGATGATTGCAAAGGATGGTAATTTTCCGTTTCTATTGTCGCGTCCCAATATTACGACATGTCCT
Organism: Candidatus Poribacteria bacterium; assembly: GCA_963422705.1. Classification (GTDB taxonomy): domain Bacteria; phylum Poribacteria; class WGA-4E; order WGA-4E; family WGA-3G. The sequence continues at coordinate 2,575,869 of OY730443.1, forward strand.
CATGTCCGCTGCGTTTTTCTGGGGGCTAGCCAATTCTGTGAATGGGCAGCATTCCCCGTTCTACATTTTTGAATCGGCGCGTGCCCCCTACGCCGGAGCAAAGGCATTAGGCATGGGAAACGCGTTCACAGCTATCGCTGACGACGCGACAGCTGGCTTTTGGAATCCCGCCGGGTTGATACAGTGGCAAGGCGTAAAACTTTTCGGACTCAACAAAATCCACGACAAGAACGATTACCGTTTCGAGCCCAAGGGCATCGGATATAGTTACCGGGGCTACAGCCTATTCTGGGGAAACAAAATTGCCTTGGGGGTAGATTCGGGTGTTCCGGATTTTAACTATTACGGTTTTGCACGCCAATTTGGCCCCTATGCCGCCGCCGGATTGAGTCTCAAATTCAGGCGTAGACATCCTTCGGAAACGTATCAATTTTTCGGTTACCAGACAGCTTATGATGTCGGATTACTTTTCAAACCGTGGCGAAACCTTAAATTCGGGTGTCTCGCGCAAAATCTTGATGGTTATGGAATTCAGTGCATAACCTTCGGCACTGCGTACCGTTATCGGAGATATGAATTCTCTATTGACATCGCCCTCCCGACGGGAGATATTACACCTGAACTGTACATCGGGGCGGAATGGCACCCTTTTCAGCTACTTTACATTCGCCTCGGCAGTTCAAATGGTTTATTGACTGTCGGAATGGGCATCGAATGGAAAACCGTTTGGATTGCCCAACTGAATCTTAACTACGCCCGAATTTTCGAGCGTCATTTCGCTTCAGATTTTATTTCCGCCGAATTCTGGTTTTAGGCTGTTACCTCTTTTAATTGGTATCGGGAACCTAGTGTGTCAGTCTTCCACGGACGGAATACGTTAACACGCCGCAAAGAAATCGGAGGCCGGGTAATCACGTATTACTCGGATTTTGTCACGTTCTCCCATTCGAACTCCTTTTGGTTCCATTCAAACTGTTGCAACGGACCAAATTTGAGATTGATGGTTAAACTTTTCGGGGTTGGGGAACTGTCAAACAAGTTAAAATCACGAACAACAACGTAGGTATGCTGTCCATCGGCAATCGCTTCGCATGCCTCAATGAAGTCGTCTAAATTTCGAATCTGTTTTCCGTTTATATCAAGGATAACCACCTTAGAGTTACCGTTTCTTTCTTGCACACCGACGCGAGAAAAACTACTACCGGCAACGGCATGGGGCAAATAGACACCTGCCGCCTCTAGGTAGAGCATGTGTCGTAGCTTTGGCGTGATGTCGTGAAAAACTGCGCCGCCGAACCTCGCAAATCGGCGAATCTTTTTCTCTTCTAAGTCCTCAACCGGAACATCAAGACTTAGGTTTTCCCCGTTCCTATAGATGTCCAAGGTAACAGTTTTACCAACGTGCTGATTCAGCACGGCGTCAAAGGTGTATAAATCGTCCTTAATCAGTTTTTCGTTGATGCGATAGATAATATCAGAGGCGCGCAACGTCTTCTCACCTGTTGTGCGTGGAACCATGGATTCAATCTGAATCACCTTAGGTGTCCCCGCTTTGGAAGCACCTATCTCTTTTCTCAGTTCGTCCGGAAAATTAAAGTGTTTAATCGCTTCGCCAATAGAGACGAGCTCCAAATCAACCCCGATTTCACCGCGTTGAATGGGAACGTCATTCCGAATCAACTCCAACGCATCAAAAAGATAATCAATGGGCAGTTCAAAACTAGAAGTATCGGTGCCACGCGCGTGGATAGCGATAACCTCACCCACAGTATTCCACACAGGACTGCCACTTGAACCCCCTGTCCGGTCAAAAGTGGTATGGAGGTAACTAGAGTGCCTGTCCCCTTTATTGACGTTCAGATTGGCAATGGTTCCGAATTTAATGGAGTACTCTTCTTTTTCGTTATTGCCAATGAGTAACAGCTCATCTCCGAGTGCAAGTTCATTCCAAGCCCCCAATTTAACAGCTTGGAGTTCAAACTCAACCTCACCGGGGTTAATTTGATAGAACCCGAAATCATGTGTCGCATCGTAGTAGAGAATCCGGGCTTGTGTAAAACTGCCGTCGTGAAAGTTAATTTTTACGTACGATGGACTGCTGCCCGTAACGTGCCGGTTCGTTGCGATAATACCGCGTTCGGCATCGATAACAAAACCTGTGGCGAAATTGGTACCTTTCACCTCCGTTTCAAAGACGACTTCGGAGGAAGTTTCCACGTTCACCACCATGGGTTTAAAGGACGCAATCTGTTCCGTCCAGTTGTGAGCTGAATCCGCGCTCAACGTGCTAATTATCAAGATGCATAAAGACGTGAGTATCCTTTTCATAATCTTCCTTTATCTTGTGAGTGTCATTCCCAATCGTACGTATTAAATAGGAAATTTATTTTTAGATAGAATTATTTTATCATAAAGGTACAGAATAAATCAAGATGTTTACAGACGAGACAGGTAAGGCATTTCGGTTTCGATATTTTCTCAGATTTGGAAACCCTGTCGTGCGCTGGAGATAGTCCCGATTTAAGGCAGAACGACATCGTTCTAAAATAAAAATGCGGCATGTTGACGAGGTTTCGGCAAACGTGATATATTATGATATGTGCTTGTAGGCAACACTTATCTCTAGCTACTCTTCGCCCGGGGCCGGAAGGAGTTTTCCATGGCAACCCATTATTTTGAACCGACAGTCTATTGGACAGCGATTGGCGCGCATGAACCGGTGCTACGCGTTCAGAGCGGCGACACGGTTTATACCACGACAGTCGATAACGCCGGGTACGATGATACCAATACACAGGTAACAACCGGCGGCAATCCACAAACAGGTCCGTTTTATATTGAACCCGCCGAACCGGGGGATACCTTAGCGGTTCACTTTGACAGAATAATCCCGAATCGGAAGATTGGACGGACAGCAACCGTTGTTGCCCCAAATGTTCTCCAACCGGGTTATGTCGCCGCTGAGATGCCAGACGGGGGAACCGCAGAATGGCACGTCGATGTTGAGAAGTGGAGCGCCACATTGATGACGCCACAAACGCAGCTCGGCAATTTGACATTGCCACTGGAACCGATGGTAGGGTGTTTCGGTGTCGCACCGCCACGCGGACAAACCATCTCCACAGCAACTTCTTCAACACACGGTGGAAATATGGACTATCGCGGCTTTAAGGAGAACGTTACCGTCTACCTTCCTGTCTTTGTTGACGGCGCACTTTTTCACATCGGGGATGGGCACGCTGTCCAAGGCGATGGTGAAATTGTCGGAACAGGGATTGAAATCTCTTTTGATGTGCAGTTTACGGTTGAGGTGCTCAAGGACAAGACGATAAACTGGCCCCGCGCAGAAAATCATGAGTACATTCTTACTGCTGGTAACGCACGCCCGTTAGACGAGGCAGTGCAGCACGCTACAACCGAATTGCTACGCTGGTTAGACGAGCTCGGCTTGGAGAAACGCGCAGCACATATCTTATTAGGGCAAGCCATCGAATATGACATCGGCAACGTCTTCGATCCAGCGTACACGATGGTGGCTAAAATAAAAAAATCTATTTTGCGAGATATCGCGATAATCTAAAGGTTTTCGCACCTAACACAACCTTGTCAGCAGCGTTTTCCCTTGATACTCAGCCCAGCCTACATTTATTTATAGTGAACCCTGAAAATCAGTAGACATTTGAGTGGACGCACGCGAAAAACCGCCTACCGCCGTACACGCTGTTTCCTAATCGCGCAGGGCAAAATGTCCAAATAATTCTAAAATCTACTATAAAGGAGCAAAACATTGTGATGACACCCGAGCAACGTTACCTATTTGATGTCACTGGATACCTTCATCTGGAGCAAGTGATGAGTCAGGAGGAATTGAAAGCGGCTCAGGAAGCTGCCAATGAATACATCAATACTCCTACTGATAAACTTCCACCCGGATTTGACGCTAGCGGTAAAAATCTTCCCAACGGTTTTGCATTTTCAAAGGCTTTAGAAGCTCTCGCAACGCATCGAGCAACGTGGCCCATCATCAAGGAACTCACCAATGATAGGCCACAGTTGATGCGCGGTACAATGATTGCGGAGCGCCCGGGTATAGCGGAATCGGAGGAAGGGCTACGTTTGCATTGCGCACGAGAAGATTTTGGATGGCACTGCAATCGATATGAGGTACGAAATGGGCGAATCTTTTGTGATGACTTTGTTGTTTTTCCCTACTTGAACGATGTACATCCCGGCGACGGCGGATTGTTGGTTGTTCCAGGTTCACACAAAACCGTTTTTGAGCGCCCCGGACACCTCTTCAACAACGGGAAAATTGAAGAGGCTCATGAGATTCCCCCCGGAGTCATTAATATCACCCCGAAAGCGGGAGATGTCGTGATTATTTCTGAACTCCTGACTCACGGCTCATTACCTTGGAAGCCAAATGAACGGTATCGCTGCATCCTTGTTTTGCGCTACAGGCCACAACATCGCGGTGAGAGTCGCGTACCAGCAGAAGTTAGAGAACGGCTCTCACCAGAAACTTTAGAACTCATTTCTCACGCGGAACATAATCACATCAAGGAGATTGTTAAAAAAGATGTGATTACGTTAACCTAAACCGGCTAATAAACCTCTCTCAGCGCTGGAGCACCGTCCTGTTAACAGGACTTTCACCACCGCCCGGATGATAGTCTTTCATTTTTTTTCACAAGTAACCGTTGGGATTACGCTGGCGTTCTCGCCGCGCTCGCTTGCCAGCAATCGATTAATGTATTCTCGTAGATTTTGCAATAATTTAGGATTTGTTCATCTCAAGTTCAGCCATCGTCCTCAAGTTCAACAAGGGTGTCATCACGCCGCCGGAGGCGGGGAGGACACTGCCGGTGTCGTAAAGTCTCATCGCTGCAATGGTGGCGTGTGCTACGTCTTCCGGGGTGCCGGGACGTACCATGAAGATGTAGCCTTTTTGTGCTGCCTCCTCGTAATCTCGGATTCGGACGCGCGACAAATCGGTGTCAATCACGCCGGCGGCGATGCCGTTCACCTTGATGCCGTGGGAAGCCAACCTACCAGCATAGGCGCGCATGCTCATCTCTAATCCGGCTTTTGAGATGCAATAGGCGGTCCGGTTATCCGATGCCATCGTATCTGAAATAGACAGCGTGTAGATAATACAGCCACGGATTTGGTGTGCTATCATGTAATTTGCGGCACGTTGCGTAAGAAAGTGAGGTGCCTTAAGGTTGGTGTTGAGCAATAAATCAAACTGTTCGGGTGTCTCTTCAAGAATATCCGCAATTCGCGTGATGCCGGCGTTGTTAATGAGAATGTCTACCTTGCCGAAGGCATGGTGAGCCGTATCAAGGAGTTTTGCGTGCACATCGATATCGCTGATATCCGCTTGCAGAATAACCGCGTTTCTGCCGAGTGCTTCGACAGCGCGTTGCACCTCTTCGGCCGCATCGCGATTCTGGTTGTAGTTGATGAGCACGTTTACCCCTTGACGTGCTAGTTCGATAGCGATTGCCCGGCCGATGCCTCGGCTGGAACCGGTAACGATGGCAGCTTTGTCGGTAAGCGAAACGTCTGTTGCAAAAAAACCGATGTCTGTGTTACTTCTCACGGATTCTCCTTGTTTAATCGGGTAAACTGGCAGTTTAGGCAACTAATCGGAATACGGGTCCGCAGCATCGCGAAGGGCATCTCCGAGAAAATTAAAAGCGATCACGACGATGAGCACCGGAACAGCAGGGAAAATTAACCACGGATAATGGAGTAGTACGGTGACACGCTGCGCTTCCTCTAATAGAACCCCCCAACTCGTCATTGGAGGACGGATGCCTAAGCCTAGGAAACTGAGCGCGGTTTCTCCTAAAATCATGCCCGGGATGGCGAGTGTGGCAATAACGATGATATGGCTGTAACACCCCGGCAAAAGGTGCTGTGTGATGATGTGCCAATGCCCCGCGCCCGCCGCGCGCGCCGCCATCACAAAGTCACTCTCGCGATAAGACAAGACTTTTCCGCGTACCTGACGCGCTAATCCGCCCCAACGGATAATTGACAAAATAATCGTGATACCGAAGTAGATTTGGATGCTGGACCAGCCCGGTGGCAGCGCAGCACCGAGTGCCATCCACAACGGTATATCCGGGAACGCGGACAGCACTTCGATGATACGTTGGATGAGATTGTCTACCCAGCCACCCCAGTATCCGGAGATAGTACCGAGGATAGAGCCGATGACGATGCTTAAGCACACACCCACCAAACCGAGCGTCATAGAGACGCGCCCGCCGTATATCATTCTTGAGAGGATGTCGCGGCCCATCCGGTCTGTACCAAATAAGAACATTGGCCCCGCGGAACTGAAAAGGCGGCGCCCGCCCGCTCCATCTTTGAAAAAAAATCGAACCGGATGCCGCTGCGTCTCGTCTCGCGTGAATTCTAACTCAAGGGTTTCAGGATTACGCGTAGATTTTAGTCCGTAGACGTAGAAACCGTCGCTCATTGAAAAATGGAGGGCTTGCGGGGGTACATGACGGAATCGCATGTTAATATCGTTGTCGTGATACGGCGCAAAGAAGTCGGCGCCTATCGCGACAATGTAAAAGATGAGTAAGATGCCACTCGCGATGAGCCCCATCGCGCTTTTACGGAATCGCCGCCATATCAACTGACGGTAACTCAATTGCCCTATTTCTAAAGAACTGTCATCTATCTCACTGATTTGTGGATTATTCATAGCGGATTCTCGGGTCAACCCAGGCCAGCGCTATATCAGCCAGCAGATTGCCAATAACTAAAAGTAGACTCAGCATCATCAGTAACGTCCCGGCAAGATAGATATCCTCATTCAGGAGGCTCCGTAGCAGAATCGGGCCTACTGTTGGCAGCCCTAACACGATGGATACAATAGCGGAACCGGAAAGGATACTAGGCAAGCTCATGCCTAAAATGCTGATGAGCGGGTTAATCGCAATCCGGACGGCGTGCTTCCCAACAACAATAATTTCTCTAAGTCCCTTCGCACGAGCCGTTTGGACGAACGGTTGGCCAAGAACATCAAGTAAATTCCCGCGCATTATCCGCATTAAGCTTGCGGTACCATTCACGCCGACGACAATCACCGGAATCCAGAGATGTTTGATGAGGTCGCCGAGCTTGCCCCAGCTCCACGGCGCACCTTCATAGTAAGCCGAGAAAAGTCCAAATAGCGGAATACCGAAAATGTCGAACGCAAAAACCATGAGGGACAAAGCCACTAGAAATGCGGGCAATGACATCCCCACGAAACTGAGAAAGGTAAGAAAATGATCTGACCAGTTGTACTGATGCGTTGCGGAATAGATGCCCAGCGGGATTGCCGCCACATAAGTGAAAACCAGTGAACCGATGGAGATAATCAGTGTAAATGCGATGCGGTCCCAGATGAGTTCGTGTACCTCGCGTTTATACTCAAACGACTCGCCGAAATTGCCGCGCACGAAGCCCCCCATCCAGATAAAGTAACGCTTCCACAAAGGTTCGTTGAGTCCGTAACGTTCGCGTAATTCCTCGACTTGTGTCAATGAACTGCTATCTCCAAATTCCTCCTCTAACCGCTGGATTTCCCGGTCAAGGTAATCTCCTTGCGGCAGTTGAATTATGATAAAAGAGATGATAGAAATCGCTAGCAGGGTTGGGATTGCTAACAAGCCGCGACGGAGTATATATGTACCCATAATTGAAATATCGCCTTAACAGCATCCACGGAACGGAAATTTCTCCGGGGCACGCTGTGTACAATCTATTGTTTTTCCTCATCTATCCAGCACTGTTCGGGATAACTGGTGGCTGGTGTCACAATCGCCCATGGACCTAAAATGCCATCGTTTGGTACGTTGTGAAAATGGTTCGCGACGACAAGTAGGGCCGGTGAACGTGCTGCCGAACCGAGGTGGAAAGGCCCCTCGTCAATGTGGATTCGTACTGCATCGCGTACGTATTGGTGTCGCTGCTTTTCATCGGGCTCGCGTTTAATCGCGTCGTATAAATCGAGCAGCCGCTTTAAGGGGCCAGTCGGGGGTTCACCTTTTTCGCCGCCGGTTTCATACCATTTTCCAACCTTCGGGTGCCAATATTTCGGTAACGTCGGAAACACCCAATCCGGATAAGTAAAAAGGTCCATCTCTGCTTCTCCGTGCATACTAATAGTGAATTTACCGAGTGTCCGGCGTAGACTCAATTCTGCTCCGGGGGGTGTGTAGAGCATCGTCCGTAAACCAAGTTGTTCCCAGCCTTCCTGAACGATGAGCCCGATGTCATTTTCCTGACTGTTCAGATTAGAGCTGGGCACGTCCATAAGCATCTCAATTCGTTTTCCATCTGGCCGTAACCGGTATCCGTCCTTATCGCGTCGGGTTAACCCCATGTCATCAAGCAGCGCATTCCCTTTATCAATATCAAAATCGGCATCGGCTCTTTTCCATTCTTCAAACAGCTTCTGCCCGTCGGCATCCGCGAAATGCCATCCTTCTTGGCTCACCGTTGCGGCTTGTGGCTGCAATAAGCCACGCCAGGCAATTTCGTTGCATTTGACTCTGTCAATTCCGTAGGCGAGTGCCTTCCGAAACCGCTGTTCACGGATAAGTGCGCGTAAGGCGGGTTCTGGCGCTGTCCAATTAATCAGAATCGCCGGTTGCGCGCCAGCGGTGCTTTTCCATTGCCGGACCTGATAGCCACCCTTTTTTTCCCCTTTGAGGTAGAGCGCCAGGTCCCGGAGTTCCATACCGCGATATTGACAATCAATCTCCCCGGCAAGTATTTTTAGCACCCGCACCTGCGGTTCCGGCACGAGACTGGTTTTGACCCGGTCAATATACGGGAGTTGTCTTCCGAGTTCATCAACGACATAATAATAAGGATTCCGTTCAAGTTGGACGCGAAACCCACCTTTTTCGTATTTTGTGATGCGCCACGGCCACAGCGTTGGCCTTCGTGGATTTTGGTAGGGCCTATCTTGACGTTCAAATTCAATAAAGTCGGTATATTCCGGATTGTAGTCGGGATGAAACTGGTTCATATAATGTTTCGGAATATTGTATTGATTGCACCACCAAAAACCGGTTGCCAACCAAAGCGGGACTAACCAGTTGGGACCGGCGAATTTCATGACAAGGGTGTAGTCATCTGGTGTTTCAACTGCCATCGGCTTTCCATCCACCTTACACCAGACAGGCGCTCCGTATTTATGCCTTTCATCTTGGCAAAGTTCATAATAGAATGCGAACGATTCGGAAGTGTAAGGGTGTCCATCTGACCATTTCACACCTTTGCGGAGGTGAAGGGTAAGCATACTCCCGTCTTCGTTAAATTCCCAGGATTCAGCTAAACCGGGTTCTAAGCCAGACGCATCAAATTTCCAGCGGATGAGCGGCGCGTACCCGGCTGTCATTTTCCATGTGCCTAGCTCGGGATGTGTATGGAAGCGATGCCATGTACCACCGTACGGGCCGGGGGCTTCGTAGCCGTCAAAATCTGTTTTCGCCACCAAGGGGTTTTGCGGAAGTCTTTGTTCAACCGGCGGTAGCTTCCCTTCAGTCACCCGCTTTGCGAGGATAGGGGCTTCTTTCGCCTCAAGCCCGTTAGGATAATCCGTGAGCTCTTCTACTCGGTTTTCCGCGCATCCGGTGAGCAGTAAGAGGCAGAGCATTGATAGTATCTGTTTTACACGTTTCATGTTGGTTTTAACCTCAACCGGCGGAAGATTGTTAGACACCTTGTAAAGATAAGTTTTCACTGAGATGGCAAGCCACCTGAACGCCTTCTGTTACCTCCCGGAGCTGTGGAGTTTCCTGTTTGCAGATATCGGTAGCGTAACGGCAGCGTGGGTGAAAATAACATCCCGTCGGCGGTTTGGAAGCATCTGGCACATCGCCTTCCAGGCGGATTCGTTCCCGTTTGCGCTGTGCATCTGGGTTAGGGAGTGGCACCGCGGAGATTAACGCTTCTGTGTAAGGGTGCCTCGGCGATTGATAGAGCATCTCCGCATCGCTAATTTCGACAATCTTACCGAGATACATTACCGCAACACGCTCACTGATATGTTCAACAACGCTCAGGTCATGTGCAATAAAGAGATACGATAGCTGAAATTCCTCCCGGAGTTCAGCCAACAAGTTGAGAATTTGGGCTTGAACGGAGACATCAAGTGCTGATACCGGTTCATCGGCAACGATGAGTTCCGGGCGGAGTGCTAATGCGCGTGCTATTCCGATACGTTGGCGTTGCCCGCCGCTGAAAGCGTGGGGGTAACGGCGCATATCTTGCGGTTTTAAACCGACGGATTGCAGCAATTCGGCGATTTGTTCTTGAAGCGCATTTCCTTTCGCGATGCGATTGACACGCAACGGTTCACCGACGATGTCGGCAACCGTCATACGTGGATTGAGGGAGGCGTGCGGATCTTGAAAAATCATCTGGATACGGCGACGGAGGGGCCGCATCTCCCGCTCTGTTAACTTCGCCAGCTCTATCCGTTCTTCACCGAATGTGAAGCTTCCACTTGTCGGTGGAATTAACCGAAGTAAGCATCGTCCAGTAGTGGTTTTTCCACAGCCACTTTCACCGACAAGCCCCAATGTCTCACCACGCTGAAGCTCAAAACTAATCCCATCGACAGCTTTAACATAGCCAGTCGTGCGTTGCAGGAGTCCCTTCTGTATTGGGAAATATTTTCGAAGGTTTTGCACCTCAAGGAGTTTGCTCATAGGTAGGTTATCCGTGTAGCCAGCACCTCACGGTGTGTCTCTCATGTTTTTCATTCTGTCCATTTTCAACTTCGATGAGTACCGGCATCTGTTCACATTCGGGCGTCCGCGCGGGGCATCGAGGTGCGAAGGAACATCCGGTAGGAAGTGCTAACGGATGTGGTACTGTTCCGGGAATAGGACGCAAGGTTTTTTGGGCGGTTCCCCCGAGTACAGGGATGGACTTGAGTAAGCCTTGCGTGTACGGATGCAGCGGGTTATAGAAAATATCATCAACGTTTCCTTTCTCCACAACGCGCCCGGCATACATGACAACGACTTCATCAGCGAGTTCCGCGATGACACCGAGGTCATGAGTAATCAGCATAATTGCCATTCCCATCTCCGCCTGGAGTTCCTGCATCAGGGCTAGCACTTGTGCTTGAATCGTAACGTCCAATGCGGTTGTCGGTTCATCTGCGATGAGTAAAGTGGGGGTGCAACAGAGCGCCATGGCAATCATCACGCGTTGGCGCATCCCGCCGGAGAGTTGGTGCGGATATTCATCGACGCGCTGTGCAGGAGCGGGGATTCCGACGCGAACAAGCATCTCAATAGCGCGTTCGCGCGCTGTTTTTTTGTTGACGCGCTGGTGTAAAATAATTGCTTCTGCAATCTGATTCCCAACGGTATAGACAGGGTTGAGGGATGTCATCGGCTCTTGAAAAATGATGGCTATCTCGTTGCCTCGGATTTGACGCATCAATTCGCTTTTCGGGGACACTTGCGCAATATCGAGAGGGGGCTGACTACCGTCGCGATAAAACTGGAGTTCACCTGCTTCAATACGCCCCGGTGATGGAACGAGTTGGAGTAATGAGAGTCCAGTAATGCTTTTTCCACAGCCGCTTTCTCCAACGACACCGACGGTTTGCCCACGAGCAATCGTGAAACTAACATCGTTAACGGCATTTACAATGCCATCATCTGTTGGGAAGACAGTCTTTAATCCCGAAATTTCCAGTAACGGCGCTTCATTTTGTGCTGCGTTATGTTCTAGGGTTGCGATGCTGTTTTTCATCTATACTGTTTAGAATGCTTAATCCTGTTTATTGGAAATTGAGATAATTGTATATGAAAAACAATTTTTCGTCAATTTTTTTTTAGAAAAGTTATCGTCATTCCGTTTTGAACATGTTATCAGCCTGGTGAAGGAGGGCACGTTTATGGGCTATCTACTACCGGGGAATGCGACTTCGCACACATTTTTAATGAAAAACGAAATCGCCTAAAAAAGGGGATTCAGTAAAAACGTGTTATTGTTTCTGATAGATTGGATTGAAATAAGCTTCGGGACGTGGCATGAACGAAGCTGCCAATGCGCAAGAGACAATAGACGATTTTATGATGGTGAGCTTAAAATATCATCGCCCGTTTGCAAGGTTATTTTTTTAGAGGTAATGAAAAATCAGGCAGCTACTGAATTGGTTTGGTGTAGCAGCCGCAGCACTTAACAACTGCGGCTACAACCCTGTTTTGATGTGATTCCAAAACACCGTCAATTTTTGGTTTACAGCAATTGTACTGAGGGTGTTGACGGTTTCAATATGAGGGAGCTGTAAATTGCGGGCTTGAATCCATTTCGACTTTTCAGTATCAGCACCGCGGGGGCGCCACATATCATCGGTATGAGAAATGTTTACCTCGTGGTGACGTTTGGGATGGATGATATCTATCGTAACTGCAGCGGGTTCTGTTTTAGTGCCTTTAATCACCGCCCAAGGCGCGGGGGATATCTTGACGTTTCGAAGACTTGCCTCTTCCATGGCAGTCAAACCGAAGTCGTGTCCCGGTTGAGTCGTGAAGAACACCAATTTCACGATGGAACCAGAGGCAATGAGATAAAAGAGCAGCGCAATGACATTGACAAATTTAGGCGACAACGCGAGCTTCAATCCGCTGAGGCACCAGGCAAAGGGATTGGCAAAAAGGGCGACATGTTGACGTTTATCGAGACGCCGAATGCCCTGCTGAATTTTACCGACGAGTGCCGGCGGCGGTACAGGTGCTTCTAAATTCTCTAACACGGTTGCTGTATGCCACAACGCCTCATATTCTAACTGACACGCAGTACAAGTACGCAAATGTTGCAGAGAAGAACCCTTCATCGTAGAACCTTGACGATGTAAGCCCAGATTTTTACGAGTCTGTTCACAATTCATTTTCATTTTCCATTTTGAAATACTTAGGTGTGTAGCCCCGGAGTTTGCTCCGCTTCGTTAATATTGAAATTTCTCAAAGATAGTATTTGCTCAACCTCGTTTTGAGATTTTTCAAAGCTTGATTCAAGCGCGAGGCAACGGTTCCCTCTGAACAGTTTAAAACTTCAGCGATTTCCCGGTATTTGAGATGTTGCATGTAGAATAACGTAACAACCGTGCGTTGCTTAGCCGGTAATCGATTAATGGCATCCTGAACAATCTGGTTTCGCTCTTTTTTTAGCATTATCCGTTCAGGTGAATGCTCTTCAGAGGCGACGCCGCGAATGCCCATTTCATCGGTGTAGCCCACGAGCGTACGTTCACGGGATTGCCCTTTTCGAATATACTGTTGGCAGGTATTGATTCCAATTCGATACAGCCAGGTTCCAAACTGTGATTGAAATTGGAAGGATTGAATCGACTTGTATGCCTCCAAAAAAGTTTCCTGAGTCGCATCGGCAGCATCTTCGGTGTTGCCGAGTATCCGGTACGCGAGTCCATAAATTTTTGTATGGTGGCGATTAACCAATTCGTTGAAGGCTTCAGCATCACCCTCTACGGTTTTATGCACGTAAACATCATCGGGTATCATTATTAAGTCTGTGTCCTTACCTTGATTCCATTGTTAATAAGTTAGTTGTATCAATGATAACATGTTCTTCATTTTTTTGAAAAAGGTGTGCGCGATTTGGGCCAAGCGAAAATCTAAGAGGAGGAGCTCTCCTCCCGGCGGGTGCGATGTCGCGCGTATCTTTAAGAAAAAACGAAATCGCCCGCACGGGAAGAGGGTGTCTATTGGCAATTTTCACAGGTTAACCCGAACCGCTTTGTTCCATCCACGTCAAATTCAGTTTCGTAATCGTATGTAACGGATATGTTCTTCTTCCCACACCAATCGCATTTTCCAGAAAAATAGTCTGCTTTCAGCCCGAGGAGCGCGGTTTTTTGCTCTGCTACTTCTCGGGTGGCGGCGATAAGCCCGATTGCACGTTTGCGCAATTTTTCGTCATTCTCTTCCTTCACGATTTTTTGAAGGAGTGGTTGCATCCGCGGCTCATTTGGATTCCCACCATCCTCAAGTGTATGCCAGGCTGCTTGACGTACCCGCAAATCCGCGTCCACCAGGCCCTTGTATAATGCTACCCAGACTTTGTCAATTCGTTTTCGGACGTGACATGGACAGAGGTGCTCCATCGCTATCACCCGTTCATCGGGATTCTTGGAATAGGCGAGTGAAAGGTAATATTCCACCTCATTGCCGCGTAACCGTTCTTCCCGCCGACGATGTGCTTTTTTCTGATATTTGTTCATCCCTGTCAACTTCTTTTTCATCTGTTCCTCCTTAAGCAAAGTATGCGATTTTATCTGCATTCTCTCGAATTTCTTTGTAGAAAAACAGGGGGAAGTGCTTTCTATCACTTATTTGTGCTGGCGCACAAACTGTTCAACGGCATCAATTTCTTTTGGGACACTATCCGTTAAGACTTCACACCCGGATTCTGTGACAAGGATATCATCTTCAATTCGCACACCAATGCCGCGATATTTAGGGTTTCCCTTTTCGCTGTCGGCGGCAACGTAAATCCCGGGCTCAATTGTCATTACCATTCCCGGTTGAAAGGTTTTAAAATCGCCATTGGGTTGGTGTACACAATTGACATCGTGTACATCCAAACCGAGCATGTGCCCGACTCGGTACATGTAAAACTCCTCGTACGCCCTTTTCTTCACTAATTTCTGTTTTTTCCCCTTTAAGAGTCCGATACGAATCAACCCATCTGTCAAAAAGTCGATGGATTTTTGGTGCGGTTCATCAATAGAGGCGCCGGGGCGTATGGTATCAATAATAGCGTATTGGGCTTCAAGTACGAGTTGATAAATCTCCCGTTGGGCATCGGTAAAGGTACCGCTTGCGGGAAAAGTGCGTGTAACGTCGCCGCAGTACCGTTGGTATTCTGCGCCTGCATCTATGAGCACAAGACTGTCATCGGCGATTTGGCAGTCGTTGGTAACATAGTGAAGCGTAGTCGCGTTCGCACCGCCAGCGACAATGGTTGGGAAGGCTGTACCATTTGCACCGTTCCGCCGAAATGTGGCATCAACGATTGCTTCTAACTCGTATTCATACATTCCTGGGCGGACTGCCTGCATTGCTGCCAAGTGCCCGGCTGCTGTAACCTGCGTTGCCGTGCGAATACGTCGCAGCTCCTCGTCATTTTTGGTGAGGCGCAGTTCACTGAGAATTGGGGCCGGATCAAGGAGTGTAGAAATCCCTTTACCACTGCGAATCTTTGTTTTAACGGATGCTGTGAATAAGGATAGAATTCCCGTGTCAATCTCTTCATTTGAACCAAGGGTATAGTACAGTCTGTCGGCATCCGTGAGGTATTTCCCAATTTCCTTCCAAAATGCATCTATGGGGTATGCCTTATCTGCACCATACTGTACGCAAGCATTGTGGACACCGACACGGTTTCCGTACCAAATTTCTGATTGTTTGTCTTTAGGGCGAACAAACAAAACGTATTGATGCTTCGGATGTTCCGGAGCAATGACGCAAATCGCCTCCGGTTCTTCAAATCCTGTTAGGTAATAAAAGTTGGGGGTTGGACAATAGGTATATTCCGTATCGTGGTTTCGCATGGCAGGCGGTGTGCTCGCGAAGATAGCGACGCTACGCGCTTCCATTTTCTCAATGAACGTTTGGCGATTCTGTTTGTGCAATGCTTTTCTCCTGTAAAATGAGAACCGATTCTCTACCTAATACATCAACACCCGCGCTCCATTTTCGTGAAGCCTTCATACCCGCCGGTTATCCGAAGGTGCCTTGAAACGATTTATGGAGGCTATTACGTATCGTATGATAAAAGAGAAAAAAAGTCAAGTTAAAATTGTTTTGTAAGCAGCATCATTCAATTTTCGACACTTTCATTGATGGACGTTGGGCAACGCGAAAATCTAAGCGGAGCACCTTGTCCACCGGAGTATCTTTCGACTGTATTTTTAAGGGTGACGGAGAGATAGTGCCGGCTAGCGGGCACGGCCGGCTTGATTGCAAAACACATTTTCTGATAGACTTACAGGTGTTATGAATATTGAATACCAAAAAAAAATTGCTGCCGAAAAAGCGACAGAGGAAATCCAATCCGGAATGATTGTCGGCTTAGGCACCGGTTCTACCGTCTACTACGCGCTCTTGAAGCTTGGAAAGATGGTAAAAACGGGTTTAGACATCATTGGCATCCCGACTTCCGCCTGCACCGAAAAAATCGCTACGGCGCAGGGAATTCCGCTTTCAACACTCGCCGTGCATCCGACAATTGATTTGACAATCGATGGCGCCGATGAAGTTGATGCAGACTTCAACCTGATTAAAGGGGGCGGTGCGGCGTTAGTTCGCGAAAAGATTATCGCTAACGTCTCTAAACGGATACTTATTGTCGTTGATGAAACCAAATACGCCGACATACTTGGGACAACTTTTGCGCTACCGGTGGAGATTGTGCGATTTGGTTGGCAGGTTACACAGCAAGCTGTTAACCGGTTCAGTGGAAATTCACTGTTGCGTTATACCGGGCAGCATCCAGTGATTACTGATAATGGGAACTATATCCTTGATTGCCACTTCGATGGCATTGCAGAGCCCGCACGGATGGAGTCGCAACTGAACAATATACCGGGGGTTGTGGAAAATGGGATTTTCGTGAATCGTGCCGACAAAATTATTATCGGAACCTCTACAAGCCTCCGGTATATGGAGAAAAATTAATGTTATTTTACCAGCGGATGCGGATATCACAACCGAATTTCCCGCTTTGCTCCGTGATAAGAATCTGTTTTCTACTGTTAGTTTGTCCGTCTATTCCAACCCCCGTTATGGCGCAGAAGTTTACAGAGAGTGGGTTGATGAATATTCCGACGGGAGCAGGGCTAGAACACGGAAAATTCGGCGTAGGGATGCACATCGGCTTTCAGCACGCCTCACAATTGCAGCATGACGTAGTTGTCAGGAATGTGCGGGATGAGGTAGGACTTCGTCTTAATTTTGGTATGTTTGATAGGGGTGAGATTGGATTATCCCACCTGTGGTATGAACCTATTCAGCCCACTCGAACCCTCTTACAGCGGCGTGGAGAGAGTTTATTATTCACTCATCTGAAGATTCAACTTTTAAAGGAGAAGGAATCGGGGTTAATGCCGAGTGTAGCTTTCGGGTTTGATAACTTCGAGGTGGGTGCAGATACTGTTATTGAATTAAAAAACCGAGCTGTAAATGACGGGGCTGCTTTCCTTGTTGTGAGTAAAACGTTTAATCTTCCGCGAATTCACCTGATTTCAGGGCATATCGGATTTGGCACGGCCCGTTTTACGTTCGGCGACTTCCCTATTGGGTTTTTTGGAGGGGTGAGTACCGAATTCCATCCCGCCTTCGCACGCGGCGATATCGCGTTAAGTATAGAGTTCGACGGCGTTGGTGTCAATACTGCAATGCGACATACCGCCGCTAGTGGTTTTCAGACTGCAGTCGGCATTGAAAGAGTGAACACACCTAAAGCGCTTCGCTATTCAGTATCCGTTTCTTGGACAAACGAGCGTATGATGGAACAGATTGCAGAGACAAAGCGGTTAATCGTACAAAGCGCATCCCAATTGGAGTCGTCGAGGTAAGCCCTGATTCCTCACAGGTACGTCAGCAGGAAGTGAAAGCCGCCGTGACAGGTACCGTTCGCGCCTCAAAAGTAGAGGTTTGCAAAATGGTATCAAAGGTGTAGGGGGCTGCGATAAGAAGGGACATGCCTCGGATGCAGCGGGGTTGCTACATCGGTTAGAACCGTCTACCGTTCTATCGGGGGACTGTGACGAATAGAACCATATGCCGTTCTAACGGAAAACCGAGTTTTTTTATCATAACGTTGCTTTTTTGTTAACGATTTTCAGAGAATTATGAAACAAAGATGAGACAAGAGTGGTATGAGGCCTCTCTATTGACTTTTTACTTGGGATATGTTATAATACGGAGCAGAACGGAACAGCAGATGAATCAAGAAAAGTTTGAAGAACGCCTGTTAATCGACGCTTTGAGATAGGTGAGCAGATGTCGTCTATGGAAAACAGGCTTTCATCGCTTGAGCAAGGCGATGGTATGGTTCCGCTAGAATGAGAACGGCATTTTGATGAAACACAAACAGAACTTCACATCTGAACTTAACGCAATTATCGAAAAACAATTATTCGCAAATAAGGGAGACACTCATGAACCGTATGACATCCATTGTCGGCATTGTCTGCGTGCTAATCGTTTTCGGATTCAGTGCTGCGGCTGCCGAAGAACGTATCGCAGAACAGGCGTATCAGGTTTTCCAGGCCCACTGTATGACATGTCACGGTGAGCAAGGCACGTTTAAAGAGACGTTGCGGGTGGAGCGTGCATCGCTGATTGAAAGCGGGACGGTGATTCCGGGCAATCCGCTGGGTTCCGAGTTCTATCGTCGGCTGACCGAAAACACAGTCGTCAAACCGCAGATGCCGTTAGGCACGCCTCCGCTTTCAGCTGCGGCGATAGATACGGTTGAGCGTTGGATTTTAGCGGGTGCCCCAGATTGGGATGTCTCGCGCGACGTTAACTTCATTCCGCACGAAGCGATGCTGAAACAGCTGTCAGCGCATCTTTTGACGTTGTCTGCCTTTGACCGCCCTTTTGCGCGTTATTTTACGATGACGCATCTCTATAATGCCGGTGAAAGCCCTGAAACCCTACACCTCTATCGGACGGCACTCTCGAAGCTCGTCAATAGCCTCTCGTGGGGTTCTGAAGTCATCAATCCGCAACCGATAGATGAATTGGAAATCCTTTTCTACATTGATCTTCGTCAATACGAATGGGACATCCGCGGCGACGCTTGGGGACAGATTGAGGCTGTCTATCCGTATACCATTGAATATGATGTGGAGGAGGATCCGGTAACTTTTTTATACCTCTCGTCCCTGCGTGAAGGTACCGACAGCGCGGTGCCATTTGTTCATGTGGACTGGTTTCTGGCGACAGCGGCGCTACCGCCACTGTATCACGACATCCTCGATCTCCCGGAAACCGCTCGTCAATTGGAAACCGCCTTGGATGTCAACGTCAAAAGAAATCTTCAGAACGCGCCGGGTTTGCGCGTCTGGCGTGCGGGTTTCAACGATTCGGGTGTCTCAAGTCACAACCGCGTCGTTGAACGGCATACATCTCGCTATGGCGCGTATTGGAAGTCCTACGACTTCGCAGGCAGTTCTGAACAGCGGAACATCTATAGAAATCCACTATCGTTTCAACCCGATGGCGGTGAGGTTATCTTTCACTTGCCAAACGGGTTGCAGGCGTACCTCATCGTTGATGCCGACGGGCAGCGCATAGATGTCGCGCCGACGGGCATTGTTTCAAATCCACAAGCGTCTGACCCCGCGGTGTATAATGGACTGTCATGTATTGGGTGCCACACTGAAGGCATGAAACCCTTTACAGATACCGTGCGTGCAGCGATTCTCTCCGAGAAGAATCCGGCTTACGACAAAGCGCAGGCCCTACGCCTGTACGTCGAAAAAACGCAGATCGAGCCGTGGGTGGAGAAGGACGCACAACAGTTCCGAAATGCGCTTGAAGCGACCGGTACGTTATTTGGTGGACTTGTCGAGCCGGTGTCTTTCGCTCATGAAGCCTTCATCGGTCCGGTGTCAGCCGCCGATGCAGCTGCAGCTGTCGGGTTAGAGACCGAGACCTTCCTCACCGAGATTCGCGAGAAATCGAGTCTACAAAGCCTCGGACTGCTTGCCCTTGCTGCCGACGGTGGCAACGTCAAACGCGATGTTTGGACAACGAACTTTCAGCAAGTCGTCACGGCGCTGAAGACGGAGGATGTCGTCCCGGCGCCAAGAACGCCAACGCGAGTCCCATCGGATACCGTTGCCATCCCGGATCCGAACCTCCGCGCCGTCATCGCTGCGATACTCGGCAAAGCAGAAAGGGAAGCGATTACGGCAGAAGATATGTTACGCCTGACGCGAATTGAAGCCGATGATGCCGGCATTCACAACTTAACAGGACTTGAAGCTGCGACGCGGCTCGAACGCATTGAATTGCGGCGGAATTCCATCTCCGATTTATCGCCACTGAGAAACTTAACCCGCCTGAATAACATCAAGCTCCGCGGGAATAAAATCACCAATGTCGCGCCACTCGCAGGATTGGTCAATGTAGACTGGTTGGGACTTGAAGAAAATCAGATCACCGACTTCTCACCGCTCAAGGGGCTCATCAAGTTGAAAGGGATTGGGCTCGCCGGGAATCCGGTATCGGATATATCTGCTCTTTCAAGCCTGAGAAGTCTCGAAGGAATCAACGCCGATGATACCGCTATTTCTGACTTCTCTCCTTTGGCAAATTTACCCCGACTCCGATGGCTCGAATATGAGGGCGATCAGTCCGTCTCGAAACTGCCGTCTCTGAAAGGTTTAAAACGTTTGAGAACCCTCAAAATCGCTCATTGTCGTATTTCAGATATTTCGCAACTCGCTGGGTTGACACAACTACAAGCGCTAAGGTTGTATGATAACTTCATACAAGATGTCTCGCCATTGGCAGCCCTGAAGGCGTTGGAAGATCTGAATCTCGGTGAGAACCTCATCTCCGATCTCTCGCCCCTGGCGAAGTTAACAAAGTTGAAAAAGCTATATCTTGGCGACAACCGTATCTCGGATGTCTCGCCCCTGGCGGGGCTAACACAGCTGGAAGAGCTGCACCTTCAATACAACGCAATATCAGATTTTTCGCCGATAGAAGGATTATCCGTGCAGATAAATATTAAGGCGCACGGCAATCCGGGTACTTTCGTAAAAGGCGGTCCGAAGATCGTAGGACCGTGGTTGTGGGTATTGCTCCCAGGGGCAACGTACGAAAGTTTCCGTAGTACAGATTTGCTGGCAAAAGCAAGTGGCGGTAAGGTAAAAGAATTAGGAATTGCTGCCAATGGAGCAATAGAGGGGCAAGCTGTTGGTGACAGTGTCTGGACTCCCCATAGCATTTCCTCCACGGGTGGAAATAACATCAATGAAATGCTGAACGCTCTTGGTATGTCAAAGGACACTGACAGTGACAACGTGGTTTATGGTTCAATCTCCTTAGAGTCCCCTCGGGAACAACGGACAAAGATGTTCGTCGGAAGCGATGATAATCACAAGGTCTGGCTCAATGGCAAATTAGTTAACGAGAAACTTGATAGGGATTGGGCAACCGATTATCAGCAATCCTTCCCTGTCACGCTAAAACAAGGGGAAAATGTCCTATTGGTTGCTGTTCATGATCGGGGTGGAGATTGGTGCGGTCATTTTGGTTTTTCGCCTGATGCGGAATACACAGTGCTTCTCCCCGTTCCGAACTTCTCTTTTTCTACAGATGCGCCACCGCTGGATGTTGGCAATACCTTCGAGGTGGTTCTCAAGGCAACAAACCTCACCGATCTCGCGGGATGGCAAGGGGACCTGGTCTTTGATCCTGCTGTGCTGAAAGTCAACAGCGCGTTCTATGAAAATTTTCTCAAGCAGGGGGGTGGCAGCACCCACATTTTCACAGGCGAGATTGATAACGCAAGGGGGCGCATCAACGGTTTAGGGGTCGCGCGCATCTCTGAAGGTGGCGTATCGGGTGAAGGGACACTTTTATCCGTCAGCTTCACGGCGAAGGCCGCGGGTGAAACCCGGATTTCGATGAGCAACTTCAAAGCCGGTTCGAGTGCAGGTGAAACTATCTCTGTCCCGCCGATAGAAATTTTCATTATTCTCGGCGGGGACGCACCGGCAGCCCCGGCGTGGGATGTCAATGAAGATGGCATCACCGATGCAGTAGATCTCCAATTGGTCGTCGCATCACTCGGCGAAACCGCGCCCGTCAACCCACGCACGGATGTCAACGGTGATGGGGTTGTTGACGCGAAAGACCTCACAATTGTCTCTGAACACCTCGGTGAAGGCACAGCGCCAGCAGCACCGCCCTCTATTGCGCACCGCCTCGGGCTAAGACCCGAAACGGTTGAACACGCACTCGACGTCTTGCGTGCAGCAGAGAACGGCACGTTGACATTCCGTCGCGGCATCGCGAATCTCCAACGCCTTTTGGCAACTTTCATCCCAGAGGAGACGGCTTTACTCGCGAACTATCCCAACCCATTCAACCCGGAGACGTGGATACCGTATCAACTCGCTGAAGCCGCAGATGTGGCGGTGCATATCTACACAGTAGAGGGGCGCTTGGTTCGGATATTAGATGTCGGACACCAACCCGCGGGGCTCTATGCTTATCGGAGTCGGGCGGCGTATTGGGACGGTAGAAATATGAGCGGTGAACCTGTTGCGTCGGGTGTCTATTTCTATACGCTGAGCGCTGGCGATTTTACTGCGACACGAAAGATGTTAATAAAGAAATAAGGAGATAAAACAGAATGCAACTACAGAAAAATCGATATATTTCAATGGCGTTGCTCATGTGCGCTGCGCTCTTGTTCTCTCTGCCACGGGCAACCGAGGCGCAAACGGTGAACATTCCAGATAATAACCTACGCGCCGCCATCAATGAGGCACTCGGTAAAGCAGCGAATGCCCGGATAACGCTCGATGAGATGAAGACGTTGACCCGCTTAGATGCCAATAACAGGCGTATTGACAATTTAACAGGATTTGAAACGGCAATAAATCTTCAGGAACTCAAACTCCACCACAATTTGATTGCCGACATCTCGCCATTGGCAGCATTGATTCAATTGCACTACATTGAATTGACGGATAACGCCATCTCCGATATATCGCCACTTGAAGGTCTCATTAACTTAGAGAACGTAAAGATTGGGCGTAACCTTATCTCCGATATATCATCCCTTGAAGGGCTCATCAACTTGCGCTCGATCAGTTGTTCAAATAATGTTATAGACGATTGGGCGCCACTATCTGGGCTGGTGAAACTTGAGAAGATTCATATGAGCGACAATCCTGCGGCGGATCTCTCGCCCTTGAGAGGGCACCCGAGCCTGAGGTACTTTCATTCTTGGGGCACACCGATATTAGACCTCGCGCCTTTGACGGAATCCCCTCTACTGCGGGAGATCAGCATCTGTGGTGGCGAAATATCGGATATATCGTCTTTAGAGGGGTTAACAAGTTTGAAAGAACTCTATCTCCCCGGCAATAAAGTCACCGACATCTCTGCGGTGGCAAGTTTAACGGGGTTGACACGCCTGAGTCTTGAGAATAACGACATATCAGATATATCGCCGCTTGCGGAATTAAACGGGTTGAGCTGGATTGACCTGAACGACAATGCGATTTCGGATGTCCCGCCGTTATCTGCGTTATCGAACTTAACGTGGATAGACTTGAGTCAGAATCGGATTACGGATGTCTCGTCGCTGGTCTCATTGCGCAACTTGGCATGGATGGGACTCACGGAGAATCCGATTGCAGATGTTTCGAGTTTAGACTTATTCTCACAAAAAACCTCTATCTCGCACTCAGACTTCGTGAACTCTGCATTCCCAGAAGCCGGTCCGAAAATTACAGGACCTTGGTTATGGGTAATCGTGCCGGGATATCTGATTAATGAAACAGATTTGCTGGCGAAAGCAAGTAAGGGAAAAATCACGGAGGTGAAAGTCGCGACATTTGGGGCGACTGAAGGGAAGTCTGTAGGGAGTAGTATCTGGGAGGCACACAGACTCGCACCGACAGGCGGCGATAACATCAATGAGATGACAGACGCACTCGGCTGGGGCTCGGGTTCTGCAATATATGAACATGTCGTTTATGGTTCAGTGACGTTGAATGCCCCGCGTGAACAAGACACAACGATGCTTGCCGGTTCCGATGATGAGGTCAGGGTGTGGCTTAACGGTGAATTGGTTCACGACAACCCTGTGCTTCGGGGTGCCGGTGATTACCAAGATGCCTTCCCTGTCACGCTGAAAAAAGGCGTGAATGTGTTGTTGGTAGCGGTTTCCAATCGCGGACATGGCGCGTTTTCCGGGTTCTTTGGGTTTGCAAAGGGTACCGACTACACCGTGAATCCGACGGATCAAAAGATTGTCGTCAAAGTCCCGGCATGGGATGTCAATAAAGATGGTGAGATTAGCATTCTTGATCTGATTCTCGTCGGACAAGCTCTGGGAAAAGCAAAACCGACAAACGCTCGAACAGACGTTAATGGCGATGGAAGCGTCAATATCTCTGACATCGTCGTTGTCGCGCAACATCTCGGTGAACTCAGCGGTATTGCGGCTGCACCCGCTATTCTCGCACGCCGCAGCATCGGATTAGACAGGGCAATCGTGCAGGCGTGGATAGCACAAGCACAGGTTGAGAACGATGGTTCGCTTGCTTTCGAGCGAGGTATTGCAAACCTCCAACGGCTTCTGGCGGTGTTGACACCAGAGAAAACAGGATTGCTTGCGAACTACCCGAATCCGTTTAACCCTGAGACGTGGATACCTTACCAACTCGCTAGCTCCGCCACAGTGACTTTGCATATCTATGCGGTGAACGGTGCATTGGTACGGATGCTGGATTTAGGGCTTCAGCCAGCAGGTTTCTATCACCAACGTAGCCGTGCAGCGTATTGGGACGGACGCAATCAACTCGGTGAACCTGTCGCGAGCGGTGTTTATTTTTATACGTTGACGGCAGGTGAATTCACGGCAACCCGAAAACTGTTGATACGCAAGTAGATTTTGATACTTATTACGTAAAATAACATGAAAGGAGATACCAAATGTCGAAAAAAACGGCGGGGCTGGGAGCCCGCTCACCGACTGTTTTTTTTCCGACCCTTCCTGTTGCTCTTCGTCTCAATGTCTAATCGAACCAGTTTGGGGTGGGTTACATAACTTTAGATTAGACTAGAGTTGGTATGATAAGCGAGCAGAACTTTCAGAGTCGTCAAAACTCTTGCGAGATAGAACCACCGCCACCCCCGAGGCGGTTAGAGAAACCGCACAGAATGCTTGGCAGGGCGAGAAATCGTTATAAGTTCTATTATCCTTTTATAATAGAAAGAAGCGCATCAAATTTGTCGGATTTTGAGGTTCGGTTTCTTTTTTCAATACCACACTTCGTGCAGCGGTGGTTTAATATATAATTCCCCTGTTTTTGAGTAACCTGAATAGGCTCCATTAATCCACTACATTTTTCAGCCCTATCTCCGGGGTTAACATCAACGTGTTGACTCCAAAGGCACTCTGGGCAGTGGTTAGTGTAGCCGTCTCCGGTGACGGCGGCCTGACAATTCCGGCAGGTAAAATTTTCAATGCGTCTCTGGAATCTCTTTTGCATCTGATATTTTGGAAACCTTAGCATTCACAAATAGCGAGCACGAGAATTATTTGTATGGTTGCAAGAGGCGACGCTTTCTATGAAATTGTCAGACGTTGTGTTTCTACGCGAAAAAAGGACTGTTCCAAGAATGTGTGCCGGTTTTTAAAAGCCAGCGCGTATCATAAAGGTTGCATAAATGGCGGATGTGCGCACTAAATCGGGAATGTGGACGCGTTCATCTATAGCGTGGCCGTCTTCACCGCGGGGGCCGTAGCCGATGCCCGGTAACCCTGTATTCACAAAGAAATGTAAATCGGTGAATCCTGTTGTCGGTTTAAAGTGTGGTTGATTAAATCGGACAATGCGTACAGCTTGTGAGAACGCTTGTGCGAACGGGGATGCTGAGTCTATTATGCACGGTTCAATTCTCAAGATAGGGCGTACCTCTGCTTCCAGATTTGGATAGTATTCACATGCACCAGTAATTGCCTCCCTCAATTCCAATTCAGCATTGTGGAGTGACTCATTCGGCGTAATTCGCCTGTCGACTGAGAATGTGACTTGTGCAGGAACGGTATTGATTTTATCGCCGGCTGTCCCTTGAAAGTTCCCGCCGATGTTCAACGTCGGGTAACGTTCAGTGCCGTCATCGAGTGTGAAAGCGCGTTCAGATAATTTAAATCCGCGCTGAAGTCTTTGGAGTGCTATTACGAGCTGTGCGGTTTTCTCAAAGGCGTTAATCCCTTTGTGAGGTTGTGAACCGTGTGCTGCCTTACCATTGACAGTAATGTCCATCCATAGAACACCGTTGTGCCCGTTGCCGATGTTCATTCCGCTGCCCCCTTCACAATTAACGATGTAGTCGGCGCTCACCAATTTGTTTTTGGTGATATAGCCCGCGCCTAAGTCACCGCCCGTCTCTTCATCGCATGTGAACGAACATTCAATGTTGAATAGCGGTTTCTCACCTGTCTCTTGAACGGCTTTAAGGGCGAAGAGCAGTGCCGCGATTGCATCCTTCATGTCATCAGCACCACGCCCGTAAAGCCATTCTCCAACAATATCGCCGCCGAAAGGGTCAAACCGCCAATCTCCTGAGACGGGGACAACATCGTAGTGTGCGTTAAAATGAACCGTTTTTTCAGCCCCGACATCCCAGCGCGCAATGAGGTTTAGACGAGGATGGCTCTCTGCGTTTGGGATGAATTGGCTTGCATAATTAAGAGGGACTGGAACAATTCGCGTCTCCATTCCGAGTTCCCGACATTTTTCCTCAAGCAAGTCAACAATCTTAGAGTAGTTCTTACCGGGCGGATTAACGGTGGGAATTCGAACTAACTCTTGTAGTAATGCACACAGTGCGGTTTCATTCTCCTTAATATAAGTTTGTACGGACATTTGAATTCCTTAACTGGTTAATTCGCTAACTGGTTAATTCGCTACGGCATTATCACTAGGGGATAGGTGTTCCACTGTTTCACCGCTATCTGTAAACGTACGCGTTACGTTCACAGACGCGTACGTCCATAGGATTTTCATCGGTGCGGCGCTCTCATTCCAAAACCGGTGAGGGATACCGGCGGGAACAAACGTGGTGTCAAACGCCTGCATTGAGAAAACGTCACCATCAACTTCACAGGTAGCTTCCCCTTCCAGAATCGTGACAGATTCATCACAATTGTGGTAGTGGCGTGCAATGGCGGCGCCGGACTCAAACATCGTCACACCGTTCGTTAATGAGGTTGAACCAAGCCACTTTCCAGCTAAAGGCACCGTTTTGACACCGGTTCCGCGCTGGATAGGGTTCTCTTTTTCAAAATTGATAACGTGTGCTTTCGTCTTCATGTAATTCCACTAAAATGCTGCTAGGCAGAAATTATTTTAATTGAGTATACCCTCAAATTTTAATTGAGTATACCCTCAAATTGAGAAAATGTCAACGAATATTAATTTTTTTCTCAGTCATTCAGGTTTCGACACTTTCGTAGATTTGCCGAGGCGGGCAGAATCTGAGCAAAGCGAATCTAACGGAAAATGCGGTATTTTCGGATTTCTCGCATTTTTAACAGAAAACAGACTTGATTTTTAGCGCGATATGTGAAAAAATAGGCGGAAATTATCACTAGGCGGGGCATCATGAAAAATGATAAGAAAGCAATTTTTGGCTGGTGCATGTATGACTGGGCGAATTCAGCCTATATAACCACGACTGCCGTTGCCTTGTTACCTAACTATTTTGCGAAAGCTATTGTTGGTGAAGGTGGCGTCACCATTGCCGGGCAGAACTTGAGTAGTGAAACGTTGTGGGCTTGGATGTTGGCAGCATCAGCACTCTTAGTCTTCCTATTCGCACCCATCCTTGGCGCTATCGCCGATTTCTCTTCAGCGAAAAAAAAGTTTCTGCTGAGTTTCGCATACGTGGGAAGCCTCTTTGCAACTTTACTCTTTTTCTCTACAACAGGTGATGTCGTCCTAACGGTGTGCCTCTTTATCGGCGCACAAGTCTGCTTTGTTGGCGCAAATGTTTTTTACGATGCTTTTTTACCACACATCGCTTCTGAAGCCAGATTGGATGCGGTATCTGCTAAAGGTTACGCGTTTGGGTATATCGGGGGCGGAACTCAATTTGCCATTGCCCTGGGGCTCGTCTCGATGCACAAAGCATTGAGAGTGAGTCTAGCAATGGCAGTCCGACTCGGGATGGCAATGGCTGGACTTTGGTGGGCAGGATGGACACTTTTAACCGCTAAGTACCTAAAAGAAGAGAAAGCCCCTCATGCGTTTGATGAAGAATCCGATAAGTTACCGGGAATTAAAGCTTATCTTGCTCGCGGAATTCGGCACACGCTAGCAACCGCTAAAAAGGTGAGGCAATTTAAACATCTCACTCTCTTTTTGGTTGCCTATATGATTTATAATGATGGGATCCATACAGTGACGAGCATGGCGACAATTTACGGTACCGAAACGTTAAAGCTTTCAACAACAGTACTCATGGTGACACTCCTCGTTATCCAAATGATTGCGATAGCAGGCGCGCTACTATTCGGGTGGTTCGCGGAACGCATCGGCACAAAACGGGCCATCGTCTTCGCCCTAGTTCTCTGGAGCGGGGTTGTCATCTATGGGTATTTTATTGATAGTGCAATGCAATACTTCCTCCTAGGCGTGGTTGTTGGTATTGTGCTTGGAGGGACGCAGGCACTAAGTCGTTCCTTCTATGGAGCGATGATTCCACAACAGGCGAGTGCGGAATTTTATGGATTCTATTCAGTATTTAGCAAGTTTTCCGCGATTTGGGGGCCGCTTGTGTTTGGCGTTATCCGTCATGTTACAGGGAGTGCCCGCCAGGCAATCATCTCACTTATCGTTTTCTTTCTTGTTGGACTGGGCTTATTATGTTTCGTAGATGAGGAGAAGGCGAAGAGAGATAGACTGAGATTTGACTTGCCCGATAAGTAGGCATCGCGTCACGGAAGACAAAACCACCTGTACTTGAGGAGGAAAATGTTGTGAATGTGAGGCGACAGGAGGGGGCTGTCCCCTATGCGCCCTGGTTAGTTCACTACCTCGAAAATAATTGGGAGCTCAAGCCGTAAGCTGCTGCCGTACTGTCCCTCCGGAAAGGGCGGATAAGGCACACCGTTTTGGACAGCTGCAATTGCTGCATTGTCAAGTGCCCTGGAGCCGGAAGAATTGGCCACATCGGTATTCCTTACGGTACCGTCCTTAAGAATCGTAAACCGGACGGTTGTCGAGCTGCCCTTTTCTAAATTCCGTACGCTGGGCGGGAAACGTTGGGCGCGTTGAATGCGTTCTCGGACGGTTTTCAAGAATTCGTTAAATGACTGTTTTGAATCTCCCAAATTGATAGAAGCGAGTTCAAGATTGTTAAGTTCATTAAATTCGGTTTGCGCGAGGCTTGTCCCCACATCCATTCTTTCTACAAAACTAACGGTTTCAAACTTCGGCACTTCAAACCTCGGCACCGTTGTAACGATGTTCGCCTGTCGTGAAGCACTAAACAGCTCTTTACCGATTCCCTCGGTGCTAGGGGCGAGTACGGGGCGCGTAGAAATATCGCTGGTAGGTAAAGTGAAACGCGCAGTACCCATTGGAATTTTTGCACTTGTTGTTACAGCGTTCCCTTTCGGGGCCCGAATCTTCAAGGGCTTCAGTTTCTCAGCTCGTCGCCTTGCACGAGGCGGGGTTCGCCGAATCGGTTTAGGCTTTGCATGAGTAACAACCACACTCTGTACCGTGTCCTCATTCATGTGTAAAACTGTTTTGCGGACAATATAGATACCGGCAATCACAAAGACAATGGCATGCAAACCGATAGATGTTGCTATCGCGAATTTTCTAACAGTGGTTTTCCATTTTTTTGCGGACACCCGATGTTGGCGATGGACATCAACAATTGTCATTGAGACATGAGCCGTTTTCGCCGCTGCCGCCCGCTTTTTTGCGATAGGCGGAGATGGCTGCCCCGCCATTATCTTTTTTCGCCGCTGCTTTCTTTTTTTCATGCCCAGTGAGTCATTAGAGCGTGCATCCCTCATAAAGTTCAATCCTCCAAATTTGATTGATAGTCCCAGGTGTTCATTTAAATTGGATTGATTCAGCGCGTTGTCACAAAAAGTTTATGGGTTAGACATAAATGAGAATTAGGCTTTGTAACTTAGAAACTTGTAGAAATTATCCTTAGCAATGACGGCACCGAGAATCTTCGGTTCCACGGTTTTACCGTCATGATTACGTAATGTCAAAACTGTCCCCCGGAAAAGTTGGAAACCGTCATAGCTTACTGTCGGTTTTGTGAAGCGAATATCTACAAAGGTAAGATTTTTTCCGCCGTAACGTTCCATCGATTTTTTCATCCCAATGTTACAATTTTTGTTCAGATTTGCCCAGGCGAAATCACCCGGGAAATTACTCGGCGGGCGGCTTGCTGGAAATGCCGGCCATACCCAAGCGAGATATTCCTCGCGCTGGATACGAAGCCCGTTCATTTTTTCAATGTCTTTTCGATTAAGAGCGTCAACAACTGCGAGGCAGAGTTGGCGTGGCGAGTCGTGATGCTTTTTCCACGCGGATTCACATCCTAATAAACCGCTACAAATGAGTGTTGCGGCGATGAGCATCCACATCGTCTGAGAGATGTGCCCAGTCCGCTTAGCAAACCGGGACACACTTGAAAAACTGTTAATTCTGCGCACTCGTTGTCCATCCCGTTGTCCAATTGTCGGTGGGGTTCACACCGCCAATAAAGTTAACCGCATCAAAGAAACCGTCCGTAGGGGGTGAAGCGGCCGATACTGCAGCGGCGCCAGCGCCCGGTGTGAAGTTCGGAGCGGTTTTGTTAAAAGGGGCTACCAGCCCCGGTTCTATTTCATGGTTATCGTTTTTAACTGCCCAGGCCGCTTCATCAAAACCGTCGTCATCTTTTTCATCACCGAAATTCCCTTTTCCGTTTTGAAAGAAAATACTGTTTTTAACAGTCAGCGCACCACTATTGGCTTGTGCATGTGTTGCCTCGTTGTTGATATCAACCCCCATTTTGTTAAAACCGGTGACAATGAAGTTGGCATATGTGCCAGCTGCCCCTTCACGAATGAGCATGCCGTTGTCGCTTTCGGGCCCGCCCGGGTCTCCGACGAGGGTAACGTTATAGATAGTGGCATTGGAACGCGGGGTTGCTTCATTGTTTTTACTGCTGTTATCGACTTCAAACCCGTTATCAGCATCGTCGCCATACTGCTGCGCCACCCAAAACTGGCCTTTGCCGGTCCAACCGTCCGTCCAGTCAAACGAATCATCCCGTGCACCGGTGACGAGCACATATTTCAGATTAACGGTGCCGCCAAACATTTCTATCCCATCATCTTGGTTCATGTGTACTTGCACATGTTCAACGACTGTCCCCGCACCCACACCTTGGAAGGCAATACCGTTTAACTCATTGTCAGGGCTAAATTCAATGCCGGCGTACTCGACGCGGACATAGCGTAGGGTACCACTGCTATCGTCAGGATTATTTCCCCCGAAAGCCCCCGTATCCCCTTCACCGAAGGCGACTCCTTGGTTAGTAGGGGCGTTGCCATTGATAATTAGGCCACCCCACTGCCCGCGTGCCCGGCTTCCAACAGCAGCGTCACTCGACATGACAATCGGCGCAGCGGCAGTGCCTTCTGCGATAATTTTCGCGCCTCGTGCGATAATGAGCGTGCCTTGGCTCACACCCTCCCCAAAAATTTCTACACCAGCTTCAATTGTTAAAGTTGCACCGGATTCAACAAAGACGGCACCACGTAAAAGGTACTGGGAGGCTGTGGTGAGTTTCCTATCCTCGGTGAGTCTGCCTTCTAGCACGACGACATCGCGGCCAGCAACGTTAATCACTTCCTCAGTAACTTCCAGCGTTTCTGCATCATCTTCCCTATCTTCGTCTCCACCACAACTCACAAAAACTAAAGCGAGTGCACCGGTGAAAATAACCATTAATTGAAGAAACCAATTTTGAAAAAGCCCCATTGCACTCATAGAGGTGGACTGGGCAGTTGATGTCGTATTCCAGGTGGACTGTGCAGTTGATGTCGTATTCCACATGAGTCTAACTAAGCTCCTTTTTTTATTTTTATAAACAAGCGGAGCGGGAACGCCGCGGTTTGTATATCGCAAGCAACTTTTCCCATTCATCCGGAAGATGCTAACTAAGTTAATACAATTTTTTCTTCTTCCAAGAGGCGAAACGCCCTCAGTCAATTTATAGTAAAGCCTATCATAGCGACTTAGAGGTTACGCCTTATAGAAGTTTCTATCATGTTAAGGATACTTAGAAATTGTTACATAACGGTGACAATATTATGAATTCTTTTTGACGTTCCACGCGACTAATAATTTTCATCTAGAGATTGTAGCTTATGCCAAGTGAAAATGCTCGTCCAAGTCTGTATTGAACGGATACCTCCTCACCTTGTTTGAATCGGACATAAGGGTCAAGAAGATTTTTGGCAGAAAATCGGATTTGGAAGTAATCTGCAACAATCCGGCTAATACTCGCATCGAATTGGCCACGCGGCTGTTCATAAACGTCGGATACGCCGTGGTTGCCTACTTCAGAGAGTCTTCTCCCGAAAATGTTATAAGCGGCTGCACTGGAGATTCCCCAGTTTTTATTTTCGTAACCGACAGATATATTAACTATATAGGGGCACTGCCCTTGTAACGGGCGTTCAGAAGATGTCTGAATTCCAATATCGGGTAGTACAACCTGGGAAGAAATCAGCGCTGCGTTGGTGGTGATGGAGAAATTGCTGAGTTTGTCTGTGAGCACTCCGAGATTCTGTCGCGCTTCTAATTCAATGCCGTAGTTGTTTGCAGCCTCGGCATTTTCATAAGTAATACGGACTTCTGCCTGGGGCTGAACGATTTGCTCAATCGGTTTCTGAAATCGTTTATAGAAGAGGCTTACCGCCACGACGCCACCGATTTGTGGGAACGCTTCCCAGCGGAAATCGTAATTCTCAATCTGTGTCCGCTCAAGTCCTGGATTTCCAAGAATTGTCCGTCCACCAACAAAATCTGTAAACTCAAACGGGGCGAGTTCTCGAAAGTCCGGACGTGTGGTAGTTCGCGACGCGGCAACTCGCAGGTTCATCCGTCTCGTTAGACGGTACGTCACGTTAGCACCGGGGAGTAAGTCAAAGGTTTCCAAATCTGCCACAATTGGCTGGACAGATGCCGAAAATGGGTAATAGGTAGTAACTTGCTGTGTCGATGATTCCAGTCGGAACCCCGTCATCAATTGCCATTTTTGTGTGACTGGAATCTCCAGCATAAGATAACCGGAGTAGATATCGTGCGCTGCGAGATAGTTATCGGTTGCCCGCGTGGACTCCCGTAGTTCGAATACGCGCGGTGCGATGTTTGTGGATTTGAAGAGCGTCTCGGGTGGAGATGACAAATTAACGGTGGCATCCACTTTGTCTGCGGGCAAAAATCGAAAGCGGCGCGCATCGAAGGTTCGCGCCCTATCGCGCCAGAGTCCGCCGAATTTAAAGAAACCCTCTTTACGAATAGGAATTCTCCAATCAACCCGTGCGTTGTATTCGTCATCTTCTAAATCGAAGAAGAATCTACTTCCGCTGTGTGTGACATCTCGGAAGGTAAATGTCCCGTTGCCTCTGTCTTCGTAGATAGTCTCGCGCGTATCCGGTTCATCGCGTGATGCGCGCGAATAGGTGAGGCGCCACTCCATCGCGATATCAGGACGGTAACTGTCGGCTTCCGCCCCAGTATCCGCCGTGGCGTATCCAAACGACGGTTCTCGAAAATTAAAATCGTGTGTACCAGCGAATTGTCCGGAGAAGAGTTCACGCTCGACGTACCGTAAGCGAGCGCTGCGTAAATCAGTGTTTCTATCCGCATTAAACCCCTCCCATATCCGCGTTTCATCTTCAGCCGTGTGAGTGAAGATGGTTCGTAAACTGAGGCGGTGTTGCGGGGAGAATTGAAGACTTGCGTTTAAGACACCGCCCCAATCTACTTCATTCGCGCTACGTTCAACGTCGTAAGAGGTTACCGGCGAGAGGATGTCGTTTAAGCCGAGGCGGAATGCGTTTTGTACCTGGGTACTGGAGCGATGGCTGTTACCATAGGAGAGCACCGCGAAGTAACCGAAGTCTTTTCCAAAAAGTGTGTTACGGTTACCGAGACTTAATTTATAACTTTGATTGAGGGGAACATCCTGCCGTACCGGAGACCAGATGTTAGAAAAAGCTTGACCAAATTCTTGGATTTCTTCAGGTGTAAAACCTGCAGGTGTAAACCGCCCGCGTTCACGAATAGGGAGTTTTCCTGCGCGTTCTTTCACAATGGCGGGGAGTTCGCGCGAGGCACTATTAAAACCTAAGAAGTCCAATGTTCCGCCTTCATAGGTTAATCCTTCTTTGCCCGTTGTCCGTGTATTGAAGCCGCTTGACATGGAAAGGGACATCGTTAACTCTTCAGGAAAATCTTTCGTGAAAACCTGTACAGAGCCCCCGGCGAATCCACCCGGTTGGTGCGGCGAAAACGTTTTGACGGTTTGTACGCTAGAAAGGAGACTCGCTGGAAATATATCCATCGGCACAACCCTTCGATTGGGTTCTGGACTAGGAATCTCAACATTGTTGAGGAGGGTATTGCTGTAACGTTCTCCTAAGCCCCTCACAAACACATACCGTTCGCCAACGATGTTAACGCCCGTCACACGTTTAATCGCTTCCCCCGCTGAGGAGACGGCGAGCCGACTCATTTCCTCTGTACTGATGCTATCTTCAATTCCAGAGCTCCGCATACGTTTTTGAAGGAGTCCACGCTCGCTAGATTGGCTTAGCCGCACTCGAAGCTTTATCGCGTCGAGTTGCACGACTTGCGGTACCATTAATATCCGGAGCGGTTCAACCGTTTGCTCACTATTAACATGGAAATCCGAACGTACAGAAGCGTTGTAAAACGAGGCGGTGACGTGGATAGTATAGGTGCCGTTCGGTAGTTCCAGAGAAAAATTTCCCCCTTCATCAGTGCTTACGGAGGCATGTATGTCTCGCGAAGACGTGTCAATCACCCGGAGCGTTGCGCTAGCTAGTGGTAACTTAGTATCACTAGCTGTAACCGAACCGGTGATTTTTACTAACTGTTGCGCCTTAGCGACTGATGTCGCGCTGCCAAAAGCGGCGCCTACACTAAATATTAGCAGCAACAGTCCGCTGAAAAACTGTTCCATTTTCTCCTCTTATTTTTCGGTTAGGCACATTTCAATATCACGAATATGTTGAAGTCCGCCCCACCCGACAATGCTATTTCCGAACAACGAATTTGTTCTCAACTGTATTCCACTGGTGAAAAAATTATACATGCCAAATGAAACAAAAATGTGCTATTTTTTTGACAAAAAGGAGAATTTTAGGAATTTGGGGTAAATTTGCCCGCTGTATCTTTTACGGGATGGATTGCGAAGCGCGTTCAAAACGGTTTTTGTCTTGTATTACTTCAGCACATCTGGCATAATTATAGGAAGTGAGTTCATGCTTGAATTGAGTTTGGTGTAGAGGTGAGATATAAAGCCCCGGAGTTCAATCTTGAATTTGGGACGGAGCTGCTATTGATGACAGAAGAATTAGGGCGGAAAAGCATTCATCTCGCGGGGCTAATCCTACCTGTCGTTTATCTATTTATGGATAAATCCATGATATTGGTTTTTGTGGGTGTTTTGGCCGGTGTAGCTATCACTGTGGAATTAGGAAAATGGCGCTCTCCGCATTTCAGTGCATTGTTCTTTCGTGCTTTTGGGGCCCTTCTCCGGAGGCATGAACACAAAGGTGCGATTACCGGCGCGACGCACTATCTCATCAGCGCGCTGTTGTGTATTCTCTGCTTTGATAAACACCTTGCAATTGTTTGCATTTTCTTCATGGTTTTGGGCGATACCGCCGCCGCGTTGGTAGGGAAAATGTGGGGTAGAACGAAACTTATCGGTAAGAAGAGCTTAGAAGGGAGTGCTGCTTGTTTTATCGTTTGTACCGTTAGCGCACTCTTTTTGTTATCACTTTTCGGAAGTGATACCCAAGCGGATTCTGAGGTATCGATTATCGTTGTGGCAGTGGGTGGAGCATTCGTCGCAACTACGGTTGAACTGCTCCCGCTTCGTCTTGATGATAATTTGACAGTGCCACTCATTTCGGGAGCGGCAATGCAATTTATCACCAATTCCTTAATATAAGCGGAAGACTCACGCGCGCCGAATCAGTGTGAAACGCCTTCAGTCAGGACGAGGTGCTGATTGACAGCGAGGTTCATCCGTATATCTATCTGTCCGGAGGGCCAAACGATTTCGAGTTTATCGACTTGTTCCGCTTTCCCCACACCGATTTCAAGGGGAATGCTGTTGGTAGAACCAAATCCACCCCCTCCGCTGACTTCTCTATAAATGGTGGTATCTCCAATCATCAGTGTCACTTTTGCGCCGATGCCGTCCCGATTGCTTTTGATACCTACGGTTTTGAGGGTGAGCCAATTGTTTTGTGTCCCTTGATTTCGATAGAAAAGATTTGGCCACTGATCTCCGATAAAGGCACCTCCAACCGAAACGTAAATATCAACGTCCCCATCTGCATCTGCATCACCGAAGGTAACGCCGTGTCCCTTTCCGATGTTCCCTAATCCGAGGGCGGTGGTTTTATCCGTAAAGGTTCCGTCCCCATTGTTTAGGAAGAGTACGTCTCTCTCCAACCGCCCCATTTGTGGTGCGCCTGTCGCGAGGTAGATGTCAAGGTATCCATCACTATTAATATCTGCGAAGTTGGCGCCCATTGCCCCAAAAGCCTGATAAAGTCCTGATTCTCGCGTGATATCGGTAAAGGTACCGTCACTATTGTTGCGGTATAGCACCTGCCTGTCGCTATCGTGTCTCGCACTGCCCGTGATTTGAGAGGAGATAAATGCTTCGAAAGCGCCGGAGTTTGAGATGAAAATATCCAAATCTGCGTCGTTATCAATGTCAAGAAAGAAGGTAACAAAAGCGTCTGTGATAGGTAACGTCATGCCTGTCTGGGGTGTCACGTCGGTGAAGGTGCCGTCGCCGTTATTACGATAGAGAACGTTCTGTTGTCCAAAATTGACGACATGAAGATCGATATGCCCATCTTTATCATAATCCCCCCAAGCGGTTCCGAGGGAACTCCCTCTATTGGCAACGCCGGCTGCCTCAGCGGTGTTTGTAAAGGTGCCATCCCCGTTGTTGTGGTAGAGCACATTGGGGGCCCCATCCCCGATAACCCCATCTGCAATATAGATGTCGAGGTACCCGTCATTATCGTAATCTGCCCAGGCGGCGCAAAAGCTGCTCTGTGTATCGCTAACGCCTGCGGTTTCGGTGACATCGGTGAAGGTGCCGTCGCCATTGTTATGGTACAGGGTATTCTCATCTGCGCCGGACCAGCCTCCTCGCGTGATATAGATGTCCGGGTATCCGTCGTTATTGTAATCTGCAAAAAGCGAGCCCCATCCGCCGCGCCTGTCTGCAACCCCGGCCGCTTCCGCAACGTTAGTGAATGTTCCGTCTCCATTATTTCTGTAAAGCGCATGAGGTTGATAGGTGCCAACAGCGATGATATCCAAATCTCCGTCTTTATCATAATCGCCCCAGGCACTGCCCCGCCCCCCGTCAACCTTGTCCATCCCCAAAATCGGGGCGAGATTCGTAAAACGTGGGATGTCACGCGTGTTCGAATGAGATAGCCCATCTGATTTGAGTTGAATCTTAAATTCTTCTGGCAAATTATCCGGATAGCCCCCCTGTTTTGAACAAGCTGTCCACAGATTCCAGAGGGTTTCCGCATCACCGGGCCTCAAATCGAGTGCTGCTTTAAAATTATCTATAGCCCCTTCAAGGTTGTGGTGACGGAGGTGATAAACACCTAAGTAGTAGTGAGCCCCCGCATGCCTGCCATAGGTTTCAATCAAATCGGTGAAACGTTTGGCGGCTTTGTGCGGTTCACCTAATCTGAATTCTGCCAATCCGAGTTGGAGGATTGCTTCCGGATGGTTCGGCTCTAGTTCTATGACTTTTTCAAATTGCTGTTTTGATGCCGCTAAATCGGGTACCAACATCTGTTGCGGGGCGCCTAAGAAATATCCCAATTTCATGCGTGCGTTTGTATCGGTTGGGTTGAATTCTAGCGCCCTCGTCAGCGCAACCGTAGCGTCCGCAAATCGTTGTTGGTAACTAAAGATTTGGGACAACAGGAGGTATGCCTGCGCTAATTCTTGAGTATTTTGATTTTCTTCGGGCAGGGTTTTTATCACACCTAATGTCTCTTCGGCGCTGCCGAAGTTTTGCTGTCTAACATAGATACGGGCTAACTGCAGACGGGCATTGACAGCATTCACATTGATTTGCAAACATGTTTGAAACGCCTTTTCTGCTTCGGTTAGGTTGTCCATCTCCAGTGCCGCTAAGCCGCGTCTGTAGTGAATAGAAAATGGAGTGGGG
Organism: Candidatus Poribacteria bacterium; assembly: GCA_963422705.1. Lineage (GTDB taxonomy): Bacteria > Poribacteria > WGA-4E > WGA-4E > WGA-3G. The sequence goes on from OY730443.1 coordinate 2,614,208, forward strand.
AGATTCTCTTCGGGAACATCACTCTGGCAACCTACCATCATCACAAGCATGATAAAAGATGGAATTTGGAGGAGGGAACGATGAAAAAGCATTCTTGTTTTCGCCTATTGTGTTAAACGTGCTTGCAGTTTCTCTTTTGCGATAGGTTGTGTAAAATCAAGCAGATAAATGCGCATGTGAGCTGTCCTGTCGGCGCTGAAAACCAGTTTTTTTCCGTCGCGTGACAAGCTTGGTTCAAAATGTGCACCAATAGCGTTCATCAGTTGGATTTTGTTTGTCCCGTCCGCGTTCATTATCCAAAGGGTGTAGTGGTTATGCGAATCTGAAACATAAATAATCCGTTTTCCGTCCGGTGTAAAGATAGGTTGGTAGTGGCTATTCGCGGCCGCTGTCCGTTGTTCGATGTCTCCCCCTTTCGCATCCATGACGCAAATCTGGTAGGTTTCGCTGATATTTGAGACAAAAGCAATCTGTTTTCCGTTAGGTGTCCAGGCCGGATGTCCGTCGTCCACTTCATTATCCGTTAACTGTACTTTGCCGGTGCCATCTATGTTAATGACATAAATTTCGGTGTCACCGTCTGTTTCGGCGGTATCGGAAAAATTAGATTCAAATGCGATTTTCTGTCCATCAGGTGAAAATGCTGGTGCGCTTTGCATGCCTTGCATTTCTACTAAAGGGCGTTGATTCCGCCCGTCTATGTCCATCAGATAGATTTTTGCGGTACTAGGAACGGAGCCACTTGCCTGTATGGGCGGGAGCATCATCATCCCCTTTGTGCGTTCTGTAACAAAGGCGAGTGTCTTCCCATCGGGAGAGAAGGTTGGCATATATTCGTCAAGTTCATCAGTATGCGTGAGTTGTCGGAGTTCCGGATTCGGTTCCGCGATATTCATCAGGTAAATCTCGCCATTTTGTAAGCGGTAGGACGCGAACGCTATCCATTTTCCATCCGGCGAGATAGCCGGGCTATAATCATCAGCGTACTTCGCAGTGAATGTCATCATATTTCCCTTTTCTGTAAAGGTTTGCTCGTAGTTGTCACTGCCTTCGGTCCGGATGCGTTTGACGTGATATGCATCCCCGGTAATTCCGGCTATCTTTAAAAGGATATCATCCTTAGCCATGAGGAGTTTTCGAAATTCTTCAAATGCCAGTTCTGGCTTGTCTCTAAACCAATAGAGGCGTCCGAGGGCAAAACGGATTTCGTCTCTCTTCGGTGAGATTTGCAGCGCCTTCTGAAATGCGTTGACGGCTTGCGTTTCTTGTGAAGTCTGCTCATGAATCAACCCGATTTGATAGTAGGCTTCCGCGTTGGTGGGTTTACGCTGAATGGCCTCTTCAAACACCTGTATTGCTGCTGCGGTGTCCCCATTTATCGCGAATTGTTTACCACGCTTAATCGCGACGTCCTCCCCACATCCGATTGCATAAATGAGGACGAGAAAACTCAAGATGTATGTTAAGATTTGCGAATCGCAAAATTGTAAGCGTTGTCGCCCCGTTTTTGGTTTTACAATTTTCAGCCTTGGTTTAATTTTCATAAGAGATATCTATCCGTTGGTTTACTGGGATGTTATGGAGTGTTTGAATTTTGCCATTTGGCCACGTAACTTGCAGCACCTTAACCTCTGCTGCTGTTCCTAACCCAAATTCGACGGTATAACTATTACAGGACATGTAACTCTCACCGGCATAAATCTCCCGGATTTGGCTGGTGTTTTCTGTTTTAATCTGAATTTTTGCCCCGATGGCGTTTGTGTTTGCATCTATTCCGCGCAAGTTAACGTGCAGCCATCTGTTGGTATTCGTATCGGATTCTCCAGGACGTATTGTCTGATTGCGAAGTAACGTTGGCTGTGCATGGTTGTTTACGATAAAAATATCTATGTCACCATCGTTATCGTAATCCCCAAAGGCTGCTCCGCGTCCGACTCGCACAGGCAATGTTGCAATACCTACCCTATCACTCACATCAGTAAATGTTCCGTTACCATCGTTACGAAACAAGGCGTCTTTTTGCGGAATAAGGTATTCGGGCTGCTCCAGTTTTTGGAAAGTACTGCCATTTGTGACGAAGATGTCTAAGTCGCCATCATTGTCGTAGTCAAAGAGCGAGGTTCCCCACCCAATTTCCTTGATACTCGCTTCTGCTAGCATTGCGGAGTAGGATTCATCCACGAACCGAATTCTCTTGCGATTCTGTATCGTCAACCCCTCAGATTGAGAGGTTTCGATGAGAAGGTTTCGATAGAGGGCATTTTCTTCGTCAATCCAATGACTCATAAATATATCTATGTCGTTATCGTTGTCGTAATCTCCTGCGGTGAGCCCCATAGAACCACGGAAATCCGCTGCCCATGAATCATCGCTCACATCGATGAAGGTACCATCACCATTATTGCGGTAAGTGTGGTTGACGGTGGTATCATTTGCAACGTACAAGTCCATATCGTTATCCAGGTCAAAGTCACTAAAAATTGCCTGCATACTTCTGCCCCCCGCTGCGGCAACTCCGGCTTCGGTTGTCACATCGGTAAATGTCCCGTCCCCGTTATTGCGATAGAGGACGTTATCTTGCGGTTCAAAAACGTGTGGATTTAACGCATTGGGTACAGGTTTGCCGGATTGGATAGATTCAGCCTTCATTTGTTCTAATTTCTGGAGATTATAAGTGACGTAGTTGCAAACATAAATATCTAAGTCGCCATCAGCATCTATATCGGCGAAAGCGGCCCCTGTGCTCCACGATTTACCCCCGACGCCGGCGATGTGTGTTACATCGGTAAAGCTTCTATCTCCGTTGTTTCGATAGAGGGTATTGGTTCCGTAATTGGTAATGTAGATGTCTGCGTCTCCATCACCATCGTAATCTGCGGAGACACATCCCATGCCGTATCCTACGTTCGTATTTTGTGCTTTAAAAGCGGTGGCTGTGATATCTGTAAACGTGCCGTCCCCGTTGTTATGGTAAAGGGCGTTCACATGAATTTGACGTGTGTGCTTTCCAAAAGGGCCGGGGATATTGACAAGGTAAACGTCGAGATTACCGTCGTTGTCGATATCGGTAAAGGCTGCGCCGGAACCCATATCTTCTGGCAGTAGGCTTGAACGTTGAGAACCCCCGCCATGCTGAAAATGGATACCTACTTCGTGCGTTACATCAACAAATATCGGTGCAGCCGCTATTGCATAGGGTGTCATGAGTGTAACAAGAAATCCGGCAAATGCACAAACGTTTTTCAGGTTCATTTATCTAAGAAATTTGTAAAGATGTTCCGGTTAAGAAACCGTTCATCCGTTAGTATTTTTTGATGCAGCGGAATGGTAGTTTTTATGCCCTCAATTTTGAATTCAGAAAGTGCCCGATTGAGTCGAGCGATTGCTTCGTTCCTGTCGCGTCCTGTAGCAATGAGTTTAGCTACGAGAGAGTCGTAGTACGGCGGTACGGTGTAGCCGGCATAGATACATTCGTCTATGCGGAGGCCAATTCCCCCCGGTGGATGATAACCTGTAACCACCCCCGGTGAGGGCATGAACCCATTTTCCGGGTCTTCGGCATTAATTCGGCATTCAATTGCATGTCCTTGTCGTTGAATATCGGATTGAGTGTATCCGAGTTCTTCCCCGTCAGCTATACGAATCTGTTCTTTAATCAAATCGATGTTGGTAATGCTTTCAGTTACGGTGTGCTCGACTTGGATGCGGGTATTCATTTCTAAGAAGTAGAAATTTTCGTCGGTATCGACAACAAATTCAACAGTTCCGGCGTTGGTGTATCCGATTGATTTGGCGGTTCTAGCGGCTGCTTTGCAGATTTCGGCAGCAAGTTTTTCGGAAATAGAGGCGGCGGGGCCTTCCTCCACCAATTTCTGCTGATTCCGTTGGATAGAACATTCGCGTTCTCCCAAGTGGACGACATTTCCATGGGTATCGGCTAGGATTTGAACTTCAATGTGCCGTGCTTCCGCAATCCATTTTTCCAGGTAGACGTCGGAGTTGCCGAAGGCAGATTCGGCTTCAGCCTTTGCGGTGTGAAAAAGGTTGTAAAGGCTTGGGCGATTATGTGCGATACGGATTCCGCGTCCCCCGCCGCCAGCGGCGGCTTTGATACCGACGGGATAACCGATTTTCTCCGCAAGTTGGATTGCCTCTTCTACGGTAAGCGAAGGTTCTGCCCGGTTCCCTTTTCGGCTGTTCCGTCTCTTGCCTGCTCGGCTTCCGGGGACGAGTTTCAAGCCTGCTTTCGATGCCTTTTCCCGGGCTTGGACTTTATCTCCCATTGTAGCGATGTCCGTAATAGAGGGGCCGATGAAGCGAATCTCATGTGCTTCGCAAATTTTAGCGAATTGCGCATCCTCGGCAAGAAACCCCGCACCGGGGTGGATACCATCCACATTCGCGATATCGGCCACGGCGATAATATTGGCATATTTAAGATAGCTCTCTGTTGAGGGTGGTGGCCCGATACGGTAGGCTTCGTCAGCATATTTAACGTGTAAGGCATCGGTATCGGCGGTAGAAAAGACAGCGACTGTCTTAATTCCCATCTCTTTACACGCGCGAATAATGCGGACGGCTATCTCACCTCGATTGGCTATGAGTATTTTTTTTAACATATTTTTTATTTGTTTGGTTTCGCACCGCCTAAGAAACGCAATTTTAAGGGGACTTAGAATTTTACAGACTTTGCAGCCTTCCTAAGAAAAAACGGCTAAGAGCGACGGACGCGAAATAGCGGTTGTGCATATTCAACAGAGTCGCCATCCTCAGCAAGGATTTCGAGTATCTCGCAATTGAAAGGTGCTTCAACGGGGTTGTAAGTTTTCATCACTTCCAGGATGGCTAAAGAATCTCCGGGATTTACCGTATCCCCAACTTCAATAAACGGCGGTTCATCTGGCCCAGGAGAACGATAGAATCGAGAGGGCATCGGTGCGTTAATCAATTCGGAGTCACGGGACCCAACGGTTTCGTTAGCATCCACGGGCGTTAATGCCGATTCTACTGAAGCCCCGGCGCGTAAATTCCCGCTTGAGACGCCGGTATCTTCGGGGTGTTTTCTTGATACCTGCACTTCAATTTCACCGTCCCGGATGCGCACTTCACTGAGTTCTTCTCGTTTGACGATAGACGCAAGTTCTTCAACAAGTTCAAGAAGTCCGCTATGCGGTTTATCATCTTTTGGCGAGGACTTTGATGTCTTTGCCCGGTGTTCTCTGTTTTGCTGCATTTCTAAACCCTTTCCACATATTTTCCGGTACGGGTGTCAACTTTGATGTCGGTTTCGTTTTGAACGAAGAGCGGGACGTTGACGACTGCCCCGGTTTCAAGCGTCGCGCGTTTAGAACCGCCGCTCACCGTGTCCCCGCGTAAGCCAGGGTCCGTCTCAACGATTTTGAGCACAACGAACGTTGGTAATTCAAGCGCTAGCGGTGTCGGCCCTTCCATTTTGACGGTAATGGTTTCGCCCTCTTTTAAGAACTTTAACCCGTCGCCTATAAGGGTGTCAGTCAGGATATACTGCTCAAAGCTTTCGTTGTCCATAAAGTGGAATGCGTCCTCGTCTCGATATAAATATTGCATCTCCCTGTCACGGAGCTGGACGGTTTCAACGGTTTCATTTGTTCGGAAGGTGCGTTCTAGAACGGCGCCATCGGTTACACGCTTTATTTTCGTTCGCGCGAACGCTCCGCCTTTCCCAGGCTTGACGTGCTGACAATCTACAATTGTGTAGATTGCACCGTTGAGTCGGATAACCAACCCATTCCGTAAATCATTAAGCGCTGCCATAAATTTTCCTTTATCTTTAAAAAAATACCGCGCCTTTCGGCTTTTCTATCCTCTCTTATCAAACACGGTTTTCTTGACGTCATCTGGAAACCTGTCTGTTTGACACGCCCGGATATCAGGTGTTGATGCCGCTGCAATTTCGAAATCTTAGCAGCGCTCCATAGATTTCTCAACTTTTTTTCGTAATAACGGAAGAACCAGTTGAAGGGCTTTGGCTCTGTGGCTGATTCGATTTTTGACCTCATCTCCCAACTGGGAAAAAGTTTTGTTATACCCAGCGGGTACAAATACCACATCGTATCCGAAACCACTCTCACCGGCTGACATCTGAGCAATGCTGCCTTCACAAATTCCGGTTACCACGTCAGGTTCTGAATTCGGCGAAGCTAGGGCAATAGCCGTTACAAACCGGGCCGTCCGCCGCGTGTCTTTCTCTAATACCCGGAGTAGTTTTGTCACCAGTGTCTCTTCGGATGCCCAGCGTTTGGATTTGATGCCCGGGGCCCCGGCGAGTGCGTCTACCTCTAATCCCGCATCATCTGCAAGCGTCAGGTACCCGGTATAGTTAGCAATGACTTTTGCCTTTTTCGTTGCGTTTTCGGCGTAAGTCTCTCCATCCTCTACAACATCCGGGGCGTTAGGAAATTCCTGCAGTGTCAGAATTTGGATTAAGCAGTGCTCCGAGGGCGTCAGGTAGCGGTTGAGCAGAGCTGTCAATTCCCTCACTTTTCCGAGATTCTGCGTCGCCAATACGAGTTTTTTGTTGGGGGTGACAATTGCGTTATCCGGGCCCGTGTTAAGGGTAATATCATCCATGGTTATTTTTCTGGCCACACAACCGTATCCAAATTTTCAAGCATAATTCGGTTCTGCAATCGGATAAGCTGTTGGATGCCTCCAGTAGCGAGATTCAAAAGCTGTTCGGACTCTTCCCGCGAGAAGGGCTTTGCTTCAGCAGTCCCTTGGAGCTCTATAAACTTACCGGTGCCTGTCATAACGATGTTCATATCGACATCGGCAGTTACGTCTTCAGCATAACAGAGATCCAATAGCGGCGAGCCCTTGACAATTCCGACGCTCGTCGCGGCGACGTTCTCTAAAATTGGAAAGTTTCTGATTTTTCTCTTACGGACTAAGAATTGCCCTGTATCCCAAAGTGCTATGAAGGCGCCAGTAATCGCCGCGGTACGGGTGCCGCCATCCGCTTGAATGACATCACAATCGATCCAAATTGTTCGTTCCTCCAAGGCCTCGAGATTCACGGCGGCGCGCAGGGAACGCCCAATGAGGCGTTGAATTTCCTGCGTTCTGCCACTGATATGTCCTTGGGAACCCTCGCGTTGCACCCGTCTCATAGTCGAACGGGGCAGCATCGCGTATTCTGCGGTTACCCACCCTTTTTTGCGGATACGCTGTTGGCGCATGAAGCTCGGCTGCTGATTTTCCACAGAAGCGGTGCATATGATTTGGGTATCCCCCGTTGCGATAAAAACGGACCCTTCAGCGTGTTTAATATAGTGCCGCTTGATTGTAATTGGACGTAACTCATCCGGGCGACGCCCATCAATTCTCTTCATTTTTCCCCTAACTTCGTATGAAGATTAAGAACTTAATCTGGTAACTCTCAGTAATTCTTTCTAGCCGGTCCACTTAGAAAAACGCACCAACCGTTTTTGGCTTTGAATTTGAATTACCTAATTTCTCTTTTAGCCTTACTCGATTACATGTGCGTTAGCAGTTCCAACGCTTTGGTGTAACTCCTGCGTTCGAGATAGTGTCTAAGCATCTTGGGGGCGGTTGGGGCAATAACGCGTTGTAACGCATTGATACGGAGCAACTCTTCGGTGATATCCTCGCCAGTCTCAATCCGTTTGAACATGGATGATAACGTTTGTTTTAATTCTTCTACATGCTCAAATTTCATCGGGTTCCTCCAGTTGCTCAACGGCTTTGCATGTTCGCAGAGAGACGTTTCTATTAGGTTCATCGTAGCCTTTCCAGGCATAAGGGTCCACACCAGAAACCGGAATAATGCAGCGCCTGTCCGCACTCGCCGGACGCTCGCCGTCGTGTACTGCCCATGGTAAAAGGGACCAGGCGTTACAGTAATGGCTCACCAAAACCCGCCGGAAGATGTTCCCACGATTTTTGCGAGAGCGATGAAGTAGGTACCCGTTGAAAAAAACGAGGGTGCCTGCCGTCACTTCCACAGGTACTTCGCCCTTGTCATCAAAGCCAAAACTCTCTTCGGCGAAATCGAATTCGTCAGCGTTTTGATGCGGTTTCTGTGGATAGAGATATCCAGGTTGATGTGATGCGGGGAGAATCCATAAACACCCGTTTTCAACCGTAGCATCATCTAATGCAATCCACGCGCCAATTAGTGACCTGTCGCGAGTTGGGATGTAAATCTCGTCCTGATGCCACGCCTGCCCTTGAAAATTCGGCGGTTTCACGAAGAGCATTGACTGCATGCACTTGACACTTCCGTCCCAATGTGGCAAATGCGCGGCGGTTATCTGACTGAGAATACCACAGATTTTGGGGTGTTTGACGTATTTCTCAATGATTGGACTAACGAAGTGTGGTTGATGTATGCAGAGAATACGACTGACGGCTGCTTCGTCGCTCACGTCATCTGGAACCGGCTTGAGATTGTCACACAGATGCCCACCCCTAGCGAGCGTGGTTGTGTCCTGTCGTAACTCACCAATTTCATCGTCAGAAAGCAGCCCAGGAACAACGAGATACCCGTTCTGAACAAAAAACTGTATCTGCGCTTCCTCTACAATTTTAAGCACTTTTTGTCTGCTACTCAAGTATGGTTTCCCTGGTGTGAATCCAGGGGGCGCATCAATTCTGTTTAATATCGTTGCCAATTTCAGTCACTCCTTTCTTAACTTGTTGCCTTTATTTTAAATTCGATTTGCAAAAAACATCTCGATGACTGCGAGGGCACAGACTGCAAGTAGGAGATATACCCATACGCCTTGATTTTTTTCAACATCTCCATGATACTTTGAAACGAGTTCTTCTGCGGGGAGTGTCGTCGCCCGCGTCGCGTTTGCATCGTTGTTGCCCATTAACATACTCTTTAACTCTTCAATCTCACGCGCAGCGAGGTTGGATTCAACCGTATCTAGATTGACGACAAAGTAGCGAGGCGGCGCGCCGGGTGCATGGACGGAATAGATACCGGGCATCCCGGTGTTTTGGTACGTAACGACGGGGGCGCCTTGGTTGTCCTCTGTTATCAAGTTTAAACGCATCTCTTCGTTATCCGGATTGAAAATGGCGAGTTTCTGCGTGTCTAAATCTTCGAATCCCCTCAGTTCAATACTATCGCCAACGTGGTAATCAAAGGGGCGTCTGTCTCGTTTAAGAGCAAGATATTTGATAGATTCATGTAGGAACGGCAGATAGACGGCACGAATCGGCAAATCTGTCCATTCTCTGTCAAGCGTCGACGTAAAACAGAGCACGCGTCCTGTGCCGTAAGTTTTCTCAAAAAGTGCGGGATTGCCATCGTCATAGGTTGCAATGATACTGGTATCATTGCCGACAGGGACGGCTTCTAAGTACTGATAAACCCGTGCTTTGCCAAAATCCCCATGGTTCGGTTCTTTGAACGGCGCAAAAATCGGATGTTCATAGTTGACTGTGGCGATAAGCCAGAATTCTTCTCGTGCAAACGCATCTCCGAACGGTTGAACAAAAGTGCACGGCATGAGTGCGCTCAGTTCGCCCTGATAACTGTCTCCTTGAACCTTATCTCCTACTGCCACCATCAATCCCCCTCCTGTGCTCACATATTCCTTCAAAACGTTTGCGTCATTTGCGGTGAACTCAGCGACATTGGCGAGAATAAGCACATCGTAGCGCGCGAGCGTCTCTGCATCGGGCACGGTTCGCGTTTCCGTTAAATCTATTGGGACAGCTTCGCTGCCGGCTTCAATTGCCATTTTTAGAAAGAACGTTTCATTCTGATGAACAGGTGTCCGGTAGTCTCCATTGACACAAAGAACTTTGATGGATGTGAGACTTTTCAACATGAAATAGTGTTGGTTATCAATTGTAAGGGCATCGTCAGGAATCTCCACCCACCCGGTATGGGTTGCCTCGTTTCCGCTACTGAATAATGAATCAATCTTGAAGATTGCGTCATTGATGTCGTTAGATTCAATGTCTAATTTTGTGGTGCTCATGACTTGCCCATCAATGATAAGGTGCACAGGCATATTTTCAACGGGTTCATCTCCGAAATTGTAGATGCGCGCTACAAGTTGGGTAGCTTTTTGTTCGTTTAAGATGATAGGGGGTACGCTAATCCCTGTGATAGCAACGTTCCGCGTTCGTTCGGCGCGGACATTGATAAACGTTATATCGACATCTGGACTGAGTTTATCGGTTTCTATGAAGTTGTTCCAACCACTCCTTTGCATATCGGCAATGAGGTAGATAGATTTTTGTCCAATGAGGACGGGCTCGAGTATCTCATCGGCGGTTTGAAGAGCTTCCAGGTAATCAGTCGTCTCGTTTGTCACGACGGCGGTATTAAGAGCGGCGCGGATGTGCGATAATTCTGAGCCGAGTGGCGCGACGACACTGGGTTTATTTGATGTGAGGATGAGCCCGACAGCATCTGTGTCATCCAGATTCGCCAGAATTTTCAGTGCTTCCTTTTTGGCGGTAGGAAAATTTTGTTGGTACTGCATGCTATAAGAGGTATCCAAAATCATGAGCACATTTCGTTTGGCACCGTTCTGTTGGACGTTATCAGGGGCTGCGGCGAAGAACGGACGCGCGAAAGCGAGTCCAAGTAGGGTTAATATCAAGATACGTAGCAGGAGCAGGAGCATACGTTTCAGATGGTGCCGTTGCACGTTGGTTTGATGTGACATCTGGATAAAGCGCAGCGTGCTGAAGATAAGCCGTTGTGCGCGTTCCCTGTTCAGTAAGTGTATGACGACAGGAATTGAAGCGCCGATGATGCCGGCGATTGCAAACAGTGGTGTTAAAAAAAAGGGCATGTTCGGACGCTCACTTCATTTTATAAAAAACCTTGCCGTTTTGCCAAGTAGGATGAGAGGGCGAAATCGATTGGCATTGCCGTGTCTATGAGGTTGTAATCAATATCGGCTTGACGCAAAGCGACACCGTAAGTTTCACGGAATTCGTTAAAATGTTGAAGATAACTCGCTTGAATGGCTTCCGGCGTTGTGCTTATCTCTTCATCGGTTTCTGAGTCAATAAATCGGATGGGACGTTTATAATCAAAATTCAGTTCTTCCTGTGCGAGCACATGGAAAACGATGACTTCGTGCCCATGATAACGAAGGTGCTCTAGCCCTGCTATGAGTTCATCACGATTTTCATCATAGAGGTCAGAAATAAAAATAACCAATCCACGTTTTGTCAGGCGTTCGGCGATTTGATGTAGCGGGGTACCCATGCGTGTACGTTTTGCGGTTTCAAGTGTCTCCAATTTCAACAAAATCGTGTGTAAGTGTGTGGGACTACTTCGCGCTGGCAGATACTCGTGAAGCGTGTTATTAAAATAGGCAAACCCGACGGCATCGCGTTGTCTTGCCATGAAGTAAGCCAAAGAGGCTATGAGAAAGCTAGAATATTGCAGCTTCGTTATCTTTTCTATTGTGTTGTTCGAACGTGGTCCCGTTTCGGAAGCATTCTCTTCAGGCAGTGGATACATCATCGAACGGCTTGTATCTAAGAGGAGATAGCAATTGAGATTGGTTTCTTCCTCAAACTGTTTGATATAGTACCTGTCGGTTCGCGCATATGCCTTCCAATCAATATGTTTTGTGTCGTCGCCGGGCATGTATTGTCGGTATTGCGAGAATTCGACGCTAAATCCGTGATACGGGCTCTTGTGTAGGCCGGAGATAAACCCTTCCACGACGAGTTTTGCGATGAATTCTAAATTACCGATTCTGGCAAGGATTGCTGGATTTAAGAATCTCGGTTTATCTCTCAATGTTTTTTCCTTAAAACCAGTAGTGTCAAATCATCAAACTGGTCAGCTTCCCCTTGAAAGGCGGTAACGGTTTCATAAATCTTCTCGCATATATCTGCCGCGGTGTCAGTATGACAGCCTTTGACAACCTGTTCAAGGCGCGCTTCGTCGTAAAATTCATCTTGAAGGTTGACGGTTTCGGTTACGCCATCGGTATAGAAAATGACGGCATCTCCTTTTTCCAGCTGGGCTTGTCCTGCTTCATACTCGGAGATATCCATCACCATATCGTTAGAAAACATACCGAGTGGAACACCGCCTTCCTCTTCGCTGAGCCATTCGCAAGTTCCGTCGCATCTGACAATGAGTGGGGGATTGTGCCCCGCGTTGAGTGTTGTTAACATATCGGTTTCTGGGTTAAGGTAGCTATAAAAGAACGTTGCGTACTTTTCCGCGGTTCCGCTAGCATGCAGTAGGGCATTGAGTGTGTATGCCATCTCAATTATTTTGTACGCCGGTGTTTCAGTCTGTGTCTGATAATTTTGTAGCGTTTTTTTGTCTGTTGTATGAGGCGTGTTTCTGAGCAATTCAGAGAGGAGTCCTGCACGTAGCGTTGCCATGAGTAGTGCTGCTTGCATGCCTTTTCCTGATACATCAGCGATTGCGAGCCCCCATCCGCCAGTAGGGAGTTCCACGCAATCAAAGTAGTCACCCCCAACCGGGCCACGCGGTTCATAATGCCCAGCGACTTCGTATCCGGGGATTTCAGGGAGTGTATCCGGAATGAGATTTTCTTGTATCTTTTGAGCTTCCTCCATTTCTGCCTGCAATTGCCGTGCTTCAAGTGCTTCTTGATGGAGGTGAGCATTTTCTATTGCAACCCCCGCCTGTTTCGCAAAGGAATCGAGTAAAATTGCGTCTTCGTCGGTGAAATTCGTCACGCGCCCGCCACGTTCTTCTTTGTCTCCCACGACGAGTACGCCCAGGACAGCTTCATCTCGTCCGAGGATAGGAACAGCCATTAAGTGCTTTGTCCCAAAGCATCCATCTGTATCCGTGTGGTAGTTCAGGGTTTTCCCTTCTTTGACAACGCGAACCAGCATTTCTGTCCAAGAATCTGTCTGTAACGTTTTGGACGTAGTCCCCGGCAGCGCATCCATTACAGGGATGGCGCCCGCAGCGTCAGCGGAATTACTATCTGGAAACGTATACTGCCATGTGAGGCTCGACTTATCTGCATCTAGCAGCAGCAGTCCGCCCGCGTTTGCATCCAAAAGCGCCACAGCCTGATGCACTACCTGTTCAGTTGCCTCCCCCGGTTGTAGCAGCTGACAAATCTGTGGTGCGCTTTCCGCCAGCATGAACAGTCTAAATTTTTCGCCTTGGATGCCTTCTACCATCTGAGAGTAGGCAATAGCGATTGAGATTTGATGCGCGAGAATCGTAATCAGCCTTTCGTACGTTCCTAACACGGTTGCATCAGTTGCATGTTCTGAATCTGTTCCCCGTCGCGTTCGGGAATACTGTTTCAGCCCTTTGGAAACTTCCGGCTCGAGAAACTGCCCGAGGCTGAGGGTACCAAGAAATTCATCGTGAATTTTTAGGGGCACCCAGTGTTGCGCACCGAGGGTAAAACACGGTTCTATGTGACGAGCGAAAAAAGCAGCGAGCTCCGCAGGCGGGGCGCTGAGTTCAATCAGCGGCGACTTTAACAATGCGAGAACCTCCGCCGGTTCAACATCCATCGGTGGAACTGATGTCGTATCTGACTCGCCAGATGCAGCAGCCAAAAGGAGTTGATTATCCGTAGCGTGATATACCAAGATAGCACCCCGCGTAACTTGGAGTGTTCCAAGAGCGATACGGAGGTAGGTTTTACTTGATACATTAAAATTACCATGTTTAGAGATAAGCGTCTCGCCTAATTGCTCTAATTCGGATAAACTGAATATGAGACGATGTATTGTCTCTTCTGCTGAGCTCTTGTTCATCCTTTGCCTCTATTCCTGATAGGATAAATTCCCCCTCAGGGGAAGTATCGCCCGTTTCCTCATCATTTCCTTCTGGGGAAAATACTGAGATTCCGTTCCGTCAGCTAAACTATAGGTTGGCGATGGCAGCTTTTTCATCGGGAAAGATACCCGCATATTTGGCAAGCGCCATCATACGGAATGTTCGTTCTTGCGTCGAGGTTAAGCCACAGAAATTCAGTGTCCCCTCATGCTCATCGAGCGATTCTATAATTTCTATTAAAATCGAGATGCCGATACTGTTAATCAATGATGTTTTTTCTAGGTTAATCACCAGTTTGGTGTACCCTTTTTCGATGAGCGTATGGGCTTCCTCTGAAAGTTCCTCACCGAGTGAGTCATTGAGGTAACCCTCCATTTCAATGACAGCATGCTCTTCTGCCTCACGAATCTGTATATTCAGTGCTTTCTTCAAAATTGACTCCTCCATGCCGCAGCCGTTATACGGTTTTCCTTTTCACAATGCTAACAGTCGTACCATTTGTCCCGGTTTTAATCTCCACCTCGTCCATGAGCGTTTTTATGATTTCTAATCCCCAGCCGCGCTTACGCAAGTCCGAATAAACATTTTTTTTAGGAGCTGTGTGTTTGGAAGTGGATTTAAAGCCGACACCTTGGTCCGTGATTTTGAATTCCAGTTCATTATCCTTCATAATGAATTCTATAACTATCTGATTATCCCGGCTTTGACTATGTTCGAAGGCGTTAATGCACGTCTCGATAATTGCCAACTGAATTTCCTCGATTTGCCCTTCATTAAAGCTCATCAATTCGGCAATAACGGAGCCTGTTTTCGCAGCGGTGAGCTCCATATCGGGGTACATCGGTATCGTCAAGAGTACCTTGTGTTTGTCAGTCATCACGATATCTACTCGCAAGCGGCGTACAACTGCACGCTGCGTTGCCCTCCTTGATATACTAAAATTTCTTGGTACGACTCAGCGGCGTTAATGCAGTTCTGGATGATTCGGAATTGGAGGTTCTTCGTCTGATTTTTATCACTGTTGGTGAGCTCATCGAAAACGATGCTGTGTTTAAGGCAGATTCTGCAATCGGTATATCATTGAACAGGTATGTCTTTTGCTTTTACTGTTCATAGCACTCAGCGACAGAAGGTTTGCAAAAATTCTCGTTTAAAATAATATCATGATTTTTAAAATATGTCAAATTTTTCCTATTTTCAGCATCCGGTATATCCAAATCCCGGTGTAGGCGCACTCACCTCCAAAATAACGTTGTAAGATATCCTCTTCAATCGGGCATCCGGGAAGCACACCGAACTCGTCCTCTCCTTGTTCTCTGTTTTCGGCATTGAAGTAATTCGATAGATTTTTGACTCATATTTGCTTTCCACTTGGCAATTGTGCTATAATTCCCTAACATTATAGCCGTATTCCTATTTTGAAACAACGTTTTAACGCCATGACGCTCACAGCATCCTCGGCAGAAAAGCGCGTATTGTCGAAACGTGACAAAAGCCAGATAGATTCAGTCCAATTTTACGTTTTATAGCAATGCCCTTAGGGAACGATGCCTAATTTTGAGAAAAAAAGCACCCATGAAAACCGATAACGTTGAAAACAATACCGCGATTCCAAGCGATGAGCGACTTCAGCAGTTCAAGGAACTCTTCCCTGAATGCATCTCTGAAGGTATGTTTGATACTGAAAAACTTCCCGAAACACTTAACTTGAATAAGGTTATTTTTTGGGGGGGGTAAAAGCGGTAAAACAGAGAGATATCGTTTCAATTGGGCCGGTAAACGCGAAGCTATGCGTTTTCTCGGCATACCTACCCTGGCTACCCTAAAGCCATACCAGCACGCATCCCTGAATTTCAATAACACCTCAAACCCCTTCATTGAAGGCGACAATTTAGAGGTGTTGAAACGCCTCTACAACCCGTATTTCGGACGCATAAAAGTTATCTACCCCCACCCGCCCTATAACACTGGCAAGGACTTCGTCTACCCTGGTAACTACACGGAGCCGTTAGAGCCCTACCAAGATAGTAAGCCAACCTACAAACGAACAATCCGGAGACAAGCGGCCGCTATCACTCTACGTGGCTTCCATTTCGATGAAAACTAAACCTAAAATGCCGTTGAACTCCATATCACCGGGAAACAATGCTGTCAACTTCTGTTTGGCAATACCAATAGGGAGCATGTCAAAACCGATGTTTCATCGGATACCTCCCTCTTTTAATCCACACTATTTCCACAACGCGATGTCATCTTCTGGCCCCCGGCGCGATAGTGAATCACACAACGCAAGTGAAAACCGGCACCGGACGGATATAGATACACCGCGTTATCAACTTTTTAACTGACAACTTATAAAAATGAGGAGTATCATGTCAAGAATTCAGATTCCTTTTGCTATCCTAACTTTCATTGTGTCCGTGCTCTGTTTCGCACCGGACCAACCCGCAACCGCACAAAACGTAAACATTCCAGACGCGAAGCTACGCGATGCCCTTGAGAAGAAGTTAGGCAAAAATGCGGGAGACGCCATCACGCAGGCGGAGATGGCCAGATTAGGCTGGCTTGATGGGAGGTCTGCCGGAATTCGCAATCTAACAGGACTTGAGTTTGCAACCAATCTGACATGGTTGGTTCTTGGCGAGAACCAGATATCAGATATATCGCCCATACAAGGGTTGGTAAGCCTGACAACGTTGTATCTTGACACCAACCAGATATCAGATTTCTCCCCAATTGCCGGATTGATAGATAATTTGGATAAATACACCAATGGCAACCAAGCCAAAAAAATCCCCACCTGGGATGTGAATCAGGATGGAAATATAGACATTCTGGATCTAACAGCTGTCTCCCAAAACTTCGGGACAGCCGCTGCTGCTAGCCCGCGTGCCGATGTCAATGGCGATGGCACTGTGGATATTCTGGACCTCGTCGCGGTTGCCAGTCACTTCGGTGAATCGACAAAACCGTCAGCGACAAAACCGGCAGCAACGACACCGGCAGCAACACCGGGGACCTGCTTTGTTGGGATGACGTTGAAGCCGGGGGAGAGTTGTAGTTACAACGGATCTACCTTTAAGGTTCAGCAGAACGGTAGGTGTGTAACCATCAGAGGCATCAACGTTTGTGGAGCTGGACTAAATTACAATCAGTTTTCTGCCAGCAAAAATGACGATGGGACTTGGACGATTAACAGCCTCTAACGTCTTCGGAGTTTTATCCTGAAGGCACTTGCCGTTTTCAAGTTCGGCGCCTGCCGTTTTCACGGGCGGCAGGCGCTATTTATCAATCTAAAGGGGTTTATGTGTTGGGCAGTGTGTGTCGGTTGTGTATCGCTGTCGGTGTCAGCTGCTGTTGTGACAGCGGTGCCTCCGCCTGTGTCGGGGGTGCGTTTTTTTGTCCACAGCCCGTGCAGCCGTAAAGCAGCAGCAGGCTGCCGAGGGTGAAAGTGAGTAGGCAAGGATGGTATGTGGGTTTCATCGGTTTCTCCTCTGAATCATTTTGAAGACAGCGGGGTTGCGGTATCCTCTAAAAGTCTTTTGTCAAAATGCGTGATGTTCCGTTCGGTTAGAAGTAGGAGCGTCCGAGTGAATTTCCGACACCGAATGCGTTATAAGGAGCGCCAGCGGGTAAGGTGCGAAGTCCCCAGGTTTCGGTGGTTGCATCGTACCCGACACCCATTGAAACTGCGGGTTCCGGAACTAAACTAATTTGAAAGGTAAAATCTTGGCGGACATTGTTATGCGGCGGGGGGCCACGTTTAATGCCGGTGCGACTCCACGAAACCCGTAAGTTCCAATCGTGCAAGTTCCGATTGATACTAAGCCGTTGGGAATAAAATTGCCTGTCGAGCGGATAATAGATGACATTGAAATCGAAATCGAGATTCTCGTTAAATCGGTATCTACCGTTGGCAGTCATGGAACGGGAGGCTCGTATCGAGGTGTGCCTTTTGCTAAAGGAATTTCCGATGCTGACGTTCCATTGCTGACGGGTGTATCGGATGTTGGAGCGGATGCCAACGACTTTGAACATGGTACCATCCACAGGGTCTGGATTTGGATCTTGAGTAAACCGGAGCGTTATATTAAGACTCCGGTTGGGTAGCGGTATGATGGTGAAATCGCTTTCAATCGGTTCATACCTGCGCTTGTACAACGGGTCAAATTTGGTAAAGTCAGCAGTTAATCGCGTATCAAAATAGAAGATACGGTGAGGGGATTGACTTCGCTGTGTCTTAATCTCAACGTTCGTGTTGAAGTGATAGACGAGCCTTTTGCGCTCATAAAAATAGGTACTAGGTCCAAAAGGGTAGAGATTGTCATTTTCATCAACCGGAGGTTGGTAATCAAACCTAAGTGTTGACTGGATTTCGTGTCGAAGTTTTCGCGCGCGTGGAATAAAACTAATATTGTAGACGCGGAACAGGGTATTTGTGGCGGAGCCGTTAAAACTATAAATCCCGCGCATAATGTTCCTATTTTTTTCCTGGTCCTGGTCATGCCAGATTAAGTTTGTATTCAGATTGAGGTTCATTATCAGCTCACGCATTGGCGTAATGAGTAAGGTTGCTTGTTTACGCAAGTCGAATCCGACGTCTAGCGTTTGAAGAAAGACGTTTCTCTCTTCACCCTCTTTTCCCTTATAGAGTTGCCGAAAAAAATTTCCGAATTCCATGTCCAGATCAAAACTGGTGTTATCTAATGTAGGGACAATGAGCAGTGATAGAAAAGGCTTATCGGTTTTGGCTTTTTCGGAAATGTAGATTAATCCTGAGTTAAGGGTTCTAAAGAGTGGAAGTCCACTAAACCGCATGCGTGAAAAGTTTAAGCTGAGTTGTGGGAGTTTTTGTAATGATGTTGTCCCTTCCCCTGTGAAATCCTGTATATGTCGGACTTCAAGGCGTCCGGCAAAATCTCCAATGGGTTCCCTTGAGAATTTGAGATTATTGTTTTCATCAACATCTTCCTCGGACCAGGTTGTGAAGGCGGAACCGTAGTTAAGTAGTCCAAAAGAGTTAATGGCTGCTTCTCCGGGGAGTTTCAATTCTTCTTTGTAATTTCGGGCGCGCCATTCAACGCGCCCGGTAAAACTGACAGGGCGTCGCCCCTCTTGGCGATTATCCCATGGTGTATAGAGGGCTTGCGTGTGCCCCCAGCGGGATATCCAACTTCTGCCGATACGGGTTGCATTCTGCCTGTCAAAGGAGTATACGTCCTTGCCGTAAAAGTAGAAATCTCCGCGATAACTCCGTTTTCTATCCACTTTAATCAGGCGAAACGCTTTTTTTGTTGATAGGACACGACTAAATTCCCCACTGTACGAACTTTGTGCCTCTGAAGAAACGGCGCGCGGGTCCTCCCAAACCCCGCGGAATCCGTGTTTTCGATAGACTTTCAGCTCTTCCTCTGCTGCTTCCTCTGCTTCTTCTGCTTCTTCTGCTTCTTCCTCAGTTGCCGTCTCGCGTTCCTCGTCTTGTTGAGGCTCACCTTGTGTGGCGGGAGCGCCATTTTCTTCCGTAGGTAGGGCACGAGATTGTGTCTCTTGGGTGGACGAGTTTTCCGCTTGAGGTTCATCATGCTCTTGAGAAGTATTCTGTGGTTGTGCGGTATCTGTCCCTGTGGATTGGGTATTTTTTGGGTTTTCTTGCTCTTCTTCAGTGGAACGCCTCACCGATTCCTGGAAGGTTTCCCATTCCATCTCAAATTCTTCAGCGAGTTCCTCAAAAGTCGGTGTCTGCTCTTTTCTCATGAGCTGGAAGATGTAAAGTCCTTCCGGGGCTGAGACGGGACGTCGTTGGATAATTTCCCCGGGATTTTCTAAACGTCTCACGGAATACTGCCATCCGGAATCCATTTCATTGAGTGGAAGCCCCTTGCCTTCGTTGGCCTCGGATAACGTTGCTTCGGTAAATTCATCGGCAAGTTGTTCTAAGGCTTCACCTTTCAGCGCGCGTTGATGAATTTCATTTGCCTTTTCGCGCAATGCCTCCCGTGTTTCGTCGCTTGGTTCAACGGCGATATCAATTCGGCGTATCTGGACTTCCCGTTCTCCATAGACATCAAGCACACGTTCAATTTTGAGGATGTGAAACGCAGAACCGGTCTTTAAAACCTCACTGATTTCACCTTCTTTTAACCGAAACGCTGCTTCTTCTAGAATCGGGTCAAGTTTCCGCTTTCCGGTGGCCGGTGGAGGCGCTTCTGATACCGCGTCCTCACCATCTTGGCCTGTTTTCGATGTAATGTCATCAGACACGGCGGCCTCACCATCTTGGCCTGTTTTCGATGTAGTGTCATCAGATACGGCGTCCTCACCATCTTGGCCTGTTTTCGATGTAGTGTCATCAGATACCGCAGCGGGTGCTTCTTGGCTTTTATTTTCGGTTGATTTTTTGGCATCCTCAACCCGTTCACCCGGGACAAGAAACCCCAAATCGCCGCCTTCATATCGGGTTTCGTGCTCGGAATTTTGCTCAGCGAGTTGTGTGAAATCCGCATTTTCTTCGGCGAGTTGTTTTCGAAGTTCCTGCGCCTTCTCTTTTGCGCGGTTGACATCCTCTTCTGTAATTTCATAACGGAGAAAAACCTGCTTTAGCCAATACTTGTCGTATTTGCCTTCAAGGCGTTCGCGTATCTCTTTGACTTTATCCTCCAATTTTGAGCGTTGCGCCGCGGTTGCATCGGGCGGAATTGGGACGTAAATTTCTTGAAATTGTGTATCCCTGAAACGATATTTCGCTTCAAGCCCGAAACCTTGCCCTCTGCGTGCGCTTCTATCGTAGAGCAATGCCCCATCGTATCGTCTTTTGCGTGTAACAGGTTGAATAATACTAACATAAGGGCCTTGGTAACTATCGGTGCCCACCTTGACAATAATTTTGGCAACTTTGCCTTTACGCAGGTCGCGTCGGATGGCGGGGAAGTAGAACAGTGGAAATCCACCGATGCGTAAGACAATATTTTTGGCAATCATCTCCTCGTTCACCCGCACAATCACGCGGGAGACGCTAAAATAGTAGTGTGGATATTTAAGAGAACAAGTTGTCAGGGTAGCGCTGCGGACATAGGAGGTTTTATCTTCAATTTTAAAGATTTCACTTCCGCCGAAGTACCAAGGGTCACTATAAGTAAATCCATCTCGCGCGATACCCTTCTTTGTTTCAAGGTTAAAGACGAGTTCATCAGAGAAAGTTTCTTCGCCGCCTGAGATGAGATGTACGTTGCCCGATGCACGCACGAGATTGACATTCTCGTTGAAATCGGCCCAAACGTGTTCTGCGCGCAAGGTGATGTCTCCGAATTTGACAAGAGCGTTGCCATGAATCTGAACAAGATTATTCTGCATAACCATCTCGTCCCCGTCGCCAATGACAAAGCCGGGTTCAGGTTCTATCTGCTCTGGATTGAATGTCTTTGCTAGCGTTTTTTCTTCATCAGCGTTTTCAGTGTCAGTGGGTGCCTCTCTTTCCTCAGTCGGATTCTCTTCAAGAGGTGTTAGTGCTTGGGCAATAAGCGCCGAGGTGGGGGCGGTGTGTGCTACTGGAAATTGAAAAAAAGCGATAGCAAATAGTGCCACGATGGCAATTATCGAAGTGTTGCGAAATTTACCTTTTCGCTCGCCGCTGGCCGGCGTGTCTTGAAAATTCAAAGTTTATCCCCCTTTAAGGAGAAACAAGCTCAAACACGCAGAATGTTTTCTTTCTGTTAAAAGTAATGTGAGTTAAGTTATTTTGCGCCTACAGTTTTATTTTAACATAAGCATTTTCGAGGAGCCGGCCGGTGTATGCATCCCACTCTTCCTGAAATCGCTGTTGGCGAAGTATCGCGATAATTTGCTTTTTCTCAGCCTCACTCAGTTCTGGTGTATTTCTTTCATCTACTTTAAAAATGTGGAGTCCGGATGTGGTTTCAAAGGGGTGGCTGTAAGTCCCCGTTTCAAGTGCTTCAACGGCGCGATGGGTTCTTGGATTGAGTTCAATAAGAGCACGGAACCCAAGGTCACCTCCTTTTTCGCGTGTTTCGCTATCATCAGAATGTTCAGCGGCAAGGGTATTGAAATCTTCTCCTTCTTCTAATTTGGCAAAAGTTTTGGCTGCGCGAAGGCGTGCTTCTAGTTTCGCTTCTTCAGTCAAATTAATCGGAACAATGAGGTATCGAAACGCGAGCAGGTTATCGGTTTTTGTTTCTACTGTGAAGAGGTAGAGTCCTTCGTTTCCTTCAATAGGTTCACTGAATTCTCCTGCCTTGAGATTCGTTAGCGCGTTTTGAAAGGTTTCTGGGAATTTCTTGAGTGTCTCGGTGTTGGCTTCTATGAGCATCCCGGCTTGTGATTGAAGGGAATCGGTGGGTTCCTGCCGCGTTCCTATGCGCTTGGCAACAGTTTCAAACTGCGTCGGTTCTTGTGCTATTTCGTCGCGCGCGTCACTAATTTTCTTCAGTGCAGCATCCTGTTCTGCCTGCGTCGGTTTGAAAGCGAAAAAGATATGTCGCAATCGGACTTTATCGGATTTGGTTGGAAGTTTCTCCCGATTCTCCTCAAAAAATTTCTTGACGTCACTGTCGCGAATCTGTAGCCGCGGGAGTATTCTGCCCATGACTAATTTCTCAGCCTTGAGGTTCCGCTCAGTTTGTTCTCGAAACCCGATAAGCGTAAGTCCTTCTCGATTCAACTGTTTTTTCAGTTCTTCGTCGTTCTTAATCTGATATCTGTCCTTAAATTCCTGAATGTATTGCTCAACTTCTACAGTGGAAACGGTAACTTTTAAGGTAAGTGCGGCTTCAAGGAGTAGCATTTGCCGAATGAGTCTGTCGAGCAGTTCTTTCTGCTGCCTTCCAGACTCCTGGAGTGCTTCCTCCTCGGTGAAACGGTAAACCTGTTGAAGTTCCATTGCTCGCTGTTTCACTAAGGTGTCAAGTTCGCGTTGGGTAATGACATCATCGTTAACATAGGCGATAATTTTATCAAAGGTGCGTGTAGTCCCGGTGCTTACAGTACTGCTAATGAGTATGACGATAAGTCCGAGATAGGCTGCCATTTTAGATTTCATTCGGGGGCTCCAAAGGCAATCATGAAAAACGTAACCGTCTTTCATTTTATTTGTAAAGTGTCTAAAGCGTTGTGCATAAGCTGTCTTTTCGACTTTAGACACTTCACAGGGTGAGTTATTCCGGTTGACTGTCGTCAGGCACTTCTTCGGGTTGTGTCTGAGGTATGGGTTCAGTTTCAGTTTGGGCCGGTTCTTCCGTGGGCGGTGCCTCGGGTATTCTGTCAACGTAGGTAGTAACTTCAGCGCGTTCCCGGAGGCTCGTGACCCAGTTGTTCTCGAGGGTTTTGCGTTTTTCGCGTTCAGCCTTTCGTTCTACGCTTTTCCGGACATCTTCTTCCTCGAAAGGTCTTTGGTATTCATCGCGTGCCTCGCTTTTCCGGAAGAGCATGTAGTATTTCTGCCCTTGGACATCAACTTCAATAACACCGTCGTGCAGTGTTCCAATTTCTGCGGAGAAAACGGCGTCAAGGAACGGTTCAGTGCCAGCTGGAAAGGAATCTCGGCTGATGTAGTCAGTATCTCCGGGCGCCGCGGGGTTTGCGCCGGGTCCAACAAGTTCACCTCTATCAGAGAGTTCTTGTGCGATGTCGCCGATGTCTTTTCCGGCCTTGATTTCGGCAAAAACTTCATCTGCCCGTTCCTTATTAAGGAGTGTAATACACATGAGTCTGACTTGCGCGGGCCGGAGGTATTCTGCTTTATTCGCCTCGTAATATTGAAGGTAGTCGGCTTCAGACAAGACGAGTTTATCATCAACTTCTTGGGCTGTAATTTTCTTAACCATCAACTCATAAAGGTAGTCTTGGACCTTCTTGAGTATTTCCGCGTCTTCGTTGAGTTTCCTGTCGCGAGCGAGATTGAGAATGAGGCGGCTCTCTGCCATGAGAAGCATGTAGGTTTCCAGTCCCTCTTTGCCCTGATACTGTCTCTGTTTGTATTCAGGGAGCTCGCTAATTTCCTGCATCATCTCTTCAAGAGTGATGTGGTGTTTACCGTTCCATTCAAATTCTGCGATGACGGTTCCTTCGGCGCCGATTGCTTTGTCCCCACAGGCATAAAAGAAGGGGAGCGTGCCCATGATGGCAAGCAGCATGATACGTGCGAGCACGTTTTGGGCTGTGCAATAGGGTGCGGCTGGGCATGCTAGATGTAACGTTCTTATTAAGATTTTCAATTGTCATTTTCTCCTTTTTTCGTATCTTCGGCGTCCTCCGGTTCGGAAGGTGTGGGAATATTATCAGGGTAAGTTTTCAGTTTTCCGCGTTCTGAAATTTCTGCTATCCATTCGTTGATGCGGGCTCGCTTCTTGTTTCGCTCAACTTCTCGGATGATATCGTCTTTGACTTCATCAAATTCCTTCTGCCGCTCGGGGTGATGCTCCTCTTTTCGGAAGATGAGATAAAAGGTTTCCTCGTCGACATCAATTTCAAAGACGGTATCGGTTATTTCCCCAATTTCCTGGGCAAATGCCTCGTTAATGAATTCCTCCCATCGTGCGGAGGTAGAGGCGGCGAAGAAGTTAGTATCTCCGGGTTCGTCGCGATTATTTCCTGGCCCGTTAGCAAATTTGCCGTCGTCGTAGAGTTCCTTCGCCACGGCAGCGATGTCTTTTCCGGCCTTAATTTCATCTAAGGTTTCGTTAGCCAAGTCTTCATCATCCAAAGTGATGCACGTCGCGCGCACCTTAGCGTCTTCGATGTACTCGCTCATATTTTGCTGATAGTACGCCATGAGCTCATCATCCGTGTAAGCGATTTTCTCATCGACTTCAGCCTCGGTTAATTTCTCAACCATGAGTTGATGGGTATAATCTTCCAGTTTTTCGAGGTGCTCTGGAAGTTTGTCAAACCCTTCCTCGGTGGCACGGAGAATTTTGAGTCGTTCTTCTATCATCTCTTCTAAGTATTCGGCTTTATCCGCGCGGCTTTCATAGTTTTGCTGCCGGTAAACCGGCAATTCTGCAATCGCAGCGTTCAAATCCGCCAGAGAAATGTGATGGCGTTCACCGTTCCATTTAAATTCTGTGACAATCAGCAGACTTTCGTCTGTCACGGATGTCTGAATCGCTGAGGATTCTTCATGGCTATCGGACTGAACCAACTGCCACATCAGCAGACAGGTTAAGGCAGCGATTGCAAAAATAGTAATTATTTTTTTCATATTCAGCGTCTCCTTTTTTGTTATTCTAGTACGACATAAATATGGGAATCACGAGCGAGTCCTCGCGCCCTCATAAGCAGAGGGATATGAAAAAGCACCAGGTGCATTTCACAGCATTCCGATGGTTAAAACAAGGCAAGCACGGAAGGTAAAAGATGAATTACCCTTCTACAAACTTGCTACGCGTTAACAAACTGAGTTAGAGTCTGTTTTAATTCAGCTAGCATTTCCTCACCGGTGATTTCATCCGGCAGTTTGAACATGAGTTGTGCGGGTGGCAGGAGCCGGAGTTTCTCATCTTTCCGGACCCCTTCAATTAGACGTTCAATGTTAATGCGGGGTTTCTGCTCGTCAAACGTGATTTTTATGCTCGATTTCCCGGCCACAATTGCAGTAATGCTGAGTTTTTGACAAAGCTGCTTGAGACTAGCAACAGCGAGCAGCATTTCAGCGGGTTTCGGAATCATACCGTATCTATCCTTCAATTCTTTCCGGAGTTCTTGTAGTGCCTCTTCGCTTTTTAAAGCGGCAATTTTTCGGTAAACGGAAACCTTTTGGCGGCTATCCGGGACATAGTCGTCGGGCAAGTAAGCCTCAACCGGGAGGTTGATACGCATCTCAACGTCTTCTTCAACCGTTTCACCTTTCAACTTCTGAACGGCTTCTTCAAGAAGTTTGCAGTAAAGCTCATACCCGATTGTGACGATGTGTCCGTGCTGCTCAGCCCCGAGAATATTGCCGGTTCCCCGAATTTCCAGGTCACGGAGCGCGATTTTAAATCCGGAGCCGAGTTCAGTGAATTCTTCAATAACGCGGAGTCTTTTCTGCGCGTCCTCGGTAATCACTTGATTCTCAGGATAGAACATATAACCGTAAGCCTGCTCATCGGCACGTCCGACGCGCCCTCGAAGTTGATAGAGTTGTGCTAAACCGAGTGCATCGGCGCGGTTAATCAGGATAGTGTTCACGTTGGGGATATCGAGCCCGGATTCAATAATCATGGTGCAAACGAGCACATCGTGTTTATGTCGAACAAATTCAAGCATAATCGTTTCAAGTTCGCGTTCGGGCATCTGGCCATGTGCGACAGCAATCCGCGCATCCGGGACGAGTTGTTGCAGCTTTTTTGCCATATTCAGGATACTCTGAACGCGATTGTAAACAAAAAATACCTGGCCGCTGCGACTTAATTCTTTCAGAATCGCGGCGCGCACGACATCGGAATTATATGGCATGACATACGTTTGAATAGGCAACCGATTTTCAGGCGGCGTGTTAATAACGCTGAAGTCACGAATCCCGACAAGCGACATGTGCAACGTCCGCGGAATGGGTGTCGCTGTCAACGTCAGCACATCAATTGTCTCTTTAAATTGCTTGACTTTCTCTTTATGCTTAACACCGAAGCGGTGTTCCTCATCAACAATTAAGAGCCCGAGGTTACTAAACTTAACGGACTTGGAGAGGAGGCTATGCGTTCCAATAACAATATCAACGGTGCCTTCTGAGAGCCCGGTTTTAACCTGCCTTATCTCCTTTTGCGTCCGGAAACGGTTTAACATCTCTACATGAACTGGAAACGGTTCGAACCGTTTTTCAAAGGTGTCATAGTGCTGTAGGGCGAGAATCGTTGTTGGAACTAGAACCGCTACCTGCTTCCCCACCATCACGGCTTTAAAGGTGGCACGCAAGGCGACTTCGGTTTTTCCGTATCCAACATCCGCACAGATAAGCCTGTCCATGGGACGTGCTGACTCCATGTCGGCTTTAACGTCTTCAATTGCCTGAAACTGGTCATCGGTTTCTCGATACGGAAACAGTGCCTCAAATTCGGGCTGCCAGGGGACATCTTTAGGGAAGCTATACCCATTACGGGCCTGGCGCGCTGCGTAAAGTTTGAGGAGCTCATCAGCCATTTTTTCTATTGATGCTTTCGCCTTATTTTTTCTCCTGCGCCACGCGGGGCCGCCGAGTCTGTCAAGCCGCGGTTTGTACGTCTCCTCTTTACTTCCAATATATTTTTGAATAAGATCGACTTGATACGTCGGGACATAGAGGATATCTTCATGACTATATTTGAGGACGAGAAAATCTTGAAATTTCCCGCCAAAATCCAACCGGCGAATCCCTTCATAAATCGCGATGCCGTGTGAGATATGCACGACAGAGTCCCCCACCTTTAAGTCAATTAGGCTGAGAACCGGGGGGCCATGCTGTGGACGTTTATGCCGTATTTGACGCTGCTGCCGGTTGCCGAATATCTCCTCTTCGGAGATGACGACAAGTTTCAGCGATTCGTTAAGAAACCCCTCAGTGATTTTCCCGACTGTAACGACATGTTGATTAAAGCGATTAGAGGCGTTAGATATAAGATGCGCCTTAGGAGAACCGGGCAGTATACTAGCAACGCTGTTATCTTGGGGCGTTAAGTTTAACGCGCGCTCGGTTAGGATTTCAGAGACACGCTTCGCCTGCTGCGGGGTTTCACAGAAAACATAAACTCGATACCCTTTTTCTCCCCACGTTTTCATGTGACTGATAACCATTTGATAGTTGCCGGGTGGCAATCCCAAGGATTTCATATCAAAGTCGAGTTCCGCTGCTTCGCTGATACGTAAACTGTTTGATATGTCACGCGGGGTTGCCAATGATGAACAGATAACAGGATATCTCTCTAATCGTGCCTGAAGTTCCTCAAACGAAACAAGAAGCTTATCGGGCGGAACCATGAATGTCGACGCTTCCATTTTATTCTCGAATAGTTGCTGCACCTGTTCAAAGATTTGGACAACTTCGCGCTTTTGCCACTGTGGTTCTATCAGAACGACACAGGTGTCATCAGGGAAATAGTCGATGAGCTGTTCGGTTTGCGGGAGAAGCATCGGCAGAAATCCCTCAATTCCATCAAGAATCTGCCCTTTCTCTCTGAGTAACTTCGCGGGATGCGTTTGGCTCATAGTCGGTTTGCGGGTTGCATCCTTTAAACGTTGTGTCAGTTCATGAAGACAATTTATCAATTTTGGTGTTGCATATTCTTGAATGATTTTCTCCGTTTGAGCTTGCCAGTGTTCCAATGACACGTCAGCCATAACGACTTCCCGCATAGGTGGGATAACAATGGCGTCAAATTGTTTCGTTGAACGCTGCGACGTTGGATGAAAAGCACGGATGGCATCAATTTCATCACCGAAAAATTCAATTCGTACGGGTGTATCCGCGGTAAGTGGATAGACATCAAGGATATCACCACGGCAAGCAAATTCCCCTTTAACCTCTACTAATTCAACAGGTTTGTAATCGCCCCGTAAGAGCATTTCCCTGACATCATCCTGCTCCACTTCATCTCCGATTTGAAGTTTGCAAAAAGCGGTTGAGAAGGTTGCATGCGACGGAAGCTTATAAGCTAATGCCCGGCTAGTGGTTAAAACGATGCTGCGTCCCGGGGATTGTAGTAAATTCTGCAGGGTTTGTATCCGCTGGGCGGCCCTGATTTTAGACGGAGCTATGCCATCAAAAAGTTGAGATTTCCAGCCCGGAAATAGAGTGATGTCATTTTTGTCATGATAGAAACTGTTGTCAGAACTGGCCTCGGTGTTAGGCGTACTCTGTGCCAAATAGGCCAGAATTTCCGCATGGACTTGTTCTGCTTCCTGTTGCGATGGAAGCACAATTAGGAATGATTTGCGGGGAAAGTCGTCAATCAGTGCTGCCAAGAGATATGCTGTGGATGCATTCGGCAATCCGCGCAGCCACGGGAGTTCATCACCTTGTTTGAGGGCCGTGCTGAGTTTTTTATAATTTTGCGTGTCGCGTAAGAGCTTTATCATTTTTCGTCTAGAGAAGCGATAAGAACATCCTGCTGTGGCGCGTATCCCTATCCCCTCGACATGTACTCAGAACATCTATTTCACAAATTCTATCTTTTCCAAGTTCGCTTCCATTCTTCCAATTTTGCTCTCTGCTTTAATTTTAACAGGAATGCGGCTCGTGTCGTTTGTCAACCACAACTGTGCCCCGTTTGAGGCGCGTAACACAAGCGTCTTAACGTGTCCTAGTGCCTTATTTTTTAAGATTTCTTCGCGTTCAAGGGTGAGCGTAACTTTGCGCACTTCTCCCTTAACCAGAAGCGGAAAAAAATAGGTTTTGCCAATTGCGAGATGTTTACTTCGGAGAAAATAGAGCATAGAAAGTTCATCTTGTGTTCCGGGCTGTATAACGAGCTTTTTGATTTCATGTTCCCGGGGAGCTTTTGGATTTGAACGCGAAATTTTTTGATATTCTATGGCATCGTCTATGCGAAAATCTGCGATGATAGTGCCGCGATATTTTCTATCCTCAATCTGATTCTTGAACCGGAGCGGCGAGAATGCTGCTGTATAGACGCGTTTGTCTGAGTGCGGTCCCAACGGTTCAGCTATATCAGACGACGGGGTGCTACTCCAGATATATGTTTCTTGCTGATTGCGGAAGTGGTAGAGGCTGAAAATAGAGCGGGTTTTTGCCACAGAGCGGATATGATAGACATCCTTTCCATCCAACACTGTTTTTCTGACAACTTCATCGAAGCGTTTTCCTGCCGGTAGTTTTCGGAGTTTGACACCATATGTAAGTTTTTCCCCTACCCGTAAAGGCGTCGGTGAGATGTTTTCAGTTTCAACGAGACTTGTCAAAATATCATCGCGTGAGGTAGACACTCGCTGCCCGGATACACCCAGTGGGGCAATAAGCATGACGATGAGTAGGCAATAAAAGATTCTCGTTAATTGCGTGACATAACGCATGTTAGCAGCTTCCCGTTCGTAAGCAAAAAGAAAAAAAATCGTTTAAAACCGGTGCGTAAAAATAAACGAAAGTATTCCGTGTTCTCTTTGTTGCATTTGCATGGAAAATCTTCGATTATTATACGCGTCCACTGTTTTGGGCGCGTCAAAGATATTCCAAACGTGGAGGCCGATTCCGGTTAGGAGAAAAAGCCCACCAAAGAGCGTGTGGTTTCTCATTCGGGCGCGAGCCTGGGCGGGGGTTAAGAATTCACCGATTCGCGAATCTTGGAACCCTGTTTCAAAACCGTCCTGCGCGTTGTAATGCAGGGCGCGAGCGATGTTATAACCCGCGAGTGCGAACACGCTCAACTCAGTTGCGAGAAAAAGCGTCGCCTTGCTATAGTTACGTGCATACGCCTGTCCCAAGCCCGGCATCCACAGTGACAGCCGAGTCGCTTTTTGCGCGTCCAATTCTGGATAGAATCGCTCTGCATGGTTTCGGAAAAGTGGGTAGGCCGGCTCATTCTGCGGCTTTTCAGATGTATCACCGGAAGCAAAGGGCAGTCTCTGATGACTTTCGGATTGCTCAGCGTTACTGTGTATACCGGCCATTGCTGCAAGTTGCACTGTCTGTGTAGATACGGCAAGGAGTAGTCCGAATAGCCAAAAAGTGCAGTGGCGTTTTTTCATAATTTTCCTTTTTAATTTCGCTCCATGGCGAGGCACGCGCCGCACCATGAAGCAAAGTCTGTTTTGTACGGTAAACTTAGCAAGCTACGGCTTTTGCACAGCGGGTGCTAATTGTACATTATCCTTTTCAAGTTGGTACGCCCAGTCAAAAATGACATCATCATTAGAAATTTGACGAACCCGAATTTTGGCGAAATTTCCATCCGGTGTATAGACGGCATAAACGTGCCCTTGAATTAACTCAACAAATAAGGTGATATATCCGAGTTCAGGTACGACATCAACTTCGTCAAAATTTTCGTGATATCCGAGATCTTGCATCAACGTGTCATTATCAGAGTAGAGATAGGTAGTATTAACAACGGCGTCGAATCCGAAATAAACATCTGTTGCGGGGGCATCCCATGGAATACTACCTTTTTCCGGGCGTGAGAAATCAAAGCCGCTACGTTCGGGAAGAAATTGGTAATCGTTAAGGGTAATGTTTTGTCCTTCCGGCCGCGGGGTATCCCACGCGTTTTCGCGGCTGAGAGCACTTTCATTATCTTCACTGTCGTAAGCAGAAACGGCATAGTAGTAGGTATCACCGTTACGAACATTGGTATCGGTGTAGCTTGTCGCTCTAGGTGATGTCTCGATGAGTAAATCATCAAAATTGACACCATCACGTCCCCGCCAGACACGGTAACCTGCCAAGTCGTATTCAGCGTTAGGGTACCATTCAATGCGAACTTGACCATCGCCAGTGACGGTTCTAACCCAGCGCGGGACAGCGGGAGGTTCGTCATCATCAGCATCGTTTGTATCAATATAACAGCCCGGGTTGGTGAAGAGGAATACCACAAGCAACAATTTTAGGAACATGTGGTTGATTTTGACGAACATAATGCTATTTCCTTTCTAAATTACGGATATATTGCGGGACATTTTCTATCCTAGATACCTTCAGCCGCCATTGTCTATGCTTTGTGATTACGCAGTTATATAACGGATATATCCGCAAAATGGTTGACAAAAAACCTTTTAAATAGTACCACAAAAACGTGCAGAATGCAAGGCATTTTTGTCAGTGTGCGGGACTATTTCGTTTTATAACCGTCTATAGAATCGGCTGTGTCTGAATCTCGGATTTTTCAGGAGTAACGGCATTTTAGGAGGTGCAATAAATTTGCCGGTGAACCACTTGGAAGTAATCCCTTGCACACCGAAGCACGGAGAGTTCCTTTTTCGATAGACTCAATCATTGCCGGAATGTTGATTTTTAGCTCGATTTTTGGTAGCATGCAAAGCAGAGGCGACGAGAAATGTCAAGCGGAGGCTCACATACGAAAAGATGAAAACAGTTCTTATTTTACGGCATGCGAAATCGAGCTGGAATGCACCGCAACTCCCTGATTATGCGCGGCCGCTCAACAAACGCGGCAAGCGAGATGCGCCGCGAATGGGAAGTCACCTGCGTGAACAAGGGTTAATTCCTGAACTGATACTCAGTTCAGCGGCGAAACGGACGCGAAAAACAGCGGCTAAAGTTGCGAAAGCTTGTGATTACACAGGGAAGCCACAATTGCTGGATGCTTTCTATCTCGCACCCGCCGGTGTTTACTTTGAAACCTTGCAGTCCCTGCCTGATACCTATCAACGCGTGATGGTA
The DNA here is from genome assembly GCA_963422705.1 of Candidatus Poribacteria bacterium. Taxonomy (GTDB): domain Bacteria; phylum Poribacteria; class WGA-4E; order WGA-4E; family WGA-3G. Next base: position 2,646,304 of record OY730443.1, read on the forward strand.
ATTGGGCATAACCCGACGATGGAACAGCTCGTTATGCGACTGACGCAACAAGTTAGACGGATGCCTACAGCGGCACTTGCCCACATTACACTCCCTATTGTGCAGTGGGAAGCACTTGATTTTACGACGAAAGGAACACTAGTCAATCTATGGACACCCAAAACACTTTTTACCGATTGAGCTGCCTATCCGTCGTCGCCGTCGTCGTCGTCGGGTTCATCATCTTGTGCACGGATGCATCTGCGGAAACGGGCGTATCTACTGCAGCAGATGGCCAATTTTTGCCATGGGTAGTTGACGATGGCAGAGAGGGGATTATCGTGATATGGGAGGACTACCGCACAGGCAAGGATTGGGACGTTTATGCACAGCGCATAGATAGCAGCGGAAAAGCACGTTGGGCAGTGAATGGGCTCGGGCTCTGTGTAGCAGAGAGAAACCAACGTCGACTCCGAATGATTCGTCATGATTCACACGCAATCGTCGTCTGGAATGATAGGCGCGACAAAACGAATTGGGACATCTATGCCCAAGCGGTGAATCTTGCGGGAGAAGTGCTCTGGAAAACCGATGGCATCCCCGTCTGCAAGAACACCGCTGAACAATCCACACAGGCGATTCTGAGTGATGGGGAAGGCGGGGCTATCTGTGTCTGGGAAGATGAACGACGAAGTTCTGAATTCCAAGATCTTTACATTCAACGAATTAATCAGGCCGGAAAACCGATGTGGAAAACCGATGGCATTCCTGTCTTTCCATCGGAATCGTTGCAAAGCGAACCGCTCCTCGTTGCTGATGGCATCGGTGGATTCTATGTCGTCTGGTGGGATGTAATTGGATATGACGCGTGGCACATTGTCGCCTATCGGCTGCGGTTGGATGGAACACCGTTATGGGATGTCCCCCGTCTTATTTCACCGCAGGACGGGATGCAAGGTGTGCCACGCGTCATCGCCGATGGCTCAGGTGGAATTATTGTACTCTGGCAGATTTATGAGAATTTCATTAACGATGAGCTCTACGCCCAGCGAATCGCGCCAGATGGCAGCAAGATGTGGGCGGAAAACGGTGTTCCCGTTTGCACAGCACCCGGGATTCAGAAGCATGCCTCGGTTACTGATGATGGAAACGGGGGATTTATCGTTGTCTGGCGCGATGAGCGTGATGTATATTCCGATTTATATGCGCAGCGCATCGCCCGGGATGGAACGGCGCTCTGGAAAAAAGACGGGCTACCCCTCTGTACAGCCGGCGGGCATCAGGATAAACCGTTTATTGTGAAAACCGAGGAGAACCGGTTTTTCGTCGGGTGGCTCGACTATCGCGAGGATTTTGGGGATGAAAGCCAGGATGCAATCTATGGGCAGCAAATTGATTTAGATGGAAAAAGGCTCTGGCAGGAAAACGGGCGCGCGATTTCTGTGAGGAAAGGCATGCATTATCCGCCCTTTGTCGTATCCGTTGGAGACGGGCAGTGGGCAGTGGTTTGGAGTCGCGCACAACAAGACAGTGGGGACATCTATCTTGAGCGGTTTTAACCAACCCGTCATTCATTAAATCTCAGAAATGGAACGCCCTACCCTTTACCCCTGCACATTACTTCCGAATCAGCATTTTCCGGGTTCCTCTGAAATCGCCAGCTGAGAGTGTATAAAAATACACCCCACTCGCTACCGGTTCACCCATATCATTTTTCCCATCCCAGTATGCTGCACGGCGTTTGCTATCATAAATACCCGCCACTCGATACCCTAATGCCAAGCTCCGAATCAATACACCGTTTGAACCATAGATGTGCAATGTAACATCAGCAGGCTCCGCAAGTTGATACGGTATCCACGTTTCCGGATTGAACGGATTCGGATAGTTGGGATACAAACGCGTTTTGTCAGGTGTTACGAGAACAGCGGCCGGTGCGGCAAGAAGTGGCAGTTTGAACGCCGGTACCCCCAAAACAAGGCTTACCGGCGTCCCTAATCCACTCATGACGGTTTGGATATTTTTTCCATTGAGCGCTGCACGCTGAATTCTTCCAAGAGAATTGCTCCAATAGAGTTTCCGCCCGGGCGTATCAATCGCGACGCTAAGCGGAACGCTCTTTAGCATAACGAGCCTTTCACTGTTCGAACCGTTGAGATTCGCACGCCGGATTTCGCCGAGACGCTCCCCCGTTTGTACCGCCCAGTAGAGTTTATTGTTCCCAATCGCAATGCTCTTTACCTCAGACGATGTGAAAATGACACGTTCTTCTGTTTCCCTACCGTTGAGTTCCTCACGCCAAATGCTATTCCGTTCTCCCCAATACAATTTACGGCCCGAAACATCCAACGCAAGTCCATGTTCAGCATCTAACCCAATGTAGAGGTTACCCGCTGCAACATCAACAACAATCTCGCTTGGCACACTTGTTAATTCTCCAACCAATTGTATGTTTGAGCCGTTCAGGCTCGCACTTCGGACTTTTCCGGTGTCATTGCTTGTCCGTTCTGTCCAGTACAATCTTTTATTCGCCATATCTATCGCAATGCCCCTTACATTCAGAACACCTGGCGCAATATTTTCGACACGCTTTTTACCGCTGGCAAGGTGATAGATTCCGCTCGTCTCTCTGTCTATCCAATATATCGGCGGGAGTTCCGTATCACTCAGTTGTACGACGGGGGATACCTGTGTCGCATTAATATCCAATTCCAATTTTGGATTTCGTCTCAGAAGCGTTTGCAAAGGGGTTCTATCGACAATTGGATTCCCCGCAACGCGCAAATGGGTAAGATTCTGCAGCTTTGTCAGTACACTGATATCGCTAATTTGATTTCTATCAAGGCTTAATATTTCCAACTTTGTCAATGTTGCGAGCGGAGTGATGTCCTGAATCTGATTGTCGAAGAGTTTTAACACCCGCAGATTCTTTGCATGTGCGAGGCCATTCAAGTCTTTTACCTGTCGCCCACCTGCGGTTAATTCTGCTAATTTTAGCATATCAAATTGTGTGATTTCATCTGTTCGTGACATGCCGAGTTTTTTCCTGATAACGGCTGCTAAATTCGCATCCGGCAGGCTCACAACTTTCGAAGGGGGCAGCAAGTCAGTCGTATCAACCCAAAAGCCCTTATGCCAATAAAAATTTCCATTTACATCAATCATATGAAGATTAACTTTATTACGGGTGCGAGGTGTCAATTGGGAGGTGACAAATTCAACGATACTGCTATTTTTGCCGTTTAAGGAGCGACAACTCTGTAACTTACTATCCTCTGAAACCGCATCGCCCGGAACTGTTGGGATAAACAATTGAGCTTGATGGATTCCATCCATATCCGTTACTTTAAACCGGAGCCTGATAGCATTCCCCGAAGCTGCAAGTGGCGTGAGCATCTCAGCAGTAGGGAAGTCCTTTACCTCGCGTTGTCCTGGGTTAAAGTAGCCGCTGACATCTAACCAATCAGCGGCACATGAAGACAATCGATTTTTGCTTTTTTCGCCATAAGACATCACATAGGCATCATTACGAAAATCGTGGCCCAATCCAAAGGTGTGTCCGAGTTCATGATATGCGACGAGATGTTCGTTTTCAAAACACCATCCAGAGGCGGGGATGAGGGAAATTCCTCCACGTTGTACTTCAATACTTTCACCCGGGTACCTCCGCCATCGAGATTCCGAACCGCCGATACCACAAAGTCCGCCGCCGCCAATAAATTCACTCCTCATCTCTATGACAACGAAATAGATGTTTTTGAACCTGTTAAAATGTTGATACAATTCCCGTTCAACTTTCTCTCCCATATTATTACGATAATATGCATCGTTAAATTGTCCGTTCACCCGATGCACGACAGCCCTTCCGTTCTGGTGGATTTCAAATTTAAAGGTTTTTCTGCCAAACCCGTGGCGTTCCATTTCGTCTGCATAAAACCGCTGCGCGTCTTTTATCAATATATCCAGTCTCGTGTCTATACCTGCTTGTGGCTGCCTGTTGTTCGGAACAAAGTAGACTAGCCGAACAACATTCTCGAGTTCTGCAATTTGTGCAAAACTGTGAGGGGAAAAGACAAGTGAAATGAGAAAAATAAACGTGAAAATTCCAGATGGCTTAGCAAATGCTGATTTAAATACGCTTCTGCTCATGAATTCGATTTCCTTTATTGGGAGTTTCTAGTTCTGTCTGGTATCGTCTAGAGTTCGGCTTAGCAAATCTTCTGAAATATGGAACAAAAATTAGGAGTAGTGACTACAAAGGATTCATTTCAATGATGTGTGCGTTCTCTAAAGCGCTGCGTACCTCGTCATCGTGAGTGGTTACAATAACCTGATACTCTTTAGCGAGTTCCTGGATAAATTCTACTATCAAGGTTTTTCGCGCGGTATCCGAATGGAGTGTTGCGTCATCAAAAACAAAGAATCCGGGATTTCCCAAAACTTTGGAGAGGGCAGCCTTAAAACAGAGATACAAAACCATCTTTTCGCTGCCGCTGAGGAGCATCAAACTCCGCTCGGTGCCGTCTATCGTGAGCGATGGTAGCAGGTATTGGCGCTTTAAGTCGACTTGTCCCTTATCTAGTGAGGAGCCGAAAAGCTGCATGTTCTGAATCCATTGGTGGAGTGCTCGTTCAACGGGCTGGAGGATTTGATGTTGTAAGGTTTGTATCGTTTTATCAATACCGTCGCATGCAAGTTCAAGGCTGAGGCGCGTCTTTTCAGATTTGGCAGTATTTGTATTGACGCGCTGAAGTTCTTTGAACCTATCTAATCGCACAGCCTCTTCTTGTTTAAGCTTGTCACGTCGTTTCCGCTGGTTGTCGATTTGTGTTTTGAGTTGGCGTTTATCTCGGTAAGGTTTCGCTTGATTGTTGGAAGTAGCGTTCGCTTCGGTGATACCTCTTTCACTTAATCGTTCTTCTAATGTAGCGAGTTCGTTTTTAATTGTACGGATAGTTTGGGCGAGACGTTCCCAGTCAGTCTGGCCCTTCTGCAACTGCTGCAGTCGTTTTTCAAGTTTACTGCGTGATTTCAATTCACTGTTCTGTTTGGCTAAGGATTGCTCTTGTTTCGATAGTTGAGCTTGCAGTTTGGATTTTTCGGATGTTTTTTTCGTCAATAATCCGCTGAACGACTTCCGGTGTGACTGCCTGGTAACAGGTTGGGCAGTGTCGATTGCCATCCTCAAGCAGTGCGCGGAGGGTGTCACATACGGTTGTCAGCGTTAATATGTGTGATTTGCTGCTGCCGATTTCTTGGATGAGTGCTTCGCGTTTTGTGTTAAGTTCTGAGGATTCTGTGAGTGCCTGCTGAATTTGATTTATTTTCTGATTGAGGTGGTTGATATCGTTAAAACCCTTTAAAGCGTCCACCTGCTCGCCGGCGGAGCAGCCCAACTTTGTCTTCAACTCCGCTTTTCGTTGTGTCCATTCGGCGATTAACTCGGTATCGTCTGTTTGGGCATCATACTCTGATTCCAAGTTTTTTAATTCTTCTTCAATTTTCTGTATCTCATCGGCATGGATGTTCTGTGCCTTAAATCTTAAACTACTTTGATGTGCTCGAATGCGGTTCTCTTCGCGTTTGGCGAGGCGGCGTGCGTCAATGAAACTTTCTCGGACATCGATGAGTTTGTCGATACCGAGGAGAGCATAGAGAATATCCCGGCGCGTTGTGGGTTGTTGGGCAAGGAATTCAAAAATTTCGCCTTCGCGAAGGAAAGTGGTTAAGGCGAGATGCTGATGAGCAAACCCAAATCGATTCGCCAACTCGGTTTCGACGACTTTAACACGCTTCTCATCAAAAAGAATTTGCCAGCGCGAGGCGTCAGCCTGCTGTTTTCGTGAACGGAGCTGAATTCGCGTCCCGGTTGCGCGAAAAAGTTGGTACTGATAACCGTTACAGGCGAATTGGAGGCCCGCTGTTCCAGAATAAGCGTTTGCATGCCTCATCGCTGATGTGTTAACCCGTGGCAGAATCGGTTTCCCGGTTAACGTAAAAAAGATTGTGTTAACGAGGGTACTTTTCCCACTGAAGTTAGGCCCAAAGATGAGGTTAATCCCTTCAGTGAGTTCAAAATCTTGCGAGCTTTGAAAACATCCGAAGTCTTTCAGGAAGATTTTTTCGAGTCGCATGTCATCTTTATTCCTTGTCGCCGATGAGCTCGTAGAGCATTTGCACTCTTACCTTATCTTGTTCTAAGGTAAATTTAAACGCATGCGCAATCTTGTCAAGTTCCGGAACACCGAGCGTTTTATATTTTGGTTCTTGCTGCAGAAGTTTCTCAATTTCCCGTCTATAAATATTGAAGGTTTCGTTTTCAAGAGACGTATCCATCACTGCTCCTTTGTTGTCGGTTGTGTTTGGAAGACGTTGCTTCCTAACATCGCTTGTCAGCTGACGCTTACCGATAAGTTGCGGGTAGCTGATTCCTACAGATAACTTCCTATCGTCATATTACAATTTGTAGATAAGTAGGAAGCCCTCGTCAGGGAAATCAGGGCGAATCCGTCAGGCTTATGCTACGGAATTATCAGATTCTTGATTTGATTTGCATGAGGCGTTCTCCTGCCTCAATCAATAGTTCATCTGCCATGCTGAACATAAACCGAAACTTAGTCTTACCGAGTTCGGAACGACTATAGAAACTAGAACCGGGCACGCCGCCGACACCAATTTCTTTGACAAGCCACTGGGCAAAGGCAGTATCATCGGGGAAGCCAAAGTCGGTGATGTCAGTCATGATATAGTACGCCCCTTCTGGCGGGTGGCAAGAGAACCCGGCTACCCTGAGTGTCTTCAGAAGCCATTTTCGATTTTTGTCATAGTTCGCGACAAACTGGCGGTAATAATTTCGAGGTAGATTAAGCGCGGTTACGCCTGCTCGCTGAAGGGGATGTGGTGCACCGACGGTGAGGAAATCGTGCATCTTGCGAATCGCATTCGTCAGATGCGCCGGCGCGACGACATAGCCTAATCGCCACCCCGTCATTGAATAAGCTTTACTCAATCCAGAGATGGTGATAGTCCGCGCTCGCATCTGTGGTAAGGCCCCAATGCTGATATGCGGCCTGTCATCGTATATCAGGTGCTCGTAAATTTCGTCGGTAATCGCGATACAGTCGTACTCACAACACAAATCGGCTATTTGTTGGAGCTCATTTTGTGTGAAAACCTTACCGAGTGGGTTATTCGGGGTGTTTAAGATAATCGCTTTGGTGTTCGGTGTGAATGCCGCCCGGAGTTCATCGGGTTCGTAAGTAAATGTGCAGGGGTTATCACGGGAAAAACCGCCTCGTAGCGGGACATAGACGGGGGTTGCGCCAGAGATAATGGTATCCGGGCCATAGTTTTCATAGAACGGCTCAAAAATAACCACTTCGTCACCGGGGTTAATAACGGCGAGAAGTGCCGATAGCATGCCCTCGGTTGAACCACAAGTTACAGTAACGTTTTCCGCGGCATCGGTAGGAATGCGGTTAAACGTTGTCATTTTGTGGGCGATTGCCTCGCGAAATGTGGGTGCGCCCCATGTGATACTATATTGGTTGTAACCATCTTGAATGGCGGCGATGGCAGCCATTTTCACTTCATCCGGGGGGTGATACGCCGGGGTGCCTTGTGAGAGGTTAATCGCATCGTACTGCAGGCAGAGCTGTGTCATACCTCGAATAACAGATTCAGTGAAACGGGTAGATTTGTCTGACAGCTTGAATTGCATTGCGATTCAGGTTTTGTAACTCAAAATGATGCCGTCGTCCAACGGAATATCGACAGAACTAAGGCGTGGCGTAGTGAAGACGAATTCGACATAGTCTCGCATTTCCGCGCGCAGTGTCACGGTGTCATCAGCGACGATTAACCCACCGCGCCGGATGACGGGGAGTGCCAATTCCACGTACCGCTGATACTCGCTTTTCTCAGCGTCGAGAAATACCAAGTCGAGGGGACAGGGACATTTTGGGATTTCATCTAGCGCATTTCCTACGCGCACCTCAACAATGCTGTTTAACCCTGTCTCAGAAAGATTGTCCCGCGCAAGCTCCGCTCGTTCGCCGTCAAATTCAACCGTTAAGAGTTTGCCGCCTGTCTCTTTAAGCGCCGACGCAAGCCAGATAGTGGAATACCCGTTACTCGTTCCGACTTCAAGAACATTTTTTGCCTGAATCGCCTTGATGAGAATGGTGAGAAATTGCCCGTTTTCCGGCGCAATATTGGTGTACTGCTTCGCTGTTTTTTCGAGTCGTTTTAAGACAAATTCGTAACGTTCCATTTTTTTTAACGCTGTAAGCGACAATGCAAGCCGCACATGAACGTATCTCCGCACATCTCACTGGACGCGTTCCGCTGGGTTTCGTATTACCTCATATCCGAAAATAGAGAGGGTGGGCAGCATTTCTCAATGCCACCCTCAGGTTAAATGCTGACTTAACGCAAACGTTTGATTTTACCCCATGATGTCGCGAGTTTATCCTTCGGATTCACAGCTAAAAACTCATCTGCTCCCATATCCATGCTGGCTTTTATCTCATCAGCAGAGAGGGCGCGATTCCAAAGACGCACCTCATCAACCATACCGGGCCAGGCTTCCCCGGACCAAGTGCCAATCTGAATTTGGCTTGTTGCTCCAGCAGGGGCAACAGGATTGTTCGAATTCTGTGAGTGTGTAACTTCGCCATCCAGGTAAATTTCAACAGCCCCTTTGTTGTCCGATGTGTGGGTATATGCAAGGTGGTACCACTTACCGGTGTCCAACGCGGTTTTGTTATCGTTAACATCGAGAAACCCACCGCCGGCACCGTTCGTCCATACCTTAATACCGTTTGCCGGATTCATGCCGTAGCCGAAACCGATGTGCCTACCACCACCGCCCATGCGTGTGCCGAAAACAATGGCGTGTGCGCTTGGCAACTTATCAAGATAAACCCAGGCTGCTTGTGTGATTTCATCTTCAATGTGAAAGGCGCCGTCGTCTTCAATTGCAACGAAGTCGCTGGATGCACTAAATTGCATCGCTTTTCCGAACTTTCCATCCACCCACTTCGCACCACCGTTGAGCTCGCCGGTAAATCCGTTTTCTGAGAAGTCTTCAGTGCTTCCGCCTTTCCCCTCATCAAGCGGCATGTATAACACGAGTCCCTCCAGTAAATCCGATGATGCATACGGGGCAAAAGCCAAAGCAAGAATTAAGACAATAAACAGATGTTTCATAATTTTCCTCCATTCAATAGTTGTTAATTTAGCAATAATACCATAAATAACCTTATCTGTCAAACCATGTAAAAAAAGCGTCTGGTACACACTGAATTTCCGCCGAAAGTCCACAGTAGAGTCCTTTGGACAACCGCCTCACAAAATCAAACCCCGCATTATCTATTAGGCGATTGAAACAATTTCCAACTTCTCCCCGGTAATTCTGCGCGAAATATCTCCACGTTACCGCGTTCCGCCATTGTAACGTAACAGGTACATCCATCAGGGCCGCCGAAAGCGATGTTCGAACAGAGTTTTCCTATCAATTGAATCTCCTGTAACACCTCCCCAGTCGGTGAGAGTTTCGCAACGGTGCCTTTCCCGTGGCGTGTAACGTAAAGGTTACCCGCAATATCGCACCGCATTCCGTCCATATTAAAATCAGGAAACTGGATAATCAATCTTTTGTTACTGATATCACCTTCCGGAGACAAATCATATGCCCAGATATTGCGCTGCACCGATTCGTTGACATACAAAATCTTTTCATCGGGGCTGACTTCAATCCCGTTTGTTGTACCCATATCTGCTTCAAGCAGCGTGACGCTTCCATCCGTGTCAATGCGCCACAGTTGTCCTGTTGATTCGTTCCAATTTGGGTCACTGGCATAGAGGATGTCATTGGCCCCAATAGCCAGGTCATTGGGCTGATTCATCTTCGGTTCATGAGCATGGACGCGAATCGCCTTTGTCTCCATATCTACGCTGAGCACATTATGATTTGTATAGTCTGCTATCATCATGAACCCTTCGCTGTTAAAGCGGATACCATTGCCGATACTCCCCTCTGCTAATTCGACAAAGACACTTGAATCTCCGCCCGGCGTTATCTTTCCGATGGTGTGTTGCCTTTCATAGTTTACAGCGTAGAGATTCCCTTGCGCATCGCACGCGGGGCCTTCAATGCCTGATGTAAATCCGTTGACAGGCGTAAATTCTTGACTCAGTGCTTGGTTCATTTTCGTTTTCCCCACTGTATAATCCATGATACAATCATGAGTCATCCCTCGTTGATGATGCCCATTCTCCTCCCCTTCTCTATGCAGGAGGAAGTCCAAAGCCCCTCAACCCCCTTTGTCAATGACGCAAATTCTATTCATAGATATTCTGCATCTGCCAAGCATCCAGCGATTTCAGGGTACAGTCTTGTCCTTGGGAGCGCAGCGAAACCCCAACACTCTCTTTCTTGTCAGGATAGACGCGCATTGCAACGCACTGTCGTCCATTGGCAAACACTTCTACAACGCTCTTGTCAATAAACACACGCAATTTAAGCGTTTCGTCGCGTTCAATGGAGACTGCGCCAGTTTCAGGTGCGCGGGAAAGCACATCCGGGGCGATTGACGAATACGATGAATCGATGGTTAGCAGACTGTCGCGGACGTCACGAGGTGAATCTGGATTCCGCATCCCGCGTTCCCTAAAGAAAGCGATACGGGTGTATTCTTCCTTTTCCGGGGAACGGAGGACATTCAACTCAACCATCGGGGCGGATTTCACATCAATTTCGAGCGCAAGTTCCATCGCGTTGCCGGCGATATTATTAAGTACAACCTCCTCATTGGCAGGAAGCGTCATTGCATTCACGCATTGGTGCGCATAGCGGAGTGATTCGATGTCTCCTGCAGGTTCAATGCCGAGTTCATCTCTGTCAAGGAGCGTCAGACGGCGCGGTAACGTCATAATCTGGTTCCATCCTTGAGTCGGTTTCGCGGGGTTCATGTTATAGATAACGATGAGCCCGCCCTTACCGTCCGGTGTTGCCGAAGGGGCGTGGACACCGGCGGGGGATGCCGCGCCGAAATTGTGCTTTGCCCCGGCCGTCACAACGAACTTGTCGCGTGCGGTATCGTAATCGCCGAGGAGATACTGCCCGCCGCTCATGTGACTAAAAAAGAGCAGCATGTGCCTATCGCCGATGGGCCAGAAATAGGGGCAGGCACCGTCATCACCTACCAACGTATACATATCATCCTCAACGAAAGGATGGAGATAAACCCAATTTTCCAAATCGGCTGAGCGGAGTAGGAAATTCGCGCGAATCCGCTTACCGCCGGGTCCATGCGGAAGTGTTCCGCCTGAAAGGGAGTAGTACATGCCATCTTTCTTCCAGATACACGGGTCAAAAACACGGTAAACCGGCGTTGTACCGTCGGCGTGCTTCGCAGGAATGACTGCTTTGCCCGCGACCTTTTCCCAATTTAAGAGCAACGCGTCGCTTGACACTGCCACCATATTCCCGACGACAGTGCCGTGGTACATGGCAATGACACGCTCTTCTTCAACCACTGTTGCCCCAGAGAAACAGCACCGTTCCGGATTCGGGTAAATCGCGTAAGGTAAGTCACGCCAATGAATCAGATCTTCGCTAATCGCGTGCCCCCAATGCTGGCGCGTATCTTCAGGTGGATACGCCTGATAGAAGAGATGCCAGCGGCCCCGCCAGAAACAGAGCCCGTTTGGATCATTGAGCAGCGCTTCCGGATTTATGTAATGGTAAATCGGACGGTGTACATCACCAACATACCCTTTACGCGCCTCAAGCAGACGGAGCATCAACGGGTTCGTTTTCAACTGCGCTTCCTGCTCTTCCAACGTGTCAGCAAAAGTATAATGTGGGACTTTCGAGGTATAATCCTCAACTGATGGGGTATTGTTCATCATGGAGTCTCCTTCTTTTGATAATCGACTGTCTCCATCATAACAGAGAAACGGCATTGCCTCAAGAATTCATCCGAGAAACGCTTTAAATTGACGAGATTTCGGCGGGATGCTATGGTATGTATCACAGCAGATGTCCTCTTCATCGAATAAATTAAGCAATCCCTTTAAGTAACATAGGAGGACAGGACGATAGAGAGAATCGAAAAAGTGAGGATGCACCGCGGTAAATTCGGAAGCGTCTGCTGATGCGTTTTAGTTAGAGTCATACACAAAACGTAATCTTAATGGTAAATTCAACTTTTAGGAGGGAACAATGAAATCTATTATAGCACACTTAGCCATTATCGCCATGAGCCTCGCCTTCACGTTGCAAATTCATGCGGAAATTGACTTTGGAACCGCAAGAGGGATTTGGCTACTCGACGAAGGGAAAGGCGATGTCATCAAGGACAGTTCTGGAAACGATAACCACGGTGAACTTCAAGGGGGAAAATGGGTTAAAGGACCAAGAGGGGCTGCCTTAAGTTTAAACGGGGTAGATGACCGGGTTATCATTCCAGACTCCGATAGTTTGTATCTGAAAGAGGCATGGACAATTACCGCTTGGACTTTTGTGAATAAAGCTGAGAACGGTTATGGACATATTCTGGGCAAAAGACCGGCGGCTGGGACAGTGGCAAATTACGCGTTCAGGACAAGCAGTGACGGGACAGGCTGGGAAGCTTACTTTGCACGAGACGGTTGGAAGGGTGCTTGGGAGCAAGGAAATGTGAAGAAAGATACTTGGTTGTATATGACAGCAACCTATGACGGAAAGGATACCATTAGTATCTACGAAAATGCAGAGGAAATCGGTTCTGTTGGTGGGATGGGTAAACCGTCCCCTCAGAATGACACGGATGTCAACATCGGTGGTTGGACTAACAACACCTCAGAGACACTTAACGGGATGCTCTATGAGGTAGCACTTTTCAATACCGCCCTGGAAGTAGAGGATATAAATGACCTGATGGAAACGGGCCTGGTGAAATTACTGCCTGTTGAGCCTTCTGGAAAAATTGCTGTTACATGGGGCAGCATTAAATTCCAGCAATGAACGAGTCAAACCGAGTGCAGCCAGGATGTCCCTGGGACAACCGGCTGCCTCCAATTTGTATCTGAAAAAGAGACGACTCATGTTTCAAAGCGTTTGGAAACGCCTCACCGGCACACTTATTGTGCTTGTTCTTCTTGTGACAGGTATCGTTATTTGGTATCACAGGCCACAACCCGCGCCCCCTCCCCCTATCGCGCCGGCCGCACCGCCACCGGAGAAGGCATCGGAAGCAGTGCCCGATGCCGCGACAGAGGAACCCACAATAAACAACACCGTGCCGACAGCACCTCAAGCCGCATCACCCGCATCGCAGCAACCGCCGCCGCAGCCGCTAACACGCGAACAACTCCCGGATGCGCTCCCCGACACGGCCACGCTCGAGAATCGGCACGTTTGGGTATCCCTCGTGAACGAAGCCGTAAAAGATGAGGCATTGATGCAGAAACTCCTCCCCGACACAAAGGAGCGCGCCGATGAGATAATGTCCCATTTGGCAAATAGTTTGGTTTCTGAAACACGGGCGACTTTCGAAGGAGCGATGTGGCGGAAGATGGCCGCGCTTTACCCCAACGACCCGGAGGTGTTGTTCATGCATACCCGGTATCTGCCCCGGGGCCCGCGCGCCACGCGTGCGGAAAAGGAGGCGTTTGTCGCCGCGTGGGAACGCCTGAAGCAACTCAACGATGAACACGGCATCCCCATCACATCAGGACTTCGAAAAACACATTCGCTCTCACAGACTTATATTGAACTGGGACAATACGAGAAGGCCATCGAGAACATCCACGAACAAAATGAACGGATAGCGGCGCTCCAACGCGCCAGGATACATGACATGCGGATGTACCACGGAACCTTACCGCGCGGCACCGTCATTGAGCTCCAAAAACTGCTTGATGCACAGCGCAAACAACAGGAAGGAACACAATGATGAGATTGAAAAGGAGCAGACTCATGTTTCAAAGCGTTTGGAAACCCCTCACCGGCACACTTATTGTGCTTGTTCTTCTTGTGACAGGTACCATTATCTGGTACCACAGGCCACAACCCGCATCCCCTCCCCCTATCGCGCCTGTCGCACCGCCACCGGAGGAGGCATCCGAAGCAGTGCCCGATGCTGTGCTAGAGGAACCCACGATAAACGACACCGTGCCGACAGCACCTCAAGCCGCATCACCCGCATCGCAGCAACCGCCGCCGCAGCCGCTTACACGCGAACAACTCCCGGATGCGCTCCCCGACACGCTGACACCCGAGAATCGGCACATCTGGGATGCCCTGGTGAACGAAGCCGTAAAAGATGAGGCATTGATGCTGAAACTCCTCCCAGACACAAAGGAGCGGGCAGATGAGATAATCCCCCATTTGGCAAATAGTTTTGCCGAGCTTGAGGCGCAATCGTATTTTAAGGCAGCAATGTGGCGGAAAATGGCACGCCTGTATCCCAATGAACCGGAGGTGTTGTTCATGCATACCCGGTATCTGCCCCGGGGCCCGCGCGCCACGCGTGCGGAAAAGGAGGCGTTTGTCGCCGTTTGGGAACGCCTGAAGCCGCTCAACGATGAACACGGCATCCCTCTCACATCCGGACTTCGAAAAACACACTCGCTTTCACAGACTTATATTGAACTAGAACTTTACGACAAAGCCATCGAGAACATAAAGGAGCAAAATGAACGGATAGCGGCGCTTAGACGGGCCGGGATACATGACATGTATATGCACCACGGCATCTTGCCCTCGCCCTGGATTGCACAAGAACTGAAAAGACGCCACGAGGCAAAACAGCGCCAGGCGGAAGAGCGCACAGAACTAAAATGAAAACAACCCACCTTTCATATTCATTGGGATTTGTGATAGACTAAAACTGAACAGATAAGCCCTCATCGGTTTCGAAGCGGGCGAAGAGAAACCCCGTTTGCCAAACGGAGAACAGCAAACCCTGAAAATCATCGAAAAAGGAGACGACTCATGTTTCAAAGCGTTTGGAAACGCCTCACCGGCACACTTATTGTGCTTGTTCTTCTTGTTACAGGTATCGTTATCTGGTACCACAGGCCACAACCCGCGCCCCCTCCCCCTCCCCCTATCGCGCCGGGCGCCCCGCCGCCGGAGGAGGCATCCGAAGCAGTGCCCGATGCTGTACCAGAGGAACCCACGATAAACGACACCGTGCCGACAGTATCCGCATCGCCGCCGCCGCAACCGCTAACACGCGAACAACTCCCGGATGCGCTCCCCGACACGGCCACGCTCGAGAATCGGCACGTTTGGGTATCCCTTGTGAACGAAGCCGTAAAAGATGAGGCATTGATGCAGAAACTCCTCCCAGACACAAAGGAGCGCGCCGATGAGATAATGTCCCATTTGGCAAATAGTTTGGTTTCTGAAACACGGGCGACTTTCGAAGGCGCGATGTGGCGGAAGATGGCCGCGCTTTACCCCAACGACCCGGAGGTGTTGTTCATGCATACCGGGTACCTGTCCTGGGGCCCGCGCGCCACGCGTGCGGAAAAGGAGGAGTTTGTCGCCGCGTGGGAACGCCTGAAGCAACTCAACGATGAACACGGCATCCCCATCACATCCGGACTTCGAAAAACACATTCGCTATCACAGACTTATATTGACCTGGGACAATACGACAAGGCCATCGAGAACATCCACGAACAAAATGATTGGAAAGCCGCCGTCCGGCGCGCCGGGATACATAACATGTATATGAACCACGGGCTCTTACCGCGCGGCACCGTCATTGAACTCCAAAAACTGCTTGATGCACAACGCAAACAGCAGGAAGGAACACAATAAGGATAAGGAGACACACCATGAAAAGAGCGCACCTTTTCGTTCTACTTTTTGTGGCGCTTATTGTCGAAAACGGAACAAACTCGCACGCCGCTGCCATTCGCATCCACGCCAAGGACACCTCCATTTATGACACCTGGCTACCCGAAAACGGAAACACCCTCGAACTCCTGGTTTCTGTCACCGGGGCCCCATCCGAAGGCGAAATCCAATTCCATTTCACAGAGGTGTCCAACTGGCCCGGCACCTGTATGAACGCCGGCACCGGCACCAAACAAGATCTCTGCATTTATAATGAGCAGACAACGTCGGTGTTTGCATCCGTCGGGGCAGCCCGTGCGGAAAACCCGCTCTCACCTATCAACACCAACCACCTTACCTGGGAAACACGCACCGATGGCACCACCGAGGCACGCTTCTCCTGGACATCCGATGCCAAGCTACCGGGCACGTTCACCATCAGTGTCACGGTGACAAGTGAGGATTTTGGGGCGTTCGGCACGCTGCGCGCCCGCCTCTATAAAAAGGGATGGCTCTTCGGCATCAAGCCAATCGATGAGAACGATGCGTTCAACATTCCCAAAGATGTCAATCTGAACAACATTGCGGATGCCTGGGAAGTGTTCGCAACTGGGTGGACACGCGACACGACGCCCACAACCGATGCAGAAGCCGGTGCCAACGATTGGCACGGCGACGGGTTTGTTGCCTACGAGGAATATCGCGGGTTTGAAGTCAACGGCGTCCATAAACGTCTCAAACTCAACCGAAAAGACGTCTTCGTCCACAGTGAATTCGACAAAACCTTCTACCCGAGCCTTCTATCAGAAGACGAGGTGAAACTTGGCCCCGCCACGAATGATGCGGGTGAACCGCAAAACGGGTTCCCTGCGGTGTTCAAAGTCTGGTTCATTGCGCATGATGAGATGGACAGGGAACGCATTGTCAACTTCAACGAATGCATCCGGCATCGTGTGTTTGAATACTGGCGCGTCGCGCAGAAAGCCATCCACATCGAACGGGATGAGGAGCGGAAGTATCAGCCCGGCGCCCCGTGGGGCGAAGCCTATGTTTCTACGGATTACGCCACGCCGCATACCCATCAGCAGTCCACCCATACCCATACCCATATCCATGGCGGCGTGCCACATGACGTATTTAATACCTGGCCACAACACAAGAGCCGCGATACCATCGTCTACACCCGACAGATTTGGGGAGAGGCTGGTAAAGATACCCGCACCTCCGCCAATAGCCAAACCGCACTGTATACCAAGGCGTTGGGCAACACCGTCTCGCATGAGTTCGCACACCACCTCGGACTTGCGGACCACGATGTATCTGATATTGTCCGAGAACACCCGTCAAGTACGTCACAGAAACTCGTACCATCGTCGGTTTACAATAATCATCAAGCCCCCTGGAACTATCAATATACGAACATGGGGCTTATGTTCTACGAGAACCACATCGATAATCAGCGTAGTACCTTCCGCACGGCGTCGGGTAGCGGTGCCTTTCAGCCCACCGCGGGCATCTTCGATATAACACCCGAGGCGCCACACTATACTTGGACGCGTGCCGTGCAGTGCGCGGGACGTCCGCATCACAACGATAAGCTGTGTCAAAACGTGCCGCACTGGATTGCATGCGATGTTCACAGCAGCCAAGACTGGGGAGACTTATTCGAGTATGGGGTTAAGTGGACGTTTTCACCGAAACAGACACCGCTGCCAAAACGTTAC
Organism: Candidatus Poribacteria bacterium; assembly: GCA_963422705.1. GTDB lineage: Bacteria > Poribacteria > WGA-4E > WGA-4E > WGA-3G. The sequence continues at coordinate 2,663,845 of OY730443.1, forward strand.
ACTGCCGGGGATGACACCCCAACACTTTCCTCACTCTCCTTCATTGGCGCGGGGCCCTACGATGCCCGAACGCCCATCATTGCGCGGGTTGACTTCCGTCGTAGCGTGGATGTCGAACAAGGCGCGCGACTGCTGCTCAATGTCGGGGGCAACCGCCGCGAGGCGTATCCGATGTTGACAGCAGACGGCACCCATATCACCGAAACTGCCCGCGGGGTGATGAAACTCTTCTTCCGCTATGCGGTGCGTTCCACAGACGTCGATACCGATGGGGTTACCCTCTGGGATGCTGATACCGCCACGGCAGGCATCCAGCCGTTCACCGACGACGGGACGGTGCTGAAGATGACATGGGCGGGTGCCGAGCGGCGTTCTGCGCCTGTCGCCTCCGTCCCGCGGCTGCCGTGTGGCATCCATCCGCGCGGCACGGCCGGTGCACACCACTGGGTAAGCGCCTGTGCCGTCACAAACGCGGCGGGGCAGCGCTGCACCCAGCCGGGCGGGTATTCCGCCTGCACGCCACACCGGCATACCTTTCCACAGGCGATGCATGCGTGTGCGGTGCACCCACAAACCACGGGCGGCTCCCACGCCTATGGGCGCTGCAATGCGCGGCAGAACGGACAGCAATGTACGGGGTACCGGTATGCCTGCCTCTCCCATCGGCATACCTTTCCGTCACCCCCGACACCGACACCGACACCGATACGGACAACACCCACACCGTCTCCAGTCGTCCGGTGTCCGGCGGATGCGTGGACGAATTGTCGTGGTACCCGAAGCCATGCCGCTAAGTGCCGGAAGGGACATCTCTATTACACCTGCAACCCAGATGCTGTAGCACATCACAAGCATCGCCAACCGGTTCGTTGCCCGGCGGATGCGTGGACGAACTGTCGTGGTACCCGAAGCCATGCCGCTAAGTGCCGGAAGGGACATCTCTATTACACCTGCAATCCAGACGCCGTTGTCTATCACAAGCATTAATGAGCACGATGAAATCGCCCCGAAACTCAGAAGCGGGACGAATGCGGCAATGAAATCAGGAAGCTGATAATTTAATTTGACATTTATTGGTGTTTGTGATATTATTAAAATTAGTTGATGATGGCTCATATTTTTCTCCGAAGAGATAAAGATATCACCAGGAGGGAAAACCGTTGGACGAAACTAGCCAATACCTCTCTGGTGAAATCGAATCGCTCACGCTATACCAAACAGAAAGAAAAATGTGGAAACGGGGCGTGGCGCAGCCCGGAAGCGCGCTTGAATGGGGTTCAAGAGGTCGCTGGTTCGAATCCAGTCGCCCCGATTTATGCTATTCATACGAATTGAGTCTCGCTTGGAGAAGGTATAGCACCTTTAGCAAATTTAAACCCATCATGTTTAAGTTAAAGAAAAACACCAAAAGAGCGCGTCCTTCAGGACGCCCGTCACATATACAGAAAAGAGGCTGTTGGGGTTGTGGATAAATCGTGTATCAACATAGGTATCTTGGGATGGGGCACTGTCGGTACAGGGGTTTCCAAAATTCTCCTGAATCAGGCAGCATTAATCGCTAAAAATAGTGGTGCCCAGCTATGCCTGAAAAAAATAGCGAAACAGACACTTCCAGCGACACGCGCTGGCGTGACGCTGCCGTCCGACTGTTTAACGACAAACCCGGATGAAGTGGTTGACAATCCGGACATCGACATCGTCGTTGAGTTAATAGGGGGCGTGTCAGCTGCCCGCACTCTTATTCGCAGGGCACTCCAAAATGGGAAGCATGTTGTAACAGCAAACAAAGCACTCCTCGCTGAACATGCCGCTGAACTCTTTCAATTGGCATCGCAGCAGCGAGTGAGCCTCAATTTTGAAGCAAGCACGGCGGGCGGCATCCCTATTATCAAAACGTTGCAAGAGAGTTTCGCGGGAAATCAGATTCACTCTCTCTACGGCATCGTTAACGGAACCTGCAACTATATCTTGAGCGAAATGCACGAAAACGCGGTGAATTTTGCAGATGTGCTGCCAGCTGCACAAGATAAAGGCTATGCGGAAGCGGATGCAACGCTTGATGTTGAAGGAATTGACGCTGCTCAAAAACTGATTCTGCTGATAGCGCTCGCCTATCGCAGTAACCTATCGCTTAAAGATTTGCATGTAGAAGGTATCACCGGTATTAACCAAAAAGAGATTCAATACGCTAGGGAGCTCGGATATGTGATTAAGCTAATCGCGATTGCGAAACTCACCCCGGATGCCCGTGTAGAGGCGCGTGTGCATCCCACCCTTTTGCCAGAACGGAGTTTGCTGGCGAATGTTGGCGGTGCCTTTAACGCGGTATGTGTGATTGGGGATGCTGTTGGGCCCACCCTCTTTTATGGACAGGGCGCAGGTGAAATGCCGACAGCAAGCGCTGTCGTTGCTGATATTATCGATGCTGCCAAATCCGTAAAACAAGGCAGTCCATCGTCTATCTCCCACGCCTGGCTCGCGGGGGCGCAGACTGAAGCTGAAGCGGTTGTTTGTCCGATGGACGATATTGAGACTCGCTATTACCTCCGTTTTGTCGTTATCGACAGGCCAGGCGTTTTAGCAAAAATAGGGACAATCCTAGGTAACTGCAATATCAGCATTGCCTCTGTTATACAAAAAGAACCCCATGCCACCGATACCGTGTCGCTCGTCATGCTGACACATAAAGCACGCGAAAAAAATATGAAAACCGCGCTCGCGCAAATTTATACCCTTGAAGACGTTAAAGGTAATGCACAACTCATTAGGATTGAAGAGGAAGTCGCTTTTTAAAAGTAGCTAACTTGGGATGGAAATGAAAGTATGAAAGACACACTCGTATTTGACCTTACGGATTTGCAATACGAGGCTTTCAAGGTTTACGAAGCAGAAGTACAAGCGAGCGAGCTCGCACTGACGTTTGAGGATGCAGAATTTATTTTGCCCCTCGCCTGTACCATCCGCTTATTTCGCCAAGACGCCAATAATATTTATGTCACAGGTGAAGTTACCTCGAACCTCGTCGTTGAATGCCGACGATGTCTAAACCAATTTGAGATGGGTATTGCCGCAACGGTTGAATTACTGTTCTGTCCAATTGAAAAAAAATCACAGTCCAAGAGTGGAGCCGACAAGTCCTTGAAAAGTATTGAGGAACTCTTCCAGAGTGAGGAGCGCTACTACGATAGCCATACCTTGGAATTGAACGAGGATGTCCGGCAAGCACTTGTACTTGAGGTACCGGCGTGGCCACTGTGTTCCGAAACGTGCCAAGGGCTATGTGAGCAGTGTGGAACTCAACTCAATCATGAAAGTTGTTCTTGTGATATCACAGAACATGTTGACACGACATCACAGCCGCACGCGTCAAACCCGTTTTCTGTGCTGTCACCCATGCTGTCTGAGAGTAACCATAGGGACGAGTAACACGATGGGCTATTCACGCCACATCGCCTCATTGCCTGTAAAAAAACGGGTGGGCAGCGTTTAGATAAGCGAAACCACCCTTACCGGGAAAGTTACCTACTTTCCCCAGGAGTATAGTCACATGGCGCATCCCAAACGGAGAACGTCAAAATCAAAAAAAAGAATGCGGAGAAGCCACCAGGCACTCTATGAAAAAACAGTTAACGTTTGCTCATATTGCGGGGAAATGATGATTGCACATCGAGTCTGTTCCAAGTGTGGATATTACAACGGAAGGCCCGTTATAAAATCCAGTGAGAATACTTAAGGAGGCCCGGGTGAAATCACAAACCGGCGTTGGCCCCGAAGGCGTGAGAAACCATCCTCAACAACCACGATATGCAACCATTACTGGAACCGGTGCTTACCTTCCGGAAAAAATTTTAACAAATTTTGAACTCGAGAAAATCATCGATACCAGCGATGAATGGATTCGTCAGCGCACCGGAATTATAGAGCGCCGCATCGCGAACAACGGCACCGCCACTTCAGATCTCAGTGTAAAAGCGGCTGCCCGTGCCATTGAAATTGCTGGTGTCAATCCCGCTGAGATTGAGATGGTGCTCGTCGCAACTGTAACGCCCGATACCTTTTTCCCCGCTACTGCTTGTTACGTTCAGAAAGGTATTGGGGCAAAGAATGCATCGGCAATGGACATCTCTGCCGCATGTTCAGGCTTCCTTTATGGACTGGACATCGCAAATGGCTTGATTAAATCCGGACAATATGATACCATTCTTGTGGTTGGAGGAGAAGTTTTTAACAATATTATTGACTGGAACGATAGAAGTACCTGCGTCCTCTTTGGGGACGGTGCCGGCGCCGCTATCGTACAAGCCACGGAAGAAACAAAAGGGATACTCGCATCTTACATCGGCTCTGATGGAGACTATGCAGATATTAACCTACTAGGCGTCCCAGCGGGTGGCTCAAGAATGCCACTCACAGCTGAAGGAATTGAGCAGAAATTGAACAAACTTCAGATGAATGGGCGAGAGGTTTTCAAACTCGGTGTAAGATTGATGCCCGAAGCGGCGCAGCGAGTACTACGACAAGCCGGCGTGACTGTGGAAGAAATCGACTTGTTGATACCCCATCAGGCAAATTTACGCATCATTGAAGCCGTAGGTGACAGACTCGGTATTGCGCGAGAAAAAGTCTATATCAACGTCGAAAAATATGGAAATACTTCTGCCGCAACCGTTATAATCGCACTCGATGAAGCAATTCGTGAAGGACGCGCAAAACCCGGCCATCTCGTCCTACTCGTCACTTTCGGAGCAGGTGTCACGTGGGGAAGTACACTGCTACGTTTGTAATTAGAAAATGAAGCAACCCGCTGCATTTATTTTTCCAGGACAAGGTTCACAGAAAGTCGGAATGGGGGCACAACTCGTCGACAAGTATCCAATCGCACGCAACGTTTTCGATGAAGCGGATGCGCTCTTGCGACACCCCTTGAGCACCCTCTGTTTTCACGGGCCAGAAGAGAACCTAAAGCAGACGGAGAATACGCAACTCGCTATTCTTACCTGCAGCATCGCGACATTACGAGTCATGAATCAATTCGGTATCTCACCCGACGCTGTGGCAGGACATAGTTTAGGTGAATATTCCGCACTCGTTGCAGCCGGGGTTATTGAGTTTCCAGATGCGTTAAGGTTGGTACGCGCTCGCGCACAAGCCATGGCTGAAGCTGAAAAAAAACAGAGTGGTTACATGGCAGCCATTCTTGGCATGGAAGTGGAAAAACTCCAAATTTTGTGTAATCAGGTTAAAGGTATCGTAACTATCGCCAATTACAACTGCCCAGGACAGTTGGTGATTTCCGGTGAAGTTGGGCCTGTCACCGAGGTTATCGATTTAGCCACGGCTGAGATTGGGGCAAGACGTTGTCGCCTCCTTCCCGTAAGTGGCGCATTTCACTCACCCTTGATGGAATACGCACAGAAACAATTCGAACCGATACTCGGCACAGTGAGATTGCAGCCGCCACAGCTAAATGTCGCAATGAACGTGACAGGTGAATTTGTTTCGGATACTCAGGAGATACGGCAACTCCTGTTTCGACAGATAACTGCACCAGTCCACTGGAAAAAATGTTTACAGACTATTGCCAAAACAGGCATCTCACATTTTGTGGAGGTGGGCCCCGGTAAAGTACTGTCCGGCCTAGTCAAACGCACACTCCGTAGAAGCACGGCAATGAATATTGAAGATGTTAAAAGCCTCCAAGCGGGAATCGATTCTCTGTAATTGAGATGTGGAACATCTGCCTAAAGTGCTCTTGGCAAACTTGATAAAGGTAGAAAGCAACAGGCTTGCCATTGTTGTTTCAGGCCAAAATGAACGCTTAGGAAAATAAAAAATGCTTAATGGAAAAATAGCAATTGTCACGGGGGCCTCGCGCGGGATTGGGGCAGCAATTGCCCGTAACCTTTGCGAAGCCGGCGCAACTGTTGTTCTCTGCTCACGTTCCGAAAACGCAATCTCAGAAATCGCCGATATCTTGAATAGCGAAGGCCACAATGCGCTTCCTATCCGAACAGATATTTCGCAAAAAGCAGATGTAGAGACACTTATTAAACAGACGCTAGAACGTTTCTCCGCAATCGATATTCTTGTCAATAACGCGGGAATTACACGCGACACACTGCTCATGCGACTTAAAGATGAGGAATGGGACGACGTTTTACAGACAAATCTCACCGGAACGATGTATTGCACGCGCGCGGTGTTAAGGACTATGATACGCCAGAGAAGCGGACGCATTATCAACATGTCGTCCGTGGTGGGAATAACAGGAAACGCTGGACAATCCAATTACGCAGCTGCGAAAGCCGGTATCATCGGATTCACAAAAGCAACTGCAAAGGAGGTGGGAATACGCGGCATTACCGTGAACGCCATCGCCCCCGGCTTTATTCAAACGGACATGACAGCGAAAATCCCACAACAGCATCAGAAGCAATTGCTTGAACTAATCCCGTTACGGGAATTTGGTACCCCAGGAGATATCGCAGGCACCGTCTGCTTTTTGGCATCCGATGCCGCACGCTATATCACCGGTCAAACCCTGCAGGTTGACGGTGGAATGGTGATGTAACCTACACGATTTATTTAACACGAGGGCACTGCCGTTTTTTAACAACGCAGGCACTCAATGACTGAACTTTAAGAGAGGAGATAAGAGAAACCATCATGCCAGACAATCAAGAACGCCTTATTGACATTATCGCGAACCAACTCGGAGTTGAACCTGATAATGTCACCTCTGACGCTTCCTTCATGGAAGACCTCGGGGCTGATTCCCTGGATCAAGTTGAACTCGTTATGGCCCTTGAAGAGGAGTTTGACCTGGAAATTCCTGATAGTGATGCCGAAAAAATGCAGACTGTCCAAGATGCTATCAATTACTTGGACGAACATGTATAGGCACATCCCAAACAACCACATGGCCAAAATCGCGCGGGTGTGAGTGCACACGCAACGTCACACCTGCCTGGCCTTAACCCGCTAGTCAACGAAGAACCGCTGGTAGACGCGCGAATACAGGGCGTCTACTGACATACACGAAAAAAGGATTGGGCTCGTGGAGCGTGTAGCTATTACAGGAATCGGCGTTATCAATGCGATAGGCAACACCAAAGATGAATACTGGGATGCGCTTGCTGCCGGTAAAAACGGAATCGGACCTTTAACCTATTTTGATGCCACCGATTTCCGTACCCAAATCGCGGGAGAGGTTAAGAATTTCCAACCGGAAGCCTATCTTGATAGGAAAGCTGCATCACGCTTCCCGCTTTTTATTCAATATGCGCTCGTGGCAGCGATGATGGCACACGAAGATTCTGGTTTGGAACTGAGTACCGTAGAACCGTACCGGGCCGGGGTTCAAATTGGCTCCGGTGTCGGGGGCATTGGTGTGCTCGAAGAAAACGCCAAAGCCTTGGAAAACAAGGGGCCGAAACGTGTCAGCCCTTTTCTTGTGCCATATATGATTATTAATATGGCGGCCGGGCAAATTTCTATCCATTTTAGCCTGAAAGGCCCCAACTCCTCCTCGGTTACCGCCTGTGCAACCGCCAATCATTCCATTGCGGAATCGTTCCGGCTGATTCAGCGTGGGGACGCCGATGTGATGTTCACCGGGGGAACAGAATCCGCCATCACACCGCTCGCTTTCGCTGGATTCTGTTCAATGCGCGCGATGTCGGCGCGAAACCATGAACCCGAACGGGCATCCAGACCGTTTAACAAAGACCGGGACGGTTTTGTGATGGGGGACGGGGCAGGCATCCTCATCCTTGAATCCCTGACGCATGCGAAAAAACGGGGTGCGTCGATTTATGCTGAAGTGTTAGGGTTCGGTATGACCTCGGATGCACACGATATGGTGAGCCCGCCGGAAAATGGGGAAGGCGCCGCGAAAGCCATGGAATTCGCACTGAAGGACGCGCAGCTCTCAGTAGATGATGTTGACTATATCAACGCGCACGGGACGTCAACGCCTATCGGAGATGTTGCTGAAACCAACGCCATTAAAACGCTATTTGGGGCGCGCGCCTACAAAATTCCGGTCAGCTCCACAAAATCTATGATTGGGCATCTACTCGGCGCAGCCGGCGCCGTTGAACTTATCGCTTGCTTAGGGGCAATGGAGAGAGACTGTCTCCCCCCAACTCTCAATTATGAAACGCCGGATGAAAAATGTGACTTAGATTACGTCCCGAACCAGAGCCGCTATGGAAAGGTTAATATCGCACTTTCCAACGCGTTCGGATTTGGAGGACATAACACCTCTATCGCCATTCGGAAATTTTAATTACGTCCCTCCAAATGATTAACCTTGAGGGCTACCGCGGCACCATCGCATACGCAAGCTTCTTACCCCACTTATCCAACCACGATTAAACGGTAAATTCCTTGCCAGGGGCGATTTTCGTTATGCATACAGCATACATCGGATTCGGCAGTAACATCGGCAACAGGCTCATGTATATCCATAATGCTATCCGCTGTCTCGCGGAAACTGAGGGCGTTACTTTGCAAAAAGTGTCCTCGCTCTATGAAACGGCGCCTATTGGCTATGAACCGCAGCCCCACTTTCTGAATGGTGTGGCCGCCATCCGAACGCGCCTCACCCCTCAAAACGTGCTGCACACTTTGAAAAGTATTGAAACCAAAGTCGGTAGACAGACTCGCCGCCGTTGGGCCCCGAGAGAAATTGACTTGGATGTCCTTCTCTACGCAGATGTCTGTTTGTGTGGGCCCGGACTGTTCATTCCGCATCTTGAGATGCACCTACGCCGTTTTGTGCTAGTCCCTTTAGACGAAATCGCATCGGGGGTTGTGCATCCGCGCCTTGGCGTAACCGTCCACACTTTACTTCAGCAGCTCAAGGATGACACAGCCGTCAACTTAAAACAGGATTCCTCCTTTTATCACAAATACCCCAATTAAACTTCAACCAGCTAACCGCTCTTACATCAAAAAGGAGATAAACGATGTCAAACCTTTTCTTTGCACTCGGTTCAGGTTTTAGCCTACTAGCTGTTGCTTTTGGCGCGTTTGGGGCCCACGCGCTTCGCACAAAACTACCGGCAGAGATGCTAGACACATTTGAAGTCGCAGTTCGCTATCAGATGTACCATGGGCTCGGACTCATCGCAACTGCCTGGGCACAATCTCAATGGCAAAGTCAACTTATCATTGCATCCGGGTGGGCATTTTGCGCAGGAATTCTAGTTTTTTCCGGCAGCCTTTACGTGCTCAGTCTTACCGGCATTCGTTGGCTGGGTGCTATTACGCCACTAGGCGGCGTGGCGTTCATCGCCGGATGGATATGTTTGTTCATAGGGGCACTGCGGCACTGAGTTGCGCCGCTGAAATGTCTCACCCTAGCTCAATCTAAAAAACGTTGACATCTGTACGGTTTCTTTGTAAATTAACAACGTATCATACGATTCCTTAACGCTCTAAAATTGGGTGGGGAATTCAGAACCTACATCGATGCGAAAGGGATGCTGGAACGAGAAGATAAAACTGACGACGTGGGCAACCCAGGGCCGGGAGGTAGAGAGCCAATCGCCCTTTTAATGGCCCCAGCATTCCACCTACAGCCATTGAGTCCTTGGGAAGCTCGCTAACGTGGGTATCGCTGGAAATTTGATTCTTTTCTCTACAGACGGATAGACGGTTTTATGAAATATACCGCCGCCTGATGCAGTGGAGATGAGTGAAGATGGAGGTAAAATGTTTAGTAAAATGAAGATACTTGTTACCGTCGTAGTCATCAGCATGGTTTGGAGCCCTGCTATCATTGAGGGCGCTTTTGATGTCGCGCTGCATACAGATTCACACCCCTGGGCACGCGAAGATGCAAAAGGCGCGCAAAAGGAAATCGATACACTTATCGAGTTAATCAAAGGGCAAAACCTCGAAGTCTTTGAGCCAAAGGATATTGATGGATTAGCGAATTGGGTCAAAGCACATACCGACGGCGGAGGGAATACACTGATTTTAACGGGCATCACCCCGTCAACGATTTATCCACCTGGCAACACAAAGCCTGACGGTTCACTCTTAGAGGAATTTCTGGATGCGGGTAATACGATTTTTAATACCGGGGAATATACCTTTCATACGTCGGAAGGCCCCGCGGAAACAAACGGAGCCGCCGGCTTGCAAAATGTCATGGATGTTCCCAACGCTTTCGTGTGGCAAGGGAAGGGCGACAATTGGCAAGCTAACCCCGTTGAGATGACACCTACACCGGACGGGGAAAAATATGTGCCGAGCCTTAAGAAGTATAATACCTCATACCCATTCCATCTCGAAGATTACGACAAAACACCTTGGAAACTTGACATCGCGCTCGCTGAAAACAAGGACGAAGATTTGCGCGTAGAACCCGGCGTCCTTATCAACGAAGAAACTGGTGGACGACTCGGTATCTTCTTGCAAGTCTACGTCGGAGATGTCCCGCATCCAGGGGTTTCCTGGGGAGCCATTATGGGTGAATTTATCGTCAATTATTACGTACCAGAGGTGCTATCCGTCGAACCCACAGCGAAATTAACTACAATGTGGGGCACGCTGAAATTCGAACGGAACCGCACTGTCCACTAATTACAACAACTGGCGCCAAATGAATTTTGCGCCAGTTCTAATTCCTATAAATTGGAGGGCAGTGGCGACACTACTCCAATATATTGATATGGCGAGATGAGATAGCCTGCTTCGCGCCGGTGGAATGCCACGCGCGTATCCTAGATTGATTCACTTGCCTTATCGCTTTAATGTGAGGGAAAAATGAAACGATTCTTTTATATGATTCTTCAATTCTGGCGGACTAGCATCGATAGACTTGGCCCGTACTCGCCACAAACTTCCTTGCTAAATCCCATTGCTTATCTATTAATAGCGGCATTGGTATTTCTGAATGTCACACTCGTACACGCAGCCGATGCGGAGAAAGATTTAATTATTTATTTCCCGTTTGATGAAGGAAAAGGTAAAAAAGCGCAAGATACCTCCCCCAACGGTTTCACCGGCGATATTAAAAACGCGGATTGGGTGGAGGGTGTCGTTGGGCAAGCCCTTCATTTTAACAACGGAGCCGTGAGTGTAGAACCGTTCGGAATTGATGAACCCAAAGAGATGACAGTTGAGTTCTGGTTTAAACCCGACGATAAGATTGAGGGCGGGAATCGCATCGATCTGCTTTATCGACTCACCGGGGGTGGGCGGCCACATATTACCTTCAATCGCGGCGGGGTGCTATTCGGGTTCTACTTTGCGACACAGGGCGCTGAATTAGAGGCGCTCACGGATAAAATTGGATTTGAACCCGAGTGGCACTACTTCGTGGGCACACAGGATAAAAGCGAGGCTGTGATGTACATCAACGCTGAGGTTGATGGTAAAGCAAAATCAGGCGGTGACGCCCGCATGGATTTCGGCGCACAAGGAATGTCGATTGCCGCGAATCAAGGACAGGAGAACTTCTTCAACGGGGTTATCGATGAATTCAAGATTTGGAGCGTCGCTTTAACCGCAGAAGAAGTCACCGCAAATATGCAAAAAGCACTGGCAGTTAACGCAGCAGGTAAGTTGACAACAACCTGGGCAAAACTCAAATCCAGGCGGTGAAAAGCCAATTTTTGAGGCGCCGAACCCGGGGACACGCCAGACTTACCAATCGGTGTTGGGAACTCAAAAACGCTTAATCAGGAGAGAACGACTCGCAGTGCGCCCGTCACCGTCTACGCAGGTGACGACATGCTGCCCTGGTACCGGCGTGAGAAAGTGTCTAGGCCCGGTAGAAATGAGCTCGCCATCAAGAAACCAATACAGCTGCTGTGTTCGGTTGCTCATCGATGCATTGAGCATGATTTTTTGCTGCTCAAGCGGAATACTTGGACGGATGTAATAGACAGTATCTGTTGAAGGTGATAAGATAACTGGCGCATCACCGGCGATGGGTGCCGTACATTCCGGGTTATGTGGCGGAAAGGTAGGAACCGCAAACCCGTTTTCGGCTAACCATGTAGCCGCCTCGGCGCCCCACTCTTCAAGAATGCTTTCCTCAGTTGAGGCTACATTCCAACAACGTGAACAGACGCCATACCCGGTGACTTTATCAATATAAACACGTTTATGGAGGGTACAGGCACGAACACTGGAAACGCCAGGGATGTAGACATCTCGCATGCGGGTAGGACAGTGGGGTGCAGCGGGCTGCCCACTGAGTGAACACACCTCCCGTGTTCTGAGATGTGTCGGGCGGGTAAACCATCGATGTTGTTCCTCAGCAGTAATTGCGTTAAAAAGGGAGAACAGCAACGGTGTTGCCGCGGAAGCCCCACTGAGCAGTGGGGTGCCCTTTCCGTTAAAATTACCTAACCACACACCGATAGTGAATGCAGGTGAATAACCGATGCTCCAGGCATCACGATGCCCATAGGATGTCCCGGTTTTCCACGCGACTTTGGGAAGGTTCACGCTTTTTTCAAAACTGTCCGCTGGAAAGTCGGGGCGTTCTCGCGTCGTGAGCATTTCGGTAATCATAAAAGCGGTTTCTTCCCGAAATAAGCGGAAAGGGGCCCGGGCAGCTCTATTTAGCGTTAATCGGTACGGAACGAATTCTCCCATATTCGCTAATGCAGCATAAACCGTCGTTAACTCTAACAGATTCACCTCACACCCGCCAAGGACTATGGAAAGCCCATACTGCCTGGTATTCGACAAAGTGGATACACCTGCCTGCTTGAGGAATTGAGTTAACGGAAAACAGTATGTCTTCCTCACAGCCAATTGATGACTGCTTTGCGCCTGTAATTGTGCTGCAAGACTCACCGCCGGGACGTTGAGGGAATGTGCCAATGCCTCGCGGGCAGAAACATACCCTGAGTACGTACCGTCGTAGTTAACCGGACGATATCCCGCGTAGGAAACAGGAACATCCAACAGCAGTGAAGCAGGCGTTATCACCCCTTTGTCAATTGCCAGCGCATAGACAAACGGTTTAAGCGCAGAGCCGGGGGAACGCGGGGCCAGCGCGCCGTTTACCTGCCCCAATGCAGCCGTGTCAAAGAAATCATGTGAACCGACTAGTGCAAGAACCTCACGGCTTTCGGTATCCATCACAACGACGGCACCGGTTGATACACTTTGCAGCACCTCCAGATATTCCCGCAGCAGGCGCGATACCGTCTCCTGTATTTTGATGTCAACCGTTGTGTATACCGGCGGGGCACCTTTCAGGGCGAATGCACCGGCTGCAGAGATATATTGAGAAGCTGCAAGTCGTCGTGAAAGATGCGGGGCTTTAAACGGAAACGCGTAACGCTTTGTTGGAATAGGCTCTTGCAGCGCTTCATCAAACTGCGCTTGTGAAATTTGGGCGCGAGCACGGATTCGCCTCAAGACGGTTTCACGTGCCTGACGCGCGCGCACCGGGAACCTATCAGGCCTCAAACGCTCCGGCGAATTCGGGAGCGCGGCTAAGAGCGCAGCCTCACCAATACTGAGCGTGTCCTGTGGCTTATTGAAGTATAACTGTGACGCTGCCGCAGCGCCGACAATATTTCCACCATACGGAAGCATGTTAAAGTAAAACGTTAAAATCTCAGACTTGGAATAGGTGAGTTCCAGTTGAAGGGCACGGAAAATCTCTATACATTTGTTAATCATATTCCGCGCCTTGGGTTCCATTAAACGTGCTACCTGCATCGTAATAGTTGAACCGCCACGAACCACCTTCCGCGCCTTGAGGTTCTCCATCGCCGCACTTACGATTGACACAGGATTTATGCCGAAATGATAGAAAAACCACCTGTCCTCCATGGTTAACGTCGCCTGTTTTAACCAGGGCGAAACCTTTTCTAAATCCGGTTCTCGTATTCGCCACATTCCATCGGGTGTTAAAAACGCGCGAAGCCATTCACCATTTCTATCTAACACGATACAAGACGCAGGGGGATAGAGCAACGTTTTAGGCAACGGAAATACTTTGTTTGCCGCAACAAACAGCAGCACCGGAACAAAGAGCGCGGCGAGACATATCCATCGTTTACAACTGATGCGGCGATACAGACGTGACGTCCGTAAAAAAAAGCTACTCAATTCCGACTACCTTAATGCGCCTACTCCCCGCCACGGCGGATTTCGTCGCATCATACATTGCCTCGGCTGCGACAGGTGGTAAAATAAATTCGCCTTGTGTAACAGCACGCAGGGCATAATAGAATTTGCGTTCTCGCTGGCGTGGGAAGACACCAAAGAAGATAAGCCTATCGTCGCGAATGTCAAGATAGTCCGGTTTGAAATCCTGTGTTTTTATCCACGGAATGCCTGCGCGCGATTCCAGGCGCGGATTCTCAATTTCAAAGCCGGCGGGCACCATATCCACGACAACAACATTTTCCAGATTTTCGGTGAGTGCTTTGACGCTAATCTCGGCAACAATTAAGTCACCGTGGGCAAAGGACTGCGCCAATTCGGCACCATTTTGGCTAAAATAGCGACGGTGGACTTGTAATTCACGCGAGTATTCCTCAATAAAGGAATCTCGCTGGATGCCAAAAGCACGCCAATGGTAGTAACAGCTCCCCTTCCCTTGGACGCTGAGCTGTACCCGGGCACCGTCCCACACCGTATCGGTATAACGACGTTCGGTTGAATCAAAGTCAGCAACATGCGTATCATTGAGCGTGAACGTGCCGGTGTAGTCTCTTGAAACCTGTTTCTTCATAATTTTGCCGAGTGCGAGGAACGCGAAAGCGTTTTCTTGTGTGGTTGCCCACCGGTTGCCCGATGCCGTTACCGCTTCGCTCAGATTCTTTACAAGCATTGGGACTGATGGATGGTTTTCATTGACTTCCGACAAGACATCCAGCATGATGGCTTGTGCGCGAACAGGCGAGTCGAGCGTCCCTCCTGTCTCAGAAGGACCTATCTGGTTTGGAGAAACTGATACGGGCAACATTGACAGGGCAACTTCCAATTTTCCACTCCGGGCAAAGGCAGCCGCTAACTGGAACTGGCTATAATCCGGAAGGGTACTGCTATTTTTCAGGTAGTGCATCACCGTTGTCTCGGGTACCCCGGCGGCAGCCAACACATAACAGGCATAGGAGGCAAGCACCAACTCACGTTTGTGTTCCACATTCGCTGTCAGCGTGCCATTTTGATTGCGCCGAGAGGCACTTTGAGATAGCCGAGCTTGTTGGCGCAGCCCGTCAAGCATCCTATCATAAATCCGTGATGCGACATCATACCCCGCCTTTCTTGCTTCAACGAGGAAATGTGCAGCATAGATACTACTCCACGGGTTGTGATATGTGCCACCGGGCCAATAAGCGAAATAGTTATTGGACATCAACAGACTTTCTAATTTCGTGATGCCAGCCGCAATGTAATTGTTAGCAGTGTCACGTCCCCCGTCAAGTTCAGCAAGCGACGGTTCAACTACGTTCGCCAACTCACTGAAATAGAGCAGTGGGAAAACACGACTCGTTGTCTGCTCCGCGCAGCCATGCGGGTACTGAAGAAGATACCGCATGCTGTCTGAGAACTGAACGACAGGAAACGGCGAGAGCGCGAGGGTAAACTCCGATGAATCAGGGATGAAATTTGCGGGGAAAATGAAATCCGCCGGTTCGCCAGCACGAACCAGGCCGTGCCCCGTTTTCGTAACAGGAGGCGCCGCAGAACGAAGCGGTAAGGTTACGCTGAAGTTTGTCCCCTCATTATTCCCGCTCGCCGTCAACGTGAACGTCACATCTCCTATTGCGTCGTGGGCGAGAATATCAAAAAGTACCTGCGCCTCTGCGCCAGCCGCTGCGGAAACCTGCTTTTCCACGAACGCGTTGGATACTTCCATCGCTTCTGAACCGATAGTCAGTTCAGAAGGCGCTTCTAACAACGCGACAGCCCTATCTGAAACTTCTAACTTAATGGCAAACGTTCCGTCTTTGCCAGTCCCATTAAAAAGAGTTACGGGAACGTGGGCCATGTCACCCCCAGCAAGGAAGCGCGGGAACGTTGGAGTTAGGACAATTGAGTCCCGAACAAGCAGGTTCGCCTCCGCAGCCCCATAGTCGGCGCCCGCGGAAGCCACCGCCATGAGCCGTAAGGTTCCATTGAACTGTGGAATCCTGAAGCGAACAGTACCGTTCCCCCGCCTGTCAGTTTTGAGGATGCCGGACCAGAGTGTAACAGGTTTAACGCGTTTAACACTTGCGACGTTTAAACGCCGCGCCCGTGCAACGGCGCGCCGCGCATCACCGCCTGTTCCCGCCGGCGGTTGGACGATTTCAGGCAAAATCGCACTATACATGTCGTACGAACGTATCTTGAGCCCCCGCTGGCGATAAAAATAATCGTGTGGATTCGGCGTTTGGAAATTTGTGAGTGCGAGAATCCCCTCATCCACGGCAGCAATACACACATCGTACTGTTGCCACGAACGTTGCCCTTTTACCCGGAAAGCAATCTCTACATCGCGATTCGGCCTCGTTTCCTCCGGCACATCCAGCTCTATAGACAGCCGGTTTGGCGTATTATCTAATTTCAACGGAACAACCCCAAACGCCCGCGCAGGACGCAGCTGATTTTCAGCGGCAGGGTATTTGCCATTTGATTCCGTGTCCCTAAGGTTCTGAGCATCGACGTTTCCCGATGTAACCTCAGGCACTTTGCGAATAAGAGTCGCCGAGAGATAAACATTTGGGGTGTAGCGATGCAAAACCGGGATAGTGAACGTGCCGCTATTTCCGTTCAAAGTGAGCGTTCGGTAACTGAGCACCTTTTCGCGCTCCACAGTGAGAAGCAGCGTCCCGGGGAAGGGCGCCGTAATATTTAATGTCGCCGTTTCCCCAGGACGATAGGTGGCTTTATCCAACGTCAGCTCCAGTCGTGACGGATGTGCCATTGACACTGAGACATCTCCCCAGCCAGTCACGTCTAATCCCATGTCAGCCCGTGCACCAGAAACAGAATCTTCAATACTAACGCGATACTCTCCATACTCAGGCGGCATTAACTGCACCGTGCGCACTGCTGCTGTAGTCGTTAACGTATATTTACCAATCTCTATCGTCTCAGGTTCCGAGAGGTAGGCATATTCGCCTCGTGCGTTTTGGCGAAGCAAGGTATTCCAGTTAACCTTGTGAAAGGTTAACACTAAGGTGCGTCCTGCCACAATTGAACCTGTCGCGTCAACAGCCACCACTTCAAAGTCAAGCGGTTTCTCGGGTTTCACGCTACCGGTATTTACCCGCCGAATTCCGACATAGTGCGAGTATGGATGGATGACAACCCGGCGCGTAGAAGTAACGGCTCTACCGCCAATTTCCCGCACGGTGGCTTTGATAACACCGTGTATCAGGGAAGGGGCTTTGAGGGTATCCGGGAGATTCCACTGATAGTTCGCTTTACCGGACGCATCTGTTGTCGCCTCACCCAGTTCAATACGTTGCTGCTCAAATGCACGGCGTTCATCTTCAAACACAAACCTGGGCCACCTGCGAACCGAATCATCGGCAACAGCCGATTGTCCGACGTTCATCCTATTTTGTACAGTAAAGGGGACAGCCTCCAATTCGCATGAAACCTGCACCCTCTTCTCAGAAGCCGGAGGGCCAACAAGATTGACAGCCGCAACCTCAATGTTAACCGCATCACCGAGAGAATAGGAGAGCTTGTCAGCTGCAATCGAAACCTTCATACGCTCCGGCATAAATTCTTCTACCTGAAATCCCGCACGTCCAATCACGGTGTCAGCGACAGATAGTTTCGCGCGATACCCCCCGGTAGGAGCGTATGCAGGAAGTGAAAATTGCACATCAATACTCCCACTAGCGGATGTTTGCAAGCGCATTTCATGGATAATTCTTCCATCCGGCGCTAGAATTTCCAGTGATGCGGGGAGCGGCGGGGGCGCTTTCTGATTTTTGTCACGCACAATGCCGGCGAGATGAACCGTTTTCCCCGGACGGTACACGCCGCAACTTGTGTACAAAAAGGCCTCATACCCTTTTTCCAAATAGGTGGGCCCTCCGACGTTGAAGTCAGTTGTTGCGATACCATGCCGGTCAAATTCGATGAATGCCAAATCATCCGCCGTGGTAACGGTGAGCATAAACGGTGTAAAGCCTTCTGTACGGGCAGCAACTTCAGTAAACTTAACATAACCTGACCAGTTCGTGGTGCCGTTGAGCAAG
This sequence comes from Candidatus Poribacteria bacterium, assembly GCA_963422705.1. Classification (GTDB taxonomy): domain Bacteria; phylum Poribacteria; class WGA-4E; order WGA-4E; family WGA-3G. The sequence goes on from OY730443.1 coordinate 2,682,039, forward strand.
TTTTGGTTGTTATCGCTGATGAGTTTTACCTGGGCCATGGGCACCGGTTCGCTCGTAGAAAGCGATTTCACCCATACATACATCGTATCGCCACCGCGTTTCACAACAATTCCTAAGTCAGTCAGGAGCACCCATTGAGACTCGCTCACCCATCGATTCTCTACATCGGTTGCTTTGATTTTGAAAATACCGACGTGTTCATCCTTGAGAGCGTCGTTTAACGGAATCGAGGTGGTTACCTCCTCGTTCAACTTGGAATCTACGTCAACGACTTCCGTACGAAGGTGTTTGCCTAACCGGGTGGAATCCCAGCCGGACCAACGACTCAATTTGGAAATATAGATGATATTGTTCGGGAATACTTTATCAATCTCAATATTGAGTCTTTTTACATTAATGGTTGCAATCCCGAGATTCAATGGCCTCTTTTTCGCCAGAAAGAAACCGTTTCCGTGGAATCTAACGTCAGGGGAGATGTCTGGAACGGTAAGGCGAGTGGTATACGGTTTTTTGAGAACGGAGCCGTCGCGTGCTGTCAAACCAGTGTCAATTGTTAGCGTATAGGTTGTCTGCCGCTTAAATTTACCATGAATCAACACCTCGTCGTAATCATGCGCCACCCGATGTTCCACCGCCGGTTCGATGTGGATAAACGGTTCAAGGGTTCCTTCGGGTACCGGTGTGCTGAACCGGAGTAAGAGAGACGGTTGCCCCGCAATTTCTGTCACACGACAATAGGCGACACCGAGTGTCCCCCTGCCATTGAGAACTATCGGTGTAACGTGCGCCCTTTTAAGACTGAGCTGTCCGCCGGTACATTTGAAATCCTTCTCTATCTTCACCTTGATTAGCTCATCATCGAGTTGGCGTGGAATTTCAACGGTTTCAATTTTAACGGTACGAACTTCCCGGGCGGTTCTCGTCACAATTTGATAAGAAATTTCTGTGTTATCGTCCCGCTGTACAGAGAGATGCGCATTTAAGTCGGGGATGTTTACTGGGTAGTTAAAAGTGATAGTACCAACCGCTTTCGCATTCTGTCGTGCGTCGTCATACTTGAATTCAATCGCGGTTTCCCGGACAGCAAAACGTTGCGTGGCGAACGCAAAAGAGCGCTGCCCTGTCAACACAAAAGTACTTGAAGGATTCAGTTTTGGGGTAAGGTTGACGGTATACTGTGTGGAAGGTACCAAGGCACTCTCTAAAAAGAAATCAACTCTATCCCGCGTAATCCACTGCGCTCTGCCATCAACGGCGGGTGTGAATTGAATGGCGCCCTGCGGCACTTCGGAACCAATGTGAACATTATCAATCACTGGCTCTGAGAAAGTGATGGAGAAATCAGCCCACTGTGGCACTTCACCTTGAGGCGTGAACGTCTTGACACTGTAGCTGGTCCTTGCACCGACGTTGCTTCGCACAATATAGAAAATACCGAGGATGATGATGAGGGTTAGGAGCCCAATAACACCGATGAGAAAACGTTTTGAGAGCTGAAGTATCACTTTTTCCACTCCTTGTTGATTAAAATCAACGATGGTTGTTAAAACCAGAATCGGGACATCAAAATCACTTCATCGGTGCCTTGCAGCTGCCGTGGTATCCCGGTGATGCGTTCTGAATCACGCGCGGCGGAATTGGCCAGATTCGCCCAATAGAAAAGCGAGAGTGCCCCATTTTCCATAAAATTGCAGTCCACACTGAGTGTTATGCGTTGCGCGGCATCACCTCTGATGTTTCTATCCGCATCAAACAGTCCATAGCGCCCCGCAACAGACAATTGCGGATGGATACGGTACCTGGCCCCAACGTAGTACCCTTTTGAGTCAAAAGCATCGGGAGTGATAGGAGCAGATGCAATTTGTGAATCCTTCCCTCGTTCCCCGATGTTTCCAAAATTGAACTCCCCTTCTACACTGACTCCCGCATAGGCAGCTGTCACAAATAAACCGATGAGCTGTTCCCAGTCGTCTCCGTCCCTACCAACTCTGCCAGAAATGCCGGCGCGGAGCGGCCCCAACTGGCCCCCAACTGTACCTAGTCCGCCGGATGCAATTGTGTTCTTCGCATTAAAAAAGGCTGCGTTGTAAAAAACCTTTCCGGCACTTCCACCAAGCTCCAGCCCAACTTCGTGCTTGTTAGAACCGAGCCCATACCCTTCTCTGATAAGAATATTGTGGTCCCGCTGCTTAATCCCGAACGGAAGCGGGAATTGCCCCACCTTGACGTAGAGATGTTCTTGAATCAGCTTTACAGTGGCAAACGCATTCCGCGTCGTTCCAACGTTATTAGAAAGTGTTAACCGCATGCGTTCTGATACGTGGGCATTGAACGTTACCTCTGCTTGCATCAAGAGGAATCTATCAACAGAAGAGTGACACGAATTACAGCTGGCAATCGTGTTTTCGGATTCATCCACATGTGTCGTCTTGATAAAAGCAGTTTGTAATTCAAGCGAAGTGGTGAGCTGCTTGACAACCGCTTGCGCTTCTTTGCTCGCCTCTTCCAGGTTAAAATCTTTTGGGAATTCAAAATAATTCTCCTCAAAAATTTCGCCCGTTCGATTTCGAGGGCCACCGCCCGTCGGTTCAATGTGACAAAAAGTACAGTCTTTCCCTAATTCGGCAGCAAATTCGGGGCGTGCCTCAGTTACATTAGGAATTCCCAGCCATATCGAAAACGCGAGTATGGGAAGACAGAATTGTATAAAGCATAAAGTGTAAGGAGATGCGGAATAGCCCCGGATAGAACCACCGGATTGGGTGACTCGAGTGCTCATTCTAAGGAACCTCTCACATCGATTGTAAACTCTGTTCAAAATTGTCTCCGTCAGTCAAGTACTGTAAACACATAGTCACTTTCTTCAACCCGCACGTGGCACCCCCAACAAATTCCCCCGGCGGCAATCACGCTAAATTCGGCATCCGGCGCATTTCGGACATACTCAATGAACTCCCAATCATTATGCTCTAGGTTAGTACCGGCTATTTTTCGCATAATTGCGATAAGTCCAACATACTGCTTATCGGGGCGGTATGCCTCTTTGACGACGATGCTACCTTCGGGATAAGGGAATTGCTGTTTGCCATTTGGAGCAAGTCTCTCCCGGGTTTGGTTGACATACACATTTTTTGTACCAAGGTGCGGTTCCCCACCGGCGGCAGGTGGAATGGGTACCGCGTTCAGTTTAAGCCACTTTGAATACCCAGCAACATCTATCGGAAGGCCGGGCAAATCAACTGTGGGTTCCTCATCCCCTCTTCCTGAGTTTTGGGTATTTTCAGTAAATTCCTCTACTTGCATCTCTTCTACACAGGCAAAAAATAATACACAAATCATGAATATCCCATAAAAAAAGAATGGCTTTGAGATGTTCCTTAGCATAGTACCCTTCCTGACAAGCTTCGATATCTAGAAAGATAAACAGTTCTGCCTCTTCGCGTCGAATTCCCCAAGTATACCACAAAAACACCGATTTATCAACATTTTATTTTTCTTTCGCCCGGTAGACAGTTCTCGCATCGAATCCGTATACCCAAAATATGAATCTGCATGGGGTGCTATGAATTCCATTTCCGTTGCCTGTCAGCACACTGTTACGGTATCATATCCTTTGTATACTTTGCCGTTATGTCTTTCAAGAATTGCGATAGCATCAAACCGTTCGCGCTAAATAGACGTCGTGTCCCCCATCGTCGATGAAAAATTGTGGCAAGTGTCAAATTTTCGTTCATACCGGCATTCCATCTTGATTTGGTATATCATTTAGAAAAAGGAGAGAATAGATGCTGAAAAATTTATTTAAAAGTAAGGATAAAAAGCAGACTGATACAGACGATAAAAACGGGAATTGGTTTGCCCGTCTTAAGTCCAGCTTAGCCAAAACACGAAATCGGCTCCTTAGTCAACTCTCAGGGGTACTGCGCGTTGGCAGGAAAATTGACGAAGAATTGATGGAAGAGCTGGAGGAAATTTTAATCCAAGCGGATGTCGGCATTAATACAACGTTGAACTTAATGGATAACGTTAGAGCTGCTGTCAAAGCAAAAGGCTTGCGCGATTCTTCGGAATTGGAAGAAGTCCTCAAAGAGGAGATTCTCAATCTACTTGGTGGAGACATTCCATTAAAGGTAGATGAATTTTTACAAACCGGGGGCAATATTTCTGGTGAGTTGAGCCCAGCTCCCTTCACCTCAAAAGCATCTGAACAGTTTGGGCAACCAAACAGTGATTCTGAAAAAATTCGCTCTACAGATGCCGGAAAACCTTACACGATTTTAGTACTCGGTGTGAATGGTGCGGGAAAAACAACAACGATTGGTAAATTGGCAAGTCGTTTTCGTTCAGAAGGATTGCGTGTGCTCGTTGCTGCAGGGGATACGTTTCGAGCGGCAGCGGAAGAGCAGCTTGCAATCTGGTGTGAACGCGCGGGTACAGAACTGATTCGCGGTGGGCCACGAGCGGATCCGGCCTCTGTGGTGTTTGATGCTGTTCATGCTGCGAAACATCGAGAGGCGGACGTTCTCATTGTAGACACAGCGGGACGGCTCCATACCAAAAAACCTTTGATGGATGAATTAGCGAAAATCGGGCGCGTGATGGGGCGCGCCCACGCCGGAGCGCCCCATGAAGTGCTGCTTGTCATTGACGGGACGGTTGGACAAAACGCGTTGATGCAGGCAAAGGGTTTCAACGAAGCTGTGCCGATTACAGGGGTGGCAGTGACAAAATTGGACGGAACTGCCAAGGGCGGTATTGTTCTAGCTGTCAAATCGGAAATTGGGGCACCCGTAAAACTCATCGGTATTGGTGAAAAGCTTGACGATTTACACGATTTCGCTGCAACGGATTTCGTTGATGCCCTCTTTGTCGCGGAAGAGACAGCCCCTAACTTTTCTTAGATACGATACAGCGAGATTTCTTCACGAGTGGGCCCAACGCCCGAGTGAAACCCGATATATAGCTGTCACCATCTTACGAGGGAAACGCTGACACTGAACTGTTTAAGACTGACAATTCTCCTGAATTCCCCTAGGGATATGTATGAAATTCTTAGAGCAAACTCACAGAAGCCCCGCATCTTGCGCGTAAGGACGCAGATGTTTCCGGAGATTGCGGTGTGCATGGAACAAGTGGGCCTTAACTGTTCCATCCGAACGCCCTACGGCGGTAGCAATATCTTTCAGGGATAATCCATCCCAATGCCGTAAAATGAAGATTCGCCGTTGCTTCGGGGGAAGCCGCCTGATGGCTTTGCGGATGTGTTCCCTTAACTCCTTATTCTCAACAACTTTTGACGGTGATTCTGAACGTAAATCGGGCACGCTTGCCATAGGCAATTTTTCTACATCATCAGATTCATATAACATGACTTCCGAACGTGTTTTCTCCCGTAAGAAATCGATACAGAGATTCACCGTAATGCGGTAAAGCCAACTATAAAATTGGCAATGGCTCTTGAAATTCGCTAACCCTTGGTAGGCGCGAATGAATGCATCTTGCGTAATATCTAGTGCATCTTCATGGTTTGATACAAATCGCTGCACGAGCCGATAGATGCGCTTCTGGTACCGGATGAAAAGCGTATCAAATACGGCAGTATCACCGCGCCGGAATCGATTAATCAGTTCAATATCATCCGGACTATCTAACGGAAGACTTTCAGGACTTTGAGACTGCATGTTTTCCTCTTTTTGATTGTTGCCGAAATTAGTTTTTCTTATCCGGGCGGAAACGCCGCTCACTTCAACAAACGTTCTCTCCGCAACTGTACAATACATCCTAATTTTCAATACGCCGTGGCCGGAACCACCGTCTATATCTTTCGCTATCTTGAGCCATCTGTTTTAGGACGGTGAACTCCTCGTCTTTTTCGGTGCCTGGAGCGGTATCAAGTAGTGAGAGCAATTCCTCATAGACGACTTGCTCCTCCTGAACGAGCCCTGCCAGCAGCATCTCGAAATTTTCGCCATGCACAAACATGGCGAACAACTGGTTTATATGGCGAAGCTCCTCCGTGGCTGCTTGATTAAGGTAGGCAGCAAGTTCATATTCATCGCGCTTTTCAGCAATTTGCGCGAGGATAAGCCGCATGCCAATCAGTTTGAGTTTGACTTGTGCAAGCTCGTCCAATTCAGTTTCAAACCGCGCGCGCAAATGTGCTTTACCACGCGGGTGTAACTGCTCATAACTTGGCCACACCGGCTTTTCCATGACTTGCTGCAAACGCTTTAGGCTTTTTATGAGCGTCTCCTGCTCCTCAGACGATAACTGCCCAAAGGTGCATCTCCAAAAATTTGCCGCGTATTCAACTCGCTCCCGGAAAAGCTCCTCGGATTGCGCCGTGAGTTGAATGCAACTCCGACGCCTGTCAACCGAACATTTACGACGGACAACCCACCCATGCTGTTTCAGGCGCTTCACTAAGCCAGACACTGTATTATGGGCAAGCCCCAAATGCTCACCCAATTCACTGATAGACATGCCAGTCTCACGTCCATACCAATAAAGGTGCTGCAAAGCGTTAAACTGGACAATCGTCAACCGATTGGGCACGACTTCTTGGATAAAACGGGATTTGACGGCTGCTTGTGCATGACGCATGACACGCATCACAACATCAATTTCACGATTAAATTCGATATCTTTAGACATTTTTATATACGTCCTATATCAGATGTAAATTCCGTCGTATACGATATATAATTATACGCCAATTTCATACGGATGTCAAATTAAATGGAGAAAAAATCCACTTTTTTACAATTTTTTCGTTTAAAGGGATTTTCAATCGCTCCCTATCAACCGTTGCGCTTTGATTTGTCGTTTCCGCTTCGATTTTGACGTCCGTTTCGTAGGAGATACCTTACGTTTCGCCCGGGGGCCACCTCCGGCGTTCATTTCGCTAGTAGTCTCCGCAGCGGCTCTATGCCCTTGAAGATTCCGTCCACCCGCCATCACTTTTTGTGATTGTTGCGCTTCATATTCCGCATAGGAACCCTCAAACAACCCGGCGGTTCCCTTGTTAAAAATGAGGAGTTTAGTTGCTAAACTGTTCAGCAAATACCTATCGTGTGAAATAATAAAAATCGTCGCGGGATACTCGGCGAGTGCTGCTTCAAGTGCTTCACGTGCCGGAATATCCAAGTGGTTTGTCGGTTCATCAAGTAGAAGAACGTTCGCATTCTCTAATAGCAATTTAGCGAGTGCCACACGGCTCTGTTCGCCGCCACTCAGGTTACCAATCTGTTTAAATACGTCATCGCCAGTGAACAGGAAACGGGCTAAAAAACGCCGAATTTCACCCGGTAACATCGAATCTCTAGGCGTTTTGCTTAGCCCGCCGGCGCCGGTAACTTTAGCGGAAGCCGCCTGGTTGGAAGTTTTCACAGATGGCGCGCCGCTTGAGATTTCTTCAATAATCTGATTATTCGGATTCAGCCCTTCCAATTCCTGGGTATAATACCCGAACTTGAGGGTTGGCCCCACCCAAATTTCGCCATGCGTCGGCTGTTGCTGTCCTAAAATCATTCGGAAAAGCGTCGTTTTTCCCGTCCCGTTTGCCCCAATGATTCCGATAACATCGCCGCGCGTCACCTCAAAACTCAACCCGCTGAAAACCGTCTTGTCGCCGAAGCTTTTCTCGACGTTTTGGCATCGCAGAATGTCGTTTCCGCCACGTGTTTCCGGCGTAAAGCGAAGTTTCAGCGTCCGGGCATCACGTTTTGGCTTCTCAATGCCTTCCAATCGCTCCAATTTTGTGCGTTTACTTTGTGCGGTACGCGTTCGATTCCCCGCTATATTTCGTCTGATAAACTCCTCTTCGTGAGCGATAAACGCTTGTTGCTTTTTGAATGCCCGGCCCGCTACTAATTTTTCAACGGCGCTCGCTTCCAGGTACTTCGAATAATTCCCACGATATATTTTCACACGGTGGGCGTCTAGTTCCCAAACCTTTCGAATTACCTTATCTAAAAAATACCTATCGTGAGAAACAACGAGCACCGCGCCGGTATATTCAGTATTGAAATAATTTTCCAACCACTCAATCCCGTTAATGTCAAGATGATTCGTTGGTTCATCAAACAGCAAAAGCGCGGGTTTTTCAAGGAGCAACTTTGCAAGCATTGCCCGACTCTTCTGTCCCCCGCTGAGCACGCGCATAGGAAGATTGAAATCCAATTCCGTGAAGCCTAAGCCGCTGAGTATCCGATTTATTTCCTGCTCATAATCATAGCCGCCAAGACGCTCATGCTGTTCTTGAATACGCGCATATTGCGATAGAAGCCCCGGGTTATCTCCGCTCTCCATCTCTTCTGCTAACGAGAGCATCTCATCCTCAAGCACGCGACGCTCCTCAAAAACTCCGAGCATCTCTTGGCGCAACGTACAATCATGCACAAATTCAGGCGCTTGACTCAGGTACCCGATACGTAACCCTTTCGCAGAAGCAACGCTGCCTTTAAAATCGCGCAGCAGTCCACCTATAATTTTAATTAACGTTGTTTTTCCGGTGCCGTTACGCCCAATTAACCCGATTCTGTCCCCAGACGCAATCGACAAGGAAATATCGTCCAGAATTAGGTCCGGTTCGTATCGTTTTGTGACGTTCGCTAAGCGGATTAGAGACATTTTTTGTATTTGCTCTCACGAGTATTTCGTGTCAGTTCAATCTTTGATTTCGCCAGGTTACCCTGGCTGGGCACTAAGGAAAGGTTGGTATACATCACGTACCCAGTTGGCATTACGGGTTATCATGTCTTGATATGCAGTGGCGCGACGCTTATCTGGACGACGGATGTTAAATTGTCGAAATCGCCAGAACGCGATAGAGAGGGCGGCGTAGGCAACATAAGCATCCAAACACTCCCATTCACGCGGAGTTAAAGGACGCACCGCGTTGTAAGCTGCTAGAAAGCTGCGCACACAGTCTACATTCAACTGATGCTGTTCAGTGTAACAGCACCCTATCACGCTCACCCCAACATCAATCAGGAACGTATCGTGTGCTACTTCCTCAAAGTCAAGAATTGCAATCAGTTTGTCATCGTGGAAAAGCGTGTTATCGGCAAAAATGTCACCGTGCAAGAGCCCGGTGGGCAGGACTCGGCTGAGTTGCGGTTCCAGACGTTTGAGTTCAAATGTCAACCATTTGACAAACCGGTGTGATGCAAATCGCGTTCCTTCTACGTCTCGCAAAAACGGGAGCATTTGCGAAATACCCATTGGAAAGCGTGGCAACCCGCTTCGTGTCGCGTACTGCTCGAGCTCGTCTGTCAAGGATGAACCTTGACATCCAGGGATAGAGATTTTAGGCGGTGGGATGCGATGCAGCTTCGCCAACGCTTCCCCAATCTGTGCTAACGTTTGTGGTGAAAGTTTAGCCGGGCCGCCGGGTAGAAATGGATAGAGGATAACACGGCAGGAAGAATCCAATTCTGAAGCGTGAAGGGCGATGATGTGTACAAGTTCGCCGTTTGTCTTCGCAATAGGAGCAGGTGTCGGATAATCGTAACGGCGGAGATGCTTAAGGAGCGCAATTTGCACCAGGAGCTCCGCGTGACTCTTCTCATTGCAAATTTTCAGGAGAAAGACGCCATCTGTGGTTGTTAACTTAAAGTTACTGTTCCCAAGCCCGCCCGGAATCGATTCAAGCTGATGCGGCTCCCCAATCGCATAATGAGAAATAATTTCATCAAGCTCCGCCGGTGAGACGATTGTATAGTCAGCCATAAAGGAGAGTGTCTAAAGTTCTCAGAAATTTTCGAGCAAAAAAACAGACAATGTTCCTTAGCACCGAGATAGCTCAATCAGAGTGCTCTCGTATCAATTTCTGATATTCGGGGGTATTGCGTATGTTATCAAAGGCGGACTCTGTTTCCGCGGAAGAGAGTGCTGCTTTATTTAACCTAATTGCTTCGCGCAGTGATGCAATAGATTTCATTTTTTCTGCTTTCAAGGAATAGGCAACAGCGAGGTTGTAATGTGCCTTCGCAAAGTCAGCATCGAGCTGAGCGGCACGCTCCCACGCAGGAATAGCCAAATCCAAATCGCCCTGATTTCCATATACCACGCCGAGCGTGAAATACGGCATCACCCACCCCGGTTCATTCTGAATCGCTAAGTTCAGTTCAATGATAGCCTGGCCGAAATCGCCTTGTTCAGAGGCGGTAATCCCCCAATTGTAATGCGATGTCGCGACATCGCTCGGCTCAGGGGCATCCGTGTTCCGTGAATATGGGATGCTTTTCGTCCCACACGCGGTGAGGCAAAACGTTAAGCCTAAGATTAATAGGAACGCGAATTTCATAAGGGTTCCTCCATCTACATCATATTTTAACAGAAGAAATGGCGCCGCGTCAACCGGTTTTATCGATATGGTTGAAGGAATCAACCAGCACCCCCGTCTGTTAAATCCCAAAAACGAAACAATTCAGCGGTTAACAAGTGAATTCAGAACCGGAAGCAAGGCACCCATTGTCGGCACCGTCCTGAAAGTAAACCCAAATTGTGAGAAGTACGCCGATGACGCCACTGCGTTCGCTATCGCGTTTTTTTTCATCAAATCGTTTGAAACACCAAGGATGAGGGGAGCAGTAGAGGTGCTAGAATGAGCGGCAAGGGTATGAAGGCGCGCGATGAGGTGTCCTTGATGCCACGGGTGGAATAGTTCAATCGCTGTTTTCACACCGCTGTTATGAACCAGTTCGTAATCCGGAAAGCAGTAGAAATCACCTGCTAACGGGAGAAAGTGGCTACCGGGGCTGATTTGCCACTCATCGGTTTTATGGTGGAGCATCTCCTGAAAGAGTAAGATATCCTCCGGGATATAGGCGAGAAACTGCTGTGAAATCGGCTTGATGCCGCACGATTCATCTAAATAGAGCCGATAACTTGACTGATTCCGAAACCGGACATCGGCGCGCAATTTCCAGTGGGGTTGATGCAACACGGCAACGAAGAAATTCGCTAAATTCATACCGTACCGTTTTGTTTTATAAAACAAGTTGAGCGGCCCGTCAATCGTAATCCGATATAGATTGTTGTCTACAGATTCGGTTGAACCTGTTTTGACCGGAGGCTCCTTTTCAGCGGGCGCTTTCTGAACGGTGGACAGGAGTTGGTTGAATCTGAGATATTTGAACAACTGCCGCAATTCGGCTGTCATGGCATCGCCGAGTATCAGCGTGACTGTGTTGCAATGGAGCAGTAAGCCCTGAACTTGCGCGCAGTTGTAACGATGAAGCATCCGTTCAGCAGAGAGTGTCTTGAATGATAGAACAGGGTGGCAACCCGGCAAGTCTGCATAGAGCCTTTTTTGGTGATGGGACACGACATCCTTGTTTTGGAGGCGCGCCGGCCCGTTCATCTCTTCAGAAATACCGTTGCCATTTTCCGGATTAAGCACTTCGATTTCAACTGCTGAAGCGACACGCTTCTGATAGTCAGCAACATGAGGAAAGGATTCATTTGTGAGGATTTGGCTTGCTCGCGCAAACAGTTCTTGCCGGAACGTGATGAGTTCTTCGTTTGGAGCGGTATCAAATTCTGTTCTATCCAACAAGAGCTTCTCAAGTCCACGCTTGACAATCATTTGCCCAGGGGTGCTATCAAGGACGTGCTGACTCGATTCCAAAACGGTGTTACGCGACGCACCGGAAGCAGCTTCAAATACCGAAATCAATTGCTCAGCGATTGCCAAGAGGGCGGCATTGTCGGGAGCTACAAATTCCGGATAGATGCATCCCTTATGCAGACGATAACACAGCAGGTTTTTGGTAAGCATGGTGTTGCCTTCGACGTTTGTTCACAAAGTGCTCGCCAGTCTGTTTGGAGATGAGTTCATAAAGGACTGCCTGTTTCCCTTCGCGCTTACGCAAAATTCGCCCGAGCCGTTGAACGTGCTCGCGCACACTCCCACTCCCCGAAACGATGATGGCGACATTCGCTTCAGGGACATCGACTCCCTCATTTAAGACTTTAGAGGTAACAAGAATAGAATAGGTGCCCTCGCGAAAACGGTTCAAAAAGGATTCACGTTCTTTGAGTTTCGTCTGATGTGTGAGCACCGGCAAAAAGAACCGAACCCCCAATTCATATGCCGTGTTGTTATCCTGCGTAAAGATAAGGATTCTGTCCCCACGGTGCCGTTGAATCAACTTCCACACCCACTCCTGTTTCTTAGTTGAGGCAAAACTGAGCTGCTTTTGCATCAGATACGCCTTGAACGCATCGCGGCCCGCAGCGCTCCGGGAGGATTTCCACAGGAACCGCTTCCATCCACTCAGCGTCCCCATATTAATTCCTGCCCGCTTAAGAAAGGCTAAATAGGTGCGACGGGCTGCTTCGTAGCGCACACGTTCGGTGTCTTCCATCTCAACCGGAATTGTGTGGACGCGATAGGGCGAGAGTGTCTTTCCAGAGAGCTCCTGCACTTTTGCTTCATAACAACATGCGCCGACGAGGCGATAAAGGCGCGCCTCTTTTCCATCAACCCGCTCCGGCGTCGCCGTCAGTCCCAAACGATAGGGGGCGATGCTGCTGATAGCAGTATATTGATACTGCTCCCCGGGCAGGTGATGGCACTCGTCAAAAATAGCGAGCCCAAACCGAGCGCCGTAATGCGAAGCATGCATCACTGCCGACTGATATGTCGTCACAGTCAGCGGTTTTAACTCGCGATAGCCACCACCATAAAGCCCAACATCCTTACCCAAGTATTCGGTGAGCACCGAATACCACTGATGCATCAAATCAATTGTCGGGACATGCACCAGTGTCGAACGCTGCGTTTCTGCAATGAGTAAAATAGCGATGAACGTTTTCCCCGCCCCTGTCGGCAAGCTGATAACCCCCCGCTTACTGCTCGCCTGCCATGCATCAACAGCCTCACTCTGGTACGGATATGGAGAAAGACGCTTTTGGAGTTTGAACCGTTCCGCTGTGAATTGCCGTGCCGTATCTTCATACGGAATGTCGTATGCCCGTAATTGTGAGATTATTCGCCGATAGCGATAGGCAGGCGCACGGAAGGTTAGGGTGCGTTCATCCCAGCGCACATCGATTAAGTGCGCACGAAGCCCCTCCGGGACGTTCTGTAGCATGAGGGTGCCCTTGTCAAAGCTGATTTTTAGGGACGTTTCCATAACAGACATCGCTCGCGTATCAAGAATGTGGAACCCCGAACTTTGTTATTTCCGGCCGGGCCAGATACGCCAGCACCGACACCCTTATAATAAAAAAAGATACACTTTTATAACAGCAAAATCGTTCTCACGTTGAAATAGAATTCAAAAAACGGTATACTCTCCGTATAAGAACGATGCAAAGGTAGGTATACTGTTTCGGGCGCAGCGCGCGCCACTCGTATCTATCTTCCCATTTTGCGGTACACCCCATCCATTGCATGAGCGCTGCATCTGGTTCATGAGGAGATTCAGCGGCATCACACGCACCGCAGGAAACCGCGCTAAGCGAAACAGCGTGTTTCCTTGTTCACCTCTCTGTCAGCTCAGACGGTAACCCGTCAGTAATTTGAGTCGACGTGACGCTCACATAAACCAGTCGTTTTATCACGGTAATAAGTTCATCGGGTTCTGCAAACCACTCATTTGCGTCATTGATGATGCCACTCTCCTTGTCCCGCGTCACCTTGTACCTGTCAATTAGCCACTCTAGCGGCGTCCGCCCGTTAACCACATACCGATGCGCCTCCGAAGGGATACCAGATACACGCGTCTGGTCATTGATGATAAGCGTCTCTTTGCTCACCTTATCCGAAAACCGCATCGCTTTTGAACTCAATCGAAAATTCCCCGTCGGGGCATCCACAGAAAGCGGGTATTCCTCACATGACTCATAATTCAAGTGCAGCCGCGCGAGCGCCGCACCGGCATCCGAAAACGCGCCGAAATCAGGCGCAAACGGAATGCGCGGCAACATCTTGGTGACATCATTCGCGAACTTTTCACGATACACCGACGAATGCAATACGCCGTAAACATAATCGAAAATCGCATCCTTCGTGATGCCGTCATCACGGTAATGCGCACGGAACGCCGCCAGCGCCGTATCCGATATGTTGTCAAGACGCCGGCCACTGATTGGGTATTCCCACCGCGGAAAACATTGGCATGCGTTGTTTAAGCCGAGGTCTGGCATCGTATCCGTGATGAGCGCGGAAAACGGCTTTTTGGAACCGATACCCGGCACACATATTACACGGTTTTCACTCGACAAGCGAGGAAAAATCCTGTCCATCTGGGATTTGCGCTGGGCGAGCGTATAATCCGCGTAACAATTCGTGGCGACGAAGGGGCGATAGCTCACCTTTCGAAGGTATCCCGCTTTAAAGTCAACCCTTTTCTTTTGCTTCAGACTGTTTTTGAGTTTTTCATCCCACTTAATATTCACGGGCGCGTTGTGCCGGTGTACCACCTCATCCACCGTCAGTTCAGGATTTGCCTCAAGTTCAGCAATTGCTGCGCGGTACTCTTTCGTCATGCGCCGGGCGTTGTCGAGGCATGCGTCGTGAGAGAAGTTATAGAGGTAGGCGTCCCTACCTGTTGCATACCCGCGTGAATATAACTTAAATATTGCGTCGTTCGCCTTGCCCGCCTTTGTCTCCTTGGTGCCCATCGGATAAAATCGCGCAAACGCATCGCTCCGCTGGTTAACCCAATCGTGATGCGCGTTCGGCGTAATTGTCTGCCAATCACTAACCCCTTTGATGGAGCCCGCATCCCGCAACGCCGCCAGCTTCTCCTCGCGCGTGAGGTAATCCCCGATATCGCGGTATCGGATTTCACACCTTTTCGTCGTTTTCAGTGCGCTAAACTTCTGCTGTTTTTGGCAATCCGTTGATAATCTCGTCGGAGATGCTTTCGTCGTGCTTAGTCGGTTAAGCTTCTGCTGTTTTTGGCAATCCGTTGATAATCTCGTCGGAGATGCTTTCGTCGTGCTTAGTCGGTTAAGCTTCTGCTGTTTTTGGCAATCCGTTGATAATCTCGTCAGAGATGCTTTCGTCGTGCTTAGTCGGTTAAGCTTCTGCTGTTTTTGGCAATCCGTTGATAATCTCGTCGGAGATGTCTCATGTTTTTGTCGTGCTAAGCGATGGGGGTTTTTTACCAAGATGGTGATGGCAACCGGGGTGCGGGAACCGCTGCCGAAAGCATTTCCACCTTCGGCACGTCGCCGTTCTCCAGAGGTTCTCGCATCCCCTCGAAGGTGTAGCACGTAGATAGAACTGAATTCGGAGGCGAGACACGCCCGGAGCCCCGCATCGGCGTTCCCATCAACCCACGAACCGTTGGTAACGAAGGCGATTACCCCCTCTTCGCCAATTCTGTCGCTTGCCCACCGGAGTGCCAGTTTGTAGGTGTCGTAGAGGCTCCCTTTATATGTCGCTAGAGACGATTTGGCATAGGTGTCCCGGATGCGTTTTTCAAGCGCCGGATAGTCCACGTTAGGGTTGTCATCGGCAGCACTCCTCTGCCCAACGGACCACGGTGGGTTACCGACGATGACACGGATGCCCCGTTCCTGTTGGTTTTCGGTGCGTTTGTTGTTATCCATCAGCCAGAGCAGGGGTTCTGTCTCTCTGTCCGGGGTTGGTGTTGTGTTGAGCGTGAAAGTATCGGTGAGGGCGATGCCGTTGAACAGTTCGTGCCGTGTGTCTTCAGGGCACCTGCTGCGGAAGGCTTCGGCGATATTGATGGCGGCGATGTAATAAGCGAGGAGTACGATTTCGTTGGCGTGTAGTTCATGCCGGTATTTCCGTTCCACGTCCGCGGGCGCGATGAGTTCAGATTGGAGCAGGCGCGCCAGAAAGGTGCCGACACCGGCGAACGGCTCTAGCACATGAACACCTTCACCGGAGATGCTTCGTCCGAATTCATCGGTGAGCACGTCGTCGGCGCTTTTCAAAATGAAGTCGACGATGTCAACCGGCGTGTAGACGATACCGAGTCGTTCCGCCTCTTGTTTCAGCGCCGTGGCGAAAAATTTCTCGTAGAGTTCCAACAGCACGCGCTGTTTCCCCGCGCTGTTATCGATGCCGCGGGCGCGCATGCGGACGCTGTCGTAAAAGCCTTCCAAGTCCCGCGTCTCGTCTAAGAGTCCGAATTCGGCGAAATCGGCCCGGAGCGTGTCCAGCGCTATCGCCACCGGGTTGCTAGAGGCGAATACGTCATTCTCAAAGAGTGCGTCGAAAACGGGGTTTGTGATGATATGCTGCGCCATCATATCGATGGCGTCGCCGCGCGTGATAGCGCCATTTATCGCGCGTTTGAGTTCGGTATGGAACGCGTCAAACCATTCTTGCAGCGCCGTGTTTGCTGGATGTCGCAGTAATCCCTCAATGCGTGCGACGACGCGCAAGAAAATATCGGCGACGTCCTTCGCCCAGCTCTCCCAATATTTTCTATCGCCGCACTGTTCCACGATTTGCGCGAAGATAGCGTCCGCGGGGATATCCAGCGGCAACGTCAGCTGTGAGGAAAACGCCGCATCACCGTTAAACTCGCCCTTAAACTCGCCCTCAAAGATGATGCGTTGGGTGGGCGTCGTGTTAATATCGATGCTGTTGATTTCCGCGTTGAGTCTATCGTCGTGTGAACGGAGGGCGCGGAGCACATTCCACACAGATTTGAAGCGTTCGGTATCATTGAGGATTTGGGACGGTTCGGCGCCCTCCGGTATCGCCACAGGCAGGATAATGTACCCATAACTCTTCCCCGGCGATTTGCGCATCACGCGTCCTACCGCCTGCACGATATCGACGTATGAGTTCCGCGGCGTCATGAAAAGCACCGCGTCGAGGGCAGGGACGTCGATACCTTCGGAGAGACACCGGGCGTTTGAGAGGATGCGGCAGACGTCATCGCCACCACCTTTCAACCATTCAATCCGTTTTTTTCGTAAGAGCGCATTATCTTTGCCGTCAACGTGTTCGGTTTGGCACTCAAACGGCGCCACTGTTTGCGTGTCGGGCAGCCGCTGTAGCGCGCTATCGATAACACCGTTCCAATGTTTGACAAGGCTTTTCGACGCGGCGATGGTATTGGAGAACGCGATGGCACGCGTCAACGGCTGCCTATCGGTATCAGATTTTCTTTCAGGGTTTTGTAGCGCCCGCCAGCACCCCACAATTTTTGTCGCGTCGCTAATGTTAATCTCCCCGCCACCCGCGGCGATGTATTTCTGCAGTACGGGGCCCACCCCTTGCTCCGACATCGCGAGCACAACTACCTTGTAGTAAGAGAGTAAGTCCTGCTCAACCGCGCGCGAGAAGGGCAGCCGGTGAAATTCTGCCCCGTAGGTAGCCGCATCGTCCATCGAATAAACGTCTCTCTCATGCCGCGCTGCCTTCGCTTTGGCCCCGGCGGTATAGAGGCGGGATGTCGCCGTCATGTATAGGCGTCTCTTTGCGTGAATGCGCGCCGCATCGTGGATGAGCACGAACGGCGAGGTGGTATCGTCCGGGGCTTCGACACCCGTGGTGCGATGCGCTTCATCACACAGCACGATATCAAACGGCGGCGCCCCCTCTTTTTGCGCGGTTTCCACAATCGGCAGCGACTGATAGGTGCAGAAAACCACCCGCATATTATCGGCATCCGGTTGCTGTAGCGCCGCGGAGATGTCGCCCACAGCTGTCGTCACAGGGAGTTCGAGTTCGAGGAAGGATGCATCTTCAGCGGTTTTGCCCGCCTTTGTATCAGAGCAGATACCGATGTATCGGTGCGGTATCGCCTGCTGCTCCGCCCATTCGCGCATCGCTTGCGAAAAGAGCCCAATAGACGGCACAAGATAGAGCACGCGCCCGCCGACACCGGCGAGATGTTCGGCGATGCGGAGTGCCGTGAAGGTTTTCCCCGTGCCACACGCCATCAGCAGTTTACCACGCGCAGCGGTTTTGAACCCGTGAACCACATCGTCAAACGCCTCCCGCTGATGCGTCCGGAGGCGGAACGTCTCGTGTCGATACGCCAGCTGTTCAGGCGCTTGACGACTGAGTTCCGGCCAGGTTACCGGGCGGCTGGCGAGTTCCGCGGCACTGATGCGTTGACATGCCGGGCGCAGCCCATCCAGCGTTTTACGCACATTCGCGCTCCAGGTATCGCTCGTATCCACGAAGATGCGCGCGGTAAACGGCTCCCGCGCCGACGCGGCGATAAAGGTGTCGACAGCAGCCTTCGTAATACGCGTATTTTCCGCATAACATTTGCATTGGATGGCGCAGTAGCCACCGGCGCGTTCTTCGGCGACAATGTCGATACCGGTATCAACCGCGTCAAACTCCGGCCGGCGTTCCGCCCAGTCCGCCCAGAGATACACCGCCGAAAAGCGGTTCTTGTAGAACGCATCTTCGAGAAGATAGCTTTGTATCAACCGCTCAAACAGTCTCCCCTTTCCGTATTCGGTATCCGCATGCTCACGAATGTAAGTGAGCGCCCTGTTAAATCCGTTATCCGGTTCCGCCGTTTCGCTTCCCAATTCGAGATAAGCTTGTGTCACTTCTGACATATCGGTTTCCAATTCACGTTCAGCTGTTTATGATGATGATGATGATTGAGTTGATTCAGCGTCCACATTGCGGACAGGTTTGAGACGTATATGCCTCGTCTATCTGCGCAACCTGAATACCGCAGACTTTGGCTTTATAGGTTATCAAGAACGTTCCTTTACGAAATGCTGTACTGAACCTTTACCAAATGCTGTACTGAAAATGGCAAATGCCTTAATCTCACGGGCATGCACTTTGAAATCCAACTCGGTTTGTTTATTTTACTTTCTGTAATATCGTATCACATATTTTTGAGATAGTGCCAAATATTTTTGATAAAAAAGCAGGAGTTAGCCGGGGTGGCCCCGAAGCCTAAAGGCTTCGGATTGTTAGAGAATTCCCTTCAGCAACAAAATGTCAAACGCAATAAACCTTTTGACAGAAAACTGCATGCATGCTAATATACCTCAAAAACGCCTTGAGGAGAGAAAATGTTACCCATCTGTTATGACATTTATGTTGGCACCTTAGGCAGATTTACCCGCGCTGAGATTTTCTCACTTGTGGGTGAAGCGGGATATGAAGGCATCAATATCCCTGTGAATTCCGCGTTTCTCGGCGAATTCTCACCCGCAGAAATAGAAGATGCAGTAACCCTTGCTGAGAAACACAATCTGAGCGTGCCGACAATCGGTTTTGGCAACCACATCTTGACAACCCCATCCCGAAAAACCGCGGCATTGCAACACTTTGAAATTGTACTGGATGTCGCCCGTCGTTTTGATGCAGAAATCATTGGGGTATGGGTAAACCCACCGGAGAACGCCTCTCGAGAGGCAGCGCTGGAAACCCTCACCGAGAACCTGTCGGACATGATAGCGCCGTGCGAAGCACATGGCATGAAAATCGCGCTTGAGTTTGAGAAGGGATGCCCACTTGATAACTACAGAGACGGCGTTGCGTTTATCGAGCAGACAGGATTGCCTGTCTATTTGACATGCGATACGTATCACCTTTTCAACGATGGCGCAGCGCCACATGTGGCGGCGCATGCGATGAAGGGATGCTTGGGCGATGTGCATGTCTCCGGCAGCAATCGTGGGGAACCTGGGGGCGGGGTTTTCGATTTTAAAGCGTTCGCACAAGGATTAAAAGAAATCGGCTTTGAAGGGCCGCTCGTTGTCCAATACAAGATGGAAGATGTCGCAAGCATCGCACGCAGCTGCGAGTTTACCAAACAATTTCGGGAAATGATACAGTAACCTCAAAAGAATGGAGGACACGATACATGGAACAACGGATTTTTGGGTATTTAATTGTCATCATGATGTTGTCAATTGGAAACAGTTATGCACACGTGGTAGAACATTCACCGAGAGGGAACTTCCAATTCGTAGCGCATCACGAAAACATAGCAATGAAGGTGAGCGGGCAGGGCACCCTGAAGTTCAAAGTGTTATATACGCGGAACCACTTTCCGGAAAATGTCGTTTCCGCGATAGATAAGGCACATGGCGGGTTTGATGTAGACAGGCGTCCTGGAAAAGGTGAAACCTATTTTGCTTTGCCCGGCGTCGGTATCATCCAAATCAGCGCGGAGCTCAAAACGACGAAGTTGATAGAAACACCGCCGTCTTTAAAACAAGCCAACGCGCACTATACCACCGTCTGGACTGCCCCGGATGGGAGCGCTTATCTCTCTTTTCCCGCAAATGATGTCGGAAAGGTGTTTACAACAACATTGGGTGGGAAGCTGGTGCATACGTTAGAAGCGCCGGACGCGATGACAGATTTTCAGCATCAAGGCGTCAATACCTATTTTAGTGAAGGCGGGAAATTCGTGCCTACCGGCGTAACACACGTCAACGGAATGCTCTACGTGACTACGGGTTATTCTGATTTAGATTACATTTTAGGCGCCAAGATTACGAACTTCGCGCCCTTTGAAGCAAATTGGCACCCAGTAGCCTTCGGTGGCAAAGGGACAGAACCCGGGCAATTCGGAACGGGGCATCATATTACAGTCCCTTATGGCACGGAACGATTGGACATTGCCGACAGGGCAAACGCGGAAGTAGAACGTTACTCAGCAGATGGTACCTATTTAGAGACACTATCCCTCATCAAGGGTTGCTTTCCATGCAGCATTGACTACGAAGCTGGATACGCTGTCGTTGCCTGCCTCTATGGGCCCAATCGGGAAAAAGGGGCACCCCTCTACATCTTAGAAGGGAACAATTTAGTATCAACCGTGATGCTGAAGGAAGAACTGGGGCTGGACACCTTCCACCATTTGCACGGCGCTGTGCTTCGGAAGATTCATGGCAAATTTTACATCATCGTGCAATCCTGGAACCCCGGTGATATTGTCATTTTAGAGCAAGTGCAATAGTTCCGTAACCACTCATGACTGGAAATCAGCACACGTTCGCTGAGATAACCTCTCTCCTCACATGACTTAAGAAACGGAGATAAGGGAACGGGAGCGGTAGGTTTTGCACGGCGCTCCCTCGCAGTTTTGACAGTGCGATAATTGTCGTTTATCCGTAAAACCTACATCCTCAAGGATTAACAGATAACGCCTTGAGCCTATTGTCCCGCGGTACATATAGATAAGCATCACGTCCCGTGAAATACTGCTTATACACCGCTTTCCAATCGCTATTGGTGAGCTTCCACTGTTTTGACGGGCCCAATTTAAAATAGACGATATCTGCCTCATCAAGCTTCTGAAACGGATAGTCCCCAATTGGCGCATCGCGGGATGCTGATATAAATATGACGGCGTTGTGGATGTTCTGCTCATCGACAATTGATGGCAGTTTTTGATAGATAGGACTCCAATTCTGATACACTTTTCCGATACGCACATAACTCCACACGGTATTAACGCTGAGGAGAAGCAGCAATACACTCACTGCAAGCGTGATGGGTTGTAGGAAATTCTTGTCAGACGGTTGCATCAGGCGTTTCAGCTTTCCGTAAACGAGAACCATTCCGCGCGCCACTAACGGAATGAAACCGAGTAGCGTCGATTCTGTGTAATAGCGAGCATTTACGGGGGTAAAGCCCCATGTTGAACCTTCAAAGTAGAAAAAGGCATAGAGCAGTAGATTCCCTAACAAGAGTGCAAGGCAGAACCAATCGTACCTATGACGCGAAACGTGGAAAAAAGGCACGAACACGAGTCCCCACGGTATCATCAACGGCACAAAGGCGATAAACCACCCTAACGATAGATTAACCTCTTTGAGCAGCATCGGGTGGTAACTCCCCCAACCGAGCGCGTTGAAACTGATGCACGGTAGAATGTGGCGCCACGTCCGCTCAATTGCCCAGGCAGGCGTAAAAATAGACGCGTTTTCAAGTGCTGGTTCGTAACCTTCGGTGCGTTTGCCGAATCCGATTTTGTCGTAAGGCTGCGCGACGGTATGGGTAAATGTGAACGGCTCTTCCGTAAAATGGGTATTCCATGCCAGGCATACCCCAACCATCGCAAGAAACGGGATGAAGAAAAGTCCCAATCGAACCACTAATCTTGAGGGTGCAGGCGTGACATCCAATTCATCGTTTTTCCCCCGACGACATGCAACAAGAAGCCGGTACAACGTCAAACCGGCAGAGACAATACCGAACACGATGGCGGAAAGCGGGCGCGTGTTAAACGCATACCCCAAAGCAAAACCGGAGAGCAGTGGATAGCCGATGCCCCCCTTTCCATTCAACGTCCGCAGGAGCGTGAATAGATGGAGAGAAAGGTAAAAGCAACTCACCGGTTCGCTAAACCAAGTAGAACCCATACCGAGCGTTGCAGGCGAAATAAGCCCAATTACGGCGGCGATGAGTGCAACCGATTTCCCATGCATTTCCGTGACGATGTGGTAAAGCAAAAAGAGTGTGCCACCCATCGCTAAGGCAGGAATTATCCAGGGCGCATTGATAAATACACCGAAAACTAGCATCAAGGCGTTGCCGAACGGATACTTTGAGTACCATTTGCCGTTCAGGATGTTAATATGCGGTGAAGAGGAAAATCCATGCTCCGGCGGTGCCGGCACCGAGATTTTGCCGTCTGCGAATAATTTCGCCTGAAATAGGTACGAGACAGTATCTGGCTCAAAGTAGGAAAATTGGAAATAGACACCGCTCAAAAGCACCGATAACAGCACACCAAGTATAGATATAATGAGTATAGGTTTATCAACTTTCATATTTTTATCCATCGCGATGATGAGGACGGTTTGGCCATTTTTATCGCCTGTTCACCTGGCGATGTTTATCCGTGCGCTGCAGAGACGTTTTGACAAGTAACGTTGTAACCCGTGTTCAGCCCACGTCCACCTCAAATCCAACTGTACACGGCGGAGCGCAAGGCTAAACTCAGCAAGGGCCAGAAACACCCTATCAACGCCTCCCCTAATACCAAGCCGATGAAAAATGGCACTGCCCGGCGATACGCATTGATACCGCCATGGCGCAGGATAAGCCATTTCGTTATCATCGCGAGAAAGAGCGGGAACCAGATTACGTCCGTGGTACCCGGCGCCACGCCGATGACATATCCCGCAGGATGCAAGGGACACCACACAAAACGCGAGCGCAAAAACATAATACCCAAATTCGCAGCAAATGCTATGCCGAGCACCGATGTCGCTAGCCAATCCGTCGGTTTCGGACTGACTAACCACGACGAGAGGAAGTTATACGTATCCGCACCACCGGCGTGTATCTGCTCCGAGCCCGCCGCGACACCCTCCTTGTAAATTGCATACGGATAGAGAATCAGGCTGGACAGAATTCCCACAAGACTCGCAATCACCAACACAATAAACATCGTCCGGTTCCGGATGCCACTCCGTTCCGCCAGCTTGAACGCCTCCAACTGTTCAGGCATCGGGTGTGTCCGGAAGGACGCATAACTCGCACCGCTCAGCCAATTCAGCAAGGATAGCATTGTGAGATTCCCCGTTCTAAGTCGTTGTGTACCGAGTAACGAAATCATCATATATTGTGGCGTGAGATACCCAATGGCATGCATCGGTGGCCCCAATTCCGCGCGCATCCGTGTCAATCCCACGACAATCATCAAGTAGATGCTGATGAAAATCGCGAATGCCCATAGGGACATCCCACCACGGATACAGAATATCATCAGCAAAAGTAGACTTATCCCTAATACGATTACCGCGCTGCGGTGAGAAATCGCTTCGGTTCGTGATGCCTCGCGATTCGGACGAAGAAACTGCGATAATACGGAGGCGAAATGGTGTCGCGCATGCCAACACGCAACCGCAAGCAGCGCCAGTAATGCCCCAGCGCCCTGCTCCCCCAAAAACGGGTAGCCCCGCAACGTAGCGACACCTATCATGCTACCAAATAGCAGCTGCGCCTTTTTCATAAAATAGAAAAAGGTACATGAAAACGCTAAATCCAACGGGAGAATAAACGAAAAGCCTATCAGATACGGATGAAACCGGAGCGGCATGCTCCCTATCGCATTCCACGGCTTCTGCGTGAAGTAGATGTCGAGATTATACTTCCTCACCGGAATTTCTGGCAGCACCGGGAAAAAAAACTGTAACCCATTGAGCAGATTTATCCCAGCCGCTATCCCCAAACCGAGCCACAGCAAACGATTCCTGAAAACCGCGCGGCCCGCTGTAATCTCCAACGGAATTTGGATAATCGGATACGCCAACTTCTCCTTCTCAATCCACTGCTTACGGATAAGGGACGTAAGACATAAGAAGATGAGCATCAATAGGAAAATCACCGCTGTCCAGGATAAGATTGGCACAACCCAATACTGCACATACCCCTCAGTAAAGAAGTTCACCTTGCCTTCGTAGAAAGCGTTAACGGTTTTCGTGTGTTTGACGACGAGCCATTCCGGCAAGTGATGGAAAAGCAGTGCCTCCCAATCATTTTCGGGCGTAGCGAACCGAAACGCATAAGGGATTAGCCCCATCAGGCGCGGAATACAATCATGTCCTGAAAAGGCACTCCCCACAGCTAGCATCGCGTAAACAACAAGCTTGTCACGTTGCCGGAGCGCCGCGCGCGGGAAAACACTTTGGACACCTAGGTTCAGCAGCGTAATTAACAAAATGCCGAACATCACATTTACAGACATCGCAACCGTTGTCAGATGGGCAGTGTGCCAAATCATCTCTACATAGGCTATCCAGTAACTATTGGCAATAATCAGCATCGCACCAATGAATACTGCCCGTTTTGCAATGGATTGTTCAGTCTGAATGGTGGGAACGGATTTTTCCATGGAATTGAAAAACAGTCTACTGGGTACAAGTTGCGAGCTGGAAATCGCTGCTGAGACGCTTTCCAAGCGTGTGACGATGACAATTGCAAATACTCAACTTGTTCGAGAAATCTTGGCAGGAATTCAACCTGAATTCGCGTAGAATTTTCTATGAAAAACAGAGGTAGCTTGCTAATTTGCGGTAATTTTTCCTATAAATATGGTATCATTAAAATAAAAGGATGTCAAAGGGGAACCAGAGTAGCGCGTTCTATTTCAACCATGCCCCCGGCGAAATCAAAAGTCCGAGGTTCACGTCAATTGAAACAGATTTGAGCACCGATAAAAAACCCCGAAAGGGGTTGACAACTACGTGCTATTTAGGGTATAATCTGATAATCATTAATAGGAGAATTTGAGAATGGAATTAACTTTTGATAAAAATGAACTTTTGCAATCGCTACAGCTCCTACAAGGCGTTGCGAGTGGACGTAATACCTTACCAATCCTGTCAAACGTCCTGATTAACGCCAGTGCAGGCAATATCGAATGTATCGCAACCGACCTTGAAGTCGGCATCCGTATTAGCGTCGCAGGCACCATTCAGGAAGAGGGGGCCATCACCGTTTCTGCCAAAAAACTGGCGGATATTGTCAAAGAACTGCCGTCGGAAAAAACGATAACGGTGGCAACTATCGCCAACGACAGGGTTGAAATCACCTGTGGTGACGGCGTTTATACGATTATCGGGCTCCCGGATGAAGAGTTCCCCCAACTCCCTACGGTAGATGGCGAGGCATTGAGCATTAACGGAGATACGCTGCGTTCAGTTATCCATAAAACAGAATTTGCTGCTTCCACGGAAGAAGTCCGATACTTCCTAAACGGACTCTATTTTAATCTGGGTGACGTAAAAACAGAGATTGTCGCAACGGATGGGCGCCAACTCGCGCTTGCACACTGCGCCCCACTTGTTTCGGTTGAAAATAAGACAGGTTTTATTCTGCCCCTCAAAGCCGTCCGAGAAATCGCTAAAACCTTCGCGGATTCCGCGTCGGTGAGCATCGCCGTTTTTGAGAACCAGATTCTCTTTTCAGATGGAACCGCAACATTGACGACACGCTTAGTTGAAGGAGAGTATCCCCCCTATCAGAAAATTATTCCCGACGCCGCTGAAGGGCGCACTGTTGTCGACAGGGAAGCCATTCTCCGGGCAACCCGACGCGTCTCCTTATTGTCTAATCCCAAGAACTATGCTATCTGCTTAGAAATCGATTCCGAGAGTATTCGCGTCTCTGCGAAGACACCAGAGCTCGGTGAGGCGCATGAGACAGTCCAAGTCGAATCATCAACAGGTACTGTCCGAATCGGTTTTGACGCACGCCTGCTGATAGATGCTTTGTCACACATTGACACAGACTCAATCGTCCTGGAATTCTCTGGGGAAGTTAATGCTGTCGTTTTTAAACCGACTGATAATGATGAACACATCTGTCTTATCATGCCGATGCGCCTACAATCCTAGAAGGAACGTTTAACTCGGTTTGGGATTAACGCTCCATTGATAGGAGAATTTGAGAATGGAATTAACTTTCGATAAAGAAGAACTTTTAAAGTCCCTTCAGATATTACAAGGTGTCGCCAGTAGACGCACTACCTTGCCGATTCTGTCAAACGTCCTGATTAACGCCAGCGCAGGCAATATTGAATGTATCGCAACCGACCTTGAAGTCGGTATCTGTATCAAGGTGAAAGGCACCATTCAGGATGAAGGCTCGATTACCGTCGCCGCTAAAAAATTGGGTGACATCGTCAAAGAATTGCCAGCAACCGAAACGATTACCCTGACAACCACTTCCAACAACCGGGTTGAAATTACGTGTGGTGCCGGCGTTTATACGATTATCGGGCTTCCTGATGAAGAATTTCCGCAACTCCCCACGTTCGACATTGAGCCATTGAGTATTGATGGTGAAACCCTACGCGCCGTGCTGCGAAAAACCGAATTTGCGGCATCTACTGAGGAAGCCCGCTACTTTCTCAATGCCCTCTATTTCAACCTTGGCGCGGAGCGAACTGAAGTTGTCGCAACCGACACACATCAACTCGCTGTCGCATATTGTGAGCCGCTTGTCCCGCCTGAAAGTGCGACAGGTTTTATTGTTCCACTCAGGGCAGTTCGAGAAATCGCTAAAACCTTCGCGGATTCCGCGTCGGTGAGCATCGCTGTTTTTGAGAACCAGATTCTCTTATCAGATGGAACGGCAACAGTGACGACGCGCTTGATAGAGGGGAACTATCCGCCGTATCAGAAAATTATCCCTGAATTTTCCGATGGACGCGCTGTTTTAAACAGGGAAGCCGTACTACGCGCTACAAAACGGGTTTCCCTTTTGTCTAACCCCAAAAACTATGCTATCTGCTTAGAAATCGATTCTGAGAACCTTCGCATCTCCGCGAAGACACCGGAGCTCGGTGAGGCGCATGAGACAGTCCAAGTCGAATCATCAACAGGTACTGTCCGAATCGGTTTTGACGCACGCTTCATCATAGATGCGCTATCGCACATTGAGACGGACGATATTGTGGTGGAATTCTCCGGGGAACTCACACCCGTCGCCGTGAAACCGACTGATGACGAACAGATATGCATCATCATGCCAATGCGCTTACAATCTTAGGACTTTCTCCTATCCGATTAAAGTTGAAATTTCATAACGATAAAAATTCGGATGTGGCAGAATCCGCTGATAACCCCAGCCAGTCATTGTCTTCAACAAGTCCCGGCGTCATTTCGGCACGATAAACGAGAAACCGAAATGCCCCTAGGACTTTATCCTGAGCGATTCCTAATTAACTTCTGTGCCTGACATCTGCTCCAACGCTAACATCAGTGCTTGCGTGCCTAAGCGTCCATGTCCCTGTGCTTGCACCGCGGTATAGAGTTGATGCACCAAGGCGAGCCCCGGTAAACTCAGATTCATCTTCCGTGCTTCGTCAAGGGCAATACTCATATCTTTGATGAAATGTTCGACAAAGAACCCCGGTTCAAAGTTCCGCTGGAGTAAGCGTGGGGCTAAATTGTCCAAGCACCAGCATGCGGCGGCGCCGCCACTAATTGATGATAACATGGTTTCCAAATCCAACCCCGCTTTGTATCCGTAAATCAGGCTTTCACAGACACCAATCATCGTTCCGGAAATCGTAATCTGGTTGCACATTTTGGTATGTTGTCCGGCGCCGGCTGCGCCTTGGTGGACGATGTTCTTCCCCATAGCAGAAAAGAGCGGCATCACCGCTTTCACAGCCTCAACATCGCCACCTACCATAATGGAGAGTCTGGCCTCGCGTGCGCCAACATCACCGCCGGAGACGGGGGCATCTATGGAAGCACACCCGTGCGTTTTCGCTGCAGCGTAAATCTCTTGTGCGAGAGAGGGTTCCGTCGTCGTCATATCAACGATAATGCTACCGGATTTTGCTCCGTTTAAGATGCCGTTCTCGCCAAGGTAGACTTCGCGGACATCCGGCGGAAACCCGACAATCGTGAAGATTACCTGCGCATTCGCGGCAACCTCACTTGGAGAATCTGCCCATGTCGCGCCTCCCTCAAGCAGCGGTTCCGCTTTCGCTCTCGTACGGTTGTAAACCGACACCTGGTATCCCAAATCCATGAGGTGTTGGCACATCCAACGCCCCATCACGCCGGTACCAATCCAACCGAGTTTCGTTTTAGTGGGTTCAATGTTCTGCATCGAACTAAATTCCTCCTTCTATCTGTTTATAGGTGGAGCGTCAAACTGATATCCATCGGCATAGCTGAGTGTGTTAGCGCCCCAATAGAAATGAGATTGACGCCGGTTTGGGCGACGGCTCGCACGCGTTCAAGCGTGATTCCACCGGATGCCTCTATTACGGCACGATTGCCAATCCATTCAATAACGTCTCGCATGAGCGCGACAGACATGTTATCAAGCAGCAAAATGTCCGCACCTGCTTTCAAGGCTTCGTCTGCTTGCTCCCTGTTTTCAACCTCAACCTCAATTTTCGCGGTGTGTGGCGTCTCAGCCGTGGCTTTTCGAACGGCGTTGGTGATGTTTCCAGCGGCGACAATGTGATTATCTTTGATGAGCACACCATCGTAAAGTCCGAAGCGGTGGTTATGCCCGCCGCCGACGCTTACCGCGTACTTCTGGATTGCACGCCATCCCGGCGTCGTCTTCCGCGTATCCACAATTTTGACATCATAACCGGCAACAGCGCTGACAAATTGCGCGGTTAATGTGGCGATGCCAGAGAGGCGCTGGAGAAAATTAAGCGCGGTTCGTTCACCAATTAGAATACTTTTTGCACCGCCGTGCACTTCCGCAATTCGGGTACCTACTCTTACCGCGTCCCCCTCTTTAACCAACGCCTGAAAGGTGACGGTAGCATCCAATTTCTTAAATACCCGGGCGGCAATCGGCATCCCAGCAATGATGCCATCGCCTTTCGCTAAGATAACTCCTGTCCCCCGCTGATTAATGGGTACCGTCGCCTCGGTAGTTATATCACCGGGGCCGATGTCTTCCTCAAAAGCGAGTTCAAGCAACCCGTCGATTGAACGCAAGTTTAGCATGGCTTCAACTGTCCTCTCACCCTTGTAATTGAAAGGTAGCGTGCGTCCCAAGCACGGTGTAATCTGCTGGCTAGGGCTAATACCTTTCCAGATACGGCGTGAGGAACTTCTTCGCGTTTTCGGTAACTTCCCACGCCTCCGGCCAGAAACAGAGGTCTATCGAGAACCATTCTCCATCGTAGCCAGTCTCTTCCATAATGACAGGAATAATTTCGTCAAAGTTGAGAATTCCTTGCCCGAAAGGTGCGTGCGTGCTTGTTTCATCGTGGTGTAGCGTGTTATCGGAATCGATGAGATGGAAGTGCCCAATCTGCCCTTCGAGTTGCCGTGCCAAGTCAACGACACCGTTATCGCCGAGCGTTTCCTGCTTACCTACCTGGCGTGCGCCCACGACAGCACACATCTGCGCATGACATGTATCAAACATCACTTTGAAATTCGGGTGCTCGACATCTTGGGGCATCGCGATAATATCGCTCGGTTTATTGAACATGAACCCCGGTTCAAATTCCCATAGCATGAGGACACCGTGTTCTTGGGCAACTTGGGCACAACGTTTCCAGACGGCGACAATCCTGTCCCAAGCGGTTTTCCTGTCAACGCCCGGAATTTCGGTTTCCGCATCGGTGACAGTATCAACCCGTATCGCGGGTGAGCCTAAATCCAAAGCAAGTTGGAGATTTGCCTTAAAAAGCTTGTAATATTTATCGTCCTCTTGCGCTTCATCGGTAGCCGGCCCGGGGTGCGCCCAGAAATCGGCTGCCAGTCCAGAGACTTCCAAACCGTAGGAAGCAATGAGTCCTTTAACGGCATCCCTGTCGCTTTTCATCGGGTAATCATTGATATCAATGTGCGGTTTAAATGCCCCGATTTCAACACCATCAAATTCCAGTTCACTGAGCCGTTTGACAACGGTATCAAACGGGACGGGGTTATCTTCATAGGGACCGAAAGTGTAAGCCCAGCTTCCAATTGACAATTTTTTAGCCATGATTTGTTTCCTTCGTTATGATAGGCACCCTTCTGCTCGTTGTTCAAAAGGGATAAACTTCTTTAATGCTGTAGGCGGTGCAGTGCCTACTCGGACTTTCCAGCAACCAGATTCTGAACTGTTGTTTCCAGTTCAACCGTAATCTGCTCTACGGTTTCCCTTCTCTGGGTTCTGTAATGCTCGTAATAATTCGCGAGATTCATGGGGTTTCCGACACGGATTGATGCGGAACGAGGGCCGCGCATTTTTGCGGCGCCAAAAACCTCTTTTTCCAATCGCGTAATGACATCAAGGTACCTTTCAGGGGATGGTTTTTCAGCGACGTATCCATCAGAAATGGCGATGAAATTAATCAATCGTTCCAAATCTGGATAGAATAATTGGAATTTCTGAAGTTGTTGTTCATGAATTTTGCGTTCATAAGCCGTCATCTGTTCAACGTCTCTATAGACTTCCGCATCAACGAGATTTTTCAGGTTCCGGACACGTGACAGAATATCCCCGGTGGGTTGGATTCCCATGATATTCTCCGCGTGTGAAAGAATATGCTCTTTGAGTGCTTGAATTTGCACAGTGAGAGATGCTGTTTCGACATCGCCGGTTTTCGGCGTGAGATTTAAATGATACTCCTTTGCCAAAGCGCCTAACATGGCTACGCCAATGCGGCGCAGCCGTTCGTACCGTTCTAAGCACTCGATTTGTAAGTCTTTTACGAAGGCATCTGCTGGCAAAATCTTATATTCCAATCGTGTCATCGCGGCATCAATGGCATTCCACATGTTTTTGGTATAGCGATATTTAATGCCGATTGGGAACACATAGAGGGATTTGCTGACGTTTGCTTTTTTCATGTCGTCCAATGCCCAAAAGCAGAGCTGGATGGTTCCACGCTCAAAGCGCATGACGGTGTCATTCTGTCGTGAAATCTCGCCTTCAGCAAAAATTACCACAGGGGATGTCCCTTGTGAGAGCAGCTTCCGCGTCATCCGGAAAGCGTTTCTATCCGAGGTGCCGCGCACAATTGAATACGCGCCCATCCGTTGTAACAGAAAACCCTGGATAGTCCCCAGGCGCCCTTTATCAAACGTTTCTCGAGCTGCCATATAGTAGAACGTCTGAGAGAGCCGTTTTGACAAAAGAAACATAACCGCCGGGTCCGCGTGAGCGGTATGATTCGGTGCCAAAACCGTTGGATGGGCGCATGCAGCTTTTAAACGTTCGATTGATTCCGCATCAATATCTAAGGTAAGCCCCTTCAGGTACCAACGGTTGACGAACGGCAATAGAATTTTTGCTATCTGAATTGCAGCCGTATTCGGTTTTGGGGCTTTAAAATCCTTCGTCGGCAACGAAACCTCACAACACGTGCCGTACCTGATACTCACCAGATACCATTAGATACGTTACGCCCACAATTTGCTAAAGCGTTATTGACTTCCTCCCACAGCTAAAGCAGTGGGATTCCTCCGTTCTTGTTTCAACGTTTACTGCCCCCAAACGAGGTCTTACACAAACTCCACAAGCATTTTAACTCTCCGCCAGCCCGACGGCGAGGTGCTTTAGATTTATCGCAGCGTTTTGGTCTCTGTCTATAGAAATACCACATGCACCGCAATTATATTGGCGTTCTGATAACAATAACTTTTCTTTCTTGTGTCCACAACTGCTACACGTTTTACTTGAGGCATAGAATTGTGGTGCTTCTTTGATAGGTATTGCAAGTATATCTGCTTTAGAGTTGAGCAGCGCGAGAAACCCACCTAACGCACTATCTGATAACGCTTTGGCAAGCTTCTTGTTCTTAAGCATGTTTGTAATCTTCAGCGTTTCTATTCCAATGACGCTTGCCATATTGACGATGTCTGTAGTCGCTTTATGGTGAGCGTCATTTCGGAGACAAGCGATTTTGTAATGGATACGTTCTACTTTACGTTTTTGCTTATAATAGTTGTTAGATAGATACTCTTTCTTACTCAACGAACGTTGTTCACGCTTCAGTTTTTTCTCAAATCGTTTTAGCTGTCTCGGATTCAGATACTGTTTACCTGTATCAAGTGTAGCAAGCGCGTTGATACCTACGTCTATCCCGACAACAGGGAGTCCACGGGTGTCTCGTGGCGCAGTAGTTTTGCCTGTGCCAACGGTTATAGAGACGAACCAACGGTGTGCTGTCTTTGATACCGTCACCTTTTTAATCTCACCTTTGAATCGCAACTTCTGAAATGTCCGCACCCATCCGATTTTAGGTAATCTAATACGCTTCCCTTCTGTTATTACCGAACCAGGGTGGGTGCTATACGATTGTCTGTCTCTCCTTCTCTTTTTCTTTGGAAATCTATTTTGCCCGCTTTTATACCGTGATATCGCATCACCAAAATGTTTTATCCCAAATAACGCAGCACGTTGATCTAACTCTTTCGTCCAATCTATTTCCTTTTTTGCGATATTAAAACGATTATTAAGTTCTTTCCAGTGGCGAGGTGTGTCTTGGTAATCCGACACAGCGTAATTGTAGGAAAAACGCGAATAACCGCATTGTTTAGAAAAGAATACAGACTGCTCGGCTGTCGTGTCTAATGCTATTTTATGTGATTTAAGCGCCATTGGAATGCTCACGTATCACGCTTTTATCCTCTGCTAAGTAGGAGGCAGACACATTGTCTTGCGACAACGCTTAGCATGTCTGCCTACGTGATATTCTATTTATACTACATTCCATAGCAAATGTCAAAACGTTTTTTATTTCGCATGAGGCAACGGGTTGGACCCAAACCTAAAGGATTGGGATTGTCAGTTAATTCCCTTCATCGGAAATCGGCGGATAGCAACAGATAATCTCCATTGCCTCGTTACCCGTGCTAACGATGTCATATCCGGGTAAACACCGCGGAATAAAAACGGATTTACCGCGGGAAAGTTGGACATCATCAAATGGGCCACGGAGGGTACCTTCCCCGCCTAAAGTCACGAGGCAATAAAACCCTTTCCCGGCGAGCATACTTAACGTTGACGTGACAGTCAACCGGGAGCAACCGAAGTACTGCAATGCTGCTTCAGGGACAATCCTGTCTTCGCGGTTATCGCCTTCTGCCCTGATGAGTTCCGGGGTGCGTCGAATATAATTATTGAGGTAGTCTAATTCAAGTTTATCAAACTCGGCTGCATCAACCGCCAGCTCCCATCCAAGGCCAAGATGTCCGTCCTCTCTACCGTATGGGAAACCCTCCCATTCCGCGAGAATGTTCCAATCGGTAGGTTCTTGTGGTTCGAGGACACAAAGCCCGGTACCGAGGGAATGAACAATCGGCGTGCGTAAGAAGTATACCTCACCTACCTTCGGTTCAACGACGTGCATGAGGTTTCGGAGGGTTTCCACATCCTGTTCCTCAATGAGTCGGCGGAATTCGGCCTTGTCCATTGATTCCTTCCACCCTATCCAGGCCTTGGCGCCCGGGCGCGTCCCGATTAAAATCCATGCCTCATTTTTGCCGAAGGCGGAATTGAGATGTTCTTGTGCGAAATCGGGATTCGGATGCCAATGGATAGGGATATGTGCCCCTTCCCCTACATCAAAAATTTTGAGGAGTACCCCCAAGTCGGTGCCATATTTAGCGACATGTGCGCTACCAAGCGTTTCATCCGGAAACGCATCCAATAACGCTTTCAGTAGCACAACTTCACCACTTGGTGATTTAATGAGGCTGAACCCTTTTTCTGGAGGATTTTCGCGC
This sequence comes from Candidatus Poribacteria bacterium, assembly GCA_963422705.1. GTDB lineage: Bacteria > Poribacteria > WGA-4E > WGA-4E > WGA-3G. Next base: position 2,716,143 of record OY730443.1, read on the forward strand.
CCCGGCGTAATCGCCCTGTTTGTAGAAAAAATCCATTCTTCGGAATAATAATCGTCCTTCGGCTCTGGTTCCCCCATAAACGCTGCTCTGAGTTTCCCACCGTTATAGAAGTGCAAATAGGTGTTCGGCTCCAAGGCGATGGGCGCGTTTAACAGTGATTTTAATTCGGCCTGTGATGCCATATTGTATTCCTTTTTTTGTTTTCGTCTTTTCGTCGTGCTTAGTCCGTTGAGCTTCTCCTGTTTTTGGCAATCCTTTGGGAATCTCGTCGGAGATTTCTCATGCAACTTTTTTTTTAGTTCAGTTGCAAGCCTATATTTGCGACGCATATAAGCTTATCATGTTCTGCAGAATTTTGTCAATTTTTTACCGAGTCTGCATGCTGTCGGCAGAAATCGTTTTGGCAGTTTTCGTCGTGTTCAGCCTGCTCAGCTTCTGCTGCTTTTCGTCGTGTTCAGCCTGCTCAGTTTCTGCTGTTTTTCACAATCCATTTTTCGTCGGGTGCAGTGCGCTCAGCTTCTGCTGCTTTTCGTCGTGTTTAGCCTGCACAGCTTCTGCTGTTTTTAGCAATCCGCTGATAATCTCGTCGGAGATTTCTGATGCAACGCTTTTTCGTCTTTTCGTCGTGTTTAGCCTGCACAGTTTCTGCTGTTTTTAGCAATCCGCTGATAATCTCGTCGGAGATTTCTGATGCAACGCTTTTTCGTCTTTTCGTCGTGTTTAGCCTGCACAGTTTCTGCTGTTTTTAGCAATCCGCTGATAATCTCGTCGGAGATTTCTGATGCAACGCTTTTTCGCTTTTTTCGTCGTGTTCAGCGTATATAAGCTTATCATGTTCTGCAGAATTTTGTCAATTCTTTACCGAGTCTGGATGCTGTCGGCAGAAATCGTTTTGGCAGTTTTCGTCGTGTTCAGCCTGCTCAGTTTCTGCTGTTTTTGGCAATCCATTTTTCGTCGGGTGCAGTGCGCTCAGCTTCTGCTGTTTTTAGCAATCCACTGATAATCTCGTCGGAGATTTCTGATGCAACGCTTTTTCGGAGGTGTCCCTCACCTTCATTTAAAGATGATAATCAGCTTTCGTGCCACAGCATGTTGCGAACCCGCCTTCGCGTGAATAATCAGCAAATACCGCCCGTTGTGCGCGAGATTTCCGTCATCAGTCAAGCCATCCCATTGCTCCGCGTTATGCCCAATATAGCGAGCGGCATGATTTAGCAGCCCTCGAATTCGTCTCTCGTGTAAGTCAAAAATCTCCATGCTTACAAATGCTTGGTGCACATCCCTAGCATTTAGGCGATAGCCTATGGTAAGTCGATGTTGCTCAGGTTCAAAAAATACGCGCGGAGAGAGCGTTACCGCTTCAATCTTGAGACGAAGAGACCTTTGTGGAACAATTTCTGGTGCCATTAAAGTATAAATTCCCAAGTGATTAATAGAGCTGGTGACAGTGCCTTCAAAAGCATCAGACCGGCCACTCACCGGCACCCATCTTTGCTGAAATTTCTCCCAAAAATAGATATTGAAAGGCCCCGGCTGCAACGGATTCTGGTATAAAAACCGCAATTGCGCCGGCTGTTTCAAAACGAGCACTTCAGGCGACAACCGTACCACGTGGACGAGGCGCTGTGCCGATAAGTGGGGTGCCGGAGGTACCACAATATCGGCATGTATCCGCGTTGTATTCAAAAGGGAACCCGGTGGAAACCGGAGTTCTATACCGGCCGGACTTCTGAACGTCCCGCCTTCAACCCCAATCGTCTGAGATGCAGAAGCAATCCGAATTGCGACAGATTGTTCGACAGAAGCACCGTTGGCAATAAGTCTCCCTTTACCAACGAATACCGCTTCCAATACTGCGTTTCTCCCCGGAGCGCCTAACGGGTTTTGGATAATTCTACCCAGGTTTCCTGAGAGAAACCAGCGGGCAGCAACCGATGTTCCACCGGCAGACACTGCCGCGAGTCTATATCTTTTTCCAGAAATTAGGGTATACGGTGCGCGAAGCTGTGCGGTGCCATCAAATAACTGAATCTCAAATTGCGCGCCAGCCGTATCAATCGAGAGACAGCGTATCGGACAAAACAAGATTGTGAGGCACAACAGGCGAACCGATTTAATAGCGTAACATTGCATAGACGTTTCCAAAACAGTATAACAGACGGAAAAAGAAGAATGCTTCTCCCTTTACACGCCAAAAGGGGCGGTTTCACCTCTGACATAAAAATCATGGATGCGGAGAATGCCCGCGGAAACGCGAAATCCGACACAGCCAAAGGGCGCTTTTCCGTACAAGAAATGCTTGACGGCTCTGTTCTCAAGCAACACGACGCAACGTTGCCCTTTGCGAATCAATTCAAACGTAAAAGGCACCTCGGGCGGAATCCACTCAGGCAAAAGAGACATCTGTTGCATCGTCTTCGGTGCCGGAGAAGTTAATTTTTCGGACTCATTCGCATAAACACGCCGGAACCCGTTGATACCCATAGTGCCGGTGTCAATAAAAAATTTAACGTCCGCCCAGCACGTTTCGTCAACCGAATCGGAATTCGGAAAAATGCTGAGTACCGCTTTGAGGTGAACATCCCCCGTACCAATAGCGACGCTACTGTAGATAAGTACATCTGGAGAGGAAGGATTCCCACCAACAATTCCAATGTAACCCCGCCGCGTCTCACTGTTCCACCAGTATGTTTTATGTTTATCGGTTCGCCTGCTTGGACGAAGTAGTTCCGTTGCATGCCCAAAGTGTAAAACATTTTAAGCAAATTGTCAATTCAAAAATCCGAAGTCGTCTGGGTGAGTCGTGCTGTCAAACTCACTCTGTTCCTAAATCAACTCTCTGTCAAAAATTTGCATCTCGTCCCAAGTTGTGCTAAATTGGTTTCTTATGAAAACGGAGCCAAAAATCGATGCGCTCATTAAAACAGACAGGCTGCTAGAACCTTATGCGCCACAGTTGCAAAAACGCGTCAGGCACTACCACGCCCGAAAATCCGAAATTAATAAAGCTGAACCGCACTGTGGCGGGCTGCTCGGACAGATAAGTCAAGGGCACCGATATTTTGGATTGAACCGCGGCCAAAATTCCGGACAGACGGGTATCTGGTATCGCGAATGGGCCCCCGCGGCACACGCGCTCTCTCTCATCGGCAATTTCAACGAGTGGGACCGTGAAGCAAATCCGATGACAGTTGACGAATGGGGAATCTGGCATCTCTTTCTCCCAGATAGCGAATACGCCGATAGACTCACACACGGTAGCAGGGTTAAGGTACATGTCGCCTCCGAATTGGGTGGACAAGATCGGATTCCCGCCTATATTCAGCGCGTTGTGCAGGAAGGTGACACCGGTTTTGCTGGCCAGTATTGGGCAATGCCAGTTCCATATCAATGGAATCATTCACAGCCACAATGGGACGGAGAATCTGAAGGGTTGCGGATTTACGAAGCGCACGTTGGCATGGCACAAGACGTGGAAAAAGTCGGCACGTTCACTGAATTTACGCGAAACGTCTTACCACGTATTGCCACACTTGGCTATAACGCTGTACAGTTGATGGCAGTCATGGAACACCCGTATTATGCCAGTTTCGGGTATCATGTTAGCAATTTTTTTGCAGTCTCAAGCCGGTTTGGTACACCGGAAGAACTCAAGGAATTAATTGATACAGCACACGGCATGGGGTTACAGGTGATAATGGATTTGGTGCATAGCCACGCTGTCAAAAATTTTCAAGAAGGGTTAAACCGTTTTGATGGCACAGCGCATCACTATTTTCATAGCGGGGCAAGGGGCGAGCACGTCGCATGGGATTCACGCTGTTTTGATTATAGCCAATATGAAGTACTGCGATTTCTGCTGAGCAATCTCCGTTATTGGTTGGAAACCTACCGGTTTGATGGATTCAGAGTTGACGGTGTCACCAGTATGCTCTATAAAGGCCACGGCATCGGACGTCACTGGAGCAGCTACGCCGATTATTTTCGTGAAGATAATATCGATATAGATGCCATGACGTACCTCATGTTAGCAAACGATGTGATTCACACCGTTAATCCACATGCCATTTCAATTGCCGAAGACGTGAGTGGCATGCCTGGGCTCGCACGCCCAATCGCAGAAGGCGGACTCGGTTTTGACTACCGGTTGGCTCTGGGGATTCCAGATTATTGGATTAAACTACTCAAGGAAAAAAAAGATAAGACATGGCACCTCGGCGAGATTTACGGTATGTTACTCAACCGCAGAGCAGGTGAGAAGCATATTGCTTACGTCGAAAGCCACGATCAGAGTATTGTCGGCGATAGAACGCTTGCAACGCAATTGATGGAGGCAGAACTCCACACGAATATGAGCATCTTTTCTGACAGCCATATTATCGCCCGTGGGATTGCGTTGCATAAACTCATCCGCCTCCTGACGTTTAGCCTCGGCGGCGAGGGGTACCTTAACTTTATGGGCAATGAATTCGGGCACCCTGAATGGATTGACTTCCCACGCGCAGGCAACGGCTATTCATACAAGTATGCCCGGCGGCAGTGGCATCTTGTCGATAACAACACACTCCGCTATCAGTACCTTAACGCTTTTGATACGGCGATGCAGCGCCTTGACACAGAACACTATCTCCTCACAAACACAAGCATCGAATTCTTGTTCATTCATGAGGAGGCGAAACAACTTGTTTATCAACGCGGCGGACTCATCTTCGTATACAACTTCCATTCAACAGCATCGTACAGCAATTGGCGTATCCCTACGCCCCAGAAGACAGATTACCGTCTCATTCTCAATACAGACGACGACGTCTACGGAGGACATGGGAACGTCTCCGGGGAAGTCTATTATCCGTGGCAGGACGTTTCAATGTATCCGCATGCCCAATCAATTCAGTTGTACATTCCGGCACGTAGCGCGCAGGTGTTAGTACCTACTTGCCCGAAAGCTGGTTAGAAGGTTCTATTTTCCAATGAATACTCGCGATTGCCGCCGGGAGCCCCCCCGATTGCCCATGTTCCACGGAACAACGATTGTCGCTTCGGCGGCATCGCCTTAATATCTTCATGGCTCAAGTTAAGTCGATGCCACTGTGCCCATATCGAGTTATAACAGTTAAAAACTGCGCACCGTGGATTGCCTGAATCTGTCCAATCATTCGCCGCATGGACAAGACTTTCAGTAAAGATAACCACGGAGCCCGGCGGGCAGCTATATTCATCCATCGCCTCGCGCATCTCGGCTTCCCACGGTGAGCCGCCAATGTTTGGCCGATACATGTCGGGGCCCCCGTAGTTGAAATGTGCTTTGTGTGAACCACTGAGAAATGATGTCCCGCCCTGTCCAGCCCTCACCTCCTCAAGCTCCCAGACGACGCGTGTCAGCCCTGAGAAGATTTTCCCGCCCGCCACCTGATACCTCATCGCGTTCGCCTGCTGTGGTGGACGCACGACATGCGGCATTCCGTTATCCCCACGTTCGGAAGTACGCCATCCTGCATGTCTTACCGTGGTGAACGAACCTTCACACCGAAAACTGTAGCTATCGTCTCGGACAAAAGGTGCTTCAGATAGAATCTCATTTAGGATTCCGACAATTGCCGGATGATCGAGTAGATTCTGAAGAGCCCCTTGGTAACTCTGTCTAGCACCCGCATAGACTTCCGCTTTCATCTTATCAATTTCCGCTTCAGAGAGCACTGCCGGAAACAGAATCCAGCCGCGAAGATCAAAGAAGAATTTTTGCTCCGGTGTCATCGGCACCGGGACGTCATATAATGTTGTCATTTTTCCACCTTTAGCATTCACCCTGAGTGATAAAAACTAACATCTCATCTTGCAACTCATACTTACAACAAAATTAGCAATCCCATTTCAAGTAACAGGACTCCATGGTGATAAAGTGCGCGTACTTCCATTTTTTCAGTTCTGAAACAGATTCGCTTTAATCGAGAATTAAGGAAACTAACTCGTCGCAAGGGCACGCTGCAAGCCGGGTAAGAAATAGTCCTTAACCACAACCTCCCACCCCATCCGGGAAGCAATCGCGTACCCATCCCGAATCATCTCCTCAACATCCCGGGGTTTACGTGGTAAACGGCCGAGTAGCTTGGCGGCGATGTCACGACTATTTTCTGATTCAATGCTGTCCCGTTCGTCGAAACCGATTTGGAGAATTGCGTCTAATGATTCTGGATGCGATTCGCCTAAGTCTGTATAGTCAGCGATGACGATATTGGCAACATCTTTCTCGTCTGTTGCGCGTCGGATGAAACCACAACAGCCACAGATGTTGCTGACAACACAGATAGCGCCAAAGCTCAAAGGCTCGACTTGCGCGATGCCGAACGGTTCATAAATGGATTGCCCGAATTCAGCATCACTCCCTTTCCTGATGTCCATAAATTCCATCTCCATCGGCATCCGTGTCCCACATGTCGCTTGACTCCATCCAAACTGATTCACAAACACGACTTTAATCGCCTTCGCGTTAAAATTGAAAGCGGAAACACCATTGTTTAGCGCAATTTCGGCACCCACCAGGTCTGGATAGCCGAGCTTGTGATAGACGGGCCAGCCGTATTCTTGTTCCATGTGGTGAATACTTTCGTTAGAGCGCCCCGTTGCAATTTCGGTGGAGAGAATAAACAGGACAGCCGTTTTGTCATTCGAGGCGAGTAGGGAATCCAGATGCGCAAGTACCTGTAAATCGCGCCATAACCCCTTGCTTTTAACAAGGCGCGTTACGTGCGTAAACACATAATCTGGATGATAGCCAAGTAACGTTTCCGCGTATCGTTGGAGCCGGACTTTGGACGTTAACTTTTCCTGTAAATTCACCTCAAACGCCGGTACCCCGTTGTAAACGAGATTAATGGGATACGCCTCAAACGGTTTCGCGAGAAAGCGGAGCTCCTCTACCACAAAGTCACCAACGGCAAAGATAGCATCGCAGAGGTGCGCTTTATCAATAAGGGCGTGCTTAAAGTACCAGAACGGGTCATCAAATACATCGCGAAGGGATTTATCCTCTGCCCTAGCCCGCTGTAACGCATTGTAGAACCGCACGTCGTGGCCGGGGTGCCCTTCCACAATTGGCCTCACCGTAGCAACTTCGTGGGCATAGAAGACAGTCCGCATGTTCACCGAAGCCGCGTCCTCCTTCTTTCTTTCAATAAGCGTTTTGAGCGCTAGTGGCATCCCCATAAACTCATGGGAAACGACGAAGACATCCTTGGGCTCGCGAGACGCTGGGGGCGCCGCAATCTTTGAAACAGGATTGCTGCCTGTGTTCAGGAGAACTTGTAGCACAGCATAAGCAGGTTCAGCCAGGCGAATATATTCCTCAAATTCCCATTCACTCTCGTAACGACTCGATTCAATACCAAACTGTTCATAAAGACGCCATTTGAAATCCGCGGTGAGATGTTTATTACTATTTGAGACATTGACGAGGATGACCTCGGTAGCTGTTATGATATTCCGGTTTTTATCTTCAAATCGCCGTTCGCCGTAGACGATTTCAACGTCATAGTTCTGCTCAATCTGGCTGAGAGAACCCGCATAGGACGTATTTTTTACGCCATTGGAGGCGTGATATCGTACCGATTCCAACGCCCCTAAATCGGCACCGGTGAACAGTGGGCCAACGAGAAAGGTGCGCTCAATCGCTTCATTATAACTGTGGGTTGTCAGCAATCCCTCTAAAACCGCACCGATACCGCCCATTTTATGGAGGGCTTCGTGCGTAACGTGCACAACAATACTCAAATTTTTCACCTCACGTGTATTTTCGATTCGTAAAATGCCCAAATAAGACGGAAATGCCCGGACGCCTCTCCGCCTATTTTTCTTAAAAATTAGCATGCAAAAAGAAAGGATGTCAAGTGTTTTTGACAAAGGGCAGAACCATTTATCGTGAAAAAGAAGGTGTTTGAAAGAAGGTGTTTGCAAACGACAACGAAAGGTTCCTATTGGGTACGGTATCAATCATTCTCAAATCTACTATAGTTCCCTGTTAAGAACGGACTGAAAATCACAAGACTCCCCGATAGGACGGTTTCTTCACTTGGATTCTCACGTTGCCCTGAACCCGGTGGCAAATCTACAAAAAGTCTAAAACGGAATGATTCAGTTCAGTTTATCTTGACAACAGTACAAAAAGCAGCTATAATATATCTTGGGTTTACGCAGTACTGTTTTAATGCCCCAATTTGCATAAGATAATTGACGACGAAATTTGGCAGGCTTCTAATCTGATACCAAACAGACGCAATCACAAAGTTGTGAGGTAGTTATGCAGAATGATATCGGAAAAATCGCTGGGGAAATCTGGCATTACTTAAAAGAAAACGATGCGGTAACGGTGAGTCGATTAGTACGCGAAATTGATGGCACGGAACGGATAGTTTTGATAGGCATCGGTTGGCTAGCGTGTGAAAAAAAATTGGATTTCAAAAAACAAAAACACCGTACCTACGTCACGCTTAAAACCTCAGAAATAGAGGACACATAAAGCTAGGAAGGAAAGCGCATTAGATGAAGCCACTTCGCCAATTGACTGTAGTCCCGGCCCTGCCTGAGAATCTCGAACCGCTACGTGAACTTGCCCTCAATCTATGGTGGACTTGGGAACGTGAGGCGTTAACACTTTTCGTTCACCTTGACACGGAACTTTGGGAAAAAACTTATCACAATCCGATTGCGATGCTCAGTCAGATTTCTCAAAATCAATTAGAGGCCGCCGCTAAAAACGAAGCTTTTCTCGCTCGGCTTGAAGTCATTTATAAAAAGTTTAAAGCCTATCTGACAACCCCTTCGTGGTTTGAAACCAATTTCGGAAAAGCGCGTCATCCGGTTGATGAAGCGCAGACAGATGAGGTTTCTGACATTCAAATCGCCTACTTTTCAATGGAATATGGGCTGACAGAGTGCATGCGTCTCTATTCCGGTGGCTTGGGTATTCTTGCCGGGGACTATCTAAAATCAACGAGTTACTTGGGGCTGCCTTTCGTTGCAGTCGGGCTACTCTATCAACACGGCTATTTCCAGCAAAGGCTTTCATCGGACGGTTGGCAGATGGCGGAGTACCCTACCAATGATTTTTATCACATGCCGATTCAACAGGTACTGTCCGAAGATGGAACGCCCCTTCTCGTTGAAGTTGATTATCCGGAGGGTAAAGCGTTCGCAAAGATTTGGCTTGCTCAGGTTGGCCGCGTTCGGCTATATTTACTAGATACGAACATCCCCGAAAACCAAAACGATGCATTGCGCGCTATCACCGATTATCTGTACGGCGGCGATGAAGAGATGCGCATCAAACAGGAAATTCTACTCGGTATTGGTGGGTACCGGGCCCTAACGCAATTGGGGATTTATCCGACCGTTTGTCACATGAACGAGGGGCATGCAGCATTCCTTGCTATTGAACGGATCCGGCACTTGATGCAAGAAACCGATATCCGCTTCGAAGAAGCGTGTGAAGCAACCAAGGCTGGAAATATCTTTACAACACACACACCGGTTCGCGCGGGGATTGATTGGTTTCAGCCGGATATGGTAAATTATTATTTCAGTGGGTATTACAGTGCCCTTGGTATTTCAGAGGAGACGTTTCTCGGGTTAGGCAGAAACAATCCGTGCGATACCAATAGCGAATTCAGCCCAACACTGCTTGCAATACGGTTGTCCTCAATGTGCAACGCGGTGAGTCAGCTGCATGGCCGCGTTGCACGTAATATGTGGAAAATGCTCTGGCCCAGGCTCCCAGTGCATGAAATCCCAATTGATGCAATTACCAATGGAATTCACACTCGCTCCTGGGTTTCAGAGGATATGCAGAGCCTCTTTGACCGGTACCTAGGCCCTCAATGGATTGTTGCTCTGACAGACCAGGGTGTATGGACGCAAATTGGGCGGATACCGGATACAGAGCTCTGGCGCACGCACGAACGACGACGAGAACGGCTTATTGCTTTTGCGCGGCAGCGGCAAGCTCACAAACGCGGAATAGCCGCCGGGCGTGATGCGCTAAATTCAAACCGATTGAATAGGCAAAACGATACTCCTGATACTAAAATACTCAATTCGGCGGCATTAACCATCGGGTTCGCTCGCCGATTTGCAACCTATAAACGCGCAACACTGCTTTTCCAAGATGTCGACCGGCTTGACAAGATTCTCAATAACCCAGAGAGGCCAGTTCAACTCATTTTCGCGGGAAAAGCACATCCGCATGACTACGAAGGAAAACGGTTCATACAGGACATCTGTCGTATCGCCGCAGAACCGAGGTTCCAGCATAAAATTGTTTTCATTGAAAATTACGATATCTGTGTTGGGCGCTACCTTGTTGAAGGGGTTGATGTCTGGCTCAACAATCCGTTACCCCCGAATGAAGCGAGTGGAACCAGCGGAATGAAAGCCGCTGCAAATGGCGGGCTTAACCTTAGCATCGCCGACGGATGGTGGGCAGAAGCGAATGAATTAGGCGGGGGGTGGACAATTGACACAAGCCCTGCAGCCGCCGATTCGACATCAGTGGATGAGGTACATGCAAATGCTATATATGAGCTCCTTGAAAATGAAATTGTGCCTCTCTTTTACCAACGCCACCCTGTCGACGATATACCCTACAAATGGGTTGAACGTATGAAGGATGCAATGCAGAACCTGTCACCCATTTTTAACACAAAACGAATGGTTTCGGAATATGCAGAGAAACTCTATTTTCCTGCACATCGCCGGTGGCGGTATCTCAATCAGGACGGGGCAAAGCGCAGCAGCGCATTGGCACACTGGAAATCTCACATCCGCAATCATTGGCATGGCATCCGGATTGAGGAAATCGAGGACGAGTCTGAAGGTTCAGCTCAAAAATCGATTGATGCGCAATCATACAGAAAAATTGAAAATACGGCGTTTGGTGTCGGAGAATCTTTAAAAGTGCAGGCAGTCATCTACACCGAGGCACTATTTCCACACGAACTGGCTGTCCAGATTTACCATGGTGTCCTCAACCAAGAGGGTGAAATTGAAAACGGAAACGTTAGCCCAATGACGTACCAAAGAGAACTCACCGGAGGTTCCTATCTTTTTGAAGGAACCCTCAATTTCCAAGAAACAGGGCTGCATGGTTATACATTGCGCGTTCTTCCGTATCATGAAGATTTGCATTCCCTACATGAACTCGGACTCGTAGCTTGGGCATAGGCTGATACGATATTGATAGGGGACACAATGGCTCTCAACAGGAGCGGAAATAACAGAGACAATTAAGAAATCTAAAGTTTCTTAATATGCGGCATTTAGGAAAACAGATGACAGTAAACGATACAGACCCCCCCCGAGAAGCGGAAATTGTCCGAGAAACAGCAGAAACACGTATCCGCCTCCGTCTCAAACTTGATGGGACGGGACGTTCCGATATTAAAATAGGCGTAGGATTCCTTGAGCACATGTTGGAACTCTTTTCCAAACACGGGTTTTTCGAACTTGAGGTTGAAGCCACCGGGGATTTACACGTGGATGCCCACCACACAACAGAGGATGTCGGTATTTGTCTCGGTATGGCACTCAACAAAGCCGTCGGAGATAAAGCCGGTATGCGGCGGTTCGGTAGCTTCACAGTACCGATGTACGAATCCCTAGCCCACGTCGACTTAGATGTTTGCGGACGTCCTTACCTGCACTATAGGACACCACTCACGTCCGGTAAGGTTGGAGATTTTGATATTGAGCTAGTCGAAGAATTTTTTCATGGATTTGTCAATCATAGCAGGACAACATTGCATGTCAACGTTCCTTACGGCACAAATCAACACCATATTATTGAAGCAATTTTTAAAGCGGTTGCAAAGGCATTAGATGTTGCGACTCACCTCGACAAACAGATTACCGGCGTTCTTTCAACCAAAGGGAGTTTGTAACCTTTAGCCCTTTAAATGAGTCCTAAGGCACAATAGACACAATATCCTTCACTGAACTCTAGAGAAAAATGGGGAATTTCATGAGCAAAGGGAACGTTATTGCAGTTATCCTTGGCGGTGGGCGCGGTGCCCGCCTATTTCCACTGACACGCGACAGGGCGAAACCGAGCGTCCCGATTGCAGGCAAATTTCGGTTGGTTGACATACCCATCAGTAACTGCTTCCACTCCGGACTAGAGCGAATCTATATTTTAACCCAATTCAACTCTGTCTCCTTGAACCGGCATATTGCACAGACATACCGGTTTGATACATATCGCCGCGGTTTTGTTCAAATTTTGGCAGCACAACAAACGTTGATGGGCGAGGAATGGTACCAAGGCACCGCGGATGCTGTCAAACACAATCAACCCTACATTCTAAATCCACGTTTTCCTGACGATTACGTGCTGATTCTTGCCGGTGACCATCTCTATCGGATGGATTATCGCAAAATGTTGCAGGTACATGCCGAGAAAAACGCCGACATCACGGTGGCTGTCATCCCTGTCACTGAAGGAGCGACGAAGGGGTTGGGCATTCTACAAGCAGATGCACAGGGGCGCATCGTCGATTTTGTGGAAAAGCCTGATACCCCAGAAGAACTACATCCACTACGGGTTAAACCCGAGGTATTCACCTCGCGTGGGATACAATCTCGCGGCAGAGAATATATCGCTTCCATGGGAATCTATATTTTTAACCGGGCAGTGTTGCAAGAAGTTCTCCAAGATGAATCAAACGTAGACTTCGGCCAGGATATTATTCCAAAATCAATCGGGCACCGGCACGTTGCGGCATATTTTTTTGATGGGTATTGGGAGGATATTGGTACCATCCGTTCGTTTTATTCGGCAAATATTGCGCTCACTGATGTTGCACCTGCATTCAATTTTTACGATGAACAGGCACCTATCTACACAAATCGCCGTCATTTACCCAGTACGAAAGTCAATAGCAGTAGTATCCGTTCCTCTATTCTTGCCGAGGGTTCAATCATTGATGACTCGGAACTGGACAGAACAATTGTGGGGATACGGAGCATCATCTCCACCAGCAGTCGAATTTACCAATCCGTGTTGATGGGTGCGGACTACTATGAGTCAGATGAACTCAAGGTAGAAAATGCGATATCAGGAACGCCGAATGTCGGGATAGGGCGCGGCTGTCTCATTCAGAATGCAATTATTGACAAGAATGCGCGTATCGGTGAGAATTCCTTGTTAGTCAACCGGGACAATATTGATAATTACGATGGCGATAATTACTACATTCGGGACGGGATTATTATTGTGCCCAAAGAGGCGACAATTCCGCCAGAAACACAGGTTTAAGAAGCGTAAACGCGCTCTGCCTGAAGGCGTTTGGCGGATATGAAGCGTGCCCACCCTTCACCGGCGCCACAGGAGGATTTCGGCGCCTGGACTTCATGCCGCGCGGAGAAGCGCTGAATCTCTTTTTTGTTCTGATATCGGGCACGAGGTGTCTTAACCCGTCTACATTCCGTTAGAAATCGTATAGAAAAGGAGAAGTACTCATGGATAAAATGCTCATGTTTTTAACGCTGAGTCTGTTTGCAATATCGTCGTCCGTCAGGGCACTAGATACAGATGGACTCGTCGGGGTATGGCTAATGGATGAAGGGAAAGGCGAAGCGGTTACCGATTCCTCCGGTAACGGTTTGGATGGCAAAATCGCGCAAGGAAAGCCAAAATGGGTGAAGGGAAAATTTGGTGGGGCCATGGAGTTTAACGGTAGCGATATGGTGACAGTGCCCGATGACGATGCGCTTGACATCGAGAATTTTACGCTCGCCGCCTGGGTGAACATCCCTAAAATTTCCGGAGCGTGGCAAATCATTGCGTCCAAGGAGACGCGCAACCCTACCGGGCGCAACTACGGACTATTCGGCAATATCAACACCGGCGTTGTCCACTACTCCTTCACTAGCAACGCAGGGTGGCAATCCTTTGATGCCGCAACCCCTGTCACCGATGGCGATTGGCATCATGTTGCCGGGACTTATGACGGTTCCGACTTCAAACTCTATCTTAATGGAGAAATCGATGCACAAGTTTCGCCCGGTACAAAACCGGATACCAGCGATAACCTCCTCTTTATCGGCGGATGCGACATCGGTAATTACTGGATGAGCGGGACAATTGACGAGGTGGTTCTCTATGATAGGGCCCTCGACGAAAAGGAAATCACCGAATTAATAGAAGACGGTATGTCGGTAACCTTGGACGTCCACCCCGGTGGGAAACTTGGGACGACATGGGGGGAAATAAAGGAAAAATTGACGCCGGATTCATAAAATTTCTAGCGGGCGGAATTCAATACGCGCGCACCACCCCGCTTCAACCGCTTGAACACTAGCAGGAAAACGCGAACAATTGGAAGGTTAACAGTTAAGATGTCTGAATTAAGACAGAAACTCTTAGTGCTGTATTTACATACACCGGAACTAAACAGCAGTGTTGTCGCCTGGGCCATCTACGATGGAACAGGGACTGTCAAACATACCACCGGGGACAGCAATACCCCTCCATATAACTCAGTTCTTGAGGCGATGAAAGAGGGGTGGCGCGTCATTCAATTCCCACAACAATTCCCTGCCTATCCCGGCATGGAATATCACACTTCATATCTCAGATTTGAGTACATTCTGGAGAAATTGGAGGCAATTCAATGAGTGACAAACAGCATTTGCTCACGACAGAACAGATGGCGAATTTCGTATCCGACGGGTACCTCCGCTTTGATGAATTAATCCCGCGCGAATTAAACGAGGCGGCGCATGCGGAAATGGAAGCTGGGGTGATTGTCCGCGGGGGAGCCGGCACGGTTTTAGACGAGGTTTGGGATGATGATTCCGCTGTTGCGAAGGTTTTCCGGATGCCCAAAGTGCGGGGGATTCTCCACAGCCTTGTCGGCCCGTCGCCCCTCTATGATCACCATGCCGTGCATATCGTCCGTCCTCAGAACGAGATGGGGCAAATTTGGCACGCCGACGCAATCATCGATTTGCGGATGCACTTTGACATCCAATTCTTCTATTTTTCGCACGATACGCCGCGCGAAATGGGCGGTACGATGATTCTTCCAGGCAGCCACTATCGCCGCGTATGCGAAACCGACATCGCCCGCTACCAAAACTTCCTCGGGCAACTTCCTGTCGTCTGTAAGGCGGGTACCCTGCTAGTCGTACATCACGGAATGTGGCACTGCGCCCAACCGAATCTAACCGAGCAGACACGCTATATGTTTAAACTTAGGCTCAACCCAACCGTCCGTCAACTCCGCCTTTGGAATACGGATGATATAGAAACCGCACCAATCCACGGTATTCTCGGACGGAACCATAGATGGTATGGAAATGATGTGAGGCTCGAAATCGTTAACCGCATCAAGCAGTGGCGCTTCCTCATCGGCGATAAATCGTTTGATGTGAGTTACTGGTTATCTCGGCTTGAAAATATGCCTGAGAACACGCGCGACGTCGCCTAAATCATTGACGCTAGCGCAGAACACCTCATTTAAATGTTGTAGGCGCGCTAAAAAAACGCGCCTACAAGAACAATCCCTGACATTCGTGATAACTCCGGAACGCGCAGCATCGTAGCCAAAGGCTGCCTCCATCATATTGAGATATTATCGGAACACCGCCAAAAACCTAGCGTCCGCGGCCTCTATCTCCGCGCCTTCTACGGGCTTCAGTCCGTCTGATTTCCACCCGTTCTCGCCTCTTTGATTGTTTTTCCTTGAATTCCATCATCATCCGTTTGCGCTCTTCTTGGGAAGCGTTTTTAAATTTCGCCGCGAGTTCCTTACGCATCTTTTCCATCGACTCCCCCTGATTCCCTGAGCTCATCCTGATATCGCCTTTTTCGTCTCCTCTATTTTCACCCACCTTTTCCGAGCGTGTGTCGCGTCTGCTTGAACTATAACGCGATGCTGAGAGAAACTGCAGGCCGCCTCCGCTTAGCCTCATCTGTTTTCCCGCCTTATCCAATATAACCGTTTTCGATTGGATATCCTTGACGGTTACATCACCGAGTGATTCCCCGACGCTCAGAACGGAATACCGATTCGAGCGCTTCTCCAAGATAATCGCTTGTGCGATGGCGTTGCTTTCATCAATAACAGTGCCAATCAACGAGTACTCCGGCTCAACCTTTCTCGGAACCCAACCGAGCGGCCGAAAAAGATTGTTGTCAATAATAACTTGATAAAATGCGGCGTGTTTACCGTAGTCAACCCCGCCACCGCTTCGACGGGTCCGTAAACGTGCTCGTTGTGACACAGCTTTTTTATTTTCGATGGTATTTCTCTTCTCTGCCATCGTCTCCTGTTCTATTTCCGCTATGTCCTTTAGTGACTCATCGCCCAAATTAGGTTTTGTGGCAATCACATCTCTCTTTGTCCGCTCCTGCGCCTGGATGCACAGGGCAAAAATCAGAAATAGGCATATCGCACAGCCGAACCCAATTCGAAATATTTGTCGTGAGCCGCCAATTTTCAATCCCGAATTCATTTTTCCTCCTATCCCCATCTACGCTGATTGCAGGTATAACCAGAAAGAATAATTCTGACAACCACAACAGACAGAGCTTCACACCCAGATACCGTTTTAGCACAATCTACAAAGCAAAAAGTTGAACGGGCCCGTTACAAAAAATTTCGTCACAACACCCCATCTGATTATATCACATTCCTTGTCAGAAGTCAAATCTGAAACAAAACAGATGATTATCGCCACCTATAGAAGCTAACAAAAAACCGTTGACTTTCAACGAGAGATACGTTACACTTTAAGGATAATCGGCTCTATCTAACTCAAAGGAAAAACATCATGAAACATCAAAGATGTCTAGCACTCGCGTGCTGTTGCGCATTCACCTTGTTAATAACGAGTGGACATGCAGAGGCATTCAGACGCTCGCGTGTGTTAACGGCTGTCCTGTTTGCCGCCGGCACGAGCCTCCATTTCGGGGGCAGTTTGCTCAAGGGTTCCGCACAAAATCGTTACGACGATTATCTCAACGCCGCAATTCAAGCCGATATCCAAGAACGTAGAAGTGCATATCTCGCAAGACGAAATGCCAGTAACATCATGTCACGCGTTGGGTTCGGGTGTATCGGATTCGCTGTACTTTTCTCAATCTCTAGCCAATTGAACGCCGAGACAAACGCTTCGGATTCGGAAAATGCACTGAAAAATCCAGAAAAAGGGTTTCTCAAAGGGTGGCAAACTCACACGACGGTTGCAGCAAATCGCTCTTACAGAAACTCGCACAGCATACTTCAAATCGTAAACAGAATACGGCCCCACTATGATTGGCAAACGCGAAAAACAAGCCTAACCTTCCGGCACATTTTCTAAAGGAAAAACGCCAATGCATTTCTCCCAATTTGCAATTTTGAAATTCCGAGTCCTACAGCCTGTTTCCCCACCGTCGCGAGTACAAAAGAGAGACATGAACGCGAAGAACCCCCGGCTTGAGACGCTATCCCCCAAAATAACAATACCCCTCCTGCTCATTTGCGCGACACTAACGGCTTCTTGTACGAATAGTGATGATTTCACGAACCCACTGGACCCCGAGAACCTCCGCACCGCAGGCGCGCCCGACGGACTCACCCTTTACGCCGGCGACAGGCAAGTGCGGGTGACATGGAACGATACAGGACAGGAAGGGACTAAGGCTTACCGAATTTACCGCCGTTCTGTCGACACTGATGAGTTCACAAAAGTCGGCACCGTTGAAGCGCCGGCAAACGAGTTTATTGATACCCGAAATCTGGAAAATGATCGACGCGATGAGCTGGGACGGGTTCTCGCCTATGAATATCGCATCTCCCATATAGATATCAACGGCGTTGAAACACCAGAGCCGAATAACCCACCAAGCGAGACTGAAGAACCACGACGCCTATGGCAAACCGCTTTCGCCACACCGAGTGTCCCACCACCAGTACCCGTTGTAACCCTTGGGGAACCAACAGATCTCACCGTTAAACTCTTTTGGGAAGATTACGTGCTCCCTCATGATTTCTCAATCTTTCGCGTTTATGCAGCACGTGACACAGACAGTGATAAACCCCTAAAATTTAAACTTATTGCTGAACCGAAACGAGATAAACGCTTCTATTTTGACTTTGATTTTGAGGCGGATGGCACCCGAAAAGTCTATCGTATTGCCGCCGCCGATGAATTTGGGGCAGAGGGCGTCACCACACTCAGTGTGACATCCCCGAATTTGCCACCCGCACCCCCTAAAGACGTCCGGGTACGCTACCAGCCGCGCTCCTTGTTTAACACAAAATACGATGCCGTCATTTCCTGGAAACCTAACCGCGAATCCGACCTCGACGGCTATCAACTCTATACTGCAGACGCGGAAGGTAGTCTTCTTCCACGGCCAGCCGTTGGCCCGAAAGAACGCAGCTTCACCATACCCGGCGAAGACCCAATTCTCGTTGGCCAATCTCTGGAATTTAGGCGATACTATATAACAGCTTACGATGACACCCCCGGCCCAGATGGACGCCGAGATGAGAGTGCCTTAGTTGAGGCACGCCCCTAGTTTTTCGGGCCTGTTTTCAACTCGTTATGCTTTAACTTTAGCATGCTTCATCACAAAAAGCCGCTGACGCAACCGTGTTTAAGAACAAATACAAAAAACTCGAAAAAGGATACATCTATGTACAATAAACACATCGCCCCAGAGCGCCAAAGAGAAACTTCATCAAAAAGCGTCTACGGGTACATTATCTGCACCTTATTTGTACTTGGGTTGGTGACGCCCGTCTCTGCGCAATTCCCACCCCTACCATACCTGAGTACCATTCAGACAGCGGAACCGATTGGCAAAGGTGGTTCTGCCACGAACTTCGGGCTTTTTCAATACTCCAAAATCGACCTGATTCCTAAACACAGCCAAAAAGTCGACATTGGCGGGTTTGAAGAATCTCATCGCGTATCACTTGAAATTGAGACGTTCCTAATCCCCGTTAGATTCACTTATGGGATGACGGACGAACTCGACTTAGTGTTAGGTGGCACTTTTTCAACGGGAGGTGTCCGGAAAGTTATTCACAATTTCTATAATTTCTCTGGAGAAAACGGGAATCAGAATGAACTATCGCGCGTCTATGAACAGCCTCTATTTGATGGGCTCATCGGGATTAAGTATAACATCAAACCCGAGCAGAATGACAATCTTCCGAGTCTCTCCGTTGGTGGCGACGCGCATTTCGGCTTTACAGCAGATGATAGACTCAACACGGACAATGAATTTCTTGACCATAGTCCCGCCGACGGCTTTCCGTTCGTCGGTATTAATACATACCTCGTTGGAACACAAAGATTCAGCAATCTCTTCAAAGTTCACGCCGGGGTAGGGCTCTTTTTAACGTCAAAAGCGCTAAAAACAACTGACTTTTTTACGCTCAATTGGCAGGTGGGCGGAGAAATCGCTATCGCCGATAACATGCGATTGGTAGCCGATTTTTCGCGCGAACTCCCTTACGCGGGATTGAATGTCACCAATCTACTCGGGCTCGGATTCCGCTATGAAGTTAGCAACACGTTAGCGTTTCAGGTTGGATACGTAAGTCAACCCGGTTTCCAATTTAACCTCACCCTCGGCGGCGAACAGGCACAAGCACTTGAAGGTGAGAATCTGCTGTTTTAAGATGGCAAGAGGCAAGAAAGCGAATCCCCGCAGTTCTCCCCACAACAATTAGAGGCTTTACAATAAAGAGGATAACCTATGCGAGCAGTCATTCAACGCGTCAAATCTGCGAGTGTGAAAGTAGAAAACAAACTCATCTCTGAAATCGGAGCAGGATTGCTGATTTTTCTCGGGGTTGCGCATGACGATACCGAAGCGGGAATAAAATATATCGCAAACAAAACCGCTAACTTGCGTATATTTGAGGATGCCGGGGGGCGAATGCACCATTCGCTTCTTGAAACAGGTGGAGAAGCACTTGTCGTCTCCCAATTCACACTGTACGCTGATTGTCGAAAAGGTAGAAGACCGGGTTTTATCAACGCCGCTCGCCCCGAACAGGCCAATGCCCTTTATGAACAGTTCATTACCGCACTTCAAGGGAAGAATGTTCCAACGCAGGGGGGCACCTTTCAAGCAATGATGGACGTGCAATTGATTAACGACGGCCCCGTCACCATACTGTTGGATAGCAGTAAACAATTTTAGCGCTCGACACATCATGTTAACAAAAAAGAATATTAACACAGTAGAGAAATTACGGTTCTAGCACAAAACATGCCACAGGTTTGAGAGTATAGTCCGGTGCGAAAAAGAGCACCGACACAATGAAAAATAGGATAGCAAAAGGAATCTGAATTCTTGACATGATACACCTCATTTGTATCGGCGATATATCAGATATCTGGTTGTCGGAAAGATGCAACCGTGTCAGTTTTACCAACCCTTGTATCGGCGATATATCAGATATATCGTTGACGGAAAGAGACAAGTCTGTCAGATTGGTTGCAAACTCAAGTCCGGTTAGATTGCGAATTCCGGACTTACACGCAGAAAGCGTTGTTAAAGTCGCCATATCCGCCTGCGTAATGGCCGCCCCTGCAGCTTTGTCTAACGTATTCTCAAGGACACGGCGTAGATTCGTGTCGGGAATGTTCCAGAATGTCTATATTCCCATCCTGATTCACATCCCAGGTGGAGAATTGGTTTGGTTGCTGTATTCATCCAGATTATCTATCAATCCGGCAATTGGCGAGAAATCGGATATCTGGTTGTTGTCAAGCCACAAGTGTGTCAGTTTTATCAACCCTTTTAGCGCCGAGATATCTGATAGCTCGTTGGTTTCAAGCCCCAACGTTGTCAGTTTTACCAACCCTTTTAGCGGCGAGATATCAGATATATCGTTGTAGCCAAGATACAACGTTTCCAGTTTTACCAACCCTTTTAGCGGCGAGATATCAGATAGCTGGTTATCGTGAAGCCCTAAGCCTGTGAGTTTTACTAACCCTTTTAGCGGCGAGATATCAGATATATCGTTGTAGCCAAGATACAACGTTTCCAGTTTTACCAACCCTTTTAGCGGCGAGATATCTAATAGCTCGTTGTTGTCAAGCCCCAACGTTTCCAGTTTTACCAACCCTTGTATCGGCGAGATATCAGATATATCGTTGACGGAAAGAGACAAGTCTGTCAGATTGGTTGCAAACTCAAGTCCGGTTAGATTGCGAATTCCGGACTTACACGCAGAAAGCGTTGTTAAAGTCGCCATATCCGCCTGCGTGATGGCCGCCCCTGCAGCTTTGTCTAACGTATTCTCAAGGGCATCGCGTAGCTTCGCGTCGGGAATCTGAATTCTTAACATGATACGCCTCTTTTTTATAAATTGATAAATAGTGCCTGCCGTCGGTGAAAACGGCCGGCGCCGAACTGAAAACGGTCAGTGCCTTCAGGATAAAACTCCGAAGACGTTAGAAGTCCTGAATTGTCCAAGTCCCATCGCCATTTCCGCAAGAAAGCCGCATGATAACACCGTCCTATCATTTGGGCGTTTCTCATTCTTCGTAGCGGTAGCGCTGCCTCCAGTAACGTCTGGTGAATCATGCGAATTCTGCCGTCTGCCCATTCAATCGTTGAAATTGCCATAATATCGTTCGTTTTCTCTCTTTAACTTGCGTATGAGAACTCGCTCCGGCAATGACAGCGTTCTGTTCTTGAATATACTTGGTATGCTAAGTGAAATTAAAAAGCTAAAAACTGCCGGTTTTCTTTACAAACAATTATTTTTCCTCGCCCGTTTAACAACCGGTGCTAGTTTGAATGAGGAGCAGACATGATGCTAGTACCCAAACCATTCCTTTATCCGCCGCATCAGTGAACGCAAAGCACCAGACTTTTGTCGTGATGCCTGTTCCTGTTGTTCACGCCGCAAAGCGCTGCTGTAAAGGACTAGTCCGGTACTTGTCGCATACATAGGATGATTCACCCTGTCTATAAGCCCTTTGAGTCCCTTCGGGTAACCGATTTGCACGCGGAGGGGTAAGATTTCGGATGCGAATTCTGTTATACCGTCCATGAGTGCCGTTCCGCCTGTCAGTATCAACCCGCCCGGAAGTTGCGTGTCGCCGATTTCATCCATAATGCCTTCTAAGATATCTTCGATGCGGTATTCGATGATTTCGGCGAGTTCAATCCTGTCTATAAAACGGGTGCGGTTGTCCCCTTGTTGTATTGGGATTGGCTCTGCGTTATCTGCTTCCACCCATTCTGCCCAGGCACATCCACGGTTAATTTTCAGTTCTTCAGCTTCAGGAAGGGTGATTTTTAGGTATTGGGCGATGTCGCCGGTGACGTGTTTTCCACCGACAGGCAGGACAACCGCGTGTCGGATAGCATCTCCTTTGTAGACAATAATTTCAGTGGTGCCGGCGCCAATGTCTGCCAATGCGATACCGACTTCGCGTTCTGCGTGCGATACGACGGCTTCCGTTGATGCTAACGGAGCAGCGACAAGCGCCTCCACTTCCTGCACCCCCGCTTTTTCTATACTATTCAGTAAATTTTGAGTTGCGGTTACTCCGCCGGTAATGATATAGACGTCAGCTTCCAATCGCGCGCCGGACATCCCCAGAGGTTCCTTTATTCCTTCCTGGTTGTCAATAGCAAAATTCTGCTCAAGGACATGCAGAATCTCTTGTCCGGCGGGCACAGAAATAGCGCGTGCCGCTGCCAGCACGCGAGCAATATCGTCTTCCGAAATCGCGGGTACACTCGCGGAAACAACACCGTGTGATGTTTGCCCGAAAAGATGTTCACCGGAAACACTAACACAGATGTTATCTATGTTAACTCCTGACATGAGTTCAGCGGCAGCAATCGCTTTGCGAATAGATGCGGCTGTCTGACTAATATCAACCACAATGCCTCTTCGCACCCCTTCCGAAGGAGCATGCCCAACGCCGATAATTTCAACGTCGCCTCTGTATTGTCCCGGGGACGTGTTCCCCACGACGACAGAAATCTTGTTTGAGCCAATATCTAAGCCGGCGATAATACGTTCATTAGCCATGACTAGTTGTCTCTCCCCCAGTAGAGTGCATCTTCAAACCTTGCGTCTAAATACATTTGTCCCCCTCTCGTCGTCGTGTCGATTGGTGCACTGTGATTATCTCTATGTTTCAAGAATAGCGCGATATGATGGAGCCCAGTGTCTACCGCGTCTTTTGCAATCCACGCCTGCGCTGCGATGCCACTAATCTCCAATTTAACCTTGTGTTCCTCACTGGCATCAATCGTCACAATCTGCTTGGCAAGCTCCGGTTCGCGAAGCAAGGCGGTGCTAAAAATACGCAAACCTAACTTCACCGCGGGGATTTGTAGTGCACCCCCAGGTGCCGGAAACACATCGCCTTCTGCAATAAGGACAGGCATGCGGGCATGCTTTTCAACAGCTTCCGGGACTTTTGAATTGCCACTCGGGGCGACTTCAAGGGGTTTTCTAGGGAATTGCCCACGCTTATTAAACCAATACCGCTTTCGCAGCGGAAATTCGTCTATTACAGATTCTAACACGTATCCATCTTTATCTATCAAAAAAAAATCAGTATGGGCACTAGCGCGCACGCCACTCGGGGGGCAACGGTATTCAAGCAGGGCAAACTGTTCACGCTCTGTCACCCGGATAGTAAACATCCGCCTCATCAAATGCTTTGATATGTAGGCATCCTTAATGTAACTGAGATTCTCCTTGAGATATAGCGCCGTCTGTTCTTCAGATTCCGTAAAGATATTATCGAGATTTTCGGCTAAAACATCATAGATGTGTACTTTTGTATAGTGTTTATTACCGTAAACTTCCAACGAGACGTATTCAACGTTGAAAAAGGATAGCACCGTCTTACCGATGAATGCCAAAGTAACGACAACAGAAATCCCGACGATGAACCGCCGCCACAGATAGACAGTTGAATTTCTCTGCTGCAGTCTCCGGGTTTTTAACGGATTCGGTTGACTGGCGTCCTTTATCGGGCGCGGTTGAGTCTTGCCACGCCCGTCGGATGACTGCTGGGTACGCCTTTGCTGCGCGTGCGAAAGTACTTTCATTTTCTTCCTTTTTCCCTTTCGCCCTAATTTTTCTGACAGTTTTGTCGAGAGTGCAGATTCATTACGAAGGACTCCGCGTCGACGTCGAAGCCAAAAGGGATTCCAAAAACTGGCGGCCGACTTTACTGATATCGCCTGCGCCGAGGGTGATGACGATATCCCCGGATTGCGTTATTTGAGTGAGATATTGCGTAATTTCATCGGTATCCGGCATGTAAATGACGTGCCGGTGGCCATGTGCCCGGATTGCCTCTGCAAGGTTTTCTGCTGTCACGTTTTCAATCGGGGCCTCGCCAGCACCATAAATAGCGGTAACAATCAGCACATCGGCTTGATAAAAAGAGCGGCAGAACTCGTCTGCTAAATCTCTGACTCGCTGGTATCGGTGCGGCTGAAAGACTGCCACGATGCGTCGTTTATATCCTTCCCGTGCGCCGTTGAGTGCGGCTTTTAATTTCGCTGGATTATGGGCATAATCATCAACAACGATGATATTATTAACTTCACCGAGCACTTCAAAACGTCTATGTACGCCTTGAAAGGATTCAAGGTTATCGCGAATCTGTTCAAAAGGAATGTCCAATTCCAATCCGACGGCTATCGCTGCTAAAGAGTTGGCGATGTTATGTCGCCCCGGCATTTTGAGGTGGACGCTCCCGAGCGCACCCGCTACGCGTAAATTTTGCGATGCGCGCACGCGATAATGCGATGTTGGCCCCTTCACAGTGATTTCTTCTGCAATGATGTCCGCACCTGTTTCAAGCCCGTAGGTAAGATACCGCTTTTCAATCCGTGGAATGAATTTCTGAATGTTTTCGTTATCTAAGCAGAGCACCGCGGTACCGTAAAACGGGACTTTATTCGCAAATTTAAGGAACGTTTCGCCGATGTCATCGACGCTGTCGTAATAGTCAAGATGATCGGCATCGACAGAAGTGATAACAGCAATTGTCGGGTAGAACATCTCAATCGAACCGTATGCCTCGTCTGCTTCGATTACCATAACATCGCCTTCTCCGGTTCGCGCATGAGTACCGTCGACTAATTTACCCCCAAGCACAACGGCCGGGTCCAACCGCTTCAATACGGCTGCCATCATCGCTGTTGTCGTTGTCTTCCCGTGTGTCCCACTGACAGCAACACTATAGCGCATTCGGGTAATCTCATTAAGCATTTCTGCGCCCCTGACGATAGGGATTTTCCGTGCAGTGGCAGCAACGAGTTCAGGATTATCCGGCGGAATCGCGGGCGATTTAACCACGACATCAGCACCATTAAGATGCTCCGCAGCGTGATTGTAGTATATATTTGCGCCACGGGCACGCAGGTGCTCTGTTATCTCTGAACACTGCAAATCGGAGCCCGTCACTTGAAAACCGAGTTCAAGTAGAATTTCAGCGATACCGCTGAGGCCGGCACCACCGATGCCGGTTAAATGGATATGTTGCGTTTTTCCAAACATTTTGTATTCACGCTCGCTGTTCCGTTTAGTTTTGTTAGGTTTTCAAGGCAAATGCGCGGGATAATAACCCCATCAGAGCGCTTTGATGCCCTCTCCATCACAATTGTGCCAGAATAGAATTAGCAATTTCCTCACTCGCTTTTGGTTTCCCGATTGCCCGGCTTGCGTCTGCCATCGCTTGATGTGTTTTGGCATCAGTAGCGATGCGGAGCAGGTGGCTAACGAACTCGTCAGTTGTAAAGGCGCCCTGCTCAAGCACGATTGCGGCACCAGTGGCGGCAACAGTGTCCGCATTTAATACCTGATTGTTCCCAGCTTGAGCAGGTAAAGGAATGAAAATCGTGGGGATACCACACGCCGTTACCTCAGAAACTGTCATTCCGCCAGCCCTACACACCATAACATCGGCGATACTATAGACTTCTTCGATTGCATCAAAGAAAGGCTGCACCCGATGCGGCAAGCCGGGTTCGAGTTTTTGATATGCAACCTGAACCATTTCTGCGTCCGCGGCCCCGGTTTGGTGGATAATTTGTAGACAATCAAGTCCGT
Organism: Candidatus Poribacteria bacterium; assembly: GCA_963422705.1. Taxonomy (GTDB): domain Bacteria; phylum Poribacteria; class WGA-4E; order WGA-4E; family WGA-3G. The sequence continues at coordinate 2,742,242 of OY730443.1, forward strand.
TTCTATGAGCCTGATGAACTAAGAGAGGCAGGCTCTCAATGACGCTCTGATTAATCGCGTGGGCCCCTTGACTTCCCCCCATGACAAACACCGTTTTCCGATTAGGGCACAATCCGAGTTTCTGATAGCTTGCAGCGGTTCGTTGACAATCCGCGATTGCGGGCCGAATCGGGTTGCCTGTTACAGAAACAATATTTTCAGGGAACCTCGCCGCGGCAGGTTCCAAAGCGAGATAGGCAGCTACAGCCCAGCGCGCCAAAATCGCGTTCGTCACGCCAACGGACGCATTCTGTTCCTGCACCGCGACAGGAATTTTGCGGATAACCCCAGCAAAAAGCACGGGGCCAGAGACATATCCCCCCGTTCCGACAACAAAATCTGGTGCGAGTTCCCTCATGTAACCCAACGATTGCTGCACGCCGCGCGCAGCTTTCCAAAGCACCGGAAGCCATTGAAAAGTGATTCGACGCGGAAATCCTTCAACAGGGATAGGTAAAAAACGAAACCCGTGCTGGGGAACGAGCTTCGCCTCCAAACGTTTCGCACCGCCGATGAAGATGATATTAAGCTTTGTGTCTAATCGTTTTAGTGCTTGGGCAATACCGATGGCAGGGTAGATATGCCCACCGGTGCCCCCACCTGAAATCACTACCGTGCGGTTTTTCATCTATGGCACCAAAAACAGTTCTAAAGTCGATAAATAGGCACCGGAGGCTTCAGCCCCGGCCTGACTTATTTTTTTGTAAACGAAAGCGTGAAATATTCAGGAGAATCCCGACACTGAGTAAGCTCAACACAATTGAAGAGCCGCCATAACTGATAAATGGCAACGTAATCCCTTTCGTAGGTAAGACACCTGTCACAACGCCAATGTTGATGAACGCCTGTAAACCGATAAGCGTTGTCAGCCCAACAGAGAACAACGCACCAAATAAATCTTCAACATCACGAGCAATGTGTAACCCACGCCACACAAATAACATGAAAAGGAGCGTTACACAGGCGGTACCGAAAAACCCAAATTCTTCGCCCAGGATAGCGAAAATGAAATCGGTGTGTGGATACGGCAGATGCCCCACTTTCGCAACGCTGTTATCAATACCTGCCCCGAAAAAGCCACCCCAGCCGAGGGCTTTGAGCGAGTGTTCCAATTGGTAGTTTGCCCCCTCCGGGGATTTCCAAAGGGCGATGTAATCCAGGAATCGTTTCAACCGGTACGGATTTCGAAGGATGAGGAAGCTTAGCACCCCGACACCAGCCCCCCCTAGCAGCAGCCCTTGCCAGATGCGAATACCACCCACAAATAAAACGAGACAAACTGATGCAGCCAATAGAAGTGCAGAGCCAAAGTCTGGCTGCTGTGCAACGAGCCCGAAAGCAGCACCTAGAATCAGCACATTCGGGAGAATCCCATTGAAAAAACTTTTCGCCTTTTGTGGATTCCGACTGATAAATGTTGCTACATGGATGATGAGCGCGATTTTGGCGAATTCTACCGGTTGAAAATTGAACGGGAATCCGGGTAACCTAATCCAACGGTTAAATCGTCCACCGCCCGCCCCCTGCACGCTGACACTAAAAAATGGCACAAATACTAACAATAACCCGACAAACGCTACAATCAAAATTGTGGTGGAATACCGCGCATAAAACTGATACGGTATGTAAGCAGTTAGGAACATACCGAGAAAGCCGATGGTACATGCAATCATGTGTATCCGCAAATACTGGTAGCTGTCACCGTTATATTCCCTTGAAGACAGGAGGTGGCCAGAACTATAAACCATCAATATGCCCACCGCTACAAGGAGAGAGGTAAGGACAATGAGAACAGTGTCCATTTTTTTAGGCTGCTGGGTTTCACCAATGGGTGCATCTGCTTCCCCGAATTGTCCATGTTCAGGGGCATTTCTACCGCGACGTGAATGTTCCGTGGCGTATATATTCCCCCCATTTTTACGATTGAAGCGCATAAACTGCCTCTTTAAATGCGTTTCCACGCGCTTTATAGTCAGTATACATATCAAAACTGGCATTTGCCGGGGATAATAGCACGACATCGCCCGGGCCAGAATGTTGGTATGCCACACACACCGCTTCCCCCATTGTTGTGACAGGCAAAATGTCTGTGTGCGCCTCAAGCGCCTTTTGGATACGTTGTGTGTGAATGCCTAGCATAACCACCTTCTTCACTTTTTTCTTTACCAATGCAAGGAGCGGGGTATAGTCATTTCCTTTATCGTACCCACCCATAATGAGGAGAACGGTTTTTCTCTCATCGGGCGCAGGGATTGATTCAAGCGCAGATTTCACAGAATCTACATTCGTCGCTTTTGAATCGTCAATGAATTGAACCTCGTTCACTGTGAGAACCTGCTCAAATGCATGCTTGAACGCCGGGTGCGCCCGGTTGAGCCCCTGAACCCCTGTCCGGATTTGCGACGGGGTGACGCCAAGGATTAGTCCTACCGCAGCGGCAGCAAGTGTATTCCGCACATTGTGCGCCCCCGGAAGAGGAATATCCTTTACATAACATAAAAATTGCGGTTTTTTGTCTGGTACCGCAGTGTATGCCGTGGCCGAGGCAATATTCCCAAAAAGGCACAAATTTCCGTTTTCATCATTTTGAAGATAGGTTCCTTGACGCCGGGCCCCTCCGCCAGCCGGAACCTCCTCCGGGCACGAAGAAGGATGAAAATAGATAGGGCGCGCCCGTATCATCGTCGCGAAGCCGGCAACCCGTTTATCGCAAGCGTTTAGGACTATCCAATCCGTCGCGTTCTGGTTCGCGCATATCTTCTCTTTCGCCTTGGCATAGGCGGACATCGTGCCATGCCTATCCAAATGGTCGGGAGAGATATTTAGGACGACGCTCACGCTTGGCCGGAACGTGACAGTGCTTTCAAGTTGGAAACTGCTCGCTTCAAGGACAACGATGTCTTTGCATGTCAGATTCTGCACCTCGGCTGCCAAAGGTACCCCGATGTTTCCTGCAACACAGACATTCTCAAACCGCCTGCCCGCTTCGAGAATCGCCGCTGTCAAAAGCGTTGTTGTTGACTTCCCCTTTGTTCCAGTAATCGCGACGATGGGGGCAGGACACACACTCGCGGCGAACTCCAATTCGCCGAGAATCGGAATCCCTTGTGAACGCGCCTGGCAGAGAATCGGAATATCCAACGGTACACCGGGCGACACAACAATCAGTGCTGCCTCTACTATACATGCCTCCGGGTGTCCCCCGAGATATAAGGTAACCGTTCGTTGATGACTTATCTGCTCAAGCCGCTCAATTTCTGCAGATAAGTCCGCGCTATCACGGGAATCTGTCACTGTCACTGTCGCGCCGAGTGCAACAAGTAATTTTGTGACAGCCACGCCGCTCCGATGCAATCCAAAAACGGTTACGTTTTTCCCGTTGAAAATATCCGGGTTTCGCATTCCCACACCTCAAAAACGTTCAAAACTGTAAAACGCCTAAATCTCTAGAGGGGCCAAAGATTTGATACCGGTGGCAACCGTTCCAGCTTTAACAGACTTCTAAAGTTGCCTGAGTTCACCGCAATTTAACGGTGCTTAAGGCAACCAGGACAAGAATAAATCCGACAATCCAGAACCGGATAACCACTTTGGATTCCTTCCAACCGGATAATAGGAAATGGTAATGGATGGGCGACATCTTAAAGACGCGTTTGCCAAAGGTTCGGAAGGACCAGACTTGTATGATAACCGATAGCGCCTCTGCAACGAAAATCGCGCCAACGATAACTAGCAGAAATTCCTGCTTTATGAGGAGTGCTACAGTTCCAAGCGTCGCGCCTAGGGCAAGGGAACCCGTATCCCCCATAAAAACCTGGGCGGGATGGGAATTGTACCATAAGAAACCCAACCCTGCACCCACCAGGGCAGAACAAAAAATCGCAGTTACCTCACCGGCTACCGGAAAATGAAGAATGTTCAGGTAATTCGCTATCTGATGATGGCTTGCCATATAACCTAGCGCCCCCAATGTCCCCGCAACAAATATTGTGCAACCGATTGCCAAGCCGTCCATTCCATCTGTGAGGTTCACCGCATTTGACGTCCCCACGATGACTAAAGTAGCAAATGGAATAAACAGAAAACCCAACTCTGGTTGCACTGTTTTGAAAAAGGGGAGGGTGAGCGAAGTGCGTGTCGCTACATCGCCCGTCGCTACAGGGCCCCACTGGTAAAGATATCCCGCGATTGCCAACGCGCCCAAAGTCTGAAGCCCAATCTTATGCCAGCCGCGAAGCCCTAAAGACTGCTGTTTAATGAGTTTACAATAATCATCAAGGAAACCGAGCCCACCAAACCAAAGCGTTGTCAAAATCATCAGATAGAGGAACGATTGATCTAACCTGCCCCAGAATACAACAGATACCAAAATGGAGACAATGATGAGGATGCCCCCCATTGTCGGGGTACCCGCTTTGTTATCCCATTCCTTGGAGCTCGGCCCATCTTCAATCAGGTACTCGCCGATACGCAGCTGCTTTAGGCGCGCTATCACCGATGGGCCTAAAACTAATGATATGATAAGTGCTCCGGTAGTCGCGGAAATCACGCGAAAACTGATATAGCGGAAGATGTTGAACGGTGAAAATGTGTCGACTAACCCTTCAAAAAGGAGATGATAAAGCATTTTAAATTTCAAATCCTGAGCAAATTTCTAAAATTTCAAGATTTTTGATTTTAGAACTGTCACTCATTTACAGCCGTTATAGCTTTGCTCCATCTGCCTGCAATTTAGCCATCCCAGCCCCGGCATGGCTCAGCAGATTTGTTTCATAAGAATAGGTTAAACCGTTTTTTTCCTCATGAACTTGGAATGCTAAATCGATGAGTTGCGCGAGGAGCCCTGAAAATTCAATGCCGTTGTGCTCCCAGAGATAAAAACTGAATGAACCGGGAAGTGTATTAATTTCATTGACGTAAACCTGTTCCGATTCATCCACTAAGAAATCAATACGTGCAATCCCCGTGCAGTCCAGTGCCTGAAAAGTTCGCATAGCGAGTTCTTGAATATGTAACGTCAATTTTTGCGAAATGGGTGCAGGAATTTTTCGCTGGGAGCCTACCATACCGGATGGGGATAGTAATGCCTTCTCATTACTCTTATCCTTGCTATCATGCCCTTTCGTCGCGGTAGGGACCGTTTCTACGGCGCCATCCGGAACTGCAACTGCACTATCTGCTCCAACCGCTTCGTTTTTATGGATGTATTTATCTTCAAAGGTTAGAAACGCGGCTTCTGTCATCGGTTGTTCACAAACCGAAGCTGTTAACCGCTCGGCGCCCATCACAGCGCAGTTAATTTCAGTGGGTTTTTTTACGGCTTTCTCGGCAAGGATTCTGCGGCAATACTGCTCAGCGAGTTGCATGGCGGGGAGGAATTCTTCGTTATTTTTTGCCCGGCTGACACCGATACTCGAACCACTGAGCGCCGGTTTGACGAAAACCGGGTAACCAAGGGATGCCTTGACTTCTTTCAGAATATCAGAACGAAACGCGTTCCACTGAGGTTTTGTCCACGACAAATAGGGAACAACCGGAAGGTGATTCTCCTTGAGAACCGCTTTCATCATGATTTTATCCATGCCGACAGCGGAGCCGATAACACCCGCACCGACATAAGGCAGATTCATCAATTCCAGGAGCCCTTGAAGTGTACCATCTTCGCCATGTGAGCCGTGTATCGCAGGAAATACAACATCAACGTTGAGTGTGCGCGGTGTCCGCCGGCGAAACCAGGTGGTTTTTCCTTTTGGGACGACGCTGAACTTTGGGGCACTACCTAATTCAATAGCCACCACTTCAAAATCGGATGGGCGAGGGAGATACCCCTTTGTGAAAGTACTCAGTTGGCCCAGCTCATCCCCGGTTAGCCATTCGCCACGCTTTGTTACGTAAATCGGGGTAACATGATGCGTTTCTTTCAAAGCAGCACAGAGCTGCTGTGCTGTTACGATGGACACTTCGTGTTCAGGCGAACGTCCACCAAAAATAAGGGCTACGTTATGTCGTTGCATTATCCTACTTACCTTCCTTTTGGTAGCGTTTTTGGGATAAAATCTATTGATGCGAGCCAAGACAAAGGGGGTGAACGGGGCGCACGAAATCCTATTCGTTGTAGGTATCGGGCAAATCATTCTCAAAAAGGACTATATCCCCGGGCCTCAGCAGTTTTGCTAAATATTGTTTGACTTCAGCAAGGTTTAGGGCAATAATGAGTTGTTCGTGCGGATAATTAGCGCTGTTCAGCCCATCTACAATCGGTGTCGTTTGTGTGGGGCCGACTAAGATAACCAAGTCACATACTTCGGCAGCATGTATCCCGAAGCGTCTATTTTCCTCATATTCCTTTTCTCCGAGTTCTACCATGCCCGGTGTTACCAACACCTTTTTGCCCCCGGCTGTCTCACGGCCGCGGCTGATATCATCGAGGACTTCTAGCGCGGCTTTTGCACCGACGGGATTGGCGTTGAAACTATCGTCAATAATCGTTACATTGCCGGCACCGGCTATCAATTGCAAGCGGTGCGGAACGGATTCTAAATTTGCCACAGCAGAACGTATCTCTTCTAACGTCATCCCGCATTCGGATGCCACTGTCATCGCCGCCAGAATGTTGGAGACGTTATGTCTCCCTAAAAGTGGGCTCTGAATTTCAATGTGTTGTTCCTGATTGTGGACAGTAAATGCCAATCCGTTCTCGGTTTGCTGAATGTTGGTTGCGTTCATGACATCTGTCAATTCGGCGGGTATTGGATTAATGCCGTATCGGAGCACCTTTCTGTTTTCCGTGGTATCCGCCAGTTTTGCGCAAATTTCGTTATCACAGTTAAATACAGCAATGCCAGTCACGGGGAGTGATTCAATGAGTTCATATTTTCCTTTTGTGATATTCTCAACGCTCTTAAATCGTTCGAGGTGCTGTAACCCGACAGCAGTAAGTACGCCGATTTCAGGGCTTACCAGCTCGCATAATTCTTTGATGTCGCCGCGCCGATAAGCACCCATTTCAACGATAAATATTTCGTGTTCCTCAGCTAATGTCCCACGGATAACTTTGCAGATACCCATCGGGGTGTTATAGCTGTCCGGCGTCATTAACGTGTTAAATTTTTCAGACAGAACCTGTTTTAAAATAGATTTGGTACTCGTCTTGCCGTAGCTGCCAGTAATCCCGATGACTTTGGGCCCCAACGTTTTTATACGTCTTTTAGCGGAAAGCAGATATCCCCAGTTAATAGCGCGTTCGAGTGGATAGATAAGCAGGGTGGCTATTATTAAATTAACTATCGATACTTCGCTAAACAGAAAGAGCCCAACTCGCCACGGATGCCCCTTGGCAATCAGGATGAGACTCACGGATAGTACCACAAGTAGACAAATTGAAAGACAGAATAGACGTTTTGCGCGTGCTGTGTAAACAAGAGGCTTTTTTGCCTCCACTTTTTTCTTTTTAAAACTCCTATAAAGCTGTAAGCTCGCCCAAGTGAGACAGAGTCCCCCAAAGAGCCATGTCTGCTGATATCCGGGATAGATAAGGGTAAAACCTAACAGACATCCAATTGCGAGAATCTCGGCGACGTCAAAGCAGCTTTTCAAATGTGCATGCACCCACTTGACGTAACGCGCCGTTTTGTAACCATCAAGCTGAAGGATATGGAGTCCATCGTTTGTTCGAACGATGGCTCGGAGCAGACAGGCGACGATTGTGAGATAAAACAGTGTATTATATACCATTTTTTTTCTGTATCAGCTGCTCCATCTTATCGCCGTTTCAATTTCCGCTCTGGCATTCCCAAGAAACTGGCTACAATCCTACAGAATTGCGGAAATTCGTCAAGGTAAGAGAAGTGCCCTGCCCCTTTTAGTACAACCAATCCGGCATCCGGTATTTCCTTTTCCATGATTTTTCCGTAAGAGACAGGGGTATCTGTATCTATCTCACCCCAAATTAACAGCGCGGGTACGACTATGCGTGCCAAGAGTGGACGTAAGTCTTCGTTGACGATTTTCACAAGCGTTGCGCGCATTGGCCCGGCGTTCTGATAATCCGTGGAACCCATGTGACGGGATACCGTATTTGCGAGATATGCACCATATTTGCCGCATCGTCGTAGTACTTTGCCAATTTTCGCGAGGCCGATTCGAAAATAATATCGCGTCGTTCGCCGCGGTTTAATGCCTGCGCTGTCAACAAGGATGAGTTTATTAACTTTTTCAGGATATTCTGCTCCGAGGATGATTGAGATTCTTCCGCCAAAAGAGTGCCCAATGATGTGCGCTTTTGAGATATTCAGCTTCTCAAAAAAAGTTTTAACACAGTGCGCGTAATCGTCAGTGCACCACGCTATAGACGGGATTTCACTCCGCCCGAATCCCGGAAGATCCAGGGCATAAACTTTATGCGACGCTGCAAGCCATTCAAAAACAGGCTTAAAACTGGCGGCTTCCCCACCCCACCCATGCAGAAGGACAACCACATCACCTTCTCCGGCGACTTGATATGCAATTTTGAGATTGTTAACTTCTATGTTTTGATAGTTGCTCTCAAACATAGCGATTTTGTCCGGAGCGAATAGAATTTCGTTATCCTATCGGTTTTTTATTTTCCGCAAAAGCTTCAGCTGCCACTTGCCTATCATCAAAGGGGTATCTTTTGCCGTGTATTTCTTGATAATTTTCGTGTCCCTTTCCTGCAATGACGAGGACATCTCCGGGCTTTGCGATAGAGATTGCATAATCGATGGCTTCCCGTCTCTGCGGAATACACACATAGTCGGTATCATGTGGTAAATTTGACACAATCTGTGCAATGATGTCGTCTGCATCTTCAGTGCGCGGATTGTCAGAGGTAACGACGGTATAATCCGCGAGTTTTGCCGAAATTCGCCCCATTTTTGGACGTTTACCTGCATCCCTGTCCCCTCCACACCCGAACAGACAGCACAAGGTATTTTCGGTAATCCGTCGCGCTGCCCTCAATACATTTTCCAAACCATCGGGGGTATGCGCATAATCGACGATAACGGTGAAATCTTGTCCCTTATCAACTAACTCAAAACGTCCTGGTACAACCGTGTTTGAAAGCCCTTCTTGGATTGCAGAAATGGGACAATTGTAGCGAACGCCAACCCCAATCGCCGCCAACGCATTGTAAAGGTTATATTCACCAAGCAACCGAATCTGGGCCGGAAATTCGCCACGCGGCGTAACCGCTGTAAATGCCAACCGATTGTGAGAAAGTTTTACATCCTTCACGTGGAGTGCTGCGTTTTCAATCCGGCTGTATCTCAAAATCTGGTGTATTCCTAACACCGAAGCAATCCGTGCTGAAGCCGGTGCATCGCTATTGAGAATCGCAACCCCATCACCGTTGAGTTGCAAAAACAGCATTAATTTTGCTTTGAGGTATTCCGCCATGGTTTCATGGTAATCAAGATGCTCTTGGGTTAAATTCGTGAAAACAGCCGTATCAAACGTCAGTCCGGCTAACCGTTGCTGTGCGAGTCCTTGCGAAGATGTTTCCATCACCACATATTCCAGGCCCCGCTCAACGAATTGCTTGAAGAGCCCATGGAGCGCAAACGCATCTGGGGTTGTCAGGGAGGCGGGGATAACCGCTCCGTCATATTGGTGCCCAACCGTTCCAAGTAGGGCTGCTTTTCGGTGACTGGCTGTTAAAATTGCGTAGATGAGATGTGCAGTTGAAGTTTTCCCATTAGTCCCGGTAATCCCGATGAGTTTGAGACGGTTGGCAGGGTTCCCGTGCCAATTCGCTGCGAGCAAGGCGTTTGCCCGCCGTCCACTTGACGTTTGCAAGTAGGTAACGTCCATTTTCTTCAGTTCAGCAGGGCATTGCTTCTCGCCTATAACCGCCGTGGCGCCGTTTTGAATCGCGGCACGGATGTAGCGGTGGTTATCAACCGTAATCCCGGGATAACAGACAAAAAGGTTACCAGGGGTAACGCTTCGACTGTCCCTGGTGACACCGGTAATCTCTCGGTTGAGCGTCCCGGTAATTGCCATCATGTCAATCCGACTCAGAAGGTGCTCCAATTGCATCAGTTTTCTTCGGGATAGGCACCGAATTGTACCTACAGTCCCTCTCCTTCCGCGGCGTAGTGGCGAGGTTGCGTACGTTGAAGCTCTGTTACAGTTGGAAGCGTTGTCGGTAAATCGGGGGTGAAGAAATCGGTTTGCTTTAAGTATCGCATCGTCTGCTCAGCAACTTTTTGAAAAAGTGGCGCGGCAATTTGCCCACTGAACCGCGCGCCCGTCGGCTCATCGAGCATGACGAGAATAGAAATCTGCGGATTATCCGCCGGAAGGAATCCCATAAACGACATAGTCTCCTTCCCGCTTGCATACCCGACGCCTTTTTCTGCCTTTTGCGCGGTGCCAGTTTTACCAGCAACGCGATATCCCTCAACACGCCCACGCCGGCCACTTCCCCCCTCAACAACGCCAACCAATATCTCCGTCATCTGTCTCGCGATTTCCGGACGCAACACCCGGCGTATTTCAATCGGATACATCCTTTTAAGCGAACGCCCATGGCTGTCAAGTATCTCTCGGGTAATGTATGGACGAAGCAATTTGCCGCCAGTCGCGATAACATTCAACGCATTTACCATCTGGAGAGGGGTAACAAGGATACCTTGTCCAAACGGCACTGCCCCAAGTGAATTGCTATCCCATCGCTTCACAGCATATAGATTCCCGCTATGCTCGTGAGGCAAATCAATCCCTGTCCGTCTACCAAATCCATACTTTTCAATGTACGCTCTAAAACATTCATGCCCAATCTCCTGGACAACCTTAATCATCCCGATATTGCTCGATTTGTAAAGCACCTCGGCGAGACTTAACCACCCTTTTCGTGAGACATCCTTGATAACCCGCTGTCTACTGAGGCGATATCTACCGTTTTCACAGAAAATAGATGTAGACGGTGTCATCACCTCTTCATTGAGCGCAGCCGACGACGCAATAATTTTAAAGATGGAACCGGGCTCATACGCATACCATACCGCCAGATTCCGCTTCGCTTCCTCATTCGCATCAGTATAAGCATTCGGATTAAATGATGGATAGTTCGCCATCGCTAACACCTCACCTGTCTGCGATGCCAAGACGATGACTGTGCCTCTTAGCGCCTTCCATTTTTCACACGCCGCAGCCAATTCCTTCTCCGCAATATACTGAATGTATTCATCAAGCGTCAGCAAAACGTTATATCCAACATCGTTCGAAGACTCATCAGCACTGAATAATAGGTTGACATACCCTTTTTGGTTTACGTCGCTCGGCGCGTGTGTCGGGTATGGCAAGTGTCGTTCGAGTCTACCGCCCGGCACCCCTTGCAGTACATCACTGTACTCATATTCAATTCCTTCACCTACATTTTCAGCGTTGACATGCCCAATCACATGCGATGCCAATTGTTCCTTCGGATAAGCCCGTTTCTGCTCTACTGAATAGGTAATGCCACGAAACCTTTTCTTCAATTCCCGTATCTCAGGCAGCATTTGGTAATCAACACCCCGTTTTAATATGACAAAACGTTTATTTTTTCGCTTGAGTTGTGCCAACAATTGTGTCTCCGGTACCCCTAAAATCGGAGCGAGGCACTTTGCGACGTCCTTCGGAACTGCCTTCAAATACGCCGGATCTGCCGAAACGGTGAGAGTTCGCCGGCTCAACCCTAACACCGTATCGTGCCTGTCGAGAATTTTACCCCGTTTTACCTTCGTAGACTTGCGAGAAACCGCACTGTACCGTGCCCTACCCGTGTCTGAAACATCCCGAATTACCTGCAAGAACAATAACTTGCCGATTAGCAGCAGAAAGCAGACTTGAAGGGCAATCAGGACGACAACAAGTCGGCGTATAGATAGGATTCCCTTACTTTTCATAAATTCTCCTTGCCGCTTCCGAGGGCTCAACCAGTCCAAGTTCATCTACCAAGGACCGGATACGTTCAACGGAAGTTAAGGCAGCTTCCTCCAATTCAAGTTGATGAATTTCATCTTGAATGTAGTGCTTTTGTCTCTGATAGGCAGGCATACGTTGTAATGCCACGTTCTTCGCGTATGATGAAAACCAGACGCTGCCGGCAAAGATGCAGAAACATAATCCCAAAACGATGTAGATATACGGAAAGCTTCTTTTCCGTGGGGATTCCGCCGTTTTGGATTTGCGTGATGTATATTGATGTGAGCTCTGCATGAATTGTCCTGACTTAGACAGCACATTGGCTCATCCATAGCGTGCTGCTCGTACATTCGCCTAGTTCTAACATAGCCAGTACACGCTATATAACCCGTTTCATCTTTTCTCGTTCTAAATTCTAAACGCTAAACGTGGCAATCAAGATACACTTTTTTATTTATCAGAGATTGCGCAACATTCTCATGCAAAATAAGGGGATGAGATAATTACCAGAGTTGCCTAGCATGCCGGCACAAAATCTATTCCTGCCCATCCAAGTCAAACGTGCTAACAACATGTCGCAGATGAGATTTTCTCTGCTGCTCTTAATTTTGCGCTCCGCGCACGTGGATTGTGTTGAATTTCAACTTCGGCGGGACGCACAGGACGTTTCGTCAGAATCTGTAGTGACGGATTATGTCTACAAATACAGATAGGTGCTTTGGGTGGACAAACACAGGCACGCGCACATCGCTGAAATTGGTGCTTTACTATCCTATCTTCAAGAGAATGGAACGTAATCACACACAACCGAGCGCCCGGCTTCAGCAGCTGTACCGCCGCATCTAAACCGGTAGCCAGGTTATCCAACTCGCTGTTAACATAAATTCGCAGTGCCTGGAAAACCCGCGTCGCAGGATGAATTCTGCTGCCACCGGAACGGCGTTTGTGAGGTGGGAGCGAACCTTTGATGATTTCAGCGAGATGCCTCGTGGTTGTTATCGGCGCCTTCTGTCTCGCTTCAACGATACCCCCGGCAATCCGCTTCGCAAAACGTTCTTCCCCGTAGCACTTGAAAATATCTGTGAGTTCATCACGTCTGCTTTTGTTAACGACTTGGGCTGCCGAAAGCGACTGGCGAGAATTCATCCGCATATCCAACGGGCCTGCATCATAAAAACTAAACCCGCGGCTTGGCGTGCCCAATTGTAACGATGATACGCCTAAATCCAATAAGACACCGTCCACACCGGAAACGGAATGCGCTTCCAGTAACGACGGAATCTGTGCGAAGTTGCCATGAATCAAGAAAAACCGTTTTTTGAAGGCATGCAACCGCTGCTCGGCAATGGCTAACGCCGTCTCATCGATATCAATACCGATGAGACGGCCGTTCGGCGCGGATTTTTCTAAAATCGCAGCAGTATGCCCACCCAAACCCACAGTAGCATCTACGTAAATGCCACCAGACTCCGGGTGAAGAATCTCAAGTACCTCCTCCCGTAAAACCGGGATGTGTTGTATCTCCATTGTCTTATCCCCTATCAGCATAATATAGCAAGAAGTATGCCAATCTTAGGCACCAATCTGATTTTGATAGATAGCCACCCAATTCCATCGTTTTAATCCCATCAGTGAAAGATGATGTCAATCCCTTAGGACTCACAAAAATGCGGAAACTTGACAGAGACAACGCTATGATTTGACGGAGCGGTTTCGGCATCCACACGAAAAAACCGCCAGTATCTACGAGAAAATCAAAAGGCTCCTTGATATTCTCTCGACTGCGGAAACACCGTCAAGGTTTATCGCAGATGTTCAGACGTGGATAGACAGTATCGATGACTTGAAAGCACGCGATAAGAAAATAGAAAAACACCCCGTGGGTGTGGTGTTTTTCAAAACGCCCGAAAACGCAGAACACGATGGGTTTCCCTTTCAGGAATATTTCTGACACGCTATCACACTTTTTGTTTACAATTAACCATAAAGCTTAAAAAAGTAAATAAAAAAGTGTATAATTAAGAACAGTCTTGAATTTCAGACGGAATTCATGTATACTTTTTGGATGAGGTAAAAAATCTAAAGTTTTTCAAGTCAATCAACGACTTTCTGAAAAAATGCTAAAGTTTTCACAACTATACGCATATTATAGAGGGAGATTCATTCGTGGCAACACCGCTATATGCATCTTCCTGGTTTCATAGGCGTTAACGAAGAAAGGAGACATCTTATGTCACGGCAAAAAATGATAGCTTTTATCCTCGTGCTAACCCTCGCAGTCGTTGGGGTCCTGATTTCCACGCGAACGCCACCGGCGACGGTGAAAATCTACAAGACGACAACACCGCTACCCCAGTCAACCGACATCGGCGAGCAAACACCGGCGAGCACACCCCCCGTGTTCGTCGATGACACGGCACTCACGTCGAAAACATCCGATACGGCTTCCGAAAACGGGAGCGATGCTGCAACACCAGAGACACAATCCGTTGATGCGTTAGAACCCCTTGATGCCTTCAGTGATGTTCCGGGTGAAATAGAAGTCAATGATGCATCAGAAAACGATGACGCATTCGCACGTTCGCCTTTCGGTTTTGGCGACTTTCCAGAGATCCCGAGTGATTTTCCTAGGCAAGATGTTTGGACGTACTATTGGAAACTCTACGATGTAGATTCAGCGGCTGCGAAAAAGTATGAACTCATCAATCGGGTGGTCATAAACCTCTGGAAGGAAGGCAGTCGCGCCCGAGGTGGTGTTCTCGAGAACGGCAAAGTCTATCCGCTCGATGACAATACCGCCTATATTACATGGAGCACGGCTGAAAGTCCGGACGGTTCCGAGGTAAGACGCTATATCTCTAACGTCACAACAACGCCCGCTATAGGGCACCAGTATCGAGACAGCCACTTCAGAAAAGGACGGCTACCCCCCGGTGTCCGTGTCATAGAACACGCCGAGGGTGGCTATAACCCCTATGATTTTGTCAATCAGAATCCATAAGGAGATCAAAAATTTGCGCATCAGACACAGACTCGAAAAGCCCCTCACGCTGATGATTGTCCTTATTCTCACGGGTATTACCCTCTTTGCTATCCACAAGGCGCTCGCTGAGATAGACGGACCCGATGTAGACGGCCCCCTACGTGCCTATGTCAAACGCAGCGTCAACGGCGCATGGATGAACGGGTATACAGAAGCTGAATGCACGGAATATGGCGTGTATTAAAAACGCCTTATTGGTTATTATTGAAAAATTGACGTTCATAAAACTCAAAGAGGTGCTCAATGCCCATGAGTTGGTAAAGTTCTCGGGTGGCCTCCTCTTTATGTGGAATTCCATCCTCAGGAGAAAATGAGTTGCCATAAGTCGCATAGGAATAAGGGCGTGCAGGAAGTACTCCTTGGTAGTTGTAAACCAGTTTCTGCATCACTGCCAAAAGCGATTCCGTTTTGAGGGTGTCGCCAGCATCTTCTGCACTACGATATTCCGCTTGTAATTGCTGATACTGCTGCAATACATTGGGGGGTGGGGCGAAGCCGATTCGGGTTTCATAGTCTGTCAGCAAGGCTTTATTCTCGTAGTGTCTGCGGATCCTGCCCTTCTTGTCGTAAATGTGCCTATATTCCCCGTTTCGAGATGGCTCGTCTCCCCATTTCGCTCGGTAGGCTTCATTCCATATCCGAGTCCTTTCTTCCTGAGAAAGTTCATCCCAGTTTATAGGTACCTTGTATTCTCCGGTATCCGTCACGGCAGGCACCGGTGGAACAGGTTTCAAGTCGTCTACAAAGAGGGGCTGTTCCACCGGCGTGGACTCCCCGTGCCCCGTCCCGTCGCCGTGTGAGTGTCCACCCTGTCCTGTCTTCTCAACAGATGCTTTTTCTCCCTGCTTTTGGGCCGCTTCCCTTTTATTGATTTGTTCTGTGGTGCGCTCAACCTCCTGCTGCGTCTGCTTATCGATGTGGTGCATATAGAGAAAGCAGCCTGTCACAAAAAGGATAAAGACACCAAGCGTGCTCATAAAGAAACGCTTGGTAAACAAATATTTCAACATTGTAAACGCTCCTTTATTGAGTTCGACACATGGCTGTGTCCGGTTGTATATAACTTCTGGGGGAATTGCCGGCACGCAGATGAAAAGAAATGTTTGCTTTTCCATTGTCTAACGCGCCTTCGGCATTACGATACTCGTCTTTCTTTTTATCAAGCTCTTTTGCTGTGATGCCTTGTGCAGCTGCAGTGAGCGGGAGTAAAGACAGGGCAAAAATACAAACAAAAATAACCCAAGTGATTGCGCGGATTTTTGAGATAGCGTAACTCTTATTGAATTTTATCATCGGTGTTTACCTCGGCCTCCCCCCGAGTTGGCGACTTCGTTCGTTTAAGAGCCGAAACCTTTCTTGTGACGCTTTCACTTTTTTCTGATACTTTTCCCACCATAAATCGCCGGCTTTTTCATACTCCTCAAGGGAGTGCCATTTTCCAGCGCTCCCTGGTGGCTTCGGAAAAAGTGCAAGTTTGCCATCATGTTTCCGGGCGATTCCCCAGTCGTCACGAGGTAGGTTTTCCCATTCAACGATTTGCTGCGCGTATTCCTCAAAGGTAATAAAACCGAGGGGACTGCTCTGCCAGACATTCTGCATATCTTTTGTTAGGGTTTCCGTCGCGAGAGTGGAAGTATCTGGTGGGTTGCTTACCTGTGTGGTGGGTGGCTCATGCGGTTCGGCATGCCTTTCGTCGCCGTGCGAGTGTCCACCCTGCGCCGTCTCCTCAACAGGTGCTTTTTCTGCGTGCTTTTGAGCCGCTTCCCATTGCTTGATTTGTTCTGTGATGCGCTCAATCTCCTGCTGCGTCTGCTTATCGACGTGCCGCATATAGAGGAGGCAGCCTGTCACAAAAAGGATAAAGACACCAAGCGTGCTCATAAAGAACCGCTTGGTAAACAAATATTTCAACATTGTAAACGCTCCTTTATTGAGTTCGACACATGGCTGTGTCCGGTTGTATACAACTTCTGGGGAATTGCCGGCCGTCACGCAGATGAAAAGAAATGTTTGCTTTTAATCAACGTCAAAAACATTATCGAAAAAAAT
The DNA here is from genome assembly GCA_963422705.1 of Candidatus Poribacteria bacterium. GTDB lineage: Bacteria > Poribacteria > WGA-4E > WGA-4E > WGA-3G. Next base: position 2,759,304 of record OY730443.1, read on the forward strand.
ACACTTTTTGTCACGTCAAAAATTTAACAATCCGCGGTGTGCGATAGGAAACGCTGTAGTAAGGAAAACGCGGAGCAAATATAAGAAGCAACGGGCGCCTTAGTCACCCGCGGTACAGCATGCGTTGTGGGCATCCATGACTACAGGGGTTGGCAAGAAGAGCGACCTATTCTGATTGTAGAGGGTATCATGGACGCTATCCTTGCTTGGCAGGAGTTATCGGAGAGTTACGCTGTGCTCTCACCCGTCACCGCGCGTATGAACGCGACAGACATCGCTAAGATCGCAGAACTGCTCTCTCAACGCAAGCAGACGGTGATTTGATTATAATGACACGGAGAATAGCACTGTAGGGCATAAGGGGGCGTTGTCGACGATGCTTGACGGTACATCATTGCGTGCTTTGACTAACCCGCTGTTTTCATCGCCAATCTCACTCTGTTTAGAGTTTACCGCGCTGATGGCAATCGTTAACAACGCATCCAACGTGATTTGCTCTCGAATATCAAATGCTGTGAGACTCGCACTTGTTATTGCAGTGCTGAGTGCGCTCACCAATCCATCGGGGGCGATTGGAAAAAGGAGTATCATGGTTGCCAGCGACACAAGGTTACCCGCCGCTGTAATGCCTGCATCGCGTAACTCTTCGCGGTTGTCATCCCAAGCGTTTTTTGTGACATCGCGTGTTCTTGCCAGAGACCCCAGATGGTCGACTGCATTGCCTAACGCGCCTTCGGCATTACGATACTCGTCTTTCTTTTTATCAAGCTCTTTTGCTGTGATGCCTTGTGCAGCTGCAGTGAGCGGGAGTAAAGACAGGGCAAAAATACAAACACAAATAACCCAAGTGATTGCGCGGATGTTTGCGATAGCGTAACTCTTATTGAATTTTATCATCGGTGTTTACCTCGGCCTCCCCCCGAGTTGGCGACTTCGTTCGTTTAAGAGCCGAAACGATTCTTGTGACGCTTTCACTTTTTTCTGATACTTTTCCCACCATAAATCGCCGGCTTTTTCATACTCCTCCCGGGAGTGCCATTTTCCAGCGCTCCCTGGTGGCTTCGGAAAAAGTGCAAGTTTGCCATCATGTTTCCGTACGATTCCCCAGTCGTCACGAGGTAGGTTTTCCCATTCAACGATTTGCTGCGCGTATTCCTCAAAGGTAATAAAACCGAGGGGACTGCTCTGCAAGAAATCCTGCATACCTTCTGTTAGGGTTTCTGTCGCGAGAGTGAAAGTATTTGGTGGGTTGCTTACATGTGTGGTGGGTGGCTCATGCGGTTCGGCATGCCTTTCGTCGCCGTGCGAGTGTCCACCCTGCGCCGTCTCCTCAACAGATGCTTTTTCTCCCTGCTTTTGGGCCGCTTCCCTTTTATTGATTTGTTCTGTGGTGCGCTCAACCTCCTGCTGCGTCTGCTTATCGATGTGGTGCATATAGAGAAAGCAGCCTGTCACAAAAAGGATAAAGACACCAAGCGTGCTCATAAAGAAACGCTTGGTAAACAAATATTTCAACATTGTAAACGCTCCTTTATTGAGTTCGACACATGGCTGTGTCCGGTTGTATACAACTTCTGGGGAAATTGCCGGCACGCAGATGAAAAGAAATGTTTGCTTTTCAGAGAGAAAGCAAAGGCCGGGTGAGGCAATACGTCTCAAAGCCTATAATCAACGTCAAGGACATGATAAAAAAAAATACACTTTTTGTCACGTCAACAATTTAACAATCCGCGGTGTGCGGTAGTGAACACTATTTGCCATTCCGCCTGCTCGGATTAAGGCGACATTAATCGGTTTCATGTCGTACGCCTCCTAAAATCATTTTGATTGCATGTTACAAGCGGGCATGTTACAATACAAGCCGTGTCTCTAATTTGTCCTTCCCTAACGGGAACGGGCGGATGAAGCAGTTTGAGTCGACAGCCGTTTCGCGCTAGAACGGCTCGCTTCCCCGGGCAAGCAATCATCAATGCTAAGCATTTTATCTTGTCAAGGCACCCACTGCCTAAAGGCAGGGGCTTGTGCTTCGTAGCGACTGCGGTTTTCCAAGCGTCCACCGTCTTACTGTCGCTCCACAGAGGGAACACAAGCTGCCCTCAAAATATTCATCGCCGCGTTGATGTCTCTGTCGTGGTGCGAACCACAGTCAGGACACGTCCACTGCCTGTCAGAAAGAGAAAGATTTTCGTTGTGATACCCACAATCTGAACACGGCTTCGTTGTCGGCGTCCATTGTCCAACCTGACGGAACTCACGATGATGTTTGAAACACTTGAACTTCAGAATCTCAAGAAACTGCCCGAAGCAAAGCTCCGATACTTTCCGGCCCCAGAGGCGTTTCATGCCCTCAAGGTTCAGCGTCTCGGTAGCGATAAGGTGGAACCTTCTACACAGGGATGTGGCAAGTTTCCACTGCCAATCTTTGCGTTGGTTAGAGATGTGCCGATACAATCGCGCAAGTCCGCGAAGACACCGCCACCAGTTGCCAGAACCTTTGACTTTCCGCGAAAGGCTTTTGCAGCGTTTGCGAAGTTCGGTCAAGGCGTGTTTCAAGAATTGGGGCGATTGTATTTTCTCGCCCGTGTTCAACGCCAAAAATGCGGCCTTCAGTCCGAAGTCTGCCCCAACACTTTCACCCGTAGCAGACAGCACTTCTTTGGAGGTATCATCGGTTACGACATAAAGCCAATAGGTTCCAGCATTGTCGCGAAGAGTTTGGATGTACGTCACATTCCCTTTCCATTTGCGATGCTGATGGAAAGAGAACCAGCGTTTGTTAAACAAAAATTTTTGTGCGTCTTCGTCCCACTCTTTGAAAGAGAGGCGGACACGTCCTTCTTCAAGGAGATAACCACTTTGGAACGTCGCAGAACGGTATTTTCCGCGTTTCTTATATTTTGGGCGCCCGACGCCAGGGATGTTAAAAAATCTTTCAAAAGCAATGTGGAGGCGTATGATTACCGCGTCAAGTGTATCACGAGGTATCCAAGTCCAATGTTTTTTTGTGCGTTTCAGCAAATTCGTCAAGTGCGGTTGCAAGCGTAGGGCGAAACCGCCGTTTCGCGGAAACGCCCGGCATATTTACCATATCTACGGTAATAGCGGTTCTCAAGCTTGAGAAAGTGATTGTGAACATCACCCAAGTCGTCAAGCATATTGCCAAGACGCTTATTTTGCGGATGTTCGCGTATCTGATATTTATACGTTCTGCAATGTTTCTTTTGTTTTTTATTTCTTGTTTTCGCCATGGGGTTTCACGTATCACGTCTTTACCCCCCGTTTCAGTGGGTAGGCAGACACAGAACCTTGCGATTCTGCTGAAACTGTCTGCCAACGTGATATTATCATGATACGACATTTTCGATAGAATTTCAACCTTTTTTTTGACACAATACAGGAGCGGGCATTCCTCCCCGATAGAACGCTCTGCGTCGTCTCTGGCGCAGACGGGACTTGATACGGTTAGGGAGATAGGTAGAATATCGTATCCTTTGGATACGATGTTTCTACCATGGCAAGCATGTTGGCAAGCAACATGAGAGCCCCAACTCCGTTCTAACCGAGCGAAAGCAGCGGGATCTCCTGCCCGAAGATACAATGAACTTCGATCCGATTCAATTGGAGCTTTACAAAAACATGCTCATCTCAGTCGCAGAGGAGATGGGGGGAACGCTACAACGTACCGCCTTCTCGCCGAACATTAAAGAACGGCTTGATTTTTCATGTGCCGTCTTTAATAGCAAAGGAGAGATGATAGCTCAAGCTGCACATATCCCCGCGCATCTCGGCGCCATGCCGCTCTCTGTCCTTGCCGCTATTGAGCAGGCAGACATGGCGCCCGGTGACATGATTGTGCTTAATGACCCTTACCGTGGCGGGACACACCTCCCGGATATTACACTCGTCGCCCCCGTTTTTGCGAGTAAAGACAATTCCCCGACATTTTTTGTTGCGAATCGGGCACATCACGCCGATGTCGGCGGGATGACAAGCGGCTCTATGCCACTCGCAACTAGTGTGATTCAGGAAGGCATCCGCATTCCACCCGTTAAACTCGTTCGGCGCGGTGCAGTCGACGCGGATTTATGGGAACTCATCCTCGCTAACGTGCGAACACCGATAGAACGCAGTGGGGACATCGAAGCGCAACTTGCCGCAAATCGAATTGGTGAACGGCGCTTGCATGAAATGGCAACGAGATATGGAACAGCGGAAATTGTGGCGTATATGCAGGAACTGTGTGCATACGCCGCCAGAATGATGCGGGCATTCCTTAAAAACGTTCCTGACGGACGCTATACATTCACAGATTTTTTAGATAACGATGGAATTAGCACAAACCGTGTGAAAATCTGTGTTACCATTGAAATTAAGGACGATGAGGCACTCGTCGATTTTACGGGGAGCGCAGGACAAGTACGCGGTTCCGTCAATGCAATTTATGCCATTACCCTCTCCGCCGTCTTTTATACGTTCCGGTGTCTCGCTGGCCCGGAGGTTCCGTCTAATGCGGGGTGTCTGGAGCCGCTAACAGTTATTGCGCCGGAGGGCACCGTTGTGAATGCCAAATTCCCAGCCGCAGTCGCGGGCGGGAACGTTGAAACGTCGCAGCGTATCGTCGATGTCATACTCGGTGCTTTGTCCTCAGCATGCCCTGAAGTGATTCCGGCGGCAAGTTGCGGCTCCATGAATAACATCACCGTCGGAGGTTATGACGCTTCTCGCGGACGAGATTTTACGTACTACGAAACGATTGCTGGTGGGATGGGCGCGCGCCCTAGCCGAGACGGGATTGATGCCATTCATACGCACATGACAAATACGATGAACACCCCTATAGAAGCCATCGAAACCACGTATCCGATGCAGGTTGAGCAGTACGCTATCCGACGGGGCACCGGTGGCGGGGGCGCATTTCGAGGCGGGGATGGCGTTATACGCGCCTTGCGACTCCTCGCAGATGCCGAAGTTACAATCCTTTCAGAACGGCGAGAGCGCCCGCCTTACGGCTTAAAAGGCGGTGAAGCCGGGAAAACCGGACGGAACCTGTTAATTCGTAATGGTGAAGAGCATCCGTTAGCCGGAAAGGACAGTGTCAACGCCCGCGCAGGCGATGTCGTTCAAATTGAAACACCCGGCGGCGGTGGATATGGAAACCCCGGTAAAAATGTCCCTAAGCGGAACGAATAAGACGGAAAACATCTCAGCACACCAGCCGCCGAATACGTGCTTGAGCACAAATCGCAATCTCGATAACAAGAACTTGAGTTGAGAATAAGCCGGATTCTGTATACGCCGGTCATTCATCTGGGATTAATGTTTCCATCAACCTCAAGCGGTTACCTGGGGACGAGGCGGGCACACCCTTAAACGCCCCCGCTTTACCTTGCTCCAGATGGGGTTTACCGAGCTCCATAAGTCACCTTATGGACTGGTGCGCTTTTACCGCACCGTTTCACCTGTACACCGCAAGCGATGTAGTCTACTTTCTGTTGCACTTTCCATAGCGTCGCCGCTCCTGGGAGTTACCCAGCATCCTGCCCTGTGGAGTCCGGACTTTCCTCATCCCAAAAAGGAAATGAGACGCGACCGGCTACTCAACTCAAGCTGCTTATAGAATACCACAAAAACGGTTTTCATCGCAATATGTGTGCCAAATACCAGAAAGCTAAAGAAAAAGTATGCTAAAAGCATAGGACAGAACGGCGGCTCTAGCATAGCATAGAACCGCCGTTCTGTTGTGTGGCGCTTTTCCCGATATACCCCTTGTCAAGCATGCTGTTAGACATCAGTCTCGAAAAAAATAAATCAAGGTGGCATGCCAGACACCGGCGCCACCTTGATTTATAATATCTTATAGATTCTACAGCTGAAAAATTAAGAGCAGCCGCTTGTTGCCCCGCAATTGTTGCAGCGGTAGCAGACGCCGCTCCGCATCATTAACGCGCCGCAGTCAAGACACGGTGGGGCATCGGCGTGTTGCAAGGCTACCTGTCTTTCACGGCGTATCCAGGAATCCGTTTCACCGTTACTGCCATGCCCGGAAGGGTGTAGTTCCTCAGGCGGTACCATCTGTTCATCAAATTGTGAGATGTCACCGGATGCTTTCTTGTCTTCGGCGAGAAATTTTTTCCCCAACCAGCGATAGACGTAGTCCATAATTGACTTCGCCATCGGTATTTCGGGGTTATTTGTGAATCCGGAAGGCTCAAAGCGTACGTGGCTGAATTTATTGACAAGAAACTCTAACGGCACGCCGTACTGTAATGCAAACGACGTTAAAAGGGCGACGGCATCCATAAGTCCGGAGATGACGGAACCTTCCTTATTCATCCGGAGGAAGACTTCGCCCGGCGTTCCGTCTTCGTATAGCCCGACGTGAATGTATCCTTCATGCCCACCGATGCTAAACTTATGGGCAATAGCGGTGCGTTCATCTGGCAGTTTTCTCCTGACAGGTGAGGCGATAGGGATTTCAACGACATCACTCTCAATGAGTTCTGCGGGTTCTGAAGTCCTGACTGCGGCGGGGACGCTGCCGTCAGTATCGCTAGCCTGTTGACTGCGCGTTGACAGGGGTTGACTCCCTTTGCTGCCATCGCGATAAACAGCGAGGCACTTGATGCCGCGTTTCCAGGCTTCTACATAGAGGTTCTTAATATCATCTATTGTAGCATCGTTCGGTATGTTGACGGTTTTAGAGATTCCACCGGAGATAAAGGGTTGTACCGCCGCCATCAATTCAACCGGAGCCATGTGTTCGATATAACGCGTACTGTGCTTTCCGGATTGAACGGCGCAGTCAAAGACCGGATAGTGCGCGGGCGATAAATGTGGTGCGCCTTCCGTCGTCCCGGTACCACAGATAATTTCCTCAGCGGCCGCAATCTCGCTGGCGCTGTACCCAAGTTCACTGAGTAGGTTAAAATTGGGTTCTGACGCCTCTGCTTCACTTATTCCTAAGCGCTCAAGGCATTCTTCACCGAGGAAGCCGGGCGCGAAAGCGTGGTTAAGTTCAAACGCGCTGGATAACATCGGTTCTATCCTTGCCAAATCTTCGGTGGTGAAACCTTTCCGTTTAAGGGATTCCGCATTGATGTAAGGCGTGCCTTCCAAGCACGCGGTGCCGATAATATGGGTGATAATCGCTTCTCTCTGTTGCGGTGAATATCCCAATTTCTCGAGTGCCGGGCGAACGCTCTGATTGACAATCTTCATGTAACCGCCACCGGCCAGTTTCTTAAATTTGACAAGCGCAAATTCGGGCTCAATTCCCGTCGTGTCGCAATCCATCAGCAGCGCAATTGTACCCGTTGGCGCGATAACGCTAATCTGCGAATTCCGGTAGCCCCACTGCTGTCCCGTCTCAAGGCAGCGCTCCCAATCGCTACGTGCAGCTTCAAGTAGTTCGGGCGGGCACGCATCTGCATCAATTTGGTATGCTGCGTTGCGGTGCAATCTGATAACGTCTAACATCGAATCGCGGTTCTCGGCGTAACCGGAGAATGCCCCGATGCTTTTGGCGATTTCAGCACTCTTTTGGTAGCCGTGTCCACTCAAAATGGCTGTAATCGCCCCGGCATAGGCACGCGCTGCAGCACTTTCATACGGAATGCCTAAGCGCATTAAGAACGCGCCAAGGTTCGCATACCCTAACCCAAGCGGGCGGTACTCGTGAGAACGTTGTGCGATTTGGGCTGTCGGGTAGGAGGAAAGCTCCACCATGATTTCCATCGCAGTGATAAAGATGCCGACAGCAGCTCTGAAGCCGCGGATGTCAAACTCGCCATCACTATTGAGAAATTTGACAAGGTTGATACTCGCCAGATTACAAGCTGAATCATCAATGAACAGATATTCACTACACGGGTTGCTGGCGTTAATCCTGTCGGTATTTTTGCATGTGTGCCATTTTTGAATGGTGTCGTCAAATTGCACGCCCGGGTCGGCACAGTCCCAGGCTGCGTGCGCAATTTTATCCATCAATGTTCTCGCATCATATTCTGCCGCGACTTCCCCACTAGCGCGATACATCGTTCTCCAGACATCTCCTTGGAGGTAAGCATTCATAAAGAGGTCGGGAATCCTCACAGAGTTATTGCTGTTCTGACCGCTTATGGTACTATAAGCTTCACCGTTAAAATCGGCAGGGTACCCGGCTGCAATAAGCGCCTTCGCTTTCTTTTCTTCGCGCATTTTCCAATTGATATAATCGACAATTTCGGGGTGTTCCATGTCAAGGATAACCATTTTTGCAGCGCGCCGCGTCGTCCCACCCGATTTGATGCTGCCTGCCCACCTGTCGAAACCTTCAAGAAACGATAGTACACCAGAGCTTTCACCACCGCTGGAGAGGCTCTCGCCTTTAGCGCGCACCTTGCTAAAATTAGAACCCGTCCCACTCCCATATTTGAAAAGCCGAACCTCTGATTTTTGGAGCTCAAGCATGGAATCTAAAGAATCGTCAACACTCTGGATGAAACAAGCAGAATTTTGTGGATGTTGATAAGCGTTCGTACAGACTTCAACGCGTTGTGATACGCTATCCCAATGGTAATTTCCACCACCACCTTCAATCCCGTATTCGTGCCACAGCCCGCAGTTAAACCAAACGGGCGAGTTGAAGGCGCCCCGCTGTGTGACAAGAATATGTGTGAGTTCCATCTCAAATGTCTCAGCATCTTCCGATGACGCGAAATAGCCGCCGAATTCTTCACCGGCACGGCGAAGCGTCCGGGCAACGCGAGTCACCAATTGGCGAACGCTGCGCTCTGAACCACACTCCGGAACACCGGATTTACGAAAATATTTAGACGCCGCAATATCCGTCGCAAGCCGTGTCCAGGTTGAGGGCACTTCGACGCCGGATTGCTCAAAGATGACATTCCCCTTCTCATTGTAGATGGCCGAATCGCGGGTTTCCCACTCTATCTGGGCGTAAGGATGAATCCCAGCTGTTGTAAAATACCGAGTGAACTTCAAACCCGATGAATCACCGCCCGGCAGATGCCTCCTTGTTGCTATATCTTCATCGACATCTTTTCGTGATACGGTATCCATCATAATGACTCCTTCCTAAAAAATGATTCCGCTCGGTATATATCATAATGATTCCTTCCCAAAAATGATTCCTTCCCAAAAATGATTCCTTCCCAAAAATGATTCCTTCCCAAAAAATTATTTAGTGATGATGTTACGATATATACCTCAATTAAGATTCAAATATTAACCGAGTTAGCCGTTCGTGCAACGGGTACCCTTAATCCTTAAACCGCACTTTCGGGTGAACAATCTCGCTAGCGTGATGCCGCTCTTTGTCGAGCAGTCCCACTTATTTGTTTACCTCACGTCACTGAAAACGAAATGTTCTTGAACTATCGCGATTGGGTTAAGCATTTGAACCTTCACCCACCAAAGGGCTGCGGGGCCTGTCGCAAACGTGTTAGGGTTCACACTATATCTGGAAAGGGAACACCAATTTATACTAGTCGTTGCCGATAGCGGTGACAAAATTTCCTAACCGAATCTCATCCGAATTAATTCAAAAAAAATAATACCTTAAAAGCATTTTAACATATTTAAGAAAATAAAGTCATATTAAAAAAAATAAAGTGAAAAATTTCAAAATTTAGTTTTTTTTACTGTTTAGTTTTTTTTACTGTCACGTCTCACGCCTTTTTTCGACGATAGAAAATGCACAATAGGAAAATTGAAAATATATTTTATCGTAAAATGCCGTTTTTTTTCAATCGGAATTTCATCTTGTCTTTCAGATTAAATTCTGCTATGATAGCGGCATGCGAAAATTAACGTTCCCTCCTAACAGTAAATCTGTCCGAGAATACTATGCTACCATCATTCAGACTATCGGGAAACGTACAAGGGTAACCTGCCGCACATTCGGTTTGCCCGGGGCTTCTGGGTATTTGCCAATATTGGCGCGCGGTTGACAGAACTTCATGTTAACTATGAGACACAGGCCGAATACGATAGATTGCGCGTTATTGAAACGCAGGATGTGCATCAGAATTGGCGCGTGGAGAAGATGCGATTCTCCAAAGATAGGACGCAGCTACGCCACAATGAATTTCTCACGATAGCCGACATTCCGAATGAGGTGTTTCAATATCAGTTAGGCACCCGTTCGGCATGGGAGTGGGGCGTGAATCAGTATTGGACGACGATAGAAATATGAAAAAAGCACGGTGGGACTTAACGCGAGGTAGTCTTGTAAAGCACCTGTTACGGCTTGCCGTCCCGTTAACGCTGAGTAATATCTTACAAGATGCGTTCAATATCGTAGATATGATTTTCGTTGGAAGATTGGGGAGCGCCTCCATTGCGGCGGTGGGAGTCAGCGGTAATCTGCTAAGACTTGTCGGGGTATTTGCGCTCGGCATCTCTACAGGGAGTGGGATTCTGGTTGCGCAGTACCTCGGCGCGGGTAACCGCGCGCAAGCAAAGCATGTCGCGATGCAAGCGATTCTGCTATCAATCTTTTGTTCGATATGCGTTACACTCGTCGGGTATCCATTGGCGGAGCAAGGGTTACTTACCATCCGCATGACAGATTCGGAGGTTCTCCGCCTCGGCACAACGTACATGCATATCATTCTCGCCGGTATCAGCACGATGTTCCTATCCATGACACTCGGCTCGATTTTCCGCGCCGGTGGGGATGCCGTGACACCGATGGTGGTATTAATTTTCTCAACGATTCTCAATATTGCGTTGGACCCGATTCTCATTTTCGGCGTGTGGAAATTCCCAAAACTGGGGGTGGCAGGTTCGGCCTGGGCAACGCTCATCGGCAGAGGACTTGGGGTGTTTGTGCTACTCTATCTGCTTTGGTGCGGACGCTCACCGATTTCATTGCGACATGTTCAATACCGTGCTGAACCTGTCACAATGCTTGACATTTTAAGGTTGGGCTTTTATAGTTCTATGCAAGGGTTCTGGCGGCACCTATCGCGTCTCGGTTTTCTGTGGGTAATCGGCCCCTATGGGAAGCATGTTGTCGCGGCGTATACAATATGCATGCGCCTCCGCATTCTCGTTATGAATCCGGGGTTCGGAATTTCGCATGCCGTACTCCCGATAGTTGGGCAGAATCTAGGAGCAAACCAGATAGAACGCGCCGAAAAAACGACACGGCTCGCAAACGCGCTCGGTACAACGGTGATGACACTGATTGGTGTTCTGTTCCTCTTTTTCCCAACGGTATTCCTACGGATTTTTACAGAGGAACCAACGGTGATTGGCATCGGCACGATTTACTTGCGGTTTTTATCCTTGACGTTCGGGTTCATCGCCTTCTCGCTCGTTTTAGGGCGCGCACTCAATGGGGCAGGCGACACGTTCTCACCGATGATGATTACCTTAGGTTCACAAATTGGCGTCGGGCTGGGACTCGTCATCCTCCTTTCACGCCTGATGGGGCTCAACGGGGTATGGCTCGGTATCGCGCTGTCAAATGTCGTACAGGGAATTGCGATGTGGCTCTGCTACCGAAGCGGAAGATGGAAGACAAAAAAAATTACCGCTTCATTATCCTAAAAAGCTGATGAGAAATAGGGCTTCAGTTTGCGCCATTTTTGTGAACTTGCTGAGAAGCGCGGGTACTGGGCAACACGAAAATTCAAGAGAAGAACCGGCTACTGGCGGATTTTGGGCGCGTTTTTAAAGAGAGAACGAAATCGCTCGAAAGGAGAAATAACAATGATTGACAAAGGGTATGAGAACCCAGAATTACTGATATCGGCGGAGGAATTGAAAACTAACGTCACAGATGCGTTGGCGAAGGGGGCACACGCTGACGATTTCTGCATTGTCGACGTTCGCCCCACGGCGGAATATATGCGGGGACATATTCCGGGGGCATTGCATATCGATGTTTTCGGCATCAGCCTCATTGATACCCGAAAAGAGACGTTTGATGCCTTTATGTGGATGATAGCATACCTATTTCAACAACGTGGTATTGATTCAAGTAAAACGATTATCTGGTATGAGGAGATTTCAGGAACGCTTGCGTCGCGGGGTTTTTGGTTTTGTGAATACTTCGGGCACACCCAAACGCGTCTGTTAGATGGCGGCTACAAAGCTTGGTTAGCCGCGGAAGGCCCGATTAGTACAGAGGGGGTTGAACCCCCTGAAGTACAGCCATTTGCAGTTCAACCGCGACACAACACGCATATGGATGCGGATGTGATTCGCGCTTTGCTAAATCGCGACGATTTTGTCCCGTTGGATACGCGGACGGCAGATGAACACTATGGCAGAGTCGCACGCGCGGAACGCGCCGGGGCAATCCCCGGTTCTATCCATATCGAGTGGCTCGATAACCTTGACGTAAACGGTGCTTTCAAACCCGCACAGGAACTTCGAGAGATGTACGAAGCCGCCGGTATCACATCAGAAAAGCAAGTGGTATGTTACTGACAGGGTGGGTACCGCTCTTCCCAAAGTTATATAGCGCTGCGGCTTTTGGATTATAAAGCCAGCAACTATATTGGCTCTTGGCAAGAGTGGGGTGCTCGGCTGGATTTGCCGATAGAAACGCCTGAAGAAACCGTCTAAATTAGGGGCTACGAAATGATAGGGGATAAACAGCACCGGGGCCTTCCACCCCTATTTTTTACCAGTGGCGGCGCGGACGCTCCCATTTGTCATCATGAAGCGCAAGCATTTAATTCGGGAATTCCTAATCTCATCTCGGATATTACCCTTTATATTGCATGCGCTTTCCGCGCCCCTCATGAGAAACTGTCTGATGAACGGATACAGAAACGCTAAAAAAACTGGGCATCCACCGTTTCACCAGTCGACATCCTCACGCCGGCGGGTATCTTAATCAACCCGTTGGCTAAGACAAGCGAGTGGAGAATGCCGGAACCTTGCGGCCCCGTCGTTTTCGCAATGTAGTCTCCATCACGTTCGATTAAAATCGCGCGCATATAGTTGACTCTTCCATCTCTGTTCACCACGTCTTCTGCGAGGCTGGCTTTGAACTTTGGGCGTAAGAGTTCGGAGTGCCCGGCCATTTTTAGCAGTGCTGGGCGCACAAAAAGCTCAAAAACTACCAAGGAAGAAACCGGGTTCCCGGGCAACCCAAAAATCGGTTTCCCGTCAGCAATCCCATAAGCCTGCGGTTTCCCGGGCTTCATCGCGACGCGCCAAAAATTAATCTTCCCCAACTTCTCCAACACATTTTTAACGACATCGTGTTCACCGACGGAAACGCCGCCACTGGTGATGAGGGCGTCTGCCTTTGCAAGGGCATTCCGGAAGATGCGTTCGGTTTCAGCCTCGTCGTCCGGGGCAATCCCCATATCAATCGGAATCCCCCCGGCTTCCTCGACTTGCGCATAGATGCCGTACCGGTTGCTATCCCGAATTTTACCCGGGGTAAGCGGCTCGCCGAGCCGGGTGAGCTCATCGCCTGTAGAGACAATCGCGACGGTAGGCTTCCGATGTACCGTGACTTCGGCACAATTGAGGGCAGCAAGCATTGAGATTTCCGGCGGACGTAGAGGCTTTCCGCGCGCCATGACGCGCACGCCACGGTTCACACTCTCTCCGGTGAAGCGGACGTTTCTGCTTTCCTCAACACCTTCAAAGATTTTCACTGTATCATTTTCTGCCGCCGTTACCTCTTGCATCACCACAGCATTCGCGCCATTAGGCATCATCGCACCAGTCATAATACGCGCCGCTTCACCCGGGTTTACAGATTTTTTTGGTGCATATCCAGCGGCAATCGTCTCCACAATTGAGAGAACAACAGGTTCCGCCCCGGAAGCGCCCCGCACATCTGAAGCCCGGACAGCATAACCGTCCATCGCCGAATTGTCAAACGGCGGGAGGTTTTCAGGCGAATAGATTGCTTCAGCAAGGACATGCCCAAGGCAGCTGAGAACGCCGCGGGGTTCTTTCGGTAAAACGGAAATCGTGTCTAACATCTGTTGACGCGCTTCTTCAACACTTAACATCATAAGTCTTCCTCATTCGCTTGGAGATTATTAACTATCATAAAACATCAGCACGATAACCGCAAGCAGTTCGTTTGCGACTGCCAGAGTGATTCCGTATCGCAAGCATCTTTTTCGCAGAAACCTTATATAACCGGAATTGAGTTTGCTAAAGGTTAGATATGAACTAAAAAACCTCGCAAATTAACTTGACATCGCCGCAATTGTATTGTATCATAATTGCACAGTCTGGTTCATATAATCAGGAAGGTTATGAAGAACGCCCAAAGTTTTGTTAACATTCTGATACTCTTAGGCATTTGTGGGTATACCGTCGTGTACGGTTTAAGTGCGTTAGTGCACACCCACGAGCATGAACCGCTGTCGCATTCAGCCGATGATTGCGCTGCGTGTTTCTACCAGGCGCATCACGCCGGGGTTGAAATTCATGCGTTTGAGCTTGTTTTGCCAAACCGTTGTGTTCCGGTACCTCTGATTCATGATTCCGTGGCACTTCCCCTCAGGCAGAACAATACCCCTCTTACCCGCGCTCCGCCCTCTCTCCCAGTTCACTCCCAATGATATTTTTCCCCATCACCGTGGCTTTAAGGTTTATCAGAACGACGCTTGGTTCTTGTTGGAAAATCTTACCAGCATCCCGATTTGCAGTGTACGCCTATAAACAGCTGTAGCCGTAAGCAACAGGCTAAATGGTTGTTCGCTTTTTGTCGCAAACCAGAAAGCTTTAGGCACGCGGCAAGTACTTTCATGTCAAGATACCCATATTCCTGACAAGTCGCAGCCGGGGGTGATAAATCAAACGCCTTAATTGCACACGATTTCAAACGCGAATTAATAAGAATGTAGCACCTTTCAGTTCTAGGAAATTATTGGGTTTCGCACCTGCTTTTTCCGAATCGATGCGGTTAGGAAACCCTATCTATCGAGCGCAGAGTGAAAACGCAAGCAAGGAATAGAAAATTAAATGGTTCTGATAAGAACGCGGAAGACTACCATGATAAAATTGGAGGATATGATGTTTACGCAGTTTTGCCAGCGCGATATCGCACATTTTTCACAGGTTTTCTCAATTTTTCAAGCGACGTTAATTAGTTTCGCTATACCCCTGATGCTTTTCGGGTGCGGCGAAGATGACAACCCTATTGTGGATGAACATGAACATCAGCATGAAGAAAACGCACCGGTTCACGCCGAAGCTGACGGAATTTTGCTAAAAGTGGACGGTGTCGAAGTCTATAGGCAATTCCAAGGCACGCAAACCGGCGCACTCTCTGTCAGCGCCGGGAAAGAAATCATGGTTCACGTCACATTCCTTGCTCCCAACGGGAGTGAATTCCTACCCGGGGGCGACGAAGAAGAACATGAACACGACGAAGAAGAACATGAACACGACGAGGAAGAAATGTTTTCTCTCAGCATCACCGGTTACGATGGCGAGATTATTGAAATCCACCGCGGCGATGAACATGAAGGGGAAGAGGCAGAACAACATGAAGGGGAAAAAGCACACCATGAAGAAGTCAGTGAGCGGTTCACGTTTGAAGTCGTTGGGGTGAAAGTCGGTACAACCCGCATGACAATCCAACTGCTCCATGGTGAACATGCTGATTTTACAGCGTTACCGACACCCGTGACGGTTCAATAGCAAGGTACCCTGATGTATCAAACCAAGAATGGAATTTGTACCAAAAAGGCATCGGTGAGGTTCCTTCAGCTGCCCCCGCTCAGCTATCAAACCGGTGCCGTGCTACGCGGTGTTATACAGATTTGCACCTGTGCAGCGCGGAAACGCAGCCGACGTTATCGGAATTCTGACGAAAATGTTGCCCGCGAACATCAGATGCTAACGCCAAGGCTGCCCCGTTTGAGAAGATACCGAAAAAAATGGAGGCTGGCGCTCGGAATTGTGTGTCTATTCTGTTCATTCAAGTGCGTTCAGGACAGTCAGGCTAAAACAGCTTCCGTACGCGGACAAGTCATTGACGCCGATAGCAGAACCCCAATTGCGACGGCTCTCATTCGTATCATCCGAATTGAACCGATAAAGAATGCCGCCGAGAAAGAAAAACGCCCATCCCCTTTACAGCCGCCGCTAATTACCGGCGCGGATGGCTACTTTCGGTTTGAAAAAATCCCTGAAGGGAAGCAGAAACTTCAGGTTGTTAAAACCGACTATTACCCGTTCGAACTGGTGATTGGCGTTAACGGCAACACTGCTGATTTGCAAGTGTTACTCAAAAAACGCGTTTTGCAGCTTGAGACGATTACCGTCTCTGGCTCAAAACGCGGACTTTCACAGTTTGAGGTGACAACCGACATGGCGTTTGATGAAGCCAAACTCCAAAAACAGTTCGGGATGACTTTAGCCGCAACCTTAGGCAATGAGGTTGGCATTTCACAACGAACGATGGGGCGCGCCGTAGCGCGCCCTGTTATACGCGGCTTAGGCGGCGCTAGACTCCTTATCCTTGAAAATGGAGAACGCACAGGCGACAAATCTGAATCCAGTGCTGACCACGTCGTCGCCCTCGAACCGACTTCCGCTAATCGCGTTGAAATTATCCGAGGCCCCGCATCGCTCATCTACGGTTCTAATACCCTCGGCGGCGTCATCAATGTAAAAAGTAATAGCATCCCCGATAAGTTACCCGAAACTCCCAACATGCATCTCACCTTCCATGGCGAAACCGTCAATTCAGGCAGGACAGCGAATACCGGCATCACACTGCCCATTGGAGATTTTGTGGGACGCCTGACTTGGAACCGCAGGCTCGCAAAAGATACGCGAACGCCACTCGGAATATTAGAAAACACGGCCCTTTCAAATGTCAACTTCTCAACAGGCGCATCACTGATTCAGAACTGGGGATACGCCGGCATTACAGGAGGCAGCTACCGCTCCGACTACGGAATTCCCGGTTCGCCTGAGGGACATATCACCGGGATTAATATCGCCCTGGAACGGCAGCGGTATGAAGCCAAACTCGAGTACCGTTTGAATAGAACCTCGTTCGATAAATTTAGACTTCAGGCCGCATACACACGTTATCAACACCAAGAACTCGAAGCAAACGGCAGCCTGGGGGTGGAATTCGGTGTCCTAACCTATAATATCTCCACTATGATGCATACGCGTGACAACGCAATCATCGGAATG
Organism: Candidatus Poribacteria bacterium; assembly: GCA_963422705.1. Lineage (GTDB taxonomy): Bacteria > Poribacteria > WGA-4E > WGA-4E > WGA-3G. The sequence continues at coordinate 2,776,452 of OY730443.1, forward strand.
TGGGCACAATACCGGGACCACGCTACAGGCGGGTTTTATTGGACACCGCACACACGCGAATTTGCACTAGCAGGGTTCTATCTCAATCAACGGGACTTTGGCAAATTCACCTTACAGGGAGCTATACGTTATGATATCAGGCGCGTCGAACCTTTTCATCCTAACACCGTCATACGCGCAGGCACCGTCAAGCAGCGAGACTTTAACGGCGTATCCGCCGCCGCCTCCGGAATTTATCACTGGAACCAACACATCCACACAGGCACAACCTTGATGAAAACGTTTCGCGCCCCAGGCATAGAAGAACTCTTTTCTGACGGGCCTCACTTAGCCGTATATTCCTATGAAATTGGTAACGCAGAACTCGCAGCCGAAAACGGATACGGAACTGAACTATTTGGACGATATTCAAACGATAGATTCAGAATAAAATTCGCGCTCTTTCGAAACCAGATAGAAAATTACCTCATACCGGCAAACACCGGCCAGAAAGAATGGGGAAGCGGCCCCGCAGGATGGCTCTGGATTTACCAATATAGGGGACATGATGTTATCATGGATGGCGCCGAGATGCAGCTGCAAACACGGGTGACGCCCCATTTTCAAATCCAATTGGATATGAGCTACGTTAATGGCACTATTGTCGGGCACGCCAAAGACAGAAAACCCTTGGAACGGACGCCACCTTTCAACGGAAAATGTGCGCTACACTACATTCAGAACTCATTCGATATACACCTCACAACGCGATTTGCTGCACATCAAACGCGACTCGGCGAATTTGAGCAACCAACAGACGCCTATATCATCTACGACACAGGGGCTTATTTCAAACTACCGTGGGGAAAATTCACGCATGTCGTGGTTTTTGAGATTAACAACCTCTTAAATACCCTCTACCGGGAACATCTATCACGCATCAAATCCACCATGCCAGAGCCGGGACGGAACCTAAAATTTTTCTATAAACTTAATTTTTAGACAGATTTGCCATAGCACCCAACCTCTTGACAAAAACCTTATCATATGATATCATGCAGAAAGTAGTACGCAAGAACCTTTTTTAGATTCTTCTCAAAGACTGGAGCCCCCGTGAGCAACAACAAACGCCTCATTGAAGTCGCCTTTCCCGTCGAAGAGGTTAGCGAACAAGGACGCCGGGATAAATATCAGCACCAAATCACCGGCACTCATATCTGGTGGGCGCGCAGGCCGCTTGGCCCATCACGCGCCACCGCATACGCCGCCCTTGTAGACAGCCCCCCCCTTAACGGATGATAACGATGTGCTCATCCTAGAAAAACACAATTTCATCGCGGCACTCGCCACGTGGGAAACCGCCCAGAGCCCAATATCGATTAACGAAGCACGCGAACACATCCTCGAATCCCACGACGGAAAACCGCCTGCGGTGCTCGATCCTTTCGGCGGCGGCGGCTCCCTTCCCTTAGAGGCACAACGCCTCGGATGTGAGTCACACTCCTGTGACTTGAATCCCGTCGCGATACTGATTCAGAAATGCACGCTGGAATACCCACAAAAATATGGACAAAAATTGAGAGATGATGTGAAAAAATGGGGCGACTGGGTGATTGAACAGGCAACGTCAGAATTAGCACCGTTCTATCCACCGGAAACCGGAAGTCCCGTCTGCGCCAGAGACGTCGCAGACGGTTCCACTCCCTATGCCTATATCTGGGCACGGACGTTGCCGTGCCAGAATCTGGGCTGCGGCGCCACCGTTCCCTTAATGAAGGACTTTTGGCTATCGAAAAAGAGGAACATCGCGCTTTTTCCGTTCGAGGAAGATGGACACATCGCCTTCCGTATCGTCGGAACTGCGTATGAACCGATGCCGCCTGATTTTAATCCAGCTAACGGTACCGTGGCGCGGGCTATCGTCACGTGCCCGCTCTGTCAAAGCGCCTTTGCGGCAAAAGACACGCGCAACCTCTTTCAAAACGGTGCCGCAGGCGAACGGATGCTTGCCGTGGTGACGGTACATCCGGACGTGAAAGGGAAACGATACCGCCTCGCGACGGACAACGACGTCGCAGTTTTCAATCATGCACAAAAACGGCTGGCTGAAAAGTCTCTCATGCTTGCCGGCGAATGGGGATTGTCCCCAGTGCCTGACGAACGCATGCCTGAAATCAAAAGTCGTGCTCTAGGGTACAGGGTTGGGAATTATAACATTAACACGTATGGCGAACTTTTCAACGCGCGTCAACAACTCGCACTCATCACCTTCACGGAGAAGCTCCGGGCTGCGTACACGGAAATGTGCGCGCAAACGCCGGTTGACATAGATTACGCAGCCGCCGTCACAACTTGTTTGTCCCTCTGGGTAAACCGCATCGCAGATACCGGTGCAAACCTTTGTCCGTGGAATAACACAGGTGAATCCGTTAGCACGTTATTCGGGCTACAAGGGCTCCCCATGGCGTGGGATTATGGGGAAGCGAATCCGTTGCGTGTCGCCGTGAATCGACTCAAAACCGTTTTAAGCCCGATGGAACACCTATTGCAGATGAACGCGGAACCCGCAACCGTGAAAAATGCCTCTGCAACGGCGCTGCCTTACCCGGACGCCGCTTTCGACGCCGTCATAACGGACCCGCCGTATTACGACAACATCGCTTATTCATACCTCTCGGATTTTTTTTATGTCTGGCTCAAACGCAGTGTCGGACACCTCCATCCAGAGCTCTTCGAGACGGCACTGACACCGAAAGCCGGCGAAATCGTGGCGTATAGTCACAGGGAAGGGGGCGCAAAAGCCGGCAAACGCTTCTTTGAAGCTGAGCTATCGAAAGCGTTTGCCGAGATATACCGGGTGTTAAAACCGGACGGGATTGCGGTTATCGTCTATGCACACAAATCGACGGCGGGGTGGGAGACGTTGATTAACGCCTTGCTGGATTCTGGACTGGTTATCACCGCTGCCTGGCCGGTTGATACGGAGATGAAATCCCGCTTTCGGGCGCAAGATTCCGCTGCGCTGGCGTCGAGTATCTACATGGTAGCCCGGAAAAGCGCTCGTTTGTCTTTCGGGTTCTATAGCGATGTAAAAGAAGAGCTTTCTTCTCACCTGAAAGAGAAACTCTTCGCACTCTGGGATTACGGCATCTCGGGTGCAGAGCTATTCATCGCGGCGATAGGGAATGGGCTGGAGGTGTTTGGCAAATACGAGGAGATTCTCGACAATGATGACACCATAATTCGCGCCGATAGGATGATAGCCGATATTCGTGAAGTCCTTGAACGGTTGGATAGCGCGTCGGATCCGGGTGTGGAAAGCACAAAAATGACGCGATTCTATCTGCGCTGGCGCCGCGAACATGGGCTAGCGTCCGTGCCGTTCGATATCGCGCAAAAACTCGCCCTCTCTCTTGGACTGGAGTTAGCCAATGAATGGGGTGAAGGGAGTTTTATCCACCATGAGAAAGCATTTGTGCGGGTGCTGGGGCCGCAGGAACGGAGCTATCCGGATGCCCCCGACAGCGCCAAACTGAGCGACGAGCTGATAGATGTGCTGCATCACGTTTTACACCTATGGCGCTACAACCAGCGTCCTGCGATGATACAGCGTCTCGCGCGTGGGCGTGTCGGCTTACAGGAGCTGATATGGTACGTCGCACAGTCGGTGAGTGTGACGCTGCCCCTCGATAGTGAGGAGCGGATGTGGTGTGAGGGGTGGTTTGCGGACAGGCGCAGCATTGAACGCGAGGTGATGGCAGCCGTCGCCGCCGCCGAGAACAGATAATTTTGAAAGGGAGCAATCAACAATTTAAAAAGGTAGCGAACAACATACTTGCTAGGCGAAAAAAATTAGAATAAGCATCCCAATCTTTGCCGACAGCATACCAAGGGTTGCGCCCGCCAACACATCCGTGGGATAGTGGATACCGAGATAGACGCGGGACAGCCCTACGATTGTCGCCCAAATTTGCATCGGAATCCGGAATTCAGGAAAGATTTGTGAGAGCAATGTTACCATCACAAATGCAGCCGAGGTATGCCCAGAGGGAAAGCTAAATACATCCCGCGGTGCCATCAGAAAGTGGATATGTTCAAGCGCGTGAAAAGGACGTTGTCGTTTAAGCGTTCGCTTCAACGTCCAGTAGAGTGCCCGTTCAAGCGCGAACGCGAACAGAGACGTTATGAAAAGTGTCCTTTCAAATAAGAGCAGAAACCCTGCGATAATCGCGTAAAGATGCCCGTCAGCACTACGAGATACACCGAGCATCAAAAGGTCGAGGTATCTCCTTCCATTCCATCCAAAAATTCGATAGAACAGCAGCGTATCCCAATGTCGCAGGCGATTCACAAATCCTTGCATCGTCCCCTTTTTTTAAACTTGCATGAAAAATCTCCGACGAGATTCTCAACGGAGTGCCAAAAACAGCTGAAGCGCAACCGACTAAACACGACGAAAATACGACGAAAACATGAGAAATCTCCGACGAGATTCTCAACGGAGTGCCAAAAACAGCTGAAGCGCAACCGACTAAGCACGACGAAAACACGACGAAAACATGAGAAATCTCCGACGAGATTTACAACAGAGTGCCAAAAACAGCTGAAGCTAAACCGACTAAGCACGACGAAAATACAACGAAAAACAATAGCATAATTGTCTACAAATGTCAAAGGCTTTTTTCGCGCCTTGATTTAAAGCGGCGCGCGTTTTCAAAATCCTCTGGCGTGTTCAGATTAAAAAAAGAGAACCCCTCCGCATCAAAGGGTTTCCAAGATTCTGGTGGCACCATCCGTGTCCTGATGTGTGAATAGAGTTGATGAACGCTCAATTCGGAAGCCTCCAGCATCTGCCCAATCGTGGGTATGCACCGTTTAGAATAGACGGTACATAACGTTTGGAATTTTCGCGAGGGTGTTTTAATATCGTCTGCGTCGCCTTCTGTATACGGTACCACTGCATCATACGCATCCAAAATGGAGATGAGATACGTGAGTAGCTTCGGTGCTAAAAACGGCGTATCGCATGCGACACAAAGGGCGGTGTCATGCGAAGCATAGTTCAAACCGGCATGAATTCCGCCGAGTGCCCCCGCTTCGAGAATAATATCGCTGTACATCGGAAGATTGAGTGCAGTATAGACATCCGGGGTATTGGTGATAAGTAGCAGTTCATCTGTGACGGGGCGCACGCGTCGGATAACATGTTCAATGAGTGTATCGTCCCCGAGCCGCATCAGCGCCTTATTTTCGCCCATCCGCCGACTGTTTCCCCCGGCAAGAATAACGCCCGTCACAGGTTTACGCCGTTCCGAACGTTCAGGATTCTCTCGTATAAATGGCCTTATGTCTCCCTCGTCAAGGCGTTGTCGGCGATTTCGTCTCTCTCTTACTCCCCCCGATTCGTTCAATGACATCGACAATTAATTCACCTACTTGTTGTAAACTTTCTACATTGAGCAGCTCACCCCCGTCGCGTTTAGAATGAACTTTTAAGGCGACAGTGCCTGCTGCCGCCGCGGTTAACGTAACGGCTTCAAGTCCTCGACTTGCAATCGGGATGCTATCCAATCCGACACCGACGGGAAGATACCGTTCCGTAATTTGGATGCCCCGGGATTGCCCGGATGCGCGGAGCGCGTCAGCAAGTTTAACGGCTGTGCGAAACGGGGGAAGCCCGTATCGTGTAACGACACCCACCGCGTTTCCAACCCCGAGGCCATCTAAGTTAATAACATATTTTGGGTGCTGTAAGTGTTCAGGACATTCTGGTATGAAAGTACTTGTGCCAGTCTCGTCATCGCCGTTTTTTTCATCTTGTGCGGTACAATTGCAGTGATGTTTCCCAGCATGCGTTTGAACATAACGTAAAGCCCCACACATGCCGTACTCTTCAGCGCCGGTTGCGAGGAAGGTAAAACGCATTTTTTCGCCACGCGCCATCATCACGCGCGCCACTTCGAGCAGCACCCCGACGCCCGAAGCGTTGTCAAAACCGCCAGGGGAACGGTTTTGGGTAAAATTGATTTGTACAAGCAATAGACAGAAACAAGTTAGCCCCGCAATACCCCAGACGATGTACAAAGGAACTGAAACGTAGTATGCCCACCTCACGAATGAGCCTATCGCCATTATCATCAGTCCGCAAATTGCGATACCGTACGCGGCAGCACGCACCACAATCGGCAATACTTGTGATTTGGTGTCGTAGTGTGCAATGAAAATCAGGTTAGGTTTTTCGTCTGCAGATTCGGTTAGGTGGTTTTGACAAGAATGTGCAGCAGCGTTACCGGGCGGATTCTGTGGGTTCGTGGCGACAATATTTTCTGAACGGAATTTTGTCCCGACATCATACAATTTTTCTAACCACGTTTGCCAACGCGTGAAGAACATCACGACGCCGAGGCCACCGAAACAGAGCATGCAAATAGCCGCCGGAAACCGTTCTGCAAGCAGCGGTACAGCGATGACGATGAGTGTAAAGAACGCAGAGAGGAGACGCGGCAGCACTTCTGCGGGGAATTTTGTAAAATGGAAGGGCTCCCTCCGCACGTGGAGTCCGCATTTCGTGAACTGCTTAACGATATATTCCCGCGCCCTCGTTTCACCGGTACTGCCGACAAGTCGCGGAAAGGCGAGTTGTGTGACGTGATGGTACGCGCGTTTTGCGTCATAAATTTGGCTGGCATCCATTTTTCATTGCCTTGGCGTAAAGCACGGGTGATGAGCGCGACAGCGTAACTTTCCGGCTCTCCCTTAGCATTATGATTCGGCACCCAATTTCGTCCGGAAACGTCTCGACAGCCGTGCCCGGAGTTGTGCGGCGAGCTTTCGCTCCTTCTGCGCGATGTTGTGTAATTCGGCCGGATCATTTTCCAAATCATAAAGTTCAGAAATATCGTTGTAGTTCTCAATCAGTTTGTGAGTTTCTGTCCTAATGGCGCGGAAGTTACGGAGCGCGCTGACGGTTTCGGTCCGGTGTGTACTCGCTTCCCCGCGTAGTACGGGTACAATTGAGCGCGCATCAATATTCGGCAATACCGGTACACCTGCCAATTCGCAGATGGTTGGGTTCAAATCGATTAACTCAACCAATCCATCTGAGGTTTGTCCCGCTTCAATGCCGGGCCCGGCGATGAGGAGGGGGACTCTCAGTGATGCTTCGTATGCCAAGCTTTTCGTGTAAAGCCCGTGGTCACCGAGCATTTCCCCGTGGTCACTTGAATAGATGACATAGGTATTATCAAGCATACCGCGCTGTTCTAAGGCGTGAAGGATGCGCCCGATTTGCGCGTCAATGAGTTCAGTAGCAGCGCAGTATTGCTGGCGTGTTACGGTGAGTTCTTCAGGACTGATATTAACGACACGGCGTTTAACCCAATCGGGTTTTCCATCCATATCATCATGAATCGCGGCGGGCATTTCAGCGCAGCGGTACTTATCGCCGTATTCGGTGGGCGGGTCAAACGGGTCATGGGGGCCGACGAAGCTGACAAAGAGATGCCATGGGAAATCGTCAGGAATGTTCTGAATAAATTCGGTGGCGCGCCTTCCGATGTACGTATCCTCAAAATCCTCTGTTGAAAGCACCGAATCGTAGGAGCCGCCTTTAATCCATCCCCCGGCACTGCGTTTCCGATAATCTTCATAGAACTTCGTCAGCACCCCTTTTTCCTGAAGGTAATGGGTATAGGGGCCAATCGGCGTTGGAGAACTCCCCGCGTGCATTTTCCCCTCGCATTCTTCAGGGTGTGTAAACCCCCAGCTGTAGGTACGGGGCCTGTCACCGTAGCGTCCGTTGTATCCATCCGGCTTAGCAAGGTCGAGTTTTCCGACACATCCGACGCGATAACCGTTTTCACGAAGTTGTTGGTAGTAGCTCGGGACGTTGGGAGGGAGGAAGCAACCGTTATCTACCGCGCCGAGTCGAGAAGGTTGTAGCCCCGATGCCAAAGCGATGCGGGATGGCGCACAGACGGGGGCGTTGGTTGTGCAGTTCGTGAATCTGACACCGTGTTCAGCTAAGCGTCGCAAGTTGGGGGTATTAATTGGCACGTCTTCATCCGATTCAATATAGTCGTATCGGTGCTGATCCGCCATGATAAAAAGAACGTTCGTTCTGTCTGTTTTTCTGTTCATTTTTCGCGTCTAATATCCTCTTTGGTGACTGCAATCATCTCTTATCTTCGGTGTGGAACCCCCTGAATGAATTCAGGGGGTTCCACACCGCTCCTATAGTAAAAGTTGAGGCGTGTTAGCACGCGAAAATCAGAACGCTTCGCCCCTGTGGTTAATCGTTTGTTTCCCATACTGTATATCGAAAACAAACCATTTGCGTTAACGCCAGCAAGAGCGTAGGGCGAAACCGCCGTTTCGGCGGGTTAAACCGTATTTGACATGATTAATCAATGTATTTTTGACTAAGCCTTGACCTAATACAGTTCCACCCACACGTGTGCGTTTACCGCCTTTCGCTTCCTGTTGCCTATGCAACTCTCTGCGTTTTATCGGTATCGGTGAGATACACAGAAGAGACGTGTTATCGGGTATATCCAAACCACCTACGGTATGATGTGCCAGACACCAAGAATCTACGCAATGCGCATCAAAGGGTTCTGATAACTTCTTCGAGGACTTCTTGAGACCTAACCTCTCTCGTATTTCTTTCGTCTCCCACCCTTGTAAAGTTAACAGTTCCCACCGTTTACGGATTTCGGTATAGAACCACTGTTTACCGACTTCCAAAGGACTAAACGATTGATTCCACTTCTTTGCACGGTGTATCGTCCGCGCCTTAATATCTTCAACGCAGACATGCGTGAGTGGATAGAGTTTAGAAAGCCAATCAAGAACCCTTAACTTCCAATCCCATCTCGCACGCGTGCCAGCAGGGACACGGGCTTTGTTCGCAAGACGGTTCGTCCGGTTCTTGCGATTCGGACATTTTCGTGAACGCCGACTTCTACGCAACTCTCGACGCTTTGCCACTTTCTTACCGACACCCCCGTGAGCATCTGACTGAACATTCAAATCCGTATGAGATGCTGATGTGACGGTAAAGCCTTCTTTCTTGCTACCGGGTTCTACACCGACGACGATATCTTGTGTGTATGCGGCTTCGGTAGCATAGTTAAGCCGGATACAGAATATTCCATTTGACCAATAGGGCGTGGCGAAACCTTTCTTAATCAGCATGCCCGCCTTGTTCGCATGCGTCGGCATCAACAAGGCGCCTGTTTGACTCGTCACCGGAACAAACATCGTTTGTAATCTCCCTTACGGGTTGTATATTGCCCCTTCCAGATCGCAATATCATAGAGTGAATCGGACGAGGGGAGTATCCGAAACATTGTTTAGGCACCCACGCCCAGATAAAGCGATATTTTACTGTAGAAAATAGTTTAACTTGTGGAGTGAACGTTTGGTATACGCTTCGCACAAGCCCCCGACTTCAGTCGGGGGTTATTGACATATTTTGAATTACTTCTTAAACTATTATACCCGTCCCTGCCCTAATTTCCAACGAAAAAACGGCCCGGGCCTCATTTTGTTTTCGATATTTTCGTGAATTTGCCACGGATGTGTTAATCTGGCGATGACTCGTCCCGGCGCCTCTTGAGCGGCCACGCGCATTTTCAAGGACGAACGAAATAGTCGAAAGAACGGCTTTAACCTTCTTGCCCAAATTTAGGGGATATGCTATTATCGTACCATAATTCTTAAAGTGTCAAAAAAGCAAATAAGGAGAGATACATGGCAGTCTTTTTACATACACGCGTTCGCGTCAGCGACTTAGATAATTCCATTCAGTGGTATTGCGATTATTTGGGGTTTAAAGTTCTGAGTAGGAGCGATAAATCCCCTGCGGGTAACCAGATAGTGCACCTTGAACTTCCGGGAAATGCCCACACATTGGAACTCACCTATTCCCCCGATTTTGAGCTCAACGTTCAAGAAGATTTGATGCATTTCGCGATTGGCGTCCCGGATATTGTTGAATTTTGTGGTGGCTTGGAGAGCGCGGGGCTTGAGATTTGGCCTGATAGGTGGGCGGAACAATTCACGTCGGGGGGAATGAAGATGGCCTTCATTACGGACCCTGATGGGTACGAAGTAGAGATATTGGAGCGTAAAGATGCTTCCGGTGACGCGTTAAGCGTTCTCGAAACGAACGAATAGGGGCGGTTTTAATTGCTTTGGGAATACGAAAAAGGAAAGGGATTTTGCGTTCTCTGGGAATCCTCTTGTTATTGTATAAGGTGCTAACCGAAAATCTTACACAAACTGCATCCAGTCTATGATATAATTTCGGTTAGCGCTGTCATAGGGTGATTATGACAGTGCCGCCCTGATGGGTGTTTGCACCACCCTCGGCGCACCTTAAAACCTTTCGAGGCTGCCAGTCTCAAATCACGCTTTTGCCACAACGGACAAAACTCGTCAAGAAAAAATCACACCTGCACACTTCTGAAACATCCAAGGGCGAGTCATCCCCCTTTTTTATGTCGATGTTTCTTCACCGAGGACGCCCGCCAGCACCTGCTGGCGTTTTTTTCACAGAGTTCTTTTTGGAGTCCTTTCCATTCGGGGCGTTGTGCCCAGCTGGAAACGGTGTGCGGGTGACACCCAAACGTTCTGCGAGCTTGTCATACCGAACCCCTTGAAACGCAAGCACGCATGATAAAAAGCGTCTCTATTGAGGGTGCGCATAGCGATTTCCCCTTTTCTGTCAGAAAATATACAATCAATGCGTTTTTATTTCAAGAAAAAACACATTTATCAAGAAAGTCTACATTTTTTCGCAATTCGCCATCGGACATAATCAGCACACGCACGGTTTTGTTCCCCGCTTTACGCCGGTATGCACCCTATCAGGGAATACCGACGGGTTTTTGATAAATAGGAGGTGGGCCTCAAAGTTCGGAATGTATCGCGATTCGCTTACGAATACGAACCGGCGGACGTTTCGATTTCGGGCCCGGAATTAACTATAACTTTTCTCTGAGTAAATCCATCAATCCGTCTGGGGGATTGAACGGAAGCTCAATCACCTCATTTGTGATGCCACTATAATAAATGCCCAAAAGGAGGTTGAATTCTGCAAGCGACTGCTTCAGGTGCGTCGGATGTACGTTGTTATCATCGTCGAGCCAATCAAACACTGCCTCGGTGAGATTCCCTTGTGCGACGACATCTTGCTCGCCGTAATTGAGCGGTCCTCCTTCGTAGCCGCCTTCCGGTGTGTTCCGTTCCCAGCTGCTGAAACGCCAGTGCACGAAGCCCTTGCTCCCCATCACAAAAACCCGTTTGTGAAAGAAAACCACCGCATCTTCGGATGCTGTGGGCGCGATGTCTGTTCCGAATGCGACTGATACATGAAGCCCGTTGTCATACTGTACGCGCGCCGCGGCGTATTGCGGCGATGGCTGTGCGGAATCTAGTTGCTCCGCCCCGGAAATCTGCCCGAGCACCCGGACGGGGCGCGAGTTATCCATGTAGGATGATACCAATTGCAAGACATGAGGCCCCTGGTCAACCGGTGTGCTCCGCGCACTGGCATCAATAAACTTGAGTTCGCCTATTTTGCCATCGGCGACGTCACGTTTGAGTTCAAGATTTTGTGGGTGGAAGTTAAGTTGTGTGTTGACAACGAATTTCGTTTTTGTCTCTGCCGCCAATCCGGATATCTGTTTCCAATCCTCGCTTTCAACGGCAATGGGTTTCTCAACGATAGCGGCTGGTACCCCGTGTTCAGATGCCTGTTTCATGAGCGGGTAACGGATACGTTTGCGTTGGTTGCTACCGCGCAGCACCGGTGCTGTCACAATATGGAGGACATCCGGTTTCTCCTTGTCAAGCATCTCGTCCAAGTCGGTGTATCGTGAAGAGATTCCGAAGTCGTCACCGAATTTGTTGAGCAATTCGGTATTCATATCACAGATTGCGGCGATTTTTCCGTTTTTCACAAAACGGTATGCATCTGCATGGGCGCGGGCTCGCCCGCCGCACCCTAACATCGCTGTTTTATACATGAGCGTGTCTCCTATTCGAGGTATCCACCTAATTGTGTTTGCATAGATATCTTTGAAAACTACAGAGCATTAGCTTAACAGAAGTGCAAGTGCTTGTCAACGGTTATCCGGTATCGAAATCTTTTTGGCCAGCTTCGCGCTATCGTAGAGCGCATCCAAAATGTGCATGAAGGTATAGGCATTTGCCGCGGAAACGTCTGGTGCGACTTCGCCGGCGATTGCCATCGCGAAATGATTGAGCTCATAGAAAAAGACAGGGACTTCTTCAGGTAGTGCCCCATGTTCAATTTCAATGGGTTCATCAATAGATTCTCGAATAAATTCGCCCGCTTTGAACCGGGAGATTCCGCCGTTCGTGATTGCGCCGGTGGTGCCGTAGCATTCGACGACGCTGGCGGAATCCGAATGGCTCATCCGGGAACAGTCGAGTTGGATGGTCTTCCCACCTTCGCATCCAACGATGCCGGTAAAATAGTCTTCCGCGGCGCCTTCGGGGCCATCATACTGTGGATAAAGCACATGCATCGACGCGAATGCCCATTCAGGCTTAGGACAGCCCATCCACCACCAGACGAGGTTGAGTTCGTGCGAATAGTGTTGTCCTAATGAACCGCCCTTCTGTCCATAGACATGGAGCCACCGGCTGTTCTCATCAAAGGCCGGGATGAAGTTGTATTTGCCAAAGACACGGGCGTGGTAAGGCGTTCCGATTTTACCGTTCTGTATTGCGCTGCGAATTTGGCGATTCTGGGGGAAGTGGCGCATAAAATAGCAGAATTGGAGTGTTGTCCCCGATTGCTGTGCTGCCGCCTCCATTTCTAAGATTTCGGGGGCACGAATCGCGTGCGGTTTCTGGACCAAAACGTGCTTTCCCGCATGGAGTGTATCCAGCACCTGTTGCAGACGGCCCGCCGGTGATGTCGCGAGATAGACGGCATCAATCGCTGGATTGTTCAAAAGCGCTCTATAGTCGCTATGCCGGTGTGGCACGGCAAATTCGTTCCCCGTCTCTTCCCGCCTGGCCTCGTCGTGCTCTGCGATGGCGATAACGTTGATGCGCGGACTCGCATTCGCGGCGCGAATCGCTTGACAGCCAGCCCACCCGCATCCAACGACTCCCATGTCAATCTGTCCATTTTTCATCATTTTCTTCGGTGTGGAACCCCCTGAATTCATTCAGGGGATGAATGCCCACTCCTATAGTAAAAGTTGAGGCGTGTTAGCACGCGAAAATCAGAACGCTTCGCCCCTGTGGTTAATCGTTTGTTTCCCATACTGTATATCGAAAACAAACCATTTGCGTTAACGCCAGCAAGAGCGTAGGGCGAAACCGCCGTTTCGGCGGGTTAAACCGTATTTGACATGCTTAAGCAATGTATTTTTGACCAAGCCTTTCCCTAATAGCGTTCCGCCCACCCGGGTGCGTTTACCGCCTTTCGCTTCCTGTTGCCTATGCAACTCTCTGCGTTTTATCGGTATCGGTGAGATACACAGAAGCGACGTGTTATCGGGTATATCCAAACCGCCTACGGTATGATGTGCCAGACACCAAGAATCTACGCAATGCGCATCAAAGGGTTCTGATAACTTCTTCGAGGACTTCTTGAGACCTAACCTATCCCGTATCTCTTTGGTTTCCCACCCCTGTAAAGTGTAGAGTTCCCAACGCTGTTGGATTTCGCGATAGAACCACTGTTTACCGACTTCCAAAGGACTAAACGATTGATTCCACTTCTTTGCACGGTGTATCGTCCGCGCCTTAATATCTTCAACGCAGACATGCGTGAGTCGATAGAGTTTAGAAAGCCAATCAAGAACCCTTAACTTCCAATCCCATCTCGCACGCGTGCCAGCAGGGACGCGGGCTTTGTTCGCAAGACGGTTCGTCCGGTTCTTGCGATTCGGACACTTTCGTGAACGCCGACTTCTACGCAACTCTCGACGCTTTGCCACTTGCTTACCGACACCCCCGTGAGCGTCTGACTGAACATTCAAATAGGTATGAGATGCTGATTTGACGGTAAAGCCTTCTTTCTTGCTACCGGGTTCTACACCGACGACGATATCTTGCGTGTATTCGGCTTCTGTCACATAGTTAAGCCTGATACAAAAGATACCATTTGACCAATAGGGCGTGGCGAAACCTTTCTTAATCAGCACGCCCGCCTTGTTCGCATGCGTCGGCATCAACAAGGCACCTGTTTGACTCGTCACCGGAACAAACATCGTTTGTAATCTCCCTTACGGGTTGTATATTGCCCCTTCCAGATCGCAATATCGTAGCGTGAATCGGACGAGGGGAGTATCCGAAACATTGTTTAGGCACCCACGCCCAGATAAAGCGATATTTTACTGTAGAAAATAGTTTAACTTGTGGAGTGAACGTTTGGTATACGCTTCGCACAAGCCCCCGACTTCAGTCGGGGGTTATTGACTTTCCTTCACTACCTCATTAAAAGTAATGCTCCCGTTTTGGCTCATGGAATTCGGTTTTATGGTTCCACAATGCTGGCGTTCTATAATAAAAAACTTGAAAAATAGTCGGGTTTGTGATAATTTTGCAACAGGGCACATAGCAAGGAAATAATAGCATATATCGCGCATAATAGGCAAGCGCTATTCAAAATCGGCACAGATTGTCACATTTATTGAGATGAACACGGTTGCACCGGCGAAATGGGAACAAATCGAGGTAAAATGCGAGGACGGCATTCTGCGATGCGAGGATGGCATTCTGCCGGTGCTTTACGTCACACTAGCTTTATCGCTTTAATCGACGAGAAAGGAGTTTATCCATGGAACTCGGTTTTTTCACAATGCCTTTGCATCCCCCTGGGAGTGACACCACCAAAACATTAGACGACGATATGGAACAAATGGTAACGCTAGATAGGCTGGGTTACAAAGAAGCCTATATTGGTGAACATTTCACTTTCACATGGGAGAATATACCATCCCCAGATCTTTTTATCGCGAAGGCAGTAGCCCTGACAAAAAATATCATCTTTGGCACGGGTATCACCTGTATGCCAATACATAACCCTGCAGTCGTCGCGCATCGGATTGCGCAACTGGACCATCTCGCACATGGCCGTTTTCATTGGGGCGTCGGTTCAAGTTCGACACCCAGCGATGCAGAGATGTTTCTGGCAGAAGGCGACAGGCGGCAGTCGACACGTGAAGGGATTGATGCAGTTCTTAAAATTTGGGATAATCCGGAGCCCGGGCACTATAAAACCGATTTCTGGGAATTTAAGATTCCTGAACCCCGGCCGGACATCGTCAGCATTCACATGAAGCCGTATCAGAAACCGCACCCTCCGATTGCGATGGCTGGCTCCTCGCCCAAATCTGACACGCTCATCCTTGCGGGCGAGCGCGGTTGGATTCCGATGAGCATTAACCTCGCACCCGTTTCTGTCATCAAAACGCATTGGGACGCGGTAGAGGAAGGGGCTGCCAAAACAGGGTACTCACCGTGTCGTTCAACCTGGCGGATTGCGAGGGAAGTATACGTTGCGGATACCAACGAGCAGGCGCGAAAAGAGGCACGCGAAGGGACTCTCGGCCGCGATTTTAGAGATTACTGGTTTAAACTGTTTGGATGGGAAAAGTTCAAGCAAGAACCAGACATCCCCGATGTTGAATCGTGCATTGAAACCCTATTGGATACGTTGTGGATTGTCGGCAGCCCTGAACATGTCACCAACCGCCTCCGAGAACTTCATGACAGCGTTGGTGGATTTGGGGTGTTACTCGCTATGGGGCATGAGTGGGAACCTAAGGAGCAGTGGCTAAACTCAATGGAACTCCTGCAGAATGAAGTCATGCCGGAGCTGGCAGATTTGACTTAACGCTATCGCAGCCACACGCACAATGCCCCCTGGTGTCGACGGACGATGGATAACCGAAGAATCTCCTGAACGCCATGCCTCACTTGATAAGAAATTCAACGTTAATAGGAGATACCGCATGAAAATTGGATTGATGGAAGGAACCATTCGTCGACAGACGTTAGACGAAGCGCTTGATACTATTGTGAAACACGGCATCTACCACTTGCAATATCATGTCCCCGCATCCGGGCCATCGCTCGCCGAAATTCGCAAAGAGATGGATTCACGACAGATAACCATCTCCGCCCTCTCAGGCACCTACAACATGATTGACACGGATGTTCAGAAACGTCATGATGGATTGCGTATGTTGCGCCGGGTGGCAGCGGCGTGTGAACCCCTCGGAACATCAATCATTACCCTCTGTACTGGTAGCCGGGACACGGACAGTATGTGGCGCGCCCATCCGGATAATAATACCGACGCCGCCTGGCGGGATTTGGTTGATTCCATGGAGCAGGCACTCGGCGTCGCGGCGGAGTACGGTGTTACGCTCGCCCTGGAGCCCGAAGTGGCCAACGTTGTCGATACTGCGAAAAAAGCCCGGCGCCTTCTTGATGAGATGCAATCACCGTTCCTGAAAGTCGTAATCGATGGCGCCAACATCTTTCACACAGGAGAACTGCCACACATGCGCGAGATTCTTAAGGAGGCATTTGAACTTCTCGGCCCCGATATCGTGCTTGCACACGCAAAGGACCTGAATCGAGACGGCCAAGCAGGGCACCTTGCTGCAGGAACAGGACTATTGGATTATGAACAGTATCTCGGTTTACTGAATCAGGTAGGCTATCGCGGTGCCGTCGTCTTGCATGGGTTGTCCGAAGAACAGGTGCCTTATTGTACCGAATTCCTTCGCCAGAAACTCGCCGCCATTTTGTAGGTATATCCCCCGAAGCACAATTTTTTCCAGACGCTTCACACGGGCATACAATTTTTGGCGCAAAGGCTGTCGCCAGTGTGAGGCCATTTTACATGGGAAGTATATCAAATGAAATTAGATAGTATTGTCAGAGACTTGGATTCATATTTTAGGATCTATGATTTTCCGCCTGATATGCCATTCAGTTCGCTTGTGCCTAAGGTATATAAATCATATCAGATTTGCGTAAAGGACTATATGACTCCCGATTTTTTGAATAGGTTCCATGGATTGATGTTGAATAATGGTGAAAATGTTAGAAAGATTTACACAATCGTGTTCCTCAGTGAGGAGATAGACAAGGTATTAGATCGAGATGAAAGCGATATCTTGCTAATTTCACATCATCCTTTAAATATGGAGACCGGCAGAAGAGGTTTTTTACCTCTTTCTGAAAATTACCTAAAAGAGATGCATAAAAGGTCAATTTCAGTTTATATATTACATACGCCCCTTGATGTACATGAACGCGTTTCAACCGCTGGAGCCTTATCAAAAGCGTTGGATTTGGAGGTGACAAAACGATATTATGAACTATCAATAGGATTTGGTGGTCTCTATGGAAACTTTGATCAACCCATTAAATTTCAAGATTTTCTTAATACCGTATCTCATATAACAGATGTAAATGATTTGAATTTTATCGCTCGTCAAGAGTTTGTAAATAAATTAGGAATTCTGCCCGGTGGTACAACAGTAGAGGGTATATTAGAGACCTCTGATTTGGGTTGTGACACATTACTTACTGGCACTTATTACAATCAGATACAAAACGAAATTGGTAAGCAACACCGCGAGGAATTTGAAAAAATACAAGACGATCTGGAAATCAATGTCATTGAATGTTACCATTATGCCTCAGAAGCAATTGTGATGAAAACAGATATGATTAATCTTTGCAGAAATCATTTTAGTCTTGAATGTGAATTTATACCTCAAGATGATCCTTGGTATTAATTTGTTCGGGAAAATAGATGGAAGGGTAAGTTGATTAGACCTGCGAAATTAAAACAGAGAAATAAATATCCAGTCATTTCGCTATCTTAGGGCCGTTCTGGTAGACTTCCACAACAATATGGAGTTGGTACAGAACAGTTGGAGAATGAGTTTAATCTGACAGTTCTTAAAACGAGAAGTGCTTACAATCCCAACAATGGATTTATCGAAACCTTAAATCCCGTGTTGAGGATGTGTAAAACCTTCCTCACATGTCTCAAGGTTGGGACATCAACCTTGGGAGGAGAAGGTGTGAGACTTGCTATTGCAAGCAACCTTCATTAATCCCACAATCTCCCTGCACAGTGGACCTAAGAGTCTTATAGCTTGTTGGGAGAGTATGTCTATTTACTGTATGGAGTTGACTGTGAGAACCGACATTTCTAGTCTTTTCTGGGAACTGATCATCTCACATTTCATTTCTAAACTTTCCTATTAAAGGAGAAGTATAATGATTGTAGAAAAAAGTCTGGACATTAAAGCCCCGGCAGAATGCCTTAAGGAAGGAAGTGAACTGCTACAGCTCGCTTATGAAGAAAGGGGCATCGAAACTCATATTTCTACTGATCTAGTGGTATCTGCCGATGCGGTTGATTTTCTTACTCAATCACATCGGATTAATGATTAGTACCTAACCTATGATAAAGAGGTTGGAGCAAGATTCCAACCTCTTTATCATAGGAGAGACGTTAGTTGATGTTGTGGGATGAGGTGTGTTATCAATACTGACAGCAGTGAGTCCATAGCAGGCAAGAGTTATAACTATAGGATTTATCTTGATGAGTATATACGATCGAACAGGAGCTGTTGCAGAATTACGCCAGCAGTTCCTCCAAACTACGGTGGAGCATGCTTGGCAATATTCTCCTTTTTATAGAGATCTGTGGGGTGAGGTATATCCAGAAGTCCAAACCACAGAAGACTTACAAGGATTACCTATCATTAAAAAGGATACGCTACAGCAAAATCTGGATAATATGGTAACCACCAAGCAGATGCCTGACTTTATACAATTTACTGGCGGAACCTTATCAGCCCCAGCTTTACGTTTCCGGAACTTTAGGGAATGTCAAACCCGTAGCGAACGTAATAAGATTCTTAATCAGTTGAGCGGTAAAGAACGGAAACTATATCTTCATATGATCAATCCTATGAATGGACCAGAGTTATCAGTTCCGGGGTGGCCGAGTATTGTTGTTCCTTTAGTCCTGGAAAAACATTTTGCACAAGTGGATCGATTACTCAGAAAAGAATTTGAGTTTGAAGATCATGAGTCTCGGGTATCTACGATTATTAGTGGTTTAGACCGTCTAAAAATGCTTACTGCCTTCTTTTTAGAGCAAGATACTGATTTCTCTCAATACAATGTTACCACGATAATGTCCTCAGCTGCTTATCTTACACGTCGTTGGCGACGGATTTTTGAAGAATCTTGGAATGCTCGCGTTGTCCATTATTATGGACTCTCTGAGGTCTCCGAAGGGCGAGGCATTCCTTGCAATCATTGTGGTGCATATCATTGTCAACCCATTGCGGTCCCTGAGGTCATTTCACTTCAAGATGGTAAACCTGTAGAGCAAGGTATCGGCGTGCTGGTTTTAACCACGCTATATCCCTTTGTACAACTTCAGCCCATGATTCGATATTGGACTGATGATGTTGTCGAGATCGGTTCTCAGTGTGAGCAGGTTAATGATTTGGGATTTATATTTAAGGGTAGGAGACTTCAATCAATCATCGAAGAAATAGATGGTACTACCTATTTCTTATTATTTCCCACGGATATCGTCGATATTTTGGATGAGTTACCTGAAATAGCTATTGAACCAGAATCTCTGATTCAGGGACTCAAGTCTCAAGATGTCGGCTATCATAAATGGAGTGCGGGGAGTCGCATTACAAAGGGGCTTATCGAACTTGATTTGCACATTGAACTTAAGTATTCTCCATTTCTTTACCCAGATCGAAGTGACTATCTGCGGGCATATATTACTCGAAAATTGAAAGAACGGAATAAAGACTTCAAGAATTTGATGGATAGTGATCGTTTGAAATTCAGCGTCTTGTTTCATCCTCCCGACTCATTAAACAAAGTGATCGTATAAATACTAAATTTTCGACAATCGTACTCGCTTTTGAATATCAGATGCGAATCTACAAATTGCAGCGGGGATATTCAGCGAAATTTGAACTTAAATTGCAGATTTGTTATAATAGATAGAGGGAAAGCTAGGACGCCCTCTAAAGCGATGAACTTCTTGAAACTTGAAGACATTTTAGTTACTTCGCAGCTTGCTGCACCGGCTTTTATACACAATTAAGGAGGTTAAGGAGGAACACGTGATGAATCAGAAAACACCTATTGAGGAACAAATTGATCTCCCCTTCGTTGAATCGCTCCGGATTAGTTTTCAGAGCCTGAAAATTCGATTTGGACGTTCAATTATCACAACAGCCGGGATTACGCTAGGAATCGCGTTCCTCGTCTCGGTATGGACGAACAATGAAATCGACCTGGCACTACAAGAGAGCGGGCGGCAATCAACAATTAACACTTTTGAAGAGGCCCCGGAACAGGGCATTTCCACAAAAGATATATGGTTAATTATCATGTCGCTCATCGTGTGTGTTGTCGGCATTGCAAACTCGATGCTGATGGCGGTGACAGAGAGATTTCGTGAAATCGGCACGATGAAATGTCTGGGTGCGCTAGACGGGTTTGTGGTACGGCTCTTCCTGCTTGAATCCGGATTTCAAGGGTTTTCAGGCGCCCTGATTGGTGCCTTTATCGGTACCCTCGGTGCTGTGCTTTTGGGGCTCAAGAACTATGGGCTAGACCTGTTTTTCTATTTTCCGTTGTTGCCCGCGCAACCTGAAACCGGAACGATGCAGCTTGGCGTGATAATTATCATCTTCCTCGGATGTATCCTCGGCATGATTTTGGCCGTCATCGGCTCATCATTCCCCGCATGGCGCGCGGCGAAGCTACCGCCTGCCGAAGCGATGCGGACAGAGGTGTAGTGCGAAAGAGAAAGGACTTCTAAAAAGGAAAACTATGGCTGACATTGTTGTCAAAACCGAAGATGTCGTCAAAGAATATCGAATGGGTTCAAACGTTCTTCGCGCTTTGAACGGTATCAATATTGAAATTAACCGTGGCGAATACATTTCATTGATGGGGCCCTCCGGATCCGGCAAATCAACACTCTTTAATATGATAGGTGCCCTAGACAGGCCAACGGAGGGACAAGTTTACATTGATGGACAAAATATGTCAAAACTGTCCCAAAGGCAGATTGCCGCGTTTCGGTGCCATCGCGTCGGATACATTTTTCAGAGCTATAACCTATTGCATGTGCGCAGCGCGCACGGAAATGTAACGCTGCCGATGATTTTTGCCGGCATTTCTGAAAAGCAGCGCAATGAAAAAGCAGAAAAATTGCTTGACATGGTAGGGTTAGGCGATAGAATTTATCACCTACCTGATGAACTTTCGGGGGGGCAACGTCAGCGTGTCGCAATTGCGAGGGCACTCGCCAATGACCCGAGCATCATACTCGCTGATGAACCGACGGCAAACCTTGATACGATTACAGGGAGAGAAATTATAGACCTGATTAAGGAATTGAATATTGAACAAGGCGTTACCGTTATCTCTGCGACACACGACCTCAAGATGCTTGATGTCTCGGATCGCATCGTTGATATCCGCGATGGGCTCGTCGAGCGCGTCAGAAACCGCGACGAAATCGAGATTGAGATTGGCGAGGTTGGCAGCGAGTAAAAGGATTTGGGGCTATGCCGGGGCGAAAACCGGTGAGGAAGCCACAGCTTCAGAATCACGGCGAATTCCTGATAATTGAACCGGGCGGTTTTCTCGTAAGGATTGCATCGCAGCAAGTGCCATAACAACCGGGGCGCGTCCATCTTCACCGGTGACTAAGGGTACGGTATCCTCCCGAATGCAGGCGAAAAATGCTTGCAATTCCGCCAGAAACGCCGCCTTATAACGTTCTACAAAAAAGTACGGTGGCAAGGACGTTTTCGCGCCTTCACGTCCACTAAACGTGAGGGTATCTGTCGAAGGGTTCCCCACTGTAAGCATACCTAACGAACCGAAAATCTCGACGCGCTGATCATAGCCATAGACGGCTTCCCGGCTATTGTCAATGGTTCCGATGACACCCTTACGGAACCTCAAGCTAAGCACCGCGGTGTCAATATCCCCTGCTTCACCGATTTGTGAATCAACTCGAACGCTGCCGATGGCGTAGATTTCAGCAACTTCATCACCGATTAAATACCGCGCCATATCAAAATCGTGAATCGTCATATCTAAAAAGAGTCCGCCAGAAACTTTAATGTAATCAATGGACGGTGGTGCTGCATCGCGGCTAGTAATTCGCAGAAGATGTGGTTCGCCTAGCTGCCCAGAAACAATCGCCTCACGCATCCGGCGAAAATTCTGGTCAAATCTGCGATTAAAGCCTACCTGAAATTTAACGCCCGCCTTGTCTACAATGGATAAGGTTTCATCAATTCGGCATAAATCCAAATCAATCGGTTTCTCACAAAAGATGTGTTTTCCTGCAGCGGCGGCTTGCTGACAGAAGCGAGCATGCGTATCGGTTGAAGAACAGATAAGCACCGCGTCAATGGAACTGTCAGCGAACAGTAGCGCGGCATCATTCGTCACGGTGGACACATTCAACTGTTTCGCGAGCACTTTGCTTACCGCCCGGTTTAAACCACAAATCGTGACGAGTTCGACATCCGGTATATCCTGTACGATATGCTGTATATGAAGCGCCCCGATGCGTCCGGCCCCAATGACACCGACGCGGATTTTAGTAGCTTTGTTCATTAGATTTTTCCTCATTCACACCTTATGCATCAATTCTCAAACGAATTCATGATGCTACAAAATTGAACGCAAATACTTCAAATTCCGCGAGGCACTCTCCTTAGGACTGCCCATTCCGGGTAACACATCCTGCTCCACAACGCTCCACCCGTCGTACCCGTGCTTCTTCAATGCGGCGATGAACGCAGGAAAGTTGACATCGCCTTGCCCTAGCTCACAAAAGACACCTTGTCCGATGCATTTAAAGTAATCCCAGCGTTTCGCGCGTGAGCGCGCCACGATATCGGGATGACAGTCCTTAAAGTGAATGTGCCAAATACGGGGTGCATACCGCTGGAAGGCCTCAATTGGTTCGCCACCGCCAAAACGATAGTGCCCGGTATCAAAACACAATCCAACGAGCGCCGGTTCCGTGAGGTTCATCAGCATATCCACTTCCGCGGGTGTCTCCACGTAACCGGCGCAGTGCGGATGGAAAACGGTGCGGAGCCCAGTTTCGTCTCGAACCGCTTGTGCAATGCGATGCACACCTACTACAAAAGTATCCCACTGGGACGGGGTTAACCCATGTTCCGAAGTAATCCGTCCGGCGTGTCGCACCCGAATTTCCGAAGTACCGTTATCATCTGAAAGCACGATAAAGGGGGTATCCCCTGCCACATCGGCTAACAACCGGGCGTGGCGTAATGCCTGCGCTTCACCTGCGGCATGAGACGCTACATTGCTGAGCGCCACAGGAACGAAACCTGCCAACAACGTTAACCCACGCGTCTCAACGGCATCGCGGAGTTCAACGGCATCCGTCGGCATAAAACCCCAATCCCCCAATTCGGTACCAAGGTAGCCAATGGTACGCATCTCGTCTAACACTTGCGCGTAACCAGGCGCTTCGCCGGTTAATTCAAATTCTAGAACCCCCCAAGAGCAAGGGGCATTTGCGATTTTCATTAGGCTATATATTCTCTCTTATGACGTGTTTAAAATCCTCTTTTCGACACAATACAGGAGCGGGCATTCCTCCCCGATAGAACGGTCTGCGTCGTCTCTGGCGCAGACGGGACTTGATACGGTTCTAACCGAGCTAAAGCAGCGGGGAGGAATGCCCTAAATACAATGAAGTACCTTTTGCCAGCCTCTGTCTGTGAATAGTTACGCTTGCGCAAGTTATGTTCATAACAGAGGGTTTTGCCGTTATCGATGGTATTTTTACCGCCCTTATCTTTCGGTTTGATATGTTCTGCGGCAAGTGTAACGCCATCCGCCTCACCCCGTCCACAAACAACACACATGTGACGGTCCCGTTCAAAAATAGCTTTTCTGCACTGCGCGGAAAACTCAAACAGTACAACTTCCTGTACAGAATCCGGTTCGTACTTATAAACGCCCTTTCGTACCTTAATCAACTTCCCCTCTTGATGGAGTTTCCTGATAGTTCGCCACAGGACCCCGGAGGTTTACCCTGTTCTTGAACATATTGTTCGGTTACCCAATCTACCACCGGACCATCCGCGAGTTCTCGGTTTGGGTGGTTTACAAAATACGCCATTACCAATTCACGAATTGTTCTTGCCATGTTTTCCTACAGGTTCTTCAAAGAGGCGTAATTGATTTTCAGCATGACTTACCCGCTCTTTCGCGAGTTTACAGTATTCTTGGTCAATCTCAATGCCAATGCCACGCCGGTTGTGTAACTGTGCGGCGACTAAGGTGGTGCCACTCCCGAGAAACGGGTCGAGAACGGTGTCATGAACGTAACTAAAGAGTTTGATACAGCGGCGTGGGAGCTCAACCGGAAAGGGTGCGGGATGGCCAATTCGCTTCTTACTCTCACCGGGGAAGGACCAGAGCCCATTTGTCCACTCCATAAACTCTTCTTTATTCATATCCGATTCGCCGCTCCCACTTGTTTTCTTCCACTGCTCCTTATAGAGCACAACAATCAGTTCAACAGGCGCGATGACGTAGGGGGCAGATGCCTTCAACCACGAGCCCCAAGCGGTTCTTCGGGAGATGTTTCCCTCATTCCAGACGATGGTGGAGTGATATTGAAATCCGACGTTCGTTGCCAATTTTGTCAAATCTGCACCAACGTGTTTCTGCCCACCCTTGTTCTTATCCAAAGGGATATTGAGACAAAATCTGCCATCCGGCTTAAGCCATTGCAAACAGCGTGAGAACCACGCTTCAGAAAAGGCGAGATAATCGGCGTAAGAGAGCGCATCGTCATTTGAGTTGTATTCGATATCAACATTATAGGGTGGCGATGTGACGATGAGCTCGATGCTAGCTTCCTCAATCGCGCGTGTTGTCAGCACATTATCATTGATAATAGCGTAGCACGAAACCGCCATTTCCTCGAATGGTTCATTATTAGAAAACACGTCTTTCTCCTATGCACAATGTAACGGTTATAGTATTTCGCCCAATAATCCTATGTATTTATTATACAATATCTGCTTAACATTTGCAAGCCACCTAATTTTGTTTTGATTAATATAAGTTAAGTATTATTTACCGAAGTGAGGCCTCGAATCTCAGATGTAGACATCTGTTGAAAACGGAATTTGTAAAGTGGTCAATGACAAGGTTTTCAGCAATGCGGTAAAGCCACACGTAAAACGACGACTCACACCGGTAGGTCTGAATTCCTCGATACGCCTTGAACCAAACATCCTGGGTCAAGTCTTTGGCGACTTCGGGTTCTGTGGCGCGTCGGAGGATATCGGTATACAGACGGTAGTGGTATTTTTCGACCAGGGGGCCAAAGGCATCGATGTTACCCTGAGAAAGAGACAGAATGCTAACTGAAACGCGCGGGTGTTCATGGAGCCGGGGATACAGGAGTCAGTCTGTCTCCCTGTTTCTCATACAGGCGTTGCATGATTTTCGCTAATAGATCGGATTTTGCGGTGATGCGCTTCATACCTTCTTTATCCCCGTGGATCGCAATCGTATCCTTTGCCCATTTTATGTCCTTGCGCATCTGTATCGTTTTTTCTCGTCGCTCAAGACAACACCCGCAATCTTTTTCGGGATTTATGCCTGCGGGGGGCTTCCTTGTGGTGTTCCGACGAGGCGTGGAATCTGTATGACTCTTCACACTTCGGGATCTCTGAGGCATGGCATTCTGCTGCTGTGTCAGTGCCCATGCAATTCCCAAAAGCATCATCGTCAAGAGGCTGATGATAAAAATCTTTTCATCAGTTACTCTGTTACAAATTTCATGTTGTACCGAACCGGGATTTCCTCTCCGAGTTCTTCTGATAAACGTTGGGTTTCACGAAGATCTTCAAGCTGTCGGTGTAGCGTCGATGCTACCGGTTCGGGGGTTATTCGAGAGAAGGCTTCTGTCATTTTTATCGCTTCATTCACTGTCAGATCACGGCTGTTGTGTATTTGGATTGTTTCAATGATAATATCGATTTCAGGATAATCTCCGTATTGCTCGCGGAACGCCGCTTCAAAACGCTGGTACGCGTATTCTGGATCGGTATCGAGGTTGGCATTGTAATCCTCAAATCCTGTTTTTACGACAGCCAGGTTGTAGGGTGCCTCTGGATCGAGATAAGAGAGATCGTCTTCAGAAAACGGTTCCTCTTCTGAGTTCTGCGATACGGATGTCACTTCCGTGGAAGGATCAGAAATGAGAGCTATAGGGTCCCCCCCCCGGAGTGTTTTTCTTCTGTATCAGAAAAAGGGGCCTGTTTTTCTGAGGAATCGACACTCGAGGGTACAGAGGCTGTTGGGGGAGCTCTTTCGGGGGAATCTTGCGCCGGGAGATGCTCATGAGCAGGTAAAGGCTGTTGCGCGGGGCCATCGACCGTGGTATTTACGGGAAGAGGGGTTCGTGATTCTCTCCACTGTTTCATCTCCCATTTCGTGTAGATTAAAACACCGGTACATACAAGGACTATTAGAAGCGTCGCAGCGATAATGAAATTACGGAGAAGCATTGTGAGAGTCCTTTACCTTGGGTCGGCTCTGCAAAATAAATGAGATTTCAAGGGTGTCTACTTCATGACGACTCATCTCAGCTGTTGTTTCGAGCTGTTGGAGTCCGAGTTCAAAAGCCTTAATATGGTGGGCATACTTTTCGTCATCCACCTCTTTGAACATCTCGAGTTGTAATTCAACCATCCTTATAAATTGCGGAAGTTTCCCTTTTCCGTCGATGCACAACTGAAAAACAATATCAGACCATTCGTCAAGGTGTGGATGCGATCCAAACATAACTTTTGCGTATTTGTCAAACGATGCACGGGTGGCTTTCTTATCTGTAGAGAGGTGAGCATTTACCTCGGCGATGTAACGATCGAGCTCTTCAATGTCATCCATCCAGACATCACGCAACTGAAAACGCTGCAGTGGCGCAACAACGGTATCAGGGGATACCCCTTGCGTTTTATGTTGTTTCGCAAGGGTGTCGTAATATTTTAATCTTTTTTGATGACGTTGTATTTGCTCCTGATGCTTTTCGGCATCAATGTCGATTAGCATCAGGATGACTAATTCTGCCGCACGTTTGAGTTCTGATATGCTGCCTTTCTGGTTCTGACTGAGATTCAAGTAGAGGGATTCCCATTCGGGGACGTGTCTGTGTTTGCCGAATAAGTTTTCTGAAACTTTTGCGAGTTCAGTGTGTGCTACATCTGGCTCGGTGGCGATAAGCATCTCAAATGCTTTCAGATGCTTATTCCATGGAGGTGTCGCGTCTTTCGCGGGCGGGTGCGTCTTCTGAGTGTCGCTGAAAGCGAGGAAACAGATGCCGAGTAGTGATAAACAGAGTATCAAGCGGATAACTTGCATTTCCGATCCTTTCTTTACTTTAAGTTTTAGAGAGGTGGGCTTATCTGGAAAAATTGCTAAGACGAATTTCGAGATAAATCGGATTTGATACGAATTCAGGAAAATAAACCTCCATTTGGTGTTAAAAATCCCCTATGGTGGGCTGGGTTTCGTGCGACGGAGTTCCTCTCCTTCCTCCTTGATACCTACCCTTTCTACTGCCAGTTCACGATCTGCGATCTTCCACGCTTCGCGCGAAAGGAGAATATCCTCAGCATCCTGAGAAAGCTGATCAAGACTCTTTACCTCGCCCAATTTCTCGAGGTCGTTAAAAAGCACATCCACTTTCTCGGCAGGCAACGTTTCTAATGCCACATCCCGAGCGTATGATAGTTGTTCGGGGGTCAGGTTGGCAAATAACGACAGCATCACGGAGCGTTCAGCTTTGGAGGAGTCTAAGAGGACATCGGCGAGGGCCTTTCTCTTTTTGCCATTTTCTAGCATCCGTTCCACGTAGGCATTATTGCGCTTATTCCAGAGTGTGATGGCTTCTTCATACGTCATGCCTTTGTAAGGCCCTTCGGTATACCGAAGCACACCCGCATCGGTTGCGTTTTCAATATGTGTCGGGGCTCGTTGCTCCGTCACACCCATTGTATCGGTTGTCATTTCAGATGCAGATAGGGGTATGCCATCTACAGAATCGGATACCTGTTCGAGAAGACTTTGTGTTCCATTTGCTTTTGCGATGGATTTTCTGCGCAAGTGTTCAGCTCTGGCAGCCTCTATTTCTTGCTGTTTTTGGGCTTTGACACTCTCACGCCAGATTCTGTCTTGTCTCGCGAGTTCACGGCGTCCGACGAACAGGAACATCGCGATAGAGATGACAAAGATAACAATGAAGAAGAGTGCCCGTTGATTTGCAAAGATACGAATCATGAGTCTATCTCCTATAGGGTGTCATCCGCTTGTGTCTCGCGTCTATCCGCGTCCGGATAGACGGACTTTTGACACAGCGGCGGTTGTTATTCATTAATTGTCAAGAAATACGATTGTTCGACATTGACGCAGGCTCATCTCTGAGCGGCAGCCGAAGCCACCTTTCATAACCGAAACCAAAGTCACGGCCAGCGTATTTGGTATTAGCCACTCTTTCGAATAGTTATCCCCATCTCAGAGGTAGATTACCCACGCGTTACTTACCCTTTCGACACTTTTTAGGGTCTCGCCGATCGTGACAGTGTAGGTGTGTCCCACAGGGTCTTTTGGAAATCGCCTGTAGCGGCGTGTTTCCATCTGTGGGCAGGAGTGTACCGAGCAAGCGATAGGGTTCTCTTTGGCGTGGCAGTCGCCAACCCAGCGGACGGAACAGGTCAGCGGGTAAGGTAAGCAACCTGAAAGGTTCTGGCGGGATGGCGCGGCACATTGCCATCCCGCCCTTTTCCCTCCGCTCTCCGATTATTCTCGACAATCGTCCGCTAGAAATCGGTTTTCTGAAAATCCGAGAGCGTCTCCTGTGGGAACGAGACCTTTTTGCGGAAACTTCGTGAGGAGACGCTGACGTTCTTCTCCCGCTGTGTATCGGAATTTCGTTCACCAGAATCTTGAGAACGACCTGCCACAAAAGCTAAAGGGCTTCAACACACGAGTTACATTCCCAACTCTGCGCGTATCTGAGTGAGAATCGTATCTGCCGTTTGCTCTCCCCAGTTTTTGGCAACAAGTGTCCATGTCTCATCGAGTACGGATACTCTGACATCCCTGGGTAGAAGGAAAAGGTTTTCTCGAAAGTCAGCAAAAAACTCGTCTTTCGCTTGTAATGCAAGTTCACGGATTGCGTCTTTCGCTTCATCGGTTGAATAGCGTTCATGGAATTCTTCGGGGGTTAATTCGGTAACCCTGGCGATTTCAGGATACTTTTCCGCCATTTGTTTACCCAATATCTCAAATTGTTCTTGAAACCATAGAGATGCTTCCTCTTCCGAAAGTCCTTCAAAAACGGATGGGACGGCCTTCTCCGCTTCTTCTGCAGTCCTTGTGTGGAGAGTGCCAGGGTTTTCCACGGGAGCAACACTCCTAAGCTCTTCCGAATGTTCCAAAGTGCTAGTGTATTCAGGGGTGGGATGATGCTCGGCGTGATTGTGTTCCGCATGGCGCTGAGTTTCTTCAGAAGAAGTTTCCACTATTGGAAGTGCTTTCTTAACAGCAGGAGTTGTGGCACCGTAGATTCTCACCGCCTCGGTTTCAGAGCGGTTTTTCTGATAGAAGTACAAAGAAACGCCCACTATCATGAGCAGGATAAGAATAGAACCGAGTAAGCTTCTGATATGTTTTAACATAGTCTCTGTCTCCTGACAGATTATCTGTCGGTGAGGGTATTCTTGATGGCAGGGCGTGGCACCGTGCCGACAGGGGATAGTTTTGGATTCGGTGCCTTCTCACTTGTTCTATCTGAACGGCTATAGTCCCAAGGAGGTCTCCGACATGTATGCCCGAAACACCCAAGGTACGTAATACCACAAAGTCCACACGTTTTCTGATGCGCTGTTAAGTCGTCAACCACCATTTTACAATTCGGGCTGGCACAGTGAATGTGTGTTTCTTGACATCGTTTCCAGTGTGCATTGCAAATGGTGCAGATGAGTTCGTGTTGACTCACATGAGTTACGCTTAAACCACAATAGGGGCACTTTGGATGCCACATATGACGTAATTTAAACAGCTCCTTAAAACCCGGTAATCTACAAACGTCATCAGATTGTGATAGGGCTACTGCGCCGAGGATGATAATAACAGGAATAAAATAACTCGCGTGTTTCTTCAGATGTCTCATTTGGTAACCCCCACTGTAGCCTTGAGAATTGAAAGTAAGCGTAAATAACATCAGAAGTTATTTACCTCGTTTTCCGACTCACCTCCTGTTCATCATAATGATGCCCTTTTGATAAAACATCTAAATTCAGTCACACGAACGATGAGGATTTGATCCCCCGCAGTGGTAATAGTAACACTTATGGTAGTAACAATAATATTGGTGTTCACTAGAGCTACTGACTACAGCTTTACAAGGACCGGTGCAGTGCACATGGCTTTCTTGGCAGGTCTCGTATGCATCATTACAAATAGCGCACACATTCTCATGCTCCGAAACCGAGCTCACATGTCCATCACAATATGGGCAGTGATCGGGATGGTCCTCTATGATTAGAAAGATGCCTGCGATGATAGCAGTTGCCAAGAGAAACCATCCCGCTTCCGCCTCTTCGGGCTGATAGAGGTATGGTATAAAAAGCATCGCAACCGCCAAGAAAATCATCGTCATTTGGCTCGTCATTTGAATAGCGGACTAAGGACTCGTTGTTTGCTGCAAAAACATAAAATTCTCCTTTACGCTCATGTTTTGAGCTGCTGAACGATAAGATAGTATGTATATAGAGTATACCTTTGCAGCCCAGGGCATAAGGGCCATGCGGACTTGACGTCCCCCCCACGCGGCGTCGCATCGTCAGGGTTTCCCCCATTGCGAAATATTCTCGACTGCAGCCTCCCGTAGGAGTTTGGGCAGTGTCTCAGTCCCAATGTGGCTGGACATCCTCTCAGAACAGCTACCCATCGTCGCCTTGGTGCGCTTTTAACACACCAACTAGCTAATAGGACGCGGGTGCATCTCCGAGCGGCAGCCGAAGCCACCTTTCATAGCCGAAACCAAAGTCACGGCCAGCGTATTTGGTATTAGCCACTCTTTCGAATAGTTATCCCCATCTCAGAGGTAGATTACCCACGCGTTACTCACCCTTTCGCCACTTTCCACCGGACCGAAGCCCGATTTCTCGTTCGGCTCGCATGCCTCATCCACGCCGCCAGCGTTCGTCCTGAGCCGGTATCATACTCTCATAAAAGTATCGAAATGCCGCTTCGCTTCTCTTGAAAGCAAGCGCATTCACAAGTTGTAAATCGGCACGGCACGTTCACTATTTAACTCTCAAAGAACACTTTCGCCTTCTATTGAAAAAGGCTCGTGTAATTATACGCCATAAAAACCGGTTTGTCAAATTAAATATCAAGAAAAATGAGGAATTTTCGGGAAAAAATGCGTTTTTTACCAAAAAAATATGTTCACTTTAAGGATTTTGCGGCTTCGCGTGCAAAATGCACGCACTTTTCGTGCGTGACATCAACCGCAGTTAAAATGGATTTCTGCGTCGGTATCACCACGTTTGCACGATTTTTACAGCGGGCCCTGTTTCAAAGAGCAAGAATCAATTTGATAGGGAGCTCTATAGAGTTCCCTATCTTCTTCACTCAAATACAAGACATCGAACCCTTGACGCGAATGGAGTTCGACGATTGGTACGCCATCCTTGATGAGTTCAATACTCCCATCTTCGTTCATGATGTAAGTATACCCAGCAGGCGGCGGTTCCAGCCCGAGTGAACGATAGAATTCTTCACCCTCTGCATCTGACATCTCGACATCAGACACAAAATCTTTCAATTCCTCAGCACTCAGTGAAGTTGGCGTTTCCGGTGCTTCTAATTCACCGAGAGGCGCGGCATCATCGAGGCGGAAACCTTCTGAATTCTCCGTCCGTGCTGCTGCAAGCCACCTAATTTTGTTTTGATTAATACAAGTTAAGTATTATTTACCAAAGTGAGGCCTCGAATCTCAGATGTAGACATCTGTTGAAAACGGAATTTGTCACGTTTGGCCTGCTTGCTTTTATCCACGCGTATCTGCTATAATTTAATTGTCCCGTTTTGAATAGCGCTGCGATAAGAAATCAAGAGTTGATTTTTGAACAAAGCCCAGTCATTAGATGGCGTCTGGATAAAGAGATAATTCATATTGAAGGGGATTGATGCTCATCTCTTTCTTTTTTTGCAAATCGCAGTGAAATAGTTTTTTTATCATTCGCAAAAGATGAGAAGATTTCATGGAAGTTTATATTTTGATGATGACATTCGTGTTCCTGGGCTTGATGAAGGGTTGTGAGTTCGCAAAGGATGCCTACCATCAAGAGGTAGCGGGTGATTCCGCCACAGTAGAATGGGGGTATACAGAAGAGAATGGTCCGGATATCTGGGGACAGTTAAATCCGGAGTATGCGCTTTGCACGCTCGGTAAACACCAATCGCCGATTGATTTGGGCACCCCAACGGCCACGCAGCTTCCCGTTATCACTTTTAATTACCACCCCACGATTTTGAATATCCGTAATACTGGCTATACCCTTCAAGTTGAGTATGATGAAGGGAGTTGGATTGAAGTTGAAGGTACGAAGTATGAGCTGAAACAATTCCACTTCCATGCCCCCGGCGAACATACGGTAGCCGCTCAACCGTTTCCCATGGAGATGCACTACGTTCACCGAAGTGCGGATGACACGTTGGCGGTGATTGGCGTGTTAATAGAACGTGGTAGTGATAATCCAATGTTTGCTTCAATCTGCGCTCATTTACCGTCCGCTGCGGGTGGGTTCTACGCTATTGGGAATGTTACCGTCAATGCGGATGAACTGTTGCCGGTTCAGAGGGAAACCTATCGTTACGAAGGTTCATTGACGACGCCGCCTTGTTCAGAGGGTGTGAAATGGTTTGTATTGACGGAGCCACTTGAGCTTTCAGATACACAAATCGCGAGATTTGAGGCGATTCTGCGTGGCAACAATCGTCCGGTCCAACCGTTGAATGGCCGCGAGCTGCTTGTAGATATTAAAGCAAAAATTGAATTTGGGTAGGGCGAGAATAACCGCCTCGAATTCGAAAACGTTCTTTAACACCACCTGGGCCGCAATCCGAGACATGCTTTTTAAACCCGGATTACGTTTGCGTGCTTGTCCGGCGGTTTTTATAAATTTCAAAATTTTCTTGACATCCGGGGAAATTTTGGGTATTATTAAGATAATGAGATTCATTATTATTTTTAACCGATATTGAACAACGATTTGATAATGATAATGATTCTCAATATCAAAAAAAAGAATAAAAAAGAGTGGTTGTATGAAAAAACAGGTGGGTTCCCGCGCTATTTTCGGAATTCTTATCTTAGCAGGCGCAATTTGTGCTTGCAACATTGCGTTTGCTTGGGAAAAAGAAGTGAAAGAAATCTCCGAGGTTTCTACGAAAGAGCACCTGCTGAAAACACATCCATTTACGGTTTCAGGTTACGGTGTGATTAACTATGCACACTTTGATTGGGAACTGGCTCCAGGGCGACGTGCTGCCGTTGATATAGAGCGTTTCGTCGTTGCTCCGAAGTATCGCGTCAATGATACCATTCAATTTGAGGCGGAACTGGAATTTGAGCATGGCGGGACTGGTAGTACGATGGAATTTGATAGATTTGAGGAGTTTGGTGAGTTTGAGATGGAAATAGAGAAAGGCGGCGAAGTCATTGTGGAAAAGTTGGCAGCGGTTTTCTCTCTACATCCCAGGCTCAATCTCCGTGTAGGACATATCATTGTTCCAGTCGGACTTGTTTCCAAGCGGCACCGGCCACAACACTACTTTACCACAACTCGCCCCGAATCTGAGGCACATCTGATTCCTACGGTATGGCATGAGACAGGGGTTGAATTCTTCGGTAAGTTTCGCAGACTGAATTATCAGGCACAAGTTGTCACCGGGTTGGATTCAACCGGATTTAGTTCCCGGAATTGGATAGTGCCTGGACACCAACTACGGTTTGAAACCGCCAACGCTGAGGCACCGGCGTTTGTCGGACGACTTGATTATTCAGTCCGTGAGGGTACAACATTCGGAATCTCCGGCTATTATGGGGAAACCGCGGCGAATCGCCCCAAACCTGATGTGGACTTTGACGCACACGTCGGAATTGCCAGTTTGCATGGGTTTTATGAGGTAGGGGCTGTAAAGGTTAGAGGGATGGTATTGTGGGGAATGCTTGAGAACGCCCATAGACTTTCCCGAGTGAATCGCACACTTTCAAATAATCTCAACGTTAAGCGGACACCGATAGGGAGCTCAGCATTAGGATGGTACGTTGAGGTGGGTTACGATGTACTATCCGCTTTACGAGATGCGAAAACTGATACGCCGGGCCTAGATGTGTTCGCTCGATACGATTTCTACGATACTATGGCAAGTGTGAAAGGAATTATCTTTGATAACCCTCGATGGGAACGGACTACGTGGACTTTTGGGATTAACTACCACGTTCATACACAGTTAGTTTTCAAGGGGCACTATTCGCTCAGGCGATTAGCCACAAAAGATAAAAATGGGGAAAACACTTTCGCAGCTGGCCTCGGTTTTCAGTATTGATGGGTGATATATGGAAGCAATAAAGATTCATTTATGGAGGTTAGAAAAAATATGAAGTGCTATAACGAACAAGTTCGCAGGCCAAATGCTCGCTTTTATTGGATGCTGTTTCCTTGTCTGCTACTCGCATTCGCTTTCGTTAATGGATGTGGGAACGATGATGAAACAGATGAACATCAACAAAACAACGTTGAAGTTTTTGAAGTAGGTACCATCCTCAACAATTTTGCAAACACCGTTGTGTTAGCGACTTATGCCAACTTGGATGCTAAGGCAGGTGAATTATTGACAGCCGTTAAAGCCTTGGCTGCTGATAATTCGCAGCAAAACCTTGTAAAAGCGCAAAATGCTTGGAAAGCGACACGTACGCCGTGGGAACAGAGCGAAGCATTTCTGTTTGGTCCAGTTGATACACAAGGACTTGACCCGGCACTTGACAGTTGGCCGGTTGACAGCGTTAACCTACAATCCGTTTTGAATAGCGGGGATACGCTGACAATCGATTTTGTGAGCGGGTTGGAAGATACACAGAAAGGATTCCACACGATTGAATTCTTGTTGTTTCGCGAAGGAAATCAGCGTCAGGTAGCTGATATAACCGAACGGGAGCTTAAGTACCTTGTTTCAACAACAGAGAATCTCAAGGACAGCACCTCACAACTATATCTGGCATGGGCACCTGAAGGTGAGAATTTCAGTAGCGCCTTCTCACAGGCAGGACAGGGAAGCGCGGTTTATCCCTCTCAAAGTGCCGCCCTTCAGGAAATTGTCAACGGCATGATAGTCATTGCCGATGAAGTCGCTAACGGTAAACTTTCGGAACCGTACAACCAATCTGACACAACGTTGGTTGAGTCCCAATTTAGTTTTAACTCTATCTCGGATTTCCAGGACAATATTCGCGGAATTCAGAACGTCTACCTGGGAGAAGTCGTAATCGACGGGGAAGGACTCAATGAATTCGTGAATAGCAAGGAACCCGCACTCGATGCTCGTTTTCAGACAGAGGTTCAAGCCGCAATTGATGCTATTGGGGCCATTCCTCACCCGTTTCGCGACGCAATTACAGCCGAACGCGGGGCCATTCAAGCTGCGATTGATGCTGTTAGCACCGTACAACAGACACTAGAACAGAACATTCTTCCGCTTGTCCAATCAAGCGAGTTTAATTAGCACAGAAATGGACAGACACGTTTACAATGTGCACCAGGGTTATTTCGTTTTTGTGGGGAACAGCCTTCGGGGTATTCCCTGAAAAAAAGGTAGAAAAAAACATGCTCGCTGAAATAGAAACTCAGAAAATGAAACATCTCCAAATTTTACTCCTCTTGATGTCACTCATGTTTTGTACATGCAATTCTGAATCTCCAGTGACTGTAGAATCAATTCCTGTATCCTCTTCAGGTGCGCTTTCAGGGGGTGAGACGACTGTGTTTGACGCATCAAGTCATGCATTTTCAACTCCCGCGCCCAATTTGTCGGCAGCGGCACTTGACACGCATCTAGAAGGGGATGTTGAATTTGAGGCAGTCTTTGTCACGGCGCCGGCGGTGGTGAATCCGGGATTGGGCCCTATCTATAACAATATTTCATGTATAAATTGCCATGTGCGCGATGGGCGTGGGCGCCCGCCTCGCGTAAACGAGCAAGTTGTCTCACTTCTAATCAGGCTTAGTCTCCCGAACAGTGAAAGTGAAGCGGATATGCTGGGAAAACCACCTATTCCGGTTCCCGGCTTCGGCACGCAGTTAAATAACAGGGCCATCTTTGGCACACCGCCAGAAGGTACCATCGAAATTGATTATACCGAACGTTCTTTAACGACAGCGGATGGAATGCGTGTCCATCTACGGACGCCGCAGTATACAGTGAAACAAACCTACCACCCGCTTCCGGAAGGAGTTGAAATGTCGCCGCGCGTTGCACCAGTTGTGTTTGGCTTAGGGTTACTCGAGGCGATTCCTGAAGAAACCATTCTTGCTTATGCAGATGAGGCGGATGTTAACAGCGACGGTATCTCTGGCAAACCCAATTTTGTGTGGGATGTGGTGAAGCAGAAAAACGTTCTCGGCCGTTTTGGCTGGAAAGCGAATCAACCGACACTTCTACAGCAAGTGGCTTCGGCATATCATGACGACATGGGTATCACAACCTCCCTGTTCCCAATTGAAAATTCTGCAGGACAACCTCAGCACACTAAAACCATGCGCTTACAAAGCACCCCAGAGGTGAGTGACGACATTTTAGAAGTGGTGACGTTCTATGTGCAAACATTAGCAGTCCCTGCCCGGCGTAATGTAGATACCCCACAAGTCTTACAGGGAGAACAACTTTTTGCGCAAGCGCAGTGTGCAAGTTGTCATGTCCCGACAGTGAGAACCGGTGTTTTAAGTGGCGTACCAGCTGTCAGTAACCAGACAATTCATCCCTACACAGACATGCTGTTACACGATATGGGCCCCGGCCTGGCAGACTATCGCCCCGATTTTCACGCCAGCGGTACGGAATGGCGAACCCCACCACTATGGGGAATTGGCTTGTTAAAAACAGTAAATGGCCACTCTAACTTTCTCCACGATGGCAGAGCACGAAACCTGATGGAAGCCATTCTCTGGCACGGTGGGGAAGCGGAGGCATCAAGACAAGCTGTCGAGCGGATGTCACAGACGGAGCGAAACGCACTCATTGCATTCTTGGAATCGTTGTAGGGGATTTTTGAGGCAATATAACCAGCCTCTGATATTTGAAAGAAAAAGGGTGAAATCTATTCTAACTTATGGTATACTATTGGTGTTAAACGGTGAATCATTCAGACTTCAATAGACTATCATAGGAGATATATCATGAATTCCACAAAAAGAGGAGCAATTATTACGGAACTTATCCGTGCCTACTGGTTGGAAGTTGAGACGACAATTAACTATCTGGCGATTTCTGTCGATTTGGATGGTATCCGTGCGGAAGAGATTAAGAAATCACTAGCAACAGACATCCAAGTTGAATTAACGCATGCTCAGGAACTTGCAAATCGCGTTAAGGAACTCGATGGACGCATCCCCGGTTCATTAGCCTTTAAGGCAGAACAGATAGCACTACAACCGCCGGAAGACTCGACAGACGTTGTGACAACCATCCATGGGGTAATTGAGGCAGAAAACCTTGCGATTGAACAGTACAACAAAATCATCCGATTAAGCGAAGGTATCGACTACGTCACGCAAGATCTTTGTATCAAACTCCTCGCGGATGAGGAAAAACATCGCAGAGAATTCATAGGGTTCCTTAAAGAATATGAAAAGAACTAATTTTTTTGTAAATTAACGCGAATTCCAAAAACGGGCGCTGGGCAAAAGTGCCCGTTGTTCGTTTTTATCTTAAAAGAACCTACTCTGTCCTTAACCTCGGTTCTAAGGCATCGCGAAGCGCATCCCCAAACAGGTTCACGGGCAGTACTAACCCAAACATGAAGACGAACGCAGCCGTTAGATTCCACCACACAACCGGGTCACGGGCTAACTCCAAGCGTGCCGTGTTAATCATATTTCCCCAACTTCCTGTTGTCGGTTCCACCCCGATTTGGAGATAACTCAGCAATGCTTCTGTTAACACCAAACCGCTAAACCGCAAAATCGCAGTGATGAGAACGATGTGCATGAGGTTTGGAATTAAGTGTCTAAGGATAATCTTACCACGGTTGAGCCCGAACGCTTCTGCGGCTTGAATATACTCCAGTTCCCGAAGTTTCAACGTTTCACCCCGCAGAACGCGGCAGAGTCCTGTCCAGCTGCTGATGCCCATAATGAAGCAGAGATTGAAGAGCCCCTGCCCAAATAACAACATGAAGGCGACGATGAGCAAGATACTCGGTATTGAGGCGAGTGTGGAATAGAGGTATTGAACAGCATCGTCTACCCAGCCGCCAAAGTAACCCGCGAAAACACCGAAGAAAATCGCAAACGGTACGGCGATGAGGGTGGTGAATCCGCCGATAATTAGCCCGGTGCGAATACCTTTCAGGGCGCGATAAAAGACATCGTTCCCCACTTTGTCGGTGCCGAAAAGGTGCGTGCGGGGATGGTTAAGTGCCGGGTATTCCCGAATTGTCTGTCCATCCGGTGTCTGGAGGGTGCTTTTCGCGTAGAGATGCGTCGCCAAGGGTGCAGAATAGCTCTTTTCTGTTTTCTCGCGAAGAGGGGTACAGAGCCTATCCAGAAGACTTAACCCGCGCGGTTTGTAGACAATATTCCCCGCTTCATTCCGGGTTAAGGTTATCATATTGTCTGAAAGCCCATCTCGGTTTCCCCGAGTTATTAAAGGGGTACGCCAGCTGATGCTATCCAAGATGCCGATGAGGAGATAGACGGTGATAATGCCGAGACATATCAGCGCAAGGCGATTATGGCGAATCTGTCTCGCAGCGTTACGCCAGTACTCCCTACGTGAGGCGTAGTGAATGAGCCATATCCCTGAAAGAATGAGTGCAAGCACAATCAGGTTCTGATAAGCATCAGAACGCCATATCCAGTTAAACCTGTCGCCAATGTGGATATCTCCACTGTCTATCCCTAACAGAAAAATGGGCATCTTTGTCTCCAGTAGCAACGCCGAAAAACTACTCTGTCTGATACACCGCTTCACGCGTGTGGAATCCATCTTTAATAACAACATCGTCCAGGTTTGCCTTATCGACTTGGATTGGGGTGAGCAAAATTGATGGCACGTCAACTTTGCCGTTGTTCACGCCCTGTGTGGCTTCGGCGATTGGCTCCCCTTTGCCTAGGGCGACGGCTGCCTGTGCCGCTTTCGTTGCAATAAGGCGAATTGGTTTATAAACCGTCATCGTTTGCGTCCCTTTGACAATTCGTTGGCATGCGGCAAGTTCGGCATCTTGCCCCGATACCAGCACCTTGCCGGCCAAATTTTGCCCCTCCAGTGCCTGGATGACGCCGCCCGCGGTGCCGTCGTTAGAAGCCACCACGGCATCTATCCGGTTGTCCGTCTGGGTTAAGACTTGTTCCGCCTTTTTAAGTGCGTCGCGTGGTTCCCAGTTAACCGCCCAATGTTTGCCATCAGCAACCAAGCGGATATCCCCCGCGTCGATAGCGGGTTGCAGCGCACGGCGTTGCCCTTTTCTCAGCAACTGCGCGTTATTATCGGTTGGCGCGCCCCCCAAAAGAAAGTAGTCCCCTTTCGGTTTTTGCCGAAGAAGGTATTCCGCTTGTAGATACCCGACTTGTTCGTTATCAAAAGAGATATATAAGTCCGGTTCACTCTCGCGGATTAATCTATCGTAAGCAATCACTTTGATGCCTTCCGCATGTGCGGCTTGTACAATCTGTGCGGCAGCGACGCTATCTTTCGGAATGACGACTAGGACATCAACCCCTTGAGTAATCATATTATCTGCCTGTTCGTTTTGTCTCCGTTCATCACCATCAGCGGATTGCACGATAACTTCTGCCCCCAATTTTTCTGCCTCGGCTTTGAAGATATCCCTGTCCTTTTGCCAGCGCTCCACACGCAACGAATCCATGGACAGCCCGATTTTTATTTTTTCAGTCGTATCTATCTCCGCTTCTTTCTTGGATGTACCCGGGTTTTGGCAGCCAGACAGGATGACAAGATTCGATATCAAACCGATAAGAAGCAAGCTGCAAGAAAAGGCAAAATGGCCTGTTCTGCTTTGGCTTGATAGACGTGATATAGCGGTATCTTCTCTTTTCGTCTGTGTAGAATTCTGGCGGCTCATGTAAAACTCCTTATTTTTCCTCGGTTCTCTCCGCGTCATCCGTTCTTATTTCTTGAACGATATCGCCTTTTTTCACTGCATCTGTCCCTTCAACGAGGCGGAAGATGGAAACTTTATCATTTCGAATTTCTGATACAGCAATGATAGCGATTTTACGGAGTTTGTACGTCAAGATTTCACCGGTGTCTATATCTCGAATCGGCGCTCCCTGCCCGTAGACAGCGAATTGCTGGTTAATCGCAATGCCCTTAGCAGAGCCGATATTTACATAAATCTGGTCCAAGTTTTCGCTATCGACGTATTGGATTTTTCCTTTGATAGGTTCATCCGGGGATATTTTCACAGCATTGGTCTTTTTCTCGTCGGTTGTCCGTCGCGTTTCCCACGGCGTGATAAATCTCGGTCCAACGTTATCTCGGAGTGCTAGCACCACCTTAATCAAAGCCTCAGTGGTTACCATGCCGTAGAGTGTTTGTTCATATTCAGAACTGGCAAACTTAATCTTGTTGAGCTGGGCGGGCTTAACAATCGGATTCGGATTTCTCCGTTGATTTTCTGTTGTCTGTCCAAAGGACAGGTTCGTCCCATCCTCTGTGACACTGGCTTGAAGGGACGCAACTCTTGTCCCGGCAAGCGCGTGGTCCCGGCTGGCGGCGATTGGTAGCTCAGTGATGATATCACCGGCAGCATTGTAAAACGTCATGTCCAATTTCACGGTTACACGATGTAGATATCCGAGCACCTGAATGGGCGCAATAAAACTAGCCGAAGAACGGTTATCCCGTCCACCTTCTCTCAACGTGCGCGAGGCATTCGCCTTTATCCGTTCCTGATTAAACTTTCGGATGTCCCCCGTAACAAGCGTATCGGCGTTTAGTAATTTTGCGAACTGTGCCCGCTGCGTCTTATCTAACTTATCTAATTTGTGTAAATCGTGGCGGGAAAGCGTCATCTGTGCCATGGCATCTAGTAGTTCATCCTTACTCACGGGTGTATACACGCCTGTTTCAACCAATCTCCGATTGAGTATCTTGGCGAATCCTGCTTCTAAATCCCATAATTTCTTGGTACTGAAAATTTTCCCGATAAAGCCAGGGATACACCCACATCCCGTCGGGGAATCAAATTGGGTAGAGTCTTTAAAATAGAGGACGGCGACGCGTCTCCCTGAAGCGGGAGATTTTTTCGCTGTCGCATCGCTAACCAAGATAGGGCAGAGAATGAGGTATAGGCTGAATCCGGCGAACAATAGAAAATTTCTTGTCAATCGATTGTAACATCCGCCGTTAATTTGAACGAAATAGGAATTCTGTTTTCCGAAGAAACGTTTCATTGGTATTGAGTCTCCTTATAGCAACTCAGAGCTAGCAGTTCATTCCTAATTCTACTATCGTTTGGAATATTTTTCAAGAGAATTTTCTTTCTTGAATCAGAAGGGATAGCCGTTTTATTTAATATATCTCCACAAAGGCGCAACGGTATCAATTCTTTGCAATCTTGGGCGCTGCATGGTATAATTTCAGCATATCTGTTCGCTTGTTTACGACGTTGGAAGGAGCCTCATGTCAAAAAGAACTTATCTGAGGAAGATAGCCTGCAATCTAATCGAACGAAACCGTTTTAAAAGGATATGCTTGTGTTCAACCCTCGTCTTATCGGTTCTTACGATTTTATCGGGGTGCAACAGCGAGAAAAAGGGCCCCGAACCGGCCCCATCTGCAAGAGAACAAAACACCGCGCCGAATTCCCAAGCGCGCGAATGGCTCTCAATTATGGGCGGTGCCAGCGGCGGGAGTTTTTCGCAATTTGCGGGAGCCGTTGGGAGAATCTTGGAGCAGCACGAACCCCATATTAAGATTTCTATTGACGGTTCCGCCGGTTCAATCGAAAATACGCGCCGTGTCAATAGAGATGCGGAGACGCTCGGGGTTGTTTTCGCGTCTGAGGCGTATTTAGGGTACCATGGGCTGGAGATTTTCGCGAAGGAGGAGCCAAAAAGCAATCTCCGTGTCGTGACACTGCTTTTTATTGCGTATGATCAGATGTCTACCTTAGCCAACAGTGGTGTGCATCAATTTGAAGACATTGTCGGGAAAAAAGTTGCGTGCGGTGCAAGCGGTTCCGGCACAGCACAGACATTAGAACGACTCACGAAATTGGCGGGTATCTGGGGGGAATTTACACCGATTTACAAGGGCGGAACAGCCGGCGCCGAGGCACTTCAAGATGGACAAGTCGCAGCCTTCCAGTGGCTCGTCAGTATCCCTAACAGTGCCATTATCCAATTAACAACAATCAAATCCATTCGCATGCTTGACTTGGATACACCCGCAAGAAAGTATGGCTTCTATGAAAAGTATCCGTTCTATCAATCAGGGAAATTGCCCGCCGGTGCTTATGAAGGCAAAGTGCGACCGGTGAAGACAATTCTGATGCCGACAGTGCTGATTGCGCACAAGGAGATTCACGCAGAGACTATCTACGCGATACTAAAGCATGTTTACGCGCCGGAAGGGCGTAAAACGTTGCTCAGCACGACACAGGCGGCGGCTGATATGACAATTGAGAATGCCCCGCAGGCATTCGTGATTCCGCTCCACGACG
The DNA here is from genome assembly GCA_963422705.1 of Candidatus Poribacteria bacterium. Classification (GTDB taxonomy): domain Bacteria; phylum Poribacteria; class WGA-4E; order WGA-4E; family WGA-3G. Next base: position 2,819,563 of record OY730443.1, read on the forward strand.
GGGCATATCAATTCTGGAATGAACAGCAAATCGAGATTCCTAAACATGCGATGCCGGTAGAGTAGCCGAAAATCGCTTTGTATACACTGCCACATTCCTGAGCAAGAGAAGTACAGGCTTCCAGTTGGATGTCAGCTTCTTCCCCTGACTTCACTTAGCCTATTCCCGCCCGAAAATCGCAAGGAATTCTTTATCGTCTGTTACATCTGAAAATTCGGGGGTTCCCAGGAAAAGTGGGTAGTATGTATCCTGATAATTATAGGAACTTATTACATAAGCGTCCTGAGCAATCTTTAAATGATGTAAAGTCTTCTCGCGGTGCCTCTCAGACGCCCAGATGCTCACTGCAAACTGAAAGTGACAATAAGGGGCATTATCTCCTAAATCCGTGGCGACTTGTAGGAAACGTTTCGCCTCGTTATACGCCTTCAACCACACCAGACAACACCCAAAATCATTAGCAAACCATATCAAGTCGTCAGAATTTATAGGGTGTCCTAAATCCTGTTTTTTTAACGTTCTCTCCATATACGTGCTTGCTTCCGTAAGAACCTGAGCGAAACGTTCCGAATCTTCCTGTCTACTATATATCAGAAGCCGGTTCGTTCTCACCGCCAACCAGAATCTAAAATAGTGCTTCCAAGCGGGTTCGCCGTTGGCACGTTCCAACTTTTCTATCTCAAGAAGTGCCTTATCTAACCGGCCGTTGCATCGTAAAACCTCTGCCCCGATTTGCAGGAAATCGCAACGGCTGTATTGACTGACATCAGGGTTCTCTAAACGTTTTGCGGCTTCATCATAAAGCTGAATCCAATCATCAATACGAGCTTCCGCCTGCAAACATCCGCCGACATTTAGATTGGACATCGTCTTCAGCACATATTTATCTGACAAGTGCTGGCTGGCCCACCGGTAAAGCCGAGAATGTTCCTCAATGGCTTCTCGATTGCTCCCAAGATGAGCGAGGCTATTGACTAACGTCTGATGCGCCCAGAACCGCTCTGTAGCCTCCGGCGCGTCATCCATATACTTACGGAGTAGAGATATCCGTCTCTCCATTCCGAGTTTTCCCATATGCGGATATATTTTATCGACAACAAGATGAACTAATTCGGATGGGATTTTACCCTTAAGCGCATCTTCAATCTCATCGTCCACTTCCTTAAGGAGCTCTTCTCTCAACGCCGGGTCAAATTTCACATTTTCCATTTCCATAAATGAATTAAACTTGCTGCGAAGTTCTTCTAATTGTCTCATGATGTTCTCCTTTGAATTAGCGGGTAATTGTAAATGAACAAGGGATTCTTGAACCAAAGCCGCCCGAGCTGCTTGTAGACGTTTACGGGCGCGCTGGAGCCGACTCGTAATTGTGTTTACTGACACCGCCAAGAATTTTGAAATCTCCTGCGTTGTCATGTCGCCGAGATAGTAGAGTGTCACGACGGTGCGTTCACCCTCGGGCAGTTTTTTCAAGAGTTTTTTCACAAATGCATGACGACGTTCGGTGCTCTCTTTCTCACACTGTTCCGATACGTAATGTGTATAAGAGGATGCCTCGATTTGTTCTAGAGACGTCTCCTCCAAGGAGCACATCGCAGACACTTCCTCTCGCCGCGAATTTTGCTTTCGCAACCAATCAATGCAACGCCGATTTGCGATGACACAGAGCCACCCCGCAAATTGATTCGGTTCTCTGAGGACAGAGAGGTTTTTGTATGCCTGAAGGAAGATGTCTTGCGTAATCTCTTCAGCATGGTGAAAATCGCCGATTTTCCGCCAGCACAGCGCGTGAATCCTCTTTTGATACTTTTCAACTAAGATGCCAAACGTAGTGTCGTCACCCGATAGAATTTTGTGAATCAGTGTAACATCGTCTTCTCTTTCCACGCGGTTTCCTCCTAATGAACAGAAATCAAAAAAACGTCCCACTCCGACAAGTTGTGAGGAGCGTGTGCAAACGTTATTGATTATTTTCATGAATCCGGATGTAACCTTGGTAGACTTCGTCAATTACGTTCAACTAAAATTAAGCGGGACAATACGGTGCCCACCCTCTACTATTAATGACGAAATTTTGAGGAGGAAACGTGCAGCAGGGCAAAAAAAATGAAAAAAACGAATTTTTGGAAGGTTTCTGGGTATCGGGCAAGCGGCGAGAAATCCGATATACGGTTATTACTAATATCTAGCGCTACCAGTTTCCTTATTTTCAATGAGGATACATCTGATATCTGGTTGAAGCCAAGAGATAATACTGTCAGGTTTACCAAATCTTTGAGGTGATACATCTGATGGTGCGAATTCCGCTATTATGTTCAAAAATTCGTTGTGCACTATCTCCGCATCGCTGCCATCTAAAGCAACCGTTGTGTGATTCAAAATGTTACCTCAACGTGTTTACGTTGTTTCCGGGCTGAGTATAGTCCACAAAATCCGTCGGAACGGTTCCGTTGAGGTATTCCTCAATGTTGGTGTATCCGTCGCTGTCTATGTCGTTTACGGCATTAGAAGCGTCCTGAGGATTCAGCCCATACCGCTTTTCCCATTCGTCTGGCATCCCGTCCCTATCGGTATCAAGAAGTGCTGGCAGACTCTTGAGCGCCGGCCATCCCCCGGCATCCGTCTGTGAATCAATAATACCGCATTTTTTTGATGTATCGGGAACGGAACCCCTCTTTTTGTATGCAACCCCTTCATAAGTCGCATAGCCGTTGCGGGCTTCGTCAATAATGCGGGCATCGACGCTATCGCGTTTCGGCAATGAAGCCCCAACATCCTCAAGAACAGAAGCATATGCTTCTTCAGCGGTTTGCTGATTGATAGGCACTGCTGCAAAAGGTTGCTGAAGTTTTAATCCTGTCATATATGAGTGCCCTCCCTGCGGCTGGACGCCACCGGCCCAATTATCCGCTGTAACGGCGGGGTTACCGTGAACAACATTATCAGCGACGTACCATTTGCCGAAACCCTCAACGGAATTACGCGAATATGGATTCACAACACAGTGTGCCCTCTTCCCCGTAGAGGTTGCAGGCCCTGGCCGGTAATAGTTGGCGACGATATTGATAACGGTAAAGTTAAACTTGTCATCCCCGCGTTGTTCCATCTCTCCACCATATGCACTGTTATAGCCCCAGTTGTACACAACGTTATTTCTGAAATCGTTATATCCACAGCCTGAAGCAAAACGCGGATTGCGACTGCTGTGATGCGCGAGCAGGTTATGATGGTAAGTACTATAGTTTGAGCCCCAGATGCCTCCAAACCCATGAGTACCCTTAGCGTGCCCAGCATCATACAGGCTTTCTGATATCAGACACCATTGAATCGTGACATACTCACAATGGTAGATAGACACTGTTTCATCAACGCTCCAACTTGCTGAAACGTGGTCCAAAATAATATTTTTCTGGTATCTGCCTGATATGGCATCCGCATCATCCCCGGTTTCATTTCCCAATCTTACCCTGATATACCGGATAATCACTTCGCTTGCCTGGATTGAGAGCGGATATCTTTTAATGCAAATCCCATCTCCTGGGGCTGTCTGCCCGGCGATAGTGATATACGGATTAGAGATTCTCAAGCGGCTCGCAAGGGTGATAGTACCTGAAACCGTGAATACGACTATCCGGGGCCCTTCAGCTTCACACGCATCGCGCAAGCTCCCGGGGCCATCGTCATTCAGATTCGTAACCAAGAGGACTTTTCCGCCCCTCCCCCCGCGCGTCATGGCGCCAAAGCCTTCCGCGCCGGGAAATGCCGGAACAGATGGAATCTCCGCTGCCAACCCGTTAGGCAGCAGAATGATAATTCCAAGGCACACAAGAAACCGGTATCCGTGTAGAAGGACTAGCGAAAACAGCCTCGGAGGAGCGAACCAACGCAGCAGCGGAATAAATCGATAAATTTCCGCGTTAGGTAGAGATTGATTATTCATGAAGTTCCTCTTACTATTCAAACCGCTTGATTAAATAGGAGCGCCGGGCCGGGCGAAAACCCTGTTAACCGGGGGGTACCGCACCCATTGCAAAAAAAACAAATTTCGCAAAAACAAAAAAGAGGGCTTCCCTCTATTTTCACAGAAAAGCAGACTTTTGTCAACCAAGAACGGATTCACACGGGGACAACAGCCCGGATGAGAGAAGAGCACCGTGTCGAAAAATGGTTGCAACCAGGAAAAAAAGCTGCTATAATAATAGGTAAAGTGGACAGTGCATCCAACTGGTTTCAGGGCGGGTATTAGTAACAGTACTGCAAACGTCATGGTATTCTCCTTTGGTTTATAAGAGGGCAGGAACTTTTGAGTCACCTTTCCTCGTGAAATAACCTGATAGATTCTCAATGAGGTATTCTTAAGTCAACAGGAACGTTCACGCCAAAACCGCTTTATCACTCCCGTACCCAAAACATCAGAGAGGAGTTTTCCCGCACTTTCGTGAAAGCAAAGAAAAAGGTTATCATCATCGGGGGTGGCGTGATTGGCCTCGCTATCGGTTGGCAGCTTGCAAAAGCAGGGTGCCCGGTGACGCTTTATGAGCGGAATCGTGCGGGGCGCGCCGCCTCATGGGCTGCCGCGGGGATGCTCGCGCCGATGGCAGAGGCACACACCGAAGAACCAGAGCTCCTAAAGTTAGGACGCTACAGTTTGGAGCTCTATCCGCGCTGGGTAACTGAATTAGAGGCTGATGCGCAGATGACTATCGACTATCGCGCAGAAGGCACTCTCATCACTGCCCTCGAATCGGACGATACACAGCAACTCCGGCATCTCTATGCAGCGCAGCGGGGCCTCGGGCTTGATGTGCAATGGGTGAGCGGCCGCGAAGCCCGGGAAATTGAACCCGCCCTCTCACCACGCGTCACCGCAGCAATCCGGTGTCCGAAAGAACAGCAGGTTGATAACCGCTTGATGGTGACAGCGCTTGTTAGGGCATATCAAACGTGCGGCGGCGTCTTATCTGAAAATAACAGCGTGGAACGGATTCGTGTACAAAACGGAATCGCGACAGGTATCCAGACACAAAACGGTTTCGAGCCGGCCGATGTGGTTGTACTTGCAGCCGGCAGCTGGGCGGCACAGATTAAAGGACTACCCGATGAACTACTCCCGCCTGTGCGGCCCGTCAAAGGACAGATGTTAGCCCTCCAGATGGAAGCAGGGATTAACGTAAAAACCGTTATCCGCACGGTACGCGTCAGATACCCACTGTCTGTCTATCTGGTTCCAAGAACCGATGGCAGGCTCATCGTCGGGGCGACAAGTGAAGAGATGGGGTTTGACACCCGTCTAACCGCAGGAGGTATCTTTGAACTGCTTCGCGGCGCATGGGAGGCCGTGCCAGGGGTATATGAACTTCCAATTTTAGAGACATGGGCGGGATTACGCCCAGGGAGCCGAGATAATGCCCCGCTGCTGGGGCCCACCGCAGTTTCGAACCTGGTTTTGGCAACAGGGCATTACCGGAACGGGATTTTGCTGACACCAGTCACTGCTTATGAAATCGCGAAGCTGATTCTCACCGATGAGATGTCGCCAACAATCGCACCTTTTCGGTTAGAGCGGTTTTCAAGCCGGAGGGGCTGATGAGAATACGCGTTAACGGGGAAGCGAAGAATGTCAGGACTGATTTAACCCTCCATGAGCTCCTGATGGAAATGGAACTCAATGCAGGCCAAGCCGGCATTGCCGTTGCCGTTGACAGGGAAGTCGTTCCAAAGACAGCCTGGCAGCACAAAACCCTTCGCGAAAATAGTGAAGTGGAGATTATCCGCGCCGTTCAAGGCGGATAACGGGCTAGTGGACGGACGGAACAAGATGAACAGCTCAGATGTCCGATGGATTCAGCGCGCAGACAGTTTTGCACGCGCTTTTTCTAGACTGAAAAATGCCGTCGAATTGGCAAAGCAACGCCAACTCTCCGATTTAGAATCCCAAGGAGTGATACAAGGTTTTGAATATACGCACGAACTCGCGTGGAAGACTATGAAAAACTTCTTGGAGGCACAAGGCACACAGACGTTTTACGGCTCCCGTGATACGACACGCGCGGCTTTTAGAATGGGACTCCTTGAAAATGGAGAAAACTGGATGGACATGATTGAAAAATGCAACTTAACCTCGCATACTTATGATGAAGCAACCGCAAACGAGGTTGTCGAGGCCATTCTTGAACGCTACTTTGTCGAATTTGAAGCATTGTTAGAGAGATTGGCGCAACTCAAGCAACGGAAATCATGATGAAATACGGGTTATCGCCACGAACACTCCAGAAAATTCACGATGTTTTCAGACGGTACCCAGAGGTAGACACGGCAGTCCTATACGGTTCTCGCGCCAAAGGTACCTATAAAAACGGCTCCGACATTGACTTGACACTATACGGAACGCCGGCGTTGACACATCGCGTCGTTGCGAGAATCGCCACTGACTTGGACGAGCAACTTTTGCCTTATACCATCGATTTGTCTATTTTCAGAAATCTCAGCAACCCCGCAATGACTCAGCAAATTCAACGGGATGGAGTGGCACTCTACAAAAAAGGTTCCTAACCCGCCGGTATGGAGAAAATAGATGGAAAAATTCAAAATTGCGGATAAAAACTATGACTCCAGACTGTTAATCGGGACAGCAGGATATCCGAATTTTCATGTGATGACACAGTCGGTTGAGGCAAGCGGGGCGCAAATCGCCACGGTGGCAATACGCCGCGTCAAATTTACAGAACCCCTCGGTGAAAATGTATTCGCGTTGCTCCGAACGCGCGATATCACCATTCTTCCAAACACCGCAGGCTGTTTTACCGCGAAGGACGCTATTCTCACTGCACACCTCGCACGCGAAGCGTTGGAGACAACCCTCATTAAATTGGAAGTCATCGGCGATGAACAGACGTTATTTCCAGATGTGGAGCAGCTTCTTACTGCCGTAGTCACTTTGGTTAAAGACGGATTTACCGTACTCCCCTACTGCAACGATGACCCGGTTACATGTCAGAAATTAGAAGCGCTCGGCTGTGCAGCCGTGATGCCCCTCGGGGCACCCATCGGCTCCGGGATGGGAATCCAGAACCCTTACAACATACAGATTATCCGGGATAGCGTACAGGTACCACTTATCGTCGATGCGGGGGTTGGCACCGCATCAGACGCCGCTATTGCGATGGAGCTCGGATGCGATGGCGTGCTCCTCAATACCGCCATCGCAAAAGCACACCGCCCCGTGTTAATGGCAACAGCGATGAAAAAGGCGATTGAAGCCGGCAGAGCCGCATTTTTAGCCGGACGAATCCCGCGAAAACGTTACGCAACCGCTTCAAGCCCACAAGACGGAATCATTTAATCGGAGACACCCTATGAAAAAAAATCTCATGAAATGATGGCGTCACGTACGTATCCGCAAAAATCGCATCGTCTTGGACTTCTGCGTCCATAGTAGTCAAGGCACCCACTGCCTAAAGGCAGGGGCTTGTGCTTCGTAGCGACTGCGGTTTTCCAAGCGTCCACCGTCTTACTGTTGCTCCACAGAGGGAACACAAGCTGCCCTCAAAATATTAAGCGCCGCGTTGATGTCACGGCTAAGGATTAATTTTTATTTTGCCCCATAGGGTTGTTTTTTTTTCTTTCGGCAAAACATCAAGTGCTCCCTGAACCCAGTGTACTGAGTAGTTCATGCCTGGGAGATGTGTGAGTTGTGTCATCGTGTTGCTGGGAATATTATACCGGTAGATGTTGATGTTTCCGTGCTCTTGGTTTTTGATACCGACTTCATCCGCGGCGAGGATGAGCGTTTTCCCGTCATCCATCCAGACAGCACTTTGGAAACGCCAGTCTTTTGAGACCGGTAAGGGGGCCTGTGTCTTTAGATTCAAATTATAAATGTAGATGGTATTCGAGAGTGGGAGTAGCTGCGCTGTATATCTCGTTTCAATATAGAGGAGAGAACGTCCATCGGGCGCCCATTTCGGATTGAAACGATAAATAACGGGTTCTTGCGCGTTTTTTGGGGGCGGAAGCGGGCGTTTTTGGTTTTTACCGTCAGCTGTCATCGTATAAATTTCACCGCCTATTTCACAGGCAATTGTTCTCGTGTCGGGCGACCAATCGGGTTCATTTATATCTTTATCTATGAACATTTCGATGTCAAGGGTTTCTAAATCTATGGTATAGAGGCTACCGGTCCCATCTTGGACACGTCCGAAGGAAAGGCGTCTGCCTTCTGGCAAAAAGATCGGGTAGAACTCTATATCCGGGTGCTGTGTCAGACGTTGTTCGTTGCTACCGTCGGCATCTACAATAAAAATGTTGCTGACTTGTCGACGTTCGATACGCGGAAACGATCTTGCAAAGGCAATGCGTTTTCCATCGGGGGACCAGTATGGACGCCCTTCGTCCTCTGGTGTATGGGTTATCTGTTGGAGGTTAGAGCCGTCATCGTTCATGACGAAGATTTCCAGGTTCTTCGCTTCTTCTGGAATTCTACCGCCAGAAAAGACAATTTTGGCTTCCGCGAAGGTGACAAGTAGGAGCGCTGTGAGACACGCGGCGAACAGTTTATTTTTCATGAGAACATCTCCATTGGGATATGAGGATGGAATGCGGGTATACAACACCCGCATTCGTCTGGTGAAGTTTACTGAGCCCGAAAGCTCACGGTTTCTTGAGCAGTCCAACTGTCCTGTCTTTTGCTCTTACCGCCCTGTCTATTCTTAATGCGGGTTATGGCAGAGATATGGGTATACCCCCGCATACCGTATCTTCTCCCTCAGATCAAGGCGATCTTGAAGAAGTTGTGGGAGTTCAATCCGGATTTCTGCAAGGTGTTCGGCAGCCAAGGCGGCTGATGCATCAGCTTCTGCATCGGCTTCTGTGTTTATGCGTAGCGTTGGCAGAAAACGAGCGTTCTGTTTTATTGAGAGGGCTGTTTCAATTCGCGATAGGGGCGGAACTTGGCAACTCCGTAATCAAAAACGGGGGTGTCTTCAGGAACGGCTAATTGGAATTGGTTAGAGACATCAACGTTGAGTTCAAACGAGACGGCTTGAAGTGTCGTCTTCATGATAAGGTTGCCCTTCTGTTGTCGGACGCCCGGTAACAAAGGGTGAGTGGTTTGCTCAATGTTTTCCGGGAACCATACTCCCGGTAGATATTCTCTATAGTGGACCTGGCGCTCCGTAATATAATGCTCCCCCTCTTTGAAAGGGAGAAACTCGATTTCCTCTTGAGCCTCAACTATTGTTTGTAGTTTCACTAAGCGGAACCCCTTCTCTGGGGATATCCAGAGTTTTAGGCTTTTTTCATGTGGATGCTTTATACGGACGAGGTATGTCTCTTCACCGTTGAGCATTTCTGTTTGCAGAAGGTCGGTTTCATTATCTTCAAGGACTTTCCAGAGGGGGGTCATGAGGTAGCTGCTTGGGGTTGCCGATCCGTAGTTCATCCAGTATCTCGGATCTAAATGTGCGTGTATCACACATCCCGGGCGAACAACATACTCAAGGTGCGTTTCATAAAACGAGAAGTATTCTTCAGTGTAGTAGATGTAGTAGCTTTGCCCCGTTACATTATCAATCATTTTGGAATAGGAGCTTCCTTCGTCGGCTTCGATGCGAAAATCCTCAGATATGTGGCAGTCGTGAGCATCAAACTGCTGTCTGACGGGATAAGGAAGTTCCGGATCCTCTTTGTTGAGATGTTCGTAGTCGGTGGGCGAAATACCTACACTAAAGATCTCCGCCTTGCGTTCATGGACCTCCCATTGTCTTTCGCCATCGTAAATCTCCGATAAGATACTGCTTTTGGAAGAGTCGACTCTGACTTGTGCGTCTTCAAAGGTAGAGCCATCAAATGTGAAATCGTATTCGCGTTTCTCCTCTATTGTTCCCAGAGCGTGGTTATAGACAAATGTTCCCCTTCCAGAGGTTGCTGCTGCATCAAAATGCTTAATGCCTGCGATGAGGATTTGTAAGTCAAGATCCGGTGATGCCGCTGCAACAGATATATGGAAATTTCCTATCAAGAACAGCAGCAAAAAAAGTGAGATGAATATTCTTTTTTTCATTTCAAATCCCTTGTTGAAATGTGAGGGACTTTGGAGTCCTCGTTACTCCACGGCTTTTTGGAAGCCCATGTGGTTTAGTTGTAAGAGTTCGTAAAATTCTCCGCCTGGTTGAAAGGGTGAAAAATCACCTTCGGAATACATAATATAGTCATTCCCCAACTCAAAGATTGTCCTTCGAAGTTGAACTGCTTCCTCGTCAAGTTTGTCTCTGAGAGGCGAAAGTTCTGGGGGTGCCCCATTAGATGGGGCGAGTTCTTCAACACGTTCCAACAGATCAAGGCGATCTTGAAGAAGTTGTGGGAGTTCAATCCGGATTTCTGCAAGGTATTCGGCAGCCAAGGCGGCTTCTGCATCAGCTTCTGCATCAGCTTCTGCATCGGCTTCTGTGTTTAGATGAGAGCCCGTTGTGGTGTCTACATCTGCGGGTAGTAGTTCGTCCTGAGTGAATGTATCTGTGGTATCAGTTTCCGTGTCCTGTGAAAAATCTCTATGTTCCCAATCCACTGGAGGGTCGGTTTCCGCGGACACACTGTCGGACCTTAGGGGATACGCTGGAACCTCCGGTGTGCGGTGTTGCGGAAACGCTACGGCTTTATACACCTTTATCACAGCTTGTTGTTGATTTGCTCGGTGAACCACAACTCCGAGGAATATCGCTGCACAAAAGGTTAATATTGAGCATATCCAGAACCACTTTGATTTTAGAAGTACCATCGAAACCTCTTTTTTCAATGTTGTTTTTCCCCATTACATTTTCTGGTACTGTCACCACCAGCACCGTGGGCATCGGCAGTCCTGCCCCAAAAGCCGAGCAGCGTGGTGGATGTGTAGAACAATCGCAACACCGGCTTGCCGATGAAAATGTGTATACATTCTATACTGTTGGTGCAGCTCGGCAAAACTTTTCATCTCTGCGAAACTCTCGACACTGCTAACACACAGGCGTAGTCTTGCCCAATCGCTATGCTTACCGGACGGCTTGTCTGAAGGGGTGTGAGAGATAAAAGTCGGTGGATCTCGCCTTGACGTTTTTTTTCTATACTCACAACGCTGAAAATAGCAAAGAACCCTTTTGCGTGAACAACGGAGAGAAACGCGTCCGAAATGTAAAAATCTGTGACAGGGCCCATGAACCGTTTTGCGTCGATATCTATTGTCTCACTTGAGGTATCTTCGGCGATTTGCTGCATCTCGCCGAGTTCTCCTACGCGGTATGCAAGTGTCGGTTTTCGGCGCGTGAGATGCTTCTCCCCTATTGTCGCCAGATGCTTCCGATACTCCCTATCCATGTTGTAGTAGCTCACGCTTGTACTTATCTTGTGATCATCGCGTCTGCATGCATCGTAAATCTGTATATCGGTTGTCGGGTTTTTCAGACGCTCCACTCCCAGAAACTCAGACGATGCGCGGACTTTTTCATCTTGACTGCTCCGGAGTTGTAAAAACCCGTTGCCAGACAGGAGCGGGAGCGTGAGACCGCTCGGGAGCATGTTTGAAGTCGAGAGGGGAATCTGTTCTATCTCAGCACCGCCGACTTTCGGGCTTAGCAGCCACCAGCGTTTCTCCAGCTTTACGGCTTTGATGAGTTGTGCCTGTCCGCGAGGCACGGAAAAGATATACAGAGAGTCGTTCTCTCCGATAACATAGAGGTGCCTGTCATGAACATCGATGGCTTTGATGGCATGTCTATACGGTAAATGCGCTGTCGATTGCAGCACGGGAGACGAGGGATGCGAGATATCTACCAGATGAAACGTTTCTCTCGTTTCGACGACGAGATAGTTTCCAGAGGAAAGCACTTTGCCGAGTTCATCAGCAAACGCAAGAGTTGTCAAATAAACAGGACGCTGCGGGATAGAAAGATCTATAACGTGCAAATGTCTTTCTGTCGTGAGATACGCATGTTTTTCTACGAGGACAACGGTGTTGTCGGATTTGACACGAAATGGTAGTCGGATAGAAGCAGCGAGTGTCGGATATTCTGGATCCTCCGTCTCCATCACTGTGAAGAGGGTCTCTTGTGGTGTTGCGGCGGTAACCATCATTGGGGATTGCCGATCCCCTTTTATGCTGCACCCAAGGGGGACAAGTGTGAGGAGCGTTAAACTGAAAAAAAATGTGGCGGCAAAAGCGTTTTTCATTACTGTTGCTCCTGTGGAACTGTGTCCGGAGATGTTTTTGTGTGAAAAGTTTTCGGGAAATAAACAGAGAAATCAAACGCAGGACTATTTTCGGTGGTGTGGCACGTCAGGCATTTCGCCTGCGTCACCCGTCCATACCACGGTGATGTTTCTTTTGAAAAAAGGTTATCCTAATTATACCCGACAAAAAGGCCTTTGTCAAACATAAAAATTCTTTCTGTCGTTTATCATAAAATAAAAGTGTTTTTCTGTAAAGAAAAAAACACATATTTCTTTCAATAGACAGAATTATCTGTTTTTTCACGTTTCTTGTCAAAAAAAATAAGGGAATCAACCCCTCGTTTACAGTAAGGACTAGCGAGGTATCTAATCCCGGTTGCTCCCCAAACTTTCGCGCATGAGCGTCAGTCTTAGACCAGAAAGCCGCCTTCGCCACAGGTATTCTATATGATATCTAAGCATTCCACCGCTACACCATACATTCCACTTTCCTCTTCTAGACTCAAGAAAAGCAGTATCATATTTGTTTTCGGTGTTAGAAATATCGGGCGACAGGCGGCACCGACAACACGGAATCCGCGAATCAGACAGAACCCTACGTTCAGAAGCGCGAGCGGAAAACTCACGGCTCGGAAAATCGGGACATCGAAAACGCTCAGACTTGCGGTGAAGATTAGTGCAACGTCGAAGCCAACGTGTCGACGAAAAAGGGCGATAACCCTGAAACTCTAGAACAGGCGCGTCAGTGTGATAATGTTTGCTAACATGTTTATTTCAGTTGTAAATGCGCATCTATTTCGGGGAACCCGGTTTCAAGGTATTTCCCATCGTTCTTGATGTCCGCAGGGTAGTCAATCGCCCACACCTTCACGGTGGCATCGGCAAATTTCACCTTCGGATAGAGCGGGAGAAATGCCGCGCTCAATTCACCTCGTAGAAATGAATCTTTTGGGTCCTTGCCGGTGAGCATCAGGTGCGTCGCACCGTGTGTCTTTAGGTATTCCAATGCCTCTCTTTCGGATGTAGCGTTGTGGACGTGTTGGTTATAGAGAAGTATCCAGTTTTGGATGTAGGTGTCTTGGTCTGTGATGGTTTTCACACCGCCAAGCACGTTGAGTTGGCTACCATGCCCCCAATGGGCGGCGACAATAGGGATGTCTTTTGGCTGCACTTTCCGTACAAGAAATGTCTTCATATAGAGGAACGCAGCGTTGACGCGGGTATATCCGGGGGTAGGTTTGCGCATCTGTTTTGCGGCATAGAGTAAACGATAGGTATGTGCGTGTCGCAGTGGCAGGAACATCAAAGCACCCAATAGTATCAGGGCTGTAGCTATTTTGAGTGGCATAGGGCGGAAGGTTTCTCGAAACTTGTCAGTGACATACTCAGAGTGCCTAAGCCGTTGTGTAAGGGTTTCGGTAGTCCAATAGAGGAGTGATGTCGCACCGAAGGCAAGTGGCACACCGATAAACAGATCGTAACGTTTCGCATCACGGGTGAGTGCAACCCATGCGAGAAACCATATACAGAAGGCAATAAAAACGAAGTCAGAAGTGGAAACCTTGCTTTTCTGCTGCCATGCCAGCAGTAGGATGCCGATGGCACAACCGACACAGGCAATACCAAAAAGCGCATTTCCAAAAGGTTCACCCCAGAGTTTATCCGTGTGTTCTCGGAAAAAGGAAAAGAGCGTAAACAGCACGATGGGTATAGAGATGCATAAACCTTGTCGTCGCCAATAAACAAGCGGCAGAAGAATAAAACCGAGACTCCCGACAATAAAGAACGTGCCGTAGCGGTAAACCCAAAAGCTGTAGTTCGGATTTTTCAGTTCTGACATCGCTTGCATCACGGGACTGTCGCTGATCGGAACAGTGGTATCGGCAAAGGTACTATGTTGTATCCAGAAATAACCAAGGACAAGCGTTGCACTCGCAAGTATCAATCCGAATGATACGGTGCGTGTGTGTGGACGCAAGCGCTCTACTTTTGAAATGAGCAGATACCGAATCGCTCGCATCGCCAGAAGGATAAGAGGCGGCATTAAAACAAACGCTGCGAGGTGTTCCGCGAAGCCGTAGCCGTTTCTATACGCAGACGAGACGAGATAGAGTGTCGGGACAAAGCAGCACACCCACAAGGCAAAATGTCCTAATCCTTCCTCTGTTTCCGTCGTCAGAAACAGCCATATTTCTATAACTATTATGACACTCAAGAACACGCCGAAACCTTCCCAACTGATACCACCAAGAAAAACAATAACACCACTTGCAAGCGTCCAAATAAGCCGTTTCCGTGGTGTGCCGGAGCCCTGTAGAGAGACGAGATAGGTAACGACAGCAAGGATGCCGAGCATCAGACAAAATGCGTCTCTGTCGCCGAAGCCCGCGGTGGAGCGTTCGATACTACCGGGCAACGTTGCCAAAATCAAGCCTGCAGTCAACGAAAACATCAGAACATAGGCGTGATATAAGTAGAAACAGAGTGCGCCGAGTCCTATACAGAAGCAGACAACAGGCGTGTAGAGACAGACGTGATAAAGTGTGATGTTTTGGAACACCAGCGCAACGGCTTTATGGGTGTAAGCAAGCACGTAGCCGTAAAGGTTTAGGGTTTGTCCTAAATCTCTACCGAGGGGCAGCCATCGGTGCATGTCGCGTTCCGGCAGGTGTCCGTGTTCCGAAATCAGCGATGCCTGCCAATAGTAGAAATAAGGATCGTTTCCAGTGAACTGCCCATCGGGGATCCTTTCGGTCCCCTGGATGCGTATCCAGATGGACAACACTAAGATACCCCCTAAAATCAGGCAGGTTCGCATGGATGTATATGTCTTTGATGTCACAAATATTCTAATGCTTTGTGATACTCACAACGCCTAAAGGCGTGTGCTTCTTACCTTCTCTTGGAAGGCTGGCTTGATTTGAGTCCCGAAAACGGTGTCCACTTATCAAGTCTACATAGGTTCGGATTATATCGGATACCTACGGGGGATACCACTGCCCCGACTACAGGGTTTCTCATGAAACCCTGATACTTTTTCAGAATGTTACTCGCACCAACAACGTCTCTGTGTCCTTGCCACTCGCATTGTCCGCAACGGTAAGTCCTACCACTCGGTTTCTTTCTATGCCCGCAAGACGGGCAGGTTTGAGACGTATAGGCTTCGTCCTCCGTATCAACGCTGATACCGACGGCTTTGGCTTTGTAGGCTATCATGTTCTGAATTTTAGAGAACGCCCACTGGTGTAACTTCTGATTGGCTTTTTTGCCATAGTTGATAGATTGTCTAATATGCTTTATATCTCCAATGACAATCGTTTCTATCTTTCGCGCGCGGCAAGTAGAAACAAAGCGTGACGTTATTTTATGACGCATGTCACGCAACTGCGCGGTTAACTTCTGTAGGGTTCTATTTTTGACGCGTTTTAGTTTTTTCCAGCGCCGGCTATATCTAACGCAACGCGATAAGGCTTTATTGAGACGCGACTTAAATTTGTTTTGATACCTCACAACACTGCGGATTTCGCGTCCATTATAGATGTCGGCATGGATACCGTCGAAAGTAACCATCGGGTGGATTTCGCCCATATCCACGGCAACGGCTGAACCGACTTTTGATTTCGTTTTTTTCGGCGTTGTGTCATAGGTTGCATGAAACGCGTATTGTTGCAGGGAACGGTTATAGACAAGCGAGACGGAGGCTGGCACGACGTTATGGAACTTTTTATCAATCTTTATCCAAAGCGGGGTTCTCCCTTTGCCCATAGACAGCCGTAGTTTCCCACGCTGATAGGAAATACCTGTCGCACGCCACGTGAACGTGTGGAATTTCCGCGTTTTATTCGGGGGCTTGGCAGTCGGATTCGATTTGCGGTTAGAAAAGAAAGAGCGTCGCCCGCCGCAATAATCGTCTATAATCGCCTGCACTGAATGGGCGTGGCACGGATACCTTTTGAATTTCAGATATGCCTTGAGTCCACCGTCTGAAAGCCAAAAGCCTTTCCTATCATGCGTTTGGAACGCAAGCGAAACGGTTTTAGAGTAGATACGTCCACCGAGACGATTTATCCCGTCAAGTTGTTCTGTCGGCTTGGCAGTCGCTAAAATATAGGTGCGGTATTCTTTCTTGGATTTAGACACGCTTTTGCTCCGCAATATATGCTTTGACTAGGGATACACTCCCAACCGAAGATATGAATTTTGAGCGTGTCCAAAGACACGGCAAACGGGATTTGAGGTGTGCAAACGCCTCACGAAGTCTTTTGGAAGTATAACCTTTTATGAATCCCACAATCCGAGTAAGAGGCACTTTTGGATTGTTCTCAAGTATCAGGTGTACGTGTTCTTCCATAATATCACTGGCACGCCCTTTGAAATCTAATGCTGTTTGTTTGGCGCAGATGAGATGGTGCAAACGCGCTTGGAGAGACGCGTCTAAAACTTTGCGTCTGTATTTCGTACACCAGATAATGTCATATTGACAATGATAACCCATGTGGGTATCTGAATACCACGCTTTTGTGGGGTTCTTGATAAACATGATATTATAGCCGTTATGTTAGTTTCTATAAATATAATATCACACATTTTTTAGATAAAGTCAAATATTTTTTGACGTCAGCACGAGGCAACGGGGTTGGACCCGAAGCCTAAAGGCTTGGGATTGTTAAGGGAGTCCCTTCAGTTCTTTCTTTCCCATCAACACGCGTATGAAGGCGTGCCGTTTCGCTTTTATGATGTCGCTGGACATCGAAGCATCTTCTGTCTTTTTAGGAGTGACTTTCGTTTCCATGGTGGGACTTTTAATAACAGTTCTTCTCCCGTCAGGAGAAACGGATATGCTATATTCTTTCGGGGCAATCACATCAACCTCTGTATTGCCTCGACGGATTATTGTTCTTTGGGTTCTTGTTTTTTCTGTATTGCCTCGACGGATTGTTGTTCTTTCGGTTCTTGTTTTTTCGGTTTTCGTCTGAATGCAGGAAGAACCGCTAAAGACAATCAAAACGGAAAAAAGGAACAGGAACATTTGTTTGATCATGGTATTCTCCTATTGGAAGGTAATAGTAAAGTCAAAAAATAAGTTTACATTCTCTAATATTTATGTTAGACTTTATGATTATGAGATATTCAACAGATTTACGCAAAAGCGTTCTTGATTTCGTCAATAAGGGTGGAGCAAAGCCAAGGCTGAACGCACCTTCGGTGTCTCAAGGCAGGCCATCTATAACTGGTTAGAAGCCAAAGACCCCTTTTAATATCAGAAACCAGGACAAAAAGGTCCCCGCGACATTGATTATGATGCGCTTCGGGAACATGTCGCTGATTCTTCTGATAAGACCTTTGTAGAACGTGCCGAACACTTTGGTGTTTCCAAGGGGTGTATCTCCTATGCCTTTGAGAAACTCAACATCACGTGAAAAAAAGACGTTAAGTCTCATTGCTCAGACGGGTGCGAGTTTGCTGTTTTTACCCCCTATGCTCCCGAGTTGAACCTGATTGAGAAGGATTTCGCCAACATTAAGCGAAGTTGTCAATACAACCCTGAAGCCTCTATTGACCAAATCATAAAAATGTACAAGTAATTATTGACTCTACTATATTATTCCCTAACGATTTCCACTTCTACGTTCCCCAATGCTTCTAAGAAATCTGCGGCTTCTTCGAGCGTAATGTCGCCGCTTCGGAGAGCATCTTGAACAAGTGGCTTCGTATCGTTAAGAATCTCCATCGTATTAATTGTGTCTGTCAAATTAGCAACGATGGCGCGCCCTTCGGCAGCCTCTGCGTTGCTGAGGTTTGTTAGCTTGATGGTAGTTTCAATGAGTTGAGATGTAACAACAGCGGGTACTTGTACAAGTAGATAGTCTATACTTCCACCATTTTCTGAGACATCTTTGACCTCTTCAAGAATGAAGTATGAAGATTTCCAAGCGTTCAGAAACGGCTGTATGTGTTCGCTGTTTCCGAATTTTGTGCGGAGTGCTTCTTCTAACTGTCGGTATGTCTCATCAATATCCGTAAAAGTGTAAGATAGGGCTGTGTCGAAAGCCTCATCAATCTCTTCTCGGGACATCTCATACGAATCTTCAGGGACGAATACGGAATCGCTTTCAAGGGCTGTCTCTACATCCTCGAATTCCGTTTCTGTTTCCGGTTTTTCGGGTGCTGATGCTTGTTCTATTTCCTCAGGGGGGTGAGTGGCTGTGGCGTGTGGTGTCTCATCGGCGTATCTTCCTTTAGAGGTTCCACCTGTGCTAGCGTTCCATCTTGTTCCGAGACAAATGGCGCCGGTGGAGATGGCAAATTTGCTTCAAATCTCTGGTTACTATATTCTGTGTAGAAGAATACTCCGGCGGAAAATAAAACAACGATGATGCCTACAATTGTGACGGTGCGTGCCGTAATCATATATGTCTCCTTTGATGTCGTGTGTGATGAACACCGATTCATGACACACGATGTCAGCGTTACTCAATAATTACTTCTACTTCTACGTCTGTGCCAGGTGGTGCTTTAATCTTACTCGAGTAGCAGACTCAGAAAAATAAAAACGAAAAAAACACCCTGTCTTAAGTTGTCTAACATTGTATCAAAGAAGTTGTCAGTACATTAAGGGGGTTACCAAAACCAGATGAACCTCACGAATTGGGTGACTTTCCCGGCAAAGTTGCTGGCCGTGTTTTTGAAATAACCGACGACTTTTTGGGTGCCCATTACTATTTTTATTGACGCGCTTTTGATGTGCTTGAACGGAATTTTGGCACCGATGCCGAAGCGGGGTTGTGAGTCTGCTGAACTCTTTTCAAGTAGAGAGTTTTCAACGAAAGTGTAGACTTTACTGCCATCTTTATTCTTAACGCCAAGCTCAACACTCGTTGTGGAACCCATTAATGGAGTATCCGCGTAAAACGGACCGGGAAGGTTTATGAGACTCGGATGTGCTTTTTCTTTCTCCTCTGATGGCTTAGGGATGCTACATTCGCAGACTTCTTCTGGATTCGATGCAAAAAGGGGCAGGGATATACTGAATAGGAGCACATAAAAAACTATCCCCGCGAAAAAGTTTCGCGTTTTCATGTCTATCTCCTTGTGTTTTTCAGATTAAAATAGATACGATGTTGTTAAAGAAACAAGATTACCGAATTCAATCGCATCACTTTCATCGTAAAGGTTTTCTTGCGTCAACGGGAACATGACGTTGGCAGACACAGAAATACCTTCCAGTGTTGCCAAGGACATACCCAGTGCTGCCATGCTGTAACGCAGCCCAGTATTGATATCGCGCGCTCCTGCCCAAGCGGCAGGGGATTGATAAAATCCGAGATAGTTCCCGTTAAATGAGAGCCAATCGAAAAGACGATACGTAAAGCCAGCTGTCCAGCCTAACTCCGCGGATCCTCGATACGCCTTGCCATTTTCATAGAATGGTAACATTCCACGTACGGTACGGATACTGACTTTGTTCATCATATCGCTCGGTGGTAAGACTAGATTGCTTCACGCAGGACAGCTTTCTTGCGAGAATCCGGACACGGAAAAAAATAACGGGAACAGAGCGATAGTTATCCTAAATATCATCATATTGACACCTCATAATATGCTATTTGGGAACAATGTCAACATCCAAACCAGAGACTTCACGGAGGAAATCGGCGCCCTCCTCTGCTGTCAAGTCTCCAAGGCGTACGGCCTCTTCAACCCACGGTTTCGCTTCCATTGCTATAGCAATTTTATCTATTTCCATGCGAAAGTCTGCTACCTGGGAACGAATGTGTTGGGCTTCGGATTCGCTGGGATTAAAGAGGCGAATTGAAATTTCTACCATGTCCTCCATGATGATGGCAGGAAGTTGATTCAGAAACGCATTGACATCTTCTTCTCTCCCTCCCTGATATTCTGCCGCGTCTGCCAATGCCATGACAGTGTTCAGTGCTTTCCATGTGCTCAGAAAACTTGATATCTCAGAATCCGAGCCAAAACGTGCTGTGAGAATCTCCGATAATTGTGTGTATGTCTCATCTATATCTGCCACAGGGAAGTCAAAGGCTTGTTTGAAGATGGCTTGCATCTCTGCTACAGAATACTCGTCGACAATACCAGTTGTTTTTTCTTCGACTTCTGACACAGGATATGTCTTTTCCGGTATTCGTTCGTTTGGGTCCAGAACTGCGCTGTATTCTGTGTTATCGCGGGGCCCCGCGGTCTCCTTGGTGTCCGTTTCATGGCTAATACCAGGAGTGCTCAAGGAATCTGTTAGGTTGTTTTGGGGGTTAGGCACCGACGATTCTTTGGTAACATTCTGTATAGGCTGTTTCGGTAGACTCGCCTCGAATTTCTTTCTGTCATATTCGAGATAGAAAAACATACTGACACAAACGATAACGATGATGACGCCGCCGATAATCATTGTGCGCATCTCTCACACCTCCATGTTTATCGTCTCATGCCGGAAAAAAAGAGGCATGAGACGATAAAATTCAGACTTTTCTCGCAGTTATTCACCTCAACTCCCGCTGGAATCACACTCCTCGCTGGAATCACACTCCTCGCTGGAACCACACTTACACGGGTCGCATCCACATTCGGTTGCTTCGTCGTTGCCGCTAAACCAACCACTAATCGCATTAGCGATGCTCGACACAACTTCCTTCATAGTATCGAACGACACTTTAAACTCAAAGCCAGTCTCTTCACCAGGTGTTTTTACGATAACAGCTTTGTCCCCTTTATCATTTTCGACACCTATTTTATAGGTTGGCTTATCCTTTCCATTATTATTATCGACTCCAAAAACTGTACCCCACTTGTCTTTATCCTTTTTATCTTCGGCGAAGATCGCGGGTAGAACGAGCGTAAAAGCAAAAAGGGCCGTCATGAGAAGGGCAATAAATCCTCTACATTTCATTGTAGGAACCCCTTTGATTTTCTTTCAAGGATTGCGGGCGAAAGGCAAGCAAAAGACGTGCGGTGTTTTGCGTTCTGTGGCAATCCTCTGTATTCTGATATTAGGTGCTAACCTAAAAAATTTACAAAATCTAACGATTTTACACGCCCTGTGAAAAATCGTCAAAAAAAGAAAATATCATCGACGCACATCCGAAACATCCAAGGGGGAGTCATCCCCTTTTTTTACGGTGATGTTTCTTTTGAAAAAAGGTTATTCTAATTATGCCCGACAAAAAGGGCTTTGTCAAATTAAAAATCAAAAAATGAAGTAAAGCAAACATTCCTCATAAAAATTCTTGCTGTCGTTTATCATAAAATAAAAGTGTTTTTCTGTAAAAAAAAACACATATTTCTTTCAATAGACAGAATTATATGTTTTTTCGCGTTTCTTGTCAAAAAAAATATGTTCACTTTAAAGATTTTGCGGATTCGCATGCAAAATGCATGCATTTTTCGCGCGTGACATCAACCGCAGTTAAAATGGATTTCTGCGGCGGTGTTACCACGCTCGGACGATTTTTGCAGCGGCCCTGTTTCGACCGGCAAGAATCAATACCCGTCAATGTCTTCATTTGGCAAGTAGGGGCGGAGCATGTTTCGGAGTCAGTGATGGGCTTTATCGAGGTGTGTCTTGACAGGGCCTTCACGCCGTTTTATCCATTTGACAATCGCTTTGATAGTGAGTGCCTCGGTGTAGCGACGGACGGAATAGGTTGTATGCCAAGATCCGACGGTAGTAGGATTCGAAATCAAAATCTATGACAGGAACAGAGATTTTACGCCTCACTGCCGTATACGGAACAACCTTGACAGAGACGACTTCCGGTTGCGTTCCCGATGGACGCAACCCAAAGAAGACAACGAGCAACTTCAACAAACCCGCCCGCAATCAAAAGAACACAGGCACGTTTGTTGAAGTTGTGTTTCAGACATCATCGGGCTACCATTACCAACACCTTGAACCCGTTTTCGCGGAACAGTCCGGCGTCGACGACGTACACTTTTGCCACGATTGACTGCAGCCCGAACGACGGCACGTCCGCACCCTGTGTTGATTCTCTGAGTACAACGCATACGGGCCACACGACCAATAAATTGAACCACACGCAGAACACGGCCCGACGCGATGCTCGGTTGAAGAACTCACCGACGCCGTGCAACGGGGGCGCCAACAGGCGACAGTCGATGGGGGCGGTGGTGCTGGATACGAATGAGTATGTCCATCACACGCAAAGAAATCTGTCACGGTGCAGGAGTTGTCGTTAGAATCGGTTTCGGAACAACTCGCTTGCAGTGCGTGGTAGCTGGCACCATTCGCGGAACCACTATGGCTGCCGCAGGCATACGTGATGCTACCACTACCCGAACCGCTACCTGAACCGCTATCTGAACCGCTATCCGAACCGCTATCCGAACCACTATCTGAACCGCTATCTGAACCACTATCCGAACCGCCGTTGTTGTTCGTGCCGCCGTAAGTCGGGCTGCCAGAGGGGGCACAACAGCAGTAATTGTGTCCGCATTCGCCGGGGACACCCGACGGAGATCTTGTGGAACAGGAACCTGTATCTGTGCACCAGTTCTGTTCAGGATTGTTCGCACAGCCAGAACCGCTGCTACCAGTATTGCTACCGGCGTTGAAAAGGTGCGGATTATGTGGTTGACATCTCCATGCGGGAACGGAGCAATAGAGGACCCGACCATCGCTTTCAGTGAAGCTTATAGGGCAACTCGTTGATGTATGAGTACCAGGTGTGCATTTCCGATACGTTTGATTACAGCCAGGTGCAGTACATAACACCTGATCATGGGTAGGGCTGAGTGCTTCAACAGTATCTCCTACCACCTTACAAGCGATGCATTCTGCCTTGTGTTCAACACGCCATGACCCGGATGTCACAGGAGCTGAGTCAATCTTTGCCAGATTGGGTTTCGGCACCCAGGAGCCTGTCCAGTGAGAGCCGCTTAACAGATCCCACTCCCAAGCGTAAGGCGTTAGCTTCACTTCACCAGAAGCACTCCAGTGATACGTTCCTGGGGTTTCGATAAAGAGAATCCTCTTTCCAGAAGTTGAATATGCCCATATTGCAGCGGCAGAGAATGGCCACCCTAAGACAACCTGCATGTTCCCTATTGACGTACCGCTTTGAACCGTCTGATATGTCGTACCCGCAAGCGTTACATTTGTCAGTGTTGACGTTACATCTCCAAAACCACTTGCTTCTGATTGAATGACAACCGTCGGATCGTTTTTACTGGGGCTCCAACGCACATTGCCTTCTTGGTCGGTGTATTTTGTATAGACACCACTGGGACCCGTGATCCATGGGGACTTTAGAAAACTAATATTTGGACCATTACCGCCTTGTCCCCAAGTCCCTAATAATCCCAAGCACATCAATACCAGCGTTAGGATGAGTAGAAAGTTCTTCCGCATTTTTGGTTCCTTATTGAAATTCTGTAGGGATGAGATATTCAAAACCCGCTTTTCTATATGCCTCAAAACTGAGATGTCTGGCTCTTAAAGCCGCGTCTTTGTGAAGTGCCTCTATATCCGCATGGGGATCCGTTGTATGAAACGAATAGCTGACCTCCGGAATTTCGCCACGAAATGTATTGTACATGTGTTGAAGTTCTCTTTGGAGCCTTTCAACTTCAGAGGTATTCCCGATGGTTTGTGCTTCGGCAAACTCCTGCTGCACGCGTTGATAGCGAGCATATTCCTCACGGGTCGGGGCAAAACCGATTGCCTTGACAACCTTAAAATCAGGTTCTCCAATTTTATGTAAGGTTGGATAACCATTTTCATCGTGCAGCAGTCTGCCGTCGGGTTTGCGTTTATAGTAATAGCCGTCGGGGGCTGCGACGTGACGCTTTTCGATCGCTTTAATCGCGGCAGCAAGTTCGTCGGGTGACATGGATGCCCAATCGGGGACGATGCCCGATGGGAGTGGGACAAAAACCGGTCCCACCTTTTCAACCTCTGTGGGGATCACCGGTCCACGTGCATGCGCTGCAGTTGGTGCATCATGCGGTCCTGCGTGCCATTCGTCGCCCTGCCAATGTCCGCCTTGTGAGGTATCGGCAACGGGTGCGGGCGTTTTCCGTGCCGCATCCCATTGCTTGATGCGTTCCTGCGTCTCGGCAAGTTTTGCGGTGTCTTGGCGTTTGACATGCTGCATGTAAAACAGGCTACCGCCTACACATAACACAAAGAACGCTAACCCAACGATAAACAGGCGCTTGCTGAAAAGTTCTTTGAACATGTTAAAGACTCCTTTATTATTTGGATTTTATATTACAATTTCGGTTAGCACAGTCATACCCGCTCTGTGTGGGCGGTGAATGCTCCCTCGGCGCACCTCAAAAACTTTCGAGGCTGCCATCTCAAAAAACGATTTTATCTATCCTGATCAAAATCGCCAACAAAAAAAGAAAAAAATTATTCTCAGCGCACAGCGGAAACATCCAGGGGGAGCCATCCCCCTTTTTTTACGGTGATGTTTCTTTTGAAAAAAGGTTATTTTAAATTATACCCGACAAAAAGGCCTTTGTCAAACATAAAAACTCTTTCTGTCGTTTATCGTAAAATAAAACTATTTTTCTGTAAAGAAAAAAAACACATATTTCTTTCAATAGACAGAATTATATGTTTTTTCGCGTTTCTTGTCAAAAAAAATATGTTCACTTTAAAGATTTTGCGGATTCGCATGCAAAATGCATGCATTTTTCGCACGTGACATCAATGGAAAGTTAAAATGGATTTCTGCGTCTGTGTCACCACGTCCGGACGATTTTTGCAGCGGCCCTGTTTCAACCGGCAAGAATCAATACCCCTCAATGTCTTCATTTGGCAAGTAGGAGCACAGCATGTTTCGGAGCGAGTGATGGGCTTTATCGAGGTGTGTCTTGACAGGGCCTTCACGCCGTTTTATCCACAGGTTACTTATATCGCCCACGGAAACGGGAGAAAAATGCCATCGGGTTCCTCTTGATTTTTTTTCGGTGTGATGCTATCATATTAGCATTTTAGGAGACGCTTTGCAAGTCCTGCAAATACAGACGCTGCTCAATAACTTTTTCACAAACATGTTCTTCCTGTGTTCAGAAGTCGCCAAAGAAACTCTCTCTGGCGATACGCACTTTTAAATGTCGGTTTTGTGGGACGGTTTTAGAGCGGGACCACAACGCTGCTTTAAACATACTTCTTAGGGCAGCTGCTGCCCTTCGTGGAGAGCGGTGGGTTACCACCCTCGAAGAAACGAGAAACAAGAACGAAGCACGAGACAAAGGCTTTCAGAACGCAACACAGTTAACGTTGTTTGACGCTCTTAACAAGCCCAAGTCTTTAGGCTTGGGTAGTTGACAGAATAGAATTCAACCAAAACAGTGAGGATTTATCATGAGAAAAATGTTATTTTGCTTAACAATCGGTATCGTCATCGCAGGTTCTAATCTCGCAGACGCTATTCGGAATGACGCAGATTTGATAATTTACTATTCGTTTGATAAAGATGAAAAGGAAGTCGCTGATGATAGCGAAAACGGATTTGATGCAGAAGTTTCAGCCGCAGACTGGACAAAGGAAGGAAAGTTTGGTGGGGCGATGGAATTTGATGGCTCATCTAGCGCTGTCAAGAGCCCGCAAGATATACCCGGAGTTACCGATGGCGAATTAACCGCCATGGGCGAATTAACCGCCATGACTGTCGAACACTGGGTAGTCAAGGCACCCACTGCCTAAAGGCAGGGGCTTGTGCTTCTCAGCGACTGCGGTTTTCTCACCTTCCACCGTCTTATTATCGCTCCACAGAGGGATCACAAGCTGCCCTCAAAATGTTGATGGCAGCGTTTACGTCTCTATCGTGGTGGCAACCACATTCAGGACACGTCCACTGCAATAGCTTCAATGTTAGATTTTCGTTGTGATGTCCGCAATCCGAACACGGCTTCGTTGTCGGTGTCCATTGTCCAACTTGACGGAACTCACGATGATGTTTGAAACACTTGAACTTCAGAATCTCAACAAACTGCCCGAAGCAAAGCTCCGATACTTTCCGGCCCCAGAGGCGTTTCATGCCGTCAAGGTTCAGTGTCTCGATGACGATGGTATCAAACCTTCGGCAGAGGTCCGTGGCAAGTTTCCACTGCCAATCTTTGCGTTGGGTGGTAATCTTGCGATACAACCGGGTGAGCTGACGGAGGCAACGCCACCAATTGTTAGAACCTTTGACTTTCCGCGAAAGGCTTTTGTAGAGAGCTCGAAGTTCGCTCAAGGCGTGTTTCAAGAATTGGGGCGATTGTATTTTCTCGCCCGTGTTCAACGTCAAAAATGCGCCCTTCAGTCCGAAGTCTGCACCTACACTTTCACCCGTAGCAGGCAGCACTTTTTTGGAGGTATCATCCGTCACGACATAAAGCCAATAGGTTCCAGCATTGTCGCGAAGAATTTGGATGTACTTCACATTCCCTTTCCATTTGCGATGCTGATGGAAAGAGAACCAGCGTTTGTTGAACTTAAATTTTTGTGCGTCTTGTTCCCACGCTTTGAAAGAGAGACGGACACGCCCTTCTTCAAGGAGATAACCACTTTGGAACGTCGCAGAACGGTATTTTCCGCGTTTCTTATATTTCGGACGTCCGACACTGGGGATGTCAAAAAATCTTTCAAAAGCAATGTGGAGGCGTATGATTCCCGCGTCAAGTGTATCACGAGGTATCCAAGCCCAGTGTTTTTTTGTGCGTTTCAGCAAGTTCGTCAAGTGCGGTTGCAAGCGGAAACGCCCGGCATATTTAACATATCTACGATAATAGCGGTTCTCAAGCTTGAGAAAGTGATTGTGAACATCGCACAAGTCGTCAAGCATATTGCCAAGACGGACATTTTTCGGGTGTTCTCGTATCTGATATTTATACGTTCTGCAATGTTTCTTTTGTTTTTTATTTCTTTGGCAAGCATCTGGCTTGCTACCTTTTTTCGCCATCGGTTTTCACGTATCACGTTTTTAACCCCTGAATAGTGGGTAGGCAGACACGTTACCAAGCGGCAACGCTTCGTATGTCTGCCTACGTGATATTATCATGATAGGACATTTTCGATAGAATGTCAACCCTTGGCAAGCAAACGAAATGCACCCTTTTTTCGACACAATACAGGAGCGGGCATTCCTCCTCGAGCTAAAGCAGCGGGGTCTCCTGCCCGAAGATACAATGATTAATGCTAGTACCGGCGAAACACAGCAAATCTGGGAAGCGCTCAATGCCCCAGGCGCATGGCCCGCTGAAACTTTCATTGAGGGCGCCGATGAAATGGTATTTTACATCTATGACACAAAGAATACAGAGCATCGCACACCTATACCAGAACTGCCCCTCAAAAAATGGGTGCATATTGCAGGTACCTATGACGGAAAAGTTCAGAAAGCCTACTTCAATGGAAAAGTCGTTGCCGAAGAACCATGGAGTGGCAAATTCGTTATCTTCCCATCACCAGCCGGTGCCATCGTACTCGGGAAGGACAACGAAGCAGATATTCAACACCTCAACGGATTGATTGATGAATTCGCATTCTATACTCGCGCATTAACCGAGGACGAGATCAAGGCAGATATGAACAAAGGTGTCCTCTTTGCCGTTGAACCCACAGACAAATTAAGCACCACCTGGGCTGGTATCAAAGCAGCATACTAAAAGCTGCTAAAACCGGAAAGGGCGGTAACTAAGCAACACGCTTGCTGCCTTGCCGTCCTTAAACCGATGCCAGGTACAAGCAAAGGAATAACATCGATGCCACAAAAACCCAAACGCAAATCTGTGGAAACCATACCCTACCGACACGAAAATGAAACCCGAACCAACAATCCACCGGTAGGCATCGCGGCGGGCGGAGATATCCATCAAATGCAAAAGACAAAATACTACTATAACCCGCATCTTCAACCCGTTCTTCGCTTTGATGACCGGAACGATAATTCACCCCCCGATACTCAACGTATCATAATCAAATCACAAAAACAGCCACTAACTCCTGACGAAGCGCAACAGCTTACCGATGCTCTCCAGGCGCAGCCGTGGCTGGAATGGGCAAACAAGCGCGAGGAAGGCGACGCCTTCACCGTAGAACCCGTTTCACTCTTTATCCATGAACGAATCAGCGCACAGGCCATCGTCGAAACCGCGAAGCGGAACAACATCCAAACCAACCTTTTCGCTGAACCACAGCAAAAATACCGCGACGCAATTCAATTCTACCAACACGATGTCCCTTGGGCAAACCGCCTCATCCTCGGCGATAGCCTCGTTGTGATGGACTCCTTGGCACACCGAGAGGGCTTGGCAGGGCAAGTGCAGATGGTATACGTTGACCCGCCCTACGGTATCAGCTTCCGCTCTAACTTCCAACCGGATGCATTTGATAAAAGCGTCACGGACAGTGACAAAGATTTGACGCGTGAGATGGGACAGATTAAAGCGTATCGCGATACCTGGAAACTTGGCGTCCACTCATATCTCTCCTATCTGAGGCAACGCCTCGTCGTTGCCCGCGAACTCCTTAAAGATTCAGGCAGTATCTTTGTGCAAATTGGGAATCAAAATGTGCATCGGGTCCGGTGTCTCCTGGACGAAATCTTTGGGAGCGAGAATTTTGTTGGAGAAATTATTTTCAAAACCCGTAGTACTTCTACAAAAAAGACTCTCTCTCTATTGAATGATTATATTATTTGGTACAGTAAGGAGCGCGCGTCGCTAAAATTTCGCCGACTTTACGAAGAGAAGGGTGCAGAACGATTTGAGCTCGCTGATATCAATGGAGAAATTTTCAGGCGCAAGGACGCAGAAAATCTGAGTGAAAAGAGTGCCAAATACTTTTCGAGTAGAAGTTTATATTCTATGAGTGGCAGTGAAACGTCTCGGATGCCCTTCAAATTCCGTGGCAAGGAGTATACGCCGGCACCGTCTCGTGGGTGGATTTGTAGAGCTAAAGGGCTGTCGCGTCTTGCCTCGGCAGAACGTATATTTAAACAAGGAAACTCTATCCGTTATAAATATTTCCATAGCGATTTTGAATTCGTTGAAATCGGGAATTTGTGGCAAGAGCAGATGTCCGAACAAAACAAGTCTTATGTCGTGCAAACCGCCGTAAAGCCAATTGAGCGCTGCATGCTGATGACAACGGAACCGGGCGATATTGTGTTGGACCCAACTTGCGGCAGCGGGACAACCGCTTACGTCGCCGAAAAGTGGGGGAGACGTTGGATAGGAATTGATACGTCGCGAATTGCGGTGACGTTGGCGCGTACACGTCTTCTGACGGCACACTTTGATTACTATCGGGTGCAAGATGAATCTGAAGGGATTGGGAGCGGGCTTGTTCTGAAGACTGCCCCACGCATTCAGTTAAAAGATATCGCGCACAACGTCGCACTGGACGCGATTTTCGCAAAGCATGAGCCGGTATTGGCAGAGAAGTTGGGAACCCTCAACGCCGCCCTGAAAGAAGTCACCCCTGCGTTGCGGAAAGAGTTAAAAATGAAGTTGGGGAACAAAAAGCAGCGAGACGTTACGGATGCCGATAGGCGGCGTTGGGAGTTGCCCAAAACGGCGTGGAAAGCGTGGGAAGTCCCGTTTGACACGGACGCGGCGTGGCCGGAGGCATTACAAGCCGCGCTACGTTCGTATCGGGAGGCGTGGCGAGCAAAGATGGACGAGGTAAACGCATGCATCGATGAATCGGCAGAATATGAGGTATTAGTCGAACAGCCCGTTATCGATAGAAGCCGTCTGCGAGTAAGTGGCCCGTTCACCGTAGAATCCGTTCAACCGCTAGCAGAATCATTGGATGGAGAATCACCGGAGGTTGCAGTGGATAGGGAGCCTGCGAACGCGGCGGCATATCTGGACCGGATGTATTCACACCTCAAAACAGGCGGCGTTGACTTTGAAAATGAGAAAAGGAAATTCGCACGGTTAGACAGGATAGTGGATGCCGGTTTTTTTCACGCGGAGGGGCAGTTTGAAGATGATAAACGAGAGATTGGGGTTATGTTTGGCCCGCAGCACGGGCCGGTAACCGCCTTCCAGGTAGAGAGGTGCTTGCGGGAAGCACGGCGACATTACGATGTGCTGCTGTTTGCGGGCTTCCACTTTGAGGCGGAAGCATCAGAGATTCTTCAAGGCCAACATCCGCGTCTCCAGACGCATCTGATACAAATCTCACCCGATGTTGAGATGGGAGCGCTGCTTAAGCAGACACAGGGCGATAAGCTCTTCACCGTAATCGGCGCGCCGAGAACCGTTCTGGAATCGACGGATACCGGGGAGTGGCGCGTGGAAATGGAAGGCGTGGATACCTATAACCCGGTGGATAACACAATTGAACAGACGAAGGCGGCGCACGTCGCGGCCTGGTTTTTAGATGCCGATTACGACGGGCGCACTTTCTGTCCGACGCAGGCATTTTTCCCGAATAAGAACGCGTGGAAAAATATCGCGAAGTCGCTAAAAACGGTGGTGGATTCGGAGAATTTCGCGGCGTTCTCTGGGACGACATCCCTGCCGTTTCGGGCCGGGGAACACCATCGCATCGCCGTGAAGGTTATCGATAGGCACGGCAATGAATTGATGAAGATTCACGATTTGGAAAATGCTGAAAATTGAAGCAGGCATGTTGCTCACTACCTTATGACGCTACACGATGGGCGTGGCGCGTTTCAATCAAAAGGAGAAAAAATGCGTACAAAACACGAACAACAGGAGCTCCCGATTCAGCCGGTGGATGAGCCAATTCTCTGTTCCCCGTACGCGGAACCAGACGCACATTGGGTTTACGATAAGGAGACGGGCAGGGCGAGTCAACAACCGGGGCGACGCGTCGCCGGTTACTGGGTAGATACGTATGGCGCGGCCGCCGAACAGTTGGCGTTGAGTTTTGCGCGGGAAGAAGACTGGGGCACACTACCGTTGGTGAATAAATTGCGGAACGATGTGAAAAAGTGGCGGAAGGCGAACTATCGTAACGCCACGAATATCACGAAGCAGCTGCTGCACTATTGGCGACGTGAAGGACGTCAACGCCCGCTCTTTTTTTGCCAATTGGAAGCGGTAGAAACGGTTATCTATATCGCCGAAATTCGACGCGCGAAGCACCGTCTCGGTTTTCAGCCGGAGGTTGAGGATGCAGATGTGGAGCAACTCCGTGATGCTGAACTCATCCGTTACGGGTGTAAAATGGCGACGGGGAGTGGCAAAACGGTTGTGATGGCGATGCTGATTGCGTGGGCATTCTGCAACCGGGGAAAGGTGCGCGCCGATACACGGTTTCCATCCGCAGTGCTCGCCATCTGCCCCAATCTGACGATTCGAGACAGGCTTGTGGTACTACGTCCGGATGCGGATGACAATTACTACGATAAATTTGATTTGGTACCGCCGACGCTCCAGCCGTTCCTCAGGAAGGGAAAGATTAAAATTACGAACTGGCACCAACTCATGCTGCAATCGGAACAGACAGAAGGTGGAAACACACATCGTGTTGTCAACAAAGGTGAGGAAACGCCTGACGCCTATGCGCAGCGCATCCTCGGCGAGCTGGGCGGACGCGGTGAAATTATGGTGCTTAACGACGAGGCGCATCACGCCTATCGTCCGCCAGTCGAACCTGAAACAAAGCTCAATCGGGAGGAGAAGGAACAACGAGAGGCAGCGACGGTATGGATTCAGGGGCTTGACCGGATTCAACAAGCGTGTGGAATCCGGTTTGTTGTAGACTTGTCTGCAACGCCCTTCTATCTACAGGGCAGCGGACACCCTGAAGGCAAACCGTTTGAATGGGTAGTGAGCGATTTCGGGCTCGGTGATGCAATAGAGAGTGGCATCACAAAAATCCCACGTATTCCGATTGCTGACAGCACCGGACGCCCCGAACCGAAGTATTTTAGGTTATGGGAAAACATCACCAAGAAACTCGGCAAAAAACCTAAGCCTCAGGATATCTATCGTGAGGCAAACGATGCCCTCATCACGCTTGCAAGCCAGTGGAAAACACAGTTTGATGGTAGTGTATCACAGATACCGAACTGCATGATAATTGTCTGTCCGGAGACAAAGGTTGCCGAAGAATTTCATCGCGGCATCTCGGGAGAAAGGTTAATCGACGGTGAGGTTGTTTATCAGAACAGTGACATCTTTCCGGAGCTCCAAAACCGTGCCGGCACCCTGAAAACGTTCCGCATCGATAACAAGAGACTCAAGGAGGAGGGAAAAGATGAGGATGCGCTCCGGGAGATTGTTAAAACGATTGGAAAAGAGGGCAAACCGGGCGAACAGATTCGGTGCGTTGTGTCTGTCTCTATGCTAAATGAGGGGTGGGATGCGAACAACGTTACGCAAATTCTGGGACTTCGGGCATTTCAGAGTCAACTGCTATGCGAGCAAGTCGTCGGACGTGGGCTCCGGCGCATGAGCTACGATATTAACCCGGAGACGGGACTGCTGCCGCCGGAGTATGTGGATATTTACGGGATTCCGTTTTCGTTGATTCCGTTCAAAGGACGGCGGGCGGAGAGGCAAAACCGGCCTGACAAACCGACTTATCGCGTCCGCGCCTTAACAGAACGGCGGGCATATGAAATTCAATTTCCGAACGTTGACGGTTATACCTTTGCATCGGAGCACCAAGATGTGGTTACAGCCGACATCAGCCAGATGGCGCCTATCACATTAGAACTCACCGATGTGCCGAATGCGGTGCTCGCCGGTAGCATCTCCGTGAACGAAGCCAGACATGTCTACATTGGGAAAGGGCGCGTGCAGGACAGGCAAGCGTTTTATGATGAGAACCATTTTCAAACCATCAAATTTGACATCGTGCGGCAAATTTTGGCGAATTTACCCGTCTCGCAGTGGGAAAAGCGCCCGATTCTCTCTCGCCAGCATCTATTCCCACAGATTTATCGGCTCGTGGACGCCTATACGCAGAAAATAGATTTTGCCGACACAGACAGGCGCGAATTGGGAATTCTAAAATACAAAAATCAGGTGGTTGATATGTTTCTTAATGCGATTCAACCCAACGAAAAAGCGGGAGAACCTATATTAATTCCGATTATCAATCCGGTAAAGCCGTTCGGCAGCTCCGGGGATGTCGATTTCAGCACCACCAAAAACTGCCATCCGACAGAGAAGAGTCACGTCAACCTTGTTGCCGTGGATGCCAGGTGGGAGGCGAGTGTGGCCTTTCAACTGGAACGTTCTGCCCATGTGAAAAGCTACGCTCGCAATGAGGGACTCGGATTTACAATCCCTTATCGCTTCGAGGGGGCATCGCACAATTATCTTACAGATTTTATCATTGAGATGACAGACGGGCGAAAGTTGATTCTTGAGATTAAGGGATGGGAGAGACATCAAGCCCGGGTGAAGCATCAAGCAGCGCACCGGTGGGTACAAGCCGTCAATCATGCGCAGCGATTTGGCACCTGGGATTTTCTCGTCTGCCGAAATCCATCCGAGTTAACGGCTTTGTTAGCGGCGAAAGCGAAATGAGCCGAGGCGATATAAAAAACGTTGACAATCCTTGCGGTTTTTGGTACGATGAGGCAATACCATCATTGAAGGAACGCAGATGTTGCCGGCGCCGTTGATAGAAACCGAAGCACAGTTAGAATATCGCCTCTCCGAACCGACGCCGGCGCTCATTGACGCAATCGCCGCACTTGAAGGCGACATCCTGATTCTCGGGGTTGGCGGGAAGATGGGGACAACACTCGCCACACAGGCGAAACGCGCTATAGATGAAGCGGTACGCTCCAAAAAAGTAATCGGGGTATCCCGCTTGTCGGTACCGGGGCTACAAGAAAAGCTGCACGCGGCCGGGATTCAGACAATTGCAGGCGAACTGCTCAATGAAGGCTGCCTCAAAAAGCTACCCGACATCCAAAATGTGATTTTCATGGCTGGGCGTAAATTCGACGCGACGGGCAATGAACCGTTGATGGGGACAATCAATACGTATCTGCCCGGGCGTATCTGTGAAAAATTCCCTTCTTCCCGTCTCGTTGTTTTTTCAACCGGAAATGTTTATCCGATGACACCTGTCTGCCAAGGCGGGGCAACGGAGCACCATCCGGTCGAACCACTGGGTGAATACGCGCAATCATGCCTCGGACGCGAGCGAGTTTTTGAATACTTTGCGGCACACTACGGCACCCCCATGGCGATGCTCCGTTTAAACTATGCCGTTGAATTGCGGTATGGTATCCTATTGGACATCGCCGAAAACGTTTATCAGGAGACACCAATTCCGCTCGCTATGGGAAATGTCAACGTTATTTGGCAGGGCGACGCTACATCGATTGCATTACGTGCTCTCGCACACTGTCAAACGCCACCGTTGGTACTTAACATAACGGGACCAGAAACCGTTTCCATCCGGCAGCTTGCAGAACGGTTTTGTCAGGTTTGGGCGTTACCCACCACAAGCAAGTTAGGGGACAAACAACCGTGCTTTATTGGAGAAGAGGCCACAACGGCGCTCCTCAGCAACGCTTCATTGTGTCACCAACGCTTCGGATATCCACATGTCTCCTTAGAACAGATGATTCAGTGGGTAGCCCATTGGGTTAACATAGGTGGCCCGACACTCAAAAAACCGACGAAATTCGAGCGCCGAGATGGGAAGTTTTGATGGATATACCCAGCTGTATCTCTTGAGCAAAATTTAACTATAACTTAACAAAAAACGCGAATTATGTTAGAATACCAGCGAAGGCTTCTCTTGTTTTTCCGGATATTTCTTTTCGCTATCGGGGGATTCCTCCTAATGAGTGAAGCTTTAGGTGAACCACTCCCGCATTTCAAAATCGCGTTTGCATCCAATATAAATGGGGATTGGGACATCTATCTAACTGATACGGTGGGTAGCCCACCGCTCAACCTAACCGTCAATCCGGCCGCAGATTACTATCCGGCCTGGGCACCGGATGGTACAGAGATTGCCTTCTTTTCCCGGCGTGATGAGAATCACGAAATTTACGTGATGCGGGCTGATGGAACAGAACAGAGACGGTTGACGCATCATCCGGCAACCGATAAAGCCCCCGCCTGGGCACCGGATGGCGAACATCTGGCATTTACCTCGAATCGTCAGGGCCACTTCGATATTTATCTGCTACATCTCAAAAGCGGTAGACTGGAAAATCTCACAGCCAATCCGTTTCAAGATGAAGTGCCCACCTGGACGCCGGACGGTGAAAAGCTCGTCTTCCACTCGAAACGCCAGTTAAATTGGGATATCTATACGATAGATATCAACAGCCGCGTAGAACGCCGCCTAACCGAACAAGCACTGATGGACATTTATCCGGCCTGTTCACCGGATGGTACCCAGATTGTGTATGCGTCGATGCGCAGAGGAGACGGGCTCGCCAATTTGGATCTCTGGATGATGGACGCAGATGGACAGAACCGGAAAGCCATGACGGATACCCCCACAGATGAAGCCGTTCCGGCCTGGGCACCGGATGGGCGCTACATCGCTTTTCAATTTGAGATAGATGGGAGATGGGTTGTTCATGTGATGAACGCCGATGGCACTCAACGACGCGAACTCATTAATAACGGCGCCTGGGCAGCACAACCGAAATGGCAATTCCGTCCTGATGCTTTGCCAACGGCGCCGCATCGTTTACAAATTCAAGCGTGGGGCGAAATAAAAGCCCCGTAACGTGCGTGTTACTTTTCGACACCACAATTTTTTTCACAAAAAAGAGATAAAGGAGATATTTTTATGTTTAACAGAACTTTAATCCTAAGTACCTTGTTCATAGCCGGTTTGCTGATGACAAGCGGTATCAGTTATGGGTATGATAGGGCGATTGAAGCGGAAACGGCAGAACAGATTGAGGCCCCGATGATAGTTGCTGACGATTCTGACGCCTCTGGCGGCCAGTTTATCTGGATGGAAGGCCCGCCGGCGACGGGCGGCGGCGGTGAAGGATGGGCTGAATATAAAATTGACATGCCGGCGGGTACCTACGCCTTATGGGGAAAAGTCATCGCAGAAGACGGTAATAGCGACTCGTTTTGGGTAACCTGGCAACCGGCAGACGCGGAGGAAAATGCTCAAGAGACAGAGAATACCGAATTCCGATGGAGTGTGGGACAAGGCGCCGAATGGCATTGGGACAGAATCAACCACTGGTTAGATGGCGGCACCTTTGAACGCGAATGGGATATTCCGGACGGTGAAACCACCCTCCGTATCGCTGTCCGCGAAGATGCAACGAAGTTGGATGTGATTTTCATCACCGATAATCTCTCTGAAGACGAAGCGGAAGTGAGCCCACGCGACCCGGGCCCGGAAGACTCCTTCACACCTGTTGAGCTACAAGATAAGCTGGCAACAACCTGGGGAAAACTCAAACGGGCACGTTAACCGCCGTTTTTTAAATCGGACGATTTACGGGGCCCGCCTAGCGTCTTTGCTTTTCATAAATAGCTACGACGACAATATATATAGGCGCGCTGGGGAATTTATGCAAGACAGCAGCCAAAAAGCGCGCCTATACGTAAATATTTTCTTAATTTTATCAGAAAGGAGTTGTGTGATGGAATACCGGATGATTTTTTTTCTTCTTATTTTCCCTCTCTGTGTCGGAATACAGACAGGAATTGAAGCAGAGGTTGAAATAGCGCTTGAGGCAGAATTAGCACAAACGATTGAAGAACCGATGATTGTCGCCGACGATAAACTGGCATCCGATGGAAAATTCATCTGGATGGAAGGCGCAGCGGCAACCGGTGGTGGTGGTACGGGCTATGCAGAGTTTAGCATCGAGATTCCTGAACCGGGGAAATACGCGCTCTGGGGACATGTCATTGCCTGGGATGGAAACAGCGATTCGTTTTGGGTAACCTGGCAACCCGCGGATCCAGACGAAGATGCACAGCAGACGCAGAATACCGAATTCCGATGGAGTGTGGCGCAAGGGGCAGCATGGCATTGGGACAGAATCAATCACTGGTTAGATGGCGGTACCTTCGACAGGGAATGGAAATTCGATAAAGCCGGTGAAACCGTGTTACGCATCGGCGTACGCGAAGATGCAACCATGTTAGACGCGATTTTCATTACATCAAACTTAAAAGCCGACGAAGGAAGCGTGCGTCTTCCGACAGACAAAGACCGGACAATACAGATTGAAGGACTTGACGTGGATGCGAAGGGAAAAGCCGCAACCACCTGGGGCACCCTGAAAAAAGCGTATCGGTGATGCCAACACGGTTCCGTGAAGCATGTCCGATATAGATATCGGATTTTCACGCCGCGAACGCAGAACAGCCCCGCTGTTCTATTGACGCGAAAATTTCGATTAACGGATTGCTCCCACAAACGATTGTTCCGAAAGAGATAGGAGCGGGCACCGTAATGATACACGCGCCACCGATTGAATCCATGCTCAAATTGAATGACACCGTCTGGCGGGCCGAGACGGCGTTCTAATGCTGCTTCGGGCCGCCTATCTTTCATAACAAGCGCATGCGTGGTATAAGCGAGCCCCGACAGTAGGGCAGCAAGCATCAGTTTGCCTCTCAATTTTGAGGACAGGAACCCATCCACGCGTGAACCGGAACTGAGAAGTAAACAGACGATGAGGATGAAGCAGACGTTCTTTTTTCCGCCGATGTTGAAAATTTGATAAGAATGCGACATTTCTCCCTTGACAAAAAAGCGCGTTTGCGGGTATTCTAATCTAATATTATGAACTTTGAAAAGAGCTCGCTTGTAAACGGAATCTCACGAACACGAAAAATTAATGAGCGAGTTGCGCGGTAGCCGGCAATATGTGTACCGACGCCGCGCTATAGGAGCGTGATTAGCATGAATTCTACGGGAGAAACCCCCAAAACGGAAGGGACCCAGAATGATACAGAATTCAGCATTGAGGACGTTAAGCAAGAACTTTACAATCGACATCACCCGAGTTTGACGTTCCTTGATATAGAGGCACATGCCAAGACTATCCACAGGATTAGGGCGCTCAAGCAGAAGCACAACGTTGTCATGCTCGGACACAACTACATGGAACCTCTTGTTTTCGGTTTATCCGAAAAAGCAGAGCAAGGGGACTCGCTTGGACTCAGTATGTACGCCGCGAAGAACGCGGGCGAATATTTAATCTTTAACGGCGTACCATTTATGGCGGAAACCGCCAAGATTTTGAGCCCTGATAAAACCGTGTTAGTTGCTGATAAGACAGCCGGCTGTTCCCTAGCCGATAATTTCGGCGCCGAAGATGTGAAGGCGTTGAAAGCGCTTTATCCAGGTGCCCCTGTGATGATATATGTCAACAGTTACGCAGACGCAAAGGCCGAATCGGATATCTGCTGTACCTCTGCGAATGCCGCGCACATTGCGAAGTCACTCCCAGGCGATACCGTGATTTTTGTACCGGATATCTTCTTCGCACAGAATTTAGAAGTGGAATTGCGTGGCGAAAAAACTGTCGTTTATCCGGGAAAAGATAACACTACCCGCGGGGCGGTGTGCGAGGTGCACGAGCGCTTCACCCTCGCTGACCTGCTTGCCATACGGGAGTCATTTGAAATTCCGAAGGGGCATCCGCAGCGCAAACTGTACGCGCATTGGGAATGCCGCCCGAACGTGCTTCAGGAAGCAGATTTTTACGGCAGTACGAGTCAGATTATGCGGGATATCGCGCAGCGCGTCTCTGATAACGACATCGAACGCGCTTTTGTCGCCTCGGAGTGTGAACTCACCTCCAATCTCGCCCAGGAATTCCCACATGTCCAATTTTGGACGGCGTGTTCGGTGCGTTGTACCCATATGGCAAAAGTGAATTTGGGCAAAATCGCGAACATTCTTGAAGCCATTGACAGGGGGGCTGACTTGAGCGAATTTGAAGTGACACTGGCGCCCGAAGTGATTGACAAAGCACGCTCACCGATTCAACGGATGCTTGACATGAGTGCTTAACGCCCTTCCAACGCTAGTATTTCCGATACAAAGCCCTCCTGCGAGTTTTGCATGAGGGCTTTCCTATTGGCTTCGTATTAGAATTTTAGCATTTTCCTTTTTTAGAACCGGGTAATGACAGAAACGCGGTGTGCATTGCCAACCTGAGTATCAGGCACGAAGGCATAGTCGAATTGGAAGTCTATATTTGCTAATGCGTCATCACCACTGCGTCTGACACCGATACCGAGGGCGAGTCCGTTACTTGGATTATCGTTTAATCCGATGCGATAACCGAGTCGTGCGGCGACAGCCTCGTAAAACCAGCGTTCTGCCCCGATATGGAAGCTCGGGGACGCATCAATGAGTGGGACATTTGCATCCGCCCCGAATGCCCAAACCTCGCCCGGCATCATGTTTTCCGGCGCTTCATCCTGCTGTTCCCAGTGCCGATAAGCGATACCAACACGTAATGCGAGCGGAAGGTTTTCGTCACCATCCAATACCCCCGCATTTTGGGCTGTAATCCCGATACCCAGGCGGTTCTCCATTAACCGGAACAGCACCCCCACATCCACAGCGGCCCCATAGGAGTTCTCGATATCAAGTTGCTGGGAGATTAATTTTGCTGTCCCGCCGATTGACAGCGCGTTTCGTAGGGGATAGGCGATGGATAAGCCGGTGGCGAAGCCCCCTACCGTAACCGTGCTTTCTGGTGTCTCTGTTGGGCTGTAACGTCTTTCAATTTCGGTAAAACT
The DNA here is from genome assembly GCA_963422705.1 of Candidatus Poribacteria bacterium. Classification (GTDB taxonomy): domain Bacteria; phylum Poribacteria; class WGA-4E; order WGA-4E; family WGA-3G. The sequence goes on from OY730443.1 coordinate 2,859,445, forward strand.
TCCAAGGAAGCTTGCCCCCCAGACGAGCTGTTCCGCACGTTGCGCATACCCGATGGTTTGATTACTAATATCTGCGAACGAGAAGTGCTGCATAGCAGTCAGTTCCCTATCCTGAACGGAAGTGAGGCCGGCGGGGTTCCAAAAGATGGTATTGATATCGTTCGCAAGCCCGGCGAAGGCACCTCCCATCCCGACAGGTCGGCTTCCCCCTTCAATGTTGAGGAAGGCAGCACCCGCAGTACCAGCACCATCATGAATATTGACAGCACACGCGTTTTCATGAACAAGGCACAGTGAACCAACTAAAAGGGCAACCCCAAATATCAGTATATTTTTTTGTCTAAACAGGTTTTGCAAGGTTTTTCTCCTATCAGATTCGAACTATTTCGTTTTCGCTTTATCGCTTTTTTTGCGGGTGAATTGTGAGAACACCGGGCGGACAAGTCAGCTATACCCTCCCGGATGCGATGCATGTGCGTTCTCCTCATCAGCGTCTCCTAATTAACAACGAGCACTTTACCAACAGCGTTGGCGCGATTGCCGGTTGCATTGATTGCCTCCAGTCGGAAAACGTAAAGTCCACGCGCAACAGAATTACCTGCTTGGTTCTTTAAGTTCCATTTTATAAGCTGATCATTGCGCTGCCCCGAGACGACATCTGGGTACGTTTGTGAGAGCACCATGTTCCCACTCCAATCGTAGATATTCAAAGTAATCTCGACGGTTTCCCCCTGTGGCACATTGACATCAAAGGAGAAGAAGGCGACATCGCCTTTTGAAATGCGGAGGGGGTTGGGCCAACCAAACGTAGGCTCTCGGAACGTTAATGAGACAGACATCGTGACCTTTCCGATATCATAAAAGGCGTAGTTGCCGGCGTTGTCTGTGACACGTACATCTAGTTCGTATTCCCCGGAGCGGGATGGGAGAAAATCAAGTGACCATCGGCTCCACGGCTCTTCGTCGGCGTTGCTGTCATCGGTAGCGGGTACCGCGTCAATAGGTTGATTATCTGGCCCGGTGCCGACGATTTCAACAAGCCATACCCCGGATGCAGGAACCTTGCGTTCGCCGTCGCCACTTTTCTGTGTACCGGTTGGGTCTGCGGCGGTACCCTCAAGTGGGAAGGCCTTATCTGTTAATTCTCTATTGCCGCCATCACTGGTGACTGTCGCTGTCGGCGCGGTGGTTTCGTAAAGGAATTCGGTTGTAATGGAATCCATTGGGGCAAATCCAAGAAATTCCGGATCATTTCCTCTGCTGGTTATCGTCACTTGGTATTGTCCTCGGACGGAGAGCCCTTCCGATTTGAAAACCAGCGTATCGACACCATTCTGCTGCGTGGTGCCGGGGACTTCTGAATCGTCAGGGCTTGTGACAACGATTGTCGACTCTGCCAAGTTGACACCTAAGCCGGTGTCAAACATTTTGGCTTGAATGACGACACCACCTGTGGCGGAGGTAGCCGTGGGATAATCAGTCGCATCCAAATCGACGAGTAAGGGGTTACCGTTGAGAAGTAGCGTGCTATCATCAATTGTCGGCGGGCTCAAATCGTAGGTAAACTCTTTTTCATACGGTTCCGTATCGTTTCCTGCCCGGTCTTTGGGAGAGACAGTGACGCGATAGTCACCATCATTTGAGCCATCATCGGCGAGGGGAACGGTAAGTTGGAACCTAAGTGTGTCCGGGACGACGTCCGTGACTTTTCCCGTAATTTTTATTGGGTTGGGAGTAACCCGTTCAAGAATTATCCACTCCTCATTAAAGTCTTTCCAATCAATTCCTGACGGATTATCCGTCAGTGTCACCCGGATTTCTGTCAGAGAATTATTCACACCGGGTTCCGCGACAACGAGTTGAATATCTTCTGCCTCAAGTTCTGGGGCTTTTGTATCATATGTAAACGTCAAGTTTTGGGTTTTCCCAGCTCGCCCGGAGGCGCTGATAGGAATGAACTCAATGGTATAGATACCATCCTCAGAGCCATCTTGTGCAAGGGGCCGTGCCAACGTATAGGTTAATCGGGATGCCTCACGCTGTTGTTCTCCAGCGATAATTTTTGCCCCGGGGCCAAGTAACCGAACGGTAGAGAGGTGTCGTTCATCGTCTGTTTCGAGTTCTACTTGTATTTGCTCAATTGCCTCATTCGTAAACGCATCCTCAGCGGGGGCGGTTACCGGTTCGGTGGCGACAACGGTTGGTAAGGTGCGTGAGAGGATAAAACTCCGCTCATACACTAAGTCATCGCCGTTGCCGGCGGTATCTTTCGCACTGACGCGAATTCGATAACGTCCATCTGCCACCAACGGATTCACGGTAAGGATGAGTGTCGATTTACCGTCATTGCTAAGTTCCCCGGTGATTTCCTTATCATCCGGTGCGATAACATTTAAGGTGGTAACAGAGAAGTCGATTTGACTGCCCCCGGCATCGCTTAAATTCGCCTGTACTTGGGCGATATCATCGGCAAGAATATCCCCATCGGCCGGGGAGGTGCTGACAAGTTGCGGTGGCTGCGTATCGTAGACAATCAAGTGTTCTGTATCATACCGATTTCCGGACTTGTCAACAAGGTTAATCCGGACCGTATATTCACCATCAATGCTTCCGTCTTTTGCCAACGGTTCGACAAGCGTGAGGTAAATTTTGTCTATCTCGTTATCTGAACGGTGTGTGGGCACCTGATTCCCGTCTGCATCCAACAGTATCACCGTCTGTTCTTGGAGCAGGAGTTCTGCGGGGCCGACATCTTCAACGGTGAGGCTAATTTGTCTAAGCTCCGCAAAATACGAGACAGCTTGGCTCAGTTCAAAAGGGGTTGTGCCCGTAATCTCTGGGGGTTGTGTATCAAAGATAAACTGGCGAACCGCAGAGGCACCTTCTCGCCCCGCTTTATCTTGCGGCGTTATGGTGACAGTGTACTTTCCATCGCCACTCCCATCAAGTGGAAGCACATCGGGTGCCCATATCAATTGTTCTTTACCGTCATCTGTTGTCGTGCCGGCCACAGCGTCACCCGCCGCATTTGTCACAGAGATACTTGAACCTGAACTGCCAAAATCTAAACCGATACCCGAAATGTCACCCAACGTGGCAGTAATATTGAACACATTACTATTGACGTATACAATCGCTCCTCCCTTGCCATCAATGCGCACATTGCTAACAATCGGGCGTGCAATATCGAGACGGAACCGGTAATCAACGGGGGCATCGACGACATTTCCCGCGATATCTTGTGGGGTGATGCGAAGCGTATAGTCTCCCAGAACTTGCGGCGTCACGAATGTAGCCGTGACTTGCGCAGTGCCATCTTCGCTACGTTGAACGGGGATAGATGTATCACCGGGGCCTGTCAGTTGAATTGTTGTATTCGCAAAATCAAGGCGCGTTGTCACTTCGGTGAAGGTGATGACAACTGAAAGCTGCTCCGGAGTTGCTCCCTCACCGAAGTCGGTAATCACTTCGGTACTCGCCGGTGTCAGGACTAACTTATCCGCATCTGAGGCGTTTTTCAACAATGTAACGGTATCAACCTGCGGCGCCTGGGTATCATAGACGAAAGCGTACTCAGCATTATGTTGGTTACCCGCTCTGTCAACAAGCGCCACGGTTACTGTGTACTTGCCATCCACGCTCCCATTGGTTGCTAACGGTTCTACCGGTGTTAAAAAGAGTTGATTCGCACCGTCATTTGTCACCGATGCTGCGAGTACATTTCCCTCTGTATCCAAAAGTTTGGCCTGTTGTTCTGCCAATACGAGTTCCGAGGGGCCGACATCTTCAACGGTGAGGCTAATTTGTCTAAGCTCCGTAACATACGAGACAGCTTGGCTCAGTTCAAAAGGGGTTGTGCCCGTAATCTCTGGGGGTTGTGTATCAAAGATAAACTGGCGAACCGCAGAGGCACCTTCTCGCCCCGCTTTATCTTGCGGCGTTATGGTGACAGTGTACTTTCCATCGCCACTCCCATCAAGTGGAAGCACATCGGGTACCCATATCAATTGTTCTTTACCGTTATCTGTTGTCGTGCCGGCCACAGCATCACCCGTCGCATTTGTCACAGAGATACTTGAACCTGAACTGCCAAAATCTAAACCGATACCCGAAATGTCACCCAACGTGGCAGTAATATTGAACACATTACTATTGACGTATACAATCGCTCCTCCCTTGCCACCAATGCGCACATTGCTAACAATCGGGCGTGCAATATCGAGACGGAACCGGTAATCAACGGGGGCATCGGCGACATTTCCCGCGATATCTTGTGGCGTGATGCGAAGCGTATAGTCCCCCAGAGCTTGCGGCGTCACGAATGTAGCCGTGATTTGCGCAGTGCCATCTTCGCTACGTTGAACGGGGATAGATGTATCACCGGGGCCTGTCAGTTGAATTGTTGTATTCGCAAAATCAAGGCGCGTTGTCACTTCGGTGAAGGTGATGACAACTGAAAGCTGCTCCGGAGTTGCTCCCTCACCGAAGTCGGTAATCACTTCGGTACTCGCCGGTGTCAGGACTAACTTATCCGCATCTGAGGCGTTTTTCAACAATGTAACGGTATCAACCTGCGGCGCCTGGGTATCATAGACGAAAGCGTACTCAGCATTATGTTGGTTACCCGCTCTGTCAACAAGCGCCACGGTTACTGTGTACTTGCCATCCACGCTCCCATTGGTTGCTAACGGTTCTACCGGTGTTAAAAAGAGTTGATTCGCACCGTCATTTGTCACCGATGCTGCGAGTACATTTCCCTCTGTATCCAAAAGTTTGGCCTGTTGTTCTGCCAATACGAGTTCCGAGGGGCCGACATCTTCAACGGTGAGGCTAATTTGTCTAAGCTCCGTAACATACGAGACAGCTTGGCTCAGTTCAAAAGGGGTTGTGCCCGTAATCTCTGGGGGTTGTGTATCAAAGATAAACTGGCGAACCGCAGAGGCACCTTCTCGCCCCGCTTTATCTTGCGGCGTTATGGTGACAGTGTACTTTCCATCGCCACTCCCATCAAGTGGAAGCACATCGGGTACCCATATCAATTGTTCTTTACCGTTATCTGTTGTCGTGCCGGCCACAGCATCACCCGTCGCATTTGTCACAGAGATACTTGAACCTGAACTGCCAAAATCTAAACCGATACCCGAAATGTCACCCAACGTGGCAGTAATATTGAACACATTACTATTGACGTATACAATCGCTCCTCCCTTGCCACCAATGCGCACATTGCTAACAATCGGGCGTGCAATATCGAGACGGAACCGGTAATCAACGGGGGCATCGGCGACATTTCCCGCGATATCTTGTGGCGTGATGCGAAGCGTATAGTCCCCCAGAGCTTGCGGCGTCACGAATGTAGCCGTGATTTGCGCAGTGCCATCTTCGCTACGTTGAACGGGGATAGATGTATCACCGGGGCCTGTCAGTTGAATTGTTGTATTCGCAAAATCAAGGCGCGTTGTCACTTCGGTGAAGGTGATGACAACTGAAAGCTGCTCCGGAGTTGCTCCCTCACCGAAGTCGGTAATCACTTCGGTACTCGCCGGTGTCAGGACTAACTTATCCGCATCTGAGGCGTTTTTCAACAATGTAACGGTATCAACCTGCGGCGCCTGGGTATCATAGACGAAAGCGTACTCAGCATTATGTTGGTTACCCGCTCTGTCAACAAGCGCCACGGTTACTGTGTACTTGCCATCCACGCTCCCATTGGTTGCTAACGGTTCTACCGGTGTTAAAAAGAGTTGATTCGCACCGTCATTTGTCACCGATGCTGCGAGTACATTTCCCTCTGTATCCAAAAGTTTGGCCTGTTGTTCTGCCAATACGAGTTCCGAGGGGCCGACATCTTCAACGGTGAAACTCAGTTCAGACCCGTTTTGAGAAAATAATGCATTGAGAACAGAGAGTGATTGTCTAAGTACAATAGGCGACACTGCTGTTATGCGGGGCGCTTGTGTATCATAAACGAATTGTCGCGAGACGGCAGTCCCTTGCCGTCCAGCTTTATCGACTGGAAGTATAGTAACCGTATAGATACCATCTGCCGGCAGCGCTAATGGCTGCCAGAGGTATTGGTTCGGCGGCACCACCGTGATAATGCCCGGTATGGCGGTTTCCTCAGCGGTTTTTACAACGATTCCTGAATTTTCATTATCAAATTCCAAGCCTTTCCCCATTGGGTCTGTGATTACAGCGACAATGTTCGTCTTGCCCTCGTTCACGTAAACGAGGGGACCTATTTTCTCATTAATTTGAATAGAGCTAACTTGAGGCAGTCCAAAATCTAGTTCAAACGTATAGAGGAAGGGGCGTTCGCCGCGGTTTCCGATATGGTCCTGCGGCGTAACAGAGAGGGTATACTCACTGTCTGGGCTCAATTCTGAGAAATTGATGATGATGTTCGCTGTGCCGTCTTGAGAGACGTTTATCGGAATCTCCGCGTTTGTGGGCCCTGTGAAGTCCACCGTCGTGTTGTTGATATCAACATCGTCGGCTTGAAACCTGACGCGGATGCCAGACACGATTTCCGCTATTACTGTGGTTTTTCCGATTTCAAGCAGCGTCGGTGTTTTTGTCAAAATGTGGACATCTGCGATTCGTGGAAATTGTGTATCAACCGTGAATTTGAAATTTTCGCTCCATTTTTTCCCATTAAAATCAACGAAGGTTGCCGTTATGGTATATTCTCCATCTGCGGCGCCATCCGGTGGGAGCACGGTTTCTGGCTGCCAGATCAAACGGCGGGCTTCTTCGTCCACTGCGGGGTGTGCGAGGTTTCTTGGAACCGTGGTACCATTGGGTGCTTTAACCACAAGTGTAGATTTCTCAAAATCGATACCCACTCCGATATAATCAACGAGTTCAACGGCCACAAATCCATCAGCATCTGCTGTCAAGCTATTGACGAGAGTCGCTTCCGGTCGTAGCAGGCGAATTTTTGGATTGGTTTCGCTCACGAGGAAGAATTCTCGCCGGGCAATTGCACTTTGATTTCCTGCCATATCAACGAGTGTGATTTCTATGATATATGCCCCATCATCTGAACCGTTTACTGCGAAGGGTGACAATACGCTGAGCGTGACGGTGCCGGTTCCATTACTGGTAATTTTTACAGGGATTTCTTCCCCGTTATGTATGAGTCGGAAGACACTCTGGACGAAATCAATGCCGCTGGTGATTTCGTTAAGGTTGATTTGTACGTCAGAGAGGGTAGCGACAATTTCATTCACAGCGGGCACAGTGGAGACGAGTGTAGGGAGCTGCGTATCGTAAATGAGCTGAACCTGTCGTGTTTGCGCATTTCCGAGGGTATCTGCAACGTGGACATTAATGAGATAAGTTCCATCTTGACTTCCATCTCTGCGGGTGAGGGGTTCAGCTAAAATATAAGCAATACTATTGTTATCGTTATCCCTCAACGTCCGGCCTGGAATGGGTTTAATGTCGTCGTCGTCGTTTTTGGCGGGACTCAAGCGAATCCGTGTCGGTTCTTCCAGTTCTACACCGATGCCTTCATCTTCAAAAGTGGCGACGATTTGATGGATGGGCTGCGAATAATAGAGGGTATCTTGAAGCGCGGCAAATGTCCCGGTGTCTGCGTCCAGGACGATGGAGGTAATCTCAGGTGCTTTGTTATCGTAGATGAATGGAATTTGGATAGTTCCTGTGCTGTTGTTCGCATTATCAATACCGATGATTTCTATGGTATATTCGCCGTCGTAGATACCATCTTTCGTCAATAGCGGATTAAGAAAAACCCATCGGATTTTGTCAGATGCTGGCCGGGTTTGTTTACCTAATATAGCCCCACTTGGTCCCGTCAACCGGATAGTGGAATCTATCAGGTTTAAGCCATCTGGTAAGTTGTCCTTCAGGGTTGCTTCTACGAAATTCATCCATTTGTTGACTCCGTCGCCTTCCCTCAAAGTGCCGTTCCTGGTTGCCACCTGAGTTAATGTCGGTGCAATATTGTCAAACACGAACGAGAGGTTTTCTGTGACAACGTTTCCAGCGGTATCTCCAACACTGACATCAAGCATATAGAGGCCGTTCTCCGATGCCCCATTAAGGATATTGCCAAGGGTGAACGTCAAGGATGTTCCATCATTACCGAGTGTACCGAGCGTCTCTGATTTTCCGTTCTTTTTTAGTGTCAGTTTCGTTATTGAGCTGTCAAAGTCAATCGGGCTAGCAATCGATTCACCCTTGTTGGGCGTTACTTTGAACCCGCTGATAGCTTGGCTAACAAAGCGCCCGGTGATAAGCGTCGTTTCACCTGTTGTTGTGAGAATCTTAATACTTCCACTCGGAATTTTGGGTGGCAACGTGTCTATCGTAATCTTGTTAGTTTGAGCTGTGGTTTCGTTTCCCGCTTTATCCGTAATGCGGAGTCTGAGGGTATAAATACCGTCAGGGAGTACTCTGAAGGTTCTACCGCCGTCTCCCCCGTACCAACGGTAGATATGGTTGCCTCGATTACCAGTCAGTACATCGGCTTGTCCGAACTCCGTACCACTATCGGTTAAGAATTCCAGTCGGCTTGTCTCGACATTCTCACTCAGACTGTAGTAAACTTCTATCCTATCAAGAACGCGGTCCCGGTTAGGCGAGAACGCCTTGACGTCCGCCGAGATTGAGATTTCAGGGGGGATTGTGTCTATGGTTACCTGTATGGTATCTGTATCCCCAGTAGCCTCTATCAGTTTCCCCGCCGCGTCCCGTTCACCCACCTCAACTCGAAGCGTGTAGTTTCCGTCTGGCTGTTTGTTATTACCTATTTTTCCGTTCCAGAATTTGATTTGGCTCTGATTTTCCCCTATGTCTCCGCTGAAAATTATGCTAGCGGGTTCAACAAGAATCTTGTAAGGCCCGCTGGCTTCATCATTCGTGGTGATGGTGATGCGCAATACTTGAGCTGTCCCGTTAAATATGGTATCGCCGTTTGCATCGGCCCTTATGGTTACTTCGGCTTGTGCCCAAAGGTTGGTGGGTAGAACTGTGAGTAATATTAATGGACAAAATACAAAGGCGACAAAAAATGAAGCGATTGCCGGATGCCTTTGCACGCGTTTATGAATTTTATTTTTTTGCACTGATTTCTCCCTGGCACTCAATTTTAAACTATTGGGGATTCTAATAAGCAAGGTTACCCTTAGTCAAGCGTTATTTATTAAAGAGTTTAGACGTAAAACGCTCAATTAGGTTGAGAAAATTACCAACGTTTTCCAAACCTGTTAAGCGTGTTACTAAAGTATTTTAACTGTCTGAGCACGAGATTTGATTATGAATGTCTCAGTGAGTTTATGCGCTTTTTCTACCGAAGCGGCGTCATACCAGGCATGAACATGAACGGGTTTCCAACTCAACTCCCACGGTGCGAATTCAACGTTGCCAGGGTGATACGATAATCGTTGCGCAGCTTTCAACCTGTATTGACTTCCAACGTTTCCCTATCTGGCATCCGTTGTAGCAAAACGTTTCCAGAAGCATTTTTAACTTCCAATATCGCCGTTGGCAACCAGGGACAATAGCGCGGAATCATCTACGGTAAGTGGCAAATTAATTTTGGCGCGTTGCCGGCTAGAGTGATATGTGGCAAAAATGATTTCGGTTGCTTGTAGCGACTTCCGGCCACTCAATTCCGGCTCTCGTCCTGTCTTTACGCCATGAACCAGGTCAAGAACAGAGAGTGTGGTTGCGTCGCGTTCCGTTCTCAATCCACTTAAATCTGGTTGTTCCCATTCGGTTGAACCTTCGCGTAACATGCGTACGGGGGCCCCGCCTCCTACATCAATGATGCCCTTCGTCCCGATGAGTCGATTTGAAAACCCGGCTAATGCTGTCCCACCGGTGGCGAGCAGGCCTTCCACCCCGTTTTTCCATCGAATCCAGGAGACACCACTTGTTTCGACTTGAACGCCGAAAACAGTCTTCTCTTCTGCTACATCTATTTGACCGATAACCCAGTCAACAGGTTCGTCATTATTATAAAAAAAGAACATGTCAAACCAGTGGGTTCCCCAATCCAATAGATTTGGACAGGCGGCTTCAAGCCGCCGCAAATCGCCTATCGCCCCTTCGTTTGCTAACCGTTTTGCCTTGATGAACTGCGCCGCAAACCGCCGTTGATGACAGAACGTTATGACAACGTTGTTATCGACACAAGCCTGATAAAGTGCCTGCGCGTCGCCCCATGTCGGTGCCATCGGCTTCTCACAATGAATCGCTTTAATGCCGCTATTGGCAGCTGCGATAACCATGGGCTTGTGGAGTTGAATCCATGTGCAAACACTGACAAAATCAAGCGACTCGGTATCCAGCATCTCTTGATAGTTTTGATATGTATTTGTGACATCAAACTCGGCGGCGAATGCATTTCGTACGTCTTCAACGGGTTCAGAGCAAGCCGCAATTTCAACGTCTGGTGATGCCTGATACCCGCGCGCGTGTGAACGGCCGCGCCCGCCACAACCGATAATACCTGCTTTAAAAGTCGCCATAGGAACTCCCTTTCCTCACTTTGATAGAAAGAAAAATCACCATCGTCGTCAGATATCAGTCAAAATCTTCGACAAACGATGCTGAACGAAATAGAAAATTAGAGCTTGACTGCGGTTATCAATTCTGCTATAGTTTAACGCAAATCGGGTAAAAATTCAAAAGACTTTTCCAGCGATTCTGAAAAGGGGAAGACTGATGGCTAACCTAAAGCATGAACTAGTCGAATATCCTATCCAAGATAACGTTCGACTTGAGGTATATTGGCGCGACGATACAGGTGGACGCGGCCCCGCCGCATCCTTGTATGTATATGATGACGAAATCATGCGCTTTGACTGCTTCGGCGGCAATAATGGGCACTGCCACTTCAATTTGCGCCAGACACGAGGTAGACGGTGGATGTACCCAGAAGGCTCCTTCCGGGAGCATATCCGGCAGAGTTTGTTCGATTTGCGGAACAATTTGACGTTCTGCCTCCAGACGCACCAAGATGAACGCGTACAGTCTGTGAAGGTTAAACAGGAAAAATTGGAACACGTATTACAGCAGATGCGGGAGCAACTGATAAAGTTCGCTGACGAATTGACAGGCAAAGCTTCATGAAAGTCGTGACAGCGGCGGAAATGCGCCGGATTGACAGTGACACAATTGAAGATGTTGGGGTACCCGGAATTGTTTTGATGGAAACTGCCGGACGCGCGATTGTTGACGCGATTCGGCGCAATTATCCTACGTGTCAGCGAGTCGGTATCTTTGTCGGTAAAGGAAACAATGGAGGCGATGGCTTAGTTGTCGCACGACAGCTAGCGCATGCCGGCAGTGCTGTTGATGTCTTGCTCGTCTCGCCTAGTGAAGATTTTAAGGGAAATGCCCTCAGGAATCTACTGATTGCCAGTCGTCTCAGTCTGAATTCGCAGTCTGTATCATCCTCAAAGGGCATTCGGATTTTTTGTCTTGTCGGAGAAAATAAAAATTCCGCAATCCTACGGATTGAAGCCGATGATGAGGCAATTTTCAATACTTACGAGAAGAGTCCTCACCCCCAAATTGACATCACATCTAGTACTTACGAACCGAACTGTGAGCTCTTCGTCGATGCGATTTTCGGCATCGGTTTACGGGGCACGGTTGACGGCGAAATTGCTGATGTCATTGAGGCTATCAACCGTCAATCGGTACCGACTTTATCGGTGGATGTCCCGTCCGGACTCGATGCGGATACGGGGCATCCACGTGGGGTATGCGTCCGGGCACAGAGAACCGTGGCGATTGGGCTCCCCAAACGTGGGCTACTGTTGCATCCCGGTGCAGCATTCGCAGGACAGGTTGACATCGCCGATATCGGTTTCCCTAAAAGCGTTGTTGCTGCACAAAATATTAAAGTGAACTGGACAACGGCACAAACTGCAGCGAATTGGCTGCCCGCACGCCCGGCTGCAACACATAAGGGCAATTATGGGCGAGTGCTAGTTGTTGCCGGGGCACGGGGCATGACAGGCGCGGCAGCACTTGCGAGTGAAGGCGCTTTGCGCGCAGGGGCAGGGCTCGTAACGCTCGCGATTCCAGAATCCCTGAATCCGATTTTAGAAGTAAAACTCTCTGAGGTGATGACATTACCGCTCCCGGAAACAGACGCCGGCAGCTTGGCGGAATCCGCCCTAGCTCCCATACTTGAATTCGCAAAAAAGACAACATCTGTCCTCGCCATCGGGCCAGGGCTTTCTCAACATTCAGAAACGGCGGCACTCGTGCAGAAATTGGTTGATGAAAATCATAAGCAGCGACTCGGTTTACGGACGGTTATTGATGCAGATGGATTGAATGCCCTCGCACAGCACAAGATTTTAAATCAAAACAGAACTCATGATGCAACATTTGGGAAGGACACAGTCCTTACCCCACACCCAGGTGAGATGTCGCGGTTGGTAAATATGACTGTTCCAGAACTCGAAGCAGCTCGAATTAAGAGTGTACAGCAATTTGTACGTGAATACGGTGTGACACTTGTCTTTAAAGGAGCACCTACTGTTATCGGTTGCCCAAAAGGGGATATCTGGATAAATTCAACCGGGAATCCCGGCATGGCAACGGCAGGCATGGGGGATGTACTAACAGGCGTAATTGCGGGGTTGATGGCACAAGGCTTGGCCAATCAGAAAGCAGCGGTACTTGGTGTTTACCTACACGGCCTCGCTGCGGATATAGCATCTGAGCACATCGGGTTGCAAGGGCTCATTGCAAGCGATGTGCTAAACGCGCTCCCTCAAGCAATACTGTCATCTATCGTGGATTCTGAAAATCAGTAAACATCCAAATTTCCCGTGAGGAAGAACAGATAGGCATTCGCATCGGAATCAACGCGATAACCTACGGATGTGCTTTCGCGAATGAAGTGCTAATCGGCTTCCGCAGATTCACAATCAGGAGTGCAGGGATTTGGACTTCAGAACATGCTGAAGAGAAAAACGGAAAAATGGAATACAAAATTTATCCCGTAGCGGCAGCCGATGCCTCAACCGCGTTTCAAATCGAATTGGATGCCCAGGCAATCGCGGCGGAAAAAGAATTGGAAAATCGCGGCGAGGAGGGTTCACAGCGGGAATCAATTTTACGCAAACACTTCGGGGCAGATTACGAACGCGGCTACAGGGGAACTGCATGGAACCTGCACGGTATCTCCGCCGGATTGACACCGGCACGTTTGGCAAACCTACTAGTGGAACACGGGGAATTCTTTGATGCATGTGAAGAACGCGAAACGTTTGACTACAGCCTCATGGTGAACGTTGAAGAGGAACTCGCATCGCAGCTGGAAGCGCTTCCTCAATCCGTTTTGAATGCAGTTGTCGATATATATAAGGCTGAACTGTTGGGGATATAATCCATCAAATCGGGAAATCCCATTGTCACCGAAAACCAACGCCACGAATGTGCAGGTGGCAATCGTTGCGCATTTGCCAGGTGTGCAGCACCACTTCACTTTCTGACATAATTCGTAGATAATGTGGCATAACCTATTCATTGCCGATGTGCCACTCTGTTTTTTCGCGGTGTGCTAAGTTTGTGAAATTTTCTCGAGCTAATATTTGATGTGTTTTGGCCACCGCCGCGATTGGGAAAACCTAAAAATTGCAACGGTTTCGCAATTCATGTGTGACACAATTCCAACAAGTTCTTTTCAGAATGGGCACCCATTATAATCATCCGGCCTATTCGACGATTTCAGGAGTGTACTTATGTTATTAACACTGATTCAAAAAGAGATGATGCATCATGTCCTCAGTGCCCGGTTCATTGCGCTCTTGCTGATGTGTCTCTTGCTGATTCCCCTCACTCTTTCAATCAATTACCATAAGCATATCCAACACCGGGTTGATTATCAAGAAGCAGTTAAACTCGCAAACATCGCAGAAACTACGATGAATACGAAGATGCCGCTAGAACCGGAACTTGAAGTGTCGAAGCTCTTCCTCAAACCCACACCATTGAGCGTTTTCGCAAACGGTTTAGAAGAGGCGTTGCCGAGTTACCTTGGGATGACGCGCAACGGTGTAACGCAAGGAGCACCCGCCCTGGTTTCAGCCCCGCTCTCATATCTTTTAGGGCAATTAGATTTTCTGTTCATTGTCAGCACGGTTTTCAGTCTGCTTGCGCTGCTATTTACATTTGATGCCGTTGCCGGAGAAAGGGAGGCTGGCACGCTGCGGGTAACGTTATCAAATTCCGTGCCGCGCGATTATTTTCTATGGAGTAAGCTCATTGGTGGCTATATCGTGTTTGTCGTTCCGTTCTTAATGTCGTTTTTCGTCGGCTTGCTGCTGCTTGTCACGCAAGGTTTTCCGCTTAGCGAGCCAGACATTTTAGGGAGAATCCTCGGCATCATGTCGGTTGCCATGCTCTATATCGCCGTGTTTTTTGCGATAGGGACGGTGATTTCTACCTATTTAGACGGTTCCAAGACTGCCCTAATCGTCGCTTTTACCGTTTGGGTATTCACCGTGCTAATCGCGCCGCGGATTGGGTTTCTCTCCGCGAAATTCATCGCGCCCACTCAAACTTTGCAAAGTGTCTATCAAGAAAAGACAGCGACACGCGATAATTTGAATGCAGCGCTTGAAGACAAAAAAAGGAAAATGCACCAAGAAATCTGGAAAGAACTTGGGCCACTTTCTACGGAAGAACAGCTTGCAGCGGGAATGGAAACCGGGAAAAAGGTTGATGAGCTTATACAACCGCTTGAACAAGAATATCGGCAGAAATTTGTGACGCTCGCAGAGCAGATAGACAGGCGTTATCAACGAAAGAAAAAACGACAGGAACAGGTAGGCGAAACCGTGTCCAGAATTACCCCCACATCTTCTTTAATCTATATTATCACGAACTTAACACAGACAGGAAATGAGAAAAAAAACACCTACTTCCAAACAGGTGAGCGTTACCATGATGCCTTGTATGTGGATTTGTTCAGTAAAATCAGAGAACATCTCTCGACAAGAACTATTAATCCCGATACAGATATAGTCAAAATCACGCAACCTCCCCCAATGAAAGATGATTCTCTAGCGGAAACCTTGCGCCAATCTGCCGTTGATGTGCTGCTACTCTGCTTTTTCGCAGTGGTGTTAACAACAGTAGCGTTTGTGAAATTTTTCCGGTCCGATATTTGACGTTGAAGTGCTTTATACGAAGCCAGACAATGCTATGCTTGAGGTGGAAAGATTATGATTCATCAAGTGAAAGCGTTGTTCTTTGGGTGGAAAAATTTTAGGGAGCGCGGTATCATATATTTAATAATGCCCACCTGTCTGTAATACATCTCCAAAGCAGAACGCGTCGATGTCATTGCGATTTGATGGAACTTCAATCATAAGGAGAGACAAGCAGATGTTAGAAACTCGTGAACTCACCAAAGTCTATAACGAATCTGTCTTAGCCGTGAATGAGCTCAACCTCACCGTTAACGACGGTGAAATCTACGTCGTTCTCGGTGCGAACGGTGCCGGTAAGAGTACAACTATCTCCATGTTGCTTAACTTTATTGAGCCGACAAGTGGCACTGCCCTCATTGATGATATTGAAATTCCGAAATTTCCGCTGGAGGCGAAGAAGTATCTCGCCTACGTTTCGGAGAACGTAGAACTCTACCGGAATTTCACAGCCCGGCAGAACCTATCATTTTTTGCGAAATTGGGCGGCCAGAAGAACGTCTCTAACACCGAATTGGATGCGACGCTTGGGCGCGTGGGGTTACCGCCTGAATCATTTACCCGTCGGGTTAAAACATTTTCCAAAGGCATGCGGCAACGTCTTGGCATCGCGATTGCGATTATGAAGAACGCACGTGCAGTGCTGCTGGATGAACCGACTTCCGGACTGGACCCAAAGGGCGGTGCGGATTTCCTTAATCTGCTTCGTGAACTGCGCGAAGAAGGCAAAGCGATTTTTATGTCCACCCACGACATTTTCCGTGCAAAAGAGATTGCTGACAAGATTGGCATCCTCGTCGAGGGCAACTTGGAACGTGAATTGACGCGGGAAGAGGTTAAAGCGGAGAACCTTGAGACGCTATATCTCCGTTATGTCGCAGGCTATGAATCTGTAGAGACAAAGCGCACATCATGAAAAATCCATCTGCTTTCCTGCTATATCTCTTCATCCAGGGATTCGCTGTAGCGGGTATCATATCACCGCTGGCTCAGGAACCAGAAGCCCCATCGACAGCGGCGGTAACTTCGGCGAAGACAAAGAATGATAAGAACCGTGAAATTGCCATCGGTGGCGCGCGGTTGGAAATGGAATTAGCCGAAAACTTGATGAAAAAGAAGCAGATTGAGCTGGAAAACCTCAAGGCAATGATGTTTGAAGAAAACAACATCGTCACCGTTGCTGAAGTGAATCAGGCAGAGGAAGAATATAAACGTGCTGTGGCAGAATATGAGAAGGCAAAGCTCAACCTGCAGCAAGTGGAACTCGACTCCCTTAAGGATACCTGGCATATCACCATTGAAAGCACCCGGCTCTATGAATCTCGTGACGGCAGAGAACTCTTTTCGATTCGCTTGCAGAACAGCTCTGCACCTGTCAAGCTCACGGAAAGTTCAAAGGTGCTGGAACAAGACGTCGTCATCAGTGCGCAGATTGACGATATCTTTGTCTCGATTAAGGAGAAGGAGGATTTTGGTGGGGCAGGTGCGATTATCGCTGAACCTTATGAACGGCGCATCGCCACCCTTAAGGAAGGTGAGACGATAGAACTCGAATTTGAACTGATTAAGGAGGATGTGCGGAGTGTCATTGTCGAATTAAATTATCTGGGTACGATTGAAGAACGCAATATACACCTTAAACAGGAAAAGCCGTACATTTCCGTGGTGTCCGCGCGCCGCTATAAACAAGAAGAACGGCGACGTTTAGAAGTCGTGCTGACGTATGGGGCTGTTGTCAGTAGTGGCGGACCTCCTCCGGACACAATTGAGCAGAGCACGGCACAAGAAATTAATAACGTCTATGTCTCCATTAAGGACGATACCGCCTCTATCATCGGCTACCCTTATGAGCAAAGGATTCCGACACTCAAGGATGGGCAAGAAAAACGGCTGGACTTTGAACTGCGGCGAAATGTAGATAATCTCATCGTCAACTTGCGATACCTTGATAAAGAATATCCGTACAAAATACATCTTGAGGAAGATACCCGTCACATCTCGATTCTGAGCGCGAAGAAGTTCAGGATTGATAATCAGATGATGGTGAAGATTGTGTTGAAGAATACGTCAACA
Organism: Candidatus Poribacteria bacterium; assembly: GCA_963422705.1. Classification (GTDB taxonomy): domain Bacteria; phylum Poribacteria; class WGA-4E; order WGA-4E; family WGA-3G. The sequence continues at coordinate 2,876,727 of OY730443.1, forward strand.
ACAGAGGCGATGCCAGAAAATGCGTCTCCGGAGGAAATTGCCGCTGCAAATGAAATTCGCGCAATTTATGTCTCTTTATTGGATGTAACGGACGACACGAATATCGTCAAACCGTATGAAGAGAAGATTTCGGTGCTGGGTTACAATGAAACGGTGGAGCTCACGTTTCAACTCCAAAAGGACGTGGAGAGCCTTAAAGTCTCGCTGAAGTATCCTGAACTGGCTGACGCGGATGCGCGGCTCATCTATCTGCAAAAGGAATCAGCCCGTGATGTCGTTAACGTCAGCTCCTTACGGTTTTCACAAGAGGGAAACCTCGGCAGTAGCTTAACGTACGATTTGACCCTCGACAGGTTAGCAGAAACAGAGAACACGTTTCAATTGCGCGTGATTAACTTACTGAACCGCCTCTCTTTTGAGTTCCAAGAACCGGAGACGAAGTCGCGACAATCCCAAGTTAAGTTTACGCAGGAACAGTCTAAACGGAATCTCGCCTTAGTTGTGTATCTGCCCGAAGAATTGGATGCCTTATATCTTGATACGACACTTGAATTCTACGTCGCTGTACTTGATGAGAAAGAGGCGGACGAATTAGGGGGCATCAATAACCGGCTGGACTTAGCGCCAGAAAGAATTGCGAATATCCAAGGCGGCGTTGAGCGGTTTGAACTGATTCCGAAGGGGGTTCCGGAGATAGGACTCTTTGTGCCCAACACCTTCCAAACGATTAAAATCGGTGATGTTGTCAATATGTCTGCCACGTTACAGAACGTCGGCACTCGTGACTTAGTTGATATTCGCATGGTGGTTGAGGTGAACACCGAATGGGACTACACTGTCACGCCAGAGACAGTCTCTTCGCTTCGGCGTAACGAAGAAACAGAGATACAACTGACATTGATACTGCCACAGGATGTCAGCGTCGGCGAATACGAGGCGAAACTGAATGCCGAAGTGACTGTCGATAATCGCAAATTTGATGCAAGCGAACGCTCGATTACCGTAAAGGTGGAATCCAAGACACAGGTATCGATAACCACGATTCTGTTTGGTGTCTTAATTCTGCTCGTCATCGGCATTGCGATTGTTACCATACGAATCAGTAGGAGATAGGTTTTTTCGACGATGAAGAATTTCATAAGCGAGAAAAATTTGCAAATTCTCCTATTCATCTTATGCCTCCTGATTACGATGAGAATTGTCAGTTCTGTCTCGGCACAGCGCCTGATTTCGCTAACGCCAGCGCGTGCCATTGAACTGGTTTTGCAAAATAACGAGTTCGTTAAGAAAGCCGAAAAGGGTGTTGACAAAGCGAAAGCCAATCTTCGAGTGGCGAAAGCCGTATACCTGCCGCAAGTTGGGCTCACCGGCGAATATCAGCGCCAAAGAGATGGAGATATAGATGAGCGGGATTACCTTTCACGTGCAGAACTAAGTCTTCTTCTGATGCAATTTGGGGAGCTACCGAAGGGACTAGATGATGCACAGGAGGAAGTTCGGAAAGCAGAAATTGCGCACGAACGCGCAAAAAAGGAGCTCGTTTCCGCGCTCCGGAACCTCTGGCACGATATCATCTTGACAGAAGAAGAAATTCGCCAACGGCGCGCGATTGAGGTAGAATTGGAGAAGAAGCTTGAAGTAACACAGATTAAGCACGAGAAAAAACGGATTCTTTTCTTGAGTCGCCTGAATACAGAATTGGAACTCTCTGAACAACAGCTGGCGTTGAACAAACTCCAGCGCCGGCTTGATGTTGACACCGCCGAACTCATCCGCCTGACTGGACTTGAACCACTCGCACAAGTTGTCTTATCGCAATCGCTCCCGGATGACAACATCACCCTGGAAACAGCCGTTGAACTTGCGCTTGTAAACAACCTCGATTTGCGAGAATTAGAAGGCGATATCGTACGCCAAAAACGGCTCATCACCGAAACGATATGGAATCGATTTCCCAAACTGTCCGCGACGGCACGTTACCGAGACTTGAGTATCTTGTTAGAACAACAGGCAGGAAAGCAGAACTGGGATGCAACAGCGCGCTACAATCCTGTCCTATTAGAACGGGATATACCTAGCCTCTTTGAACGGATGCCGCGTTCGCAAGACGGGTGGGAAGTCCGTTTCAACGTTAATATCCCACTATTTGATGGGAATAAGACAGCTAACCTGCGCGCAGCAGAGCTCGCTGAACTGGAACGCATCCAGTTAGAGCATACCGCTCAGCGGAAAATGATTCGCGTAGCAGTGCGCCGCGATTACCGCGATGTGGCAAATGCGCAAGAACGGATTGAGATTGAGCAGAAACGGGTGCAAATTTTTGAGCAGCGCCTCCGAGCGATTGAACGAGTGCTCGATGAAGTTACCATTGAATTGCGAAATTATCGAGGCTTGACATTTGACGACGCATTTCAAGCACAAGCACAATTTACGGAGGCGCAACGCGTCTTTTATCAGGCACGCCGGGAACACGCCAAGGCAAAAGAGAAGCTTCGCCAAACCATGCAATGGATAGAGTAATTTGTTAAGGCGAATCACCAGGACTGAAGCAGTATCCCATCGCTAGATACCACAGCGTTTTGAAGTGTACTAAAGCCTATCAAGTTATCCGCTTTGTGGAGACATTCTCGTTATAAAATCTTAGTAGTAGCTGTCGCTAGAGCCACCCGAGCCAATAGCGCAGGCAGAGCAACCTGCAGTGCAGTATGAACAATTCGGCGTGTAGTCGTAGCCGGAAGGGCAAGTATGCTTTGATGTGAAACTCACACCACAGATTATGCACGTCTGCCCCTCACACTGATGAGCGCCTCCGTATTCCACACCACACTCTGAGCAGGTTTTCTCGTTCGTGTCCACCTCGTACTTTTTTTTGTAGAGCGCCCAAGTCCCTGTGGCACCTTTAGGGATATCATATGCATCCGTAAAACCGGAGGTATCTTTCCACGCAAGCGATGATACCGTATCAGCCGGTGAGGCAATACCGTTGTTGACATCGTCTTGTAACCCGGCCTTTTTCATTCCGGCTATCTCTTTACCCTGCCAATCATGCCGCTCGGTAGATTCTTTGGTAAACGCAGCAATCTGCTGCTTTAATGTCGCGTTTTCCGCTTTCAATTTCTCTGAGACATGGGCAAGAACCGAATGAGAGATGTTGACGTTGAACGTGTCGGCAATGGTGGCAACGGATGCATCAATCGCGTACACTTCTCTATCTTGCCTTAGCAAGGTGTTAGATGCTTCCGCTGTCTCCTCGATGGAAACCGTATCAAAGAACAAACCCGATTGGGTGTCGGTATCTGGTATTTGCGCGTTGCGGACGTTCAACGCTTCAATATCAGCCGCGTTGCGTGCGATGGGCTGTTGTGTCTCGTTTTCAATGTGCTTGAGATAGAGCAGAGCTGCTGCAATAAACAAGATTAGGCAGACAAAAGCTCCAAGCACGAAGCGGTTGGTTAAAACTTCTTTTAACAGGGTGATTCTCCTTTTGGTTGCTATTCATGACAGGGGGTACTGGCAGGTTTGGAAGCAGTCTATCTCTGTAAGTTACACGAATATCTCATGCCCGGAATGCCGTTGGAATCGGATTCAAGTTGCCGACAGGTGTGCCAAGCAAACTCGGAAATACAAACGCTAAGATGTCAGCACATTTGAGACGAATTCTGTTTGGATAATTAGCCATCATGCCATCATCTTTATGTTTTCCGCTCGGTAACCCTTCAGTCCCAGAATTCCGGCATCCCCGCTTAATAGTCGGCAATAGAGCCGTCTGCTAATCGGCTATCGGGCCAGGTGAACCGTCTTCCTGGTTCTTTTCCGACTTCAATCACCCGTTCTTCATCCACTTCAACGCCTAAGCCGGGCCCTTCCGGTAGCGAAACGCATCCATCTTCGTCCATTTCCCACGTCTTATACGCGACGCCATGCGGTAGGACATTCTCGTACCCTTCATGGATGAGGAAAAATGGTACAGCAGCGGCGAGTTGGAAGCTCGCTGTCAGTCCAAGATAGGACATCGTGCAGTGTGGTGCAATGGGGACGTGGTGTGTTTCAGCGAGTGCTGCAACCTTCTTAGCTTGCGTGATACCACCGCCATGGCCGCAATCCGGCTGCAGGATGTCAATCACTTGCGCTTCAAGGATTTCGCGTACCTCCCAGATTGTCCTGTCGCGTTCGCCTGTTGCGAGTGGTACCGGCACCGATTCTCGGATTTTCCGCATGACGTCAATATTGCCGGGAACCCACGCTTCCTCTAAAAACAACAAGTCATCAGATTTGAGATAACCGGCGAATTGTTTGAGAATCGGCGGCGGGAGGCAGCTGTGCGCATCGAACATAACCGCCCCATCGTCCCCGACTTTCTCTCGTGCCTCTTGCACGCGCCGGACGAGTGTTGCTATCTCATCGGGGGTACCGGCGAACGGTTTGGAGCCGCCCGGGCCCGTCTTTATCGCTTTAGGGCTTGGGTATTTCCAGATTTTATCACGGCATGGCCCTCCAAGCAACCGATAAACCGGTACGCCCCATAGCTTGCCGGCAATATCCCAGAGCGCCATATCAATCGCGGAAATGGTGTGTACCATCAAGCCACCGCCTCGGATGTTCCGATGTGCGCGAAATAGCCGCTGCCAATGATGCTCAATGCGAGTTGGATTCTCTCCAATAATCAACTCCGCCAAAGAGTGGGCAAGCGCACAAGTGACGGTTGTCTCCATATTATTAATCTCGCCCCACCCGGTGATACCCATGTTGGTTTCAATTTTAACATAAGCTTTCACTCCCATCGGAAACGCTTCAAGGCGTGTCACGCGAATTTGCGAACCTTTATCTTCATAATCTGCCATCTTATTTATCTCCGCTACTTTTTCACACAGAGTTTAACAGGTTTTTGGCAGTTTGTCAAATTTGTGAGCCAGTTAAAGCCGATGCTGCTATAAGTGTTTGCGCATTTCAAGACAATCCCCTAAACTTCAACACGCAGAAAGGCGAGATATGCACCGAAGAGAAGAACCATCAAAAACAGCATCAACAGCAGGAAATCTATCGCGGCATCATTGAAATCCCGCGTCAGGCTGAGTGTGTCTTCAAAGATTGGGATTGATTCCGGAAGAACGGGGTTTTGAGACATGGCGCCCCGAACCCCTATGAGATGAAGGCTTGCCGAATCCCCCCTGTCGGTGTCAACGACGAATTTGCGGTATTCACGCGCGTAGCGTCGCGCATTCTCTAAAAATTGCAGATGTCGCTCAAAACCGGTTCCCGAAAAGGATTCGATGAGGTATTGAAGTATCACAGCGGGTGAGATACGCGTGATAGAACGTGCGCCTTGAACTTGGTTAATCTGCTGGTTTAAGCGCTCTTCAATCAACCACTGCTGTGCTGCCGCATCTTTAGTGACATATTTGCTACCCGCTTGCATATCTCCAAGCTTGGACGCGCCAATTTGATGGAAGTACTCCTCCCAAAGTTTGTCATTAATGTCATCGTCGCGAACTTGAAGTTCATCAGTAGACATCGGGAATGAAAAACCACTGGCAATTGAGGGAAGGAGGTTTGGCATAAAAACCACAAAAGTGCCCCACGTCAACAGAAGGATTACCAAGCTTACCGCGCTCTGTTGGGCACGTGCCGATACGAGCAAACCCAGCGCCAGAAAAAGACATGTGTACAGAATTGCAACAAAGAAGATGATGCCTAAGCGTCCCCAGGCATCGATACTGATATCGATAGCACTTGACATGGAGAACACCAGAAGATTTACTAAGACTGCAAGCCCAAATGGGATGCTAAGACTCACCAACGCCCCTAGAAATTTACCGGTTAAGACAGTATAGCGCGGGATTGAATTCGACAACATCAATCGCAGGGTGCCTCGCTCCCGTTCACCAGCAACCGAATCAAAGGTGAACAGAAGGGCAATCAAACTCAAAACAGAACCGATGATGAATGCCCAATCCACTTTGGTAACATCCGGCCGAATATTTGTTAGATTCGGCATTGCAGCTGGATACGTCATTCGCCAAAAACTCTTGAGATTCCCATTTTCCCAAAAGCCATGTTTTGCCTCAACAGTTCTTGATAAAAAAGTGTCGCCGCCTTCTGCACAGAAATGAAGGGATGATGGCTTTTTGTAAAGCTTTCCGGGCCCCTTTTGTGCGAGTTCATATAAACTGTTCGCCCGCGCCATTAAAGCGTTACGGGCTGCTGTGATAGAGATGAGATACTTCTGCACTCTCACCGGATGCTCTCGAAGATGCACAATTGCATTGTTCAGCATCAACCCCAACAATAGAATAGTTGCTAGGGCAAATCGGAGACTATTCAAGTTATCGTAGAGTTCGCGTTTTGCGATATGCCAAATCATATTAGCGGGAGCCTATTCTACACTTCACTTTTGACAAAAATTAGAGAGATGACGATAAATAAAAACAGATTAATCATCAGCAAAAAAAATAGGGCCGGCAATGCCCGATTTGCGTTCCTACTTATATCCCTTCTCTCAAAAGAGAACTGTGGCAGTGTGTCCCAGTCCACTTTAGACTTATCTGCAGCGAACCAGAGTCGAGACGCAAACGCTTCTTTATCGTATAAATAGGCGATTACTGCCTGACGGTATTGCCGCGCCGCGTCGAAAAAATCTTGAATCCCCTCTAAACCGGTGCCCGCCCACGCTTGCGTTGCAGCATCATACCCCCCAACCGGCGAAAGGCTCAATAACATTCTACCAATGACAGCGGGCCGGACGAAGATGTTCTCGAGTGCCTGTTTTCGGACAAGCCAGCTCTGCTCCGCTGCATCAATCATACGAGGCCCAAGGAAGCCATGGTAATTCTGGACATATGGAACTTTAGGAAGGGCGCTGTCATAGAAATCCTGATAGGATATAACACTCCAATAGTAATACAACAAGGTAAACTGATTCTCTATAAATCCATCGCCGCTCGTCCATCCACTAGGACTCTCCATGTCAAATGTTGGCGCTTCCCCCGGTACAGTGTCATTAGCCAGAAAGTTTTCCCGCGCGCTGTCGAACTGTTCATATATCTGCTTTATTTGGTTAAAAGCAGATGACGCAAGTGCCCCTGCGGTATCTTGCGGAACATTCGTGGCAAAAATCATATTCGGATAGACTAATACCAAGAACCCCCAAACAAACATTGCCAGCATCAGCGCCGTGCTGGTGCGGCGCGTTACTGATGAAATGAGTAGCCCTATGAGGTAAAACAGTGAGAGGTACGCGAGTGACGATAGAATGATTCCACCAATGCGGATAAAATCCTCCGTACTTAAGGAAATTGAAGTGGAAGTCGCCAGCAAAATCACGGCGAGGAGCAGGCTCATCAGCAATGGAACCATCAAGCAAAGCATCGCACTGATGTACTTTGCAAGCAGGATATATCCGCGTCGGACAGGATGCGTCAGAACGAGACGTAGCGTGCCACGTTCACGTTCCCCCACGAGGGCATCGTAGGCAAATATGAGCGCGAATAGGCTCATAACCACCTCAAAGATAAAGACAATATCAATCGAAGAGAAAATATTGAGAAATGAATTATCCAAGCTGTCCATTTCGGCATCCCACAGTGACGGAACAAACCAAGGGGACACTAGAATCTTGTTCCCTATCCGCTTATCCAACCCAGCATTGAACAGACTCAGTGGATTTGGCTGTCGAGCAACGTATAATCTCCCCATCCCCGGCGAATAGGTTTGCCATTTACGCAATCCCCGCCGATATGTCTCAATAGAGGTGTTGTAACGTTCCAATCGACGCTCGTAATCCGCGATGAGTACAGCGGTAGTGGTAACGACAAGCAATAATGTGATAAAGACTGCTGCTGAGAAGCGAAACGTCATCAGATTGTCGAGTAATTCTCGACGGATAAGGGGTATTAACATCTGAGTCTTCCCCCGCTATGAGTAACGGCAAAAAATTGAGCGTTTATGTATCATATCTCCCGTAGGTGTGATTTACCTTGATGCCTGATAGTCAATTCAATTGTTAGAACTGAGGGTTTTGACGAAAGAATCAAGAGAGATGAACGTAAATTCATCTCACTCTGCTGCATCGGAAAATAATGAGATAACAAACCAAGTCTAACATATTTTTATTAGCCATTCAACGTCCAGGTTCTTCATCGAGACACAACTCGTTCTTCGTTAATCGCGGACTTTCAATTGCAAGCCCGCTCGTAGGAGTAATCTCGAGATTCCACCATCTCGGCCGAGATTCCACCATCTCGGCAGGGACACGAAAGTGTCAAAAACGAAATGGATTAAAAAAGAAAAAATAGACAAGATAGTTGCAATGTGCTACAATTAGAACCCTAAACTCACAAAGGAGACGCAACAGATGGCAACTCAGACATATCGCATCGGCATCGTAGGCTGTGGCGGAATGGGCCGTTCACATTCAAGAGCCTGGGCAAAACATCCGCGCGCGGAACTTGCCGCCGCAATGGACATCTATGAAGAATCAGCAAAACGAGTAGCCGCTGAATATGACATTCCGGCAGTTTATACTGACGTTGAAGAGATGCTCACAAAAGAGGATTTGGACATCGTGAGTATCACCACGTGGCAAGGCCCCCGGGCAGAAGCGACAGTCGCAGCGGCAAAAGCCGGTGTCAAAGGCATTATCGGGGAAAAACCGATGGCAGCATCTCTCGGCCAAGCGGATGCTATGCTTGCCGCTTGTGAACAGAACAATGTCAAGCTCATTATTGGGCATCAAGGCAGATACGCGCCAGCAAATATTGAGACGAAACGACTCGTTGCAGCGGGCGCAATCGGGCAACCGACTACGGTTCACCATCGTGCAAAACAGCACGCAGGACTCCTCAACACTGGCACGCACGCCATTGATGGCTGGCGTTTTATGTTGTCTAATCCAGAGACGTTATGGGTTATCGGACAAACCTCGCGTACAACCGACAGGTGGGAACGCCGCACAATTTGCGAAGACATCTGCATGGGCTTAGTCTGTTTTGAAGGGGGCGCGCGTGGTATTTACGAAGGCGATTTGCCGGAACCACCCGTGCCAATGCCCAGAATCGCCGGGACGGAAGGAATAATTCGGAACGGGCCCGACGGGAACTTGCTGCTCCAAAACGGAGACGCCAAGGGGTGGCAAACAATTACACCACCGCCCGAACCGAAGAATCAGTTTCAAGAACTCATTGAATGGATAGAAGGTGATATTCCGCAACACCGCGGCAGTGGCGCGCAAGCCAGACACACGCTTGAGATTATGCTAGCGATTTATGAGTCGTTACGCATCAAAAATGTCGTGATGATGCCGATGCAGACAAAGGAACTCCCTTTGGAACTGATGGTTGAAGATGGCACGCTTCCTGTTTTGGAAGAAGGCAGATACGATTTGCGTGCCCCATTTGAAGGCCAAACCCGGAAACGCTAATTTCGTTGTCACAAACAATAAGGCGAATGAATCAAAGTGGGACGCTATACGCCGTTATTAAGTGGCGGTGGTGTCCCGCTGTATACTCCTCAAACAATGATTCATAGGAGACGAAATTATGAAAGAAGCAGAAAATGGACAAACCCATCGCCGCTCATTTTTACAGATTGCGTCCGCATTCATCACCGGTATCATTGGGTTAGCCACCGGTATACCGCTCATCGGATTCGCCATATCCCCCGCCTTTAAAAAAAGCGAGTCAAACTGGGTAGATTTGGGATTAGTGGAATTGCTAAAAGGGAGTCGATTTAAGAAGATAAACTATACATTCACCGCAAAAGATGGATGGGTGCAAGCCACGAAAAAACGTTCTGTCTACATAACGGATGCAGGAACTGGGAAGTGGGATGTATTTTCTCGAACCTGCTCTCATTTGGGGTGCCTTGTACGTTGGGATGACAAGCGCAGCGAATTCCTCTGCCCTTGTCATGGCGCGATTTTTGACAAAACTGGCAAAGTTATCGCAGGACCGCCCCCGCGTCCTTTGCAGAAGCTTGAAGTTAAAGAGGAAGCCGGTATTTTGTACGTAAAGGAAAGGTAAAATGAGGCAATTTTTAAAGGAGCGTATTCCGTTAGCGGAAATCGGCAGCCATTTGCGCAAACCTTTGCCCAAACATATCAACCTCCTGTTCTCGTTGGGGAGCTTGGTACTGTTTCTTTTACTGCTTCAAGCCGTGACGGGGGCGTTTCTGGCATTATACTATTCGCCATCACCTGAACATGCACATAACGCCGTCAAATATATTAGTGAAGAGGTACCGTTCGGCGCGTTTGTCCGGGGTTTGCACCACTGGGGAGCAAGCGCGATAGTCGTCATCATGTTCTTGCATCTCCTGCGTGTAGTGCTTTATAGCTCATACAAAGCACCACGTGAGTTAACGTGGGTAGCCGGTGTCCTACTATTTTTAGTCATACTCGGTTTCGGTTTCACAGGCTACCTACTGCCGTGGGATGAGAAGGCATATTGGGCAACTGTTGTCGGTGTAGAAATCGCGGGTACCGTACCCGTACTGGGTGAATTCGTTGAGAAAATCATGCGAGGCGGTACCGATGTCGGCGCGGTAACGCTGTCACGATTTTACGCACTCCACACAATTTGGCTACCGTGGGTGGCTTTTGTCTTAGTCGGGTTACATCTCTTTTTCGTCCGATATTACGGCTCATCCGGAACCCCAGAAAATACAGAGGAAGATAGGCAAAGAGGCAAACCGTTCTATCCCGAGCAGGTATTTGAAGACGTTGTCGGAATGCTAATTCTATTTCTGGTTCTCGCTTCCGTCGCATTATTCGTTCCAGTCCCATTGGAAGGTGTCGCAGAACCGACAAATGCGAGTTATACCCCGAGGCCGGAATGGTATTTTCTCTTCCTTTTCCAACTACTCAAATACTTCCAGTTCCCTTTTGAAATTATCGGCACGTTCGTGATTCCGACAGTCGGTATTTTGCTATTACTGGCTTTGCCGTTCTTGGATAGAAGCGAACGCCAGGTGCTCTGGAAACGGCCCATTGCGCTGACAGTAACGGGCATTTCTGTAATAGCCATTGTAGGACTAACGATTCTTGGGGCAACCGCTCCAAAACTTGAGACAGTGGAGCCGGACACCCAAACAGCGTCGCCGAGCACAGAACAACAGTCAGCGCACGAAGCTACTAACGACACAGATATGGCGGCACCGGATACAGCCGAAGAACTCCTTGATGTCGAAGATTTAAAGTCACTCATGGCGTTGATGCTCGATGAGTATTATGAGCTCGTCGACTATTTTGATACCGGTGATAACCAAGCACAGGCTGTCGCTGCTGCAAAGCAACTGGCCGTCTATGGCAAATTCATCTCAAATTTTGAACCGCCAAAGAATTCAGAGTTGGTGGAGGAGTACACTATCCTTCAAAACAGATTCAGCGCGTTGCTGACGCGGTTTGCTGACGCGCTTGAGGAACACGGAATTTCTGAGGAGACACAGGCACAGTGGGATGCCATCGTTTCGCTTGTTAATCAATCGCACCTCCGGTTCAGTGAAGAAGAGATTGAACTAGATGCGTATTAACCCGTTGTCGTGCCGGAGTGTTCAGTCTCCCATGCACCAAGTCTCATCATTTTCCAGGCGACATCATCTGTTTAGCACTGTTGAGCTGTTCTTCGAGATTCGGGAGCCCTTTGGCCTGTTCTATGAAGGTATCTAAATATCGGCGCATCATGAGCGTATCCCCAATTTCCCGATAGACGCCCGCGAGCCGATAATACGCCTCGACTTCCGTTTTGTCCAGAGAGAGTCCCCTTTCGTAGGCTTGGATAGCCTTGACAAATTTTTGAGATGTTCCTTTGGATAGCTCTACTTCGGCACCATTCAATTGTGCCTTCGCGCTCTCTTCATAAGCGAGGCCCAGGTTGAAATAGGCTGTCGCATCGGTGTCATCCAGGGCAATAGCTTGTTCATAGTACTCAACCGCTTCATCATAGGATTCGCGGTTAAGGTATCCAGAAGCGAGGTTGTAATAAGCATCAACAAACGTCGCATCTGCTTCAATTGCGCTGCGGTAAGCGGAAAGTGCCTCATCAAACTGCTCTGCCATATCGTAAGCATAGCCGAGGTTGTTATAGAAAGCGGGGTTTGCAGGCGTAATTTCAAGTGCAGTGTGGAACATATCAATCGCCTGCAGATTTAAGCGGAGCGCAAGATAGACGAGCCCGAGGTTATTATAAGCGTGCTGATTCCTCGCATCCAACGCAATCGCATTTTGAAAACATTCCATCGCGTTTTCATATTCACCGAGTTGATAATAGGTTTTCCCTAGCTGAAGATGTCCCTCCGAATCCGTGGGATTGAGGGCTTGTCCCATTCTGAGTTTTAAGGCATCGCGTTGTAGTTCCCGTCTTCGCTGCTCCGTGCTATCAGGTGAATTACACGCGATGAGACAAATTATAAGAGCAAAGGCAAGGATATCTCTGGCAAGATAGGCAGCGGAACGTTCACGTCCGCGTATGGTGCCTATCGATGAAAAAAGGAGAGAAAGATGATTATTGATACACATACGCATTTCTATAATCCTTCGAGGCCACAAGGCGTGCCGTGGCCACCGGAAGCTGATAAACTGCTTTATAGACGCGTGATGCCCGACGATTATAAAGCACTCGCGGTACCGGAGGGCGTAACAGGAACTGTTGTTATCGAAGCCAGCAAATGGGTTGAAGATAATCAGTGGCTTCTCGATTTGGCGGCGGATGAACCTTTCATCGTCGGGTTTGTAGGAAACTTGGCGCCGACAGATGCGAATTTTCAACGCCATTTGAATCGGTTTTCTGAGAACCCACTTTTTCGAGGAATCCGCATCGGTACTGGACACCTTAACTCTATCAGCGACAAAATGTTTTTAGCGAATATTGAGAAGCTTGCCGAAAAGGAGCTTGAACTTGAACTACTGATTAACCCGGCAGCTTTACGCACGCTGTCGGTTCTGATTGAACACACACCAGCGATGCGGGTAGTTATTAACCACATTGCTGGGGTACCGGTTGATGGTAACCCACCACATCCTACGTGGGTTGATGCCATTCACGAAGTGGCACGCTATCCTAACGTCTACTGCAAGGTTTCCGGGTTGGTAGAGCATACCGGGCAAACCCCTGCCCCTTCGGACGTCGCCTATTACATCCCAACGATAGATGTCTTATGGGAAGCGTTTGGCGAAGAACGGCTCATCTATGGTAGTAACTGGCCAGTTTCAGAACGATTCGCCTCATACAAGACGGTACAGCAGATTGTGAATGACTACTTCAGCGCGAAAGGAGACGTCGCTGCGGCGAAGTTCTTCTGGCAAAACGCCAAGACGGCATATCAGCTGTCAATTGGCTAATGGCTAACCTAAGAGCCGCGTGCTTCTTCGCGCGTGAAGTACTTTATCGCTTTAGGGCACAAACTAAGCCACCCAGCGAATAAATTCGCCGGCCGGCTTCCGTTTCGGTTGCCCTATTTTAGCAGGGTACCCGGTGTAGAAAAAGCCGATGATGTATTCTTGAGATGAATCAATACCGAGCAGTTGATAAGTTTGTTCCTCTAACGTGACGCTCCCGGTGCTCCACTGCATGCCTACCCCCGCGTCCCATGCAGCGAGTTGCACATTTTGCATGGCACAGCAAGCAGCGGCGTAATCTTCACGCTGCTGCTGTGCCGTTCCTTGTTGCAGGCAAGAGACGGCAATAATCGTTGGCTTGGACATAAACTTATCGTACGCCAATTCACCGATTTTAGCAAGGTTATCGGCATCAACGTGTTCCGGCGTACCCTCCATTTTAATCTCACGATACCTTTCGGCGAGCGTTAATTTCGTCTCCTGTCCTATGACGATAAACCGCCACGGTTCAGTCACATGATGGTTCGGCGCCCAAATCCCGTAACTGAACACCTCCTCAATGACATCGTTAGCCACCGGTTCAGGTTTGAACTTAAAAATCGTGCGTCTTGAAAGGATTGCATCTTTAACATCCATGGTAAAAATCTCCACGGGAAAGTTTTAAAGTCTGTAATTTGCAACCTGCTGTTAGCTTACAAATTCAGTTAAATTTCCTAATTCCATCCTATTAATTGCAAATACGTGTTCCAAAGCGGTTCACCCCATAAAAGGACAACGAACGCGGCAATAGCGAGAAATGGCCCATAAGGGATGGGGCTTTGGCGGCTTTTTCGATTTGAAATCACGAGCCCTGTTCCAACGAGAGCGCCGCCTATTGCGGAGAAGGCAAGCACCATCACAAGCTCAGGCCAGGCGCCCAGGAATAAGCCGTTGAGTCCCATTAACTTAATATCGCCACCCCCCATCGCCGTTTTGCGTAGCATCGCGCTTCCAGCCATCGCGATTAACCACATTACCGTAATTCCTCCTACAACTCCAATCAGGCGCGTTAACACATAATCTACATCCCCTTGCTGATACGCAATGAGGGCAACAATGACGAGCCCACCCCCCAATCCAAAGCCAATGAGGACATTCGGAATAATGTAGTGTTGTGCATCAATGAACGCAATCGGAAGTAACACGACAACGAAAATGGCACCCTGTAGAAACTCAAGCGTGACTCCCTTAAAATGGTAAAACAGCCCAAAAAATAAGAGTGCTGTTGCCAGTTCAACCGCCGGATACATCACTGAGATTTTCGCATGACAATTCCGACATTTTCCACACAAGAGAAAATAACTTAAAAGTGGAATATTGTCAATAGCTGTTATAGGTTGCCTACATTCCCCGCAAAACGAGCGGTGCGGCGAATGTATTGACATGTCAGGGCGTGGAATCCGGTAGATACAGACATTGAGAAAACTCCCAATTATCAACCCTAGGAAGAAAATCAAAAAGCCTATCATAACGGAAGCCCTTTAATCAGCAAAAAAATATTTTTCCCCGAGCCGCACGTCCACATGATAGACGCGGCTAATTTCAGAGATACCCCCTAAACGATATTTTGTCGGTACCCGCGGATGTGACTTCGATATACCAACTTTATAGGCATCCACGTGAAGAACGTAGGTGCCTCCCCAAGGGGTTTCGGGGGTGGATTCCAGATAATTCCCACGCCACCCCTTTACGCCTGAATCGGTTATCAGTTCATCAAACGTTGTCGGATAACGCTGCGTATGTTTGAAGTACTTTTTTACAGCAATAGCTATCGTCTCGACATCTATATCTGCTTCGCTAACTCTTCGATATTCACGCCAAGGTGGAAAAGAGAGTGCGAAAATGACAATGACTATTGTCATCAAAATGAGCAGTTGAATCAGCGTCATACCCCGTATGGTATTTGAGATATCCGCGTCGCCCTGGCATTCACCGTTAGCAATCGAGCGAATTTGTCGATAAGAGGAAAATGTCTCAGTTGTGCGTTTGAAAAATGTGCTCACTTAGTTTCCTTAATCGGCGAATCCGGCCGTTCAATGTTATATTTTCTCATTTTTTTATACAAATTGCTACGCTCAATTCCCAATGCATCGGCAGTCTGTCGAATATTCCAATCATTTTCGTATAACGCTGTCTGAATGCAGTGCGCCTCCGCAGAGTCTACCATGTGACTCAGGGATGTATCGGGTTGATAAAGCGAATTACCTACTGAAAATTGCACAGCACTCGATTTGCCTACCCCGCCTACAGATAGGCTATTTTGTGCGAAGGACAGAACTTCAGTCACATCGGTTGGCATAACAATGTCTCGGTTCACCATAATCATGAGACGTTCAACGATATTTTTCAGTTCGCGGATATTGCCGGGCCAGGTGTAATTTTTCAGCACGCGGTAAGCCCGCGCATCCATAACTTTCGCGGGAGATGCCATATTCATCTGTAATCTCGAAGCAAAGTATTTTACGAGTAAGGGAATATCTTCTAACCGTTCTCGCAAGGGCGGGACTTTAATGGGTACAACGTTAATCCGATAGTAAAGATCGAGTCTGAAATTTCCATTATCAATTTCTTTACGGAGTTCCTTGTTAGTCGCTGCGATGATTCGCACGTCAACCTTTCGGAGTTGATGGCTTCCCAGTCTTTCGACTTCGCCAGATTCAAGGACGCGAAGCACCTTGGCTTGCGCTTTCAAACTCATATCGCCTATTTCATCGAGAAAAAGGGTACCGCCGTTCGCCAGTTCAAAGCGCCCTTGTCGCCGGCCATTGGCACCAGTAAATGCGCCGCGTTCATGGCCAAAAAGTTCATTTTCAACGAGCTCGTCAGGCAGCGCAGCACAGTTAATCGGAATAAAAGGGTTGTTAGGACGGCTACTCTGTTGATGAATCGCATTGGCGACTAACTGCTTACCTGTACCATTTTCCCCACTGATGAGCACGCTCAGTCTGCTGCCCGCCACCTGGCGAATCTGTGAGCGGAGGTTCACAATAGCAGGACTTTCACCAATCATCTCATCATCAGGGATAATTTTCGATTTGAGCACCTCATTTTCTTGGGATAAGCGCGATATCTCCAGAAAAGGTTCAACACTGGACAGAATTTTATCAATGCTAATCGGTTTCGTGATATATCGCTTCGCGCCAAGTTCCATCGTTTTCACGGCAATTTCAATATCTTTCTGTGCCGACATCATGACAACAGGAAGTTCAGGATTCAGGCGCTGCAGTTTCACCAATGTCTGGACACCGTCCATTCCATCTTCCATCCGAATATCTAATAAGACGAGGTGAACCTCCGTTTTGGCACACTGTTGTAACGCTTCCTTTCCGCTAGCAGAAGTCAAGGCTTTGTAACCACGCATCTGAAGCCCCTGGGATAGCATCTTGCGTGTATTTGCCTCATCATCCACAATCAAAATCGTTTCCATTTTTCTCGTGCCCTGTTTGTTTGTGAAGTGCTATGAAAAATGCGATAGCTTTTCCATATTTGCCTAATTCCATTTTTTGGCGCACGCCAAAGATAAAAACACGGAACCTTTTATTTCTCGTAGATTTTAGAATGATTGATATCCGATTCAGTCAAGGCACCCACTGCCTAAAGGCAGGGGCTTGTGCTTCGTAGCGACTGCGGTTTTCCAAGCATCAACCGTCTTACTGTTGCTCCACAGAGGGAACACAAGCTGCCCTCAAAATGTTTATCGCCGCGTTGATGTCTCTGTCGTGGGGGGAACCACAGTCAGGACACGTCCACTGCCTGTCAGAAAGAGAAAGATTTTCGTTGTGATACCCACAATCTGAACACGGCTTCGTTGTCGGCGTCCATTGTCCAACCTGACGGAAATCACGATGATGTTTGAAACACTTGAACTTCAGCATCTCAACAAACTGCCCGAAGCAAAGCTCCGATACTTTCCGGCCCCAGAGGCGTTTCATCCCCTCAAGGTTCAGCGTCTCGATAGCGATAAGGTCAAACCTTCTACACAGGTGTGTGGCAAGTTTCCACTGCCAATCTTTGCGTTGGTCTCTTATGTGCCGATACAATCGCGCAAGTTCGCTCATACTCCGCCACCAGTTGCCAGAACCTTTGACTTTCCGCGAAAGACTTTTGTAGCGGTTGCGAAGTTCGTTCAAGGCGTGTTTCAAGAATTGGGGAGATTGTATTTTCTCGCCCGTGTTCAACGTCAAAAATGCGTCCTTCAGTCCGAAGTCTGCACCTACACTTTCACCCGTAGCAGGCAGCACTTCTTTGGAGGTATCATCCGTCACGACATAGAGCCAATCGGTGCCGACAGCATCACGAAGGATTTGGATGTACGTCACATTCCCCTTCCAGTGGCGATGCTGATGGAAAGAGAACCAGCGTTTGTTAAACTTAAATTTTTGTGTGTCTTCGTCCCACGCTTTGAAAGAGAGGCGGACACGTCCTTCTTCAAGGAGATAACCACTTTGGAACGTCGCAGAACGGTATTTTCCGCGTTTCTTATATTTCGGACGCCCGACGCCGGGGATGTTAAAAAATCTTTCAAAAGAAATGTGGAGGCGTCTGATTACCGCGTCAAGTGTATCACGCGGTATCCAAGCCCAGTGTTTTTTTGTGCGTTTCAGCAAATTCGTCAAGTGCGGTTGCAAGCGTAGGGCGAAACCGCCGTTTCGCGGAAACGCCCGGCATATTTACCATATCTACGATAATAGCGGTTCTCAAGCTTGAGAAAGTGATTGTGAACATCACCCAAGTCGTCAAGCATATTGCCAAGACGGACATTTTTCGGGTGTTCTCGTATCGGATACTTATACGTTTTGCGATGTTTCTTTTGTTTTCGCTTTCGTTTTTTCGTCATAGGTTTTCACGTATCACGTTTTTAACCCCGTTTCAGTGGGTAGGCAGACACAGAACCTTGCGATTCTGCTGAAACTGTCTGCCAACGTGATATTATCATGATACGACATTTTCGATAGAATTTCAACCCTTTGGCAAGCAAACGAAATGCTCCCTTTTTTCGACGCAATACAGGAGCGGGCATTCCTCCCCGAGCGAAAGCAGCGGGAGCTCCTGCACGAAGATACAATGAAACACTTGCAGGTGCGCTTGGAAGCGCGCCGTTTGAGACATCCGCTTTGAAGATGAATCTATTTTTCTAATTCCCCATCCTTTCTGTGGAGGGTTCTGATGCAACAAAACTAATTTGAACGATAGTACCGCGTTCTTCATCACTCTCAACATGAATGTTTCCACCATGGGCACCGACAATTCTTTGCACAATTGCCATGCCCAATCCTGTTCCATTTGATTTTGTGGTAAAATAGGGTGTAAAAAGGCTTTTGAGCGTTGCGGTTGACATGCCGTACCCCGTGTCCTGTACTTCAAGCAACACGTTATGTTCTTTTTCCAGCGACTCACAAGTTGATTTTTCATATTCACCGGTGAATGCTTCGGCACCCTTTGCTAAAATGTTCAAAGTATCTGTTTGGGTGTCAGAGATTGCGTGTAAGTCGCCGGAGGCACCCCGCGTTCCATCCGATTCCTTATTTTTGCTTGTATGATTATCGCTGACATACGTTTTTACCTGAAGTGTTCCCCCATTGGGCATTGCCTCCATTGAATTTTTAAGAAGATTGCCTAATACTTGTGCAATCTGTTCCTTATCAAGTAAGAGTTTCGGAAGTGGATTGAGATGACTCTCAATTTTAATGTCTGTTTCTGTTTCTATAAGGGGCTGTGTCGTCAGTGGCCCGGGGAGCATATTCCGTCCGGCGTTTTTGTAGAGCATTAGCACAGATGTGACAATCTCGTTCAAATCAACCGGTTTTCTTTTCGGTGTCGGCATCCGCGCGAATTGTTGGAATTCATCGATTAATGTGCCAATCCTGTCGACTTCTTCAATCACGGTTTCTGTGCATTCATGAAAGATATTCTCAAAAATTTCTGGATATGCTTTCGCCTGCTGGAGGTTTTCAACGGAAAGGCGAATTGGAAAAAGCGGATTTTTAATTTCATGGGCAACCTGCTGCGCAACATCGCGCCAAGTCTCTGCGCGTTCGGCTGTCATACGCTCTTCTAGGTTATGATTGAGTTCGCGAGCCATCTGGTTAAATCCATCGGCAAGCTGCCCTATTTCACTCTTGGAGTGCACGTTAACCCTGTGATTGAGATTTCCTGAGGCAATCTGGCTAACCCCCTCTCGGAGAATTGCAATCGGACGCGTAATTCGCCGGCTCAACACGTAGCTAATCAAGTAAACCAGGGCAAGTCCACCGACACCGCTTAACAGTAGGATGGTAGTGAGTTGTTGTTGCCATTTACTCTGCCGTTGATGCGAGTACCCGACTATTAATTCAACCTCAACGTCCTGCCCGGTATCAACGTAAGGCGAACTGAACGGTTCAATTTGAAAAGGAGTAAGAACGCGAGTGCCTGTCTGCTCTGGTGTATTTCCTGTCGCTTGCAAAGAGATTTCGCGCGGTAAGGGACGCTCAGGATAAGCGTCCGGCTTTGTACTGTCGCGCACTGTCATTTTTCGCTTGTCAGGCGCTCTCGGTTCCGCCAAGAATTTCTCGCGAAATGCCGGCCCGTTCCGCGATGCCGCGTAGTTTAACTGAATCCAATCATCCATTCTATTATTTTTTTTTACCAGAAAAATCGGATGTTCATCCGATTGGATAATTGGTTCTGTCTCTAGCCAATTGTCAAAAAAGTAGCCACCAGTAAAAAAACCCCAGTCGCCGGCTTCCGTCACTTCAACGACGATTCTTGATTCTCCGTTTCCGCCTTGGGTAACCTTTCTGAACCGGATGTTCGTCCGCGGATTATCGGTTGTCACTGATGGTATGGCGTGTTCGGGCGCTTGTTTTTTTTTTACCGATGCAGAATTTGATGCCAATGCTCTGTCCGTGCCTGCCAATTCCGTACTAAACAGGATTCTCCCGTAAGCGGTGCCATATTCTATGATATCAAAATCGGTTTCGCCAAGATGCTTACCGTTCGTTTCACCTCTTAGGATAGCATTGCGAACACTCGGTTCTTTTGACTTCGTCTCCACGTCTTTTTTAATTTCCCGGAGAAAGGAGCTGTATTGATTTGAAATTCGCGCGTCCAGCTCTTCTACATAGGCTTCCATCTGCCTTTTAAAAGCGAGCCGTGTTAAGACGTTCGTAATGCCAAACATAACGCCGAACATCAACAGAAAGACAAAGCCGTATGCTAAAAATATCTTATCGTGGAATCGTAACGCAGAAAATTTGTTTCGCATCTCTGATATAGCTAAGCGATAAGAGGGTCAACTACCCAAGCCTAAAGAGTTGGGCTTGCCATGGCATCAAACAACAAAAGTTGTGTTGCGTTCTGCAAGCCTTCGTCTCGTGCTTCGTTCTTGTTTCTCGCTTCGTAGAGGGTGGTAACCCACCGCTCTCCACGAAGGGCAGCAGCTGCCCTAAGAAGTATGTTTAAAGCAGCATTGTGGTCCCGGTCTAAAACCGTGCCACAAAACTGATGCATATCTTGTGGCACTTCACGGAAGTCGTCATATTTTTTACGGGCAACTGTCAGCTTCTGTTGCTGTTCGTAGCAAGACACCCGTTCACCTTCAGTCTCCCACGCAACCTTGCGATGATGGCGTGCGGAATTCTGAAGTTCACAAAGGTGTTCTAACCACTTTAATAATGTCGTTTCCTGTGTTTGCGTCGGATACACAGGGTATCTAAATGTTAAATTCATGGTATATCAGGTATCAGGCGTTTATCCGCGAAACGGCGGTTTCGCCCTACGCTTACAACATCGGAGGCAAGTACGTAGCTAAGAGACTACGCGTAGTATGCTTACCAACCTGATATTATACTTATACGACATTCTTTCGTAATTGTCAAGTTTTTTCTTGACACAATGGGGTAGCAGGCTTTCCTCCCACAGCTAAAGCAGTGGGCTTCACGCCTGAATGCCCGTGAAATGTGCAATCGCGTTATCATGCGAAGAGGTATTCCGCCCGTGAACGTTCTCGTGAGTATCTTGTCGGAGATATCCTAATCGATTCCTAAGCACGCCCTAGGCACGGTGCAGGATTTCTTGTGTTCTCATCTTATAGCCCTCAACAGCATCTTGGCGATAGGTTAACTCTTTATCTAAAGCAACAGCGCCGCCCTCAAGATGTAACCCCTGCAATTTACCCTTGATGGCGACAGTATCCATTAACGTGCGCATCAATTCACAAACATTACCAATATCCCGTTTTGGGAGCGTTAATGTTGCGGTGGGTACGCCATTTGCGGTGAAGTCCATAGCGGTTCCGCGATAAGAAGCCGTCTGAATGCATGTCATGGATTTCCCTTCAAGTCTGGTTAATTCGCCACCTATCTGTGTCTGCTTCGGAATTGTTAAATCGGCGCCGAGGTGCTCCCAATGGATAAACAGCACAACTTTATCTCTTGGGCCAGCAATGATGCCGTTAAGGATAGAGTGATTGCTCGTCGGCCCCTTGGCCGGAATGACGTTTGCACCGCCCCGTCGTTCCTGAAGCGATTCCGTATAAAGTTGAACAAACCATTCCCCCAGGCAGCTAGCGTCTTGATAGTCATAAAAGATAACTGTCCCGATTCCATTCTGCTCCTCGGCAACTTGAAGCCATCGTGCAAGTTGATAAGCCACATTTTTTCCGCGCTTATCGAGCGCCTGCGGATAAGGGTAATTAAAACGTTCATGGGCTCGCTGCACGCCTTGCAGTGCCTCCCTGACGCGCGACGCTGGCGTCTCTGTTTTTCCGGCAGTCATCGCTAAGAAGAATAACCCAACTGGGGAAAAAGCAGAAAACCGGCCACCGACACCTTCGGGCACCGGAAGAGGGCTTCCACCATAGAACGGAGATTTTTGATGTAGCTGGAACAACGTGCTTTTGTCCGTTAACCCTGTCGTTGCCAATACCTGGTTCTCCCACTTGTACGCTTTCCCACCCGGCGCATTATTCTGGAGCACATCCCGGATAATCATCAACGTGGCTATTGTCTCGCCCGTCTGCCCCGATTTGCTAATCACGTTGAAAAGCGTTTTGTGAAGAAGGTTTTGGCCATTGAGCATATCCAAGAGCCCAATGAGCCGGCGTGCATCAAACGTATCTCCTGTGAAATAGACTTCTGGGCCCCCCCCACGGGCCTCAACCGGCATCCGATTGTGATAAGGGTGGTTGAGGCATTCATGAAAAACCCGGGAACTCAAGTCGGAACCGCCGATGCCAATCGTGACGAGGGCCGCAAATTCATGACGGGCACGCGTTGCCACATCAATGACTTGGGCAATATGCTCCGTTTGCAAATGACTGCGTGTCCACGCCCTAAGATTTTGCTCTAACACCGTCAACGGTGAGGAAACTTCCCGCTGGAAGAGGACGTGAATGTCTACCAACCGCCTTTCAACATCCTGTTCAACCGGACTGCCCGAATCGACGTCAACAAAAGAAAAATTAAGGGGTAACCCTAATTCACTCGGAAAATGCGCGCCCCTGCTTGTCATTTCAATTAAAGCCTCCCGTATTTATCCAAAAGCCGAACGATGTCATCCTCATCAAAGTGCCCAAACGAAATTTCGAGTACACGGAAATCTTTGGCTTCGCCAATCAATTGATGTTTTGCGCCTTGAGGGATGAACACAGGTTCCATCGGCGCCGGGCGTTGAAGTTCGCCCTCGATTTTTAAGCACGCTCCGTCATCAAGCGGTATCCACAGTTCGCTTCGATGGTGATGGTACTGATAACTTACCTGCTCCCCCGCGCGAATTTCTAAAATTTTAACAGTGACAGGGTGGTTGAGAACATATTGGATGAAGCCGCCCCATGGCTTCTCAGTACGCGATATTTCCATCACACGGTTGGGGAGGTTCATATCATTGCAGAAAATCGTTTCTTCTTTCATGTGTCTATCAAATTCCCGTCTCCGGAAGCGGTAAGGAACACTCTCGTCAGATCTCTCTAGGGGCGCGATTTCCAGATTGCGGTATCTTCGCAAATCTGAGAACATATTGAAACGCAATGACGCTGCAAAAGAGGAAATCCTTTAACAATTTACCATATTAATATGTTACAAATCAAGCAGAAAATCCGCCAATTCTTCAATGAAAGGTTGATATCTTTTCAAAAATCTGGTAAACTAAACCGCAATATAGGTTCCCAGCTGGCGGAAAAACGAGAGACGAAACAATATGGAAAAATTAATCTCAAATCTGATAAAGAATGGAATTATCGAGGGAGTCTTCCCCGGTGCCGTTGCCCATATCCTGACACGTGACACAACGTTATACCACGAAGCGTTTGGATATCGCCAGTTAACACCAAAACGGCACCCACTGCATCGGACAACCGTGTTCGATATCGCTTCACTCACCAAGCCTATTGTCACAACAACGCTCTGCATGCAATTGGTTGAAAAGCATATCACTTCTCTTGACACGCCTGCTTGTGCATATCTTCCCCACTTTAGACATCCGGATATTACACTCCGCCACCTTCTCACACATACGTCCGGACTTCCGGCATGGCATCCTGTCTATCTGGAAACAAATTCCCCTGACGATGTCATCTCTTACATTGGTAAACTTCCATTGCAAGCGCCACCTGGTGAGAAAACTATCTACAGCTGCCTCGGCTATATTGTCCTCGGCGAACTTATTGTGCACCTCAACGGGTTACCCCTTGACATTGTGACACAAGAATGTCTCTTTACGCCCCTGAATATGGGGAACACCCGGTTTAATCCGCCAGGCACATGGCGAGAGATTTGTGCAGCAACCGAAGATTCAAACAGTTTTGAACGCCGAAAGGTAGGATACCAGCGTTACGATTGGCGTGAAGGTGTCATTGTTGGAGAAGTACACGATGAAAATGCACACTACCTTGGTGGGGTTTCCGGTAATGCCGGACTCTTTTCGACATCACCAGACATGGGCAAGTTTTGCCGGATGCTAATGACTAATGGCGGGGATATTTTAACAGCCAAAAGCGTCCGCGCGATGCAATCGTACTATCCTGCACAAGGTGAACAGCGAAGCATCGGCTGGATTGTTTTGGAAGACGGTTCGCTCTATCATACGGGATTCACTGGTACCTCCATCCGAATATGCCTAAAGAGGAACCTTGCAGCAATTCTCCTCACCAATCGCGTACATCCGAATGCAGACAGAGCAGGCATTATCGCCTTTCGGAAGGCTTTTCATGACATCATTTTCGTCAACTAGAGCGATAAGGATAAGTTGACGAAAAGCATCTTCTGCAATGAAAATCGCCTTGACTCGCTCTATTTTGTGGCAATTCGATAGCAGGAGAACCCATAAACGGATATACAACAAACAGTGGCACAAAACATAAGACTCGGCATCACACAACTCCTTAATCAAAAACAGGATTGGATTGCGGGCAAGTCAATCGGGCTCATTACCAACCACACAGGGGTTGATGAACGGTTAAAACATACCATCACCCTATTAGCAGAGATTCCGGGAACTCAACTGAACTCCATCTTTACGCCCGAACATGGCCTGTGGGGTGCTGCACAAGACGGTATCGCAGTTACGTCTGGAAGCATGGGAAACGTCAAGGTGTTTAGCCTGTACGGAGAAACAACCCGTCCGACACCGAAACAGCTCGAAGACATTGATGTCTTTGTTTACGACATGCAGGATGTCGGAGCGCGTTGTTATACCTATCTCGCAACGTTGCTGAACACCATGAAAGCCGCAAGCGACTATGATATCGAGTTTATCGTTGCAGATAGGCCCAATCCAATCGGCTGCACGAACGTGGAAGGACGAGTTTTAGGGCATCCGAACCGAAAATTTGAATCGTTCATCGGTGTACATCCGATTCCCATGCGCTACGCGTTAACCATCGGGGAACTCGCACAACTGTTCAAGGCAGAACGGCAGCTATCCGTTTCCCTAAAAGTTGCCTGGATGGACGGCTACACCCGCGAAATGTGGTACGATGAAACCGGGTTGGTGTGGGTGCCCCCGTCTCCCAATATGCCCACACTCACAACCGCGACACTCTATCCCGGAATGTGTCTGTTTGAAGGCACTAACATGAGCGAAGGACGCGGCACGACAACGCCTTTTGAAATCGTTGGCGCACCGTGGTGTGACGCAGAGAAATGGGGAAGGAGACTCAAAAGGTGTCGACTCCCGGGAGTACTGTTCCGTCCGGTTGTGTTTAAACCGGCACCTGTAACAAAGACTACAAAGCACGCCAATCAAACGTGTCAGGGCGTTGCAGTCCATATTACCGACAGAGACAACTTTCGCCCCATAGAGACGGTAATTTGTATGCTGGCGACGCTCCCCCACCATAACACCGCACATTTCGCATTCTTACCCACACATTTTGATAATTTGGCCGGAACTGACTCGTTGCGACTCGCTTTATTGGAAGAGGTAGAAGTCGACAAAATTCTAGCACAGTGGCGTGACGGGGTGCCCGCATGGGCAGCATCGATAAGCCAGTATCACTACTACTACGACACCGTGAAACATGAAACAGTTTTATGAACTCCTGAAGCGCGAGAAAAAAATCATTATCGGGCTGATGTCCGGGACATCTGCGGATGGAATTGACGGAGCGATAGTCGAGATTGAAGGCTCAGGGACAGACACACGAGCTGTACTCATTGCGTTTGAGACGGTATCCTTCCCTGATGGCGTGCGGGACAGAATTCTGGCATGCTGTCAGACAGAAACCGGCACAGTTGATGCGATTTGTGAATTGAATTTTTATCTCGGACACCTATTTGCGGAGACGGTGAAGCTGTTACTGCAAAATGCCGGCATGACTGCAAGCGACATCACCTTAATCGGTTCCCACGGGCAGACGATTCAGCATTTGCCACCACGGGCAACGCTACAGATTGGGGAACCGGCGGTAATCGCGCATGAAACGGGGATTCCAACGATTGCGGATTTCCGGGTAGCTGACATGGCAGCCGGCGGACAAGGGGCACCGTTGATAGCTTATCCCGACTACCTCCTCTTCCGAAGCAGAACGGAAACCGTTGGACTCTTAAACATCGGCGGCATTGCCAACATAACCGTTTTACCCGTGAATTGCGGGCTGCAGGATGTTAACGCTTCAGACACCGGTCCCGGCAATATGGTGATTGATGCGGCTGTCGAGAATCTCACCCAGGGCACCCAACGATATGATGCAGAGGGCGCGCTCGCAGCATCTGGCACAATTTCAGGAACGCTACTTGATACTTGGTTAACCCATCCTTTTTTTTCCAAAGAACCACCAAAAACAACCGGACGTGAAACATTCGGACTCGCATTTGCAAGGAGATGTCTAGCAGACTGCCGCGAATACGGGTTAGATGATGCCGCGATATACGCGACAGTCACAGAATTAACCGTGCAATCGATTGTAGGATACCTTGACAGATTTGTTCATGACAAATTGGATAGGCTCTATGTCAGTGGAGGCGGCACACTGAATCTGACGTTGATGCAACGACTTACCGCCGCGCTGCCGGGCACCCACGTCGCACCCATTGATTGCACCGGCATCCCTGCTGATGCAAAGGAGGCAGTCGCGTTCGCAATTCTCGCCAACGAAACACTCCACGGGCAAACAGGCAATGTTCCGGCCGCAACGGGCGCGTCCGTGCGAAAGATTCTCGGAAAATGGGTATGCCCTTAGCCACCAATTTTCCAGCCACGCAGTATCCATTTCTCTCGTTATTCGTGTGCGTGAAATCGATATATCTCGCGCGTCTCTTCGGACATATTTTCCCATAGCGCTTCTGAGATGCGTTGATTGAAGATGTTTGGTGCATCTGGCACATGATGAAATCGGCGAAAGTAGACGAGCGCAAGCATAGGGCGCACAATTTGCGTCCTATTCGGCATTGCTCTATGCAAGCAACGCATATCCCGCACGACAATTGAACCCGCCGGCATCTCTAATTGAAATGAAGGCAATGACGCCGCCCGTTCTTCTTTACAGACATGATAAGGATTGTTACGTACCGCATCGTCATCAATAATGAGATGAGAACCCGGCCATACCTCCGTCGCGCCGTTTTCCACCGTAAAATCAACGAGTGGAATATTAACAACGATGGTAGATACCGGCAGCGCGAACGGAAGTTCAGGGAAAAGCTGCCCCGAATCTCGATGAATCCATTGCGTCTCGGAACCCGGCACCGTCGTATTGCAGCCGTAGGGCAGATATGCAAAAATCTTTTCACCCATTGCCGCTTTGAGTATCGACATCGCAAAAGGGTTGTCAATGATACGCGCATCCATGAACGGCATTTTCAACATCGGGTTATCACCGGTTCCTGATTCTGCTTCGTTATCAAGTACCGCTAGCATCGCTAGGTTCACCTCTTCTATCCATTCGCGCGGAAGAAGGTTTTCAATAACAACCAGGCCGGTTTCCCGTAACAGCCGCGTCGCTGCATCCAGGCTTTCCGGTGCCAATTTTCCGTCCGCACGTTCCCCTGCTGAGAGTTCCAATTTGGGAATGTTTACCGTTTTTCCAGTGTCCATCTGCTATGTCGCCTCCTATTTTGGGTTATCCAAGTGAGCTATCGGGCGTTAGCAAACGTGGAAGTGGAATCCAAAAAACCTTTTTGAGTTCTCTTTATCAAATTCCAATTTCGCACCACTCTCCGGACGTTCCCACAAATCCGGACTGCCTGTCAGCCTCGGACGCAGTAGCGAAACACCTAGAATTCCAACGCACCGCCCCGGGCAATCCTCGACTGGAACCGAACAGAATAATTTGTAGCGCTAAGAAGTCGAGGATGATGTCATCACAGTTAGCTTGAATCTCTGTTAAAGAAATCCCAGGCCGCGCCTATCCCAAAATGTCAAAACCGGGCTGCCTAGCGTATCGGAACAATCCGAAAAATCCATGCGCGTGTCCCGCGGATATCCACTACCAACCGTCGGGCAATCCGAAGCGTTTGGTGTTGTCTCAGCAAGGTATCCAGCAGTTGACGTTGTGAGGTGAGCAGAACCATACATCCGCGTGGCTTCAGTACAATTGCAAATTGACGAAGACAGTGCCGGTATAGATTCATCAAGTGCCGTACATTACCGTGTGTCTCACCGAACGGCAGATTACAAACGATTTTATCAACCGTGTTCTGCTGAAGTGGCAAAGTGCGCGCGTCCCATTGAAAAAATTGGCGCGGCCGATGTTTGCGTCCGAAATTCGTCTGGGTGGCAGCTAATGCCTCTGTAGAAATATCGCCCCCGATGAGATATCGGTAACGTCCCATTAACGCCCGTTCCAGCAAAATTGTCCCTGCGCCACACATCGCGTCTAAGAGAACATCGTCTGAATGCGGTTGCGACAACCTCACCATGCTGTAGGCAACTGTCGGTTTTAGGGAGGCCGGAATATGTGCCTGTTTATACGAACGCTGTGCCATTTCCATCGGTGAAAGCCGGATGCTAAGATACCCATCATCTCCATGAATCTCCGCCCAAAAATCTAAAACGGGACGTGTGGATGTCAAATACCAACCGTGCCCCTGCAATGCTCTTTCAACGACACGCTGCAGGTCCAGTCTACGGAAATTACGCTGCCCAGACAGCTGGCTCTTCACTTGAAACGTCAAACGTTTACCCATCCGCAGCCCTGCCCGGCGACAGCACTTGAGGGCCTCGCTGAAGTTAAACCGTGATAGTGCACCGCTGAAAGCGGCTAATGAACTTCGCGAACGCGTCATCTGAGAGAGTCGTCTCAGCACCAGAAACAGATGTTCGGCTGTCCGTAGCGATAGCAGCTCATCTGGATTTCCCGCGTATTGGAAGAGGATTCGCTGCGGTTTCGGCTCAAGAATCTTCAGGTTTCCAGTATCACCAAAACGTTCTGTGAGCTCTTCGCGTGCAATCGCTTCTAAGCCTGGAGTAACAATAATAGAATAAAGCATGAATTGTTTATCGTGAGTTATGAAAATAAGTAGACATTTCACCTTGCAAGTTTGGGAACCCCTTCAAAATCCTGCCACCGAATGCCCTCAAAATGCCATTCCGGCATTTGTAGCGCTGATTCGGAAGTGCATGAAGAGCTTCCCTGGACTCACAAGCAAGAATTTAGGGGTTTAGACTTCATTCTGCGCGGAGCCGGGGTGTAGTCAGCTCCGTTCTTGTCCCTACATCGAACACGACATGCCAAGTTCATATCGAAATAATTCTAAAATATACGATAATTGTGTTGGCTGTTCTGTGGTGTATTGCTAAGGTTCGGGCCAATTCAAGTGTCGATGCAAAAACCGGAACGTGGCATCTGCGTTAATCATGTGGCCACCGTCGAAAAATTCGATTTCCGTTTTCTGCGGTATGCCCAAATTAACGTAGAGTCTGCGGACAACAGCGTATTCGTGGGCAACCCATTCATCGGGTGCGACACCATCATCATGTCCCCGCTCCACCATAAAGGGCCTCGGCGCGATAAGCCCTGCCATTTCGCCATAATTGAAGGTATTCCCTAAATCAAATTCGGGCATCTCGTATTCGCCGGTGAACATATAACTATAACGGGAGTCATAAGTAGTATTTTTGACAATCCATTCGTTAAAATCGGCTGAGCAGATAGAACAGGCGTACTGCTCAAGAAGTGCGGGCACCCGCATCGCCGTTTTCCCACCGTAGGAAAGCCCATAAAACCCAATTCTATCAGCATCCACAAACGGCTGCTCGGCGAGCCAGTCCAACGTCTGTTCGTGTTGTCGTACAATAAAAGAAAACAGCGAACACTTCAGCGGGTTCGCTTTGCGCTGGATAACCCGGAAGGCATCATAGCCGATATACGGATTCTGTGGTGCATAAACGATAAACCCTCTGTCTGCGAGCAGTGCTGCGTAAGAATGATAAACCGATTCTATCCGCGTGTCGGCTGTATCCTGCGCTCTTCCTTCTAAGCCGTGTTGACAGACGACAACTGGGCGTTGTTCGCCCTCCTGTAATTCTTTCGGAAGTAACAAGATACCGTAGGCAAAGACATCTTTCCACACGTCAAGTACAACCTCATACCCCTTCCAACGCGGTTCATCGTAAATTAGACGCGTTCTTGGATTTATCGGCACGTCGGGCGCCGGGCATCGTCCGATGACTTCATCCCAGAAATACTTTTTTGCATCGGTGCAAGTCTCTTGCCATCTTGCGATTGAAGCGGTATCCGTATTATCCCAGAAGAATTTTTTTCGGCGTGATGCTGCTTCCCTCAAAAAACTTTGTGTCGTATTCACAAGCTGCATAAACTGCCGATGGTGCCTGGCATCCTCATCAAAATCCTCGGGTTCATTATCCTGAAGCGAGGGTGCTGTCATCTTCGCGTTTTCAACGTTGAGTTCGGAGAGAAAAGCGGTTAACGTCTGCTCGTTGCCCGGTAATTCGTCTGGCGGCAATATGAGACGCAGTGCGTCGGCGACGCCGAGTTTTTCATAAAAGCTTCTCGTTCTGTCAAATTCTGCTTTCACAGAAGCAATCGGTGGTGAAACGAGTTGGCCCGGTGCCGCGCCTCCTCTACCGGCGCGCGCTGGCGGTGGCCCGGCCACCTCCGGTCCACGGCTCGCCTCAATAATTAAGGGGCGAGGCGCAATAAGGCTTGCGATTTCAGCATCGCCAAATTCATGGAGGAGTCCCCACACGTTTCTATAAATCGGTTCTCTCCAGACTGCTTGACGGGATTCAAAATAGCCGCTGACAGCTGCTGCTTTGATTCGTGTATCCGCCGCTGCGCTATAGAAAGCGATTAACCCACCTTCACCGTAACCGATAACGCCGATTCTATCATCGAAGCGGGACATCCAGTTTACCAGGGCGAGTACCTTCTGCACCTCGTACCCGATGATATGTCTGCCCAATTCAAATGCCATCCGGTAGATAAATTCCCGATGCGGTTGATTTGTCATTGCTCCAAGCGTGGGATTCCCTGAAGAGGTATCAGCCCGGTTGATTAAGAGTGGCACAACAACGCGACACCCTGCCCCCGCCAGACGTCTCGCGAACTGTGCGCTAGCGGGCAGCGCATCTGTCACACCAACTATCGCCTCCGGTGTCCAATCCGCATCGGGCAGCGCGATAACCTGAGCAACGGGTTCATTTGTCGGTTCTAAAAGGAGTCCTTCGCCCTCCATATCCTCAAAAACAGGCCACCGAACGCGAGAGACGTTATAATTTTCCGTCTTTGTAATCTGTACAGCGGCGGGTTTAAAAGCTTCAAGACTTCCAGGCGAAGGTGTCGACGCTATGTAGGTAAGCGATGTAATAGGGGCTGTCTCATCAAGGCACCCGAGCCGTTTCAGGAATCGGTTTCTGTTTGGGGCAACAGACACTTGATATGCGCTGACAGAACTATAATCCCTATTCCATAACCTGTCCCGTTGCGCAATTGATGCCACCGTTGCTTGCTTTAGATAACCGTTGAGTGCCTCAACCATTTGCGAAGCCAAGTCACCTTGAGTCGTTAAAAGCTTTGTCCCAGATAAAAATTCCATTTTTCCCCCAGTTCGAGTGTGGCGAGTTTAGCCGCCCTCTTGCTGTGCTAAGTTGTTGCTATCACAATAGCCTCTTTGATGTGATAGCTAAACAATACCTTCTTCCCTTAAGCCCGCGACTTCCTTATCAGTGAGCTCCAATACTTCTGTCAAAACTTCAGCAGTGTGTTCTCCGAGGTTCGGGGCGGGCGAATCTACACTAGCAGGCGTTTCAGAAAGTTTTATCGGCACCCCTGGTACTTCAACTTCGCCTGTCAATTGATGTGCTACCCTGGTAATCATTTCCCGTGCTTGCACTTGAGGGTGTGCCACGACGTCATCGATGGCGTTGATGGGGCCACACGGTACC
The DNA here is from genome assembly GCA_963422705.1 of Candidatus Poribacteria bacterium. GTDB lineage: Bacteria > Poribacteria > WGA-4E > WGA-4E > WGA-3G. The sequence continues at coordinate 2,908,915 of OY730443.1, forward strand.
CCAACCGCTCCAAGTGTCTCAATCCATTCATCTGTTGTACGCTGTCGTAGAATCTCTGAGAGAATAGGAGACAATTGGGCGTGATTTGCCGTCCGCTCAGCATTCGTTCGGAAAAGCGGATGCGAAGTGAGTTCCTGCCGCCCTACCTGTTGACAAAATTTTCCCCACAGTGTATCATTCCCGATGGCAATAATAATGTACTTATCTGCAGACGGAAATGCTTCAAACGGCGTTATCGCCGGGTGTCGAGTTCCGAGTGGCTGCGGGGCATTACCCGTTGCGAAATAACGCACAACCGCATTCTCTAAAACGGCGACGAGGCTATCCAACATGGCGACATCCACAAACTGCCCCTTTCCTGTCTGATTCCGGTGATGGAGCGCAGACAGAATCCCGATTGTCGTGAAGAGTGCCGCCGTAATGTCGCTAATTGAGGTGCCGACACGCACCGGCTCACCCCCCGGTTCACCCGTGATGCTAATGATGCCACCTATCCCTTGTATAATCATATCGTACGCGCCCTGTTCCGCATATGGCCCCGTCTGTCCAAAGCCAGAACACGCTGCATAAATCAACGAGGGATGCTCTGTTTTGAGCGAAACGTAATCCAAACCGAGTTTTGTCATCGTCCCCGGACGAAAATTTTCAACCACAACATCACATTTCTCCACAAGTTGTTTAAAGAGGGTTTTCCCACGTTCGGTTTTTAGATTTAGCGTCACGCTTCGCTTGCCACGATTCACGCTCATGAAATAGAGGCTAAACCCGTTTTTGAAGGGGCCGAAATGCCGCGCTTCATCACCACTCCCCGGTTGTTCAATCTTAATTACCTCGGCTCCCAAGTCGCTAAGTAACATTGTTGAATACGGCCCGGCGAGCACCCTCGTGAGATCTAAAACCCTTATTCCGTTCAATGGGCTTGCCATGGATAATTTCTCCAATGCGGTGCCGTTTTCATTGATAGCGGCCAGAACAGCTGTTTGGTAAGAGCTGTTTACTCGAAATCTCGTATGAAGATTAATATTTTAACTCAGGAACGGGAAGTTCATAGGCACCTTGCAGGCGCGCTTGAAAAGCCCGCATCGCTTTCCCCCGGCGAATCTTCATGACAAATTACCCTGCGCTAACTATTCAACTGTAGGGAGCTCTTCGCCAACGATGAGTCGATATGCCTCCCGGTACTTCTCACTCGTTTTAGAGATAACGTCGCTTGGCAGTTCCGGCGCGGGCGGCTGCTGATTCCATCCGATTTCTGAGAGATAGTCCCGAACGAACTGTTTGTCAAAACTCTGCTGTGGCCTGCCGGGTTCATATGCAGCAGCGGGCCAAAAGCGAGATGAATCGGGTGTAAACACTTCATCGATGAGAATCAGCTCGCCGTTGCGATGTCCGAATTCAAACTTCGTATCACAGAGGAGAAGCCCCGCATTTTCTGCGTGTTCACTCGCCGCTTGAAAGAGTTTGAAACTCGCGTCAATCAGTAGCGCCGTGAGTTCCGAACCGACAGCATCGCGCATCCCTTGGATGGAGATGGGTTCATCGTGTTCACCCTGTTCCGCCTTCGTTGTCGGTGTAAACAGAAGCTCCGGGAGCCGCTCTGATTCACGAAGTCCCGCCGGAAGCTTTTGTCCACAAATTTCACCTGTTTTTTGATACGACGCCCAGCCAGAACCAGCAAGATAGCCGCGAACGACGCACTCAATGTCAACCCGTTCCGCTTTCCGGACAAGCATTGAGCGCCCGGTTAACATCGCCGCGTCACCCTGCAATTCCTCTGGATAGTCGGAAACTTTTGACGAAATTAGGTGATTTTTGACAACAGATTCAGTGTAATTGAACCAAAATTTGGACAACCCTGTTAGCACCCGGCCTTTGTCCGGAATCCCGTTCGGCAAAACAACGTCAAAGGCTGAAATCCTATCTGTAGAGATAATCAGGAGTTCATCTCCCAGAGCATAAATGTCGCGTACCTTGCCACTGTGGGTTTTGGTAAAATGTGTTAAGTATGTTGATGTAAGAACGTTTTGAGGCATCTATTTTTGCTCCTATTCTTAATTAACCAAATCGATTTTGTGGAAGAGAAGAGAAATCATTTAACTTTATAGCATAAAAAAGTAAGAAAAGTCAATTTCTTTATCGCCTGCTCAGTAGGGAGCTTCCGTAAAAGCCTTGAGGTAAGGGGAATTTAGGGGATTTCAGCCTGCGTAGAAAGAGGATATAGTCAGTTTCCTTCTTGTTCCGAACCTCGGGCACAAAATACCCTAAGTTCATTCTTAATCTTCCTGATAAATCACCTCTTAATCCTAACAGGAATATATATGATGATTTATTTCACGTTCTTTTTAAGAAGCCTATTGAGCACAAGTGCAGTCCTATTTTCAGAATCGATTTGCAGTGCGTTGTCAATTTCCTGTTTGGCTATCTGATTTTCGCCGAGGTAGTAGTAACAGGCGGCTTTGAGTGCATACAGGGCGGCATTTGAATCATAATCATGCCGGAAAAAATATGGTGTATCGCTGTTCAAAGCATTATCAAGTGCGCGGATGGCTGCGTTGAAATCGGCGGTATCCTTCTGTCGCAAATAAAGCACATTCGCGAGTCCTACCCAGGCATCTCCATGAGTACCATCAAGTTGAATGGCATTTTGGAATGCTTCTTGTGCAACCGGAATTGTTAAGGATAAACTGAGGTGGCTCCATCCGATTCCGTTGTAGGCATCGGTGAGTGATTCATCAAAATTCAAGGCACGTTCAAAACTGAGCAATGCCTGCGCATAATTGCCCGCAGCATAAAAATCCCATCCCTTTTCGACATGCATGAGGCCCGTTTCTGTAGCGTCCTCCGTCCCATCAGAACAACTCATAAATATGCCGAGCCATATCAGTACTACAAATTTCACAGAAAAACACCGCATCGCTTACAAATCCTTTTTTAAGGTTTCCAATAAAGGGCTGCGGAGGGCTACCGATACCGCCACCGCATTTGCCATGATACCAAAACCCGCAATCAAAAGCAACGTGATTGTGAGTGAGCGCCACGGGAATGCCGGGAAATATCCTTGTGTCCCGAGAACTGAGACGAACCCCGCCACGCTCCCGATGAACATTCCGATAACAAGCAGAAAACTGCTTTCAATCAACAACATCCGCAACAAAAGTTGCCGCCGGAACCCGAATGCGCGAAGGGTTGCTAACTCCCCGCGACGCGCAATAATGTTTCTGAACAATACCAGGGCTAAGCCGAAGGTGCCGATAATAACACCGAAACCGCCGAGACTCTGGAATGTCGAGATATAAGCGTTCGTAACACCTTGATAATTTGAAAGCCGCTCCGAAGCCAACGTAACATCAAATCCGTAATCATCTAACGTTTTTTCTAAGATTTTTGCCGTTTCTCCCCACAATTGAGGAGGGGTTTTAATCAAAAAATAACGATATCCACTTTGACTCGGAAAGTATTTCATGAAATTCGATTCTGAAATAATCAACTGACTTTGGAAGAGGCTGTTCTGCAACGTGTAAAGGTGCAAACCGAGTGGATTCCCAAATTCATCTTCTATCAGGAGTTCCTCATCCGGATTATGGTGTAAAACCCAACGGATTGAGTTATCGTCCGCAAGGGCGTAAACATTATCACCCTCTCCCCTTATTTTTCGCCATGGGGTTTCGTCCAAAACACGATGTGAAACCCCTAAAATTTGCGGTTTCTGTGGTTGGTAGAGATTGAGACAACTCACATCTTCCCCCGGAAGGACTCGGAACGGAATCACTTCGGAGTTACTGAGAAGTTGCAAATCTTTCTCGGAAAACCCCAACTCAAACCGTCCATCCGGCGTATCTAGACGATGGTGTAACGGGATATCGGCTTCCGCTACGAAAGCATATTCTGTCTCTGGCGGTACCCCCTGCCGATTTATTCCAACTGCGACGACGATACAGCACGCTAAACTCATCATGACAACACAGCTTTTAGTCTGAGTAGGATGCCGGGCAGCATTTTTGAGCGTAAAATGAAGGCGGGTTAACCGCTTCGGGACTTTTTCTGACGTTAACCATCTGTCAAACGCGAGCCATCCGCCACCAATAACGGAGAGGGTGAACGTCAGTAATTGGAAAACCGGATGTGTTATCAAACCTTCAACAAACTTGAAACCAAAATTCGCTAAGAAAAGACTTGTCAGTGCAATGAGGACGATGAATATGAGAGTGATGATGACAAAATGCCACTTGAATCTTTTGGTATCATCAGTCCTTTTTGCGGTTCCTGGCGCGCGCTTCGCCTCAACGAAACCTGTCTCACCGGACAGGAGGGACGACGTTGTTCCCTTACCTAGCTTATTAACAGTCCGTCGGATAGTAAATAGAACCACAACCATTACTATCAAGATTCCAGTGAGTAACGTCCAGCCACGCATATGGAATGTTACAAAGGGTGTCCCAATCGCAGGCAACCACCAAGTTCGAAGCCCGTGCAGCAGCAGGTGGGCATACCCTATTGCGAAGAGACAACCGAGCAGGCTGCCCAGTCCGGCAATGATACCGGCTTCCTGTAGGAAACGCCGGCGGATTCTTACAAGCGGATACCCTAACGCACGGAGAAGAACGGTTTCACGCGAGCGCTGCTCTACGCCAATTTGGAAAATCAGACGGATGAGATAGGCAACAGAAAAAATAATAAGGGCGCTCATTCCACTAAACAGCACCCCGAAATCCGTTGTGCCAGATGACACGCGAAGTCCGTCAGCCCGCGGAGATAAAAATTCAAAGCCTACCCGGGCAGGCTCAATTTTCTTGAGAAATTCGGCCTCAAATCGCTCCCGCATCGCATCGCGCGCGACATTCGCGGAAAGTTGCATCCGAATAGAGGTGAGCTCGCCGAACCGGTTTTTCCAGAGCTTTTTGCCGGTTTCTAAAAAAATAAACGCCTTCGGCGTTGCGCGGTACGCATCCCAATATGCTTCGTCCTTTGCCCGAATCAGCGAATAATCAATCGGAAAAGGCGCATCCCAATTCGACATATCAGTCGTATCATGAATACCTGGAAACTCAGGAATCAGGTGCCTGGCCTCGGCAAATTCCGCAATCGGTATCACCGCCTTTAAGCGGAACAACGCCGTTTCAGTCGTGTATTGTTCCGCCGCATCGACACGATAGTAGGTGAGTTCAATCGTATCGCCTACTTTCGTTCCCAGTTCCGTTGCTGCCCAACTATTTAGGATAATCTCATTGTCAGCAAGCGGGACAGAAATGGCAGCTTCCACACGTGGAAGCGCAACAATTGTAGAATACGGAACGGTTTTGCCGTTAGCCGTTATCGTATTGGCGAGATAAGTCAACGTAGGAAGTGTCGAAATGTTGTTTTCTGTCGCAACAGACAGTGCTACTTCCGAGAATTGTGGGTTGAGAAGGTACTGCTCACTTTTCAAATCAAGATGATTTCCATGTTCATGAATTTTCAAGCCGAGTGCGTCTAACGTTAACGCGAGCGCATCTGGCGAAATCGCCTCGCCCTCTGAGGTAAACAGAGCGTTCACTTTGCCTTTTTGTCCGAGTGCTTTTTGTAAAACAGGTAACGCAATAAATGCATTCAATGGGAAACTTTGATGTGCAAGAAGGTGGAATCTCCCAGCGTTCTGAGTCGGAATAATCTCGCTAACGACGAAACGGAGCGTTTGGATGACAGCTGATGTCTCCCGGCGGCCGAGTAAAAAATCCGGCGAGATGTCGGAACCTCGTGGAAGATTAATCAGAACCGCGTCACCAACCTGCACGTTCAATTCGGCTTGGAGTGCCGTGTTAATAACAACCGATGGAAAGGGGGCCCTAGACATCTGATTGAGGTGCGGGATAGAGGAATCTTCCCAGAACTGAAAAAAATCTGGGTTTATGCCGTGTATATTAACCTTTGAGGCACGCGTTTGGGCATCCGGAACGACAACCGTCCCATTCAGCAGCATCGCCGGCACCATGTCCGGGCGCCTGAGCAATTCGGGACTGAAAAACCTGTCTGCGAGGAGCGCGTGCTCAATCGTACCGAGTCTTTCCAACGTAACTGCTTTGAGGCTCCCTCGCACAGAATTTCCAACAATCAAGGCGCCGGCGAGCACGCCTGTTGCCACCGCGGTGCAAAGCGCCACCGCCAAATGAATCTGCCAAAAATGTATGAGGGATGCCCAAAACGTGCGCATGATTTTTTATCGTTGCCTAAAAACCAATCTCACAACTAAGGTTCTTCCCCACGCGTTTGTACAGTACAGACACCATCAACGAGTTCAAGATGATGCTCAAACCGGGAAGCGAGTTCAAGGTGATGTGTAACAACGATTAAGAGATTCTTTTCTGTGCGATGCAGTTCAAAAAGGACATCGGTGACACGCGCTGCGTTCGTATTATCGAGATTCCCCGTCGGTTCATCACAAAGCAGAATCCCCGGGTTGTTGATGAGGGCACGCGCAATGGCAACGCGCTGACGCTCCCCACCAGAGAGTTCCGACGGACGATGCGAAAGGCGATGTGTCAAACCGACGCGTTGGAGAAGTTCACGCGCACGTTCTGTTGTTCCAAACGCATCTTTAAAAGCAAACGTCGGAATTAACACATTTTCAAGAACAGAGTACTGCGGCAGCAGGTAATGCTCCTGAAACACAAACCCGATTCCGGAATTGCGATAACGCGCCAATTCCGGCTCTGACAGCGAAAATGGCTCGAAATTGTTAATCTCAACGCTGCCCTTTGACGGGGACTCTAACGTGCCAAGGATATGCAGCAGCGTACTCTTACCGGAACCGGAGGGCCCGGTAACCGCGACGGATGCACCCGCGACGAATGAAAATGAGATATCGCGCAGCACCTGGACTGCCCCGAAATCCTTACTAACGTTCAAAACTTTCAGCGCTGTTGTTTGAGAGGTAGGCATACGTTTTTCCCGAGCAGCGTGGATTGTAAAAAAAGAGACATCCAAACTCCCCGGCCGCGGTGTTACCGCCAAATACCCGACTGGCATTCACTCGGTTCACAAGAGATTTTGGGGCTTTGGACTTCAGCCACGTCGAGCAAACGTCCAAATAATTGTAAAACCTACTATAAAAGTCAGATTTCTGTTAACTGATTGAAAATAAAATCTGGAATCGGAATCGCTCGTAATTTTTCATCCGGATTACAGATACAGCAAACCGTCGTGAGTTCCCCGTAGGCGATAGCCTCTCCTTCATGCGTAAAATTGAATTGGTAAGTCAGCGATTTTCTGCCTTTTTTCGAAAGGGATACCTCAATGTCCACTTCGTCCTCAAAACGGAGCGGTAGAAGATATTCGCAGGATGCCGCAAGGCGCGGCCACCCAATTTTATCCCCATTCCATTCAGTAGCAACGCTGGTACCGAGGCTCCTTAAGAATTCATGCTCCGCGGTTTCCATGAATATGAAGAATCGTGTAAAATGCACAATGCCCGCCATATCCGTATCCGCAAACTCTATTTTCCGCTTTGTTCGGTACGCTACGCACATATTAGGTGAACCTTACATTTTTTGAAAATCAGGGACATCCTCATAGAAACGCCACGATTCCGCGTAGATTCTCCAGTGCCCATCAGCCGGATCAACCATTAAATTTAGCTTCTTCGTCCCATAATCAGAGTAGGCAGGACGCGTCCCTGATGCGGGCGTTCCAGTGAATTTTTGCAAGAATTTTACATCAGCTACAGCCGAGTCCCCGTTGATTTGCAAATTGGAAATTGTAACTTGGATATCGGCATACAGACGATTCAATTTCTTCATCTTCTCCTGCAGCTGCGATTTTGTGAGGTAGGTAGGCGTGCCTTTTCCACCACCCCTCACCGTGACACGTGTGATTTGGGCTCTTTCAGCATAGAGAGACATATACGTGTTAATATCTTTCCCTTCCCAAGCGGCTTGCCATTTCCCTAATACCTGTCTTACCTTAAGTTGTGTATCAAGAGGCGCGTTGTCATCAAAAGTGTCACCAGCCCCTTCACCGGATTCCGGCGTACCGGATTGAGCAGATGCCGTCACAGATTCCGCGGGCGAAATAGCATCCCTAATTTCATCGTTAATCAACTTCCATTTCCGGAAGAAAAATCCCCTTTTCTCAATCGTAAGCCGCCGCGAATGTGTCTCAATCGCGGTGTCGCCATCATATAATGTCACACGAATATTGTCAACGATGTGACGATTTTTTCGCCGGGGGATAGCAACGTAGGTAGCCTGCGTCATATCGACAACAGCGGATGACGATATCATACTGCTCGCCCGTTGAAATTCCGCTTTGCGCTTCTTCCGGGCAGATTTATCCCACAAGTTCTCGTATTTCTCTGAATCCTTAGATTCCAGTGTCTTTTCCCACGTCGTCACAAACGGAATCACCGGACTATGAGGAGGCGATGCAGCATCGGGTTGGACTTCGGATTCTGATTTCCGCGGTACTGTTGTCAGCTCTCCACCGACGACTTCATCGTTGATAATCTTCCACCGTTTTTGAAGGATGCCTTTCTTTTCAATCAGCAGGTTCCGGAACTGCTCTTGAGATTCACCCGGTAGATGGACAATAACAGGAATACCTTCAATTCGCAATCGATTCGGATATCGTGGTACACGGCGAGGGGCAATCGCTGTATCGCGAAGGTTAACTTCAAATTTTACGATTCCGTTCGCATTAAGGTGTCGCACCGTGTTTTTATACACCTGCGCGTACTTTCGGCGTGCGCTTGGTACCCAGAGCGCCTCATATTTTTTCGGTTCGCCGGATTCAAGAGCATTTTTCCATCGCGCCAAAAACGCATTCGGTTGTTCGCTGGAACGCATTGAAATTACAATTAAAACAACAATAACGACGAAGATACTTCCAACTGCACCTCCCCATATCAGGTTATTAGGGATATTGAAGTTCCTTAGGCGGTTTTGTACGGTTTTGGAACCGTTCATGGACTCATCTCCTTGCGCTTTTTATCCCAAACGTCCCGCTAGAAATTGGGGACATTCTCGTAGATTTGCCAGATTTCGTGATGGATTTTCCATTCCGTGCCAACCGGATGCATCCATACCTCGCGGACCCAAATATCGTACAAGGCTGTCGCGTTTTCGTCCACTGCTGGGGCTACGAGGCGGCTCAGACGATAAATGCCGATGACGCTCTCACCTTCGACTTCGGTACGCCCCCGGTTCTTGCTCCAAGAATGCGCGCTCATCTCACGCAGGCTTGACTCAAGCTGCCCCCATGCGATTTTGGTGCGATGCTCCTTACTTTCGCGAATTACCACTTTATCAGCCACGATATTTGAGGCATAGTACGCGAGATGCATCGTGAGATTTTTGCCACTCCATGCAGCATCCCACCTGCTGATTGCTGTTTTACCCGCCGTAATCTGTGCTGTGGAAAGCGATGTTCGTCCAGTTCTAACCGGTTCATTCCGCTTCTGGCTTTGCACATAGGCGCGCGCCTCGCTCGCTTTCTTTTCCAAGTAATCCGCATGTACTACCGCAGCACTACGCTGGTTCGCTTTCTCTAGTTTTTCCGTATAGATTTCTGCTTGTTCACGTAATTGGTTTCTGAGGGATTCCGATTCAGCGATAGCCGCACGTTTCTGGTGCCCCTCTTCGCGAATCATCGAATCGGCGACTTCAAGCTTGTGCCGAAGTTCACCGATTTCCTTACCATAACCTCGGATTTCAGATTCCATCCGCAGGGCCCGCTTCTGAATCTCCTCTAAGTTCCCTCTGAGCACTCCAATCTGTTTCCCGTACGTTGCTTGTTGACGACTTAATTCACGTTTCTCTTTTCCAAGTTCACTAATCGTCTGTTTTAAGTTTTTTTCCTCATTGCGGAGCGCCTGCGCCTGCTTTTCCACCGTCCCGAGTTGTTCTTCTTTAATAGAGAGTGCCTCGCGCAGTTTCCCCGAACGGCTTTCTTTCTCAAAAATTGTCGCATTCAATTCCGCGGTTGTCTCTGCGTTAATTGCCTGTTTGCGAACGATGGTGGCATCCGCAAACGCTTGGTACGCGAGACGAAGGGCCTCACTCCCTTTTTTATCAGTAAGCGCAGTTTTCGCATTCTGCAGTTTCGTCTCTGCCGACGTAAATGCATCGTGATAAAGTGCTGGGGCATCAACCTCTCTAGCAGCTCGAATCGCAGATTCTGCCTGAACAATCGCTGACTCGACGTCCATGGGTTCAACGCTACCGAGCCTCCCGCCACAACCTACAATGGACAGCGAACTCACAAGCAACAAGAACAGAAGTATCCAAAGCCCCGCTGTATGCCGGTTCAATAAAGACGCGAGAAAAGGCCGCTTAACTGCCACCTGGAACTTGAAAAGTACTTGTTCTATTAACGCGATGTACCCTTTCATGTCGTGTCTCCTTCTTTCTATAAACATTGCTACGCAATAAAAATGCGAGGCAATGCTTCAATTAATTTTTATACTAAAATAAAAACGTCAATTTTACGGTTCGGTTACTTTTCAGGGGTATTGATTACGAAAATACAGATAATGCCAAATTTTACGGGTGGACGGTTTCAGCTTTCATTTCCATTCGTGCGTTCTTAATCACAGAGGCACTCACCTTCTAGACACCTTATGCTTGCTCGCAATGCCCCTACCTCCATTTAACATGTGGGGTGATTTAACATGTGGGGTACGCAAAGCCATAATAGACGCGAATTGGATAGAGGCCAAGATACCTTAATCGTAATACCCCTTGATTCGGGCAAGTCCGTCAATAATTTCGCGATTACCTATAATAGAATACACCATTTTAACCGCTGATGTCAACACTATTATAGAAATAGGCAGGCGCAACAAAAATTTGTTTGACTTTACAGTCAAATCAGAGTATAATAAATTGAGGGTTTGCGCACAAATCCGTAAACCCCACTAGGCTCGTTCTGTAAAGAGGGAAGTTGAAAGCTACATCTACCGGGCGCGCTTTGTGTCTGTTTTGAAACGATGACTTAACTTATCGTTAAAATTGGAGAAAAAAAATAATATGCGAATAGGTTTGTTAGGTGCTTGTGCGCTTACACTGTTCTCATGTAGCGGTGAACTGTTACCTACTGTAACAATCGAAACCGCTAAAGGTAACATTGTTATTGAGCTCTATCCGGATGCCGCACCGGCAACGGTAGCGAATTTCGCAAAGCTCATCGAGTCTAAATTCTACGACGGTTTGAAATTCCACCGATTCGCGCCCGGGTTCGTTATACAAGGTGGAGACCCGGATGGCACCGGACGCGGCGGCCCCGGATGGACAATCCCTGGCGAATTTCAAGAACTGGTGCTCCAGAAGAAGATGCCACCTCATGAAAAAGGTGTCATCGCAATGGCACGAACCCACCATCCTGATTCCGCTGGAAGTCAGTTTTATATCTGTCTCAACCCAGAACCAACCCGTTACGGACATTTAAACGGAAACTACACAACTTTCGGAAGAGTCATCAAAGGGATGAATGTCGTGGATGCGCTGCGCCAAGGTGATGTTATGAACAAGGTGACGCTCGAAAACTATATCGCGCCCCCAGAGTAATATACACGCACCCGCTCTCGTGAACCCGAGTTGGAAACCGCTACAATAGAAGAGGAAAATCGAACTATGGAAGAATGGAAACAGCTCGTTAGGGATACTGTGAATACACCTGAAAAACTCGCCGCTGTCTTTGATGTTGATATAGAGGAAATCCGACGCATTCACAAAGAATTCCCAATACGCATCAATCCCTATTATCTCAGCCTCATAGAAAAGCCCGGTGACGCGATTTGGAAACAGGTCGTTCCTAACCCCAGGGAATTGATTAGCACCGGTGTCGAAGACCCGCTTCACGAAGAAGATGATAGCGAGGTACCAAACGTGACACACCGCTATCCAGACAGAGCCCTCTTTTATGTCAACTATATGTGCCCGATTTATTGCCGATTCTGCACTCGAAAACGAAAAGTCGGGGACCCATATTCAATTTCTGAAAATAACATCGAAACTGGACTCGCCTACATTCAAGCACATCCCGAAATTCGGGATGTTATCATCTCTGGCGGGGACCCGCTCATGTTAACGGACAAGAAGATTGAATATATCGTCGGCGGGCTAAGAAAGATAGAGCATCTCGAAATTATCCGAATCGGTTCCCGAGTACCAGTGACGTTACCTCAGCGGATTACCCCCGAATTGTGTGACATTCTCAAGAAAAATCATCCATTTTACATCAATACACACTTCAACCACCCCCGCGAAATCACGCCGGAAACAGAAAAGGCTTGTGGCATGTTAGCCGACGCCGGCATTCCCCTCGGTAACCAGACTGTACTACTCAAAGGGGTTAACGATGAACCAAAAGTGATGGTTGAACTGATGAAAGGGTTGCTGCGCATCCGCGTCAAGCCATACTATATTTATCAGGCGGACCTCGTCGTCGGGACAGATCATTTCCGAACCGCCGTTAAGACAGGCTTAGAAATCGTGGCGGCGTTGCGCGGGCATATCTCCGGCCTCGGGGTACCCCACTATGTAGTTGATGCACCGGGCGGCGGTGGAAAAATCGCCCTCATTCCAGATCCGGTTGTCACCTTTGATGATGATGAGATTCACCTACGGAATTACGAAGGCAATGTCTATAATTATCCAAGCACGCCTTTTTATGATGAGGATTGGTAAGATAAGAGGATAGGACGCCTCCCCTCCTTAGAGAAATGTGTGGAGCGCCCCTTCTGATATGTGCTATTAAGCTCGTTCGACTGAATCCCTTCCAATTTCCATGAATTCTCCCGTAACAGGTTTAACTTGCAAGATATCCCTGTGCGAGTGAAACGCTGACGCGATATTCTAGGCAACGCTGAAAACAGCTTGAAAACGGAATGACTTCGCGAACAGGCTGCCGGCCCTTAAGAAATTATCCAAAGTATTGTATAATATTCACTATAGTTGAGAGAAAAGGAGATGCTGCATCTGTTGAGAACTCACTCCTACACCGGCGGTATGATATTTTCACGAAGGAGCTCATTCTCATGTTTAGTAAACAGATATTAAGATTTTTGACCAAAAATAACGAATTGAAGTTCAAGGGGAAATACGATGCAATTCCAATTAACTCTTTGGATGTGCCTAATATTAATCAGTGGTTCCAGCCTGACGGTATCTGCAAAGGAAGAAACTCCAGAAAAGAAAAAAGAGTTTGAGGATTTTGATAAGTTCATTCAAGATAGTCAAAGTTATCAAGGCTTTTTCAATCTGTACAAGAAAAAAGAGAACGTGTATTGCGAAATTCAGCCGTCACAATTGGAGAAACCGTTCTTATGCCTGACAAGTATTGCACGGGGGCTGGGTTCCGGCTTTCTTCTCTCAGGCATGACGTTGGATGATTGGTTGCTCGTCTGGCGGCGCATTGGCGACAGGGTGCATCTGGTGCGAAAAAATGCGCGATTTCGCGCGGAAAGCGGAACGCCGATTGCGGAAGCGGTTGACTTGGGGCACAATGACTCAGTCCTGTTCTCCCTCAAGATTGAAAGTATCCATCCACAACGAAAAAGCCTCTTAGTGAATCTCTCTCCCGTTTTTATCTCCGACTTACTGCCCTTGGCAAATCGTATCGGCGGCGGGGCGCGCTTTGATAAAACGCGTAGCACCTGGGGAATCATCAAGACATTTCCGAAGAACGTTGAGTTGAAGGTGAATGCAGTCTATGCCGCGAGTGGCTACCGGGAAACCATCCCGGACAGCCGCGGCATCCAGGTGACGATGCACTACAGCCTCACGAAACTCCCCGAAAACAACTATCGCGCCCGAATCGCTGATGACAGACTCGGGCATTTTATGACTGTCGTCAAAGACTATTCCCTTCAGACTAGCGATGAACCGTTCGTGCGCTATGTCAACCGGTGGCACTTGGAGAAGGCAGACAAAAAGGCAAAACTGTCGCCACCGAAGGAACCCATTATCTTCTATATTGAAAAAACGGTGCCGCACCGCTATCGTCCTTACGTCCGACAAGGCATCTTGGAATGGAACAAGGCATTTGAAAAGATTGGCTTTGTCGATGCAATTGAAGCCCGAATTCAACAGGATTATGAGAATTGGGACCCGGAGGATGCCCGATATAACACGATTCGATGGGTTGTCGGTGCAGGCTTCGCCATTGGGCCATCTCGCGTGAATCCTTTAACCGGGCAAATTCTCGACGCGGATATACTCATCGGTGAAAGTTGGATTAGATATTGGCAACGTGAGTATAACACGTTCTTTGACGAGGTAGCGCAGGAACGTGAGCACCCAATAGCCGAATCGCATCTGATGTGTCAGAAGGCATCCGGACTCGCACAGCAGATGAATTTCATGGCAACTATCATGCACGCACGCGGCTTGATGAACGAAGATGGGGAAATCCCTCAAGAATACATCGGACAGGCACTCAAAGCCTTGACGATGCACGAAGTCGGACACACCTTAGGGTTAAGACATAATTTCAAAGCGAGCACCATCTTTTCACTCGATGAATTGCAGAAGAAAACCGGGCAGGCACTTCTCGGTTCCGTCATGGAATACGATGCCGTGAATATTGTCCCGGAAGGTAAAAAACAGGGAGATTACTATACGTCCACCATCGGTGCCTGGGATTATTGGGTAATCGAGTACGCCTATAAACCGATTCAGGCGGGGAGCCCTGAGGATGAACTGATGCAACTACGTAAAGTTGCTTCACGTGTTGCATCACCTGAATTGACGTATGGAACGGATGGAGATGCGTCCTGGTACCGTTATCGTGACTTGGACCCGTTGGTGAACCGCTGGGACCTCGGCGCAGACCCGCTTGAATTCGCCAAACAGCGGCGCGAGATTGTCGAGGGGTTGTGGAAGAAAATCGTGGAAAACGTGACAAAAGACGGCATGGGATACCAACGCGTCAGACGCGCGTTCGGCACACTGTTAGGGCAATATAGTCGGGCAATGTTCCTCGCAAGCCGCTATATCGGTGGACAGTACCACCATCGTGACCATCGTGGTGACAAAAATGGGCGGTTACCGTTCGTGCCGGTTACCGCCGCGAAACAACGTGAAGCAATGCAATTTTTGAAAGAACACGCACTTTCCGACAAAGCCTTCGATTTCCCAGCCGAGCTGCTCAACAGTCTTGCCATCACACGTTGGAGCGATTGGGGCTCAAGTAGCGGGAGTAGTACCCGTTTGGATTATCCGGTGCATGACGTTATTCTAAGAAACCAAACCCAAATCTTGGGACGATTGCTTTATCCAACGGTGCTGGCCCGCATTCAAGACACGGAGCTCAAATTTACAAAGGATGCATTCACATTGCCAGAACTCTTTTCAGGCATTACAGATGCGGTTTGGGTAGAGTTGGAACGCGAGGTTGGGGGAAAGCCGTGGTCCAATTCGAAGCCGTTTATCTCTAGTTTCCGCCGTGGCTTGCAGCGCGAACACCTCAAGCAGTTGATTAAGTTGGTGTTGGACGCCGATAGCGGTACACCTGAGGATGCCAGAGCGCTTGCCCGTCAACATCTGCTACAAATCAACAGGAAAATCCAGGGGAGCCTGCAAAACGCTGGGGGGAGACTCGACGACTATAGTTCGGCACATCTCCAAGAATCGGAAGTTAGGGTGGAAAAGGCGTTGGACGCCGGGTTTGAGGTGAAAAGACGCTAAACCCATATGACGGTTTTCACGCCCGCCGAATGCTACTAGTGCATTCGGCGGGCGTGGAAACACACACTCAATCGCGATTCCCTTTTCGCTACACCCCCTCGTCAGAAGCAAAATCCGGACAAATTTCTTCTCAGCTGATAAAGTGACCTTCATTTGAACAGACATGCGAATTGATTGCCAAAGCCACATCTTTCCAGATGCCTATATTGAAATTCTTGCGCAGAATCCGCATCCACCGCAAGTGATTCGCTCCGGGAATGAAGCCGTCGTTACATACGGCGATGTCCAGCAGTTTCGGTTACAAGTCGAGGCGTACCAACCGATGCGAAAACTCAAGGATATGGATGCAGCCGGGGTTGACATGGCCCTGCTCAGTACCAACATTCCTCCCCCGTGTATGCTGGCTCCGGAATTAGGGCTCAAAGGAGCAGAAGCAATTAACGATGCGATTGCGACGCTTGTCAATGCGTATCCGAATCGATTTGCGGGGTTCGCATGTCTCCCGTGGCAAAACCCAGAAGAGGCGATAACGGAAATGGACCGGGTCAAGGCAATGGCGTTCCGGGGTATCATGCTCTATTCGCACATTGGTGGGGCTCCGGTTGATGAAGCGCGTTTTCTGCCAGTCTACGCGCACGCTGAAGCAAGCCGGATTCCGATTGTTATGCATCCAACTGTCCCTACCTGGGGGGCAGCTATTAAAGCGCATTGGATGATTGGCATGATGGGACTCCAGGTGGATTGTAGTTTCGCACTATTACGCTTGATACTTAGCGGCGTTTTGGAACGGCATCCAGACTTGGAACTCGTGATGCCACATCTAGGCGGAATTCTTCCGTATATGAGCGGTAGACTTGATCATCAAACGGAAGTGTTAGGTAGGGCGAAAAAGCATATCACGCACCCACCGAGTGCTTATCTACGACGGCTCTATTTGGACACCGTGTCGCCCTCAGCCGAAGCGTTGCAGTATGCCTATCAATTTTCTGGTGCAGCGCGCCTGCTCTTCGGGAGCGATCATCCGTGGAGTGACATGCCCCGGTTTGTCCGCTTGATTGAGGAGATGCGCATTCCTGAAATGGAGAAAGCGCAGATTTTTGGAGAGAATGCGAAGACGTTGTTTCGGTTATAGAGCTGGCCGCATAGCATCAACACCTGGCCCGACAGTCCATAGATTGCAAATGAGGTTTTAGGATATGGAATTGACAGACACGCAACGGTTTTTCTTTGATAACAACGGATATTTAGTGCTGGAAAGCTTTCTAACGGCACCGCATGTTGAGGGGCTCCGGGGAGCGCTCACGGCATCAATTGAAAAACGGCGAGAATGCGAGGAAAAAGGGCTTCCACAAACGGGGATGACGCACCTTAACGGTGAGAAAAGCACGCGTATTTTTTACATTCTCGGTGACAATCCACTGTTCTTGGAATTGCTGGATTGGGCGCCGATTTTGCCTTACGTTACGGGGTTGCTCAATAAGATGCCACACCATCACGCATCCGATGCAATCGTTGAATATGGGACGGATTTGATGCAGCGCCCTATGGGATGGCATATTGATGGGCACGATGAAGGGTACCGCTATCTACGTCCAATTCCGTTGTTGCAACTCAAAATCGGCTACTATTTAACCGATATGACAGAAGGGGGACAAGGCAATCTCTGGCTGATTCCGGGCAGCCACAAGGCGATGCATAACCCGGACTGGAAAGCCCTTCGCTATCCTTATGAGTACCCCGGGGCCTTAGAAATCTGTGCGCCGCCGGGGAGCGCGATTCTGTTTCACAACGCGCTCTGGCATTCGTCTGGAATCTTTACAAACCCCAATGGACGCCGCGAAATGCTTTATTACGCCTACGAACACCCATGGATGATAGCTTCTGAAGAACATTGGGGCTATCCAAAGGATTTCTATAACACACGGCTTTCGGCTGCACAGCGAAAGTTTTTTCATGGGTTTGTATTTGAACCGCCCGAACAGCGCTGGGGGTGAGACACCCGGAAATCCCGTGACGTTTCTCAATCGACGGAAAGGAACTTATCCTCGCCGCGTCAGGCACCGGGTAGGGTATACGGATTATGAACTGTAGTGCCAACTTCGCGGATTTGCCTAAGTTCAACAAAGCCTACCGCTGAACGCGGTATAAAGGACGACATGCTGACTATATCAGAACTACCGACACTCAACGCCACTTTAAATATGATGAGTGGTACACTACTGATGGTGGGTTACGTGCTGATTCGGAAAGGCAAAATTGTGGCACATAAAAATTGCATGCTCGCTGCCTTTACGATTTCAGCCCTTTTTCTTATTTCTTATCTTATCTACCATTATCACGCCGGCTCAAAAAAGTTTACCTTGGAAGGGTGGATTCAACCGGTCTATTTTACTATCCTGATTTCACATATCATTTTGGCGTTCCTCATTCTTCCGTTGGCCCTGCGGACGCTCTATCTCGCATGGCGAAAACGGTTTGACGCACACCGCCGGAACGCAAAGATAACGTTACCGATATGGTTGTATGTGTCGATAACCGGGGTGATTATTTATCTGATGTTGTACCATCTTGACAATTGACGTAACAAAATGCCGGAACTTTTAAGGAGAACAGAAATGTTTTTACGGAAACACTGGTGCGCGCAAGTTGATACTAATCTACCTCATTCCGTTCCGCGAGCGCCTTAACGCCCGTAAAAAATTTGCCAATCATCATCTTCCCGGCACTGCCGATGATGCGCTGCCCGACGCGGGCGAGTTTGCCACCAACGTTCAATTCGGCGACTAAGCCGATTTCAGTGTTACCGCGCTCGAACTCATTCAATGTGAACTCACATGAACCGTTGAGGAACCCGATTTTACTTTTTCCGTTAACGACGAGACGATACGATGCCGGGGGCTGTTTGTCCTCAATCTTGACGTTCCCCTGATAAGTCCCTTTAATTGAAGCGAGGCCGACTCTAATTGTCGCAGCAAAGGTATCTTCGTCTTCTAAAGGTTCCAATGTCTCACACCCCGGAATGCACTGGTGCAGAAATTCTGGAGTTGTCAAGTATTGCCACACCTTGTCTTGGGAAGCTGACACGGTGTAACTGTTTTTAATTTGCATCGGCTATTCCCCTGCGTAGGGCCGGAATCCACGCAGCATTAATCCTCTATCCCCAGATTTCTTCTTCGCTTCAGCCGCGCGTCTTTCTGCCGAGGCACGATTTTCGGTTGTGGTGCCACCGACAACCACGTAGTCGTCCGTTCGACGATAGCGATTGATAAAGACAGGGCGGGGTTTTTCCGACAGATTCTGTTTAGAACCGTGAATAGTCTTGACGTTAAAGAAGATAGAGTCTCCAGCTCTTCCCGTCACCGGGAGTGCGCTCTCCCACGTCCATTCATCCTCCCCCAAACCGAGGTGTGAAAAGGTATCAACATGCTTGAGTTGTCCCAACCGATGCGAGCCTGGAACGACGTGCAACGCGCCGTTCCGTAAATCCGTGTCCACAACGTAGTTTAGGATGCCGACAGGACCTTCATAGCGGTGTTCAAAATACGCAGAATCTTGATGTAAATGTTTCGGATGCCCACCGACAGGCTCCTTGTAGAGACACTGCCCATTGCCGAACAACTCAACGTTCTGTCCCAAGATTGCCTCAACAATGCTGACAGTGCGTTCATCAAAAGCCGAGCGGAAGAAGGCTGCACTCGTCTGATAATTGACAGCAAGCACCATAATTTGTTTATCCCGTTGATAGCTAGAAGGGGCAGGGATGAAAAGTGTACCGTTGGGTGTACGCCAGCCTTCGACGATGCGTTCAGCCTTATCAAGTAGCGCGAGAGATTCTGACGCTGCGGCTTCAATGTCTTGGTGAATCGCCTCAATATAAGGTTCCATCAAACCACGAACGACAAGGCATCCGTACTCTTTAAAGAGCAACGCTGCCTTCTGGACATCCACATCGTCGGCGGACATCTCAATTTCTTTAACACCTATTTTCTGTTCTTGACTCATGAAATATTCTCCTTAAATTGTTTGATTTGAGCGGGCTACCTGCCGTGAAGCTCGGAAACCGGTAGCTCACGATAAAATCTTGTCTAGCAGCTATTGAATGCCATATGTGATTTGTCTGTTGTAATAGTGAGGTATTTTTCCATGAAGTATAAGTATGGCGAGTCTAAAGATGTGATTCTTAATGCGGGCTGCTCATCGCTTGTTTAGAGAAAAACGGCGTAGTTTTTTAACCCCAGGGGGGCCGCCTGCCAGTCAATTTAGCCAAATAATCAGCTGTATTGCGGACATCGGTTTTGAGTTCATTTTTTGCCCGCGTTGTGCCGGCGTCTTCAGTGACATAAGTTACCCGGTAGGCGCCGTTTTTCATACGATGCAGTGCGTATTCGCCTGGGACATTCCGGTTGATATACCGGAGCATGTCGTGCAACAGCCAATAAACATCTTCGGCAGAATACCTGAGTTTATTGTGTGCGGTTTCTTTTTGGACGGCATCAAGCGTCAACTGGACGAGTTCGATAACTTCATCAAGGGGATAAGATTTGTCATCTGGTAATTGAATGGCGTTCATGGGTATCCTCCCAGTGGTATTAGCAGATTCCGCTTACCCAGTCGCTAATTTGATAGTTGGCATCCGGGTGGGGTTTCTATCGAAAGCGTGAAGATTGTCCGCCGCATTGCGTACCTGAATTAATTGTGATGCGATGCTGACGGCAATCTCCGGAACGGTTTTGGAGTTAATATCCAACCCAATCGGCGCATAAACGCGCTGGAGGGCTCCCGTAGAAACGCCCAGTTCGGCTAAATCGTCAAAGATGAGTTTAATCTTGCGCCGGCTCCCGATTAGCCCGACGTATCTGGCATGGGATTCAACAACACTGTGGAGTGCGGACTCATCATGCTGATGCCCTCGCGTCACAATGACGACATAAGTCAGCGCATCTATTGGATACTTGCGTAGTTCTTCAGCAATATCGCCGATAATAATTTCGTCTGCCTCTGGGAGCCGTTCTGACGACGCAAAATCTGCCCTATCATCAATCATGACGACATCAAAATCTAACCAGTTACCGAGATGGCAGAGCGCCTTACCAACATGCCCGGCCCCTGCGATGAGTAAAGTGGGACGCGGTTGCAGTGGTTCAAAAAAAACCGAATATGTTTGGTTGAATTCAAAGAGGCCGGGACGGTTTTGTTCGATAATCGTATCGATTTTGCTTTCTACCGCGGTTTCCAAAGCGGTATTACCTAACGTGCCGATGCGTTCACCATTCAGGGCGAAAATCATCTTCCTGCCCACATTCACGCTGCACTCTTCGCTTCTCACAACCATTGCACAAACGAGGGATATCTTCCGCGCATTGAGTGCTTGTATGCAGGTGAACATCTCCGCTTCGGCTTCGGTTTGCGGAAGGTCGATGAAGATTTTCATATTCCCCCCACAGATAAGTCCATCGTCCCATCCATAGTCGCTATCCAATTGAAACTCAAGCAGGCGTGGGATACCCCCTTGCATCAAGCCAATCGCTTGTCGACGGGCTTCAGCTTCAACACAGCCACCACCGAGTGTACCGATATTGCGAAGATCCGGAAGGATTAACAGCTTCGAGCCCGGCTTTTGAGGTGTTGAGCCTTTCGTTTCCACAACTGTGCAATACGCACCAATTTGTGACGCCTCAATGAGTTCTGGGATTTTTTGATATATTTCTTTCATTTTTACGTTGACGCGCTTTTTCGCTAAGCGCCGCCAAAGGCGCTTGAGAAAGGTGGCACCGGGGATTTTACATCAGATAATCTTTATCGTTTCTATAAATGAAAATCTGTTCTTCAGCACTCCCGGCTACCAACTGTTTAAACACGTGGTGTTGTTCTTCCGTAAGTGAGAGGGGGACGATGCCTTCTACACCGTCGCTTCCGATTTTTGCGGGGACATTCAGGTAAACCGCCGTTTTGCCAGTGGCGAGATAGGTTCCAACACTCATTACCCGTTTTTTATCGAGCGAAATGGCTGAAATCACTTGCAATAGATAACTTGTCCAGGTATATTCACCGGTTGTTGCTAGTGGAGCTGCCTCGCTAAGGGTTTGCACGTCAATGTCGGGCAGGAGTTCCGACACCGGTATACCGTTGACGCGACAGTACTGCGGAAGCGGGTACATCTCCCTGTCGTTTCCGATAGCCAGTGCGGTTACGTCTTTGACAGACAGGTTGAGTTTTTTTGTAATTTGCGAGATGAGATTTGCCGTTCGGGTGGGATTTGGGAGCCCAATAACCCGCTTTTGCGCTGTGCCAATTGCCTGCTGTACCCAAGCTGCCAGGTAATTTGCGGGTGACAGGGCAACCAATATTTTCGCCTCGGGCGCATGCTGCTGGATGCCCATCAAAAACTGCCGTGCAAACGCGATGCTCCTCGTTTTAGATACCTGTAGCGGGTAGGTTCCAATCAGCGGCAGCAGGACAATGATATCTGCGCCTTTGAATCCATCAGTTGTGGATGCGAAGGAAAGGAGCGTATCACTGGCCCCGATGGCATTTGCCGCAATCAGTTCTTGGACGTTTTTTACAGTTGGCCCGTTCTGTCTCGTATATGTGCTCCCCGGCATTATTGCGCCTGACACGAAAGTAATTTCAGTCGCCAATTCGGATTGCCCCACCCCCCAGGCGATAGGCAGTGCCAATTGACTAGCCCCTAATAAAACGATTTTCATGTAGCGGTTCCTTTGAATTCAGACAAGTGTTGAATTGCGACGTTTCTTACTGATAAATGTCCTTATAGCAGCGTTTCAAGAATTCCCTGAAACTGTTTTTCAAGGTGTTCGCGCTCGCTGTCGATTTCTGCCCCAGCAGCGAATTTCGTGGTGCTGAGCTCCTCGTAGCGTTCAACGTACTCCATCAAGGTCTCCACCTCTTTTTCGTAGCAGACGGCGGATGCAAGCACTTTTTCTTTCAGGAATAGAGGGAGTTCCAGGGAGGTAATTTGTGTGAGTTCCCATCGCCACACCTTTTCAGATAGATAGCTGACAAACCGGTTGAGAGGTTCACCCTTATAATCGGTTGCTTGAAGTACTTTTACCTCTTGGATTAATCCGAGCGCGTGATTAAAGAGCTCGTCAGAGAACTCGTTCCTCAACGCCATGAGGCGTCTACCTGTCGTCGATATCGGGAGTTCGTTCTGCAGAAGGAATACCCGTAGATTCGGATACTCCTGAATCTGTTTACTATCGGGAAGCCAGGTGTCGCCTATCTCCGGAAGTTCACTCAAATCGAAGCTAAGCACCTGTTGCTTTCGAATGTCGTCAAGGTTGACGTTTCTCGGGTTGAGTGAGGCAGCAACTAAGGTTGCAATCGCCATTTCCTGCCGGTAAGGTTCGAGAAACGCAATCAGCTCCGTGACTTTTTCGGTTTCGGCTTCAATCGCGTCAAGGGCTATCGGCTCAGCGGTTTTCGACTGCCTACGCTTTCGCCTTTTGGCGGTTTTAGAGGTATTCGTGAGCCGTACTGCCCGCTTCCTAAGCGTCTGTCGATAATTGCACAATTCCGAACCGAGTGCGGCAAGGAGCCCGTCACCATGAATTGCCAACATCTCATCCGCCGTGATATCCGCCAATTGGTATCCGGTTTTTGCGATGAGCGCACGATTCAGATTCCGTTCGATTACCCCCCGGTCCTTCTCATTTTGGATGATAAGCGTGCTGCCTAATGTGAGATTGATTAACCTTCTAGCCTGTTCCGGGACACTGACGTTGATATCGCATGACGGTTCGAATTTCTCAAGCAGTTGTTCCCGAAGCTTGCCATCAAGGAGTAAGCACCACAGCGTTATATAATACTGCTGCAGGTTATCTGTCGCCGGCGCTTTTTCCACCCAACGCTTTATGTTCTCATAATTAGCTTTGACATGCGTCAGGAGCTCGTTAAATTGGACCTCGGCGATTTCAAAACCCGGAAAATCAGCGGGGTTTGTGTGCTGGCCGCGTGGATTGCGCCGCCGCACTGGTGAGGGCTTGGCGCCTAACAAAATATCAACGAGCGGTTGCATAACCGTTTCAAACGCTTGGTTGTTTTGATTCGTAAAGTTAGCAAGCTCTAACAATTCCAGCCACACGGTTCTAAAACGTTCAAGCTGTGTCGCATGTAAGCTTGAATGAAGGCCCATGCCCAAGATTTTTTTCCGGACGGACGCACGCGTCCATTCCGGTAGATAGAGCTGTTCAATGTGCTCCGCATTCTCGAAAGTTAAGAGTTCAACGCGTTTCACGAGCCCGGGCGCTATGAAGTCCGTCTCAAACACCAGTTCATGGAAGAGGGCAGCAGCTCTGTCTAACATCTGATTCGTCAATGTATAGCAAGATTGAATGAGGAGGTTCAAGGTAAGTTGTTGGTTCTCCTCCAACTGCCAAAATTCCAGCATCGGGTCAATGTGCGCTGTGAGTGTCTCTATTTGTGCCTTTGTGACATCCTCTTCAAAATGTTCAGCGAGGTAGCCAGCATAGAAATCCACAAATGTCATGATGGTATTTCGTAATTCAGAGACAACCAGTTCATCCCATACCTTATTGTGAACCCGTTGTCCAGGGCTGAGTACAAGGGCTCGCAAACGGGTTTCAACACCTTGTTGGAACCGTGTCATCAGTTGGTAGGCATTCTCACTTGCCTTTTCCATGTAAGTCTCAATTTTTTCTGAACTGTTGGCAATCACCTCCTGAATCTTTTCCGCTGGGGCAGTGAAGGCAATAGGGACAAGGCGAAGTGCCTCCGGTTCAAATGGATTGTAAACTGCGGCCGTTGGGAGGACATCTAAAGCATTACCGTTAGCGCTCTCCTTCAAACCGGTTTGAAGAGTTAAGCTGTATTCCAAATCGACGAGGTCAGGGTACTGCTTAATATGCGTCCTGAGAACGACAAGCAGAACGTCATGCCGAGCCTCCTCAATGGTATTACGGAGAATATCTTCATTGAGATGTAGCTGGTGGATATGCGTCTGTTCGGGGATGATGACGGTTGCTAGCGGAACCTCATCGGTGTTTTCACCCACATTTTGGGCGAGGATATACCCGCCGGTTTTCAGAGTGCTCGGAACAGCCAAGCGGACTTGTAAGATTTCCTGGGCGAGCTCGGAAAGGGTCATTGCCCTGCCTAAGTGTTGAACAGTAATGTCGGTAACAACGCCGTCGGCGAAATCGGTAATCTGCCGCGCATTGCGCTCTAATTCCTGTATCTTTTTATGAACGCGATTGTGTTCGTCCGGTGTTTCTGCCGTTGTTTTGGCCTCGTCAATCCAAGAGGCCCAGGCGCCGGGGCGCGGTTTCATTTTAACGCTCACGGCACCATCTTGCGAATCGAAGCCCGGAAGAATTTCGCCTTCGGAGGTTTGCTTGGGTGTCCAAATAATGAGATGTTTGTCGGCTTTGGCACCAAGCGCTATTCCGAAGGTATCTCCCCAACTCATTCTGCCTTCAACACTAGATTTGATTTTGTCAGTGAGCGCGAAAAGCGAATCTGAATGAAAATTAAGTGATAAACCTTGCATTGGGTTGATTCAATTACTTTTTGAAATCAGGGCCATAGCCGCTCCGATGAGATAGACAGGCCACAGTTCACACTGAGGTAGCTTTAACGCTACCCGATAAAAAAATGGATTGGCTGCTTGAAAGCAACGGCAATACGCTGCAGTGGCAGCTAAAACGATTATAGGAAATTTAAAAAGTCAATAGGCAACACCAAAAATCAGTGATATGGCGCGCATCCAAAGTACCTCTAGTTAGATAGGGACACCAAGTTTCATACGCCGTCAGCCTTATCGTTATCGTTATCGTTTTTGCAAACGAAATAGCGGTTTTGCCTTCAATCTTCAATTACGTTATTCTTTAGATATCAAGCCCCCATACATCCCAGCCTGGGTTGTGTTTTCGAGCGAAAAGTTCAATTTTCAGGTGATGTGGAAACATTTTCTCAATCCGTTTTCGAACGGCATCAGGCTTTTCAGAATGACGAGTACGTTTCACACGCACCAATTGTCGGATATTTCTAGCACCTCTCGGTTGTGGAATTTTACCGCGTTTGAAGACAAGGCATAATTCGCATTGACTCATCGTATAGAAGCCGGGGTTTACGGCCAGTTTATCCCAGACGAAAGCAACGGTTGCCCACTTAAACCCCCAAGCGGAGCCGAGTTCGATTGCCTGTGGCAGATGTGGCGACGAACTCCACATAAAAAGAAGACAATTTCCTTTGCATATTGCCGGGATATCCCATTCCCCCATTTCTGAAACGGGGACGGTAGGATAGTGTAGAACCGCCCCGCCGCTATCTCGCCCCCCGATACCTGTGTGTTGGAGTTGTCCCTTGTAGTCCCAGGGTGGGTCGGCGTATATGATATCATACTGTTTATCCGGAAGTGTGACAGATACTGGCACTATCTTGTCTTTCATAAAAGCGATTTTTCGCCCGTTCCGATGGCATTCTACTTGGCTTCTACACTCAGCCCCTCTTGCGGTATATTATTGTTTTCCACCAGCATATCCCGGTTAAAGATGAAGTCGCTGCGAGAACTTCCGAGGCTTTCTTCACCTTTCTGGCGTTCCCGGAAATATTGGGGAAGTGTGAGCCCCGTCATGCGGATAGCGTCTTCGGGACATGCTTCAACGCAATACCCGCAAAAGATGCAGCGTAGCATATTGATTTCAAAGACGTCCGGATATTTCTCGCGTTGATAACCCTCCCTCGTCACCCAGCCTTCAGGGGCCTGTGCTGCTTGAATCGTGATACAGTCCGCAGGACACGCCGTCGCGCATAAGAAGCAGGCGACGCACTTAATCTCATCCTTCTCGGTTACCGTCAATTTGTGAATTCCGCGATACCGCTCGTTCCGTTCGTTGACACTTCTCACATCTTCAGGATACTGGTACGTTAGTTTCTTCTTTGGTAGATGTTTTAGGGTGGTGAACATTCCCTTAATAAGGGCGGGGATATAAAGTCTATCCCAAAATGACATTTCTTCGTTAACTTTCATAGCAGTGCTCCTTTCAACTTCAAAGATTTCGGGAAATGTGAGGTAACCGCTGGAGTTCCTTGTTAATTAGCGAGGGTGGCTACGGTGTAGTTAGGGGCTTCCTCGGTAATGTCAATGTCGTGCGGATGGCTTTCGCGGTAGCCACTGCTTGACATGCGTACGAATTGGCTATCTCTACGTAAAGATTCAATATCAGGGGTGCCACAATAGCCCATCGCAGAACGAATTCCCCCAACGAGTTGATAGACGAAGTTGCTCAATTTGCCTTTGTGGGGGACTCTGCCCTCAATACCCCTGGGGACGAGCTTTGAAACATCTTCGCCGATTTGCTCCGGATGTTGCGTCCCGCGCTTCCGGAGCGCGCCGAGAGAGCCCATGCCTCTATGCATCTTGTAGGTGCGCCCCTGATAGATAATTGTGGCGCCCGGACTTTCATCAGTGCCCGCGAATAGACTCCCTATCATCACCGAGCTCGCACCTGCACCAATTGCCTTGGCGATGTCTCCGGAATACCGGATGCCGCCGTCGGCGATAATCGGGATACCATGTTTGTCCCCTTCCTCAGCGCAATCGTATATCGCCGTGATTTGCGGGATACTGACGCCAGTGATGACACGCGTTGTACAAATAGAACCGGGACCGACACCGACTTTGATGGCATCTGCACCGGCTTCTATTAGGCTTCGCGCGCCTTCCGACGTCACTACGTTTCCTGAAACCAGTTCTACATCCGGAAATTCGGATTTAACGAATTCTGTAGCGCGAATAACGTTTTTAGAATGTCCGTGTGCCGTATCCAGTACAAGAACATCTACATCCGCTTCAACCAGCTGCGCCACGTCATCCAGCGACGTTGATGGCTGTATCGCTGCCCCGACGCGAAGACGGCCAGATTTATCCTTACACGCATGCGGGAACTGTTGGACTTTGTCAATGTCCTTAATCGTGATGAGCCCACAAAGATGAAAACGAGAGTCAACGATGGGAAGTTTTTCCTTACGGGATTCGTGAAGAATCCGCTTCGCCTTTTCAAGCGTAATGCCCGGCGATGCCGTCATCAGCTTGTCACCAGGCGTCATCCGTTCAGTGACGGGTAAATCCAGATTCTCTTCATATTTAAGGTCACGATTGGTAATCAACCCGACTAAATATCCTTCTTGTGTGACGACAGGTACTCCCCCGATACGGTATCTCGCAGTTAATTCCAGTGCGTCGCGAATCGTCTTGTCCGGGGTGAGCGTAATTGCAGAGGTAATCATTCCACTCTCGGAACGCTTGACGCGGTCCACCTCAGATACCTGTTCTTCAATGCTACAATTATAGTGAATGATTCCGATGCCCCCCTCTCTTGCGATTGCGATGGCGAGGGTTGACTCTGTGACAGTGTCCATCGGCGCACTGCTGAGGGGAACGTTCAGGCGGAGTTTGCGCGTGAACTGCGTACGGGTATCCACATCGACAGGGAGCAATTCCGATGCCGCCGGAATTAGCAAAACATCGTCAAAAGTCAACCCTTCTTTTGCAAATTTTTTGGGGAAAGTATCGGAAATTTTGGTGTCCATTGGAATCAACTCCTTAAAAGGCAAGATACGAGAAAGTCTCCAGTGAGATAGATACGGCAAAACCAAACCACTGAAATGAGCACCGGCATTCGTAGCCTTGATTCACCTGCTTATCGCTACTGTCTAAAAAAAATGCAAACTATAATACATGATAGCACATTTTCTTTTTTGTGTCAAACTATTTCTGATTTTGATTTTCCCCAAACACGATAAGCCTTTCCCCAATCAGCGGTTGCAAAAGTATAGGCATAACTTATGCTAAAATTGTAAAGCAAACCGCAAATTATGTCAATGATTCAGTTTGGCATCTCAAGAGGGAATTGTCAACGAGTTCGGTTTTTTCCGCCGCGTGAATCTCTCTCTAATGATAATTGAGACTCAGCCAAAAACGGAATTTTTCGCAATCCTTCTCACCGATGTGAACGGAACTGCCAAACGGATGGCATCGAAATCTGCGGAGTACCGAAGAACGAAAATACGGATATCGGTGCAAATGCCCTGTGTGAGGCAGCGCTTGCAACAGAGACACTTGCGGATAACGTTTTAAACTTGCCACAGAACGACTATCCTCTTCAAAATAAAAACCGCAACAATCTGGAGTTGTGCTAAAATTTCAGTACTTTAAAAAACAGGGCTTGATAAAACAGGGCTTGATAAATTTTGTGAAACGGTAGAAAAAGGAAAGCCATACGATGAATATGAAAGAAAATTTAAACGTCGGTATTGTTGGGCTAGGCTGGGTTGCGGGGGCACACATTGAGACGTTCAAAACCGTTCAAGGGGGTGCAGTTACGGCTATCTGCTCACGGCGTGAGCACAATGAAGCGGAACTCGCAGCAACGTACGGGACACCCTTAAAAGCCTATACTGACTATGAAGAGATGCTCGCTGACCCGGATATTGACATTGTTGATATCTGCACGCCGCATCCATTCCATGCGGCACAATCAATCGCAGCAGCGGAAGCCGGAAAGCATCTGATTATTGAAAAACCGCTCTGTCTCACCTATGAAGACGCCAAAGCGATTCGAGATGCGGTAAAAAAGGCGGGAGTGCATGTATGCGTCTGTTTCGAGTGCCGCTACAGCGCACATTTTACCATGATTCGTTCCGTCATTGATAATGGACTGCTCGGCGAACTCCACTACGCCGAAGTTGATTACTACCATGGGATTGGAACCTGGTACGGGCAGTACGAGTGGAATATCAAAAAAGATTTTGGCGGGAGTACCCTCCTAACGGCGGGATGCCACGCACTTGACGCGCTCCTCTTCTTTATGGATGGGAAGGTTGAAGAAGTCACGAGTTATCATACGCAATCCGCCGGCCAGGTATTCAAACCGTACGAGTACAAGACGACGAGTGTGAGCCTCCTTAAATTTGAAGGCGGCCATAAAATTGGGAAGGTGACATCGTGTATTGACTGCCTACAGCCTTACTACTTCCACATTCACCTTGTCGGAAGTGAAGGCAGCCTCTTAGACAACCGTATCTATTCGGCGAAAATTAAGGGGATGGACAAGAACCGGTGGAGCACACTTGAGACATCGCTAATTGACTCCGGTGATGTCAGTGAGCACCCTTATGAGCCGCAGTTCCAAGCATTTATCGACGGTATTAACAAGGATGAACCGATGCCTCTAACGGATTTTGACACGGCGTTTGAGTCGCACCGCGTCGTTTTCGCGGCGGATATGTCCGCGGAAGACGGGGGCAGAACCGTAAAGTTACCCGAATTGGTGTAGGCAATTTTTGCCCGGCGGCAATTTTTGCCCGGCGGCTATTCCTACCCGGTTTGCGAAGGGGACTCCCACATCTACCAACGCATTGCAGCCTCGCGATAGAGTTTAACCTGTTCCATCTTAC
Source organism: Candidatus Poribacteria bacterium (assembly GCA_963422705.1). Classification (GTDB taxonomy): domain Bacteria; phylum Poribacteria; class WGA-4E; order WGA-4E; family WGA-3G. The sequence continues at coordinate 2,939,010 of OY730443.1, forward strand.
GAGGTATCGCGACATGGATAGATTTCCGCTTCCGCTCCGCCGCTTTAAGTATAATAGGCGCGCGGAGCATATTTGTCATGGTGACAAGACGCGATTGATAGAAAATCCAGGCCCGCTGTTCGGTGTAAGGGTTAAGAAGATATTCGAGGGGCTGCCCGTGGAATTCTGAATCCTCACGGCATGGAAACAGGGAATAAGTAGGATATGAGAGCTCAACACTTCTGTCGTCGCCCTGTAAAAACAGTTTTTCAGGGGGACGTTTCGGCGAATAACCGCTCAGTTTACAGGTACGAAATCGGATAGGCGCCCCTGATTTATTAACCAGGTGAAGCGACACGACTATAGCGAGACGGTGATTGTCATCGCGGTTGATGAACCACGTATCTTCAGGGATAATTTCTACCGTTAACCCTTGAATTTGCCGTTTTTTGTGATAGACGACAGCCAAGATAATAAAAGAGAGGATACCGAGTAGAACCCACTGTCCAGTGGGGGTAGATAGGAATTGTACCAGTTGCTTTAACGCTTGTTGTAACACGCGAACTCCTTGGCGAGACGTTCTGCAGAAATGACACCGGGGCGGCGAATACACGGGGGCGAGACAGAAATATCGTAGACGGTTGATGGAACGGGCCCGGGGGTTTTACCCCCATCAACGAACAGGTCAATTTTGTTTCTCAGTTCGGCGCCGATTTCTTCGACGGAAGTGGCTGGCAGGGCACCGGAGAGATTGGCGCTGGTGATTGCCATAGCCCCCCCGAACTCTTGTAGGATTTCCAAAAGCAGCGCGTGGTTCGGAATCCTGATGCCGACAGTATCCCCGCCAGCTGTAAGAATGGGCAGGAGATTTTTTGCTTCAACAACGATTGTCAAACCGCCCGGCCAAAAACGTTCCGTGAGATGAAAAAAGAAGCCTGGAAGGTTTTGGGCAACTTGCTCGACATCAGCGACTGTGCCGAGTACAAGCGGGATAGGTTTATCTTCCGGGCGCCCCTTCAACGTGTAGAGCTTTTGCACCGCCTCTGCATTAAAAGCATCCACACCCACTCCGTATACGGTATCCGTAGGGAGCGCCAAGATACCGCCAGCCGTGAGATATTCAGAGGCTGTTTGTGCTAAGTTTTGCATATTTCCCGCGCTTTTATTCAGAGTTACATTAGAAACATCTCGCCTAATTCCATTTATGCAACAACCAGAGAACCGTTAGCGGCGGCGTTGAGCGCAAGCCCATCTCGAACCCCTTGCCGATATTTATGATAAGCGAGCCCAGCAATCATCGCCCCATTATCGGTGCACAGTGAAATTGGCGGATAGTAGACGTTGGCGCCGATATCTTCGGCGGCTGTTTTTAGAGAGGCACGCAATTGACTGTTGGCCGCGACGCCGCCTGTCAAGGTTATCGCGCGCGCGCCGTTCTCCTTCGCGGCACGAACGGTTTTATAGACAAGCACATCTACGACAGCGGCTTGGAAACTCGCGGCGATATCTTCGACGCAAACCTGATGCGCTTTCTCCACAAAATAACGCACAGACGTCTTAATACCGCTAAAACTAAACCGGTAGTCCCCACTATTTCGCAACGGACGCGGAAATTCTATTGCACCCGGTTCTCCTTTTTGCGCCAATTCGTCAATGATGCGCCCTCCCGGGAAACCAAGTCCAAGGTATTTCGCGACTTTATCATAAACTTCACCCGCAGCATCGTCCTCTGTACTGCCTAATACCTTGTATTTCCACCCTTCATAAACCTCTACGAGCAGGGTGTGCCCCCCGGATACCGTGAGGCAAATATGCGGAAACGGCAGGGTATCGTGTACCATAAAATTTGCGTAGATATGCCCTTCAATATGATTAATCCCGAGTAAGGGCAGGTTGTGGGAGTACGCGAGGCTTTTCGCTGATGCAACACCTACAAGCAGCGCCCCGATTAAGCCCGGCCTATTCGTAACGGCGACGGCGCCTAAATTGTCGAAAGAGACATCCGCTTCCGTCATCGCCCGATTCACGATGTAGTTAATCACTTCAATGTGTTTGCGGGATGCCAATTCCGGAACAATCCCCCCGTATTCGCTGTGCTCTTCAATCTGTGAAGCAATAACGTTGGAGAGGAGCGCCCGGCCGTCTTTAACGACGGCGGCAGCCGTTTCATCACAAGAGGTATCAATACCGAGGATTTTCATTGTTCATTAATTCTTTGTATCATGCTCAGACAGATTTCCTCCCCGGGGCCACCATTATTTCGCTCAAGCGAACCGAGCCGCAATTTTCCTCACGAGCAGCGAATCTGACAGGCCTCTTATCCGGCTAACCTCCTAATTAAATCCGCCACCCATCATGCTCAGCATTTGAATCAATTGTTTGAAATCGCCCAACGTGAGGAGGAGTTTCGTGTCAATGCCCGCATCTTGCACTTTGGCAGCGAAACCGATGCTATAACTATCCGGTAAATTCATCATCATCCCTTCAAGCATTTGCATTGCCGCTGCAGCACTCGGTTCTGCCATTGAAATTAAAGGGAGCGCACTTTTAACCGCGATAATCGGCGACATTGCTAAAAAGACGTTGTTCGTCGTGCCTAATTTCTCAGCGAGGTGCTGATAACTCTGATTTTCTCCAAGGGTAGCGCCTGTGCCTGACATCCGGTCCAAAGCATTTTTAATCGATTCCGAGCTGGCTCCCACAGACTGCAACAGCTGTCCTTCGTGAAAAGCGTAGTAAAAGTTAAACGCTTGCGGCATCATTTGGGACATGGCTGGTGGCATATCCTGAAAGGCAGTAGTGAAATTGGGAAAAAGGTAACTTTTAATTTCCACACCGTTGTGCATTTCAGGGGTTCCCGCCTGGGCATCCTTATACAAATTAGGGGTTTGCATCGTACTTAGGAATCCTAGGAAGAATTGCTGTGATGTCTGTAATGTCTGTAATTGCTCAAAAAATGTTTCCTCCATATAGGTTCTCGCCTTTTTTTCATCTTGTAAGTCAAGGACGTTAAGATAAGCTGGAAGCAAACTATCCTCGAAGTTCATGGTGAAGCTGTTACTCCCGCTAATTGCCTCATAAAATGGTGCCCTCATTTGAAGTAACTGTTCCAGATGTTTTTCAGCTTCTGGTCCTTCTCCAAGAAGCTTTAAGGAGACCTTTTCAAGCTGAAGCATCAAGTCTGGCACCATCTGCAGTGCGCCATTGATGAACGCGCGTTCCGGGAGTGCGCCGAGGCCAGTTAATTCTTGCGGTACTCCTTTTAGATATTTTTGAATCTCGCTATCGCTTTTGAATCCGAGGTGAGATGCCATTTGCACATCTGTCTCTTCAAGTTGAAGGGTGAAACGCAGCGATTTTAACTGTTCAATGCCGACTATCACAATTCCGAGCATCTTTTCAAATAGAGAACCGGCCCCCATTGACGCCGGGTCACTTTGCATGCTGTCAACCATCGATTTCATCTCTTCCCGAAGCTCAGCAATCATCATGGGTGCGATGGTTTCCAAGTCAAGGTAAGCTGTCAGGAGATTATCGGCTTGCAAGGCGTCGGTGAGAAGTGAGGCGTAATCGGAATTCATGGTGACAGCCGGTGCCATCCCTTTATGGGTATCAATCGCATTTTCACAAACAGCCGCCTGTTGCGAAAAAACGAGGATGTCTTCCAAAATCGCGAAGCTGCCGCCACCGCCCGCTGCGCTCCAATACGTTACACCGTTATGGGTGACAGGCTTACTCCCCTCCGCTTCCGCCTCAATGACTTGCATTATCGCTTCAGGTTCAGTTAGATGGACTACTGCCGAAATTATCGGTGGTTCCAGACTCGTGAAAAAAATTGAAAAATCCCTATTTAAATCAATCCCAATTTCTTCAAGTTCCGCGAGGCTCTCAAATCCGGCACCAAACGTATCGGCTAGGATACTGGCGAGAAGTTCTGGCGGCGCTGCGGATGGCAGCAGCTCAGCAGCTATTGCGTTAAGCCGGGTGTCTAATTGATGCAAACTGGGGCAATAAAACAGCCCTAAGCTCTCCTCAGGAATTAGATGTAAAACACTACCGTCAGGCACCGTCGGTAGTGGTATTACTACTGCTTCGGGCGAATCTTCGGGTATATTCTCTGCTTTTACGAGTTCTGCTTCCTGTGAATCTTCGGGCATATCCTCTGCTTTTACGAGTTCTACTTCCTGGGAACCTTCCGGCATAACCCCTTCTCTTTTTTCTGATTCGTCCGATTCAGCTTCAGCCGTGTGTGCTTCCAGCGAAGTTGGTGGCGTCTCTTTTGAACCACATGCGATGAACAAAAACGGCGTTAAGAATGAAAAGAGGATAAGAATCAAAAACAGACATTTCTTCATGATAGATTTCTCCAATTTGTTTTTCGGTGTGAGGTAACAGCGGAACTCACTTATCTGAAAGCGTTGCGAGCCGGTGCTCGGATTTCCAAAGAAAATTCATTGATTGAGGTTGATTTTAGATATCTTCTCTTGTAGGGCGTCGATCTCGGCATTGGAAGTGAGGACACCGATTTCGACTTCGTAGTGTTTCCGTCCCCCGGGTTCAATATGCTGTAAGGTACCTTGCGCGCGCGCCCTTTCTCCGCCATCAACCCAGCAATTTGATGGCTCCAATCCCATGACATAAGTGCCTTCGCCGCACATTTTCCACTGAACAAAGTTTGGGAATTGTGTTTTGTGGTATCGGACGGATACACCAATTCCCTGGCCGTTGTTAAAAGAGCGGTTGACTAATGCTACGTGGATGTGATTATCCACATCAGGTTCCATGGTGTGGTAGTAAACTTCTTCTTGAAAATCGACGGTAGGAGGCTCCCCGCGGTTGTAATTATTCAAGGTTTGAGCGGCTTGTTCGTCTCGCGGTGTGATTTGTGTTGAAGGGGCAAGGAATTCGCTTCCTGCTGCGAGAATAGGGAAGCCGACATTAATATGGAAGAGGTACATATGCGGGGAATCTTGGTATCCCAAGTTTTCTACCACGTCCTCAATATGCAATGTACGCGAGCCTAATTCCGTCCAAATCCGCCGCGTCCTACAGAGGTTCTCACCTAAAGCAGCGGTTTCAATGGCCTTGCCTTGTGTCCATAGGATATACCTGTCACCTTCCCAACGCCCATCAACCCACACATTTTGGGCGGGTATGTTTGAGATTCTGCCGTGGAGCCCTAATGCTTCATCGTTATCGTGCGAGGGTGGGCCAACATGCCGCAGGCCACAGGTTGTCAGCAACCCCCCGGAGAAACTGCGAAGCCAGCCAAGTCCCTGGGGTTCATAATGAGCTGAGTTGACATCGCCAGTGCTTGAACGCCAACAGAGCGGGATACCCTGATATTCCGCGTAAGAGATATCCAATCCGCGCCCCGGTAGAACGGTGAAGTTTAAGCCGGAGCCCGTCCGGAAATCAATCGCATCAACCCCTTTTTCAGAACCATCTGTGAGTTCATATTGTTTGACATGCGCGAGCTGTGAGATATCCCCAACGTGGCGAAGCAGTTGTATTCTATCATACCTTGCTCCATATAGGTTGATCAAATTAAGATTCTCCTGTGTTTAGATTCCATAAATAAGGACGTGCCAATAACTCAAGCTTACACACGAATTATAGCATAAAAGCGTCATAAAATACAAGTTTTTTGTCGTTTGAGTTTTCAGTTGACTTCATTTATGCGGTATGGTATATTTAATGTTTAAAGTAAATTCTCGGCTGCCGTCGCGCACCACTGAATTACTTTTTCATAGCCACTTCACCGCTCAGACGAAGATGGATTCAATTCTAGCTTGACGTCTCGTCGCAGACGGAGGATGGTTAATTCTTGGCATTATTTTGAAGGGACTCCCTTTCAAACCTGCCCGTCTTGCGGACATAGAAAGAAACCGAGTCGTAGGACTTACCATTGTCGCCAATGCGAGTGGCAAGGACACAGAGACGTTGTAGGTGCGAGTAACATTCTGACAACGTATCAGGGTTTTATTCCAAACCCTGTAGTTGGGGCAGTGGTATCCCCCGTAGGTATTCGATATAATCCGAACCTATGTAGACTTGATAAGTGGACACCGTTTCCGGGACTCAAATCAAGTCAGCTTTCCAAGAGAAGGTAAGAAGAACACGCCTTTAGGCGTTGTGAGTATCACAAAGGAATGGTTTTAGCTTCATAATACCGGCGCGGCTTTAGCACAAGCAGAAAACGACAATCGTTGAAGTCCGCCATTCACTTAAGGCAATTCCATCATGAATTTTCCCAATATTACGCCTGACGGCGTTTTTGACCTGGATGAACTAAGCTGCGGTGACCTGATTATCGCACTACTAAGGGCCATGCGTTCTCTTGAGCCGGGACAGATAGCACAAATCCGAGCAGTGGACACGGGCGCCCCGGTGGACATCGCGGCATGGTGTAACATGAAAGGCAATAAACTTCTCGCAGATTGCTGTGGTGAAGACAATGCCTATTTTTTTATAAAAAAAGGAGAGCTTTCTAATGGCTAAGCTCATGATTAGCATAACGCATGGGAAAGATAACACCGACAAAGCCACAGTCGGTTTTGTTGTGGCAAACGCATCCGTCGCTTCCGGTGTTGAGACGGTTGTATTCCTCAGTACGGATGGGGTATATCTCTCGAAAAACGGCTACGCCGATGATATTCACGAGGAAGGCTTTGCCCCCTTAAAACAGCTGATGGCGGATTTCGCAGAATTCGGCGGTACGATTTGGGTGTGCTCACCCTGTTTCAAAAAACGGGCACTTGATGAAAACAACATTGTCGATGCCGCTACAATTGTTGGGGGCGCCAAGGCGGTTGAATTCTTAACAACAGGTGCTTCTTGTATCACCTATTGACACCGGAAAAAGGAGTTGCTGCCACGGCTGGTAGAAACTTCTTTCCGGGATGGGTTTCATCCCAAATCTGATGCTGCAACAACCTGGGCTTGGAAACTGCGCCCTTGGCCCTGTGGGAGCAAACCTCTGATTGGGATTCCTCCACCTACAAGCGAGTGGATTTCCAAAAGCGCCGTCTTTTAATAAGATATCCCTACCTTGTAGGTGAGGCTTTCACCAAAAAACTTCACTTCCCACAATTCTAGAACATTAAAACACTTATCCTAATAGACAACACAGAATGCGAGAAGAAGATTTAAAAGCACCCGACGCGCTTCAGACACTTAATATATGTGAAGGTGGAAATCTTGACTGCGGCTCCGGACTCTTGCTCCTCATTCGTAAATCGATGGAAGACGTGCCGGATGGGGAGGTACTGGAAATTCGCAGTACTGAGATAAGCGTCAAGGAAGACTTGCCGGCGTGGTGTCGGATGACGAAAAACCCGTATCTTGGATGGCGCCCTGCAACGGAACATAACAAATACTTTGTCCTGCGCGGTGAAGCCGAACAGGACGCACATCTTGCCTACCAGCAAGCCCGAGATTACCGGTGGACTACCCGAACCCATTGGGACGGCGGCATGCAGGGGAAGGTTTTCTGCCGGAACCATGCCTGGCAGGTGGGACAGCCTGCCAGTTTTGACGTGCAGGATACGGCACCCAGTGCTGTCGAGTATGTCCTCGGCGCACTCGGGGCATGTTTAGCGATGGGACTTCAGATTCGGGCTTCGCAGCAGAACGTGGAAATTGAGGAACTGGAGATTTCGTTAAGCGCCCAGATCGATAATATCTTCGTATTTATCGGCACCGAGCAAGATGGACATAGCGGTTTCAAACAGATTGTGGGGACAATTTACGTCGCATCCGATGCAGACGAGGACGTTTTGGAGCAGCTTTGGAAAGAGACAGTCGCCGCATCCCCGGTGACGAATACGTTAGCAAGCAACATTGAGATGGACGTTGCATTGCGGGTGATTTAAGCGCACGATACGAGGAAGCAAAGAAGCACAAGCCTTTAGGCGTTGTGAGTATCACTAGCGAACCTGTCATCGGTGTAGTTCATTCCGCTCACACCTAAGTGTTTACTCGCATGATAGTCGGCATAAACATCTTGCCTTTCGCTTTCGCACGTCCTATTCTTAGATGTGACAGATAATACTTGTGTCGTTGGGTAGCTTAATTCCCAGGTGCTCCAGGCAATCTGTGGCATGGCAGCCAGGCGTTTTAACCGTTTGCCCTTGAGTTTTCCCCGGACGGCTTCACCCGTAATATATCACCAGAACGAGTGGGTTTGATGTTCATACATTAAGAGCGCGTCGCGCCACAGCTTCCCGCTGACGCCGAAGGTATAGGTATTTCCATCCAACTTGCGACTATACACGATAGCGGTTTTGCACAATGGACACCAGGTGGTTGCAATTTTCTGTGCACCCACAACGTCATTGACAATTTCATGTCCGTTTAGCAGATAAAGGGAGTAGGCCTGGCTTTCCTCGTTAAAACTAACACCGATGACTGGCGCGTCCGCCTCTAATTTTGCCTTATCCGCTGAAACGAATTGCGGCTCGAGGATGGCAGGAATGGCATCAAACGGGAGCAACGTTCGAATCGCGTCATTTTATGCGGTTGCGGTTTGCTCCGGTGCGAAAAAAAGCACGGACATAATGAAAAATAGGATAACAAAAGGAATCTGAATTCTCGACATGATGCGCCTCATTTTTATAAGCTCCTCATTTCTATCAGTTGTCGGCTAAAAAGTTGATAACGCGTTGTATATCTATCCGGCAGGTACCGGTTTTCACTTGTCGTTCGTTTTCCTTTCGCCGAAGTGACTGGCAACAGCGACGAGGTCCAGAATGTCCACGGTGCCATCGCCATTGACATCGGCACGCGGGTTAGCAGGCGCGGCTGTACCGAAGTTTTGGGCGACTGCCGTTAGATCCAGAATGTCTACATTGCCATCCTCATTCACATCCCAAGTGGAAATTGTTTGGTATCTGTAGAAGTAATTATCCAGATTAGCTCTCAATCCGGCAATTGGGGAGAAATCGAATATATGGTTGTCTTGAAGATTCAAGTCTGTCAGGTTTACCAACCCTTTTAGCGGCGATATATCAGATATCTGATTGTACCAAAGCCACAACCTTGTTAGGCTTACCAACCCTTGGAGCACCGAGATATCAGATATCCGGTTGTAGGAAAGATTCAAGTCTGTCAGGTTTACCAACCCTTGGAGCACCGAGATATCAGATATATGGTTGTCTTGAAGATTCAAGTCTGTCAGGTTTACCAACCCTTGGAGCACCGAGATATCCCATATCTGGTTGTACCAAAGCCACAACCTTGTTAGGCTTACCAACCCTTGGAGCACCGAGATATCAGATATCCGGTTGTAGGAAAGATTCAAGTCTGTCAGGTTTACCAACCCTTGGAGCACCGAGATATCAGATATATGGTTGTCTTGAAGATTCAAGTCTGTCAGGTTTACCAACCCTTGGAGCACCGAGATATCCCATATCTGGTTGTTCTCAAGATTCAACCTTGTCAGATTTGTTGCAAACTCAAGTCCGGTTAGATTGCTAATTCGGGAATCAGGCGCCTCAAGCCCTTCTAAGCTGGCCATCTCCGCCTGCGTGATGGCCGCCCCTGCATCTTTGTCTAACGCGGACTCAAGGGTATCGCGTAGAGTCGCGTCGGGAATGTCTACATTATTCACATCCCAGGTGGGAAATTGGTTCCTTTGGTTGCTATTGCTGTAGCTATACAGATTATTTATCAATTCGGCAATTGGGGAGAAATCCGATATCTGGTTGTCGGCAAGCTCCAAGTCTGTCAGGCTTACCAACCCTTGTATCGGCGAGATATCAGAGATAGTGTTCCAGGTAAGACTCAAGTCTGTCAGGCTTACTAACCCTTGGAGCGGCGAGATATCAGATATCTTGTTGCGGGAAAGAGACAACTCTGTCAGGCTTACCAACCCTTGGAGCACCGAGATATCAGAGATAGCGTTATTGTCAAGCTCCAAGTCTGTCAGGCTTACCAACCCTTGGAGCGGCGAGATATCAGATATATGGTTGTTGTAAAGCGACAACGTTGTCAGGCTTACCAACCCTTGGAGCGCAGAGATATCAGATATCTTGTTGTTGTGAAGCTTCAATTCTGTCAGGTTTACCAACCCTTGGAGCGCAGAGATATCTGAGATTTCGTTGTCGGAAAGCGACAACGTTGTCAGGTTTACCAACCCTTGGAGCGCAGAGATATCTGAGATTCCATTTTCCCAAAGCTTCAATTCTGTCAGGTTTACCAACCCTTGGAGCGCAGAGATATCAGATATCTGGTTGTTGTAAAGATTCAACTCTGTCAGTTTTACCAACCCTTGAAGCGCCGAGATATCTGAGATATAATGGTTGTGGTCAAGCTTCAATTCTGTCAGGTTTACCAACCCTTGGAGCGCAGAAATATCTGAAATATCGTTGCCGTAAAGATACAACGTTTTCAGTTTTACCAACCCTTGAAGCGCCGAGATATCTGAAATATCGTTCCAGGAAAGATCCAACCTTGTCAAATTGGTTGCAAACTCAAGTCCGGTTAGATTGCTAATTCCGGCAGAACCCCCATCAAGCCAGTCTAAGCTGGCCATCTCCGCCTGCGTGATGACTGGCCCAAACTTGGACTGAAGGCCACGGCGTAGAGTCGCGTCTGGAATGTGTACGTTTTGTGCGGTTGCGGTTTGCTCCGGTGCGAAAAAAAGCACGGACATAATGAAAAATAGGATAACAAAAGGAATCTGAATTCTCGACATGATGCGCCTCATTTCTCTCAGTTGTCGGCTAAAAAGTTGATAACGCGTTGTATATCTATCCGGCAGGTGCCGGTTTTCACTTCCGTTGTGTGATTCAATCCTGAGTCCTGCTGCGAACCCGTGGGTGATACTGGCGTCCCCGACGATGACAAGGCGCCCCATCTTAAGGGTATACACCTCATGTTCATCAATGCTGATACAGATAATCCCGTCGGCGGTGCTGAAGTCGCTCATCGCTTGGAACCGCGGTATTGTTTTCAACGTTATCACTTTTCATGGGTGTTTTTTCCTCCAAATTAGGCATCTTTCCTCAAGGGTATTCCCATAAAATGTAAAATTAGACTGAATCTATCTGGCTTTTGTCATGTCTCGACAATACGTGCTTTTCTGCCGAGGATGCTGTGAGAGTCATGGCGTTAAAAAGTTGTTTTAAAATAGGAATACCGCTATAATGTTAGGCAATTATACCACAATTGCCAAGTGGAAAGCAAATATGAGTCAAAAATCCATCGAATTACTTCAATTGCTGACACAGGCGGATGCGGATAGCGTCCCTGGACATGAGGCAGAAGTCCGGGAAATTTTTCGAGCAGATGTGCAAGAAGAGTCAAATGGCACACGTTTTACCGAAAATTTCGTTTTGTGAACATCAGATTAGCAGGCTGCTCATCGGCGATAACCCGATTTACGGTTATTTTAACGGAAATTAACATACATGCCTTACACTGATGGTAATTTACCAAAAGAACCGATTCTGTGTGAGAACGTCTCGAACTTATCCGCAAATTGCCGGATAGTAGTGTTCAAAAAGAATATAGGAAGGCTGAAATTTAAATGAAAAATCTACCACCATTCCCTGTGACAGTCGTCGGAAGTTTACCGCGAGCACGGGCAGTTTCAAGCGCTTTGCGAAAGAGACAGAGAGGCCGGATGACAGATACCGAATTTAACGCCGTCGCAGATGAGGCGGTGCTTGAAAGCCTCACACTGCAGGAAAGCGCCGGTATCGATATCGTGAGTGACGGCGAGCAACGCCGTGACAATTTCTATTCCTTTATCACGGAGTGTATTGATGGCATCCGTTTGATGACGCTCGCGCAAATGCTTGACTATGTTGAAGATAAAGCCGCCTTTGAACAATTGCTCAATGCGTTGGATGTGCCAGCGTTCGCGCTAAAAAATCCTGTCGTTGATGGAAAATTGGTGCGCACGGCGCCACTCGTATTAAGGGACTACCGCTTTCTCAAACAGCATACCCCCAAACCGATTAAAGCCACCTTGCCTGGCCCGTATCTCCTAACCCGTTCCATGTGGGTGAAGCGACTTTCCCACGAATTTTATCCCGACAAAGAATCCCTCGGAGATGATGTCGTTGCAATTCTTCGGGAAGAATTGAGCGAATTGCGGGATGCGGGATGTCAATTTGTTCAATTTGACGAACCGGTGTTGACGGAAGTTGCGTTCACGGGGCCTCATGAAACCCATACCTTTATGTGTGCTGCCCTCTCCGAAAAGAGCAGTCCGGAGGAAGAACTCAATTTTGCAGTGGAGCTCCTCAATCGTGTGGTTGCAGGCATGACTGGTGATATGAAAACCGCCATCCACGTCTGCCGTGGGAACTGGAGTCAACAAGAGGATGTACTGCTTCGTGGCTCCTACCATCGACTGATTCCGTATTTTAGCAGGATGGATGTGACGCAGTTTGTGCTCGAATATGCGACAGAACGCGCCGGGAGTATCGAGGCATTGGCGGATTTACCAGCGGATAAAGAAATCGGACTCGGTGTCGTGGACCCGCGGACAACGGAGGTAGAGTCCGTGGATTTTGTGTTAGACAAAGCGCGCGCCCTGTTAAAGCACCGGAAACCGGAACAGATTTATCTGAACCCAGACTGTGGCTTCGGTACATTCGCAGACAGGCCGGTCAATACGACAGAAATTGCAGCACGAAAGCTACAGGTTATCCGGGATGCCGCTGAGATATTGCGGGCAGAATAGCGTCCTTTGTATCGGAAGGCGATAAGGCAGGTTTGACGCGAACGTTTGTGGGCGGTGGTGGCGAGGAACCTCGCCACCACCCACATCAATAACGTTTTGGCTTTAGTGCGTCTCTGCACGCTCGAGCCATCCGGGCAGTCTTATCTTCTCAGATAATTTCCACGCCGTGAGGTAGAGCGAGGCAGTCCATCGGACTGACTCACGCGCCCGTTCATTGGCAAAATCAACGAGGGCCGCCGTCGGATTTTCAGAATCTTTCAACGGTGCTGCCAATTCATAGACGTCATCAACTAAACTGTGTCCGGCTTCCATCTGTGCAATGATGGTGGGCATCAACTCGTCGACAGGGAGGATGTGTTGTTCCTTTGCCAATTCCGCGGGCACCAATTTGAGCCGTTCAACAAGGGCGTCCACATTCTCATGAATCCCGGCATGGAGCTTCGTGCCATCCTCTTGAACAATCCCATTAAAATGAATCGTGAGATGCAACGGTTGACACATATCTTGCGCGTAGTGCGATAGAAACCCTGCATAGACAAAACATTTGTTCCGAATCATGGGGTTATCTGGCCATTTTCGATGCTCAGCGAAAGCGACAGCGAGTCGTTCTGTCCATTCTGTGAGGGCATAAGGGAGGGTGCCAATCGTACGGGGGGCGATGCCTAACTCGGCACACAACTCAATATGAGCCTCACGTCCCTCTGGGACGGGGTGCCCTTTTAGCAATTCTATGTCAAAATAGTGTTCACCGTATTCAGCCTGTCGGGCGTGGGGCGTTCCCCGTTCCTTGGATATGTCCGCATCGTAAACACAGTGGCTAATCATTTTTTGGGCGACGTCAGAACGGAAAAATGTGGGCATCTCTTCGGGCAATGCCTTTACTGATGCCTCTGTAAGGATGGCGTGCCCGCCACCCCACCAAGTCCACGCGGGGACAGTAAAAGTGAAAAGGAACAGCCAGATAATAGGACGAAAATATTTCATACTTCTCCTTTTTCTTATCAGTTGCTATAAACTAAGATAGGTTGCGGCGTTCGCTTCCTGCCACTGGAATTGGAGTTCAGTCGTTTCGTGTGGCTTAAATGGTGTGGCAACGGTGTCAACGGCGGGGCCAACAATGTCAATCTTGTCCAACTGGGCGTTGCCGTAGCGGAGCTGATTTGCATAATGGAATAAGCCTATCTCCAACGGCTCGAATCCCATTGCTTTTGCTGCGACAGCGTCCGCGGCAAACACATCCCCGCTGGCGATTGCGATGCCAAGCGGTACAGAATCCGTGCCACCGGGGCCGTTGCCTTGCAGTCCAACGGTGCCATCAACGATGGCGATGTCAGGGCTGAGTGGCCGGGAGAGACGCAGCAGGTTCATATTAAGTGTCTGTGCTTCACGCGGTAGCATGCGCTCGGCATGACTGTGATACCCATGCATTTTAATCCTGTCTTCTTTGTGCAAAGTCCCCATAATCATATTCTTCATGGCGAGGGTTACCACACCCACATCATGTGTTTTGGCAATCGCCACGGAAATTGTACAGGGACATTCTAACACAAGTTTGGGTATTCGGACGGTATCTTCCTGTCGTCCTGCAAGGTACACCTTCTCTTCTTCCCATCGGTTCTCCTGATGCAAATCGATGAGTCGAATCGGGAAATCGTATTCTGCCTGTAAAGCCTCATAGCCGAAAACCTTGAATGCTTCTCCGGAAAACTTCTCATTAGCACCTTCAGCAATTATCACTTCTGTTGGTGGTTCGGGTGTACTTAACAAAAAATCTAGCGCGCCACGTATCGCGTCGACATGCGAGGAGGCGAGTTGATTCGTGCTGGAGAGGAAATTCGGTTTCAATAGCACTTGTTCATAAATTTTCGGTATCAGTTCCTCTCGTATATTATCCAACGCCTTAAAAACGTTAGCGCGGCGTCTACCGGTTTTGGCAAGTCCAACCTTTGTCATTTTCATAAAGTTACTCCTTTGTTATTTCGTCATTCGCGAACGGAAGCGCTGAGATTATGGCATACCAAACGTATTTTTTCAATCTGCGCGTCTCGCTAGGCAATTTTTGTAATTCTCGAACGGGAATGGTGAGTCGCCTAGCCTAAAGGGAGACGTCTTACCAGAACCGCTTATCTCATTGCGCGAGCTACGCTGACGAGCTTGATGTCGGGATAGGTTCAAGAATCGCTCTCAAAAACCCGTTATGTTTTTCTAATAGCGTGTGGGCATCAATTGCATTCATCCCCCGGGCCAGCATGACAATTGCCAGCTTCGCGCTGCCATCAGCTTCTGCCAAAGCTACTTCGGCGCGTGGGGCATCAACGCCTGTGACAGTTTGAACAATGCGAATGCTCCGTGCGATGAGTTTGGCGTTAGAGGCATGCACATCCACCATGAGGTTGTTGTATACCTTCCCGATTTTCACCATTGAGATTGTCGTCATCATATTGAGAACCAGTTTTGTGGCAGTGCCGGCTTTCAATCGGGTTGAGCCTGTCAGGAGTTCAGGCCCGACGATGGGCGTGATGAAATGTTCCACGAATTCCTTCAGTTCTTCTGCCGGTGGTACACAAGCGAGAAATATGGTTGTCACCCCGATGGTGTGTGCTTCCTCCAAGGCACCTAATACATAACGCGTGCGTCCACTACTTGAAATCCCGAGTAATACGTCTTTTGGCGTGAGCTGCCGCGCGCGGATTTCTTGTCTACCGCGTTCTGCTTTATCTTCTTCCCCTTCTACTGCCCGTCGTAACGCGGTGTCGCCCCCGGCGATAATTCCCTGAACCATTTCCGGGGGCGTGCTGAAGGTTGGGGGGCATTCAGAGGCATCGAGTACGCCAAGCCGCCCGCTTGTCCCGGCGCCGACATAAAAGAGGCGTCCCCCGTGGAAAAAGGCGTTTGTGATAAGATTAACCGCATGTGCAATCGCCGCTGCTTCCGCTTCTACCGCCGCAACGGCGTTCCTGTCTTCGCGGTTAAAAATCTCGACGATTTCTAACGTTGATTTCACATCGATGTCAGTTGAATGTGGGTTTCGCTGTTCTGTAATCATTTTTTTTCGATTAAACGATAAGGCGAATTTCGTGTGAAATCGCATGTCCCCAGCTCATCAAAGATGTCTGGCCCGTCCATTTTTTCACGAAAGTGATGTCCGTTGCTCGTCATTGCAGGCTGCATGCCCGTACATTTTTATCTATTGCCAATAAGACGGCCCCGACTGCGGGCTCGTGCTTTGGCAAAACACCCGCCGCAGTGGGGGCAATCGTCTTAAGCTTCGTGTGAAGTTCCTCAAAAAAGAGGGGTTGGTTCACCAGATTTCCGCCACTGAGAACAATCTGAAAATATCCAGTGAATCCTAATCGCTTTATCACCACGGCTGCGGCGCAAGCGAGTTCATCGACGGCGGCAGTAACAATTTGTTTCGCGGCCCCGTCGCCTGTTTCAGCAGCGAGAAAGACTTCTTTAGCGAGTTCCGCGAGCGCGTTACGTTCCGCTGCATGCACCCATCGGATTAACGCGTTCGGTTCATTTAATCCCAGGGTGTCGAGAATCCGGCAGGTCAATTCCGTTGGTGTCCCTCTACCATCCGCTGCACGTGCGACGGCTTTGAGGCCCCGTAAAGCGATGTCATAACCACTGCCTTCATCACCAAGGAGCGGGCCCCATCCACCGGTACGCGCCTCTTGTCCATGAACGTTTATGCCGTAGACGATGGAACCTGTCCCTGATATGACAATTATCCCTTCCTGTTTCCCGACGCCACTCATCAAAGCAATGTGGGCATCGTGCGTCAGAATGCGATTTTTCCCGATACTTAGTTCATCACAAATTCTGCCGATGATTTTCCTGTCAGTAGCCCGCCCTAACCCCGCCATTCCCAAACAGACTTTTGTATGCGCAAGCGACAGTGCTGCACAAGAACCCCTATCTGCCGGTTTACCTGAATTAGAGATACCGGCTTGTTCAAAAAGCCCGACAATCAGGGTTTTCAAAACCGTCTTCGTAACTGCTTCGCCGACGACATGGTAATTTGAGGGGCCCACTTCGAGTTGAGCGATGCGTTTGCCGGTTTCTGTGGTTAGGATGCCAACGGTTTTCGTCCCGCCCCCGTCCACCCCGATGATGTACATGAGTTATGCTTGACTGCTCCTTGACAATTTGCTAACATTTTCTTATTATATAAATTATCACAGCTTAAAAAATAAATACAATTAATTTCAACGTTCCGCCGTGGAGGTAAAGAAGATGAAAAAAGAGAAGAGACAGTTACGCTCAAACGCCCGTGCAGGAAATATCATGGAATTGTTCATACCGTTCCTGTTCGTTTTATGTGGAAGTTTCCTCTTCCTCGGCTGTTCACAAGATGCGCCGCAAGTACGGTGGAAACAGGTTGTCAGTGGGACAGATGCACATCTCTACGGGGTGCATTTCGTTGATGCGAAACGGGGATGGGCAGTGGGTACCGAAGGAATTGTGCTGAGCACTACCAACGGCGGGGTGACATGGAAATCCCAGACGCTTCCCCCTCAGTTTGCGAAAAATGCGCTAACCCAGATTAATTTCACAACGCCGAAAAATGGATGGATTCTCAGCATCGGAACGGTGCTTTATACCGGCAGCGGCGGAAAATCCTGGCTTCCACAAAATCCAAATATTAAACACGGGCTCTTGGGGCTGCATTTCGTTAGCAGAACGGAAGGCTGGGCAGTCGGGGGTAGAGGCACTATTCTACATACGCAGAACGGGGGAACTCGATGGAAAAAACAGAAAAATCATTCAGAGAGACATTTGTGGGGCGTCCATTTTGTCGATAACCTGAACGGATGGATTGTCGGTGAGAAGGGTGAAGTACTTCATACACGAGATGGGGGAAAAGACTGGGCCAGACAGCAAAGCAACGTTGAGCAACCACTATTCGCTGTCCATTTTGCGGGGCTTAGGAAGGGGTGGATTGTCGGAGGAAACGGGCTGATTCTACAGACAGAAAATGGCGGCAGGACATGGCAGCGGCAGCAGAATCCGGAGAAGAATAACTTGCGAGATGTCGCATTTCACGATGAAAACGAGGGGTGGGCAGTCGGGGAAGACGGACTTATTCTCCATACAATCGATGGCGGAAATACCTGGAACCGTTATGCGACGCCAGCACAATCTAATTTGCAGGATATCTACCTCTTGAAAAATTCGGGATGGATTGTGGGCGCGAAAGGTACAATTCTACGCAGCGATTAGAGACTTGTTGTTAGCATGGATTCTAAAAATAAGCAGAATCGGTAACCCTAGAAGGGATATGAATGCCTCAATTGAAGAAGGAGTTGGAACATGAGCGAAAAAGTCTGGATACCCCTAATTGTCTTGCTCGTGGTGATAGAATATGTTCCGTTTTGAGAGAGGAGATTGACGCAAGAGATAACAAGAAAAGAACATCTATAGGTTACACCCCGATTGCATACCCATCGCGTCGCGAATCGGCGCCCCCCATGAAGCTGCCTTCGTCCGGTTCAAAAGCGATGCCCTGCCCACCACCGACAATCGCCGTCCAAGGCGGTAGCACTTCAACCTCGTGCCCGCGTGCTTCGAGGGCAGTACGTACCGGAGCGGGAATACGCCCCTCTACCGCGACATGCGTGCCCGGATTTATCAGCCGAACGCGCGGCGCCTCAATCGCGCCCTGAATATTCATGCCGTGTTCAATCAGATTCAGGAGCATCTGCACTGTCGTCTGAAGAATACCGTGGCTGCCCGGGGTACCGATTGCAGCAAACGGCATCCCGGCTTTCCACACTTGGCACGGGGACATACACATCTCAATGCGTTTATGCGGGCCAACAGCGTTTGGGCTCATCGGTTCTGTGTCGAACCAGTTCATAAAATTATTGAGAAACATTCCGGTTGAACCGAGAATTTCGCCGGAACCGAAAGGTTGTCCGAGGCTCTGTGTGACTGCGACGATATTGCCTTCTGCATCTGCTGTGTCAAAATGCGTTGTGCATTCCGTCATCCAACGCCTTTCTGTGTAAGGTAGGACTTCACCGGGGCGTTTCTGCCTCGTCCAACGTTCGCCCCGATTCACTGCTGCCCGTTCGCAGATGCGCTCACGTTGTGCATTCGCATAGTCTTTTGAAAGCAATCGCGCGATGGGTGGATTCGGACGCGCCGCGTACTCGGCTCTATCGGCACTTGCCAGTTTAATCGCCTCTAGCAGCAGGTGTAAGTATTCCGCGCTGTTATGCCCTAACATCCCGAGTTCATCATTCTCCAAGATATTCAACGTCTCTAAATACTGAAATCCTGAACACGGTGGCGGTGGACAGTAAACCTCATAATCCTTGTAGTTAATAGAGAGCGGCGCTTGCCATTCTACCTCAAAATCGGCTAAATCCCTTTCGGTAATCAACCCGCCGGTTTTTTCACAGAAGCGAGCAATGTCTTTTGCAATTTCACCGTGGTAGAAAGCTTCCGTGCCACCTTCAACAACCCGGTGAAACGTTCGTGCTAAATCTTTCTGGACTAAGACTTCCCCGGGAAGCGGTGTTCTCCCTCGCGAGGCGATGATTTGAGTTCCTCGTGTAGAGAGATACGGGAACGCGTCTGCCATGAATCCGGCATTCTTAACTGTAACAGCGTATCCATTTTCTGCCACTTCAATCGCTGGTGCAAAGATATCGGCGCGCGGCATGCTTCCGTAACGTTCCAGTAGTGCTAACCAACCGCCACATCCACCTGGTACCATTCCGGAGCGGATACCTTCCTGTTGGTTCGCAATGGTAACAAAAGCCTCCGGTGTTGCTGCATAAGGGGCAGTGCCTAAATAGTCGAGGACGCGTAATGCCTTCTCCTTCGCGCTATAGAGCAACATATATCCATTGCCGGCGATGCCTGACATATAGGGTTCAACCACGTTGAGGGTAGATGCAATAGCGACTGCCGCGTCAAACGCGTTTCCGCCGTTGAGCAGCATGCGCGCGCCGGCAAGACTTGCCTGCGGATGCGCACTTGTTACCATGCCACGCGTCCCAGTTACCGTTGAACGGTGCGTTGTTCCGTGTGATGGAAATGCCATCTTTTTGGTGCCCTCTTTTTCGTATGAAGCTTAATATTTTAATTCGGTGGCGAAACGATGCTTGTACCAATCTTGAACAGGAGCGAGAACCTATTTCCTCATAAAATACCGCCGAAACCGGTACCATCGCAATTGCCACAGGAACTTTCGTCTATCAATGCGATGAACAAAAAAACGTTTTCCATTCATTTCAAGCACCGGAATCAAGTGCTTATATCTCGTAAACATGCCTAAATCTTTTGTGATATCAATCTCTATGAATTCAAAAAGGTACCTTGATTTCGCCGCGATGCTTTGTAGTTCCGCTTTTGCTTCATCGCAAAGCGGACAATCCGGTTTTGTATAAAATTGAAACTGGATTTTTTCGTATTTCACACGCACTTATCAGAAAAAAAATAAAGGGATTTTATCGGGCGCAACCAACTTTAAGTGCGCCGAGTACGTCGCTGCCGAAAGAACCGGACGAGGGGTTTTACGTAAGTTTCGTCCGTACGTATGTCGATAACATCAATCTGATTTGTGTGAAAGAGCTTCCTGCGTTTAGCATCCGCGCGCTGATTGATTTCGGCATACAATTGTCGCGCACGTGTTGAGCGGGTGTCTACAACCACGTGTTCCCCAGTTTCCGAATCTACGAGTTCAATCAAGCCGACATTCGGCAATTCGGCTTCAGCCCTATCACGTAGTGTTATCGCAATGAGCGAATGCCGCTGGCTGATAAGGCATAATTCTTTTTCATACCCGGTGTCTTTAAAATCTGAAATGAGAAACACAACGCTGTGCGGCTTAAGAAGCCGAGCGGTAAATGCTAACGCCGCCGCAATGTTTGTTCCGCGATGCTGCGGCCCTAGCTGAGTCTCCTTATGTTTCCGGTGCACTGCTTTTTCCGGATTACCCCAATAGAGGATATCTCGAACAACGCGGAGAACGTGCCTTTTTCCTTTTTGGGGTGCTACAAAATGTTCAACCTCGTCCGTAAAGCAGATTAACCCTACCTTGTCGTTATTTTTTATGGCAGAAAAAGCGAGCACGGAGGCAACCTCTGCGGCCACTTCCGCTTTCGTCTGGGGGATACTGCCGAATCCCGTTGAAGCACTCATATCAACAACTAACATCATCACTAATTCACGTTCGTCTACATACTTTTTGATATAGGCTTGCCCCATGCGCGCCGTTACATTCCAATCTATCATCCGAATCTCATCACCCGCCTGATATTCGCGAACTTCGTCAAACGTAATCCCCTGCCCCTTAAAGACGCTTTGGTACTCACCCGCAAACATAGTGTTTACCAGTCGATTGGTGAAGATGTCAATACGCTGAATTTCTTTCTCCTTGCTAATCTCTGATTTAACCTCGCTCATGGGCAGTATTTCCTTTTGAAGTTCGGGCCGGGGTAAGATTAGCACTATGCCTTGTCTGACATTTTCAGTGCCCGTTTCTTAGCGTGATGTCTAACGTCTCTTCTGAAGGTTGTCGGAGCGAGCTACAGTTCACGACATCCTTGGCGAACCTGAGCAGATATTGAAAATGGAGTGACACTGGCAAATTAGAAATTGCTTGATTAATAACCGATACGACTTTATACTACCAAAAAGAAAGAAAGAAATCAATGCAGTTAGCCGGCAGCTTGCAAAACCGGCGCCGGCTTTTTAACGGTATCACCGGGGGGATGTCAATGCAGTATGCTTCTTCGGACGGAATTGAAATTCACAGCGATATTGAAAAGGGTAGCATTAGCCATGTTGTGTTTGATTTTGACGGCACCATCTCGCTTATCCGAGACGGTTGGCAGAACGTCATGGTACCGATGATGGTTGAGTTTATCCAAACCGGTACCGATACCTCTGAAACGCCGGAGCAACTAGAGGCAATCGTCGTTGAATTTGTGGACAGACTGACGGGTAAGCAGACTATCTACCAGATGATTCAGTTAAGCGAGGAGATTTCGAAACGCGGTGGGGTAACGAAGAACCCGCTCGATTACAAAGATGAATACAATCGCCGATTGCTACCTATCGTTGAGCAGCGCACTGCGGGACTCGCGGCAGCAACACTTTCTCCAGAAACGCTCCGCGTCCCAAAGTCCCTGGAATTTCTCAAACGCTTGCGCGCAAAACAGGGATTAACCTGCTATCTGGCGAGCGGCACCGATATTGAATTTGTACAAAAGGAAGCGGAACTTCTCAACGTGGCGTCCTATTTTGATGGGGGCATCTTTGGCGCCTTACGCGAATATAAGAAGTTTTCCAAAGCCATGGTAATCCAGAAAATCCTCACAGATTTTCGTATCACGGGGGGTGAGCTCCTCATCATTGGTGATGGATACGTAGAAATTGAAAATGCGAAAGCGGTAGGCGCAATTGCTGTCGGCGTGGCATCCGTGGAGGACAACATCTACAATATGAACGCGAATAAACGCCAACGCCTGATTCGCGCAGGGGCTGATATCATCATTCCTGATTTCCGAGATGGGGAAAAACTCCTTGAATACCTATTCTAACATACCGTTTCGCATTGATGCTAAAATGACAGTAGCTGCCCGGAAGCAGCGCACCTGATTGCAGTGAAAAAATTGGGTGACACGAATATAATAATACAAAATAATGACTTTATATTTTGAGTGGAATTCGTTTCGGAGATTCGTTCCCGAGCGACATATTAATTTCTAAACTGTAGGAGATTCCCATGAAATCTATCATGCAATTAACTTTTGTAGGACTGAGTTTAATTTTCAGCGTTTGCTTCATCATCACGCCCAGCTTCGCAGCACTTGATATGAGCACTGTGACAGGACTTTGGCTCTTTGATGATGGGAGTGGTGACGTTGCCGTGGATTCATCCGATAGCGCACTTGATGCAGCGGTGATGGGCAGCCCCACGTGGGTAAGCGGAAAATTCGGTTCGGCGTTGGAACTTAACGGCGTCGATGCTTACGTTGAAGTCCCCGCACACGTGAATCCAACCGACGCAATCACTATTTCAATGTGGGTGAAAGGGTTGAGCGAAAACTGGCTGCAAAACGGGTGGTTCATTGAAAAACGGGACGCATATATTATTCACCCGAACGCCGATACCAAGAATGTGTCCTGGCCGATTTGTAACGGTGGCTGTTGGAATAAGCCCGGCGGCTGGCGCGACGGGGAAGTCGGCCCAGAAAATATCATGGACTGGCATCTCTACACCACCACCTTTGACAGCACGACAGGGGAGTGGAATATTTACATCGATGGCATCGCGGAAAGCACCATGACTATTGACACGGCGCCGATTGATGCCGACGACGGGGCGCTCTTTATTGGCAGGGATACATGTTGCGACGGACGCTTCGGAAACGCCATTATTGACGAAGTCGCTATCTTCAATGTTGCCCTCGGCGCCGCGGATATCCAAACGTTGATGGAAAAAGGACTTTCAGCTACACTCCTGACACCCGTTGAACCCGTCGATAAACTCTCTACGAGATGGGCAGACGTTAAACAACAGTACTAAGCTTTTATTAAAGGCGGATTCCTATATCCGCTTTTAATAAATTAATTAAATTTTTGAGGTTTCCAACCCGAAAATCTCACTAGGCTCGCCCCACGGTTGCTCTAAAAACAAAGGAGATGACATCATATCATGACAGCAAAAGCGATTTTCGTGTCCCTAATAGCGGTGCTATTTGTAACCGCACCCCTGATACACGCCCAACTGCCTCTAGATGGCGTTGTCAGTTACTGGCCATTTGATGAGGGAACAATTGCCGGGAACACCGTTGAGGACGTTCTCGGGGATAACGACGGTGAACTTGATGGCAATTTTAAGAAAGTTGATGGAAAAGTCGGAAAAGCGTTGGAATTCGATGGTGAAAATTTCGTCCATATTCCCGGCACGGCCACGCTAGAATTCGCAGGGGCAGAAGAGATGAGTGTTGCCGCCTGGGTAAACGCCGATAGCGACAGCCCGGTAAAAGGCGTCGTTGCCGGGTGTTGCGGGACTATCGTCGCCCAGCGCGATATGAACGGGTGGGCATTAAGATTCGATGGAAGAAATGCAGGACAAGAGATGGAATTTATTGTCATGCCCGGGTGGCAGGGTGATGGCGGCTTTGGCGCCGCAGCCTTCAAGAAGGGACAGTGGCACCACATAGTCGGCATTGTGAACAAAAAGGAGATGTTACTCTACGTTGATGGACAATTAGAGAAAGAGATGACTTACAACGGTCCCATGGCAACGAACGGTTCTGAAACCGAGATTGGCAAGGCGGGGGACGGTGGCTTCGTCGGCATCATTGACGAGGTAATGATTTATAGCAAGGCGCTCTCAGCTGATGAAGTCGAACAAATCTTTGAAGCAAAGGGGTTACCCGTTCAACCTACCGGTAAACTTACAACCACTTGGGCGAACGTTAAACACCAGGACTAAGCCGTTTCCAAATCAGGTTCCCCCCGGGGGGAGAAAATAAAAAATCACACGAAAACGTTGCGTTTGAAAATCCAAATTTCATGTCAATAAAACATGTGTAAGAAGCAGAACCATTTCGCACCCCGCTCAGAACGATGCTAAATCCCACGTCGTGTGGGGGCGATTATCTGCTCGCGATATCCCTTGAGAAACTGAAAACGAAACGCCCTCGCTTGAGCGTTAATACGAAAGGAGCCGTTATGGAACCAGTAAGAGTCGGCGTTATCGGATGTGGCGTGATTGGCAGTAGACATCTCAATATCGCCGCAACCGCACCGCATATTGAGCTCGTCGCCGCGGCAGACATCATCCAAGAAAATCGGCAGCGGGCCGTCAAACGATTTCAGCCACCGAAAATGTACGAGAATGACGTTGAACTGCTCAATGACGATGACATTGAGGCGGTTGTCCTCGCCTTTCCGACACAATACCGCACCGAGGTGGCACTCCGCGCCTTTGAAAGCGGCAAACACGTGCTGATAGAAAAACCGATTGCGATGAACGCCGATGAGGTTGAAAAACTTATCGCGGCCCGGGGTTCCCTGACGTCGGCTTGCTGCTCATCGCGCAATCGCTTTTCCAAATCCGCGCAGCTCGCGACGCGGCTGATTACGGCCGGCGAGTTAGGAGAACTTCGTACCGTCTACTGCCGGGCTATCGTTGGGGCGCGCCAAAAACCGGACACCCCGCGCCCAGCATGGCGGTTAATAAAGGAAATGAACGGCGGAGGAATTCTCGTCAACTGGGGATGCTACGATATCGATTATCTGCTCGGGATTACCGGATGGGAACTCAAACCGAAAACAGTCTTCGCGCAAACCTGGACTGTACCCCAGCGCTTTGAATCCCACATCGCACCCGGCTCCGATGCAGAAACACACTACACCGCTCTCATTCGCTGTGACGGCGGAACGGTAATTAGCCTCGAACGGGGAGAGTTTATGACGATGCAGTCGCACGCCGACTGGCAGATTATCGGAACAAAAGGTTCACTCAAACTCAAAATGGGCGACGGAAAACCGGAAAGCGTCACCCATAACCAAACAACAATGGAAGGCGGTGTCACGGCAGCACCCCTCCCCGATTTCACAATCGACAACGACGGCAAGAAAATTCAGGGTATCACATCTCAATACGATACCCCGTTGGCAGATTTCGCCGCCGCAATTCGTGAAAACAGGCAACCCATGACATCCCTGGAACAGGCGCTTGTTGTCCAGAAAATAACCGATGCTATTTACACCTCGGCAGAGAGAGCAACCGCTGTGGAAATAGGAGGCTAAACATGAAGCCCATCGCTCTATTTTTTTTACGGGCTCAATCATAACTCCATATTGTTGTACAGCATCGGTACCAGCATCACGCTCTTTTCTCTCAGCTATTTGGATGACTTCGACGGTGTCTGGTTGTTCGATGAAGACAACGGAAAAACCGCATCAAACGGAACGGTGGGGCCGGCTTCTGGGCAATGAGCGCTAGTATTGATAGAAACACCGGTTTTTTTATCTTTGAAGGCGGCGGGCATCACATTGACGATGGAAAAACCGAGATTGTTAAGAAGGGCTGGCATCACACCGTCGCTGTCCGGAGAAATGGCGTTATCTCCCTCTACGTCGACGGTGAAAAGGAGACAGAGCGCAATGTCGGCGCCAATATGGATAATCCCGCATCCCTCAAATTCGGTGACAGGGGCTTTCACCGCTGATTTTGGCAGCGGTTCCCCCGCTGATTTCGGCAGCGATTCAACGCGTTTGTCACGCTTGAGCGGTGCTTTCCGGGACTGTGTCTGTAGCAAGTAGAGGCTCACAGCAACAACTGCCAGGAGCAACAGAGATAAACTGAACCAGATTTTTCGGATAACCATTCGGTGCTCCTTCCACACGTGTACGTGCACGGTGAAATCACACCAACGCAGCTCCGATGAGTTGCGCGGGGAAATACAACGGATGGGCGTGTTGCCGAAACACAACTACGTCCCAAATCGAAAAGATACTTTTACGCCAAGATTCAACGTCACAGACATTTTAGAAAAAAACACATGTTTTCGCACGCATTTTTTGAGACAATACCAGCAAAAAAATACACACTGTTTTCATGATAAAACACCTCTATTTTAGACGCGCAAGCGCACCGCGCGCGGCTATTTCTTCATCGTAATTAGGTTTTTCTTGCGCCAAAACCGCTTCCCATCTTGGTATCAGGATGTGTTCCACAATGCCGCCGAGCTCGGCACGATGCCGTGCGGCAATCCTGCCTAATACCTCAATGGGGTAACGTCGTTCGTAGGGCTTCGCGCCCATATCAAGCATATAAGGGATAAGATACGGCACGGCAGCCACCCCCATCTCTGCCAACATATTTATCGGACTCAGTCCTCCAACAAGCCCTTCACAGAGATAAGTTGCCATAACAACGATAGAACGCGGGTCATTCGTATCAAGACTGCCGAGTAGATCGAATGTTTCTTCCATATCGCTGTGTCCTGTCGGGCCTGAAAACCCATCGGGGGACGGCATGAGTTGCGCGATGAGGCTAGGCGTTTCGGGGTTCGGCACACCGCCCCATTCCCAGATATTGTTGGCGATGTACTCCACCCGGTGCCACGCCGCAAGCACCGCCGGTTCGGTGATACCTTCAGGGATGTCCACTACTGCGGCGGTATACTCGCGCGAGGCGGACACCGCCGGCGACGCAGCAATATTCTCGTTAGGAACTTCAGGGGGCGCAGGCAGTTCGGCATGCGATTCTTCGACGGGCACTTCTCCACCTTTGTTAGGAATTTCGGGGGTATCAGACTGTTCGGCGTCCCGTGCGTCGCCGGGCACTTCTCCGCCTTGCGAGGACTCATCAACGGGGGCTTTCACCGCTGATTTTGGCAGCCCTTCCCCCGCTGATTTCGGCAGCGATTCAACGCGTTTGTCACGCTTGAGGGATTCTTTGGGAGACTGTGTCTGTAGCAAATAGAGGCTCACAGCAACAACTGCCAGGAGCAACAGAGATAAACTGAACCAGATTTTTCGGATAACCATTCGGCACTCCTTCCACACGTGTACGTGCACGGTGAAATCACACCAACGCAGCTCCGATGAGTTGCGCGAGGAAATACAACGGATGGACGTGTTGCCGAAACACAACTACGTCCCAAATCGAAAAGATACTTTTACGCCAAGATTCAACGTCACAGACATGCTAGAAAAAAACACATGTTTTCGCAAGCATTTTTTGATACAATACCAGCAAAAAAATACGCACTGTTTTCATGATAAAACACCTCTATTTTAGACGCGCAAGCGCATCGCGCGCGGATTTTCCTTCATGGTAATCCGGTTCTTCTTGCGCCAAAATCGCTTCCCATCTCGGTATCAGGATGTGTTCTACAATGCCGCCGAGCTCGGCACGATGCTGTGCGGCAATCTTGCCTAATACGTCAATCGGGTAACGTCGTTCGTAGGGCTTCGCGCCCATATCAAGCATATAAGGGATAAGATACGGCACGGCAGCCACCCCCATCCTTGCCAACGCATTTTCTGGTCCCAGTCCTCCAACACGCCCTCCACAGTAGTAAGTTGCCATAACGACGATAGAACGCGGGTCATTCGTATCGAGGCTGCCGAGTCGATTGAATGTTTCTTCCATATCGCTGTGTCCTGTCGGGCCTGAAAACCCATCGGGGGACGGCATGAGTTGCGCGATGAGGCCAGGCGTTTCGGGGTTGGGTACACCGCCCCATTCCCAGATATTGTTGGCGATGTATTCCACCCGGTGCCACGCCGCAAGCACCGCCGGTTCGGTGATACCTTCAGGGATGTCCACTACTGCCGGGGTATACTCGCGCGAGGCGGACACCGCCGGCGCAGCAATACCCTCGTTAGGAACTTCAGGGAGCGCAGACCGCTCGGCATGCGATTCTTCGACGGGCACTTCTCCGCCTTTGTTAGGAATTTCGGGGGTATCAGGCTGTTCCTCGCCGGGCCGTTCTCCGCCTTGCGAGGGTTCATCAACGGGGGCTCCCCCCGCTGATTTTGGCAGCTCTTCCCCCGCTGATTTCAGCAACGATTCAACGGGGGTGGCACGCTTGAGGGATTCTTTGGGAGACTGTGTCTGTAGCAAATAGAGGCTCACAGCAACAACTGCCAGGAGCAACAGAGATAAACTGAACCAGGGTTTTCGGATAACCATTCGGCGCTCCTTCCACACGTGTATGTGCAGGGTGACATCATTTTGAGACAATACCAGCAGAAGAAATACACACTGTTTTCATGATAAAAACACCTCTATTTTAGACGCGAAAGCGCATCGCGCGCCCGCTTTTCTTCAGAGTAATCCGGTTTTTCTTGCGCCAAAATCGATTCCCATCTCGGTATCAGGATGTGTTCCACAATGCCCTCTAAATCGGCGCGATGCCGTGCGGCAATCTTGCCTAATACGATAATCGCTCTACTTCGTAAGTTCGGACTGTGCTCCATATCAAGCATATAACGGATAAGATACGGCACGGCAGCCACCCCCATCCTTGCCAACGCATTTTCTGGTCCCAGTCCTCCAACACGCCCTCCACAGTAGTAAGTTGCCATAACGACGATAGAACGCGGGTCATTCGTATCGAGGCTGCCGAGTCGATTGAATGTTTCTTCCATATCGCTGTGTCCTGTCGGGCCTGAAAACCCATCGGGGGACGGCATGAGTTGCGCGATGAGGCCAGGCGTTGCGGGGTTGGGCACACCGCCCCATGCCCAGATATTGTTGGCGATGTATTCCACCCGGTGCCACGCCGCAAGCACCGCCGGTTCAGTGATACCTTCAGGGATGTCCACTACCGCGGGGGTATACTCGCGCGAGGCGGACACACCCGGCCGCGCAGCAATACCTTCGTTAGGAACTTCGGAGGTATCAGGCGGTTCGGCGTCCCGTGCGTCGACGGGCACTTCTCCACCTTGCGAAGGCTCATCAACGGGGGCTCCCGCCGCTGATTTTGGCAGCGGTTTCCCCGCTGATTTCGGCAGCGATTCAACGCGTTTGTCACGCTTGAGGGATTCTTTGGGAGACTGTGTCTGTAGCAAGTAGAGACTCACACCAACAACGGCGATGAGCAACAGAGATAAACTGAACCAGGGTTTTCGGATAACCATTCGGCGCTCCTTCCACACGTGTACGTGCAGGGTGAAATCACACCAACGGAGCTCCGATGAGTTACGCGGGGATTTGAGACAATACCAACAGAAAAAATACGCACTGTTTTCATGATAAAAATACCTCTATTTTAGACGCGAAAGCGCATCGCGCGCGGCTATTTCTTCATCGTAATTAGGTTTTTCTTGCGCCAAAATCGCTTCAAATCTCGGTATCAGGATGTGTTCTACAATCCCGCCTAGCTCCGCGCGATGCCGTGCGGCAATCCTGCCTAATATGATAATGGGTCTATACCGTAATAGCGGTGTCATCTCCATATCAAGCATATAAGGGATAAGATACGGCACGGCAGGAACCCCCATCTCTACCAACATATCTATCGGACCCATCCCTCCAACAATCCCTTCACAGAGGTAAGTTGCCATAACGACGATAGAACGCGGGTCATTCGTATCGAGGCTGCCGAGTCGATTGAATGTTTCTTCCATATCGCTGTGTCCTGTCGGGCCTGAAAACCCATTGGGGACGGGCATGAGTTGTGCGATGAGGCCAGGCGTTGCGGGGTTGGGCACACCGCCCCATGCCCAGATATTGTTGGCGATGTACTCCACCCGGTGCCACGCCGCAAGCACCGCCGGTTCGGTGATACCTTCAGGGATGTCCACTACCGCGGGGGTATACTCGCGCGAGGCGGACACACCCGGCCGCGCAGCAATACCTTCGTTAGGAACTTCGGAGGTATCAGGCGGTTCGGCATGCGATTCTTCGACGGACACTTCTCCACCTTTGTTAGGAACTTCGGGGGTATCAGACTGTTCGGCGTCCCGTGCGTCGACGGGCACTTCTCCACCTTGCGAAGGCTCATCAACGGGGGCTTTCACCGCTGATTTCGGCAGCGATTCAACGCGTTTGTCACGCTTGAGCGGTGCTTTCGGGGACTGTGTCTGTAGCAAGTAGAGGCTCACAGCAACAACTGCCAGGAGCAACAGAGATAAACTGAACCAGATTTTTCGGATAACCATTCGGCACTCCTTCCACACGTGTACGTGCCGGGTCAAATCACACCAACGCAGCTCGGATAAGTTGCGAGGGGAAATGCAACGGATGGGCGTGTTGCTGAAACACAACTACGTCCCAAGAGGGTGCTAGTCTCTATTGGTATCGCACACAAACCGAGTTGTACGCTATGATAGAAACTAGCGCTGTTATCGTCTACTTACGGGTGCTCGGTAAAGCATTCTATAAAAAACACACACTGTTCGGCAAGCATTTTTTCATACAATAACGCCAATAAGACGAACGCCCCCGCAATCAAAAGAACATAGGGTTGAAAAGGGTGATGCTGTTTCTCTCATCGTCGAAAAAGCACACTACTCCGGCCAACACCGCAGCCCGTTTCTCTTTCGATACGGCTTATTGCAAATCGGGGTGCTACGGACACACCGCTGCCAGGTTTGACGGCATTCGCGCAAACGACACGTACGCACCCTATGTTTATTCTCGGCACTCTCCGATTCAGGATTATACGAATGTCCCGCAGAACACGTCGCAACAAAACGGTGTTCATGCGGGGTGCAATAATAATAACCACCAGAAGTCTGACACGAATACGGGCCATATTCCATACGACACGATGATACCCACGCATGATACGAACGCCGTCGACGATGCGTCGTGTCATGTCCACACGCATATTGACGCACCGCAGACGGTGCCGGTACCTCTGGATAGACATGTTTATGGCTCGGACGCGTACAGACATAATACGTCCCGATGAGACACGCCTTGCCATTCTTGCTAGGGCAGAACTGTGCTTCGGTATGTGAACGCCCGGCTTTACAACGATAACCCGAATGTGAACCACACGGCAATGTGCCATACGCATGACGAGAAAACTCAGACGACGATGGCGGTTGACACGCATAATAACTATGTGAACCACACGAAAAACTCACTGATGCATGAGAAGACGCTTCAGCCTTCTTATGACGATGCCCACACGGACTCGTTACATACGTATCGCTCGGCGCCGGTGCAGCTGGAAATCTATGAACATGCGGGGTACACGCATAATAGTCACTCCCGTTCGTACACGTATCGCCATTCGAATTCGTCACCGAACACGAGGAGATACGAGAATGCTCGCCACTCGCCGTCAAAGGGTGCCCACACCGATGATATTGCCCGGCGGGCGGATGCATCACCCGCGGTTGCAGGGACGACAGCACCTGCACAGCAGTCGTGGTGCTGTCAGTGCCTTTCGGCGGCTCACACGGCGGAGAATAGACGGTACCAGGAAAGGGCGGCCAACTCCCGCCATCTCCCCGACGCAACGTCCAATCCGCATGCGTATGTGTGCTATAGTATTCCCAAGAACCTGTCCATTTCGCACCCGCATCTATGGCACTACGTGCCATCAGTTTAGCATCATCGCTTTTTGCCTCGTTTTTTCTTACCTGCTCCACCGTGCCATCGCCATCGACATCAAGCGTCTTAATATCTAACGCATCGCCATAGCAGTGGCGACTATGGAAGGAGGCCTTAGCGGGCGCAGCGACATGAAATCGCTGGTGATACGGGTTGCGATACGCACTGTTGACTTTGAAGGCTTTATCCGAAAAGACGGCTAATCCATTCTTCTTGCGGTATGCGTTGACTTGCGACAGCCACCCCGACTTTTTGGCTTTCAAGCCGTCATCTATCATATAACGGTAGTGTCCCGTATTCCAGTCATCAACGCCGTTGCTCGATAGCTCATCCTTAAATTTATCGCGCGCAGGAACAGGCAACTCGGCCCGAGCATCCGGCGGTGTCATGTCCACATATTCCTGACGCAGTATGTCAATTTCATCTTGCGTCCACGTTTTCGTCAGCCTCACAGTCTTCAGGTTATCGGCATCCGAACCGTAGTAGCCGATAAACTGGATTTTTACCGCCATCGGGGTGTTGCCTCTGCCATTTTTACCACGACATGTTTCAACCTTTGTCGTATCCGCGGGACCCTCCAACATCGCCTCCACTGAAAAAGTGGTGTCCGGCGAAAACGGCGACACATCAGAAACGCGACTCGACTTCACCGCCTTGCGCACCGTAAAACCGTTGTTCATCGTAATCTGAAAATTAAAACGCTCAATCGGGTAGACATACTGTGAAGGTTGGCGCGCACAATACTTCACATCGACTTTCACACATGCCGTCTTCTCTGAGTTCGTAATAAATGTCGTGAAAACCGCGTTATCTGAACCGGAACTTTGCCCGATTGTCCAATCTCCCCAACGGACACACGGCGCTGTTGGGGAGACTTCACCAGAAACCAGCGCTGTTCGCACCGACAGACACGGTACCAATACCAGCAGAAAAAGTAAAAAAATACACACTGTTTTCATGATAAAACACCACTATTTTAGACGCGCAAGCGCATCGCGCGCGGATTTTTCTTCAAAGTAATCCGGTTTTTCTTGCGCCAAAATCGCTTCAAATCTCGGTATCAGGATGTGTTCTACAATCCCGCCTAGCTCCGCGCGATGCCGTGCGGCAATCCTGCCTAATACCTCAATAGGGTAACTTCGTTCGTAGGGCTTTGCACCCATATCAAGCATATAAGGGATAAGATACGGCACGGCAGCCACCCCCATCTCTGCCAACATATTTATCGGACTCAGTCCTCCAACAAGCCCTTCACAGAGATAAGTTGCCATAACAACGATAGAACGCGGGTCATTCGTATCAAGACTGCCGAGTAGATCGAATGTTTCTTCCATATCGCTGTGTCCTGTCGGGCCTGAAAACCCATCGGGGGACGGCATGAGTTGTGCGACGAGGCCAGGCGTTGCGGGGTTGGGCACACCGCCCCATGCCCAAATATTGTTGGCGATGTACTCCACCCGGTGCCACGCCGCAAGCACCGCCGGTTCGGTGATACCTTCGGGGATGTCCACCACTGCCGGGGTATACTCGCGCGAGGCGGACACCGCCGGCCGCGCAGCAATACCTTCGTTAGGAACTTCGGAGGTATCAGGCGGTTCGTCGACGGGCCCTTCTCCACCTTTGTTAGGAATTTCGGGGGTATCAGGCGGTTCGGCATCCCGTGCATCGACGGGCACTTCTCCACCTTGCGAAGGCTCATCAACGGGGGCTTTCACCGCTGATTTTGGCAGCGGTTCCCCCGCTGATTTCGGCAGCGATTCAACGCGTTTGTCACGCTTGAGGGATTCTTTGGGAGACTGTGTCTGTAGCAAATAGAGGCTCACAGCAACAACTGCCAGGAGCAACAGAGATAAACTGAACCAGATTTTTCGGATAACCATTCGGCACTCCTTCCACACGTGTACGTGCACGGTGAAATCACACCAACGCAGCTCCGATGAGTTGCGCGGGGAAATACAACGGATGGACGTGTTGCCGAAACACAACTACGTCCCAAATCGAAAAGATACTTTTACGCCAAGATTCAACGTCACAGACATGCTAGAAAAAAACACATGTTTTCGCAAGCATTTTTTGAGACAATCGAGTTATTGGATTCGTAGAGATTCCTTGATTGCTTTAATCTCTTTTAATCCTTTGCGGTTGGCTTCACTCGGATAGAAAAAGTATAACAATTCATGCATGACAATCGCCTCGTCTAGAAGGAGCCCCTCCTCTTCTTGTGCTCTGTGATATAAATCAATGAATTGCTCAATTTCTGGAATCTCCCCGTGTTTTTGTATCAGTCCTTCTCTGATAGCATCTTTATTGGATGCTGTTATGGATGGAAATTTCCAGGTAGGGGCGGTTGTACCGGTGTTTATCTCTTCCTCCTTTTGCCACGCTGGTTCCTCATCAGCCGTTAAGGTGGGGGACAATGGTGTGTCCTTATCTGTCTCTAGAGACGGTATGTGTGGTTCTGCGGTTGATGTCCGGTTAGGCTGAGGGTTCGGGTGTTCACTGATATCTTCGTCATCTTTTATCAGGGCAGCGTCGGGTTTTTCTGGTATTTTCTCCTCTGTTTACTGCTTTACAGGCACTGTGGGGAAACTCTTCTCAAAACGTTTATTATCGATATGAATATAGATAGCAGACGCGCAACATAAGAGAATAATAAAGAGGAAAAACAAAATGGCTTTCATGGGATGTTCTCCTTAACAACAAAGCTCGATTCCGGTAAGGCGCCTTGCGGCGTATCTTACCTGACTTGTTAAGCGTGATAAAATACTATCTAAGAAAAAAACACAGATTTAGGGTTACATTCCTCCAAAAATGCTCAAAGTCGTTTAATTTACCTTTTTTTACACGATTCGAGAATCTGCTGTCCCTGTCATGTTACAAGACGTTAAAAGACACAAAATGGGTTACGGAAGTGATAGCACCCACACGCGAAAGCGTGGGGCTTCGGTTTCGTAGCAACTGCGGTTTTCTCATAGAGTCAACCGTCTTACTGTCGCTCCACCAGCGGGCGTTTCCCTGTAGGTTTCTACAGGCATATCGTCAAGTGACGGCTATCCCTGCCCGCAAAATGTTTCGCGCAGCGTTGATGTCTCTATCGTGGTGGGAACCACAGGCGGGGCATGTCCACTGCCTATCGTCCAATGTTAGGGTTTCGTTATGAAAACCGCAATCACGACAAGGTTTGGTTGTAGCTGTCCATTGTCCGACTTTTTTAAAATGATGCTTATGTTTTTGACACTTATATTCCAATATCTTAACGAACTGGTAGAAGGCGAGGTCCGATACTTTACGCCCCCACAGGCGTTTCATGCCGTCAAGGTTCAATGTCTCAAGGACAATGATATCAAACTTTTTACAAAGTTCACTTGCCAGTTGCCAGTGAAAATCTTTGCGGTGGTTGCTAATTTTCCGATACAGACGTGCGAGTTGTCTCACACACCGCCACCACCGGTTAGAACCTTTAACTTTACGAGAAAACGCTTTATTGAGAGTCCGAAGTTTGTTCAAGGACTGTTTCAAAGGTTGTGGGTGTTGGATTTTCTCACCCGTGCTAAGTGTCAAGTACGCGTCTTTCATTCCGAAGTCTGCCCCAACGCTTTTACCTGTTGTCGGCAGTGGTAAAAAATCTGTGTCATCCGTTATGAGGTAAAGCCAATAGTCGCCGCAATTGTCACGTTTGATCGTGATACGCCTAAGTTTTCCATGCCAGTGGCGGTGTTTATGAAACGTATAAGGCACTTTATCAAATCGCCACTTCCCTTTATCCCACTGACGAAAACTGAGTGTAATACGGTTGTTAGTGAGTTTAAATCCAGTTTGTTTCAGCGTGATAGACTTAAACTTATGCTCCGGTTTGATATGGGGGTTACCTCCCCGTTTATTAAAGAACCTTTGATACGCATTATCAATTCGTTCCAACTCTGCTTGGAGCCCTTGGCTTGGCAACAACTTCCAATGTTGATGTATGGTTCGTTTCAATATGCAGGCATGTTGACACATTGCAGCGTAGTTGGCATACGGCAAGCCGTCTTTATACCGGTGACGCTGCCACTTATGGAAATAGACATGCACCTGCCACATATCGTCAAGCAGATTTCCAATGCGGATGGTATTAGATTGTTTCCCAAGCGGGTATTTATAGGTTTTCATCGACTATCAAGTATCAAGTCTTTTACCCCGGTTTAGTGGGGAGGCAGACACGTTACCAAGTGGTAACGCTGTTCATGTCTGCCAACTTGATACGAATATGATATCATATTTTTAGCAGAAAAGTCAATTTTATTTCACAAGGATTAGGCCCTTAGCGGCTTATATCCCAAACCTAAAGGATTGGGCAAAACAAACGAATACCCGTAAAAAAAGAACGCTTTTTTCCGAAAAATCATAATTTCTTAACAATTTCTTTTTAAAATACGCATCGATTCTGCTACAATAGAAGATTAACTTTTGCTAATTTTTCCTTGCATTGTTAACATATAAATGGTACAATTAATATCATAAATGCATCGATAATAGGAGAAATCCTGATGAAATCCCAAGATGTGATTGAGCAACAGTACGACGATGCGGTAGATTCGCTCGTCGCAAGGGTAAAGAAGGACCCTTACATGCTTGCAGCAATTGTTGCCGGCAGTTTCTCCTATGCCCAAGTCTGGGAGAAATCGGATTTGGACGTTGAGCTCATCGGCAGAGATGACATCCGTCCCACTCAATCTTTTTACGCGCTGGTTGAAAATGGTGTGAACATTCACGCCTGTTTGACACCTCGCAGCAACTTCAGAAAATCCATAGAGGGGGCGCAGCAAGGCTCCTTCCTGCACTCCTACTTCTCGCATAGCACGCTCCTGTTTTCACGGGACGACTCCATCAAGGAATGGTACGCTAAAAACGCCAACCGGAAAAACATTGGCGAACGTGATAGGCAGTTCCAACTGCTTAATGTCGTTGCCAGCACCCTGCCAAACCTCATCTATGCCGAAAAGCAGTTTTCCGTGAATAAAGATGTCGTTACGTGCTTTCTGACACTGCTGAACGTAGTCCAGGGATTGGCGCGCATCGAGTTACTCCTCAACGATGAGATTCCCGCGCGCGAGGTCATCCACCCCGCGCTTGCTTACAACCCGGATTTTTTCAATCACGTCTATACGGAATTGATAAACCGTGAAAAGGACGCGCAAGTCATTCAAGATGCGTTGGATAGGATTAACGCTTATCTTGACGAACGCCAATTTATTTTTCAACCGATTCTCGATTATCTGAGTGAACAGAAAGCCCCGCGCTCGAATACAGAATTGAACGCCTATTTCCGGGCAACCTTTGATGAAGAATCGTTAGACTTGGTATGCCAATGGCTGGCGTGGAAAGGCACCCTTCGGCAGCTTGCCGTCCCGATGAAACTCACGGTTAAAAGCCGTGTCTCCGTCGATGAGCCCGCTTACTATTACGATGAGCCTGATGAGAAAAGATTTGCAGACGGGCCTCCTATGGACAGGATAGATAACTCCGACAGGAAGACAGCGGATAGCCATCAACAGATTCACGCAGCGCTCGACAGTCTCACGGAAACCCTCAAACAGGAACGGTACGTCCTCGCGGCGATTCTCACGAGTAACCTCGCTAAAGCTAACGTCTGGGAAAAAACAACTCCGTTTATCACCGTAATTCTGAGAGAAGGCACTAAGTTTAGGGAAGCATCGCATCAATTAATCGAAGGAAATGTGCCGATTCGGGTTAACCTATATACCCGCGGCGCATATCGGCAGCTGCTCGAAAAAACGTTACAAGGAAGCAAACTGCACGCGATGCTCGCGGAAAGCGAAATCCTCTTCTCCAAAGAACCAGGGCTGGCCGACTGGCTCCAAGAAGTCACGTCGAAAGCGGTTGGTGAACGCGATAAACACTCCCACCTGTTAAACGAGGCCAGCAGCGCAACCGCAGTGCTCGCGAAAGCCGAAAAATGGTTTTACATGAAACGCGATATTAATTATACATTTGTATACTTAATGGATGTTATAAAACAGTTGGCACGCATTGAGTGTCTCATGCACGGTGAAACGCCCAAACGGAAGGTTATCTACCAAGCCATCAAACACAACCCATCCTTCTTTAATGAGGTTTTTACCAAACTCATACACACACCCAAAGATGAAGAGATGCTTGGAAAGGTGCTTGAACAGGTAGACACCTACTTAGCGGACAATGTCCCGATACTTTTCAAGCCGCTGCTTGATTTCTTAGGGGCCGCCGGTGAAGAGCGCACGATAACCGACATTTATGACTATTTCGGGCGACGCCACCTCTGGTTTGAATCGGCGTGTGAATGGCTCGCACAGAAGGGTATTATTGAGCAATTTGCTGCACCCATCCGTTTAACGAAAGACAGCCACGTCTCCGTTGAACAACCCTCATACTATTACGATGCAAATAATCCATTTTTGTAGGTAGAAACGTTCATCAAGAAACCGCTTATCCGAATTGGATAGCCTATCGACAAACAGATTCACAACTCGTTCTCCGTTAAGAACGGGTTCTAAGTCGCAAAACACCCCGCGACGACGGGGCGCCAGCGCCCCATATCCGTCGCAAGCCTAAAAAATCAAAACTGAATGTTCCGCATCGCGAACAATATCATACCGATTTTCAGCAAATCGTTCCCGTAAAAGGAGAAAACTGATGAGACAGAACGTCGCTGTCAAAGGGGCGAGAGAAAATAATCTTCAAAACGTAGAAGTTGACATACCTCGAGACAAACTCGTCGTTGTTACCGGCATCAGCGGTTCCGGTAAATCCTCATTGGCATTTGATACCGTCTATGCAGAGGGGCAGCGCCGTTTTCTGGAATCGATGTCGACTTACGCCAAACGTTTCATCACGCAGCTGAAGAAACCCGACGTTGACTTCATTGACGGGCTTTCCCCCGTCGTTTCCATTGAACAGAAAACGATAACGATGAACCCGCGCTCCACCGTCGGGACAATGACGGATTTGCAAGATTTTCTGCGGATGCTCTTTGCCACCATAGGCATCTCGCACTGTCCCTACTGTGAACGTGAAATACCTACCCGCACCCCGCAACAGCTCTTGGAGCGACTCCTTTCGCTACCAGAAGGCACCGAAGTCGAAATTCACGCCCCTGTCTTCAAGATTTACGGTGAAGATTACGACTACCTCTTTGACGATATCCGGACTAAAGGGTCCCGCCATGTCCGAATTAACGGGGTACAACACGACATCAGTCAGGAAATTGAACTGGATGCAAACCAGGAATACGATATTCAGGTCATCGTTGACAAATTTTTTATTCACAAAGATATTGACAAACAGGTGCTCGCTTCACTTGAACACACAATGCTGGTAGGTGAAGGGTTCATGAGTTTTGATGTCCGCGCCCCAGAGAACGACGCAGCTGAAAAGCGAGCACCCCGGAATCAGAAGGGTGTCCCCTCAGAAGTACTCCTGTTACCAAATGAGGAATCACAAGCTTATCAAAAGGAGATAAACCGTTTGCTCTCAGACTTTGGATGCCCTGAACACGGGGTACTGATGGGCGAACTGGGGCCGCATCACTTCACCTTTAACGAACCCACCGGGGCTTGCTTCACCTGTTCCGGACTCGGTACCTATCTCCAAGTACATCCGGACCTGCTCGTTCCGGATAAGACGCGAAGCATCCTTGACGGGGCATTCGCCCATCAAGCGACAGGCTATGACGCGGATAGGTGGGATGGCCGCACCTTGTACAGCCTTTCTCAACACTACGGGTTTGACTTGAAAACGCCTTTTGGGGAGCTCCCGCCGCATATTGTCGATATTCTCTTCCATGGGACACACGGTGAAGAATTCCCAATTTGTCAACCTGAAGGCGCAAAGCCGATTGAGAAACGTCATCTCGGACGCAAAATTCGATTTGATGGCATCATTACCCGAATTGATAGGCACTACCGCCACTACCGAAAGCAAGGCGAAGCACACTCCGGCATGGAAAAATATCTCCGAAACGTCATGGTGGAGCACACCTGCCCGGATTGCAACGGGGCAAAACTCAAGCGACAACGACGACTCGTCACAATCAAAGAACAGACGATTCATCATGTAGGCGAATTGCATTTTGAAGAATTAAGAGATTTTCTGTTAAGCATTAAGGGAATTCCGGAGAAACACCGCGAAGCTGGGGAACGCGTTATCAAAGAACTCGTTGAGCGGATTAAACTGCTACTCGATATTGGATTGGACTATCTCAACCTTAATCGACGCGCAGCGACACTCTCCGGGGGCGAATCACAGCGAATTCGCCTCTCAACCCAAATCGGCTCCGGACTCATGGGGATGCTCTATGTTCTTGATGAACCCAGCATCGGATTGCACCCAAAAGATAACGCCAAGATGATTGAGATGTTACGGAAATTGCGGAACATCGGCAACACCGTCATCGTTGTTGAACACGATGAGAGTACCATTCGCGCAGCCGAGCATATCATTGAGCTCGGCCCAGGACCCGGCATACACGGTGGACATATTGTCGCACAAGGCCCCATGGAAACCTTGCTTAAAAACCCGGATTCCTTGACAGGACTGTATCTCAGCGGACAGGAACAAATCCTACTCCCCCTACAACGCCGCCCCTTGAACGATAAATCCATCAGAATTACCGGGGCAAGAGAGAACAACCTGAGAAACATTGAGGTTGACATCCCATTAGGTGTCTTTAGCTGTGTGACAGGGGCATCCGGCTCAGGAAAAAGCACACTTGTCAACGAAATCCTATACAAGAAACTCTATTCCATCTATCATGATAGCCGAATCCTATCAGGTGCACATGATGCCCTTAGAGGACACGAGCACGTGAGCGATGTGATTAACATCGACCAGGCCCCTATCGGGCGCTCACCGCGTTCTAACCCCGCTACCTACATCGGGTTTTATGATAACATCCGAAAGTTGTTTGCGAATACACCCGAAGCCATAAAACGGGGATACACGCCCGGCAGATTTAGTTTTAACGTCAAAGGCGGACGCTGCGAAGAATGCCACGGCGAAGGCAGCATCACAACCAAACTACATTTCATGCCAGATGTTGAGGTGACATGCCCGACTTGTAAAGGCGCACGTTATAATCAAGATACCCTTGAAGTGACATACAAAGGCAGAAACATCTCCGAAGTCTTGGAAATGTCGATAGAAGAAGGCGTTGAATTCTTTGATGAACAGCGCCTGATTAACCACAAATTGAGTGTCCTTAACCAACTCGGGATGGGGTACCTTCAGCTCGGACATCCCGCACCCATTCTTTCCGGCGGGGAAGCGCAGCGCGTTAAACTCGCTTGTGAACTGGGAAAAATCAAGCGCGGAAAACATAATCTCTATATCTTAGATGAACCTACTACAGGGTTACACCTGGCCGACGTTCAAAAACTACTCGACAGCCTTAACCTTCTCGTCGATAGCGGACATACTGTCATCGTCATTGAACACCATCTCGATGTCATTAAAACCGCTGACTATGTCATCGACCTCGGGCCAGAGGGCGGGCATAAAGGGGGAGAAGTGTTGGCACAAGGCACGCCCGAAAAAGTCGCCGGCGTTCAAGCCTCTTATACCGGGCGATTTTTGAAGGAGTACCTCGCTTAACCCGTTTTTCTTTACTGAGTCCGCGTTAAGCAAAGAGGTGGGAGACAACATCACGCAGGGCGGTATTTGTATCGTCTGCATCCGCATTTCAAAACGCTTTATCATGATTATCTCCTTGACTCATTAGTTTTTTTGCCGGGGAGGTGTCTTCAGCACCTCCCATTTTTTTTACTAAGCCAGTTTTCGCCTTGCAAAATTAATGTCAATTCTGTATACTGTATAAACATGTCCATAGCGCCGCTGAAATTTCTTCATGGAGACTACCTGTGAACGATAATCTGTTAACGTCCTTAAACGATGTACAACGCGAAGCCGTGCTCCATACTGAGGGCCCACTTCTCATTTTAGCGGGCGCTGGCAGCGGCAAAACGCGTGTGATTATACATCGTATCGCTTATCTACTCAAAGATTGTCGCGTTTCCCCATTTCGCATTCTCGCGGTGACGTTTACCAACAAGGCAGCAAACGAAATGAAGGAACGGTTGGATGCCCTTGCTGGAGAAGGTACCAGTCGCAACGTTTGGGTGGCTACCTTCCATGCCACCTGCGCCCGGATTCTCCGCCGCGATATTGAGAAGTTGAGGAGCGGGGGGCTCCCGCCCGTGGATGGAGATATCTCTGACGAATTTATGAATCATGGAATCAGAACAGGGGAAAAGGCCGAACCGCGGCGCGGCGTCCGCAGTTCGGTTTCACGCGCTGATACCGCACCCCTTAACCGGAATTTCACCATCTTTGATGCGGGGGAGCAAGCCACCCTCGTGAGAGATATCCTTCGGCAACTCCAAGTCGATGAAAAGCGGTATAACGCACGTGCGATTCTCAGCCACATCAGCCGCGCGAAAAACGAGCGCTTGCAAGCCGCCAAATTCACTGCCCTAGCGGATAACCCCTTTGAGTACATCGCCGCTCAAATCTACCCGATATATCAGAATGAGCTCCGAAAAAATAACGCCGTCGATTTCGATGACTTATTGCTTTTGACGATAGAACTTTTTAATACCAATCCCGACGTCCTCAAATCTTATCAGGATAAGTTTGAATATCTCCTCGTCGACGAGTATCAGGATACCAATCCGTCCCAATATGAACTCGTACGTCTGTTGGCTGGTACAAAACAGAATCTCTGTGTCGTTGGAGACGATGACCAGGCGATTTACACGTTCCGGGGCGCGGACATCAGAAATATTCTCGATTTTGAGAAAGACTACCCCCATACGCATGTCCTCCGGTTGGAGCAGAATTACCGTTCTGTGAAAAACATCTTGGATGCGGCATGGCATGTGATTGACAACAATACCCGCCGGCGTGATAAGAAGTTATGGACAAAAAACGAAACCGGTGAACCCCTCATCTGCTACGAGGCGATGGACGAAAATGACGAGGTAGGCTTCGTTGTGAAGCAAATTGAGGATTGGCACGCCGATGGCGTTAATTATTCAGATTTCGCCATCTTTTACCGCACCAACACGCAATCTCGGAAATTTGAAGAGGCGTTCAACACAGCAAAAATCCCGTATCAGATTATCGGGGGCATCGGCTTCTATAATAGGATGGAAATCAAGGACTTGCTCGCGTATCTACGTATCATGTGCAATCGTGGTAATTCCATGAGCATCCGCCGTGTTATCAATGTGCCATCGCGAGGTATCGGTGCGACAACGCTCCAAAGGCTCATCGATTTCGCCGCAACTGAGGAACTGTCGCTCTTTGATGCC
Organism: Candidatus Poribacteria bacterium; assembly: GCA_963422705.1. Classification (GTDB taxonomy): domain Bacteria; phylum Poribacteria; class WGA-4E; order WGA-4E; family WGA-3G. The sequence continues at coordinate 2,982,088 of OY730443.1, forward strand.
ATCCAACGCGTCGCGGAGAATCCGGAAATTGACCGGGGCAAACAAATGAAGGTGCGTCGCTTCGCCAAAATCTTTGACGGATTTGATGCGACAGATTTCCCTTCCGATGCACTTCCCCATGTCTTGAAAACAACAGGATACCTCAAACGGCTCGCGGAGCAAAACAGCATTGAGGCACAGAATCGCATAGAGAACATTGAGGAACTCATGAATGCCATCGCTGAATACGAAAATAGTGCCGACGAACCGAGCCTCGCCGATTATCTAGAGAACGTCGCACTTAGCGCAGATATAGACACCATGAAGACAGATAAGAAGACGGATATGGTGCCGCTGATGACATTACACAGCGCGAAAGGGTTAGAATTCCCTTTTGTGTTCATTGTCGGGATGGAGGAAGGATTCCTTCCACATCAACGCTCAATCTCGAATGAGCATGAAGTGGAAGAGGAGCGGAGGCTCTGTTATGTAGGTATGACGCGCGCAATGGAGCAGCTCTACTTGTTACATGTGTCCTCACGGCGAATGTATGGCGAAACGGAATACCGGGTGGCATCTCGCTTTATTTCTGAAATTCCGGAGACGCTTATCAAGCATGTTGAACGGTACAGCTCCCCCTTCCGGGAAACTGAAGCATTATATCGTATCCACGAAAAAGCGGAGTCGCTCAACTACCAGGTGCACCAGATTGTGTCTCACCCCAAATTTGGAAGGGGAAAGATAACAAAAATTAGTGGTTACGGTGAGGAAGCATTCATAACAGTCCGGTTTCAGCGCGCGGGGTTGAAGCAATTTGTAGCAGGATACCGCCTGCTACAACCCGCTTAAGGTAAATGAAATGAGCTGAAACCGTGGAGAAACACGTTACAAAGAAGGATTTCACAGCGCATGGCACCCCTTAACACCAAAGACGTGCTTCACGTCGCAAATTTAGCGCGTCTTGAATTTAACGACGAAGAAACGCAACACTTCGCAGAGCAACTGGCACGGATTCTGGACTACATCGGGAAGTTAGAAGAACTTGACACAGCCGACGTTCCGCCAACCTCACATATACATCCGCTTCACAACGTCGTCAAACCGGATGTGGTTAGGGCGTCTTTGTCACGCGAGCAGGTATTAGAAAACGCCCCGGAAGAGGAATCAGGGTATTTTGGCGTTCCGCGCGTGATTGATACGGCGTCATGAACGTAGATTTTAGGATGATTGATACGTTACTCGCCCCGGTGAACCTTGCAGTCCTGTCTCCAAAGCGTACACGTTAGGACGCCCGCTTTGAAGAAACCGGGTCCGGTAGCGTGTTTCCGCTTTCCTGAGGAGCCTAACGATACGCGTTAGGAACGACAAAAATGCCCTTTTACGAATTGACAGCGCACGCACTACACGAAAAACTCAAGGCGGGCGAGATTACCGCGGTTGAACTGACGGGGGCCATCTACGAGCGCATGTCGAACGTTGAGCCGTGTGTCAAGGGCTACTTGACGCTTACGCCTGACATCGCGCTGGAACAAGCCGGCGCAGCAGATGAAGGCTTTCAACGCGGGGACGATATGGCGCCTTTAGCCGGCATTCCCATCGCGATTAAAGATGTCATCTGCACCCAGGGTGTCCGCACGACATGTGCCTCGAAAATCTTGGGTAATTTCGTACCCCCTTACGATGCAACCGTCATGCAAAAACTCCACAAGCAGGGCGTTGTGATGCTAGGGAAAACAAACATGGATGAATTCGCGATGGGTTCGTCTACCGAAAATTCCGCCTATCAGCTCACACACAATCCGTGGGATTTGGACACAATCCCCGGGGGGTCCAGCGGTGGTTCAGCGGCCGTGGTATCGGCGGATACAGCAATCTGTTCCCTCGGTTCAGATACCGGTGGTTCTATTCGCCAACCGGCGGCACTCTGCGGGGTTGTCGGCATGAAACCTACCTACGGGCGCGTCTCCCGCTATGGATTGATTGCGTTCGCGTCGTCCCTGGATCAGATTGGCCCACTCTCGAAAGATGTGACGGATTGTGCGCTGCTGCTTAATGCTATCTGCGGGCATGACGAGATGGACGCTACTTCCGTAGCGCTCCCGGTGCCGGACTTCACTCAGAGCCTCATCGCCGATATCCGGGGCTTGAACATCGGTGTCCCGAAAGAATATTTCGCTCACGGCTTGGAACCCGCCGTGGCGGCACGGGTGCATGAGGCGCTCGCCGTCCTGGAGCGCCTGGGTGCCACTATTGTAAACATCTCGCTTCCTCATACCGAGTACGCCATCGCTACCTACTACATTATCGCCCCCGCGGAGGCGAGTGCGAACCTCGCCAGATACGACGGTGTACGCTACGGATACCGTTCCGAACATCAGGCAGAACTATTGAATATGTATAAAAAGACGCGAAGCGAGGGGTTCGGGCAAGAGGTGAAACGGCGTATTATGCTGGGCACTTTCTCCCTAAGCGCGGGCTACCAAGATGCATACTACCGAAAAGCACAAAAAGTTCGCACCTTGATTAAATCCGATTTTGATGCCGCCTGGGCGAAAGTTGATGTTATCGCAACACCTACATCGCCAACACCGGCGTTCAAAATCGGGGAGCGCACAGCGGAGCCGCTGCAGATGTACCTCTCCGATGTGATGACAACACCCGCCAGCCATGCCGGGTTGCCCGGCATTTCGGTGCCGTGCGGTTTTGTTGACAGCGGGCTCCCCGTCGGGCTACAGCTCCTCGCCGCCCCGTTCGCGGAGGAAAAACTCCTACGCGTTGCATACACGTTTGAGCAGAATACTGAACACCATCGGCAAAAACCACCTCTAAAAGGAACGCGATGAACTTTTTGAATGCAACGTTTGGCGGGCACCTCGGTGCAAGTATCGGGAGCATCCTCTGGGCCAAATACATACAATGGACAGGCAACACCGCCGGATTCATCGCCGTCGGGATTGGACGACTCACCGGAATCGGGATACTTCTCACGCGTCGCTTTAGCATCCCCGCAAATGCCAAAACAGCTTGGTACTTAGTCGGTGGCGCCAGTGCGTTCTTCGCCGTTATCGGTATCTTTATGGGGAAATATCTGGATGTGCCCTGGAATGCTATGACGCAAATTACAGAACAACTGATACGGGAGTATTACATCTCCGCAGAAGAAGCCGAACCTAGCGCGAAAACGCTCTTTCACGGGCAGTCCGTATGGGAGCTGATGCGCGTCCGGATGAGCCGGATTCACATACTTTACGCCGCCACTGCCGCTTTTATCGCTTTTCGGATTCCAACACTCAAATTCTCTCGTCTATTCAGATGAAAAATCCGCAATGTTTCGGAAAAATCCGCAATGTTTCGGGTGACTACAAGGAAAAACAAAATGAACAAAACCTATTTTTCTCTGCTGAACAGGCTTTCTCTCATCAAACACGCCATCCGTTTCGTTCTCGCAGTTCTCCTCATCGCTTGTCTCCCACTGAGTGCAAGCGCCGCAGACACCAAAGATGCATCAGAGGCTGAGCTGTTAGAGAACCTCGCACTGTTTTCAGAAATTTTGGCGTTCATTCAACAGGAGCATCTAGATACACCAGAAATGAAGGAGCTCATAGAAGGCGCAATCAAAGGGAAACTCCGCACGTTGGATGCGTACAGCCAATTTATACCCGACTATCTTGAATTTAGTACGCAAAACCGTGGTAATTATGCCGGGCTGGGCATGACGATTGGGATTCGCGAAGACATGCTGACTGTGATTACCCCCTTCAAAGGTTCCCCCGCTTCAACCGCAGGGATGCAAAGCGGCGATATCATCAGCCATATTGAAGATGAATCGACAGCCGTCATGAGTCTCGACGATGCCGTCTCCCAGTTACGGGGCGAACCCGGCACCTCCGTCTCGATTACTATCATTCGGGCAAAGGAGAACCGGCCGATTGAATTAACAATTAGGCGGGAAGTGATTCGGATTCCGAGTGTGGAAAAAGCGATTATCGGCGACAACGTCGGATATCTCAAAATCAATCAATTTATTCAGCCAACCGTCACTGACGTAGATGATGCATTGCGCGAATTCCAGTTGAAAAAGACGCGGGGCGTCATTCTCGATCTGCGCTCAAACCCCGGCGGACTCCTCACAGCCGCGGTAGATGTTGCCAGCGATTTTCTAGAACCGGGGCAACTTGTCGTGTACAGCCAAGGAAAACAGGAACGAAAAGACTTTTTCGCACAAGGCGTCAAAAAAGATAAATTTCCGCTGATTGTACTCGTCAACGGAGGCAGTGCAAGTGGCTCTGAAATTGTTGCCGGCGCCATTAAAGCACACGGGCGAGGACTCGTCATGGGCGAAAAAACCTTTGGAAAAGCATCCGTACAACGCGTCTGGAGATTGAGTGACTCAAAAGCAGCTCTCAAATTAACCGTCGCACGCTACTATACACCAAACGGGACAAATATTGACAAAATCGGAATCATACCCGACGTCAAATCCCCGGGATTTAGCCGTTCCGAGCAGCAAATGCGCTTGAAACTCCGAGAACACGAAAAAATTAAGGCTTTCCTTAACGAAAATGGAAACGATGTATTGGAACAATTGGAAACCGTGCAGGGCGCGCCAAGAGGGGACAGGCAAGCCGCAAAACTCCTACGCAAATACCAACGTTTAGTCGATGAACTCTCTGAAGAACAGATTATTCTCAGCGATATCGGGATGAAATATGCGATTGCGGAAATCACTGAAAACCCACACGATGAATTGGAATATGAACCGCAGGTAGTCGCCGCTATGGAACAATTGAAAGTGCTTGAACTCTTCTCATTTAAATCAGGCGGGAACAGCACAACATCTCGATAGAGCAAACAGGTATCCAGGCGCACTTGGCGGCTTCTCACTGACAAGCATGCACCTTCACACAAGTTTTCGGAGAATGTGAACGTTTCGCACCACTCCGGTTTGCACTTGCGCTTTAACATCTATCGCAATCCGTTTATAGAACAGGTGAGAAAGCCAGCCCCCGCCTGACAAGGAGCGGAAGCGTATTCTGTTTTTTTTCTTGCCAGGCTTATGAAAAAAGAGCGCCGGTAGGAAAGATTTCTAGCGCCCGAACGCAAATTAGAGAAACGGTTGAAAACGAAATTTATTCGGAAACCGGCGGTTCCAGGAGAAAATCAGGTCAAGGCACCCACTGCCTAAAGGCAGGGGCTTGTGCTTCGTAGCGACTGCGGTTTTCCAAGCGTCCACCGTCTTACTGTTGCTCCACAGAGGGAACACAAGCTGCCCTCAAAATATTAAGCGCCGCGTTGATGTCTCTGTCGTGGTGGCAACCACAGTCAGGACACGTCCACTGCCTGTCAGAAAGAGAAAGATTTTCGTTGTGATGTCCGCAATCCGAACACGGCTTCGTTGTCGGCGTCCATTGTCCAACTTGACGGAAATCACGATGATGTTTGAAACACTTGAATTTCAGAATCTCAACAAACTGCCCGAAGCAAAGCTCCGATACTTTCCGGCCCCAGAGGCGTTTCATGCCCTCAAGGTTCAGTGTCTCGGTGACGATGGTATCAAACTGGGCGCAGAGGTCTGTGGCAAGTTTCCAATGCCAATCTTTGCGTTGGTTGGTAATCTTGCGATACAACCGGGTGAGCTGACGGAGGCAACGCCACCAATTGTTAGAACCTTTGACTTTCCGCGAAAGGCTTTTGTAGCATTTTCGAAGTGCGGGCAAGGCGTGTTTCAAGAATTGTGGCGATTGTATCTTTTCGCCCGTGTTCAACGTCAAAAATGCGTCCTTCATTCCGAAGTCTGCACCTACACTTTCACCCGTAGCAGGCAGCACTTCTTTGGAGGTATCATCCGTCACGACATAAAGCCAATAGGTTCCCGCATTGTCGCGAAGAATTTGGATGTACTTCACATTCCCTTTCCATTTGCGATGCTGATGGAAAGAGAACCAGCGTTTGTTGAACTTAAATTTTTGTGCGTCTTCGTCCCACGCTTTGAAAGAGAGGCGGACACGTCCTTCTTCAAGGAGATAACCACTTTGGAACGTCGCAGAACGATATTTTCCGCGTTTCTTATATTTCGGACGTCCGACGCCGGGGATGTCAAAAAATCTTTCAAAAGCAATGTGGAGGCGTATGATTACCGCGTCAAGTGTATCACGAGGTATCCAAGTCCAGTGTTTTTTGGTGCGTTTCAGCAAGTTCGTCAAGTGCGGTTGCAAGCGTAGGGCGAAACCGCCGTTTCGCGGAAACGCCCGGCATATTTACCATATCTACGATAATAGCGGTTCTCAAGCTTGAGGAAGTGATTATGAACATCACCCAAGTCGTCAAGCATATTGCCAAGACGGACATTTTTCGGGTGTTCTCGTATCGGATACTTATACGTTCTGCGATGTTTCTTTTGTTTTTTATTTCTTTTTTTCGCCATCGGTTTTCACGTATCACGTTTTTAACCCCTACGAAGTGGGTAGGCAGACACAGAACCTTGCGATTCTGCTGAAACTGTCTGCCAACGTGATATTATCATGATACTACATTTTCGATAGAATTTCAACCCATTTTTCGACACAATACAGGAGCGGGCATTCCTCCCCGATAGAACGCTCTGCGTCGTCTCTGGCGCAGACGGGACTTGATACGGTTGGGAGATAGGTAGAATATCGTATCCTTTGGATACGATGTTTCTACCATTTACTCCCAACTCCGTTCTAACCGAGCTAAAGCAGCGGGGGTTCCTGCCCGAAGATACAATGAATTTTCAAACTCCCAATTACATTGACAACGTTTGGCAAACATCGGCGGCAGCGGCGCAATTAGACGTGACAAATCCAGCGACTGGCGATGTTCTTGCCCAAGTGCCACTGTCACCTGCAGAGGAAGTCCATCACGCCGCGCGCGCCGCGGCCAGCGCACTGAACGAGTGGAGGCGAACGCCACCTGTTCAGCGAATTCAATACCTATTTCAATTGAAAAATTTGCTTGAGGAAAACCTCGCCGACATTGCGCAGACAATTACACAGGAATGTGGAAAAACAGTTGAGGAAGCGAAAGGGGAAATGCGCCGCGCCATTGAAAATGTTGAAGTGGCATGCGGCATACCGACGCTCATGCAAGGTACAAATCTGGAGGACATCGCTACAGGCATCGATGAATTTATGATTCGTCAACCTGTAGGCGTGTGTGCTATTATCGCGCCCTTCAACTTCCCCGGCATGATACCTTTCTGGTTCCTCCCGTATGCCATCGCCTGCGGGAACACCGTCATTGTCAAACCATCCGAAAAGGTGCCCTTGACTATGCAAAAAGTGTTTCAACTGCTTGAACAGACGGGGCTCCCAAAAGGGGTTGTCAACCTCGTCAACGGCGGTAGAGATGCCGTCGATGCCCTTTTAACGCATTCCGATATCCGGGCGATAAGTTTTGTCGGCGCCACGGCGACGGCGAGAGCTATCTACGCCAAAGCCGCCGCAAACGGGAAACGGGTGCAGTGCCAAGGTGGGGCAAAAAACCCGCTCATTATCCTACCCGATGCCGAACCACAATTCACGACAGAGGCTACCGCTGAGAGCGCGTTCGGGTGCGCTGGACAACGATGCCTCGCCGCATCCCTAGCAATCACCGTCGGCAGCGCTCACGACTGGTTCACACACACCATCGCCGAAACCGCGACAAACCGCATCGTTGGAAACGGATTGGACGAAGAAGTACAGATGGGGCCCGTTATCACTCCCGAAAGCAAAACCCGCATTGAGGGTATCATTCAAGCAGCCGCCGAAGAAGGCGCCCAAATTCTCGTTGATGGAAGACATCCTTACATCAACGGCGGAGAAAACGGGAACTTCATCCGCCCGACAGTCCTTGACACCCTCAATCCAGACGGGGAAATTGCACAGACAGAAATTTTCGGACCGGTGCTCGGGCTCATCCACGTCGAGACAATCGATGATGCAATTGCCCTCATCAACCGCGGCCGCTACGGGAACATGGCATGCCTCTTTACCAGCAGCGGGGCCGACGCACGAAAATTCCGTTATGAAGCCGAAATTGGCAACATCGGGATTAACATCGGTGTCGCAGCACCGATGGCTTTTTTTCCGTTCACCGGATGGAAAGACAGTTTCTTCGGCGACTTGCACGGACAGAGCTGGGATGCCGTCGACTTTTTTACACAAAAGAAAGTCATCGTCGAACGGTGGGCATAGCCCCACAATAACGGCGAAGCCCTCTGGCCCTTGAGAAAATTGCATTATATCGAAAATGTTTTCTCATCATCAAGAAGCATCAACGCAAACCAGGTATTGATATCTGTGCGCCCCGGTGCAACCCGCTTGAGCATCTTCGCCATCATCTCTTTATGCCATTCTGTGGTAGGGCCGCTCTGTGTCATCTGCTGGTTATAAACCGCAATCTCTTCAGCGTCCTTTGGATAGTTTTGTTTCAGCCATGCCTCAACATCGGCATCTGTTGGCGCGCCCTTCAGTGCCACCGAAAAATCCGCTGCGGAAATGCCCAGAAATGCGAGGGTTGCCCTGTCAATACTAGAATCTTCGCCATAAAAATAGCCGCCCAACGTATCTCCATTTGCAGCGCGCCCTTTGTCGATTAACCGTGCAAGGTGAACCATGCCATATACATCCGTGTTGTACGGGCTGCGTGGCGGCCGCCGTTGGAGTTCAACGATACCGAAGCTGCGTTCATCATCGATGTCCTGCAGTTCTACCCACGTGTTAATGTCGGTGCGCTCCGGAGCAACTTCCCTGCATCGCGCTTCAAAACGTTCGCGTGTGTTTTCATCCGGGCCATAGTTTAGCAACCTCTGATTTAAGGTATCGATTTCTTCGGGTGATTTACCGGCGTTTTCCAATACCCATAGGCCCAATTCAATGTCATTGGGGTTATTAACCGCTGCTTCCTGAAAGTCATCGGCTGAAATACCGAGTGCTGTTAAGATTCGGACGTCCTGTCCGGAATCTTCACCGTATTTATACGCCCCTATTTTTCCGGCGCGTTCGGCGCGGGCTTTATCCGCCATGCGTGCGACACCGCAAAGCCCGCCAACATCTTTTGCGCGCGCGCTGCGTGGCGGCCTCGTCGTGAGTTCCACCTGCCAGAAGCTCCCCCAATCGTCCAGTTCCATAGACTGGAGTGCTGTTGTAATATCAGTTCTCCCCGGCGCAAAGCGAGCGAGCCGTTCCTTCAGGCGTTGCTTGTGTGCCTCGGTACTTGAGAGTTCGCGTGTCACGTTGTCGTTAAAGGCTGCAATCTCAGCTTCTGTTTTTGCACTTTTTTCGAGCACCCAACGTTCAAGAGCTGCATCGTCATATTCATCAACTACCCCGGCGACATCCTCGGCTGAGATACCTAGGAATGTTAGGACATGCCTGTCTAAGCCCGAGCTGTCCCCATAGATGTAATCGCCGAGCGTCTCCGCATTGTGAGCGCGTGCCTTGTCTATCATCCGCGCCAGCCCAACAACTCCTGCTATACTCAGGTTTGTAGGGCGGCGTGGGGGTTGGCGTGTTAAATCCATAATTCATTTCTCCCTTCAATATGAAGCGTAGTGTGTAACACCATTAAATCTTTAGCATTCGTTCTGAAAAAGTGATTTTTCGCATCAAAAATTATTGAGGTGAATCCAGTTTCACTTCAGACACAATTTTACCTTGTAAGCGAAACCAGACTTGTACACCGGATTGTGTGAGATAGAGTGCCTCCGGCGCAACGGTATCGACAGAGCCACGTAACACCAAATATGAACCTATGCGCCGGTTTTCTATTGCGGCTGATAACGTTTCCTGTAATTGCGTCAGCTGCTCCCGTATCGGGAAGCTCAGTTCTTCTTCTACCGTTGTTCGAAGGTTCGGAAAGAAGCCTTCGCCGACATCCTTAGCAAGCCCTAACAACAGACTTTGGGTTGTCAACGAATAATCGAATTCCGTGAAAGTGAGCGCCATCTCCGATACGTCATACGTAGGTGTCCCGAGTAGGTAAAGCTGGCCACGTGTGTGAAACGCCGGCATTTTAAACGTAACACCCGCAACCAACTGCTCGTAGCTGCCATAGAGAGCTAAAGTTTCAACATGCATCTCAATACCCTTTAACTGATACGTTTTTTCAACATGCGGCTTGGCAAGTTTTTCAATCGCTGTGTAAGCAACTTCAACGGGGGCAATAATATGATAGCCGGATTCAAGGGAATCAGCGAAACGGAGTTCTGGCAGGGCCGGTATCTCTTTCGATAGGAGCGCAATTTTCTCTGTACTCCCAATGTGGACTTGAATATAGGTTTTTATCCCTAGACGGATTTTGATGGTTTCTGCATCACCGGACAGTTGCTCTGCGAGGGCCTCTAACGGTTCTACCACAAGGGCTATGGGGGGCTCATCTCTAACGACTATCGGTTCATGGAGTCTCTTCCACAACCCGACAACATGAGTTTTCACATCTACGCGGGCAATTTGTGTGACAATGAGCGCCTCTAATTTAGGCACCACTTTCTCTTCCACCAATTTGGTAAGAAGCTGCCGAATTGAGACGGTAATTCCGACAATTTCAATTTCTGCTCGCTGAATTGAGATGTTAATTCTGCTTTTCGCGGTAATCCGCCAATCGGGATTAAGTATTAACCGGAGGGCTAAGATGGCGGATGCTTCCCCGTCAAAATCTTCGCGTTTTCTGATAATTCGGCCAAATACTTTCTTAGAAACTTCTGCCCACCCGTTAAACTGAAACGCGACTTTTGCCGAGAGCGTGCCATCTGAACTGCTAGTCATTGTCATCGGAGCTGGGGTGAGTTGAATGAATGATTCAATTAAGCCATCTTTTCGCTGAATAGGGTTGCGAAGATAATCACGCAATGCCGATTCCACAAGCGGTTTGATATCCCGTATCGGTAATTGTGCCTGGACAGCAATCAGTGAGGGGATAGGAGGCGGCAAGGGCATCGGGTTGACGTGCCTTGGCGGCGCGGGGGCATCTACAATTTGGGGTGAACCTCCTGAAGAGATAAGGAACAACACAACACAAAGGAGGACAGCGCAGAGCACGATACCAATACCTATTTTCACCTGTTTGGGTTGTATTCGCATAGGACTCCTCACATGAAGGCTAAACGTTAGAGAACCGAGAAAACCGGTTGATAGAAAAATGACTAATGTCAAAATCGGTTTCACCGGTAGACGCTAATTCGCTTAGGATTCGCCCCACCAGCGCGCAAAACTTGAATCCATGTCCGGAAAAGCCGGCCGCAATCAGCAGATTCGGTGCATCCGGATGGACATCAATGATAAAATCTTCGTCCGGTGTTTCTGTATAGAGACACACTTCCGCGCGGATAGCCTGCCCAAGTCCGGGTAGACGATTTTGGACATAAGTATCTAGATGCCGGATGTAGTCATCGTCCGCGTTGCGGTTGCAGGTATCCGGCGAAATCGGTTGTCCTCTTCCGTGTCTAGCTACCTTAACGCCATTTTTTCCAAAAGCGGGGATGCCGTAGAAAAACTCACCCGCCGCGGTTGTCTCGACGAAAACAGGGAATTGGGACGGGTGAAACGCTGCCTGAGCGGAAGGTTGATAGTAACAGGCCTGTTGCCGTGTAACAGTGAGTGGCAGCTTGAGTTCAGCGAGGAGCATCCCTGTCCAGGCGCCCGCTGTCACAATAATCTTTCTGCCGCGAAAGCGTCCATCTTCCGTTTCCACACTCGGTACATCCACGTCCCTTACGATTCGGATTGCCGCAACGTTTTCCCGGATTTCCGCACCGTGGCCCTCAGCCAATCGCAACTGGGTAGAAATGCAGGAAGCAGCATGGAGAAAACCGGTATCCTTTTGCCAAAGAATGTCCATGCCGTTTGACACGTGAAATTGCGGAAAATGCCGGGCTAACTGCTCTGTCCCCCACCACTCCGACGCAACCCCGGCAGCCTCCAAATTTGCGTGGGCAGACATTCCATACCGATTATCTTCAATCCCGATGCTGATGCTTCCCGTAATCGACAGCAAGCGTTTCCCTGAAGCAGTTTCCACCGCGCGCCATTCCGAATAGGCAGATTTCATTAACTCAGTGTAGAACGGTTTATCGTAGAACAGACGGATAATACGGGTTGCACCATGCGAACTGCCGAGTGAATGCCCACGCTGAAATTGTTCCAAGAGCAGAACATTCGCACCGGACTTCGCGAGATGGTAGGCGGCCGCGCTCCCCATCCCCCCGGCGCCGATGACGATAGCATCATAAATGTGAGTTTGCATCTTTTCGTTACCAGAAACACAACCTGTGAAGGTTCGTAAAGCACAACCTGTGAAGGTTCATAGCCGGGCGATTTATAGCGCCGTTCAACTTGATGCTTTGTATCCATCAAACGGGGTAGGTACTGTCGTGAAATGTTGATACCTGTCTTCGCCACGCAGGAGTATCGGCTTCCAAGGACGTTTCAACGAATTCTCGTCCGCCTGCCGTACGCATGGCGGAATGTATCGAATTGTCAGTCCACAACGTCGCCGTGGCGAATGATTGGGGAGGCTGCCGTGAATTATCTGTCCGTGGTGGATGGAGATTTCCCCGGCTTTAAGCACCAATGCGACAGCAGATTTGGCTGCTTCCGTCGTGACATGTACCTCTTGATTGATGCTTAAGAGGTTCCCTGCTTGCTTTGATTTGCCGTGCGTTTGGGTACCGCCGTGATGTGTTCCGGGGAGAACCTGCATGCACCCATTCCCGGTGTCGCTATCATCGACGGCGTACCAAGCCGTCACGGCCTCGGGCGGCTCAAGTCCCCAATAGGTAACGTCTTGGTGCCACGCCACGAATTTATCCCGGGGCCCATATTTGCAGAAGAAGTGCGTGGCTAATAACATCACATCGGGGCCGATAATTGCTTCAATGACATCCACAATTTCCGGATGCGTCGCGAGTTCCCATATAAATTGATACTCAAAATGCCAATCGACGAGGCCGATTTCGCATTTTTCTTCGCCGACTTCAGCCTCTAAGGCATTGTAATTCTCTTGATACTGTGCCGCGTCAGCTTCATCAACAACACGGATACCGCTCAAAAATCCGTCCTTCCGATACCTATCAGCGAATCGTCCATTTGTCGCTTGCATACGGTGCTCTCCTTTTCCATTTTCTAACGAATTCAAAGTTTAGCAAAAAATGCGAAATTTGTCCCTCTAAAAAAGAGAAGTCCTCCATCCGCAAACGGAGTTTACGAAGAAAGCAAACCCGCGTTTACGCCTTACACGGAACTCACGCCATCAACAAAAAATTAGTACAAAATATGTACCCGGTTCTTCCCACGAAGGGTGTCATCCGGCATAGGCAGGGGTATCTCGACGACAGCGATGAAAGCGCCATCCGTACTGATAGCGAGGGTATCGTAGGGCAGTTGTCCTTCGAGCCGGTAAGTCTGAATATATTTCGTGAGCCCGCTGCCTTCAGCCATCAGCGCGAACACGGAAACCCCGTGAAGACTTTCATGAGGATTCTGGCGCCGCTTTGAAACCGTTAACGCGCCATAACGCCCTGTTGCATCAATGCGTAACCCTTGCGGCATATTCTCAAGCTGCCACTGCCACTGTTTTTCGCCCTTCCACGAGTAAGCAAACACCGTCAACCCATTTGGATGTGCAGTCGCCGGGCGTTGTGCCCCTTTCTGCAAGTGATACGGAATATAAGTATCCCCGGTGACGAAAATTGCGGCGTCATCCGTCGCCCCGATGGTTCCGGCTGTAGCGAGAATGGGCACGCCGCTGACATCCAAGGGTGTAGCCAGTTGATACTGCCAGATTGGATTCGGTGTGTTCACATCAAAGATAAAGGCGCGGCCGTCATCGGTTGTTACGTTGATAAACTTGCCATTAGGTGAGATACCGACACCACGCCAAAACGTCACACCATCAAAGTAGGGCTTGAGAGGTTCAAAACTAGCGCGCCACCGCATCTTCCCCGTTTCCAGGGCAATAACGATGAGCTGCCCGTTTCCCTTGCCTTTTTCATCCATTAATAGCGCGCAGGTTTTCCCATCTGCACTGATATCAAACCATCGCATCAGCTTCCTTGATGCACCCTCGGCAGGCCATTTCCACGAAAGGGTACCCGTCTTCCCATCAAATCGGTATAACTGCGATTTTACACGGGACACACCCCCTGATGTCCAGGAATGAACGCTGGAGACGAGTAACCCTCCATCCGGAAGTGTTAGCATCCGGGAAGGCCCCGGATATTGCACCCAGGCATAAACACTACCAGGTTCCGACGGAATAGATGTTTCAATGTCGTCAGCCGTGCGATATTTCCACAGTAACTCTTTCATGCTGATATCGTAGGCATAGATAAACCCATCGGCGGCTTGTTCACCAATATAGAGACGATTCCCATCATCCCCAAATGACAGATGCTTGACGTATCCCTCCGAGATACGCGTCTTCCAAACCGTTTTGCCCGTGAATAGTTCAATCAGCCCGAGGTGCCCAGCATCTGTCGCAATGGCTAACAACATGTTGGGCGCCTTCGTAAGACGCCGGGCTAACGCCACCGTCGTCGGTTTCGCAGCCCTTCGCAAATTTTCCATGAGCGACAAAAGCCCATCCAACTCAACGGTTTGAACCGGATACAACACCGGTTTGAGTGGCGTCCTAACATCTGTAACCCGCACCCCCTTATCAGTAGTGAGCCTCAGACGATAGTCTTGATTCGGTATCCACGCAAACTGAATCAGCACCCGTTTCGGGGCGAATTGGAAAAAGGATGTAGCATCATTCACAGCCCCTTTTTCGCGAATCTCTGTGATTGAGACAGTAGTGAGTTTAAGTTCATGCTGTGTTTCAATTACCACGCCTGTACGCGTCCAGACGACAGTGATGTCAGAATTTTTTGTTGCATGCTCATCTTGCTGAGCGATTCCTACAGAACTGATAAGCAAGAGCATGAATAAACCAAGCCCGGTAACCGCCCAATTTTTCCGTAAACGGATTTGATGCTCCTTCATTTTTATAATCCTTTGGCAAGCATGTTGCTTGCACCCTTTGGCAAGCATGTTGCTTGCACCCTTGATTTATCCCGTTTTAACCCGCAACCCGCCAGAGCCCTCTGCCCAATTGCGCCCCGAAAAGCACACCGATAAACGTATAGGCGAAGCCTTCAACAAAAATGCGGAGGAGGATATACCATTCTGCATAGAATAGGCGATAGAAGACGATAGACAGCTGAAAATCGACATACACAGCGAGGGCATCACCAACTCCCAATGCGATAGCCCACGCCAGTACCCCGCCCCGTTGCGCGAGCCAAAATCCCGTTTCAAGCAAGAGAACGCTCGTGATAGTATAGATAATTTCCATCGGTGTGAAGAGCCCAAACGTGGCAGCACCGAGGAGTAACCGAACCGCGGAAACAAGCAGAATCACCCCTGAGCTGGCAATCGGTTTTCCACCCGCGCGTTCTCTCTCTTCAGGTGAACCGCCGATGTAGATGAGTAGCGCAGTCAGCAACGCATAGTACACAGTCTCGTTAATTAGGCCCGTTAGGAGGACTGAGAGCGGGCCCAGTAGGGCGCGGATTAAATTCAGGAAAAGCGTTGACGGGACAATCACACACGCAAACACCGTCGCGCCAAAAAGCGCGATGACAATTAACTGTTTCGTTGAGAACCGCGTCAAAAATCGATTGTGAAATCGGAGTCCCACGCCCAATCCGATAATGCTCACAATCACTGCCAATCCACTCACAAACCAGGCATGCCTATTCGGAACGATAATTCGCAGTGGACGTTCCGCACGAAGCACCGTGGCACGACTTCCCCAAATCTTCACCTCAATTTCACGCTGATAATCCCCGGGCTTGGCAGAAACCGCATCCAAATAAATCGGCAACGGAATAGAACTTAGCATCCCGGGCGGAAGAGTGGCAAAGGCGACACTCCTGTCAGTGCCAGCGTTAACCGCATCGGGCGGCGCGAGAAAAGGGACGACTTCGCCTGTTTTTGAACCACGGTTGATAGCGGAAACCACAACATGAATCGTCTCCGCCCCATGATTACGGAGTTGCACAGTTTGGTACGCCGCGGGCTCATACGCATCCGTTACCGGCTGCCCCCAGCGCCCCAGGAACGGACGCGCATAATAGAGCGTATCCGCTCGCCGACGCACATCCACAACGCCCCCAGAATCCGTTGGCATCTGAACCGATTCAATTGAAAGCAACCCCGCAATCTCTGAAACGGTTGCTGAACGCACCCGCAATTCAACCGCCTGCTCCCAGGTATCATCTCCCTCAAAGTGAACCGTACCCCGAATACTTGGAAGCGTACGATTATCCGGTACTTCATGAATTTTCAGAACCAACTCACGATACCAAACCTCACTCCCGACAGTAAATCGCCCCGAAGTTGATAAGCAGACTTCCTCACCACGCGGCGCCGCTACCCACCCCGCCGGAACTGAAACCACAGCAATTGCAGGCGGCAGACAGATTTGAACGCGAAAATCAGCAGTGCCATCCGTATTCCCATTTCTCACAAGCACTGTCGCAGTCATGTCACTGTTGTGCAACAAGAGAGAAGTCCGCGGCGTCAACGAGGAACCTGTTAACGCCGCCCCATACGGAATGAAGAGCGATAAACTGCCTCGCGCATGCATATCGGGGGAAACGACGTTTTGGGAAACGATATCGGAATTCCATAATACCGTCTCAAATCGGTACGATGCCCCTACATCCCATTCAAAATACAGCGTTTCTGACTGTCGAGGCGGAACCGGAAAAATCAGACGTGCCACTTTGACACCAGCTGAATTGAAGGCAGTCACGCTTTTCACCGAGGCACCGAATTCTGGCGAGCGAATTTGAAGCTTTGCACCGAGGGGGAAGAACGTAATCTCCCACACCGGAAGCGCCTCTTTTTCTCTCCGGGCGCAACTCAGAACAAGGATGAAGAAAAAGAAAAGCCACAAAACTGATTTTCCCATATCCTCATACCTGCATATCAAATTAGAAGGACTTTGACACGAATACAACATCGAGAATATTAACCACACCATCCATGTTGACATCGCCGCGTATCCCATCACCGCGCTCGCCTATATAACTGCTTAAAAGAACCACAT
Source organism: Candidatus Poribacteria bacterium (assembly GCA_963422705.1). GTDB lineage: Bacteria > Poribacteria > WGA-4E > WGA-4E > WGA-3G. Next base: position 2,999,164 of record OY730443.1, read on the forward strand.
CTGCAATGTTAACAAACCCGTCATCATTGATATCCTCCGCTCTCGGCACAATCTGGGCAATTTTCACGATAGAGGCACCGCGCCCGACGCGATAGGTTTCACGGAGTGTCTCATCCGGCCCCATCACGCGAATCACATCCTGGCCGCCGCCACTCCAATCCGGATACGTGATATAGAGATTGCCATCCATTGCGAAATCCATACCCGAGCCGCCCCCGAAATCAACGAGCGCATCCGCTTTATCCCGAATCCATTTCTCCCTGACTAAATCATAAATCAGGAGAACGGGGTTAAACCAACCCCCTTGGATAAACAGTTTTCCCTCCGAGTTAATCGCAAAACTACCCGGTGTTAGCCGAAGCGGAACCGTTTTGCGAATCTCATCGGTAGCCGCATCAATTAGCACGAGATTGCCCGGGATGAGATTGTAATCGCCCGTTGTTTTGACGATGACAGTGTTCTCACCATCATTGAGAATCCCTACCGCGTTTGTCGGAACGCCGATGGACTTCAGGACGGTGTCTGTCTCCGTATCAATCACTGTCACGCTACTATCGTGATAGGTGACTTTCTCCGACGCCGCATCGGACTCCCACGCCGGATTGGTAATGTACGCCTTACCGTTGAGAACGGTTATCCCCGTCGGTTTATTGAAGCTCGACTTAATCGTTTTAACCACACTGCGATTCGTAACATCTATCACACGCACTTCGTTTACCGCATCGCACGTCACGTACATCCTATGACTGTCAACAAAAGCGAGTTGCTGTGGCTGTGCACCAGCACCGAGCAGGATTCTTCCCACAATCTCGCGATGTTGAAGGTTGATAATTAAGATATTGTCGCTAAAAACGTTAGGAATATAAGCCAGATGCCCGTGAATCAGCAAGGCGCTTGGGGTATTACCTAATGGAAGAATTTCATTGTTAACCGCCCGTTTCGCATTCGATTCAGTTAAATCTATCATTGAAAGAGAAGGCGTAATGCCCAATTCGGGGAGCGTCAGCGCGTTAACAACAATCGCAAGATTTTGAACCTGCCCTAAAGCAGAACCCGAAAAAAGAATCAAAAGGATGCAATACCTTAGCCACGTACACAAAAAACTTGGTTTCATCAAGAACTCCGTCATCAAAAAATCCCTGCTTTCGTGAGAGAAAACAGGGCAACGTGGAGGCACGTACGCTCGTGAAACGCAAAACTGTTCACAGAAATAGGACGCGCTGTTCTACTAACAAGCAACATGCTTGCTACCTTTGCTCTCCCGCGAAAGCAATTGTGTGAACACGGCCCAGGCAGTTCTCCTGACTTCCGATTTTTTCCGCTTCCCCTTCCCATCAAATTGACAGTGGCTTTTGAAGCAGATACTTTACCCGTTGGCAAAAATCGTTCACAGTGGCGGGGCCGTGGCGGATTCTCACCGCGCTTCCCTATTCTCCGTAAAACGGCACCTGAACCGTCATGTATTCAATTGTTATTAGGAGAGATTATATCAGATGCCCCCGCATCTTTCAAGTCTTTCTGTGCTTTCTATAACGGAATTTCCCTTTCGAACGTTTTGAGGATTTTCGGAGGACGTCGTGAGCGCCACGAGAACCAGAAAACTCGTATGTTCTCTCTAAAGACTTAAATTTCAGAATACCGCCCCCGAATGGCGCTTTAAAAATTCAACATGGGCTAATTCTTAATATTCGTTGAAAAAACTTGACATGCTCCGCAAAATAGGGTATCATAATTAAGAGTTGTGGTATGAACTCAAAATAGAAGCAGAGAAACAAAAAACATGACACTTTCAGATTTACACCTCAGTTTGAATCGCATGAATCACACGTGGCATTGGTGGCGTTTCCAATTCCGATGAGCGGCGTGTGCGCGACAACGAAAGTGATAGTGATTTTCAACATTTTTTTACGCCTTATGCACACGAAGCCCCGTGGCATAAGGTTTTTTGTTTTTAACAGAGGAGAGCCTGCATGAAAATTTTATCAGAAATTAAATTTGACCGGGATGGGTTAGTCACCGCTGTCATTCAGGATGAGACTAACCATGAAGTCCTAATGGTTGCTTATATGAATACAGAGGCGCTACAACAGACGATAAGCACCCGACGTGTCTGCTTCTGGAGCCGCTCCCGCCAGAAACTCTGGATTAAGGGCGAGACGTCAGGGCACACCCAGACAGTCAAAGCCATCGCCGTTGACTGTGATGGCGACGCCCTACTCATAAAAGTTGAGCAGAAAGTCGCAGCATGTCATACAGGCTATCGCTCATGCTTCTTTCGGGAAGTCACCACCGGTGGCGAATCCACCCGGATTATCGGAGAAAAAATTTTTGAGTCAGAATATTAGCCGGTGTGCACCGGGTCGAAGCGGATTGCCATGAAACTCACTCCGGGTATGACGACATCGGAAGCACCGGTAAAGGAAACATTCATGTATTACCCATCCTTTGAAGAATTTTGCGAAAAAGCGAAAGAAGGAAACACTGTCCCTGTCTATCGTACTATTCTCGCCGATATGGAGACACCGGTGTCCGCTTTTTACAAATTGATGCCGAATCCTTTTGCCTTCCTCTTAGAGAGCGTTGAAGGCGGCGAAACTGTCGCACGCTACTCCTTTTTGGGGAGCCAGCCGTCCGTGCTTTTTCACAGCAAGGGGAATCAAGTCACGATAGAGTACCTCTCAAAAAGCAAAACCGTCTCACAGACACACTCAGAACCGTTACAGGCACTTGAAACGCTCATGCAGCAATACCAACCCGTTGAAGTTGACGGGTTACCGCCCTTTCATGGGGGCGCCGTCGGTTATATGAGTTATGATATGGTACGCTTTGTTGAAGAACTCCCTGACGATACCGTTGATGAACTACAAATTCCCGAGTGTTTCTTTATCATCGCAGAAACCCTTCTTGTGTTTGACCACGTCAATCATCAAATTAAGGTTGTCGCGAATGCATACATTGATGAAGATGTCGACGCAGCCTATGCCGATGCGATACAACGAATTGATGCAATCATTGAAAAACTGAATACACGCACGATATCAGGCACAACCGGTGCGCGGCCGGCGGAGGGCATCTCGAAAACGGTAAACTCCAATTTTACGAAGGCGGCTTATGAGGCGGTAGTGAATCGCGCCAAGGAATATATCGCCGCAGGTGACATCATCCAGGTTGTTCCCTCACAGCGATTGAGTCGCCCGGTAACCGTAGAACCGTTTGATATTTATCGGGCATTGCGCATGGTAAACCCCTCTCCATATATGTATTATCTCAAATTTGATAGTTTCGACATCGTCGGCGCATCGCCGGAGATGATGGTGCGTGTAGAAGATGGACTTGTCCAAACGCGCCCGATTGCGGGCACACTTCCACGCGGCAACACGCCGCAAGAAGATAAAGCACTCGAAAAGGAACTTATCAGTGACGCCAAGGAACGCGCCGAGCATGTTATGCTTGTCGACTTGGGGAGAAATGACCTTGGTAGAGTTTGCCAATACAACACCGTCGAGGTTACGGATTTGATGATAATCGAACGTTTCTCACACGTAATGCACATCGTCTCCCACGTAATCGGGCAGCTGCGCGCGGAATTCTCCGCGTTTGATGTCATCCGGGCATGCCTCCCCGCGGGCACACTCTCCGGCGCGCCGAAGATACGTGCTATGGAAATTATCGATGAACTTGAACCGACGCGCCGAGGCCCCTACGGCGGGGCCGTCGGATACTTCAGTTTCTCCGGAAGCGCCGACACCGCCATCACTATCCGCACCGCGATTATCAAAGATGGCGTCGCTTACGTGCAGGCAGGAGGTGGGGTTGTCGCCGACTCCGTTCCAGAAACCGAGTATTATGAAACGATGAACAAAGCGCGCGCACTGCTACGCGCAATTGATATCGCTGAACAAGGGTTCCTATAGCAACCATGTTGCTTGCACCCTAAAAAACTTGCGGCTTGCTACCATAAATGGAGAGAAAATTCACCCGTGGCCGCGCAGTGATAAGAAATCGCTCCTACGCACGGAGGAACATAAAATGGTATTAATGATTGACAACTACGATTCATTCACCTATAACCTCGTACAGTATCTCGGTGAGCTCGGCGCGGAAATACACGTCCGGCGAAGTAAAAAAGTCACCCTGGATGAATTGGAAGCGCTCAATCCAGAAAGAATTGTCATCTCACCGGGCCCCGGCACACCGAAAGCAGCCGGAATCTCAAACGATGTCATCCGGCATTTTGCAGGAAACATCCCAATTTTGGGTGTCTGCTTAGGACATCAGTGTATCGGGTACACCTTCGGGGGCGATGTCGTACGCGCCGGCAGATTAATGCACGGCAAAACTTCTATGATAGAACACGACGGCAACGAATTATTTAAAAACGTGGATAACCCGTTTGAGGCGACGCGCTACCACTCGCTAATTGTGAAGCGGGAAACGTTACCGGAATGCCTAAAGATTACGGCATGGACTGAACAAGATGAAATTATGGGGCTTCGCCATCAGAGCTTGCCGATTTGGGGCGTGCAGTTTCATCCGGAGTCAATTTTAACGATTGCGGGCAAGTCACTTTTGCAAAATTTCTTGACGTTGTAAGCCGCGGCCCTTCGTCTTGGGACAGCGTTTAGGGGACACCCAGTTTCCGTGCGATGGGTGGGGCGCTACGAGCGGCACAGACGAACGTTATCGTTCGCTGAACGTTATCGTTCGCTTTATCGGCTTTTTGGAGATGGGTGACAACTTTATTAGAATGGACAGACGTTTCGTACACTTAAAACCTGGAATTGCACATCTTTTATGAGGGGGTGTCGCCATACCGCTCCACCCACTTACGAATACGCGCGAATTTATCAGGTGCGATGTGAGCGACATTTGAATCCCTGGGAAAGTCACCCCGTTCAACGTCGGCTTTATAGCGGCAAATCGTGTCAAAGGTGAGATGGTTGTAATCCTGATAACGTTTCGCATGCTTGAATGCGGGGCCGATGCCTAATATATCATTAACAACCAGCACCTGTCCATCACAGAATCGCCCGGCCCCGATGCCGATAGTGGGAATTGGGAGCGTTTCGGTGATGATGCGGCTTACCTCTTCGGTAATTTTCTCAAGGACGATGAATTTCGCGCCCGCTTCAGCAAGCCCGAGTGCCGTCCGAATAAGCTGCTTGGCCCCGGAGACGGTTTTGCCGTGCGTTGCAGCTTTCGTCCCGTGGATTTGTGGATTATGCCCGATATGGGCGCAGACATCAACGCCGGCTTCCGTTAAAGCCGTCACAATCTGCGCTTTCTCAAGTCCACCCTCTAATTTAACACCATCAGCGCCATCCGATAAAAAAAGTTGCGCATTGCCTACGGCTTGGGCTACATGCCTGTCCGCAGCATACGGCATGTCAACGAGAAGGTAGGCATGGGTAACGCCACGACGCACCGCTCTCAGGTGATGAAGCATATCGCCTATCGTCACCTCCGTCTCATCTTTGTACCCAAGCACGTTAGTCCCGACGCTATCACCGACAAAGATAATGTCAATCCCCGCTTTCTCCTCTAAACACGCAGTCGGATAATCGTAACACGTTAGCACAGTAATTGGGTGATGGCGCCGTTTTTTTGAGAGTAGGAAACCGAACTCTTTCTTCACAGGTTTTCTCCGAAGTCACCGGCAGAAACGAAGTGGATGGACAGCAAAGCCGACGTGTCGCCGCTGACAAGCGGTTTGACAAAGCGAGGCGTCGCATGAGGCACACACTTTTGTGCATGAGGCACACACTTTTGTGCATGAGGCAAATACTTTTGTGCATTAGGCAAATACTTTTGCAACGGTATGCCCAATCGTGTCGAGGCTTTCCGCGACGAGAACGCCCGCCTCGGTGAGCGCGTGAATTTTCTCGGCGGCTGTTCCTTTTCCGCCGGAGATAATGGCGCCGGCGTGCCCCATCCGCTTTCCGGGCGGTGCCGTCTGGCCGGCAATAAAGCCGACAACGGGCTTTGTCATCTTATCCTTCACGAACTGTGCTGCCGTCTCTTCAGCCGTCCCCCCGATTTCACCAATTAACACCACTGCATCCGTCGCGTCATCGGCTTGAAAAAGCTTGAGCACATCAACGAAATTGGTTCCGATAACCGCATCCCCGCCAATCCCGACGCATGTAGACTGCCCAATTCCTAGCTGCTTGAGCTGATAGGCGGCTTCATAAGTCAACGTTCCACTTCGCGAGACAATGCCGACGTTTCCCGGACTATACGCGAATTCGGGCATCACCCCAATCTTGCATTCGCCGGGGGTAATGATACCGGGGCAGTTCGGGCCGATTAACCGCGTCGATGTGCCCTCTAAAAACGCCGTGGCTTTTATCATATCCAGCACCGGAATATGTTCAGAGATGCAGACGATAAGCGCGAGCCCTGCGTCCGCGGCTTCCATCACGGAATCCGCGGCAAATCGTGCCGGAACAAAAATCAGTGAGGTATCCGCCCCTGTCTGTTTAACCGCTTCCGCAACGGTATCGTAGACACGGATGCCGTCAACCTCAGCGCCGCCCCTTCCGGGAACGGCCCCCGCTACGATTTGGGTACCATAAGCGGCGCACCGCGCTGTGTGAAACCGCCCGGAACTTCCCGTAATCCCTTGAACAACAACCTTGGTATTCTTATTAACAAGTATGCTCATGAATTCTATCTTAAGAACGGATTGACATGTGTCTTAGCAAGCCTATTGCTGGCTACCGTGAAAGCGCGTCAATCTGAATTAAAGAAAACCCTCCGCGGATTTGCGCTTCAGGCGCTTTTTAATACGCCCGCGCGAAAATTGCCATCTCTTCAGCCTCTTGTCCGCAAACAATACATCCGTCGCGCGTATCGGGTTGCGCCATTGGCACGCATCGGAGGGTTGCCTGTGTATCATCTTTCACCGTGTCTTCACAGGCTGGCGCACCACACCAAGCCGCGCGCGCGAACCCCGCTTCAACAATCTCCTTGAAAGCATCGTACGTTGCGGGTTCGAACGTATTCGCCTCACGGAATACCGTCGCCCGTTTGAGCATATCGGCTTGAATCGTCTTCAACATCTCGTCCACTGTTTCGGGGAGCGTGGCAATTGGAACAAACGACTTGCCTTCCCGTCCGGGAATATCCCGCCGTGCAAGCACCGCCTGATTTTGCTTAATGTCACGCGGGCCGAGCTCTATCCGTAACGGCACGCCTTTGAGCTCCCACTCATTAAAGCGCCATCCGGGTGAGTAGTCATGTCTATCATCAACGTGATATCGCACGCCGTTTAAATTCGCGCAGATAGAGGCGACAGCTTCCATAACCGCCTGCTTGTCCTCCGGCCGATTTTTAGGCGCAATCGGAACGATGACAAGCTGCGTCGGTGCAAGCCGGGGGGGAAGCACCAACCCCTGTTCATCGCCGTGTGCCATGATAATGGCACCAATCATGCGGGTGCTAACCCCCCAACTGGTTGTCCAACAATACTGCTGCTTCTGATTCGCATCGAGATACTTAATATCAAACGCTTTGGCAAAATTTTGTCCGAGGTTATGGGATGTTCCGGCTTGCAGTGCCCGCTTATCGCCCATCATCGCCTCAATCGTGTAAGACGTATCGGCGCCCGGAAATTTTTCGCTATCACTCTTTCGGCCCGGAATGACAGGAATCGCCGCCTCATTCACCGCAAAATCTGTGTAGATATCCAAAATCCGCAGCGTCTCCACTTGTGCCTCAGCAGGTGTCGCATGCGCCGTATGCCCTTCCTGCCAAAAGAATTCCATCGTCCGCAGGAACAGCCGCGTGCGGAGCTCCCACCGGACTACGTTTGCCCACTGGTTAATCAGTACAGGCAAGTCACGATAGGACTTAATCCACTGACTATACATGTGCCCGATAATGGTTTCCGACGTCGGGCGTACAACGAGGGGCTCGTCTAGTTTTTTCCCGCCGCCGTGCGTAACAACAGCCAATTCCGGCTTGAACCCCGCTACATGTTCGGCTTCCTTCTCAATAAAACTCATCGGAATAAACAGCGGAAACGCAGCGTTCTGGTGCCCCGTCGCTTTGAAGCGCGTATCCAGCGCATCCTTAACGTTCTCCCAGAGCGCGTAACCGTAAGGGCGAACCACCATACACCCACGGACAGGCGCATAGTCTGCCATCTCTGCTTGCCGTATCACCTGTGTATACCATTTTGCGTAGTCTTCACTACGAGAAATAATTTTATCAAACATGATGAGCCCTTCTGCTTTTGATTCTGTTTCAGAAATCGATTTTATAGGATGGCAGCATGCGCGATGTCACCTGAGCCTCGGCAACGGGATTTATCCTCTAACACACGGGAGCACACTCCGTGAATGCTAAACGATTATTTATCGTGAATGCTAAGCGATTATTTATCGTGAATGCTAAGCGATTATTTATCGTGAATGCTAAGCGATTATTTATCGGTTAACGCCGCGATTCCGGGGAGCTGTTTCCCTTCCAAAAACGCCAATGTCGCGCCGCCCCCGGTGGATATATGGCTTATCCTATCTGCGACACCCGCGTTTCGAACGGCGGCGACGCAGTCCCCCCCGCCGATGATGTGTACTGCATCAGAGGCGGTAGCGAGTGCTCGTGCAATCTCAATCGTCCCTTTTGCAAATTTGTCAAACTCATACACGCCTAACGGGCCATTCCAAATCACCGTCTTTGCCCTGGCAATTCGCGCGCGAAACGCGGCGACGGCGTTCGGCCCGATATCTAACCCTTGCCAGCCGTCCGGAATATTCCCGGCTTCAACCACCATGGAATCAGTGTTAGGCTTAAAGTCTTTTCCGACAACAATATCGACAGGCAAGTGGATGTTCCGGTTTTCAAGGAGCGCCTGGGCAAGCTTAATTTTTGACCGGTTCACCAGGGAGTCCCCGATGCGGTGCCCCATTGCGGCGAGAAACGTATAAATCATTCCACCGCCAATCAGGAGTTCGTCGACTTTTTGAAGCAGGTTCTCAATCAGCGAGATCTTGTCCCCAATCTTCGCCCCACCTAAAATCGCGACATACGGGCGTTCCGGACTTTCAAGATAGGTACGGAGGTAATAGATTTCACGCGCCATTAAAACGCCCGCAACGCTGGGGTTCAGATAGTGGGTGACACCTTCTGTTGAAGCGTGGGCACGATGGGCAGTCCCGAATGCATCGTTGACGTAAACATCTGCAAGCGACGCGAGCTGTTGAGCAAAATCCGCGTCGTTGCTCATCTCCCCGGGATAAAAGCGGACATTCTCAAGCAGCAGAAGCTCCCCTGCTTTCAACGTCGCCACGGCATTTTGGGCGGCGGCGCCAACACAATCACTCACATGTTGAACCCGGCGGCCAAGCCGCTGACTCAATGCTACCGCAATCGGTGCGGTAGAAAGGGCGGGGTTCCTGCCTGCCGGGCGCCCTAGGTGCGTGACAAGGATGATTTTTGCGTTCTGACGGAACAGCTCAAAGAGCGTCGGTAACGCCGCAGTCAGGCGGTTGTCATCCGCAATTTTTCCATCCGCCATCGGCACATTAAAGTCAACGCGCACCAACACGCGCTTGCCACTTACATCGACATCGGCTAATTCAAGTTTCATGCAACTCAGCCCCCATCAAAACGTCTTTCTTTGAGAAAACCCCGAAATGTCCGGGAGACATCCCCGAAATGTCCGGGAGACATCCCCTCTTATTTGTTTGAAGGTGCCATACCACCGTCAACGTTACGGGCAGCCGCTACAACTCGTGATGCCGCTTCTGAGAGACTACCGGCAGATTGAACGTTCAGCGCCGAATCGACGAGAATTTGTTTCCCTAATTCCACATTCGTTCCCTCCAACCGGAACACAAGCGGTACCTGAAGCGCAACCTGTTTACCGGCGGCGACAATACCGTTGGCAATCGTGTCGCATTTCATGATGCCCCCGAAAATGTTAACCAGAACAGCCTTAACGTTCTCATCTCCTAAAATCAGGCGAAACGCGTGGGCGACGGCTTCCGTCGAGGCCCCACCCCCAACATCCAAGAAATTTGCGGGGGCGCCCCCGTGCTGTTTGATAATGTCCATTGTTGCCATCGCGAGCCCGGCGCCATTCACCATACACCCAATATCTCCATCAAGATGGATGTAACTTAAGCCCGATTCGCTCGCCTCTAATTCGCGCGCATCCTCCTCCGCCGCGTCACGCAGCGCCTCAAGCTCCGGGTGACGCCAAAGCCCATTGTCGTCAAGATTTACCTTCGCGTCAATCACCGCGATGTCCAAACCGGTTGACGTTTTCACAACCGCCAACGGATTAATCTCTATCAATGAACAATCACACGAGACAAACATCGTGTACAACGACAGAATCAGTTCAGTCACCTTCGGAATCACTTCGCGATAGATAGCCTCCGGAAGCAGCCGATACGCAAACTCCCGCGCTTTAAATGGTGTCAATCCGAACGCGGGTTCAATGTCCGACTTAATAATCTTTTCCGGCGACTGCGCGGCTACCTCTTCAATATTGCCGCCCCCTGCCGCGCTCCCCACTAGCGCTAGCCGCGAACGCTCTCTATCCACTAAAATCGCAAGATAGTACTCTTGCTCCAGCACGCATGCTTCCGTAACAAACACTTTCCTTACCAGCTTGCCATCAGCCCCCGTCTGGGGTGTCACCAACCGCATTCCAAGAATCGATGCAGCGTGCTCCCTCACTTCTACAGGACTGTTGGCGAGTTTGATACCGCCCCCCTTTCCACGCCCACCGGCATGGACTTGGGCCTTGATAACGTAACGGGTACACTCAAGTTCACGCGCAATCGCCTCGGCTTCATCCGGCACCGATGCAACGCCACCAGAAGGCGTGTTAACACCGTAAGATTGCAAAATTTCCTTTGCTTGATATTCGTGTATATTCATGCTCTTTCTGCGTAAATTCGTTATGAACTTGCGTCAGTTCGTTATGAACTATTGACGTTCAGCTGCACGCTTTTAGAAACGTGGATTTTTTTATATTATACAACATCCCACACGGTGATTGCAAATTTTTTCAAAACACGCCGATACAGCGTTGGGAGTAAACTCCTTTACCCCGCGCTGCGACAACGCACACGCTTGCAAGGCGATACGATAGGGGTAAGCCCCCAGGCGGGCAACCAAATCATTAATGAGTCGCCTTCCTATCATCATACGCGATAAAAATGGAGCTGTGAAATTTAAATTGAAGGCGCCTGATTTTGTAAATCGACAGCACGCCTGGTGCTTGCTACATTGCGAATTTGACGTTTTGTGAAAAATATGATAAGATACGCATCACATCAATCAATAAAACCGAACACAGAAATATGAAACTCTCTTGCCTACCTGTCTCACTTTATGACGACATCTTCACACGGAAGCGCCCGGTTCGGGACTGGATTCGGTTCGGGGCGGAACTCGGGCTGGACGCCGTCGACTTTAGCATCAAATTCTTTCCACCGGGGGACACGCGGGCGCTGAATCAGACACGCGCCGCGCTCGAAAGATACGGGATAGCCGCATGTATGCTCGCCTGCTATCCCGATTTCACGCACCCGCACCAAACGCAACGCGCCGCTGAACTCACAGCACTCAAGGCGCACATTGCATTGGCGAAAACGTTGGACGCAAAATTCGTTCGAATCACCGCCGGGCAAAACCACCCCGGCACCCAACGCGCCCAAGGGGTTGAGTGGGTAACCGACGCATTCCGACGCGCCCTCGACGAAGCCGAACGGTACGGTATCACGCTCGCCTATGAAAACCACACCAAAGGTGCACCCTGGAAATATTGGGATTTCTCACAGCCGACAGCGGTTTTCTTGGAAATTGTCGATGCACTCGCCCACACGCCCCTCGGCATCTGCTTTGATACCGCAAACCCGCTTGTCCTTGATGAAGACGCGCTTGAACTCCTCGAAAACGTCATTGAACGCGTCGTTGTCCTTCACATTTTTGATCTTCGAGAAGCCGGCAACTTTGAACCGGTACGCATCGGCACCGGCGCAGCTCCCATTCCGAAAATCCTCGCGCGAATGAGAACCGCCGGTTATGACGACTGGCTAAGCATTGAAGAAGCCAGTCAGCGCGGAGAGAAGGGCTTTAAGCAAGCCATCGCGTTCGTGCGAGACGCCTGGAAAAACGCATTAGCCACGTGACGGTTCACTCATCCGCTCACGCGCCTGACGCGACAATTCAGCCAGATGCCCATCGTTCGCCCTCACCTGTTCAAGATGTATCTCTCGTTCCGGCGTCGCTGTCCGCACCATCTTCTCTCCATATTTGCGTTCAATCCAGAAACGGGCCGAGCCTGCGATATACGCTTGCAGCGCATCCAACTTCTCCTCAGGGTAACGCTCACAGAGATTTATCGTGAACATCCGACGACGGGTTCCGCCACCGAATGCAGCATGCTTCGTGTTATGGTTAAACAATACCAAATCGCCCGGCGTTGTCTCAAACACAACCGCAGGCACATCTCGCCCAGCCACTCCCCACACCTCTTCGCTATTGTGAAGCTCGCGCGATAGCCCATCCGAATAGGTATCACCGAATAGATGGCTCCCCGGAATCACACGAAGCGCACCCGTGTCCCGCGTCAGTGGCTCCAGGTAGAACGCAAGCTTAATGTGCATCGGTTCTTCCAGCTTATGCCCACCATCCGAATGCCATCCCGTATCCCCTACATAGAAATTGCCATCGCTCCCCATGTAGTTGAAATCGGGCCCAAGTAACCCCTTCGCAATCGCCAGAATACGTGCATCGTCAAGTAGAGAACAGAGCTCTTCATCCTCGTCGATGAACGGCACAATGCAAGAACGCGCCGCCCCGTCATGAGGGTTACCGTTATGCCCACCGCCCCGCTCCGTCCAGACGGTTTCAAATGCATCTTGAATCGCCGAAATCCTATCCGCCATCAGCTGCGGGAAACTCAGATAGCCAAATCGCTTGAAAAAACCAATTTCCGAATCGCTCACGGTGAAGTCATGTTGATTCATCTATACATCCCTCCTTTAAAATTGATAACCGTAGTGTATCATACCCACCCTTAATTGCCTAATTCTACCCGCTATGAGATTTTTCGAATAACCGGGGACGCTTCGACAAAACAGAATCCGCTTGCAGAGATGCCGCGAAAATTGAATTGCTCTATAAAAATTATGCCTTGACAAAAAAAACAGAATTGCGTATAATAACTTGTTAAATATTTACGCAAAGGAGATTTGTTTGTAGCGTCCCCATAAAATCATGGGGACGGTATCGCCAGAAGTTATTTTAACCCAGTGAACTTGACATGGCAAAAAAAGCAAAAACGCCCAACTTCGGATTCAACAGAGAAATCGGAGCCCGGTGAGAGGAAGACAATTCGGATGGTAACTTGTCAGGCGTCCTGAACAGAAAAAACAAAAAATGGGTTACAAAGGATTACAACTCGATAGATTCCAAGAAGAAGCAATTGAAGCGATAAACCGGGATAATTCGGTGATTGTCTCCGCGCCTACAGGGGCGGGTAAGACAATCGTCGCTGAATACGCCGTCGAACAGTGCATCCGGGAAAACCGCCGTGTTATCTACACCGCACCGATTAAAGCCCTTAGCAATCAAAAATATCGCGACTTTTACGCCGAATACGGAGATAAAATCGGGGTTGTCACAGGCGACATCGTACTCAATCCGTACGCACAAGTGTTGCTCATGACAACCGAAATCTTTCGGAACACCATCTTTGACGATGTCGAGCGCCTCGATAATGTCTCCTACGTGATTCTTGACGAAATCCACTATATCAATGATATTGCGCGCGGCACCGTCTGGGAAGAAAGTCTCATCTTTGCGCCACAACATATTAAATTTGTGTGCCTGAGCGCGACGATTCCGAATATCAAACACTTCGCCGAATGGATGCAGAACGTTAGAGAAATTAATATCGACGTCGTTGAAGAAAAAAATCGCCCTGTGCCTTTAGAACATAGCCTCTATTTCGCGAATTACGGCATCGGAACCCTAAAACACATCCCGGAAATCCAGAAACTGGCGATGCAGGATGGACGTAAAATCGCGAACCCGAAGAATAGCAAACCCAAGCTACCCGCTGGGATGATACAAACACCTCTCATTCCTCACCTACAAATCGAAAAACAGCTGCCCTGTCTCTATTTCTGTTTTAGCCGAAAAGGATGTGAACGCAATGCACGCTATTACGCCTCCGATAGAAACAAATCCCTGCTGAATCCCTCACAAAAAGAACAGATTCTTCAGCAATTCGATACCCTCTGTATCCAATTTGATCTCGTTGCACAAAAGGACATTGCCGAATTCCGGCCACTCATTACCAAAGGCATCGCCTATCACCACGCCGGCATGTTACCAACCCTCAAGGAGGTTGTCGAACGGTTATTCACCTCCGGACTCATTCAACTCCTTTTTACGACAGAAACCTTTGCTGTCGGTATCAACATGCCCGCATGTACCGTCGTGTTCGATAGCCTCCAAAAATACGACGGCATCGGATTTCGCTACCTCAAAACACGCGAATACTACCAGATGGCAGGCAGAGCCGGCAGACGCGGCATTGATACCACCGGTTATGTTTACGCACAAATTCACCCACAGCACGTTCACGCAGACGACGTCAACAACGTCGTTAATCACGACATTGAACCGATTGAAAGCCAGTTTAATCTCTCTTATTCCAGTATACTTAACCTTTACCAGAGATATGGTGAAGATATTTATGACGTCTACACCATGAGTCTTAGCAATCATCAAAATTATACACACATCGCCGAACTCAATACACAAATTCAGAGACTGGAGCAAGCACGCAAGACGATGCCGCGGCCAGCATGCATTCACCAAGACATTAACGCTACCCAACAAATTGAGAAACACTATCGACGCCAAAAAGATACTGACAAAGAAATTCAACGGATGAACGCCGAAATCACACGTATCAAATCAGCAAATTCCGGGAAAAAGAAAAGAGAGAAATCTAAGCAAAAAATCCAGCCACTACTCAACCGCATTAAGCAACTTCAAGCACACAAAACCGATACCCTCTGTGACGGATGCCACCAATTTACACAATGCCACACCAGATATCAAAAAATACGAAAACATGAACAACGGGCGCTGAAACTTAAAAAGCAGACTACCCGCATTAAAAATTACCCGCGCACACAGATTGAAGCACGGGTTAAGGTGCTTAAAGAACTACGATACATTGAGGAACACGCTTTACTCCCACGCGGCAATATTGCTGCTAATATCTACGGGTATGAACTACAAATTACACAATTGCTGTTTCGAGGCTTTTTTGAACGGCTCACTGCAGATGAAATTAACTGCCTCATGGCAGCCATCGTCTCTGAACCCCGGAAAGATGGATACTACAAACGGCTAAAGCATCAACGCATTTTGGACGTGCTGGACGCCGTCTATTCCGAAATTTCAATACTACAGAAATTAGAAAAAAAGCACCACGTCACTGAAATCACACCCATGTTCGAATCACGACTCTGTAGCGCAATGCTCGCCTGGAGCCGTGGGTGCAACTTCGATACACTTGAAGACTATGCACCCATAGATGCCGGCGATTTCGTCCGAACCTTCAGACTTGTGATTGACCTGATTCGGCAAATTCGGCACGCCATGGAAGGGCATGACGCCCTCACTGAAAAACTCACACGCTGCATCCACAAAATTAACCGCGACGTCGTCGACGCAGAACGACAACTACGCATCGGACAACAAAACATCACACCACCAGAATCACAAGAGCAAATCCATAACACCGAAACCGACACGGAAAAGTAATCCGAGATATTTTCACAAGGAACGATGTCTAAAACCATTTCTTATGGAACAATTGTTAAATCCGAACTCTGGCCCGAACAGCTCAAAGTTATCGCCTATAAACCCCTTCCGGGTGGGTACGTCCATATTGTCGGAACCCTGAACCACTCAAAGGACTGCGTAGAGCAAGAGTTGTCAGCCAGCGAAACCAAGTCTTTGGAAATTGTCGACGCTGCTGATGTGGATTTTACCGGGAAACCGATGCACGTTTTGCTCGCCCTGGAAGCAAAACGTTACCGTAATGCCCCACTCTCACAGCCAGCCTTTGCTGTCGGTGGCGCCAAAGTGGACGCCCTCCCGCATCAGATTGAAGCCGTCTCGCAAGCACTTAAACAGACGCAGATACGCTTTCTCATCGCCGATGAACCCGGCGCAGGAAAAACAATTATGGCAGGGCTCATCGCAAAAGAACTCAAACTCCGACATCAGGCAAAACGCATCTTGATTGTGGTACCAGGACACCTCATCACGCAATGGACGCAAGAGATGAAAACACGATTTGAAGAACGGTTCACCCTCGTAGCACGCCCTTATGTCGACGCACATCCACACGAGAACGTCTGGAAACGCGAACAACAAATTATCACCTCCATGGACTTCGCCCGACAAGACGACATTCGAAATGAAATTAAAAATAGCCGCTTTGAACTCGTTATTGTCGATGAAGCACACAAAATGGCCGCTTATCAATACGGAAATAAAACAGAGAAAACCAAGCGATATCAGTTAGGGGAATGCCTCTCCCGCGTAACAACACATCTCCTCTTTCTTACCGCGACGCCACACCGCGGAGACGACGAAAACTTCCGCTTTTTTCTGGAACTGCTGAGACCCGGCTCCTTCGCAAACGCTAGCAAGCCCCAAGAACTCATCTATCAATCCAACAATCCCATATTCATACGACGAGTCAAGGAAAAACTCAAAGACTTTCAGGGAAAACCCCTCTTCTTAGAACGATACGTTCACACAAAACCCTTCCGACTCGGAATCGAATCCGAAACGGAAATGGTACTCTATAACCAACTTTCAGAATACATTCGCGAACAATACAACAAATTTTCCGAAAACGTACAAAAACGAAATAATATCGCATTCGCACTCGTTATCTTACAACGCAGACTCGCCTCCAGCACATACGCCCTGCATATCTCACTCAGACGACGAAAAAAACGACTCGAAGAACTCTTGGAACAAGCTACGATACAGATAGACGAAATCCCTACCGAGCAGCAATGCGAAGAAGCAGAAGAACTCAGTGAAGCCGAACGTGCGGAACGCGAACGCCAGTGGGAATGCCTCTCTTTTGCTGAAAACCGGGACGAATTGAGGGATGAAATTGAGACACTCAAACGCCTCGAACAAGACGCACAAAAAATCATTGACACGGAACAGGAAATTAAACTAGACGAACTGAAGAAAGCCCTCGATGAACTCAATCAAAAATATACAAACCAGAAAATCCTCATCTTTACCGAATACGCCGATACCCTTGAATATCTCGCTAAAAAGGTAGAAGACTGGGGCTTCTCTGTCTCCGTCATTCACGGAAAAATGAACCACCAAAAGCGGATAGAAGCACAAGAAACCTTCCGAAAACAAACACAACTCCTTATCGCCACCGACGCCGCCGGCGAAGGAATTAACCTGCAATTCTGCCACCTCATGATTAACTATGACTTACCCTGGAACCCAAACCGACTTGAACAACGCATGGGACGAATTCACCGATACGGGCAAAAGAAAGAAGTCCATGTGATAAACCTCGTCGCAGCCGATACACGCGAAGGCGCCGTACTCACCCGACTTTTCGAAAAACTTCAAACCATTCGCGAATCACTCGGAAAAGACAGCGTCTATGATATCATTGGACAACTCTTCCCCAAAAAAAATTTACGACGACTCATACTCGAAGCAGCCGCAAATACACAAAAACACGAACAGGTTCTCCACGAAATTGACACCGCACAACTTCATGCATTAGAACATTTTAACCGAAAAACCATCCCCGAGTCTGAAATCAACTGGGAACAGATAGGCAAAATCCAACAAAAAGAACGCGAATATGGAATCATGCCACAGGATAAACGCGAATTCTTCATAAAAACGTGGGAAACCCTCAGGGCGAAAATCCACCAACACGACGACGGCTTTTTATCCATCCCACACATACCCAAACCCATTCTCAGACGAAGCGAAGAACAACAGTTCACACAGAGATACCCTGCTCTTGAAGAAAAAACATATCCAAAAGTAACCTTTGATAAAGAAAAAGCGACAAACCACCTTGAAGCCGAGTTTATCGACGCCGGACACCCCCTCTTTGAAGCAACACTAGACTACGTTGCGAACAAATATGCCGATGAACTCAAAAAAGGCGCAGCCTTCGAAGACCCGGACCGAAAATTCAACGGCGTTATCGTGTTCGCTGAAGGAGAAATACACGACGTCAAAAATACACTCGTCGCTAAAAGACTCTTTGCATGCTACGTCCCTCAAGATGATGAAAAGGTACAACAGATAAATCCTGCTATCATCTGGAACTTCAAAGGAACAACACCACCCGCAAAAACCGGGAAAATTAAAACGCAGAAGAAAAAGGTTAATCAATACGTCCGAGAACGACTCGAAAAATACGCGAAAAAACTTAAGGAGAAACGCGAAAGACAAGTCGAAATTACAAAAACATACGGCATCGGGGCTTTCGAACAGCAAATCCAAGAACTAGACCGCAAACTCATCGAACTCAACATACGCCTCGAAAAAGGCGAAAATGTCACATTAGCGATAAGAAATAAACAGCAAATGAAGGAGAACGCGCAAAAAGAAAAGGAAAAATTGGAGCATGAGTGCCAACAAAACGTGAGACTCCGTAAAAAGTCGCCTATCTTTGTCGGCGCAATACACGTCCGCCACGCAGAGGAGGCAACGCAAACTGATGACGACAAATACAATAAATCGGAAATTGAACGCATCGGAATGGTAGTCGCCACGAAGCATGAAGAAAAACAACGTCGAACCGTTGAGGACGTCTCCGCCCAAAACCTCGGTTTCGATCTTCGCTCAACCGCCTCCGACGGGAAAGTACGATATATTGAAGTCAAAGCACGCAGCAAAAAAAATATATCTGTACAACTCACACGGAACGAATGGCTCAAAGCAGAACAACTCAAAGACAACTATTATCTCTACGTTGTTCTCAACGCCGAGAACAAACCTAAACTCTATACCATCCAGAACCCAGCAGAGAAACTTAGCAGCATACGACACGAAGTCCGATACGAGATTCCGCTTTCCGAAATCACTAAAGCCGAACCGGTTTAGCGCCCGAATCAAAAAAAACGGTTCAGAACCGGGCCGTCTAGCGCTACTGGCGATTTACACGCGGTTGCCGAAAGCAGCCCGGAACACAATGTGACAAAAACGCTCTCATCTGATATGATGCAAAAAGCATTGCGCAAGAACCTTTTTTGGATTCTTCTCAAAGAATGGAGCCCTCCGTGAATAAAAACAGACGCCTCATTGAAGACACCTTCCCCGTCGAAGACGTCAGCGAACAAGGACGACGTGATAAAAATAAGCGCCAAATCACCGGCACTCATATCTGGTGGGCGCGCAGGCCGCTCGGCCCATCACGCGCCACCGCATACGCCGCACTTGTAGACAGTCCCGGCGCGGATGATAAAGAGAAAACGAGAAAGCACAATTTCATCGCTTCTCTCGCCACGTGGGAAACCGCCCAGAGCCCAATATCGATTAACGAGGCACGCGCACACATCCTCGAATCCCACGACGGAAAAACGCCTACCGTGTTGGACCCGTTTGGCGGCGGCGGCTCCATTCCGTTAGAGGCACAACGCCTCGGATGCGAGACACACTCCTGTGACTTGAATCCCGTTGCGATACTGATTCAGAAATGCACCCTGGAATACCCGCAAAAGTACGGACGCCAATTGTCTCTGGATGTCAAAAAATGGGGCGACTGGGTGATTGAACAGGCGACATCCGAATTAGCACCCTTCTATCCACCGGAAACCGGAAGTCCCGTCTGCGCCAGAGACGTCGCAGACGGTTCCACTCCCTATGCCTATATCTGGGCGCGGACGTTGCCGTGTCAAAATCTGGGATGCGGCGCCACCGTTCCGTTAATGAGCCAATTTTGGCTGTCGAAAAAAGATAACATCGCGCTTTTTCCGTTCGAGGAAGATGGAAGCATCGCCTTCCGTATCGTCGGCGCCACGTATCACCCGATGCCACCCGATTTTAATCCAGCCAACGGTACCGTGGCGGGAGCTATCGTCACGTGTCCGCTCTGTCAAAGCGCCTTTACGGCAAAAGACACGCGACGCCTCTTTCAAAACGGCGCCGCTGGCGAACGGATGATTGCCGTGGTGACGGAACATCCCGACGTGAAAGGGAAACGATACCGCATCGCAACGGACGACGATGTCACAATTTTCAAGCACGCGCAAAAACGGAGAAAAGAAAAGTGTGAAAGCGTCGCTGGCGACTGGGGACTTTCTCCAGTGCCAGACGAATCCATCCCCAAAACGAAAGGAAGTGGTGCAGAGAGAGGGATTACAGTTCACAATTATAACATTAACACGTATGGCGAGCTCTTCAACGCGCGTCAACAACTAGCACTCATCACCTTCACGGAGAAGCTCCGGGCTGCGTACACGGAAATGTGCGCGCAAACGCCGGTTGACATAGATTACGCCGCCGCCGTCACAACCTGTTTGTCCCTCTGGTTAAATCGCATCGCAGACACCGGCGCAAACCTTTGTTGGTGGGATAACAGCAGCGGATCCGTTATCCGTTTGTTCGGTATACAAGGGCTCCCCATGATTTGGAATTATGGGGAAGCGAATCCGTTGCGTGTCGCCGTGAATCGACTCAAAACCGTTTTAAAACCGATGGAACATCTATCGCAGATGGACGCGAAACCCGTTGCGATAAAAAACGCCTCCGCAACCGCGCTGCCTTACCGGGACGCGGCTTTCGATGCCGTCATAACGGACCCGCCGTATTACGACAACATCGCTTATTCATACCTCTCGGATTTTTTTTATGTCTGGCTCAAACGCAGTGTCGGGCACCTCCATCCAGAGCTCTTCGAGACGGCACTGACGCCGAAAACCGGCGAAATCGTGGCATATGGACACCGGAAAGGCGGATTGGACGCCGGAAAACGCTTCTTTGAAGCTGAGCTGTCGAAAGCGTTTGCCGAGATATACCGGGTGTTAAAACCGGACGGGATTGCGGTTATCGTCTATGCACACAAATCGACGGCGGGGTGGGAGACGTTGATTAACGCCTTGCTGGATTCTGGACTGGTAATCACCGCTGCCTGGCCGGTTGATACGGAGATGAAATCCCGCTTTCGGGCGCAAGATTCCGCTGCGCTGGCGTCGAGTATCTACATGGTAGCCCGGAAAAGCGCTCGTTTGTCTTTCGGGTTCTATAGCGATGTAAAAGAAGAGCTTTCTTCTCACCTGTCCCGTAAACTGTTCACACTCTGGGATTACGGCATCTCCGGGGCGGAGCTGTTCATCGCGGCGATAGGGAGTGGGCTGGAGGTGTTTGGCAAATACGAGGAGATTCTCGACAACGATGACACCATAATTCGCGCCGATAGGATGATAGCCGATATCCGTCAAGTTCTTGAACGGTTGGATAGCGCGTCGGAGACAGGGGTGGAAAGCACAAAATTGACGCGATTCTATCTGCGCTGGCGCCGCGAATACGGGCTGGCGTCCGTGCCGTTCGATATCGCGAAAAAACTCGCCCTCTCTCTTGGGCTGGAGCTAGCCGATGAATGGGGTGAAGGGAGTTTTATCCACCATGAGAAAGCATTGGTGCGGGTGCTGGGGCCGCAGGAACGGAGCTATCGGGATGCCCCCGACAGCGACAAACTGAGCGATGAATTGATAGATGTGCTGCATCACGTGTTACACTTATGGCGCTACAACCAGCGCCCTGCGATGATACAGCGTCTCGCGCGTGGGCGTGTCGGTTTACAGGAGCTGATATGGTACGTCGCCCAGTCGGTGAGTGTGACGCTGCCGCTCGATAGTGAGGAGCGGATGTGGTGTGAGGGATGGTTTGCGGACAGGCGCAGCATTGAACGCGAGGTGCGGGCAGCCGTCGCCGCCGGCGAGAACCGATGATTTTGAGATGATTTTGAAAGGTAGCAAGCGACAAGTTAAGGCGATAAAAAATCGCAAAATTTTTCACGAAATGGAGACGAAGTTATGCCAGGTTTTGAGACAATTGCCAAACCACACAGCGACATCGCGCACGGCAAGTTTACATTAGACACCTACGCTGCGAAGCTAGGAAACGTTGTCAAGTCCACGGGGAATTATGAATACAGAAATGCGAAACGTTTTTTTCAAAAAACTTACGTCACAGATGGATTAAAGAGATTGCTTTCAGTGGTAGAACGCCGGTTGAAAGGGAATGGTGGCGACGCGATTGTTCAATTGCAAACGCCTTTCGGTGGCGGTAAAACGCATACGCTCATCGCGCTATACCACAAAGCGAAAGAGTGGGATGCCAAGCCTATTGTTATTGTGGGCTCCGAAATGGATGCCCGGGAAACGTTCTGGGGAAAGCTAGAGATGCAATTGACAGGTAAAACCGAGCGTTTCAAAGGGCACCTTGCGCCTGGAATTGACAGTATTTCGGAGCTGTTAAAGGTGAGCGATTCGCCGGTGCTAATCCTGATGGACGAAATGTTAAATTATTTAACGCGTGCTGGGGGTGTGTCGGTAAAAAAAGTCACTTTGGCGGAACAGACGATGGCATTTATGTTATCGTTGACGGAGGCTGTCGCCTCGTGTCAACATGTTGCTTTTATCGTATCGCTGCAATCGAGTGAGATAGGTCCTCTGGAAGAGAAGTTCCAGCTTTTCACGCAGCTGCTTGCTAGAATGAAACGCGTCATCACCCCGGTTGAAGATAACGAAATCGGCAATATCATTCGCACGCGCTTGTTCTCCAAAATCGATGAGAAGGGCGCGAAACGCATCGTGCGTGAGTATACCAATTCCGCGCAGAAGGAGGGCATTTTACCTGAAAATAAACAAGCGTCGGAGTATCGTAAGGATTTTCAGGCGAGTTACCCGTTTCAACCGGAGGTGATTGATGTTCTCTATAAACGTTGGGGGAGTTTTCCAGATTTTCAGAGAACGCGGGGTGTGCTGCGGCTGCTGTCGCGTGTGGTTTCGCGGACGGTAAAGAAAAATCGCCCTTACATTACCCTGGCCGATTTTGACCTGGCGGACGCTGATATCCGTGCTGAGCTCTTAGAACACGCGGGGCAAGAATATCAGAGCATCTTGTCAAGTGATATCACCACACGGAATCAAGGAGCAAAAACCGTTGACGGAAACGTAGGTTCGGCGTATCAACTTCTCGAATTAGGCACGCGCACTGCCACGGCCATCTTCCTATACTCCTTCACCGGCGGTTCCGAACGCCGCGGCACGAGCAGGAATCAAATTAAACGGAGCGCGACGCTGCCGGATATCCCGGTGTCTGTGGTAGATACCGCTATCAACGAATTGAGCGAACGTCTCTTTTATCTGCGTACGGAAAACGACAACTACTATTTTGATACACAACCGAATTTAACGCGGATTTTGCAAATCCACAAGGAGAATGTTGACGCTGGGCTGGTGACATCGCGTGCCGATAAGGAACTCAACAGGTGTTTCAAAGCGACGTCTCATACGCGCCTGAAAACCTACATTGCCCCCAAAACCGACCGGGAGATTCCGGATGAAGCTGCATTCAAGCTGATTGTCCTCCCGGAACGCGACGACGCGTTTTGTCGAAAGCTTGTGGAAAAGCACGGCGAACAGACTCGTGTTAATCGCAATACACTCTTTTTTCTCACGCCACACCTGGGACATGCCGATACCTTTCTGAACAAAGTCAAAGAGGTGCTCGCTTATGATGCCATTCATCAGGATACTTCCCTGAATTTATCGAAGGAGCAAAAGAAAGAAGTCGCATCCAAGCTGGCGAGTGCCCCGGATGAACTCAACAATGCGTTGTGCAGCGACTATCGCATGCTCCTGATTCCAAATCAGGAAGGGTTTTGTGAAAAAGAACTGGGGATATCTGCGAGTGGAATGAATACGCTTCTGGCGGGGGGTGTCTATGAGACGCTTTGTGCCAACAGTCAAATCCTAAAGAAAATTGGCGCGCGAAACATCTCCGAACTCTATCTGAAGGAGCCTGAGTCCGAACTCTATCTGAAGGAGCCTGAGATTGTCTTGAGCTCCCAACTGCTTAACTCCAGTCTTCGCACCCCTGGGGAAAAACGTCGTGCCCTTCGTGACGTATGGGAAGATGGCATTATCGAAGGGGTTGAGGCGGGGCTTTTTGCCATCGGTGAACAGTGCGGCGGCAAACTCATTCCGCACCATTTTAAGAACACCCCTCGCGATGTTACCATGGATGGCGCTGAAGTGCTTATCAAACCAGAGCTGATTCTGGAGAATATCACGGCGCAAGAAATTCTGTCAAAGTTTCTCAAGAAGAATGATTCAATTTCCACCAGTGCACCGTTTTACTATTCGCCTGATTCCGGTAACGCGTCGCGTCCGCTGCGCGCCGCCTGGGAGAACGCCATCCGAGACGGGGTAAAGCGCCGCATTTTTGGCGTGGGTGAAAAAATAGGGGATGAACTCACCCAGCGTGCTTTCGGGGAAGAACCTGGAAAGATTCGCCTAAGCGATACCGAGGTGCTGATGCAGGCGGCGCTTTGTAAAGCGCCGGTGCCGCCGGTGCCCCCTGAGCCGCCTGGCAATGGTGGGGGTATCATCGACGAGCCTCCGGGAGAAGACGATACATCCAGAAAATCCCTCCATTTCGCATTTCGTGTCCCTTCCGGTACAGTGAACGATATGGCGCTCCAGGTAAATTCGTTGCAAGGCAAGTTCAGAGAGATTCAGATTGTATTAAAAGCGATGGATGGAGAAATATCAGAAGATGACTATGAGCAACTCAAGGCAGATTTCGAAGATTCAGGCATTGATGTGGAGGAAGAAGTATAATTCGCGATGGCATCGAGAACTTGCGCGTCGGTGATTGCGTCAAGAACGGCACAACTGCCAGCAGCGCAGCCGCCCGGGTGTCGCCCGGGGTGACACGGATTACACCCCATCTGCATCGCACTCTGTACAACGGTGTGCATCCGCCCATAGGGCCCACTGCGATGATGATTTGTAGCGCCGAAAAGGGCCACGACGGGCGTTCTTACGGCGGCGGCGATGTGCATCGGCCCGGTGTCGTTGCCTATGTAGACATCACACAGTGATATTAACGCGGCGACATGCCGCAAAATTGACGTTTTGACGAGAATCGGCGCCCTATCCATCATCTCCGCTATCTCCATCTGAAGACGACGTTCGTGTGGCCCCGCGAAAAGTAAAATTGAGCGCGGCTGCACACGCGATTGTAACAGCACGTTCGCGAGCGTCGCGTATTTGCGAGCCGGCCATAACTTATAGCTCCAATTCCCCCCCGGATGTATGCCGATGAGCTCGCTTTCTGAAGTGACGCCATTTTTGCTGAGAAAATGGCGCGCTTCTCTCTCCTCCGCTTCACTGAGCTGTAGCCGTGGCTGCGCGCCTGTTATCTCAACCCCGTGTCGCCGTAGCACTTCCAGGTAACGCGTAACGGCGTGCAGATTGCCACGTTCATGGCCCATCGCCCAGTGGTGTTTCGCCCCGATGAAGCGTGCCGTGAAGCTATCTCGTAGATTGATGACAAGCTCAAACTTTTCTCGACGCAGCGCTTTTATCAACCTCAGCCTGCCTTTCCACCCGATAGATTCGCCCCGGTTATCGTAAATATGGACGGCATCAATTTGCGGCTCCGGAGAGAGCAAGGCTGCCGCATGCGGGCCGACAAGGAAGGTGATATGAGCACTCGGAAAGGATTCGCGTAACGGTTGGATGACGCTCGTAGATAAGACGGCGTCACCGATAAAAGTGAAACTAAAAACGAGAATCTTTCGCATGAGTGTATTGTTTACAAGTCCATGCACCAGCGCGAGCCCTAAAGAGCATCAAATCCCAAGATGGGCACACCCCGTCTCACCGCGCGCGCCTTAGCGTTTCTATCAAAAGATTCAATGAGTTCTACAGCGGTAGTGATACCGTCCTCTGCTTCCATTTGCTGCCCTAACGCCTGTGCCCGTTGCGTCATTGCGGGTGTTTTCAAGACGTTTTGTATCCGCTTAGCGAGTCGGTTCGCGTTCATTTTACGACGGGGCAAACTTCTTGGTGCAACGCCAAGTTCGTGAAGCAGTCTTCCCCAATACGGCTGATCAGCATGGTGTGGCACGACAACCGATGGCACTTTAGCGCGACAAACCGCGGTTGTGGTGCCGGCCCCGCCGTGATGTACAACACAACAGGCCTGAGGCAATAACCACCGATGTGGCACATAGTCGGTGAAAAAGATGTCAGGTAGGTTGTCTGCCATTCCCAATCGCCCCCATCCGGCTTGGATGATAGCGCGCCGTTGGACGAGCCTCACCGCCTTTATCAGAATTTCGGTGGTTTCTCGTGCATTTGTGCCGCCCATAGAGCCGAAAGAGATAATGATTGGCGGTGTGCCATTCTGCAGAAAATCTCGTAATTCCGGTAGTGAGGTGTAGGCTGGCTCATCCAAATCCCAGGCCCCTGTGATTTTGCAGTTTTCAGGAAAATCGGTTTTCGCACAAAACGTCGGCGAGACAGCGATGAGATTCAAGTATGGCGAATATTTTCCATCGAACGCCACAGATTTTCGGGGTTTGCCACCAACAGTCGCGATAAATTCATTAAAAATGGGGTTGATGACGCGCCCGACGCGGTGTTCCACCAATTTCCACACAACGGCATTGAATGCCGTTCCCCAATTGGGGAACGGATACGGAGCGGTATAACGGGATTTGATGAAACCGTGGCAGTAGGTTACCGTCATCCACGGGACACCGTTGCGGATGGCGGCTTCTTGCGCCGGCAAGTCCACGGCGTGGCATATGGCGATGTCGTATCCTTTCATTGCGGGGAGGCAATCGTCGTACCACTTTTTCCCATGGCGCAAGATGCCTTCCTCAGCGATGATGCGCACATGCTGAAGGGGGTCACGTATGTTAATGATAGTATCCATTGCCTTGTGAAATTCTGCCATCTCAAAACTCACCCGGACCTCGTGATACTCTGTGCCGAGCTGCTCTATCCGTTCCCTGTATAACGCGGGTGCACAGACACGCACGTGATGGCCGCGTTCGAGTAACCGTTCCGCGACTGCCAGGAGTGGATAGACATCTCCGGTTGAACCCCAGGCGCTGAATACAATTTTCATAACCGTTCCTCAACGATTTTCCAGACGGCATTGACGGGCAGTTTTTTGGTGCATTCCCATCCGATTTGACATTGGTGTGCGCTGCAGGGCCAACACGGCATATCTCGTCGGACAATTGACGCGTTTGCACTCAAGGGGTGCCAAACGACGTGGTCCGTGGGGCCAAAGATTGCGACAGTCGGTACATCTAAAGCGGCGGCGATGTGCATGGGGCCGGAGTCGTTGCAAACAACGAGTGCACAACAGTTTAACAGCGCTGCAAGCTTGCGAATGGTTGTGGGGGCGTAAGTGATAACGGGCGATTGTACGCGTTTGTGTATATTCTGTGCGAGGATTTCTTCATCGGGCCCGTATAAAAGGAGAATGGTGGCGTCATAATTGTTTGCGAGCTTGTCAACGAGTTGTGCGTACTGCGCTTCTGGCCACCGTTTATCGTGCGAGCTTCCGCCGGGGTGAATGCCGATGAGCATTTTCTGACTGTCCAATTTCCACGCGTTGAGTAGCGCTTTGGCCTCGGCGATTTCATGAGGGCTGAGTTGCAACACCAGTCGCCGCTCGCCTTCGCCGTAGCAAATTAACCGCACCAATTCCAAGTTTCTGTCAACTTCGTGGGTTTCCCCTTTTCTGTACGTGCCATGCCAGGCGTGCGTGAACGTGGATTTGAACCGTTTCTGATAACGTCCGAGGCGGTAACGTGCGCGTGAGAGACAAGCGACGAGGTGGGGCCATGTGGCGGTTTGCATCGCGACAACAAGTTGAAATCCTTCGCGGTGCAGCCTGCGGTAGAACCGGAGGCGTTCTCTGAATCGCAAATGTTCCCGGTTCCGGTTGAACAGAAGAATCCTGTCGATATCAGGATTGCCCAGTAGGATTGGGGCATTCATCGGGCTCGCCAATACCGTAATTTCTGCCTCGGGATAATTTTGCCGAAGCAAGGCAATGGCGGGGGTAGAATTCAGCAAATCCCCGATGCCATCCACACGGACGATAAGGATTTTGTGGATGCCGGGCAGCGTTTTTCTAGATTGCACGGTTCTTCCTCATTTCTTACACTTTTTTCACCGCGTTAGCGCTCACGCGCGTTCACATTCGTATAGTAATCCCCTGTAGAAGCGCAAACTTAACTTACAGGAGTTACCAAGGCGTTGTCAATACGGCCCATTTCCGGGGCGTTGGTGATGTATCCGTAAACGTTGAATTCTTTAGACGGCTTCCTCTATTTGATAAGTGAAGGACAACTCCCCCAAAAGTCTACAAAAAGTGTAACGTTAAATTCGCATTTTATTGTAGCATCATCTTAATTAAAAGCAAAGTCGAGATGTGAATAGTTAAAGATGTCTCACGAATTGGTTCTTCGTTAACGTTACAAGTGCGCCGTCGCGCATCCGTCGTTCCGGGCGAGCGCCGTCGCGCGTGCCGCTTTTCCGCTCAGGAAAAAGGGTGAAAACGGCGGAACGCGAAACAAAAAATTTGCATGCTGTTCTCGTCTATGGTATGCTGGAAACATGCATGAACCTGATGGTACCGAGCAAACCTCAGGACTCCGTTTTACCTTAGTCGTCCTAAGTTTCGGTAGTCTTCTGATTATTCTCACCTGTTATTGGATAATTTCTGCGGAAAACCGCGTCGTCTGGGAGTTAACAGATTTCTCGATTTTTCCGACGGTTCTTTTCACATTTTTTCTTCTGGCTGCGATTGCCCCGTTTTTAAGACGGATTCTCAGAAATGGTGCGCCGACGTCCCGTGAACTTGCAATGACGTATACGATGGTATCTGTAGCGACGGCGCTAGCGGGGCACGATATCGTTCGGCAATTAGTTCCAATGATTGCCAACGCGGGCTGGTTCGCTACCCCGGAAAACGAGTGGAATTCTCTCTTTTTTCGGTTCATGCCGACGTGGTTGACGATTACCGACAGGCGGATTCTGCGTGGGTATTTTGAAGGCGATGATACGTTTTGGCAAATGCTGTATGTAAACGCGTGGCTGTGGCCTATTTTTGCGTGGAGCGCCTTAGTAATCGTGTTACTGTTCATGATGCTTTGCGTGAACATTATCCTTCGGCAGCAGTGGATAGAGCACGAGAAACTGAGTTACCCGCTGACAACGCTTCCTATAGAGCTACTTGGCCATCCGTCTATTATTTTTCGCAACAGGCTAATTTGGCTCGGTTTCGGCGTCGCTTTTGGGTTGGAAATACTTGCGGGGTTGAACTACCTGTTTCCGGTGATTCCGTCGTTAAAAATCAAGTATCAACTCTACGCCTCGTCTCGTCCGTGGAGCGCGATGGGCCGTTTACCCATCTATGTGTACCCGTTTGCGATGGGCCTCGGGTATCTGATGCCGTTGCAGTTATCGTTATCGTTTTGGGCTTTCTACCTATTTTGGGGAGGGCAGCGAATTTTTTTCAGCGCGACGGGCTGGACACCGGCGATAGCGTTTCAAACGGAGCAGCGTGGTGGTGCCTGGCTGGGGCTGGGATTGCTTGCACTGTTGACGAGTCGGCGTCAAATTTTCGCGGTGCTGCGCGGTGTCTTTTCGTTTCGGGATAAGAACGTTCTTTATTCACTGGCTGTTTTTGGGCTAATCGGTGGGTTAGCATTTGTGCTGGTATTTTGGTATTTCGCGGGGCTCTTGCCCTGGGTTACCTTAGGATATTTTAGTATCTACTCGGTTTTATGCATCGCGATGACGCGCATGCGTGCTGAGCTGGGGCCGCCAACACATGAGTTGCATGGCATGCATCCGGACCGGATTATGCTGCTCTTTGTCGGCAGTCGTCCGTTGGGCGCGCAAAGCCTCACCAATACGACGTTGCTGTCCTGGTTGGCATACGGTTACCGGTGTCATCCGATGCCGCATCAATTGGAGGCTTTCAAAATAGGGCGGCACTTCCGCTTCAGCGACAGGCGTCTAGTTATCGCGTTGATTGTAGCTTCGATTGTGGGCACGGTTATCTCTATCGTTGGGCATGTGGCCCTCTATTATGAATACCGTTTTGCCCGGTGGGGCGTCGGTGAATTTAACCGTTTACAAAGCTGGATTACCAGGCCGCGCGCCCCCAACTTGATTGCTGTTGAACACATGACTTTTGGGTTTCTGTTTACGGTAGGGTTAACATTTCTCAAACGTCGGTTTCTGTGGTGGCCGTTCTATCCGGTAGGTTACGCTGTGGGCAACGGTTGGGCTATCGGATGGATGTGGTTCTCAATTTGCTTAGGGTGGTTCTTCAAGCAGTTACTTTTCACAGGCGGTGGTGTGCGCGCATATCGAAAGGCGTTGCCGCTATTCTTGGGGCTTATTTTTGGACAATTTCTGGCGGGGAGCTTATGGAGTTTACTCGGTGTCTTGCTCAATATGAACATGTACACACTTTTTCCATAAGAATTCAAAAATCTTTAAGCGCCTCTTCTTCAGAGGCGAAAACGCCAATACTTTGCGTTAACCCGATGGTGTTGAAAATATCGCGCACCTGTTTAGAGGGGTGCGCCACCCGCAAAACTTGCTCTTTATCGCGCACCTTCCAGAGTAATTTGATAATTCCTCCGAAGCCACTACTGGTGATGAAGCTGCGTCTTTCAAAATTAAGCAGGAGTTTTCCGCCCCGCTTCATATCTGCTTCGATGTATGCCTCAGTGAGTATCGTTTCAGATACCTCAGTCAAGTACCCCGTAATGTCAAATATAACGATTTTCTCTACGTATCGAATGGAAAGCGACTGATGTACCCTCACTGTTCCCTCCTCCCCGGAATCCCCGGTTGTTTCTTCAAAGCCATCCCGTTAACACATTTGTAAAAATAAAAATGCGAATTCTTCAATTTTTGTCCCGGGTGTGAAAAAAAAAAATAGGTTAATTCGGTTGATGTTTCGGTTGTTCCCGGACAACCCCTCTATTTTCGAGATGTAGCCATGTCTCAAATTGGCGCTCGTCCTCGTGAAGTAGAATCACCCGTGCGCCGCGGTGAAAATTGGTTCTGCCATAAGTATTGTAGCCTGTTGCTCTGCCGTAGCAGAGTCGTATTCCGTGGAAGTCGCCCCAAAAATCGTTGACGTGTTCATGCCCGACAAAAGTTCCGATAACATCGCCGGCGCGATGCATCGCGAGAAAAAAGCCTGAATTGAGCAGGGGTGCGCAAACGTCCTCATATTTTTCGCCGTAGCAGTCCTGTGTGTTCCACATTTCCTGATATTCTGGAATTGGGATGTGGAAAAATGCGAGGGCGGGTAGCGTTTTCCCGGCTGCTGCGCGTAACCGTTGGGATTCCTGGAGATACCAAGCGATTTGTTCGTGTTTAATCCACGCGTACCCGCCGATATTCGGTGGGGCGTAGCTGCCGGAATCGATAAAATAGAGGAGTGCGGCGTTCCTATTTCCGTCGGCAGTGTCAACCGGTAAAATATAGTTTCCTACCCCGGGAATCTCCGCTGGGCCGGGGTGTACGAGGGCAAGGGGGCTTTTCATCATCGTTTGCATCAGTTCATGCCGATTCGCGTCGCCTTCATCATCGTGGTTCCCAAAAACGGCTGTCCACGGAACGCCGCAGCGCTCCATAATTTGGATAACTTGTTCTAGGGAGGCACAAGCATCATCACATCCGCTGCCCGCCAGGATATCTCCTGTTAAAACAACGAGATTCGGGGCCTCCGCTGATACAATTTGCACCATTAACGCTTCGGATTGCCTGTCGGCAGCCTCGCCGTTATGCCAATGGATATCGGTAAATTGTACAATCTTGAACCTTCTATTCTCTTGAAACTGCAATTTTCTTTTCATGGGTTATCTCCTGCGCTTGAAAGGAGCTACGTGCTACAATTCTACATTACTATAGCATAATCAAAAAAAAAAGCAAGAAATTTCCCGGTGTAAAATGAAATGAGTCAGGTGAGCTTAGCATAAATCCACTTGGGTAGCTCCGGCGAAAAACCTTTTCGGCTGTCATAGACGAGAATCATCTTGCAGCGTGAAGTTTTTCATGTTAACATATCTCTATTATCGTAAGGCTGTTTGTTTTATGAGTATTGCGAAAAAAAAGCGTTCGAAAAAGCGCTATGATATCGAGACGGCTATTCTCTCAAACGAGGCGGTTGCGGATGCCCACTATCTCTTGCGGTGTGAGTGCGCTGAAATCGCGCGGCGGGCGCTGCCCGGACAGTTTGTCCACGTCCTGATTTCGGACGTCCCGGGGCGAATCCTCCGCCGGCCGTTTACTATCTATTCGGCCCAAGGTTCTGAGATAACGATGCTTTATCAGGTGATTGGAGCGGGGACAAAACGGCTGTCGGAAATGCCAAAAGGTGCCCGGGTACGCGTGTTGGGCCCACTCGGGAATCCCTTTGATGTCACAAACAGACAGGAACCCGCCCTTTTAGTTGGCGGCGGCGCTGGCATCGCATCGTTGATGTTACTAGCGACGGCGTTACGCGCGGATGGGATACAGACGCTTGCCTTAGTCGGGGCACAACATCAGGGCAGACTCTTGAGTGTAGCCGACTTGGAAACGATAAATATTACGGCGCACATCTCAACTGATGATGGAAGTGCCGGGCATCACGGGGTTGTTACGGATGTGCTTGAACGCCTCCTTAGCAAGCATGTCGCTTGCCACCTTGAGAAAACAGCGGGGCAACGCCCTGCGATTTATGCATGTGGCCCAAACCGCATGCTTGCAGCGGTAGCAAAGATTGCCGCAGATTTCCAAATCCCGACACAGGTGGCGATGGAAAACCGGATGGGCTGCGCGCTCGGCGTGTGCCTCGGATGTGTTTGCCCCGTTCGCAGGGATGACAATCATTTTGAGTACCAACGCGTTTGCACCGAAGGGCCTGTCTTTCATGCAACTGACATCGTGTGGAATCTGTCAGAATCTGCCTAAACTCATGAGACGCCCGATTCGCCCAACACACGCGTAAAGGGAGACAGCAACAGACTTGCTAATAGAAAGCAACAGACTTGCTTCGGAAGTACTCCCGAAATAACAGAACAGAAAATGGAACACCCTTTTTATCAAGAATTAACAAGAATTAGTCTACAAGATCAACCGCTTCCGGATGCGATGTGTCTGGAGCTTTTAACGTCGGCGTCCGTAGAGTTACTCCCGCTCTTAAACGCGGCATATCAGGTTCGTAAAACCTATTTTCAAAACGAAGTCCAACTACATATCCTGAACAATGCCCAAAACGGCTATTGCCCTGAGGATTGCCACTATTGCGCGCAGGCGCGCTCCGCAACCGCAGACATTGTACCCTATTCATTAAAGCCTGATTCCGAAATTTTAGCGGAAGCAGAACGCGCGTTTGAATGCGGGGCGCATCGCTACTGTATTGTCATGAGTGGACGTGGGGCTTCCCAAAACCGCGTCGCGCACCTCGCCCGGCTGATTCAGAACATTAAAGCGAAATATCCAATTGAGCTATGCCTCTCTGTCGGATTGATTGAGCGGGAAGCTGCGCAGACGTTGAAAGCCGCCGGACTGGATAGACTGAACCATAACCTGAATACTTCGGAAATCCATTATCCGAAGATATGTAGCACACATACCTATCAAGACAGGATGGAGACGTTGAAAGCTGCGAAGGCAGCCGGATTAGCCTGCTGTTCCGGTGTCATTGTCGGAATGGGGGAAAAAGCACGTGACATCATTGAAGTCGCAAAGGTTTTGCGCCGATTAGAGGTGAGTTCCATCCCGGTTAACTTCTTCCTTCCGATACCCGGCGCGCAGCTTTCCGAAGCACCGGACCTGACACCGGAGTTCTGCCTCCGCGTCCTATGTCTATATCGGTTACTGAATCCCCGTGCAGAGATTCGTGTGGCAGCCGGCCGCGAGCACCATTTACGGAGCATGGAAGTCATGGCGCTCTACCCCGCGAATTCGTTGTTCCTAGAGGGTTATCTAAATGCGGCAGGCGCCGCATCGTCAAACACGCGCCGGATGATTGATGATGCGCAATTCACGGTGAAAGATAACCCCGCGATTGCAGCACAACGCAAGCGTGAAAAAGTGCGCCTGAAAGAACTTGAGGTGCTTCGGCCGCGAATGGATTCCAACGTTTAGCTGAAGGGAATTTTTCCAATTTGCGTTACCCCACCCATGTAGGTTTGCAGCACTTGCGGGACACGCACGCTGCCATCCGGGCTCTGATATGTCTCAAGGAGTGCAATGACGACACGTGGCAGTGCCGTTCCGGAGGCATTAAGGGTATGAACGAAATCTGGCTTTTCCCCTGCTTTCCTCCGGAATCGAATATTTGCCCGGCGCGCTTGGAACGCCTCGTAGTTACTACAAGAGGAGACTTCTAAGAAGCGCTGCGCTGCGGGTGCCCAGACTTCAATATCGTAGCATTTCGCCGCGGCAAAGGAGAGCTCTACGGTACAGTGCTGTACAACGCGGTAGGGTAATCCGAGGGCTTGTAGAACGCTCTCGGCGTTAGCCAGGAGCAATTCATGCTCGGCGTTGGACGTCTCGGGCGTGGTGAATTTTACCATCTCTACCTTATCAAATTGATGCACGCGCTGCAAGCCGCGCGTATCCCTGCCATAGGCGCCGGCTTCGCGCCGGAAGCAGGGCGTATAGGCGGTGTAGTAGATGGGCAACTCATCGGCGCTCAAAATCTCTCCCGAAAGGATATTCGTAACAGGCACTTCCGCCGTCGGAATCAGAAACAGGTCACCGTCCGGGTTATCAGCGTCACTCTCACACCGGTACATATCCGATTCGAATTTCGGCAGTTGTCCGGTGCCTGTCATTGTCGTACGGTTTGCCAGGAAAGGCGGTGAGACTTCGGTATAGCCGTGCTGCGTGGTGTGAAAATCGAGCATAAAATTGATTAAAGCGCGCTCCAATCTGGCCCCCAACCCTTTAAAAAGGAGGAAGTTGCTGCCGGAGACTTTTGATGCTCGTTGAAAATCGACGATGTCCAGCTGTTCCGCAAGTTCCCAATGCGGTTTTAGTTCGAAATCAAATTGTGGCAATTCCCCCCAGGTTTTTATCTCAACGTTATCCGCTTCGCTAGTACCGATAGGGGTGCTCGCCTCTGGCATGTTTGGAATTGTGAGCAGTATCTGCTCGATGTGTTTTTTCTGCTGAGTGGTTTTCGTGGTAAGTCTCTTAATCTGTTGCGAGAATTCGCGCATCTCAGCGATAATCTCTGTTGCATCTTTTTTCGTCTTTTTGCGTTCAGCGATTTGTTGGGAAACTCTGTTCTGGTGTGCTTTAAGTGTTTGTGTCTGCATCAAATTCTCGCGCCACTGCGCATCCAATTCAAGCAGCTTGTCTAAGTCTGTGAGTGCGTCACTCCGTCGCTGGTGTAACATCTGCCGCACGACGTGGCTATTTTCTCGAATAAATTTAAGTTCTAACATAAAAATTCCCTGTTCACTTATCGGCGAGATTTGTGAACCCCTGCCGGTTGTGCGGGCTAATTATTATTGCATATGGTAACAAGCAAAGCCACAGAATTGCTAACAATTGCTGTGGCTTTTGTGAAACAACGGGCCCGACGGGACTTGAACCCGCGACCTCCTGCGTGACAGGCAGGCGCGCTACACCAACTGCGCCACGAGCCCTCAAATTCCTTTTATCCGTGGTATTCCATGAAGACTGATTTCCACGATAACTAAGAGGTAGGCGGGACAGGACTTGAACCTGTGGCCTACAGCTTGTAAGGCTGTCGCTCTAGCCACCTGAGCTACCCGCCCAAAATCAGATTTCCACGAAACTCCAAGAATATTATTAAGTATACCACAAAATGCGGGGTTTGTCAAGAAAAAATTTTTATGAGATTGGGCATGCGAACCGTGTTATTTGCGCGGTGCATCATTTCCGCGATAGGGACGCTCCCCCGCACGAGTACCCTCTTCCGGTTATCCGCTGGTGCGAGTTCATCAGCGCTGTGATATCCAAGTGTCATACTCATCCGCGTCCCATCAGTGCGATTGATGCCTGCAGCATGGACAATCATGCTGTCAATAGCAAGTGATAGCACCCACACGCGAAAGCGTGGGGCTTCGGTTTCGTAGCAACTGCGGTTTTCTCATAGAGTCAACCGTCTTACTGTCGCTCCACCAGCGGGCGTTTCCCTGTAGGTTTCTACAGGCATATCGTCAAGTGACGGCTATCCCTGCCCGCAATATGTTTCGCGCAGCGTTTACATCCCTATCGTGGTGTGAACCACATGCCGGACATGTAATAAGCCTATCGTCCAATGTTAGGGTTTCGTTATGAAAACCACAATCACTACAAGGTTTCGTGGTGGCAGTCCATTGTCCGACTTTTTTAAAATGACGCTTATGTTTTTGACACTTATATTCCAATATCTGAACAAACTGGTAGAAGGCGAGGTGGGGGACTTTACGCCCCCACAAGCGTTTCATACCGTCAAGGTTCAACGTCTCAAGGAAAATCAAGAAAACTTTTTACAAAGTTCACTTGCCAGTTGCCAGTGAAAATCTTTAGCGTAGGGCGAAACCGCCGTTTCGCGGTGGTTGCTAATTTTCCGATACAGACGTGCGCGCTGTCTCACGCAACGCCACCACAAGGAAAGAACCTTTTTGCTGACGGCTCAGTTCTTTGTTGAGAGACCCAAGTTTGTTCAAGTTCGCTTTCAAAGGGTGTGGGTGTTGGATTTTCTCACCCGTGCTAAGTGTCAAGTATGCGTCTTTCATACCGAAATCTGCCCCAACACTTTTACCTGTTGTCGGCAGTGGTAAAAAATCTGTATAAGTTGTTGTAATACAAAGCCAATAGGTTCCGCAAGCGTCACGTTTGATTGTAAGCGTGCTGATAGTCCCATGCCAGTGGCGGTGTTTATGAAAGGTATCAGGCACTTTATGAAACTGCCATTTACGTGTTTTAGGATTCCATTTACGAATTGTTTTTCAGAGACCCGCCAGCTTCACTCGGATAGGTGATAGACAAAAATTTGTGACGCTTTTTGATTTTCTGTCTACCGCCAAGTTTTTTGAAAAACCTATCATAAGCTTTATGAATCCGTTTGAGTTCCTGTTGGATGGCTTGACTCGGCAACGCCTTCCAATGCGGGTGTGTCGTCTCTTTCAAAACTTTCACGTCGTCACACATCCCCTCAAAGTCCACATACGGCAAGCCGTCTTTATGTCGTTGACGCTGCCACTTATGGAAATACACAGGCACCTGCCACATATCGTCAAGCAGATTGCCAATGCGGATGGGATTAGCTTGTTTCCCAAGCGGGTATTTATCGGTTTTCATGGACTATCAAGTATCAAGTCTTTTACCCCGTTTCAGTGGGGAGGCAGACACGTTACCAAGTGGTAACGCTGTTCATGTCTGCCAACTTGATACGAATATGATATCACATTTTTAGCTTAAAAGTCAAATTTATTTCACAAGGATTAGGCCCTTAGCAGGCTTATATCCCAAACCTAAAGGATTGGGCAAAACAAACGAATGCCCGTAAACCGCCCGCTGGCATGGGGAGTGGAATTGCTTGGCTGGCGGCTATTTGCTGGATTGCCTCGTCTTCCAGTATTCTGTTTCGCGTTAAATTCCACTTCCTGATTTTAGCACGAATTTTGCTGAAGTGTCAATAGAAAATTCATTTCTTTTACCTGTTTCCGGACTGAATAAAAAATTGGTAACGAAACATGAAAATATTGCGTTTTATAGAATATCATATCTCATTAAACAGAGAGGAGTGAAAACCTATGAAACCGTGCTCTTTCTGTCCGCTTCTTCTGGTGTTAGCCGTATTTTTTTCAGGGTGTGCTGTCACACCAAGTTATAGAGATGCATCACATCGGCATTATACGTATACAAGTGGACAAAAACGTGCGACGCTAAAGGAGTGGCGTGTACTAACTTCAGCGTTTGAAAATGTGATGCGTGCCAATGAACAAGGTGCCTCGGCGGCTGATGCGCAATACGCGCTTGCATCTTGTTGGATATGGCGCATCAAGGAAGGTGAGGAAGAGGCGCTACCTCAAGCGATGGAGACATTACAAAAACTGATTCAGACTTACGGCGATTCCCCGTACGTATCGCATGCGCACTATTGGCTAGGGCGTTGCTATGCGCATGGGGGAAACACTGAGCAAGCCATGAAGCAGTATCAGACGGTAATGAACCGTTATTCGGAGACGGATGTCGCTGAAGATGCGCAGTTAGCATTGGCGCGCGCGTATTCGCAAAACGGATATGTAAAGCGGGCCGAAACGCTCTACACCACGCTCGTTGAATCGGCAAAAAAGCCGGAAATTGCGTTAGCGGCGGCTGAGGAGGGGAAAGTGCTCCGTGCAAAGCAGCACCAAAATCTCCCGGTTTCTAGCGCAGATATCGCTAAAAAGCGGCCGGTGAAACGTTCAGCTGAAACCCGTTTGAAAACGGATATTTCAAAGTTAGACAAATTTCCCACAAAATCGCTGACGCGCGATTTAGGGTTAACTGCGAAAACGATTGTCATTGACGCTGGACACGGCGGGAAAGACCCGGGTGCCCTAGGTATTGGCGGAAATCAGGAGAAAGTCGTTGCGCTCAGCATCGCAAAAAAATTGCGAACGATTTTAATGAAAAAAGGCTATCATGTGCCGCTGACACGAGACACCAACCGGTTCATTCCACTAAAA
This sequence comes from Candidatus Poribacteria bacterium, assembly GCA_963422705.1. Taxonomy (GTDB): domain Bacteria; phylum Poribacteria; class WGA-4E; order WGA-4E; family WGA-3G. The sequence goes on from OY730443.1 coordinate 3,037,976, forward strand.
GCGCGGACAGCAATTGCCACGCAAAAGAAAGCGGACTTGTTCATTAGTATTCACGCCAATGCCAGTAAAAACAGCAAAGCGAATGGCGTTGAAACCTACTATTTGGATGTAATGAGCACGGATACCGCCTCAGAACAGATAGCAGCGCGAGAAAACACCGATTCCGGCTATAGCATTCAAGAACTCAATACACTTTTAGAGGGATTGGTTCTGGAGAGTAAAAGCGCCGACAGCCAAAGACTCGCGAAACAGATTCAGCAGGAATTGGTGAAAGCGACGGGGGCTATTGACAGGGGGGTTAAGCACGCTCGCTTTGTCGTTCTGATTGGGACAAGCGTGCCCGCTATCTTGGTTGAAACGGGATTTATGACGCATCCCGCGGAAGGCAAGCGTCTCACCACCGGGGCATATCAACAGAAAATCGCGACAGCGATTGCGCTCGGTATCGACAAGTTTTTGGAAAAACCGCCTCGTGAACAAGTTGCTGAAAAATAGGTATAGAACGAAATACCCTTCATCGTAGCGCAAGAACATCCATTCTCGTGAGGAAACAGATATGCCCTTCACTCCTTATTTTGGAAAGCTCCTGCACGCTTTTAACCATAAATCTCTTCACTTCACCTCCCTCTTTTTTGCTATTTTATGTGTGTGCCTCCAGAGTGAAAGTGCCCCTGTCTTCGCACAACGTTCAGACATCAGTATTATCTTACCCACAACGCAGACTGATGTAGGCTATGCGCGTTCTGTTAGTAAACGATTGAAGCGGATGTTGAACAGTATCGGATTGGCTGCGGATATTTTTGAAGAAGGCGCGCTTTCAAGAAACCACCTAAAACGCCTCGTGATTCTGCCGTTGAACAGAGAGGTATCGACAAAGACGGCGCAGCGCTTGACAGATTTTGTTGGACGCGGTGGAAAGCTTTTGGTAACCTACAACCTTGCGAATGAGGTGGCCCCTCTGCTGTCACTACGCAGAACGGGGTGGCTGAAAGCGGAGGCGCCGGGGCAATTTGCCACGATTCATTTCAATGCCCCTGAGATATCCGGCCTCCCCTCATCTACCCATCAGGCATCGTGGAATATTACGTTGGCTGAGCCGGCTGCGCCGGAAACTAAAATTATCGGTTACTGGCATACCGCAGACGGGGAATCGACGCAATATCCTGCGCTTTTCGTGGGGAAGGCGGGGGCGTTCTTCAGCCATATTTTTCTTTCAGACGATATCCAAACCAAAACAGAGTTACTCGCCGCCTTGTTGGGCCACTTAGTGCCGGAATTTCGGGGCGCAATTGCCAAACAGTCTGTAGAGAATCTGACGACAATTGGACACACAAAGAATAGCGAGGCACTGACACAATTTATCGCGCGACGCGGGGTATCTCACGCAAGCGAAGCGTTAAAAACCGGGCAGGATTTAGCTCAGCAAGCACGAGAAGCCTACACCCGTGGAACGTATGAGGCGGCAATATCGACAGCCCGCGCCGCACAAGCCGCGTTTTCCAAGGCATACTACCTGTCGCAAGCAAGTGTTGCTAACGAAGGGCGCGCCGTCTGGAATCATTCTGGACTTGGCGCGTATCCGGGCGATTGGGAACGCTCGGCACAGGAATTGGCGGCGGCAGGTGTGAACATGATTCTCCCAAATATGGCGTGGGGCGGTGTGGCCCATTATCCTAGCCAATTCCTCCCGGGCAGTAAAAGGCTTGAGCAATACGGTGACCAGATTGCCCAGTGTGTTAGCGCCGCAAACCGGCACGGCTTAGAGGTGCATATCTGGAAGATTACATGGAATCTGGAAGAGGCGCCCGAAGAATTCCAGCAAAACATGAGAGAAACCGGTCGGACACAGCGCTCCGCAACGGGTGAACCGCTCAATTGGCTCTGTCCGTCGCACCCTGAAAACGTGTTGTTGGAATTAAATAGCCTGCTAGAGATTGTGAAGAATTACGATGTGGATGGCATCCATCTTGATTATATCCGTTACCCAGGTTCACACGCATGCTATTGCGAAGAATGTCGTCATCGGTTTAGCCTCGCTGCGAAAAAGCGGCTGGAAGCGTGGCCAGCATCGGTATTGCCTAAGACGGGGCGTCACGCTGCAGAGTATACGTCCTGGCGCGCGCAGCAGATAACTCGGTTGGTACGGATGCTGCACAAACGGGCACGTAAACTCAAGCCTGACATTAAAATTTCCGCCGCGGTTTTTGGGGGCTACCCTGCATGTGTTGCCTCCATCGGGCAAGATTGGGTTGCATGGGCGAAGGCGGGCTACATCGATTTCGTCTGCCCAATGAACTATACAGAAGATACAAAGGAGTTTACTGAACTGTTAGAGAACCAACTCGCGCTGCTGCCCAAAGGGTTTGCTATCTACCCCGGCATCGGGGCAACTGCCTCTAATTCAATCCTGACAGCGGGTGACGTAGTCGGTAAAATTTACCTCGCGCGTATCTTAGGTGCTTCCGGCTGGGCGATTTTTGACTATTCAATTGATACTTCTCACGCGCTCCTGCCTGCCCTTGAGATGGGCGTAGGCACACAAAAAGCAGTACCCCCGCATTGAAATTTTTAGGGTTTCCGATGCTTTTCCTATAGTCCCGCTTGATTTTTCACGTAAAATTGCGTATCATGTAAATCAATAAGCACCTAAGACAATTGATGAGCGATATAATCCCCGGATAGCCATAGAAGTAAAGCGACGTCTGCAAAGGAGATTTCTTACCTCATGTCGGATAAACCGAATATCTTATTTCTGATGAGTGATGAACATAGTCCTCATGCTATCGGGTGTGAAGGCAATGAGATTGTACAAACGCCGAACCTTGACAGGCTGGCAGCATCCGGAAGTTACTTTGAGAACGCATATTGCCAAGTCCCTCTCTGTACCCCGTCCCGGATGTGTATGCTGACAGGGAAATATGCGCATCGATGCTCCGCATGGAATAACGGTTCGATACTATTTCCTGAACACTTGACAATGCCGGCGCACTTTTCGCGACACGGATACAGCACGGCACTCATTGGCAAGATGCATTTTGGTGGTAAGGAACAGCACAACGGTTTTCAACATCGCCCCTATGGTGACATACGGGGTTACGCGGGGCATCAAACGGACCCGCTGCAAGGCCCGGGCGGGGTTCGTGAAAGAACCCGCCACGCGGGAATAACTGAAATCCCAGCAAGCCTTTTGCAAGAGCGCGTCATCAACACCGAAACGCTTGAATATTTAAGGGCACACCCGCGGCAGCAACCGTGGTTTCTGCTTGCCAGTTACAGCCGCCCTCATTTTCCGCTCACCGTTCCGAAACGGCTTTTCGATAAGTATTGGCCTGATAATGTGGACATGCCAAACATTCCGTCGGGACACTTGGAACAGACACACCCATTTGCCAAAGGGCTCCGAGATAACTTCAAAACCGAAGAAATCCCGGCGGAAGAGGCCCGAAAAGCACGCGCGGCTTACTACGCTTGCTGTGAATTCTTGGACGAGTGTATCGGCGATTTGTTGGCACTCCTCGAACGTGATGGACTGCTAGAGAATACCATCATCGTCTATACGCCGGACCACGGTGAGATGGCGGGTGAGCACGGGCAGTGGTGGAAGTCGAGTTACTATGAAGCGTCAGCCCGAGTTCCCCTCATTGTCGCAGATAGACGTGAGGGAAATCACACCGGACGTATCACCGCCCCCGTTGAATTAAACGACCTTTTTCCGACATTATGTGCACGCGCAGGCATCCCCATTCCACATGGATTGGACGGCTCGGATATGACGAATCTCATGGCAGGGAACACCCAAGATTGGCGCGGCACGGCGATAACTGAATACTATTCAAACCAATCCACCGGCCCGATGCGAATGCTCAGGAAATCCGACTATAAATATGTTGCTTTTCCGGCGCATGAATCCATCTTGTTTGATTTAGCAGAAGACCCGGGTGAATTTGAGAACCTGACAGGGAAGCCTGAATATCGCGAAGTGGAAGCGGATTTACACCAACGGCTTATGGCCGGATTCAGTTGGGAAGCAACCGCGAAACAGAAAGCTGAAGATACGGAGCGGAGTAAAACCTTTGCAGCGCCGTGGGGACGCGGTACCCCGAATCAGTATACTTTACCCGACGGCCGGGTTGTAGACGCAGAAACATGTCTCTACCGTCCCTCAGTCAGAGCGCACGAATAACGCCGTTCTGTTTACAACTCATGAATGTTTTTGATGAATCAAGGTACTGTATTTGATGCGCTGACGCCCCTTGCGAAAATGGGGAGTCCTCAGCAACGACGACATTAACTAGCGAACCCAGAGAACATGCACGCAAAATACCGATAACCGAAGAACTATACCCTCCAAAGCCAGGGAAAAGGGATAATGGACACGGTATCTCTGATGAGATGGGCACAGAAAGTATTACCCCCAAAACACCTCAACGTTTCCACGAAGGAAAAAATGAAGTTCCGCGTCTGCGATTTTCTGCGATTCTCGTGGGATTACTGTTAGTAGGCGCAATGTGTGCAGTCACACCCTACAACAACTATTTCTTACAGAATTCTAAGATTGCGGGTAACCACCTTCCCGTCGGTTCTATCTTTGGACTCTTGCTCCTAGTATTTCTTGTAAACGTCCCGCTGCGTAAACTTATGCGCGGGCGCGGCTTTACCTTCTCCTCGCTTGAATTAACCGTTGTCTGGATGATGCTGATTGTCGCTATCGGTATCCCTTCAATGGGTTTATTGCAGTTTCTACTTCCGTCGCTAGTCGCCCTCCGTTATTTCGCGACTACCGAAAACGACTGGGCAGAAACGCTTCATCCGCATATCCCGGAATGGCTAGTCGTCATGGATACGGGGGCATCAACAGACTTCTATGAAGGCATCTCTCCGGGTGAAAGTGTTCCGTGGATGCTCTGGTTGCAGCCCCTCCTCATTTGGGGCCTTTTTGTGCTGGTATTTTATTTTACAACGTTTTGCCTATCGACGATTCTGCGTAAGCAGTGGGCAGAGCGTGAACGGTTTTCGTTTCCGTTAATTCAGATTCCGCTCCAGTTGGCGTCGGAGCCTCTTCCCGGCACATTGCTTTCTCCCTTTTTTAAAAACAGGCTACTCTGGGCGGGAATGGCATTACCGGTGGTGTTGCACTTAATCAACGGGCTGCATGCGCATTTCCCTAACGTTCCGGAGATACCGCTGATTTATAACATTCACCGGGTGTTCACTGAGAAGCCGTGGCATACGCTTGGGTGGTGGCCGGCGATGCGTCTTGTCATCTATTTTTCCGTTATCGGAATCGCTTCCCTTCTAACACTTGAGGTATCATTTAGCCTCTGGTTTTTCTATCTCTTTTTTAAGTTTCAATACATTGTCATGAATGCGAGTGGGTTGAGTATCAGCCCGTGGATTAGTTGTAGTCGGCAAGTGATGGGGGGGTACCTTATTTTCGTTCCGGCGGTTTTTTGGATAGGGCGCGAACACATCGTGTCAATTTTTAGAAAGACGTTCGGTATAGGTGCGTCCCGGGGCTTTTCCCCGTCGGGTGCTATAGACGATTCCAATGAACCGCTCCCGTATCGGGTAGCCCTACTCGGATTTGTGTTAGGCTTTGCGATGCTGACGGTATTCTTAGTCATCGCCGGTGTGACAACCTGGGTTGCCGTAATAACGTTACTCTCCATCTTCATCACTTCTATTGTGTTATCCTGGATGGTAGTCAATGGTGGGCTGTTGCTGGTACAGGCGCCTTTTTTCCCTTCAGAATACATTGATATTACGTTGGGTTCAGGCGCGTTAGGGCAGAAGAGCCTGGCCATTCTAAGTTTTCAACGGACTTTCCTGCGCGATTGGGGCGAGTTCATGATGCCAAACTTCCTGCACAGTTTCAAAGCTGCGGACGAAGTGCGCCTCGCCCGTCGCCGGGTGATTCTCATATTAGGCGTTGCGATTTTAGGGGGTATCCTCGTTTCAGTTTACTTTTCCCTGACACTCATCTATAACAAAGGCGCGTTGTTCCTGCAGAGCTGGAGCTTCGTTGTCGCGCCGCGCAACTATTTCCAACGGATGAGTGGCCTTATCCAATTCCCTGTGGAGACAAAGTGGGACGAAGTCTACAGTATGATTGCAGGGGCAGGTTTCACAGGTTTGATGCTTTGGATGCGCCAGCATTTTGTTTGGTGTTCACTCCATCCTATCGGCTATTTACTCGGTGCGACATATCCGCCGTTCCACCTCTGGGCATCCATTTTAATTGGGTGGTTCATTAAGTACAGCTGCCTCAAGTTTGGGGGTGCCGCCACATATCGGAAGCTGCGGCCGGTTGCGTTCGGCTTAATTTTCGGGGAATATGTGATGGTGGGTGTGTGGATGATAGTCGGATTTTTCACCGGTATTGGATATTTTGCCCTCCCTTCGTGATTTTTTAATAGCACCCGCTACAGAAAAACAACTTTCGCGCTTTCCGGGTGGCGCCTTTAATCGGTTCCACCTTCAGAAAGATGATGGACAACAGCCAGCGGTGTTGCAGCGAGTAACCCGGCATCAATTGGGATGACAACCCCGGAAATCCATCGTGATTCGTCACTAGCGAGAAAAACGGCTGCCCAGGCAACATCCCATGCGGTGCCTTCAGTGCCGAGCGGGGCGATGCGTCTGCGGCGTTCGCGTTCGGCTTCGCTTAAGTAGGGGGCCGGAAATGATGCATAGAGGTGCCCTGGGGCGATGCAGTTGCTGCGGATATTGTCCCTTCCGTGGTGTACTGCCATGAGCTTCGTGGTTGAAATCATTCCCCCCTTGGCGGCGGCATAGGGTACATTTCGGGAAGAACCTGCACGCAAGGCATCAATTGATGAGACGTTGATGATAGAACCACCGCCGGATTCTGCCATCCTGGGCACAGCATGCTTGCATGCCATAATCATGCTCTTGAGATTCACATCGATGACGCGTTCCCATTTTTCCTCTTCTACCTGCGTTACCATGCCGGAACCGCCTAAGCCGACGTTGTTAAAGAGGACATTGATTTTCCCGAACCGTTCGACAGCGGCGCCTACCATCGCGGCACAGTCTTTCTCTTTCGAGACATCTCCGATGAACACGGCGGCTTTGCCCCCTTCTGCGGCAATATCCGTGAGTGTGGCAGTGGCATTTTCCTGGGAGATATCCGCTAACAGAACTTTGGCCCCTTCTCGCGCGAAGAGCATTGAGGTGGCGTACCCGGTGCCATCCACGTCGCCTTTTTTCCCAGCGCCTGTAACAATTGCAATCTTTCCGATTAATCGCTTCATAGTTCGCGCCATCCTCCCGCTATATCCTTCTGCAAGTGAAAGCAGACATCGTAATTTGATTTGGAACATAAATGAAGAAAAAGGTCTCGATTTCCTCGCAAATCGAAACCTCTCGCTGTTCCCGTTATCTTGCTCGCATCGGTTCAAATTCCCAATTTATCGTTAATCTCCTTCTGATATCCCTCTAGTTCGCAGTTTTCAATTTCTGCGATTGTCACGGGGCGCCCGAACCATCCGGATTCATAGACTGCCATGCAGATTGCTTGGGAGCGCATCCCTTCGATAGCATCGACTTCAGGCTTTGCTCCTGTCCGTATCGCGTCAGCGAAGTACTTGAGTTCAATAGCGACGGTATCTTCGATGCCGCCGGGAAAATAGTATTCCCGTTCATCGTGAGTCAGGTTGTCCATGAACTGCTTCACCAATTCATCATTTTCAATCGGCGTCCCGCCTCGGGGGGCGAGTCCGCGGTTGAAATCGAGTGCGCCCTCACTGCCGTAAACGGTGTGCTGATTAAAGTGGTGTCCTGGTGCTGAGCCTGTCCATGTCCACTGTGCTGTAACTCCGTGTTGAAACTTGATGGTGGCTATCATTGCATCCTCAACGTCAACGGCATAGCCGCCTTCTCTTTCTGCGGGATTGTCATATCGAAAGGGTTCGTATGCCTTGTTGATAGCATAGACTTGCTCCGCTTCCATTCCCAAAATAAAGCGCATGAGGTCCGTGAAGTGCACGCCTCCGTCTAGCGCCCATCCGCCGCCGGCGTCCATCTTGAAGTTTCGCCATCCCCATTTGCCTAACCCTTCGTTCACCTCAATCCAGAAGAACATCCGCGGTTCCCCGATACGCCCTTCAGCGACGGCCCATCGGCGTGCCCGCTGGATGCGCGCCAATCGATAGTTTTCGGCGACAGAAACAATCTTGTCGTTTTTCTCCGCGGCATCCATCATCAATTTGCATGCCCGCATAGTGATACCGAACGGTTTTTCAATGATAACATGAAGGCCGGCTTCCAGTGCTGGTACGGCAAGTTCATGATGTGCGCTGTGTAATGCACAGATATCTACACATTCCAATTCCGGATGTTTGTCGAGCATTTCATTGAGTTCGGTGTAGACTGCCGGCTTGCTACCCCCTTGAAATTCATGTGCTTGATGGGCACGTTCCTCGGCACGTTCCCGCGCAATATCGCATGCCGCAACAATTTGGTAATCCTTGATATCCTTTTCCCAGAGGTGGCGATAGCCGCCCATGTGCGCACCAGACATCCCTCCGCACCCGACTAATCCCATTTTAATCTGTTCTGCCATAAATCTCTCTCCTCAGTCTAAAGAATGCCACAGTTTTGAAAGAATCTGTCACGCAAGTCGGAATAAACCATCCGCGAGCTCTGTGCCGCAGCCGTGACGTCAGGCAAATTGTATAGGATATCGGATGAGATGTCAAATATTTTTGTTGTATACCCAGAATGACTCCGGAACAATTGACTTAAAATCCGATTTTTGATAAAATAACGACAATTCCGTAAAAAAGGGGTAAATTATAACATGCGAAACGTCAATAGATGAGACAACGGTTTCGTGTCATCATAGCAATGTTGATATGCTTACTTCTTATCGGTGTAAATACCGAATTCGCAGGCAGCCCAAAATGGGTTAAGGCGAAATTCGGAACCGGATTCAGGTTCCCCGGTGATGACGGGGACTACCTCATCGTTGAGTCTACCAAAAAACTGGAATTTGGAGACGCTCAGGATTGAAGCCTCGGTGAAAGTGGAAAAGTCAACTGCCAAATGGCAAGGGATTATCTTTAAACAGCAAGCAGGCTGTACAAATAGAAACTACGGCATTTGGGTACATGTGGATAAAAGTGTTCTCCATGCACAAATTGGCACGAATGCAGCGTGCGGGTTTAGTCTAGATGGAAAGACGCCGATTACGGATGATAAATGGCATCATCTCGCCTTTACTTACGATGGAAAGATGGGACGTACCTACGTAGATGCGGATGAGTTGAGCTTAAATTTTACATCGGGTTCACGTTAAGCTCCCTTTATCGTTTTTAGGAGAAATCAGAATTGATTTTAGGAGAAATCAGAATTGAAAAAAATGGTTTATAGCTGTATATTACTCTTTTGCAGTGCGACAATTGCACTCGGGCAAGGGCTGCCTGTCGCCGTTCCAGAAGAAACCGGTCTTTCAGCCGAGCGTCTCCAACGGATTGCGCCTGTCCTGCAAAAGTACGTTGACGAAAAACAGGTTTCGGGATTCTTGACAGCGGTAGCAAGACATGGGAAAGTGGTTCATTTTGAAACCATCGGTTTTCGAGATGTAGAGAACAACAAGCCGGTTGAATCAGATACTATTTTCCGCATCTATTCAATGTCAAAGCCGATTACGAGCGTTGCCGTGATGATGCTCTATGAAGAAGGACACTTCCAACTCAATACGCCCGTCTCACGGTTTATCCCGGAATTCAAACAGATGCAAGTCTACAACGAAGAACAGACGGAGATTGTAGATGTGAAGGAACCGATTACTGTCAAACATCTCCTGATGCATACGGCGGGGTTCACTTACGGCTGGGGCAAAAACGCCGTTGATGAACGCTATAGCGAGGCAAACCTGTTTGAGCCGGGAACGACGTTAGCCGCCCTGGTGCGCAAGTTAGCTCAGATTCCACTCGTTCACGAACCCGGTTCGAAATGGACGTATGGTGTCTCCACAGATGTGCTGGGGTATTTCGTGGAAATGGTCTCGGGGATGCCGTTTGAAGCCTTTTTGCAGACACGGCTTTTTGGCCCGCTGGGCATGGTAGATACCGCGTTCTCGGTGCCGCTCGAAAAGGCGGAACGATTCGCTCGTGTCTATAGCCCCACGAAAGCCGGTGGGCTTCAGCTGCCGAAAAATAAACCGCTTGCCAATGATGCCCTTAGCTTTTTTCCATCGGGCGGCGGTGGCCTGGTATCCACTGCATCGGATTATCTCCGGTTTTGTCAAATGTTACTCAACGATGGTGAATTGGATGGTGTGCGAATACTAGGACGCAAAACCGTTGAACTGATGCGCCAACCGCATCACAGCTGGGGAAAAGGAGGTGCATTCGGGCTTGGGTTCGCCGTTGTGAAAGATGTGAGCGAAGCCGATATTCTCGAATCTGTAGGCACTTTCAGTTGGGGCGGTGCTGCCGCAACTACCTTCTGGATAGACACCGAAGAAGCACTGATTGGTATTCTCATGACGCAGCTGTTCAATAACCCTTACCCCTTTCAAGATCAATTCAAAGTGTTGACGTATCAGGCGATAATCGATTAGAAAAGGCGGATGCGACGCAATGGGTTGCTTGCTTTGCGACGCCTGTATGCGACGCGAAGCTTACTCACGCATTGAGGCACTTTAAACCGGTTAACGCTGGGTTAACAGAAGTAGAAGAGGAGGAATAGATGGACTACGGAATTCCGCGCGCCGTCCCTGAAGAAGTCGGGATGTCGGCGGCGCGGTTAAAACGGATTGCGCCCGTGATGCAACATTACGTGGATGAAGGGAAAATTCCCGGCGCATTGACGATGATTGCCCGTGAGGGACGGCTCGTTCATTTTGAAAAATTCGGCATGCGCGACGTTGCTGGAGCCAAACGCATGGAATTTGATACCATTTTTCGTATCTACTCCATGACAAAACCGATTACCAGCATCGCCGTCATGATGCTATATGAAGAAGGGCATTTTCAACTGAATACACCCGTCTCAGAATTTATCCCCGCTTTCAAGAACATGAAATGCTATAGCGAAAACGCCAATGAGCCCGTTGACGCGGAATGTGAGATGACGGTAAAACACTTGCTAACGCATACCTCCGGGCTTATCTATGGCGGTGATGGAAGTCGCCCGATTGATGTGGCGTATGAGAAAGCAAATTTCTACGTAGGGACATTAGCAGACATGGTGCGTAAATTAGGGGATATTCCCCTGTATCATAACCCCGGGGACGCCTGGAATTACGGCATGTCCACAGATGTCTTGGGGTACCTCGTGGAAATCGTTTCAGGGATGTCGTTCGAGGAATTTTTAAGAATCCGGATATTTGAACCGTTGGGGATGGTAGATACAGCGTTCTCTGTTCCCGACGCGAAGGCAGAACGTTATGCTACGTTGTACGAACCGAACGAAGATGGTGGCATTCAGGTGATTGAGAATGCGCCTGTGTCAATTGGAGCACGCAGCTTTCCGCCTTCCGGTGGTGCCGGGCTGCAATCCACCGCCGCCGATTACCTCCGTTTTTGCCAGATGTTGCTCAATGAGGGCGAACTTGAGGGCGAACGGCTACTTGGCAAAAAAACGGTTGAACTGATTCGGATGAATCATATCGACGATGCCTGGCAACCGCTTGAGAGAGAAGGGTGCGGTTTTGGGCTCGGATTCTCAGTCGTGACAGACGTGGCGAAAACGGGCAGCCCGGGCTCGCTAGGAACCTATGCTTGGGGTGGATTGGCAAGTACAACGTTCTGGATTGATACGGCGGAGGAGCTGGTGGGAATCTTAATGACACAGTTAATTGGAGATTCACCCTTCCATGCGCAATTTCGGGGCTTAACGTATCAAGCGATAATTGATTAGCAGCAGTGGCACGCTACTCATCTACTTTGCCAACCCTGCTTTATCGCTTTAATCGACAAAAGAGAAAGGAGCGATGATGAATATCGCAGTTGTTACGGGAGAACACCGTTTTTGAGAGTATGGAAGGCATCCAATTTGTCCGAAAGGAACTGGATGTGTTCGTTAATGAACCGGCTCAGGCTGCATACGATACCATCGTCTTTTACAACTTTCATCGCCCTTATCCGACAGCAGCCCAAGCTAAAGCCATTCTCGGTTTGACAGAACGCGGGCAGGGCCTGGTGATTCTGCATCACGCCATCCTCGCTTTTCCTGATTGGAATGCTTATTCAGAAATCTGTGGGATTGTTGATAGAAGCTTCGGGTATCATCCGCGACAGACGCTCCAGGTACAGCTTAGCGATGCAACGCATCCGATTACGGCGGGGATGACTGCGTGGGAAATGGGTACGGATTACACAGATTTTTTACCACTGCCGACAACAGGTAAAAGCGTTGGGGCAGATTTCGGTATGAAAGACACATACTTGACACTTAGCACGGGTGAGAAAATCCAACACCCACACCCTTTGAAAGCGAACTTGAATAAACTTCGGACTCTCAATAAAGCGTTTTCTCGTAAAGTTAAAGGTTCTTCCTTGTGGTGGCGATGTGTTCGGCAACTCGCACGTCTGTATCGGAAAATCAGCAACCACCGCGAAACGGCGGTTTCGCCCTACGCTAAAGATTTTCACTGGCAACTGGCAAGTGAACTTTGTAAAAAGTTTTCTTGCCTTTGTCCTTGAGACATTGAACCTTGACGGTATGAAACGCCTGTGGGGGCGTAAAGTATCGGAACTCGCCTTCTACCAGTTCGTTCAGATATTGGAATATAAGTGCAGTAAACATAAACGTATGAGGAAACAAATCGGACAATGGACTGCCACCACGAAACCTTGTCGTGATTGTGGATATCATAACGAAAGCCTAACATTGAAGGATAGGCTTATTACATGCCCCGACTGTGGTTCACACCACGATAGGGATATAAACGCTGCGCGAAACATATTGCGGGCAGGGATAGCCGTTACCTAACGATATGCCTTTCTGATGAGGGAAATGCCCGTAGGTGGAGCGACAGTAAGACGGTTGCAAAAAGTATTTACCGCAGTTGCTATGAAACCGAAGCCCCACGCTTTCGCGTGTGGGTGCTATCACAGAGCGGACACGATAACGTCACCTTTTCTAATCCGAATTTCCGAGAGGTGCTGAAACGAGGTATTCAATGGACTGCAAAAACAGATTCTTAAAGCGAAGCTGGAAGGGATGCCTGATTTTGCTGCTGGCCGCCGTCCTCGTGCTGTTCGCATCAGCACCCGTAAAACCGATGGAGCAGAGCATGTATAGAATAGAAAACCGAACGGTGGATGGGTTTGAAGTTTACACACTCCATGAACAAGAGAAGGCTGTCGCGAAAATCGTGCCTGCATTGGGAAATAACTGCTATGCCTTCAACGTCAAGGTAGGCGATGCCTGGTTGGAAATCATAGATTCCCCACCGGGGCTCCTCACCTTGCGAGAGAAACCGACGGCTTACGGAAATCCTGTTCTTTTTCCGTTCCCGAACCGTATCCGAGACGGCAGGTGGACGTTTGAAGGAAAAAGCTATCAGTTTGATAAATCACCGGAGGCACCGACTACCATTCACGGGTTGTTACTCAATCGTGCGTACCAGGTAGAACAGCACGCGTTGGATAAAAACAGCGTGACATTGGTTTGTTCGCTCAATTCACGCGATTTTCCGGATATCGGGAGACAGTATCCGTTCCCGTTTCGGATAGAGATGACGTATACCCTCAAAAACGCCATTTTGGGCATGCGGATTGCGATTCAGAATCTGGGGACGGGTAACATGCCGATGGGATTTGGAATTCATCCGTATTTTCGCGTCGCGCTCACCCGTAAAGCCGATGCGGGGCGGGCACGCATTACGGTACCAGCCGCCAAGTATTGGGAACTCGACGAGGTGCTAGTCCCTACCGGAAAACAGCACGACGTGACAGGAATACTTGACTTGCGCCACGGGCAGCCGTTCTCAAAACTCAAACTTGACCATATATTAACAGATGTTTACTTTACAAACGGCATGAGTCGCTGTCAGATTGAGAATCTGGAAACGGGGCACGGCGTGGCCATGGAATCGGATACCACCTTCAGAGAACTCGTGGTATATACGCCGCCCGGTAGGAATGCCATCTGTTTTGAGCCGTATACGTGCCCCAGCGATGCCATCAATTTAGAGGCAAAAGGCATTCCTGCGGGTGTCATTGTCCTACCGCCGGGTAAAGTCTTCTCCGCAACTGTCCGTTTCATGTCATTATCTCGCGCAAATCAATGAAATCCATCGTTTTCTCACTTTTTCTGTTAACGCTTATCAACGTCGAATCGGTTTTTGCAATTCGTCAAGGTGCCGTCACGTCCACCCTTTTTATCAAAATGTATGAACAGCAGGGCGAGTGGGGAAAGGCAGCTCTCTGGCAGGAAGCCGCTATTGAATGCCTCCTCCGGATTTCTGTTCCGATGAACGCGCTCGCCTTGAAGTATTATACGTCTCACAATCACCCGAAGTGGGTGAAACGGTGTGAGCAGGAGCTGTCGGAAATTCTGGCGCAACGGCAATCTCATCTCAACCAGGCCCAAACCGCGTGGAAAAAATCTAAAACGCCGGCGGAGGCACTCAAAGCAGAGCGAAAAAAGATTGCCAAGTTCATCTCGCGATGGGTTGCCTACTATCCTGAACGGTTCTATGAATTAGGAATCTATCCCACTTTTTTCCGCGAGCAGCGGGAGCGTGCCGCGGAAAAAGGCGATGACGTGCAGATGCTTTTGGTTGAAGCCGATGCGGCGGAGCTGTGCGCCGCCCTGTATGATAAGATACCCATCGCTTACGGTTTGAAACGTTATGAGGCTATCCGAGATGCGTATGCGCGCCGTGCGCGTTGGCTCCGTACCCTGGCATCGCAAAACCGGTCCACACTCCGGGAGGTGGTTGGCAGAAAGATAAACCTTGCCAAGGTTGGAACCCGATACCGTTGGAAGGGTTCTGAATACATCAATCGCGTGAGTACAGCGGTGCTCGCTGCTGCCATCGTTCAAATCGCAAAATCAGATAGCCGCGTCACAAGCGCTTTAGCGCGTCATCAAGGTATTAGGGAATACGCGCAGTTTCAAGGAAACGTGTGGACGGTAAGTTTCTCTAATCAAGGGTGGGGTAACTTGGCTGTCGCCATCGTTAACCACGAAACCGGAAGGGTGCTGGACGTGATTTGCAAATAGGCAGATTCATCGCCATCGTTTCAGGAGTTGGTATGCGAAATAGACACCAAACGCAGGATAAGACAAATTTACGTATCCATCCGCCCTTATTAATAAAGGGCGTTAAGGAGATTAGTCATCTCAGTCCCACGCTTCCAAGGCGGATTAGGAAGATTTGCCAGGCGATTCAAAGCGTTTTCCCCCTTCTTTTCTTCCTCTTAACCCTTCCCGCGCTAGCCATTCGCATCACCCCTAGCGAACTACTGATTCGAATCACACCGGACGCCGCCGCGACGTTTCAGCACTCACCTGCGAATTCGGCGATTGCGGCCCTGCACACCAAGCACGAGGTAGAATCGTTCCGTGCGCTTTTTCCGTATTTGGCCCGCCCTTCCCTACAGCCGAATTTAACGCGCACCTATCTGCTTCGATTCTCGCCCGATGCCCCCTTGTTGCACCTTAAAGCCGCCTATGCCGAAAGCCCGCTCATTGAAGCGGTGGACTATAACTACCTCCGTCGCACTTTTGCCGACGCCGTTACCCCGAATGACACAAAGTATCCGGAACAGTGGAATTTACCGCTCATGAAACTTCCGCAAGCCTGGGCGATTGAGAAAGGCAATCCGAACGTCGTGATTGCAATTATTGATTCCGGGATTGATTATACACACGCCGACTTGGCACTCAAAACGTGGGTTAACCCGGGGGAGATTCCGAATAACGGACTTGATGACGACAGCAACGGCTACGTAGACGATATCCACGGCTGGGATTTCACCGATGCGCCAACCCTTCAAGCAGAAGGCGATTTCCTGGAAGGCGATAACGAACCGATTGATGAATCGGGACACGGTACGCACGTCGCCGGCATCGCCGGGGCGATGGCGGATAACGGCATCGGCATCGCCGGTGTAGCGTGGTATTGTCCGCTGATGCCCGTCCGCGCTGGCCTTTCACTTGCCGGGCGTACCCGCATTCAAGATGACGACGCCGCTGCTGCGATTGTCTACGCCGCAGACAACGGGGCCAGCATCATCAATATGAGTTGGGGGAGTGAACAGAGTGCTTTCATCATCCAAGATGCAATTGATTACGCCTACGCGCGCGGTGCCATCTTAGTCGCTGCCGCGGGGAATTCACAGAAAGCCGCCCCCATTTTTCCTGCAGCCGCTAGCAAGGTGATTGCTGTCGCCTCCACCGAACAGAATCGCCAGCGATTCTATCAATCCAATTTTGGCGCCGCAATAGATATTGCTGCCCCCGGAAACGTGATTCTGAGTACCCAGATTCAAAACCGATATCGCGTTCTCACGGGCACCTCCATGGCGGCCCCCCACGTCGCGGGTGTTGCGGCACTCATCCGTTCAAAACGGCCGGCGTTGAACCACGAAGAGGTTCGGCAAATCCTGATAAATACCGCCGAACCGGTTTTCGCCGAGGATAGCGATGAACTCGATGCCAAATTTGTCGGGGCAGGTACTGTCAATGCAGAACGTGCTTTGCTCGCGAGTGGGGCGTTACAGGCACGCATCCTCGTCCCCGAAACGAATCAGGGGGGTTCGAATAGCATCGCCTTTGTTGGCACCGCCGCGGGCTATAAGTTTGCGCGATGGCAACTCAGTTATGGCGAATCCACAGTTCCGAGTGCCTTTACCCCTTTTACAGTCCCCTCATCGCAGCAGAAAATCGGAGAACCGTTAGCAATCTGGAAAACTGAGAAGGCACCGATGGGCATTTACACCGTTCGATTAACTGTCACAGGCACCGATGGCAGCCAAACCCGTGACGAGGTTGTACTCACCGTGGATAGAACCCCGCCGCGCGTGAGTGCCCTCACCGCAACTGAAACGTTTTATGGCAATCGTTCTCTCTCCATCTTTACCTGGACAACCGATGATATCACCCGCAATACCCTCTCTTATCGTCGTAAGAACCAGCTCACGCCGTTTGCGCGGCGTGAAGAGCGCGAATTAGGGACATCGCATTGGTTCTCTCTTGGCTTGGCGGCCGGGACATACGAGTTTTTTGTCGTTGCCCGAAACACCGTCGGGTTAGAAACCATCGAAGATAACCACGGGCAATATTACACGTTTGAGGTTCGCGGCAGTGACATCACACCTAACGGATTTGATGATGTTGAGGTATCGGTGAGCGAGTCACTACACATCGCCAGCATCACCGCCGATTTTGATGGTGACGGGTTGGCAGAAATTGTTGGGAAACCGATGACGACGCCTGATGCACCGATTGCCATCTACGAACGGATACCAACCGGACGGTATGAACTCGTGCAGTACCTCTCGCATCTCGAGGCCCCGCTCCATTCAGTGAACGCAGCACAGTTGACACCGTGGGCGGTGGATGACACCGATAATGACGGGCTATTAGAGATACTGGTAAGTGACGAGGAGGGTACCTTTCTGATGGAGGTGATGCCAAATTTGGAGGTGTCTGAATATACTGTAGAAGAAATCTGGCGTACGCCATTCCTTTCCGGCGGCACCCTCGCCGATTTAGATGGAGACGGATTCGCTGAAATCATCGGCGCGGATAACAACAACGACAGGCTTCGCATTTTTGAAAATCGTGGGGATAACCGATACGAAGAAAGCGTTTCACTTCGCAATGAAACTGACGGTAATAATGTCTTCGGAACCCGGTTTGCTATCGACGACTTTAACGGCGATGGGAGCCTCGAACTCGTTACCGGTGACAGCGAGGGCATCCTCTTCATCTATACCGCCACTGCAAACGATAACATCTATCTCCAGTGGCAGACATCCCTCAAAATGACACATCTCACGCAGTTTGCGTCGGGCGATTTAACTGGAGACAACATCCCAGAATTTGTGGCTGGTGGCATCCTGATGCGAGAAGGGATTCCTGATGCCTTCCCGCTCTGGAAATTCATGGTATGGACACATACTGCTCACGGTTACGTCCCACTGTGGGAACACGCCATCGCGCCCTATCGTCGAACGGGAAATAGCGTCCACATCGCGGATGTCGATGGCGATACCGTAAAAGAACTCATCCTCCTCACGCAGCCGAATCTGTATATCATGAAATGGAACGGCACCACCTTTCAGCCGATGTGGCACAGCGCGGTTTCCGCAACGCCGGCCCTTTTCACCGCAGATTTGGATGACAACGGTTTTGAGGAGATGTACGTCAATGTTGACAACGCGTTGCATCGCATAGAATCCATAGTGGCCCGGGAGAAATTGTCTGTTGCAAGCCTCACCCCGTGGGGCGTTTCCGCTGCGCCGTTAACCGCAAAAGCCGTTCAGGTAACCTGGACGGTGCCGTCTGAAAAAAATAACACCGCCGCGGGAATCCCGGGTTCCAGCTGGCGTGTATATCGGGCACCCGGAGAAAAAGGCGAACCCCCTTCGGATACCAAGTTTATGCGCATCGCCGATAACCTTACCGTCAATCGATTTTTGGATAGGGACATCACGACAGGGCAAACCTATTGGTATGCCATCACCGCAAAAGCGCCTGCTGGCAAAGAAACGTTGCGCACGAAAGCGGTTTCCGCAACGCCGCGCGAGCCGCCGCATCTGACTCAGGCCACCTATTACAACCCAACACTGACACCCGTTCACCCTCATGCGTCCGATGCAAATTTCATAAACCTGAATCAAATGGGACCGGGCACCTATTCGGTACACCCGCCAAAATTCTGGGTGACGGTGACTTTCGACAGGCAGATGGGATTTTCTATTGGTGACGAAAGCAAGTATCTGTTACGGACGCCGCAACGGATTGAAGGCATCCGTCCTGTCTCTGTTATTCGTGACAGAATGGGAACCCGCGCGCTCATCGCCTTTCCTCGCCCCACACACCCGACTCCGATGATAAGAGGAGATACGGAAGGGAGAGGCGTTTTACACAAACGCTTTCAGCAATACGAACTCACCGTCTCCAACGTCAGTGATATTGACAGGAACCTGATGCGTACCGCAACCCAATCGATTCACATTCCGCTTCAGGCGACTGAGCCCGTGTTCACGGATTTTACACACGTGCGCGTTTATCCAAACCCCGTTTACCCGACTGCTTCTGACAAAGGAATGATTACATTCGATGGTGTACCGCTCGGCACACGCATTCAACTCTTCACCGTTGGTGGACACTTGTTGGAAGAACTGAAGGTTACGGAAAGCGATAATCACCTCAAGCAATGGTACCTCACCAGCAACCACACCGCGGACGTCGGAACCGGTATCTATCTCTATGTGCTTGAATGGGAAAATCAGAAGAAAATCGGGAAGATTGCCGTTATTAAATAGTCATCCGTATCCCCCGGCGAGGGGCCCGGCAAGTCCGCACTGGAGAGATACATCCGGTGGCTACGGTTTCCTAAACGCAGCGCCCTGCGGATACGAACCGGCGTGGAAAGACGCTTTCTCGATAGACGCGGTTTCCTAATCCTGTCCGTCAATTCTAAATACGAAACAAACGTTATGGCTTCCATGAAGAAAAAAAAAGATTTTATCCTCATTGCCAACCCTATCTCTGGCAGCGGGAAAGCGCTGCATGTGACGGAACAGGCTTACGCGGAACTGACTGCGTCCGGCCAATCCGGCAGCTGCCGCTTCACGTCCGGTGCGGGTGATGCGAAACGTTTTTCGGAAGAAGCCGTCACTGCGGGCATTCCGAAAGTCATCGCCTGCGGCGGCGACGGCACACTCCACGAAGTTGTCAACGGCATCGTCAGCGTGCCAGAAACGATATTAGGCATCCTGCCGTGCGGGCGTGGTAACGATTATGCGGCCGCCATCGGGGTACCACATCGTCCACACGCCGCTATTCAAACGTTATTGGAGGGGGCGCCCGTGCGTGTAGACATCGGTAAAACCCGCGGGCTCACGTCGTCGGAACGGCACTATTTCACCACGATTGCCACCTGCGGGTATGATTCGGAAGTCAGCCGGCGCGGTGCCAAACGAAACATTCCGTTGAAAGGAACCGCCGCCTACGTTTACGCCGCCATCGTCACACTCTTTGATTATCAATGCCCCTATAGCAAAATTGAGGGCGATTTTGGCAGCTATGACGGATATGTCCTGCTCGCTGCCACGGGGATTACGCAACGATACGGCGGGGGATTCCGCATGCTTCCGGAGGCCCGCTACGATGACGGGCTCTTTGATGTTTGCATAATCCGTCCGGTTCCGAAACTCACAATTCTTCGCCTCTTGGTAACCCTCTTCTGGGGCGGACACGTCTCACACGCCGCGGTTGAATTCCACCGGACCCGGACATTACAGATTGAAACAGAACCGTCGATGCGTCTGTGGGCGGATGGGGAACAGATATGTGAAACCCCCGCCATACTTGACATTGTTCCACGGGCACTCACCGTCTTGGCACCCGTCTAAGATACGTCCTGATACATCCGGGCAATAACATCGTGGTAACGTTCTAGGATGACATTCCGCTTTAATTTCAACGTCGGTGTCATCTCATTTTTTTCAAGCGTAAAGGCCTCTTCCAACAGTGTGAAACGCCGCACCTGCTCAAAATCGGCGAAATCTTTCAAACGAACCCGGATTTCAGTCTGAAAGCGTCGCAGTATCTCGCGGTGCTGCATATCATCGGTTTCAACGGCGTTTTCTGCGTTCCATGCTTTCACCGCATCAACGTTCGGAACAATCAATGCCGCAAGGTTTTTCTGTTCATTCCCTACCACCAAAACCTGTTCAATCAACGCACTTCGCTCCAATTCACTCTCTATCGGTTGCGGTGCCACATTTTTGCCGTTGGAGAGGACAATGATATTCTTCTTCCTATCCGTAATCTTGACAAACCCATCCGAGTCAATGACACCGATATCACCCGTATAAAACCAGCCATCGGCATCAATCACTTCTGCTGTCGCGGCAGGATTGTTGAAATATCCCTTCATGACATGCGGCCCCCGCGTGAGAATCTCACCATCTGCCGCGATATGCACTTCTACCCCCGGCACAGGCATCCCGACAGTCCCGAATTTCCAACGCCCTGGATAGTTCATACTAATCACCGGTGATGTTTCTGTCAATCCGTATCCTTCCAGAATCAGAATGCCGGCTGCATGGAAAAATTCCGCGATAGCGGATGGTAACGCGGCACCCCCGGAGATGAAAAACCGCAGTCTCCCGCCCGTCGCCTCCTTCAGTTTCCCGAAAACAAGTTTGTCTGCAATGCTCGCTTTCAATCTCAAAAGCGCAGAAGGGTGTCTACCACCTTGTATGGCTGAGCTGACTGACGTGCCGACGCCAACACTCCAGTGAAAAATTTTCTGTTTAAGGGCTGAGCCTGCCTGGACAGAACGCAAAATTCGCTCGTGCATCGTTTCATAGAGGCGCGGCACGCTCAACATCACTGTCGGCGAAACCTCTTTTAGGTTATTTGCCACCGTCAAGAGGCTTTCCGCATACGCTACCTTCGCCCCTGAAAATAACGGTACATAGTGTCCACCGAGCCTCTCAAACACGTGTGAGAGCGGTAGGAACGATAACAACACATCCGTTTCACCCACATCAATGAGCGATTTACACGCCTGTAGGTTAAAAATAAAATTCGCATGCGTCAACATGACGCCTTTCGGCTCACCCGTTGTGCCAGAGGTATAGATAATTGTGGCGATGTCCTCTTCACTGAACACGGGACAGGGCACATCCGTTTCTAATGCGCATACGGATTCAAAAGCGATAACGTTGGAAGGGAGTTCCCCATCTTCAAAATCGAAGAGAACTATCTTTTCAAGAACGTCCGATTGCATTGCCAATGCCTTCTCCAGCTGTTTTTTTGTAGAAACACAGAGAATCTTTGCCGCTGAATCTTTCAGAATATAGCCTACCTGCACCGCTGTCAACGTTGAAAACATAGGAACAGTGATGGCGCCCGCACTGAGGATGCCAAAGTCGGCGATAGCCCATTCCGGGCGATTCTCTGACAAAATTGCCACCCTGTCGCCCTTCTCGATACCCAACGCCATGAGCCCCCTACAAAACGCATTGACGGATTCACCGAGGCGCTTGTACGAAATATCCTGATAATTCTCCCCTTTGGGTTTATGGGCAAGCGCAGGTTTATCCCCATAGTTCTGAATTGAACCTTCTAACAGAGTGGTGAGTGTCATGAAGTATATCTCCTACTTTGATTTGGTTCTATGGTAACACATTGTACAACGCAGTTCAAGTTTAGTAAAATGACATTTAGCACCACCTAATTCTCTATGATAAAGCAAAACAAAAGCCGACACTCACAGAAAAAAGAATAAAAGCGTGATGATTTTCAAAAAGTGTCGGAACTGTGGTAGTAAAGAATATGAAACCGTTACAGACTGGGCTTTGCTATAATTGTCAAAGGACTAACTGAACAAAATGACTTATGGTCAAGGCACCCACTGCCTAAAGGCAGGGGCTTGTGCTTCGTAGCGACTGCGGTTTTCCAAGCGTCCACCGTCTTATTATCGCTCCACAGAGGGAACACAAGCTGCCCTCAAAATGTTTATCGCCGCGTTGATGTCTCTGTCGTGGTGGCAACCACAGTCAGGACACGTCCACTGCCTGTCAGAAAGAGAAAGATTTTCGTTGTGATGTCCGCAATCCGAACACGGCTTCGTTGTCGGCGTCCATTGTCCAACTTGACGGAATTCACGATGATGTTTGAAACACTTGAATTTCAGAATCTCAACAAACTGCCCGAAGCAAAGCTCCGAGACTTTCCGGCCCCAGAGGCGTTTCATGCCCTCAAGGTTCAGTGTCTCGGTGACGATGGTATCAAACCTTCGGCAGAGGTCCGTGGCAAGTTTCCACTGCCAATCTTTGCGTTGGGTGGTAATCTTGCGATACACCCGTGTGAGCTGACGGAGGCAACGCCACCAATTGTTAGAACCTTTGACTTTCCGCGAAAGACTTTTGGAGCGTTTGCGAAGTTCTGTCAAGGAGAGTTTCAAGAATTGTGGCGATTGTATCTTTTCGCCCGTGTTCAACGTCAAAAATGCGTTCTTCAGTCCGAAGTCTGCCCCAACACTTTCACCCGTAGCAGGCAGCACTTCTTTAGAAGTATCATCCGTCACAACAGAGAGCCAATAGGTGCCGACAGCATCACGAAGGATTTGGATATAACGAACAGTCCCTTTCCAATCGCGATGCTGATGAAAAGAAAACCAGTGTTTGTGGAATTTAAAGGATTGCGACGGCTCGTCCCACGCTTTGAAAGAGAGACGGACGCTACCTTCTTCAAGGAGATAACCACTTTGAAATTTCGCAGAACGATATTTTCCGCGTTTCTTATATTTCGGACGCCCGACGCCGGGGATGTTAAAAAATCTTTCAAAAGAAATGTGGAGGCGTCTGATTACCGCGTCAAGTGCGGTTGCAAGCGTAGGGCGAAACCGCCGTTTCGCGGAAACGCCCGGCATATTTACCATATCTACGATAATAGCGGTTCTCAAGCTTGAGAAAGTGATTGTGAACATCGCACAAGTCGTCAAGCATATTGCCAAGACGGACATTTTTCGGGTGTTCTCGTATCTGATATTTATACGTTCTGCAATGTTTCTTTTGTTTTTTATTTCTTTGGCAAGCATCTGGCTTGCTACCTTTTTTCGCCATCGGTTTTCACGTATCACGTTTTTAACCCCTAAACAGTGGGTAGGCAGACACGCCACTAAGCAGTGGCGCTGTTTATGTCTGCCAACGTGATACTATCATGATATAGCATTTTTGATAGAATTTCAACCTTTTTTCGACACAAGACAGGAGCGGACATTCCTCCCCGAGCGAAAGCAGCGGGGGCTCCTGCCCGAAGATACAATGAATTCAAATGGCGTGTAGATATCGTTGGCTGGTTCCAACGGTTTGAGGGACATGTTTCAATTGGTAACGACGAATGGCGGGGCGAGCATTACATCTCTCAAATGTTTTTTCTTGCATGAGTTTTACATGCTATGTTAAACTCATGCAAATTGGTATAAGCCGGTCCATTTTTCAAATTTTCGTAAGCGTATTTCAAGGCTGTTGTCCTTGCAGCGCTTTCACGAAAGCTGCATCACGCCATGGCGTCTGAATTAAAGAGAAAAACCGGTATCAAATGATGATTTGCAAAAAATGTCGGAACTATGTTAAACTTTATCCTAAAGTCATCCCTTTCTGCCTGAGGAGACGTTCCTAATGTACGGCAAGAAAAAACCGAAAAGTGATGGCGTAAGTCGCCATAAGTCGGAACTGTTTGTAGATGATGAGGAACAACTGGATGAGGAGTATCTTGAAAGCGAAGAAGATACTTCAAGTTCGGGCTATTCGTTGCAATTAGTTCACCATATCCTCACCGAGACACCAGCCGACGACAGCCGTCACCGCTGGCTTCTTGAGCTCCGGCGCTCGATTGTCCGAGATGAGGGTGAGTTCCAAGAACGCGTACAAGCCATCCAGCAAGAAGCCCTCCGCATTCACGGCGAAATGGAGGAGGAGATAGAGCGGCTCACCTCGCCGGCAAATCGCGTTGGCACGCTGCTCGGTTTACCGCAGGAAGATATTGCTCGCGTCATCGTCGGCGGTTCTGAATACTACGCGAATATCGCACCTGAACTCAATGTTGATACGCTCAAAAAAGGGTTCAGCGTTCTGTTAAATGATGCATTTGTTGTGGTAGGTGAGTTGGGCTATAGCGGTGCCGGACCTATCGCGAAAATTGTAGAGGTTATGGAGGATAGACGCCTCCGCGTCGGACAAGAATCGGGCACGCAGGGGTTACTCTTAGAACGCTCCGACGATTTGGCAGATGTTGCGCTTAAGGCCGGGGACGAAGTTCGCCTGGACACGCACTTCCGTGTCGCGCTTGAACACATCGCCGCTGAGAAAACCGACGCGTATGCCCTTGAAGCCATCCCGGAAATACCGTGGTCCAAGGTAGGTGGCCTCGATGAAACGATTCAATCGATTAAGGATACGATTGAACTTCCAATTCTGCATCCGGAACTGTTTGAACGGTTCCAGTACAGCGCGCCGAAGGGGTTTCTCCTCCATGGCCCCCCGGGCTGTGGAAAAACACTCATCGGTAAAGCCACGGCGCATAATTTGACTGTACAGCTCCGTTCAGAAACCGGTAAAGATGTTGAAGGGTGTTTTCTCCACATTAAGGGGCCTGAGATTCTGAACATGTGGTTGGGCGAATCAGAGCGGAAAGTGCGCGAAATCTTTCAAATCGCACAAGAAAAGCGTCAGGAAGGCAAACTTGCGTTTGTGTTTATTGATGAGGCAGAATCCATCTTAGGCACCCGGCGCGCGATGCGCTCGCACAGTATTTCAAATACCCTCGTGCCGATGTTCTGCGCCGAGATGGACGGGATTGAATCCTTACAGGATGTTGTGCTCATCCTTGCAACCAACCGGCCGGATCTGATTGACCCGGCCATACTACGCCCTGGGCGAATCGATCGAAAAATTAAAGTGACGCGTCCTAACGCCACAGCGGCGAAGGAGATTTTCCGGATTTATTTGACACCAGAACTTCCCTTTGCGCCCGAGCTGCACCGCGACGAGGAAACGACTGACGACGATAACGCCCTTCAAAACCAGACGGCAGAGACGTGTGTCAACAACCTCATTGTCGAGGTGGTTGATGAGATGTTCCGGGAGGATGAGAATAACCGGTTTTTGGAAGTCGTGCTCCGGAGCGGGCGACGCGATATCCTGTATCGCGGACATCTTTGTACCGGCGCGATTATTGAATCTATCGTCCAACGCGCAAAAGAATCCGCGCTCAAACGCGCCATACGAGAACCTGAACGCGACACCGGAATCTCACGCGCAGATTTGTTTAACGCGCTCAACGCAGAATACAGCGAAAGCGAAATTTTTCCGCCTATCGAGACAACCGAGGACTGGCTCAAGTTACTCGATTACGAACCTGAGAATGTCGTTAAGGTGGCTCCCATTAAACCTGAAAAGCAGGAACGCCGCAAAATTCCGACGCGGGTTATTTAAGCCACGAAAATCTTGGCGGAATACCGCTAAACAACCCTGATGGCAAGCATGTCGATTGATAGCTTTGACAAGCATGTCGATTGATAGCTTTGAGACGCGCCTGCAAATCTGATTAACCGAATCTTTTTAACCGATAAATGCAAAGACTTTTTGGTATTGAAACTGAATACGGCATTACGCTTGAAAATCAGAAGCACATTGATGCCGTTAATCAATCTATTGAACTGATTAAAAGTTACCGCCGCGAGTGGGCCCACGCCTCAGAACGCGATGAGATTAAACCGCGATGGGATTACAGCGGCGAAGATCCGTTTCGCGACGAACGCGGATTTCGCGCAAAAAGCCTCTCCAACCATCCTGATGAAAAAGCAGCCGAAGAACAGGACAGAAAGAAAAATCGCTCTTTTGTTGAGATTAAAAGCGACCGGATTCTGGTGAATGGGGCGAGACTTTACAATGACCACGCGCACCCAGAGTACGCGACACCGGAATGCCGGAGCTTGGTTGAACTAGTCGCACACGATAAAGCCGGAGAACGGATTCTACAACGGTGTGCAATCGCACGCAGTGAGCAACTCGGAAAACAGGTGCTCTTGTACAAAAATAACACGGATTTTCACGGGCACAGCTACGGATGCCATGACAACTACCTCATGGCACGCGATGTCCCATTTGAATACCTCAAGCAAAGTATTCTGCCTTTTTTCGTAACGCGACAAATTTTCGCGGGGGCAGGCAAACTCGGTGTTGAAACCGAAGCCGGACTCGCAACACCGGGGGTATATCAGTTGGCGCAACGCTCAGATTTCTTTCACGTTGAAGCCAGTATCGATACTATGCACAAACGGCCCATCGTTAATACGCGCGATGAACCTCACGCGGATGCAACGAAGTATCGACGGTTACATGGAATTGTTGGGGACGCGAATATGTCAGAGTACGCAACGGCACTTAAGGTAGGAACTACCGCGCTCGTTATCGCATTGATAGAACAGCGGCGAATACCCGAAACGCTCCTCCTCGCAAATCCGATTGATACCATTAAAACGATTTCACGTGACCAGGACTATCGATGGCAAGTGATGACAGCGCAGGGAAAAACCATGTCTGCTATTGAGCATCAGCGCCAATACCTCGCGTTGGCACAAAAATATATATCCGATATTAACGCCGATAAATTTGAGACGGACTGGGTACTCGTGGAATGGGAAGCGACACTTGATGCTCTTGAAACAGAGCCGATGACGCTTACCGACAGGCTCGATTGGGTAGCGAAGAAATGGTTGCTTGAAACCTTCGCGGAAGAAGAGGGACTGGATTGGGAAGATGCATGGTTGCAGAGTCTTGATTTAGAATACCATAATATTCATCTCGATGAAGGATTGTTCTATGCGTTGCCTATGAGACGCGTTGTGACAGATGAATTGATTGATGCCGCCACATATCAACCGCCCGCGGATACACGCGCTTATTTTCGCGGGAACGCTGTTTATCGGTTTGCAGAAGCGATAACAGCCATTCAGTGGGATAGCATTACCTTCAACGTCAATGGCCGCGCATTTTCTGTGGCGCTCGACGAACTCGCTACTGCCGAAGTAGCGCAACGCTACAACCAAGTACTTGATGAATCACCTCATGTTGAAACGTTAATAAAGAAGTTGGGTTTTTTGTAAATGGGCGATACGAAGCCATTGGGCGCGTTTGGCTGAAAGTGACGGCACTCATCCGGCCCCAGGCCACGCTACGAAATTAAGGCGCATTTCACGTCGTATCCCATCACCCAAAAAAGGAGATTAATCTCATGATAATCGCTGAACTTGAACGCAAGCAGCGCACTACCAAACCCATCGGACCCGGAGATGACGACGGGGATGATGCAGTTCCGAAACGCCAAGATGTAAAAAAACCTGATACGCAAAAACTCCTGAAACGGATGCGACGGGTTGACAAAGAACAGTCGCGCCGCTATCGCCAAAGAACAGGGCAGTAAGAATGCGTCAAAAGACACTGAGCATCTCTAAAATATCACTAAAGTCGCTCTATCAGAATCGCTGCCAACTTTGGATAAGGTGAAGGACGCCTACGGAAATCTAGGTGGACTTCATCTTGATTCACTTGCTTTACCGCTTGAACTGATGAGAAAGAGACATAAATATGAACCACACGGGTGAGTTTCTGAGTAACCACTTGGAGATGACGAACAGAGAAGGGAGCTCTGTCATAAACCACAAGGGCGACTTTCTTAGCCTTCTCCGACATGCGAACGCGCCGTTACAGCTTGGGATGCCTGAGATAACCACACAACAGCGCCCCATTGGCGATGTAGAAGTAACCCATAGTACCACTGTCATCACAGTGCGTTACGATGAAGGGGTGATGGTGGCAGGTGACAGGCGCGCGACAGCTGGCACAGCGGTGATTTACGACAGGGCAGATAAAGTCCTGCAAATTGACAATTTTTCTGTGCTTGCCATCTCCGGTTCACCTGCAATCGCGTACGAAATCGCCAGAATTTTAGAGCATTCCTTCCAATACTTTCGACGAAGCCAACTTCAAGAACTGAGTCTTGAAGGAAAACTCCGGATGTTGTCACGGTTAATTCGGGAGAATTTGTCGATGGCGCTGCAAGGCATCGGCGGTGTCATCCCCATTTTTGCGTTGTACGACACAACTTCAACAGAAATGCACAAGGGAAAGATTTTTTTCTATGATGCACTCGGCGCACACTTTGAGAATGTAGATTTCGCTACGACAGGCTCAGGCTCCATCTGGATTCGCGGTGTGTTACGATATCTAAACCGATGGGGTGAAACAGACTTGCAGGACATGGAACAACGGCAGGCAACTTGTACCCTTTTGAGACTTTTGGAAACTGCAAGTGAGTACGACGCTGCTACCAGCGGTTATAACGCCGCCGCGCAGATTTTCCCAACGATAAAAACCGTCACTGCCGCCGGGGTTCAAACCCTTGCTGATGAATACCTTGCAGAATGCTACGCGGAAGCCGTCTCCTAAATTGAAAACCCGAGCCGGGGTATCGATTTTAGGAAATGTGCAAAATCACATTTTTCAAAAAACACGACATCACATGGAAAAATATGCGAGATGAACCTTATCGCTGGATTGAAGCGATTCAAGACAGACGAGACTATATTGAAGAACAGTTACGGCCCGGAAGTCCTGTTGTTGGACTCAGTTATAACGAAGGGATAGCGCTCGTCACACTCAGCACCGGGCAACGCAAAATCTTTGAAGTACACGATAGAATAGCCCTCTCCGCAATCGGGCACCCCGCCGATATTGAACGGCTTCGGATGCTCGTAACGGATACTGCTAGCCTACAAGGATTTCAAAATGCGACAGACGATGTCAATCTACACCGATTGACACATTTTGTATTAGCACACACTTTCAAACAGGCATTTGAATCGATTGTCGGTGAGGCGTATATAATCAAAATGTTGCTCGCAGAACTCGGGGGGAACCCCTCGGAGAACCGGTGGACGCTGCTTAACTACGACGGCAACGTACACACAGAAACAACCGCATCAGTGATAGGAGGTACAGAAGCAATTGAAGCACAGATGAAAAATTATCTCTGCACCGCCGCAAATTTGGAGACATTGTCCACACCGCAAACAGATAGAACGTTAACCAATGCCCTACACGTTTGCCTCAAAACCTGGGCTTTCGGAAGGGAACTAAGTCTTCAAGAAGGAGAACCCGAAACTGACGCGGACACCGTTTCCGATGAGGAACTCCGCAACGTCATCAACGAAGCACTCGACACCAGTGAGATTGAAGCAGGGGTTTTGGAAAGAACGCAATCCGGAACTAGTAAGTTTCGACTACTCCATTCTAACGACATTCAGCCAGCATTGGATGAATGGTAGTCGAAGCCCAACACGTTTCTGACAAGGCACGCATAGGACGTTTCCGTTCCGCGAATGCTACCCCCGGCGCATCCCAGCGCCACTCACGAGATTGAACAAAACGGAAGAAATGAAGCATCGCATTTTTGGAATTGAAACCGAATTTGGCTGCATGTCGCAGAACGAACGGCGCCCCGGCTCCGCTGAAGGGGTTGCCGCGCGTGTTCGAGACTACGTCTTCAATGTACTTGAACTCGGCATCCGCGATACTCATTATCGCAACTGGGGTGAACCCCCTGGAAATGGCGGTTTTCTGTTTAACGGCGGACGCCTCTACATTGATATGGGGCATCTCGAATATGCCACAGCTGAATGTACCTCCCTCTTTGAGCTCGTCGCCCACGATAAAGCGATTGAACGCGTGATTTGCCAGATATTAGACACAACTGGACTCTCGACAGCCTTTTTCAAAAATAACATTGATCATTTCACCGGAGCAACTTTTGGCTGTCATGAAAACTTTCAGCTCCGCCGGGAAGTGCCTTTTTACCGAATCGTGATTCCTACCCTGCTCCCGTTCTTTGTTACCAGACAGATTTATGCAGGCGCCGGGCGCGTCGGGGCATATGACGAAACGAGCGATTTTCCTGATTTTCAACAAAAGCAGGGAGGCCCCCCCGACTACCAAATCTCGCAACGGGCAGACCATATCGTCACCGAGATTTACGAATGGATTCAGTTTAGCCGGGCAATTATCAATACGCGCGATGAACCGCTAAGTGACTATACTAAATACCGGAGGCTTCACCTCCTCGTCGGGGATACCAATATGTCCGAATTCGCCACCGCGCTCAAAGTCGGCACCACGGCGCTCCTTCTCACCGCGGTAGAACGATTTCACGAGAAACATGGCGAAAAGCTTCCGCTGCCCGACGTGACGCTCGCAGACCCTGTCGAGGCGATTCAAAAAATCTCTCGCGATGAAACCTTTACATGGCACATCGAATTAACTTCTGGTAAAACCGTCTCCGCTGTCGATATTCAGCGCGAATACCTTCATTTCGCCCGGACTTACATCACAGAATCCGACCGGGAAAGCGAATGGGTACTAACCCAATGGGAATCTATTCTCAATGAACTTGAAGATGATTGGCAACGCGTCACCAATCGCGTCGATTGGGCCGCAAAGAAAATGCTCCTTGATACATTCGCTGCTGAGGAAGGACTCTCATCGGATGACGCGTGGCTGAAAAGCCAAGACCTTGAATATCACAACATCCATCCGGAACATGGACTTTACTACGCGCTGGAAGCACAAGGACACATGGCGCGCGTCGTAACGGATACGCAGATTGAGGATGCAATTTATAACGCACCTCAACAGACGCGTGCGAAAATCCGGGCGTTTCTCATGCGCAACCTTGTCGAAAACCGCTTGCCTTGTATTGTCGATTGGCATCACGTCTACGCCGGGCAGACAGAGTGCTTTGAAATAAACGAGCCGTTTGACACAGAACTGCTAGAGGCACAAAGATGGCTCCGAAGACTCCGAATTCGACGGCGACACGCCTAAATTGTATTGTAAGGAGCTTCACCATGAAAAAAAACAGATGCATACAAACCGATTGTGAACGGTTTTACCGCCGAGATTTTATCAAAGCTGGCGTGCTGGGGCTTTTTGGGTTGAACCTAACAGAACTGTTCCGGCTGAAAGCCGCCGCAAAGACACCCCTGGCGAATGCCTCAAGTACGACGCACCCGGCAACTTCAACGGCTACCTCCGTTATCTTAATCTGGCTCGGTGGAGGGCCCAGTCATCTGGATATGTGGGACATGAAGCCGGAAGCACCTGAAGAAATACGCGGGCTTTTCAAGCCGATTCCTACCAACGTTACCGGCATCCACATCAGTGAACACATGCCAAAGCTCGCGCAACAGATGGACAAGCTCTGCGTTATCCGCTCAATGACATCGCCGGAAGCGGCGCATGAGCGTGGCACACACTATATGATGACAGGCTACCAACCGTTGCCCGGATTTGCAGTGCCGGGATACGGCGCCGTCGTCTCTAAACTTAAGGCGCAACGGAGTGCCTTACCGCCTTACATCGCGCTGCCCACACCGGTTGCGTATGGCGGCGGTGGATTCCTCGGCGCATCGCTTGCTCCCTTTTCCCCCGGTGGCAACCCCGCGAGTAAAAATTTCAAGGTGCGTGACTTAGTCCCACCAAAAGGCGTCTCGTATGAACGCGTCGAACGCCGCCGGAGTTTGCGACAAGCCGTAGATGCCGCCTTTAAGAAGTATGAGGCAGGCAATCCGACGGCGCATGCCGCCGACAGGTTTTATCATGCCGCTTACGAACTCATGAGTTCAACCGATGCCCGCGCCGCCTTTGAACTAAAAGCGGAACCTGCTAACGTCCGGGATGCATATCAGCGCAATACGTTCGGGCAGAGCTGCCTGCTGGCGAGACGACTTGTGGAAGCAGGGGTGAATTTTGTCACCGTCAGTCATGGCGGCTGGGACAACCATAATCGTATTTTTTCTAGCTTACCCGGCAAACTCTCGCAGTTTGACAGGACGTTAGCAACCCTCATCAGCGATTTGGCGGAACGAGGCTTGTTAGAAACTACCATGGTTGTGGCCATGGGCGAATTCGGTAGGACACCCGTCATCAATCGCAATGGTGGACGGGACCATCATTCACGTGTCTTCTCAATCATGTTAGCGGGCGGCGGTGTACAGGGTGGCCAAGTCGTCGGGGCTTCAGATTCGCTAGGGATGGAGCCGGCCGATACACCGGTGCGTCCGGAAGATTTGTCGGCAACACTCTATCAAAGCCTCGGGATTGACTATAACGAGAGCCTTGAATCCGATGACGGTTTGCGAATCGTGCTATCCCGCGGCGGGCGCCCCATACGCGGCGTGCTGGGCTAATTATGGGCATCGCGTCTCGGCGTTATCCGCTGAACTACTAAATTAAGGTACGAGGCTATCCGCATGTTCATCTTGATTCACGAACCGCGGATAAACGATGAGAAATCGGATTTTTTATCTCACAGCACTACTACTGATGCTTTTTATTCTTCCCCCTGGAGACGCGGCACCGTCCTCTCCAATCTGGGCACTCCACTTTACCCCTGATGGGCGAAGCCTCGCCGTGGCGAAATACCAAGGGGTGGAATTATGGGACATCAGGACAGGACAACTCGTGAGTATCTACGAGCCCCATGCAGGTGCGGTACGCTGCCTCGCGTTTTCGCACGACGGTGCAACGTTATTCGCAGGCGGCGGTGTCGCCGCGCAGCGTGGGGAAATTCGCCTCTGGGATGTTAGCTCCCAAGCACTCCTGAAAACCGTTGAAATTCATGCAGATACCGTCGAGTCCATCGCCCTCAGCCCCAATTCGACGAGCAGCAGTCCGAAACTACTCACGGCTAGCATGGATGAATACAGTGCTCTCATTCAGTTATCACCCACTGGAGATACGGAATTCAATGTCATCGATGAAAATACAGAATGGCTGAGTCAACACGTCGGACGCGTACTTTGTACACTGTATCATCCGCGGGGCGACTACTTTGTGACGGGGAGTGAGGATAAAACGATAAAGGTGTGGCACCCAGAGAATTACACCGTACTGGTAAACCTTGACGGTAACGATGACGCTGTGTATAGCCTCGCTTATGCCGCCGATTCGGACATGATTGTCTCCGGTTCTGCGGACAACGTTATCCGTTCGTGGCGCGTGACATCAGGCGAGGAAAGCGATTTTCGGGGTACCCTAGTTCGCGAATACACGGGACACCGAGGCCCTATCTATAGTGTAGACTGTGGCATTTGGAATAACCAAGAAGTTATCGTATCAGGCAGTGCCGACACATCAGTGATTCTCTGGAATCTCCGCTCCGGCAATCGACGGCGCATTTTTGACGAACCCACGGATGCCGTTTATGCCGTACAGCTAAGCCCGGACGGTACGTTGGTGGCTGCGGGTGGCCGCGACGGCGTAGTCCGCGTCTGGCATATCCGCAAACGTCAATTAATCCATGAACTCAAGGACGATTAAGATGAAAGCGAGAAGGAAATTCGCCCGAAAATTTCTGATTTCATTGTTAAAACTGCGGATTCTAACAGTGACCTTTTTTAGTTTACTCCCCTCCGGCGCACTCTTTGCGCAAGGGACACCGCGCTTAAACGCGCTATTCCCCGCGGGAGGACAGGCGGGCACCACCGTCGAGATTAATGTGCAAGGGTCAGATTTAGACGGAGCACACACACTCATCATTGAAGGCGAACCGGGGATTACGGCGAAACTTCTCACCGGTAGTGGAAGTGTGAATGAGACACATCGCCCCATTTTTGAGGCAAATTGTGGGCAGTGTCATGAACTCCGCTCGCCGAGTAACCGTTCCATGACACCTGCACAGTGGGAAGCCACGGTGCGACGCATGGTTGAAGAGAAAGGTGCCGAAATCAACCCGGAAGAGCAAGGTAAAATTATCGATTATCTGCAATCGGTGGCCCGAATGAATGTCGGGTTAAGCGCGCAAATCACAATCGCAGCGGATGCCGCCAGTGGGCAGCGCGAAATTCGCATCGTCGGCAAACACGGCACATCCACCGCATGGCCCTTTGTCGTCAGTCAGAGCAGAGACACACTCGAAATCGAATCAAATAACCTGCCGGAATCCGCAACTATCCTTCAATTCCCACTGATTATGAATGGCGTGATTAACCCCGGGGGTGACGAAGACTATTACGCTTTTGAAGGAAATGCGGGCGACAGAACAGTTTTCAGCATCAATGCATATCGGCTGAACAATATCAGTCAGCAGTTTTTCAATCCGACGCTCTCTCTCTTTGATAAAGACGGTGTCGAGTTGGCACGTAGCAACGGATTCTATAGCCTCGACCCGCTCATTGATTACATCCTACCGGCAGATGGCACGTATTTACTACACATCCGTGACCTGCTTTATCGAGGAAATCCAGATGCGGTTTACCGTCTGAAGTGCGGGCTTATCGCATACAATACCTATCTTTTCCCGCCAAGTGGAGAAATTGGCAATACCATCCAATCTACAGTCGGCGGGGAAAATCTGCAAGAGATACCCTGGCAGTTCAAACTGGATGCGAATCCTGGACTGAAGCAGATTCAGACGCCCTACGGCACCTTCCCCTTCATTGCTAGTGAGATTCCTGTCAATCTAGAAATAGAGACGAATGCACAGAATATGTCGTTGTTCATGCCCGAAGATGCGGCTGTCATTAAGTCTGAGGGGGCGGAAGGTGAAATCCTTTTTGAAGCAAAATGTAGTGTCTGCCATGAACTCAGAGCGCCAAGCAATCGGGCGCTATCGGCAGAAGAATGGGAACAAACCATTACCCGCATGGCGAATAAAGAGAACGCAGACATTACGGAACCGCAACGTCTCCGGATTATCGCGTTTGTGGCACAAGAAGCGCGCCGACTTGGGAAACTCACTGCCTCCGAGATTGAACAGGCCCAACATTTCGAGAAACCCGGTGCCATGAGCGGCCGCATCTCCGGCCCTAGTGAAGTCGACTATTATCGATTTACCATCTCAGAGGGGGCACGTCTCGCACCATGGTGGGTAATTCATCCGTTTGATAACACCAAAGAAACCGGATTTGATACGGTATATCCCCCCGAAACCGAGATTGACTTGGAGAAGGAATATAGAGGGAAAGACGGGAGAAAAATCGGGTGGTACCGAACCAATCGCATAGGAGCGAATCTGTTCTCGAACGTCCCTGAAGACGATGTGACAGGTTATGCCGTGACATTCCTTGAATCTGACAGAGATAGAAACTATCTGCTGTCCCTCGGTTCGGACGATACGATTAAGCTCTGGGTAAACGACAGGCTGATTTTTAGCAAGTATGTGCACCGACAGCTCCGACGTGGGGACGATGTCATCCAACTCCCTGTCTCAAAAGGGAGAAACAAGATTCTGATTAAAATCACAAATGGCTATGGCCCCTGGGGATTTTTTGCGGATATCGGCGGTTACTCGATTGATGTCTCTGCAGAACGTATTAATTCACCCTTAAGTCCGTCTTTAACGTTATTGAACGCTGCGGGCGAGGTTTTAGCAAACAATGCCGGCGTCGGGGGCAGACGCAACGCCATCATTGATTATAGTTTTTCGGAGCCGGGGGAATATGCCGTCCGCATTGAAGACATTGCTGGCAAGGGCGGTCCGGCATACCTTTACCATCTCGACATTCGCCCTACCGTTCCGGATTTCGCGATTTCCGTAACCCCGGACAACCCAAACATCGGTAAGGGCGGTACCGGGTTGTTAGAGGTGACATTGCAACGCCGGGTGGGATTTACCGAACCGATTCTCTTATCGGTTGAAAACCTACCACCGGGGGTTAATGCGAGCGAGAGTGCAATTCTCTCTGGGGGCGGCGCCACACGGGGTTACATCACGTTAACCGCGGCCCCGGACGCGCCTGTCACACATCGGGTTGTGCAAGTTGTTGGAACGGTTACCACCGTTACGGGGCATGAGATCCGGCGCGAAGCGAATCCCGTTGAGTTCTACCGTATTCAGAACAATACGCTGACGGTTCAGCGGCAGAACGTCGTCGTCAGTATTACCGAAACGGCACCTGTAGTCATTTCCGTTGCGCCACAAAACATCACCGTAACGCGGGAGGGTGCTGTAGACATCATCGTGACGGTAGAACGGCGCCGGGGAAATAATCAGGCGTTAACTCTAACATCCGTCGGTTTACCCACTGGCGTGCAGCTGGAACGTCGAACCACGCTCCTCCGAAAAAATCAGACTGAGGCTACGTTGCGACTTCTCCCGAACATTATCGCGGCGGGTAATCGGCAGCTACGACGTAACCCGTTCATCGGAAATCCGCAAACGCACCCGTATACCGTTGTCATTAACGCGCTCGTCGGACAACGGCGCATCGCAAGCAGCCCTGCCATCAACCTGTGGCTCAGTTCAAGCCAGGCAGACAGCCAACGGTAGCCAGGGCAAGCAACAATTTAAAAAGGAGATTGAATGTCAGGGTATTACAGTGCGCCGACAACAGCAGTGCTCCCGACAGATTTTTCACCACATTCGCTTTATCCGTCTCAAAACCGCGAGCTCGCCAGCAGACGCGTTTCTTTATATCGCAAAGAACACCGAGAAGCCGGACAAAGTCTTTGAAGAACTCGACAGGAAAGAAGAAGATGTGTACCGCCAGCATCTACGAAAAACTCAAACAACTCCTTGACATTATCTCCACCGCTGAAACACCTGAGACGTTTATAGAAGATGTTCAGACGTGGATAGACAGCATTGATGACTTGAAAGCACGCGATGAGAAAATAGAACGACACCCCGTGGGTGTGGTGTTTTTCATGAGAATCTCCTCCTATCTGCCAAGACGAGCAAGGGCTGCTTGGGCAAAAAAAACCGTTCCTGAATCATAACGCTCGAAATCTTTATCCGCAGCTATCTTCGCTATCTTCGGGATAATAATGTGTTCAGTGATACCTCCGAGTTCTGACGGATACTCCGCTGCAATGCGACTTAAAGTGTTAAATACTCCACTTCTAATATGTCCCCCCTCTGCCACGCCTCTCTCCAAATATGGAAGAATGTGAGGCACAGATAGGGGAGCGAGCTCTACTAACGCATCGTACATCGCCCGTCCAGAAATGTTCCCATCACAGATATTCGTTATCAAGCCCCCCGCGGCGCGTGGATGGTTTTCTGCAATGAGTTCTACTATCAGGGCATAGACTTTATCACCGTCGGCATGTTCTACCAATACTGGTGGCGGCATCAACTCTGCGATGAGTTCGGTGGCGCGTTCAGAGTGAACACCGCCCCAGGCATACGGATTGTTTTTGATGTATTCAAGCCGTTTATACGCGGCTTCAACGGGTTCTTCATTCGGATTAACAGGTGGGAAGTTCGGGGAAACGGCTGTACCCTCAGGAATAGTCGATTTCTCGACAATCGTCGGTTTGTAAATCACTACCGGGTCTTTGCGTGTCTGTGTCTGTAGGAAGTAAAGAATTCCGACGCAGCAAACGACTAACACCAAGACACCGATAAAAAAACGGTGGGAGAACAGTTTGAAAAACATGTGTCGACGCCTTTATTTTCATAAATATCAATGAGAATTTGGAAGAATACGCAGTCGGTGAGACTCAGCACTTCCCTAAAACTGACTTGATATTGGGCTGGACTCTATGAATATCACACACAAAACGTTGCATCTGAATATGGCATCTGTGACTACTTATATCATAAGTAAATCGTGAGCCTAAAATGGCATTGCATCCAGAACCCGTTTGACAGCATCCTACTTTCGTGGGGGTGAGGCAACGCTTTCGTTTGGCGACATCGGCGTCGCCTTTTTTCTTTTTAGCAGATCTGCCAATACCCCGCGGCATCGGGGTGCCTTTCTGCCTGTTGGGCTAACTCCAAACCACGCAATGCGGTTTTCACGGCTGAGACACAACTGTCTTTCGGCGTCGCGGCACCTCCGTTTTCCGTGCGGTATTTGCTGACGCGAGCTATAATCTCGGCGCGCTTGACGAAACCTTCCTCGGCGAATAACTCACGCATCAGGACGCGGGAAACCCCAGCGGTAAGGGGCATATTCCGGTGGACATACTGACTCATGGATTCTGCCTTTCTTTTGAAGAAAAAAATAGCGATAATACATAGGATACCAGAAATAAAAAAATAGTCAAGAAAAATATGAAATAATGGATAAAATAGAAAAGAGACTGCCACGGTGCGGGATGGGGTGGGTTTATACCAAGCGAGCAAGGAGGGGCGCGAACACTAAAAACGCCCGCTTTCGTGTTTTTCAAGAACACATCGGTGTGTTATCTCGCGCCTATCAGTCGGAGCAGCTAGGTGGAAAATTTACGGTTCTGTTCGTCCATCGGTGGCATCAACGCCCCTTTTTCTGCTTGGATTTCTCGCTTTTCGGCTTTCTCTGCGGAGACGTTCCCGGTCGTTTCTTTGGGTTTTAGTTCGCCATAGACGCGGATGAGTGATGATGGGCATTCGGGAATGTGGCGCTGCTTCCATAAAATAGCTCCATTCACTTCACGGGGGCACGTTTTCGTGTGGTGTTTCGCTGGCGTTTTCGGGCGGAAAATCAAGTATTCGATATATCCACACATAGTCGATGCCATTTAAGGTGACGACATGTTCAAGTTCTCGCGGTAAGTTTCTGCCGGGACGCAAAAAACCATGGATTTTATAGTTTTCTGGAGCATCTCGCGGGATTTTCCCTCCGACTTGTTTATCACGGAGATACTCAATATCGTAGTCAAAGTCATGCGAAGTTTCGTGAGTCTGCTGGTGCCGCTGTAGCATGTCACCTACGAAGTAATTCCCAAAGTCTTTGCTGAACCACGTCGTTCGCACCTGTATGTTTTCCGCATCTGGTTTTGCATTCAGATATTCTGCTGCTAAGTCTAATCCTGCACCAGTGATACACGTTGTATTTTCTGCCACCCACTTTCCAGATAATAGTGGGTGATAGTAGGTGCGATAATAGGGGTGGAGTCGTAGTACCGGCACTGCTTGCAAAAGAAAAACAGACACAAGTAATGCATAACGGACCCATTTTCGCGTGAAATGTTGGGCAAGGTGCGTTGCACCGAGTGCTGTCAAGACGCTAACTGCCGGTAGGAATATCACAAGGTATCTTGATATTTTCTTTGCTGCGATACTCAGTCCAATGAGGTAAAATAAGACGAACAGGACTAGCACAATAGTAAGACAAAACACTTTGTTATTTTTCTGTTTGCGTTGTGCCGCTGCATTCCACACAGAAACACCTATCAGGGGCAACGTCAACACGCCACTCCACACCACTGTGACGGTAGGAAAATAAAGCCCCCCTGGATTGTGAAGAATATTCCCTAAAAACAGCTTGGGTAAATCATGTGACTCCGCGACTGCCTGAAACATTTTCTCAAGAATAGTCGTAACCACTGGAGCACTTGCAGTGATAGTGTATCCCACGACAACGAAGAATATCCCGACGAGTACCTCAAAAGCCGTGTGCGTGAGTTTAGGTGTATCTGTCTTCGCGAGTGTTCGCAAACTCCACAGGAGCAGTGCCCCCCCGAAAGTGCAGAGAACCAACATCTCCACGCGCGTCCACATATACGGGCAAACCCCCACTGCTGTTGCGAGTATCATCATAAGCCAGAGCAAAACACTCCACATCATCCTGGACACGCAGAGATTATTTTCTTTCGCATACCACACCCACACCAGTGGAATAAATAGAATAAGCGTGCAGGCATAGCTTTTCGTGAGACAGGCGAGAGCAAAGCTAATACCAGAAAAAACGATATACCGTCGCCGTGACAGATTGCTTTCGAGAGCGCACAACCATAAGAGGAGCGATAAAAAGAGAAAAAGTGCTGTCAACGCATCGGTGTGTGCGCGCCGAGACTCTGAAAGTAGAAAAGGCTCCACCGATAACAATGCAATAGATAACATTGCACTCACTTTTCCAAATAGGCGGTACACGCAAAAACCTATCAGCAAAATTAACGCACCTGTTACAACCGCGATGGGTAAACGGACAAGGGCTAGCATCGCAGGCGTGTAAAAGTTTGTGTCTTCAACATCGCTTTTGACAGGGAATTTGGTCAGATACGTGCTCCATAATGCAAGACTCCCAAGCCACATGGTTGGCATCCCCGGATGATATGCCGGAAGCGTCTCTTTGAATTTTCCATTTTTCAAGGCGAAAAAGAAGGTATGGGTTCGCTGCATCCACAAATCTTCGTCGCTGGACCAATGCTTGGGGAGCGAAAGTGTCCGCGGCAAAAATGTCAATAGGATAAGTGCCACTAGCACAAACGAGATGACAACGCGCTGAAGTTTTATCATAATATTTTCGTTTTCTTGCGTGCTCATTTCTTATTTTCGTCCGGGCCTATAGGCATGTCTGGTAGTGCATACAACGTTCGTTTATCCTTTTCACTTTTGAAAAGGATAGGAAGCGGGAGTTCGCTCTCGGTGACGACATAGGGGATGCCCCCGTTTTTTTTCACCTGTCGGCTCATTGCTTTGTAGGCATGTTCTGAGTGATAGGTGTGTGCAGTGAAGGGTGTGAGGAACATGAGGTAGTGCGCGTCGCAATGGTAAGCAGGGTTTTTCCCATTAATCTCAACAAGGAGCACAGCGTTGGGCGGGAGATGTTTCTCCGCAAAAGTAGCGGTTTCCAACAACGTTTTCGTGTCCGAATTTATAGCAGTTGAGTCGTATGCCATGTATATTGTCATGAGGCTAAAAAAGCAGAGTGTAACCATCCACCCTTTTCTAAACCATCGATGCATACGCGTATCTTTCACTTTTCGTTGGACTGTTCGTACAACGAAATCGCCGAATATCATGTAAAAAGCGGGCACTTTAATAAGCGTGGCACTGGGTGTTTTTGTCGTGGCAAACAGAAAAGGAACCATAACGCCAATGCCCCAAGCATACAAAAGTGTCCGTCCCATGTGTTTTTCTCGGAACAGACGCGTCACACCCCCACACACAGCTACAGCCACGGGTATAAAGAAGCAGTCGAATATCCTATCCGTGTAATTTAAGACCCTGTGCCACGGCGCACCCCAGAACTCAATATTCTCTGTTAGATGCCTAAAAATATAGTCATGCTCTATTTTGAACTCTATTGGAAACTGTATTGCGGTATAGAGCATCCAAGCCCCCGCAACAACTCCTGTAATCCCTAATATCGCTAGTAAATGAAACCAGTGAAGGCGACAATCCTCCTTTTTTGCTAATAAAAGTCTAGGGGACAACAAGGCAGCGAGGGCTACACCTGTAATAATGAACGCGGGATATGTTTTAGAGAGAAATGCAAGCCCTTGTCCAATACCGGATAACCACACGAAACGCCATTTGCCTGTCTTTACCAATCTGATAACGCCATACATGCCCAGTTCACAATAGAACAGTAACGAAATGTCAACAGCATCCGAAAATTGGTAACCTTGCACCAAATTCATGATGAAGTATGAGAATGCCTGAGCAAAGGAGGCTATAAGTGCAGCATGGCGAGAGAAGAGTTGAACACCTATCAGATAGGTGAGTAAAACGGCTAAGGTGCTTAAGAGCGCGCTCGGCAACCGAAAAGCGAACGTGGAAACCCCGAAAAAAAAGAAGGAAAGTGCACCTTGCCATAGCGGAAGTATCGGTTTATGAAGCCAAACGTGGTTGCTCCCCCACTCCGTCTCTCCGTAAAAAATATAAGGCTCATCAATCAGTGTCGGTTTAAAGGGGTGTTTGAGGAGGTTCTTCGCAACGAGTGCGTGGCAACATTCATCAATGGTGCCGAAACGGTAATGCCCAAGATGATTCAGTTTTAGGCTGAAAGATGACAGCAAAACGAATACGAGTATCAGTTCTGGGAGTCTTTTTCTCACTGAAAAGTAGCTGTTCAAAATATGCTGAAGACGGAATATCTCGGTGTCCTACACCCACCAATGGATTAACGCTGATTTCGGGACATTTTCTCAATTTCCGATGCAATTTCTGGGTGGTTCTCTTGAATTCGTTTTAATCCTTCCACAGGACCGTGTTTCTGTAAGGTTTCTAAAGCTTGTGTTAAACGTTCCTGTGGAAATTGAGCGCGCAATGAGCCTGTTAGACGTTTCTGAAAATCTGTTTCATTTTCGGCACCAAGTAACTGTGCAGTGGCTGACAACCTCTGAGAGACTTCCGCGGCATCTACCTGTCTATTCGTTCCGGGGACATCCACGAGCGACGGAGGTTCATGTGTTGTTTCCCACGTATGTGTCGGGGGAACGTCGGCCACCGGTTGTGCGGGTTGTATTTTGGAATGTTCTGAGAGGAGAGAGGCTGTTACATTTTCCTGCGAACTTTCATACAGCGTGGAAAGTGTCAGAGAGTCGTCAGGGAGTAGTACAAGGGCTTCAAAGAAATTTTTATAATGCGTATCTACGCGCTCGTGGAGCGCCGGAAAATTCTCAGAGAGGGGAGAGGTGGGAAGCCCTTCATGTATCAACTCTAAGTATCGTGTGTTCACAATATCCCATTCCGCTGGGGCATTTTCTTTCATCCACCGACGGAGGTATATGATGGGCTCGATCTGTCGGACGACTTCATCTCCGTCCCGGTTCCACCTGAGCCCCGCTCGCCCTTCCTGTAGTTCTTTTTCCTGTGTGTCGTTTAACCCGAATAATTTTTCCTTTAGTTCTAGATAACGAACACCATCTTCCACGGATAAATAACTTTTGTTTTTATCCGAAGACTGATTGAATAAGGAGTGGCCTTTGAGATGAAAGTACTCCGTCAACTCTATGTCGCCATCTCCGAGTTCTTTTGCGATGTCGTGCATCTTCTCAATAGCAAGTGCGGAGTCTGAATCTTT
Organism: Candidatus Poribacteria bacterium; assembly: GCA_963422705.1. Taxonomy (GTDB): domain Bacteria; phylum Poribacteria; class WGA-4E; order WGA-4E; family WGA-3G. The sequence continues at coordinate 3,081,444 of OY730443.1, forward strand.
CAACTCAAGCGCGGGTTGGAAAGCAGCTAGCATTCCAATTTTCCCTAACTTCCTCCGTTTCGGTTTTTCTTTAACTGATTTTTCGTTTTCCATTGTGGTGACGTTTGGTTCGGCGGTTTCCCGGTGCTTCTCCTCCGAGACTGACACCTCTATATTATCCTTTGGAACGGCGGTAGAAGGATTATCACCATGTGGATGTGGATGCTCGTCAGAGAATGTTTGTGATGGCAGCGGGGTAGGATGCAAGATTTTATGAGCATAGTAATAGCGAAAAGAAAAAGTGCCCACAAGGGTTATTAATACAATGCCCCCGAAAAAAATGAACATCTGCTTTTTTTTTGGCCTTGAGAATTTCATATGATTATCTCCTAAGGTGATTCCGGTGTACTTTTCAAGAAACGATGATGCCAGGCCTCCGGATAGTGTGAATAGGTAACCTTGCCCCCTTCAAAACTATACCACGTGTATGAGTAAGTAACGATGTTTTCTCCTTTGAGAACGATTGTCGTCCACGCTTTGATACCTGTTTCAGGATTTACTTTTTCAACGAGAACATCTTTTGTCCAAGGCAGCTTTCTTGTGGCCACCCCTTGTCCCCGACTTATGACAGGTTTCTTTGTCACTGTGACAGTCATCCGGTGCCGCACTTCCTTTCGTTCAGACGATACAGAGAGACACCCGCTCATGACAAATAACAAGGTGAAAAAAAGGGTGAGAAAAACGCGACTAGAATCCCGATTTGAAGGTAAGTAAAACTTTTTCAAAAGCATTATATGTTCCTTTAGGACTTCAATGCCCTTTGATGTTGTATACAACTGATGGGAGTCTCGCCGAAACACAACAAAGAAAAAGAAAGGCTCAGGCAATCCGTCCCCAGATGGAGCTGTTCTCTCTTATTATAGCAGATAACACCCATCATCTGCTATGATAGAAACCAGCGCTTCTGTAGATACATTACGGCAGTGCGACGCGTCACTGGTGACTTTACCACCGGTGGCACACCTATAAAAAGAGGACGCTGCCCTGAAGCGAACAACACGAAAAACTATCGGAGACATCCGCGAAGATTCAACAGCACACACAGGCGATAAAAGAATATACGTTTTGTCCAACAAAAAATGTGAATGCGTCTGTTTTTCATCTCATTTGGCGAAAGAAGTACCAGGTTAACTCCTTCTTTAGCCCGAAAATGCGATAAAATAGGATTAAAAGTGAATCGACGACGGGAGAAACATGAATCGCGATAGAACGGAATCGGAAATTAATCTGTCACGCCTGCCTCTTACACTGGAACGGTGACTCGTTCAAGGACATTGCTATATTGCTTGATGTCCACCCCAACACTTTGAACAACTGACGAAAAACACAGATTTGGCAAGACGACGAGGCGAAATTTATTGACGAATGGTATCAAGAAAACAAAGAATCGGATAAGTACAGAAACGCACAAGACACGACACGAATCTAAAAATGGTCGCTTTTGAGGGCGAGGCGTTCTATCCGTACGAAGAGTTGTTCATTCAACTCGGTCCGGCGGTTCATTGCGTCGTTCATCATGCCCATGGTACTCAGAAATTCTGTCTCGTCACCGAATACGGCTTTAACATCGACACCAGCGGAAAGGATTGCTGAAGATTATGTTATCTCGCACAATCCGCTTGTGATTGTCGACACAGATGCACCGGCAATAAGTTGGAACCGTGAGGCGTGCTTGATGCATCCTGGCCTTTTGGAAAAGCAAAACGCCTGCGCCGCTACCGAACAAATGGCATCGTTTAAGTAATTAAATGAAGGCGGCCTCGCAATGCCCTACCAGAAAAGCACTGAAAGTAGAAAATTTGCTTTTTATTCTTAATTATGGTAGACTACATAGCATAATAAAATCGAATCTGAGTCGGTATGCACCTTTGTTTGTAGACATGAAACGAAATTCATGAGATTTTGCTACGCAAAGGTGACGTTTTCCTAACAATAATTTTAAAGAAGGGAAATATTATGAAAAGGCTCTGTTTTTTTAGTTTTGTCGTCGTGCTATCTGTTCATAGTATAAATGCACATGCTAATGCACATGCTGTTGAATCTCAAAAAAGCACTTCCGATGAAAGTAGCAATGTTGAGGCAATATATCAACAAGCACTTCTTAATGCGAGAAATGATGCTGAGATTTCCACCAAAGACTTAAATTGGTTTTTCGGTGGATTTTGTTGTGGCATATTCGGCCCCTTATATGCTGTTCTGGATACGCCGAACGTCCCCTCAAATCGTTTATTGGGAAAATCCCCAGAATATGTTAGCATATACACAAACGAATTTCAGGCGAAAACCCGAGCAAGAAGAATACGTTTTTCAATAATAGGAGGGAGCATATCAGCTCTTATGTCTCTCGCCATTTACTTGAGTATTTAATTCTTTTTAACATACCCTGCAGAATCAATCAGGTTCTTTTATTTCTTTTAGAAACATTCCTTGTATTTAAGCCAAGTCAACAGGAACTTCCAAACGAAAGCCCACGTCTAAAGGCAGTGCTATCCGGGAATTTCCCATTTCCGCCGCTGTGGGACACCGGGGTGTTCCAGATGCTTTTGTCTGATAAGGAAATATTATGAAAAGGCTCTGTTTTTTCAGTTTTGTCGTCGTGCTATCTGTTTATAGTATAAATGCACATGCTGTTGAATCTCAAAAAAGCACTTCCGATGAAAGTAGTGCTGTTGAGGCAACCTATCAACAAGCACTTCTTGATGCAAGAAATGATGCTGAGACTTTAACCAAAGACTTAAATTGGTTTTTCGGTGGATTTTGTTGTGGCATATTCGGCCCCTTATATGCTGTTCTGGATACGCCGAACGTCCCCTCAAATCGTTTATTGGGAAAATCCCCAGAATATGTTGAAATGTTCACAAACGAATTTCAGGCGAAAGCGAAAATAAAAAGAATACGTCTTTCAATGATAGGATGTGGCACAGCAGTTCTGATGAGTTTCGTCGGTTCCTTGAGTATTTAATTCTTTCTGACATACGCTGCAGAATCAATTTGGCCTTGGGTTTAAGCCAAGACAACATGGACTTCCATAGTCAATATTTTCTCGGATAGCGGGTGAGGGCACCGAGAGCAATTGTGCCTATCCGCCTTGCTTTAGAGAGAGCAATGAACTTTGTCGTCTGTTTATGGAGCCCGTCCTTGATTTGATAAACTTAATCGCAGATTCCTTCCAGCGAGTTGTCCGATAGGGGTTCGGGCACTGATATTGGTAGGAAGCCATGAGAGAACAACACTCATTCCAAACAAAGGAAACTTCCATGCGTATTCTCTGTGCGAACGTAGGCAGTACCTCGTTCAAGTACCAAATCATAGATATAGAAACGGGTACCTGCCTTGTTAAAGGGGGTGTGGAACGTATTGGGGGCTCCGTATCCACATACACACAGAACATTCCCGGGAAACCGCGGTGCGAAGGCACTATCCACGCACCAACACATACTGCGGCCATTGGGCATGCAACGAACCTCATCACCGATACCGAAGTGGGATTAACACTGCGTGAGCTGGACGGTGTCGGATTCAAAACCATACTTGCCCAAGGGTATTGGCGCTCGGCGCGGATAACGGACAATGTTATCGCTGCATTAGAAACCGCCATCCCTTTGGCACCCATGCACAATCCCGCCTATATTTCTGCGATTCGCGCTTTTCAAAAACTGCTTCCCGATATGCCGCTTGTCGCCGTGTTTGAAACGTGGTTCCATGAAACGCTTCCCGATTACGCCTCAGAATACGGCGTGCCACGATTCTGGGTAGAAAAATACGACATCCGCCGATACGGCTACCACGGTGCCTCACACCGGTACATCTCTGAACGGGTGCCCGCGATGTTGGGCCGGGAGTCGGGAAAAGGACTTCGGATTATTTCCTGCCATCTGGGCGGCAGCTCCTCTCTCTGTGCCATCAAAGACGGTAAATCCATTGATACCTCCATGGGCACTTCGACACAATACGGCATGATTCAATCCACGCGTTGTGGCGACTTAGATGCATTCGCGCTCCTGTATGTGATGGATAAAACGGGAGATACCCCGGATGAAATCCGTCGACAGTTGATTGAAGAATCTGGGATGAAAGGCATCTCTGGAACGAGTGGTGACATGCGTGATGTAGAAGCGGCAATCACAGCGGGGGATGACAACGCGCGCCTAGCCCTAGAAACTTATGTCTATGGCGTGAGAAAGTACATCGGTGCCTACATCGCCGCGTTAGGAGGCGTTGATGTGATTGCGTTCGCGGGGGGTATCGGTGAGAAAAGTGCAGCAACACGCGCAAAAATCTGCGAGGGACTCCAATGGTGCGGCATTCACCTGAATACCACCAAAAATCAGAATACAAGTGCCGAAGGGGATATCTCTCTGAAAGACAGCCGCGCGAAAATCCTGGTGGTTTCTACCAATGAAGAGGTTATCGTTGCACGTGAAACGGCACGGGTGATAACAGCAAACTCATCGCGATGACAATCGGTTCCGGTAACCGATGAATTATCACATCAGATACTCGCGTTCCCGGAAAATGCGGATGGCGAGCCACAAAAAACTACCCGTTAGTAGGGAGAGCACGGCAAATGCTACCCACGTCGAAGGCGGCGATTCACCTACCATCCCCTTGATTATCTCCGGCTGTAGTTTGTAAGACGGAAATAACGGCAGAAGGTAATGTGTGACGGATAGCCGTTTGATGCCCATCGGCATCACCGGTGCTAACGTAAGCTTTTCCCACCCCAAGACGAACAAAAGTCCCCAGAGCACCGGGTGCTTAAACCGCGCTGCGAAAATCGCTGCTAGAGCCCCGTAGGCTAGCAAAGTCAATCCCATTGACGCACTATAACGTAAACTCATTCCGACATGAAACAGAAACCCTCTCTCCAGTTTTGGATGTGTCACCACGATACCGGTGAGAATTAGGTGTGATGCGGCTATTACCACAACCGTACCTAACAGATAAGCACTGAATTTGCTGAGCAGGACTGCCCATTTGCGGAGAGGGCGCATCTGAAGGTACGTCAACCCTTTGCCGTCTACTTCGTCAGATATAATTGCAGTACCGTAAAAAATCGCACAGAGGGAGGTTAACAGTCCATATGGCCCCAACGTGACATTCGGGATAAAACCGTTCACGTCACTTGTCCGGGCTACCACAAATCGGAACACGATGGTAATCACAATTGCAAGTAAGCAGCCCAGCAAGAGGAGAACCGTTTTGCGGCTCCAGAACATTTGGCGGAGTGTTACTTTGAATAGGGCAGTGTAAGGAGAAAACTTGCGTGCCTTGGTGGGCATCTATGATTTGCCTTTCATCGAATTAGAAGATTGCCTGCAATAATAATACCATGAAGTCCCCGATGTCGCAAGTCTTTTTGGATGCCCCCCCAGGGCGATCCGGTGTCCAGTCAGAACGGAGCCAAATTCACAAAACTCCCTTGTGAGCAATTTCCTGATTGCAATCTCTAATCTGAAAACAGGTTGAAAACTGAATCAACAAAAACAAAAAACTTGCATCTTCTTCAAATGTATGTTATAATAATTTTGAACGTAAAATTATCTTTTTCGCATTATGATACTGTCATGAAGCATGATGCTGTCATGAGGCGAAACAGGAAACTGTAAGTTTCTTCCCATCTTTTCAAAATAACTCACATAAGGAGGTTTGCTTATGCGGATTATCATGGTGTTAGCAATTTTTAGTCTCATTGTCTCACCGGTATTTGCACAGAAATATATCAGTTGGGAAGCTGAGAACTTTGACGCTATCAATGGCGATAAATTTGAAGTTTTTGAAGCACCTTCGGAACAGCCAGGCAACGCAGAAGAAGGTGTGGATGATTACACCGTTGCTGAAGCCACCGGGGGCGCATTCATCGGTTCAGCGAATGGGGCCGGAAACGATGGAGACGCTTGGGTGAAGTACGAATTCTCGGTGGAAGCAGACGACTGGCACTTTTGGGGACGCGTCATCGCGCCCTCAGTCGCTGATAATTCTATGTATTGGGCATTTGATATTGCTGATGGCGACGCTGTCTCCAATAACAATGCAACAATGAATATCTGGGATTTCTATGAGCAAGAGGAACTTCGGGTTAACTATACCACGGAGTGGGTATGGTTTCGGTTCAATACGCGAGATGGGCCCTTTGAAGGCACCGAGCTTATCCAACACGGCGACGATGCGGTACCAGTGAATTTGGCAGACGGAGAGCATACGTTACACCTCGTGCATCGCGAAGACGGAACGTATATTGACAACATTTTCGCTACAACAGATGCTGAATTTAACCCGAATGAGACAGAACCGCAAACTGACGTTGCGCCGCGAAACAAGTTGGCAACAACCTGGGGCTCGCTCAAGGGTGGATTCTAACCGGGTCAAAATCTTAAAGGCATCCCTCGGGTGCCTTTTTTCTATCATCATTTATACTTCCCCCATTTCGGCTTTTCGGTATCTTGCGCATTGCTTTTTGCATACTATTGTTGATACGGATGGACACTCCCAAAGCATGTTTAGCGTAAAATCATTACGAAAAGAGAAAATGATTGCGGGTTAGGGGGATTGTTAACTGCTTGATTAGATACTACTTCGGGCAGAATAATCAACCGGAAATTTTTAGAAATATAACCTGCGCTACAATGTATTCTGAGCGCGCCCTCTGCGAACTTGATGTGCTTAAGACGAAAGATGCCGAACGGACGAAATATCTCTCGCGTATAATGAACAAGCCCCCGGGGAAATTGATGAGTTGCTGAACCTCCCTCTTTTAAGTGACTTATACGGGCAGTCACAAAGGAATTTAGAATCATGTTACAACCGGAAGTGGTGATTTGGAAGTGGGAGTGGTTCAACACCTAGGATGTTCCGCCTTGGTGAAAAAGTTAATCGGCGGCGATAACCCGTTTCTGTGACGAAGGGAAGTGGGTTTCCGTCACAGCTGAGAATGAGGAGAATGTTCAGAGTGTCAACAACTTCGGGGCTCCAGGTTGCCATTTATGGATGTGGGAATTTTGCAAACCGAACCCGTATCCCTAACCTATTGAAATTGAATTCGGTTTCCATCGTCGCCGTGTGTGACAGCAATCCTGAAGCGGCGCGTGAAACTGCCACGAGTTTTAACGTCCCTCGTAGCTATCAAAACGCGCATGAAATGCTTGATACCGAATCAATTGATGTATTATACTCAATTGTGCCTGCCTACGTGCGTAGCGACGTTGAAGTCAGGGCTGCAGAAGCGGGTATCCATCTGTTCAGCGAAAAACCCCAAGCGCTGAACATGGGGACTGCGCGCCGAATTGACAACGCCATCCAAAAATCCGGGGTGCTCAGTACTGTCGGTTTTCGTGAAAGGTATCGTCCTCTCTTTCAAGAAGCGCGGCGTTACCTTGCGGATAAGGCGATTGTCCACGTTCGGTTTCAAAGTTTTGGCGGGGCGCCGCCAACAACAGGTGGGCATGCCCAAACGTGGTGGGCAGAGATGGCCAAATCGGGGGGCCGCGCACTAGATTGGGGCGTTCATGCAACCGATTATACCCGGTTTATTACCGGGCTGAACGTTGCCCACGCGCAGGCGTTTTACTGTGAACGCCCGACGTACGCAACCGCCTTGTCTTCTTGTTTCAATTACTGCTTTGACAACGGCGCAACGATGACACTCAATTTTGTCTCTGTAGGGCCGGGGCCAAAAGATGAACCGTGGTTTACAGTTTTCTATGAAGGTGGATATCTGACAATTTATCGGTATGAACGCCTTGAAGTCAATAACCGGCTTCTGTATCGCGCAGACGAATTCAATCCGTGGTTAGAACAGGATAAAACGTTCATCCGCGCGGTTCAGAACAGAGACGCAAGCCCGTTGCAGAACGATTACCACGATGGGCTTTTCTCTTTAGCCCCCGTTTTAGCCGGCTGGGAGTCGAGTCGCCGCCATGGAGAATGTATCAAGGTAGATGCTTTCATGGATGCTGAAGAAGAATAGGAACGCTTATCCATTCCATTAACGCCTACTGAGAAGTCAGTTTTAACCTTTTAACGCTCCCCGTCAAATCCCCCTGCTTTAGCTTGCGGGATGTAGACGGCGAAGTCCCTGATAGAAAATATAGTTGACAATCTAATCATAATGTGGTATAATATACGATACACGATAATAGAAAGGTAAGATATTATGCCTATCAAAATCGCGAATAAGAGACGTAATTACAAAACAAGCAACAAGACAATCTATCGTTGTCAATATCACGTGATTTGGTGTACCAAGTATCGTCGTAAGGTTTTGGATACACAGATACAAGGACGCCTGAAACACCTCATACGATAAAAACAGGACGCGGATGAATATCAAATCTGCGAGGGTGAAACTCACCCTGAACCTGTCCATTTGCTAATAGAAATACCGCCAATACATGCTATTGATAAAATCGTTGGCAAAATCAAAAGGTATACCGCGGCAAGCATGTTGCTTGCTACCTTTAAAGTTTTGCGAGAAGAATATCCGTGCCTGAAAAGTCGTTTGCCGTCTTTATGGACACGTTCAAAGTTTGTCAGTTCCTGTGGTGGCGTAACGCTCCAAGTCATGAAGGACTATATTGAAGCTCAAAGTGGACAATGAGAAAAACCAGCAAGTTCAAACTTCAAAATCAATCGAACATTGTCAAAATCGGCAATATGCTTGACGATATGTGGCAGATACACCAGCAATTCATGCTTTTACAGCGTAGGTTTTAAGGTGATGATAAGTTGCATGAGAAATCTCCGACGAGATTATTAAGGGATTGTCAAAAACAGCAGAAGCTCAACCGACTAAGCACGACGAAAAATCGCCTGTTCGGTAAAACCCTGCCCGCATCTCGCATCAACAAACATATTGTGAAACTCAAGAAGCGCACAAAACCACATTGGGCAGACTTGCCGAGTCAAGTTGTGCAAGACGTTGTTCTGCGATATGGCAAATCACAAGACGCATTTTTCAAAAACATAGAAAACCGCAAAGCAGGTAAGACAAGACGTAAAGTCGGTAAACCGAAAATCAAACCGAGACACAAATACAACTCTATGACTTTCACACAAGCAGGCTACAGACGTGAAAAAAATCGCATCAAAATCAACTGTATAGATACGTGGTTCTCTTTCCACAAACACCGTGACATCAACGGGACAATCAAGACGATGACACTCAAACGCGACAGGTGCGGTGACTATTGGATATGCTTTTCGTGCGATAATGTTGACGATTCCGAACCGAAACTCAAGACGGGTAAGAGCGCAGGGTTTGATTACGGAAACAAAACATTCCTTACAAGCGACGAAGGCAACAAGATAGAATCTCCGCAGTTTTTCAAACACGCCCTGAAAACGTTGCGATGCCTGAGCAAAGCACTGAGTCGTAAAGTCAAAGGTTCTAACACCTATTATCGTGCGTGTCGTGCTTTGGCGAGGCACCACAGAAAAGTCGCCCGCCAAAGAGAAGAGTGGCAGTGGAAACTTGCCACCGAACTTTGCACGGCGTTTGATATCCTCTGTTTTGAAACACTAAATCTTGACGGTATGAAACGCCTCTGGGGCCGCAAAGTCTCTGAACACGCTTTCTATCAGTTCATACAGATATTGGAACAGAAGTGTGCAAAGCACGGTAAAAAACTTGAGCGAATCAGTCAGTGGACACCTACAACGAAGCCGTGTTCAGATTGTGGGTATCACAACAAAGAACTAAGACTTTCAGATAGACAGTGGACATGTCCCGAATGTGGTTGCCACCACGATAGAGACGTCAACGCTGCTATCAATATCAAACGGGCAGGCTTGGCTGCCTAAAGTGGAGCGACAATGAGACGGGGTTTCTCTCAGAGAAAAGCGCTGTCGCTACGAAGCACAAGCCCCTACCTTCAGGTAGTGGGTACCTATGACTAGATAACAGAGGAGAAAGATAAAAAATGGATGCTAAATTGAAAAAAATTCAAATTACCCCAATGAAGTTTGACAAAGAGGGCGAAGTGCAAAAAGAAGAATTCGCGACACTTACCATTGAAGTGCCGATGGATAGCGTCGGGCAACGCGCCGCAATTATGAATCTCTGTGAGCTGCTCAACCAAGAATGGGTTGTTGTTGACATTGAAGGTAGAACTGTCGTAGCGGTGGAAACTGCCTGAGAATGAAAAAAAGTTTTCTCTTTACCCCCGGGCCAACGCCAATTCCGCCTGAAGCATTATTGGCGATGGCACAACCGATTGATTACCATCGGAGCGTTGCCGCAACCGGATTAATTAAAGACGTTCTGGAAAAACTCAAACTTGTTTTTCAAACAGAGAATGACGTCCTTTTTTTGACAACATCCGGGACGGGTGCAATGGAGGGTGCCGTGGCAAATTTGCTGTCTCGAGACGAGCGCGTGCTTGTGATTAGAAGCGGCAAATTTGGTGAGCGGTGGGCAGAAATCTGTGAGGCGTACGGGATTGAAATTATTCCGATTGATGTAACATGGGGCGATTCCGTTGCGCCGGAGCGCCTCGAATCACATTTAGCTGCCTATCCTGATGTAAAAGCGGTATTTGCAACATTATGCGAAACTTCTACGGGGGCTTTGCATGACATTGAGGCGCTCGCTGCACTCACGCGAAAAGCGTCAGTCTTGTTGGTTATTGATGCCGTCAGCGCGCTCGGCGCCGACGATTTACAGATGGACAATTGGGGCGTAGATGTCGTGCTCTCTTGCTCACAGAAAGGGTTGATGACACCACCGGGGCTTGCGTTCGCTGCCCTTAATAAACGGGCTTGGGCAGCCGTCGAACGTTCTAATTTGCCGAAATACTACCTAGATTTCTGTAAGGCACGCGACACCGGTTTGGAAGGCTCCACACCCTATACACCGGCCGTAACGCTGCTGAGTGCCCTGGATGCCGCGCTAAATCGTATTTGTGCCGAAGGTATCAACGCCGTCCTCGCACGACACGCGCACTTAGCACTAGCAACACGAAACGCGATTAAGGCAATCGGGTTAGAACTCTTCGCTACCCATCCTGCCAATACATTAACCTCAATTCGTTTACCAGAAGAAATCGATGGAAAATCATTTATCAAGTTGATGCGACATAAGCACGGAATTACGTACGCAGGCGGACAGGCACACCTCAATGGAAAAATTGCACGAATTGCGCACCTCGGCTGGATGAATGAAAACGATGTCATCGTCGCGATAGCAGCCTTTGAAAGAGGCTTGCTAGAAGCCGGGTGCGAGATTCCGCTCGGCGCCGGTACCTCCGCAGCGCAAGCGGTTTTTAGCCGAGGCTATCGTTCGCACCATGTTAAGACAAACCGTTTTGAAAGTTGATACAAAAAATACGCTTTTTGATGTCTCTTATGAACAGCGTAAAAAACCGCTGTTGGCACAAACGTTGGAGCGACTCCGTCCAATCTACAGTCAGGCAGAGCTGAATGTCTTACGGATAGATAGTACAAGCCGGGAGGTTTTGTCGCAACGCTCCGGACGCGGGTTTGTCAATCGCGATATTCTGGAAACCGTGCTCGGTAATTTGCTGGAATGTGTCGCCCCGGGTTCGCATAACGCACCACACCGACATCACGAAAAACAGGAATTTGCGGAAGCGATTGAAGAAGTCGCCGACCAGCTTTACGCTATGGTGGCTCAATCGTTTTTAGCGGTAACAGACGAAACGCGCCTCGCCGAGGCGCTTGATACGGCGTTTGCATTGCTCTGGGAACTACCGCGTCTCAAGCATCGCGCGCTTTGGAACAGGTTCGCCTCACTGAAGGACCCGGCGGTTTGGGACGCCTACCTACTCCATACCGGTATTTCCCGGGAAAAACTCGCAGCACTTGATTTTCGCTCACAAATCGACATCGCAATTCAGGCCCGGACGTTTGAACCATATCAAGATTACCTGGCTACGCTCAATCTCGGTTCTGTTTTGGACTATCAATTACAACTCGTTATCAGTACCTACCCGGGCTGGCGCGTCCTGTTTTATCACGATGTCGCGCATGCGTTGACGAGAAGTACACTCGCTGAAGAGGATGTCGATTTTTCCGGTGAAGGCATCCAGCGAGTGCCTGTACCTCTGTTACCACGCGCGATTTCAGAACTCGGTGGACGTTATTATCAAGCCGATTTGCATCCCGAAACAAAAATCGGCGACGCAAACTTCCTTGAACATCCGCACCGCGGCGTGACAACCGGGCAAACGGGCATTATTGGCGCCGGATGCGTTATCTATCCTTGCACCTTGGGCGGATTGAGTGTCAAAGTTAAGCAGCGACACCCTGTTATTGGCGATTTCGTTGAGATTGGCACCGATACAAGTCTGCTTGGGCCCGTTCAGATTGCCGAACGCTGTACCATCGGCACGAACACCGAAATCTACGGGTTTGTTGAAATTGAACAGCAGTGCCGCATCGGTTCATCCGTGGTGATTGGCACGATACGCGGCACCTCGGAATCTCCAGGAAAAATTTATATCGGAGAAGGGGTTCGCATTGGGGATGGAACAATTATTGAAAATACATCCGAAATGGATCTAATTATCCCGACACGGGCGCAAATACCGGCACGGAGCCACGTCGCAAATGACGGTTTTGGATTCCCTCGGTATGTTACCTGATGGCACCACACGCCGAGAATCAGGAAGACGCTGAAAATCGAAAGACACCCCGGTAGCAGGCAGCGCAAGATTCCGAACGCAAATCCACGAAGATGTCAAAAACGAAATGAATCTAACCTTTCCTGATATTTTAAAGCATGCCAACGCCTGCTTTAAAATTGTTATTTTCAGATACGAACCGAGAGAAAAATGAAAAAAATTCAACGTGCTTTAATCAGTGTCTACGACAAAAGCGGCCTCTTAGAAATAGCGAATGCCCTCTCAGAACGGGGGATTGAAATTCTTTCCACGGGCGGCACGGCACAACATCTTCGCGATGCCGGGATGCACATCGTTGATGTCTCAGATTACACAGGTTTCCCGGAAGTGCTATCTGGGCGTGTCAAGACGCTTCACCCGAAAATTCACGCTGGAATCCTCGCAGATTGGGATAAGCCTGAACACCGCGCGCAAACCGAATTACACGGTGTACAATCCATTGAGCTCGTGATATGCAATTTATATCCGTTTGAACAGACTGTTGCAACACCGGATTGCACACGTGACGCGGCGATTGAGAATATTGATATTGGCGGGCCGACGATGATTCGCGCCGCGGCGAAGAATTATCGTCACATCGCGGTGCTCACTGCCGTCAGTGACTATCCGCGGATTATCTCCGAACTTGCGGCGAACGATAGTTGCCTTTCAGACAAAACCCGGTTTGAATTAGCAAAGGCGGCTTTCGCGCATACCGCCCACTACGATAACGCGATTTCAACGTATTTGAACGGTTGCGCCTCAGATGCGGAAAGTGAGGCATTTGGAGATGTGATGACACTCCCTTTCAAAAAAGCGAATGCCCTCCGCTATGGCGAAAACCCGCACCAGCGCGCCGCTTTCTATCGAACCCAAACCGCACCCGGGCCCTGTGCCGCTTGGGCGAACCAACTTAGTGGTGCACAGTTGTCTTTCAATAACCTCCTTGATTTAGAAGCGGCGCTAGAAATTGTTCGCGATTTTCGCCAACCGGCTTGTACCCTCATCAAACATAACAATCCTTGTGGATTGGCAATTGCTGATAATCTACAAGACGCGTTCACAAAGGCACTGGAATGTGACACGGTGTCCGCTTTCGGTTCCGTGGTAGGTTTCAACCGGAAGGTGACAATTCAGACAGCGAATACACTTCGCGCAGCAGCAAACAGCGGCGTTAAAATTGATGCGATTATCGCTCCGGGTTACACCGAAAAAGCACTACGGGCACTTTCTCGCGTCAAACGTCGTCCAATTCTTGAGACTGGCACGCTACAAGGAACCAAACCGGGCTTACAAATCCGAAATCTGAACGGGGGTGTCCTGCTCCAAGAACCAGATTTGCACGAGATAAATGCGGACGCGCTGAATGTCGTCACCAAACGCCACCCGACGGACACCGAAATCGCATCCTCGCTTTTCGCATGGCAGGCGTGTAAACACGTCACGTCCAACTGCATTCTTCTCGCCCACGGCACGCAAACCGTCGGTATCGGCGCGGGGCAGATGAGTCGTGTCGATGCTGCTATCATCGCTGTCCGAAAGGCGGGCGAAAAAGCAAAAGATGCTGTATTAGCATCGGATGCCTATTTCCCATTTCCTGACGGGGTTGCAATAGCCGGAGAAGCCGGCATCCGCGCCATCATTCAACCCGGTGGTTCCGTGAACGATGAAGCCGTGATTGAGAACGCCGATGCTTACGGAATGGCGATGATGTTTACCGGGTTCAGACACTTCAAGCACTAAGGGGAATGGGCCTTTTTCGACACGATATCATTAAAGGCAACAGCCCTACTAAAATCTCTGTTCGGACTGTTCTGTCTAATTTGGGAGATGCAAATAGGTGCAGCATATACCGATGACGCGCAAATTACATTGAAATAACCACTGTTTGTAGACATGAAACGAAATTCATGAGATTTTGCTACGCGAAGGTAACGTTCGCCTGGCGATAATTTTAAAGAAGGGAAATATTATGAAAAGATTCTGTTTTTTCAGTTTTGTCGTCGTGCTATCTGTTTATAGTATAAATGCGCATGCTGTTCAATTTCAACAAAGCACTTCCAATACAAGTAGCACTGTTGAGGCAACCTATCAACAAGCACTTCTTGATGCGAGAAATGATGCTGAGACTTTCACCAAAGGCTTAAATTGGTTTTTAGACGAATGTTGTTCTGGTTTGTTCGGCCCCTTATATGCTGTGCTGGATACGCCAACTCCCTCCATAGATAGTCTATTGGGCAAACCACCTGAATATGTTGAAATCTATACAGATGAATTTCAGGCGAAAACCCGAGCAAAAAGAACACGTTTTTCACTCATAGGAACTGGCACAGCAGCTGTTGTGAATCTCGGAGTTCTGATAGCCGCTTTGATAATTGTTGAGCTCGAGTAAAAAAAAATCCGTCTTTGATAAAAAATATGAAAATATGCACGCGTTTTTACGCAACATGAATACATCATTAATGTTGCTCAAAACAGAATGCGGGCGGTTGATTTCGGTTAACCACCCGCATTTTTTTATTAACTTGAAATTATAAAAAAGAACACTTGACAATTCCATGAAAATTCCTTAAAATCCCCGGAATAAGGTTATTTTCAGACGGGCTTCGGAACGGATGGGGAAAAAAGAGGCGCATGGACGGTATCGGGCATGAATGTTTTTTGAAAGGAATCTATGATGAATTGGGCGCGAAGAAACTACGGTACAGTCGTTGGGCCGCATCCGCGGACGGTAAATGCGGGAATGGACATGCTGCTTGCAGGTGGAAATGCCGTCGACGCAGCAGTCGCCGCCGGGTTTGCGGAAGGCGTTGTTGAACCGTCACATAACGGGATTGCGGGGTATGGTGGGTGTCTGCTCATCTACCGTAAACAGACACAAGATGTTGTAGCGATAGATTACAATACCGTGGCACCGGCCGCGGCTTCAGCCGACATGTTTCAGATTGAAGATGCCGATGTGCCAGCGAGATACCGCGTCCCGGGGCGCGTGAACGTCCACGGCCCGCTGTCTATCGGCGTGCCGGGGGTTGTCGCCGGATTGTGTTTCACAGTGGAACAATTTGGGACGATGCCACTTAAAGAGACGCTTCGCCCTGCGATTCATTCCGCACGCTATGGCTACACGCCCAATAGGGCAAACCGTGGGGGAATGGCGGCAAATGCGGAACGCTGGAAGCGTGACTTTCCTGAAACCGCGCGCGTTTTTCTCAAAAATGGGAAAGCACCGAAAAAAGGGGAAACGCTTACCAATCCTGAGCTCGCTAAAACGTTAGAGGCTGTTGCGGAAGGGGGCGCCAGCGCATTCTACGAAGGAGAGATAGCCGAGATGATTGCGAACCATATTCAGGAGCGCGGCGGCTGCTTAACCGCCGAAGATTTGAAGGCTTATCGTCCTCTCATGACGGAACCTTATCAAATCAGTTACCGCGGGTATTCGGTGTATACTTCTCCACTGGGTGCAGGTGGCCTGACAACCTTACAGATGCTACGGCTGGTTGAAGGTTTTGATGTGGCAAAGATGTCCCTAACGGAACGGTTTCACCTCTTCGCGGAGGCGATGAAGGTGTGTTGGCCCGAACGCCTCCGTCGATTCGGCGATACGGATTTCGTTGATATAGACATCGCCGAAGAACTGTCGGACGGTTTCACAATGGCACTCGACGCACGGTTAAAATCAGGGCTTGATTCGCCGCAGCCCGGGGAAGTAGTCTACCACGAACCGATGAACTGCACAAGTCATATTTCTACGGCGGATGTGGCGGGGAATCTGGTATCGTTGACGCAAACGCATGGCGGCGGATTCGGTTCAATGGTAACAGTGCCGGGTACAGGGTTGTTGTTTGGGCACGGCGTTGGTAGGTTTGAACCGCGTCCTGGGTTTGCCAACTCGATTGCCGCCGGTAAACGCCCACTGCACAACATGGGGCCGTGCCTCGCTCTGAAGGACGGCGCGCCGTTTGCCACGTACGGTATCCCCGGTGGTAGGACGATACCGAATAACCAATTGAACATTAGCGTAAGCCTGATAGAACTTGGCACAACGATTCAGGAGGCGTTAGCCGCCCCACGTCTCCATACCGATGGGGCAGAGCCGATTCAGGTGGAATCACGGGCGGGTGAGGACACACTCACTGCACTGCGTCACCTCGGGCACGATGTCACGCCGAGCGCGGGCATCGGCGGGCCTGGACACGGCATCGTCGTCTCGGAGGACGGAACACACCACGCCGGCGGAACTGACCCGCGTGGTGAAGGGCGCGTCATGACGCGTTAACTCCTGAGGTTACATGAATAACTTACGGTGGTGAAGCGTAAAAAAAGCGAAATGACAAGGGCGCGATGGCGCTACCTCGCCAGTGCGAGGGCGCTACGTACGATTTTTAGAGGAATTTCACAGCTATGTCACAATTTGTAAAAGCCGCTACGACAGAGCAGGTTCAGCCCGGTAACTGTATCGGCATCAAGGTAGAAGGTGTCTTTATCGGTATTTATAATGTCAAAGGTGAATATTATGCCATGAACAATATTTGTCCACACTTAGGCGGGGTTTTGAGTTATGGCTTCCTTGATGACAAGTGCGTCACCTGTCCACTGCACATGTGGGAGTTTGATGTTACAACGGGAGCATGCGTTTGGCCGGGTGAGGAAAGCCTCCCTACCTATCCAGTCAAAGTGGTGGGAGAGGATATCCTCGTGAATGTGGATGCCCCGAAAGCGTAACCGGGGCACTTAAGTTACGCGAAAGGAGAAAATCTGATGGGATATCTGCTCACCGGGGGGATGGGATGCATCGGAAGTTATGTCATTCGTGACTTGCTTGCTGCCGGTGAAAAGGTGGTGGTTTATGACTTTGCTTATGATTTAACCATTCCAAACCTGGTCCTAACGTCTGAAGAATTAGATGGATTTACTTTTGTGCAAGGTGACATCACCGATATGCCGGGCGTGTTACGCACGATTAAGGAACACAAAATTGAGCGTATCATCCATCTTGCCTCGTGGCAGGTACCCGCGTGCGACGCGAATCCCCCGGCGGCTTTAAAAGTGGTGTGTGAAGGCACTATCAACATGTTAGAAGCGGCGCGAATTTTCGGGCTGAAACGCGTCGTGTGGGCGAGCAGTGTCGCCGTGTTCGGTGAGCCTGAGGATTATAACCACCAGCAGATTCTCAACAATGCGCCGCACTACCCCAAATTTATCTACGGTGCTTGCAAATCGTTGAACGAGAGATATGCGTCACACTATTTTGATGCGTATGGCGTCGATTCAATCGGACTTCGGTTTACCGCTGTCTACGGGTTAGGCAGAACACGCGGGATGAGTTCATTCACCACACAGATGATTGAAGCCGTCGCACTCGGAAAACCGCACGTATGCCAGTTCGGGGACGACGCGGTTGATTGGCAGTATGTTGAAGATGTTTCGCGTTCAATTATGCTCGCGTGTACATGTCCAACAACGCGGACGCGCGTTTTCAATGTGAAGGGCGGCATTCGCCCGGTCAAGGACGGCGTCGCGTACCTGAAAACCCTAGTGCCGTCCGCTCAGATTACAGTGGCGCCAGGGGTATTCGGGATTTCATGGGATTATGACGCAACCCCAGTCCATGAGGAGATTGGATTTACACCCGCGTATACGATGGAACAAGGGATACTGAAAACGTTGAATCAATTCCGGGAACGTGCGGGATTGACGCAACGATAAGCAAAACGGGTTATTTAACTATCAAATCAAGTTACCGCTAATTCACCCACACTGGAATGCCAACGTCATGAACCCGAACGTGCTGCCGGCTATAGTAGGAGTTGTTTTGTCAAAAGCGCGCCGATGACAACGGCGATTGCTGTTAAGGTGCGCTTTTCACTCTTCAAAGCACGTGCCCAAGAAAAATCGTGTGGAGAGGGGTACGGATAGGGGTGGAGCCGGGGCAGAAACCGCTGCACTTTCGCTTGGTAGGTATGATAGACGGAACCACATGATGCGAATAGGTACCGTTCTTCAACGGCGATGATAGGAAGATATTGCAATCCGTAACCAAGGATAAAAACGGGGATAAGCCAATAGACATTGGCGAAGAGGCAGACACCGAAACTGAGTAGAAAATTGCCGATATAGAGCGGGTTCCGTACGTAACGATAGGGCCCGGTTGTCACAAGTTCCCGGGCTGCCCCGAGTGTTCGTGCACGGGTGGTAGCGCCGGCATACCCCACCGCCCAGATTCTGAGGGATTCGCCGAGCGTGATAAACGACATGCCGATGATGGCTGTCTGCAATCTGGGTTCGGCAAAATAGAGCAGTACAAGGATGAACAGAATCGGGGTGAAGCTTCGAATTTTGAAGAAGACATTTCCGATTTTTTGAGCGAACATGCGAAGGGCGGAGATGCTGTCTCCTATCTCTATGTCGGTGTGCGCCATATCATCATGCATCCAACAATGGCGTAGAGGATATTCGCGCCCCAACAGGCCAAAAAGGGGTGAAGTTTGCCGTTTTCACTGAGCCCCTCAAGCGTCGCGAAGGAGAGTGCCCAGTAGACGAACGCGAGAAAAAACGCAATGATGAGTCCAGCGAAGAAGCCCGCCCTGCCAAAACGGATGGCAATCGGTGCACCGAGCAGCACTACCACAACTGCGGCGAAGGGGTACGCCGTTTTGTGATGTAACTTCACCTGCTCCACCCGCGAGATTTGGCCTGCCTCCCGTTTGTATCTAATTTGTTCGCGAAGCTCCTTAATTTTCATCGCCCTCGGGTCCTTTGCGCTGCCGATAAACCGTTCCGGTTCTTCGTAACGTTGAATCTGTTCGGTGGTAAACGTTTTGTAAGAGAACTCTTTTCCTGCTTCAAACTCGCGAATGTATCCGTCAGACAGTTCCCACTGCGTGGATGTCCAGGTAGCAGACTTTGCGAAGATGATACGCTCAAGCTCCTCTTCCGCGTCGTCCTCATAAACCGTCAAGTAGTGAATGCTTCGATTTTCCAAGTCGATGCGTTGTAAAAAAAACGTCCGGTGCTGTTTGCCTTTAAAAAGGATATTCCTCCCGCGTCGGGGGTTGATTTTGTTTTGCAAGAGGTGTGCCTTATGGAATGCCGGAGAGGCGACACTGTTATAAAAAATGGCGAACAGGCAACAGATTAGCAGCGTTATGATAAAAATCGGCGAAAGGAGTCGGTAAACACTTGCCCCGCCTGCTTTCATCGCCGTTAATTCGTTGCTTTGCACCATTCTCCCCAAGGTAAAAAAAATGGCGATGAATCCTGCGACGGGCAAGACTTCCATAATCCGACGTGGGGCTTGATAGAGAACAATTTTAACAGCCGTGATAGAGCCGATATCATCTTCAAACTTCTTGATGTCTTTGTCCAACAAGCGGACAATCACGACAAGCGCGCTGAGAAAAAAAAGAGCGACTATGAAAGCTTTGAGGTACTCCCGAAGCAGATACCTATCTAAGATATTCAAGAGGTGTATCCTACAAAAATGATTGTTTCCAGCATACCTTTATGTAAGATATATAGGGTTTCATCGCCCGTCCTGAATGGATGTACTTTCCCTGCTCTGTTTAAAGAGCGGGTTCATCACAAATCTGCTGTCCCTCTGACGCCATGCCCGGATTTTGCATTCCGCGATGATGAACAGATTGACACCCATTCCAAGTATGCCGATAATCAGGTTAGGGAGCCACATAGCGAGCAACGGTGGTAGAATTCCGGTTGAGCCCGTGCTTTGCCCCACTTGAAGGAGAAGATAATACGCAAGGATGAGTGCTAATCCGAGGCCCAGTCCTATCATCCTGCCGTTCTGTTTCATCATCAACCCCAATGGAACGCCCATTAAACCGAAGGCGAGGCAGGCAAAAGGAATAGCGAACTTTTTGTGATACTCCACTTCAGCATAACGGAGCTGGTTGAGGGTATACTCTGGGTTTTGACCGGTTTTCTGCGCGTTTTGTAAAGTGCCGATAAACGTTTTAAGTTGTGAGATGCTCATGGTACGCGGGCTCTGGTTCTGAAATTGCGCGCGTTCCAAGTCACCTTTCAACTGCAGCGCAATTTGTTGCTGCTCAAACTCGGTTATCCGGAAACTGTCTGAATTGTCTGTTGCGGGTTCATAAGTGCGTCCATCGTAAAGCGTTAACATCACCCTCCCATTTTGAAAACCGAGGTGGGCTTCCCGTGCCTGGCTAAAGCGCGGCTCCCCGTTCCAGATGCCGTCCCAGATTTTGACATGCTCCATCCTTCCATTTTCAGCATTCGTTGATTCATACATCCAGAGCTTCCCTTCGCTTTCCAATTCCTTCATAACAATGCCTTCTTCTAAAACGATTGCGGTATTATGCCTTTGGATATCACGCTGAAGCGCCCTATAAGAGAGATTCGCCCGGGGAAGCGCATAATTCATCAATCCCAAATCGATAATGCTTAACACCGCAGTCGTCACGAAAAGAGGAAACAGAATCTGGTGAAAAGCGATGCCGTGTGCCTTCATCGCCGTGATTTCGTTATCTGTCGAAAACCGTCCCAACGCAAGGAGAATTGCCACAAGGCTTGCCATCGGAATGGCTACCACCACTGTTGCCGGCATGACATAGATAAGCAATTCAAGCAGATACACAGGGCTGATGCCCTTCTTTACGAAAAGCTTAGTGAGACGAAACAAATCATCGAAGATGAGAATCAGGGTGAATAAGGTGAGCGTTATGATAAAGGGCGGAAAAAATTCTTTGAGTAAATACCGTGCTAATATTTTCATATTTCCTGTCGGTGCCCAGGGCCTCGCAAAGGGTAGATGCCTTGAAACCCTTATAACCGCCAATTCAATGTGCGTCGTTAAGGAAAAGGCGAAAACGCCTCCCGGTTGTGATAAGGGTAAACCTACATGCTAGTTGTTTTGTATTGATGAAATCTTCAGTTAATTTTACTTAGACATTCCATTTTAACTGTGTTATCATAACAACATGAAACTCAATCTTACATCGATTCAACTGACAGCGAAAGATTTGGCGGATGTAGCAGCACGGTACGCATCTTCCCAAGAACTCTATTCTCCGACGGCGCCCCGGCCTCCAGTTGCTGAATTTGGGTGGCGGGATAGATGGTGGTTAAACCAGACAGCATCACAACAAGTTGCAATCCATTACTGGTTTTTCGCATTGCCAGATGAAGCGCGCACGGCTGCGGATGAAGGTAGACTTCGACTTTCTGCACGCACTGTCAGTAAGTTTGGCGGGCACGAATCCATTTATCAACCGCCCCTGCATGAGGCGCAGCGTCTCGGCGATGCGATGTGGCAGGCGGGTGCAAATTTTCTATTTGTTCGACACACCGTCATTGTGCTTGTGGCGGAAGTTGGTGGCCAGGTTTCCGTCGAAACAACCCGCCGCATCGCATGCAAAGTCCTTCAGAAGATTGAGGGCGCCCTGTAACGGAGAAGCGCCTAATAGTCCCGGTACCACGTCGCGGACTGCTTGGCAATCTGAACGTTTGTTGCCCCACCAATGTGGCGGTGGTTGAACCACGGGAGCGCATTTTCCGCAGCAGCATTGGCATTCGTGAAATTCGTGGTAGCCTCATTTAACAAGAATTTGCTGACGGATTCAGTATCCGGGTAATATTGAACAGCATCTTTCCAGATAGCCCTCCCACATAGGAAACCGCTCGCGCCCGCCTCTGTAGCGAGCTGTACGTTTTCTATGAATTCCTCAATATCTACACCCGCACTCAAAATTACCCACGGTAATGTTGACGTTTCGTTTAATTGAAGGCAGATATCCTTCACTTCTGAGAGTGTATATGCAGTATCCCCTGCATAAAACCCCCGCGACTGATAATCGGAGGTGTATTTAAGTTCCGCCGGGAATTCCAACTTCAGTATATCAACTTTATAGTCCGGGGCCGTGAACTCCTTAACACTCCGGATGACGAGTTCTGGTTTCTGCTTCGCGAACTCAACGCTCTTCGTGGTGCCTTCTAACGCGTAGCTGACTAATTCTAAGAGAAACGGCAAATCGTGTTTTTCACATTCGTCGCCGACGTGCTGCACGAACGCTTGTTGATGCTTAAGGGTTGCCGGGGAAGCATCAGGGTGGTAGTAAGCGAGGAGTTTAATTGCGTCAGCGCCTGCACGCTGCGCTTTTTGAATCGTCCAATTCTCAATCGGATTGGAAAGCCGCTCCTTCTCACTGACTCCTTCGCTGACGTATCCGGATTCCTCATAAGCTAATAAGAGGGCCACATCACGTGGAATCTCGGCAATAGAGTACGGATAACCGTAAATCGGATCGGTGAGAACAGCAGTAGCATTCCTGGCAAGGGCGCGAGTTATCAACGTTTTCAGGGCGGCGACATCTTCGTAGTGAACTTCGGTTTTATCCGTGTTAAGGACATTCGCAAGTGCTTGTACCATCGAGCCGCGCTGATCGATAGCCATCATTTTGAAACGCCCATAGGCGTCGGCGAGTTTCATGATGCCACGCAATTTTCCAGATGAAATATCGTTCATACGTTTCAATATGGGCGGTATTCAAGCCGCGGGACTGAAGCTTCGCCCTAAATCTCCTTTAATGAGCGCGGTTTTGAAGCGCTCCATTTTGTTTTAATATTCACGTTCAACGAAAAAGTTGATTAAAGATAAAAATAGCTGCTTTGCACGCCCTTCAGGAATATGGGAAAAATTCTGTTTAAACCGGCAAGCCGCTTCTTGTAGCAAAGCCTCCGAACGTTGTTGCGCATAAGCGATGGATTTATATTTCTTCATCAATTGGAGCACCCACTCGACTTCCGAACCCGTTTTCTCATCACGGGGCCGGGCCATGATGTCAATGACATGTTGCGCTTCCGTGGACGTGCATGAATTGAAGAGATGAATCAGTACGAGCGTCCGCTTTCCTTCACTGATGTCCCCCGCAATTTCTTTTCCGTATCTTCCGACATCACCGATGAGATTCAGAACATCGTCCTGAATTTGGAACGCGACGCCAAGCTCCTTACCCAGCTCAACGAATGAGTCGACATCTCTCTCGCTCGCACCCCCAATAATGGCGCCGAGACGGCAAGGTGTAATGCATGTGTACCAGGCAGTTTTCTGAATGCACATCGTGAGGTAATCCTCTTCGTTAAGGTTCCAGCGATTCTCATGTACCCAGCTGAGTTCAATGTGCTGCCCTTCAACAACTTGGTTACTCAGTTGGATGAATTCGGATAAAATCCGGAGCGCCAGTTCCTTTCCGAGAATGTCCGTGTTTCGCTGCAGCAGCTCCCACATTTTACAGTGAAGCGCGTCCCCGACATTGATTGCCATCGGGATTCCATACTTTTGATGCAAACACGGCTCACCCCGGCGAAGTTCGGAACCGTCTTCAATATCGTCATGAATCAGAAGCCAATTCTGTAGGAGTTCAAGCGCAGCCGCTGTATTGATAGCATGTGCCGGGTTACCGCCGAAGGCTTCACAGATGAGCATGCAGAGCGCCGGGCGCAGCCCTTTGGCCGCGCGACGAGGATAGTCTAACATCATCTGGTACAGCCGCTTCACGTCAGGACGCTCATGCGTAGCAGGGAGAAAAGAAAGGAGGCAGCTATCAACCCGGCTTTTGACATCACTGAGGTATGCACTGACAAGACGGTTTGTTGTTAAGGGTTCTTGTCCAGATTTTTGGTTTTGATTCTCAAACATTGTTGACTTGGCGTCTCATTCACCTTGAGATACTCACGACGCACCCTCATCGAACTGTCAAGCTTGGTGAAAGGTTCTTGGCCAAGTTTTAACGAAAACAGTTCCGACGCGTAACGCCGGGGTGCTCCCAGGCCAAGCCATCCTACTGAAAGTAACAAGATAAAGTTGTTAGAGAATTATACCACATTTTTCGATGAAAATCAAATTTTAGCGTGAATTCGCAGCCTCATTCAGCTGTCACAGTTTATCAGGCTTCCGAAGCATATCGAGCGAGTTAGGGGACCAAGGACACGGGGCTGTCTTGTGAGGTGAAGTTCCTTTTTAACGGTGAACGACATCGTTCTGATGAGTAAAAAAACAGAGTGACGTCCCTCTTCAAAGAACGGAGCTCAACGCGTACTCCCAAAACGCGCAGGCAAGCTGCTGATTAGGAACGGTATCAATCATTCTAACTAAAACCAACGATAATAGAAATTTCGGTGGTTTCAAGGGGAGACACTTCCCACTGCACACGAGTCGCCAGAAGTCTTTCAAAACCTGATATCAGAGAGAAAATAAATCTATCGCGATGAAGCGATATCCGAGCGGTTTAATCCGTCGCACTAAGGTTTCCCGCAAGAAAATTGCCCGGGAAAACTGCGCTTCTGGGACTTGTATCCTTAATACAGGGGCGTGGTAGAAGATAGATGCCTCTTCAAGTTCAAATTCGTCCAAAACCTGTCTGGCCCGGGCGAACCCCTCCTTGTTTTCTCGGTTTTCCATTTCTTTATCCAATTCTTCGGTGTCAAAACCCCTTGCTTTAGCTGGGGGATGTAGACACCGTCTAGAGTTGCGTGAAAAATAACTTAGACTTTCGCCTCATAATATGGTATACTAATCGTATCAAGTTGGGGCGGAAATGTCAAGCGTAGTCGCAAGGCTACGTGTCTGCCTACCCACTTGACAGGGGTTAAAAACTTGATACTTGATATCCCATGAGAAACACGAAACATAAACTTTTTTTCGATAACTCTCTGAAGCGTCTGCATGACGAGTGTAATATCTGCGGTGTTGTGCGAAACCACTTCATTGCATTGTGTATGCGATATTACCGTCGCTATGGTAAGGGACTTTCGTATTCCAAGATGTCTGCTCATTTGACGACACTCAAGAAACTTGAGAAATACAAGCATTGGCGTATCCCTTACTCATGGACGTTACAAAATGTTTTGAAACGGTTATCACAATCTTTCCGAGAAATGAAAACACTCGGCAGAGGACATCCGCAATTCAAGTCATGTCAGAAACACAAAGGTATGACGCTTCGTGGTGAACAGATTAAGTTAGAATGCCTACTACCGAAACAGAAAAACGAAAGAAATCACCCAACGTATCGTATTCGTCTCAACGGACATTGGTATCGTTTTGCCTTACACAGAACCATAGCAGGCAAAATCAAACAGGTTCAAGTCACAAGAGACGCACTCGGAGATATGTATCTTACACTCACTGAAGACTATAGCGACGTCACCCCCGAACCCAAGACAGGTAAAGCTGAAGGGTTCGATATGGGTATCAAAGACTTCCTGACTGGCAGTGATGGTGAACGCTACGGTTCTCCGATGTTCTACACACAGAACGCTGATAAATTAGCGAACGCACAAAAAGCGCATTCCCGTAAAGTCAAAGGTTCTCATAACAGAGAGCGTGAACGTAAGAAGGTGGCTCGTATTCATAAAAAGACTGAAAATCAGAGAACCCACCACCATTGGAAACTTGCCATAGCTTTGTGTCGTCAGTTTGATATTCTGTTTTTTGAAGACCTGAATCTTGACGGAATGAAACGGCTTTGGGGTAAACAGGTTTCCGATGTTGGCTTTGGTGAGTTCATGCAGAAACTGAAACACCAGAGCAAAAAGCGGGTACGCGCTGTGCTGAAGATTAGTCGATGGGCTCCGACAAGTAAAAGCTGTTCTGTTTGTCATCATAAAAACGATAATCTCAGGTTAGCAGCGCGTGAATGGAGGTGTCCAACGTGTCAGACGCACTTGGATAGAGACCAAAACGCTGCGATGAACATTCTCAAGGAAGGGGTAGCTTCCTTTGGTTTAGGAGAGGTAAGCCCGATTGTTTTGCTTGGCAAAATCGTTGGCTACTCCGTTGAAGCCACCAGTCCGCTTCTGAAATCCACAAGCGCTTTCGCATCACTTTGCGGAAGCCCCCAGGCTTTAGCTGGGGTTCTATCACCCTAATTCCGTAACCTGTCTTAGATTTGTTATGAACGCCGCCGCCAGTCGCTTCCTGACATAAATCCGCCGTCAACGAAGACCATCTGGCCTGTCACGAAGTCGGAAGCCTTGGATGCAAAGAAGATTGTCAGTCCCGCTAAATCTTCCGGTTCGCCCCATCGGTAGGCGGGCGTGCGATTGAGAATCCATTCGTTTCGCGCATCTTCACGGGCCGGGGCAGTCATCTCTGTCCGGATAAAGCCGGGGGCAATACCGTTAACCTGAATATTGTGCTCCGCCCATTCCACAGCAAGCAGTTTTGTGAGTTGGAGGAGGCCGCCTTTCGCCGCCGTGTAAGCGACGCTTGTCGGTAAACCGATTGCGGAGGTGAGGGAGAGGGTATTGATAACCTTACCGGCTTTCTGCTTTTGCATCACTCTGCCGCAGGCTTGTGCGAGGAAAAACGCGCCTTTCAGATTGATATCTGTCACGAAATCCCAATCGGCTTCCGAAAATTCCAGGGCCGGGTTCCGGACATTAACACCGGCGTTATTGACTAGCACGTCAATTCTCCCGAACTGCTCTAACGTTTGCGCAACACATTCCTCAATTTCATCAAGCTTGCCAACATCTGCCTGAATAGGGAACACCGTTTTCCCTGTTTCAGCGCGAATCTGTTCAGCAACAGATTTAAGCGTCTCTATTTTCCTACCGACGAGGACAAGTTCAGAGCCTGAACCTGCTAGTCCTTCCGCCATCGCAAATCCGATACCACGGCTTGCCCCCGTAACGAGGCTGACTTTGCCATCCAATCGAAATTGGTTAATCGTGCCAACAGCAGATTTTTGAAGCGTAGAACAGAGGCGCTGTTCTTTCGTTTTCATCGTTTGGATTTAATCCTATTCAAGGGCGAATCTATTAAAGAGAAACACCTTGTAAATGCGTCTATATCTTTTTTCATCGCAGATATTCCAGCAATTTATCATAATCAATCGCTTTCAACCGCCCATTGTGTTGTTCAGCGAGTGAGATAAGCAACTCCGCACCACGTGAACGTCTGACATCAATCTCAAGAGCGACAACGTAGATACTCGCATGATTAACGTTCATATCTCGAACGGTTGCCAAAATTTTCTTCACATTCGTCTCAATCGGATAATTTGCGCTTGTCGTGGGCAGCCCATCGGTGATGAGAACAATGACAGAGGATTCCATCATTAGCGCAGCTTCAAGGGCAGAGAGGATGTCCGTATTCTGGTTACCTTGTATGCGCTCCGGTGTGAACCGGTCCAGATAGTTCAGTGCCCGCTTTATGTTTTCGGCGTTTGCAGTGAGCATCTCTTTGCTCATCGCTTTAGCACCGACAGAAAACGCTACGATGTTGAAGGTATCCTCAGCCCCTAACATGAGAATAGAATCCTTGATGGAGCTGATAGCGAGCTGCAGTTTTTTGAGTCCGGCCGCTTGCATGCTTGCCGAAATGTCAAGGCAGTAGACAACAGCTTTGGCCCCCTCAAATTCGTCGAGAAAATCAATAATGCTGAGCCTGTTAGCGATGCCGTCCGCGCCACCACCGCCGAGTAAACCTTCCCCGCCGTCTTGGCTATCACTACGGAATCTGCCTAGTCCATCACCACGGGCGCGAACCCGGCCGCTAACGATGCCTCTACCATCTGTCCTTCCCGGCTTTGCGATGAGCCGACTTAGGTTTGACGCTTCTGCCTCGCGCAGGCGCGCGTCTGTCATCAAATCCGGAACGATTTCGTTCAGAACGGCTTTATTGACTACCACATCTTCAAGGACAACACGGGGGCTGAATTTGACGACTTCATCCTGTTTGTTCTGGGCGGCTTCAATTTTCTTTGGCATCGCGTTTCTTGCCAGCGCCTGGTCCGGATTGTACAATTTTTTTCTCAGCGGCGGTTTCGGCCGCGCTGTACGCTTGTAGGTGGACACCGTATCCTTAATAAAATCAATGGCGATTGCATCCACTTGTTCTTGTCCTAATGGGCTCATTGGAAGAAAAAAGTACACGATGGCGGCAACCGTATGTAAAATCAGAGATAGTAAGACAATAGAACGGTTCCGAACTTTACGCCGTTGTGCATCGAGACGCCATTGCGACAGCTGATTTAGCACGGTTCGCTCCTTCCTGTTTAGAGTCGATTTGAGAAGGTACTCACTGAAAAACCTGCGGACACACTTAAAAAGCGCATTTTGAAATACCTGTTTTGAAGATGAACCTATTTTTCTAATTCACGACGGTTTTTGATTTGTCGCCCGGTTCAGCATAAAACGTTCCCCTGAAGCGAATCTTAAGCATCGACGCATCAAAAACTGCTTATGAGGCATCATTAATTGCTACACCCGGCTTTCAAACGCTGCAATCCACGTTTTACCTTCCCGTGTCAGTTCATAATAGGTATGATTCCGGTGTTTAATCCACTTGCCTTTGACGATATTTTTACGGTAGTGGATGATTCGGGCTTCAACACGTTTTAATCCGCCGATTCTTCTTAATTTTTTATGTCGTTGATACATCTCTTCTAATGGAATTCTTAGGGTTTCAGCGACAACAATTGAATAGTCGATACCCATTTCTTGATGGTGCTTCAGTATGAAGTAGTCGGTTTCGTCAAGTTCGTCAAATTCAGGAGCAATTCGGTTCTCTAGGGGTTGGGGCGCCTGAATTTCTTCCCACGAGACTTTCAGGAAACGCCCCGGGCGCAAGCCGTGGAGTGCCCTGCATTCAGCATGGTGCACCGTGATGGTGCCATTCTCTTTAAAATAGCCAACGAGCGGGTTATATTCTTGCGGATTACAGCATTTCGCAATGTTGTACATCAATTCCATTACCAATTCCACAATTCCGAATAGAATGAAGTTGCATCTGCAATTCCTGACGAAGATATTCCGCGACGGTATTAAAACCAAAAAGCTGGTACCCAACATCCTTGCTAAAAGGTACACCTTACATGCTTGCTAGTTGTCCGGAACACCCCAAAAAGCGAATATCAGCTCCGGCTTAATTCACGGTATCCGATGTCGTTTCTGACATGTGCCCCCGCAAAATTGATAATAGCAACGCCGCTGTAAGCTTGTTGGAGCGCTATTTCTAAATCCGAGCCCACTGCTGTGACACCTAACACGCGCCCACCGGCTGTCACGACGTGTCCGTTATTCAGCGCCGTGCCGGCGTGAAATACCGACACACCGTTAAGCGTCGTTGCTTCAGCCACGCCTGTAATTCGTTTTCCTGTCTGATACGGCCCCGGATAGCCTCCGGATGCCATGACGACACAAGCGGCAGCGCCATGATGCCATTCAACACGGAGGTTCGCATGAAGCGTTCCGTCAACACATGCCATGAGCAACGGGACTAAATCGCTTTTGAGCCGCGGGAGGAGGACTTGGGCCTCCGGGTCACCGAAGCGGCAGTTGAACTCCAATACTTTTGGGCCCGCTTCTGTAATCATCAAGCCAACGTATAACACACCCTTGAAAGGCTTACCGATATCCGACATGCCTTTTAGGGTTGGAGAGACGACATGTTTCATGACATAGTCGTGCAATTCAGGTGTAATCACCGGGGCGGGAGAGTAGGCACCCATACCGCCAGTGTTCTTTCCCGTGTCACCATCATGTGACATCTTGTGGTCCCGGGCGCTCACAAATGGAATGCAATTGAAGCCATCGGTGAGGACGGTAAAGGAAGCCTCTTCTCCGATAAGTTCCTCTTCAATAACGACGCTATCGCCTGCTGTGCCGAACGCCTTATCCACCAAGACGGTTTTGACTGCCGCTATCGCTTCCGCGGGCGTTCGCCCTGGAATCACACCTTTCCCCGCGGCGAGTCCGTTGGCTTTGACAAAAACCGGTTCATTGCGTTTTTTGATGTAGTTTATAGCCGCATCTGCATCGGTAAAGGTTTCGTACGCTGCTGTCGGAATTCCGCTTTTCACCATCAACTGTTTGGCAAAATCTTTGCTAGCTTCAAGTTGCGCTGCCCCCCTGCCGGGGCCGAACGCTTTGATACCATGCGCTTGAAACGCATCTACAATACCTTCTGATAGAGGAGCCTCGGGACCGATAACGGCTAAGTCAATGCCTACTGATGTCGCCCAGTTGAGCAACGCCGCAAAACCGTTTTCGAATGACAAGATAGGGCACTCCGCGAGTTCGGAGATGCCGGCATTTCCAGGTGTGCAATAGATTTTTTCAACGTGTGGGCTTTGGGCAAGTTTCCAGACAAGCGCATGTTCACGTCCCCCTTGCCCGATAACCAGTATTTTCATCTGATGATATCCTTTTTAACGGCATGATAACATGATAGCTTCAAAAAATCAACTGTTTTGAATTAATTTCAGGCGGTTTCGTTACTCCTTAAAAATCCGCACGAAATCGAAAAATGCCGATAGGACGAATCTCCACAGCCCAGACACCTTCACAAATGGGAGAAAGTGTTGAAAATCGAATAAACCTGAATTAATTTAAAAATAGTTAGGAATCTGTTATACTTAACAAATAAAAGAAAAGAGAACAACGACAGGCATTCGATTTGGGCATAACCGTGGTTTTCGACGATGCACAGCTATCCATGCTATGAGGCATCGGAATTAATACTTAATAAAGGTATACTATTAAATTCGAATGCTATACCGTCAACGAGAGTGGGGCATTCATTCGGAGTGTCGTCAGCGACATTAAGGCGTGAAAGCCGCGGTTCGCTGATGAATT
This sequence comes from Candidatus Poribacteria bacterium, assembly GCA_963422705.1. Lineage (GTDB taxonomy): Bacteria > Poribacteria > WGA-4E > WGA-4E > WGA-3G. The sequence goes on from OY730443.1 coordinate 3,112,718, forward strand.
TTCACGGGGTTACAACAGGGGGATATCCTCCACCTGCTAAAGGTTATCGTTGCAAAGCAGCCAAAAAAATAAAAGAGGGGATAAATCATGTCAGAACAACATCAGGAACTTGGCAACGTTTTTATGGATGTTTCAGGCACTGTGACGGATGCGCGGGGCGGAACATCTCGGGAACTCAATACACCGTATACGTTTCCGGGTTATACGAAAGCCGCATGGGAGAAAAAGGCATCTGCATTACGTCAGCAAATCCGCGTTGCAACGGGCTTAGTCCCCCCGCTTGAACAGACACCGCTTAACGCCAATATCTTCGGGAAAATTGAACGTGAAGGCTATACCGTAGAGAAAGTTTACTTTGAAGCGTTTCCCGGCTTCTTGACAACCGGAAACCTCTACCGTCCTACGGGGGGACGCGGCCCTTTTCCAGGAATTATTAGCCCGCATGGGCATTGGGAACGCGGCAGGCTTGAGGACATTGAACGGGGCTCCATTCCAGGACGCTGTATCAACTTTGCGAGGCAAGGTTATGTTATCTTCGCCTATGATATGCTCGGTTACAACGATAGTGGTAAACAGATTGCGCATCGCTACGGAGGACTGCACGAAGCGCTTTGGGGCTTGAGCGCGATGGGGCTTCAACTCCTGAACGGTATCCATGCCATTAATTTTTTGCAAACCCTACCGGATGTTGATGCGAAGCGGATTGGATGCACGGGCGCATCGGGCGGCGCGACGCAGACATTTATATTGACAGCCGTTGATGAACGGATTAAGGTATCCGCCCCTGTCAATATGATTTCAGCCACGATGCAGGGCGGCTGTCTCTGTGAAAATGCCCCAAACTTACGATTAGACGCAAGTAACATTGAAATTGGCGCGTTGATGGCACCCCGCCCACTCCTCCTCGTCTCCGCAACAGGGGACTGGACTGTCAACACACCAACTGTCGAATATCCCGCAATACGGAGTATCTATACACACTTTGATGCACAGCACAAGCTCCATCACGTTCAGGTGGATGCAGAGCATAACTACAATCTCGAAAGCCGAGAAGCTGTCTATGCCTGGTTCGCAAAATGGTTGTTGGAAGCAGAGAACCCCTCCGAATCCAAAGAGGGCGATTATCATGTCGAACCTGATGATGCACTGTTAGTCTTCTCAACCACAGAAATGCCGACGCATGCACTGAGGCAGGAGGAATTCCTACCCGCCTGGGTGCAACGTGCAAAGCAACAAATAGAGAGACGGCAACCCAAAAATGAAGCGGAATTGGAGACGTTTCGCAAGGAGATGGGGAGTGTCCTGCAGCACGCAATCGGGCTAAGCATACCTAATAGCGAAGACGTAACGCTTAGTGAACCCAACGGCGCCTTCCCCACAACCTATCGGGATAACTTTTCTGTACAACATCTTCTCATCGGGAGACACGGAATTGGTGATACCATTCCAGCACTCTTATTTAGCTCAGAACCACAAGTCGGACATAAACCGGTTGACGTGGTGGTGCATCCTCACGGCAAGGCTGCCCTGATTGATTCGACGACAGGGGAACCGGCTCCGCTCATCACAGCTTTACTCCAAGCTGAACATAAGGTGCTCCTGATTGATGTCTTTGGAACGGGGGAGCACAGCGAATATCAGCGGAGTGAGGATACCAACTATTTTACTACCTACAACCGGACGACAGCAGCGTTACGCGTGCAGGATATTTTGACGGCGTTACACTGTTTTACAGAGCGAGGGGATGTACCGGAAGTGAACCTAGTTGGAATCGGTGAGGCGGGACTCTGGAGCATGCTCGCCGCAGGTTTTTCAACTGCTGTCAACGTTGTCGTCGACGCAGCCACATTTGATAATCGAGATGACGCAGCCTATCTCGAAACCCTACCGATTCCCACAATACGACGGGCAGGCGATTTTCAAACTGCAGGCGGGCTCATTGTTCCGCGACAGCTGACTATACACAACACCGCTGACGTGTTTGACACAGCACAAATTGTAGCGATTTACAGGAATCTCAATGCAGGCACTGCTCTGAGTGTAGAAACCGGGAGGTTACCTGATAGTGAGATTGCCGCGCGATTAACCGGATAGCAGAAATGATGAGAGGGTTTCACGTGAAGTGAGCCTGATGCTAATAATAAAAAACGGGGGCGGATACTAGAATCCGCCCACAGTTTTTATGCCGATAATACATTGATAGTCAAACTATAGGTTATAGCCGCGTTCGTTGTGCTGAGAAATATCAAGTCCCATGCGCTCTTCTTCCGTATCAACACGTAACCCGACAGTGGCATCAACGATTTTCAGGATGATAAACGAAAGCACACCACTCCAAACGAGCGTTATAACGATGCTGATAAACTGCCTGAGCACTTGGGCACCGATGCTTCTTTCCAACCCGAGCCCGCCCAACGCGTCTGCCGCAAAAACGCCTGTCAACAATGCGCCAACAATACCTCCGATGCCGTGAACACCGAACGCGTCTAACGAATCGTCGTAACCGAGTTGGGTTTTGAGACGGGTAGCCCCCCAGAAACAGACAATCCCGGAGACAACGCCGATAACAAGCGCGCCAATTGGCCCAACGTACCCGGAAGCGGGGGTAATCGCGACTAAGCCGCCGACGGCACCCGTTACGATGCCTAAAGCACTCGGTTTACCGTGTTTACCCCACTCGATAAACATCCACGTTATCGCAGCAGCGGCTGTCGAGACTTGCGTGACTAGCATTGCCATACCGGCAGCCCCGTCAGCAGCCACGGCACTTCCTGCATTGAAGCCGAACCAGCCTACCCAGAGCATGGACGCGCCAACAACGGTGAGTGTCAAGCTATGCGGCGGCATCGCAGTCTGCGGATATCCGAGCCGTTTGCCTACCAATATTGCCGCGACTAAGGCGGCGATGCCCGCGTTGATATGCACGACATTTCCACCCGCGAAATCAAGCGCACCCAGGATGTCACCGAATAAAGAACCATCGCCGGACCAGGCCATGTGGCAAAGGGGCGCATACACTATCAGTGACCAGATGGCCGAAAAAATGAGCATCGCAGAGAACTTCATCCGCTCCGCGAATGCACCCGCAATCAGCGCTGGGGTAATGATTGCAAACGTGAGTTGGAAACAGACAAAGACGGTTTCTGGGATAGTCCCACTTAAACTATCTACGCCGACACCGCGCAAAAATAGGGTACCGAGCCCACCGACAAAGGAGCCTAACGTAATCTTGCCAGCCTCCATGCCCACCGTATTGAATGCGAGACTATAGCCACAAATTATCCATAAGATGGTGATGAGCCCCGTTAACGCAAAGCATTGCATGAGAACGGAAAGCACATTCTGGACACGCACCAGCCCGCCGTAGAAAAGCGCAAGCCCCGGGATTGTCATAAATAGCACGAGGGCCGTTGAAGTGAGCATCCACGCGGTGTCGCCTGAATCCGGGGCAGTCGCCTCTTGGGCAAACGCGAGACTCGGCACCCCCAGAATCAATAACATGAACACTAACATACCCATTCGTTTTGTTTTTGAATCGTGTGATGAACTTCGTTGTTGCATGTGAGATGAATCCTCCATAAACAGTGATATTCTGAAGATGCATCAAAATTGCCTGCATGATTGCATCCCGAACCAGGCGATGCTGAGTACTTCAGAAAATTGATTTTGCCGAGCAGCCCTGATTGGCCACGCAGCCGATATTGGTTCCGCCGAATACACAAGCCCCGACGACGAACGACTTCCGTGAATTAGAAACCGATTAAGTCACAATTCCTATTTTAGAGAAGGCGGGTGTAAAAAGTACCCACCGTATCAGGAACATTCACAAAATCTAAAGTTGCTTTTCGGAACGGGCGTCAGGTTTACTGCTAACGATGATAATGCCGGTATGTAACTTAGGCGGACTTTTTCTCACGTGAAATACCCTTTATGACTTTTCTATGAAGCATTTTTTGTCTTTTTCAGCACCGCCTGATTTCTGATATCCACACCGCAAGTTTAGCGGGCAGGCGCACCGGAAAGCCTGCCCCGGTAAATTCGCGGACGTTCGAAAATAGAAAGCAGGCTAAAACCGGTTACCAATTCCGCACAAACGTCATTCTGCCGGTAATGCCAGTGTCCTCATCCTCTTTTTTTGTCTCATACCCGACGAAAAGAGCAAGGGTATTGTTTTCGCCATAACCGATATTCGCGCGCGCGCCGACTACAAAGCTGCTAAGCTCGCCCTCATCGCCTAAACCGAGCGTCACTTCAGCCTGCGGGCCGATGGCAACCGTATCATTCAGCGAATAGAGGATAAAATCGCGCGTATAGAGTGAATCGTCACCGTAATCGAACGGCGAATTGAAGAACCCTTGTACCCATGATTCAAAATAGATAGAACCTGCCGTAAGATAGGTGAACAGCTGTGGCGCGATTAACGAAGATGGCGCATTGGCTGAAGCGTAGTCAAATCCGATGCCTACCATAGGCAGAAATCTCAGCTCCAAGCTATCACTTTCAACCACCGGAATCCCTAGTCCGAAGTCGAATTCAGCGAAGGTACCCACGATATAAATATCTGTATCAATTGAAATATTACCTAGGGCAGCCGGGGAATGACTGGCACCAAACCAGATTTGCGTACCTAAGCTATCCGTATCGGTACGGAACCATCCTGACGTACTTGATTCTGATGCGTCTGAATGTTCACCGTGCTCACCAGCCTCGTGGGCATCCGCAAAAACTGCAGGTGCTACCGTAATTGTCATAAGGCAAACCATTGCCAAAATTTGGGGTAACCAAAACGTACTAATTTTCATTACAGGACAATCTCCTTGTTGTATCGTCGATATTAGGCGAACTTTGCGAGTCGGGTTCGAGAAATCCGAAACCTTTTCTTGCAAGCCCCCTTCATTTATGATAAAATGGGTACGGAATCGCGTACCTCTTGCGATATTATTCTTACTATCATTAGATTATTAAGCAATTAACGTGCCAATTGCGGTAAAATTCTGCCTTGTGTGTCGGGTTATAACGTTCTGCGGCAATTGGGTGCTATTGCTAACGCATGGATAGGGATGGGAGAATCTATACCGACTCAAGGTTCATCCTTCGTTAATTGAGAAGTGATGGAATTCGTTGAAGTTTTTCACCTGGCCGGCGCGTTTGAGGCGTTCATTTTGAAGAGATAGGCTCCTGACAAGCATGCTAAAATTTTCATCAAAAAATTGCCCAAAAAAGAAGCATACGGTGTTTTTAGCCACACTTGTATGCTTGGGCGCATGCCTCAGATTCTGGGATTTAGGGGCGTGGAGCTTCTGGAAAGATGAAGTTTTCATGATATTGGGTGCGCAACAGTTCTCACTGGCGAACAGTCCAATTAATCCGCTGCCGTATTTAGCGGTGAAACTCTCTATTACAATCGCGGGGAATAGTGAATGGGGTAGCCGTCTGATTCCTTCGGTGGTGGGAATTCTCTCAATTCCCTTAATTTTTGTCCTGGCGCGTGCCCTCTTTAATGAGCGGGTTGGGCTGCTGGCGTCGGCATTTGTCGCCTTTTCAAGTTGGCACCTGTTTTGGGCGCAGAACGCACGTGCCTCCTATATTTTGTGCTTCTTTTTCGCAACACTCACGGCGTGGCTTTTTTATATCGCATTAGAAAAAGATTCCACGGGATTGACGATAGCGGCATTTTTCAGTTGTATCTGTCTAGTTTTATCGCATCTACTGACGGTTTTTATGGTTCCGGCGTTGGCGACGTATGCGGTATTGCGCCTATTAGAGGCGTCTAATCGGAAACGGTGGCTGAATTTGCTACTCTTTTTCGCCCCCTTTGCCTTACCTATATTAACGCTTTTGCACCCGCAAATCCGTGGTTACCTCTTCTCCGGGTGGGGACTCAACGAATGGAGCCGTAGCCCCTTCTATATCGTATTAACGTTGGTGCAAGGGATTAGCATCCCTGTCGCTGTAACAGCCTTTATCGGCGCGTTCTCGAACGGTTTTAACAGGCAGTACCGCTTTCTCATCTGCTATGCGGGGGTACCTTTCGGACTCTTTCTGATTGCATCGCAGTTCCAGAACGTTGCGGGCTATTATCTGTTTTGGACAACGCCGTCTTATTTCATTCTCGCCGGGACAACATGTAACAAAATGTTGGAACAGAAACAGACGGAAGCGGAGGCGAAAACTGGTGGGAAATTATTCGCGCTCCTGGTACCGTCTATCCTGCTGGTAAACATGGCGGCGCAGGATTATCTCTACTTCACCATCGAAAATGGTGGGCGCCCTAAGTGGCGTGAGGCGTTTGAAGCCGTACGCCCGCGGATAAAACGGAACGATAAAGTGTTGCTTTCGGTGCCAGAGATGGGGAGGTATTATCTGCCACAATCGGAATCGATTTATATCGGTGGGTTGCTAAACGATGCTGATGCGTTTGAGGATAACTGGAAAGCGGAGAGGCACCGGTTATGGTTTTTGGTAGACGTCGCGAATTTTAACGTGTTTGATGCCGACGATAAGGTTCGAAACTGGATTCGGCAGCGGGGGCGCTTCGTCGATACACTGCCAACATTTTCTAGGGCGAAGGATAGGACAATTCACGTCTACCTGGTGGAATAGAAAATCGGCAAAACAGGTTCACGGGTGCAGTGTCACCCTTTTTTTATGAGTGAGGCGCTGCAAATGACACGCGTCGGCGCCGGGGGTGGCTCATCCGATTTCGACTCTCCGGTTGAGGACATTGTCAGACGATAGCGCCGGTAGAGCGCTTTCAGCTCGGTTAGCAGCGTGCCGCCTGTCATTTTCTGACGGCGGATGCGGTTGATTTCTCGTTTAACAGTCTCGGTGAGCGACGCGCGGAACGCTTGCTCGAGCTGCCCGGTTTCGTTATCCGCCCTCGTATGAGAGATAATTTTTAATTGGTTCAAGATATACTTCTGCGCCGGCGTTAAGTGCTGATTTGGGAAAATCGCTTTCATCTCTTTAACTCGCCCTGCAAACCGTTCTTGCAATTCAATCACGCGAGGATTGTGGGTGGAGGGCACAGCGAGCCCCGGCAATTCCGGGGTGCAGTCAAGCCTTTGCAGAATTTCCGAAATATCAGTGGTAACTTCAGTACCGTTTTCATCCTGGAGGACTAGCTCCAGATGCTGCCCTGCACGGCAAAAGACATAAGTCCCTTCAATTTCCGATGGGATACCTGCGCGGATGCCGTCTCTCAATTCTGTGATACGTTGATATTCATCTGGATTTTTCCGTTTCAATTGTCGTAACATCTCTTCGGCTTCGCTTAAACCGAAACCGACATCTTCGGGCTCTTCAAAACGGCTGATTTGTTCCTCGTTCTGTTCATATATGGCATACATCGCATCTTCGTTCAGTGTCTCCGTGTTATCGAGTATGGCGCCGTCTTCGCCGATGGTATCGTGAATTTCCTGAATACGCCGGGCGAGTGTCTCTTGAAGTCCGAGGTGACGTTCAATGCCAAGCTCTGGAAGGAAGTTGAAGCCGTGAATCTCATCGAACTCGCTGCCAATTCTATCAATACGCCCAAACCGTTGGATTAATCGCACCGGATTCCAGTGCAAATCGTAGTTGATGAGCAAGCCACAATCTTGCAGATTCATGCCCTCCGCAAGCACATCTGTAGCAATCAGGGTATTCAATTCGGTTTCATGGCGTTTCAGCTCGTATCGGTTTGATTTCGGTGAGAACAATCCGATGATGTTTTCTTTCTCATCCTTCCTATAGCTATGAATGACTTCGGTATCGCAACCGCCTATATTATCATAAAGATAGCGCGCGGTGTCAATATACTCTGTAAAGATTATCCGTTTTTTCCATTTCAATGGGGGCACCTCAAGTCGCTTTTTGAGCGTTTGAAGTTTGGCATCCTCTGCAGGTGTAATCGATTGCACCATCTGGAAAATCTTTTTCAAAATTGCGATGTCGTGTTCTATCGCCCTCTGGAGCTCCGGAACGTTAAAATCTCGAATGTCGTACTGTTCCGAAGCCTTTCGCAACGCCTTAAAAAATTCGTTCATATCTTGTTCCACCGCTGTAAACTCTTGTACCGCAGCTGTGCTATCGGTTTCACCGGTGCTATCGATTTCCCCGGCTAAACTTGCTTCATAGAGAAGCTTTCGTGCGTCATCGCCGGCGGGAACAATGCCCTCTTTAAGCGAGTTGAGGAATTCAACATGGACATTATGCAATCGGGAGATGGTGGTTTTAAAGGCATGGACACTGGATTCAAAACGTTTGAAGAGGAAGATGCGCATTAGCCCGCGGAGGTTTCTCCCCGCGCGCTGCAACCCCTGATACGGCAACATGTCGCGTTTTTCATGCTTGACGTATTCACCCAGTCCATAGCGGGCATAAGTGAGAGTAGGGCGTGGTAACGCCTCGTCGGTTCTGCTCAGGAATTCGCGAATCTGTCGATATAACCCCCGGTAGGTATCCTCAATGCTATATTCTATCGTCTTGAGGGTTCGCTTCGGAAAGAACTGTTTCTTGCCTCCGATTCGGACGTAGGCGAGGCGACGGCGACTCAGATAGTCGTCAAATTGTGTCGCGTTAACCGGCTCGTCCGTTTCCGAATCGTACCCATACCAGCGTAGAATGTGGTTCCGCGTCCTCCGGATGAGGATGTGCTGCAAGAGCTTCGGAAGACTCGCCTTACCGGCTTCGACTTCGCGAAAATAGGCGTGGAGATACGGTGTATCCAATGGGAGCCGTGTTACATCGTCGTGATGAAAAAGCTTGAGTTGATGGTAGACGTCCCACGCGCTCTTGTTCCGCGGGGTTGCAGTCAGAAAACAACACTTTTTACCGGCGACTCTCAAGAAATCTTGCAAAATCCGGTAACGCTGTGTACCCGGGGTGCGGAAATGATGGCTCTCATCGATGAGGATGAAATCGCACAGGCTATACTGAATCTCTTCGAAGAGCCGCTGTCGTGCCCGCGCTTCACCACTGCTGAGGAGCCCGGTTGAGAGTATCTCGGCGTTCAGTCTATACAGCGTGTTATAGTCCTTCCACATTGGAATGAGCCCGGGCGGGCAGAGAATCAACGGGCGCGACGATTCCGATGCCTCAAAATGTTTAATAATTGCAGCCCCGATATAACTCTTCCCCAGCCCGACAACGTCGGAAATGAAAACGCCGCCGTGCTCGTTGATGAATTTAATCGCCTGCGATACCGCGACGTCTTGAAAATCCGCTAAATCCTTCTGAAGCTCGCCTGAGGCAGCAACGCGGACGCTATCATCCGACGCAATTCGCTCTTTTACCAATTCATAGACGGTTTTCATGTAGATGTCATAAGGACGAACCGCTGCAAGCGCCCAAGACTGTTTCAGCTCCTCCATCAAAGCAGCTGAGAAATCCTCTGACTCTCCCCAGAGGGTGTCAAACCAGTTTCGAAGCTGTTGCTGATTCGCATCGCCATGGACGACAACGTTCAGCTCCGTGTTACTTGTTAAGCCTGCTAGGGTAAGATTGGATGAGCCGACGATAGAAACCCCTGATTCATACCGCCCCTCCTCATAGTCAAAAATATAGGCTTTCGCGTGGAGGCGGCCCTTGGTATAAACCTTAACTTTCAGACGCCCGCTGATAATCATCTCAACGAGGGTTTTGATTAACTGTGCCGACGTATCGCGTTGCGGCATTTCCCCAATGCATTCCCTGAGGGTTTCGGCGGTTCCCTTTGCACGGGCTTTATGCCCCAGGCGCCCAAAATAGCGACTTGATTGAATGCACGCTTCAACGGATTCTAACTGCCGATACCCCTCCGCGAGTTGCTCCACCGTGTCGCGCGTACTGGTGTTACCGATGAGGAGACGCAGCTCTCTGATGTTTTGGAGAGATTCCGCAATCGCCTCAAACCCGGAAACAAAAAAGTAACCGACTGCAAAACGGGCACGTTCGGTTTCATCTAAGATGAGGTTCACATGCTCAATCAGTTTTTCGGCGCCGTTGTCAATGATATCGTGTGGCATTTTGGGCGATTTTGTCGGGGGTACCCTGTTTTTTGAAACCGTTGACGCTTAAAATATTTCAACTTTTTGCTTTTGCAGCGGGAAACTCTACCAGAAGAGACAACGCCTCGTAAACAGCTTCACCGTTCACCTGCAGTTAATTCGAGGATACCATTATGACAACTTTATGACATCTTGTCAAATAAAAAACGAATTTGGTTATCAAAATATGCCCAGAAATCAAAAACAGGATAGCGCAACAATATCACGGCAGGCAAGGTTACATCCGCATGCGGTAGCATCGTCAAAACTAAAAGCCACTTGCATATTTTGCGTTTATCTGATACACTTTCTAAATCTAGCTTACGGTGACACCGACAAGCGGGACAACAAGGTATGCATGTCACCATCACACCTTCACAGGAGGATAAATGAAAAACATTATCGCCATCTCAATACTGTTCTGTCTCCTCTCAGGAAACGCAATCGCTGCGTTAACAGATGCTGATATAGATAAGATTCGATTGATTGTCTCGGAAACAATAAAAATAGAAATCGCGCCACTAAAGGCTGATATTGCCACCATGAAAACCGATGCCGCTATTCGGGACACCGAAATCACAAATATAAAAGAAAACATCAATAACGGATTTAACAATGTTCAGAAGCAGTTTGACAATATTCAGAAGCAGTTTGACAGACAAAATAACATTATCATCGCATGCATCGGGATACCATTTGCAATTCTTGCAATCGCCGCAACTTTATGGGGCATTTTAACGCAGAGACAAATAAAAAAAGAGAATAACATCCAACAGCGGATTGAAACACTTACACAGGAAATTGAAACAATCAAGCAACAGCGCATCATCAATCATTAACAAAAACAAAATGAAAAACATTATCGCCATCTCAATACTGTTCTGTCTCCTCTCAGGAAACGCAATCGCTGCGTTAACAGATGCTGATATAGATAAGATTCGATTGATTGTCTCGGAAACAATAAAAATAGAAATCGCACCCATAAAGGCTGATATTGCCACCATAAAAACCGATGCCGCTATTCGGGATACCGAAATCACAAATATAAAAGAAAACATCAATAACGGATTTAACAATGTTCAGAGGCAGTTTGACAATATTCAGAAGCAGTTTGACAGACAAAATAACATCGTTCAGAAGCAGTTTGACAGACAAAATAACATTATCATCGCATGCATCGGGATACCATTTGCAATTCTTGCAATCGCCGCAACTTTATGGGGCATTTTAACGCAGAGACAAATAAAAAAAGAGAATAACATCCAACAGCGGATTGAAACACTCACACAGGAAATTGAAACAATCAAGCAACAACGCATCATCAATCATTAACAAAAACAAAATGAAAAACATTATCGCCATCTCAATACTGTTCTGTCTCCTCGCAGGAAACGCCACCGCGTCCTTAACCGATGCCGATATAGATAAGATTCGATTGATTGTCAATGACGAGATATCGAAAACAATAAAAATAGAAATCGCGCCCATAAAGGCTGATATTGCTACCATAAAAGCTGATATTGCCACCATGAAAACCGAGGCGGCTATTCGGGACACCGAAATCACAAATATAAAAGAAAACATCAATAACGGATTTGACAATATTCAGAAGCAGTTTGACAGACAAAATAACATTATCATCGCATGCATCGGGATACCATTTGCAATTCTTGCAATCGCCGCAACTTTATGGGGTATTTTAACGCAGAGACAAATAAAAAAAGAGCGTAACATCGAACAGCGGTTTGAAACAATCACACAGGAAATTGAAACAATCAAACAACAGCGCATCATCAATCATTAACAAAAACAAAACATCCTTTGCCTGTCAGGGCCAAACCGTTTTCTGGGGTGTAACCCGTTTTTGAAACCGTTGATGTTTCAAATATTTCAACGTTTTGCTTTGTCAAGGCGCGTTCCCACGAGGCGCGTCACCACCTCGTACACACCATCTCGCTCACCTGCGGTTAAGCCGAGGATATCAAATATGAGATTGTCGCAGTTAATACGCGCGGAACCAGGCGGAATCAAATCCCATTCTGCGGATTCGAGGAGGCTTAAATGTGAATCATTTACCCCCCCCCCTAATTGCTTATTTTCTGTTAAGTATTCTGGATTAACGCACTGTAAATTTTTAAGTTCATAAATTTTTACCACTAATGCCCCGCCTCCTGAATTCGTGCGGCCGCCCACGTTCGCCATCAATTGGAAAAGGGTTGAATTTAGAGAGAGACAGAGAGGAAGCCTCAAATCAGTGGAAACGTGGACTTCTGCAAAGCTGTCTAGTGAGTAACAGCCTTCACTGGCATAAAGTGTTTTCGCTATTGCATTTATTATGCTCGGAAAACTGAGATGTGGAATTCGGCGTTCGCCCACATTATACCATGAACTCGTTTTTTCTCTGCTCTGGCAAGTCGCTCTTCGATGAAGATTTTGTTGCTCGCCCCATTCGATATACGCTAAAGCAGCTGTTCCGCTCAAAGTACTTTTCTCTTTCGGACACATAAATAGATGGGGAAGCCGCCCGGGATTGACGCTAAGACTTTTTACGCTTTTCGGACTATCGATAACCGGATGTAAAAATTCCGCTTCAACGTTCCACGTTGAAAGTGTCTCTTCGTCAAGAACGAAAAATTCATTAGCCCCAGTCGTGAAACCTCTTCGAATGTTAGCAATATCTCCCACACGCGTCAGTTTATCCGCTGCTTTTTCTAAGAGATGCGGGTAAATATCGGGGGCGCGAAAGTATTTTCCGCCCCATTTATCGCCGCTGTACTTTCTGTTTTCATCCAGTCCATCCTGTAAAAGCGATTGTCGCGAACGTGAATGGACGCCGTGTTCAGGTGTGGTGGTTCGCGTTGGCGCCGTCTCAATTTCGTAGAAGATAACCGGATCAAAAATGCCCTCAAAGGGCACGGTGAAGTTGACAAATCGCGTCATCTCTGCTAATGCGGATTCACGCTTTTTGTCGGGGGCGGAGATGAGGCAGATAACGGTGTTAATATTTGCGGACGAAAAAGAGCGCTTTGCAGCGTTATCTAACACCAGTTTGAGATGGCACCGTTTGAGTAGAAATTCCTGTAGATTTTTCCCGTATCCGACATCTAACCATGAGTTCGATGTGATGGTACAGAAGGTGCCCTCTGAATTGAGCAGGGAGAGTCCTTGAAGGTAGAAGTAAACATAGAGGTCATTGTTTTTGTAGAGTTCGTTTTTAGCACCGCGTTTTTGTTTCGCCCTGCCTGTTTTTTTCTCTTCATAGCCAAAGAAATCTGGAAACGCTTGATAGACGGAGCGCGCCAGCTTTTCTTTATATTCCTTCTTATTTGCCGTGGTTACCTCGATTCGTGGCAGCGTGGGTTCAGCAATCTTTTCTCCTCTGACGTAGGGTGGATTCTCAACGATGATGTCGAAGCCGCGGCGTTGATTGAAGATTTCGACGAAGGCGATGTCCCAGACGAAAGGAGGCATTGTGGTGTTCGCCGCGAGTGCCTCGGTGGCGCGCCGGACGTTTTCCCGGTTTTCTTGGAGGCTTTGAAGTTCATTTTGTCTGTGAACCGTGTCGAATCCTAATTGACGTGGGGCGGATTGGATTCCCAGAAAATTCAGTTGTTCCGCGGGATTTTCGAGCCAGGCTTTTACGGTATCTATCTGCTCTGAAAGCGCGGTTTCGTGGCCCTGGAGGAGCTCTCGGAAGAGGTTTTGTTCCGCCTTATGGATCTGGCCTTTTTCGGTGTATTTCCTACCTTCATCGCCGTTGTAGAATTTGAGTTTTTCGCTCTGGAGTTCAGTAATTTTGCGCTTGATGTTGGGTGGGAGTCGACTTCCGATTGCGCGTATCTGCGCCAGGTTCATCCCGCCGATGTCCTGGACGATACTGTCACCGTGTCGGATGTTGAAGGAAAAATCGGGGAGTAGCGGTTCTCTTCTTACCTGCAGTTCAGCGGGTGTAAATTCTGCGTCGATAATGAGGGCGAGCCAGAGCCTGAGTTCGGCGACTTTGCATGCCCACGGCTTGACGTCGACGCCGTATAGGTTTTTCCCGATGATTGCCTTCCTCCGTTCAAAAGATGAGCTGGCGGGTTTGCCGAGGATTCGTTCGGCGCGTTGATGCACGTCATCGAGAATTTGGAGCATTCCGACGAGGAAGGAACCGCTGCCACAGGCCGGGTCGAGTACGGTGATATGATTGAGGTGTTCAGCAATTGCCTCCCAGCGTCCTCTCAATTTTGCATCCGCGGCTTCCTTTTCGGTGTCGTCAAATTCAAAGAGGGCCTCATATAGTTCGGGTTTGTGTACTGTGCCGATGTGGTTTGCGATGTTATCAACGAGGGCAATCCTGCACATCAAGTCGATTTCAATGCGTGGTGTGTAGAAGATACCTGCATCACCTTTTTCTGATTCTTCTGCGGAGACAAGGCTCTCATAGACTTTCCCAATCATTTCCGGGTCAACCGCGACTTCCTGTTCAAGGGGTGTATCCTCGGCAATGGTGAAATTGTATCGTTCAAAGAAGTCAAAAATACTGCTCCACAGCTCATCGGCAATCAGGAGCGGATAAGCGGTATCGAGTTCGTTTTCACGAAACAGCCCGCCGTTGAGATAAGGGGCAAGTTGCAACGTTTCGCGGATGTCGTCCGGAAAATGTCGGTGCCCGCCGTGAAATCGGTTATTGAACGCCTCAAAGAAGAGAAGGTTTAGCCATTTTTCGACGAAGGTGTCTGCGGGCTGGGCTGCCCCCCGATATTTAGTCCAGAAGGTTCGTAGGAATGCTGTATCGTTACCGAGCCATCGTTTTCGTTGGATGAAATAGAGAAATAGACATCGGCTGAGGAATTGTTGGGCGTAATCGTGTGCCCATTTTTTATCGCCCGTCTGTTTTTCTAGTTCGGCTTGGAGCGTTTTGAAAACGTTCTTGTAGTGCTCAAAGAACGCCTTGGTGACGGCTTCAACGTCAAAGGCATTGTCATGTAATGCGGTGATTTGAAGTGGGGTGATGGCTTCACTCCCTGCCAACAAGGATTCTGCCCCGCTATCGTCGAACATCTCGATATTGAGCATGGCGATGCATTCGGCGGCAGTGCGGAGTCTTTCATCGGTGCTAACCGTAATGCGCCTCAAGTGGTGTTTGGGCTTCATATTTTCGCGTTTGGCGAGGACGGTTTTAACGTTGACAAAGTGCCAATGTTCCTGCGCCGGATTGCTGAAGACGTAGAGGGCGTGTGGAAAATGGGGCTGCAGGGCGGCGATGAGCCCCCGTTCATCAGTTTTTCGCGGTACCTCTGTTTTGAGTTGTGTATAGATGATATTAAAACCGTTGTTGTTCCCTGCGGCGGCAAAGCGGCGTGGTGGCCCGTTGAGGCGTTCTTTGAGCTTTATGGGAAGCTCTTGAACGCTAACTGGCATGTCAATTCGTTCGTAGTTGAGCTCCACCCAGAACAGTTGTTTGAGCGTTTCACTGTCGCGTAGTTTTTGTAAAAGCGCGAGGATACGTTGTATGTTTTCAGGCGTGAGTTGCCTATTTCGAGGGGTTCGCACTCAGGGAACTCCATTTTTTGGCATACGTCCAGCAAAAGGCATGCCCATCCGAATCAGGGTTTCACGAGCATTTTCTAGACGGGGCGGGGCGCGGAATAGTGCGGTTTCCCACTTGAAATCAGCGATATGAAAACATGATACACGAGAAAATAACGTATGCATCCTATTTTTCTTCCTGCCCACACATTGTAGGTTATGCGTTGGGTGCTGCCTTTCCTACCTGTTCCATGAGTTGTTCAAGTTTCCGCTTATCTTTGATACCTTTTTTGGCTTCCACGCCTGAGCAGAGGTCAATGCCGTAAGGTTGTATGGTTTCGATGGCGGTTTTGACATTCTCTGGGCGGATACCGCCGGCGAAGAAAACGGGCAGTGGGCTTGTCTCGATAAGTTCTGCAGCGACGTTCCAGTCGCAGGTTTTTCCTGTCCCACCGTATCGTGGTTTATCTAAACTCATGTCGACACTATCAAATAAGAAAAAATCGGTACCTGCATCGTGATAGGTTCTCATATCTCTTCGGACGGCTGGGATATCCACATTTTTTGGGCTTCCGGCGGGTAGATAGATAGATTTCCAGATGTGGCAAGTAACGGTGCGCTTGAGTTCTTCAACCTGTTCAGGCAGTTCGTGTCCGAGGAGTTGTAGGGCGCTGGGGCGTATCCGCTGAACGGATGCTTGTATGTGTTCGATACCCCGGTTAAACAACAGCAGTACGGTAGGGATTGGGCTCCCATTTGCAATCTCCACGGCTTGCTCAGTATTTCGGGAGCGTTCTGATACGGCAACATCGAGGAGTACGCCGGAATAATCGGCCTTTGCCTGTGCGGCGAGGCGAGCATCGTGTATTGACGTGGTGCCACAAATTTTGACTTTGCATCGGTTGTGTTTCGGCATGTTACAAAAACCCCTATTCACAGAAGACTGTCTGTCTATCTGCATCGGAATAGCAGATAATCATGGTAACGGGTTGCCATCCGGTGTTGACAGCGTTATGTTTGACGTTTCGTGGGATGCGGAGCATCATCCCGGGTTTCAACGGAATAACTTCATCGCCCAGCTGATGTTCGCATTCTCCGGAGAGGACATAGATAAGTTCTTCACAGTTGGGATGGTAGTGTGTCGGGTTGCGTTGCCCCGCATTAATATAAACGGTGCCGAATGTCATCTCTGCTTCGGCATCGATTTGTTCGTTGCAGAGCCATTTGATGGCGCCCCATGGGAATTCAAGAGCGCCGGCATCGTTGCTATTTGTTAGGGTTATTTCCATATCGTTTTTTCCTTTTGCTGTAAAAAGAATTGAATATTAAGAGGATACCAGATATAGCAAAAAAAGTCACGGGTTTTTGTTTCTGTCGGGGGTGGGCCCGGGGCTAATCTCTGCAGACACATCTTGTATTCAGCTTTTCCGGTGTTAAAGTGCCGCCGACTCATCTTACAGCGGCATCCTCTTGGTGCCCCTTAAATTGCGAAACAGGTTAATCGTTGTTCAACGTAATCTTTTAATGCGATTGGTAGGGGTTCATGCAGGTATCCGATAGGTGCGCAGATAGCTCTGACATTTCGGACGTCCCTGTCCAACTGTCGGTGTGTGTGTCCGAAAAGGACGTGTGTAACGAGCGATTCAGTGAGACATCGTTCCCCGATGCGTTGGCTCCCCATAAAAGCTCTGAAAAAGTCGGCAGGGAGTTCCCCGGGGTATTGGATGCAGTCACGAAATGGGACGTGATGTGTCACCACAATGATACGTGATACGTTCTGTCGGACGGTATCGATGTGTTCCGCGAGTGCCTTGTCAAATCGGCGGGTGACAGCTTTGTCGGTATCGCCCCATTTTGCGTATCGTTTATCGTTCCAGACAGCGCCCATGAGCTCCTTTTTTGCATAATCTTCATGTGAGAAATTGTATCCGTGTGGCGCGAAGGAGTAGTCATACCATCCGATGGTGCCACAAAACCCGACGTTTTCCTTGATGAAGGGTTTGTGTATGAGGGGATGGAACCCGGCTTCATAACAGAGTTGTGAAATAATGTCGCATTTCTGCTGACTTGTTACATCAGGTGTTTCAATTGCCCAGATGTCGTGGTTTCCGGGTACAAAGAGTTTATCACAGGGGATATCGGCTTTATCAAATGCGTTCAGGATTTCAGCGAGCTGGGTGAGGTGTGGTGCTATATCCCCTGCGATGACGAACACGTCAAGTTTTTCAGATTTGACGGCGTTAATGAGATGGGTGATGCTGTCCTTATTTCTGGGATTAGCGTCGGTGTGCAGGTCAGAAATGAGTCCAATTTTCATGGCTTAGCACCGTGTACTTCCGTGTAAAGGATTTGATTTTTTAGCGTTATGGTGCTATGTGTGCCCGGGCGTTACGTTTTTGGAATCTACATCATTTCGGGCGTTGCGTTTTTGAAAACTTCTTCAAGAAAGATTCGAATGCCGGTGTCATCTTTTCGAAAGCGCTGTCGTTGGCGTTGCAGTGCTTCGAGTGATGGGGCGTCTCCGATTTTTGCGATTGCATCAACGAGTGTGAGTTGAATTGCGGGTTCATCGGCGTTTTCCAGCGCGCGAATCAACAGTGCGCGCGCTTTTTCGCCACCGATGTCTCCGAGTGCGGATGCTGCCATGTCTTTTGTGCTAGTATCTCCACCTTGAAAAACGTCAATGAGTTGTTCGACAGCGGGTTCCCCAATTTTGCTAAGTGCGAGGGCTGCTTGGAATCTGATTCCTGGGATTTCTTCTGTATTTTTTAGTACGTGGACGAGTGCCTCAATTGCGGAGCGCGGCTTCAGGATTCCGATGATTTCTAAGCAAGCTCTGCGAATCTCCTGTTCCGGTTCAGTCTCAAGTTGACTATACTGTGCTGCGAGTGTTACCAATTGCGCTTGGTTAATTTTCTGATGTAGTGCATCGGCGCGCTGCCGAAATTGGGTTCCGAAAGGTTCTTTAAGTGTCACGTGGTTTTGAGTAATATCTACGGTGAGCAGCCCCAGGATGGCGGCGGCTTCTAACTGTTTTTGCGGTAGGCTATCAGCGGGAAGTTGATTTAGTTCAGCGTTTTGGAATTGCTGGAAGAGTTCGTTCAGGGCGCTGAGTTCAACGAGTCGTTCTAAACTCTTTGCGGCTTCTTTCCGGAGTGAGAGTTCAGTGCTATTTTTGAAGATGTCGACGAGTGGTTCGACGGCGCGTGTATCTCCGAGTTCACCGAGTGCATTGACGGCAGCGATTTTGACACCTATCAATTCAGAAGTGCGGAGGACAATCTGCCCTTTTTTAACGTCGCCAATTGCGTCCTTATAGTCACCAATGCTATAAATTTTGCGTTCATCGACGATTTTTTCAATGATGTCGCCGATTTGGATATCGGTATTTGCGGCGGGCGTTCCGGGTTGGATTTCTTTTACGCGGACGGTGCCTTTCCCTTCAACCTTCAGCCCCGGTTTATCTCCAGATTTGCGGAGTGCGAGCCGGAGTGGCGGTTTCCCTCTCACGTGAAGAATCAGGTTATTGTCTTTATCAATTGCCTTTTTGAGGGTGCTGTTAAAATCTCTTGTACTTTGAATCGGATATTCGGTGATGACATATGAGATAAGTTCCCCACGCTTGAGTTCCCCTTTATCAGCGGGGCCGTTTGGTGTCGTATTTAGCACCACAACACCGCTGGTTGACCAGCGGTTTTCCAAGTCGCTATCGAGCTGTTGCACTTCCATTTTCATGTGTTCATCGTAGTAGCGATTGTCGCATCCGGTGGCAATGAGCAGTGCGAGACAGAAGAAAGGGAGTGCGAGTCTTTGAAAGTATAGATTTGAGTTTTGATGGGCGAATGTTCTGAGCATACAAATTCTTTTCCTTTCGTTAATTGGGGAACGGTATGATGACTTCTCTCCTGCTTTGTTCTTGCAAAGCGTCTAAGAGGGGTACGACAGCTTTTTCATCCCGGAGGGTTGAAAGTGCGCGAATGGCATCAACGCGGAGAGAAGAGCCTTTATTTTCGACAATTTTTACGAGTTCTGGGACAGCGGCACCACCGATTTTACCGAGTGCTTCCACTGCAAGTTGGCGTACTTCGGGTTTCTCCCTGTCGCGTTTCCATTTGGCGGAGCCGGACTCAATGACGTCGGCGAGCGCGGAAATCGCCTGTTCGCTTCCGATTTCTCCAAGTGCCTTCACGGCGTTCAAACGGGTTTCCATCCTACGGTGTTTGAGAAGTTCGACTAATATCGGTACGAAGGTTTCTGAGTTTTCTTTCCCGATGTGTGCCATAACCGAGTATGCGTCGTGCCTGTCGCGATTGTCTTTAGATTTTATGGCTTTTTGAAGTTGGCTGAGCAGTCGGTTCTTGTCGCCTCGTTCGTATACGAGGGTTAACGCTTCAAGGGCGGCGTTTTGCACGTCGAGGGCGTCATCGCGGAGGGTTTCGAAAATCAGGATTTCCAGGTATTTCCGGGAGTTTGCCTGATAGGCGCGAAACATGTGTTTGCCGCGTGCAGTGATAGATGCCTGTTCCCAGTCGGTTGTGCCGGGTTCGTAAAACTCTTGTGAGTTGTAAAATCCGATTAGATAGTGTGCTTCGGCATTATTAGACTCTTGCCGGATTGCGAGTTTAAATTCCCGGACGGCGCGTTCTTCTTTCCTACGTTTATCGGATTTAATCAATTCCTTTCCTTTGGATAGGTTTTCGTTCTGTGTACCGCACGCAAAGAGGAACAAGAGCAGGGCGATAGCAAGTTTCTTTAACCAGAATGGGGTGCGGCGGTATTTGCGGGCTGCGCTGTTGAGGAATGGAATAGCGTCTATTTTCATTGTATTCTTCCTAAAAATCTCCATGATGTGCGCATTCGTGGTAGGTGTCGTTTCCTAAGCGCATCGGCACGGATTCTAAAATCCATGATAAAGGATTAAGGGCGACAGTGGGCATCGATTTCGCCGCCCTCAGCGTGAGCGTTTGCTATTAAGTATTAAGGAGTTCCTGTTGTTCGCCGGCGGTAGCGGTTTCAGGCTCAGTTTCAGTACTCCCCGCTGTAGCATCTTCGTCGATTCCGAGTGTCTTTTCGAGTGTGACGACAGGTTTCTCATTGAACCCCCAGTCTTTGTATCTTTCAATGACGGGCGTTTCTGTCGACGCGATTTCGATTTCGAGTGTGTTCATCCCATTTTCAGCTGCGGTTGCCTCAGCGGATTTGATAAGGTGGTCAGCGACACCGAGTTGACGGAATGGACCTGAAACGGCGAGTTCCTTAATCTGTCCGATTTCTGAATTCCTAGGATGTTGCTCAATTTTAATTTGTCCGATGGCGTATCCGCTGGCTTCTGCGACGAGTCTGTGTGCACCGCTTCCGTCGGCGAGTTCAGCTTTGAGTTCGGCGGTTACCTCCTTTTTCGTTTTTTCAGCGAGGCAATACGTGTGTAAATTTTCAGCATCACCCTCTTCAGCGGCGCGGATTTGAAGGGCACCGGTCAGGTCAAAATTTTGGTTTGCCATGTGAATTCTCCTTTATGATTCGAGGTAGGTGCTCTTAAATTATGAGTTATGGAATGGCAAAAAGCCTCCTGCAAGTTCGGCAGCAGAACGCTCACGCCAAACCGGTTTTATTACTTTGCTACTATAGAAATTGTAATATATTTTGTTTTTTATCTCAACAAAAAAATTGGGAATCTCGTGTGATTTCGTATTCAACCGCTTCACAGATTTGCGAAGGCGCCCGGGCGCCGCGCACCGCGAGATTTGGCAAGAGAAACCCGCATTGGAAAATCACGCTAAAACGCTATTTTGGGTTGCTTGCCAAGGGTGAAAGCAACATGCTTGCGGGCGTTAACATCTTGTCATGAGTATACCATAATTTTTGTATCGTGTCAAGCGATTTTTTATACTTTTTCAGCGAGCGCGTTCAGCAGGGATGATGTATGCGCCGGTGTACCGACACTTATCCGGACATACTCTGTGAGTCCCTGTTTTCTGAAATATCGGATGAGGATGCCTTGTTTTTCTAAGGATGCCTTGAGTTCAGCGGCACTTCTCCCGATAACGCGACAGAGGATGAAGTTCGCTTGGCTCGGGTACGTTTCCAAGAAGTCAAACCGGTTTAATCCCTTGGCGAGCCGTTCGCGTTCCGTCTGAAGTTTTTTGACGTTTGCCATGAGTCGTTCTGTATCTGCGAGGGATGCCACGGCGGCGGTAGTGCCGGCGACGTTGACATTGTAGGGTTGCTTAATTTTCAAGAGATGTTCAAGTATCCAATGCGGGAAAACGCCGTATCCGACGCGCAACCCCGCGAGCCCAGCCCATTTGCTGAAGGTTCGTAGGACAATGAGGTTGTCCCTTCCCGAAACCCAGTCCACTCTACTGCCGGTGGAACTTCCGATTTTCGCGAATTCAATATAGGCTTCATCTAAAACAACAATGATGCGGAGCGAAAGGAGTTCGCGAAGGCATGCATCAGGGAGTACGCCCCCATCTGGATTGTTGGGGCTGGTGATAAAGAGCAACTTCACCCGTTCGGTTCGTTCTATCGCTTCCCGTACGCTGGCGGTATCCAAGGAAAAATCGGGGTTGCGAGGGATTTCAACGAGGGTACCGCCATTGAGCTCGGTGTCAAACTGGTACATGCCGAATGTCGGCGGACAGTTGATAACGACGTCTCTCGGAGTAATGAAGAGCCGAATGATGATGTCGATGAGTTCATCTGCGCCGTGCCCTGCAACGATGTGTGATGCATCGACACCGGTATAGTCGCTCAGTGCTTGTCGAAGTTTCGTGCTTTCCGGGTCCGGGTAGATATGATAGTAGGTTTCGTCTACAAGTGCTTGATAGATACGGGGTGACGGGCCGTACGGATTCTCGTTAGCATCCAATTTAATGATTTCGTGAGATGCCCTGCCGAGCCGCTTGCTAAGGATATCAAACGGCACAATCGGGACATAGGGTGCCATGTGGACAATGTCTGGACGGATAAGTTTCTCGTTTCCCATGTTTTTGTCGCTCCCTCGCATCCCCGCAAACGCGCGTATGGCATTTGCGAGGTACGCTTCGGCTTATCATTTCAAACCGGATATTCCACCCGACAGCTCGCCGCGTTGGACAAAAGGTAGCAAGCAACATGCTTACCGTTGTCACCGCTTCTTGCTTCATGCTCTAACAAGGATGAACTGTTTTTTGCAATCGATTAACCCGCGCCGGTTTCAAGCGGGTTCGGCGAGTTTCTCACTTCAGCGGCTGCGGGTGTTAATTCGCCGAGTGGCGCCTCACCGTTGAAAACACGGACGAAGTCGTCGGCTATCATATCGGCAACGCGGAGGTTTGCGTCTACGGTTCTTCCTGCAATGTGTGGCGTATGGATGACGTTATCGCGATTCCGCAGCGTATCATCGAGTGGCATCGGTTCTTTGTCGTAGACATCAAATGCCCCGGCAAGTTCATCTTTGACAATTCGTTCGCGCAGTGCATCCATATCCACGGCGTGTGCACGGGTGATGACGACAACCAGCGCCCCTTTACGGAGGCGGTTGATGCGTTCACGGTTTAGCAAGTGCCGCGCGGAAGGTGTGGGTGGTACCGCGACGAAGACAATATCGGAACGGGCAGCGAGCTCGTCCATGTCCACCCGGTGGATGTCCCATTCTTTGAGAAGGGCATCGGGTACATAAGGGTCATATCCCATGACAGTGGCCCCAAAGGCGCGGCACCATTGCGCGATTTTTCTACCAATCTGGCCGAGGGCAATGACGCCAATCTGTTTCGTGCCAATGTCGCCGTTGACAAAGTCCGCATCGTCGCAGAACTGGTGTGCTACAGGCAGTTTATTCGCCCCCCAAATCGGATTATCAAAGTCCCATAGAAGCTCCCCGTTTGCAAGCTTCATGTGCCATTGTGCGGTTCTCCGGAGGGAAGACAATGCGAGCCCGAAGGCGCATTCGGCGACAGATTGTGCCCAGGCCCGTGTTGATTCAATAACGGGAATGCCGCGTGCCTGGAGTCCGTCAAACGGAATGCCGTAACCGGAATTATCTGTCATGGCGCCCACCACTTTGAGATGTGGCGCGTTTTCGATGCACGCCTCGGTGAGATGCCCACCGAAATGCGAGATACCGATGGAATGCGATAAGTCGACTTGCTCATGAATGGGCGCCTTGCTTGTTGTGTTGAGCACCGACGTTGGGCCTAATTCTTCAAGCCGGCTGCACATCCGTTCGTGAAGGAATGGCCAGGAACGTTCAAGGGTTGGTGTGCGAGTGAATACAAATTGAGGGGCTGACATCGTTTTTAATCTCCTTTTTTTTGTACGCCAATTCCTCAGCAAGCATGCTGCTTGCTACCTCTCATGGTGCGAAAATCAGGTGAGGGTTCGTCGGGAATCTACCGATTCGGCTGCCGTACAGCGCGAATCCCCCCTTGTTTTTGGCATCCGGTTTAACTTCGTACCGCACCGTTAAAGTATCTGTCAAAGTTGATTGGAGCTGTTTAAGTTTGGTGCCGTCCACGGTGATTTGGGTTAAGTATCCATATATCCCCGGCTGTCCATTGATGTAGGAGAGCACACCGCGCGCATCAGCGGGACAATCGGGCAGTGTCACTGTCTCGATTTCAATGCCGTTGATAGAGATAGTGACATCGGATGGATATTTCTCGGGTTCGGTTTGCCGCGCCGCGCCGTTTGAGGAGGATGCCTCAAAAACGAGGGATAGTCGTGTGGAACGCTTGATTTCAGACACGTTGGATATGGGTATAACATACTCGGTATACCCCGCCCCTTGTGCACAAAACAGCTGCGCTGTGCTTTCAGATTCCCAGTGACTCTCCGAAACATCACCTGGGTTATAGTCAAAGGTACCTATCGGGTTTCGGTTTTCGTTAAAAAATTCAAAATTCACAAAATTTCGTGCGACGACGTTCCCTTGTTCATCGGTTACCCATACGTGTAACGTTCCGACGCCGGATTGAACATCAGGCATTGCCAGTTCAAGTCGATGCACCTTTTCAACGTGATACTGCGGGAATGGAATCTGGGGTAGTGTTCCTGAAAGAACACTCCGTGAGAGCACGCCAGTCGCATCCAACACGTCCAGTCGCCACTGCAGGGTTGCGCTGTCGATAGCTTTATTGGAGAAGTGACTCGCATAAATGTCCATAGAGACGTTATCCCCGGCGGTGACAGTTGTGCCGGGTGGATAATCGATGGCGATAAAGTCAAGGGTATTGATATCGGTATAATCGTAGCCGAATTCCTTGACGGACCTGTCGTAGTTCATGAAGCCATTATGTTCCCACTCAATATCTTGGAGTTCGGTGTAAACGTATCCACAGATTTTCGGATGGCGGCGGAGCTCATTGGTGAGATATTTGAAACACCATGCGACATCTTTATCGCCTGCCCCGGCAGAGATTCCCCCATACTCGCTATTGATTAGCGGCGCATCGGACTGGACGTTTTCTCCGGTGTAGTTAAAGGGTGAGCCCGGGTACGTCTGTTCTACAACGTTAGCGATGTGTTCCTTGGCTTGCTGGTAATCGTTAATATAGAAGTGCCATGAGTTAATATCTGTCTCGACATGATCATACAGGCAGGGTGAGTTATCTTCTATGAGTCGCGTTTCATCCAGGGATTTTGTGAGGTTGTACATCTGCCGCACCCACTCTTGGCGTTCGGTTAACTGTTTATATTCTCTTCCGCCAAGTCCCCATGTCTCATTGAAAACACACCAGGAGATAATAGACGGGTGATTGTAATCCCGAGCGATATTACCGCGCAACGTCTCTTCGAGGCGTGCTTTAGCGGTTTCCGTGTAGTTACTGAAGTTTGGGATATCGCACATGAATAGCATACCGAGTTTATCGGCCCAATAGTAGAGACGGGGTTCATCTACCTTAATATGGAGGCGTAGGAAATTGAACCCGAATTCTTTGGCGCGTTCAATATCTGTCCGAATCGCTTCGTCAGTGAGGAAAGTATAGACACCTTCTGGATTAAATGATTGGTTTAGGGCGCCGAGGAGGTAAATGGGACGGTTATTGAGGTAGATATACTGATAGTCACCGCGGGGTGCCTTCTCAATGGAGAGTTTGCGCATCCCGAAATAGGTATGTACCCTGTCAACGGTTGCGTCCTCGGATATCAATTGAAGCGTGACATTATAGAGGTGTGGGGCATCGGGTTCCCAAAGTCGGAGTTTCTCTGACGGAATTTCGACAGTGAATTCGGTGGTGTGGGCTGCGTCGAGCTGTCCACGGATGCCGTCACAGTTCCAACGCAATGTTATGTTATCGCAGCGGCCGGCGACGTTGACTTTAAAACCGGCTGCCTTGGCATCAATATCGGGTGTGATGTGTGCCTGTTGTATATAAGTCTCGTTTCTGGGTTCAAGGTAGACGGTTTGCCAGAGCCCGCTGGTTCTGGTGTACCAGTTTGCCTGCTTTCCGACAGTCTGTTCCCCGTGTTCTTGTGCGTCGTAAACGCGAACGGTGATATTTTGAAGCTTCGCGGATTTGAGTTTGTCGGTGATGTCAAATTCAAAAGGGAGATATCCGTTTTGGTGTTCACCGACGTATTCACCGTTAACCCAAACTTTTGCGTGCCAGTCAGCTGCCCCAAATTTCAGAATTACGCGTTTATCTTTCCAGGTATCTGGTATGGAAACAGTTTTACGGTACCATCCGATGGTGTGTCGAGGTGCTTCCCTGTAGTTTCCATCACGCGCGAGGCCTCCGCACGTAACCGCTTCCGGATTCAGGTATGCGTTTCTGCTTAAATAGTTTGCGTTGTCAGCGGTTTTCTCTTGGCCCCATGCGGCGAGGCTCTCCCAAGGATACGGGACTTGGATTTGTAAAGGAAGAAGGTGTGTTGAGTCTGTTGCGAACCATTTTTCTTGTTCGCCGGTATCATCCGGGTCAAAATCAAATTCCCAAGTGCCGTTAAGGTTTATCCAATCAATCCCTTCGGAAGTGCCGCGTTGGAAGTCAGGGCGCGGGTATTCCTGTCGTGGTTTTCGTTCTGTATTCTTGAACATGTTCAGTTTCACGTGAGCAGCCTCTTGCCTGCATGATGCCGGGCTGTTGGGCTCTTCAGAGACAACGTTCAGGTTACGTTTATCTATCTCTGTGCTTCAGTTTTCAAACTCCTTTCAGAGGGGAGATATTATCGGGAGTATACTATAAACCGTATTTTTATGCAAGCTGATGTGATACTCACAACGCCTTCGGCGTGTGCTTGTTACCTTCTCTTGGAAGGGTTACTTGATTTGAGTCCCGAAAACGGTGTCCACTTATCAAGTCTACATAGGTTCGGATGATATCGGATACCTACGGGGGATACCACTGCCCCGACTACAGGGTTTGTCATAAAACCCTGATACTTTGTCAGAATGTTACTCGCACCGACAACGTCTCTGTGTCCTTGCCATTTGCATTTGGAGCAATGATAGCTTCGCTTGCTTGTTTTCTTTCTATGTCCGCAAGACGGACAGGTTTGAGACGTATAGGCTTCGTCCTCTATATCAACGTTGATACCGACGGCTTTGGCTTTGTAGGTTATCATGTTCTGAATTTTAGCGAACGCCCACTGGTGTAACTTCTGATTGGCTTTTTTGCCATAGTTGATAGATTGTCTAATATGCTTTATATCTCCAATGACAATCGTTTCTATCTTTCGCGCTCGGCAAGAAGAAACAAAGCGTGACGTTATTTTATGACGCATATCACGCAACTGCGCGGTTAACTTTTGTAGGGTTCTATTTTTGACGCGGTTGAGTTTTTTCCAGCGTCTGCTATATCTAACACAACGCGATAAGGCTTTATTGAGACGCGACTTAAATTTGTTTTGATACCTCACAACACTGCGCATTTGCCTACCATTATAGATGTCGGCATGGATACCGTCAAAAGTAACCATCGGGTGGATTTCGCCCATATCTACAGCAACTGCCGAACCGACTTTTGCTGTCGCCTTTTTCGGCGTTGTGGCGTATGTCGCATGAAACGCGTATTGTTTTGTTCTTCGATGATACACGAGGGAGAGTTCGGCAGGGACGACGTTATGGAACTTTTTATCAATCTTAATCCAAAGCGGGGCTCTCCCTTTGCCCATAGACAGCCGTAGTTTCCCACGCTGATAGGAAATACCTGTCGCGCGCCACGTGAATGTGTGGAATTTCCGCGTTTTATTCGGGGGCTTGGCAGTCGGATTCGATTTGCGGTTAGAAAAGAAAGAGCGTCGCGCGCCGCAATAATCGTCTATAATCGCCTGCACAGAATGGGCGTGGCACGGATACCTTTTGAATTTGAGATATGCCTTGAGTCCACGGAGTTGGGGAGTGAATGGTAGAAACATCGTATCCAAAGGATACGATATTCTACCTATCTCCCCAACCGTCTGAAATCCAAAAGTCTTTCCTATCATGCGTTTTGAACGCCAGCGAAACGGTTTTAGAGTAGATACGTCCACCAAGCCGATTTATACCGTCAAGTTGTCCTGTCGGCGTGGCAGTCGCTAAAATATAGGTTCGGTATTCTTTCTTTGATTTAGACACGCGTTTGAGCCTCAATATATGCTTTGACTACTTTTAGGGATACACAGCCCACAGACGATATGAACTTTGAACGCGTCCAAAGGGAAGGTAAACGGGATTTAAGGTGGGGGTATTCTTCTCTGAGTATCCGAGACGTGTCACCTTTGATTAATCCCACAATCCGAGTAAGAGGCACTTTTGGATTGTTCTCAAGTATCAGGTGTACGTGTTCTTCGATAATATCACTCGCACGCACTTTGAAATCCAATTCTATTTCTTTGGAGCAGATTAACTGGTGCAAACGCGCTTGGATAGCCGGGGATAAAACTTTGCGTCTGTATTTGGTACACCAGATAACGTGATATTGACAACGATAACCCATGTTAGTATCTGAATACCACTCTTTTTGGGGTTCTTGATAAACATGATATTATAGCCTGTATGTTAGTTCCTATAATATAATATCACACATTTTTTAGATAAGCTCAACTCTTTTTTTGACGCCAGCACGAGTTAGCTGGGTTGGACCCAAACCTAAAGGATTGGGATTGTTAAGGGAGTCTCTTCAAATTGTGAGCGTCATTCAATTTTCCATTTTAACTTAACGGTATACATGCCCTAACAATCCGCGGGTATGCACGAGCATCAACGTTGACAGGTACGAATGCACAGGGGGGAGGCATCCGAATGAAATTTGCTGGGGCATTTGTGTAACTTGATTTTTCTCATCTACGTTGCAAGCGGAGACTATTCAGTACGACTGAGACACTACTGAATGCCATTGCAGCTGCTGCGAGCATGGGATGTAATTCGCGCAGCAGCTGCGGGGCGCTAGAGAGCGGGTAGAGTAGTCCTGCCGCAATCGGAATTAACAACACGTTGTAGAAAAACGCCCAGAACAGATTCTGTCGGATGGTATGGACGGTTCTCCGGCTTAACCGAATCGCGTCTGGGATTGCGTGGAGCTCGCCGTGCATCAGTGTCATATCAGCGGTTTCCATGGCGATATCTGTGCCTGTTCCGAGTGCCATCCCGACATCGGCTTGTGCGAGAGCGGGTGCGTCGTTGATACCGTCGCCTACCATTGCGACAAATCCACTGCTTTCTGCCTGCCGTTTCTTGATGACGGCAGCTTTATCCGCTGGCACTAGTTCGGCGAGCACATCGTCAATCCCAGCTTGCTTTGCGATTGCATTAGCAGTGAGGCGGTTGTCGCCTGTCATCATTGTTACGTCACATCCGAGTTCCCTGAGTTCCTTAACGGCGGCGGGTGCCTCTGGTTTTAGGGTATCGGTGACGGCTAAGATGCCTTCGGCGTGGCCATCGACTGCAACCCAAAGCACCGTTTTTGCGTCGGCTTGCAGTCGCACGGCTTCTTGTTGAAACGCTTCGAGGAGGATACCATGTTGTTGCATGAGTGCGCGATTTCCTACCACCACATTCATCTCCCCAATTTGTGCGATGATGCCATGTCCTGCGACAGCTGTAAAAGCAGCGTTTTGCGTCGGATTCTCTATACGCGTCTCATCAAAGTTTTCCTGACTTACCTGACGTTCTTCAGCGCTGCGGACGATTGCCTGGCCGATGGGGTGTTCGCTTCCGCGTTCAGCGGCGGCGGCAATTTGAAGGAGTCTGTTCCTGTCCCCGTCGCCTGCGATGATGTCGGTGAGGGTGAGTTCACCTCCGGTCAAAGTGCCGGTTTTATCGAACATAACGGTGGATAAAGCGGAAGCCCGTTCAAGGGATTCGGTGTTTCTGAAGAGGATGCCGCGCCGTGCGCCAATGCCGGTGCCTACCATAACCGCAGTAGGCGTGGCGAGTCCCAACGCACACGGACATGCGATGACAAGGACGGCTACCAAGCGGAGCATCGCTGCGGTGAAGCCGTCACCGACAAAGAATAACCAGAACAGAAACGTTAAAAGTGCGATGCCGATAACGGCGGGCACAAACACGTTTGCGACAGCATCGACTGTCCGTTGGATAGGTGCCTTGCTCTGTTGCGTTGCCTGTACCAATTGGATGAGCCGGGCGAGTGCGGTTTCTGAACCGACGCGCGTCGCCTCAATGGTGAGCAGCCCATTCTGGTTAATCGTTGCAGCGGTTAATTTATCCGCGACTGCCTTCTCTACCGGTAGGCTTTCGCCTGTAAAGACACTTTCATCAACGGTACTGCTGCCTTCCTTCACCACGCCGTCAACGGGGATGCTTTCACCGGGACGGACAAGTAGTACATCACCCACCACAACCTGCTCAATCGGAATCTGTTGTTCTTGGCCGTTTTTTAGCAGAGATGCCGTTTTGGGTGAGAGTCCAATCAGTTTTTTGAGGGCTGCACTGGTTTGTCGTTTTGCCCGCGCCTCTAACAGTTTCCCCAACTTAATCAGGGTGATGATAACCGCAGCCGTTTCAAAATAGACATGAGCGCCATCAAGCATGTTGCTTACTCCGTTGAGTTCTGCATAATTGCGTGTGAACCCAATCGTTAAAGCAAGGCTATAGAAAAAGGCGACAGATGAACCCATGGCTACCAACACATCCATGTTTGCCGAACGGTTCCGCAATGCTTTAACCGCACCGACGTAGTAATCCCATCCGACGTAAAACTGCACGGGGAGTGCCAACCCAAACATCAACCAGTTTACCCATGTGTCGTGCGCCCAGGTGCCAATGAGATTAAAATCTCTGCCCATGCTCATGAGGAAAAGTGGCGCTGTGAAGTACATCCCCACGCGAAATAGGAACTTTTGTCGCTGAAATTCTTCACCGCGCGCGGTTTCTTCCGTATCTGCAGACACAACGTCAAAACCGAGGGAACGGATTTTTTCAACGATATCGTTCTCGCTGAGTGCGGCGTTCTCAAAGGTAAGGGCTGCCTGTTCTGTGGCGATGCTCACTTCTGCCGTAACGATGCCGTCCATCTTTTTAAGATTCCGTGTGATAACAGCGGCACAGTTTTCACAATGCATCCCGGTAATGGGAAGAGTCAGGTGTTTTTCCATTTTTATCGGTGGAAGCGATACGGTTTGAAGGTATCAAACAACGGGCTTGCTATAGATGGACAGGTTCCCCCGTGGCCAAAGATTGATTAGCGGCAATTGAGAGGATGGCGGTTTTTACGGCATCGGCATACGGAGAACGGATTGCGCCTCCATCGCCAGTGCGCACGGCTTCAATGAAGGTTCTATCCATGTCAATGGTGCAATTGTTTTTCGGTTCCCAGCGCGTCTGTCCGTCCTTTGTGGAGAGTACCAAAGCGCGGCGGAGGTGGTACTCAATGGAAGCGTCCTGACAAAAAATATCTAACCCGGAACGTCGGAGCCCATTTGTGGTAAAGCAGGCGGAAAACATGACACCGAAAACACCGCTGTCAAATTGCAGTGAGACGGCGGAAGCTTCTTCGATGTTGTAATCGGCATCGGGAATGAGTCCTGTCCTATCGACGGCGTATACAGTTTTGACTTCTCCAAAAAGATATCGTGCCATGTCGAATTCATGCGTCGTCTGCTCCATGAGCTGCCCGCCAGATTTTGCCTTGTCTCGCCACCAACCGCCGGGCATCCCGCCCATCCAGTACCCCATGAAAAATCCGGTGCGCCTGGAGGCGAGGAGCTCCTGTGCTTTGTCGATAATATCGAGATAACGTTCCTGATATCCGGTTGCCGTGATGATACCTTTCTCCTGGAGCTGTTCAGCAATGTCTTTTGCGTCATCGGCATCCATGTGAACAGGCTTTTCAACGAACATGGGCAACCCTGCGGCGATAACGGCTTTCTCCGGTGCGCCGTGCGCGAAGGGCGGAATTGAGATATAAACGGCGTCTAATTCCTCACGCGCGAGCATCCGGTTATAATCGGCATAAGCTTTTCCGCCGTAATGTGTAACGGCTCGCTCCGCTTTTTCGATGACAATATCACAAAAGGCGACGAAATCCGTGCCGCCGATTTCTGTTAATTCGCGCAAGTGACGATTCATGTTTCCACCGGTGCCGATAAAGCCTAATCTCATGTTGGACATAAATTTCTCCTATATTGATAACAGAAAGAGTTATCAGATGGAATAACAATGCAAAAGCAACGCTTCTGCTGGCCGGTTTCTTACCACTGAAACACGGTGCCTAACAGCCGTATCGGTTCATCACGTAGCCAGCGATATATTTGCGGGGCCTCGTCAACAGGGAGCTGATGCCGGATTAGCGGTGCAATCTTAAAGGTACCTTGTTGAAGAAGTCGACAAACGTTTTCCAAATCATCGCGTGTAAAGTGGCTGCATTGCAGGATGCTAATCTCCTTATGCTGCCCGGCGTTGAAGGTGTAGTTTACGTCAAAACGTCCGGCGACTAAGAGCAACCTTCCGCGCAGCTTGCAGGCGTGTATCATCGGTGTTACCATGTCAGTGACACCGGCGAAGTCGATGACGGCATCATACGTATTGTCTTCAATGTCTGTTTTCCATCCATCACCGCTCGTATTGAAAACATGCGCTGCAACGTTGAGTCGCCGTGCGTATTCAAGCCGAGACTCTTCAATATCGCAGACAGTCACGCGTGCCCCCATGGCGTTTGCAATCTGAGCGGCGAACATGCCGATGCACCCTTGCCCAATGATGAGTAGCTTCTCCCCCATGCGGAGCTCAATTCGGCGGCAGCAGTGCATCGCCACTCCGGATATTCCAAAGAGCGCGGCTTCGGCTGGCACAATATCATCAGGCAATTTTAGCAGTAAGTCGTCCTCTGAAATAGTGAATCGCTGGACGTGTCCCCTACTAGCATAAATGAGTTCATCACGCTGAAGTTGAGTTACATCGGGGCCGGTTTCAATGACACGCCCGACGTTCTGGTAGCCGCCACCTACAGGAAGAAGTTTGTCCGGCGCAGAATAGTTTCCGCCAATGAGCTGATTCCGTTCAGTGCCGTTTGTCAATCCTGTGTAGAACGCCTCACACAGCACCTCGTTCCCGATAGGCGGTTTTGGCTCTTCCCAGTCCGTTACAACGATTGTCTCGCGTCGTTTATCGGGTAATCGTTTCGTGACAATTGCTTTCACAATGACATGCTCCCTTCCAATAAGGCATTCAGTTGTATTTTGCGTGAAGCATCCTCCGCACATTTTGCCAGAAGCGGACGTGTTGATACTGTCTGCCAGGGTTCACTATATATTATTGTACAATTATCTTATCATATCAAGAAAAAAAGGGAAATATCAACGTGCGAAACGTGCCCAAGCATCGCGAAAAATAGAACGGCGTCCGTTGCAAAGGATGTATTTGTTAATTGACAAATGATGTGATTTCCCATAACATGGTAATTCTGATAGAAGAGTCACATCTTTATACAGTACTCTGTCAAGAGTGCAATGGAGAATCGTCATGCCTAAACGAATCAATAAAGCCATTGAATTACTCGAGGATGCCCTTCCTGTATTTTACACAGGTAGTCACACCGGCGCGAATTTGAATTATGATGCTGGGCGCGCTATGTGCAAAACCTGGGCAGATTATATTAACATCGGCATGGAGCACGGTAGTTTCGAACTCGCCGGGTTAGATAATTTCATGCGGGGGCTCGCCGATGGCGGCCCAACTAACAGTGGCCACAAGACTCCGGCGGTTATTGTCGAATTGCCGGTAGACGGAATCAGTGCAGACGTGATTCGTGCAAACGGTTGGCAGATGCGTCAGCTCCTCGCCCGTGGTGTGCATGGACTCCTCCTCTGCCATGCGGAATCACCGGAGGCTGTTAAGGCATTTGTCGAGGCCTGCCGGTATCCTTTTCAGACACTTGGTGTCGGCACGCGATTGGATGTCGGGAGGCGCGGCTCCGCGGGGCAAGGTTCTGCAGCGCCGATTTGGGGCGTTTCCGTTGATGAATATTTGGATAAAGCGGACCCGTGGCCATTGAACCCGAACGGTGAACTGATGTTAGGAGTGAAATTTGAAAATAAGCGTGCCTTAGCAAACGTTGAGATAACGGCGCAAGTCCCGGGTATCGCTTTTGCTGAGTGGGGCCCTGGTGATATGAGCATGTCGTTTGGCTATAAAAACGCACCGTCCCCGCGCCCTCAAGAGTTGCAAGATGCCCGTGAACGCGTCTTTGCCGCATGTCAGTCCGCTGGCATCGCTTTTTTAGAAAGCGCTTCGCCCGATACAATTGAAGCCAGCATGGATGCAGGTGTCAGAATTTGTGGTTCCGGCGAAGAAACTGCACGTATTGGGCGCGCCCACGCGGGGAGAACGATGCCTGTTTAATCGTTTCGGAATTCCCTCATGAACGCGTTCAGGATTATCTGGTAAAATCTAGCTATCCTACCAGCCGGCTCGCCTTGATGGGCGAGTAAATATCACTTGTCAACTTTTTGATGATAGTACGCGATTTATGGACAAGCCAATTACAAAACGGAGGAAACCTATGGCACTAACAGAACAGGAAATGTTGACTGAATTGCGACAATTTGATACGCCATCAATCACGAATGTGGTTGCCACCTACCCGAACAGTTCGCTTTGTCTTGGGCTTTACAATCCGTGGACAGAAAATTGGTACACGGACACCTCTCTCCGATGTATGTATCCGGAATTAGGGGCAGTCGCCGGCTACGCCGTCACGTGCGTCTATGGGCTCCCCGAACCGGGTTATTCGCGTCTCTCTTTCATGGATGTTATCGATGCGTTGCACGCTTCGAAGCAACCGACAATTTTTGCCTTCCAGCAGAAGTTCCCGCCGGAATTCGCTGACAAAGTCGGATTAGCTGGGGGCAATATGACGGCAGCAATGAAATCTGTTGGATGTTTGGGGGCAATCTCAAATGGCCCCTCGCGCGATATTGACGAAATCCGTCCGATGGAATTTCAGTATTTGCTAAGCGGTATCACGCCCGGACACGGAGATATGGCGGTTCACGCGGTGAATGTCCCCGTCACGATAGCCGGGATGGATATTGCCCCGGGGGAGATTATCCACATGGATGAAAATGGGGCATGCAAGTTTCCGGGGGATAAATTAGCGCCCGTGCTAAAGAACGTTAAGGCACTGCTGACAGAAGAAGGCGACCGGATTGGGCAGCTACTGGCCGGTCCGAAAACGGCAAAACAGGTAAGGGCAATTTTCGGTGGGCATTCGTACGCAGACGCTGAGGAGGAGTAAGAATATTTTCACCCGCGCGGTTAAAAACGCAGCGCGAGCGCGGGTGAACAGCCGAATTTCTATTGCTAGGATGTCTGCTTCCCCTTCAACTTTAACGGCATCCGTGGCGCTTCGTGCCGGAGCAACAGATTTTCGGCTGTCACGTCATATTCGCTTGAGTTTTTACCTGAAGATGTCTTTACGTTTCACGAGGCAGAATTGGAACGATTCAAGTCCCAACTTTTGGCGGTACTTTCATAATGGAATACACCAACAAAATTATCGCCGGAGATTGTCTGACGATTATGCGTTCCATTGCCGACAATTCTGTGGATGTTACCTTTGCAGATCCTCCGTTCAATCTCAAGAAGAAGTATAACGGTTACATTGACAGCCGGGAATTTGAAGAATATCTTCACTGGTGTCAGCAGTGGATTGAGCAGATGGTTCGCATCACGAAACCGATGGGAACGATTTTCGTTCACAATATTCCGAGATGGCTCACCTATTACGCGTCATTTCTCAATAGCGTTGCGGACTTTCGACATTGGATTTCGTGGAGTGCTCCCACATCACCGATGGGAAAAAGCCTTCAACCCGCGCATTATGGGATTCTTTTTTATGCCAAGGATATAAAACAGAACAAGTGCTATGAACTTCGTTCTCCACATAAGCGAGACAGGAAATCCGTCTATCTCTCAAAAGACTATGGCGGTAAGAAAGCGGGGCTGCACCCCTTCGGTCCCCTAGTCTCCGATGTTTGGACAGACATTCACCGGGTGAAACACAATAAATACCGCGACGAACACCCCTGTCAGTTGCCAATTCATTTGCTCGAACGATTAATCCTCATGAGTTCTGATGAAGGGGATACGGTTCTGGACCCTTTCATGGGGACAGGGACAACGGCTCTGGCAGCAAAACGCCTCGGTAGAAAATATATCGGGATTGAACTCGATACGTCGTATGTAGAAATCGCCGAAAACAAGCTCGCACAAGAAATGAGTGATTCAAAACTCGGTGATACTTGGGTAAGTTTTTTCTTACGAAAAGTTGCCACCCTTCGGAATATTGACTGGGAGATTGTAGCCCCGTATTTCATCATTCCTGAAGAGCCCAAACAGGTTGACGTTACAGAGATAGAACTCAATCAAGATATTGCCGAGCTCCGGGACATAAGACATATCTCTCGCCGAAGCGTACGTAAAAAAGCCGATAGACGCGATAAAAAACCCTTATCCTAACGCCTCTTCATTTAGAATTTTAAATTACCACCGGAGTAGAAGTTTGGGTAGTGTCTCAGTCCCAATTGGCCGGACATCCTCTCAGAACTGAAAAAAGGTTCGTGTCATGATACGCCATAAAAATAGGGTTGTCACATTAAAAATCAAGAAAAGGAGCAATAGAGAAACCGTATCTATCTATCTATCCGCGTCCCAACAATAAATTCTGTGGTTACCAAAGATTCGAGAGTTCCCGTACGTTACAACGATATTCCCACACTCAGAACATCTCAGAAATAGCGTTCCAAAGAACCCACTTCCAAGTCCGAAAAACGCTGCGATAAGCCATATAACTAGGATACGTCGGAACTTATTAACTGGAGCTTGTTGTTTCATCAGTTGCACCTTAATTTTCGCAGAAAATGCCACAATACGCATTCTCTGGACGGAAAAAAGACAGTTACGCCTGTTAGGTATAAAAGAAAGTTGCTTTGTCGTTAACAGTTCTTTTTTATCTCAGGACTGGAGGCGCTTTGGCGATTTCTCCTATCACATAAACGACTCCGATTGCTATCATTGCTGCCCCCGCAAATGTGATGATAACTCCACCGACTGTCGTAGCAGTCGCAGCGATACCGACACCGACATCAACACCTCTTGCAATCAAGATGAGTCCAAACACCACAAGGAAAAAACCGCAAGAAAACCATTTCAACGATA
Organism: Candidatus Poribacteria bacterium; assembly: GCA_963422705.1. Taxonomy (GTDB): domain Bacteria; phylum Poribacteria; class WGA-4E; order WGA-4E; family WGA-3G. The sequence goes on from OY730443.1 coordinate 3,149,819, forward strand.
CACTCCAACCCCCTTCAGTTTATCCCTTTTACAACATTGGCTGCGGTGGGGACAGAGATACACCGAAATCGCCCTTAAAACAAATGATGCAATTGCGAAACACTATCCAAAATCCATGTCGGCGTAGCAACTGGTTCTTCTAATTGATTGGCTTTGAACTTCCCTGTCCTGACTAACACACTCCTCATATTCATTCTTTCTGCCCCAACTATGTCGGATGTGATATCATCGCCAACCACAATGACATCGCTCGGAGGAAGTTTTAGAGAATCAAGGACAATTTGAAAAAAAAGTTTGCTGGGTTTCCCCATTATCAGCGCCGTTTGACTTGAGGCATACTCCAGAAGTGTGACAAATGCACCACAATCCAAGAACATTCCTTCAGAAGAAAACCAATATGGATTTTTTTGTAGCGCGATGAGTTTAGCCCCACCCATTAACAACCGAAACGCATGGGTTAAAGAGCAAAAATCAAACCCACAACCATAGTCTCCAACCACAACAAAATCGACGGATTCGCAACACATCGGTATTTCTTTGAAAAACGCTCTAACGGTTTCATCAACCATAAAGTGGCAACTTGCCTGAGGTTGTGAGCGCAAGTATCGGAGGCAAGCAGAGGTTGCATTAAAAATTTCATTTTCGTATACGTCAAAGCCCAGCTCTCGCATCTCATCATAAAGCATCCTTGGGGTTTTAGCTGTTATATTTGTTAAAAATCGAAGCTGGTACTTCTCCTTACGTAAATACCTAACCGTTTCAATTGCCCCAGGGTAAGGTTTATTTTTAAAATAGAGTGTTCCATCTACGTCGAAAAAAAAGGCTTTAGGGCTAGTTGTTGTCATAGGCTCCTCTAGGCAATCCGTCGTAGCGCAAATCCATCAGGGTTTATTCCTAATGAACTTGCTCATTTTAGCATTTTCCATGCTCGGTATTTCTTTGAAAAACGCTCTAGATGATACAAAAAGTCCTTTCTTATCAAAGCCGAGTGTCCCAAGACGTTTCGATTTCGGCATCCAAACGTTCTCCTTTCTTTGACGTTTCGTTGAACCTGTCAACACCATTATACCCGAAAATCACCAGTTTTGGCAAGCCACAGCGGTGGGTTGTCAAACCGCGAAACACTCACTTAACATATGTCATATTCATTAAACACACAGAAAGACTTGACGGTTTTTTACGCGTAAGTTAATCTGTATATAACAGGTGACACCGCCTCAAGTAGAAGCGGTGTCACCTATGGCTTGCAGCATTAAACAATTCAGACACCTCGGTTGGAAGATGAATGTCTGGCACAGGCACAATCGCATCTCTCCGGTATCCAAACCGCCCTCCGTTACCGTGATGTCCACCGCCTGCCTGTCAAAAGCTTGGAAGAAACTCCCTTAAAAACCCGACAAGCGTTCCACGGTGTCCTGATAACAGTCTGAACCTATCTGACAATCATTCCGAGAATAACTGTTGCCGCTAGAGCGGTTAAAGCCGAAGATTCGGTGATGCCCTTCGTTCCAGAGTGCCACAAGAGAAAAATGTGCAGAAGTGTTATGGCGCTTAACAACTTCTTTTTTCAAAGTAATGTAAACTTGCATCTCATTTCTTCGTTAGATTTGTCAATTTAGGGCAAACTTACACGTCCATATACCACGCTAAAAAATTAGCCCCGGAGTACTATTTCTTGCATTCATACATAGCCCCCCGCAAAGTAAGCCATCGCCTGGAATCTATGAGGCGACTCGCATCCGTTTATCTTGTTACCTTCCTTTCCGTTATTTGCCTTCAGGTTTATGCTAAAAAAGTGGAAACACCACCAGAAAACCGTAAAAAAGAAGAACCTGTCCGAGAGGTAGACAAACCATCTCCTCCGGCTTCCGCTGTTGCACAAAACGGGAGCCCCCAAAAACCTTACTTTATCTGGCAAACCGATTTCAAGCAGTTTCACGGGTGGCAGACGGACGTTTCCGAAGCCCCGGCAGATGCCCCACAGGAGAATAAGCTAGACGCTTACTTAGAGAGCTTACGTAAATGGAAGTATACACCGACGCTAATTGATACAGACGCACTTTATGATTGGAAACCGAAAGTGCAACGCGGTGAAAAAGGCATCGAGCTGCCGATGGATTCCAACCTGCAAGTAAAAGTCAATCTATCCGTCACCATCGAGGCAAACAAGACACACTATTTCGGTAAAGGTGACCTGAATCGTTATGGCGGGTATGCCTACGGTGGGGGTTCTGGGGGCTATAACTCCGGCCTAGATTTAGGCTTAACCTCCTCCTACGGTTATGAGGATTTCGGTTATGGGAGTGGATTCCGGGACAGTTATGGAAGCAGCGGATACGGAAGTGGTTATAGCAGTTATGGAAGTGGTTACGGCGGCTATAGTAGCTATGGTGGCTATAGCGGTGGGGTACCGCGCTCATCAGGTATTAACATCCGGCAAACCCAGCAAATTGGGTTGCACGGACGCGTCGGTGAACGAACACATATCGCTATCGATTTTAGCACAGGCAGTCCGTTTAGCAGCTATGGCGGTGGCGGTTACGGTGGCTATGGCGGTGGCGGCTACGGTGGCTATGGCGGTGGCGGCTACAGTGGCTATGGACTCGGTAACACGCGGGAACAGAAAATTAAAATCTGGTATGAGGGCAAACCCGACAGCATCATCAAAACTGTGTCATTTGGAGACATCACACTGAGCCTGCCGAATACGCGGTTTTTGAACATTAACCGGAACCTGTTTGGAATTGAAGGCATTTTTGAATGGAAAAATACACGTCTCACTGCGTTCGGTTCCCGGAGTCGCGGTATTCGAGAAGTCCGGACTTTTCGCGGGCAATCCCGGCGAGCGAGCGGCAGTTACGGCTACGGGCCACGCGGCATCCAAATTGCTGATGTAAACTACGTTAAAAACCGATTCTACCTCATTCATGCGGACAAAGATGGCCTGCTTCACCAAGACTATCTCCCCATCAAAGCAGGAAGCGAGGAAATTTACATTGACGACGGTGTCGCCGGTAACAACCAAGGCGGAAAACGCACAAGCCGGGGTTACTTCAATCCGCAATTCCCGGGGCAGGACTACAACATTGACTATAAAACAGGCGAGATAGAATTCTTAACGCCGATATCGAGAAATTACACTATCGTGGTAGCATACGAATACCTCGGCGAAGGCGGGGGTATCGTCGGAAGCCCGGGAAACGTTTTTCCGGATGAAGAAAATCTGTCTCCTGTAACGGAAGAAAAGACAGCGTTCCAACTCCTCGACAAGAATACGAATTATGTTGTGCTAAAAGAGAAAGGATTCCGCGGAACAGAGGCAAGCCATGTCTATAGCCTCGGTAACCGTAATATCAACCCCCGCGATTTTCATTTGACAATTATCCGGCAAGGACAAAGCGAAACGTTTCAGGCAGGCACAGAACACATCCCATACATTGAAATTTTCGGATTGGACCGGAATGGAGACGGCAATGTCGACGCCCAATTTATTGATTACAACCGTGGGCTTCTGCGGTTTCCAACCTTCCAACCGTTCGACATTCGTGACCCGGGCCATCCATACTACCAATACCGTGATTCTCTTAACAATCCCGCTATTTACGAAGAAAGCCTCCGAACGACAGCACAGATTTATACAATAACCGCAGATTACTCCTATCAATCCGAAACCTACAACGTTGGGTTATTCGTCATCCCGGAGAGCGAGACTGTCCGATTGAATGGTAGGATGCTCACCCGGGATGCGGACTACATGATGATTTACGAAGTCGGTACGATACGGTTTTTCACAGAACTAGACGAATTTGACGAGATTGTTGTCGAATTTGAAAAGACTCCCTTCGGGGGTTCATCGCAACAAGCGGTTGCGGGCATCTGGTTGGAATACACCCATAAGCCTAAAGCGAAATCCGCAAGAGAACAAAACCTTGAGGATAGATTTAATCGCCTGGGTGGGCTACAGGCGTCTAGACAAGGTGGATTTGTCGATGAAGAATTTGGGCAAAGTCCTATGTTTTCAAGGGGAAATACAGGCAGATTCGGCGGCGGTTCTGGATTTGGGGGGATGGGTGGATTCGGCGGTGGGATGGGTGGATTCGGTGGTGGGATGGGTGGCTTCGGCGGCAGCAGATATAGCGGTTTCGGCGGCCGCTCGCGGAGTTATATGGGAACGTATGGGGGCGGCATGAACTACTTCAATCCCGTCTTCCAAAAAGGCTTTACGCTCTCAACCGGTTACATTCTCAATACCGGACAACAACCCGCAGAAATTCCAGATGTCAACAGTGTTCCAAACCGGTTACAAGCGGTTAACATCAATACCAGTTTCGGAAGAGCATTCAATTTGGCATGGCTGATAAACCCGTTGCCATTTGTAAATGTGCGAAACTTTCCTCTATCTATTGACTTCAGTGGTGAAACGGCTTACTCACATAACAATCCGAATAGCGTTGGACTGGCGATGATTGATAGCATGGAAGGGGCGAAGGAAATAACAACAGTTCCCACTGTCAAATACCATTGGAAGCCCTGCAGTGTCCCGATAGGGGTTGCCCTCCGCCTTGCTGGCGGACGACAAGAACAGATTGTCCCTACCAATGAAAATCGCGCCCTCTTCAACGTTGTCGGAAAAGATAAAGATGAATCGGAGGCATTCGGAAATTATATGCGCAATCGAGATGTCCCTGCCTCCTCTATTCAGCCTCTCTCTCTTTCAACCGATGAACGTCTCATTATGGAACTCGGATACGAATTCACCGACGTAGTTGAGGAGTGGGGCGGATTTTCAAACGCAATCTCAACTGCCGGCGCCGATTTTTCTGAACGCGGCTTTATGGAACTCTGGATTCGCGTCCAAGGTGATGATGCAGTAACCCTCTTTCTCGACATCGGTATTGTGAGTGAGGATACGGATAAAGATGGCCGGCTGGACAGCGAAGACCTGCCGGACAACTTGGATGATACAAACGCAGATAGGGTTGTTGACGCACTTGACTTGGAACTGGAAAACATACCTAACGAACAGCGATACCGTGGAAACGGAACACTCGATACAGGGGAAGACACCGGATGGACATACAACGGCGGACTTGAAAGCAAGGCTTTAGGTGGAAACAATCAGGTACTTGACAGCGAAGACCTGAATGGGGATGGCGTCCTTGACAATATTGACGCATATTTCGAAATCGCGATTCCCCTCAACGCGATACCAAACGAATGGATTAAAAGTAAAAATAAAAATGGATGGATGTTCCTTAGCATCCCCCTGTCCAAATTTATCGCGCAAGGCACCCGTCTTCCCAGTTTGGTGTTTGTGCAGCACTTCCGCTTTTGGCTCATCAAGAACCGCCCTGGCACCGTTCAAGGTACCTTCCAGTGGACATCGCTTGAAATTGTTGGGAATAAATGGGAACAAGGTATTATCACTCGCGCGCAACTCGGCGGAACTCACACTCCCGGCGGAGTAGGTACGGAAGACTCGCTTTCATACAGAACTGTGGTTGAAGATACCCTTGAGAAATTCATCGTTGGTACCAGGGATAACTTCAATTATGACAGATATCAGAGGGCATATATCGAAATTGAGGATAATGAACTCTTCAAAAAACTACACCCCTTCACGGCTACCTCACTCGGTTTTCAAACACAACAGCAACGTGAACAGACACTGAGCCTTGAATACTACCTCTTTCCAGGTTCACACGGAATCACTTCCAAACCGCTCAAAGGCTTAACACAAAGTGAAGGACAGGATTTTAGCGAACATGATACCCTTCGGCTCTGGCTCTATGGAGATAAAAGCCATACCACTTTCGTTTTACAACTCGCCCCAAGTGTCCGAACTGGCTATCGAAGCTCGTTTTATAGTCGTGACCCGTTTTTAAATGAGCAGCAAGAACAGGAAGATATCAATGTGTTTGAAAACCTTACAGACTATTATGAATACACGTTGCCCATCGACTTTGAGGGATGGAAATTGATTGAAATCGATTTGCGTGACGAGAAGGGAAATGCGACACCCGATGTCGTCATTGATTCAGAAGCACAGAATATCGATGCGGTTACCCCCACAACATTTACGTCGAACCCAATGGTGCTTGAAAGGCAGTCCAACGAACCCGATGGGCATCCGGACGGTTTCGTGATTAGAGGAAGAGAAGCAGGAGAACTCTCTATTAAAAACATTGGGGGGATTCTCCTCGGTATTCGTAACGATACCGTTCGCGAAATCAGTGGGGAAGTGTGGGTGAACGAAATCCACCTCGGCGAACCGCTGATTCGCTCCGGCTGGGCCCGGCGTGGCAATATGTCCATCTCACTTGGAAACATGCTAAAAGTACGAGGTGGCTATGCGAACCAAGACAAAGATTTTGAAAGTGGTGCAGGCGAAATTGGACGTCAACGCCTGTCCTCGCGCGGTTATAGCACCACGAACAATGACTTCAATATCAATGCGGATGTCACCCTATTTCCGTGGTTACCGATTCGATATTCGATACGGCAGCAGGAATCTGAAACGGAATCACAGCGTGGGAGTTACACCAGCTTCCAAAGTGGAAAAAGTGAGACGCGAAATCGAGATATTTCAATTAACCTCAACCGAAATCCTTATCCGAACTTAGGATTTTCGTATAACCATCAAGACTTTTGGAATGAACGACAAGGCACGCAGATTAGCCATCTCTACACAGGCATTTTTCGATACGCTCTTGGGACGAAAGTAGGAATGAATGTGCAATACCGTCACGAAGATGTTATCGCAAAACCTGAAACCGCGACGGACACTTTGGAAACACCAACATCTTACTATAGCTACGGCTACGGCAGGAATCGAGATGAAAAAACAGATAGCGGTTCGATAACGTTTAACATCAGTCCTACAAACGTTTTTACGCTGAACCCGAGTTACGATGTGCGTAGGACACTGGAACGGCGTGAATCGATAAACCTCCGGGGCGGAACCTCCTTTCTATCACCGGGTGGAGCTGCTCACACCGAAACGGCGACAGAAACGGAGCCCGCGGATTTCTCAATCGCAGAGCGTGAACATCGAGTCTCGCTAACGCCGCGTCTGAATCGTGACTTGCTTGGGATGCGTCCTACCGTGACAAGTCGCTTGAGCTTCCGGGAGAACTGGTTCAGGGAAGAAAAAAATGCCTCACTGAACGGTAATGTGAGCCTCGGCATGAATTTCCGAATCCAAAAGTGGTTCGGATGGCTCCTGCCTTCCGCCGGTGTACAAGAGAAAGCAGGAATGACTCCTGGCGCCCAAAATCGGCGAGAAAATTTACAAATTGAACAGTTACGCGGACGCGGAATAGAGGAAACCCAAATCCAAGAATTAGAAGAGGAGCGCGGGAATTGGATACAACGGGATAAATCAGAAATCAAACAAGATACCCGTGACAGGAATCAAAACGGGCCTGATGTCAGCGAAAATCTGGGACGGATAGAAGCAAACTCGGGTGTCATCGTAAAGAAGGAAAACATATTTCATCGAATCCTTAAAACCTTTACCGTGAACACGAATGCGAATTTCACGGCGACGGAATCTTACCGGCAGCTTGCATCAGGGCTCTCGGCGTTAGAAATTTGGCGACTTGCTGAAGATGCGCAAGAACGAACACACTCGCGGCGCAGCAACCGTTACACAGTCCGGAGTTCTACGGAGCCGTGGAGCTGGGCATCCCTTGGTGCAAATGCGAGTACCTCTGACAGTTTCAGAAAAAGTGCGGGAAGTACCTATACCTCACATGCGGAAACCTATGAGGCAGATATCAGACTGAGGGCACAAAAAAGTACAAATTTTCAACTCCGCTACAGTTTCACGACGCGCAATAATGGAAATTTGGACACGACGCTGAGTGATAGCGCAGCCCACACCCCTTCTCTCAGCTGGACACACACGTGGAAGGAGGGGACTCGCACGTCGTTAGGGATTCGCACCACGCTGCGTGAGCAACAGCGAAGCGGAATTGAAAGCAACGCTTTAATCGTAACCCCTAATTTGAGTATTGATTACCGGTATCGAACCGAAAGTGGAATCCGGGTACCGTTCTTCGGGAGAATCCCGCTCAAGCACGATATTGAACTGACTAACACGTTGTCCTGGGCAATCCGGAGGGAAGAATTCGGTGCAAATCGCGAGGAACGTTCTGAACGTTATGAAACTACCTTACGCATGGGGTACAAACTGAGCACTCATATCGCAGCAAATCTCCACCTCGGGCTCAGTTACAACAACGATAGGGTTGAGGAAGGGCGAGATTTTTTCTCAGTTTCCAGTGCACTTACCGTCACCGGTCAACTGCAATAATGAGAAGAAGCTCAGAGAGAACCGGAGCACTCGATGGAAACTTACCATCACCCATGCGGCAGTTCTGCATGTGACTTAATCGAAATTTATTCGCTTAGCACGCCTGTTACTGGCTACTGTGATACTCACAACGCCTAAAGGCGTGTGATTCTTACCTTCTCTTGGAAAACTGACTTGATTTGAGTCCCGGAAACGGTGTCCACTTATCAAGTCTACATAGGTTCGGATTATATCGGATACCTACGGGGGATACCACCGCCCCGATAGAACGGTATACGGTTCTAACCGACTACAGGGTTTAAAAGTAAACCCTGATACTTTGTCAGAATGTTACTCGCACCCACGACATCCCTGTGTCCTTTCCACTTGCATTGTCCGCAATGGTAAGTCCTACCACTTGGTTTCTTTCTATGTCCGCAAGACGGACAGGTTTGAGACGTATAGGCTTCGTCCTCGATATCAACGCTGATACCGACGGCTTTCGCTTTATAGGTTATCATATTCTGAATTTTAGCGAACGCCCACTGGTGTAACTTCTGATTGGCTTTTTTGCCATAGTTGATAGATTGTCTAATATGCTTTATGTCTCCAATGACAATCGTTTCTATCTTTCGCACGCGGCAAGTAGAAACAAAGCGTAGGGCAAAACCGCCGTTTTGGCGTGACGTTATTTTATGGCGCATATCACGCACCTGCGCGGCGAACTTCTGTAGATTTCTATTTTTGACGCGTTTGAGTTTTTTCCAGCGTCTGCTATATCTCACGCAACGCGATAAGGCTTTATTGAGACGCGACTTAAATTTGTTTTGATACCTCACAACACTGCGGATGCCGCGTCCATTATAGATGTCGGCATTGATACCGTCAAAAGAAACTATTGGGTGTATTTCGCCCATATCCACGGCAACGGCTGAACCGACCTTTGCTGTCGTTTTTTTCGGCGTTGTGTCATAGGTTGCATGAAACGCGTATTGTTGCGTTCTTCGGTTATACACCAGCGATACGTCGGCAGGCACAACGTTATGGAACTTTTTGTCAATCTCAATCCAAAGCGGCGCTCTCCCTTTGCCCATAGACAGTCGTAGGTTGCCACGCTGATAGGAAATCCCTGTCGCACGCCACGTGAAGGTGTGGAATCTCCGCGTTTTATTCGGGGGCTTGGCAGTCGATAAAATATAGGTTCGGTATTCTTTCTTTGATTTAGACACGCGTTTGCGCCTCAATATATTCTTTGACTACTTTTAGGGATGCACAGCCCACAGACGATATGAACTTTGAACGCGTCCAAAGAGTCTGAATACCAATCTTTTTGGGATTCTTGATAAACATGATACCATATCCTTTATGCCAGTTTCTATAATATAGTATCACAGATATTTCAGATACTGTGAAATATAGTTTGAGAAAAAAAGCAGCAGTTAGCGGGGGTGGACCCGAACCCGAAGCCTAAAGGCTTGGCATTGTTAGAGAATTCCCTTCAACATGTGCGGCCCGTTCCCAAAAAGGAGCTTACACAGACGCTGTATACGGCGAAAGGGCCCTTTCAACGGAACGCGCTTTCGGAAACCATCCAATAATTTTGCGCAGCACTTCATCAAGGAGTACATCTGGACAGGATGCACCAGCGGTGAGGATAATATCAATTGGATTTCCATCGGCCCGGACGTCGGGAAGCCACCCTTCTTTCACTTCAACAAGCTTTGTGGTAAGCACAAGGTGTCGAATCCGATGTGGGCTCAGCAACTCGTCAGCATCTTGGATGAAATAGGTGGGCAATCTCCCCTCACAGAGTTCTACAAGGTGGCTTGTGTTAGAGGAATTGTAACCGCCCACAACAACCGCGATATCGCCACCCTCAGCAATCAGTGCCAAGGTTGCATCCTGATTCTCTTTGGTGGCGTAGCAGAGCGTATCTTTTGTATCCGCAAAGTGGTAGGACAGATTCTCTTCGCCATATTGTGCGATAACGGCATCTCGGAGTAAATTGGCAATCGCTTGCGTCTCGCTGGCGAGCATGGTTGTCTGGTTCACAACGCCAATACGCTTTAGGTGAAATTTAGGGTGGAAGCCTGACGAGTACCGGCCAGCGAAGTTTTCAAAGAAGAAGTCATCGCCCGACTCACCGCGGATAACTTTTGCTAATTTTTTCGCTTCTTCAAAATCTAAGACGACAACAACGGGCGCCTCCGCTTGGGCATGAGAAAACGTCGCGCGCGTCTCTTCATGATACCTTTTTCCATGCACAATGACAGTATACTCCTCCTGCCCAATCTCTTGACTCCGCTTCCAGACTTTTTCAACAAACGGACATGTCGTATTGTAAGTAGATAGCTTGACACCTCTTTCCCTCAGTGATTTCTCTATCTCTAACGTTGTGCCAAATGCGGGTACAATCACAACGTCTTCCGGCGTTAGAATATCAAAAGAGAGCAGCGAATTGCCAGCCGTATCCGATAGAAACCGCACGCCGCGATGCCTTAAATTATCATTAACACGTGGGTTATGAATAATTTCAGATAACAAGAAAATTCGCTTGTCCGGGTTCTGTTCTAATGCCTGATAAGCTATCTCCACCGCATTCTCAACGCCGTAACAGAACCCGAAGTGGCGCGCAATTTTAAAACGAATCTGTCCAAAATCCAGCACGGACGGAGCTAGGTTACGTTTACGAAAGTCACTATTACGCCGCGACTGTTTGACAACAGAAATGATGGAGCTCTGATAAAAGTGGGGTAGATTAAAAGTTCTCGGCATTTTCTATCCTTGAAAAAAGGGTTTTCATCACCTCTTTGCTACTGAAAAATTTTAGCAATTTCATCAATTTGAAAAAGAGGAAGCGGCCGCTTGTTCCCATCTACATCTTGTAGCCACCTGCCGTGTTCTGGTGAAAAAAACTCGCCGATACATTCAGCATGGATATCAGCCTTGGCAAGTGCCTCACAAAGTGCCTCACTTTTTTCCGGTTGACACGCTATTAACAGGGCTCCTGAACCGATGACGCCGAGGGGATTGAGCCCAAATACCTGACACAACGTGGCAGTCACTGACGAACAGAAGAGTTTGTCAGAATAGACAACGACACCGAGTGCAGACGCGGTTGCCAGTTCGTGTACGGCGGTTGAGATTCCACCTTCTGTTACATCATGCATCGCATGCACGCCACCGATTGCAACTGCGATTTGTGCTTCCTTTAGTACGGAAATCCCGGGGCTGTTCAGGTAGTTTCTCGCCTCCTCCAATAGGAGCTCATCACATTTTCCCTTTAATCGGGCAACCCCTTCGCGTGCCATGATGGCAGTTGCCTCAATCCCCAGCCCTTTCGTCAAGATTAAGGCGTCGCCGGCGCATGCGCCCGCTGATGTTACCAATTCCTTTTTGCTAACAACACCGAGCATAGTCCCGACAACAACCGGCTGTTTAACAGCAGCTGTGACTTCAGTGTGTCCGCCACAGAGCGCGATGCCAAAAGCTTCACACGCCCGTTCCAATTGTGCCATAATATCACAAACTAATTCTTCTGTTGTTGCGCCCGCTGGAAGTAGTAGGGCAACAAGCATCCACTTCGGGACAGCCCCCATCGCCGCGATGTCATTGCTATTGACACAGACGGCATACCAGCCAAGCTCCTCCGTCGCAAAGGTAATCGGATCTGAGGTTGCAACAAGGTAGCTACCCTCGAACGCCAGCACAGCCGCATCCTCACCCAATTGTGGGCCGACAATCATGCCAGACTCACTTGTGTTGGAAGGTAAAAATTGCTTTAGTAAATCCGGGTCCAACTTACCAATAGGCAGCATCATGGGTTGTGTGGGGTTCTACGTGTTCAGACGCCATCTGAAAGAGATAGCGGCATATATTGAGTAGGTTCAATTAGGCACTGATAACTTTGCGCCCCTTCGCACGTCTACGGGAAATTGTTTTTCTTCCATACCGGGTAGACATTCGCTTTCGGAACCCCATCTTATTTTTCCGCTTCCGCCGATGAGGTTGATAAGTTCGTTTCATAATTCATTCCTTTCGCGTTTTCCTCTCTGCAATCGAATGTATTTAATGATACTTTATTTTTTTCCTGATGTCAAATTTTTTCTTGCCAAGATTTCAATTTTAATGCATAATAGATTTCGCGAAAATTGAAATAGATTTTAAACAAGGATGCTTCCGTTTTCAACATTTTCTCTAATTCGCCGGGACGGGGCGAGCTGGACAACGCGAAAATTTCAGAGAAGCACGCTTACTACCGCGGTGTTTTTCGATTTCAAGCAAATTTTCAAAAGCGCACCGAATGCTGCTCGAAGAATTTAAACTTGATAATATCTCAAGAAAATGTTAAAATGTAGGAATTGCGAAGGTAGCTAGCAACATGCTACCCACGACATTTATCTCTATTTTTTAAGTTCGTTTTTGTGTACAAGTTCGTTTTTTTAAGGAGAAAACTGCTCGGGCAACGTTGCAAAAAAAGGGCTTGGGATAGATACTTATGCAGCAACGACTTAGCGAACTCTGGTTAGAAATATTGGAAGAACTTGGCGATGCAGCGGGCCAAGATGTCTACCTCAGCCAAGCATCTCCTTTTTCTTTATCTAGGGGTAACTTGAATCTTGTGGTACCTTCAACATACACGCAAAATCGAATTGAAGGGCGCTATGGCAATGAGATTCAGCGCGCTTTAGTCTCGCGCATGGGGGAGCAGTGCCAATTAGTCTTTACCATCGAAGAGTCGAAACAAGCGGAAATCAACCCCTTAGAAACGGCCCCAAACGCACATTCCAACGAGGAAACAGGGCTAAATCCCAAGTATCGTTTTGAAAGGTTTATTGTAGGAGCTAGCAACCGTATCTGTCATGCAGCGGCTTTAGGCGTATCAGAAAACCCCGGTGAAGACTACTTTAATCCACTGTTTATCTATGGCGGGGTGGGATTAGGTAAAACCCATTTGTTGCACGCCATTGGTAATCACCTCCAAACGACACAGCCAAAGAAGAAGGTGCTCTATGTTACCTCTGAAACGTTTATGAATGAATATGTTGAGTCGATTACGAATCGCTCATTGGCACAGGGATTCAGAGCAAAATATCGGACAGTGGATATGCTCCTTATTGATGATATTCAGTTTTTACAACGCAAAGAGGGCACACAAGAGGAGTTTTTCAATACATTCAATCATTTACATTTGAATTCAAATCAGATAGTCATGAGCAGCGACAGGTCGCCCGCGACGTTCCGGCCTCTTGAAGAACGTCTCAAATCGCGGTTTGAATGGGGAATGGTAGCCGAAATCGACCGGCCACAGTACGAAATGCGCATTGCTATTCTCCGACAAAAATGCGAAGACCAAGGGTTAAACAATCTAAACGACGAAGTCCTCAGTTATATCGCCGAAGTTGTCACGACAAATATCCGGGAATTGGAAGGTACATTGACACGGCTTATGGCACAAGCGACTATTTTGAAAGAAGAGTTAAGCTTTGATTTCGCGCGCCGGGTTTTGAGTGATGTCTCCCCACCTTCCACCCCATTTCAGCGAAGAACCGCCACCGCGCAAAGTATTCAAGAAGCAGTTTCAGAATATTTTCAAATTGAACCAACGGAATTGGTTTCTCAAACACGAAGAAAAGCGCTCGTATTGCCACGCCAAATCGCTATGTACCTTTGCAGGGAGTTGACCCAAATGGCACTCACCGATATCGCACAAGCCTTTAACAAACAGCATCACACGACGGTTCTTCATGCTTGCGCGCGAATCGGAGAATTTTTACAAGACGGAGACATTAAACGAATTATTGATGAACTGAAGAAGCAATTCAGATAAGTTTGTCAAAAACCGGTTTTTCCTTCAGGAATTAGCACGCATGAACAAGTCAATTTTGTGTCCATAACCTGTTCATAACTTGTGCATAACTCCCTTACAATTGTGTATAATATGTGCATAAATTGTGTATAACTCAGATTTCATGGAACTATGTGCATAACTTGTGCATAAGTTAAAAGTTATGCACAAGTTATGCACAGGCGTCTAGCTTAGTAACACAAGGGTTCACAGGACTTATGCACATATGCACAGCCCCTACTACTACTACTAGTTACAATTTATATATTAATATTGTAATTAGTAACAGTATTAGGATTGTGCATAAGTCGATTTAAAAGAGGTTTGACAAGGAAATAAACACCATTCTGGCAATTTTCATTTGCAAGCTGTCTAATCCCAATTGCCTCAGGAAATTCCCCTTTTTCCCACGCTTTTTCGGTAGGAAAAGGGAGAATGAAAAAAATGAATTTAACCCACATTGTTTTACGCAACTTCCGGAACTATGCTAATTGCGAAGTCCACTTTCCAAAACCGGTTAATTTAATTATTGGCGGAAACGCACAAGGGAAGACAGGTTTACTTGAAGCAATCTATTTTCTCTGTACTGCCGGTTCCCATCGTTCCGCCCCAGATACTGAATTAATTCGGCATAACCAAGCAGGGTTTTATCTCAAGGGCGTGCTCAATGGGAGTCAAAACGATGTGACATTGCTTGAAGCGATGCGGACATCAAGTGGACAGTTTAAATTAAAAAAAAATGGCATTCTCCAAGCAAAGCGTTCAGAATGGGTGGGGCAGTTCAACGTGGTATTTTTTTCGCCGGAATCTCTGAAATTGGTAAAAGGCGCGCCTGTTGAACGCAGAAGGTTTTTGGATTTGATGATTTCACAGGTTGATAATAAGTACCTAACGCATTTGCAATCGTATGGGTTTGTGCTAAAACAGCGGAATGGGTTGCTGAAGCAGATTCGGGCGGGAAACGGGAATGACGGACAGCTACGGGTTTGGGATGAACTTCTGGTGCAATCCGGAATAGAGATTATCCAGAAGCGATTAAGCGTGCTATATCAGTTAAAAAGATACGCATTTCGCAAGCAGGTAGAACTCACAGGGGGACGCGAGAAGTTAGTGTTGACTTACCGCCCTGCTTGGTGTAATAAGGAATATACCCTGCCCGACGTTCTAACAGCGGATAAAATTGATGCATCTGATAACTTAGAACTTAATAAAACGGATGCGATTTTTTCTCAAATATTAAATGAATTCATTAAAGCGGTGAGGGCATCGCGCGAAACAGATTTGCGGCGCGGCCTGACATCCATTGGCCCCCATCGCGATGATGTGCAGTTGGAATTGGAGACAGGCCAGAACGGGTTTATTTTCCGCGAGACGGCGCGGGCTTACGGTTCACAGGGGCAACAACGAACCATTGCCTTGGCACTTAAACTGGCGGAATTAGAACTCATACGTAACAAAATCGGGAGAACGCCTCTTGTCCTTTTAGATGATGTTATCTCCGAACTTGATTACAAACGTACCGCATTTCTATTGGATGTCCTGCAAAATTTGAGCGCACAAACTTTTATCACCACTACAAATCAGGAAGCCCTTGTAAACCGTCTTGATGAACCTTGTATCTTGACTGTCGATAATGGACATATTGTGACGTAGTTTTACGCTACGAGAAACGGACAGATATGAAGAAGACAAAAAGCATTGATAAAGTGGTTACCGCGCTCATCCGGGAACGAAATTTTGAGTGGAAGCTGCTTGAGCAAAAGGTTTTTGAGCTTTGGCGAACGGAGGTAGATGGCCCGCTTGCTAATCATGCACATCCGGTAGCTTTTTCTGACGGGATTCTTACCGTGTATACTGAATCTCCTGTCTATAATACGGAACTCTCTTTTCACAAACCCAAAATTATAGCGAGACTGAATGCACATTTGAAGAAACCTATCGTCACAGAACTCCGCCTGAAAGTCTTGCAATTACCCGCTTCGTCTCGATATGTACGAAAGGAAAGTGCCCCCACCAAGACGGACATACGACAAAATGCTAACGCTGATTGGGCTGCCCTAACGTCTGATACACTTGGACAGATTGAGGCGGTGCTGGTAGATGTAACCGATGAAACCCTCAAAACTGCGCTGCGGCAACTTTTTATCACCCAAACGCAGGACGAATTGAGAAAAAAGCGGTCGGATAAGATGCCAATTGAAGTGATTATTGTAGAGGATAAGGACGATTGAAAAAAGAAATGGTTTCCCGGCGCTGAACCTTATAAGCCGTTTTTTTTCAGGTTTATGATAGGCACGTCTTGTCGATTTGTTATGGATATTTGTTGAATTTTCCTGATATTTTCTCTTGACTACCCCCTGATTTTATGTTAAAATTAGCTTAGTAATTCATTTTTTTAGACGATTTTTCAAAAAATTGAAATTGCCTCAGAAATCTTTCGATTGCGATGCTGAATCATAAAATACAATTGAAAAATATAAAATACAAAAATTAGAAAGGAAGCCCTGATGTCATCTCCCTCTTATACAGCAAGTGACATCCAGATTCTTGAAGGTTTGGCCGCTGTCCGTAAACGTCCGAGCATGTACATCGGCAGCACCGGCATTGCCGGATTACATCATCTCGTGACTGAGCTAGTCGATAACTCCATTGACGAACTGAGTGCCGGGTTTGGCACTTACGTCCATGTCACCCTCCATGCTGACAACCGCGTGACGGTTTCCGACAACGGCCGGGGTATCCCTGTTGATACACATGCGACGGGTGTTTCTGCGCTTGAAGTGGTGATGACAACCCTCCATGCAGGTGGCAAATTCGATAGTCGGGAACATGTCGGGTATCAAACTGCTGGTGGGTTACACGGCGTTGGTGCCTCCTGCGTGAACGCGCTCTCGTCGAAACTCACCGTAGAAGTACACCAGAACGGTAATTACTACCGTCAACACTATGAACGGGGTATTCCTGTGACAGCGGTTGAAACGGTTGGTATCACCGATAGGAACGGCACCCGCACTACTTTTCTGCCGGATACGGAGATTTTTGACACGCTTGACTTCTCACACGACACCTTGCGTGAACGACTTCGGGAGCTCGCGTTTCTCAATAAAGGCATCCGCATCCGCTTTCACGATGAGAGGCCACGTTCGGATGGTACCCTGCCCGAATCGCTCAACTTCCAATATGAAGGCGGGATTGCTTCGTTTGTGAGTCATCATAATCAGAATAAAGAGGTTTTGCACCCGAAGCCGATTTATGTGGAGGGTGTCCGCGAGGATGTGGTGGTTGAGATTGCGCTGCAGTTTAATACCACGTATTCTGAGAACATTTTCTCTTATGCCAATAACATCCGGACAGCTGAAGGTGGATTTCACGAAAGTGGCTTTAAAAGTGCGCTCACTCGCACGTTTAATGCCTATGCGAAAGAGAGTGGGCTCATCAGGAACGCGAAAGTCTCTCTCACCGGGAATGACATTCGCGAAGGATTAACTGCCGTGATTAGCGTCAAAGTGCCGGAGCCGCAGTTTGAAGGGCAAACTAAATCGAAACTGGGGAATACGGAAGTGGAGGGGATTGTCCAGAGTTTTGTGGGGACTCACCTCAAGACGGTGCTTGAAGAAAACCCGACGATTTCCAAACGAGTGGTGACGAAAAGTATCCAAGCCGCGCAAGCCAGGGAAGCGGCGCGCAGCGCCCGGGAAGTCATCCGCCGAAAAAGCGTTTTAGACACGGCTTCCATGCCCGGTAAACTCGCTGATTGTGCTGAACGCGATGCCTCAAAAACCGAGTTCTTCCTCGTTGAAGGAGACTCCGCTGGGGGTACCGCTAAGCAAGGTAGAGACAGGCGCACCCAGGCGGTGCTCCCGCTGAAAGGAAAGGGGATTAATGTTGATAAAGCTCGTCTGGATAAGATATTGAAGAACGCACAAGTTATCGATATCGTGACAGCGTTGGGAACGGGTATCGGCGCCGAAGACTTTAATCTGGAAAAACTACGGTATGCTAAGGTTATCATCATGGCAGATGCTGATGTCGATGGCGCGCACATTCGAACGCTACTGTTAACCTTCTTTTTCCGGCAAATGCCCCAACTGATTGCCGCTGGGCATCTTTATATCGCTCAACCGCCCCTTTATCTGGTAAGAAAAGGAAAGAACGCGCAGTATCTCCAAGATGATGAGGAGATGGAGGACTACCTCCTGACGTTGGCACTCGACAGCATTCAGATAACTAATGCCCGACGCGGCACGCCGTATACCGCGGACGAATACCGGGACATTGCGCTGACAGTGCGGAACTTAAAAGTGCTCCGTAGTGAGCTTACCCGGGAAGGTGCCCCCCACGCGTCGCAATTCCAACGTCTTTGTGAACAACTCAGCAACGGTGAAGCAGTGTCGAATTCTGAAGTTGATGCCGGGCCATTAGCGCCTGACACCCCCACGCAAACCACCCTTTTTGAAGAAGGGGACGGGGGAGACGACGAAGCAACACCGGTTAAGGTAGAGCCGCCCCCGACTCGCCTGGAAGAATTGCGAAACATCCTGGAAACCTTACATCGTTATGAGATAACGCCCGCCGATTTCTCTCCAACCGGGACGAAAGTGTTCCGTGTGCAAACCCAAAATGATGACGCGCATCACGCCCCCGATGTTTTTACCCTCACGCAGCACGTCGTAGAGATTGCGCATCGCGGACTCACCATTACCCGCTATAAAGGCCTCGCTGAAATGAACGCCGAGCAGTTACGCGATACCACTATGCGCCGCGAAGAACGGATTCTGCTCCGCGTCACTCTTGACGATGCGATTGAGGCAGATAGAGTTTTCACGCTCCTGATGGGTGACACCGTTGAACCCAGACGCGCCTTCATTGAACGATATGGAACACAAGTGAACTTAGACGTTTACGGCGCGTAGGACGACGAGCTGACTCGCCGTGTACAATGTTTATAGAACCGATTCCGGTTCCGGGTAAGGCAACCCGTCTCTCTGAAGCACACGTTAAATCTTCGAAAAGGAAACCTATGCTGGAACGCACAGAAGAAAACATTATTGTTCGAAATATAGAAAATGAACTCAAAACCTCATATTTAACGTACGCCATGAGTGTCAATACCAACCGGGCGATACCCGATGTTCGTGATGGGCTCAAGCCAAGTACCCGGCGCATCCTATACGCCATGAAACAGATAAATATCACGGCGAACCGTCCCTACGATAAATGCGCCGCGGTGGTGGGGGAAGTGATGAAGAACTTTCATCCACATGGCGATGGCCCGATTTACGGTACCCTCGTTGGCATGGCACAAGAATTTAATACCCGGTACCCCCTCATAGATGGGCAGGGGAACTTTGGTAGTATTGACAATGATCCTCCCGGTGCGATGCGTTATACCGAATGCCGCCTCGCTAAAATCTCTGACGAGATGCTGGTGGATATTGAGAAACAGGTCGTCGATTTTCAACCTAACTATAAAGACTCGTTGTCCGAACCTACCGTCCTTCCAGGCCTCTTGCCCAATCTGCTAGTCAATGGCACGACAGGCATTGGTGTCGGTTACCTCACCCGGATTCCGCCGCATAACCTGAACGAAGTCGTCGACGCACTCCTTTTCAAACTCGCCAATCCGGATGCGGATGCCGACGCACTTCTGGAATACCTTCCGGGCCCCGATTTCCCAACCGCCGGGAGTATCGTTGGCACGCAGGGCATACAGAATCTGTATCGCACGGGAAAGGGTAGTATTCCGATTAGAGCGAAAGCTATCATTGAGCGTGCCCAGACGGGGCGCAAAACTGAAAAAGAACAAATCGTCATTACCGAAATTCCGTATCAAGTGAAGAAGAACCAACTCTTGGAGCGAATGTATCAACTCGTCGTCAATAAAACCGTGACAGGCATCACGGACATCCGCGATGAATCGGACCAGGATATTCGCATCGTGGTAGAACTCAAGCGGGGCGAGGTGGCGAAGGTAATTCTCAATCAACTGTTCAAGCATACACAGATGCAAACGAACTTCAGTGCAAGCCTCCTCTGCCTAGTGGAAGGACTGCCAAAAATCCTGACACTTCCCGAAATTCTGCGTAGCTATCTGTCACATCGGCGGGACGTGATTCGGCGGCGCACCCAATTTGAACTCGCACGTGCCGAACGCCGCGCCCATATTTTGGAAGGTTATCTCCTCGCCTTACAACATCTTGAAGATATCATTGAGCTCGTCCAAACCGCTGAATCCCCACAAGCCGCCCATCAAGGACTCTGCGGGACTTACGAACTCAGTGAGCAACAAGCTCGTGAAATCCTGACGATGACGCTTCGCCAATTGACAGGGCTGGAACGGCAGCGACTCCGCGATGAGTATACCGGGCTGCTTGAAACGATTGCGGAACTTCGCGCCCTCCTCGACAGTGAAACCCTCATCACGGACATGATGCGTACGGAATTGGAAGGACTGAAAGAGAGTTATGGCGATGAACGCCGTACGCTCATTACAGAAGCCGTCAAAGACTTTGACATTGAAGACCTCATTCCCGACGAAGAGGTGGTTGTCACCCTGTCCCACGCCGGATACCTCAAACGTCTACCGAGTGACACGTACCGCACGCAGCATCGGGGCGGTGTCGGTGTGAAAGGTGCCGTGACGAAGGACGGTGATTTCTTAGAGCATCTCTTCATCGCCTCCGCGCATCAATACATCTTATTTTTTACCGATAGAGGGAAATGTTACTGGCTCAAAGTGTTTGAGATGCCGGAGGGTAGCCGCACCGCTGCCGGTAGAGCTGTTGTCAATCTCCTGCGATTGGCGTCCAATGAAAAGATTACCGCCTTCGTCCCCATCAGCAAATTTAACGAAGAACAATTCCTTTTGATGGCGACTGAAAAAGGAATTGTAAAAAAGACAACGCTCTCTCAATTTCAGAATCCGTTAGCGAGTGGTATCATCGCCATCAATCTTGATGACGAGGACAGGCTTATAGGCGTCCAACTCACCGACGGAACGGCTGACGTGCTGCTTGTGACTCATCACGGGATTGCCATCCGATTCAACGAAAAGGATGTCCGGGCACTAGGGCGTAATACGCGCGGTGTCCGCGGGATTGCACTCGGAAAATCGGATTATGTCGTTCAAATGGTTGTCACCGCGGCTGTGTGTTCTGCAAAGGAATCCGCTGTTTCTGAATTAAGCGTGGCGCAACGCCGTAAACATACCGTTGAAGAATTCCTGCCTACCTCTCCCTCTGACGATACGCTGCTTATCGTCACTGAAAATGGGTACGGCAAACGCACTGGTGTCTCGGAATACCGCGTCCAAAAACGCGGGGGTAAAGGTATCCTCGCAATAAAAAAATCGGAGCGTAACGGTGCTGTCGTTGCGGCGAAACGCGTCACCGATGCGGATGAACTGGTCTTCGTCAGTTCAAACGGGTACGTTACACGCATCGCTACACGCGATATCCGATGCATCGGACGAACGACACAAGGCGTCCGCCTCATGACACTCCAACGTGACGAAACCCTCGTCGATGTTGGGAAAATCGTAGAATCGGCAGAGAACAGATAAGAGCCCTTAACCGTCCTGCCTGAATTGGAGAAATTCTGATGAAGATGAAATTGTCCCAAATTGCGCTCTTCCTCCTCAGTATTACTTGTTGTTCTGCATTCGCTGACAGCGTTCCGTCCGTCGCTCCCGCGAACTCATTATCGCCGGCGGTTCAACAGGATGCCGCCAATTGGGCGTGCTTGATGTGGGCAGTCTATTGCAGCGCGCATCCGAAAAAGATTCGGCAGAGCCGAACCGTTTACGATACGCTCATCGCTGAATTTGAGAAGCCTTCAGAAAAGATATCTTTTGGAGTACAGGCAAAAAGTTTCATTTGTACACAACGGGCAACCCTACGCCTCAATCATTTACAGGACATCCGCGGTGCGAAAGCGGATTGTGAATGGGCAGTTGAACTCAATCCGGAAAATGTCCGAGCAACCTGGCTCCTCTCCCGCGTCTTAGAGCAGCTCGCGATTGCCGCGATTCGCACCGGGAAACAGACTGAAACCGGTACCGATTTGCAAACGGAGCTGATGACTACCTTAAAACGGGTGATTGAATTAGATGCAGACCATGCTGGCGCGCATGAAACACTTGCTCGATTTGCCAAGTACTTTGGCGAAACAGAACTCGCCATCACCTCGTTGAAAGCACTCACTCGCATTCTTCCGTTTGAAGCGCAATTTCATCTGCAGCTTAGTGAATTATATGAAGACGCAGGGCGGTTACCTGAATCCATTAATAGTTACGAACGGGTTGTCACTATCCAGCCCCGAAATGCTAGTGCCAAGAACCATCTTGGGCAGCTTTACTTACAGGTCGAGGACTTTGAAAATGCTGTCACCGCCTTTCAAGCCGTTTTGGAATTCGTAGCATCACAAGAAGGGGGTTCACAGCGCGAGCGAACGCGGCGCAATGAACGCTTGCAACGTCCGAATCGGGTGACGCAAGAAGATACGTCACAGATTGAACTGGATGCACAGTTTGGTATCGGCATTGCGTATCAAGGTACTGGGGAATTTGTTAAAGCGGAGGGACACTTACTGCAAGCAATCGTACTCACGACTGAAAAGGTGAAAAAGACTCGGAATCGGGCGGCACGCAACGATTTACAGCACCGACTTCGAGAAGTTCAATACACGCTTGCTCAGGGGTACCTGCGGTTTGAAGAAAAAGCGGGCGCTCAGAAAGCCTTAACCATCTTTGCGGAGATATTAGCAGCCGCACCGGAACATGTGGGCGCAAACTACGGTAGTGGTATCGCAAATCAAGTGTTAGGAAACACCACCGAGGCTGAGGTGTATCTCTCCAAAGCGATTGAGCTCTCTTCAACACCGCTCCCCGATGCCTATAACGCCTTAGGCTATCTCTATGCGCAGCAAGGCATTAAATTAGACGAAGCCGAATCCCTTGTGGAACAGGCACTTCGCTCTACCCCCACATCGGGGGCATACTTGGATAGTTTAGGATTCATTTATTTTAAACAGGGCCAGCTAGATGCAGCCATCGAAACGTTAGAAAAAGCCGACAGGCACTTACCCAATACGCCCGACATTCTTTTACACCTTGGCGACGCTTATCTGAGAAAAAGATGGACAGTGAAGGCACGTCAAGTTTTTCAACGCGCGCTGGAGCTCTCACCGGAGAATACCCAACTCAGACAGAAACTCGATTCCATCGAATAATTCTTGCCGATGATGCTAAAAATCAGTCGCTATTTCGATGGAAGAATTTCATTCATGATTCTCGCGTTGATTTACAGGCGTACTGTTATTCACAAGTTTTTTGAGGACGGAGCAACAGGATTACGGAGCCCCGTGACAAGGTGAGGGGCTCCTTTTCCGTCACAACCGCGGTGAATTTTTATGGGCACGGCACCTTTTCAGGCCAAAACGACTTTCGCACACTTGCAAGGTACCTATGCGAGAAAGCATGATACTCATCATCATCTTAGTAGTCTTGTTCACACCGCAACGTAGTAAGGCTTTCCGCTGCGGCACTTCCGAATTGATAGAAAATGCAGACGCCATCACCCCGTTGCAGGAACCTGCAGCAACTGCCCCGGCCCCGCTCCTCGCGATTGGCACCGAACGGACGTTCTTTGCCCCGGATTTTCGCAGCAGGCAATCCTACACTGTGAGGGCAGTTTTGCGAGGTGTCGGTAAATACTGTTATGTTTATGTCGAAGAGTCTGAATGGGATGCGCGCGTTACGCCTGACACCGTCACGAACATTGTTCGCGCTTTCGATGAGCGCACCCCGACACAATCCCGGGGCATCTATCCGACGTTGACACATGTGTTCGGTGCGCCGCCGGATATTGATGCCAATGGGCGCATCATCTTACTCCTCTTAAACATCCGCGATGCGTTCGAAAACAGCGGTACCTACACCGCCGGCTTTTTCAACCCTGCCGATCAGCAGCGCGGTTTCCTTCGTCACCCCGGCGCGCGTGGACTTTCTATCCGCAGTAACGTCGCTGATATGCTCTATATTGATACGCGTCCGCTCCCCATTCACTCCCCGCATGCCCATAATGTCATCGCCCATGAGCTGCAACATCTTATCCATTGGCGACACGATGCGCGCGAAGCCGTTTGGGTGGATGAGGGTTGTTCGGACTACGCCGCTTTTCTCTGCGGTTATTTCTCAGAGGAACACGTCGCCGCTTTTGAAAAAACGCCCACGGTTTCTCTTACCCACTGGCCAGAAAACCATAACGTTTCACTGGCACATTACGGTGCCGCTTTTCTTTGGATGCTGTACCTCCATGAACACTACGGCGGCCCAGACACTGTCGCTGCCATCGTGAAGCATCCCTCCACCGATATCGACGGCATTACGGCTGTCCTCCTTGAACTCGGTTTTTTGGATGGAACACAACCCCGTTTGCCCTGGCATCGCACTGAGACAATCGAATTGGCAAAAAACGAAATTCTGTCAGTCACCGATATTTTCGTCGATTGGCAAGTTGCCAACCTCCTTTCCGGCTACAAGTTGATACGCCGGCTGACTCTGACTCCTACAGACATGCATCGAGACTATCCATTCTACGGGGAAAGTGTCATTCCGCCCTTCGCTGCTGAGTTCCTTCACTTCGCGCTTCCCAACCGAAATGAAACGCTCACGCTCCGTTTTTCAGGCGGCAATCCTGCTGTTGCCGACTGGGCAGTGCACCTTGTTGAATGGCATTCAAACACCCGCATTCACATTCGAGAGATGTCTTTAAAAACGAATAGAGACACCGGCAATTTAAACATTAGCCCTGCCGCCACGGCAGCACTTCTCATCCCCAGTTTGCAACCCGAAGCCGCCCGTCTAGCTCCGATAAACAGCGTTCCGTATCAATATAGCGCGACACGGGGTGGAAATGTTACTTTCATCACCAGCGTCTTGCCAAACCCGGTGCATCCACAGTACTGGGAGATTATCGCGCAAACGAATGAACCTCTCATCGGGTTCACCCCGACGATTACGCTTGAGTACCTTGAGCGCCAGACTCTTGTTGAAGAGGCGCCCATGCGTCAACTACCGCGCAGCGGAAGCTATCGATATACCGTCCGGCTAGCGCCTGAGCAAGTCCCGGCTGATGTGACGTGGTATCTCTTTCTTGATGCACGGCGCGTTGAACAAGGGACTTTCAGCGATATTCCAAAGTAGGCGGTAACAGCAAAGTGGTTTCACACATGGTAGCTTACCACTTCCGACTGGAAGAAATATCCGCGAATTAAAATTGATTTCCTTAACGATTTTTTGTAGAATAAAGGCGAGCACCTGTAAGCAGAGTTTGATGAAGTTAAGAAGATGAAGTTAAGAAGATGAAGTTAATGAGGAGGATAGATTAGCTATGCAACCGATACTCTATGCAGGAACCATCGGGCAAAGCGTTTGGCGTAGCAAAGATAGTGGTGAAACATGGGAGCGGGCGAGTAACGGAATTTTTCCCGAAGCAGATGTCCGTGCCCTTGCCGTGAATCCAAACCAGCCGGAGATGCTGTATGCGGGGACAGAAAATGGGGTATTCCGGACAGAAAATTCTGCCGATGAATGGCACCCACTCCCAAGTCCAATGGATGGACGTGAGGTCTGGGCACTCGCGGTTGATAATTCATCTCCGGAGACACTCTACGCAGGGACATGCCCCTCCGCCTTTTACAAATCCACAGATGCGGGTACCAGTTGGAAACAACTCAATGTCGAATTGGCACAGGAATGTGAAGGGTTACCAATCATTCCACGTGTGACAACTTTCGTTGTTGATGCCGAAGATAGTCAGACGCTCTATGCGGGCATTGAAATTGATGGCATGCGTCTGAGTACAGATGGGGGTGAGACATGGGAAGAACGCAGTGAAGGGCTCAGCAGTTTAGATATCCATGGGCTCTGTGTTGTTCCGGGCCACCCAAAAACGATTATTGCTGCAACTAACAACGATGTATGCGTTACGAACAATATGGGTTTACAGTGGACACCTCTCAACGTCGGGGCGCATTATCCGTGGCCTTATTGTCGTGCTGCTTTTTATCTGAATTCGGATGCGGGGCGTGTCTTTATCGGTGCTGGCAATGGCCCGCCGGGCGACGAGGGTGGCATTTTCTCTACCCGTGACAATGGAAAAACTTGGACGCGTGCTGATATTGGTGGCGTTGCCAACAGTACAATTTGGTGTTTTGCGCACAACGCCCAGGTGAAGGATTTCCTTATTGCTTGTAGTGTAAGCGGGCAGCTTTACCGTAGTACGGACGCTGGTGATTCTTGGATGAAGTTGGGACATGAATTCGGTGAAGTTCGAGCCTTAGCTGTGGCAGGATAGGGGTTTTATGGTTCTGAACTTGATTTTTTCTATGATTTGTGATAAGCTTTAGCCATTAAAGCATTTTAATAACGAAACACTTTATAGGAGGCACGTTTCAGTTATGCGTTTTTTTACGTTTTCCTTAATACCACTTTTCCTCATCACAATCGCCGGTTGTCTCGGTGGGGGAGAAGTTAACATTACAGAGCCCCCGTTGATTAGTGAGGCGAATACCGTTGTCGTCGTGCCGTTCTTCTCTGATTCCGGTGAGGATGATGTGAATCAGCTTGGGCGCCGGATTAGCGTCAATTTGGCGAATCGATTAGAACTCATCTTCGAAGAGGCAGAATGGGTATATGACATTTCGAACAAGGTTCAACCGATTGCAGATAAACTCGATGAATTGGGGCTTACCGTCAGCCAAATCTACACAGACCCGGCTTTAGCTGCCAAACTTGCAGAGGCATTCAGTGCCGATATGGTGATCATTGGCACTGTTGAGAAACCTAAGTTGAATCGGACGGATTATAACCAATTGCTGATGAAGCAAGGACGACAAGGTGGTATTTCGGGTACATCTACATATATCCGGACCCGCCTCACCGCGCTGGGAGGGGTGCGCGTCAAAATTGTGGCGCCGACAGGGGCATTGCTCTATAACAACAGAATTCGCTCTTATCTTAAGTATTGGTACGCCTACCAGACTCAGCAAAGTCAACAAATAATCTATAAGACGGAAGTCGAGAAGCTCGCCGATCTCGGGAAATACCTGCCACTCAGAATTGCTTATGTCCTCCACGAAAGCGGGTTCAGGCTGGAACCTGAAGAGCAGATTTTGTTGAAGCCAGACCTTGTGCTTAAAGGGACTGGCGGCATCGTTGAATTTAACTAGCATTGGCGCGAATTGTCGTGCAGCATTGGAAGCCCCCGGGGAGTTGATGGCACCGCCATTTTGGAAAACGGTGGTACCTCGGAACAGAATTCCTTAATTCTGTTCCGACACGCCCGGATTCATGTTCTGCTCACTGCCTTCTTTGAAAAAAATGTTCAATCTGCATGATATACGTTTCACTGTGTTTCAAAAGCATCCGCGAAATATCATACATTTCAGATAATGGTAGTTCCTCATAAGGGTTCGCAATCGTTCTATAATGAGTGAGGGCACTTTCAAAAAAAGATAAAGTCGTTTTGTCAATTGCCCCGTGTTGATGCATCATCCGAAATCCGTGGTGTTTGTGAAACGAGTTTTTTGGTTCTGAATTGAAGCAAAAAGCGATAATCGCTGTGTTGATGTCTACGATGCGCTGTGTAATCATAAGAAAGCAGCTTTTGACGTAAGTATGGGTTAACCTGTCTGCACCAACGTATTCTACTTCGGTATCTGGTAGCCCTTGGTGGAGTTGTTCTAAGCACTCGCGCACGGCTGCAATTTTACCGCTCACTAGGTTTTTTGGGCTGTTTTTTTTTCGCATGACATACTCCTTATCAATTGAGTCCCTGCAGCGGCACCGTCCAAAACATTCAAACTATTCGACTGACAGGTAAGTGAACTGGAGGCTGCGATAGACAAGAAATCTACTGAGAAATTTTAGGCAGTCTCTTTTTAGACGCTAAAGACGGTTAAAAGTTTAACAATAGGAGAAGGATGGAAGCTATCATCAGAACCGCCGATGGTGGCCCCGAAGTCTTGGAAATTAGGGAGATGCCACCTCTGCAACCAACAGAGACGCAGTTATTGGTGGATGTTTACGCGAGTGCACTCAATCGAGCTGATTTGATTCAACGCCGGGGCGGATATCCACCACCCCCGGGCGAATCTGAGATACTCGGTTTGGAAATTTCTGGGACAGTCGGACAACTGGGGGCTGCTGTAACAGGCTTTGACGTGGGCGACCGGGTTTTCGGCTTAGTCGGCGGGGGTGGCTACGCTCAGCAAGCGGTGATTGATTACCGGATGGCGATGCATATCCCGGACAACTGGCGTTTTGAGGAGGCCGCCGCGGTACCGGAGGCCTTTTTTACCGCAAACGAAAACATCTTTACCCTCGGAAAATTAGCACCCGGAGAAACAATTCTGATTCATGCGGGGGGTAGTGGTGTCGGCAGTACCGGTATTCAGATGGCACATCACGTAGGGGCGCGTGTATTTGTCACGGCGGGTTCCACAACAAAAATTAATCGCTGCAAAGCGCTCGGGGCTGTTGATGGAATCAACTATAAAACCGATGATTTCGTTACGCAAATCCAGGAGTTCACGAACGGGGAAGGGGTTGACGTTGTTTTAGACTTTATTGGGGCACCTTATTTTTACCGAAACTTGAGTCTTCTCAAAACGCAAGGGAGACTCCTGCAGGTAGGCTTAATGGGCGGGGCAAGCACGGACATTAACCTAGGTACCTTGATGCGTAACCGGCTTCAGATTATTGGTTCTGTCATGCGCCCTCAATCCCTTCCGGAGAAAATCAGCATCACGGAACGATTTGTTCAAAGGTGGCTCCCCATTTTGAAGGATGGTACGCTTCAGCCTATTATTGATACCGTTTTTCCGTTGGAACAGGCTCAGCAAGCTCACGAATATATGGAAGCGAACTGCAATTTTGGTAAAATTCTTTTAAAGGTACGTTAGTGGTTGCCGCTGTTCTCAAGCCGCTTTCGAAAAAATGTTGAAGAATCTCGGCGGGAAAAAGAACAATTACAGATACCAACCTTAGGCTGTGAAAGCGACGCTTTAATCATTTTGAGAACCACTGGACTAAAAAAACGGAAACCTGACGATGTTGAACCTTGTAGAAAATCGAAAACGCCTGTCTGTGTCTCTCTGTTTCATCTTTTTCTTCATGAGTTACGTTGTGCCGGTTAAAGCACGCGTCGAGCACGTGACAACTGATGAGGGGATTACCTTACATTTGAGTTTGCCACAACTTGTGCATGAAGAAGAGGTTTTAGATGGTGTAACATATCACCTTGTTGGTTATGAAACGTGCGGCTATATCTCCGAACCGGGCATGCCGAAAGTGCCTGTGACGCGTGTCATGCTGGGTGTTCCACCGGGGGTGCGTGTAGAAGTTGCCGACGTTTCTGCGGCCGCGGCGCAGACGCGTTCTGGTATCCGACTCCCCGTCGTGCCAGTTCCCTTATCGCGGCAGACTTCTCGACAGCGTGGTACTGCATCGCTAGCGCGCATCGTTGCCGATGGCTACATCCGGAGTCAACGCGTCGTGCTCGTGGAATTGGCGCCGGTGCAGTATATTGAGCAAGCGCGGCAGTTAAGGACATATGCCTGGCTCACGGTGAAACTGCGCTTTCAGCAGATGAGAGAAAGTGGCATGCCGCTTGTAAGTGGTTCCGCATCAGAAATCAATCGGTTTCCTGCACAGGGCCGCGCCGTTAAGGAGCCCCCTGTTTTTGAACAAGCCTTGTCGCGATTATTGTTGAATGCGGAAGCAGCCGCCCCGTTTCGGCAGCCGCCTCGGCCGGCAGCCGCACCTGCAGCAGTCGGAGTAAAGAAGGGGACAGCGCGGTCGCTGTGCAAAATTTTTGTGGAACATACCGGCGTTCACGCGATGACTGCGGACTCACTACGGCGCGATTTTGATATAGATTTGGTTGGGGCAGACACGATGGGCTTTCGGATGTGGCATGACGACAGAGAAGTACCCATTTATATCGAGGGGGGAGAAGATGGCCTCTTTGATGCACATGATGTTATCTTTTTCCTTGGCTTGAAAACCGATAATCCTTACACCCGGTGGAACATCTATTGGCTCACGCATGATGAGAACAGAAACAGAACAGCCGCACGCGTGCCGTACCTTAACGCCGCTCCCGGTGATGCGACGGCGACACAAGTACCGTCTTTTCGCTCCATTGTTACATTTGAAGCAAATCAACTCACCAGTAACTTAGAATTTGTGAAGCCTGATAATGTGTCGCCCGGGAATAAACATGGATGGTTTGACGTGCTTGATTTCTGGTACTGGGATGGCATCAAAAACGCTGGGGATAGTGGGGAAATGCGCTTGGAAGTTCCGCTCTATGATGTTGCCAAAAGTTTTGAACCGCCGCGGATTCACGTGGAACTGCAAGGGGGAACTCCCGTTGAACACGATGTTCTTGTCGCGTTTAATGGGGTGCGAATTGACGTCGCAAATTGGGAACAGCAAGATACGCTTGCGCTTGAGCGGACGTTTCGAACGTGGGAAACCCTCAAAGATTTGTCTGCCGGTGAGTATAATGTATTTTCTTTGGCACGCGTCGATAGTACCTTTGAAGAAGATACGACGCGCTATCCGTATCATGTCTATGTTAACCGATTTTCAGTCGAGTACACGCGCCTCTTCAAAGCCGTCGCGGACCGGTTGTGGATGCGTTCGCCCTCTCGTTCGGACGTGGAGTCGCGTGCAAGTCGCAAATTGCAATACAGAATCGACGGGTTCCTCGCACGTAATGTGCATGTCTTTGAGACGGATGGGACGAATCTGACAGCAAAACTGAGCGGAGTCGTCGTTGAGGACAAACCCGTGGAACCGCTGGAGCGAGATAGGTGGCGGCACCTTATCAAGACGGGCACCCTGGGTGCGGATGCGCGAATTCCTAACACCGCGTACACGACAACTTTTCAGGTATCCGATGCGCGAAAGACACAGTTTATTGCAATCTCAGAAGCGGCGGTGCTGCAGCCAATCCGCGTCGAGTTCGTGCCCCCGAGTACGCTTATCGATTCACCGAACGGCGCCGATTACCTGATTATTACACATCCGAAATTCACTCAGGCAGCGGAAACCTTAGCCGGATGGCGCGCGACAGCCACTGGCGGTGGATACCGCACCAAGGTTGTCAGTACAGAAGATATTTACAATACATTCGGTAACGGACATGTGCATCCGAGTGCCATCAAAACGTTTCTCACCCATGCTTATCACACCTGGCAGCCCCCCGCCCCAACGTATGTCGTGCTTTTTGGCGACGCGACATTCGATTTTCGCGGGATTGACGCATCTCTCTACCCCGAACCGCCGGAAATGGACGGCTATATTCCGACACATTACATCCATACGGATTCGTTCGGGCGTACTTCGTCAGATCATTGGTACGCCACAGTTTCTGGTTACGATGAGTTTACTGATTTCTATATCGGTAGACTGAGTGTAGAAACGACGAGCGAAGCCACCGCGATTGTCGATAAAATTATTGCATATGAACAGCGCGCCCGGGGAAATGGCAATCGTCCAAGGGAAGATGAGTGGCGGCGAAGAATCATCTCGGTTGCTGACGATGAAGTGAGTAACTCCGGCGACTTTATCTTTAAAAAGAGCCTCGATGAAATCGCAAAAAATCACACATTGTTGGGCTATGAAACCGTGCAAGTTTTCCTTGAAGATGTCATTGACGAGGTGTCGGCGCGGCCGGCGGAATTTCCGGGCCTCTTACCGCAACGCGTCGCAAAAAACCGAATTATAGATGCCCTGAGTGAAGGCGCTGTTATCGCGCAATACGCGGGACACGGTGGCAGAATCGTTTGGGCACACGAAGCAATCTTTGATAACGCATCGGTTGAACTGTTGGAAGAAACACCGAAAATCCCGTTTATGCTCGTGCTGAGTTGTTACAACGGCTACTTTGACAAGCCGGGTGAGCCGAGCATGGCAGAGAAACTCTTGCGGAAGCCCAGGGGCGGTATCATTGGGATGCTGAGTGCAACCCGGCTTACCTATGCCGGGGGCAACGACGCACTCAACCGCATTATTTTTGACATGTTCTTCAAACGCAACGTCACACAACTCGGTCCGATAAGTTTTGATTCAAAACTTGAGTTGCTGATGACAGAAGGCACGGGGCAAATTGATGTGATGATGGAGTATACACTGTTCGGGGACCCGGCCTTGCAGATTGCCCTCCCGGAATACGAATTCCGGCCAGAAATTTTGACGA
Organism: Candidatus Poribacteria bacterium; assembly: GCA_963422705.1. Lineage (GTDB taxonomy): Bacteria > Poribacteria > WGA-4E > WGA-4E > WGA-3G. The sequence goes on from OY730443.1 coordinate 3,182,232, forward strand.
AGACGGTTGCACCCGGCGATATCCTCCGTATCGCTCCCGGGACGGTTCAGAATGTACGCTATGATGACAAGACGCAAATCAAACAGTTCACTCGTAACACCGATTTTGTGGGAATGCTGACAGTGACAGCACGCTTCCCGGGTAAAAATGCGATTGGGCAAGGTGTCACCGGGCCGGTGGAATACTATACCGGCGATGTAATCGTGACAAAAAGTATCCCGGTAACTCAGGGGACGTATCCAGCAGTGAGCATTGAGGTACCACGCAACATTGCCCCCGGTGATGCGCATGTTGAATACGCTGCTCAAAGCGACGTCACTGTGGATATCGCTGTTGGCGGGGACTCTTTTACGGTAGATGTTCCCAAGATACTTGACATCCGACCGGAATTAGTTAGCGACGATACTTTTCTTATTTCTGTTAAGGTGTCCGATGATACGATAGGACAACTTACCACAGTGATGCTTGAGTGGCGGAACCCGCAAACGCGGCAGTGGGAAGAAGTAACACTCATACCGAAAGCGTCGGGTACTGATGGGGAGTGGTGGACACTGCCTGAGGCGCTTCCGGTGCCAAGAGATGGGCGTGTCATCCGATATGAGATTACTGCAACGGATGCCGATGGCAATACCGTGACAAGTGATAACTTGCGCTATTATCCTTATACCTACCCGAATCTCTCTGTTGTCGAGGTATCCCGTGCTCATGTCATTCGGTATCACTATGATGCTGACAGTAAGCAGTGGAAGCTCTCCGCGGACGTGGAATGGATAGGCGTCGATGAACAATTTCCTCTGTCTGTTGCCTTCTTTAACGGGAACCCGGATCTTGACGGTGATGGCCGGGTTGATAGCAATGCCAATAGAATTGGTATGACACGAATTGTCCCGGGCGACTGGGTGCAGCGCAATCCGTTGAAGAAAGAGGGGTTTTATCCATCAGATCCGCTGAACATAAATCCGATTGCAACGGCGACAATTGCACACGAATTGCGCCGCGGCAAGCACGATATCTTTGTCGTCGTTGATGTGTCAGAGGCGATTCGCGAAAATGATGAAGACGATAACGTCGGCTACCACAAGATTCACGTTGAGACTGGGGTTGTTGGCCGGCTGCCACGTCAGATTCTGAGTTTAGATGAAAATTGCATCATCACCGCCCCCGGAAATGTTCTGGATACCGATGCAGTCGTGGCTATTCGCGCCCTTGGAAGTTCAACAGGTTTGGGAGGCACCGGCGTCCCTATCGAAAAAAACTACCCCTCTATTTTCCGATTTCAGCGGGCACCCTTGCCCGGTGATGTGCTTGCCTATGATATTGCCTTGGATACTGGGGCATCGTCGGGTAGATTAAAGACACCCGTCACAGTGTCTTTAAATTTGGACACGGCGGGACTGACTCAGCAGTTGCGACAAGAATTGCTAGGTGTTGACGCGACGCATGCCGATGGTGAAGGAGAGGTAGATGTTGCTGCTACGTTAACGGCGGCGTTGAGCACGCGCGTTCAGGAGACGGGTATCTACCTCTGGAATGTGCATCTTGGCAATTGGACGCGGCTTGAATCCCAAAACCGCTTACAAGCTGCTACAACACAAATGAAGGTTACGCGTGTTTCGGCCCAAAATATCGGTGGCGGCTATTTACAAAATGTTCGCCTTCATCCGGACGGTGCGCGTAGCGGAAAATGGGTGCTGCTTTGGCAGGCAAAACGTTCGTACCGGCTCTTGTTGGCACCCACCGGAACGCCTGACGTTGAAGCGGACAATCCGGACGCTCCCGTTACTGATAGTGAGCTTCCATTGGAAACTGTGTATTCAGCACAGCAATTGATACGGTTTAGCCCAGACGCTCCCGTTTTTCGCGACGGTATCGCGCTTGATATTGCACCCGACGATTCGCTTCCATTCGCATTCGGGGATGTTATCTCTTTCCGTATTACACAAATCCAAGAGCCGCCTACCGATGAGGGTATCGCTGGTCCGCGGTGGTACGCTTCCTCCTTCCGAAACAGGAACGAAGGTAACGGTAGCCTGAGTTACATTCACCTAGAACCTGATACGACTATACCAGAAGAGCGTTGGGTGCTTCTTTTTGTCACAGCAACGACATTTCAGGTGGAAGGCGAGAAAACGGGTGTTTTGCGCGGGGCAGATGGGATGCCCTACCGGGGAAAAAGCGGCGTTCCGTTTGAATATGCACCCTACGGTTTAAAGCTTCTGGTGACACAAGGCGAGCGCCCTTTTACTGTAGGTGATAGTTTCAGGTTTCAAACCGGCCCGGTCCAGACGCTCCGCGCGACAACAGATATCCTGGCCCCTGTGACACTCCTGCACAGTGATGACACTGTTGCGCCTGATATCCAGTTAACCGTCTCGTCACAACAGCACTTTATCCCGGGCGATGGAGCGGATGCAGAACCTATTATTGGTGCCACGCTCACTGATGATAGCGGGCTCGATACGATTACCCGTCCTCTAACGCTGGAGCTCGGTACGCCGGGAAGGGGCTACGAAACTATCGCCCCTGAGGCGTATCAATTAACACAAGTACCGGGTTCTCCTCAACTCACTTTAACATACGCGTCGCCGAAGTTAGAACCGGGCGAGTACCGCATGCGGCTCAAGGCGAGCGATGTCCACGGCAACACTGCTGAGTCAAACATAACATTTCAGGTTTACGGCAACCTGCAACTGGTTTCTTTCCTCAATTATCCGAATCCGTTTACGCGTTCTACTATGCTAACATGTGAGCTCACTGCCCCGTCGGATTCGATAGACATTAAAATCTATACGGTGAGTGGGCGACTGATTCGAACATTATCTCTATTACCGACAGCGGGATTTTTGATGGAGGAATGGGATGGCAAGGATGCGGATGGCGTCGATGTCTCCAACGGTGTCTACTACGCGAAAATTCAGATTCACCGTGAGGGTGAGAAGGAACTCACCGACGTATTGAAAATGCTGAAGCTGCGATGAATTTTAGGGAGGAGTGGACGATACGATGTCGCGTGATGAACATGAAAAATGATAAGTTTTGGGTGGGTATCTGTTGTCTACTCATACATCTCATGATGCCGACGGACATCTTTGGGAAGTATACGGCGGACTTTCTGACGTTAGGCATCGGCGCTCGCGCCGTCGCGATGGGTGGCGCGGCGACAGCGACTACGGACGATGTGTTTGCGATTTATTGGAATCCTGCCGCGTTGGGGCAGCACGAGCAGCACCAATTCGGTTTGATGCACGCTACGCTCAATGGACTTTCTGCTCACAATTTTATCGGGTATAGCCATCCTCTAAAAAAGAGAGGGGCTATCGGTATTGCTTGGCTTCGTGTCGGGGTTGATGATATTCCTATTACGGGTATTCCTGTGACTAGCCGTCCCGTTGGGCCGACAAACCGCCCGAAGGTAATTGGCACAACCAGCCACACGGACAATGCAGCTGTCCTCGCCGGCGGATGGAAGCTGTTGTCGCACTCGCGATTCTCCTTTCGGCTTGGGGGCGCCCTTAAGCTCCTTTACATTGATAGTTATCAGAGCACGAACGCGATTGGTGGGGGTGGAGACTTTGGTATTCTTCTGACTGCAGATAAACCCGCTGTTTCCCTCGGTGTTCACATGACTGATATTTTGAGCACGAAACTCTATTGGAATACCCCGCCAGAGGTGGCCGGCGGTGTTCCACACACGGAGACGCTTGCCCCACGTGTCAAAGTCGGGATTGCTTCAACGCACCGACTCCCGCCAATGGGTAGCCGGCTGACGCTTGCCTGCGATGTTTTTACGCAACACGGATTGGAACTACATGCAGGTGCTGAGTACATGCTGTTTGATGTAATTGCCTTACGGATGGGCGTTGAAGGACAGAACGGTATCACCCGATTAAGGCGCTTGACGGTAGGAATTGGCATGCACCTGCGTTTTGTGAACGGGGCGACTGCAGTACTTGACTATGCCTTCGCGAACCACCCAGAATTGGGCGGCAGCCATCGGATGTCTTTTCAGGTGGGTTTCTAAGTAAATCTCAATAACTTCTGGGTTTGCAGCATGATAAAAATAAACTTCCTTTTACGGTTTGTTGCGATAGTGTCATCTAACTCTTGCCGAATTTGTTCCCGTTTCACGGCCACTTCCCTGTTTGCAATTCTGTATGCTTCTTGGGAAACCAGGATATCCGGCGCATCAGGTTTCTGATGGCCCAAAGCTGTTTTTTTTTATGTTGATTTTTCCTCGTTGGATATATATGGAAACGGGGCGGCTGCACGAAAAAGGGGAATTTATATTTTTTTTGCAAAAAACGGGGCGATTTGAAAGGATGCTTTCAGACGGTTTGTAAAAAAAAAATGTGAGGAGAAGTTACCAAGACGCGCATTTATACACGTTTCTCAATGAGTCGTCCGACGAAAAAAATTAAAATCCCTAACGTTAAGAATCCCATCTCAACGCCCATGGCTTTTGCTTCGCTATATCCGAATGGATTGGCACATCCTAAGTAGAGCCCTGCCCCTAAGCAGGCGATGCCTATTAATTCCAAAGTTTTTCCGATGTAGTACAAATGTCCTCCAGGACTATGAGAGGGAACTGTTTTTAATACAGACTTTTAATTTTGCCCCACTGTATCAACTTTTGTTGTCGGTTCGGTTCAATTTTCGCTGTGAAGACGAGATCACCGAGCCGAGTGTTCTCTTCGGTATAACCTGTGGGTGCCCAGGCGATTTTATTCTCTAATCTGCCTTCATCCACATCATTGTAGCTAATGCCAAACCCGATACTGTTTCCCTTTGCGGCGACGGTATCAAGCCGAAAACTGAGTTCACACGTTTTCCCATCGTTTCCCCATGCCACTCGAGTCAGAGGAGATTTCATATATTTGATTTTTCGTTGGACGGGAATTTCATATCGGTAGAGTTCATCCTTGTATCCGGTGTGATGCGGGTCCAAATAGAGAATGAGATGGTCTTCGTGCATGATTTTGGATTGATGTTTTTCCAATCCATCATCTGTTAAATGAATAGCGATATAAAGGAATCCGCTTCTCCAAACGGCTGCGAAGCGCCCTGTGAAATCACTAGATTCCGCTGGCCATGCGTTGCCGGTTATCACCTCTTGTTGGAGTTTACTGGTGAGAATGTCCTCCCAAGCCGGGTCATCTAAGTATCCGTCAACGATAGGTGCAACGGATACAAGTTCTGCGTTATATTGGAAAATTTGAAGTTTTTCGCCTGTAAGATGCGCGAGAGTATAGGGAATCGTTACGAGTAGAAAGGCCGCTATCAAAAGCATCTGACTTCTAATTCTCATAAATATCTCCTTTTGGTTTTTGGGTAGGTTTTACTCACTCTATCAAGTATACCACAAGGTTAACAATTTTCTCAAGTGAATCTCGGGTATAATTAAGTGGGTGATTTCAAAAAATTACTTAATCTTAACATTTTTTTGAAATTGATTTGAAATTTGTCAAAAAATTTGTTATACTTAATTGGAGAGCAGATAGGTTTTGAAAATCGCACTTAGCGTGCAGCGTGCAAGCCGATATTGCGAATCTGTTCTAAAGCTCAAATTTTAAGAGAGGCTTTTGGTTGTGAATAAGAATACAAGAAACATGTTATTATGGTGGGTATTTTTGGGATGTCTGGTTATCTTTGCCATTTTCCAATTAATCAACCGTAAAGATAAGGTTTACCCACTGACGACGTCTGATTTTCATAAATATATAAAAGAGGATCCCTCTGTATTTGACGGGGATTTGATCCTGGATGAAGAATCGGTTGAAGGAAAGTTTCATGAAAGCGTGATACCGAAAGTTCAACAATATCTTAATCAACGTGCGGCGGTATCGGAAGAAGTGTTAACACCGAAAGTTCCTGAGAAGTGGAGTGGTGAATTTAAAACGAGTCGTGATAGTGAGAATTTCCGGCTTCAAGAGAAACTCTCGGAACAGGGAATTGCTTATGATGTAAAGGGCTCTTCTAACTTTACACAGTGGTTATTTGTATTTGGAACAACCGTTGTCCCTTTGCTTATTTTTTTGGGGTTGATGATTTTCTTGTCTCGTCAAATGCAAGGGAGTGGGAATCGTGCGTTGTCGTTCGGAAAGAGTCGGGCCCGGCTACATTTAGCGAGTCAAGATAAGGTGACGTTTGATGATGTGGCGGGTGTTGATGAAGCAAAAGAGGCATTAGAAGAGGTTATTCAATTTCTCAAGGCGCCAAAGAAGTTTGAACGTTTGGGCGGTAGAATTCCAAAAGGTGTGCTGCTAATGGGGCCACCGGGGACTGGGAAGACGGTGCTTGCCAAAGCGGTTGCTGGAGAAGCGGATGTTCCGTTCTATAGCATTAGTGGTTCCGACTTTGTTGAGATGTTTGTCGGGGTGGGTGCCTCCCGGGTACGTGACCTTTTTGAGACGGGCAAGAAAGACGCGCCTTGTATCATTTTTATTGATGAGTTAGATGCGGTTGGACGGCACCGTGGCGCTGGAATTGGGGGCGGACATGATGAACGCGAGCAAACGTTAAATCAACTGCTTGTTGAAATGCAGGGGTTTGATGTTTCTGAAGGGGTGATTTTACTTGCAGCGACGAACCGTCCTGATGTACTGGATCCCGCGTTGTTACGCCCCGGACGGTTTGACAGGCAAATTGTCGTTGACCTCCCTGATGTTCGTGGCAGAGAGGCTATTCTCAAGGTGCATACTAAAGAGCCATACAAGATTTCGGAGGATGTGAATCTTGAGATTCTAGCCAAGTCCACACCGGGGTTCTCTGGAGCGGACCTTGAGAATGTTGCCAATGAGGCTGCACTGCTTGCCGCTAGGCAGGATAAAGAGTGGATTGATATGATGTGCTTGGATGAGGCGAGGGACCGCGTCCTGATGGGGCCAGAACGGCGAAGCCTTGTGATTAGTGAGGCTGAGCGCGAAATTACTGCTTATCATGAGGCAGGACATGCTCTGATGCTACACTTTGTGCCTGAAAGTGACCCGAATTATAAGTGTACGATTGTTCCACGCGGCAGAGCACTCGGCGTGACAGCAAAATTACCGCTTGAGGAACGCCATAATATGAGCAAAAAAGGACTTCTGGCCCATATTATCTTTGCACTCGGTGGACGTGTCGCCGAAGAAATCATCTTTAGGGAGCAGACAACAGGCGCAGAAAGCGATTTTGAACAAGCAACAAACCTCGCCCGGAGAATGGTCACGCAGTGGGGTATGAGTCGCCTCGGTCCACTCACATTCGGGAAAAGGGATGAGCAGGTTTTCCTCGGTAAAGAGCTTGCTGTTCATAAGGATTATAGTGAAAAAACCGCGATTGAAATTGATCGAGCTGTTCAGGAAATTGTCATGGAGTGCTACGAAAAAGCTCGCTCGATTTTGGAGACTAATATTGATGGATTGAAGCTGCTAGCGGACGCGTTGTTAGAACGGGAAACGCTTGTCACTAAGGAAATTGATGAAATCCTTGGACCGCGGCCACAATTACCGGAGCGGACTGTCGCATGAACTGCCGTGGAAAAGTCATCGCTTTCGGAGAACGCACCTATGTTATGGGGGTTTTGAACGTTACACCGGATTCCTTCTCTGATGGCGGGCGATTTCTGGACGTGGAAAGGGCCGTTACGCATGCAAAATCGATGCGTGAAGCCGGGGCAACGCTCATTGATGTCGGTGGGGAATCCTCCCGGCCAGGCGCCGAACCTATTTCCGTAGATGAAGAATTGTCACGCGTCTTACCCGTCATTCATCGTCTTGCAGGTGAGTTGGATGTCATTCTCTCAATTGACACGTATAAAGCGACTGTAGCGCGATGTGCATTGGAAGCGGGAGCGCATATTGTCAATGATATCACGGCACTTCATGGGGACGCAGATATGGCGCGGGTTGTATCGGAGATGAAAGCTGGTATCATTTTGATGCACATGAAAGGTGTGCCTTCCATGATGCAACAACATCCACACTATGTTGATGTTGTGGATGAGATTCGCTTGTGGCTACAGAACTGCGTTCAGATGGCGGTGGGGCAAGGCATCGCGCTTGAACAGGTTATCATCGACGCGGGCATCGGCTTTGGTAAGAACACGGAACATAATCTAGAAATTCTAAAACGCCTTGATGAATTCCGTGCACTTAACTGTCCGCTGCTCATTGGCACTTCCCGGAAGTCCTTTATCGGTAATGTCTTGGCTCTTCCTGTAACGGAGCGACTTGAGGGTACGGCTGCGACGGTATGCTGGGCAATTTCGCGGGGAGTGGATATTGTTCGGGTTCATGATGTGAAGCCAATTGTACGCGTCGCGCGAATGATGGACGCGCTCTATCGGGAGTGACACCGTTCTGAATTTTGCACCGCCACCCCGGTATGCTCATCTAGCAAATCGGTAAATAAATGGCTTGGCCCCATCTTGAATATTAATGCACCATCCAGAAATTCACGGAATTGGTATAGACATAGTTGAGGTAGAGCGTATTCGCGATGCATCCCAGCGATGGGGCGCAAAGTTTGAACAGCGGGTTTATACCGTGCAGGAGCTCGCGTATTGTGGAGTGGCGCCTTCGCGATATTGGCGCCTCGCTGCGCGTTTTGCTGCCAAAGAGGCTGGGCTGAAAGCACTCGGGACTGGATTAACCACCGGTATGAATTGGAAAGATGTCGAAATTCGGGCGAACGTTGTTGGAAAGCCATTGCTCGTCATGCACGGTGAGGTGCTGCGATATGCTGATACACTCGGTATCAGTACAGCATTCGTTACGATGTCCCATACGAATCTCTATGCCATCGCACAAGTGACGCTAGTCTCACGTTAGCCGCCTTTGAAACCCGCGTTTACCGGATTACACCTACCATGCGATTCCAAAAATGATAATGAAAATACGGAAAGAATTGAAATATATGCGAAATTGTGTTGCAATCCTGCTATGCCTTTCATGGTGTTGGAATGTGGTTGATGCCGCTGAGGATGCAAGCACTATAGCTGAAGCGGATGGATTTCTCAGCCAGTTACTCAGTGCTAAGCATCGTGGAATGGGAGGTACGTTTGCTGGAAGTGCGCGCGGGGCTACGGCGCTTGGCAGCAATCCGGCGGGGATGATGAACCCGGCGGAAAATCGACTTGTCATCTACACGTCCCGATTTCCGCGTACTATCGCGGTGATTTCCAAACCTAATTTTGATGGGATTTACAAAGATTACAGTCGCTACGAGCAACGGGCTTCGGGAATTCAGACATTAAATTGGACATTACCGATAAGACGGTTTGGCACGTTAGGACTCGGTTTTTCGTTTGCACACGAAGGGCGGTTCCGCCGCGTTGACTATGATGGAAAAGCACTCAATAGCTTCCCTGAAACTCATCTCGCTCTCGGGCTCAGTTACGGTGTCAAACTCTTTGGCAGTTTAGATATTGGCGTTGATACGAAATGGGTGCGTTCTAAAGTTGCCGATGCTACCGGCGTCGAACACCTTGGACATGGTTATGCATACAATGTTGGATGTATCCAAGAACTGGGACGTGGAATTCAGGTTGGCATCGTTGTCCGGAATTTGAGCAACGGCTTGTCATTTTCTGACCTTTCTATTCCGCGCCGGATGCGGCGCTATATGGTGTCGGGTATTGCGTACCGCCGTAACCTTAGCGATACGACAACCGTCCACGTTGGCTTAGATGTGAATCTGCCGTCTCCTGATGTTCTGCAGACGAGTTTAGGGGCAGAAGTTTGGTACCGCGAACGGATTGGTTGCCGCATCGGCTATCTCAGAGACATTGAAGAACGTTATGTGCCGGTGTATCTACTGGAAAGTGATACCGTTGAATCGGATGAGCGGCGCTGGAAATTGGAGGGAATGTCCTACGGCATCGCCGTCCGGTTCGGCGATTTGATGTTAAATGCTGCTTATATGCCAACGTTCAAGCCTGTCGCGGCAGCGGATGAGCGCGTTTATCTTATCCAAGGAGAGGCTGTTTATACGTTCTCAATCGGTTTTTTCGTATATTGAGCATGTCTGATGAATATAGTACTGTCCTAGGGATTGCCTCCGCCAAACACGTCGTCAAAAAGTCTCGATTCTTCGCTGACGCAACAGAAGTGGCGTGTCAACAGGCAGTTCGGACGTTTCTTAATGATGTGCGAGCTCAACGCCCGCGTGCATCGCACTACTGCTATGCCTATAGTATTGGAAGCGGGACGTCGAAGCGGGAGTATGCAACGGATGCAGGGGAACCGCGCAATTCCGCCGGGCCACCAATCTTATCGGTGATTCAGGCGCAGGGAATTTCTAATGCGGTTTGTGTTGTTACCCGATATTTTGGTGGAATCCATTTGGGGATTGGTGGCTTAATTCGCGCGTATGGACAGTGTGCAAGAACTTGTCTCCAAAACGCGACGTTGGCGCCACGTATTTTTTACCAACACTTCCGTTGCAAAGTGCCTTATTCATATATTGGTACAGTCGTCACACTTTGCAAACGCAGTGGCGGTGATGTCACCGGTATGGAATGGACACCACAGCCTATCATTGCCATTCGGATTAGGCAAGGCGCCGTCGAAGCATTCAAGGCACGCCTCCAAGGTATTGGAATTCTAACGCTGTAGTGGAGACGGTATTTCTCGATGTTCACTTTACGGTGAAAAAACTGGTTGGAGGAAATAGGCGTTGAGCAATATGAAATACACAGTGACTCATGAATGGATTCAGGTTTCTGATGAGGCGGAAGGGACTATTGGTATCACTGAACGCATACAGGAGATGTATAGCAATATTATTTTTGTGGAATTGCCACCACTCCGGGATTTTGAACAAGGGGAAATTCTGGGGCGGATTGAAACGGCTGATGGGAAGAATTTTTATATTTATGCCCCTGTTAGTGGCGAAGTTTATGAAATTAACACCGCGCTTGAAGATGATATTCAACTCCTTAACCGTTTTCCTGAAAGTGATGGCTGGATTTGTAAACTCTATATTGAAAATCTGAGTGAATTTGACTCTCTACTTAACCTCGTTGAGTACTATAACTACGAAGAGGATGAACCTTGTGCCGAAGAATACATGCCTGAAGTTGACTTCTATGAAAATGTAGATGATTATTAAGTTGGTGGCAAGCGTGATGTTCTTAAAACGAGTGACAGGGCGCGCTGTCCGCTCCGTCTTATCTGAGGTAGCGTATAACTAGGTACTTATTTCTGGGACAATCCGACACCATCATAAAAATTTCGGCCAATGGTGTCGTGCAGTGTCCTTTATTTCAATTCTATAAAAATCGCCATTTGCAATACCCCGTGGGGTTGTAAAATTTCAATGAGAGAGGAGCCTTCCGATGCCGCAGACTGAGAAGATTCGGATTGGACACAGCCCGGATTCTGATGATGCATTTATGTTCTATGCCCTTGCCAAGGGGCTAATTCCAACGAATCCGTTTGAGATTGTCCACGTTATCGAGGATATTGAGCGTTTAAACCAGCGCGCCCTTGCCGCGGAATTAGAGATTACCGCGATTTCGGTTCACGCGTACGCGTATGTTGCCAATGACTATATCCTCATGCCTTGTGGGGCGAGTATTGGTGACAGATACGGACCGGTTGTTGTTTCAAAGGAACCCATGAAAAGCCTAGCTGGTAAGCGCATCGCTATTCCCGGGAAGATGACCACGGCGTATCTGACGATGCGGCTCTTCCAACCGAATTTTGTGGCGGAGACGCGACGCTTTGATCAGATTTTGGATGCTGTTCAGCAGGGTGAGGTAGACGCCGGGCTCTGCATACATGAAGGGCAGTTGACTTATGAACGCGAAGGACTGCATAAAATCGTTGACTTGGGAGAGTGGTGGTTTCAGGAAACCGGATTACCCATTCCACTCGGGGCCAACGTCATTCGCCGGAACCTCGGCACCGAGAAAATCCGAAACTTAACGACGTTACTAAAGCAGAGCATTCAATATTCGCTATTGCATCGTGAACGTGGACTTGAATACGCAATGACGTATGCACGGGACATGGAAACCGCGCTCGCCGACAGGTTTGTCGGAATGTATGTCAACGATTATACGATTGATTATGGCGAGAAGGGAAGAGCCGGCGTGCGCGAATTACTCAAACGCGGGTATAAAGCAGGTATCATTCCGCATGCCCTTGATATCGATTTTGTTACCATTTAAGAATTACGTGTTGTGCTGAGGTTAACCTTACTGTCAAAATGTAAGGGGTTCTATCTAGGCTATCCCTCTATACTGGAGGGAGTGGGATTCTGTACCACACAAACGGGGAAAGGAGTATGGACGCGAAACGCCGCAGAGTCTTTCAATTGGAATCCGCAACAGGTGAAAAATTGGCATCGGGGGTTCTGTATGATGAGGGAAATGTACAAGTTTTATGGCGACTGGACATCGGGTACACCGCAGAACAGTATTCGTCGCTGAATCTGGTTTTGGATTTGATGCCAGGGATTGCGATGCTGCGCTTCACTGAGGCATTCTCATGATAACTAGCGGAGGCGTGCTTAGCCTTTGTCACGATGCTTAGAAGGAGCAGCCTGTTAAACCTATACATGAATAGAGAAATCATGATTCGCCTGATTTGCGTTGGATACTGTCTACAATAAACTGACGCATGAACCGCCTGGCTAACGCAGACGCCGATCCGCTAACTTGATCACCTGTCCAGTTTCCTGTGCAATATACATATAGCCGAGCCCATCTAACACAACCCCCTCTTGTTCGTCCCCGGGTAATAAATATTGACTTAGAATTGTACCATCCGGTTTGAGCTCTATGAGTAGATTCGTTGTGTCGCTAATCAGGACAAGGCATTTCGCACGCTCATCATAGGCGAGCCCAGAGATATCAATGAAGTTCATCTGATGGTAACGGATAATCCTCCCTTCTGTTCTATCGGCTTGTGAGGAGCGCAGCGGGACAACTACTTCGCATATAACCGATGGCTCATCTTCCGGCTTCAGACTGAAGGTTTGATTGCCAACCCAAAAGGTACCGCCCTCCGGATGAGACGCATCCGGAATAAAAACGATTGCCTCGATGCCCATTCCGCCTTTTTTCAAGAGTGTTTTACTTTCAAACTTCCTATTGATTGCAAATTCTCTCTGAATGATAAGCGTGGCCGGGTCGATTTCCAAAATCGTTTCGTCATCTTCAATAACGGTGTATAGCCAACCGGTATCAGGGTTAACGGTAATTCCTTCCAGGTCTCGTTCGTTCAACATTTTTGATTGAACCAGTGTTCCGTCTATTGTCCTGATTTCATGAATACTCCCAGAATCGTCGGCGACAAACAGGCTGCGCCGCGTCGGGTGATAGGTGATACCGGAGGGTTCAGCAATATTCGCATCCGTGATATTGCCTAGCCAATTATAGGGGAGCTCAATCGGGCGAGAACCCGTGTGCTTGTTTCTTACGGAGTGTTCTACCTGATTTAGAACATAGACTAAGGAGGCACTGATAGCGATTATTGAAATGATTATGAGTGCTCTATTATACGACATTGGGTTACTCTGCATAGGAGGATTGTTTAAATGCCCCTCAATGTTATTCCTATTTTATCATATTTTATGGAATTAACCAAATAGTCTTTGGGCGCGGTTCGGGTTATTTCGGTTTTGGCATTTTTGTATTTGTAGATTTGCCGGAAGTGAGCGCTGGGGTTCCCCCTACCGGGATGTCTTGTGGGGAAGAGCCCGTTCTTAACGAAGACCCGTTCTTGACGGAGAATTGTAGTAGATGCTGAAAATAAGGGGACATTAGCGTATCAATTTTGTCGACAGGACGAGCGTCGCCGCAAGGTAACGTATCTGCCTCATCACTTGTTAGGGGGTGATGTACCATGAAAACTTATTCGTATCAATGTAGAGATTCATCCAATTGTATTCGGCTTGGCAACTTTCTTGACGATATGTGGCAAGTGGATATGTATTTCCATAAGCGGCAGCGTCAACAGGATAAAGACGGATTATCATGCGATGCGCGCACACGTGATTAAGTTGAAGCGGTGCCCCCCGGCATTGGAATGTTTTGCCGAGTCAAGTCCTCTAAGAGGAAATCAAACGTATTTACGCGGGACATCCGCGTTTTTTCAATAAATCTGGCGGTAACCCCATATCAAACCGCAGTTGCTATGAAACCGAAGCTGACCTTTTAGGGTGTGGCTATCACTTGACATATTGCTCCTTAGGTGATATACTAATTCATTAAAGAAGGAGATTCCCTATGTCAAACATGCCGAGGTTAGTGGTTGAAGTCTTTGAACATGTGAATTTTCAAGGCCGGAAAGTGACGCTGATTGAGTCAATCCCAAATACCGGGGAAATTGGTGCCCAGGATATTATCTCTTCGGTTAAGATTTACAAAGGACCAGGATTTAATGCATCACCGAACTATAAAGCGATTTTTCATGAGCATGAGGGCTATAGGGGACGCAGGCTCGTGTTAGCCCCCGGGTTCTATTCAAACATTCACGAGATTCCATACAACTTCGGGGATGCAATTACTTCTATCAGTTTTAGTCCATCTGCACATCCGACACCCCCGGAGTACGGGGCTGTCCCGGTTATCATTGAGGTATTTCGCGATGTTGACTACAGTGGGCAGCACAGCGTTATCATGCGGGATGTTAGTTCTATGTTTGACATCGGGATGAACGATACGATTTCATCAATTCGCATTCAACGTGGCCCGAGTTTTCCGTTTAGTGGATGCCATGTCGTATTCTATGAGCACGTGAATTTTGAAGGGCGTCGGCTGAGTCTCACTTTAAGTTCACAAGAATTCCGCGTATCGATTCGGAATCTGCGTTCGTTACCCCACTCCCAGTCATTTTCAGATATTATTTCGTCTTTAAAGATTGTCCCATTAGGTGTTTTCCGGGTTTTAATTGTTGTTGGTGATAGTATGAGCGGGGAGCCTGCAGTGCTCGAGTCGCTAACGACTTTGGAAGGGTTGAAATTCCAATTTGCGACGGTGCATATTAATGATAATCCTGACAATCGCGGTGATGCGAATAACGCCATTAAGCTCTCAAGCGTGCCGCTTTCCGATTACGATATCATCTGGTTTACGTGGAATGCGCCGGGGCACGATGGCGAATATTTTATGGAGGATGCCGACTATGCAATTCGGGATTTTGTCCGGAAGGGTGGTATCGTGTGGGCTTCTGCGATGGATAATAACATCATCCCGCCTGATGGCGTGCATACAACGGAACCGACTTGGCGCGGGGAATGGCTACCCGTTGACAGGCATCCCATCCGGGTAATCAATTCTAATGACGGGAACATCACGGTAACCGGAGACGGCCAGAAAACCGGCCTCTTTACCTGGCCTCATAAAATTAATGTTGATGCACTTGTTACCGACGATAATTGGGTGACGGACGACTCGAGTTATCGCAAATTAGCAATCAGAGAGGATAACGAGGATGCTGTCAGCGTTCAGCTACAGTGGGGTGAGGGCTACTACGTCACCTTTGCTGTGGATACTCGGGATGCTTACCGCACAACCATATCCAAGCCGCTTATTGAAAATGCGCTCTGTTACTTGGCAAACCTCGCTTGGCAGACGTCGCCCCGTCAACCGCTCAAAGGCCGGTATCGGACACATCATAGCAGCGATACCATCTTTCGTTAACGCTCATGTGGACTCGCCTCGGCTTCGCAAAAGCGCGCCTCAAGGTGACGGAGAAAACAATCTTTTGTCTGAATCGTGTTTAAGGGGACTGCATGAAGAAAGATTTTGCCGAACCGCTGCATCCGTTGGGCTTGCTTACCTTAACCTTAAAGTTACCTGATGGGAGAAATCAATGCGTTTTATTGCTGTTATCGTTTTCTTAATTGGGGTCGCGATTGCGATTGGGTACTTCGCATATCAAAATCTGGGCGGCTTTGCGTCCACCAGCCTGGTTCGTTGGCTCATCGTTATTTTTGCGGTATTGTTGGGGAGCCTCATTGCGTTCGCAGCTTCAGTCATCCGATATCGGATTCCGAAAGCGGATGTTGCGCTTATTAGGACGGGGGGCTCCCGGGAAAAAATTCGTGTCACCGGCGGACTCTGGGTAAACACGATTATTCATGAAATCAAAGAAGTTTCTCTCAATACCATGCGCATTGAGGTGGTTCGCGAGGGGCCAGAAGCGCTAATCACCTACGACTTCAACCGTGGAGATGTTGAAGTCGTTTTTTACCTTAAGGTCGAGCCTGTAGAGGACGGTATCTTACGCGCAGCACAAGCACTCGGCGATAAATCTATGACGCCAGAAACCGTCCGTGAACTGATAGAACCTAAGCTTGAGGGGGCACTACGCAGTGTTGCCGCCGAAAGTGACATACAAGAGCTCTTGCAGAAACGACAAGAATTCGCTGATAAAGTACAAGCCACATGTGGCGAAGACCTGGAAGCACAAAATGGGTTGACACTTGAAACTGTCTCCATTATCCGCGTCGATCAGACACCCGTTGAAACATTGGATGCCGATAACCGTTTTGACGCCGTCGGTATCCGGGAAATTACTGAAATTACAGCCGAGCAGGAACGCGAAAAAACACGCATTGTTCAAGAGAAAGATGTAGCAATCGCTCAAATTGAGATGGATGCACGCGTCCGGAAGCTTGAAATCGAACAGGAACAGTCCTGGGCAGAGTCAGATCAGCAGAAGAATATCTCTATTTATGCAGCTGAACGGGAAGCCGAGACACTCAAATTTCAGTTTGAGATGGAGCAAGGCGTCCAAGAACGTGAATATGAGATGAAGCAAGAGGTTGAACGCGCACGCATCACACAGGAACAAGTCGTCCAAGAACGCGAAATTGAGATGAACCGGGATGTTGAAGTCGCCCGCGTCCAACAAGAACAGATTGTCGCTGAACGCGAAATTGAGAAAAACCTTATTGTTGAAACGCAACAGATTGAACAATCCAAAGTTGTTCAACTTGCCGAAATTGAGCAGCATCTTATCGTGCAACTGCAGAAAATTGAGCAGGAACAGAGCATCGCTGTTCGTGATATAGAGAAGGAGTTATTCGTAGAGAAGGCGCGTATTGCGCAAGAAGAGGGTGTGATGCTGCGTGATATTGAGCGTGATTTACTTGTTCAGACGGAGCGTTTTAGTCAAGAGCAACAGGTTCAGCAGCGTGAGATAGAAAAGAATCTGGTTGTGGAGACAGCCCAAATCGAGCAGCTTCGGCAAGTAGAACTAGCCGAGATTGCGAAAATGCTAACGGTAGAGATAACGCGCATTGCGCAGCAACAGCAGGTGGAGACGCGCGATATAGAGAAGGAGTTATTCGTAGAGAAGGCGCGTATTGCGCAAGAAGAGGGTGTGATGCTGCGTGATATTGAGCGTGATTTACTTGTTCAGACGGAGCGTTTTAGTCAAGAGCAACAGGTTCAGCAGCGTGAGATAGAAAAGAATCTTGTCGTGGAGACAGCCCAAATCGAGCAGCTTCGGCAAGTGGAACTGGCCGAGATTGCGAAAATGCTAACGGTAGAGATAACGCGCATTGCGCAGCAACAGCAGGTGGAGACGCGCGATATAGAGAAGGAGTTATTCGTAGAGAAGGCGCGTATTGCGCAAGAAGAGGGTGTGATGCTGCGTGATATTGAGCGTGATTTACTTGTTCAGACGGAGCGCTTTAGTCAAGAGCAACAGGTTCAGCAGCGTGAGATAGAAAAGAATCTTGTCGTGGAGACAGCCCAAATCGAGCAGCTTCGGCAAGTGGAACTGGCCGAGATTGCGAAAATGCTAACGGTAGAGATAACGCGCATTGCGCAGCAACAGCAGGTGGAGACGCGCGATATAGAGAAGGAGTTATTCGTAGAGAAGGCGCGTATTGCGCAAGAAGAGGGTGTGATGCTGCGTGATATTGAGCGTGATTTACTTGTTCAGACAGAGCGTTTTAGTCAAGAGCAACAGGTTCAGCAGCGTGAGATAGAAAAGAATCTGGTTGTGGAGACAGCCCAAATCGAGCAGCTTCGGCAAGTGGAACTAGCCGAGATTGCGAAAATGCTAACAGTAGAGCAATCCCGGATTGGCCAGGAATTGCGCGTGGTGTTGACTGATGAGGATAGAAAAATCGATGTTGCCAATAAACAGCAGTTGACAGCCCTGGCCGAAAAAGAGCAGCTGGTTGCAGAGGCTGAACGGATGGGTGCCGAAGTAGAGGTTACCGCGACTGAACAGCGTGGAGAGGCAGAATGGCAGCGTGAAGTGGCAATCATCGGAGCGGAAGCGCAGGCACAACCAATTGAACGTCTCGCCGACGCGGTGCTTGCTGAAGCACGCGCCAAAGCACAGGGAGATATGGCAGATTACGAGGCACGAAACGTTGCTGAGCAGCGGGTTCTCGTACAGGAAGCCATCTTAGAACTCATTGACGAACTCCCTGATATTTTTGAAGAAATGATGAAACCTGTTGAGAAAATCGACAGCATTAAGATTTTGGATATGGGGAACAATGATGGGCAACGCGGTATCACACGTAGCAATATGGGACGTCTCGCAAATGCCTTGCTTGATACCGGCGCAATTTCACCGATGTTAAAGGAATTGTTCAACTTCGCCGATGTAGATGCGCAACAAATTACGGATAAGATTGCTGAATATCTCGCCGACTTGGTGAATCGCCCCAGTTAAAAAGAGAGATGTCTCACTGTAAAGGGCTAGCGAAACCGTTAACCGATGCGACATGTAACCCTACGAAAACGCCCCAAACGTCAACGTTGCCGTACCTGTCGTTCCGATAACGGTAAACGTATCTGCCCTGCACTCAGCGGCATGTTAATCTGTCCTGAATGCTGTAGAGCGAAACGCGCGAAGATTCCTGGGTGTGATGAGAAGTGCCGGTACTACGCCCCGCTCCTTGTTTCAAGCAAGGTGCAGAAGATGCCCGATTACCCAATACACCGGTGTCTTGTCAGTCGTTCAAGCGATACCGGGATGTTAATCGTAGTCGGCACGCGAAAACGTCCAGATGGGAACGTGAAGGCGATGTTTCTGCTTCTTGACCTCTGGAAAAAAGGCATCCGGGACTGCTTTTTTGATGCAAATCTCTCCGAGAAACAGTTTGAACGTGTTGCCCAAAGCATCGGCAAAAGTTACAATTTAATGGAATATGCCGGGCTCGACGAGCCGGACGAAATCGACGGGGAGGCAGCGCCTGTAGATATTCGCCTGCCGAGAAATACGCTGGTTATTGAAGCGGATGCTGCGGTACACGTGGATAAAGGCGTACGTATCATTGAGCATGAAGGGGCATCCGGGGGAAAAGCGATTGATAGCCTGAGAGGCGCCCGCGCAATACACGAAATTTATATTCCGAAGACCGGGCGATGGTACGTTTGGTTGCGCGTTCTCTTTGACAGTGGCAGAAAAGACTCTTATTGGGTGGGGATGGATGACGCGAAAGCGCACCCTTGGAATCAAGAAGGCGGCCCCGGGGCAATCAAAATTTATGCGGAACCTGGGGACTCCAAAAAATGGAGACGCTGGCTCTGGGATTCCGGCATAGATAACATCCATGGAATCAGTCCGTGTTTTTTTCACGTAAAACAGACAGGGTACTATCAGCTCTGGTCCAAAGGGAGGGAGCCGGGTTCTTGCTTGGACCAGATTTGTCTGACACGTTCTCGAAATTTTAATCCGGAAATCGCATCGGATGGAAAACCCCTCCCAGTTATGCGGGCACCGCATCCTTACGAGCCAATTTCCGTTCACGAATCCCAAAAACTCATCCGTCATGCTGTTGACATTGCAACCGCCGTTAACACCGAATTGCCTTGGGAATTTCAATATTGGGTTCATGATATGTGGGGCGATATCTCCAAATTTCCTAAAACGGAAGGCTCTCTCTATAAATGCCCGAAGTGTGGCGAGGAGCTGCCCCGACAAGCAGTTGAACTGATGATACAACACGCGCAGTCGGATGATATTCAATTCTACATCTTATGCCGAAAGTGCGGGGGCGAATTTGATTGATAAGGAATCAATTCGTGAGCAAATCCACGCCGACTGGCATTCACCGCATTCTGATTGTGACGGGGCATGCACGCATTCACATCGATGGAATGCGACATGTCGCATCTGTTATTTTTATGAGGTTTTGTATCGGTATGTCTCGCGCCCTACTGATAATAAGTCTTAGCCTCTTTACATCGCTAGCCATCCCCGCGCCACCGAACCCTTCTTATTACTTTAACGTCGATGTCGTAACAGGTGAATTGCACCCTAAATTTCCACAGAGTGCCCTTAAGTTTATGCAGGCACTGGATGGCTGCTGCTTTGCCGCGCCGCAGCGCAATCTGCAGCCTGATGGTGTTGAATATGTGCTCGCCCTCAAGGTGGATTTTGTTGATGTACCCGGACTTAGGACTGGTACTGAATTAACGCAATACCTTTTTGATACAGACGGCGTTTCTTTGAAAACCTACTACTGGGAAAATTCTTATGGCCAAATGGATATCCAACCGGGCCCGCTCGGGGGTGTTGTACCGGCTGGCAATCGCTGGGTACGCGCGAAAAAACCGATGGGTTATTACGGGGAGGGGGGCGGCGTTAACGTTGTTCGCAGTCAAGAATTGGTGCGCGAGGTGTGTCAAGCCGTCGATGCAAGTATCGATTTTTCGCAGTATGACAGGGACAAGGATGGGCGTGTAGAACATGTTTTTATCATTCATTCGGGCAATGACAACGCAACGTCCGGTGTACCCGAGGATATCTGGTCTGCCTTAATCCCGGGCATTGGGCTGACGGTTGATAGCGTATTAATTGACACTGCTGTGCTCGTTGCTGAGGAACCGGATTTTGAGTACCCGCATTTGGGCATCTACTTTCACGAATTCTTCCACAATTTCGGTGCGCCAGACATTTATGGGCTTAATTTCACCGATGCCCGTGACAATAAATGGTCCCTGATGGGCGCATTTGGGCCTTATCAGGGACCTGATGTACGCGGTTTTGGAAACGGTTTAGCCCCAAGTCATATCATGGGGTATCTCAAATGGGATTTCGATGGGCGCCCGGAAAATGGGCGCGTTGGGTGGATTGAACCTGTAACTATCACACAAAATGGAAATTTCTCTATTCCGAGTTTCGCGCTTCCACCGAAAACTGACAAGCTTTTCAAAATTGATATTACCAACCTAGCGAACAGATTTGGTGACTCACTGGGACGGAACGTCTCTGAATTCTTCCTGATAGAAAATCGTTACAAAGCCTCTGGAACGAGGTTTGATACCTACTTGCCTGAATCCGGTATTCTGATATGGCATATTGATGAAAGATACGTGCGCCCCGTTGGCAGTTTTGATGCCTCGCAACAGATTTGGCTTGAAGATCCGACAGATCCGGAACACATCGGAATTTCAGAAACCGGGACGGGGTTTATAGATATTCAGCGCATTACCAACGGTGCGGCTTACTCCGCTGATGATGGGCAGACATCTTTTACGCCCGGGAGTTTGCCGAATAGCAATGCCAACGACGGCACTGTAACCGGTATCTCAATTACCAATATCGGGCCTGAAGGGCTAACCGTTCCCATAAGCGTATCCTTTGGAGATACATACGAACCCAATGATACGTTCGCTCGGGCATTTCCCATCAGATATGGACAGCTATACGAATCCTTCATTTTTGATGCGACTGATACGCGTGATATCTACCAATTGGAAGTACTCAAGGGTATCACGATTCGTGTGACGCTTACACATGTTTCGCGCTTACAAAAGTACGCTCTTTTTCTGATGGATGGGAGGAATGAAATCAGAAAAGAGGCGGATTTGGACATTTCTTCTTCCAATCCCGCTGAGCTTATCACCAATTCTATTCGGCTGCAACTCGTTTATCAGCCTGATGTGACAGGGACGTTCTACATTATTATAGAGTCAGATGGTGGCTTTAGCAATGTTGATTCTTACAGGCTGCAAGTAGAGCAGTTGGAGGCCGGGGCTTTCGGCATCGCGTCGCTTCGGATTTATCCGAATCCCCTGCGCCTCGACGATGGGATGATGAATTTTGAATATCAGCTTGCCGCATCGCAAACGGCGGATAGTGTCAAACTTGAGATTTTTAGCCTCGCTGGTGACATAGTATACAATGACATGCATCGGGAGGTTTTTTCAGGCGGCACGTTCCAATGGCGAGGGGTAACGCGGACTGGCAGTCAAATCGCACCCGGTATCTATGTTTACCGAATCTCTGCGAGCCAAGCAGATATCAGCACGCAAGAGATTGGTAAGGTGATTCTGCTCAAATAGGAACACGATGGAATCCACCGCATTTTTCTGGACCCGGATGAGTCAGGCTTTTTTCGCTGAATTTGTTTTTTTACAGTCAGATAGTTTTTAACCGGTTATCTTGCTATTGCTTCCGAATTAAAAAAATTGACGAAAAACTGCAATTATGATAGTTTAAAGAAAAGCCGTTTGGCATAGGCATTAAAAGTCAGGGCGGACAGTGTATGTTGCGCAACTTATTTCATATCCGCTCATAGTTAATTGTAAACAAGGAGGCAATATTATCAATGAAATGGTTCAATAAATTGCAATATGGATTCGCGAGCGCTGCCGTATCGACATGGCTGAACGTTGCGCTGCTATTTGTGTTCGCGCTTGGCGTTGCAGGGTGTGGTACCTCTCTTAGCAACTTATCCCCGATTCAACCGGCGGAGAATATAGCGGAGGCGCTGATGTTAAAGAGCCAAAACCCGGAAAATGAGGTGACTGTCCCTAAGGTTCCTGCTGAGGAGCTCGTCACGCCGTTCTTAGCTAAGCACGGTATGCAGACTGTTGGATTCCGTGTTGGAAAGGCGCGAAATGTGAACATGCAAGCGTTAACCTATCTATTGGCGTTTGAAGAGTACGCGCATTTGGAAAAAGAGTGGGGAAAATTTCTCAACGAGTGGGACGAAACCAAAACTCAGATTGAAATGGGTAAAGGTGATGATGATAAGAAGATGGTTGATGTCGTCTTAGTGTCACATTTTCCAACACTTTTTGATGTTCAGGCGAAACAGCCTATTGTCACCAAGAGCTTGGATGGAATTACCGTCTCGATTGTTTATTGGCGGCGCCCGGATCTGGACCGGAAGTACAACCGTGGAAACGCTTTTTCACCTTTTTACGAAACAGAGGCACTTCACCAAGGTGACAAAACGGATGTATTTTACGTCAAGATTACCAATAACCGGAGTGAAAACATCCTCTTTGATGTCAAAAACTGCAAAATCATCGACCAGGGTGACAATGAATATTACGGTTTGGATTACGATGATTTAGAGGAACGTCTCGTCCTGATTCCGCGTGCGACAGGGCTTTATGTCAAAAATGGGCTTGAAAAAGCGCGACAGATTTTGATTGAAAGACGAATGAAGATTGTTGAAAAACAGGTGGGGGCCCGGCGGACAGGTGTGCCGCCAGGCGAAAGTGTGGAAGGCTTCGTGGCTTTTTCACAGACGAAGTTGAACGCGATAGAAATTAACGTTGTGCTCCCGATTGAAAAAGCACCGCCCCCGGAGGGCGCGCAGCGTTACCAAACGGTGGAATTTGAATTTCCGTTTATCCACGACAGAGGTATTCGTATTGCACAGCCTTCCCCAAGACGTTATTAGCTTTAAGTGATAGCGGAGGTATCTTCCCGTCGGATGTATGTGCGTAATCAGCACCCCGCGTGGCGATGCGCGTTGTCGAAGTCTTGTTATTTTTCTAAATGCTCGTTGTGTTATCTTACAGCGAGCATTTTTTTCGGGTGAATGGTACCTTCAGGTTTAACGAGAATTGGATATCAGCGCGTTTTGTGAAAAGGGGATACTCCCATAGGTTCGTGTCCGGGGTGGACAAGTTAACCTTCCACGATTTCACAATCTGGAAGTGAATCCAAGAAATGTTTGCTGTAATTCCCCGTTTTAATTCTCGGGTCGAGAATGACGACAATCCCTTTATCGGTTTGTGTGCGGATGAGCCGCCCGAACCCCTGCTTGAGGCGTAGTATTGCCTCCGGTAAACTGAACTCAAAGAACGTATTTCCGCCGCGCTCTTTAATCTGTTTAACGCGTGCCTCTAACACAGGGTGCGTTGGTACCTCAAATGGGAGCCGTGTAATAATCACATTGCTAAGGGCCTCCCCACGGATATCCACGCCTTCCCAAAAGGTGGCAGTGCCGAATAAGACGGAGTTGGTATCCTCACGAAACGCACCAAGCATGTTTGTGCGAGAGAGTTCACCCCCCTGTTTGAAGGCAGCAATCCCTATCTCATCAAGGTAAGGGGCAAGCGCATCGTAAACCTCATCCATCATTTTATAACTGGTAAACAGAACAAATGCTTTGCCATGTGTCAATTTGAGGTAGTGTTTAATGTGGTGAATTGCTGCCGGTGTAAACTTAGGACTGTTCGGGTGAGGCATAGAACCTTGAATGTGGATGCGTACCTGTTGCTTAAAGTTGAACGGCGAGTCGACGAGGAGCTCTCGACAGCCAGTGACTCCAACCCGCTCTTTAAAGTAATCAAAGGTGTGTTTGGTAGAGAGGGTTGCGCTTGTCATCACCACGCTGTTTTTAGTGTTGAAAAGGATATCTTGTAACATCTCGTTGATGTTTGTCGGTGTCGCGTTTAAGTGGATGCGTGAGGTGTGTTCGCGGGTTGTGATTTCAGCCCAATAGACATAATCTGAATCGGTTTGACGGATTATCATGTCCAGTTCGTCACGGAGCCGTTTGGAGTGTAGGTAATGTGCCGTAATCTCTTGTTCATCATCATCGGTTTTGGCATCGTTTCGAAGTCGTTCTAAAGTGTTCTCAATTTCTGCGAGTGGATAATCTAACAGATTTGTGATAAAATTAGCGCGCTCGATGAGTTTGGTGGGCGGCTGGGAAGCGACTTCTCTATTGCTAAAAGAGACGGCGGGATTCACCGTTGATTCGCCGATTTTATCGATGATTTCCTCAAAAAGGCGCTGTGCCTGTTGACGTGCTTCCGAGACTTGAACTTTCAGTTGTGATGAATTAAAACGTGCCGCTAACCCGGTTTTCTTCCCTTCGTTGTAGAGCGAATCGAGGAGCCATTTTACCTGAGTGTTGCTGAATTTAACACTACCATGGTGTGTCGCGGTTGCTTCCAAGTGGTGTGCCTCATCGATGATGAGATAGTCATAGTCAGGCAAAATCGCGGCTGCTTCATTTTTTTTGCGGAGTACTAAATCGCTTAAAAGCAGAGAGTGGTTGACAATGAGGAGTTCTGCACCTTGCATCTTTCTACGCGCTTCGAAGTAGAAACAGGTTTCGTAAGTCGGGCATCTGCGCCCGAGGCAGTTATCCCGCTGGGAGACAACTTTATCCCATATTTTAGGTAGTGGTTCCCGCGGCAAATCTGCCCTGCTTCCATCCGTTGTGAGGTTCACCCATTCCGTGATGTCCGTGACTTCATCCACCTCCTCTCGTGTATCAAAGAGTCCACGCGGATATTCAAGTAATGTTTTGAGCCGTCTCCGGGAGAGGTAATTCCCGCGCCCTTTTGCGAGCACTGCAGTGAAATTGCGTGGCAGGATGTCCTCCAGAAACGGAATGTCCTTCATAATGAGTTGTTCCTGCAAACTGATGGTGTTTGTTGAGATGACAACCGTTTGCGCTTCCTTGCATGCCAGCGAGATTGCGGGTATCAGATAGGCGAAACTTTTGCCTACCCCGGTACCCGCCTCCACAATCAGATGTTCTGAGGCGAGGAATGCACGGGCCACTTCATTTGCCATGTGCAGCTGCTCTTCTCGAAATTCATAGCTATCGAGTTGTTGTGAGATAAGTCCACCGGGGCTAAAGATTTCTTTCAAGGTAAGCGGTTTTGATGTTTGTGACATTTTTCGGGGACAGAAGTGATAAGATATATCTGTCGTCGATGAATTTGTATACCCTGGTGGGCAGTTGCTCCTCATGTCGAAATTCGGCAATAGTGATTCCCTATTTTTTCAACAGAAGGGTTACCTGTTCTGTGCCATGACTGCTTTTTATATCAAGGATGAGCTCCGGCACATTGCGTTGTGCCTGTAGAAACGCGTCGAATGCTCGCACGTCGCGAATTTTCTTGCCGTTGATTGAAATGATGAGGGTGCCTATCGGAATTCTTGCATTGAACGCCGGCGCATTTGTCTTAATCCGTTCAACGATAACACCTTCGTCCGTATTGGTGAGGTAGGTGTACCTTTCAAAATCGCGTTTCTCCAGTTTTCGCACCGCGACGCCGATGGTTTTCCATGCGACAGAGTCGCTTTCAAAGGCTTTTCCTGTGAATTCTACCGGCATTTCTGCGATGATTACGTTGAACGTTCGTTCCTGCCCATTCCGGATTACCGTAATTTTAGACTGTTTCCCGATTTGCGAGTCGGCAATCCACATTTTGAATTCGTTCTCGTCTTGAACTTTTTGTCCGTTGTATTTAACAATCACGTCGCCTCGTTGTAACCCGAAACGGTGCGCTGGGCTCCCTTGTCTGACCCGGTTCACGCGAATTCCCCGGGGCATCCTCTGCATTCCAATCCCTAAAAACCCGCGGATGACGCGTCCGTTGGCGACAAGCTGTTTGCTAACCTTTTTGACGAGGTTGCTTGGAATCGCGAAGCCTGCCCCCGCCCTAACGGCTTTTGGAACCGCTTTATCATTCGACGGGGTGTCAGAACGGCGAATTAATGCGTTAATTCCAATCACCTCGCCACGGATATTCAGCAACGGCCCGCCGCTGTTACCGGTATTAATCCATGCATCCGTCTGGATGAAATCTTGATACCGAATAATACCGATGTCCCGGAATATCGTTCTCCCTTTGCCGCTCACGATGCCGCGTGTCACTGTGTGCGCCAATCGAAACGGGTTACCGATAGCGATGGCGAATTGCCCAACGCGAACCTGCTCTGAATCTGCCAAGGGGAGAACCGGTAGCTCTACTTCCGCATCAATTTTCAAGACGGCGATATCAGTGTTAAGATCTGTTCCTACCAAGTTGGCATCCCATTCAGTTCCATCTAATAGCCGAATCTTGAGTCTGCTTCCACCACGTATCACATGTTCATTGGTTAGAATGTAGCCGTCTTTTCGGAAGATAAACCCTGAGCCCTCTAAACGTTGATGTTGATTTTCATGGTTCATGTATATGGAACTGACACCGACAATAGCAGGTGTGCTTTTCGCTGCCACAGTGACAAAAGCGTTATCGAGGGCGGATAGCAGTTCTATATCTGTGGGGTGGCTTGTCCCGGGCCCACAGGAAGCTATTGTACTGATAAGAAGAATGAATAAAAAATAGTTAACGAAGATATTTTTTTTCATAGTAAACCTCGTTCTTCCGATTTATCGCCAAGCGCCCCTGCTGAGGGGAGGCGAAATCTCCGATGGCAAGGTTAGCTGAAGTTACATCCATCAGGATGTTGTGTTGATTCACGGCTTCATCCGAATTGTCGGTGTAGCACCCGGCGCCCGGATACTGTCGCAGGGCGAGGTTCGCTGTCTGTCATCGTGCCCGCTCAGTAGGTGAGTGTGCGGCGAAATCGCGCGATGCCCTACCTTAATAAGCGCAACACGGCCGCGGATTTTATTCAGTTCATCTGCTTGTTGTCAGGCGGATTCCACCCGTTGACCGGAGTGGGATTCAGCATCTTATCGTCAGAGAATATGGCTAATTGGCATAGGGATAGGCATACAACACCGCAATCCAATCGCTGAACTCATTCTTGGGATGAAATCGGGCCATGTGGCGGTACAAGCGAGCGTCTGTGTTAATTCAGCTAACGTTGTCTAATCCTTAAACGCCTGTTTCAGCGCCTCAATTCTTAAGAGCACATCGTCAGGGAATCCTTTACTTCCGTGCCACTCCTTGCCCCTTCCGTTCTCAATAATATCGTCACGTTCTAAAAAAAACTGTTAAGTACCGGTACGAAATCTATCAGGCTGCACTAGCGTTCCTGCTGTTGTTTATCATATTTTAACATCGTTTTTGTTACCTTGTCAAGTGTGTTTCGTGTGCCACGCAGGCCCATTCAGTTATCTGTTAAGAACTAAGAATAGACGCTAAATCACTTAACTTCCTATTTTATCAATACCCTTACCGGGACTGGTTCTATTCCTTAAGGCTGCTATAATAGAGCGCGTTGAATAACAACTTAAACGTTCCTACGGATTGCCCGCGGTGTTGGGGCTTGAATCCGAAAAGAATTACCCGTCCTTCCCCGATGCTGGTTTCCAATAGTGCGGCTTTCTGTCGGATACGTTTTTCGCCTTCTAGCCAACCACTCATCAGTGGGTTGAACTCGGGATAGGTAGCAAGTTGTTTGGCGGCGCCCTGTCTCCCATCGAAGACGGGGCCGAATTTAAAAAAGATTGCGGTGTCCCTTTCAAGCCCATAGCCGATAGGGTGTCTCGTATCAATCCGGACGCGCAATAAGGAGCCGGGGCAGAAAAAGGTGTCTTCCTTTGAAGCATTTTTCTGTTCTACGACATTAACGATACCATTCTCGCTTAGCCCGAAGTATTTCATTGGCAATTCTGTTGCGCGATTTAGGCAGATTAGATTGCCGCCTTCCTCGATAAACGTGCGCAAATTCGCGAGTCCCTCTATTCCGATTCCGCCGACATATTCGGGCGGTAATTTCCCGGGCGCGTGTCCATTGAGGATACCGTTTGCATCCATATCGGGCAAAATGATGGCATCGTAGCGCGCCGCTAAATTTCCGGCGCGCATCTCGGCATTAGTAATTGTATGATAAGTAAAATTATGTGTTTCTAGCACCCATCTCGTCCATCCTTCGTCGATGTTCGCCGTCCACGGTTTGTACAGCCCAAGGCGAGGCGGTAAAAGCTGCGTGAACCTTCGACTAAGGGGCGCATCATCCAGGGCGGCATAGGCGTACATGTGAATCCCGTATTCTTCGGCGAGTGCTTGCATCTCTTCCACTTGCTGTAAAGGCGGCACTCCTGTCCGAATTAGAATGGCCCCGGGGAGAAGTTTTTGATTTCCTTGAATCTCTATTTCGCGTTTGGCCCAATAGAGCCGGTAGGCGGGGTTCCCGTCTGCGCGCGTAGTACGCAATAACTGGTTGAGTAACATTGTCTCTCTATTTGACCGGTTTTCAAAAAGGTAGCCAGTCGGTTCCGGAACAAGTTTCAGGCTTCCATGAATTGGGGGAAGTGAATCGATTTTTGCCAAGTCAGCCTCAAACGGGTGCACCACGGGTACGGTTCTGACACCCATCTGCAAAGGGAGTGTCCAGCCGGCGATGTCGTACGGGCGTTCTAGCGGCGCATTTGGAGAAGGACGGCGGTCCGGGTATCTCTGAATTTCAAGCAAATCTTTGGCGTGCGCGCGAAAAGGTTGTGCCATCGAGATAACGTAAGTGCCTTCAGGATATTCCACCCCATCTGCCATAAAGTGTGATTTTGCCTGATGAATTATGACGCCCCCACGCTGAAGAATATTTAGCATCTTACGTGCGATGTGTATGTCACGTTGACGCGTCGGTACCAGGAAGGCGCGCGGTGGTTCCTGCTGCCCTTTCTCTATTGCCTGTAGCCCCATTTTGTAAAAGTTAGTTTTCAGTGTTACTCGATGCTCGGCGGCGAAGGATAGGATTGAATGCGCTGCGGCGAGTTCATAGTTAACAATGTCTCTCAACCGCCACCATCCGCCTGGCCACGGTTCAGGAAAGTTGGTGCGCACGGTATATTTATCAAGTCCTCGCCGGTATCCTCTCAGGGTTCCATGGGGTTGAAAAATCGGCGTCGCAATCTCCACGCGTGCTGCCTCAGTCAAAATGCCAACCATGTTGTGTCGATAGGGGGCTGTGCGAAATCCGCCATGCCACCAAGTATCATAGACGGCACTGGATAATACGCCCTTGAAGCCTTGTGTGGTTAAATCAAAAGCGAGTTGCGCGCCGATTAAGGACAAGGTTCGCTGCAAGAGCGGCGGGATGTTCGGATTAACCGGGTCAAAGTAAGGGGGAATTACAAACCGGGGGCCACGATAACTCATCTCATGAACATCGTAGACAATCTCGGGGAACCATTCTTGATATAGGACGCGTGTTAGGAGCTGCGTCTCAACCTGTGTCAACATAAACCAATCGCGGTTGTTATCATGTCCTGTATATTTCTGGTAGAGCTAAGGCAGCTCTGCGCCTTCATACGGGGTGCCGACGTTTCGGTTATACCAATCGACAACGATGTTTAACCCGTCCGGATTTGCGGACGGAATTAATAGAATTATGACGTTTTCAAGAATGGACAACATTTCAGGTGTCTCGGCGATGGCAAATTGATGTGTGAATTCCATCGCCATCTGCGAGGAGGCGAGCTCTGTTGAATGCAAGTTGCAGTTAATCAGCACGACGGTTTTCCCTTCTTGACTGAGCGCATTAAGTTCGTCTGATTCACCGTGTTTTGGCTTTGCCAATCGCTGCTGTATCGCTTGGTACCCGGCGCGATTTTTCAAGGTTTCCGGGGCAGAAATCAGCACCATAATAAAATCGTTCCCGTCTGTCGTCTTCCCAAGTTCCTCTACCTCTACCCGGGGTGAGTTGTCAGCAACGTGGCGCAGATAGGTAGAAACCGTCTGCCATCCTGCAACTTGATAATCCGAACCTACCTTAAAGCCGAGGGCCTCTTCAGGACTCATCAATTGTGCTGTGGCAGGTGAAATGGATATGCTCAACGAAAGTAGTAGCAAGCTCCACAGTCGCTGGTGTGGGATAGTATGCGTGAGAACCCGCGGCGGATATCTCCAATTCCTGTGGATGATATTAAACATTTCTATGAATGGTTCCTTTATTTTATCTGTTTTCAGGGTTTACGGGCATTCGTTTGTTTTGCCCAATCCTTTAGGTTTGGGATATAAGCCCGCTAAGGGCCTAATCCTTGTGAAATAAATTTGACTTTTCTGCTAAAAATGTGATATCATATTCGTATCAAGTTGGCAGACATGAACAGCGTTACCACTTGGTAGCGTGTCTGCCTACCCACTAGGGGTTTAAGACTTGAAACTTGATAGTCCATGAAAACCTATAAATACCCGCTTGGGAAACAATCTAATACGATGCGCATTGGAAATCAGCTTGACGATATGTGGCAGGTGCATGTGTATTTCCATAAGTGGCAGCGTCACCGGTATAAATATGGTTTGCCGTATGCCAACTACGCTGCAATGTGTCAACATGCATGCATATTGAAACGAACCACACATCCACATTGGAAGTTGTTGCCAAGCCAAGCCATCCAAGCAGAGCTAGAACGAATTGATAATGCGTATCAAAGGTTCTTTAATAAACTGGGAGGTAACCCCCATATCAAACCTCGCCATAAGTTTAAGTCTATCACGCTGAAACAAACTGGATTTAAACTGACTGATAACCGTATTACACTCACTTTTCGTCGAAACAAACTGGATTTAAACTGACTGATAACCGTATTACACTCACTTTTCGTCAGTGGGATAAAGGGAAGTGGCGATTTGATAAAGTGCCAACTACGTTTCATAAGCACCGCCAGTGGCATGGGACTCTCCGTCGTATCACAATCAAATGTGATAATTGTGGCGACTATTGGCTTTACATCATAACGGATGACACCGATTTTAAACCGCTGCCGACAACAGGTAAAAGCGTTGGGGCAGACTTCGGAATGAAAGACGCGTACTTGACACTTAGCACGGGTGAGAAGATACAACACCCCGAACCTTTGAAACAGTCCTTGAACAAACTTCGGACTCTCAATAAAGCGTTTTCTCGTAAAGTTAAAGGTTCTGGCAACTGGTGGCGATGTGTCAGGCAACTTGCACGTCTGTATCGGAAAATTAGCAACCACCGCGAAACGGCGGTTTCGCCCTACGCTAAAGATTTTCACTGGCAACTGGCAAGTGAACTTTGTAAAAAGTTTTCTTGCTTTGTCCTTGAGACGTTGAACCTTGACGGCATGAAACGACTGTGGGGGCGTAAAGTCTCGGACCTCGCCTTCTACCAGTTCGTTGAGATATTGGAATATAAGTGCAGTAAACATAAACGTATGAGGAAACAAATCGGACAATGGACGCCGACAACGAAGCCGTGTTCAGATTGTGGGTATCACAACAAAGAACTAAGACTTTCAGATAGGCAGTGGACATGCCCCGACTGTGGTCCACACCACGACAGAGACATCAACGCTGCGATAAACATTTTGCGGGCAGGGATAGCCGTCACTTGACGATATGCCTGTAGAAAACTACAGGGAAATGCCCGTAGGTGGAGCGACAGTAAGACGGTGGACACTTTGAGAAAACCGCAGTTGCTATGAAACCGAAGCCCCACGCTTTAGCGTGTGGGTGCTATCACGAAAGTATAATATAGAATGTCCGATGTGTCCAGAATGATTTTGTCCGAATGAGTTATCGTAGGTTTTAAAAGGAGTGATACCGTTCCCAATGAGAACCTTGCAGGCGCGCTTGCCAAGTGCGCAGTTTGAGACAGCTCCGGTGAAGATAAATGTCGCGGTATTTTTCTACTACACTGTAATTCTCGACTAGAAAGTCAATAACCCCCGACTTCAGTCGGGGGCTTGTGCGAAGCGTATACCAAACGTTCACTCCACAAGTTAAACGATTTTCTACAGTAAAATATCGCTTTATCTGGGCGTGGTGGCCTAAACAATGTTTCGGATACTCCCCTCGTCCGATTCACGCTACGATATTGCGCTCTGGAAGGGGCAATATACAACCCGTAAGGGAGATTACAAACGATGTTTGTTCCGGTGACGAGTCAAACAGGTGCCTTGTTGATGCCGACGCGTGCGAACAAGGCGGGCATGCTGATTAAGAAAGGTTTCGCCACGCCCTATTGGTCAAATGGGATATTCTGTATCCGGCTTAACTATGCTACCGAAGCCGCATACACACAAGATATCGTCGTCGGTGTAGAACCCGGTAGCAAGAAAGAAGGCTTTACCGTCACATCAGCATCTCATACCTATTTGAATGTTCAGGCAGACGCTCACGTCGGTGTCGGTAAGAAAGTGGCGAAGCGTCGAGAGTTGCGTAGAAGTCGGCGTTCACGAAAGTGTCCGAATCGCAAGAATAGAACCAACCGTCTTGCGAATAGAGCGCGTATCCCCGCAGGCACACGTGCGAGATGGGACTGGAAACTTCGGATATTGGATTGGTTGTCCAAACTGTATCCGGTTAGCCACGTTTGTGTTGAGGATATTAAGGCACGGACAATAGAACGTGCGAAGAAGTGGAACACCTCCTTTAGTCCGCTTCAAGTTGGTAAACAGTGGTTCTATCGCGAAATCCGTAAACGGTGGGAAC
Source organism: Candidatus Poribacteria bacterium (assembly GCA_963422705.1). Taxonomy (GTDB): domain Bacteria; phylum Poribacteria; class WGA-4E; order WGA-4E; family WGA-3G. The sequence continues at coordinate 3,215,536 of OY730443.1, forward strand.
TGTTCACTTTACAAGGGTGGGAGACGAAAGAAATACGAGAGAGGTTAGGTCTCAAGAAGTCTTCAAAGAAACTATCGGAACCCTTTGATGCGCATTGCGTAGATTCTTGGTGTCTGGCACATCATACCGTAGGCGGTTTGGATATACCCGATAACACGTCGCTTCCGAAACGGCGGTTTCGCCCTACGCTTGTGTATCTCACCGATACCGATAAAACGCAGAGAGTTGCATAGGCAACAGGAAGCGAAAGGCGGTAAACGCACACGGGTGGGTGGCACTGTATTAGGGAAAGGCTTAGTCAAAAATACATTGCTTAATCATGTCAAATACGGTTTAACCCGCCGAAACGGCGGTTTCGCCCTACGCTCTTGCTGGCGTTAACGCAAATGGTTTGTTTTCGATATACAGTATGGGAAACAAACGATTAACCACAGGGGCGAAGCGTTCTGATTTTCGCGTGCTAACACGCCTCAACTTTTACTATAGGAGCGGTGTTTCCTCCCCTGAATGAATTCAGGGGGTTCCACACCGAAGAAAATGATGAATCGAAATCATAATACCTCCCGGTAGGAGGAGTCTTCTCTTTGATTTCCGCGTCGTCCAGATTCCTGCCGTCTCGAGAGCGTCACGACATGTCGAAAACGAAATGGGCTAAACTACGCTGTATTAACACTTGACATTTTTGAAATTTTGTAGTATCTTTATTAGGAGTTTTCAACAAACCTGCAAAAAGATGTGCTCGTTCAATCGCATGGGGAGTGCTCTAATTAGAACATAAGGAGAGGAACGAAACTTTGATGAAAAAGGGTGTCATCATTCCATTGGCTTTGCTACTGCTACTAATGACTGGTTTTGGCTGTGATAGGAAACAGAAAGGGCCGAGCAATCTATCCGTCGGCAAAAGTAAACTGGTTGATAGTGGGCTTACACTAGAAGCTGTTAAACATCTCAAAAAAGCGGAACAAGAAGAGGAGAATAAATTAGAACCCCGTGTCCTGCTCTTGATTGCGTACTCACAGGGAATCGCTGATAAGAGCGCGATGAACCACGGCGTTGAGGCAGAATACAAAAATCAGAGGGAACGGCGGATAGCGGAGCTTACCGAAGCTGAAATGAACGCCATCCTTCAAATTCTCAGTACGCCGTCCCGCATTAGGAAAACAGGGCTGCAAATCTTCGTTGATAAGGGGGCTGAAGTAGTGCCTCTACTCTTGGATAGCCTTGTCAAAGGACAGTATCCTGGATTGCATCCAAATTTTACAGATATATTGGTAAAAATTGGCAGTGAAGGACTCCCGCAAATTTTAGAGACGGTGCGCGCAGAAATGATACATGCCCCAATTAAGGTTAAACTGGTGGAAGTCATCGCAGGAATTGGGGACAGGCAGGCCGTCGCGGCGTTAAAATCGATGCAAAAATCAACTTTAGATGCAGCGGTGGCGATGACGATTAACACCACACTCTATCAACTTGGAGAAATCTCGTATAAAACAGAAATTCTTTCAGGGTTAAAGCATAGCAATGTTGAAGTCCGACGCGCTTCCGCGAAGGCGATGGTGAATATCAGTGATGTCCCACCCAAAACCCTTATCACGCGTTTGACAGATAGGGATTCGCAAATGGTAACCGATTTGGTAAAGGCGTTAGCAATTCATAGAGACGAGACGGCTGTTGCACCGATGGTAGATATCCTAACCGGTGAATTAGACAAAGACGCAAAGCAAGCGGCAATCAATACGCTGGAAATCTATGTTGAGAATAAACTCGCCAAAACTTTAGCTCGCCGCGCTACCGAGCTCCTTACGAGTGGAAAGGTAAGCAATGCGAGGAATCGACTCTATCTTGCGCAACTCCTCAAACGTGAACCGTTGAGAAATCAAATTGAGGCAATAAAAACCTTTGAAGATCTTGGGTATAAACTCCATGAATACTACTCAATTGAGGAAAGCCAGCTCGTCAAAACGACGTTGAAGCAGCTACTGGATCTGCTTGGAAATTAAGGGAACCCATGATATAGTAGAATTTGCAATTACTTCGATATTGTGATGCTTCCACAAGTTTTTGGGTGGAAAGGAGATAAGTCCTACGCCCGGGGCGTGAACGCCAAATACGACTCAGGGATTTGTAGCATTGATTCTGATTCATGCCAGGAACGCATGGCATTCCCCGGATTCATAAAGGAATTTCGGGGATTTGCATTTTATGGAGACATGATTCTAAGCGGGTTCACCGAAGATAAAATTAGCGATACGATTCCTGAAAGCGGTTAAATCGAGCATCATATCGGATTAACGCCGTGGCCGTTTTCGCGCGCGGTATTTTGCTTATCCATGATAAATGAACTGGCCAAAAATCTTAAATTTTATTTATTGACACAAAAACTTAACTATTTTAGAATACTTATTCATCGTCTGGACGATTTATTCAAAAATATCTTTGTTGTGGCATCATGTGCATACATGTTTCTGGCTACCAACTGGCCGAAAATTGTCCAAACCTTACTAAATAGATGTCTAATATTGGCTTGCAAGTTACGGTTCGCATCATTGCTGTCCGGCAGTAGGCGCATTGTGAACGTGCACGTCCTGAAGTACGCATGAATAATTAAACAGTCTACCAGTCGGGATTCAATTGAGGAGGAAAGTTAAAGGGAACATGAAAACAGTTTTAACGATACTACTAGTTATAACCGTTATGGTTGTTGGCTGTCAGCAAAAACCGGTTATCACGCAACTTGAAGTTGGGCGAGGTAAATTGCTGGAGGCGGGGCTCGCCTTAGAAGCGATAGAGCACCTCAAGCGGGCAGAGGAAGAAGAAGTAAACAAGTTTGAACCTCGGGCACTTCTCCTGATTGCTTATAGCTATGCGCTTTTAGAAGGCATCGCAGAAGTTCATGATGTAGAGAGTCAGTACCAGGAGGAACGCACTCGTCGGGTTACGCAATTAAGCGAGTTTGAAATTAAGGAAATCCTGAAAATTATTAACCAACGGCACCGCGTTCAAAAGGCTGCAATACAGCTCTTGATTGATAAAGGGGAAGATGTCGTTCCACTTCTTGTGGACAATCTGGTTAGCGGACGTTATCAGAACGTACACCGCGATTTTGCTCAAATCCTCACCGCCATTGGTTCTAAAGGACTTGATGAATTAATGACAGCTGTCACGGACGCGAATACGCCAATCACTGTTAAGGTTCAATTCGTGCGAATCATAGGCGACATCGGAGATTCGTCTGCCACATCCGGGTTAGAATCTGTTATGGAGACAAGCATGAACGCGGGGTTAAAGATGGAACTTAACGCCGCTCTCTATCTCCTTGGGAATACAAAGTATAAGGAAAATATCATTGCCGGACTTACTGATAGCAATCTCAACGTTCGACAAGCGGCCGCAAAATCGATGGCAGTCCTCAACGAACCACCTACTGCCGCAATGGTAACAGCACTTAAGGATTCTGATGATACTGTGCGCAGAGACATCGCTAAAGCTCTTCAGAAACATCCGCATCCCAGCGCTATTGACAATCTCATCGAATTGCTCACCAGCAATGCAAGTCCCAATACAAAGCTAATCGGGGTTAATACGTTGAATCTTTACGCAGAGAATGGCATTGCAAACGGGTTAGCCGGACGTTTAATCGCCTTGTTAACTAACCCTGATGTCGTTAATCACGAAGACAGGATTCGCATTGTCCAACTTCTTAAAAAGCCACCCTTGCTCAAGCAAATTGAAGAGGCGGATAAGTACGACAATCTGCCCTCTCAGGTTTATGATTACTATGCTAACAAGGAAACCAATGGTATGGTAAAAGAGGTGCTGAATGAATTGCTGCTCTTAATACCCGAGTTACCAGAGTAGCTAAACTATACCATTATCGACTTAAAAGTTTTGGAAAAATGACTGCTAATTCGGTTTTTTCAAAAGGGGCATCCATGCTGAACTATCCTACAAACATCAAGATTACCCAAATTGAGCAGGTAACTGTGGAAATTGAACAGCCCGCAATTGGATGTAACTCCGGTGCACGGGAGATACAACAGCCTGAACCTAATGGGAAATGGAAAGAACGAATCATCCGTATTTATACCGACGATGGCACCGTGGGGTGGGGCGCTGCGGGGTGGGGCGCGACGACAGCAGATGATGTTCAAGGTGCACTCAACCAAAACCCGTTCCATCTGCTGAATCCAGCAGATGGCATATTAGAAGAGTTTCGCGGACTTGAAAATGCGTTGTGGGATACCATCGGACGTATCCTCGGCAAGCCTGCCTATCAACTCATCGGAACCGATGTTTCTGCCAATGGGTTACCCGCTTATGACAGTACCATTTACTTCAATGACCTGCTTTACGAAACGAAGGTAGAAGGGCTCAAACGAATTGAAAATGATGTCAAAAGCAGTCTTGCCAACGGGTTTCTCGCTTGTAAAATGAAAATCGGGCGCGGGAACCATCTCATGGAACGGAAGGCAGGGCTCCATCGTGATATCGAACTCGTCCGGCTGGCACGTAGCACCGCAGGCGAAGGGTTCAATATCCTTGTTGATGCAAACAATGCTTATACTTACGACGACGTCATAACCTTTTTGAACGAAACAAGCGATTGCAATGTCTTTTGGATTGAGGAGATGTTTGACGAAGACGTTGAATTGTATCGCAACCTCAAAAAATGGATTCAGGAAAAAGGGGGGAAGACGCTTATCGCTGACGGGGAAACCCGAACACGCGAACCGCTTGAATTTTATGAGCCCTTCTTTGAGGCAGGCGTGATTGATGTAATCCAGCACGATATGAAAGGACTCGGGGTTACCGGGTGGAGAAAATTGGCTGCCATGGCAGCGGATGCGGATGTGCTCTGTGCACCGCATAATTGGGGCTCACTGCTCGGATTTTTCCTCAGCCTCCAATTCGGGAAAACAATTCCGCATTTTCTTTATGGCGAAGTTGCCACGCTTAATAGCGATGTCATTGACACTTCCGGCTATCGCTTAAACGGTGGCAGGTTTACGGTACCAGATTCGCCCGGACTCGGTTTGGAACTCGATGAAAAGGTTTATGAGCAACGTTACGCCGGCAGAGAAGAGTGGCGGGTGAATTGATTCTATACCGATTAGTCGTATAAGTTTAAGATGGAATGGGCACTATGACAGCTTACGAACGAAACGCGAACGGACAAACTACCCTTGTAAAGCCCCACGTGAAAAAAGTTCTTGTCGCAATGAGTGGGGGCGTAGATAGTTCTGTCACCGCCGCTATGATGGTGGCAGCAGGGCACGATGTTATCGGCATCACCATGCGCCTCGGTACACCCGATACAATTGAGGTGGAACCAGAACGCCCTAATTGCTGCTCGCTTGAAGGAATTGAGGACGCTCGCCGCGTCGCGACGCAATTGGGGATTCCCTTCTACGGCGTTAACTACGAGGATGTTTTTCGTGAACAGATTATTGACTACTTCGTCCAAGAGTATCTCGCCGCGCGGACTCCGAGTCCCTGCATGGTGTGTAATCGCAAACTGAAGTTCGGTAAACTCCTCAATCTGGCGGATTCATTAGCATGTGACTTTATCGCCACTGGGCACTATGCGCGGATTGAACGCCACCCGGAAACCGGGCATGCTATGTTGCGAAAAGCCCGTGACGGGAGTAAGGACCAGTCCTATTTCCTCGCTGCACTCACGCAGGAACAACTCTCGCGTGCATTAATGCCTCTCGGCGAATACACGAAAAACGAAGTCCGCGCACTCGCCCAAAAGTATCAATTGCGAACCGCTGATAAAATTGAGAGTCAAGAACTCTGCTTCGTTGCCGATAACAACTATCGACGTTTCCTACAAGATAGAGTGTCTGATAAAATTGAGGGTGGGGATATTGTGGATAAGGACGGTAACGTCCTTGGAAAGCATCAAGGGGTACCGTTTTATACCGTTGGGCAACGGCGTGGCTTGGGCATCGCCGCCGCAAAACCGCTCTACGTTACGCAACTCGACGCTACAGAGAATCTGCTCATCGTCGGTGAATCAGATGAGCTCTTGGAGGATACGATGCACGTTGAACGCCTCAATTTAATCTCTATGGAGAAATTGATGGTGCCTATTCGGGCGAACGTCAAAATCCGTTCGCGTGATGACGGGGGGCTCGCGACGATACACCCGCTCAGCGAGACGGAAGCCGAGGTAAAGTTTGACGCGCCTCGCCGAGCAATTACACCCGGGCAAGCAACCGTGTTTTACAATGGCGAATATGTCATCGGTGGCGGCTGGATTAAAGCGTAAGGACAAAGCTGCAGAAATCCCGGAGCCCTTTACCCCAGAAAGCTTTAAAGCTCCCCCGTCAAATCCCCATGCTTTAGCTTTCGGGATGTAGACGGCGAAGTTCCTGATAGAACATATAGTTGACAATCTAATCATAATGTGGTATAATATACGATACACGATAATAGAAAGGTAAGATATTATACCTCTCAAAATCGCGAATAAGAAACGTAATGACAAAACAAGCAACAAGACACTCTCTAGTTGTCAATATCACGTGATTTGGTGTACCAAGTATCGTCGTAAGGTTTTGGATACACAGATACAAGGACGCCTGAAACACCTCATACGAGAAAAACAGGACGCGTCTGAATATCAAATCTGTGAGGGTGAAACTCACCCTGAACCTGTCCATTTGCTAATAGAAATACCGCCAATACATGCTATTGATAAAATCGTTGGCAAAATCAAAGGTTATACCGCGGCAAGCATGTTGCTTGCTACCTTTAAAGTTTTGCGAGAAGAATATCCGTGCCTGAAAAGTCGTTTGCCGTCTTTATGGACACGTTCAAAGTTTGTCAGTTCCTGTGGTGGCGTAACGCTCCAAGTCATCAAGGACTATATTGAAGCTCAAAGTGGACAATGAGAAAAGCCAGCAAGTTCAAACTTCAAAATCAATCGAACATCGTCAAAATCGGCAATATGCTTGACGATATGTGGCAGATACACCAGCAATTCATGCTTTTACAGCGTAGGTTTTAAGGTGATGATAAGTTGCATGAGAAATCTCCGACGAGATTATTAAGGGATTGTCAAAAACAGCAGAAGCTCAACCGACTAAGCACGACGAAAAATCGCATGTTCGGCTTTCAACCTGCCCGCATCTCGCATCAACAAACATATTGTGAAACTCAAGAAGCGCACAAAACCACATTGGGCAGACTTGCCGAGTCAAGTTGTGCAAGACGTTGTTCTGCGATATGGCAAATCACAAGACGCATTTTTCCAAAACATAGAAGAACGCAAAGCCGGTAAGACAAGACGTAAAGTCGGTAAACCGAAAATCAAACCGAGACACAAATACACCTCTATGACTTTCACACAAAGCGTAGGGCGAAACCGCCGTTTCGCGGGCTACACACTTGAAAAAAATCGTATCAAAATCAACGGTATAGATACGTGGTTCTCCTTCCACAAACACCGTGAAATCAACGGGACAATCAAGACGATAACACTCAAACGGGACAGGTGCGGTGATTATTGGATATGCTTTTCGTGCGCGAATGTTGACGATTCCGAACCGAAACTCAAGACGGGTAAGAGCGCAGGGTTTGATTACGGAAACAAAACATTCCTTACAAGCGACGAAGGCAACAAGATAGAATCTCCGCAGTTTTTCAAACACTCCCTGAAAACGTTGCGATGCCTGAGCAAAGCCCTGAGTCGTAAAGTCAAAGGTTCTAACAACTATTATCGTGCGTGTCGTGCTTTGGCGAGGCACCACAGAAAAGTCGCGCGCCAAAGAGAAGAGTGGCAGTGGAAACTTGCCACCGAACTTTGCACGGCGTTTGATATACTCTGTTTTGAAACACTGAATCTTGACGGTATGAAACGCCTTTGGGGACGCAAAGTCTCTGAACACGCAGAGGATCAGTTCATACAGATATTGGAACAGAAGTGTGCAAAGCATGGTAAAAAACTTGAGCGAATCAGTCAGTGGACACCTACAACAAAACCATGCAGTGATTGCGGATACCATAATCAAGAACTCTCTCTTTCTGATAGACAGTGGACTTGTCCCGACTGTGGTTCTCATCACGATAGAGACGTCAACGCTGCTATCAATATCAAACGGGCAGGCTTGGCTGCCTAAAGTGGAGCGACAATGAGACGGGGTTTCTCTCAGAGAAAAGCGCCGTCGCTACGAAGCACAAGCCCCTACCTTCAGGGAGTGGGTACCTATGCTGCTATCAATATCAAACGGGCAGGCTTGGCTGCCTAAAGTGGAGCGACAATGAGACGGGGTTTCTCTCAGAGAAAAGCGCCGTCGCTACGAAGCACAAGCCCCTACCTTCAGGGAGTGGGTACCTATGACAGCGACGTTTAAAGCCTATTTTGTGAAATTCGGCCTCGCCTATCGCATTCGGATGGATACGATGATTGCCCTGTTTATTTTTTTATGGCAATTTACCGATTGATAGCGGCGCAAGCGCGACGGCTCTGGCTGCACTGCGCGACGGGTGTCTTAAAGTTCGACGAACGGGATTTGGCCAGTACCTCATTTATTCTCCGGTAGTAAATCAGTCATGTTTAAAATCGACTACCCTCTCTATGAAACCGAAACTCATCTGCCTCCTTGGCCCAACAGCCGTCGGAAAAACGGAAATAGCCATTGAATTGGCTAATCACCTCAATGCCGAGATTGTGTCTGTCGATTCTCGGCAAATCTATCGGCACCTAGACATCGGCACAGCGAAACCGACACACGAGCAACAGAACGCAGTCCCACACCACCTCATCGATTGTGTCGATATCGCGGAGCCGTTTTCCGCCGCTGACTATCAGAGGTTGGCTGATACAGCAATTGTGGATATTCAAAAGAGAGGTAAGATATCTCTGCTGGTGGGCGGTGCGGGACTCTATTTTCGTGCGATTGTGGATGGGTTGTTTCAAGGACCGGGGGCAGATACCGCAATTCGGGAACGACTTCAACGCGAAGCGGCGCATGCCGGGCCCGAATTGCTCCATAACCGGCTCTGCAGTTGTGACGCGGATGCTGCAGCACGTATTCACCCGAACAACGTAGTGCGAGTCATCCGGGCTCTAGAAATCTACGAACTCACCGGTACTCCGATTTCCCAACTGCAGCAACAGTGGAATCATCAGCAAATTGACAAACCGCCGCGATACCCGTTTACTGCTTTTTGCCTCAGCATGTCACGAGCTTACCTCTACCAGCGCATTGAACAGCGCGTTGATTTGATGATGACGAACGGACTCATCGAAGAAGTTAAGGGGGTACTGACGCGCGGATATCCGAGGGATTCTATCGCGCTGCAGAGTTTCGGATACAGAGAACTGATTGCCTATCTTGAACAGGAATGCCCGTTAAACGAAGCGATTGTAAAGGTGAAGCAGAACACTCGACGCTTTGCGAAACGCCAATTGACATGGTTCCGCAAAGATTCGCGCCTCGAATGGGTAGAGCGTGGAACGATTACAGAGGTTGTCGCTCACCTATTAGCGCGGGCTGAGCATATCTAATTCTCCATTCATCTGATGCGGTACATACAACTTCATGAGGAGATTCAGCGCATCACACGCACCGCAGGAAACCGCGCTAAGCGAACAGCGTGTTTCTTTGTTCACGCTTCCGTCAACTCAGACGGTAACCCCTCAATAATTTCAGTCGACGCAACGCTCACATAAACCAGGCGTTTTATCACGGTAATAAGTTCATCCGGTTCTGCAAACCACTCATTTGCGTCATTGATGATGCCACTCTCCTTGTCCCGCGTCACCTTGTACCTATCAATTAACCACTCCAGGGGCGTCCGTCCGTTAACCACATACCGATGCGCCTCCGAAGGGATACCCGATACGCGCGTCTCCTCATTGATGATAAGCGTCTCTTTGCTCACCTTATCCGAAAAACGCATCGACTTCGAACTCAACTGAAAATTCCCCGTCGGGGCATCCACGGAAAGGGGGTACGCCTCACACGTCTCATAATTCAGGTGTAGGCGCGCTAGCGCCGCACCCGCATCCGAAAACGCGCTGAAATCAGGCGCAAACGGAATGCGCGGCAACATCTTGGTGACATCATTCGCGAACTTTTCACGATACACCGACGAATGCAATACGCCGTAAACATAATCGAAAATCGCATCCTTCGTGATGCCGTCATCCCGGTAATGCGCACGGAACGCCGCCAGCGCCGTATCCGATATGTTGTCAAGACGCCGGCCACTGATTGGGTATTCCCACCGCGGAAAGCATTGGCACCCATTGTTTAAACCGCATTCCGGCATCGTATCCGTGATAAGCGCGGAAAACGGCTTTTTGGAACCGATACCCGGCACACATATCACCCGGTTTTCACTCGACAAGGGAGGAAACATCCTGTCCATCCAGTGTTTACTCTGTGCGAGCGTATAATCCGCGTAATAATTCGTGGGCACAAACGGGCGATAGCTCACCTTTCGAAGGTATTCTGCTTTAAAGTCAACCCTTTTCTTTTGTTCGAGTCTCTTTTTCAGCGCTGCTCCCCACTTAATATTCTGTCTTGCGTTGTGCCGGTGTACCACCTCATCCACAGTGAGTTCAGGATTTGCCTCAAGTTCAGCAATTGCTGCGCGGTACTCTTTCGTCATGCGGCGGGCGTTGTCGAGGCATGCGTGTCGTGAGAAGTTGTGGAGGTAGGCGTCCCTACCCGTTGCATACCCGCGTGAATATAACTTAAATATCGCATCGTCCGCCTTGCCCACCTTTGTCTCCTTGGTGCCCATCGGGTAAAACCGTGCAAACGCATCGCTCCGCTGGTTAACCCAATCGTGATGAGCATTCGGCGTAATTGTCTGCCAATCGCGAACCCCTTTGATGGAGCCAGCATCCCGCAACGCCGTTAGCTTCTCCTCGCGCGTGAGGTAATCCCCGATATCGCGGTATCGGATTTCACACCTTTTCGTCGTTTTCAGTGCGCTAAACTTCTGCTGTTTTTGGCAATCCGTTGATAATCTCGTCGGAGATGCTTTCGTCGTGCTTAGTCGGTTAAGCTTCTGCTGTTTTTGGCAATCCGTTGATAATCTCGTCGGAGATGCTTTCGTCGTGCTTAGTCGGTTAAGCTTCTGCTGTTTTTGGCAATCCGTTGATAATCTCGTCGGAGATGCTTTCGTCGTGCTTAGTCGGTTAAGCTTCTGCTGTTTTTGGCAATCCGTTGATAATCTCGTCGGAGATTTCTCATGTTTTTGTCGTGCTAAGCGATGGGGGTTTTTTACCAAGATGGTGATGGCAACCGGGGCGCGGGAACCGCTGCCGAAAGCATTTCCACCTTCCGCACGTCGCCGTTCTCCAGAGGTCTCGCATCCCCTCGAAGGTGTAGCACGTAGATAGAACTGAATTCGGAGGCGAGACATGCCCGGAGCCCCGCATCGGCGTTCCCATCAACCCACGAACCGTTGGTAACGAAGGCGATAACCCCCTCTTCGCCAATTCTGTCGCTTGCCCACCGGAGTGCCAGTTTGTAGGTATCGTAGAGACTATTCTTATTGGTTACTGTCGATGCCGCGGCATAGGTGTCCCGGATGCGTTTTTCAAGCGCCGGATAGTGCACGTTAGGGTTGTCATTGGCAGCACTCTTCTGCCCCACGGACCACGGTGGGTTACCGACGATGACACGGATACGCCGTTCCTGTTGATTCTCGGTGCGTTCGTTGTTATCCATCAGCCAGAGCAGGGGTTCTGTCTCTCTGTCCGGAATTGGTGTTGTGTTGAGCGTGAAAGTATCGGTGAGGGCGATGCCGTTGAACGGTTGTTTCTCAAGTCCCGTCTGCGCACCCATGGACGCAGCCCCTTCAGGGCGCCGGCTGCGGAAGGCTTCGGCGATATTGATGGCGGCGATGTAATAAGCGAGGAGTACGATTTCGTTGGCGTGTAGTTCCTCCCGATATTTCCGTTCCACGTCCGCGGGCGCGATGAGTTCAGATTGCAGCAGGCGCGCCAGAAAGGTGCCAACGCCGGCGAACGGTTCTAGGACATGAACACCTTCATCGGAGAGGCTTCGTCCGAATTCATCGGTGAGCACGTCGTCGGCGCTTTTCAAAATGAAGTCGACGATGTCCACCGGCGTGTAGACGATACCGAGTCGTTCCGCCTCTTGTTTCAGCGCCGTGGCGAAAAATTTCTCGTAGAGTTCCAACAGCACGCGCTGTTTCCCCGCGCTGTTATCGATGCCGCGGGCGCGCATGCGGACGCTGTCGTAAAAGCCTTCCAAGTCCCGCGTCTCATCTAAGAGTCCGAATTCGGCGAAATCGGCCCGGAGCGTGTCCAGCGCTATCGCCACCGGGTTGCTAGAGGCGAATACGTCATTCTCAAAGAGTGCGTCGAAAACGGGATTTGTGATGATATGCTGTGCCATCATATCGATGGCGTCGCCGCGAGTGATAGCGTCGTTTATCGCGCTTTTGAGTTCGGCATGGAATGCGTCAAACCATTCTTGCAGCGCCGTGTTTGCTGGATGTCGCAGTAATCCCTCAATGCGTGCGACGACGCGCAAGAAAATATCGGCGACGTCCTTCGCCCAGCTCTCCCAATATTTCCTATCGCCGCACTGTTCCACGATTTGCGCGAAGATAGCGTCCGCGGGGATATCCAGCGGCAACGTCAGCTGTGAGGAAAACGCCGCATCGCCGTTAAACTCGCCCTTAAATTCGCCCTCAAAGATGATGCGCTGGGTGGGCGTCGTGTTGATATCGATGCTGTTGATTTCCGCGTTGAGTCTATCGTCGTGTGAACGGAGCGCGCGGAGCACATTCCACACAGATTTGAAGCGTTCGGTGTCATTGAGGATTTTGCCCGGTTCGGCGCCCTCCGGTATCGCGACAGGCAGGATAATGTACCCATAAGTCTTCCCCGGCGATTTGCGCATCACGCGTCCTACCGCCTGCACGATATCGACGTATGAGTTCCGCGGCGTCATGAAAAGCACCGCGTCGAGGGCAGGGACGTCGATACCTTCGGAGAGACACCGGGCGTTGGAGAGGATGCGGCAGACGTCATCGCCACCACCTTTCAACCATTCAATCCGTTTTTTTCGTAAGAGCGCATTATCTTTCCCGTCAACGTGTTCGGTTTGGCACTCAAACCGCGCTATGCTTTGCGTGTCGGACAGCTGCTGTCGTGCGGTGTCGATAACACCGTTCCAATGTTTGACAAGGCTTTTCGACGCGGCGATGGTATTGGAGAAAGCGATGGCACGCGTCAACGGCTGCCTATCGGTATCCGCTTTTCTTTCAGGGTTTTGGAGCGCCCGCCAGCACCCCACAATTTTTGTCGCGTCGTTAATGTTAATCTCCCCGCCACCCGCGGCGATGTATTTCTGCAGTACGGGGCCCACCCCTTGCTCCGACATCGCGAGCACAACTACCTTGTAGTCAGAGAGTAAGTCCTGCTCAACCGCGCGCGAGAAGGGCAGCCGGTGAAATTCTGCCCCGTAGGTAGCCGCATCGTCCATCGAATAAACGTCTCTCTCATGTCGCGCGGCCTTCGCTTTGGCCCCGGCGGTATAGAGGCGGGATGTCGCCGTCATGTAGAGGCGTCTCTTCGCGTGAATGCGCGCCGCATCGTGGATGAGCACGAACGGCGAGGTGGTATCGTCCGGGGCTTCGACACCCGTGGTGCGGTGCGCTTCATCACAAAGCACGATATCAAACGGCGGCGCCCCCTCTTTTTGCGCGGTTTCCACAATCGGCAGCGACTGATACGTGCAGAAAACCACCCGCATATTATCGGCATCCGGTTTCTGTAGTGCCGCGGAGATGTCGCCCACAGCTGTCGTCACAGGGAGTTCGAGTTCGAGGAGGGATGCATCTTCAGCGGTTTTGCCCGCCTTTGTATCAGAGCAGATACCGATGTATCGGTGCGGTATCGCCTGCTGCTCCGCCCATTCGCGCATCGCTTGCGAAAAGAGCCCAATAGACGGCACAAGATAGAGCACGCGCCCGCCGACACCGGCGAGATGTTCGGCGATGCGGAGTGCCGTGAAGGTTTTCCCCGTGCCGCACGCCATCAGCAGTTTACCACGCGCAGCGGTTTTGAACCCGTGAACCACATCGTCAAACGCCTCCCGCTGATGCGTCCGGAGGCGGAACGTCTCGTGTCGATACGCGAGCTGTTCAGGCGCTTGCCGACTGAGTTCCGGCCAGGTTACCGGGCGGCTGGCGAGTTCCGCGGCGCTGATGCGTTGGCATGCCGGGCGCAGCCCATCCAGTGTTTTACGCACATTCGCGCTCCAGGTATCGCTCGTATCCACGAAGATACGCGCGGTAAAAGGCTCCCGCGCCGACGCGGCGATAAAGGTGTCGACAACAGCCTTCGTGATACGCGTATTTTCCGCATAACATTTGCATTGGATGGCGCAGTAGCCACCGGCGCGCTCTTCGGCGACAATATCGATACCGGTATCAACCGCGTCAAACTCCGGACGGCGTTCCGCCCATTCCCCCCACAGATAGACAGCGGCGAAGCGTTTTTTGTAGAAAGCGTCTTCGCGAAGATAGCTTTGTATCAACCGCTCAAACAGTCTCCCCTTTTCGTATTCGCTATCCGCATGCTCACGAATGTAAGTGAGCGCCCTGTCGAACCCGTTATCCGTTTCCGCCGTTTCGGTTCCCAATTCGAGATAAGCTTGTGTCACTTCTGACATATCGGTTTCCAATTCAGATTTGTTTTAGTGTGTTCGTATTGTAACGTTATCATTGATTTTTCTACCCATTTTCTTACAGTTCATCGGTAGTTTTCTTGGCTATGCTGCCTATTCTATAATGATAATTGTATACTCAATTTTTGTCAAGTAAAAAAATATCGTCATGTAGTTCCTATTTCCATTTCACATGAGAAATTTACCCATTCATCTCTGTGCCCGAATTCTGTTCCGAGGGCATCGGATGACACTATCAGTGAAATATTGTTTGTAATTTTGTCTAAAATTTGGTATACTTTTAGCGTACGGTTATGAATTTTTTGAGCAGAATCGTGTGAAAAATAAACAGTAGAAAATAAAAGGGATTGAGTTATTTGGTGGTTCCTGTGGGAGGCAATCGTGAATCATAGAGAAGGGTACGCGGAATTACAGTCCAAAATTTTAGATGCGCGCCGTGTTTGGAAACGGAGTCTTTTCTGGACGGGTGCTGCCATCGTTTTAACAGGGATATTGGCAATAGTAGTGGGTGAATCAATCGTCGATTGGCTGATGCCGCTGTCAAGCCCGGTAAGAATTGCACTGCTTGGCGTCGTCTTGGTTGCGACAGGCTATCTACTTTATAGATACCTCATTCAACCGTTGCGTGTTTCCCTCACGCTTCGTGATGTTGCTCTGAATATAGAACGGCAATACCCGAACCTTGAAGATAGATTGGTGAGTGCTATGCAATTTGGCGCTCGCGATACCACGGATGCGATAGAAGCACACATGCTGCAACGGCTGCTTACGGATACAACAGAACGAATAAAAGGGATAGATTTTAAAGCGACAATCGACTACAGCCGGACGCGTAAGCACGTCGGGATTGCTTTTTTGTGCTTGATGGCATGTGGTATTCTTGCCCTGCTTTTTCCGACGGAAATCCATACGAGCCTTCTACGGGTATTCGTACCTTGGGTGAAAACGCATCCAATTTTGATGACGAGGCTCGCCGTGGCGCCAGGCAATTCCCGCATATTAAGTGGAAAAAGCCTGCCAATTCAGGTTACCGTCACGGGTAAATCTGCGGAAAAGGTTGTCTTAGTTTATGAAAAAAAAGATGCTGGGGCTTCCGGAGCAAGTGGAGCGGAACAAGAGATTAACCTCGTCCGGACCCCGGAGGATAAACGCGACTTTGGTTATGAAATTTTCAACATTACCGCAGATATGGAATACTATGTTAAAGCCAATGAGGCAATATCGGAACGTTACACCGTTGAAGTCTTTGAAATGCCGAGAGTTAGCGACGTTTCTGTCGCTTATACTTATCCAGCCTATACTGAGCTCACCCCTGTTGTGCAACAAGGGCTCGGTGATATCCGAGCAGTGGTAGGTACGCAAGCTGAAATTAAACTGATAACGAATAAAGCCATCCAAGCTGCAACATTCGTAGTTCACGACACGACACTTACGGAAGAGAAAGAGCTATCTGCACCGGCACCGAAAACAATCGAAATGAATATCTTTGACGGTAAGACGCTTACCACAACGTTGGATATTCAGGCGGATGGACGTTATGAGGTAAAACTGCTCTGTATTGATGGTTTTAATAATGAAATTCCGATTGCATATAGGATTAAAGCGATTCCGGATAATGCCCCGGAAGTTGTCATCAAAGCGCCTGGACGTGATGTGAAAGTGACAAAACTTGAAGAAGTGCGCGTCGTTGCCGAAGCAAAAGATGACTATGGGGTTGCGCAGTTATCCTTGATGTATAGCGTCGGCTCTGGGCAGTTGCAGGAATTGCGGATGGAAACCGCGGATATCGCAGAAAAGAATCTCCGAAAAGGTACTTATACCTTTTACCTTGAAGAGTTTGATGTGGAACCGGGCGAAGTCATATCATACTATGCCCAAGCTACTGATAATAACACGCTCACAGGCCCGGGGAAAGCCAGCAGCGATATCTATTTCATTGAGGTACGCCCGTTTAATGAACGGTTTCAAGAAGCAGAAGGAGAGCCCAGCCCACCTGAACCGAACCCATTTCGAGAAATACTTGCATCCCAGAAACAGATTATTCGTGAAACGTGGCGGCATATCAACGCGCAATCTTCGGATACTTCAGAAGAATATAGATTTGCTGTTAAGAAAACCGGTGAAAAGCAATCGGAACTGAAGGGAAAAACACAGCGATTAGTAGATGAAATTAGCATGGCGATGCAGACAGCCGCGGTGGCACCTGAAATTTTGATGAACTTAGAAGAAGCTGTTGGAAAGATGGGTGAAGCAAGCGATAGCCTTGATGCCATCCAGCCAGACGCGGCAATGCCACCGGAACAAGATGCACTTGAATTGTTACTCAAAGTGAGCCTTGAAATGCCTAAGGTTTTGACCCGGATGCGTAATAACAACCCGCAACTCGCAGAAAATCTTGAGCTCGAATTAGAGGAATTGCAAAGCGAAATTGAGCAAGGGCAAGATGAACTCGAACAGGAAATGCAAGAGAAGACACAAGCAATGTTAGAGCAGGCAAGCCAGATGTTGGAAGAACAGCAACAGTTGAATCAACAGAACCAACAGTTGGGACGTGAAAATGAACCTTCACCTAGCGAAATGCAACAGAATCGCGAGCAACAAGGAGAACTCTCTCAACAAGCTGGTAATATGGCACATCAGCTGAATCAGATGCAACAGAATAGCCACGGTAGTGGGGGAACGCGTGCCGACAGATATGGGCAAGCCCAGCAGGCGATGCAACAGGCGCAACAACAGATGCGACAAGCAGCAGAAGGGATGCAACAGCAGCAACCGCAGTTGAGTGCCGCTAAAGGGGAACAAGCCGCTGCACAGCTTGAGGAGGCGATTGAACAGTTGGAGAACGTCTCCGCAGAATTCACTGAGGATACACTGGAAATAGCAACGCAAGAAATGCAGCAGTTGATGGCAGAGCAAGACGACGTTCAGCAGCAGACACAGCAACTCCGAAATCAATCTGAGCATTCTGAGATGCAAGTGGAAGATTTTCAGCAAGCATCCGAATTGGCAAATCAACAGCGCGGACTTCAGCGAGAACTAGAATCTCTTCAAAGCACACTTCAAACCTTGCAGGAACAGCTCAGTGAGACGCATCCTGACGCGGCGAGAAACGTTGCAGATGCAACCCGAAGATTCTTAGAGGAAAGCACCGCGCAAGATATGGAAACGGCACAACGCGCCTTGCAATGGCGAAGCTTTAGCGCCGCTGACCGGAATCAGCAGGAAGTCTTAAAAGCCCTTCAACAAGGACAAGATGACTTGCAACAGGCCCGGGCGAATATGGCAACAACGGAAGAAGAACAGTTGGAAACCGCGCTCGCACAACTTCAACGCTTAGAAGAACAGATGCAGGATATCCAACGAGAACTCCAAGCCATGGAAGGGCAAGAGCAGACGCCTGAGCAACAGAACCGGACGCAGCAGCTTATGGAACAACATCAGCAGATGCAGGAACGAATGGAACAGGCGCAGCAGGCGATGCAGAATGGACAGGACGGACAACAGCCCGGAGAAAACGAAAATCAGCTGGCACGTGCAGGGAGAGAATCCAATCGTGAAATTCAGAAATTATGGCTGGAGCTGTTGAACAGTATGGATTATCGTTCTAGTAACCGTTCTCAGCCTCTTCCGCGCTACGAGCTCGCCATCCGTTCCCTCGAAAAATTGGAAGCTGCTCTTGAAGACAGACTTAACACACTTCAGGAGAAAAAGCGACTCGCCCAAGTGGGAAAAGAGGACGTTCCGCCTGAATACCGCCGGCTCGTTGATAATTATTACGAATCTTTATCACAGTAGGACGCCAGGCGAATAGATGAACGGCACGTGGCGTTCAATGAGCAGGTTTTCGTGCATCGCTGAGAGGTGATGCTCATCTCTGCACTGAGGACGTAAGAGACTATCCAATGAACCTGAAGATATTTACGGAGGAACTTTGTGCCCGAACGTTTTATTGTAGCGCCTGGAAACCGGATTCGGCTGGAATCTCTTGAACCGGATTACACAGCCCATTATAAAAAAAAAGGGCAGGCCAAAGCGCCGTTGAAAAAACTGAAGAAGGAGTTACAGAAACTTCAAGAGTTGCTCTACGCAGAAAATCAGCGCGCCTTGCTGATTATCTTGCAAGGAATGGATACTTGCGGAAAGGATGGCACTATCCGTGGCGTGATGTCCGGCATTAACGTGCAAGGGTGTCATGTCGTTAATTTCAAAGTCCCTACGACATATGAGGCATCACACGATTTTCTTTGGCGGGCGCATCGTGCTGTACCGAAAAAAGGCACCATCGGGATTTTCAATCGTTCGCATTATGAAGATGTACTTGTCGTCCGCGTTCACGGGCATTCAGGCGTGAAGCCCACTGCTTTAGCTGTGGGAGGAAAGCCTGCTAACCCCTTGTGTCAAGAAAAAACTTGACGATTACGAAAGAATGTCGTATAAGTATAATATCAGGTTGGTAAGCATACTACGCGTAGTCTCTTGGCTACGTGCTTGCCTCCGATGTTGTAAGCGTAGGGCGAAATCGCCGTTTCGCGGATAAACGCCTGATACCTGATATACCATGAAGTTAACATTTAGATACCCTGTGTATCCGACGCAAACACAGGAAACGACATTATTAAAGTGGTTAGAACACCTTTGTGAACTTCAGAATTCCGCACGCCATCAT
Source organism: Candidatus Poribacteria bacterium (assembly GCA_963422705.1). Taxonomy (GTDB): domain Bacteria; phylum Poribacteria; class WGA-4E; order WGA-4E; family WGA-3G. The sequence goes on from OY730443.1 coordinate 3,234,892, forward strand.
CGCAAGGTTGCGTGGGAGACTGAAGGTAAACGCGTTTCTTGCTACGAACAGCAACAAAAACTAACGATTGCCCGTAAAAAATATGCCGACTTCCGTGAAGTGCCACAAGATATGCAAGTGTGTGCCTTGGAACGCACGGATAAAGCTTATGACGGTTTCTATAGACGCTGCGAAGAAGGGGACACGAAAAAAGGCTATCCAAGACATCGGAAACGGATTCGGTCCCTGTCGTGGAAACTGCGTAAACAAACTAAAGTTGTTCGTCGAAAGACTGACACCGCGGATAAAAAAACGATACGCGTTCGCGAGAACCCAATCCGCGAAACCGTATGGAAACACGACAGGGTGAAAGTGCCAAAGTTGGGCGAAGTTAAGATATACATGCACCGCCCCCTTCAAGGTGATGCGAAAGAAGTCACACTCGTTAAAAAAGCCTCAGGGTGGTATGCTCATATCTCCTGTGAACTCCCGGATACGCCGAAAGTTGAACCGACGGCAGCGATTGCTGTTGATGTAGGGACAACGCACTATCTAACGACTTCCGATGGTGAAAAAGAGGAGAATCCGCGGTGGTATCGTCAAGCAGAAGGACTTACACGGAAACACTCTTCATACCTTTCGCGTCAGAAAAAAGGTAGCATGAGTAGAAAGAAACAACAGCAGAAACTCGCTTTACATCATGAGCGAATAGTCAACAGACGCAAAGACTTTATTGGTAAACTCGTTTATAAACTCTACCACCATAAGAAAAATAATGTGTTGGTGGGAGAGAATCTAAATACCTCCAACATGGTAAAGAACAAACACCTCAGCAAGAGCATTTCCGATGCGTCTTGGAGCACCTTCTTTGCGTGGTGTGGGAACATAGCCGAAAGAGACGGTTTCCATTTCCACCAAGTAGCCCCGAAGAATACCTCGCAAACTTGCTCAAGTTGCGGTGAGAAATCGCCGAAGCGCCTATCGCTGGGGGTGCGAACTTTTCGGTGTCAGTTTTGTGGCACGTTTTTAGCCCGGGACCACAACGCTGCGATAAACATACTTCTTAAGGCAGCTGCTGCCCTTCGTGGAGAGCGGTGGGTTACCACCCTCACTGAAACGAGAAACAAGAACGAAGCACGAGACGAAGGCTTGCAGAACGCAAAACAACTTTTGTTGTTTGATGCAATGACAAGCCCAAGTCTTTAGGCTTGGGTAGTTGACCATCTGCTACCGCACTCCGGCACGATAAATGTCAGTTCTTCGCCCCGCTTTGCGATTCGGTATATGTGTCTCTGTCTTGACTGTCGGATATGGCATAAGAAAGGGGAATGGAACATCTGGATGCCATAGAAAACGCAAAATTCACTGCGAACGTGAGTACACACAAAGGAGTTCGGATGAAGAAGTTTTTCATGAAATCGGTGATAGAAGCGAATTACCGCTCGAGTTTTCACTTCGCAGCTGTAATCATTTTGAGTATAGCTTTTGTTAGCAACTCAACGGCGCAAGAAGTGTTCGTACAGACAGGATTTGAAGAATTCACGGTAGGGAAGCCGCCACAAGGGTGGGAGACGCTAAGGGGGCAGTTTGAAGTCACAGGTGATACCGTCAAAACCGACAAAAAATCACTCGCTATCCTTGGTGGTGCCGATGGAGATGGACTCGGTGTACCGATAGAAACCAAAAATCCAGTTGTTTCCGTCGAATTTTAGGGCTATATTGAAGGGGGCGGGCGCGCTTTCAATATCAAGGTTGTCTCTGCTGACAACATCCAGGAAAACAACGGGGGTACCTACATCAACTGGGACGCAGGTATTGTCCGCTTCTACGATGGGGCTGCTTGGCAACCTATCGGCGACTTTGAAACTGATACGTGGAAATACGTCTGGATTGTTGCCAATTTCGACAAAAGTGAATTTGATTTTTACGTCGGTGATAGTCGGCAAACCGCATTGCGTGCTAAACCGGAAAAGGGACTCGGCTTTCGGAACGCCGCCCTGGGGCCCGTCGCTAAGTGGGTTGTCTTCTATGTCTGGAGTATGAACACTCCCGGTTATGTGGATGATTTACTTATCTATGAAGGCGATGAACCGCTGAATCTCGCCGTGAATCTGGAAGGGAAACTCGCCACAGTTTGGGGACAACTCAAACGTCAGTAGGCATGTACGGGTATCACGATTGAAAAATCATTTTTACGCCGTGTTCCGCGTAGATGAGTCAGATTGTTACCACCGCTTGGCTGAATTGGGATTTTAATTTTATTAGGATAAGGGCTGTTGAGGATGTTTACTCTTGACAAACCGGAGAAATCATGAAAACTAATGAAACAGTCAGTCTAACACCGGCACAACGGTTACATTTCGACATCTACGGTTTTGTGCTCCTTGAGAACGTTCTGAACAGCGATGAAATATCACGGATGAAAAATGCGCTCTACCGGATAAAAGCCGATGAAGCGCGCGAATCCAAACGGTTCTACGCGCGCCTAGATGGCGAACATCACATGCTATTCGGGAATCTGGTTGAGTATGATACGGCGTTATTGGAATATGCCGTGCACCCGAAACTCGTGCCCCTTGTCGAAGAAGTCGTAGGCGGTGCGGTACGTCTTGAGGAAACCGAGGCGATTATCAATCGACGTAACCCGGACACAGATATTAACGAACTTCGCAAGCAACGGTATAACCCCACCGGGTTCCACCGCGGAACGCAACACGGGTGGGGGACGTATATTGAACAACATAAGTACCACTGTATCTTTGTGAAGACATTAGCGTATTTGACAGATGTCGGGCCCGATGATGGCGGAACCTGTGTTATACCGGGAAGCCACCGTTTGACCTGGCCGCAAAACGAGATGATTGAAGCAGCAGTGGCTGATGACAAACTTATCCATCAAGTGGAGGCATCGGCGGGTACCGTGCTTCTTTTCGCGGAAGCGTTAATTCACAGTACGACAGCGATTCGAAGTGATAAGGAACGTGTAATTCTTATCGCAGGTTATACACCGCCGATGGTTCGAGAATGGCCCGGTAACGAGGTTAGCCCGGAGTTTATTGAGACGTTGCCTGAGGAGATTCGCCCTCTCATTTCTGGGAGTGATAGTTGGCACTGGAAGCGGCGGTATTGATTCATTCACTTGTTCGGGGCACTAAAACCTGCTGAGTCTCCTACATCAAGGACTTCCACTACTGATTTTTAAGTTTACCCCGGATGGAAGCCGGTTTGCCCCTTGGAGTGATAGGATGCGCACTCGGGCCTAATTCGGATTCAAGCCTGTCTGTCCGTATAAAGTAAAACTCATTGTGAACTAAAAATAACAAGACATTTGACAATTCCAAACCGCCCCATCTGTCTCTCATCACCATTTTCTCCTTAAAACAGCGACTCAGTTATCAGGCGCCGGACGTTCGAGGCATCCAGAGGGGCTCCTTTCCCATTTCGGCAAATAACAACTTCATGACGAGTTCCGCCTTTAGCGCGGCATGCGCAGGAAAATTCCAAAGGTTATTGATTTCCCCCGGGTCTTCGCGTAAGTCAAACAACTCCCCGTAATCCCGGTTGTAGTAGACGGTGAGTTTATACCGTTCGTCAACGTAGGTTTTGAGGTGAACGGTTGTCGGTTCGTGGCGATTTTCCACGATAATGTGTTCACGCGCGTGTTCCTGTTGCCCGTACCAGACGGATGTCTGATCTTCACCCGTCATCGGTAGTGGAATGTCAATCCCGGCGGCACTGAGGAACGACGGTGCTAAATCGACTAAACTCTGCAGTGCATTCGACTGTACACCGGCGGGTACGACGCCCGGATAACGGACAAGGAACGGGACGCGAATCACGTCTTCGTAGTGGAACGCGCCTTTTGCGACAAGTCCGTGTTGTCCGTAAAAATGCCCATGGTCCGATGTGAAAACGACAAGCGTATTATCGGTAAGTCCTAGCTCGTCAAGTTTTGCTAAGATTTTCCCGATGTATTTATCCATCAGGCTCACCATAGCATAATAGATGGCGATGTCTTTGGCGAGTTCATCCCTTTCGCGGAGATGGGAGTTGAACCCGTGAACGCCTTTCCCGCTTTCACGCCACGCTGAGAAATCCGGTTTCCGTTGCTGCGTCAATTGGAAGTGCGGTGGATTGTTGTCATGTTCGCCTTCGGTTACCGCGGGTACTGTAATATCCGCCGGATGATACATCGTATCCCATGGTTCAGGCACCAGATATTTAGGATGCGGATCGAAGAAACTCGCCCACAAGAAAAAATTCTCGTCGTTGTGTTGATACTGTTCCATTAATGCGTTGGTACGTTCAGCAATCCAAGTATCGTAATGATATTCTTCAGGGATGAGCCATTTCCGGCGTTGATTCCGGTTATTTCCTGTTGGTGGCATAAAATAGTCGCGCCAATTCGTGCAACCTTTCTCTTCCATCCAGATAGCGTAGTGCTGTCCGACGTGCGCTTCATCGGCGTGGTTGCGTGCGAGCTCAACATGCTGAAACCCGTAAAATGGCCGCTTGAAATTTCGCCAAAAATCCAAATCTTGTAGAATCGGATAAGCCTCCAGAGATGGGTACTCCTCTGTGCCGTGCAGCGGTTGAAAATGCGCTTTGCCGACGAGGGCCGTTCGGTATCCTGCATCTGTGAAATCATCACCGACGGTGGCCGCCGTTTCAGGGAGCTTTGTCCCTAAGGACCAGGCGCCGTGCTGGCTCGGATATTTACCGGTGATAATGGATGCACGCGTCGGTGTACAGGTAGGATTTGGACAATACGCGCGGTGAAACAAGGTGCCTTCGCTCGCCAATGCATCTAAGGATGGTGTCTGGATTTCTGGATTGAGACATCCTAAGGTGCTCCAATGCTGCTGATCACTGGTGATGAGTAAGATATTTGGCCTATTTGTTACCATATTCGCTTCCTTCAAAATCTTTTCGTAAAACCAATAAAAATTCGGACTTCATGCCGTCCGGATTTTTGTTTTTTCTGGCTCGGAACAGTTACCGACTTTTGATTCTATCCTCGTAGTTTTTCTCAAAGAGGTAGCCGCGTTCCGTAAAATACGTCATGAATATCCGCCAGATTTCAACTTCCATGCAATCAATTCGGGGATTCCCGACGAAGATACAGGCGGGCGGCCCCGCTTGTAAGCAATTTGGAACGGGCTAACTTCGGCGTTCTATGTTCCGTATAAGAGAAATGTTTGCTCACTTCCAGCGGCTTTCACGGAATATTGGAAGATGAATCTAAGGTTATCAGCTTCGTTCATAGAGAGTAGAAGCGGTTTGTAAGTAGGGGCTTACAAAAGGCGCAGATAGGAAGAAAACTAGAGAACAATTGGGGGAAGCTGCCAAGCTCGCTCTCATTGCGCTCCAATTGGCAACCGGACTTACCATATTATTTGTTTTTCAAGCAACACTGCTTATACTTTTTACCGCTGCCACATGGACAAGGGGAGTTGCGTCCGCTCTTTTTCGAGGGGTGTCGTGTATGCAGTATCGATTTTGTTTTCTGGCGTTCGCGCAGTGCCGGCATGATGCTATTGGCGGGTTGCCCCATCTGGAGAGCAGATGCCATCAACTTCATCGATTCGTCAATGTGCTTGAAAAATTGCTTATAGCCAGCACAGAGGTAGTTCAGCCCGTCTTCACCTGTCGGTGTTTTGATAAAGCGGTTTTTAGGGCAGCCACCATTACAGGCAAACTTAACCTCGCACGTTCGGCAGTATTCCGGAAGGGTATCACGTTTATCAGTGCCAAATTTGCGTTGGAACGGGGAATCTACCATCTCCGTGATGGTTGTTTCCGTAATGTTTCCAACGTGATACTCCGGTGTAACAAAATGGTCACAGGAGTAGATGTCCCCGTTGTGTTCAATGGCGAGCGCGTCCCCGCATGTTTCATTAAAAATGCATAAACTCGGGTTATATCCGAGCCATGCCTCAAGTGCGACATCAAAAATCTGAACAAAAATCTTGCCGATGTCATTCGTGCTCCACTCGTCGAAAATGGTACAGAGGAATTTGCCGTATTGCCTGGCGGTGACAGAGCGTGGGGATACATTCTTGCCGCCGAAATGTTCAACGGCTGGTATGAACTGCATAAACGCTACGCCGAGTCCTTTGAAGTAATTGTATACCTCCAATGGATAGTGAGCGTTATGGTTGTTGACGACACATAGCACATTATAGTCCACCTTGTGCTTCTGCAAAATGCGGAGTCCGCGAATTACCTGTTCCGACGATGGGCGGCCGCGCTTGTCATAGCGGTATTTGTCATGAATTTCCGCAGGCCCGTCAATGCTAACGCCGATTAAGAAATTGTTCTGCTTGAAGAATTTGCCCCACTCATCGTCGAGCAGTGTGGCATTCGTCTGAAACGTATTCTGGAGCTGCATGCCGGTGCGTCTATACTTCTTCTGATAGCGGACGGCGCTCCGGAAAAAATCAACGCCCATCAACGTTGGTTCTCCCCCTTGCCACGCGAACGTGACTTCGTTTACCTGTTGCGCCTCAATGTACTGCTTGACGTACCTCTCCAAGAGCTCCTCGTTCATCCGGAAGGAACGCGTTTCGGGGTAGAGTTTCTCTTTATCGAGATAAAAGCAGTATTCGCAATCAAGGTTGCATATTGGGCCAATCGGCTTCGTCATCACATGAAAGGCACGGGGTGTTTTGTATTGAACCATCTCATTTTCCTTTCGCCTACGGGTTTGAGTTAAAGTTTAGCACAGTTCAGGTTTCTCTTCAAGAAAAAAGACGTTCTGAGACTTTAGGCAGCGTCATTCAATTTTCAACGTTTTCTCAGATGTGCGAATGAGGTACCCTCTTGTTCTTACATCGTGGACGAAAAAGTTCCATTGCATTCTTAAGTTTCTTGCGAAAGAAACCTTCAATAGATGTTATACTAAATAGATAAGGTGAAGTCAACCGGTTTTACGCGCATTTTACGCAGCAGGAGTCTTCACCCTTACAAGCTTCAATGGGCGCTGGGTGTCGATGTACGAACAATCGGACGGTGGAGGAAGTTTCGGGAGTGGCAGGGGGCTGAAAAACGAAATAGATTTTAAGTTTGGGCAGCGGTGGACAACTGGAATGTGACGTGTGTTACGGAAATTGTTTCACTTATGTTTCGGTTTGGAAGCCCAAGTCTTTAGACTTGGGAGGAAAAACCGCCTTAGTGAATTAGACCCAACGGTTGAAAAAAGATTTGACATTGGATCAAAAAAGTAGTATAATGATAGTATCAGGTTGGCAAGTCTAACAAGCGTAACCGCAAGGTTACGGACTTGCCTCCCACTTGTTAGGGGATAAATGCCTGATACCTGATATACCATGAATTTAACATTTAGATACCCTGTGTATCCTACGCAAACACAGGAAACGACATTATTAAAGTGGTTAGAACACCTTTGTGAACTTCAGAATTCCGCACGCCATCATCGCAAGGTTGCGTGGGAGACTGAAGGTGAACGGGTGTCTTGCTACGAACAGCAACAGAAGCTGACTGTTGCCCGTAAAAAATATGACGACTTCCGTGAAGTGCCACAAGATATGCAAGTGTGTGCCTTGGAACGCACGGATAAAGCTTATCACGGTTTCTATAGACGCTGCGAAGAAGGGGACACGAAAAAAGGCTATCCAAGACATCGGAAACGGATTACGTCTCTGTCGTGGAAACTGCGTAAACAAACTAAAGTTGTTCGTCGAAAGAACCACACCGCGGATAAAAAAACGATACGCGTTCGCGAGAACCCAATCCGCGAAACAGTATGGAAACACGACAGGGTGAGAGTGCCAAAGTTGGGCGAAGTTAAGATATACATGCACCGCCCCCTTCAAGGTGATGCGAAAGAAGTCACACTCGTTAAAAAAGCCTCGGGGTGGTACGCTCATATCTCCTGTGAACTCCCGGATACACCGAAAGTTGAACCGACGGCAGCGATTGCTGTTGATGTAGGGACAACGCACTATCTAACGACTTCCGATGGTGAAAAAGAGGAGAATCCGCGGTGGTATCGTCAAGCAGAAGGACTTACACGGAAACACTCTTCATACCTTTCGCGTCAGAAAAAAGGTAGCATGAGTAGAAAGAAACAACAGCAGAAACTCGCTTTACATCATGAGCGAATAGTCAACAGGCGTAAAGACTTTATTGGTAAACTCGTTTATAAACTCTACCACCATAAGAAAAACAGTGTGTTAGTCGCCGAAAACCTTAACACCGAAAATATGGTTCAGAACAAACACCTCAGCAAGAGTATCAGCGATGCGTCTTGGGCAACATGAGATGCGTGGTGTGGGAACATAGCCGAAAGAGACGGTTTCCATTTCCACCAAGTAAACCCGAAGAATACCTCGCAAACCTGCTCAAGTTGCTGTGAGAAGTCGCCGAAGCGACTATCGCTGGGGGTGCGAACTTTTAGTTGTCAGTTTTGTGGAACGGTTTTAGACCGGGACCACAATGCTGCGATAAACATACTTCTTAGGGCAGCTGCTGCCCTTCGTGGAGAGCGGTGGGTTACCACCCTCGAAGAAACGAGAAACAAGAACGAAGCACGAGACAAAGGCTTTCAGAACGCAACACAGTTTACGTTGTTTGACGCTCTTAACAAGCCCAAGTCTTTAGGCTTGGGTAGTTGACTTAACCCCTTGACTTTTTTTCTATAACAGATAATAATCGTTAATTATCTTCAACTTGCGTGATTGTTTGAATCTATCTAAAGGCGGGGTGCTCTTGGCACGTCGGTAGAACTTTTAGCCAAAATACCGGGCGAGCAGGAATGGCAAGAAACAGCTTAACTGCTAGTTTGCCGGATAAAGTGGAATTCATGCAGGTTGTCCAATGTCGCGCTATCAGTGGGTAATCCTGTGAGGAAATTATGGCGTGTATCAATAACGGTAAGAAACCATGACGCAAAAAACCGCGTTCGTCCATCATTTAGATTACTTGAACCATGACACCGGTTCAGGGCATCCTGAACGTCCAGAACGGTTAATAACTAGCCTGAACGCACTTCAAGAGAGCACTGTTTGGGAGCAACTCGACCAAATCGCTCCTACTCCGGCAGTTGTTGCTCAACTCTGCTATGCGCATGAAGCTGCCTATATTGAACATGTCCGTCAAGCATGCGCGGAGGAGCGGGCGTTGAGTTACGATACGCCTGTCGTGAAGGCATCGTTTGAGATTGCAAGACTTTCAACGGGTGGCGTTTTGCGTGCTGCGGAGGCGGTTGTCACCGGGAAAGTGAGCAACGCGTTTGCCCTGGTGCGTCCGCCCGGGCATCACGCCACGCAGAATCGGAGTATGGGATTCTGTCTGTTTAACAACGTGGCGATTACGGCGCGCTACCTGCAATCCGAGCACGGGGTAGGAAAAGTTGCCATTGTGGACTGGGATGTGCATCACGGTAACGGCACTCAAGACATCTTTTATTCCGACGCATCCGTCTTCTTCTTTTCTATCCACCAATCACCACTCTATCCGGGCACGGGTTCGCGTTATGAAAGCGGAACCGGTAACGCTCGCGGTACAACGTTGAATGTCCCGATGCCTTCCGGCAGCGGTGACGACGACTACGTTACGGTTTTTGAGGATGTGCTGATGCCGGCGTTGAAGGATTTCGCGCCGGAGTTTATCCTAATATCGGCAGGGTTTGACGCGCACCATCGTGACGAACTTGCGACAATTGCGCTCACCGCTGATGGGTTCGCAACGTTAACTGACTTAGTTCTTGAACTCGCCGCGGAAACCGCATCCGGTAAAGTCGTTTCCGCTTTGGAGGGCGGGTATGACTTGCAGGGGTTATCCGAATCCGTTGTGGCACATATGGAACGCTTAGTTAAGAGTGCGGATAGCTCTCACTAATGTACACTTCTAAAGTGCACCGACAAGTATTCTAAAATTTGTTAGTCTCGGCTCGTTTTTTTGCCAACGTGAATCGCGATGACACCGAGCGTTTTACGATGAAACCGCACATCCGTTAGCCCACACTGTTCCATAACCTCCTTTAACGCATCACAATTCGGAAACCGCATCACAGAACGTGGGAGATACCCGTAAGCATCATCTTTGCTGCCCGAGATGAGATTGCCGATGAACGGTAAAATCTTGGTGAAATAAAAATAGTAAAGGCGCTGAAATACTAAATTCCGCGGTTGCGTAAACTCTAAGATGACAATTCTGCCCCCGGGGACAGCAACACGTGTCATCTCACGAATCCCTTCTTCCAGATTGGTAACGTTCCGGATGCCGAACCCGACAGAGACGATGTCAAACGTGTTGTCGAAAAAAGGGAGCATGAGCGTATCTGCAGCAATAAACCGGGTTACCGGAACTGTCGGAGCCAACTCTGATTGTGAGACTACCTTTTGCTTACCGATACTTAACATTTCAAAGCAGAAATCGGAACCGATGACGGAACCCTTGTCACCGATGACGGAACCCTTGTCACCGATGACGGAACCGTTATCGCCGATGACGGAACCGTTATCGCCGATTTTGTCTGCATAGGCGAGGGCGAGCTCACCGGTGCCGGTGCAAACATCTAAAACCTTGCTTGTCGATGCAACGCGGCTGGCCTCAACCGTCTCCCGCCGCCACATTTTGTCAAACCGGAGGCTTAAAAGGGAGTTGAGGAAATCATAGTGACGCGCAATGGCAGCAAACATGTTTTTGATTCTGTTTTCGGGCATGGTTTTTCCATCGCGTTCAGGGGATTGCACCCTGCGACAAACGGAATCACTCCTACATTCTGAGTTCCGCACCGAGCTCTTGATGGAGACGTTTAATAACGTTACCGTGAACGCGGTTGACGAGTTTGTCGGTCAAAGTTTCGGTGCCAGAGTGATATGTAATCGTGTAGGCAAGGCTGCGCTTCCCGGCCAGGACTTGCTCCCCTTCATAAACATCAAACAAGCGGACTGATTCAACGAGTTCACCCCCGGTTATCTTGATGAATTCTATGGGAAGATTCGATGGTATATCGGCATCTAACACAATCGCTATGTCACGTTGGACCTTGGGATAGATAGATATCGGTTCAAAACGTTTGACGGGCTCAGCATTCTCTGTTAGGGCATCCAAATCAAATTCAAAGAGATATGCCCTGTACGGTAAGTTATAATTCTTAAGGACTTCCGGATGTGCCTCGCCGAAGATACCGATGTGTTGCTTTCCTAACAACACTTCTGCATTTCGCCCTGGATGGAAAGTCGGTTCGGCTGTTTTTGCAAGGGTATAATCGTTAATACCGGAGACTTCAAGCAGCCCTTCCACAATCCCCTTGATGTCAAGGAAATCTGGATGGCGGTACGCATCTTCGTAGACACCGCCTCCTACCTTACCTGTGAGGATGCCGGTTACCCGGTACGGCTCTTTTGATGCGATAAACACGGTGGAAATTTCGAAGAGGGCAATATTGTCTATCTGGTGATTGCGGTTGTGCCGGGCGTTTTCAAGCAGACTTGGCAGCAGTGTCGTGCGAAGCAACGACATTTCGGGACTTAACGGGTTTTGCAACCGCAAGCCCTCACGTTTCACGTCATTCTCATTCAAGCGAATTCTGTCGAAACTACCGGGGCCACAGAAACTATAGTTTACAACTTCCATCATCCCGGTACTCAGGAGGAACTGCTTTATTCGTTTGTGGATTTCTACGGTGGGTTTTGGAACAGGAACCGGAATATTACCTTTTGGGAGCGTCGTGGGGATTTTATCATAGCCGTAGACGCGGGCAATCTCTTCAACCAGGTCGATTTCGCGAGTCACGTCTGGCCGGAACGTTGGGGCGGTGAAACGGTATTTGTCTGGGTTGGCGTTTTCGACATGAAAACCGAGTCGACTCAGAATATCGTGCATCTGCCCTGCTTCAAGTTGGGTGCCTAGGACAAAATTGACGCGTTCCGGACGGAGTTCAATGTGAATAGGTTGATGTTGCCGTGGATAGACATCAACGATTCCTTCGCAGACAGTCCCGCCGGCGAAATCGGCGATGAGTTGTACGGCGCGATTGAGTGCAGGAATTACGCCTTCAGCATCGGTCCCTCGCTCAAATCGGTAGGAAGCTTCTGTGTGTATGCCTAAAGTCTTCGCGGTAGCGCGGATGCTTGCGGGTTGAAAATGGGCACTCTCCAGCAGTACATCGCATGTTGCGTTCGTAATCTCGGAGTCCTCGCCTCCCATAATTCCGGCGAGCGCGACAGGTTTTTCGGCATCGGCGATTACCAGCATTGTGGTATCTAACTCGCGTTCGGTTTCATCCAATGTCGTGAGCTTTTCGCCCCGGTTTGCCCGTCGCACAACGATGCGGTTTTCAGCGAGCTTTTGATAATCAAAGGCGTGAAGTGGGTGTCCATATTCCATTAAGACAAAGTTAGTGATGTCAACAATGTTGTTAATAACGCCGATGCCAACGGATTCAAGCCGCCGTTGTAACCACATTGGGGATTGTCCTATTGTCACGCCGCGAATAACGCGTGCTGCATAACGGGAACAGAGCTCAGGGGCTTCAATCGTTACAGACGTGTTCTCTCGAACATCGCCACCGTTTTCTTGGAGATGAACCTCTGGCAATTTTAAGGGGTTGCCGGTATCAGCACCGATTTCGCGCGCTACGCCGATGAGACTGAGACAATCCGGGCGGTTCGGTGTTATCTCTAACTCGAAGACAATATCATCTAAGCCTAACGCGCCGGCGAGAGGTGTGCCGGGGGCAATGTGTTCCGCCAATTCCATCAGGCCGGCGTCATCGTTGGATAAGCCGAGTTCCTTTTCAGAGCAGAGCATGCCGTGTGATATCGTGCCTCGGAGTTTCGCGCGCTTGATTTTCAGCCCGTTGGGCAGTTCGGCACCCACTGTTGCGACGGGGGCAAGCATGCCCTCGCGTACATCCGGTGCACCACAGACGATTTGGAGTGCAGCGTCATCACCGACATCGACATGACATAGCAGGAGTTTATCGGCATTCGGATGTGGGTGAATCCCCGTCACCTTGCCGACAACAACCCCTGTTAATTCGGTACCGAGTTGCTTAATGGATTCAACTTCAATGCCTAACATCGTGAGCCTGTCTGCGAGTTCTCTTGCGGAATACGCAAAATCCGTATAGGTTTTTAGCCAATTGAGGGTTACGTTCATAAATCAGGTCCTTTTTTGTCGCAATCAGAAGACTAGAACGTTTAAGAGAGGCGCGTATCGCATTTTACAAGCCATCGTCAAAACTGGCGCAAAAACCGGAGATCGTTTTCATAGAAGGTGCGGATATCCGGTATTCGGAATTGGAGATTCGCGATGCGCTCTACGCCCATGCCGAAGGCAAACCCTGTCACCTGTTCGGCGTCATAGTTAACAGCCCGGAATACCTCTGGGTGGACGGCGCCTGCGCCCAAGATTTCGCTCCAGCCTGTACCGCCACAACTCCGGCATCCGTTTCCGCTACAGACGGTACAGGAGATATCGACTTCGGCACTTGGTTCCGTAAAAGGGAAGAAATGTGGGCGGAAGCGCATGCGTATCCGTTTTCCGAACATCTGTTGGGCGAAGGATGTCAGCACGCCCTTCAATTCGCTAAAGGTGACGTGCGTATCGACAAGGAGCCCTTCGACTTGATGAAACATAGGGGTGTGAGAAACATCGTAATCGACGCGATACGCTTTGCCGGGGGCAATAATACGGATAGGGGGGTGTTGCTGCTCCATCGCGCGGATTTGAACCGGCGACGTATGCGTCCGTAAAAGATGCCCATCGGTTAGGTAGAAAGTATCGTGCAGTTCTCGCGCAGGGTGTTCTGCGGGCGTGTTAAGCGCGTCAAAGTTGTAATACTCCGTCTCAACATCTGGTCCGGTGGCTACTTGGAAACCCATCTGCTTGAAAATCGTCTCTATCTGTTCCAAGGTTTGCATGATGGGGTGTGCCTTTCCGTAGAGAGGCTTTCGCCCGGGGAGCGTGATGTCTACCGCTTCCTCCTCAAGTTGCTGTGCTTGTCGGGTGCGTGCGAGGCGGTTCACCTTATCTTCAAACGCTTTTGTTAGACTACTGCGTACCTCATTTGCGAGCTTGCCGGCGGCGGGGCGTTCTTCCGTGGAGAGATTCCGCATGCCTTTCATCACGGTTGTTAACCGTCCGTTTCGTCCAAAATAGGCAATTCGAAGCGATTCAAGGGCATCGGATGTTTTAACATCTTCCAAAGCGGCAAGTGCGTCTGATTGAATCTGTATTAATTGTTCTTGCATGGTAGTACCTGGTTAAAAACAAGATGCCTGTCACTTTATCCTCTGAAGGAGATTTCCTTCGTGGGGACGAAAGTGACAAGCATCTACTTCCGCGGTACCACCCCGCTTGGCAAATTGATAGAATTTGCCCGCTTCATTTCTGGTTCACTACCGGCGAATCCACCGGCGGTAACCTACTATAGATTTCGCGTGCTGTAGCGCTAGGATGAAATTCGGCAATTGCGCCCAAAGCCGTGCTTCCACCCGATGGCCCGGCGTCTCTGGTTGAGCGTCCTCAATCGCTTACTGTTTCCCTTCATCGCTTTGCTTCGTTCTCTACTTCCGGCGTCGTGTTAATCATAGCAGATTGTAGATGGAAGCTATCATTAGAATTCTTCTGAGGATGGTACAAAATTTTTTTATGTACTCGCCTTACCCCTTTGCGCGGGCGGCGAGCTGCCCAAATCCGGCTTCATCATGCACAGCAATGTCGGCGAGGACTTTCCGGTCCAGCACAATTCCGGCAGTTTTAAGTCCGTGCATAAATCGGCTGTAGGTGAGTCCATGCAATCTTGCGGCTGCATTAATTCGTGCTATCCAGAGTCGTCTAAAATCGCGTTTTCGTGCGCGTCGGTGTGCATAGGCGTGATTCCATCCCTTTTCAACCGCTTCGGTTGCGGTACGTTTGAGGTTATTTCTACCGCCTATATATCCTTTTGAATGCTTTAGTATCCGTTTGCGCCGTTTGCGTCGCACACTCCCTGTTTTTACTCGTGCCATTCAAAGCTCCTACTGTCGCCAGGCGGCATCACAAATTGTAATCTGTAATCCGTGGCTGCGTCGACTATTGCACCCCCAGCGAAGTACGACAAAAGCGTAACGCCTCGTTGTCGCTTTCTCCGAGTTCAGGTTTAGGGCGCCTCTAAAAAAATATTACTGATGAATTAGACGTTTCAAGCGTTTCTCATTGCTCGCGTCAACGAGGGTAGCTTGTCGCAATCTGCGCTTACGTCCGGATGATTTCGTGAGGAACAAGTGTCCTGCGTATGCGCGTCTGCGACGGATTTTTCCTTTCGCGGTGAGCTTGAAACGTTTCGCTGCACCTTTATGGGTTTTCATTTTGGGCATTAGAGCATCCTTAGAAAAAAATAAAGAGAGGTTACTGAATCTCTTCGCGCTTGCTGTGTGATAACGTGCATGCTTTTTAAGGGCATGTTTCTCTTCATGTCGAAGTTTTTGGCGTAAGAATCATCGACATGATACGCTTGTCCATTCGGGGCCGCTGCTCAACATCGGCGATTTCGGCGACATCTCCCCGAAGCCGGAGGAGCATGTTTCTGCCTAGCTGCGTGTGTAGCATTTCACGTCCTTTAAACCGGACGGTTGCGCGCACCTTCCATCCATTTCCGAGGAAATCTTCAATATGCCGTTTTTTGAACTGGTAGTCGTGCTCGGCAGTATCCGGTCGGAACTGCATCTCTTTCAAGACAACCTTCGTCTGCTTTTTTCGCGCCTCTCGTGCGCGCTTATTCTTTTCGTACTGATACTTCCCGTAGTCCATAATCTTACAAACGGGCGGCTTTGAATTGGACGAGACTTCCACCAAATCTAAACCGGCGTCTTCAGCACGTTGCATCGCATCGCGTGTCGGTATCACGCCCACCTGCTTGTTATCCTCGTCAATCAACAGAACTTCCCGGGCCCGGATCTGATAATTCGAACGACTCTGTCTCAGCTTCGTTTTCTGCGTACGTCTACCTCTGTAGTATATTTTTCACACCCCCAAGTTGTGAATCTGTGGTCCCGGCCGAGATGAGCCCGATGGGGCTCACGCCGAGAAAACCTCTTTGAGAATCGGGTAAAAAACGGGTAAGTTGAGTGCTGAGGATACCTCCTTACAGTACATCAAAATTCCCTAAAAGAACCCGTTCACACAGAGTGCTACAAAACTATTCATCGTGCAATTAACCAAAGCCGTTCAGTTTCTGTCCTTGGCAAATGTAGCAGGCAGTCATACCGAAACAGCTTAATTAAGTAATTATACGACATAATCCAACACAAATGCAAATTAAAAAAAGCCTATTGTCCACAAAGTGCGTAAGATGATAATTCCACCTGCCAAGCCGCCGAATACAATGATGAAACTAAGGCTAACTGCGAGTGCGAACCGCACGATTCGTTCGCCTAATTCCGGTTGTTCGATTGCCCAGGCGCGTGCTAACCAAAACGTTAATCCAACACTAACTAGACTTAACACCGACGCGCCCAGAGCAGCTAGCAATATTCCTGGAAAATCTACCATCTGTAGTGTCTCAGGAAGCGAACCGTATTTTGAATAACGGAGAATGAGGATGATGAGCATGCCGCATAACAGCGCCGTAAAACTCAGGAAAACGATTAAGGCTCTTTTAAACGCGGTTTTCATTTTCATCTATAGTAGATTTTAGAATAATCGATTTGACGATGAAACAGGCAAATTCATTGTATCTTCGGGCAGTTTGTTGAGATTCTGAAGTTCAAGTGTTTCAAACATCATCGTGAGTTTCGGCAAGTTGGACAATGGACACCGACAACGAAGCCGTGTTCGGATTGCGGACATCACAACGAAAATCTAACATTGAAGCTATTGCAGTGGACGTGTCCTGAATGTGGTTGCCACCACGACAGAGACATCAACGCTGCGCTCAACATTTTGAGGGCTGCTTGTGAACCCTCTGTGGAGCAACAGTAAGACGGTGGACTAAGAGAGAAAACTGCAGTTGCTACGAAGCACAAGCCCCTGCCTTTAGGCAGTGGGTGCCTTGACTTGTTATCCGCTTAATTATAGCGAACTTCATGCGCAATTACAACCTTCACTTCGCGTTTTACCTTAAAATAGTTGATTTATTGAAGAAATAGTTGATTTATTGAAGAAAAAATGGTAAATTACTTCAGCGGCAGGTTTCTAAGGTTAATGTGACTTCATCTAGAGATATTTAATGCTAGCAGAGGAGCTTCCCATGGATGTAACATATACTTCGGCGATTGCCAATGTCATTGAAAAATTAGAGGCGGGTAATCCACTCCCGCTGCTCGTGCCGCAACAGGAATGGAATGCTGAGGTGACAGCATCCCTTGAAGCGGTATCCACCGACGCGTTTTTTGAAGGGCAGGCACTGAAAAATACCACGTTCGGTGAGGCGGTTAAAAGCGGCTTACTCTTGTGGAATGATGCCTTGGACGCTTCACATACGATTTCACAAACGCTCGAAAACCCAACTGGCAGTTACTGGCACGGCATCATGCACCGCCGGGAACCGGACTATAGCAACGCCAAGTATTGGTTCGGTAGAGTGGGAACACACCCTATTTTTCCGGCGCTCCGGGACCATGCACTCCGGCTTTTGAAAGAGATAGCTAACCCATCGGCTACACTCGCTGCGATTGCCAAAGCCGTTGAGGAAAACGAAAAATGGGACGCGTACCAGTTTATTGATTGGTGCAAAGCTGCTGAGAACGGAAGCGACGCTGATGTCACTCATTTCTTGAAACAGGTGCAGGGCGAAGAGATTAAACGCTTACTTGCTTATTCCTATCGGAATGCTGTTTAACTGAACACAAAATCTCCACGTTGTATCATGTGCGTGGGATTCCCTCCACTTTTTTGATTGACGGGGCAGGCATTGTTCGTAAGACGAACCTCCGCGGGCAGGCACTTGAGACTGCCGTGGCGGAATTGGTAAAAGAAAATTTAGCGAAGAAGTCGGAAAAAAAAGTATCAGCAAATTCGCAAGAACCTCAAATTAAGTGAGTTAGCATAACGTTTCTACAGGAGCGGTTCAATGGTTCGCCATGTCTCTGCATCTATCGGAATGCCCTCCTGTTCCCTTTTGCGCTGGGCTTCCCAACCGCGTTCACCCGGTACTCGAATTGCGTTGCATCCCACTGCACATTTTGCGGATTTGAGGTACGCGACAAAACGTTCCACCTCGGCGCTGAAACCCGGAAATGCGCTAAAGCTTGCAACGTTAATGACAAGCACAAACAAGCCGTTTCCGACGCGTGCATCTTCGCCCCGGCTGCACCCTGCCCCCGTGAGCGCGCCCGCAAGGATGTCCACAATCACACTAAGCCCGAAGCCTTTGTGGGCACCAAAGGGCAATAACGCAGCTGGCGGAATCCCATAAAAGTCGTTTGGGTTCCTTGTTGAATCGCCATGGGGATTGATGAGCCACCCGTGCGGTACCTCCTCACCGCGATGCTGGTTGACACGAATTTTTCCGGAAGCCGCAACGCTCGTAGACATATCCAGCACAATCGGGAATTGCCCTTCTCTCGGGACGGCACACGCTATCGGATTTGTTGAGAGTCTCGGCTCAATCCCGCCGTGAGGTACTACACATATCCCACCCCCATGGTCATTCGCCATCAGCAATCCAATCATATCCTGCTCTGCAGCAAGGCATGCATATCCCCCTAACCGTCCCACCTCATTACAGCGAGAAACCGTGACAGAACTAATATCGGTTTGTTGCGACTTCTGAATTGCCAGCTTAACTGCCCGCGTCGCAATCACCGGACCGAAACCCCAATTTCCATCCAACACCGCGATGGATGGGGATTCATGTATAGTCTCCGTCGGCGCGCCGGGCTCAATTAACCCCGTTTCTAATTCTGCCACGTACTTCGGCAGATGGATGACACCGTGTGAATCTTGTCCCACACGGTTAGCATCTACCATAGAACGTGTGACAATTTCCGCTTCGGTTTTCGGGACTTTCCATTTTTGAAACACGTTTAGGCAAATCTTGGTGAGTTCCTCTGCTGTAAAATTTGGCATTGCGCTGCTCCTTATATGAGATGGCACTATTTTATTGCCCCCGGTGGGAAGTGTCAAGGGCAAAATTTGAACGTGCTTGTACCTCATCGGCTATCAGCGCGTCTGTTTTTAGGTTGACACGAGTGGATTTTTCGTGTTATATTGTTAAGTATTATATCCAGTTTTGTCTGCTCCTCAACATAGGTGTTTCCGTCTCTGTTTCGGCGTAGCGATTTGTAAACGCGCATGACTTCTCGCGTCTTACGGTTGGGTTATTTGCACAAGTCTGTCCTTTGGGATTGGGACAACAACCTTATGGGTAGAACAATCGATGGTTTCCCTGTTAGTTTTGAAAAGATTTATTGGCAAAAAAAGTATCATCTATCTCATGCCTTGGAACATGCTGTGCTTATGGTGAAATGATTTTGGGGCTAAAAACATGAAATATGGTAGTTCCGATACAGGAGGATTGAATGACGAAGAACAAGAAGCTGCTCAGTTGGGTTGAAGAAACTGCACAACTGTGCGAACCGAATGATATCTATTGGTGTGACGGTTCTCAGGAAGAGAACGACAGGTTGTGTGAAGAATTAGTTCAGAAAGGGACCTTTGTCCGCTTGAATCCGGAGAAGCGGCCGGGGAGTTACCTTGCGCGTTCTGACTCGGAAGATGTTGCCCGTGTTGAAGGGCGCACTTTTATCTGCGCGAAAACCCCAACTGAGGCGGGCCCGACGAACAATTGGCACGACGCAGATGAAATGAAAGCGACATTAAAAGGGCTTTTTAAGGGATGCATGAGAGGACGGACGATGTATGTAGTCCCGTTCAGTATGGGACCGCTTGGCTCCCCTATTTCGCAGATTGGGGTAGAGATTAGCGATTCGCCGTACGTCGTTGTCAACATGCGGATTATGACGCGTATGGGCAGCATGGTGTTGGATGCCCTCGGTGAAGATGGCGATTTTGTCCCGTGCTTACACTCTGTCGGAATGCCGCTCGAGCCCGGAAAGCCGGATGTCATCTGGCCTTGCAATCCGGATAATAAATATATCGTCCATTTTCCAGAAGAACGTTCTATCTGGTCCTATGGCAGCGGCTATGGTGGCAATGCACTCTTGGGCAAAAAATGCTACGCGCTACGTATCGCCTCCACGATGGCAAAAAATGATGGATGGATGGCAGAACATATGCTGATTGTGGGCTTAACAAGCCCCGAAGGTGAAAAAACATATATTGCAGCAGCGTTTCCGAGTGCCTGTGGCAAAACAAACCTCGCTATGCTCACACCAACTATCCCCGGCTGGAAAGCAGAATGCATCGGAGATGACATCGCTTGGATGAAATTTGGCGAAGATGGACGACTCTACGCAATAAATCCTGAAGCGGGGTTTTTCGGGGTTGCACCTGGAACGTCAATGGACACAAACCCGAACGCAATGTACACCCTCGCATCTAACTCTATCTTTACGAATGCTGCGCTCACCCCGGACGGGGATGTATGGTGGGAAGAGATGCGTAATGAACCGCCTGAAACTGTCACCAGTTGGCTAAACGAAACCTGGCATGCCGGGGAAGAAAAAGTGGCGGCGCACCCGAACTCACGTTACACTACACCCGCATCGCAATGCCCCATTATAGACGCGAATTGGGAGAATCCGGACGGTGTACCCATTTCCGCCATTCTCTTCGGCGGAAGACGCGCCACGACGATTCCATTAGTTTATGAAGCTTTTGATTGGCAACACGGCACCTTTATTGGCTCCGCAATGTCTTCGGAACGCACCGCGGCCGCCGCAGGAACGGTAGGTGAGCTACGACGTGACCCAATGGCGATGCTGCCCTTCTGTGGATATAATATGGGGGATTACTTTGCACACTGGCTGAAAATCGGAAAACAGACTGATGCAAGCAAACTTCCCAAAATCTTCTACGTTAACTGGTTCCGAAAAGATGATGATGGCGGCTGGTTGTGGCCCGGCTTTGGTGAAAATAGTCGTGTTCTGAAATGGGTTGTGGAACGGGTTACTGGAAAAGCTGAATCCGTGGAAACGCCTATCGGATACCTACCGGCACCCGGCGCAATTGATACCAGCGAATTAGACGTTACAGAAGAGCAGATGGAAGAACTTCTGAAGGTTGATGTCCAAGAATGGCTTGGCGAAATTCAATCTATTCAGGAGCATTACGCCCGTTTTGGTGATAGGTTACCCGCTGCGCTATCCGAAGAGCTAACCGCATTGGAAGCACGTTTACGCGCGGCACAGTAAATTAATTGACTTTTTTACCGGTGGGGCAGGTATCTACCTGCTCCATGGAGATTCATATAAAAAATCGTGTCAGTTCTCCTGTCGTGTTACAGAGATTCCGCTACACGCCCCTAACATTGGGGTTCGCGCCGAAAAACGAGAGGAGAAGCTCAAGGGTGGGCATTAAATTGACACTTACACAGAACGGCCGCATGCCGACTTGAGGGGAAAAATGAGAAATTTCAGATTCATGTTCATGTTCATTTCAGCACTCTTTTTTTGTGGCATTATCGCAAACAGTAATGCCTATAATTATACGTGGGAGATAGATGAAACGCCACAAGGTACTGAAAGTTCAACTCGAATTCAACCTGTACACGTCATGTTGTTAGATGAACCGATACAGGTTCCTTCGCATAGTGCGGCTTTACGATTAATTGAGAGATATTCTGTGTACCTTGATAAGGATTGGAGTTCCGGGCATGCCTATAAATTACTCCAGGCTTTCCAATCCATACCGCAACCGGTGAACAATTATTATGACACAAGTCCGACTGTGGCACCCTCTCTATGGCGATTAAGCTCAAATCATATTCAAGATGATATTATGAGTGGATTTGAAAACGGTTATCGAGTTGTGACGATTGCCGAAGCCGCGTTTTCGCACGCTACACCGCGGTTAGCCGAAATTGAAGGGGTAAGAGGCAGGTTTTTCTCTCAGCGGCTCCACCATGCTGTCGTTAGGTTTGTAACGGACAATGGCGCCGATAGATACGCATTAGAGAAGATATTGCGCGAACGGTATGGCATTAGCATCAATGTGCCGGATTACGCTGAGCTGACACGATATACAACCGCCGAACACGCCGGGCGTTTCTCGACGTTCAAAAACGAGGAGTTGATTGCTCTTGCGACGATGCTTGAGGAATTTCCATCAGGGATGCACAAAATTCCGGGACTGAAATATATCGTTAGGCGATTAGATGGTACCCCGCATCCGCTTTATCCGGAAGCATCCGCAGTCGCCTGGCCCCAGAGCGGCTATATTGAATTCATGGAATCTGCTTTCAAAGGACAGGGCGCTGGTGCGATTCACCATTTGATTCTTCATGAAAAGGCGCACTTCTTGTGGGAATATCTCTTTGACCGGCAACTTAAACAGGATTGGATTGAACTCGGCGGTTGGTACGAAAACCCTGAGGCCCCGGACGGCTGGTCAACGACGAAACAGCTCGAGTTTGTATCCGCTTATGCGCATGGGAGGAACCCAGAGGAGGATATGGCAGAAAGTATCGGTTCTTATATTGTGAGACCTGATAAGTTACGTTCGCGTGCCCCCGCCAAATATGCTTTTATTCAGGAACGGATTATGCACGGCACTCGTTACATCTCGCGCATCCGGCAAGATTTGACGTTTGAGGTTTACAATCTGTATCCGGATTTCGTGTATCCGGGCAGGATTGTCCGCGTTGATATACAGGTTCAAGGAAAACCGGAGGAGGATAAGCATATAACGGTAACACTTAAACTTCACAGCGAAAATGCGATGGATACCGCACAAAACATCTCTCTTGCAATTGTCAGCGACAAAGCCACCAATTTTGGCATGTGGCTTTATCCTGTCAATGCCGATGGTGAAAAAATCTCTTCCGGATATATTTTGAAAGGACATGCGACGTTATCACGATACGCAGCGCATGGCTATTGGGCCCCAGAATCCATCACCCTCATGGATGCACATGGAAACGAACGGCACCACTCTCAGACCGATTTTGGCTGGAAGCTTTATGTTAACAACCCATTGGCGGATAATGAACCGCCCGCTTATGTCAAAGACTCCATGCGCCTGAGTTTGTCACACGGAAGCGAAGCAGGAAGGGCATACCAAATTGTGAACGCCCAGTGGAAAATTTTTGAAGAAACGGGGATAAATGTAGTTTTTGCCGCAATGAACGATGAGAATTCCGAAACCTATTCTCGTAAGGGGAATACGGGAGAATACAATCCACATACGGGGGAGGCTTGGGTTAAACTGATTATTCCGGATTATTTTCAGAGCGGGACATACAGCCTGAACTATATTAACATGATGGATGTCGGTTTAAATAGACAGGGGGTATATTTTACCCACCCTTGGCATGCATTAGGGAAAAAAGATGAGTTGATAGATGAGTTGCCCGCTACCATTGATATCGTGACAACCAATCCAGATTCAAAGCCGCCGGTGCTTGACCTGAATCAGCTCAGCATTCAGGCGACACCCACGAACCCTGAAGCGCCAAATGGGGAGACGATGGTTGACATTACTTTCAAAATTAAGGATGATATCAGTGGCTATAGACACACAGACATCCGTTTACGTGATCCGCAAGGCGTGAAACACGGCTTTGGACATGACGCAGAGGATGTTCGCAACATCTATGCTTCAGGGGTTCCGACTCAGCAACAAACCTACCAGAAAAGAATTATCCTGCCAGTCGGCAGTATTCCGGGAACATGGGGACTTGCCGAAATGGAAGTGTGGGATAAAGCACAGAACATGCTTCGGGTGGATTTTACAGAGATTGTCCGTTTTGAGGTGAATGACGCCCCTGTAACCGTAGCGTCCGACGTGAATCAGGACGGAACGGTTAATATTCAGGATTTAGTACAAGTTGCGCAACAAATAGGGAAACCAGGCCCTTCCAAAGGTCCGGCCGACGTCAATCGTGACGGCACTATCAACATTCAGGATTTAGTACAAATTGCCAACCATTTTGGTGAAAGTCAATAAAGTTTCTTAAGGAATAGGAGTTAGGCAATGTCGGAACAAAGCTACCGTGTT
This sequence comes from Candidatus Poribacteria bacterium, assembly GCA_963422705.1. Lineage (GTDB taxonomy): Bacteria > Poribacteria > WGA-4E > WGA-4E > WGA-3G. Next base: position 3,258,943 of record OY730443.1, read on the forward strand.
GCCCCACCGGGCTTCACACCTGCACAATGGGAAACGTTCAACAAAGACGGTATTATCTTCATTGAAGATGCAATCTCCGATGAAGACATCCAAGCTTATATTGGCGCGATAGAACGGGTTGCTGCAACGCATCCGAAGTATACCTCAGGTGGATATTTAGGGATGGAAAACGTCGTTGAACGTGACGCGGTTTTGGCAAACCTCATCGACAATTCCCGTCATATCGGTTTCGCGTATGATTTGTTCGGAGAGCTGCTCAAGTTGCATCAGAGCCAGTTTTTTCTCCGTCCGCCTGGCGGCGAGCAGTATAATCAGTGGCATCCTGATGGTGCGCGTGCACTCCCTTACGGTGTCTTTTCTCCACAATTGCCGTTGCAAATCAAAATCGGATATTGGCTCACCGGGCTGCCGCGTGCGAAGATGGGTAACCTTGTTGTCTTACCGGGGAGCCACCGGCATCAATATATGGATGGCTATGATACGCACAAGCGTATTCCTGGCGAAAAAATCCTCTGCGTGCGCAAAGGCACGATGACGATTATGCATTCAAGCATCTGGCATCGGGTGGAGCCGAATGAGAGCGATGTTGTGCGTTACAATATCTTTGTTGCATATTGTCCGTCGTGGGTAACCCCCGCAGACAGGTTCCATTCCTCTGCAGAATGGCTAAAGACACTTAACCGTGAACAGCGTATCATTATGCGGAGCTATAGTCATGCGTACCACAATGCGAAGCCGCCTGCGTCAGATTTCCCGTTGTTCTTGGAACGTGAAACCGGTGGTGATGCGGATGCTGGTACCTATCAACCGCATGTGCGGTTGCATCGGCGCAAACGTCAGACTATGCACGAGAGGCTTTCTGTACATGAGAAGGGACGCGCGGGGTTAACCGAGCCGGCGGGCAAACGATAGAAAAATTATGAGAACGCTTTTTCTCAAAGACATGCGGTACCGTCGGGCACGCGTCGTACTCACGGGGCTCGGCATTACCGTCCTCATTTCGCTCATTCTGCTGTTGGGCGGTATCATGAACGGCATGCGGATTCAAGCGCGGCAGTATGTTGAATCTACCGGTGCAGACGTTTGGGTCTCCTACGAAGGCTCTGGCGGCGCCTTCATCGGATTTTCGCTGCTCGCTGAGGAGCACATGGTGTTTCTTAACTCGGAGCAGGGAATCGTAGCCAATTCCGCGTCGCCCTTGATTTTCGCGCAGGCGCGCCCGACAGTGCGTGGAAAATCGACTAAGGCAATTGTTGTCGGCTACAAGTTGGGTAAGCTCGGCGGGCCCAAGCACGCAATTGAAGGGAGAATGTTCACAGGAAGTGAATTCAAAGATTATAGACCGGAAGACTCCATTCCTTTCGAGGTGGTTGTTGACGAAAAGATGGGACTTGAAATCGGAGAACAGATTACGCTGGGTAATGAAAAAGTGCGTGTTGTGGGGAAAACGAGGAGTCTCATGTTTGTTTTGGATACGCCTTTGCTGTTTATGGATGTTCGCGTCGCTCAGAAGGTAGTCTTTGATAACTACCCGCATGTCAATATGATGATTGCGAGGAGCATGGAAAATCAAAAGCCTGCACAAATCGTCGCAAGTTTGAATAGTATAGAGACGATTGATGTACACACTATGAAACAGACCCTGGGGAATATCACCGAGTACTATGTCGATGAACCGATGAAAGCGGTGCAATTCCTGCGTGTCATGCTCTGGCTGGCGGCGGGGCTCCTCGTCGGGATGATTACTTATGTGACGATGCTCGAAAAGACACAGGAAATCGGGGTGCTGAAAGCCATTGGCGGTTCAAACGGTTATGTCATGGCACTTTTGCTCAAACAGGTTGTCATAATCTCCGTGGTTGGGGTGATGCTTGGCCTCGGGCTGGCTTATTTTTTCGCAGCAGCCGCGCCTATTTTCGTCGCCATTCACCCGGTTGAATCTATTATTGTTGTCTGCATCAGTTTTATTGTCTGCTGCGGTAGTGGCTACTTAGCAGCCCGGAAGGCAGTCACCGTCGACCCGATGATAGCTTTTCGAGGAGAAATCTGAACCCCCGTTAACCCGATTAAAGGAAAACATTATGGCGGTGATTGTAGAAGCGACCGGATTAACGAAACGTTTCGGCAGTGGAGATGCCTCCGTTGTCGCGGTGAATTCTGTTAACGTCCGAATTGACGAAAGCGAATTGGTGATGATTATGGGGGACAGCGGATGTGGCAAAACAACATTGATTAGCCTTCTGGGTTGCATTTTGACGCCAGACGACGGTGAGCTCCACATTGATGGTGAATCTATCGATGGCACTGTGCAAGATATGAGCGTGATACGCCGTGAGAAAATCGGGTTTGTTTTTCAGCTGTTCCATCTCCTCCCCTACCTTACCGCGCTCGAAAACGTGATGGTTGCCATGGACATCGCCCGCAAAAATACTCAGGATGCAGAATCACGCGCACAGGAATTGCTAACCCAGGTGGGCTTGTCCGAACGGTTCCACCACCGCCCTGCGCAACTGTCCGGAGGCGAAAAACAGCGAGTTTCTTTTGCGCGTGCACTCGCCAACCGGCCCAAAATTATTTTTGCGGATGAACCGACGGCGAACTTAGACAGCCGTCAGAGCGATAACTTAATGAACCTCATTCAGGAAATGCGGCAAGAACACCAAACCACTATCGCCATTGTTACACATCACGAAGGGTTGAAATCAAATGCTGAACGTATCATCCACATGAAAGATGGGAGAATTGTGATGCGATGAACAAAAACCTCCTTTCTGCACTCGTTGTTGTCCTTCTCGTTTTTGCCTTTATTGCAAATTTTATGGTTAACTGTGATGCGGTGGAACCGCTGCCTGCGTCTTTGAACACCGGGTTGGACGCCCTCGGGTTGTCCTTCATTGAGGGTGACACTTACGCTCGCTTTCAACTTCAGCCGGAGCTTCCTCTCGGTAAAACCGGAATCGGTTTTGGTTTCGTTGTCCTTTACAATCCGTTTGCTGAAGGGGCTGAACCGCAGTTGCTTGCCGAAGACGGGGAGTCTTGGGATAGTCCAAGCACGTGGTTACGGCTAATTCGTTACGTGCGCTATGGGCAGCCTTATCAACCGTTTTACGCCCGTTTTGGAAAATTAGACTATCTGACAATCGGGCACGGGTTCATTATGTCCGGTTATTCTAACCACGATAGGCGCGGTATGCGATTGAATTTTCGTGGTTCAAGCAGCGGATTCGGGGTGGAGACGATGCTCAATGATTTCGGAAATCCGACGATTTTTGGTGGACGCGCGTTCCTTCGCCCCTTCCAAGGTAAAGACGGAAGCAACCTCTTCACCAGATTTGAACTCGGAGCTACCTACTTCACTGACATCAATCCGATTTTGCAAGAGACGCGGGAAGAACCGTTGATAGCCGTCGGCGTGGACGTAGGCTTCCCTATTTTTGAAACCGACACGTTTCGGTTGGAACTGTATGACGACATCGCTGTTTTGAATACCTTAACCGATAGTGAAGAAAGCAGTGCGACGACAGAAATTGCCTGGGGCAGTGCCATTGGCGTTGGGTTTTCTTGGACAAAATCCCTCTTCAAATTTGAATACCGAATTTTGGGAGACGGTTTTTTACCTTCCGTGTTTGATTACACCTATGAATCAGCGAAAACGGCGAATCCGGTTCCACGGCGAGACTTCACCTTCGTGGGAGAAAGACACGGATTCTTTTCTGAACTTAATTGGAATCCGATACCTCAAATTCATCTCTTCGGTACCTTTGAAGATTACACGGATAGCGAACCGAAACTCTACCTTGGCATGAGCGAATCTGAGTTAATATCGGACTTAGCGTTTCGGGCGTACTACACAAAACGCGATATTGGTAGCGATACGAGTCTCTTTTCTGACCTGTTCGAGCTTGACGAAAAGTCCGCCTTCGCCGTTGAAATCCGCTATGTTAACCTAGCGCCTATTGAAGTGGTTATCACACGCGAATACCGTTTTCGACGCGTTACCGTGGACGGAATTTCCCAATTTGAACCGATTCATAAAACGTCGTTTATGGTGGGCAGGACAACAAATTTCTAGCCTTTTTTCGGTAACGGTTTCCATACTTCGGAATACTCGGGGCTTACAGGTTGCACAATCAAAGGGCATTGAAGCCCTAAAGGAGCATATCAGATGCGTTTGAAAAAGTTTTACCTTCCTATCGGCGCGTTGCTCATCGCGATTTGTGCAATAGGTTTATTTGCGTTGCGTTCGGCTCGCGTGAAAGAACCGATTGTGATTTACAAGCCAACAATCACGGAGACACCGGCGCAGGTTCCCACAGGAGAGGTAACAGAAACCTCTAAGAGTGAAACCTCGACAGGCGGAGACGGCCCCGCTGATGGCACATGGCATAGCCAACCGGATTCCGCAGCGGACACAGACGATGACTACTGGTCTGATGAGGCACATCAAGCGCGTATGACAGCATTAGACGTTGAGTACGCGGAAATTCAAGCGCGTATGAAGGCGCGTGCGAAACGGAGGGAGGAGAAAGAAGCGTATATCAAGGAGTTAGAGGCAGAAATTGCGTCAAACAAGGAAATCGACGCGCTGGCTTCTTGGTTTTCTGAAAATCAAGCACGGTTTTCAGCACTTATTTCGGATTTAGCACCTCTGATGTCTCTGACAACAGATGAGTTCAAGGCGCGTTTTCCCAGCCGTGAGGATAACCTTAATTTTGCGTATCGCTTGCTTGAACTCAATGATTTTCGCGAAGAATATGTCTCACGTATTGAGGGTGCGAGTGAACTGACACGTCAAAGACTTTATGCTGAGATGGAATCTCAGGGGACACTTGAAATGTATCGTAATCATTTCCTTCAATCCCCGGAGTATATCCCATATCTTGAGGAACTCATTGCCAGATATAGCCCCAACGATGGAGGTGATAAATAATGAAACTGAATGTGAGCCGTTTATTTTTCTGTGCTTTGTTGTTCGTTGTTGCTTTTTGTTTTACAGGTTCTGAAGTTCGTTCCCATCATCATCACGACCTCCTGAAAGAAGAACGGCGTGAAGAACGGGACAAACGCCGTGCGGAAAACGAAAAGAGAGCGCGCAATAATGATGCTGCTGAAGATGGAGATGCTCATAAAAAGAAGGATACAGAACAAGATGGGCGCCTCAAGAAACTTGAGGACCAAAAGAAAAGGGACGATACCGAGAGGAAACGTGCAAAAAAGGTTGAGCAAATCAAAGTAGATAACAGGCATTGTGTGCTATCTTATCATAGGGAGCAGCATCCTCTTGGGACGGATTGCCTGACACCTTCCTTTTCTTTGTTGCTTGCGGGCAATACTCCCATCAGTTGTATACAACCGACACAGACGTGTGTCGAAATCTAAAAGGAGAACAGAGATGTTCAAAGACCTTTTCAGCAACCGCCTATTTATAGGTGCGTTAGCGATTTTTATTTTCTGCGTTGTTGGCGGGCTGCTTTATATGCAGCACGTCCAACGGATAGAAGCCGAAAAACTTGCCGAGACGCAAGCACGTGTCCGTCAATGGAACGAGAAACAGAAACCGATAACCACAGGTTCGCAAGCCGAAACGCCACAGGGACACTTCCATTCTGATGGCACATTCCGTGCTGAACCGCACGATGCCCCGGTAGTAGAAGTTTCCGAATCTGAGGTTTCCCCGCCCGTGCTGGCTGCGCCTGTCGCTGCCGAGCAAGCAGACACAGAGCTCGACGCGTCAACACTGGAGTCCGCCGCCCGTAGGCTGAAGAATACCGACGTGTCTAAAGCGTGGGTCGAATGGTCGAAAGAGGCGAGGGAACTCAGAAGAAAACACATGCAAGCTGCTGGCGAAAAAATAGCACTACTGCCAAAGACAGCAGAGGAGCTGGAACGTTTTGATAATGACCCGGAGTGGCAACGCAGACATAACGAGGCGTTTCAAAAAACTGCCAAGTTATACACAAGGCTGAAAGCACACGAGAAGGAAAACCCCCTTCTTCAGTAAGGCGATACACTTCAAAGGAGTTTGATATGAAACGCAAAACGACTTTTCTGCTTTGTGTCCTTGTCGGGGTGATATTGCTTTCTTCGGCATTGCTTGTGTATGTGCGTGCAGCAGATCAGAATTCGAGCCACTGTGCCTCCTATCTGAAGGACTATTTTGACAAAACAGAGGCTTATCAGGATGCGCTGGAGACATTTAACCGTGCGCAGGTAGCAACCGCAAAAGCCTCTCCAAGTGGTAACGTTCCGCCAGACATGAAGAAATATGAGGACGAATACGATGCAAATTCCAAAGATTACCTTGGTAAGTTGAAGGATGGTTTGTCTACGCATCCGAACAGTCCATCGAATATATCAGGACTGATCAACGGCTTGGGGGAAACAGTCTCACGGCTTCAACTTATGCAAGTGGAGGCTGCAGCGTATCAAGCTGCGTTAGCTGCCTTAACTGCGCAAAAGGAAGCCGAAAAGGCTCTTGCGAATTGTACGGGTCAGTCGATCGTGACGATCTGGTGTGAACGTGGTGCGGACTGCCAGTTGCATGATGGCAATACGAATCCGAAAGCGCATTATGTCTACGACTGTCCTGATAAGATTGAAGGGGTATTCAACCTGAATGTCGCGTGTCCAGGTGAGTGGTGGAAATGTGATGGCTCAAACGTCTGTCCTCGTAGTTCGGATCATGTTGTGCCGTGTAAGGGCGGTTGTGGTGATATGGTGGGTCCCGATCGCGTTGATAAGTACCATTTTGTCACTTGTAAATCGAATATGGCGGTTACAGGTTGTGGTCAAACGTATTGGAAGTGTAATGCGACGGAGAAGCAAGCACACTACATCGGCTCTGACGGTAGATGTCGGCAGTTGCCGAAGGCGACGAAACAGGCGTGTGGTCATGTGTATGATGCGAGTTCGAGTTCAGCGTATTCTCACCGTTCTAAGACGTATACGTGTGGTGTTCATTCGGGTTATGCGTGTCAGGAGTCATCGCATCATAAGACGTATATTTCGTCGTGTTCGGAGACGGAGGATGGCAAGACGTGTGAAAACACATCTGGTTATTACGAGTGTTCACCACATAGTCATTCGTATCCGAGCAGTTCGGACGATGACAGTGGTAAGGCGACGTGTTCTGCGGGTCATACGTATAAGACGACGGGTCGTTGGGCATCTTATTTGGCGAATCTTCACCGCGCTCGGACGTGTCGTTATTCTGAATGCGTTCAAACGTGGCAAGCGTGTTCTATAGATGGGTGGAGTCCTATCTGCAATAAGCCGTATCGTAAACGCAATGGTTTGAAGTGCTGGGCAGTGGAGTAGCCACTCGGTCTGAAACACACCGTTTCGTTTTCAACAGACGCGCCTGTTATCTTTCTTGATAGCGGGTGCGTTTTTTTTCGTGGTATTTTTTTTGATTCAAACGATTTGCCGTCTGAATCGTCTAACCGTGAAAAGCAGCGATGTGTATGTGGTGCCGCTGCGTGGTAAAAAACTAACCGTCATTTCGGGATTCGGCTAGAGAGAAGAATTGACTGCCCTCTGTCTCCTATACTACGCTGTTATTAATGAATGTCAAGCATAATTTCAAGCATTTTGGCATCCGCGCGGCATAGGAGAGCGATGCAAACTATCCAAGATTTTATTGATGAAGATTTATCGCTCTTTTACTATACCTGCCGAAGAGCGATTATCAGGCTTTTCCGTGAACACAAAACAACAGTGACTGGACGTCTAGTCTTTGATTACCTCATGCTGAATTACTCGCGTAAACTCAACCACATGCACAAGGTAACCATCGATCAGATTTCGGATGGGATAGGATACTCGGAACGGATCTTCTATAAGGAACTCGCACATCTGAAAGCGATTGACGCTGCGTCGAGGGTTCCGTTTCTTTGTCGCGTTCAGACGGAGAGTCAACGATAAGAATAAAGGTTCACGAGAGACGCACTGGTGATAACAGAAAAGAATTCTCTGTTCTGGCGGGCATGCGCGTTGGGTGGCGTTTCGGGGTTGTCATTTCCGATTTTGTTTTGTCTCTTGATGCCATTCGTCACCGAGTTTATCTTCAAAGTCTTTCCAAATCTTGTCTTTCGCTAGTTGGTGAGCGTGCATCTGTTGACATCGAGCAATATAGCGATGCCTGTGAGCGTCTCGCCGTTGAAATGCAATCGGCAGGCGTGGCATATTTTCTTTGTGGGTAGAACTCTCGGCATAAGAACCTCCAGCGAGAGGGTTTTTTATGATATGATAAAGTATTATATCCTATTCTCAAAAAAGTCTTGACAAAAAGTGTGTTTTTTTCTATCATGTGTGTTACGTTGTATCTTCGCGAAAAAGCACAAGGGCTCTAAAGCGTGGATTGTGTCGGGGCAGCCTCCCGTTTTCGGGATGCTGCGCAGGTGTCGTAATCACCTATGCAGCGTTGCACTGCCATAACCAGACTATGACAGGCTGCTTTCTATCATAGTAGATAACAGGCATTGTGTGCTATCCTATCATAGGGAGCAGCATCCTCTTGGGACGGATTGCCTGACACCTTCCTTTTCTTTGTTGCTTGCGGGCAATACTCCCATCAGTTGTATACAACCGACACAGACGTGTGTCGAAATCTAAAAGGAGAACAGAGATGTTCAAAGACCTTTTCAGCAACCGCCTATTTATAGGTGCGTTAGCGATTTTTATTTTCTGCGTTGTTGGCGGGCTGCTTTATATGCAGCACGTCCAACGGATAGAAGCCGAAAAACTTGCCGAGACGCAAGCACGTGTCCGTCAATGGAACGAGAAACAGAAACCGATAACCACAGGTTCGCAAGCCGAAACGCCACAGGGACACTTCCATTCTGATGGCACATTCCGTGCTGAACCGCACGATGCACCGGTAGTGGAAGTTTCCGAATCTGAGGTTTCCCCGCCCGTGCTGGCTGCGCCTGTCGCTGCCGAGCAAGCAGACACAGAGCTCGACGCGGCAACACTGGAATCCGTCGCCCGTAGGCTGAAGAATACCGACGTGTCTAAAGCGTGGGTCGAGTGGTTGAAAAAAAATAAGGAACTTTCTGAAGAATTTTTCCAAGCTGCTCGCGAAGATACAGCACTACTACCAACGACAGAAGAGGAGCTGGTACTGTTCAATAATGATCCGGAGTGGCAGCGTAGACGTAACGAGGCGTTGCACAAAACTGCTGAGATATACACAAGGCTGAAAGCACACGAGAAGGAAAATCCCCTTCTTCAGTAAGGCGATACACTTCAAAAGCGTCACTGCATTGAACTAGTTAGACATAATCCCTCCTTTAAGGAAAAGAGACACCCAATTTGACACTCCGTTCCGGGTGTTTATCCATTTCCTCATAGGCCTGCGCAGCAGTGTCAAAAGGCACGACAGGGTAGACGATATCCTCGCATTCAAATTTTCCTTCGGAGAGCCATTTCCAGCAAGTGTCAATGATACGTCCGAAATTCCAACGCGGATGGTCCCGATTTGGTTCACTATTGGCGCGTGCGAAAATGAGGTTTGGGATGTTAAAATGCGCGACTGCACCCAGGTCAAGTCCGCCGGTGCACTCCTTTGCCCACCCTGCAATCACCACCGTACCTTCAAACGCGACACTCCGTATGGCGTTGTCAAGTGCGTAGTAGTTAGCACTCGTCTCAATTGCGACATCGACACCGAGTCCTCCGGTGGCTTCTTTCAGCGTCTCTCCAACATCGTCTGCATTTGGGTCCAAAACGATATCTGCGCCTGTTTTTTCGGCGACAGCGCGTCGGCTTTCAATTGGTTCTACGACGGCGACGACATCGGCGCCTGCGATGCGGGCAAACTGCTGTGTCATCAATCCGATTGCGCCCAATCCAAAGACGGCGACGCTGTCGCCGGCGCGCACGTTTCCATCACGAATCGCGGCGAGGGCGAAGTGCGCCGGGTCATAACAGACAGCTTCTTTCCATGTCATCCTGTCATTCATTCTCAAAAGTCGTTGTGCGTTCCATGTATGCGTCTCTTTGAGGTGTCCATGCCCCGCAACGCGTTCTCCGAGTTTGACGTTGTCAACGTCATCCCCGATTTCAACGACTTTACCGACGCACATATTTCCTAGTCCTTGCGGGAATCCTGCGCCGCGGAGTCCGTAATACATTGTCATCTCGGTGCCGCGTTTTGGGGCGCCACATTCAACTTGGACGCGTACACTATCTGCGGGAAGTGGGCCGTCTCGGTATTCTCTTAGTACAGGTTGTCGGGGGGCAAGGGCAACTAATTCTTTTGGCATGGATTTCTCCTGTGTAGATTTGTTAATGTGGGATGCCCAATTGGTGCATTCGGCGATGAATTGCTTCGCGTGCTTGTTGGAACGGGCGAGATAGAAATTCTAAATGGTCATCTTCGCCATGGTGGTGTGTTATGGTGCCGGGTTCGTGGTGACGCGCGGTTCGTTGGATATATGACAATCCCCCTTCAATCAACGTGAGCATATAGTTGGCGGTTTCGGAATCAAACATCCACCACTCACCGCCGACAGCAATATAGACTGGTGATGTATGGGCGATGATACCGCGTCCCCATCCGTCGTGGTGTGGAACGGCTTGTGCATAGGTGGGCCCGCCACATCGTGCCGCAATCCACGAGTGCTTATCAACTTTTACATTTGCCTTTAGGCGTAATTGTCGAGTTCCATTCTTTTCTGCTGTAGAGGCGATAACGCGCCCTGCTTGAAGGATTTCTAGGGTATGAATCGGGAAGATTGAATCCGCGGAGGTTTCTACTTCAACCGTGCCGCCGTTACCGGGAAGGTGAATCGTGCTCCCAATCGGTTCTCCGTTGACAGTCATACGAATCATCGGGCCGCCACTGAGAAACGTGTTGCCGGCACGCATGTATTTGCACCAATTGTCATAATTAAACTCCTCATCGGGGGGAATGTGGACGTAGGTGCGATACACACCGACTGGAACATCGCTGCTCATCTTATCCGTTCCACCAACAAGGGGGAGCTTATACCCACAATTGAGGTAACGATAGTATTCGATATGTCCATACATAGCGTTGGTCAAATATTCAACGGCATCCACTCTACCGGTTGCGATGAGCGTTGCGGGTTCACAGTTAGGGTTTGGGATGTGTGGCAAGACAACGGTTCCGCCTTGTTCGTGACATGCGTCGGCCCAATGCGAGAGTGTCACTTCCAAGTTTCCACCGAGTTCAGCTTCCCCGGGGCCATCCGAGCACCATGGTGAGACGTGTTCCTTCAAACCGAGTAGTGTGAGATGTCCGAGTAGATGTTGTCGATTCTCTTGGGTAGCATAGACGATACTGGTTCCGTCGTCTGAGACAGTGGCTCTTCCGATGAATTCCTCGGTATTTGTGAAGAGGTGTCCCCATTGAGAGAGCAGTAGGTTAACAACGCCAAGTTCTTCGCCTTGTGCTTCGGTATGCGCGCCTTGTGTGGAGAGAAAATGGACGTGGGTGTCACCACTAAAATAGCGTTCGGCTTTCATATGACACCATCGCTTTAGCCGCAATTTCAATTCGCGTTGCCCCGGTTTTATTTCAACGGTGGTGCGCAATGGGGTATATTCATAGCCACGGGCAGCATCGACGATGACTTTGCCGCGTGGCAGCCAGCCCTGACAGGTGCCATCAATGTAAGCGTAACTAATTTGCCCGAGTCTCACATCTCCACCGACATCCATGTGCCAGGTACCCATGTTAGAATTGACGTGTGCGTGGTGCCCATGGGGTGCATACGGGACGCCATGCGGGGAACGAAAGTGTATACGGCAAGGTACTGGTTTACCGGTGTCGTCATCAACCACAGTGGTATGCACCCAATTTCTGCCTGTGTCAATGACTTCTACCTTGACGCGTTGATTCGGTTGCACGCTGCCTTTTTGTTGGACTTCGCCCCAGTTAACGTCTCCGAGGATTTCACCATGGTTTTTAATTTCCAGGGTGGCAGAAGGTGTGGCGGAGACTTCAACGTATGCGGGACTGCTCTTGTGATTCTGGGATTCGCCCCATCCTTTGAAATCATCGTTGAGAAATTGCTCGGCGGAATTTTCAGGCAATGGGTAAGGATATGTTGCGTTACCGCGTTCAACGTTGATTTGAATATCAAACGGTTTTTCGGCATCTTCGCGTTGGGGGAGGGTAATTTTGACTTCGCGCATCGCACGGCGTGGAATCGGGTTTTCATCTTGGTGGCCAAGCGTGATTCCTGCGATGAGAAATTTTCGCGTTTGAGGCTGAATTTCTATTGCCTCTATTGTTACATCAGGCTTGGGGTTTTTCCATATCCATAAATAGTAGTCACGTGGCCCCGCTTGTGTCGCTTCGGTTTGACGGTTACCTGCGGAACCCCATGCGCCTTGATGTCGGGGCATTAACCCATCTTTCTGATCTGGCCATGCGAGAAACGGATGTTGTCCCCATCCGGGCGGCACCACCGCCGTTTCAAATCGCTCGCGAATTGGAACACTGTCTGTTTCCCCGTCGGCGTATTGGAAGACGTAGTGGGCAATGAGTTTTCCCACCGGATCCCCGGTGAGAATGTCCGATTCCAGGAGTCTATGGGCGACGATGATATTTTTCGCTGGGGCGTTCACTGGAATTTTCAGAGGCTCGGTATGAAGTCCGTCGCCAAAACCCAAGAAACAGGTGTCTCCTTCTCCAATTTGGAAAGGGAGTCCATGAAAAGTTTGTGAACCGATATTCGGTGTTGCCTGTGGGCTGATGATTTCTGTGCCAGCATTGCATAAAGCCGATAGTGAAATAGGATGGTAGTCTTTCATCATAAGCCTCTTCCGTTCTCGTGTTGTATTGTAGATTGTCTCGGTACGAATCAAAAAATAACGTTTCACCGCTTGCTTTAGATGATAGCAAAAGTCGTATATTTTTTCTATAACGTTGCAGGCCCCAGAGAGACGCTGTTGTCGTCAATAGGGAAATTCCCTGTGAAATTATTAATCTTGGCGTCGGAGTCATCAAGTTGATGCCAGATTGTGATACCTATACCGATAGTAGAAACAGCTAAACCAGTTTGAATGAAAAATAGGATAGCAAAAGGAATCTGAATTCTTGACATGATATTCCTCATTTTTATAAGTTGTCAGCTAAAAAGTTGATAACGCGTTATATATCTATTCGTCCGGTGCCGATTTTCACTTGCGTTGTGTGATTCAATATCGCGCCGGGGGCCAGAAGGTGACATTGCGTTGCGGAAATAGTGTGGATAAAAAGAGGGAGGTATCCGATGAAACATCGGTTTTGACATGCGCTCTACCGGTATTGCCAAACAGAAGTTGCCAGCATTGTTTCTGGGTGATATCGAGTTCAACGGCATTTTGGGTTTCGTTTTCATCGAAGATTTGCAGCGTCCCATCTCCGTGGTGACGTAGAACGGCTTGTTGCTTGTTAACAGTGAATCGAATTGCCAGTTTCGGGAATGCATGCTCGGCTGCTGCCAGTCGTGCTTCCCATTCTAGCAAGAGCCTGCGTAGGCACACTTGTAGGTTAACCGCATAGAGCATCATTGCCCTATCCTCAGTGGGTATCATTCGCCCGTTCAGTGCCGTAATAAGCCGTTCTGCGAAAGGGTGGTGCTGCGAAAATTGTGCGCGTATTTCCAGCACCTTTCGTTCTTCACACACCTGCAGGAGGTGGGACACGAGGGAGTCTAATAGCGTCGGTTCATCGGGGGCTATTCCAACTTCAGATATCTCCACAGCGTTTTCGTTTATCCGATAATTGAGATATCCGCCAATTTTTCCGCTTTTGTGTGCGACGACGGTAGGAAGCACTCCTCGGATGCGTGAGGGTTGCATGTCCCAATACGTCCGAGTACGCAGGATGCTGCCGCTCTGTTGAGCATTAACGCTATCATAAAGGCGAGCAACTGCATCTAAATCGGTATGCACATTAAAGTTGCGTACCATCCATTCTGTGTTAACACTGTTCTTTAGCGAACCGCGGGTGATATGAAACCCCTGTAACGGAAAAGGTGTCCACCCCAAACGGCGATAAAATTCATCAGGAATGATGGTAAAAAGGGCGCTGATGTCACAGCCAATTGTGCGAAGATACCCGATAGTATTTTGCATCAGCGCGGAGGCGTATCCACTGCCGCGGTAATTCGGATGGGTACAAACGCCGCCGATGCCGCCCATCGTTACGATGGACGCCCCTATGCGGATTCGGCGTTCCCATACCCGTAATGTTGAAATAACCCGGCCGTTTATAACAACAACACGCGTCTGGGAAAGCCTGTAGCTGTTATCCCCTCGCACGTACTGCCAGTATCGCTCATGCCCATCTGGATTAAAGGCGAGGCATGAAAGTTCAACGACTTGTTCTAATTCTGATTGGCGAGCGCCCCTAATTTCCATCTAATCCGCCTGTAATTCCTTTGAAAGCCGATGGGCTTCTGCTGATTCGTTACGTGCGCTACGGGCAGCCTTGAATTTCATGCAATCTACGCAGCGTCATCAGGGGACACGAGGTGAAAGCGGCAAGTCAATTGCGCGTCCCTGCTCAGATGACATATAGAACGCTTGCATGAGTTCTGTTAGGTTTCGCCCATCTTCGATGGTGATGTTCATGGGTTCATCGCGAAGGATGGCGTTAATCCACTGCTGCATCGGTTCAGGGGGTGCAGCGGGCGCGTTAGCGATGTATTCCGCTTTCTCTTTATCGGAGAGTTGACGAGTTTGAAAGTGCATCTCTCCGTGCCCAGCAACAAAAGAACCCTCGGTGCCGTAGATTTCCAATAGATTGGGGCCGGAGCGGTGTGTCCACGCTACATCAATCACGCCGAGTGCTTTGTTGGCAAATTCTACGACAGAGACGCTGTTGTCGTCAATTGGGAAGTTCCCTGTGAAATTATTAATCTTGGCGATGGCACTTTTGGGTTCGCCCATGAGCCATCGGATGACATCAACCCGGTGACACCCTAAATCAAATAAGGCGCCTCCTCCGGCCCGTTCTGCATCCGCAAACCAGGCGCTAGAACCACTAAACCATTTATCAAGTGCAGCGGAATGCGCAATCCGTCCGCGCCCGAAGGTGAGTTCGCCAAGGAGGCCATCCTCAATTACTTTTTTTCCAAAAAGGATTTCGGGATTGCATCGTGATGGTAGGGAAATCATAAACGTTACGCCTGCTTTTTCAACGGCGTTGATAATGGCGTCACACCCGTCAACATCAATTGCGAGGGCTTTCTCGGTGAAGATGTGTTTTTTGGCTTCGGCAGCGGCAATCATGACACTGGGGTGCTCCGACGTGATAGCATCAACGGCGACTGCATCTACCTCTTCACGGCTGAATAGCTCATCCAACTCACTGTAGAACGGCACCCCGTACTGTTCCGCGGCCTCTCTACCACCGTATTCCTCTTCGTCCCACACAGCGACAAGCTCTGTTTCCGGATTTTCGTGAATTTTACGGGCGTATCCACCGGCGTGGACGTGTGCCATACTCAATTTTGCGACTTTTATCATTAAATTGCTCCTTATCTGATTCCGCCTACGGAGGAACGTGTGGCGCGGTGATTTCGTCCACGCAGGACTAGTTGTACGTTTGTATGGCGGTTTTCGCCTTCAATCTCATCATCTCCGGCATGCATTTGGACGAGTACGCTTTTTCGAGTGGATTTGGAGTGATTGGGCATTGAACCGTGCAGAGTAAAATAACTGAAGAAGAGGACATCGCCGGGCTCAGCTTCCAAAACAGTTGCGTTTTCAATTGGATATTGCTCGGTAATTTCACTGTTCTTTCCACTGCCCATCATGCCATCGGTTCTAGCCAAGCGTTTGTGGGAGCCGGGATAGACACGCACACACCCCATCTCATCTGTAGCTTGGGAAACATAAATTATCGCGGCTATCATCGTATCCTTGACAGAGGGGAAGTACTGCCAATCTTGGTGCATCGGGAACGGTGCGCCTTTTTCTGGCGGTTTGCAGAAAAGCTTGGAATGGTGCAGCATAATATCCGGGCCAAGGATGGCTTCGGTGATGTCTAAAAACCTATCCTGGAGGAACGCCTGCATCCATACCGCAGAGAAACTCTGGATATTATGGGTGTGAATAATAACGGATTCTCCGCCATCCAGGGCATCCATCAACTTACCGCCCCAGCGGGCGTTGACGTTTTCATCGCTTTTAAGAAGCTGTTCGACGACGCAATCGAAGTCGTGTTCCAGCGCACGGTTCTCTTCTGGCGAATACACCCCTTTGGCGAAGTAATATCCGTTTTCGTGAAAAAATTTTCCGATATTTGACATTATGGGGTTGTTACCTCCAAGAATAACTCAAGCAGCCAATTTGACATCCTGTCAGTTTCGGCGCGCTCTTGCTGCAATTGGCTGAGGGTGTTGAAAATCAACAGCTGGCTGTTGTTCAGAATGCCGACTTTATTGCACATCTTCGGCACATCATCAAGACGATTGGTGGCGATGACGATGCTTTTTCCCATCGCCCGGAGTTCGCCCAGCAGCTCTATCATCTCAATTTGGCCTCTGGCGTCCAGCGGTGAAAGGGGCTCGTCAAGCAGCCACAGCTGTGGTTCGTGCAGAAAGGTTTTAGCAAATAGGAGCCGTTGTCGTTCTCCTATTGACAACGTGCCGGCTTTCCTTTCACGTAGGTGCCCGATATCCATCAGTTCAAATACCGCATCAATTGAGGCGCTCCGTTCTGTTCGGGCTAAACGATATGCCGACGCGAAAAAATTCAGATACGCTTCCCCGGATAACTCCGGATAGCCCTCAAATGCTGCAGGGACATACCCGATAAGAGGACGCACCTTCTTCAGGTTACGAAAAGCGTTGTGCTCAGCAATAGAGAGTATGCCGGATGTCGGTTCGACTAACGTCGCCAAAACGTTAAGCAGGAGTGTTTTGCCCGCACCGTTTCTGCCGAGTAGTGCAAGGCACTCCCCCGCTTCTACGTGAAACGTGATGTCTGTGAGATGGGGCTGCTTACCAAAGGATTTACACAAATTTTGGGCGCTTAACATGGATAAAAAAGGGTGTTCATGCGGTTCAACTTAGTTCAACTTTGACAGGCATGCCAAGCTTTGCCGATTCCCAGGCGGCTTCCGTTAGCTGAATGACGCGTAAGCCGTTCTCAGCGCCGATGGGGTTATCCGCCCGAGCGCCGCGGATTAACTCAATGAAAACCTCATCTTTGTTACCACCCGGTGGCATCTCAGACGCTGCAACCTCAACGATTCCGCCCTCTTTTTCTTGGAGGTAGAGTTTGCCAGCACGCAGATAAAGTGTGCCGCCTTCCATCCAGATAGAAAAATCTTCTTGCACACCGCCGTAAGCGTGCCCGACAATGCTGATATTGCATAGCGCGCCTGTATCAAATTTAATCGACATGGCGGTGAGAACATCAACCTCAATATCTAAATTATCAATCATCGCAAAGACGGTGTCCGGACTCGCTTCTAAAACCCACAAAAGGATGTCAATGAGGTGGCTACCAGAATCGTTGAGTTGTCCACCGCCCCCAAGAAACGGTTCTTGCCGCCATTTCCCCCGCTGATTCCGGTACCAATTCTGCGATTGATGTGCCTCCACAAAATGGACTTTGCCTAACTTACCACTTTGGACGAGCCGACGGCAGTACTGATATGTCGGACTGAGATGTCGTTGGTAACCTATCAGTAGATGTAGTCCGGTTTCTTCAACCTTTTTGATGACTTGCTTCGCATGCTCGACGGTACAAACCATCGGTTTCTCGGTATGCACGTGACAACCAGCATGCAATGCCGCCATGATATGCTCAAAATGGAGTCCATGCGGTGAACTGATGACGACAGCATCCGGTTTGACATCCGCCAACATTTCGCTGTGCTCCGCATAGGTTGGAACAGACTCGGATAAGCCGACGTTCTCTTTGAAGGCGGTAACGGAACTTTCACTCGGGTCAGCAAGGGCGACAATCTCTACGGCTTCCACATTGGAGACGCTGCGCCCGTGGCCCCGGGCATTACCACCACACCCAATAAATGCAACGTTTACTTTCTGTTTTGACATAACTAATCCTATTCAATACCTTGGTGTTTTGAATCACATTTTTTTTCCACTTTAGCGTATCATAACTGTAACCAAAAATCAAGGAATTAATGCAAGCCAGTAAGGATTTTTCGTTAAAAATGTTCAAAAAATGAACAACATATCACGAATTATGTACTTGAAATAGCAAAATGGCCCGATTTACTGACGATTCAGCGTGGCATATAATTTGCGACATAATATGGTTGAATTACAGCAGGTAGGAAACTGACATCTCCACTGTAATGCGTATCGCTTCTGCTACATGAGAATAAACTTATATGAGGAATACTATTATGAAAAAATTATTTCATATTTTTTGCTGTCTCTACATCGGGCTACAGGGTAACTCGCTTACGGCATCGCAGCATGCTGGTATTGAATCTGAGGACGCTGAAGAATCCGTTTCTAAGGCAAAAGCTAAGGAAACGAAAAAAAGCGTTAAGGAGTTGGAAGAAATCACCGTGACGGCGGCCCGGGTTAAAAAAGAACCTTTCAAAACTCACAATACTATCTCCGTATTAAATCTCAAAGCGTTGGAACGGAGCAATGCGGAACATGGGGCCAACCTACTTCGTGATTCAGTCAGTGTTATTGCTCAGGAGACGACGGTAGGACAAGGCTCGCCGATGCTGCGAAGCTTAACCGGTTACCAAACCTTAATACAGATTGACTGGGTGCGGCTCAATAATTCAACCTTTCGTTCAGGGCCGAACCAGTACACGGCAACGGTTGCCCCGGAAATGTTAGAACGGGTAGAGGTTCTACTCGGTTCAAGTTCGATGCTATACGGAAGTGGTGCAATGGGCGGTGTTGTCAGTTTCTTTACGAAAGAGGTGCCGATTAATCCGTCACAAAAAACTTTGGCAATACACCCTCGGCTATTTGCGCGCTACTCCACCGCCGTGCAAGAAAAACTGGGGCGGTTAGAGGTATCCGGGAATCAAGGGCGATTTGGATTTATCGTTGGTGGTGGTGTGCGTTCCTACGGTGATATAAAGCCCGGCGCGGGGTATAACCTCCACTACAAAAATCGGAAATTCGAAATCGTGAATGAAATGCCAAGTGGCGTTAAACTTTATGACTATGATGAGATGAGTCAGTTGAAAAAGGATGAAATCCCCGATAAATGGCTCATTGATACCGAAGGACCCTTGAGTTGGAGTGCCTACAATGCTGATGCAAAGATTGCTTACAAACTCAATAATACAAGTACTGTTAACGTTGCCTACCAAATGTGGCTGCAGCCGCAAACGCCGCGCTATGATAAAATCGCGCCGCGGGAATTTGATGAGTTCTTTTTTGAGCCGCAAAATCGGTTCCTCCTCTATGCCAACTATATAGTGAACCCGGTTGCAGGGGGCATCAACACGTTCCGCCTCACCGCCTCTTATCATCGTCAAAAAGAGGGCCGAAACGAGGTGCTACTCGACGCAACATCTCGACGGCAGCGTTATGATACCGTTAACACTATCGGCTTAAGTGCCCAAGCGGTTAGTTCAGTGTTCCCGCGTCAACGCTTGGTAGGTGGTGCTGAATTCTATCTGGATACGCTGCAGAGTCGCACCATTAGAACGGAGCTTACCACCAGGAAGGAAGATATTAATGAAGACATGGGGCGCTTCATTAACGGTTCTCAATTCTGGGATGCAAGTCTGTATCTTCAAGATGAGATTAGATTCCATGAGCGGATGGAGCTTATACTTGGTGGGCGCGCTACGTTTTATCAAACCACTGCAGCCCTCTCTATCCGAGATGCTGCTTTTGATGAGTACAATGTATTCGACAATAGTCTGACGGGAAGTGTGGGCGTGGTAGTCGGTTTGACAGAGTCCTTAAATTTTGTCAGCAGCTTTGGAACAGCATTTCGCGCCCCCTCTCTAAATGACACAACGGCAGTTGAAGTCACTAATGAGGGTATCACGGCACCGAGTCCCGATTTGAGACCGGAGACTTCGTGGACAGTTGAAGGCGGCCTCAAGGCAAAGCATTCCTATTTCAGCGGTAGCTTAACCCTATTCCATAGCCGGGTTAGCGGTTTAGTTGCTCGTAAGCCTGTTCAGGAAGTATACGAGGGCCAAGAACTATCTCAACTCCATAAAGATTTAATCGAACAGTACGCAGGGATTGATGTACTCGTCTTTGATAACGTGGATGAGGCCCGGTTTCAGGGGGTTGAATTAGCCGGGCTAGTTCCAATCCGTCCCACTTTGTCAATCTACGGGAACGTGGCACTGCTGCGCGGGAAAGTCCTCAAGATTGGTGGGAGGGCCCCAGATTCGAAGAAACCCTGGGAAGCACGTATCCGTAGGGAACCCCCATTAAACGGAATCATCGGCGTCCAGTGGGAACCTCTGCATACTCGTTTTTGGGCAAGTACGTTTGTGCGTGGTGCGGCGTCCCAGCGCCGCTTAAATCGGAGCGATATCCGTGACCAAAGGATTCAGGGCTCAACGCGAGCTCCATCAGAAGTTAAATTTGACATCAACGGTGCTGCGATAGATGCGGGAACCCCCGGGTGGTGGACACTTAACCTCCGCGGCGGTTTTAAACTCTTCGAGTACACGCGTTTAACGCTTTTGCTTGAGAATCTCCTCAATCAAAGATATCGCCAGCACGGTTCTGGTGTTAACGCACCGGGTTTCAATGTAAGCCTTAGTTTAGACAACAGGTTTTAGGAAATCACAACGGCGTCTCCGCGTTTTTGAGTGGTGTTAACAATTTACAGTACATCAAATTTCTGCTTGATAAATTTTACCACAATTGGTGGTACCATTTCCAAGAGTTTTTCCTCGCTGACTCTGCCTTGTCCCATCTGTACAACCTCGGTGACAAGTGTTGAACTGATATGGGCATATTGAGTATTTGCCATCATAAACAGCGTATCAATTTCCGGAGCGATGTGCTGATTCATCCGTGCCATCTTGAATTCCCATTCGAAATCAGAGACTTCGCGGAGTCCTCGAATGATAGCGCACGCGCCTTGCGTTGCTGCGTATTGCACCGTTAAGCCGGTATACTGCTCGATTTCGGCTTGTGGATACGGTTTAATGACTGTCTCAAGCATCTGAATCCGTTCTTCAAGCGTAAAACGGGCGGGTTTTGCGGGATTTGTACCGATTGCCACGATGAGTCGTTCAAATACACCGAGGGTGCAAACGCGTCCAATCAGGTCTGCGTGGCCATTTGTAACAGGGTCAAAGCTTGCGGGGAAGATAGCAATTTTGGAGGGCATATCGGCTCCTTTGCGCTCAAAATTAAGGATTTTTAAGCCAACGTATAATCATCACATAGGGTTCCTACAACTGCGGCGGGCTTATCAGTTTTCGATACCCTCAATTTGATGCGATTATATCACAAAAACACTCATCAAGCACCGCTTGTTTTATAGTAAATGGTGCAGAAGGATTACTTTCACACGGGGAGAGCAATCTATAATTTCTAAAGTTGTTTGTTGTTTGAAACCGTTCCGTTCGTAGTGATAGGTGAATAGGTATCCCAATTAGGCGTGACGTACCCCATCTTTGTGACACCGTTCGCGCGGATAAAAATGAAAAATTTGCTTGTCTTTAAAAAGGACACGTGGTAGAATATTAACATTCTATACCAAGGAGGCAAAATAATGGGGAAAATTAATACACTAGTGTTCGCGGGCGGAGCGATTCATGATTGGAAAGGCTGCAGTGACGAAATCGTGAACGTACTTTCACAGCGAGATGAATTTGAAATTACTAGGGTTGAAGAGGATCTTGATGCACTCGTTGCACCTAACCTCGATTCTTACGACGTCATCGTTTTTTATTATACGGTAGGCGAGATTTCAGATGCACAGAAGAACGGCTTACTCAACCATATCGCATCCGGTAAAGGGTATGTAGGTGTGCATTCGGCGGCGGATTCATTCCGCGGATGCCCGGAGTACCGTTCCATGGTTGGCGGCTATTTTGTAACGCACCCGCGCTATCGTGAATACCAAGTGAGCATCGTCGATAGCGAGCACGATATCACCAAAGGACTTGATGAATTCGTCGTGAAAGATGAGCAATATATCCTTGATTATGATGCCAGGAATCATGTGCTTGCCTCGGCTTTGTGGAAGGGGGATGCGGTTCCGGTAGCATGGACGAAGAATTGGGGCGAGGGCCGTGTTTTCTATCTGGCCCTGGGCCATGATGCCTCGGCGTGTCAGCACAAAAATTTCGGGACGTTACTTCAACGTGGTGCCCTCTGGGCAGGTACCAACGGGGCCTAAGTCTCAAACGGCTGAGCCTGTTTTTGTGGTGTGGCTGAGATGTGGATAGGGGCGGGCACCACCACGTGCCCTATCCTTCCTCATGAGACACGTTATACGGACTGATAGCGCGCTTGCAACACACTCCAATTTGTACACAACAGGCAAAATATCTCTGAGGATATATACATAGAAACAGAGAACTGAATACACCTGACCGGTTCCCCGCCCGATTAAAAATGAAACCGAAAATCACTGATATCCAGGAGCTCCCTGACATGCCCGGACACTGCCAACTCTTTCTGAACGGCGATGCTTTTGTCGTTGCTCAGACTACCTTAATTGTTAATTCTGGATTGCGCGTCGGGCTTGAAATTGAGGCAGAAACCGTGAATCGGCTCATCGCTGCAGCGGAGGTAATCCGCGCGAAAACCCACGCAATCAGGCTGCTGCGGGAAGAGATTCAGAATAAAGAGCAGATGGAAAGGGTTCTCGAAGAAGAGGGCTTTTCGGCGGAAACTATCCGGACTGTGATTGGCGAGCTGATTCAGTCCGGCAACATCCGGGCTCAGAAGTATGCGGAGAATTGGGTGCGTCGCCGGCAGAAATCAAATCCGCGTGGGAAAACAGTTTTGAAGCAAGAGCTCGTGGCCAAGGGCATCGACGTGAGAACCGTAGAGAAGGTTGTCGCTGAAGTACAAGCAGAAGATGAAGAACAGCTTGCGCTTGAGTTAGCAAAAAAACGGATGAAACACTATAAACGGCTGCCGCTACAAGTGGCAAAGCGGCGTTTATATGGCGTTTTGGCCCGGCGAGGGTTTGAAGCGGACACCATTCAGTGGGTGATTCATCACGTTTTTTAATTGGGTGTCCCTCTCCATTCGATAAAACACTTGCAAGCACGCATTTCTTGCCATTGGCGGCTTATCCGCTTCGTTTTTTAATCTTTATCCACGCGCAGATTTTCAGACACCTGCTTTTAAGATGAATATATTTTTTAATTCACGGGCATTCAGGCGTGAAGCCCACTGCTTTAGCTGTGGGAGGAAAGCCTGCTACCCCATTGTGTCAAGAAAAAACTTGACAATTACGAAAGAATGTCGTATAATGATAGTATCAGGTTGGCAAGTCTAACAAGCGTAACCGCAAGGTTACGGACTTGCCTCCCACTTGTTAGGGGATAAATGCCTGATACCTGATATACCATGAAGTTAACATTTAGATACCCTGTGTATCCTACGCAAACACAGGAAACGACATTATTAAAGTGGTTAGAACACCTTTGTGAACTTCAGAATTCCGCACGCCATCATCGCAAGGTTGCGTGGGAGACTGAAGGTGAACGGGTGTCTTGCTACGAACAGCAACAGAAGCTAACAGTTGCCCGTAAAAAATATGATGACTTCCGTGAAGTGCCACAAGATATGCAAGTGTGTGCCTTGGAACGCACGGATAAAGCTTATCACGGTTTCTATAGACGCTGCGAAGAAGGGGACACGAAAAAAGGCTATCCAAGACATCGGAAACGGATTAGGTCTCTGTCGTGGAAACTGCGTAAACAACCTAAAGTTGTTCGTCGAAAGAACCACACCGCGGATAAAAAAACGATACGCGTTCGCGAGAACCCAATCCGCGAAACAGTATGGAAACACGACAGGGTGAAAGTGCCAAAGTGAGGCGAAGTTAAGATATACATGCACCGCCCCCTTCAAGGTGATGCGAAAGAAGTCACACTCGTTTTTAAAGCCTCGGGGTGATACGCTCATATCTCCTGTGAACTCCCGGATACACCGAAAGTTGAACCGACGGCAGCGATTGCTGTTGATGTAGGCACAACGCACTATCTAACGACTTCGGATGGTGAAAAAGAGGAGAATCCGCGGTGGTATCGTCAAGCAGAAGGACTTACACGGAAACACTCTTCATACCTTTCGCGTCAGAAAAAAGGTAGCAACCGTAGAAAGAAACAACAGCAGAAACTCGCTTTACATCATGAGCGAATAGTCAACAGGCGTAAAGACTTTATTGGTAAACTCGTTTATAAACTCTACCACCATAAGAAAAACAGTGTGTTAGTCGCCGAAAACCTTAACACCGAAAATATGGTTCAGAACAAACACCTCAGCAAGAGTATCAGCGATGCGTCTTGGGCAACATGAGATGCGTGGTGTGGGAACATAGCCGAAAGAGACGGTTTCCATTTCCACCAAGTAAACCCGAAGAATACCTCGCAAACCTGCTCAAGTTGCTGTGAGAAGTCGCCGAAGCGACTATCGCTGGGGGTGCGAACTTTTAGTTGTCAGTTTTGTGGCACGTTTTTAGACCGGGACCACAACGCTGCGATAAACATACTTCTTAGGGCAGCTGCTGCCCTTCGTGGAGAGCGGTGGGTTACAACCCTCGAAGAAACGAGAAACAAGAACGAAGCACGAGACAAAGGCTTTCAGAACGCAACACAGTTTACGTTGTTTGACGCTCTTAACAAGCCCAAGTCTTTAGGCTTGGGTAGTTGACGATAGTTCCCATTTTTTATCTTGATTTCTCTGCGGAAATGGTTTATCATGAGATAAATAGGAGTAGGTGGAAATATGAGAGCAGATGACATCAGAACCAGTTTTTTAGAATACTTCCGCAAGCATCGGCATACAGTTGTTCCGAGTGCATCGTTGATACCAGCGGGCGATGAGACGTTGCTGTTTACGAACGCGGGGATGAACCAATTCAAAGAGATTTTTCTTGGGATTGGGCAGCGGGGGTATACGCGGGCTGTTGATACGCAGAAATGTCTGCGCGTTAGCGGCAAACACAACGATTTGGAAGAGGTAGGGCACTCGCCAAGCCACCACACCTTCTTTGAAATGCTCGGAAACTGGTCCTTCGGGGATTATTACAAGCAGGAAGCCATCGCATTTGCTTGGGAATTGGTAACTGAATGTTGGGAAATCCCAAAGGAACGTCTCTGGGCAACCGTATATCTTGAGGATGACGAGGCAGAAAACCTCTGGCTGCAAGAGACAGAACTTCCGTTATCACGGATACGCCGCTGCGACAAAGATAATTTCTGGGAAATGGGGGAAACCGGGCCCTGTGGCTCCTGTAGTGAACTTTTTATCGATATGGGGGTGGAAGCTTTTCCTGAAACCGCAAATGATGCGGATGCGGGGCCTAACACGAGCGACAGGTTTCTCGAATTTTGGAACCTCGTGTTCATTCAGTATAATCGGGACGAGACGGGAAAGCTCTCACCGCTTCCCACTACGCATGTAGATACCGGTATGGGCTTTGAACGGATTACCTCAATTTTACAGGGAGTTGATTCAAATTACAAAACCGAGCTATTTACACCGCTGTTAGAAATGATTGCTGATATGGCAGATACCGCCTATTTTGACAATGGCCGCGGGTTACCACACCGGGTGATTGCGGACCACGTGCGATGCTTAACCTTTGCCATTGGGGACGGCGTGATGCCATCTAACGAGGGGCGCGGGTACGTCATCCGGCGTATCTTACGGCGTGCAGCGCTTTACGGTAAAAAATTACAGATGGACGGCCCGTTTATCTACCGGCTCGTAGATAAAGTCATCGAATTGCTAGGAGATGTTTTCCCGGATGTGCTGCCCCGCCGCGATTTTATCACGCGGACGATTCAGCGTGAAGAAAGCCGTTTCCA
Source organism: Candidatus Poribacteria bacterium (assembly GCA_963422705.1). Taxonomy (GTDB): domain Bacteria; phylum Poribacteria; class WGA-4E; order WGA-4E; family WGA-3G. The sequence continues at coordinate 3,284,894 of OY730443.1, forward strand.
TTATACACTGGAACGTGGATTGGACATGCTTGACAAATCTCTTGAGACACTCGCTGGAGAAAATAAGACGCGGCTTGATGGCAAACGCGCGTTTGAACTTTATGATACCTTTGGATTTCCACTCGATTTAACCCAGATTCTGGCAGGGGAACGCGGCTTTTCTGTGGATGAAGCCGGTTTTGTGACGAGCATGGAAGTACAACGCGAACGCGGACGGGCAGCTTGGCAGAAAGCAAGTGGCGGTGTCAAGGATGCTGAGATTTCGGTATATGCAGAAGTACTTAAAGAGGGTAGCCCAACGGAATTTATCGGTTATACGCAAGATAGTGCTGAAGCCGAAATTGTCGCTTTAATCGCCGGCACAGAATCGGTTGGCAGCGCGAAGCAGGGCGAAACCGTATCCATTTTGCTCAACCGCACCCCGTTTTACGGTGAATCCGGCGGGCAAGTCGGCGATGTCGGAACCCTTGAAAGTCAGGAAGCAAAATTGGCAGTGTTAGACTCTCAAAAACCGTCAGACGAGCTCATCGTCCACAAGTGCAAAGTGCTTGAAGGGGAGATAGCACCATATACCACCGTGCATGCAAAAATTGATGTATCGCACCGAAACGCTGTTGCAGTCAGCCATACCGCTACGCACCTGCTGCATAGCGGGTTGCGAAACATACTCGGAACACATGTTGGACAAGCCGGTTCGCTCGTTGAATCAGGCAGATTACGGTTTGATTTTTCACACGAAGAAGCTGTCTCATCTGAGCAGCTATCCGAAATAGAAGACTTTGTCAATCAAAAGATTCGTGAGAACCATACACTCTCGATTGCACAGATGCCTTTGGAAGAAGCAAAAGCGCGTGGTGCCATCGCTTTCTTTGGCGATAAATATGGCGACATTGTCCGGGTTGTGCAAGCCGGAGCGGAAAGCATTGAACTATGCGGCGGCACACACGTCGGCGCCACTGGGGAACTCGGTTTTGTGAAACTGATAAGCGAAAGTAGCGTCGCTGCCGGTGTTCGCCGCGTTGAGGCACTTACAAGTAGCACCGCTATAGCAGCGGTTCAGGAAGAAGCCGCTTTGCTTGGGAATCTTGCTAATTTGTTGAAGGCTCCCAAAACAAATTTGAATCAACGGGTTGAACGGTTACTTAAAGAACAGCGGGAATTAGAACAACAACTCCAACAGTTGAAAGGAAAGATGGCACTCTCTAACATCGGGGCCCTTGTGGAAACGGCGATGACTGTAGAAAAGGTACGGATTGTTACCTCATGCGTAGAGGGAGTAGACAGAACCGGCTTGCGGCGCTTGGTTGACGAACTCAAGAACCGGCTTGAATCCGGTGTTGTCTTGCTCGCCTCCGTGGCCGATGGAGAATTAGCCTTTGTTGCCGGTGTAACCGCGGATTTGGTTAAGCAACGCGGACTGCACGCAGGTAAAATCATTGCGGAAGTCGCCCAAATTGCAGATGGACGTGGCGGCGGACGTGCAGAACTCGCCCAAGGGGGCGGAAAAAACATAGGTAAAGTGAAAGTGGCAATTAAAGCAGCCGGAGAAATCGTTAGGAAACATCTTGAAATGCACTGACGGGGAAGCGCGCTTTTCGGAACAAGCTTTTTCTGTTGGTATCAACGTTAAGCAGATGCTAAAATCGATGCTACATTCAGTCAAAGGGTTTCTGGCGCGGGTTAGAAAGGATTTGCGTAATTGCTATTGAGAAGGAGAAGTTATGGATTGGGCGATTATCGCCTCACTGTTTTGGAAATTTGGGCTCGGTATCTTGCTCATTGCTCTGACAATACTCGTCGGTTATATGTGTACCACGCTTGGAAGTCTCCGAAATTCCCTAAATAGTATCCGAAATACACTCAGTTCCACTGAAAGTATTGTGAATCAAGAGCTCGGGGAACTGATTAATGATGTGGATAAGACGGTGAAAGCGGTTAACGAAGAATTACCGGAATTGCTACGGAATTTAAACGGGTTGACAGCTTCCTTGCAGGAGATTAGCGAATCTGAAGTTCAGCCCACCGTGCATAATATCCAGCAGATGAGCGGTACCCTGAATAGGAGTATTGAGGAACTCGGTTCGTTGGTGGAAAAAGCGAGTCAGTTTTCAGGGAAGACGCTTGAACAAGCGACGTTTTTTCGAAATCAACTTGTTGCATCGCTGACGGAATTCCTCAGTTTATGGAACGGCATCAAAGCGGGATGGCAGAGCTTGAGAGCCAACAACTCGCAACCTCACTCCGAACACGACGAAGAGATAATTGACTTGGACGGAAAAGACTAAAAAGGCGCTAATGAATCTATTATTTCATCAATGAAAAACTGTATCAAAAGATGGTTCAGAAAACAACCTGAACTGAATTGAAAGGATAACAAAATGAATGATAACGGAAAGAAAAGCGGGTTCGCGATAATATTTGCTTTTTTTACTGGCTTTTTGGCGGGGGCTGTTATCAGCCTACTCTACGCGCCAACGTCAGGGAAAGATACCCGAAAAAAGATACGCGAGACATCTATTGATGCCAAAAACCGGACGGTGGAATTGGTGCAGCATGCCTCTGAAACGGCGAAAGAGGGTGTTCATAACCTTGTTGAACAAGGACGAGAAAATGTCCAAGACATCGTTAACCAAGGGAAAGAACGGTTTCATGATGCTGGTAATCAAGTGAAGCATGCGGTTGAAACCGGTCGGAAATTCTCTTCAGAAGCTCGCTCGAAAGTCGCTAGCTCCATACCAGGCACTAACGACGCCGCAGAGACTGATGAACAGGCAACCGAGGAGTCCTAAGCTCTTACAGGTGGCATGGAAACTGAAAAATTAAAGTCCTTACTAGAACAGGTTAAAGGTGGAGAGATTGCAGTGGATGACGCGCTGCAATCTCTGCGCACGCTTCCGTTTGAAGACTTGGGGTTCTCGAAAATTGACCATCATCGACAACTTCGCACTGGCTTCCCCGAAGTCATCTTCTGTGAAGGGAAAACCGTTGCACAGGTACAGCAAATTAGTGAACGTATTCTGGCAGCAGGGCACCCTTTATTGGCAACTCGTGCTACGCCCGCAATGTTCGAGGCCGTGCAGGAAATACGCCCGGGCGCACGTTATAATGTTCTTGGGCGAACTATCACTGTCACTCATTCTGATAATCAAAGGGCTGAGGGAATTCTGATTGTGGCTGCTGGCACCTCTGACCTGCCCGTGGCTGAAGAGGCCGCTGAAACGGTGCAGATAATGGGCAACACTGCTGAGCGGCTTTACGATGTCGGTGTCGCCGGGCTCCATCGTTTGCTAGGCAACCATGAAAAACTTCTTGCTGCTCATGTTATCATCGTTGCTGCAGGAATGGAAGGAGCACTGCCTAGTGTTATCGCTGGGTTGGTAGATAGCCCTGTCATTGCTGTGCCAACCAGTGTCGGTTACGGCGCTAACTTTGGTGGGCTTGCCGCTTTGTTAGGGATGCTCAATAGTTGTGCTTCCGGTGTCACCGTGGTAAATATTGACAACGGGTTCGGAGCCGGCTATAGTGCTTCACTCATCAACCACCTCAGGGGGTAACTGACAAACGTGTCTTTAGCCGTCCGTCTTCTACGAAACCTCTCTATTCTCTATTCTCTATTCTCTATTCTCTATTTCGCCTAACCCGCAACTCCACAACGGCGTTTACCTCATATGGGAAACCGCGTTCCGCTCTTAAACGGACGATTTCGGTATCTGAATCGACGTGAATGCTAAGCATAATAATATCTGAGCCGATTTTACATCGAACGGTATTTCCTTTTACACCGGTTGACGTTCTCCATACGATGCCTGATGCCTCTGCATAAGTAGCGAGTGCCGCTTCTATTGCCTCTGAAATCGTACCGTTGGCACTGCGCACTTGCTGCGCGGTTTTTGCAGCAGCGGTTGCCGCAGTTGACAATCGCGTTTGAACCGATTCATCGGGTTCATCCGGTTCCTTTTTACTTTTTTGGAACCCGAAGTAGATTAAGATTGTCAATATGCCAAGAAACGCTGCAGTGATTAGTAAAACAGTGCCTTGCAATTCGCGCAGGCGCGTCAGGCTTTCAAAATCCTCCTGATGGTGCGGATAGAATTCATCATGAGCAGAGAGCGAGGGACTCCAGCACAAAATACCTATAAATAACGCGAAAATGTGGTGGTGTATCAGGTACAGCAAAGCGAAAATTCATTGGACGCAATTGAAATATAAATAGAGTCTGTCAACTACCCAAGCCTAAAGACTTGGGCTTGTCATCGCATCAAACAACAAAAGTTGTGTTGCGTTCTGCAAGCCTTCGTCTCGTGCTTCGTTCTTGTTTCTCGCTTCAGTGAGGGTGGAAACCCACCACTCTCCACGAAGGGCAGCAGCTGCCCTAAGAAGTATGTTTATCGCAGCGTTGTGGTCCCGGTCTAAAACCGTGCCACAAAACTGACAACTAACTGTTTTGCGGATTGGGTTCTCGCGAACGCGTATCGTTTTTTTATCAGCGGTGTCAGTCTTTCGACGAACAACTTTAGTTTGTTTACGCAGTTTCCACGACAGAGACCCAATCCGTTTCCGATGTCTTGGATAGCCTTTTTTCGTAGGACCTTCTTCGCAGCGTCTATAGAAACCGTCATAAGCTTTATCCGTGCGTTCCAAGGCACACACTTGCATATCTTGTGGCACTTCACGGAAGTCGTCATATTTTTTACGGGCAATCGTCAGTTTTTGTTGCTGCTGGTAGCAAGAAACGCGTTCACCTTCCGTCTCCCAAGCAACCTTGCGATCATGGCGCGCAGCGTTCTGAAGTTCGCAAAGGTGTTCAAGCCATTAAACCCCGGAACCTTACCGCTTTTTGTTGAGATGGTAACGCGTTGAGCTAACAGCGTGGGTGCCAACCATCCTCCTAACCGTAGGAATTTGACGTAACCTGACTCGGGTATCCATTGCACGATGAACCCAACTTCGTCTAAATGCGAATCCAATAAGATGCGTGGGAATGCCGCACTCCCTACGCACGTACAAAAGATGCTCCCGAGCCTGTCTGTCCCGATTGTCCCAGTTCCCATCAGCTCTGCTCGAAAAATTTCCCGGACTTCTGCCTCATGTCCAGGGACGCTATCCGCCTGTGTCAGCAATTGAAGTAATTCGATGGATTTTTGACTCATACTTGCGTTCCATTTGGAATTGTGCTATAATTTTATAATATTATAGCGGTGTTCCTATTTTGAAACAACGTTTTAACACCCTGACTCTCACAGCATCCTCGGCAGAAAAGCACGTATTGTCGAGATGTGACAAAAGTCAGATAGATTCAGTCCAATTTTACGTTTTATGGGAATGCCCTTAGGGAACGATGCCTAATTTTGAGAAAAAAAGCACCCATGAAAACCGATAAAGTAAAAAAAAATACCGCGGTTCCAAGCGATGAGCGACTTCAGCAGCTTAAGGAACTCTTCCCTGAATGTATCTCTGAAGGTGTGTTTGATACTGAAAAACTTCACGAAATACTTAACCTGAATGAAGTTATCGGGGGGGGGTAAAAAGCGATAAAACAGAAAGATATCGTTTCAATTGGGCCGGTAAACGTGAAGCCATGTACCTTCTCGGCACACCTACCCGTGCCACCCTAAAGCCGTGCCAGCACGAATCCCTGAATTTCAATGACACCTCAAACCTCTTCATTGAAGGCGACAATTTAGAGGTGTTGAAGCTTCTCTACAAACCATATTTCGGACGCATAAAAGTTATCTACACCGACCCGCCCTACAACACTGGTAAGGACTTCGTCTACCCTGATAACTACGCGGCGCCGTTAGAGCCCTACCTTCAATTGACAGGCCAGAAAGATAGTAAAGGCAACCTACAAACGAACAATCCGGAGACAAGCGGCCGCTATCACTCTGCGTGGCTTTCCATGATGTACCCACGCCTCTTTCTCTCGCGTCAACTCCTCACCGACGACGGGATTATCTTTATCAGTATTGATGAACATGAGGTACATAACCTTCGCCTTTTAATGAATGAGATTTTTGGAGAGGAGAATTTTATCGGGGGATTTGTCTGGCGAAAAAAGGCGGGAGGAGGAGCTGACACAAAACTATTTTTCAGACAACACGAACATATTTTGATGTACGCTAAAAATATCAGCATGATTCAGGAGCTTTTTCAACCGCTAACCGAAAAACAGCGACGTGAATACAAAAATTTGGATAATGACCCGCGCGGCCCATGGGCAGCAACCGATTTGAACAGGACTGGTGATGCGGATGCAACTCGCACCTATGAAGTGACTTCGCCGACAGGAAAGAAATTTAAGCATTGCTGGACTTACACGAAACCCAATTTCCAACAACTCATTGATGATAATCTGGTATGGTGGGGTAAAGCAGGTAACGCAAAACCAAAAAGGAAGCGATTCCTGAAAGATAAGAAGGGATTAACTCCTCGTTCATGGATTGACATCGCTTTAACTTCGGATGGGAAGCGCGACTTAGAAAAGATTAACCTATCCGTATTTGATTATCCAAAACCTGTGAAACTTATCAAACTTTTTCTACAAATAGCAACGAATGTTGATGATGTGATTTTGGACTTCTTTGCAGGTTCCTGCACGACGGCCCAAGCTGTGATGGAGTTAAATCAGTTTGATGGTGGCAATCGCCGGTTCATCATGGTACAGCTGCCGGAGCTAACCCCTGAAAAGTCTATTGCGCACAAAGCGGGATTTGAAACCATCGCAGAAATAGGCAAAGAGCGCATCCGCCGCGTCTGTCAAAGTATGCGGTTAAACACCGGTTTCCGTGTCTTTAAACTCGCAGCATCTAACTATCTTGAGATGAATGCCATCCAAACCGATGAGCTACAAACCTATATTGCGCGGTTGGAGGCGATGGTGGAGCCGCTCAGCCCCGGTTGGTGTGAAGAGGATGTCATGTATGAAGTATCCCTCAAAGAAGGATATCCCCTCGACAGCACATTTGAACGGGTGGCAGGACTTGATACTAACCGTGTATTTCGGGTTCGCATGCGAGATGGCGCACAATCTTTCCTAATCTGTCTAGACGGGGAACTTATCCCGGCGGATATAGATAGGTTGTCCCTTACAAAAGGGACGCTCTTTGTCTGTCGGGATGCAGCTTTAACCGATACGCTTTCAGCAAATCTCGCTTTACAATGTAGACTCAAGACAATCTAATCCGTATAAAGGGGAGAGCAGATGCGATTTGAATTTGATGCGAATCAATCTTATCAACGCAATGCGATAGATGCAGTTGTGAAGTTGTTTGAGGGACAAAACCGGGTTGAGGCCCGTCTCCAATTCAGCGGTGATACCCATGCTCCGGTTGTCCCAAATCGACTTGATTTAGACGATAAACAGATTCATGCAAATCTCCAGGACCTCATGGCAGGCAATCCTCCTGTAAATGGTCAGGATTTGCCCGATTTCCCGAATTTTTCTGTGGAGATGGAAACGGGCACCGGTAAAACCTATATCTACCTGCGAACTGCGTTGGAGCTTTTTCAAAAGTACGGCATGCGCAAATTCATTATTGTTGTACCATCTATCGCTATTCGTGAAGGTGTGCTAAAGAATTTCCAAATTACAGAGGCGCATTTCAAAAACTTGTATCAGAATCTCCCGTATCGCTACTATGCTTATGATTCCGAGAATCTATCGCAAGTTCGGCAGTTTTCCCTCTCAGGGAGCGTGGAGTTCATGGTGATGACGCTTGCGTCCTTCAACAAAGCGACGAATATTATTCGTCAAACGACTGAACGGCTGGGCGGAGAAACGCCAATTCATCTTATCCGGGCGACTCGTCCAATTCTTATACTTGACGAACCGCAGCGGATGGAAAGCCAATTAAGCATAAAGTCTCTGGTTAGCCTATCCCCTCTGTTTGCTCTGCGTTACAGCGCAACGCACCGGAACCTCTATAACCTTGTCTATCGCTTAACGCCATTTGAGGCTTATCAGCAAGGGTTAGTCAAACGAATCGAGGTTGCAGGCATGGAAGAATCAGTGGGTGTAAATCGGGCTTTCATTTTAGTGAAGCGTCTTCAGAGCCGGAAGACGCGCGTAACAGCAATGCTCTTCGTCCATAAATTGATGAAAAATAACACGGTAAGGTTGACAACGTTAAACGTCAAGTGGGGCGACGATTTGGCAGTAAAAACGAATCTCCCAGAATATGAAGGATACCGGATTCAAGAAATCGATTTGAATTGGGGGACTGTTCGTTTTGAAAATGGCGTGGAATTGGGAGAGGGTGAATCGCACGGTGCGGATAAAACCGTGCTGTTTGAGGCGCAAATCCGTTACACGATAGAGGAGCATTTCCGGAAACAAGCCCGCCTCAGAGAACATAACATCAAAGTCCTGTCTCTCTTCTTCATTGATAAGGTGGACAACTATGCGGGTAAAGACGGTATCATTCGCCGGCTATTTGATAAGTGTTTCAACGAGTTAAAACAGAAAGAGAGATTCCGAGAGTGGCGTTCCAAAAGTGCTGAGGATGTCCAAGCCGCCTATTTCGCCCAAGGCAAGAAAGCTGGAAAATTTGTCTATGAGGATAGCAAAACTGGAGAGGCCAAGAAAGACAGCGAGGCGTATCAACTCATTATGAAAAACAAGGAACGGCTTTTGTCCTTTGACGAACCGAAGTGCTTTATTTTTTCGCATTCCGCGCTCCGCGAAGGATGGGATAGTCCTAACGTTTTCCAGATATGCACCTTAAATCACACCCGCTCGGAACTGAAAAAACGTCAGGAAATTGGACGTGGCGTTCGTCTCGCCGTTGATAAGGACGGAAAACGGATTCGTAATGAGCAAGTTAATTTGTTGACAGTCATTGCTAACGAGAGTTACACCCATTACGTTCAGCAGTTCCAAAAAGAAGTCGTGGAGGAGGGGATGGGGAATGTCCCCAAACCTCATAACGCCCGCAAACGAGGGAAGGCGCGCTTGGACAAGCGGAGAATTCTCACCCCGGAATTTCAGCAGCTCTGGGAACGGATAAAACATAAAACCCAATACAAAGTAGAAGTTAATACTGAGAATTTAATTAAAGAGGTTGTTACCGCATTGGATGAAGAGAGACTTCATCTACCTACAATTAGCATTAAGAGAGGGAAAGTAGTTGTTGAAAAAAACGATTTCGACGTACTTCAAACCGGGGAAGGGAGTTCCACCTATCGATTATCGGGAGATACCAACGTTTTAAGGGATATTGCGCATCGATTGGAGCATACGACACCCACACTAAAACTGACGCGCCGAACCCTTTTAGAAATTCTCAAGCGCACGCAAAATCAACAAGGGGCGTTAGACAATCCGCCCGAATTCGCCAAAGTCGTTGTCCAATTGATTAAAGAGAAGATTACCCAGCAATTAATTGGTGGAATAAAATATGAGAAAATCGGCGAATTTTATGAGATGTATCAATTGGATTGTGAGTTGGAAAGCTGGGAAGCGTGTATGGTTCCCGCAAAGCTTTCCATCTACGATAACATTATCTGTGATTCACAAGTCGAGCGTAACTTCGTTGCCGGATTAGAGAAACGAGATGACGTCATGTGCTATCTCAAACTTCCTGCCTTCTTTACCGTACCGACGCCAGTCGGAAACTACAATCCGGATTGGGCAATCGTGAAGAAAGAGGTAGATGCACACGGCGAATCGACAGGCAAAAAACTCTACTTAGTGCGAGAGACGAAGAGCACTCCCGATACAACAGAGCTTCGCCCGAATGAAGCGCACAAAATCGATTGCGGCGAGCAACATTTCTCCGAAGCCCTTGAAGTAGATTACAAAGTTGTTACTTCTGCCGAGGAAGTTTAGGCGGCCTTTCCAAGCTAATTGATACAACCTTCCCTTTTTATCTCTGTGTGTAAGGCGAATTTGCCAATCGGCATCACTTGCGTACTTGCCCTGTGTTAGCGTATAACAATATCAGCTGTGCAAAACGGCTATCGTGTATAGTCGCAAGTTGGAGGGAAATACCTAACTTTGTCGCATCGTTGGTTGGATGACTAACTCTGGAATGTTGCTGCGCTGAGGCAGGGTTGCGATGAGATGGATTGCGGCGGACGTTGCGTCAACATCCACCATCATCTTGGGTGCCTCCGCGTTGGGGGGACTGGCCGGTTGTCCAAAATCGGCGTTGCGACTTTGCCGGGGATGATAACGCTAAATCGGTGTTGAGGAATTCTGTGAAGTTGATGACTGCTGCTTTTGCGGCGCCATAAGGAAAACCGCTCAAGGGGTCGGGGGTAAATGCTGCGAGTTTTGACAAAAAATGGAAAACATCTATAATGGGTATCATAATCTAATAGAGCCTAAGGGGGTTAGCCCACTGTTTTTGGAGGAGTGAGCAAATGGATAACGCGTCTGCTTATCGCATTCATTACCGGAAAAAGTACGACATCTGGCAATTTCTTAAAACGGGATGATACTGCGAATTCGTCAAAAACAGTTGACATCCGTCCTGAAATGTCGTATAATAACCGTTTCTTTATTTTTGTGGGTTTGGCATGAAGATAGCGTACATAAGTACAAGGTGAAAAGATGAAGCATCTAATTACACTCAAAAATTGGACACAAACCGATATTCTTGAGACGGTTGAAGACAGTCTTAACGTCAAAAACTACCCAGAAAAATATAGACAAGCCCTAGGTGGTAAGGGGCTCGGTTTGCTTTTCCAGAAGACTTCAACGCGCACCCGGTGCGCGGGCGAAGTAGGCATGACGCAACTCGGTGGGCATGCCTACTATCTCGACTGGCGGACGACGAACTTCGGGTTAGCCCACCTTGGTGATGAAATCCGTGTTCTCTCGGCGTATGTTGATGTCATTTTAGCAAGATTCTTGAAACACGCCCAAATGGGCACGGCGGCTGCCGCTGCAGATGTACCGGTGATTAACGGTTGTTGTGACTTGTATCACCCGACACAGGCACTCGGAGATTTGATGACAATACAAGAAGTCTTCGGTAGACTTGAAGGCATTAAGTTGGCCTTTATCGGTGTGCACAACAATGTCTGTAATTCGCTGATTGCTGCCGGGATGAAGGTAGGGGTTGAGGTAACGGTTGTTGCCCCGGAAATCAATCCTGCTGCTGTGGATAAAGAATTATGGAATGATGCGTGCCGGAGGGGCTTCTTCAAATCGCTTCCAATGGCGGAACTCACTCAGGATACTTTGGACAAAACCATCGCCAATACTGATATTGTCTATACAGATACCTGGCTAGACATGGAATTTTTCAACGAACCGGAGTTCGCTGAGGAACAGAAACGGCGTATGAAAAAGATGATGCCGTATCAATTGAACGCGTCCTTGCTTAAGGAACACGGGTGCCGGATTATGCACTGTTTACCGGCGCATCGAGGGTATGAAATTGCGGGTGAGATGCTTAACGAGCCGCGCTCAATCATCTTTCGGCAATCCGAAAATCGGCTTCATAGCATGAAATCTGTCCTACTCAAATTACTTTCGGGTTCGAGCTAAAACTAACGTTAGGGCGGATGTAGCGGATAACCGCTGCCGCAAACACTTATGCAAAACTATTTAGCTGAGCTTGAATGTAGTAACAATTGTGGGAAAACCTATCTACATACGGAACCGCAGGATGTCTGTACGTCTTGTGGGAAACCGTTATTTGCCCGGTACCACCTTCAAAAGTTAGCAAAGACGTTGAGACGTGAACACCTTTTGTCACGGGCTTCAACCTTGTGGCGTTATAGGGAACTTCTGCCTATTTGCGACATGTCGGACATCGTTTCACTGGGAGAAACGATGACACCCCTCCTGCATGCGAGAAAACTCGGTGCGACGTTAGGTGGGGCGACAGAAGTTTGGATAAAGGACGAATCCCGTTTGCCAGGGGGCAGCTTCAAAGCGCGAGGGTTAGCGCTAGCGGTTTCAAAGGCAAAAGCACTCGGGCTAACGGAGTTAGCAATTCCGTCCGCGGGCAACGCAGCGACAGCACTCGCCCTCTATGCGGGGTGTGCGGGGCTTACCGCACATATCTTTATGCCAAAAGATACCCCTACCTTCAATCAAGAAACATGCAGGCTTGCAGGCGCTAAGGTGACGCTTGTTGATGGCTTCATTACAGATGCCGGTAAAATGGTAGCAGAACGAAAAATGGCGGAAGGGTGGTTTGACGTTTCTACGCTCAAAGAACCTTATCGTTTAGAAGGCAAAAAGACGATGGGATTTGAGCTCGCTGAGCAATTAGGATGGGAGCTTCCTGATGTCGTCGTCTATCCGACGGGAGGCGGAACGGGGCTTGTCGGGATGTGGAAAGCATTCAATGAATTGGAGGAACTCGGGTGGATTGGCAAGAAACGTCCCCGCTTCATCGCGGTTCAAGCCGGGGGGTGTGCCCCGATTGTCAGCGCATGGGAGAGAAATGAAGTGGAAGCCGCGCCCTGGCAGAGGCCTGAAACGATTGCTAATGGGCTACGCGTTCCTCAAGCAATTGGCGACTTTCTGATTTTAAACGCGATTCGTGAAACCGATGGCGCTGCCATTGCCGTTACAGACGAGGCTATTCGAGAGGCAATGCGATTGCTTCCGACAACTGAGGGACTCTTGGCGGGCCCTGAAGGCGCGGCAACTGTTGCGGCCCTCCCACGCCTAATCGCGTGCGGAATGATTGCCCCTAACGAGCGGATTGTGCTATTTAATACAGGTGGGTATCAGTCTTAAGCGGAAAATTCTTGTACCTCACTATGCGAAGCGAGATACAAGAATTTTGGCGCTTTCAAAATAGATTAGAACCGAGTTATCGGTTTTCTTTTTCTAGATAATCGTAAGTAGGCTGTTCCCCATTATCTGCGCCGGCTTCTCCTGCGGGTCCACTTTCTTCCCCAACGCGGTATCCCACCTGATATTTCTGAACTGAGACAATTGGATAGGGGCCATCAAACCCGGTAATGGTACCGTGTACTTCCACTTCTTTCTGATTATTAGCGGCATCAAGCCGGAGCCGGTCGAATTCTGCATTGGGACTGAAGACGAACTTCTGTTCTTCACTGCCGGCCGTCATCGCGTGATGAATATAGGAGGTATCGGGCCTCCAACGTCGCCAGGAAGGAACGTTTCGTATGTAACTTCTTGCGAACCCGGGGTGTGCGAACATGTCTCCACGAATCGTCGCTTCAGTTTTAAGAACGCGGGATTGGGCGAGGCCATGACGGCCGCGAAATCGGGAATCGTTGAGCTGCCGCATAATATCGTACACATCAAACGTATGCGTTACGCTATATTTAGAAGCCCCCCGCCTCGGCTTGACTTCAACGACAGTCGTGAACAGCCGTTTTTTTCCATTCTTTCCAACCGGTGTATAAAAAGTGATGTCTTCGGCATCTGCCCACGGTTCTAGCAGCCGGCGAATTTGTCTCGCATCCGCGTTACTGACGACATCGGAAATCTCTATTTTTAGCGTTGCAACTTCAGCGAAGCTGAGCGTACTCATTCCTGTAAATATGAGGAGCCCCGCGAAGATGACACCGCCCCCCTGTAAAATGAAGAGCCGCCAACACGTTCTCAGATGTGTGCGTTTCATTTTGATTTCCTCCGTTAGGATATTCTCATTGCATTGCAACTATTATACCCGGTTTCAGCGGGAAAGTTGCAATAAAAAATACATAATCAGGTTATTTCGCCATCGGGCACGAAATGGCCCGATGAAATTCTTAATCTTCATCTAACCGGACCGAATCACAAAAAAGTATTAACCCCGACAATGTCTTAAAACGGGGTGCTATCTGGTAAAAAAAACTTGAAACGGATTTGTAAATGTGCTAACATTTAATGAAACTATGGCACTTTTTAGGGACGTGGTAAATGCCCTTATTGCGATGTCCGCAAATAATTTGAATTCATAACAGATAAAAGAGGAGCGCTGAGTGATGAAAAAAATGGTTTGGATAGCGATGGTGCTTTCCGTGATATGTATTGCGACGAGTTACGGGCAATACAACGGGGAATGTTGGGTTGTGAGCGAGGGTTCGACGATTTATAAGTTGTACTCAAATGGGAACGCAGATCCGCAAGTGATTCCAAATTTAACACAAGCGAGTGCGGCTGAAGTCAATCCGGCGGATGGCGTTGTTTGGATTGCCGTCTCCGCGGCAAATACCGTCTACCGATATAATCCAAACAGTAGTGAGTTTCTAGAAATTAAGGATATCAACCGTCCAAGCATGATTTCGATTAATCCGGCAGATGGCTCGGCGTGGATTGCCGGATATGACAGCGTCAAAAAGGTCTCCGGGGACGGCACACAAGTCATGGTAAACATAGAAGCGCATGAACCTGCAGTCGCCGTGAACCCAAAGGATGGAAGTTGTTGGATAACCAATGCCCGTGGCCCCATCGCGCGGTACGACGCCGCCGGAAATAAGGTAGCGGATGCGCCACCCATGAGGGAGCCCAAAGGCGTAACAGTTGACTATGAAGGAAACGCATGGGTGGCGGATAGTCAACACAGTGTACTCGTTCGCCTCTCACCATCAGGACAGAAGTTAGTGGAGCTTATCGATATTCGGAATCCCACCTCCCCCCGAATCAATCCTAAGGATGGTAGTCTCTGGGTAGTTTCCCAACAATCCATGCTGATAAATTTGGCGAAAGACGGAACGAAGAAGAATGAATTCATGGCAGGCATGGCAATTCTTGCAATCAGTGTTTCACCCACCGACAACGGTATTTGGGTGGCTGACATGTTAGGCGAGACGTTCCAAGGTGAAGTCAGTAAATTTTCTGCAAGCGGGCAGAAAATTTTTGCGAATGGTATTAAGCAACCGTCTTCCGTTTCAGTTGGATATTGGGAACAGTAGATAGCAGGGAAAGTTTCATCGGAGATGCCGAAAAAGCCTTGCCGACGTGCTTTTCTTGACGGCGCATGAGTTACCAATTTATTTTTTAATCTTCATGCAAACGCGCTGTTAAGATACCTTCTTTGGAGATGAACTGCCCTGTATTTTTTATCACTATAATAGACAAAGAGGAAGTATTATGCGCAAGTCCCGTCTGATTACAATTGCGGTTTGTGTAGTTTTCGCTTCATTAAGCGGAAATGCCGATGCACAATTTCCTGATTTTTACGTCGGAACTGATAGCATCACTTTTTCCAATACAACCCCGAATGAAGGAGAAGAGATTACGATTTGGGTTGAAGTAAAGAATATTGGTGACACGACGCCTACCATGAATCAGGATCTGGTTGTTGAACTGTACGAGGCATCGCCTGAAACAGCACCGCTCCAAATTCTATGCAAGGATGTCATTCTGGAATTAAAACCGGGGAAAACTGACCGGATAAAAGCACAATGGCGGCCCCCGCCTGGACAGACAGAGATTTATGCTGTCGTTAACCCGGCCGGGGAGCGATATATTCAAGAGGCAGAAGGGGGCAATAACCTCACATCGGCTCCTATTGTAGCAAAATCGCGTACCTTTCCATCCGCAACGCCTGAAAGTATCCAAAGTGCGATAGCTAGAGGAGTGGCATGGATTGAGGGGCGCCAGGGCAGACACAGTCGCACGTGTCTACAGTGTGGTATTGATAACCAACTGATTTTAGTCTGTGTTGCTTGCGGTGCAAACCTCAAAGGGCTCGCTGAAAATTTTGTGCCAGGCTCCTTTTGGAATTTCGGGGAAGACATGACACAGGAGACTTCGCTGGCATTGCAGACACTGCTTGCCGCCGGTAGGACGCCGGAGCATCCATCTGTACAGAGAGGCATCAACTTTCTACTGGAGCAGAACTGGAACGAATTTGCCGTGTATCACTACGCAGTCATTATCCCGGTTTTAGTCGCGAGCCGGAACCCCGCCTATAGAGAACGCATACAGTTCGCTGTGAACCAGTTAATCAAAAAACAACTTCCCATTCCCGGCAGCAAATTCATTGACGCGAGAGACGATGGCGGCTGGGGATACGGTTACACAGCTGATGGTGCGCACATGAACATGGTAATCTACGCGCTCTATGTAGCGAAGCATGCACAATTTGAAATCCCGCCGCGGGTATGGGAGCGTGCTGAGCAGTGGATTCGCCGGAATCAAACTGATACGGGTGGATGGCTCTATAACCTCGTTGACGAAGGCTCGCTGTGGGCAAGCGGCGTTTACGGCAGCATGACTGCAACAGGGCTCTGGGCACTTCGCGCGTGCGGTGTCTCTGTCGAAGAACCGCAAATTCAGAAAGGCATCTCGTGGTTAAAAAAGTATTGGACGTTGACGCGAAACCCCGGTTCTAATTCCTGGCTGTACTATTATCTACTCTCGTTGCAACGGTTCTGTGATATCCCACCTAAACTGGATACGCTTGCCGGGCATCAGTGGTACGATGAATTTTCAGGGATGATGGTAGCAGAACAGGAACCAGATGGGAGATGGCGTGATAAACAAGGGGATTTCACCGCAACGTGTTTTGCTGTGATGAGCTTAACTCGTGCGTTAATAGGGCCGACGGCGCCGAATATCGGCATTATTCCGCGGAGTCTACGCTTTTCACCGCCCGCACCTCGCGTCGGTGAAGCCGTGCAACTGAGTACGACACTCAGAAATACCGGAACCGCTTTTGATGGACTTCTCGACGTGGCGTTTTACGCCGATGAACTTAAGGTTAGCACCGCTGAAGTTCTTTGGACATCCACCCTTGGCGATACATCCGTATCAGTTGATTGGGTGCCGACATCCGCAGGGGAAGTCAAACTCACAGCAAAGGCCATTTTTAACGATACGGATATAAGCGACAATACAGAATCCGCAATCCTCACCGTCTCCCCTCAATCCACTGCTGCTACAAATACGGAGCTAGCGAAACCACAAAAACTTGGAGAGGGTGTTTATCAACTCGGTAATGTGATATTTGATATTCACAAACGGGAAATCATCGTGCCGGGTGAAATTAACATTGTCGGGGCAGATGCTAACATTGAATTTTTTGCATGTGGTAAGCTCGGTAAAACGCATGAGAGTATTCTGATTCTTGATGCAGAGCCGTTTTATCTGTATGCTGCCCTCGGTGCGCTTGAACTTGAGCCGGGGATGAATCTCGCTGTAGAAGGTGACGCGCGCCAACCTGAAGGGGCACTCGTGGATATCTGGATAGAATGGGAGCAAGGCGATGAGGTGGTTTCTCACCGGGCAGAGCAGTTGGTATGGAACGCTTTCAAGGAAAGTCCAATGCAAGAAACACCGTGGGTATTCACCGGCGGGCGGGTGCGAAATAATCAGTTAACTGCTCAACTTTTTCATAACATTATTGCTGTCTATCGCGATGCGGATTCGCTTTTCAACCATCCATTGCCGACGGGCACCGACGATCTCACCTATCGTGTTAATACGGATATAATTCCGTCTAAAGGTACGAAGGTTAAGGTAATTATCCGGCCAATTCCGGCTTAGCAGCATCGGGTGGGAATTGGGCATCCCACGCTACAACCTGTGTCCATGGGGGAACAATGCCAATTTTTGAATATCAGTGCAACGAATGCGAAACCCGCTTTGAAGTACTTGAACGTGCGAATGACACCTGCATAGCCTTGAAATGCCCAGGATGTGGCAAGGAGAACTCGACGAAACGTCTGTCGACGTTCGCCACGGGTGCAACTCAAAAAGGGACTGACATCGCGGGTGCAACATGAGCACTTCCTAACAGTGGCAGTGTGCCCTGATGACACCGTGGGACGGAAAAAATGAAACCGAACGTTTCAAGTAATTCTCCAAAGCCGCTCAATATCCTACGCGAAATTCAAGCGAACAAAGTCGCTCCTGTCTATCTACTCTGCGGAGAGGAGCACTTCCTCATTGAAGGGACTCTCAAACAGATGCTGGATAGTTTATTAGCGTCTGACACCCAGGATTTTAACCTCGCCTTTCTAGATGGGGTGTCTGTCACGGTCCGGGAAATTCTTAGTCAGGTAGAACTCTATCCTGTCATCTCAAAATGGCGAGTTGTTGTGGTAAGCGAGCCGCAGATATTCAAAACGCAGCAGCGAGTGACGTCTGTAACACTTCTCCGAAACGCAGTCAAACTTGAAAGGGAGGATACTCACAAATGCATCACAATCGTGACGAAACTCCTTGAAGTTACAGCGCAACAGATTGCGGAGCAGCATCCAAATTTTACCACCGCCGTTGAAGAGTTCATCAATGAATTAGGGAGTAAATTAAGTGATAACGAACGTGGATTCCTCGAACGCCTACCGCAGATAGCGGAAGAAATAGAGGGTGGTTCTACCGATATTGGGGAGACTGACGATGCAGAATTACTCCTTGAATGGTTGCAAGGCGACTTACCAAAAACGAGCGTCTTGATATTTACGGTACGAGGGACGGTGAGCGAACGTAATCGAATTGTCAAAGCCATTCAAAAGGTTGGGCGATACGTTTCTTTCGCTCCATTGGAAAGAGGGCGTTCGCTCAACCAAGATGCGCTTTACAAAAAAGTCACGGAAAGGTTGGCAGAGTTTAATAAGCAGATAACACAGCGCGCCTTTGAGCAACTCCGGGTCCGGACTGGCGGTGATATGCGCATCACCGCTGAAGCCATTAACAAAATTGTCAATTTTGTAGGGGACAAAAGCCAAATAGACGAGCAGGATATCAGGAATATCGTGACACAAAACACCTTTGACAAAATTTTTGCCCTCACTGATGCGCTTGGTAAACGCTCTATCCAGGAGGCGTTGAAAAGCCTTCATGAAGTGTTAGCCTTCGGGGAACCACACCTTAAGGTGAATACATTGATTATTCGCCAACTTCGTCTGGCCTTACAAGCGAAACTGCTCGCTGCAAAAAAGAATTTGAAACCGATAGGGCGTAGGATGCCACCTTATACTTTCGATAATGAAATTTTTAAACCGCTCGCGGCGGAAAATGCTGATTTACTCCCAAAAACGGCCGCGACGAACATTCTAAAGCAGAATCCTTACGCCGCTTACAAAATTTTTCAGACACTGACATCTTTCAGGCATGAAGAACTCATTGTGGCATTGGAAAAGGCACTTGAAGCGGATATCCAATTGAAAACCAATCAGTTGGATGCAACTTGCATTTTAGAACAACTGGTTTGCGAGTTATGTCACAGTCCGAAATAACAAACGTACTCTTAAACCTCGCCCAAATTAGGCATCCCAATTTTTTCTATCCTTTTCATGCATTGCAGACTCTATATTAATGATAAATAATTGAAATAAAGTGGGAGGAACTTGTCATGGCAGGCGTGATTGCCATTATTGCTATTATATTTGGAAGTCTTACTGTAATAACGCTTGGCTGCGTCCTAATGGGAACGTCGTACTCCGCGAAGAAGCGTGGCTTAACAAAGGGCGCGTCACAGCGCGAAATAGCGGCGCTGCAGGAACAAGTGGTGGCGGTTGAAAAAGAAGTGGCTACGCTCAATAAAGAAGTTAAACGTCTCATAAAAG
Organism: Candidatus Poribacteria bacterium; assembly: GCA_963422705.1. Classification (GTDB taxonomy): domain Bacteria; phylum Poribacteria; class WGA-4E; order WGA-4E; family WGA-3G. The sequence goes on from OY730443.1 coordinate 3,304,331, forward strand.
TTGCTAAAGGCGTTGACGAATAAATGGAGGAAGACAATGGTTGTGGTTCTCGCTCTCGTGTTCATTATGATGGGTAGTATCGCTGTCACGACGCTGGTTGTTGTGTGGATTGCGACTTCTCGTTCACTAAAAAAACGGGGGTATCATCGGAAAAAGGGACAAGAGACATATGAACAAGTGAAATCCAGTTTGCAGGGGGTTGCGGCGAATTTGAGTGAGCTCCATTCGCAATTAGAAGGGGTGGAACCTTTCCTACTCGAACGGGAGTTTTTAAAATATGCCCGCCAAAATCGTACTACCGGAAAACAATCTTCATCAAGTTAATAATAAATCTTACAAAGGGGATTCGCGGGTGTGGAATACGACAAGAGGCATTGGCTTGGTTTGGGCAGATGGACTAACACCTTCTGCGGAAGCCCTACCGTTTTAACCAATAATGAAATTCGACGCTTTTTTCGGCAGGTACGACTACCCGTAACAAAACGGTGCCATCTGTGAGAAAGTCTAGCGTCATGAAACCAGGGTGTGCATGCGCGAAGAGTGTGTTAGTTCCGTCTGTGACTGCTGTCACTTTTCGACTTGAGGCGGCACCACTGACTAGCAGATAATCGACGCCGTTCCCTTTCAAAACCTGTAGTGCATGCTCATGTCCGGCTGCATAAATTGAAAGTTGCGTTTTGTCGTGCGTGGAGAACGCGCTGTTCAGTCGCTGAACCATGTTTTTGTTGCGGGTTCCACTCATGTCCTGTTCGGATTTGTAAGCCCATCGCGCGAAATGATAGAGTGAACCGATTATTGGTGTCGGTATCCAAAGCCAATTTTTCAAATCCCTGAGTGCGAAAAGGTGTGCCTGCCACTCCCGGAATCCACCGTGGGCGCCATACGTTTCCAGTGGGTGGTGCCCGAGCACAAGAAGAGGCAAATCGGTATTCAACATCTCTTCTAACCTTTGTATGACAATTCCTGGCTCGATGTCGAGTTTCTTGCCCTTATGAAGCCACCACTGGGTATCAAGTACGATAAGGCGTACCAGTGGCGATGATTGGGGTAAGTCCACTGCCACCGGGCCCGGATGCCCGGCGGTTGGCAAGAAATTTGGTAGGCGTGATGCGTGATGGGCGTGCAATGCTTTGTTAATGAACTGTTCTTGTGCCAGTAGGGCATCATAGCCTTCTGATTTCCCATTTGCCCAATCGTGATTTCCGGGGATAAAGAGTCCGTGTGCGCCACTCGCTTTGATAACCGCTAATTGTGGAACAAGCCGAACCGATGCCTCGTCACGCTTCCGTTCTGTCATCCCTTCGGGGTACATATTATCCCCTAAAAAGACGATGCTGGTTCTTTCAGCGGCCTTTTTCGCCCAGGCGGAAAGTAATCTGAGCACCGGTTCGTCTGTCTTCGGGGCACCGCCATCGCCAAGCAAGAGTACCCGATATGCGAGCGCTGCATGCACCTCAGTATCCGCTTTCTGACTGGTGGGCAGCGCGGCATGATAATACGGCGCGGTATGGTTACACCCTACAATTGTCAGTTGAATTACCTGAGCAACCGACAAACAGAAGATTATGCACCACAAAAAACGTGAACGTCGATACGATATTGGCATACCGCTACGAAATACTTAGTCTCTGTTTCATTTTTGCAACAACCTGCGTCCGAAGAACGGTATCTTGTGCGCGAGTCGCGATGTTCCGAACTGCGACAGTACCAGCCTCCACTTCATCAGAACCGAGAAGCGCAACGTAAGGAATACCTCTATTATCGGCATATTTTATTTGTGCGCTGAGGCGGGTAGGACGGAAATAAACCTCTGTCCGAATACCGCTTTGACGAAAATCTGATGCCAATTTGAGAGATTCTGCCATCAACTCGTCATCAAAAACAGTTACGAGGACTTGCGTCACAGTTTTTCGGACAGTTGGCGGAAACATAGAGAATTCCTCCATCACGTCGATAATCCGTTCAATGCCAAAACTCGTGCCTGTTGCGGGGTACCTCTGTTTACTGAAATTCCCGATGAGCTCATCGTATCTGCCGCCGCCAGTAATACTCCCGATTTTCGGAGCTTCAACAACCGTCTCATAAATTGGCCCAGTGTAGTATTCCAAGCCACGGACCATTGCGAAATTAACCCTGTAAAATTCCTCCGGAATCCTCAAAACGTTGATGTAACGGGTAAGTTCCTCCAATTCAGCAATTCCTTCCTGCGCGACGTCGGAGTTGCCCAACTGCCGTCGGAGTTCGGCGAGCACTGTCTGTCCGTCTCCTTCAATTTGGAGTAGTGTGAGTAATCTCTTAATCACCGGTTCCGGAATCTCATTGGTTCGTAATTCTGCGTGCACACCGTCCATGCCGATTTTATCCAATTTATCAATAGAACGGTAAATCATGCTGAGTTGTGTTGAAAGCACCCCGGCGAACTGCCCAATCCCTGTGATAAGTTTCCGGTTATTGATATTAATTTCAAATTGCTTGAATCCGAGGCGGGACAATACGTGGTAGATGAGACTTACGTTTTCTGCATCAGCCGCCATGCTTTCACTACCGACAGTATCTGCATCGCATTGATAGAATTGGCGATAGCGCCCTTTCTGAGGGCGTTCCGCACGCCATACCGCATCAATCTGGTAGCGTTTAAATGGTTTAGGTAGTTGTGGATACATTGCAACAACTCGGCAGAGGGGTACGGACAAATCGTAGCGTAGGGCGAGTGCCTCTTTTCCACCACTGTGTTCTGCATGGTAGATGAGTTTCTCTGCATCCGGCCCGTACTTGCCCATCAGCACCTCTGAGAGTTCAAGTGCTGGCGTCTGCAGGGGTTCAAACCCAAATGTCTCAAATACGTCCCGGATTTTGTCAATGACGTATTGCCTGCGAATCATCTGTTCGGGTAAAATATCACGTGTTCCACGCGGCACCCGGGCTCTGATAAAGTTTGCCACTGGTATTTCTCCTTTATCGTCCGACGTTAGATATGTCCTGGAAGTCCTTGACTTCGTCGCCGGCGCACCCCATTTTCTAATGTCTGCTTGAATTCTTGAATCTTTTCCTGCTTCTGTGAATCTTTGAGAGACTTTGGATTCGCAATTAAAGTCGATTCGGATTTTCGTAGTAACTCAATAACTTTGAGCTCATTTGCCAGGAGTGTCCGCCGGGAAGACGTAGAATTGTCGATAATTGCATCTGCTTCTTCTGGAGGTTTTCCCTCTGTCGCGCCAAAGGAGAGCATCAACGTGAAAGGTGACTGGTAACTGCCGCGCGTGTTGAGTCTCTTCCAAGGGGTTAAGATAGCGGGTGCGATTTTGTTATCTGTTTTTTCAAGAATATATTTCTCAGCGATGTTTAGATATTCGGTAGAGATACGGGTGTCTCTACCGGCGTGATTCATCAAATCCTCAAACGTATTAATTTCTTCCCTTTCTTGCGGTACAGCCAAGACAATATCAATGTGCCCGTAGTCTAGGGGAAGAATTTCTTCAACGTTGGCGTCTGTCTCTTCAACCCAGTCCTGTCCGGTGATGCCTAAGTCATAGAAATCATCTATTCCAACGTAGACAGGAATTTCTTGTGGACGCGAAATTTTGATCTGAACCTGTCTGTTATTGCGAAGTGTGGCACGATAGGAACGGGCTGTTGCGCTGTAACCGTTGACATCATAACCGGCACGTTGAAGTATTTCGAGTGTTTCGGATTGTAAAGAACCTTTCGGTAAAAGTAACTTTAACATCTTTTGCATAATAATTTTTCTCTTCTATCGTGTCTCTGCCTGTGCTTGAAGTTCCGCGAGCGTAATCGTTTCGACTTCGCCGGTTCGTAGGCGAAGCCGCTGCATCGGCTGTTCGTCGGTTAAAGTAAGGACATACTCGTAGTGCATCTGTTCGGCGTATTCGTGCTGTGCCTGGGTGTCGCGTTTCATCAGTTCAACTTCCACGGTTTTGCCGATGCGTCTTAGGGTTTCAGCGAGTCGTTGCGCCTCGGCGGCGAGTTCCGGGGAAGCTGTCGCAATGAAGTAATCCTTTTTCGGTTGAATCGGGGTGCGTCCTGTTTGCGCGAAAGCTGCCATTAGCGCGTCAAAATGGAATGCAAATCCTGCACCGGGCAGTGAGGGCCCTCCGAAGATTTCAATGAGATTGTCGTATCTGCCGCCGCCACAAAGTGCCTGCTTCGTTAATTCAATCTGAAAAACTGTCCCGGTGTAGAAATCAAAGCCGCGTGTGAGCCCGAGGGCAATTTCAAAATCCGAGATATCGCGAGCATGAAGTGCATCGCAGAGGGCGCTCAATTCCTGTTTTTCTTTCTCTGCAATTCCGTTGAGAGATTTATCCCACACGGCGAGTACCTTTTCCGCGTCGCCCTGAATTTTTGAGACTGCAATACAGCGTGCTGCAATCTCTTCCGGCACTTGTAAATATCGATGCCATTTCGCTTTGTAAGTCGACTCAGCAATTCGTGGGAGGTTTTCTGTCCATGTCGGTGCGTTGTGTTCTGTGAGTTCCTGAATCATGTCTGGTTCAATTCTGCATTCCCCGCGATATTCTGAGCCTTGCAAGCGGCGTAGCCTGTTCAGATAGTCCCGGATTTTATCTACGTTCAGTGGACTGTGTTGAGTTTCGGCTCTCTGTCGAGCAAGCGCATCTAAATCCATGATAATTTCGCCGATGTCGCTTGGATGGAGTTGGACGTCTTGGAAAATCTGGCGAAAAATAACGGGGTTGCCGATTTTGAGTGTTGTCTTATGGATACCTAACTTCTCCAAAATTCGGACGGGTAGGGTTATAATTTCTGCATCCGCGAGGGGCGAAGCTGGGCCAACAAGTTCGACGCCAGCCTGACGGAATTCACGTCCAGTTTCTAAATTGCCGATAGGCTCCTGCCGCACACATTGCCCAACGTAATACAGCTTATGCGGATACGGAAGATGGTGGAGGTGTCCGTTCCCAATCAGCCTACATACGGAGGCAGTTAACTCAGGACGCAATGCATAATCAATCCGGTCTGAGCCGACAAATGTAAACATTTTCTGACGGACTTCTTCACCGGATTGTGCTGATAACAGCGCGAATGATTCAAAAAGTGGTGTTTGAACCTCCGCGTAACCATAACCTTCAAACGTTTCACGAACCACAGTTTCAACGTAATTCCGTTCAACCATCTGTTCAGGTAGGAAATCGTTCGTGCCATCCGGTCTCGTAAACTTTTCCATAATCGTAAATTCCGTAAAATTTTTTTCCTAGGAATCTATTTCCAGAATCGGTTATCTCAAAAAAAAACCTAGTAAACAGGAGCGCCTTTTGTCTGTGCACAAATAGGGTAACACAGCGCGGAGCGGTTAATTTACCAGGTGCCGAAATTATATTGGGAATGCCCACATCATTCTAATCCGCTCGACTTAGCAATGAATCGAATGATGATGGTGAATGGTGTAGAGTGTGTCGAAAAAAAACATATTCTGCCTGTTAATTTTTTACAAAAGTTATTATATTATAACTTATTTTCCAGAGAATGTCAAATTTATTTGTAATTCGGCTTTCATCACCCGTTGCTCCGACTTGGGTGCCTTTTTTATCTATCTCCTTGAGGGGCAATTTGAGTTTAAGGGAGTTGCTAGGACGGGGGATGCGGTATTTTCTGTGAGGGATACATGAAACGCACGCGAAAATACGCGTTATCTCGCTCTTCGTGGAGCATAGTCTGTAAATAATTCTAAAAATCTGCTATAAATGTTCACTAGCACAATGCGTTAAAACCTATAAAAAAATAGATGTGTATACTAAACTGTTTTTTTCTTGAAATTTTTCTGAAAAAATGATAAATTTACGATAAAAGGGGAGGAACGTGATGGGATTTCCTGTTTATGATTACCGGACTGATATTAAGAACGTACTTGTAACTCCTCAGATTCGTTCTCGTTTTTTAAGAATGGAACCTGGGCAAAGTGCCCAACTGCATAGCCATGATGTTGGGCATGAGATTTTCCTGATTTTGGAAGGGCAAGCCGAATTTGAAATTGATGGGGAAACCGAAGAACTGGGGCCCGGGCAGATGTGCGTCGCTTTGGTAGATGAGCCTCACACAGTTCGGGTGCTCGGCAATCAACCGATGACGATGTATTTATCAGTTACGCCGCATATCCATCCGACACACACGCCGCGAACAAAAGTAGGGGAAAGACTCCCGCACAATTTTGCACCGGCACAGGCTTACGACGTTGAACCGGATATGCAGGTATCGATTTCAGAACTGGTAGCACGCCAAGTACACCTAGCGCAATTGCTCGCAGAACTGACCAAAACGTGCGCAGAAACTCAGCAAGAAATCGGTGAACACCTCGTCACCGCTATTGCTGAACAAGACACGGATGCCGCTATTAAAGCGCGTAAAGTGATGTGGGAGGCAATGTTCCCTGTTTACCGGGCAGTTTCTGAATTAGCCGACGTTTGGAACACACTCGCTCCTCGCATAACGGACTGATATATGATGGGTATTTCGTTTGACAAACTTGCTTTATCTCTGTGAATATTTTTACCGGATAATTGCGGAAAATGAATGTACGTGATACCTCATAAAAAACTGATTTTATGTTAACTGCAATCAGAAGCGAGAGGATAAACTCAATCGCCATATTGGCATATTTTTTCAAGAAGTAGGTATGTCTATTAAGGTGAACCGTCAAAATCTTTATTTCAGGATAAGGCTTTTGAGTTTTTATCCATTTTTAACTTGACATTTTCTTAAATAGTGGGTTATACTTTAATTCTTAAAAGAATAAAGTATGTTGTTACTTTATAATCGCAATATATCGATACGGAAAATGCCTTGTTCGTAAAGCACAGGTTACGTATTGGTTACGTATTAAAATTCGATCCCGAACAAAATCATAACCGCAATTGTGAAATTCGTTTCCTGTATCGTAAGGTAGAACACGTATCAAAATAAGTAAATTAGAAGGAGTCTGAAATGAAAAATCAGCTTTTAAATAGGAAAATCCTCTTTTCCTTTCTAGCTGTTATTATGTGTCTCGGTTTTACAGCGATGACTTATGGCCAAGCCGTTGTTTCTGTAGTACCTGCCGAAACCGCATCCCCGGCAGTCGGGGAAGAATTGGTAGTCAACATTAATGTCGTGGGTGGAAAAGATGTCGTAGCATATCAAGTGACTGTGAATTTCGATCCGACAGCACTCACATACATTGAGGGTGGGAATGCGAATTATCTTCCAGACGGTTCCTTTCCAATTTCTCCTACAACAACCGATAACAGTGTCACAATCGCCGCAACTTCTCTGAAAGGAGCGGCTGCAAATCCTGATGGTACGCTAGCTACTGTGACGTTTCAAGTTGTGGAGGCAAAAGCGTCTACGATTTCATTGTCGGGGGTTACCCTTTCCGACCCTGCCGCTAAGGCTTTGGCTGTTACAACTGCAGATGGCATGGTGACTGTTGCTGCCGCCACCGATGCCGCTGCGACGGATGCCGCTGCGACGGATGCTGATGCCGATGCGACTGCCGCCGCCACCGATGCCGCTGCGACGGATGCCGCTGCGACGGATGCTGATGCCGATGCGACTGCCGCCGCTACCGATGCCGCTGCGACGGATGCTGATGCTGATGCTGATGCTGATGCTGATGCTGATGCTGATGCTGATGCCGATGCGACTGCCGCTGCCACCGATGCTGCTGCGACGGATGCTGATGCTGATGCCGATGCCGATGCGACTGCCGCCGCAACTGATGCCGCTGCGACGGATGCTGATGCTGATGCTGATGCCACCGATGCTGATGCTGATGCTGATGCTACCGATGCTGATGCTGATGCTGATGCTGATGCTGATGCTGATGTCGATGCTGATGCCGCTGCCACCGATGCTGATGCTGATGCTGATGCCACCGATGCTGATGCCACCGATGCTGATGCTGATGCTGATGCTGATGCTGATGCTACCGATGCTGATGCTGATGCCGATGCGACTGCCGCTGCCACCGATGCTGATGCTGATGCTGATGCCGCTGCGACGGATGCTGATGCTGATGCTGATGCCACCGATGCTGATGCCACCGATGCTGATGCTGATGCTGATGCCACCGATGCTGATGCCACCGATGCTGATGCTGATGCTGATGCTGATGCTGATGCTACCGATGCTGATGCTGATGCTGATGCCACCGATGCTGATGCCACCGATGCTGATGCTGATGCTGATGCTGATGCTGATGCTACCGATGCTGATGCTGATGCTGATGCCGATGCGACTGCCGCTGCCACCGATGCTGATGCTGATGCTGATGCTGATGCCACCGATGCTGATGCTGATGCCACCGATGCTGATGCTGATGCTGATGCTGATGCTGATGCGACGGATGCTGATGCTGATGCTGATGCTGATGTCGATGCGACTGCCGCTGCCACCGATGCTGATGCCACCGATGCTGATGCTGATGCTGATGCTGATGCCACCGATGCTGATGCTGATGCCACCGATGCTGATGCAAAGGATGCCGCTGCGAAGGATAAAGTTGAAACACCCGCGTTTGATGTCGCACTAGAACCGGGATTGAACATGATTTCCATCCCGCTTATGCCGGAGAAACCCCATACAGCAAAATCTCTCGCAGAGATGCTCAGTTCAACCATTGTCATCCAATTGGATGCGACAACGCAAAGTTTCGTTGGCTATACAGCCGCTGAAGATGATGACGGTTTTGCAATTGATGGTGGACGGGGTTATATCGTCAATACACCGGCTGGTGGTGTTGTAACCTTCACCGGTAAAGCCTGGTCCAACCCTGAAAAGGCCCCTGCTGAAGTTACACCGGTAGTTGCCGATGCGAAGGATGCCGCTGCAACTCCTGCGGCTGATACCGCTGCGAAGGATGCTGATGCCACCGCTGCCGCTGCAACTCCTGCTGCTGATACTGCTGCGAAGGATGCCGCTGCAACTCCTGCTGCTGCCCCTGCCCTCCATTCTTCTAAAAGCGCCTGGGCGTTTGTCGTCACAAGCGAATTGCAAGGCATGGAAACAGATTCATCCTACACTGTCACTGCAGAAAACTTACGCACAGGCATTGTCACAAGTGAGAGTGTCACAAGTGACATGAAACGCGCCTCTGCTGTCTGGGCAGACTTGAATAGGAAGAGCGTCGTTGAGGCCGGTGATAAGCTGGAAATTACGCTCTACGATACACGCGGTAACATCGTCTCCGGTCCGTTTCAACGCACAGTATCGACTGCGGATATCCGCAATGCGTATCTGAGCCTACAACTGAAAGTTGGCGATGTGCAACCCAAAGATACAATTCTTTCCCAAAACTTCCCGAACCCGTTTAACCCTGAAACCTGGATTCCTTATCAACTGAATAAAGCCACCGAGGTTACCATTCGGATTTTTGACACGGCAGGACGCCTGGTTCGGACGATGGATTTGGGATGGAAACCGACAGGTTCTTATATGACATCCTCAAGTGCAGCATACTGGGATGGTAGGAATGAAGTCGGTGAGGGTGTCGCAAGTGGTATCTACTTCTACACCCTCACAACCGAAGACTTTGCTGCGACTCGCAAAATGGTTATTCTGAAGTAACCATCGCAGCAAAACGCTTTTCTTCGGTAACAAGAAAAACGCTCCGTCCTACAGACACTGCACTTCATTGAGTGCTTCTCGGCCGGTCGGGGCGTTTTTCACTTATGGACAAAAAGAGGTCTCTTTTGCTTTTTGAAAGAAAAATCTTACATGTGTTAGCGGCAATTGCGTTATTTTTGTGTATCAGTAGCGAAAGTGCAGTTGTGTCCTCTTCCGGTCCACCAGATGAAAAGACGGGTGCTCCAAACGAAGGTACCTGTTCTGATAATTATTGCCATGGATGCGAAAGCTATATCATTAGCGGATTGCTGCATATAAACAAGCACACGTGTAAAATCTATCACAAACGTGAAATTTAGTGTTTTTACCTCAAGGTAAGGCAAATTATAATCTTGATAAATTAGCTGAGTAAGGAGTCTGAAATGAAAAATCAGCTTTTAAATAGGAAAATCCTCTTTTCCTTTCTAGCTGTTATTATGTGTCTCGGTTTTACAGCGATGAGCTATGGCCAAGCCGTTGTTGATGCCGCTGCCACCGATGCCGCCGCGACGGATGCTGCCGTAACCGATACCGATGCGAAGGAAGCCGCCGCTGACGAAGACGCAGCCGCGACGGATGCTACCCCAAAGGATGCCGCCGCGACGGATGCCACCGCCGCATTTGTGGCTCTGAAGGATGCCGCCGCCGCATTTGCCGGTGCAACTGATGCCACGACTGATGGGGCCGCGACGGATGCCGCCGCCGCATTTGCCGCTCTGAAGGATGCCGCCGCCGCATTTGCCGCTGCTACCGATGCCGCTGCTACCGATACCGCTGCTACCGATACCGCTGCTACCGATGCCGCCGCCGCATTTGCGGCTCTGAAGGATGCCGCCGCCGCATTTGCCGCTGCGAAGGATGCTGCTGCGACTGATGCTGCTGCAAAGGATGCCGCTGCGAAGGATGCTGATGCTGATGCTGCTGCGAAGGATGTTGATGCTGATGCGAAGGATACCGCTGCTGCGAAGGATGCTGATGCTGATGCTGCTGCGAAGGATACCGCTGCTGACGCGAAGGATACCGCTGCTGCTGCGAAGGATGCTGATGCTGATGCTGCTGCGAAGGATGTTGATGCTGATGCGAAGGATACCGCTGCTGCGAAGGATACCGCTGCTGCTGCGAAGGATGCTGATGCTGATGCTGCTGCGAAGGATACCGCTGCTGACGCGAAGGATACCGCTGCTGACGCGAAGGATGCTGATGCTGCTGCGAAGGATACCGCTGCTGACGCGAAGGATAAAGTTGGAACACCCGCGTTTGATGTCGTACTAGAACCGGGAGTGAACATGATTTCCATCCCGCTTATGCCGGAGAAACCCTATACAGCAAAATCTCTCGCAGAGATGCTCAGTTCAACCGTTGTCATCCAATTCGATGCGACAATGCAACGTTTCGCTGGCTATACAGCCGCTGAAGATGATGATGATGACGGCTTTGCAATTCATGGTGGACGGGGTTATATCGTCAATACACCCGTTGGTGGTGTTGTAACCTTCACCGGTAAAGCCTGGTCCAACGAAGAAAAAACTGCTGCCGCCGCGAAAGATGCGGCTGCCCCTGCCCTCCATTCTTTTAAAAGCGCATGGGCGTTTGTCGTCACAAGCGAATTGCAAGGCATGGAAACAGGTTCATCCTATACTGTCACTGCAGAAAACTTACGCACAGGTATTGTCGCAAGTGAGAGTATCACAAGTGACATGAAACGTTCCTCTGCTGTCTGGGCAGACTTGAATAGGAAGAGCGTCGTTGAAGCCGGTGATAAGCTGGAAATTACGCTCTACGATACACGCGGCAACATCGTCTCCGGTCCTTTCCAACGCACAGTATCGACTGCGGATATCCGCAATGCTTATCTGAGCCTACAACTGAAAGTTGGCGATGTGCAACCCAAAGATACGATTCTTTCACAAAACTTCCCGAACCCGTTTAACCCTGAAACCTGGATTCCTTATCAACTGAATAAAGCCACCGAGGTTACCATTCAGATTTTTGACACGGCAGGACGCCTGGTTCGGACGATGGATTTGGGATGGAAACCGACAGGTTCTTATATGAGACCCTCAAGTGCAGCATACTGGGATGGTAGGAATGAAGTCGGTGAACGTGTCGCAAGTGGTATCTACTTCTACACCTTAACAACCGCTGACTTTGCTGCGACTCGCAAAATGGTTATTCTGAAGTAACCATCGCAGCAAAACGCTTTTTTTCGGTAACAAGAAAAACGCTCCGTCCTACAGACACTGCACTTCGTTGAGTGCTTATCGGCCGGTCGGGGCGTTTTTCATTTATGGACAAAGAGGTCTCTTTTGCTTTTTGAAAGAAAAATCTTACATGCGTTAGTGGCAATTGCGTTATTTTTGTGTATCAGTGGCGGAAGTGCAGTTGCGTTCTCTTCCGGTCCACCAGATGAAAAGACAGGTGCTCCAAACGAAGGTAGCTGTTCTGATAATTATTGCCATGTCGGTAACGATTTAAACGCACCGAATGGGGCTCTGACACTTGAATTTCCTGAAGTCTATCTTCCAAATGAGGTTTATACAATTGTCGTCAATCTGGTTCACCCTGAACAAAGTCGCTGGGGATTTGAGATGACAGCTCTGGATGAAAAGGGTGCGAGTGCTGGTTCCTTTAAAATTACTGACGCCGAAAACACGCAAGTATCTATGGCGAATAGTAAGCAATATATTAAGCAGACTTCTGCTGGAGCCGCGCAAGGCAAGAGTGGTGCCAACCAATGGACTGTCGAATGGAGTGCCCCTGATGCAGATATTGGCCCAATTACATTTTACGGTTCCGGAAACGCTGCTAACGCTGATTTTGGCCCGAGCGGGGATTACATCTATACCACACAAGGAGAATCAAAACCATCAATTCCTATAATTGTAGGCGTTACTTTGGAGGGCGAAATCGAAAAAACAACAAGAGATGCCCTTATGGGTGTAAACTATATTCTCAAGGTTACGAATACGGGCAATATGAAAGATACGTTCACACTTGAAAACTCGGCAGAAGTTGGAAATTTGAGCGAGAGCACCATAGAACTTGAAGCCGGTACAAGTGCGGAAGTGACATTGCACGTAAAAGGAGATGCCTTCACAGAACCAGGCGATTATAATATTACAGTAACAGCGACGTCTAAAACGGATAGTACGATGGCTTCCGAAATTGTAACCATCACTACGATAGAAACGCGACTACCTGAGGTTCTGCCCTGGGATGTCAATGCTGATAGGACTGTAGATATACGGGATTTAGTTCTCGTTGCTTCGCATTTTGGCCAGAGTGGGGAAGCAATCGCCGAGGATATCAATGGAGATGGGACTGTAGATATACTGGATTTGGTTCTCGTTGCTTCGCATTTTGGTGAAGAACCGGCTGCTGGTGAGTAGAACTGCGGATAAATTTGTGTTTCGGTTCTCATTGGTGTGTTGGGTTTATCCAATGGCAGAAACATTTTTTGAAATGGGCACGATGAAAATTTTGTCGGAATCTACTTAGGTTCCTTGATGGGGCTCTTTGGAGAGAGAATATGGCATCTAAATATCGAGTTGGAATTATCGGATGTGGCGGCATTGCGAATGCCCATGCGCGTGGATATACTGGTGTTGAAAAGACAGAGATTGTAGCACTCGCCGACATGGTTCCTGCCGCACTTGAGGAATTCTCGTCGACTTACGGTGTGCCCGGCGAGAATTGCTATTTGGACGCGCGTAAGATGTTGGATAATGAGGAGCTGGATATCGTCAGTATTGCTACTTGGCATAAACTTCACGCGCCAATGACAATTGCCGCGTGCGCGCGGGCCCCGGAAGCGGTGCTTTGTGAAAAACCGATGGGTGTAAATCTTGGAGAATGCGATGAAATGTTAATCGCCGCGAACCGGAATGATGTCAAAATCGTTATTGGGCATCAGCGCCGGTTTAATTCTGCCTGGACAGATGCTCGCCATCTCATTGCTGACGGTGCTATCGGTGAACCTCGTCAAATTGTGTGCCATGGTGGGCAAGGACTATTGAATGACTGCTCGCACCTCCTTGATATGATGCGGTATGTCCTCGGAGATGCGGCGGCACAGTGGGTTATCGGGAATGTTGAGCGTAAAACCGAACGTTACGAGCGCGATATTCAGATTGAAGACCGGAGTGCCGGCATTATCGGATTTGATACCGGGTGCATCGGCATGCTCCTACAGGAAATTGGCAGGCCTAATTATCAAGGTGGGATTGTATACGGCACAGACGGTATCGCAGATGTAACTGAGGGGCGCGTCAGGCTCCTGAACAATAAAACCGCTGATTGGGAGGAACGCCCCGCCGACGGCACGAATCCACACGTCGCGCAAGCCACGGAATTGGTTGAATGGATTGAGGGTGGTGCCGAACACCGAGGTGCAGGGCAGCATGGCCGCGCTGCCGTTGAAATTATCATGGCAATCTATGAATCAGCGCGCATGCATGAGGTTGTTCAACTCCCCTTACAGACACATGCGAATCCGCTGGATTTGATGATTGAGAAGGGTGATTTGCCAATAGAACGCCCTGGGCGTTATGACATCCGGGCATTCTTGTTGCACGGTGAATCCATGAAACCTGAATAATCCCCGTGGCTAGCCCGTTTGGTTTTCTGTTCAGAACGGCTCTAACTCATAAGTCTTCGCTGTAGGGGCGTTTTCTTGTTCGTGATACCCAATCGGAGGAACTGTTGAAAACGGGATAATTCTGTCCCGGAGGTAATGTTCCCCCGGTGCATCTTCCCGTAAAAGTCGAAAGAAATTATGCAAATTACACAAGGTATCAGCGTTGGGCTAGCGGCGCTGAGGCGCAATAAGCTGCGCTCCGTTCTAACGACGCTGGGAATCATCATCGGCATCGCCGCTGTTGTCGCAGTTGTTTCAGTTGGCGGCGGTGGCAAATATCTTATGTTGGCAGAATTTGAGCGCATGGGTGGCGCAAGCATGATTGTCTGCTTTCGTAAGGATACCCTTAGACGGGAAGATGGTACAGAAGTCGAAAATAAGCATCCGGAATATATTGAATATCAAGACCTGGATTTTATCCTCGGAACTTGTCCTTCTATTGCCACGGCTTCAATCGAACAGTACTGGTCAGATTTCATTGTGGCGCATAAACGCGAAAATCAGAGCCTGAACGTCCAAGGGGTTACGCCGTTTTATCAAAAAGCGCATAACTGGTATGTTGAAGATGGTAGGTTTATTACCCAGAACGACGTTGAAATAAGAGATATGGTATGTGTGATTGGTAGTAAGGTTCAGAAGGACTTGTTTAAGGGGGAAAACCCGCTTGGTTTAGAGGTGAGAATTGGCACGGAGCGATTCACCGTAGTCGGTGTGATGGAAGAAAAGGGCGATGGATTTGCGACACAAGGCTGGGATAGCCGCGTGATTATCCCGATTACGACGATGAGAATTCGTTTTGTTGGGCAGTACAAAGGCGGAATGATTTTATGGGCACATGCAACGAATTATGAGACTGTAGAACAAGCCGTTGCGGAGCTCAAGGTTGCCTTAAGACAGCGGCACGATTCTGAGAAATACTTTGACTTCTTTACTGCTAAGGAAATCATAAAACAGGTTAACAACGCAAGTAGGATTATTCAGATGCTGCTTGGGGGGGTTGCTAGTATCGCATTGCTTGTTGGTGGCATCGGCATCATGAATATCATGTTGGTGTCTGTAACAGAACGGACTGCGGAAATTGGGTTACGCAAAGCAATTGGTGCTAGACGTAAGGATATCTTAATTCAGTTTTTGATTGAATCGATTGTTCTAAGCATTTGTGGAGGGCTTATCGGTATCTTTATCGGTAGTAGTCTTGCGTCGGGTACGGGCTGGATTTTGGCAAAATTTGTTATTAAAACAGCAGACTGGCCGGCAGTTGTCTCAGTGCAAGCTGCCGTCATCGCGTTTAGCGTTTCTGCCCTTATCGGCATCTTTTTTGGTATCTATCCGGCAAACAAAGCGGCGGGCCTTATGCCGACAGAGGCGCTCCGCCATGAATAAGCGTTACGGGGACTGTAAAACTGAAAGGAATTTCCAGCGTGGTGAATAAAATTTCGAAAGTGCAAGCCGCTGTTATAGGACTTGGTTGGCCTGGGATACAACATCTTAAAGGCTACATTGCTGATGCCCGCAGTGAGGTAGTTGCAATCTGTGACGTGGACGAAGCGAGAACTCGGCAAGTTGCAGCCGAATACAACATCCGGCATACCTACATCAATCACTTAGAGATGTTAGAAAATGAGGATATTGATGCCGTCAGTGTCTGTCTTCCAAATTTCCTCCATGCTCCTATCACAATTGATGCTTTAAATAGCGGAAAACATGTGCTTTGTGAAAAACCACCAGCGCGAAGTGCAGCGGAGGCACGAGCGATGTTATCGGCAGCACATCAAAATGGAAAAACCTTAATGTATGCCCTTGTTCAACGGTTTGCGGGTAATACACAATTGCTTAAACAGATGATTTGTGATGGTATGCTCGGCGACGTTTACTTCGGTAAAGCCGGGTATGTGCGCCGGCGCGGTATTCCTATTGGCAAAGAGGGATGGTTTGTTGATAAAAATCGAGCGGGCGGCGGCGCGCTTATTGATATCGGTGTTCATGCTTTAGATTGCATCTGGTGGTTGATGGGCTCACCGAACCCCGTTGAGATTATGGGAACGACGTACGCTCACTTCAAGCATCTGGTACCGGATACCGTCAAATACGATGTTGATGATGCGACTTTTGCACAAATCCATTTTGAAAATGGCGCAACGATTGTGCTTGAAACCACCTGGGCACTGAATTTGCCCGGCGATAATTACATCAAAGTGGCGGGAACGAAGGCAGGTGCGAGTCTTAACCCGTTTACGCTTTATACGGAACGGAACGGAAAGCCGCTCGACAAACCTCTGGAAGCACCATCAGTGAACAGTTTTGACGAAGAAGTGAAGCATTTTGTTGAATGCATCGTAGAAGGAAATGAGCCAATTTCCTCAGGCACCCAAGGCATAATCTTGATGCAGATGCTTGATGGGATTTATGCTTCCTCGGGGAAAAGTGCCTCTGTCCGTATCCACACCGAATAACACGCTCCCCTAATTTCATTCGCCAAGATGGCTGATAGCCCCGTTTTGATGTTTTTTGGCTTTTCCCACGTCTGCGCGCGTTTCATACAAAAATGCTTTTCGGAGATAGCTGATGCGACTGCAAATTTACGTAGCGTTTGCGATGAAATCGTTTCAGAAGCAGATGCAATATCGGGTAGCAAATCTTGCGGGCTTGACAACTAATTTCTTTTTTCTTCTCGTTCAAATTTTTGTTTATTCAGCCTTCTATTCTGCGCGTAGCGGCCCGCAACCGCTGGATTTGAATGAAATTATCACTTACTTCATTCTTTGTCAAGCGTTCCTCATGATGATGCCGCTGTGGGGGGCACGTTCGGAAATCGCCAACACAGTGAGAGATGGCAGCGTCGCACTCCAATTGGCCAAGCCGGTGGATTTCCAAACGTATTGGCTCATGGATGAGCTCGGAAGGGCTGTTTACTACCTTCTTATGCGGGCCTTTCCAACCTTTCTGTTTGGCAGTCTTATTTTTCAAGTTGCAATTCCGCAGCAGTTAACCGTCTTGCTGCTGTTTGCCCTATCCATGACGCTTGCCATTTTCATGAGTGCTACCATGACGGTGACTGTTTATGGGACTGCTTTCTGGACATTAGATGCAACCGGGAGTGTTGGAATCGTTCATTCTATTATCACATTATTTTCCGGAATGCTGGTTCCCGTCGCGTTGTGGCCCAGCTGGTTGGCGCAAATCGGGATGTGGTTACCTTTTGAAGGACTTATTAATATCCCGTTTAGCATCTATTTAGGAAAAATTACCGGTGCTGCCATTTTCGCAGCGATGGGTAAGCAGTTGATATGGACTGTTTTTTTCTATCTGTTTGGCCGTATTATTCTCCATCTTGGGTTCTCCCGACTTGTCATACAAGGTGGATAAGAGATGATAGCGGGGAAACATTTCGAAAATACACGGCCGCTTATCGGTGGGTATAATGCGTTATGAGTTTTGAATCGTACAGTGGTAACAAAAAAATATATCATACCGAACAATCGAAGACGTGAAATCTCTCGCGCTTTACTTCCATTTCATCAGCCTTCGTGTACGCGCACAGATGGCGTATCGTTCTTCTTTTATCTTGGAATTTGTTGGCCAAGCAAGTGTTTCCGTCATTGATTTTTTCATGATTGCGATTCTCTTTGCGCATTTTGAACAGCTAGGAGATTGGCAATTGTGGGAGGTCGGGCTCCTATACGGTATAATTGGGATTTGCTTTGCTTTTGCTGAAATGGTTGCCCGGGGCTTTGATACGTTTCAGAACTTGGTTGTGCGAGGCATGTTTGATAATATGCTCATCCGGCCTCTTGGTACCTTCTATCAAGTTTTAGCACACGAATTCCAACTCCGTCGGGTGGGAAAACTGAGCCAAGCGCTGCTCATATTCTTGATTGCGAATTCGCACTTAGACATCTCATGGCGACTTAACGAGCTGGTGTATCTACTCCTTACGCTTATTGGGGGAACGTGCTTTTTTGTAGGACTATTTGTGTTAGGCGCCGCGTCCTGTTTCTGGACTGTTCAATCCATTGAGATAATTAATATCTTCACTCATGGTGGGATTTTTATGGGGAGTTACCCATTTGATATTTATCAGAGGTGGTTTCGCCATTTTTTTACTTTCATTATTCCCCTCGCGTGTGTTAATTATTTTCCATCCCTATTTCTTCTGGACAAAGTTGAGGCGGTAGGTGTTTCCGCGTTTGGTGTGCAATTCGCACCCTTTGTTGGGATGCTCTTTCTGAGTGTTGCTATGCTGTTTTGGAAGCGGGGTGTGTTACACTACCAAAGTACGGGAAATTAAGGGGGCAAACTGATGGATACTGTCATCGAAGTTCGCGGACTGAGCAAAACGTTCAAAATCTATCATCATAGGAAAGGTTTTTTTGGCAGTTTTGCCAATCTCTTTTCGCGTAAACACCGCGTAGTTCAGGCGGTACACCAGGTGACTTTCACCATCAAACGTGGGGAAATCGTCGGGTATTTAGGGCCCAATGGTGCCGGAAAGTCTACAACAATTAAGATGCTCACGGGCATCCTTGTCCCATCCGACGGGAGTGTCACCGTGAACGGTTACACCCCACATCGCCAGCGAAAACAGAATGCACAACGCATCGGGGTGGTATTTGGACAAAGGACACATCTCTGGTTTGATTTACCGGTGCAAGAATCGTTTGAATTGCTACGGCGCATCTATCGCATTCCGCGCGCGCAATATCACCAAAATGTGGAACGGTTTGACGAATTGCTCAACCTTGGTGATTTTTTTCAAGTCCCTGTCCGGCAACTTAGCCTCGGGCAGCGTATGCGCGCCGACATTGCTGCTGCACTGTTACATAATCCGGATATCCTGTTTCTCGACGAACCCACCATCGGGCTGGATGTACTCGCCAAATCGCGCATCCGGCAGTTTATCCAGCAGATTAATGCCGAACGGCAGGTTACAGTTGTTTTGACAACGCATGACCTGGATGATGTAGAAAAGCTCTGTAAGCGCGTGCTTCTTATCGATGACGCGCGTTTACTCTTTGATGGGGAGCTCATTGCGCTCCGGCAGCTGCTTTCCCGGGAACGGATTTTGCGGGTGGATTATGCTGAAGTCTATCCGGACATCAACATCCCCGGGGCGCGGATTGTTTATCAAGAAGGTACCCATGTTCAGTATCGGTTCTTTTCAGAACAAATTAGCACCGCGGCACTCATCCAAGCGATACTCCGAAAATTCAAAATTGTGGATATATCTGTTCAAGAGCCGGAGATAGAGGAGTTGATTAAAACGGTTTATGAGGATAATCTGATTCTGAGTCGAAGTTCCCATCCTTCTTAGTGAAAAAATCTGTTGATTTTAGCCGTGACGGTGCTGAACACTACAAAACCCTTGACACCCCCTGATAAAATGTGGTAAACTATTTAAAATTCGTATAGTGAAGCAAGTGGCACCATTTAGGCGGTGAAGCTTGCTGTACTACATGAATAAATAAAATTAAAAGGAGAAATCCAAAATGAAATCCAAAGGTATAACAGTCATCTGTCTTCTTGGACTACTCTGCGCCGCCCCCTATTCAACGGATGTGGCTGATGCGCAAGACTTTGTGATAGATGGGCTTGTCGCCATGTACACGCTCAATGAGGCTGATATTGATGGCAAAGTTGTCAAAGATGTCTTTGGTGGCAATGATGCGAAAATGATGGGTAATCTTAAAACGGTTGATGGCCCAATGGGCGAAGCGCTGGAGTTTGAAGGGAAGGCGGAGAGTTATGTTGAGATTCCAGCCATGGGAGAATTTGAACATGTCTCTATTGAATGTTATGCGCTGGAAGGTCAGTTTGGCGGCATTCAAGGCATCATCTCAACGTGGCAGTGGGCCCCCGGAAAAGTCCATTTCAAATTTGAAGGTAATGAAATACAAGTCCATAAAAATGACGGGATCAAGATTAGCTTAGCCGCAGAAACCGAAACATGGTATCACATCGTCTACACCAGTAACACGAAGGACGATGAGCTCAAACTCTACGTTGATGGCGAACTGGTTGATGAAGGGACAGCCGGGGGAACACCTGAAAACATGGATGAACGCCGGATTGGGAGTGAGCACGACGGCAGGTATCTAATCGGAATGATAGATAACGTCAGAATCTATGAACGCATTCTCGACGAAGATGAAGTGATGCAAAATTTTGAATCTGAAAGCGATCAGTTGCCCGTTGAGCCGGCTGGAAAGCTTTCACTCACCTGGGGCAATCTCAAGCAAATGAGAAATTAAAAGCGGTATAGGCAATTGCGGCGCGTTGCCCTGGCCCTACACCCTTGTTCAATTCCGCTTGGTTGGGCGAGGGCAACGTGTCTAATTACGAATGATAATCATGATTTTCCCATAGATATAGAGGCGCGTGTAAAGGGCGAGTGCAAATGAACGGGAATAGTTTTAAGAAACGCCGCGGGAATTTAAAAAATATATCGTGATGCGAATCATGCATTTCTGAAATATGTCTACTCCAACTGAATAACCTTGCTTCACGAATAAGGCGAAGCGATATGAACGCGATAAAAAAAGCGGTTATCCCGATTGCTGGGTATGGGACTCGCCTCTTTCCGGCGACAAAAGTCATTCCCAAGGCGCTTTTTCCTATCATCGCGCCAGATGGGATGTCAAAACCTATTATTCAACTGATTATTGAAGAAGCGTTAACGGCGGGTGTGGAAGCTGTTTGCATCGTTGCCCAATCCCATCAGGTTGAACCGATTGCCGACTATTTTTCTCGTACCGTGCCGCGCGCGGTTCGCGAAAAAATGGAATTGGCGCAGCAGGCGGATATCCTGGTGGAAATCGGCGAACGTCTGCATTTTGCAATTCAGGCAGAACCGATGGGGTTCGGGCACGCTATCTATTGTGCCAAAGAATTTGCTGCGGGGGAGCCTGTCATGATTTTGCTAGGCGATCATCTCTATATCTCCGATGTAGATGCTTCGTGTGCCAAACAGTTGGGTGATATTTACACCCATGTTGGAAAATCGGTGACAAGCCTTGATGTTTGTGGTGAAAGCGAACTCTCGCTCAACGGTGTCGCGCATGGCATCTGCTGCGATGAAAACAGCGCACTTTTCAGATTATCCCAAATTGTAGAAAAGCCGAGCGTGGATACTGCAAGGGCACACTTGTCTGTTGAAGGACTCGCCCCACAGAAGTATCTCTGTAACTTCGGTATCGATCTGCTGACGCCGCTCCTATTTGACATCTTGGATTACACTGTACGCCACGGGGGTATGACGCACGGTGAGATTCAACTGAGGGATGCGATGACGGAGATAATTCGGCAGGAAGGGATGTACGGTTACCGGGTTGCCGGCAAGCGTTACGACACTGGAAATCCACAAGAACTGCTAAGAACCGTTATTGCCTTCGGCCGCGAAGGGCCTTACCGGGAATCCTTAACTTCCGACAGCTTAAGCTAACGTTTCGCCAACTTCTAACGCCACAATTTCTACATCGTGAGCAGCCGTTAATTTTCTTAGCTCTTTAGGTGTCCCTGTCAAAAGGGGGAACGTCCCATAATGCATCGGCAGTACGGCTGAAACATTCAGCAATTGTATCGCATAAGCGGCTTCGCGCGTTCCCATCGTAAAGTGATCTCCAATTGGCAGCAGAGCGAGTTCGGGTTGATAGATTTCGCCGATAATCCGCATATCGCCAAAGACGTTTGTATCCCCAGCGTGGTAAATTTTATAACCGTTTGCGAATTCAAGCACGTAGCCTGCCGGTTCGCCGAGATAGACGGTGGTACCGTTTTCCTCTGTGAAACTGCTACTATGATTTGCGGAAACCATCGTTACTTTTATATTGCCGACAGTCACGGTGCCACCTTTATTCATCCCTATCGTGTTTTCAACCCCTTTTCTCCCGAGCCATTCGGCAATTTCAACGATGGAGACAACGGTTGGCGCGTGTTTTTTCGCAAGGGTGACTGCATCACCGATGTGATCGGCGTGGCCGTGAGTGATTAGCATCACGTCGATTTTGTCAAAGGTTTTGAGCGTATTGGGGCATACCGGATTGTTCGTCACCCAGGGCTCTATAAGGAGCGTTTGTCCGTGTGCCACAATTTTGAAGGTAGAATGCCCAAGCCATGTCAGTTGAATGCCGTTATTGAGTTTCATGTAAAATTTCCTTTAATCTGGCTATGATAATTTCGACTTCGCCCGGAAGTAACGTTTGTCCGTTAATCAGTACCCCGTTTGCTCCTACGGTTGCAATGTCAATTGACGGTTCCCCTTCTGCAAGTGCCTGGATGAGCTGATTGCGTGTAAGTTCAACCTGTTTTTTGTCAAATCGGATTTCCGTGCGCGGCATTGGCTGTCCGGCTTCGGAAGGGAAGCTGCGGCGTACTTCAACGCCTTCTATATCCGCGAAGGCATCAGCGAATGTAGTCACCTGGGCCTCGTAGCCTCGCATGATTTGCTTATGTTCTTGATTCAGGTACCATTTTACGGCGGCAAGTAATCCTACCATCTCTTCTTTTCCAACCTTCATTCCTCTTCCAATGAAGGGGTGGGGTGGGCCGTTAAAGGCGATGGCTTCAATGAGCGGCCTGGTACCAACGATGAGTCCGCTACTTTGTGGGCCACATAGGGCTTTTCCACCGCTAAACATCACTAAATCTGCGCCCATCTGTGTGAATCGCCAGAGGTTTTCTGGTGGTGGAAGCTGTGCGGCGGCATCAACGATGAGCGGTACTCGGTGCCGTTTAGCAATGGCGATGGCTTTCTTATAAGGTACCCAAAGGTGTTCTCGGTTCGGGTTCGCGAAGTAGAGGATGGCGGCGGTTTTATTGGTAATGGCGTTTTCCAATTCTTCAGGGGGCGTTCCTTTTTCATCGCCTACTTCTACGAAGGTAACGCCTACCTGCCTCACGGCGAAATCGTATCCAACGCGCCCGTATCTGTGGACAATGACTTCACTTTTCATTGTGTCATCGAGATGAGGCAGTTTTTCGCGTTTATCCGCATCAAGTCCTGTGATACATGCCGCAGTACTTAACGTAAGTGCAGCTGCAGCTCCGGAGGAGACATATGCTGCTTCATTGTGAGTGAGTTTCGCTATTTCTTCGCCGACACGTTTTTGGAGTTCAATGATGTCCACAAAGTGTTTGGATGCCTCGAGCATTGCAGCAACAACTTCCGTAGGCATGATGGAACCACCTAGGCGGGTGAGTGTTGCGTTGCCGTTAATAACGGTGCGAATGCCTAATTCTTTGTAAATACTCACGTTTCGTCCTCCCAACACCACAAACTCACGAGTACCGGGGTTTATCCGACTTCTTCGCCGTCTAATTTACCAACGTGCAGTTCGATTTCATCGCGCGATTCAATCTTGTCAACTTTCCCGTCTTCCATGTGGAAAATGCGATCCGAGACATCCAACATCTTGTGATCATGTGTAGCAGTGATGATGGTGACACCGTTTTCGGCATTCAGACGGCGCAGTAGTGCGATAATCTCAAGTCCGGTTTTAGTATCAAGGTTACCCGTCGGTTCGTCGGCGAGGACAATAGCGGGGTTGTTAGCGAGAGAACGGGCGATAGCGACACGTTGTTGCTGCCCCCCAGAAAGCTCTAACGGTTTGTGTTGAACCCTGTCGCCTAAGCCGACGAGGGAGAGCAGCGATATGCCTTGTTCGCGGCTATCGTCAGCACTCATGCCGGCGAAAATCATCGGCAGTGATACGTTTTCGAGCGCCGTCATCACGGGGATGAGGTTGAAAGATTGGAAGATATACCCGATTTTTCGGCAGCGGAGCCAGGCGAGTTCATAAGCGTCAAGTTGTGCAATATCTACCTCGTCAATGTAGACTCTGCCTTCGGTAGGTTTGTCAAGCCCTCCAATCATATTAAAAAGTGTTGATTTACCGGAGCCAGAGGGCCCCATAATGGAGATGTATTCGCCGCGCTGTATTTGGAAGTTGACGCCACGGAGTGCATCAACGGTGGTATCGCCCATTTCATAACGTTTGATGAGGTTCCGCACGCGAACGGTGTTCTCTTTGGGGAGGATTCGCTGAAATCGTTCAGGGGTTTCTGCGAGCGTCGGTTGGACATCGCCTAATTCTGTCTGTAGGTTCATTCTCTTTTTTCCTTTCGGGTTCGACTAGCAACCCGTGCCTTGTTTGGGAGAAGGGTATCAGCTGACGCATATTTCCTAGTTCATCCGGGGTGGTACCCGCCAATTTCCTGACATTAGCTAAAAATACCCGGACGTTTTTTTTTCGCCACTTTTTCGGGTTCGAGTGGGTTAGGCTTCTTATCTGTCGGGATTCCGAACCCAATGAAGTTCCGTTTTCCGAGCTGTTGCATGAACATCATGAGCGAAGTTTCTGCCTCTTTTCGGGTGAGCTGGTGTTCTTTTTGGATACCTTTGATAATTTGTGCGATGGTGTGTTTTCCGTCACACCGCTGCCAAACATAGGTTCCCATGGCATCGAGGACAATAACGCGTCTATTGGGAAGCATGAAGACTTTGCTAGCAAGGTGTACCCAGAGTTTATCTTTCTGTGGTACGACGAGTGATGCTTCCCCTTTGTTGTCGATTTCCCACGTGATAAGTTGGTTTCGGAGGGGAAGCGCTTTCATGAGGCGGCTTCTGTCGACGTCGGGCCGCTTCTTTAGTTTGAGTGCGTATAGAATCCTGTTAAGCATTTTATACCCGCTTCAGTTAATGGCATTGAATACTTTGCGCCACCCATTGTGCTGTTTTGGCGACATCCCTTCGTCCGATGGCTTGAATGACATAGATACGGTTTGCTTGGTGGCAACGCCAGAGATAAAACGCAAGTGTTGTTCGCTGAGAGAGTTTATCCAGTGTAAGTACCGGTGTGAGTGGCACGCCGTCATAGAGTCGCGTCTGTTGTCCGATGAGTGTTAAACGTTCATCATCCGATTCAGTGTGTGCATTCACTTCAAATCCGTATCCACGAATGGCTTTGGCGTATCTTGCGCGAAACCAAGTTTCCAGTGGGTTGGATTCTAGTTTGTAATCGCTGAGCACCACTTCTGCGGGGCCGTAACGTTCAACGCTGAGTCGCTGCCGTTCGGGTAAAAGTTGCACGGGTTTCTGCCGTTTCGACGGCATGAGCTGCGGTGCGCTTTTTGCTACGAAGGAGAACAATAAATAACCACTGAGCAGTTTTTGCCGTTCCAATTTGTATGCTTTGGGTACGTTCATCCGTAGCCCGTAAGCACTCCACAACGTATATAGTGTATCGTTTCGTTCGGAAATTGATTGGAAGATGCGAAGTACGGTGGGGCGCCAATTTTCCTTGAGCCGCCCCATGACTTGGACAATGACGATGCGTTTTTTTTCCGCGCGTATGCTAAGTCTTCGTTTTTTGTCTGATTTTCGGCGCGAATTTGCGTAGAAAATCAGGCCATTGGCGCGAATGGAACCTTTCCAACTAAAGCCGATGACGGTTCTCCCTTCAAAGAATTCTGGTTCTTTCACCAGCGTCACGTCCCGGCGAAAGGCGAGTTCGGTGCCTTTTTTATACGTCTTGCGAATGAGTTTGAAGTATTCATCAAGTGTTGCATGGAGTTCAGGTTTTCTCCGTCGTGTTTGGGCCCATTTGAGTTCCAAGCGCGGCATTTCACCGTCATCAAGGCGGAGGTAGCCGTTATTTTCGTCGCCGCTTAGTCCGCTGAGTTCCCAGGTTTTTGGTATTTCAAGTTGTATACCGGCCCACCCAAAAAGGGTCCAATCCATGTTTTGGCCTCGCCTTGTATTGAAGAATTTGTCTTCAATTAGAATGGTTTGACAATGACAGCTCTAGAAACGAGTGCAATAGCGACAGTTCCCATTCCTATTAATCCCACCCCGCACGCGAATCCTGCGGCTAGCACCGGGTTGAACATATACCACCGTCTCATCCCGAAGCGCTTAATCATATAAAACCGTCCGATAACGGCGCCGAGAAGGCGCGTCATCATTCCGCCCGGGTCAGCGCCAATGCCGCCGATGATGCCATAATACCACATCGATGGCAGTTTAAACACCCATAGCATCCCGTATATGGCGAGACTTGAGGTGAATCCGGCTGCGACATAATCTCCGCGAATGGCTTGCAGCATTTGGCTATTTCCATCTCGTAGTGAAGTTTTCCAAAGGCACTCGTTTGTTGCGTTAATTGGCCACATCATCTGTGCGAATGGATATTGCGCACTTGGAATCGGCGCGATTTGCCAAATAAAATGCAGCACCACAATTCCGCTGACGAGGAGAATGGGCATAATTAGCAACGTGCCGGCGAGATTTGAAGTAAAGGTTGTGCCGGTTAATTCCAACACGCGCCAGCTTTGTGTACCACGTCCATAATCTTCATCGGGGAGTGGGGCGAACCAGATATCAATTTCTTCATACCGGCTTAAAATGAACGTAATTTCGTGCAAATACGGGATTTCAAACAAATCCCGTCCCAACACGCCGAAAGTCCGTGCGGTAATATATGAGTTAATAGGGGTATACAAGAACGCATAGCCGAGCAGGAAACTGAGCGGGAAGTTCGGCACCATCCAATGAATGAGCCAGACAAATCCAGCCATACCGATAAGCCACATCGCGCCCATGAGCCAGATTGGGAAATCACCACGGTTAGGCGGTGTTGCAAATGAACCCCGTTCGCCTGCGCGTTTTTGGGATTTCCTCAATTTAAATAACATCGGTATGGAAGCTGCCATGCCGACAAGGGCAAGGCTAAAGGATTTGCCCATTCCGTAACTAATCCAGAAATCGAGTCCGTTGAACAGTCCGGCGCCTCGCACATCCAAACCGGGAGTCCACTGATATAGAATATCGTATCGGTAGAGAATCTGTGGGTTCAAGATAAATTGTGATGCCATCGCTGTTAGGAATTCTGTCATGATAATGGGGAACGGCATGACAAACCCAATCAGCATCTGCCCAAAGTCTGTTCGGAACGCAAATACACCTGTAGGGGCAAATCCTTCGATGCTTTGCGTAAAATCAATCCATGGTATCTTCAGAATCTCAATGGGTTGGCTCATCATGACACCGGTGAGCGATGGTACCCCAATGTAGAGAAACCCCCAGATGAGGCCGGCCATGGAGCCGATAGAGAAGACTTGCCATCGCCACGTTTCCTCTTTGCCGGTAGTTTCAGCGAGTGCGGTGGCCCCCTGTGCACTAATCGGTGCCATCGGATACGGGAGTCGTTCCAGATCTGCGGTGAGTCGGAACAGAATATATTGCCCGCTTACAAAACGCAACGTCCCGAGCAATTTGCCTGCGAGATAAATGGCGATAGGCAAAAACCAGTCTGGGTGGAGGAGGCTCCGTGTCAAGACTCCGACGGAGTCACCTGCGGGGACAATCCAGGCCGGAATTTTGTCCGCGATTTCATAAGATGCGGCTTGGGGCGTGTTCACGAAGTAGGCGTACCAGATAAAATTGCGATACTGCATCCCACTTCCTACCGCGGCGCCTGTTAAGCCGAGGAGCATATAGAGCTCCTGCCGACGGGCTGTGGTAAATGAGCGTCGCGCGAGTTCTGTGAACAGAATGACAGCTACCCACGGCGCGGCTTCCGCGCCGGATTGCCCGGAGACATAACTGAGATAGATGGAGCCGGGCATCATCAGCAATCCCACGAAAAGCGCACCCACAAACACTTTGACCGTTAAACCGGACTCAAAGGTTCGAATACCGCCTTCAATATCGTAGCGCTGTGCCCAGGCTTGCCACTCATCTGCTTGTGATATTCTTTCTCTTGCCAAATTGAATCTTCTCCTTTTGTGACGTTTGTCATATCAAGCTGCCAAATTTGTTTCTCTTAGCGGGATGTGTTAGCCGATAAAGTTATTCATCGTTCGAATCTTCTGACTCTTCATCGGTATCTCGCAACTCTTCCCAAAAATGTGCCCAGAAGATGCCGATGGTTAACACTAAGGCAGACAACATTTGCCACTGCCAACGGGCTTCAAGCGCGATAATACTGAAAAGCCATAGCCCGCTACCAAGAATGATGATAAGACTCGCTAGTTTTTCCATTAAATGCTCCAATAGATGCTTCCATCAAGGGGCAGTTGTAAGGGCGGCAGAGACCCATCTTACAACTGCGCGTTGTATATTTAAGCTTAACCTTAACCCGCGGAGGACAATGTCGGATCCAAACTTGCAGTACCGGATGTCTCTTCCGTATTATTGCTTTCTGTTCTACCGCGCTCATGGAATTCGGCACGGGCTTCCACACTGAACGTTCGCCAAATCAGGAGCTGTTTCCGTAACAGGTTGAGGAATCTCCTGTTTACCCGTTTCCAAGATGCAATCTCACCACTTTCGCGATGGACATCCAACGTGATTTTATAGAGTTCTTCCTCTTCACCCCCGACGGGCGAAGTAACGAACTGAATCGTCTGACTCACGCCTAAGTCATACGGGGCTAACCACACCATCATCCCTATCTGATAGGAATCCTGCTCGGTATCCCTTTGAAAGGCCACCTGGTCCGTATAGAAATCGCTCGCTGACTCGTCTGCATGTGCCTCAAAATAGTCGCGCATAAACACATTCAAGCCAAGGGATTCTTCCGAGAGCACGGTAAACGGCAGGTTGAAGTGCCACACATCACCTTCCGGTTCAGGCAGTTTCCATTTCCGCTCAATATCCGGTACTGCCATCCGTGACGCTTTGATAGCGGGATACATTGTGCTAAGGAGTACAACCACCATCACGATAATGGTGGCGACAACGGTAGACATGGACGAATAGTTGAGTGTAAGTCCTGCAAGCCACCCGAAATTTACCAACGTTGTCGCGATGGCTTGCCCCATCAGATACCCGAGCACAGCCCCTACGATAGCATAGACACATGCTTCAGCGAGGAATAAGAACGCGATGTGAACAGGGGCAAGTCCGACTGAACTGTAAATTCCGATTTCGCGCACGCGTTCGTAAACGGCGCCCAGCATGGTATTTAGCACAATGAGTGCTGCGATGAGAATCGGCACGAACAAGTTACCCATGCCGCTGAAACTCGTCATCCCGATACTGCTATAGAGGTACGTATCCTTATCCCGTCCGACAAAGAAATCGAGCGCGATACGGTTCATCAGTGGTGCCATAATCAGGTCCAATTTATCGATGGCCCCTAACAGTTGTGGTTCATTGTCGCGCGGTTCCATATT
Source organism: Candidatus Poribacteria bacterium (assembly GCA_963422705.1). Classification (GTDB taxonomy): domain Bacteria; phylum Poribacteria; class WGA-4E; order WGA-4E; family WGA-3G. Next base: position 3,333,753 of record OY730443.1, read on the forward strand.
GACGGCGACGCTGCGCAGCGTCCCACCTTGGTTCATGACAACTTCGTAGGGCAGAATTGCTATGCTGTCAGGGGTAAGGTGAAGGTATTTCTGGAGCTCACCTTCAAGCGTTTCATCGCCGGTGCCTCCACGGCTTCGTTGTTGTTGCATCAACTGATAATCGACGGGTGTGAGTTCCTCACCGTCGTTATCGGTGAGGTCTTTGAACCCGATGCCCAACACACCGACGACGGTGAAGTCTGCGCCGTACACGGAAACGGTGGCTTTCCCCATATCACTTTCGGTTATCTTGAGGAGTTCCGCCATTCCTTTGGGTAGGACGATTGCATAGGGCCACTCCGTCGGCCAGTCGGCTGCGTCCTCGGGGGTAAACCATTTTCCATATTCAAGGTACCGGTCAATACCACTCACGGCGGGTTCTGCCTCGTTCATGCCTACCAGCATATTCGCCGCAAAGGTTAATGCTTCACTCGTGAGTGGATGCGTGGGCGGCGACGGGTCAGCGGCATTTGACGTACGCGTGAGTTGGACAAATGACTGGTCACCTGTTCCAGAAGATTGATACCAGGCCCGTGGGGCGACAATATTTCGTACGGTTACTACGGTTTCCTCGTCAATCTTTTCAATGAAACCTCCCTCTTGTAAAGTGGCGACGGCGGCGGGTACATCTACTGGGGGCTCCCCCTGCCTGACAAGCTGTTCATTTTTTCGTTCAAAGAGGCGTTCTAGGGAACTCAGGGTGAATTGGGTTTTTTGCATATCGTTGAGCACCGATGTCAAAACCGGTTCTTCTAAGGGGCGCCAGTATTGGTCACGGATGAGCAGCCCCGTGTAACGGGGTGTGACTTGTGGCAAGCTGGTCCGATTTGGATGCATAAATGTGCGTACGGACGTGAAGGAAATGACGGTGAACGTCAAAATTACCAGTGTGCTACACGTCAAAATTGTGCGTCCCTTCCGTTTCCGCATGTTGGAAATACCGAGGCTAAACGCGGCGGCGCTGGCACTCAACCGCCCGACATCTGCCTTGTAGAGTTTGTTGCCTTCCTGCCGAATTTTTTCCAATTGCTCTTCAAACTTGCGTACGATAATACTGATGACAATGACGGTGAGTGCTAGTACGACAAACGCGATTAAGATAATGACGGGTGTCGTCGTAATCTGAAACGCGGGATGCACTTGACTCAAAAAGAAAAAGACGAGTAGAAAGATGCCAAACGAACCCAAGATTTGCTTGTGAATGCTGGGGAACCCGAAGATAAGCCGTTCCATAAAGTACGCGAACGGCATCAGTAACGCGAGGTAAAACATGACACCGTTGACGACATCGTTTCCCGTCTGTTTGACATCGGGGTACGCGCGTGATTCATAGCCCCAGGCGGCTCTTGCAAGCTTGAGTGCCTGTTGGTAGTCGTTTTGCAGCAGTTTTGTCTGCGCGCGGGCCAAGTATTCATTCGCAAATTGGTGGAGTTTATCGAGCCTGTCGCTGGAGATACCGAATCGCTTGTAGAGACGGGAGCGGTTTTCATCCAGCCACCACATATCCCGTACCACTACATAAGGCGTGAGACGAATCTGACCATTTTCGCGGACAACGAACCCTTCCCCGGTATAGAGGGTGGGGTTTTTCATACCACTTTTGGTGGCTTTAATGAGCAAAAGTCGTTTGCCAATTTGCCCATAAGCCATGCCAACCTTAATACGGGTTTCCGGTTCACTGTAAACCAACGCGATTGGCTCCGCTGCGGAAACGCCTTCCTGCTGCCACGGCTTCGACATCCCAAATTTTTCCGGTGGGCTGTCGGTAAGGGCGTCGTATACCTCAAGTTCACGTAAGGTGCGCAAATACCGCTGATCAACCAAATCATAGATAGTCGTGGAGACACAGGGAAATGTGACAACCCGGCAACCGCGGCGACGCGTATTAATCGGTATCTTATTCGGTAGCAGCTTGGCGCCGTAATTCCCAAGGTCCGGGGCGTAAACAATGTCCCCGGAATCGGCATCCAAGATGTATGCCTCTACCTCTTGCGCGCCGCCGAGCCTGCGGGTAGCTCTCCCCTCCATGGCTAAACCGGCTACCTCAAAGTTTCCTTTGTTGTCCCCCATGACAAACAAATCGCCGCGCACCCCCATCATCGTTTTATGCTTCCGGCGTAACGTCAAAATCGGATAGGGAACGGGTTTATTCGGAAGTGCCGACTCGCGGGCATCAAATTCAACTACATCCCCGAAGAGGTTGCAATAAAAGTTCCCGACGCGTGCCGCTGTGGGCATTTCCGGGTCTCGGAGTGCCTGGAGGAGGAGTGAGGCTAACGTCTGTGCTTGCTGATGGAGATTGCCGTTTTCGCGTAAATCGACGCGTTCAATTGTATCAAGCGGCGTATCTGTTAAGACCCGTGCATCCTCAATTGTGGCGAATGCGATACCTGTTTTTCCGACAAGGGTTGCGACTTCGCTATCAAAAGCAATCTTACCGGGAATGTAGGTTTTCCACGTCTTGCCGCCACTCGCGGAGATGGCGTTGACGAAGTTAGATGCCCCGCCGAGCCCTGCGATACCGATGAGCGTTTTAATATCCTCTATCTCTTCGTCGCTAAATGTTTCGGGTTCTTCGTGCCGGAGACGTAGCATCGCGCTGAGTTGTTCCCGCGTCCGGATATTATTTTTACGGTTCTTTTTCGCTGTACGGACATCGTTTCGGATAAATCGCTCAACCTCTTTTCGGACGTAATCCATATCCTTGAGCATATCCTCCGAAGGCTCGCCCCGGTTTCGCCACTGCTGAAACTGCATTTTCATCAACCGGCTTACTCCGCTGAGCGCTGTGAGCTTTCCATAGTGGGAACTCAGCAACGTCTCGAGCGTCTTGCCTTCAAGTGCAGCTTTATCGGAAATTCCCCCGGCAACTGTCCATTGACGTGCCATAACGGCTTGTCGAATCTGATCGTCTGTCCACTGCCAAAGTTTCCGGATGCGTACCCCGAAATCGGCATCCTCGGCATAAGCGGCGAGTTTATTCCCGATACTCGCAAATTCGCGACGGAGCACAAACTCCGGCTCCTGATCATAGAACCATCCCTTGTTGAAAACACCGAATTGGTTCGATTGCGAAGACAAGTCTATACTGACATAGAGGGAGGTGTAATAACGGTTAAAGAGGTCTTGTAGAGAAATAGCCGCCTCAATCTGTGCGAGTTTTCGATAATATTCACTTGGTTCAATGCGCGTCATCTTTTCAATACGATTTTGGATATTGCGGAAACGTGCGTTCCGGAGTGTCAATAGGTTATCTCGGAGTAGGACCTTTGTCTCCTTAGCCAAGTCTCCTGTTAACGTGAGGAGCTGTTCACCGAGGTGGTTAAGCGCGACGACGTCTGATGCGGCGCGTTGGGTAACCTGTGAGAAAAGTTCCGTTTCCGTTATATGCGACGCGATAATCGAGCGGCTCTTGAGCGCACGCGTGACGTCATCGGGGGAGAGATAGTGTTTCAAAATGAGAAGTTCTTCATCTAAGTGTTCTCTTCCCAATGTAGCATGTGTCGCAAGTAGATTCTGCATCCGCGTCCGTTCTAAACGGGCGTTCCGCATGGCGATTTCAAAGATACTCTGCTTATCCTTTAGAAGATCGGCGATTAAGATGGCACTTCCCTCACCGGAGGCGAGTGTCTCTTCAGATTCGTTTAAGCGCTGTTTGAGTTGGGCGTCGACAGCTGTTAACCGTTTTAAGCCACCTTCAGACAAATAGCGGTTGCTGTAGAGCGCGGAATCTGTATTTGCGCCGAGGGGAAACGCTTTCAGTTTGTGGATAGTCGCTTTAATTTCATCCTCAATCGGTTGGCTATCTTTAATTTGTACCAACACTTTTTCAAAGAGTGCTTTTTCCTGTTGAATGACAGCTTCCAAGGATTCATCGGTATTTCCGAGCACTTTCCGTGCCTCCTTAGCACGATTCAGCGAATGTAAGTCAAGATGCCTGTCGAGGATTTTCTCTTGTGTCCACATCAAGGCGAATTTTCGCTTGTCACTCAATTCCCAATCTGCGACGGCACTGTTTAACATTTCAATGTCTGCAACCAGTTCTGCTGGCAAGTCGGGTGGGGTTTGGATGTACCAATCAGAGCCCCGTCGTTCTGGAATAAGGTAGGCTGTATTCGGGTGTGTTTTGTAAGTAGCGGGGTTATCCTCCCGGGCAATGTCGCGTATGAGCTTCTCGACGGCCCAAGTGTCTAGTCGGGCAATAGGGAGTGCGAGGGTATCAATGAGTTCACGTTGTGCTTGGCGACTTGTCTGTAACGCCACAGTACGTGCATCTGCCAACTTTTGGACAATGTCTCTGAGAAAATGGGTGGTTTGAAGTGCCTCTTTCTTGGCGCGGGCTAAACTCGCTAACAGTCGGCTCTTCTCTTCGCCTGTAAATCCTTGTTTTTCGCGTTTTCTATTTCTATCTGCTTGCTTTTTCTGGCGTTCGGAGAAATCCCGTTGTTCTTCGTTGAGCGAGTCTATCTGCGAACGGGTTTCTGCGAGCCCATCCAACGTTGTTGAAAGCGAATCTAAATCAGATTTAACGGTGTGTATGTGGTAAAAGAAATCACCGGGCAAATCGACGAGAACGCTTCTGTCAATCGAGAGAAGCAACCTTCTGCCCAATTCCTCAAATTCAATAATATCGGTGGAAAGTCCTCGACGCAACCCGTGCATGGTGGGCGTCCCTGGGGCATCGGTTGCACTTCCTACAATATCCTGTCCAATACCCTCCATGAAGGCACGCATTCCAGCAAGTCCTTGGAAGTGTGCGTCGACAGCGACAAATAGCACGGAGCGCCCCGGGCGATATTCCGGCTGACTGAAGAGTCGGGCGAGTTCGAGAAGCACAGCAATACCACACGTTGGGTCTGCGCCGGGTGACATGGCGGGAACAACGGACATTGAGTCGTAATAGGCAGTCAGTACAACGAGTTCATCGCGCAACGTCGGTGTGCCGCCTTCCAAAAAGCCACGGATATTTTGGCCCACCCCGCGCTCCCATTTCATCTGTCCCCGGACGCGGGCGTTAACATCACCGGCCGCTAACATCTCTCTGAGTGCAGCGCCATCGGCTTTGGATATCCAAAAACGTGGAATATTGGCAGGTACCGTCCCGAATTTGTTCTCGGCTTCGCCTCGAATAGTTGTTTCCGGTTCAATGAAAATGACAGCTGTGCCGCCGAGCATTTTCGCATTAATATAACGAGTGCTGGAATTAAAGTCTAGAAGGACGATAGCGCCTTTTGGAATAAAAATGTGTGCTTCGCTGGCCGCTACAAATTCGCCGGATTCGTCTACCTCCCCGTTGTTGTTGTTATCAATCCTATCGGTTGCATCTCCAGGTGATTCATCCGTCCATCCATCGGCATCGTTATCAATACCGTCAGATGCCCAGCCTCGAATTTCCGAAAGTAGCGGAATTTCACCGTATTCGTCAATGGTTCCGTCTTCGTCGTTATCAATGCCATCTGAAGCTTTTTGAAGGTGTTCGTTGAGCACATCATCGGTGATACTGGCTTCTGTGATTTGGTGACGACGGGCGAGCCCCGTCAACGTATCGCCATCTTGGAGTCCGTACCAGAATCCGCCAATGTTTGTGCCGTTGAAATCAGCCAATTCTGCATCGTCGCCGTATAGCAATGGACCGGACAAGCCGCCGGTGGGAATGTATACCGTGCTCCCTTCTACAACAGGCGTGGAAAGAAATTTGTTTTTTTCGTGAGCGAGAATAACGTCCCGGGCAACCTGATAACTTTCAGAAATCTGGTCCAATGTTTCATTAGCCAAGACGGTATGTTTGATGCTATCGGTGAGTAACGAGGTGCGAACTAGGTTGGGCCAAAAGGGTGTCAGTTTGAACGTGTGCAGAACTGTTCCGTCGGGAGAAAGCACTTCAATGAGACTATCCCCGTAGTCAATAGGGACTGTGACGGTAAACTCGCGGCTCTCCACATTTTGTAAGCCGATGTCCACAAAACGGTCAAAGATGTATTTACTGCCGCTGGCGGCTTGTGGGTAACCTGTCACACGCGTTTGAAGGCTGGACAGCCGGGCAATGTCTTTTCGAAGATTGCCGATTGACAAGTCATCTCGAATTTGGATGGCAGCTGTCTTAATGCCTGTCGTGGATGTCTGCGCAGCGGCACGCGGATTTAAGGTGAATCCGAGCGACAGACATAACCACACCATTAGGAGGTGTACTGATATACGGATTCGGGACATAAAATACTCCATTGGTTTTTCTACTTCACTTTAGACGGAAGCGATAAGGCTTATTTTTCGTAAATTTTAGAATGATTGATACCGTGAGGAGTAAAGTTGCAGGCGCGCATGCAACACGCGCATTTTGATACTCCTGCTTTGAAGATGAATGTATTTTTCTAATTCACTATAATTATGAGCGAAGCGATTATGAAAAATAATTCCTTTTTTCATTTCAATTATTCTTATTTCAGCTTATCTCGCGAACGTTCTTCACCATCTTTAAGAATGCTGATGAAGTTAGCAAAACTCGCGTGTCGGGCTTCAGCCTGAAGTTTTTCCGTCCTGCTTATCAATCTCTTTCTAATTTTCATTTCAATTGGATTAGGCCAAACTATTTATTAATTGTAGCATAATTGCAATTTTTTCCGCAATTTAAATTTGAATTTGAGTTAGTATGTAGGTTATAATATATTTCACGTTAAGATTTGAAAGTGTCAGTATGGATAAAAATAAGGTTATGTATTGTATCAGACAACGTCGACGTGAGTTGCGGATGACGTAAATCGAATTAGCAAAGATTTCAGGGGTGAACTCGTCAGATATTAAAAGACTTCCACGGGTGTTTTCCAAGCGTGCATTTCTCGTTACCGGAGAATTTTCATCTGTTGCGGAGATACTCTGGCCCACCTACTCCTATAGTTACGGTTTCCTAACCGCTCCGATTCCCTCCAAAATTGACTATAAATTACCTTGCTGGCGAATTGGGAGGCGTTTTGCCTTTTCGGTTAAGAGTCCGGAACGAGGCATATCTTCCCGAAATTCTGCCGGTTTTCTAGACGAGTATGTGCCTCATGCGCCGAAGAGAGAGGCAAGACACTATCAATAATGGGTGACAGTTTCCCTTGGCCGGCAAGGCGGGTGACAGTTTGCAATTCAGACATGGTGCCTAAGGCAGAGCCCATCACCGTTATCTCTTTCTGATACATCTTCCGGATGTCAATTTCGGCGATATTGCCGGTTGTCACGCCACAAGTGACGAGCCTGCCATTTTTAGAAAGGCTGGCGATGCTCTGTTGCCAGGTTGCTGCACCGATGTGCTCTAGTACGACATCAACCCCGCGGCCGTTCGTTTCCTCAAGGACGGCATGTGAAAAGTCTGTCTCGGTGTAGTTAATCGTTACTTCTGCCCCGTGTTTTCGGGCAAGTTCGCATTTCTGAGGGGTACTTGCTGTTGCGAAGACCCGGGCCCCGGCGAGTTTAGCGATTTGCAATCCCGCACTGCCGACACTTCCGCCCGCGCCGAGTATCAGGATATCTTCTCCGGGACGAAGCCGTGCTCGTGTCAGGAGCATGTGCCACGCGGTTAAGTACGCTATCGGCATCGCAGCAGCATCGATAAAAGACAGCGCGTCGGGCATCGGTATCGCATTTTGTGCGGGGACTTTGACATATTCTGCATATCCACCATTTACTTGGAATCCCAATAACTCTTGTGTTTCACACAAATTTTCGGCGCCGCGCGCGCAGTCACCACAGCGACTACACGGAATGCATGGTGCCAGCACAACCCTGGCACCAACTGAAACCTCATCAGGCACTGTCCCCCCGACTTCTACGATACTACCCGCAATGTCAGAACCCAGAATATGTGGCGTTTCACCACCGCGAAGTTTTGCCGCAATTTCAGGACGGTTGCGCCGGGCATGGATATCCAAATAATTCACCGCACACGCGTGAACTTGGACAAGGATATCACTTATCCCGATGACTGGTTTAGCAACATCTTTATATTCTAGGACGTCAGTGTCGCCTTGTGCTGAAAAAACAACAGCTTTCATATTTTTTAGCTCGATTAAAACTATTTCGTATGAAGTTTAATATTTTAATTCGGAAACAACATAAAAGACTTGCAGGGGTGTTTTCAAGTGTGCATTCTCGCCAGCAGCGGATTCCCTAACTTAATTTTAAAAAATTCTTCATGTTCTCCGGTTTCTTTTTGACTCATTCCCGCAGTTCGGCTATGCTTTCGATGGATGTATCCAGTGTCGTGTTAATGACGGGGTTGTGAGATGAGCTAAATCAACCGTATTACTGAAAATTAGCCATATGCCCCGTGATTTAAGAAACCGAGCAGACGACGTAAACGTGGATTTGCATCTTGATACACCGATTCTGGCATCGCGTAATTCATAAATGGGTAATACTTATGCCCAATGAGACGTCGCGCGTAGGTTACCTGTGTGATATGCCGGGTGCGCTGACTCCGATTTGGTCCGCCACGATGCCATACCTGATTGTTGAACATGATAACGCTCCCCGCTTTGCCAAGGTTGTAGTGAATTTTTTCTTCCCATTCAGTTCCTTTCAATTTCCCCGGTGGTGACATACCCAACATATGGGAACCGGGGATAACCTCTGTTCCCCCGTGTTCAATTTCTGTGACGTCGGTGAGATAGTAATTTGCCGTGAACAAGAGCACAGGTAGACGGATGTTCTTCGGTGGCTCACCCTCAGTTACAATGTAGTGTGGTGCATCGTCCTGATGCCATGTCGTAATGCCACCGCCCGGGTACGTCTGAAACGAATTGTTATGAATAACGTGGCAGTTTTCTGCGACAAGTGATTCGGCAAAAGAGATAATCGGTTCCAAATCAAACAACCGACGATTTGCTTTGCTGTGTTCAAACATTCGATGGCTCAAGTGCATCGAACTTTGACGACTGCCACTGTTTAAGCCATTGGGGTTGTTCTCCAATGCCCACTCTAAATCCTGCCGGAGTTGAGTGCACAAATCCGGGGGCAAAACGTTTTGAAGAAAAAGAAAGCCTTCTCGATGGAATGTCTCTACCCATTCCTGGATTTGTGCTTCACTCACGCGCTGCGCTGCTAAATAGGATGTTTGTGCCATTTTGTGCCCTCGTTAATTCCATAAAAGACTTGTAGGCGGGCTTTCCAAGCGAGCCGTTCTTTCTATCGAGCACCTGCCAAAATGCGGTTGGTGCATTTTCCTAACTGCACCGATGCAACCAACAAATAGAAATAGATACCCTTCACCAGAGTGCCACCCTGCTCATTCTTGTCTTCTCAATATCCTGTACAGCTTTTTCGTGATAGCGCCCGGGGGCTTGCAGCAATCCCAGTCACAGTTGCACCGGCACCGGGATACCGTATGGGAAAGCTGAATCGGTAGTTTTCAATTTCAAAGGTTTTTCTGCTATATCCGTACTGTTCCATCTCGTCGGCTTAGCGCTGCTGTACATCCTTAATGAACCATCTTGCTTAGCATCAATGCCCCGTTCAGACTCAATGAACCATCTCGCTTAGCATCAATGCCCCGTTCAGACTACCTGTCATTCATAGGTGAGCTGTACCTAGAATGGGCTTTTTGGTGTAGCGATTCGGTAGAAATAATGGGACACTGCAGAGAGCTGTTAAGAAAGAAAAGTGTGTGACTCTCATGAATTCGATTCTTAGTAAAGAGAAAATGACACGACGTAGTACGTTACTCGTAAGCGGATATGGTGACGCCCTCCTATAACGCTATTAACCCATTGCCGCAGCAACGATAATGCCTAACGAGACGAGAACGCCTGCAACGGCGATTCCGGCAGCAGTATTATTCTCTTCGGAAATCTGGCGATTCAAATCGTAGGGTGTTGCCCAATCGAAGACCTTGTAGCCTATCATCAATACAATCAAGCCGACGATGCTAAAGACGACACCTTCAATGATAAATCCGGTTAAAACTTTGAAGTTCACCATCGGCTCTTCTCCCTGGGCCTCGGCAGCATCTTGGGCATTTGCGTGGGTGCTGAATAGAGCAAGCGCGACGATGGTGACTAGAACTAAGCAGAACGTGGTTGATACAATTTTCTTAGCCATTTTGGGCTCCTTTGGTAATAGGCGGCACATCATGCAATGTCAGAACGAGTGAGTTCTCCGTTAAAAACGAGCTTTAAACCACAAGATACCCGGGTAGGAAGGACTCTTCTCTTGGATTCTCGTGTTTTCCAGAGTTCGACTTGCGCATCTAAGAAAACGTTGAAAACGGACTGACTCTGATGCGATGTTAAACGGTTTTGACAAAAGGGGTTAAACCGTGCCGCTCGTTGTATCTCTTGCGTGCACTTACAAAGCACACTTACAAGTCGGTTTACGTGTTAACAAGTTCAAACTGCACGTCCACTGTGGGGTGCAGGTGTTTTATAAGTATCGTATCTTTCTCTTTAAGGTAGTGCCATCCGGATGTGCTGGTTTCAAACGTTTGTATCTGCGGAATCTCACTCGTCGTGGCGGAAGAATATTTCTCACCTGGCGGCGGCTGATGTTTTGTGCGTATCGCCTTAGGTGCCTGTTTGTAACCGGCAATCAGTGTATAACTCGTTTGGTTTTCGGCGTAATTCAGGTTCCAAGTGAGGTTCTTTGTCCGGGAATTTAAAGTGAGTGCCTCTATTCTTGCACCGGAGCTGACGTGGATACCATTGAGAATAGCCGTTTTTATGCCAGGGTCGAGTCCGAGAAGGGTATAGACATTCACCATAATATCTTCTGGGTTCAAGTGTGGCCCGCGTCCTTGGGTACAAAACTCGTAGAGTCCATCAGGATAGGTGCCTTTATGTTCGTCGTCAGTCGACTGTTGGTACATAGCGCTGACGGTAATCCCTTCAGCAATCTGTTCCCAGGGATTATTGCCTATTTTTGTGGAGGTGCTTCTTACGCGTACGAGGTGTTGTAAGTAGTAGGCAAAAACCAGGCCGTTCCACTGCACGGGTACCCCGAACCAGGGGTGCGTGTAGAAAGTCGTGCCGAACACGGGGATTGAGGCGAAGTGCATGCTGGGGCGTTCGGGGGTGTGCCACTGGTAAAGAAACGGTAACCCCGCGTTTGCCCAATATTCGGCGTGCTTGAGATATGCCTTATCGCGACTGATTTGATACCCTTCAACGTATGCGCCGATTGCGTGGGCTGCAGCGAGCAGGTCAGGCTGATACATCGGGCATTCCCACATCTGTGCGCCGCGTGGAATCGTGAATTTCTTCATGAATGCGAGTGCCTTCAAGCCTGCCTTTCGTGCGGTTTTATCACCGGTAATTCGGGCGTATTTGAGAAGTGTGAGTGCGGGGCTCGCACATGTTCCAAGTACGGTGTCACCTGGGATTCCCAAGGTTGCGTTTTTCTGATTTGTTGGGTGCCACTGCCAATTTCCATCCGATTCTTGCTTTTCAAGGAGTTGTCTCGTTTCCGCTTCCATGTGTGTCAATGCTGCTTGGAGGTGTCCGACGTAGAACGGGAATTCCCATCCCAAAATATGGCATGAGCCGCGGGCGGCTAAGCCGGCGGGCCCGGATTCCTCACACGTATTTTTGGCGATAGCCTCTACCCGTTCTTTTACCGATTCATCGCGCGTAGCGAGGTAATCGTACCAGAGTAACGTTCCGAACCCCGGTTCATTTTGCGCGGGCCAAGCAATACAGTGTCTCGATTTCTGCGCCCTATCATCCCACGTGGTATGCATAAATCCGTGTCGCGAAAGGAGGAGTTCTTCCACATCACTACGGGGCCGCTCAAGAGGTTTCGGAGTACCGTAAGCATTCCGCCAATGCTCCATTGCGTCGAAAATAGTTCCATTCCTCTCAACGATGAGCTCACTTTTTATAGAGAGTACCTGTCCTGCCTTTAGAGGATAGGGAGTCTTTGCAACTGTTTGATTTTCATCTACCCACTCAGGAACTGTTGGAAGAAAGACTCCCATCAACGTATTTTTCTGATGATGATGCCAATTCGGAGAGGCGAATATCGCCGATAGCATCTGATTCTTTCCATCCCAACTGTCCAAAGGGTTCCAGATAATTCCAACAACCGATTTCTGCATTTCGACTGCCATGAGTGGCACGGTAATCTTATAAGGATGAGGGACTAAGCGATTGTGGAGTGGCGGCGCAGCATCGCGTCGATTTGAGGAACGTTCTGTTCCTGATAGAAATTCAAGTCCGGGGAACAGCGCAGCCGTCTTCCTTTCTCCATTTTGTTCCGCGGCATAGAGCATCGGGCCATGGAAGGAGAGGAGCTCCCTCTTTTGGCTAGATTCTAACTGAAATCCGGTCTTAATCCGGTTCCCATTTTTCGCGAGTATCCACGTGCCACGATAGTTCCAAGTGACGTTATCCTCGTCAACGTGTTCACCGTTTAGATGGATGATAGATTCCCCGCGGTTATTTCCGGCTAAGCGATAATCGGTAGGCTTCAAACGCAACGTTTGTTGCCTTTTTTTGTTATCGACATAGGTGATTTCAGAGAGTGCGGGACAGGTAGCTACCTGTTGATAGGTACCACCTTTCGCCACGAAAAGGGTGTAGTACTCAAATCCACGGGCGGTAGGAATGGAATCGTTACCGCTTTTCTGCCCCCGCGTGTCCCCATCACCGCAGACAAAAATGACGCGAAGATGCTTGTTGCCCATGACGATGTGCCCATCGTGAAGATGTGTATGAAGCTCAGGTAACACGTCAGAAACGAGTTTCGGAAGTGCGGGACGAACCGCAATGTTTCCCGCTGCGTTGTACCGTTCTTCCGTGGCAGCCGTTTGACACTTCAGCGAGACGGAAAATTTGACAGTCATTGTTGTTACCGTACGGCGAGCGTACCAAGAGATAGTCGTTTCTTCATCGGCGGCAAGCTTTTTGATGATTTGTGTATGCCTGCCTCGGCGGAGTTTTAGCCCGTTGATGACGAGACGTGCCATATCCGCTTTTCCAAGCGGGGCAGCACCGATATTTCGCACAGTGCATTGCACTTCAAAATCTTCGCCTGTTTGGACAACTGCAGCGGTAGCACCGACACTGACAATTTCTAGTCTCGGTTGCGCAGCGTACAGTGCCAATGCTTCAATTTGCGAGGCCGGAGGGCGCGTAGCTTCGGAATCGACACCAGTCGCTGTTTCCGTAATCTGCTTCCATATATCCGCAGCCATTTGAGAGACAGGTGTTGAATCAGGAGCACTAAATTCTAGGAGCCTGACGTTTGCATTTGAGAATCGCACGACTGCAATGCCACAGTAAAGTTCAGGCGCCGCGTTCCCCTTGGCTTTTCGTAGAGGAATCTGTCTAAGTTTGAGCAATTGGGGTTTGCCCCACAAAGCCCAAGCGTAGTTACTATTGCCTGCTACGTTACATTCTGTTAGAAAGGAAATGACAATTTGTTGTCGAGCGTATTGGGTTAACTCCACCGCATGTTCAGTCCACCGACATTCCGTTGCAACCGCTTCAAAGCACCGTTCTCCTGAGATGGCAATCGCGAATTTTACGCCACCGGGGTGCCGTTCTGCATCGTCAAATACGATACCGTCGCGTAAACCGGTGCTGAAGTGAAGGAAGAGCTTTGTATCCTTTTCCTTTACATCCGGTAGCGAGATTTCATAGTCAATTCGTGCGGTATCCGTAGCTGTCGGATGCGCAAAAATTGCCGGTTTCGTCACACCGCCGGCATTATCTCTCGTAGATGCTTGCGCGGTGCCTGTTCGTTTGCTGTCTTCAAACAGCGCTACGAAGTCGTACAGTCGCTCGCAGATACCTAATTCAAGAGGCTCTGGCATGGGTTGAGTGTTTGTAACATCGGATTCCTCATGTGAGCTATTTCCACTGTTCTCCTCTGTCTCCGTAGGGCTTTCGTGCCTGTTATCAGGTTCCGGCGTCCCTTCACTGACAGATTCTGTGTCTGCGTGCTTACATTCGGGCGAAGATATTTTTTGCGGCATTGTATTTGCATCAGCGGGCGTATTCTCATTCTCATCGCAAAATGTGTCTAATTTCTCCTCGCTGGAACCTATTTCTTCCGGTGCAGCATTTTTATCTTTAGCAAGGGTAGGGATGGATTGTTCTTCAGTATCTGAAGAGGAAAGCGCTTCATTCGCCTCATTTTCCGTTCGATGTGGGGTTTCAGTCTTCATGTGAGAATCTTCCGCCTCAGAGATAGCAGATTTTGTGTTTTTCGGACGGCATTGTTCTTCAAAATCTGCCGTTTCAAATTGCTCCTTACGAGTCTGCATCTATTTCTTTTCACTCCATTTCTGTTTCATCATCTGCATTTCTCGAGTTAGCGAGGTTTCGACGACATGCGTTTGCAGCGCCGTATCAATCTGCCACGCGCCCGTCTCGTCTTTACGTACTGGCTGCCGTTGGGCAACGGGCAATATGTCAAAGGGGCTGTGCGGCTCAATCTGATACCAATAGGCGACAGAAGATTGCTCATTTCTCAGGTGGTTACCGTGCCCGTGTTCAATCGTCACGCGAATTTCTTTCTCAAACCGGACTGGGTTTTCTAAGTGAAAAACGTATGAAGTCTGGTATCCGTCGGTATTATTTTCGTGAATGGAGGAGCCGTTATGGGCGAATGCATTCGGTTGCATGCCCCACGCTTGATTGAGATAGTCTTCGGAACCGGTTCCGTGCAAATCCGGAGGCCACTTGTAACCGTCTACCCAGAGCATATCGTCTCCTTCTCCCCACCATGTCCCTTGAAAATTTGTCACAGAGATATTACAGCCGATATAGTGTCCCTTGCCCGCTGCAGATAAGATAAGGTAGTTATTATCCCAGGCAAGTCGTTCTGCATTCACAATATTGGCTTCCGGGGTATTAACCCGGATTTCGTGCCCCCATCCATCACATGGGTTTTCGCGGTGGTACTGCGCGTGGAAATAGGCGACATCGTTGTCGTGGGATGTGTTGTACTGTTCATAGTCAATATAGAAGTATTGGCGGTGTGATGTTTCACCCTCGTTGACGAGCTCAATTCTTGCGGCGTTGTTAAAGGGCATTTGCACATAGCTGTTAAGCGCACATCCCGAGTTGAATTGGTTATTATGATGCGTAGATGCTGAGAAGAGCGTAGAATCGTATGAGTTGACAATTTCGTTACCGAGGCAAAAAAAATCGCCCAAGGGACATAAGACACTCGGATGTTCCTCATTGTCCCAAAACATCCGAATGAGAACGTTCCGATAGCCATTCGGCTGCGTCATCCAGATATGATTAATACATCCAGGGCCCCGGATATCGGCGAGGACACGAGTTTCACCGGGTGCGATATCCCATGCGTCGTTATTTCGTCCTGTTGTATCCCACGAGGAAGCACGTAAGGAGCGCGCTTTTTTCACGCGCGTCAGCGATGATAAGAGTCCTTCAACATAAGTCATACATTTTATTCCCAATTTTCGCTTTTTTAGGTGTTTTAGATTTTATATAATATAACAAACCGGCGTAAAAAAGCAACAAAAATTTTGCAGCGCAAGCTGTGTTCACGGATTCCTCTGCTTGGTGACTGCCTAGACTATGGTGGACGCTGAAAAACTGACATGATGTGCGTTTATTTTTTATCCCTCTATAACAGCTCGCATCTTTTCCAATCCGATTCGTGCGACTTCGGCCGGAGCCTTTTCCCAATACGTTGGGTTGAAAAGTTCCAAAGAGATAACGCCCTGATACCCGGCCTCCGTCAAAATTGAAATTATCCGTTTCAAATCGAGAATTCCATCTCCGGGATAAACCCGTTCAGCATCAGTTTGTTCTGCGCGAGGCGGTTGTGCTGGCGCGTCATTGAAGTGGCAAACAGCGATTTTATCGCCCGGTATCCCTTGCATATCGTCAATTTCCCCACCGCCGCGGTAGATATGAAACGCGTCTAGGACAATGGTACTATCCGGATGTTCGGCTGCCTCTATCACCTCCCAGGCGTGTTTGATTTGGTTAACACCATCAACAAATCCGAGAAATTCCATGGCGGGTTTAACACCAAATTCCCGTCCGAGTTCAAGCAGTTCGCGGTAATTTTCGCCTCCTAACTGCAAATCTGCTGTGTCACGCGGTGGACTGGCGATGCTGTAAGTAGAACCGACTGCTGCAGCCTGTGCCATGCGCCGCTTTGCTTCTTCAATCGCTCTTTTATGCTCAGTGCCTGTTGTGTTGAGCCAGTCGTGCAAGGCGATAACAGTGGGGACTGAAAGTCCATAGTCCTCCAGAGTGCGTTTCACATCGGCAAGCGAACCGCCTTGTTCTTCGTAGGCAGTCAAATCATCATTCCAGAGCTCAATAGCTGAATAACCCGTTTCGCCTGCAATCCGGATTTTGTCCATTAATCCAGCTGGACGAATTGTGCTTGTGTTTAATGCGAATTGAAATTGTGCCATTCTGTTTTCCTATTCCTCCAATAACGTCCGAATAAAACGGACATCTATTCTGGCAAGATCGATGACGCTATCCACAGGTTCCCCACTGTATTCACTGTGGAAGCTAATGGGTCCGGTAAAATCGATTGTCTTCAAGGTTTTGACTGTTGTTTCCCAATCAACAAACCCTTTTCCCATCCGTACGACTGTACCGCCTCGCATCCCGGGCGTCCTCGCCAAATCCTTGAATGCCATCACTGCAAGGTGCGATTTGACAATATCGAGTGCCATGTTAATCGGTTCACCGACAATAGATAGGTGTCCTGTATCTGCGAAAACACCGACATGCCGCGGTTCAAATTCCTTGACGAGGTTCATCACGGCGCATGAATTCAGTCCCATTGAAGTGCCCGAATGGTTGTGGATGCATGTTCGTGTTCCGTATTTCTCTGAGAGTGTCGCGAATCCACTCAATTGTCTGCGAATAAAATCAACCTGTTTCCAATAGTCTCGCTTATCGGGCGTCCAATGCCAATATCCGAGTTTAATGTTTTCGACGCCTGCTTCGCCTGCTGCGGCATAGACACGAATTGTTTCCTCGGTCTTAGGTTCTAGGAAGTCGCCGGGTGTGGTAATGAGTGGGATAGACAATTCTTCTGTCGCAAACTGTTTCGCTGCAGCGGTTAATGCTGTCGCTGCGTTTTCTGGATTGACAGGGTAGCCCGGCCGGACACATAAATCGGCCCCTTGTACACCAACAGAATGAAGGGCATTGATGATGTCGGGAATCTCTAGTCCTTGTAAATGTTTGGTAAACATAATAAACTTCATATTTTTCTCCTTGAAGCGCACAAAATTCGGAGTATCGACATCCAAATGTAGCGTCGTTGATGCCGATGAATCGGTATACAAGAGAACAAGGAATCCGCTGACTGCGTTTTTATCAAAGGGGAAACCCTTTTTGGACAATTTCAACGTCGGCGTGCTGATATGATATGGCGTGTCAACCTGGATATCCCGCTTTTACCAATCAATGACAGCGCTATCATCGGGATGGAACGTCATCGCATTTCGCCAATCGTGTTCGATTTTATCTTCAAGCGCGTCTTCGTCGAGCTCAATACCTAATCCTGGCGCGGTGGGTAATTCGACAAATCCATCTTTGAACACAAACGGATTTTTGAGATACCCTTCGCCGAGCGTGGTATGCTCCTGCATGACAAAATTCGGAATGGAGGCATCTAATTGAATGCATGCGGCTAACGAAATTGGGCCAAGGGGGTTGTGTGGTGCTATGGCGCCGTAGTATGCTTCTGCCATGCCAGCGATAATGCGAACCTCGTTAATGCCGCCGGCGTGACAGAGATCTGGTTGTAGGATGCTCGCGGCCTGTTTCTCCAAAATCTCGCGGAACCCCCACTTCGTGAAGACTCGTTCGCCTGTGGCGATGGGCAAATGTGTGCCGCGCGCAATTTCTGCCAGGACATCTACATTTTGACACTGAATCGGTTCTTCTATGAACATCGGTTGGTACGGCTCTAACGCCTTGATGAGGAGTTTTGCTGTTTGTGGACTAATCGCGCCGTGAAAGTCAATCGCCAGATCGACTTCTGGTCCGGCTGCATCGCGCAACGCAGCAAAGTGTTCGACGGCGTTATCAATGAACGCCTTGTTTTCAATGATGCGCGCCGGCCTGCCACCTGCAACGCCTGTTTTAAACGCTGTAAATCCCTTATCAATCCATTCCTGAATGCTCTCCGCGTCACCGCCTCCTTTATAAAGGCGGATCCTGTCACGGGTTGGCCCTCCAAAAAGTTGGTACACGGGTACACCGAGGGATTTCCCTGCCAAATCCCAGAGTGCTTGTTCTACACCGCTCAATGCACTTGTGAGTATGGGGCCGCCCCGATAGAAGGCATGCCGATACATCGCTTGCCAGTGATGGACGACGCGTCTCGGATCTTTGCCGATGAGGTAGGGTACGAGTTCATCGACTGCTTGCGCACAGGTTTTTGCCCGGCCTTCCAAAATCGGTTCGCCTAGTCCGATTAAACCATCGTCCGTATGGATTTTGAGAAAGAGCCAACGCGGTTGGACCAGAAAGGTTTCCAATTTCGTAATTTTCATGGGGTTCCTCTATCTGTAGCGTGATTTTTCGCTAGTTTACCATTTTATCCAAATTTTTCCTACGTATTTCCTGAAAAATCGGAGAACCCTTTCGTTCTCCGCTAAGAACAGACATGGAGATGTTGCCTGTCAAGGCTGCCGGTTCATTTCCTGCTTGTGCCCATTCGCAAATCCGAAAAAATGTTGAAAACTGAATGACTCTGTGAAAAGCGCTAAGATGGAAATGGGCATAAACAATTTGGGGCGGTGTGGCTTAACTATCCCGATTGAGTTTTCGCATGCCCCAGTGTGTCACTACTTTCCCATTGACTTTAGCGCTTTTAAGCAACGTTCTACCGCTTCCAAGGGGGGAAATGCATCGCTTTCGTATTCGACGATGTACCACTTCGTGCCGCCTGTCGTTTCACAGATGTGAAAGATGTCTTCCCACGGCACGCTGTCCTCGCCAATAACCGGTCGGAATCCGGCGTGCCTATCCGCTTTACCGGCGGTTTGGGTATAAGGCTTTAGATGCACCGTGCCGGCGCGGCCAGCGTATTTCTCCAGGATACTGACTAAATCTGCACCTCCGGATAGGGCATTCCCCATATCCAGTTGCATCACGACACCTTCATTGGTGTTCCCAAAAAACGTATCCCACGGCGGTTCTCCATCCAGCGGTGTAAACTCGACGTGATGGTTATGATACCCTGTTACCATATCGTGTGCCGTCAGTTTATTCGCGAGTTCATTAAAGAAATCCGCCAATTTCAGCCAGTCGGCCCGCGATTGGCGAAGTTCTCCGGGGATTCCAGGAATGATAATATATGGATTCTCTAATACCTTGTTGAATTCAATCGTTTGCGCAAGTGTATCGGCTTGAACAAGGTTGAATGGGGTATGCCAACCACAACAGAACAGTCCGAATTCGTCAAGTAACGCTTTCAACTCCTGTGCGGTGTGTTGCGGCGGCCCTGCGAATTCAACGCCTTCATAACCCATCTCTGCAACGGCTTTAATTGTTCCACGGGCATCTTCCGCCAATTCGTTTCGAACAGAAAATAACTCTAAACCAATCGGTATTCTTGCCATCGTGTTTCCTTTCGTGTGTGTCTCATGCTTTTCGGAATTAGCAATAACTTTCTTTTTTGTCTGGAACGTATCATAGCAGGGTGATGTCGAAACGTCAAGCAGCACTATCAAAATTTGAATTGAAGAGAAAATGCTATCAGGGAAATTAAGTGGTTGTACCTATTTTGGGAATTGAACGTTAATTTAGAAGAGAAATTTTATGCCGAAAAAACAGGAGTGTCTTATGCAATTAAAAAATCTAGGTATAATTGTCCTCATCGCGATTTGCTTTTTTCCAAATTTCGTGGATGCCTCAAGTTTAGGGTATCGCGATATTTTCGTGGGTTCGAGCGCGCGTGCTGTGGGGATGGGAAGTGCTTTCGCTGCCGGTCCCGCTACTGACAATGCGTTTTTATGGAATCCGTCGGCGCTCGGATTTATCAATGGGTTGGAGTTTACGTTCGGAGGGGTGCCTATTAGGAGTAGCACGTCTGGGAGGGATGGTGCCTTTTCTATCGCAGCGAGTCCAATCGCGCTCGGATTAACAGAAAAGGAGATTGGGAATCTCTCCTTTGCTACTTGGGTCGATGGATGGGGGATTCCGGCCTTTGCGGAAGGGACTCATGATGGTGAGGCTGGGGTGCTGTCTTCAGTACCACTCCCTGAAGTCACCCAGGTAATGTTGTTAGGATACGGATTTGCTTTTAACGAACAGATGTCGGTAGGTGCGAATCTCCGTTATTATCAGAATATCGATGCCCTCAGAACCAACTTCCTCTGGAGTGCGGATGTCGGGCTGCAATGGACGTATCCGCTGGAAGAACGGGGTGATTCGGTTCGGATAGGGGTAAGTCTTTCTGAGTTAAGCAGTGGTATTCGCGCGGATGGGGTTTTGATTGAGCGTGCACCGATAGCTGCTCGGACTGGAGTGACATACAGCTTGGGCATTGATACCCTCTTTTCCGCAGATCTGGTTCATTATGCGCAAAGTCAATTAGCGCAAGATGAACGTTTTCGGCTGCACTTTGGTGTCGAACGATGGTTTGTCAATGGGCATTTCGCGGTACGGACAGGATATACGGCTTTAATGGCTTCTGAGAGGTTCGGAATGGGTGAATGGACACGCGGGTTGAGTTTGCGGAATTCCATGGGGCAACTCGATTATGCCTATGTCAATGGGAGTGAATTGGCACAAGGGCTACATTGGATTTCGGCCACGCTGCGTTGGGGCGGCGGTGAGCCGGAAATTGGCGCCAAACCTAACCGTAGCAGTATTGCGAAGATGGACGATAAGACGTCTTCTGAAACAGGGCGTTTCCCAATTTTAATGCCAGTGACACTTGAAGCAGATGCGGTTGAAAAAGGTAAGTTGTTGCAGCTCTCTGAACACGCGATTTCACCGAACAATGATGGTGTCTCTGATAGTACCGCATTCCAGTTTGAAGTCGGCAATAACGACAATTGGCGGTTGAGTATCCGCGATGAATATACTGAGGGCGTTTGGGAACAGTCTGGGACAGGTTCACCGTCATCAGAAGGGATTGTCTGGAAGGGGACTGCAACCACCGGGGAAGTCATGATTGATGGGGATTACGAGGTTACACTTCGGGTTGTTCCTACGCAACGGGGCCGCACCCCGATGATGGATAGTGCAACAATTACAGTGGATGTGATGCCGCCAACAGTCGAGCTCTTTGAGAAAAAGGCACCGGCAACTGTCGGTATTAAGACGTTGGATGGCGATTTAATCGCGAGGTGGGAGTTTGCGCTTTTGGATGCGGATAATAATCCGATTGAACGGATGAAGGGTGAGGGTGCCCCGCCGGAAGAGCTCGTTTTAACGAAGGCGCAGCAACGCCCATCGGTGTATACGTGTCAATTGAGCGTTCACGACAGGGCTGGAAACCGAACCGTTCAGCAGGTTACGCTACAATCTCAGCAGGTGAGCGGAAGTTTTAGTCTGATGGTTGGTTCCTTTACGATGCTGAGCAATGCGGAGAGACTGACAGCGAATTTGAGGCGTTTGTGCCCGCAAGAGCATGTGGAAATCCATACGGTTAACTTTGACGAAAAGGTGATGCATCGAGTGATGATTGGAAGTTTCACGCAACGGCAGGAGGCGGAGCAGCTTAAACAGCGTATTAGAGAGTCACTGGAGGTTGAATCCGTGTTGATGTCGGTACAGTAAAGGCTTATGGAGTGGTGAAATAGAAATCCAAAGCGTTCTGATAGAAGAGTCTATTTTTCTCTTCGTCGGCTGCGTCGTCAACTGCCCACAGGAGCGCATCGAACCACTCGCGATATGTTGCGGCTAAGGTGCAGACGGGCCAATCACTTCCAAACATGAGCCTCTGGTAGCCGAATGTCTCGACAAGGTGCATGATGTAAGGTTTTAATTCGACGGGTGTCCAATTCTCACTCGCGCTTGTGACAATACCGGAGACTTTGCAGTGAACGTTGTGAAAAAATGCAAGCTCGGACATGTATGTTGCCCATGGTTCAAATTGTCCACCCTTGATATCGGGGCCTCCGCAGTGGTTGATGGCGTGTTTTACAGTGGGGGTGGCTCTGACGAGTTCAATGGCGGCGGGCAGTTGGTAATGTTTGGCACAGAGTTCAAAGGAAAGATTGAATTTCGCGAGTCGTTCCACGCCTTGAATTAAGTTTGGGTGTGCGTAGAAATCACTCTCCGGATGGTGCCAGGCCATTCGCCGAATTGCGACTACCCTATCAAACGCTGCGAGTTGTTCGAGGACAGCTTCAGCGTTTGTCTTTTCGAGTGGTGCGGCAGCGGCGATTGCCCCTATCATCCCGTCTTCTTCTGCGATGTGGGTTAACCACTTGACTTCTTGAACGATGTGTGTTTCGGCCGGTTCACCTTCAACGTGAACTGAGTTGACAACGTTCAAGTCACCTATCGTGGCACGGTAATCTTGTGGGGTATAACGTTTTTGAAGCGCGTCAAAAACGTTTAACCAGGGATAGTCCAAATTGGAGGTATCCCAGAGGTGTTGGTGGGTATCAATGATTTTGAGCATATCTGTTTCTCAACGCTTGCAATAAAGGCCGGGCATTTTGTTTTCCTTGTTACCGGATTGCACATCGTTTTGTGTACACCATCTCCGGTTTGGGCCTGCGCTCTGTTTAGCGAGGTAAATCCTTCAGTTTCTTACCATGGAAATTATTGTAGTCTGAAACGACTTTCTTGTCAAATTTGAAATAAAACTTTCAATAAAAAACATGGGAAAAGCCCGCATAGGTTCACCTGAGCAAAATCCACTTGCCTGCTATGAGCACAGCATTGAAGCCGGCACAATGATGACGACGCTGGCAGATGGACGTGGGGATACCTTTTAAAACAGATTCGAGAACACCGACGTTAAATATAAGACGGGTTGAAACCTATCTCTGTTTCAAAATGAGATTCTGATAAGCGTCAACAACGGCAAAGAAGCTTGGGGGTACGACGGTGGTTGCGCTGAATTCTGTCACAATCGCGGGGCCTTCAATCTGATTGCCGGGACGCAACATGTCGCGTCGGTAATAACCGGTGGTGTGTGATATTCCTTCAAAGATGACCGGTTTTTGGGCGATGCGGGCATCAGATGCGTCAGCATCGGTGAGCGGCCCCGGGTGGATAACAGGTTTTTCTGTTTCACCGATGGCTGTCAATCGGAGGGTGACGAGTTCTACTGTGGCATCGTGCCGGGCGTAACTGAATCTCTGCTTGTGTGCGGTGTGGAATAAAGAAATAAAGTTGGGTAACTCAGAAGTTTCTTCCGTTGTAAATTCCGCTGGATGAGCCGGGTGATTTGTAGGGGTATAGCGAATATTTAATTCGTAAGACTGCCCTTCATAGCGCATTTCCAATGAACGTTCTATCTTCAACGATTCTGGAGCAAATCCTTCTGTCCTCATGTCATTTTCGGCGCGGGCGCCCAATGCAGCAAAGTGTTCTTGCAATTTTTCTGTGTGAGTTGTGTCGTGTTTGGTGAACTTCCAAAGTACCGTTTGGGAATAATCTTTGATGATGTCGGCGAAAAGCATGCCATAGGCAGAGGTTAATCCGCCATTTGGTGGAATTAGGAGGGTATGGATACCGAGATTTTCTGCCAGAAATGCAGCGTGCAGCCCTCCTGCCCCACCGAAGGAGACGAGGGTAAAATCGCGGATGTCAAAGCCGCGTTCTACCGAGATAACTTTGATGGCGCGCTCCATGGTTGCATTTGCAACCTTGAGAATGCCTTCTGCTGCTTCGGCGGGTGAAAGCCCGATTGTTGTGCCGAATTTTTCCATGAATGCGCGTGTTGTTTCAGAGGCAAGTTCCATCTTCCCACCCCAAAATTGTGTCGGTTCAATCCTGCCTAAAAAGAGGTTTGCATCTGTAATTGTCATGGCATGTCCCTGTCGCCCATAGCATAATGGCCCAGGTTCCGCACCCACGCTCTCCGGCCCTACGCGGAGCGCGCCTCCGGAATCCACTGTCGCTATTGAACCGCCACCGGCCCCGACGGTGTGGATATCAATCAGTGGGAGCTTAATGGGGATCCCACTGATTGTGCTCTCGGTTGTCATTGAAATGCCATTATCACATAAGCTGACATCGGTGGAGGTGCCGCCCATGTCAAAGGTGATAATTTTCTGGTATCCCGCGGTTTTAGCGGTGTGATACGCGCCGATAACACCGCCCGCTGGCCCGGAGAGCACAGTGCGAATTCCGGCTGCGTCAAAATTTTGCACCGAAATGCTACCGCCGTTGGATAACATTAAACGGAATTTTTTGACACAATTAGTTCTGAACGCCGGTGCCTTTACAGTGGATGTTAAAGAGGTGGCTTTCTCTGAACCGGTTAATGTTGAGAGGTGCCGTTCTAAAGTCGGGCGAATATAGGCGTTTGCGACAGTGGTGCTGAAACGTTCGTACTCACGGTATTCCGATAAGATTTGGTGAGAACATGAAACCGGTATCTGTTGTGAACCACTGAATACGGCGGCAAAGTGTTTCGCTGCAATCTTTTCGTTTTGTGGATTTACATAGGAGAAGAGAAAGCAGAGCGCGATTGCGTCCAGTTCTAAAGTAGCGAGGTGTTTTGCGAGTGTGTCCAATTGTGCGGGGTTAATCGGGGTTTGGATGTCGCCCGTGTGAAGTGTTCTTTCATCAATCCCGAACCGGTACGCTACCGGGACGAGGGGCGCAGGGCGTTCAACGAGCAAATCATAGAGGGACGGGCGTTCTTGGCGGCCGATTTCTAAAATGTCTTCAAAGCCTTTTGTGGTAACGAGGGCTACCCGGGCACCACTGCGTTCCAATAGGGCATTCGTTGCGACTGTGGAACCGTGAACGATTTCAACGGCCGCCGGGTGGCCACTTTGTGCGTTCAAAATCTCGTTGACACCTTGTATGACAGCGTCTGCCGGATTTTGGGGTGTTGAGAAGACTTTATGCGTAAAAAGGGTGTCCTCCACAGTCATAATGATGTCTGTGAAGGTTCCGCCTGCATCAACACCGATTTTGAAGCGGGGATTGGCAGGTTCTGGATTTTGCGACTGCATGTCTACCTCTGCGGCAAGAAATGTTATGTATTAGCGAATTAACATTAACTTAAGTCGGGTTGTTTCTGCGACTTATCTTTTCCATTGAAGATGAGATTCTCTGTCAATGAGGAGTGCCTCGGTTGTGTCTGAGAAAAAGTGGTGGTGCAGTTAAGTATCCACTCCTACCACATTCTGCGGCTTACCGTCTAAAAAAGCAATGATGTTATCAACCGCGCCTTCGTTGAGGAGTTCAACACCTTCGGGCGTCATATCGGCGCAATGGGGTGTGAGAACTATTTGTTCGCATGCCAAGAGTGGATGAGTGGGCGGTAGCGGTTCTTGTTCGTAAACGTCAATGGCGGCGCCGGCGAGTGTACGGCGATTTAAAGCGTTGACGAGGGCATCTGTGTCAAGGACACCTCCGCGGGCGACGTTAATGAGAAGCGCATTCGGTTTCATCAGTGCGAATTGTTCTTCGCCGATAAGGTGGTGACTATCTTCTGTTAATTTCACGTGCAAACTAACGACATCGGCGGTACGGAGTAATTCGTCGAGAGAGACAAACTGAACACCAAGCTGTTCCGCGCGTTCGCCAGAAGGATGATAAGTCCACGCGATGACGTTCATGCCCATGGCACGCCCGAGACGCGCCATTTCTGTGCCGGTGTGTCCTGTTCCAACGATTCCCAGTGTTTTGCCTTGCAGGAAGATGTTATCCATACGGGGCCATTCTCCTACCTTCACGGCTGCTGTCAGGAAAGCCGTTCTTTTCGCAAGGGCGAACATGAGCCCGAACGCATGCTCAGCCACAACCGGCGCGGTACGCCCGGGTTGATTGCAAACAACGATGCTTTGCTGACTGGCTTGCTCGAGTGCTATCATATCTGTGCCGATGGAGCAGAGGGATATCAACTTGAGTTTAGGCAGCTGCCGCAAGATGTCAGCGGGCCATTTAACCAGTCCACGGGAATTGATGAGGATGTCTGCATCTCCGGCGCGGCAGATTTTCTCTTCCGCGGTTTCCGGCCGCTCTGTATAGAGTACAACGTCGCCGTACGGTTTGAGCCTCTCAAGGTGCGGTGAGCCGTGAATTTGAGGTGGGGCGTCTCCTGGGACAACAATTTTGAGTCTGTTCACAAGGTATTCCTTTCAGGTAGCGCCTCATGGCGTGTTAGGTTCAAAAAAACGTCTGCTTTCTATGAAAATTCAAAAACGAAGTTGGTAATCATCTGATGGAGAGAAATGGGTTTGGAAAGCGCGTCTCCAAGTCTTTTCTGGATTTGTCGTTCCGGAATTAAAATCTTAATCTTGTAACATTAGCGTGGGGCGAAGCACCTTTTGTACAACGTAATGATTTCTTCACGAGTCGCTTGGCGTGGGTTGTTAGCTGGACTTCCGCTTGCAATGGCATCTTGCGCCATCCGTTCAAGGACGGCGTTGAATTCTGTTTGTGGGATGCCGATGTCACCGAGGCGCGGCAGCTGAATGTCTGTCACGAGTCGTTCAACGGCGGTAATGGCCGCATCTGCTTGTTTCATTGGAGGGAGCCCTTCAGTCCGTTCACCCATCGCGCGCGCGATGTCCGAAAAACGTTTCGGGGTACCCGCGACGCTAAATTCCATTACGTCAAGCAGGAGGACGGCGTTTGAGAGTCCGTGATGGATGTGGAAATACGCGCCAATTGGGCGAGACATCCCGTGAACGAGGGCAACTGACGAGTTGCTGAATGCCATCCCGGCGATGGATGCGCCGAGCATCATATCGGTTCGCGCCGTCAGGTTATCTCCGTCTGCCCACGCTTGTCGAAGCGAACCCGAGATTAATTCAATTGCTTTGAGTGCAAGCGTGTCGGTTATCGGGTGCGCCCGTTTGGAGATGTACGCCTCTATTGCGTGCGTCAAGGCATCAACACCGACTGCAGCCGTCAAATGTGGTGGGCTCGTGAGGGAAAGCAATGGGTCCACGAGGGCAACCTGGGCTAAGAGACATGGACTGCTCAGCATCATCTTCACGTTTCTCTCGGTATCGGTAATCACTGTGACTTTGGAGACTTCGCTGCCTGTCCCGCCTGTGGTGGGAATGGCGATAAGTGGGGCACCAGGATTTGGAATCTTGTCCACACCCATGTAATCCCTAAACTCACCAGTGTTGGTAAGTTTCATGGCGATGCCTTTTCCACAGTCGATTGCGCTGCCGCCACCAATGCTGACAATCATGTCACAGTTTTCATTTCGGTATTGTGATAATCCATCTGTGACATTCTGTAAAGTCGGCTCAGGTGTGACTTCAGTAAATTGGGTTGAGCTTATTCCTACGGCTGCCAAATTTTGAGCGAGTTTATCGGCGTATCCGAGTTTGGCAATTCCCGAATCTGTGATAATCAACGCGTTTTTTGCCTTCAATCCTCTTGCTTGTTCCCCGAGCTTGTCGGCAACACCTATGCCGTTCATCACCGTGGATGGAAGTGTCAATGTGGCTGGGGTACATGCTGCAATTAAATTCTTAATGTTCATAAAAAGTAGTGAAGTTTTTGTGTGAATGTGTTATGCAGACATTAACGTTCAAATTTAAGATAAGCAGAAATGAAATGGACTCATCTTGTCAAGAGAATTTTGTTTTTCTATCTGTATACTATGTTAACCGATTTTCGTCCGTTTTTCAACCAAGAATTTTTATACCAGAAACATAGATTCGCAAATTTTCTATGCGATTATGTCCGGGAGATAACGGGGTGGGGTGGTTACGAAAAATTTGACATTCGCGGGGTTTGTATGTATAATACTTAATATCTTCTTGAGCCTTGAGGGTTCTATTGACTTTGAATAGGAGTGACATTAAAAACATGATTATCTTTTTACGGGAAAAATTTATTGCACAACTTTTTATGGCGGTTATCGCTGTGGTGTTCATCATCGGCACGGTGATGCTGTATAGCAATTCGCAGGGTGGGGGTAAAGAGCCCGGGGCGGAAGTGGTCCTCAGGATTGACAATGCGGAAATGACACGCGAGCATTTTGAGAATGCTGTTGCTAATAAGATGCGGCCAAGACAAGATCAGAGGTTTGGCGGTGAGCTGAAACGCGAGGCAGCACAAAAAGAGGTGATTGAACAGTGGATTCAAAGGGCTATTCTGAGCAGCGCATATATTAGCGACGCGGAGGTAGAACACTACATTCGGAGCGATGCCAACTTGGTGGCGCAGTACAATCGTTTCTACGAGTTGGGGTTCGCCGATAGTTACAGGGAGGACGTTCAGTTACAACTGAGTGCTAGAAGACTGATAGATAATGTCCGTGCCCTTGAGTTGGTAACCGATACCGAGGTGGAACAGGCCTACCGCCTTGAGGTGGATAAGGCGAAAGTAAAATTTATTGAATTTAAGCACAGTGCTTACCTAGCGAACGTTACCGTTGATGACGCTGAAGCCGAAACGTATTTTGAGAAGAATCGGGAGGCGTATAAAAGGGAAGAGCAGGTGGATGTCAAGTTTGTCAAGGTTTTGCCAGGGAATTTTGTTAAGGATGCAGAGGTTGAGTCGTATTATCGTGAAAACCCTGGTGAATTCGCAACGCCGGAGGCTGTGAAAGCACGTCATATTTTGAAAAAGTTCCCGAATGATGCTACTGATGAACAAAAGGCTGAGGTGAAAATCGCGGCGGAGGCGTTGCTCGAAACGGTTAACAAGGAATTTGCTGCCGGGACTACATTCGCTGAGCTCGCGAAGAATCATTCGGAGGGGCCTTCTGCAAGTCTTGGCGGTGCCTTAAGAGGAAGCAATCCAAAATTGCCGCCGGGCGACTATTTTGCCCGCGGGGATATGGTTCAACCTTTCGAGGAAGCCTGTTTTGAGACATTAGCCCCCGGAGAAGTGAGTGGATTGGTGGAAACCCAATTCGGGTATCACATTATCCAATTGGAGGAAAAGAGGCCGCCGGAAACGCAACCTTTTGAGTTAGTCAGGTCCGAGATTCGCCAGAAACTCGTGGAAATTAGAGGCGTTGAAGTAGCAAAACAGTTAGCAAATGATCTGCTTTATGAGATTGAAATCTCCGATTATGATGCCGCCGTCGCACTTGAGAAATTTGAGTCATTATCTCTCACTGTCGAACAGACAGGGCTTTTCAGTCGCGATGTCTCCGATATCCCGAATATGGGCAAGACTTGGACTTACCCTGGACTTCTTGACGCGCTTTTTGATATGCAAGTGAACGTTAGAAAAGTGGTTGAAGGGAAAAACGCGAGTGATGAGGTGGACGCCTTTTTTCTGGCAACCGTACTCGAGAAAAAACCTGTAACGATACCATCATTCGCAGAAGCCAAGGTAGAGGTGGTTGTGGCACTGAAGGAAGAAAAGGCAAAAGCGCATGCTTTTGAAGATGCCAAAAAGTTGTTTGATGAATATGCCGATTTGCAAAATGAACGTACGCTTGATGCGCTGCTAAAAAAATATAAAGCCACTGAAGATTTAACACCAGAACGGCTCTCCGTGCAAGAGAGTAGCCTGTTCGGACTTTCCCAATCTAGTAATTACGTTGGCGGAATGGGGAATTCGACAGAGGTGATGTTCGCCGCATTTCAAATGGACAAAGATGAGGTGCGGGGACCGTTCAAGGGGGATACAGCTGTCTATATCATTCAGCTTGTTGAACGTAATGAACCTGACTTATCGATGTTTAAAACGGATACTGATGAGAAAGCGCGACATGGGCAGGCAATCATCCAGATGAAAAAACGGGAAGCGGAACAGAATTGGTTTGCCACCCGCAAAAAGCAGACGAATCCGTGGATTCATCCTGAGTACCGTTAAGAGTCGCCAGAATCTATTGGTTTCGCTATTCCACAATATGCTTATAGGAGTTCATAGAAAAAATTTCGGCGTTTAGGGATGTACCCGAATTCTGTGATAGTGCGTTCAATTTCCTCAATCGGCATACAGTAGACAGTTCCCGCTTTGCTTACCACGTTTTCTTCTATCATGGTACCACCCATGTCGTTGGCACCGAATTTCAGGGAGAGTTGCCCAATCTTGGGTCCTTGCGTTACCCACGAGGATTGAAAATTATCAAAGTTATCCAAGAATAGTCGGGAAATTGCCAAGGTTTTGAGGTATTCAAAGCTGCCGGAGGGTAGGATATGTTGAAGCCGGGTGTTGTGGGGTTGAAGTGCCCAGCAGATGAAAGCGGTGAATCCCCCAGTTTCATCTTGGAGTTCGCGGAGGCGTATCAGGTGCTCAACTCGTTCCGCGTAGCTTTCCACATGTCCATACATCATGGTGGCACTCGACTGAAGTCCAACAATGTGTCCTTGTCTCATCACTTCCAACCATTCATCGGCGGTACATTTTTTCGGACTTATTTCGTTTCTGGCGTGTTCGGTTAAAATTTCAGCACCGCCACCGGGGATGGAATCCAGGCCAGCATCGCGCAATCGGATAAGTAGCTCACGCAAAGGCATGCGGTTGATTTTGGCGAACCAGTCGAGTTCAGGTGGCGAAAATCCGTGGATATGGATTGAGTAGTTCGCTTTAATCCAACGGAGGAGTTCTTCATACCACTCAATTTTAAGTTTAGGGTGTAAGCCTCCCTGCATCAGAATCAATTCACCCCCAAGTTCAAGCGTTTCCTCGATTTTCTGTCCAAGTTCATCGCGTTCCATGACGTAAGCATCCGGTTCTTTACGGTGTCGATAGAAAGCACAGAAATCGCAATCGACATAGCACCAGTTGGTATAGTTAATGTTCCTGTCGATGATGTATGTGACGTAGCCTTCCGGATGTTTTTGGTGACGGACGATATCGGCCGCGTGCCCTAATGAGAGAATGTCATGGCTCTTAAAAAGTGTGAGGCCATCATCAAAACTTAAACGTTCTCCTGAAAGCGATTTTTCTAAAATGGGGTGGATAGTTGTATCCATACGGAGTCCTTTTAAATTAGGTTTTGCTTACTTTTGATGAAATTATCGTTTGCAAATTCTACTACTTTTCGTTGCATTTGTCAAATTTTAGTTCGTTTTTAATGAGAGTGATTCCGTTTTCAACATGTTCTCAGATTGATGAAGAGCACGTGCTGGGAATTACGTTTACTAGGTATCTTGTGTTCTCGGGTTCGTTCTTATCGGAGAGCTAACGGGTTCTGTCATTTTTAATTTGACTTTCGTTAAAAAATTGGGTATAATTGAAAAATCTCATCTGTAGGGACTATGGCTGTTTCTGAAAAACCGAATGGATGTTACAGGAGTGTATCAGGAGGTTAGAATGTCAGTAATTTACCATGAAGAGCTATCGGAACATGTGGAAAATAAGTACTTGGCGGTGAATATCGTTGCTAAACGCGCGCGGGCCTTAAATGAGACAGCGATTGTAACGGGGGCTTCAAAACAGAAGTTGGTTGTGGCCGCGGCACAAGAATTGATTGAGGGAAAGCTCGGATTTCAGGAGAGTGAGACAAAACCTTCCGGGGCGGGAGTGCAATCTATTTTTGGGAATGTTTTGGAGACAGATGAATGGCGCGATACCTTTAATCCTGAGGTTTATGAGGAAGAAGACTCGGCTGAGGGTGAGCAAGAAAACTTACCTGAGGGAGACGTTGAACCGGAAGAAGGCCTTTAAGATGGTAAGTTTTCTTGACAACCGTCGAGAAAGCGGGTATAATTAATTAAAGCGTATCGCTGACGTGGCTCAATGGTAGAGCAAGTGATTTGTAATCACTAGGTTGGAGGTTCGATTCCTCTCGTCAGCTTTTATCCCGGTTCCGTATGTGTGGGGGTGTGCTTGAGTGGTCAAAAAGGGCAGACTGTAAATCTGTTGGCGATGCCTACGGTGGTTCAAATCCATCCGCCCCCATCGATTTTTGTTTTCAGAATTTAGCGGGAATGCCGTTTTTTGGCATTGTGCCGCGGGAGTAGCTCAGCTGGTAGAGCATTGGCCTTCCAAGCCATGTGTCGCGGGTTCAATTCCCGTCTCCCGCTTCTTCACTATATTTGATGTCGCCGATGTAGCTCAGTAGGTAGAGCGCGTCCTTGGTAAGGACGAGGTCACCGGTTCAATCCCGGTCATCGGCTCCACTTAACCTGAGTGGTGGTTGTTGCGTTTTGCAGCATCGCTTCTGCTCGTGAAAGGTATCTATTATGCCTAGAGATATTGTGACATTGGCATGTGATGCATGCAGTCAGCGGAATTACGTAACGACGCGGAATCGTCGTACGAATCAAAACCGGTATGAACGGAAGAAGTACTGCCGGTTCTGCCGGAAGCATACATTGCATAAAGAAACGCGGTAATTTTTTTCGGGGAGAGTTCCCGGACTTGCAGGCCAGTAGCTCCAACGGCTAGAGCGTCGGTCTCCAAAACCGAATGTTGGGGGTTCGAATCCCTCCTGGCCTGCCTTTTTACTTTTATGATAGCGCGCATAAAAACATATATTCAGGGTATTCGGTTGGAATGGCAGAAGGTATCGAAGCCGGACGCGAAAGAAATTCAAGGCAGTACCATTACGGTGATTGTGGCTTGTGCCCTCTTGGGGCTTTACATCTGGTTAGTTGATGGAAATGCCGCATATCCGATTTGGAACGGCGTCTTGGGTATGATTTTGTTGGTACTTATTCCGGTAGGTGTGTTTTCTCTGAGTAGAGGCTGGGAGGAGCACCGGAATATTGCGATACTTGTGTCGTGTGTTCCGTTGGTTGTTGTGCTCATAAGCCAGTATGCACTCAGGCTTGACGAACCGCTAACAGGTTTCGGTATGGCATTCCTCAGGACGCTATTCCTCCGTACGGTTGAATAGTTTATCCGGATTCAGGGCGAAAGCGTGAATTTGCTTTTTGCCTCTCTTTGTTGGTGAATCGACTATGGCTAGCTACTGGTACGTTGTTCAGATATACACCGGGCATGAAAATAAGGTAAAACTCAATCTTAATAACATGGTAGAGCGTGAGGGGCTCCAGGATGAAATCCTAGAAATCAAGGTGCCTCTGACAGAAGTCATTGAGGTTAGAGACAGTAAACGCGAAGTCGGTTTTCGGCCTTCTTATCCGGGGTATGTCCTCGTTAACACGCTTTATGAATTGGGCCCAAACGTTGAGCGACAACAAGGCAAACGGAGTTGGGAACTGATTAAAGACACACAGGGCGTCATGAATTTTTTGGGCCCTATTGAAAGGCCTTCTGTGTTGGATGAGAGTGACGTTCAAGAAATGCTGCGGATGCCAACGTTAGAGGAACATGAACACGTTCCTTTGCCACGTGTCGAGTATGGTGTTGGGGATACAGTCAAGGTAATTGATGGCCCATTCAGTGGATTTCCAGCTGAAATTGAAGATATTGACATGGAACGTCAGCGACTGCGGCTGAGTATAACGATTTTCGGACGTTCAACCCCGGTTGAATTAGGTTTCCTTGAAGTGGAAGCCTTGTAGATTTAATTCATGCCATGTGAGGTGCGATACTTGCGGAGATAAAGGCCGCCTCATAATGCATAGTGGAGATAGCATGGCAAAAAAAGTAGCAGGGGAAGTGAAGCTCCAATTAGTTTCAGGGCAAGCTACACCGCAGCCACCTGTTGGGCCAAGTCTTGCCCCGTATATGATTAACCTGCAGGAGTTTATCAAATCTTTTAACGCCCAGACGCAGTACCAA
This sequence comes from Candidatus Poribacteria bacterium, assembly GCA_963422705.1. GTDB lineage: Bacteria > Poribacteria > WGA-4E > WGA-4E > WGA-3G. The sequence goes on from OY730443.1 coordinate 3,367,490, forward strand.
ATGGGGATGGTTGTCACCACCGTTGTGACATGTTATAGCGATAGAACGTTTACGTTTAACGTGAAATCGCCCCCCGCGGCAATTTTGCTAAAATCAGTAGCGAAAATTGCTAAAGGTTCAGGTGAGCCGAATCGGAACAAAGTTGCCTCAGTGACAATGGAGCAGATTCGCGAGATAGCGCAGACGAAATTGCCTGACTTAAATACGGCAGATTTGGAAGCTGCGATGCGAATGATTGAAGGCACCGCTCGCAGTATGGGGCTTACAATTAATTAGCATGTTCGAATCATTTTGATAGCCGTTGTTTTCGAGAAACGGCATTTCATATGATGAGACGATTTTCAGGAAGGAGTAGCGCGCCTCTCTACGGCGCGTAAATAGATAAAGGTTATGGCGAAGAAAGGGAAGCGGTACCTGGAGATTAAAGAGCTGGTGGACAAGTCTAGGTTGTACACTGTCGATGAGGCTGTCTCGCTGATTAAGAAAACAGGTAGAACAAAATTTGATGAGACGGTAGATTTGGCATCTCGTCTTGGCGTAGATGCGCGGGTAGCAGAGCAGAACATCCGGGGGACTGTTGCGTTACCGCATGGGACAGGTAAATCAGTGCGTGTCGCAGTTTTTGCACAGGGGGATAAAGCGCGTGAAGCGGAGAACGCGGGCGCTGATTTTGTTGGGACTGACGAATTGGTGGATAGAATTGTTGACGGCTGGCTTGATTTTGATGCAACTGTCGCGACACCAGACTTGATGCGGAGCATTATGCCAAAGTTGGGTCGAATTCTTGGCCCCCGCGGGTTAATGCCGAATGCGAAAGCCGGTACTGTCACAATGGAACTTGCTGAAACTATCCAGAATATCAAAGCAGGTCAAATTGAGTACCGGGTTGAACGTTCCTCCGGCATTGTCCATGTCCCAATTGGGAAAGTCTCTTTTGACGATGAGCAAATTAAGGAGAATCTTAACGCGATAATGGGAGCTCTTGTTAACGCGCGCCCAGCCACTGTGAAAGGACGCTACATTCGGAGTGTGGCTATTTCATCGACGATGGGGGTTGGCATTCGTATTGACCCGCAGCAGTTTGGATAATTGCGGTTCAAGCAAAGAAATGTGCGCGCCGGAATTATCGTTCCGGAATTAAAATCTAAAATTTCATATATGGAATAGAGTTGTAGAACGTAGGCGCCGCAGGCTTAATACCCTACCGAGACTTGTCTGGAATGGAAATAGAATTGACGTGGCACGTTGTGATGGTGTGCCAATAACCGCCCGTTATTCCCTTCCTGGTCCAATTCGGTGTTAGCCTCCATGCAGTGGAGGCTTTTTATTTGCCTATGTCCATAGAGAGAAATTCAGGTAGTGCTTATTTTGATAGGCGCTGGAAAGGAGCTGACATATGCCAAATCAGGCTAACGTTCAGCAGGTAGAACAAATTCGCGAACTTTTTGAGAGTGCCGATGTTATTTTGTTAACAGACTTTCAAGGACTTACCGTCGTTGAGACTAACGAATTGCGGAATCGATTACGTGAAGCTCATGTTAGGTACAGAGTTTGTAAGAATACGTTGATAAACGTTGTCGCCCAAGAGAGGGGCATTGAAGGGTTAGAGCCTTATCTAAAAGGCAATACTGCCCTAGCGATAAGTCGTGAGGCGGCGGCACCGGCAAAGATACTGTTAGCCTTTCTCGAGAAAAATGCGAATTTCAAGATTAAGGGCGGTATTCTGGGAACACGGGTGATTGATGCCGAGGGGGTTGAAGCCCTACAACATATGCCGGCCCGAGAAGTGATGATTGCCCAAGCAGTGGCGGGGATTGGGGCACCTCTTACTGGATTAGTTCAAGTTCTCCATCAAGGTTCGCCACTGATGGGAATGGTGAATGTGTTAAGTGGTACGATACGGCAAGTGGCCTCGGTACTAACGCAGGTTGTGGAACAAAAGAAAGAGGCTGAAAACGCCTAATTTTTTAAGATAAGAAAGGAGCCAAACGATGGCTGCAAATATTGAACAGTTAATTGAAGAGATTGGCAATATGACGGTTTTGGAACTCTCTGAGCTCGTCAAAGCCTTGGAAGATAAGTTTGGGGTGAGCGCGTCGGCTATACCAGCTATGGCGATGCCGGGGATAGGGCCTGCCACAGCGGCGGATGAAGATGTCCCTGCCGAAGCAGAAGAAAAGACGGAATTTGACGTACAACTCAAAGAATTCGGCCAGCAAAAAATTCCTGTTATCAAAGAGGTTCGCGCGATTACTGGACTCGGGCTGAAAGAAGCGAAGGAAAAAGTTGAATCTGCACCTGTGGTTATCCAAGAAGGTGTCAGTCAAGAGGAAGCCGACAAGACTAAAGCCCAACTCGAAGAGCTTGGGGCAACAGTCGAAATTCTGTAGTCAGCATTTATCTCTGCCACTTCCAGGAAGGAACGTTGAGGGCGGGATGACACTTACCGCCCTATTTCTCCCGCCGCCATTTATACATGACAGTTTGAGACTTTACATGGAACTCTACTCTACCGTTACGGTGGGAATTGATGTTTAGTATTATTGACGTTTTTTATATCGTCTTCAGTCAATTGGCAATAGGTGGTTTCGGACTGCTTTTGTTTGTTCCTCGAGGGTTAGTGGGGGCAAACTTTTATCGTTTGATGGGGAGCATTTATCTGCTTGTGACTGGGTTAGCGCGGTGCGCGAATTTATCGCTCATCCAGCAACCGGTTACACTCACCAATTTTTTCGGATTCGGAGGCGATTTTTCTAACGATTTACAGCGCATCGAATCCGTTTTTGTTCTCACCTTTTTTTTTCTCATCCTCCTCTATACCTTGAGTTGGTGGCTTAAATCACTGCTGTTTACGCGTGTACTTTTCCTCGGTTGCCTGCTGAATGGCGGTGTCTGGCTGTTTTTGAGTGCAGCGCGTTACTTCAAAATCGTTCAGCTGCCCGGTGAAGCGGTTTTGTTACCTTTCCAATTCTTGGTATCAGCCGTGCTGCTCGGCGCTGTTCATACAGGGATGTGGTTCGGGCATTGGTATCTTGTTACTCCGGATTTACCGGTAAAATATTTCAGACGTTTTAATAGCCTTCTCCTCTATTCCCTCCTTGGCACTAGCTGTCTGATTGGCGTGAACGTTTTGTTACGCTGGCAAACTGCAAATCCTCTTCCTTTTAATCTTTATTATCAACTTATATTTGGCATGCGGTTGATTATTGGACTCGGCGGTACGTTGTTTATCTACTTCATCACGTGGCACTGCCTGCGCGATAAATCAGTTGCTGTCGATGTTCTGGGGGCAACGCGCGCAGCTACAGGTTTCCTTTTTATCGCCATTATTACTGTATTTATCGGAGAATTCTGCAGCCGGTTGTTGCTGCTGGAAATGCGTTTTGTCTTCTGATATACCGGGCCTTTTTTGTTATCTTTAATTTCCTTGCTAGTTAAAATCCGATATGCTAAAATTTAATGCGATTAAAATAGGCTGCTTTTTGACGTGATAAGGAGAAAAAGATGAAATCTCAAATTTTCTATGAACCAGAAAAAATGATGCTGGAGGAACGCCCTATTCCAGAACCGGGTAATACTGATGTATTAGTCAAAGTCAGGTCTGTCGGTATCTGTGGCTCGGATGTCGCTTACTATTTCGGAAATAGTTCCCTTGAAACGTCGGACGGGAAGGGACCCCTCATCCTCGGACACGAGTTTACAGGAGAAGTGGTTGAAGTTAGCGAAGAGGCCGCAAACGTTGGGGGACTTCACGTTGGGGATAGGGTTGTTGTTAATCCTGTTCAATCTAATCCGAATTCGTTTTGGACTCAAAAAGGGTTGTCAAACCTTTGTCCAGAAAAGCGGGTTTTGGGGGTAGGCGTTGACGGCGGGTTCGCAGAGTACGCCGTTTCGGATTATCGTTGGACAGTTAAGCTCCCTGATAACGTTACCTATGCCCAGGGGGCGCTCACTGAACCGCTCGCATGTGGGTTATACGCGGTTAACAATCTGAATGCTGAGGCAGGACAGACAGCGGTTGTATTTGGCCCCGGCCCAATTGGGCTAATGATGGTGCAAGTGTTGAAAAGTCGTGGACTCAAAAACGTTTTGCTTGTCGGAACACGCGACTATCGTCTCGAACGCGGAAAGGAACTTGGGGCAAATGTGATTGTCAATATCAGTGATACCACTTCCCCGCACTATGTAGCGGAACTTGGTACTACCATTCAAGAACTCAATAATGGGGAATTGGCAGACAGAGCGATTACTGCAACCAGTTCATTGAGCGCAATTCACATGGCGTTAGAAGTCACCGGACGGCATGCCACCGTCGTTATCTTTGGTCTTCCCGGCGATGCAGATGTGATGCAGGTACCTATCTTGGATACTATCCTCATGGATAAGACAATTCGGTTTTCTTGGTTGGCACCGGATACATGGGAGGAGGCAGTCCAGCTCATCTCAAAGGGTGATGTCGACATGGATAAAATCATCAGCCATGAATTTTCATTGGATTCACTCGTTGAAGGGATAACTAAAGTGCGAAACCGGGAAGATGGCTGCACCAAGGGGTTGATTAAAGTTTCTGAGTAGATTTTTGCACGTGTCTACCGCCGAGGCCACATGGGTATTCCATTTTTCGTTGTTTTTGTCTTTTCAATTGGTTTTTTGTCGCTTGGATTCACCGGGGGTGCTGATTTTGTTTCAGTCCAGTGGGCTCGCTGGGAGTCGCTTGACGGTGAAAAGATTTTTTTTATCCCTCACCTTAATTTTCGAGCCGATTATTGGGCAATGGCAAGGTGCTTCGCCGGATTCCTCCTATTTTTTACGTGTCTTTACTCTATGGGATTTTTTCTCTATTTAGAAGAGCGGGAGAGTGGGCGGATTATGAAAAATGTTAAAAGTTTTGTCAAACTCAGACAATTGCTTGAAAGGTTTCAAAAGAAGGGGACTCCGAGATGAAATTAAAGTACTTGTTCTTGCCCCTATAGAACTGACTGGTAAATTGGAAGCCGTCTGGCGAGAAATCAAGGTGGATTGATGATAGATAACGTACACTCATCGCTGTCTGGTTTGGAAAATGACCGGCTATTGCGGGCCGCGCGTCGTTTACCGGTTGACAGGGCGCCTGTTTGGATGATGCGGCAGGCCGGACGCTCGGATCCGGCTTACCGGCGGATAAGAAGAGAGATAAACCTACCTTTGGAACGCCTTTTTCGTACATGCCCAGTACCCATGTCGGACACGGATGTGGAATGGGCTGTTAAGATTTCGATGCTGCCCCAGCGAATTGGTGTAGACGCTATTATTGTCTATAAAGATATTCTGACACCGTTATGTCCAATGGGCGTGCATTTCCGATTTGCGCCGGGGCCCGTTTTAGACACTCCGATTCGCAGCCGCGAACAAATCGAATCCCTAAAACCGCTTGATGACGTACCGGCCCAGCTCGCCTTCACCGGCCGCGTCATCCGCACACTACGAGAGACATTGAACGGGAAATTGCCCCTCATCGGATTTGCAGGGGCACCGATGACGCTCGCTGCTTTTGTTGTTACCGGCGGAAGCCCTATGAAACGCAGTGGTGACGGCACGGATGCAGCAAAAACGTTCTTTCAAATGGTAGCCGAATCACCTAAGCTCTTTCATCGATTGCTTACCCGTTTAACGGAAATGACAATCCAGTATTTGAATTATCAAATCGCTGAAGGGGTACAGATAGTACAGCTTTTTGAGTCCATCGCGGATATGATTCCACGCCCCATGTATAAAAATTTTGTGCTACCGTATCATCAGCGGATTTTTGCGGCACTCAATTCCCGGGTGCCCGCAATTTTATTTGCAAAGGAGTGCAGATACCTTGATTTAATGCAGCGCAGTGGGGCAGACGTGTTGAGCGTTGGAAAATGCGTTAACCTCCTGAAGGCAAGAGCCGAAACCGACGGGGCAGTCGCTTTCCAAGGGAACGTTGATAACAATATCGTCCGGGATGGTACGCCCGAGGACGTTACCGAAGCCGTACAACTCTGTTTAAAACAGGGCGGAACAATAGGACATATTTTGAACCTAAACCATGGATTACATAGAGATACACCGTTTGAGAATGTCAAACATTTCGTAAATGTTGCAAGGAGCACGTAAGAGAATGCAACCAACCGGACGCAGCAAATTCAGCAATCCTTACGCGCCACGCCAATACGGACAATTGGTGAAAGTAACACAGCGCGTTTATCTATTTCGGAATATCGTTAATTCTTCAATTATTATTGGGGATGAAGGGGTAGCAGTGATTGATACGCAGGTAAATCAAGCGATGGCGAGGCGATTGCTGCAAGCTGTTCGTAGCGTAACCGATAAACCGATTCTTTATGCCGTGAATACACATTATCATTGGGATCATACTAATGGCAATGCTGTTTTTGGTGAAGTGGGTGCTACGATTGTCGCACGTGAGTTGACGAGGGATTTTATGGTGCATCGTTCACCCCGGCAAGAAGCGTTCCTTCTGTCACGCGGGTTCACGCTTGGAGATGCGCCGCTTCTACCGCATCGGATATTCACCCACGAGCTAGAACTCGATTTAGGAAATCAACCGTTGCATCTCGTTTACTTAGGGAAGGCGGAAACCGATGATGCAACAGCTATACATATTCCGGCGGAGGATTGCATCGTTTCAGGCGATACCGTGATGACAGGCAGCTTCCCAATTTTTGGACAGCCGGTGATGAATGAAGGACTTATGGCGAACCATGATTGGATTCATGCCGTTGAGGAACTGCGTACGTATGCCCCCAAGGCTGTTTTGCCGGGGCATGGCCCCTTAGCACATGACGCCGAAATCGACTTGTTGATTCAAATTGAATCTTATTTTCTAACAGAAGTCCGGCAACGCGTTGAGCGAGGAATGGGGTTAGCAACGGTTCTCGCAGAAATTGAAGCAGAACTGCCGAATTGGATACGGGATATTGCTGAGGTGTGGGGCACACCGCGGTATGCAATTTTGCGTGTGTACCGCGGTTTAATCGATGATGCAGAGCCGGGATGGCAGCATCTGAAGCCGTCCGCTATTCCGAGCACCGACGCCGAGATTCTCCATGAGAAAATCTGTGGGATTGAAGGGTTTGAAGGGTATCTTGAGGCCTCCCAGGAGGTTGAAGAAGGTAATGATGTTGGCTTAGCAATCGAAATTTTGAAAGCTGCAACGCAAAAATTTCCAAATCTGCCAGCTGCTTGGACAACATACGCAGCTGTCCTGACGCGCGCCTCACGCCATGTTTCAAGTGTACTTGAAAAAGGAGATTTTTTCGCCGAAGCAAAAGGCGCCTTAGATATCGCCTTGGAATTGGATACGAGTTATGCACCCGCGTACCTTTTGCGTGGCCAATCTCTCATCCTTTCCGCTTATCGAAATGGGGATGAACCGACTGATGGTGTTAAGGCAATTCACAAAGCCTTGCAGCTTGGAATTCAAGGGACTGAACTCGCTCAGGCACACTTTTATCTAGGATTGGCGCATCGGACAAACGGAGATGAGACATGTGCCAAAGCGGCTTTCGCAAAAGCGCTCCAAGCGGACGCACGATTTATGCCCGCTCAATTGGCACGTATGGCTTAGAAAGGGATTGATAGATGCAATGCCACTAGGTTCGAATGGTTTAATCCACCATTCGGTTAGGAGGAAAAATGGCTAACGAGAAGTATGATAGCGTTTTACTTGTCGCGTTTGGGGGGCCAACGCCGGGATGTTGCCAAAAATATCAGACATGTCCTAGCGAGGCCTACTGTTTTGTTGAAGGAATTGTTGGTACTGCGAAATCTCAGGCCGAACGAGTAGCAGATGTCGCGAGCCATTACACGAAACTTGGCGGGTTCTCACCGTTTAACGAATTGACATTCCAGCAGGCAAAAGCGCTCGCAGCTGCTTTAAAAAAACGGGATATGCAGGTACCGGTTTACGCCGGATTCCGGCATTGGTATCCCTATTTAAATCAAATTATCTCGGATATGGCCCGAGAAGGACACAAAAAAATACTCGGCATCATTATGGCGCCCCATCAATCCAAAGTCAGTTGGGATTGGTATCAGCAGTCCGTGCGAAAGGCGATTGAGGCGCTCGATGGTAAAAGAATTACAATAGATTATGTTAAACCGTGGTGGACACATAACGGTTATATTAGTGCTATTGTTGAACTCATGAAAATCGCTTGCAATGGTGAGTTAGGCGAGGCGATGCCCGTCTTCACCGCACACGCGATTCCGCAAACCGCTGCAGATTCCTCACCCTATACACAGCAATTTTTGGAGACAGCGAAGCTGGTTTCTGAACATCTTGGCAAAACAGAATTTGCTATTGTATACCAGAGCCAAGCCGAAAATACACCCTTTAAATGGACACAGCCCGATATCAACGATTGGATTAAAGAACAGGAACCGACGACGGTTAAAGCGATAGTTGCATCACCTATCGGTTTCCTCTGTGAACACGTTGAAGTCCTATACGACCTAGATATAGAAGCCGCTGAAACTGCGGCGGCGTGTGGTATTAAGTTTATCCGGGCAGAAACCGTTGGCCGCCATCCGAATTTCATTAACATGTTAGCGGATTCTGTTTGTGAAAGATTTGAAACGTAAAGATTATAGACGAGATTGGTTCAGCTTGTTTGAGGAATGTGGCGATGGAACTTAAGCGGAAACGTGCTATCATTATTGGCGGTGGCATCACAGGGTTATCAGCGAGCTATCGCCTGATGTGTGAGGCAGAGAAGCAGCGTATCCCGCTTGATGTGCTATTGCTTGAGGCAAGTTCTCGCGTCGGGGGTGTGCTTCAAACCACAGAGCGCGATGGCTTTCTGATTGAACACGGGCCTGATGCGTTTATCTCAACAAAACCGTGGGCGAAAGCATTATGCGAAGAGTTGGGTATTGCGAAGCAATTGATAGGGACAAATTCGCAGGTTCGCCGTAGTTTTGTGTGCCGACAGGGAAAATTACATCCGGTACCTGAAGGGTTTTACATGATGGCACCGGGCGCGTTTTTGCCTTTCTTGAAAACGCCTATCTTTAGTTGGCGCGGAAAGTTTCGGATGGCATTGGACCTTTTTATTCCGCGTGGGGGTGCGGCTCGACAATCGGCAGAACATGGAACTGACGATGAGGAAATCGATGAGTCTGTAGCAGATTTCGTGCGCCGCCGGCTTGGGGCTGAAGCGTTTGAGCGGATGGCACAACCCATGATAGGCGGGATTTATACATCAGATGCGGAGGATTTAAGTCTGAAAGCGACATTTCCGCGTTTTTTAGAGATGGAACAGGCGTATGGAAGCATCATTAAGGCACTCTTAGCAAGGAAACGACAGGCGAAGGAGACGAGTCGGGACACAAGCGGGCCACGCTACAGCCTTTTCCTCTCGTTCGCATTAGGCATGCAAACACTTGTTGATACCCTTTTTGCCCGCTTGCAACGTGTGACGCCTGCTCCTCATGTGACGAGTTGTATTCGACTTGAAGCGCCTGTGGCGGCTATTCAACGATGTCAGGCTAAGATAGGGTGGCGAGTTTCACTTACCACCGGTGAAAGGCTTGATACTGAGCTTCTCTGTATTGCTCTCCCCGCGCCATACACAGCCAAAATCTGTGGACAGGCTTTCCCGCTGCTTGCTAAAAAATTGCGCGAGATTCCTTATACATCTTCTGCTACTGTGAATTTTGCTTTTCGCCAGGAGGATATCATGCATCCGCTTAATGGAATGGGATTCGTCGTACCGGCAACAGAGGACTCTTCTCTCATCGGGTGTTCGTTTAGTAGCATTAAATTTGAAGGACGTGCCCGACAAAACATGTATTACTACGCGCTTTTGTCAAAGAAAAAAAAGACTGGGGTGCTGAGGAAGTACTGAAAGATTTAGAGGGACTCCTCGGCATTAAAAAAGCACCCATTTTCTCTATTCTCAGCCAATACCCACAAACAATGGCACAGTATCTGGTTGGACATCAAAGACGGATTAGCGAAATTGAGCATCTCGCGAAAGATTTGCCCGGGTTTGCGTTAGCAGGCAACGCGTACCACGGCATCGGGATTCCGGACTGTGTTCATAGCGGAGAGCAAGCGGCACGCACACTCCTAGATTCACTGAACGGATGCGCGTAATATGGGGCGTTTTTTACCGAGATTCAACAGCTGGAATCGTCAGATTTCTATTTACGGTGGCGGACGTATCACACGGAGTACCGTCTGCTTATTAGCTTTGCTATGCGGTGGATGGATATTCATAAAACGTGACAGCCAAGAAGTGCGGGCAGAAACTACCAAACGCTACCAACAGGTACATCAAGGGTTTAAGTCTGGGAAGTGTAAGAGTTGCCATCCTGCAATTTGGCGTGAATGGGAAAAATCGATGCATGCGCGGGCATGGACGAATGAAATTTACCAAGAAGCTGCAGCGCAAGTTGCAGATAGGGAAACGAATTGTGACAGATGTCATGCGCCTGAGCCGATTCTCATCACAGGCGTTGGGAAGATGCCGAAATTAAGAAACGAGGAACGTGATTCCGGCGTTTCATGTTTAGTCTGCCATCTTGATGCTGCTGGCGCCATGCACGGACCGGCGACGAGTGCCGAGACAAGCTTTCATGAGAATGTAACTAACCCTATCTATAGGGAGCCGACGTTACTTTGCAGCACGTGCCATGGCCAACCAAGTGTGCCAGAACATGATCAGGTTTCAAGTTTTTTGAAAAGCAGCTTCGCAGCTGAAAATAAAGGGTGTGCCACATGCCATATGCCAGCCGTGAAACGTTTGCAAAGCACGGCTAGTTATGAAAGTATCGCCGGCCGGAAGCATACATGGCCAGGGAGTCGCAGTTTTGCCCAACTTAGGCGGGCGGTTACTGTTGATTTTGAATTTGCATCAGCCAAAGCGAGTGTAATAGTGGAGAACAGAGCCGGCCATCTGTTACCAGGCGCTGTGATGCGTGTGATTGTTCTTAATGTTTACACTTTGGCACCTGATGGGACCCAACGTCAATTGTTGACGTTTCCGTTTTCGGAAAAAAAAAGTAGTAGACTGTCAGTGAACGGACGTAAAAAATTTGTTTTTGACGTTCAAACTGGGCATACGATTTTCGCGCGCTTGCATTATCAGCTAACGCCTAATATGCCAGAGGCTTCCTGGATATTGATGGCACAGGTTCAGGAGGTTGTCCCATAGTCTGTTTTGTGCTTGTGATTCAACCCTTATCTATTCAGATTCGGAAGGGAATTGAGTCCAAGTATCCGTTTTAAAGCGGCTGTGACGCGTTCCATTACAGACTTTTACACAAGGCGGAGCTGTTCTTGCTGTTTAAATACATGTAGCTCTTGTCTGCTTTTTGTTCTTTGGCAGCAAGCTCTAAAACACCGAACGGAGTCACATCGCCGCATCCGAGATTATCAGATTTTCTAAAAGTAGAAACCCGTGTTCATTGAGCTGACATTTCTCATCTGTTGTTGAACGTGAGAACCTCGTTGTTATTGTTAACTGTGAATGTTTTAGCTTGATGTTTTAATGGATTTATGCTAATGTGTCAACCGTATTTTGTAAATCTCTCTTTAGCTTGGAGAACCTTGATGGGAAAATCATTTTTTTCTCTTGACATTTTTTGGGAATTGTAGTATCATACATTGCATAAACTCTGGACAATTTAGCTCTTGGGTTTAAAGTTTACAAGGATTGTTACACAAATAACTGAAAACATTTGCTTAATTTTCGCCCGTTTGTTAAAACTATACACGAGCTTGAACCTGTTAACAAAACACGTTAGATTAGATTTTCGCCGATTGTACCGGCGTTGAAAATCAGAGTAGGAGCCCGGCTCCATTTTTTCCCTTGCTTTTTGCTGTTGTAATCGTATATAATTTGTAGCATAGAGAGCCACTGACGAGTTGAAAGTGCTTCTTAAAAAATAAATGATTTGCAATTTGATGCCTTCAAGGCACTGTACCGTCACAAAGTTTGCTTAAGATATTGAACCCTATCAAAGATATTGGATGGACATGCTTTCGCGCCTGCCGTCTGTCGTGTTTTCCTCTTGACAGTGTCTGTCCAAGAAAACTCAGGATTAGTCTCGCGTTTGCGTGGACTCAACGAGGAGGATAAGTTAATGAAAAAACGAACGCTCGTTTGTTTTTTGATTTTTACATTGTGTATTTTTCATAATTCGATACCGGACACTGCTTTCGGACAGGAGGCGGAAGTTTCACTCGCCCAACAGATGCTGAAAAAATACAGCGCATTGTTGATGCGTGAAGATATTCAAGAAGTGCTTCCTGAAGTCTTGAAAGGGCTTAAGGACCCAGCGATTCAACCACTCTTGAATCAACAGACTATCACGTTGGTTGTTGAAAATCCGGATCTTTTGGCTACTTTCGTTCAGGGAATAGACCCCCGTTTTATCACCCTTCTGAAAGAGGATGCTCAACTCAAGGCGATGCTAAGCGATCCGCTTGTTCAGGGGTTACTTCAGAATCCCGCTGCGATTGACGAAGCCGAGAAACTCCTGCAAGCAGGTGTTATAGCACCGCCTGTAGTAGAAACGCCTGTGGTAACACCACCTGTGGTAACACCACCTGTGGTAACACCGCCTGTGGTAACACCGCCTGTCGTAGAAACGCCGGTAGTACAAGCCAATCCATTTGGGCAGCTTGTACCAGCAAATGATTCCCTCATTGGTAGATCAAGGTTAGGTGGACTTGAGCTGAATAAATTATCTGCGGCGAGATTCCTGGATGAGCTTTTTGGGGCAATCGGATTACCTATTGAGGCTTTCCGTGGGCAAGAGCTACTTGTTGATAGCATCCTTGAACTGATTCCAAAAGGATATCTTCCTAAAAAGCAGATTCGACAGCTTTTGTCTTCCAAGGATATCCGAAGTTTTGCTGACCAAGCCGGAGAACAGGGATTAGACCGGGAGAACTTTGGAAATGCAATTATGCCGATGCTGAGTGAGGTAGTTTTTACGGATACCCCAAATCGTACATACCTTACCAGTAATAATTTGAACGTTTACACTCGGGTTCCATCAGCTGACATCGGTGGTGTCGAATTTGCCCTCACAAATGGTCAGACAGTAGCAGGAACACAGTTGACACCCAAGATATTTGGTGCGGATACTTTCTACTACACTTTCCGTTTAGAAGAGGCACTTGCGGCTACGAATCTACCCGCTTGGCCAGCGTTAAAAAGCCAATTATTTTCCAGCGTTGTCCTTCGGTATTCACAAACCGGTCTTAATGGAGACTATATTGCTGTTGATATGCAACCCACGAACACTGCCAAAGGCGTTGTTTGGGAAATGGAGATAGGTGTCACACCAGGTAGTACCTACTACTACTATGAAGTTACACTTGTTGAGCCCTTAGCATTTGAGATTTTGGATCGTCAAGTGGTTAACGACCTTTTGAAGAAGGTTGTTGACGGGAATACTGTTCAGTTAGCAGATGTCTTCTCTGCAACAAAGTCTTACACAATTGAAAAATGGGCGATGCCAGACCCGCGTAACCTTCAGTTAGCGGACCGTGGGCTTTTAGAACAGTTATTCACACCCAATTTGCAGGCGGTAATCGGAGAAGTCATTGGCGAACTCATTGGCGAACTCGACCTTCAGGGTGGTGCATTAACTCTCAAGCCGGTGTTAGATGCCCTTGGAAAGCATCGAGCGAAACTTAACAACATACTTTTACGGAATACCGAACAAATTGTGATGCAATTTGAATCCGCGTTTGATCCGATGTTAGCCTCCGTTTTCACTATCCCGGATATAAAGCCGGAAACGGAGTCAATCTGGGCGGCAAATATTGATTCAATTGCTGATGGTAATTATTACCTGAAGGCTACTGTGTATGATAAAGCGGGAAATCCGCTGGATCAGATGCAAGGTGAATTCACCGTTGACACGAATGCACCCGAGGCAATGCTTCAGATTACGCCAGGGGACAACGCAGGCGGTTATTTGAATGAAGAAGGTATTTATATTGCTACGGCGCCGGCACCAGGTGCTGCTACATTGAATGTTAGCGCTGGACAAATCGCGGGCATCGCACCCGGTGAAGGATATTTGGTTTTCCAAGAGGTTAAATTGGATACTGATGGAATGCCACAGAGTACTTGGATGCCCCTCACGATTGATGCTACCCTCGTCGCCTCACCACTATGGGATGCGGTACGAACGCAATTGGAGACGCAAGATCTCCTCAAGGGCAATTTAAAATTTGTAAAAGGACTTTCCTTAGATGCCATCCTGGGTCTACTTACACCCGGTCTTATACAAACGTATGCAAATCCGTTCCTTAAAAGTCTAGAACCTTTTTTAGAATCTTTTATAGGACCTTTACAGTTGAATGAAGCGCAGAGCAAAATGTTACACAATGTCTTGGGACCCTCTGTTGACTTGATTAATGCTATTCCGGTAACTTTCGGCGTACCGCATAACACCGTAACGATGCCTATCCAAGGCGAGCAGTTGCCTCTTTTGGTTGGTGACTATGGAGTTCGCGCGATGGGAATTGATGGGCTCTTTAACGTCAGTTCTCACACTGAACCTACCCGTATTAGAATCGTCGCCCCCGTGTACGACAGTGCAAAGGTGGTGTCTGTTGTGATTGGTGACTATAACAGAGATGGTGATACCGATGATGCGTACGAAAGCGGGGCCGTTGAGGATATTACCATTTTCGCAAACACGACAGAAAACGTTGTATTAACGATTCAAGTAACGGGCCGTACAATTCATCCCGCCGGCGTTGTGGTACAGTATATGGACGCGACTGGTGCGTGGCGGAATATTGGTGAACTCGACCTTGCCGGTAGCGAAGTAAACTCCACGCTTGAGGTAAATTGGAATATCACGGATTTTGATGCGTTAGTAGGGGCCGGTGATAGTGTGATGGTTCGTGCGGTTGCGTCTAACGCCCTTGGGCTTTCTGACCGGGAACCTGTCGTAGCGAAGATAGCGTTAGACGCTGGTATTTTCCCGTTGCCGGTTGAGGTATCGGCGCTTACCGTTGAACCCCCAGAAACAACTAATGTCGACAGCGGTGGTCCAACAGGGTTTCTTACTGTTAACGGCTATACCCCGGAAAGGACGACACCTGATATAGTTGCGGTGCGGTTTGAAGTTAAACGAAGCGGGGACAAAGAATGGATAGATGTTGGGACGGCCAAAAAAAGCACTGCTGTTATTCCTCAAGGTGATGAGCGGATAAGTATTCTTGACGACCTCACCGGTGCTGCAATAGGTGGCAAACCGGTCGTTGCGGTTGCTAAAAACTATATGAAATGGGCGCTTTCTGTCGATACGACTAAATTGGAAGACACGATTACTGCCGAGAGTCCAGCTGCCCGCGATGCGTCTAAGGATGCCAATCAGTACACTGTTCGCGCGTTTGCTATCGCAAGTGATGGTAGTGAAACCGTATCGGCTTTAGGTGTAACGGCAAAGTTGTCTGTGGACAACGTTGATGATGTTGGCCCGGTTGGCCCGACTCTTATTCTTCTTGTTGAGGATGCCGCAGGTCTCATTGCGCCGGATGAAAATGGTATCTACACAGTTGGTGGCATTGTTGACGATACGGTTGAGGCCCCTATAGCTACTTTTACTATTCAACCGACAGCTGTTAAATCTACTTACTCCTCAGTGAAATTAGTGCAGACCGCTTCGGATGGGACTGTAACCGAAATTACTGCTGAAGCCGGTAGCCTTAAAGTAACGGTTGAGCTTAGTAAGCTGGAGAATGCAGCCTATAGTTTCCATGCCTTAGCTGTTGATTCGTTAGGCAATGTGCAAACAGATAAATCCCCGGCAACTGATGTTAATGTGGTAAACTTCCGAGTCAGTGATATCAGTGGGATGGGCGTGACGGCTGTTGATGGTGAGGCTGTATCTGAATCTCCTACAGCGCCGATTCCACTCAAAAAGTCGATTACTGTAGGATTCACCGTTGCTAACGGTTCATTGAATTTGGGAGATTTAACGGGTAGCACTCTCAATGGTAAAGAGATTCCAAGTGAGTCTGCTGAAGAGCCGGAAAACACATTTTCAATTACGGTAGATTTTTCCGGACTGCGTGATGGATTCTATACACCAAACGGTGTTGTTACGAAACGAAATGGTTCAATCTCCTTCGCGCTTTCAGAGGCTAAAGCACTTGTTAATCTGGATAATACGGCCCCGATGATTACAATTGTAACCCCGTCGGCGGGGGATACAGTTGACAGCCTGCCTACCGTTCACGCGAAATATGATGATGGTATGGGGAGCGGTGTAGATGCTGTTACCGGTAGTCTTGGCTTAGTTCGTATCCTGCCCCCAGACGAGATACCTGTGGACGTAGAGCAGGCGATGCTGGAAAAAGATGCAGACAAGCTCGTCTATACTCGTAAGGAGCAGCTCCTCGGCGGGGCCTACCGGGTTGTCATTAAAATTGCTGATATGCTTGGAAATGTCGGTGAGGCTTCTGCTGAATTCGCGATTAGTGGTACAATCCCAACCGTCGTGATTCATTCGCCTGCTGCCGGTCAAACGTTTGAGCATGGAAAACCCCTTATCAGTGGTGAGTTCTCCGGAGCGGGTATACTTGAATTGACGTCATTTACTGTAGATGGTAACGATGCTACCGCGGCATTAGACGGCACGCATTTCTCTTATACTCCTGCAGATGCGTTAGTGGATGGTGAACATACTGTTGCTGTTGAAGTTACCGATGGTAATGGTAAAACGGCAAAAGCCTCTGTGATTTTCACAGTAGCAATACCAGTGGAGCCGGAAGATACGACACCGCCTGTGATTACGGAAGCTTCGCCGTCTGGCCTTATCAAGGATTATAGTTTGGTAACGATTTCGGCTGTTGTGATAGATGAGCAATCTGCTATCTCAAGCGTCCAGTTCGGTATAGATGATAAACCGCTTCGTTCAGTTCCACTTGAGGACATTGCTAAAGGACGTATACAAATCTCGGACACCTTTACGCCTGGCACGCATAGACTCAAGGTAATCGCCGTGAGCGAAGGGGGTTCAACGGAATATTCGTGGACATTCACACTGGTTGAGACACTGGAAGATACGACACCGCCTGTGATTACGGAAGCTTCGCCGTCTGGCCTTATCCAAGATTATAGTTTGGTAACGATTTCAGCTGTCGTGATAGATGAGCAATCTGCTATCTCAAGCGTCCAGTTCGGTATAGATGATGAACCGCTTCGTTCAGTTCCACTTGAGGACATTGCTGAAGGGCGTATGCAAATCTCGGACACCTTTACGCCTGGCACGCATAGACTCAAGGTAATCGCCGTGAGTGAAGGGGGTTCAACGGAACATTCGTGGACATTCACACTGGCTGTGAAACCGGAAGATACGACACCGCCTGTGATTACGGAAGCTTCGCCGTCTGGCCTTATCAAGGATTATAGTTTGGTAACGATTTCGGCTGTTGTGATAGATGAGCAATCTGCTATCTCAAGCGTCCAGTTCGGTATAGACGATGAACCGCTTCGTTCAGTTCCACTTGAGGACATTGCTGAAGGGCGTATACAAATCTCGGACACCTTTACGCCTGGCACGCATACACTTAAGGTAATCGCCGTGAGCGAAGGGGGTTCAACGGAATATTCGTGGACATTCACACTGGTTGAGACACTGGAAGATACGACACCGCCTGTGATTACGGAAGCTTCGCCGTCTGGCCTTATCCAAGATTATAGTTTGGTAACGATTTCGGCTGTTGTGATAGATGAGCAATCTGCTATCTCAAGCGTCCAGTTCGGTATAGATGATGAACCGCTTCGTTCAGTTCCACTTGAGGACATTGCTGAAGGGCGTATGCAAATCTCGGACACCTTTACGCCTGGCACGCATAGACTCAAGGTAATCGCCGTGAGTGAAGGGGGTTCAACGGAACATTCGTGGACATTCACACTGGCTGTGAAACCGGAAGATACGACACCGCCTGTGATTACGGAAGCTTCGCCGTCTGGCCTCATCAAAGGTGATAGTTGGGTAACGATTTCGGCTGTTGTGATAGATGAGCAATCTGCTATCTCAAGCGTCCGGTTCGGTATAGACGATAAACCGCTTCGTTCAGTTCCACTTGCCCAAATTGCTGAAGGGCGTATACAAATCTCAGACAGCTTTACGCCTGGCACGCATACACTCAAGGTAATCGCCCTCAGCGAAGGGGGTTCAACGGAATATTCGTGGACATTCACACTAGTTGTTGATAACGTTTCCCCGACGATTACCTCAATTACGCCTTCAGGAACTTTCCGTGGCGGTCTCCCCGCAATTTCGGCGAGTGCCAACGATGAATCGGGCATTGACGACATGTCTATTGTCCTGATTGATAGTGATGGAAAAGAGGTGAAAGGGAGTGACGAGGATGATGGTGAGGACAATGTTGCCGGGATCACCCGAATCGATTTCGTTCCTGAAGCACCGCTTAGCGAAGGTACTTACACGATTGAGGTCCGTGCTACGGATACAATCGGAAATTCTGCCACGGCAAAAGGCAACTTCACAATTGATTTTGATACAGCTGCGCCGGTTATCACGATGTCATCGCCACAACAAGATGCACGTTTAACCGAGCGGCGTCCGACGATTTCAATCAGTTTTGCTGATGCTGAGTCGGGTGTCGATGCAGACTCTATCCGCTTAGTTGTGGATGACCAGTTGATTAACCTCGCTCCGAATCAGAAGTCGGCATCACAGGTTATCTATGTGCCACCTACTGAACTTAGCGTAGGAATACACACGGTGAAACTTGAGGTATCTGACATGGCGCATCAAGAGGGCAACGTTTCTGAAAAGAGTAAAGATGCCCGGAAAGTGAACATGGCGGTGCACGAGTTTAGTTTCGTCGTTGAAGAGGAGGAGGGGCCGGTGTTGGCAGCTCGTCCGATTAACGCGCCGAACCCCTTTAAGGAGAATACCCGTATTTCCTTCACGTTGAACCGACAGTCGACGGTGAGCATCGTGATTTACGACATCACGCTACGTCCTGTTCGAGTGCTTGTGGATAACGAGGTTTGGGATGCTGGTGAGTATATAGGCAGGAATGCAATCGGTTGGGATGGAACAACGACCGGTGGTGAAGACTTAGCTAGAGGCATCTATTTCTGCCAAATCACTGTGGCAGATGGTTTTGAGCCGGAGTATGCTATTCTCAAGCTCGCCCTGACGCGCTAAGCAAATGGTAGTCTACTGTCTGGGGTTGGATGGGGAATTGTCTATCCAACCCCAGCTCCAGACGCTGAAGGAGGATCTAATGTTTAAGATGAAGCGAATTTCGAGATGGGCTTGCAAGCAATGCCCTAAATTGCTGTGCGGTTTGATACCTGTTTTATTTCTCACTCTAGCCGTGTTACCGTTCTCATTTGCCGGAGTGAATGCTATGCCACACTTACGGCTTGGTGCCGGTGCACGCTCCATTGGCTTAGGGGGCGCATTCACCGCAATTGCCGACGATGCTACAGCGACTGTCTGGAATCCTGCGGGGCTCGGTTCTGTCAAGGATTTAAGTTTCAATTTGTCTACCCAGCGGCTTTCTTTGGATAGAAGTCATAATTTCATGGCAGTGTCGAAATCTATCGGATTGAATGGAGCGATTGGGTTCGCCGTGACAAACGCCGGGGTAGCTGATATCGCTCAGTACGATAAAAATGAGGCATACATGGGGAATATCAACTACAGTGCCAACGCATATTCTCTCTCTTACGGGCACAAGGTCGGAAGTTTTAATCTGGGGCTGAGTGCCCGGATGTTGATGGATAATTTCGGTACTGAGAGTGTTGAAAACCAGAGTGGTTTCGGCGGTGTTGATGTAGGTTTTATGGGCCATGCGATGCCTATTAAAGTGGGTGAACAACATGTGCCGACGTTCCATTACGGTATTGTTGCCAAGTACCTCGGGGCATCTTTGGGGGACGATACCGTCCCAATGGTTATCGATATAGGTGTCGCTTACAATCTCTATATGGGTAACATTGTTACCTTCGCGGCTGATATGGAACAAGAGCTTGTGGCGCTAGATGAGAGCACAACCAGTCTCCGCTTCGGTGCTGAGTATACGATTGTCGACTACAAGTCGACTGCGTTTGCGTTGCGGGCCGGGGTGCGAGCATCCCGTGATACCCAGAACCTCTTCGGCGGGTTTGGCGTGAACATAGGTGGCTTACAGATTGATTATGCTATGCAAGATGGGATGTCGAGCGAAATCAATGGAGTCGGAACAACTCACTTTGCTTCCCTCTCTTACGAATTTTAGCAGATAAGGAGAAGGACTATGAAAATGATACACGCAACGTTGAAATTAATGCTAATTCTCTATATTTGCACTGCCCTGAGTGGGATTTACGTGTTATCTGCTTCGGCAAAAATCACGCCTCATGATGGTAGTGACGATACTATGTTAATTACCATTGTCAAAGGCGATACCCTCTGGGCTCTTTGTCAAAAGCACCTCGAAAACCCGCTTCGTTGGCGGGAATTGAGCAAGTATAACGACTTTACCAATCCACATCTCATCTATCCAGGCGAAACATTGCGGATTCCAGTGGCGATGGCAAAAGAGATTGTTGATGCCGTGGAAGAGGAATCAAGAGTGCTTAACGAGGAGCTTGAGAGGCTTCGCGTAGAACTCGCTGAATCTGAAGCCACGCGCGATAAGTTGATGGCGGAAATTGAGGGACTTAACGAGAGCATGGACGAGCTTAAGGTTAACCTTAAAGCGCTTGAAGATGGCTTGCAATCACAAGAAGAGTTGATGGCTGCTGTAGGGAAATCTGCCGATGAAGTTTCCGGCGTGAAGGAGGCGCTTGAAGCGAGTAAAGCCGCTATTCTGGATAAGCTCGCCAAGGCCGGTGAACACATGAATCCGCTTATCGAAATGCTTGAACAGCGAAAAGAGAGCGCGGAAGCAATGCACGCAATCATTGAATCCATTCAAGAGCACATGGCGACGCTTTTGAGCGCAATTGAGACGAATCAAAAAGGTATCAATGAGCTTAAAATGGTGATGGAGCACACCCGCGGCGTCCATGAAGAACTCTCTTCATCCAAAAGGACATTGGTGTTCCTCACGACAGTCGCCACGGGAATCGGATGGTTTGTCATCAGTGCAATCGGTGCCCGAAGTGGTGAATGAACAAAACCCATTACCTTGTCGGCAGGGAAGGTGTTTCAGACACCCTCCCTGCTTTTTTTAGCGTTGCTGATATCGCTTATGGTTTCAAGCACTTCTAAATTTCCACAGCCCCTGTTCACGAAAACGATTGAGCTTTACGGCGATAGAATAGGAAGTAAAGGAAATCTTAGGTTCGCAGGGCTCGCTTGGATAGGCGCAGAAAAATTCCTTTTGATGCAAGGCGATGTTGATGGTTTCAGTATGCCGAGTACATGCTACCGTTTTTTACGCTTACTCGGGCTCGCAGAACGGCTTAAAAAACCGGTAATTTTATGGAATTTACCGGCTGTCCACGGGATTAATACACCCCGCCCCGCTTCTTTAGCCTGGACGCATGCAATTCAGAACGTTGGGATAAAATTGCTCAAATTTCCACACCCGCTCCTTACGGTTTTTGATGAGACTTACCCCTGCGATGAGGGGATAACGGCGATATCAAAGCAGCTTCCTGCAGTGGGCGATGCAACTGTTGTTGTGAGCAGGCTAACTGGGGTACCGAATTTTCATCAGCACCCTCTCAGAATCGTTGAGCATTCGTCGGATATTCCGGCACACCTTATTGAACTGCTGCGTTCTGTGGCGACAATTCCTGCTACAGAATTAGTTGCTAAACGGCGAGCTGCTCTACATCTGCTTGCAAAGATTCCACGACAACCTTCTGCTCAGGAGAGGCCGCATGTTTGAAGTAAAATTAAAACCGCGTTTTGAAGCAGCTCTCTCTGTTGTGGCAACCAAAATGGTTGCAGTTGGGATTACAGCAAATATGGTGACGCTATTCGGTTTCATTGTTAACCTCATGGCAAGTGTATGCTTCGCGACAGGGCGACTTATTGTGGGTGGGATTCTCATTCTATTTGGAGGGAGCTTTGATATGATTGATGGTGCAGTAGCGCGTGCCCAGAGAGAACTTCGCGCATCCGGCGCGCTGCTGGATTCTGTAATCGACCGGTATTCGGAGGGTTTTCTCTTTCTCGGGGCACTCATTTACTTTTACGGACTAGAAAACAGTTTGTCAAGTCTGATAGGGATAATTTTAGCGTTTGGGGCATGGTTTGGTTCAATTCTTGTCAGTTATGTGAGGGCGAGGGCGGAAGGACTACAGGTTGATTGTAAGGTAGGTTTCATGCAACGGCCCGAACGAATTATTTTATTCGGGGCCGGTACCCTTTTACAAGGACTCCTGGCGCACAAATTTCCCGCCCTTCAAGCGAGCGCGCTGCTTTTGCTCTGCACACTCGGAATTCTCACCGTGACAGCACACATCACGGCTATACACCGTCTAATTTTTTCCTATAAGCACCTAAGCAGTTAACCGAGCCCGAGAAGCGATATTATATCGAGATTAAAGGGTTTCAACCCCAAATTTGTCGCAAAAACGAGCACGGCGGCCACGAGTATCACTTTAAGCCATTTATCCCCCATACCGATTGCCCAGTGGCTGGCAATCCACGCCCCAGTGGCGTTTCCAATCGCTAAAGTAATCCCTAAAACCCAATTCACTTGCCCTTGGCTAATAAAAATACCGAGCGCGATAATCGTATAAAAGAAGATGATAAACACTTTGAGCGCGTTCGTGATGACTAAATTGTCGCCATCGATGATGCGGAGCACAGCAATAATCAGAAGCCCTACTCCCGCCTGAATGAAACCGCCATAAATGCCGACAAAGAAAAGAGCAATTCCTGTGATGATTTTATGGTGTGTGTCTCCAGGGTTAATTTTATCGTGCAACCATTCAGTCGGGTTGAAAAGGGTGAGAAACAGCATCATTATCATGACAATCGCGAGAATCGGTTCGAATACCCTATCATCTGTCTTTGTTGCGAGCACTGCCCCAATTGCTGCCCCTATCACCGCCGGAATCGTTAGGGAGAGCGCATAGCGGAAATTTGATACCCCTTTACGCCAAAATCCTAAAATCGCACTGACATTTTGTAGCAGGATTGCTACCCTATTTGTGCCGTTGGCAATTTGGGAGATGCCATCACTGATACCAGTTGCAAACGGTACAAGAAATATAAGCGTAGGTAATGTCAATAGCGAACCCCCACAGGCGAGGGTGTTTAGGAAACCTGCAAACATTCCGACACCCAGTAGCAAAAAAATGTACCAGAGATTAAAGTCTGGCCCGAAGAAATCAAACATCTGAATCTCCTTTTCCACTCATCGGCGGAGCAGGTATTCCTTGCTTTGATATTTTGCGATACTTTGCTACTCCAATTAAGAAAACGCCGACAAGGTTGCCCAGCAGCATCCCGCAGCCAAGCCCTGTGAATAGCAAAAAAATACTGATGTGGAGGATGCCATCGCCAAATGGACATGTCCACTTCGGACTGAAAATCGCAGCCGCAGGAATCAGTATCCCAAGGATAACCCCTACACCGGCTGCGATACCGGCAATTTGCTGGTACTTTTTGATTGCCGGTAATTGAATTTCAAACATTTCGTATCCTTTCTAGCTTTTGACCGAATCTTCTTTTGATAAAAATGTGTTGCGAAAATTTTGATTGGGACTACCGCATTCAGCTTTCGAGATTTTTGTGAATGTGACGAGTAGCCCGGGAACTGGAGGACTCCCTCACAGCGTATTTTGCGATTTTATTCGCATTTTTAAAAAGAGAATGAAATCGCTCTAAACCTGAGCCGGTTCTTGCAGATTGCATTAGCCGAGGAATTTATCTCGCCCCTGCACGAGTGCCGCAATTTTCCTATCTACGACTGAGCGCTTCAGCATCCAAAAACCGCAGTCCGGATGAACCCAACCGATTCTACCCGGGCCTAAAACCTTTTCCGCTTTGTCAATGCTTGAAGCGATTTCGTCAGGGGTTTCAACAGGATTTGATTTTATATCAATTACCCCAATGCCGAGAACAATATCTGATGAAATGCCCTTGAGTGCTTCCAGTTCTGTTTCAGGACGGTGCTTCAATTCTAATACGAGATGATTGCAGCGGAGCATGTTCAAGAAATCGGTTAAAACCGCCCAATTGCTCTTTTGGATGACTTGCCCACCATAGTTCCCGAAGCAGAAATGAACGGCTTTCTCGCCTTTAAAGGCATTGAGGACAATATTAATCGCGGCGGCGGCGAGCGGCGCATCTTGCGGATTGCCCGGGATATTTGCCTCGTCAATTTGT
This sequence comes from Candidatus Poribacteria bacterium, assembly GCA_963422705.1. Taxonomy (GTDB): domain Bacteria; phylum Poribacteria; class WGA-4E; order WGA-4E; family WGA-3G. The sequence goes on from OY730443.1 coordinate 3,391,820, forward strand.
AGGCAGGCGCAATCCAGCTCGGCGACTTGTGCCGCAAGTACCTGTGCCAAATCGGTGAGCAGTGCCTCAAAATTGCCGTAATGTTTATCAAGAAGGGTTCGTGCTAGCATATACGGGCTGGTGACGGTGAATTTTATCTCCTTTCCCGCCACGTGAAGCATGCGCTGGCAATCGGTGACGAGGTTTAACGTCCCTTCTCCTAACGGGGCCTCAACGACACCGGCCGGTTTCGTACGAAAGGCCATTGTCTCTTTCTGCCGAAATTCATGCCACTCCTGCCGGCTGACTTCAGCGCGGATGCCCGCTAACGGACGGGTGAAATACTCAATCATGCCGTTGGTATCAGCGTGATTCACATCAAATCGGTATAATTCGCCGTCTGTCGGCATATCAATGCCGTGTTGACGTTGGATATCGACGACAACGCGCGTCGCATCAATCAGGGCTTGTTCAGTCGGCATTGCTAAAAGCCATGCCGGGGCCGGATAAGAACCGACGGTTGTCGTTAAAATATCTGTTTTTTTAAGGGGTGAATTTTGCACTGTTTTTAATTTCCCGACAATTCAAAGGATTCCAACTCAAAAACCGTTTCAACGGTAACTTCACCCCGGGTCTGTTCTTGTGTAAATTTGATGATACCGACATCTGGGGCAAGCCATTTCTTAGAAACCGTGATATCAAGGGGGAAGTCCTGATTGCCGATATCGAACCCCCACCGAAATGATTCTTGAACTTGAAAGACGTGCTCAAATGTTCCGGCGGGCACGTTGACGACTTCCTCGGAAATCACCTCAAATTCGTCAAGTCCGCCGCCAATTGGGAAAAGTTCTGGAACTAATTGCGCCTCAAAATTCACATGCCATTTTTCACCGGGAATCAGCGGAAATTGGTACAACGGTAGGTATGGTACAAACATAATGGTATCTGTTGTTCCGGATGTCGTATTTTGTGCGTGTTGAACGATTGTAGAGACTTTGCCGCTTTCATCAGGGAAACTGCCGAGGTAGGAGTAGTTCACCACGTTCTCAAGTCCTTCTGCACTGGTGGATTTCTGCATGACAAAACTCTCAACGGTTACACCTGCTTCACGTCGAATTTGAATGGTGTCAACGATTTCAAACGTAATTTGGGTGCCTTTTGCATCCCGGTAATGCCAGACGTTTCCAACGGCTAGCGGATAGTAATTCCCAGGGCGAATCCGCCAAACTTGGATATCAAGTGTACTTGTTGTTGACTTATCACCATCGCTCACCGTGAGTTTAATTTGGTATTTTCGCTCAGTTTTGGGGGCCTCCCATATTGCGCCCGAGTTCGTTTCAGTGATTTTGCCGTCGGTTACGCGCCATGTGAAACTCAAAGAATCATTCTCGAGGTCAGATGCCTCTAGCCGGATAGGTATTTTCCCCCCCGGTGGCACGATGTCGGATTCAGCCTCAAAGACTAATATTTGTGGGGCGCGGTTTGTATTAAGCGTTTCATCACCGCCGCACCCCATCGCGAGGCCAAGAATCAATAAGGTGACATGTAACCAGAACCGATTCATCTCACGCTCCATCGGATTTTCCGCGAAGAACTTCGCGACTCCGCCCTGTACCATTGCCAGTGACGTTGTAGGCGAAAGTATTCATTAACCTGTCCCGCTCCGAATGATTGGGCGCAGAACCGTGAATAATCAGGGCATTAAAGAAAACCGCGTCGCCCGCCTCCATCTCAACTGACACTGCATCTTGCCGTTCCTGATAGTGCCCCGGTAAAAACACGCCGAACGTCTGGTTTTTACGTTCATGTTCCTGCAATCCCCAGTCATGGCTGCCGGGCACGAACTGGATACATCCATTTTCTAAGGTTGCCTTACTGATGGCTAATTGGCAGTTTATCATAATCGGCTTGTTGTCTTCATTTTTCCAATAAGCATAGTCTTGGTGCCAGGGGATGGCAGTCCCGTCGCCCCCTGCTTTCGGTAGTAATTTGCTGTGAAAAAGTGAAATGTCGGGGCCCATCATCCCCTCTAAGACATCAAGTACCGCGTTCGAACGGAGTAAGCGATTGAGTGTTGGACTTACCAATTCGCTATGCGTTAGCTGCTTGATGCGTGGTGGATAATCCAGGGAATCGTAGACTTCCCACGAAATACCGATACCGTCAGCCGGATTTGCTGCCATCCGGTTATGTATGTCTTCAATTTCAATCTGAATGTCGGTAATGTCTTCCTGAGACACCAGGCCTTTTTTCAAGAGATAGCCGTTTATTTGATAAAATTGCAGTTCTTCTTCCGTCATTCCCATTGACTCATGCTCCTTTATTTCAAATAGAAATCAAATCAATTATATAAGCACGGTGATTAAAAAATCAAGATATCTTCTGATGTCGGAGTATTATAACACGGTGAGTCAGTAAAAATCAGCCATGATTTTGGCTGGGCTCATTAGCGTATCAAAACGCTTGATTTTATCACGGAATATTGATAAAATATGCAATATGACTTGCGAACTGTGCGCCATACCGCAGCAATACATTTAACAGGACGGGGAGTTTTATGGAGTACACACTGAGAAATTGTCAAAAACGGGTTGACGACTGGATTAATACCGTGGGCATTCGCTATTTTTCGGAATTGACAAACACGGCAATTCTGATGGAAGAAGTTGGGGAATTGGCGCGGATAATGGCACGGCAATACGGTGAACAGAGTTTCAAGCCGAGCGAACGTGACTTAAACCTCGCTGAAGAAATTGCTGACATCTTGTTTGTTCTCATCTGTTTAGCGAATCAGACAGGCGTTAACCTTGAAGAGGCTTTCAGAAAGTCACTTCAGAAAAAGACGAAGCGAGATTCAGAACGACATTCCGCAAACGTAAAGTTGGCGAAAAATCAGGAAACGTAGCGGTGACTTACCAGAAAAATTGTACATTTTTGTTATTATGCCTGTTTGTCGCATTAGGGGGATGTACGCTGTTTTCTAGGACGGGCTCCACGCCGACATCGCTAGTGGACCCGCTGGTTGAGAGGAATCAGCAATGGCGCAAGCATGTTGAAGAAGGGAATTGGGAACTGCGGCGTGAAAATCTTCGCGAGGCCCTCGCTGCGTATCAAGCCGCAATCGCGCTGCGTCCGGATGAAAGCCAGACACAGCAGAAAATAGCAGAAATTTACTTCCAGCTCTCTGAGTATGAAAACGCGCGAAACGCGTTTTTGACGTTTTTGGTGCTTGAACCAAAGAATGTGAATGCGCTTAACTACGTTGGATACATTTCTGAAAAGCTGAACGATTATCAGGCCGCTGCGCAACACTATGAGCGAACTCTCACGCTTGCCAAGGACAATCTTTATGCTTTGAACCATCTCGGATTGGCTTACATGCAGCTCAATAGGTTGGATGAAGCGGTGACGGTGCTCCAGAAGGCCTTGGCTATCGACGCGGAGTGCAAACGCCACGAGAGCGAGAATTTGCACAATTATTTGGGATTAATCTATCTGGAACAGGGCAAACTTGGTGAAGCAATTGCGGAATTCAGGGAATCGATTCGGTTATTTCCAAAGGACGTTTGGGCGCATCAACAGTTGGCGACAATTTATGAAGACAATGGACGCTACTTTCAAGCGCAACTTCAATATCAGCAACTCTTGGATGTCGCGCCGGATAACCTATTTGCAGTGACGCGCTTACAAGCGTTGGCCAAAATAGTGCTCTCTCAGAAGGCAAGTGTTAACGTGCCACCTGTTACGTTAATAAACGCCGACGTTGATGCATACATAACGAATGCGCCAGATGCTGAAGCGTACCCAGATGTTGACGTACTCATATTGTTCAACCATTTCAGTCACGATGTGTTGCCAACAGGGCAGTCCCGGTACACGACGCATCAAGTGGTGAAGCTCTTAACCGAACGGGGGATTGAACAATACGATGATATTGCTATCCCGTACCAGCCGAAAACGCAGAATATCGCCGTGAATATCGCGCGGACAATTGATAGAGAAGGCATGGCACATCAGCCGCCCAGCGAGGCATTCAACGATGTAACGCCGCCCGGCCTCCTATCCCAAAATCTCTATTCGGATACGATGTGGCGGGTTATATCCATGGTAGCACTGACACCGGGGGTTTGCATCGAGTATCAGGTTACACTCGAAGATAAGCCCGAACACGCGCCTGGAGGGAAAACATGGGTGACAGGTGCGTTCAATTTTCAGTCTACCGATGTGACGCTTGAAACACAGTACGCACTACGCATCCCTGCGGACTGGCACCTTCGATGGCAGACGGATAATTTTAAATTAGAACCGGATATCAGCTCTGATGAAAATGGTAATCTGAGATACCTATGGCACTACGGGGAAACACCGGCGATGATACGTGAAAATGGGATGCCGCACATAAACGAGGTGCTACCTCGATTACGCTATTCTTCTATACCCTCTTGGAACGATGTCTACCAATGGTACAAGCAACTTGCCGGAGAACAGTACACCCCTAATCTCAAAATTGAGGAGGCGGTGCTTGAGTTGACAAAGTCGATGACAACAAAAGCGGATAAAATTCGCGCTATCTACAATTTTGTTGCTTCACGTATCCGTTACGTCGGAATTGAATTAGGGCAGAGCGCGTATAAGCCGTCTGCAGCAGTAGAGGTATTTCGCAAACGGTACGGCGATTGTAAAGATAAAACGACACTCTTGATTTCAATGCTTGAACTTGTCGGTATTCGCGCTTATCCTGTGCTAATTAGCCCCGCGCCTTATCAACGGATTGATACCGAACTCCCATCCCTCAATCAGTTCAGGCACATGGTGACGGCAGTACCTGACGGGGAGAACGGCTATATTTGGTTAGATGCGACTTCTCAAACTTGTAGTTACGGCGATTTACCCTATCATGCCCAAGGCAGAAAAGGGTTACTCATCGGGGATGAACGCGGGGAGTTTGTGGAGATACCCGTTTTCCCGGCGGAATCCAATCGACTCGTGAGTCGTACAGAATTTTCGTTAACTGGACGAGGAGGCGTTGAAGGGACAATCCGGGTTGAGACACAAGGACAATACAATCTAAATGCGCGCTGGACGTATCAACAAGTAACGTCTGAACAGTTGAAGACAACTTTCGCTATTGAACTCAGCCAGCAATTTCCGGGAATTCAGATAACATGGGGCAACGTTTCTGACTTGAATGAACTTGATGTGCCGGTGGCAATTGAACTCGGTTTTCATGTTCAAAATTATGCCACACTGCTCGGAAATGAGATGCTGCTGCCGTTGCCGATTGATGAATTCGCCGAATACGCTGAGATGGTGGCTGCGCCACAACGCACCTATTCCCTTGACTTAGGTTACCCGATGAAGCTTGAGAAAGAGATTCGGATACACCTACCAGAAGGCTGGACGGCGGTGCTCCCCGTAGATATCCATGATGTTACGGATTTTGCCGAACTCGTTCGCGAGTGCCGGCAGCTTGAAAGCACGGTTACGTATCGCCTGATGCTTACATTAAAAACACCGACGGTTCCTGCAGAGGCGTACACAGCAGCCCGCCGTGTCTTTACACAACTCGCAACTGAAGAACGGCGTCATTTGCTACTGAAACGGGAGGAACAGATGTAGGACATAAACTGGATATGGCATGTCGCTAGCTTAGCAGCACGGAAGCAGAATTATCCCTTGACGTATTTCCATCCGTCAACCAGAACAGGGAACCCGCGAATTAAACACATTGTAATAGCGAGAGAAGAAATAATCACACCTGTGAGTTCTAAACCGACAACTAATTCTGGGTAGATGCCGAAATTTTTGAATGCGATTACCCCACCTAGATAGATAAATGCGACGGTTTTTGTGATGCCATAGATGCCCCGGCTCGCACGGGAGCTCGTCAAGGCGCGTGTCCAGCCAGCAGACATCATACTGTTTTCACCGAATGCCGTTTTGCCATCCGCAAAGGCGGCGCTCCGCAGCCCGTCTGTAAAAAAGCCACGGGCAATCACAATCGCGGGAATCCAAAACGGAATCAGGCCAGCAACCGCAAAGTAGAGCCACAAAATGCACTCGACAATCCTATCGCCGACGATATCAAACAACGCGCCGAAATCTGAGCTCTGGTTTAGCTTACGCGCAACGTAACCGTCAACCGCGTCGAGGAACAGAATCAACCCAATGGTTGCAGCAAGGCAAATGTCTAAATAGACATGCTTACCAAAAAGCGCGATGACGACGAAGACTAAAAATAAGCGAAAAAGTGTAATCAAATTCGGAATCATAGCTTTTACCTCTAGAATCATGGCTTATTTCTCTTTGAGATTGTAACATAACGTACTTCCTAAAGCAAGATAAATTTCTGAATCTCCGAAACGACACGAACGGCAGTTTTTCATTGAAAAGAGGTTTTGCTGATGAACGAAGAACGAAAACCGAATATTCTCCTTATTCTTAATGACGATATGGGCTTCTCCGATTTAGGCTGCTACGGTGGCGAAGTTCATACGCCTAATCTTGATCGAATTGCTGCAGGCGGCCTCCGGTTCACGCAGTTTTACAATACTGCCCGGTGTTGCCCCTCCCGTGCCTCTCTGCTCACCGGACTCCATCCACACCAAACCGGTGTCGGCCACATGATGAGCGACGATGGTTTGGAAGGATACCGCGGTGACTTGAACGAACGGTGTATCACAATCGCTGATGCACTTCGTTCAGTAGGGTATGGCACCTATATGAGCGGGAAGTGGCATATCTCGCGGAATACCGGGACGGACGGGCCGGTACACAGCTGGCCCCGACAACGCGGTTTTGAACGGTACTACGGTATTATCACCGGGGCTGCCAATTTTTGGAAGCCGAATACTTTGACACGCGATAACACGCGCATTCAGAGCGATGAACTCCCTGACGGATATTTCCTGACCGACGCAATCAGCGATGAAGCCGAGACGTTTATTCGACAACACAGTGAAAAGCAGCCGGACAATCCTTTTTTTACCTATGTGGCGTACACGGCACCACATTGGCCACTTCACGCGCATGAGGAGGACATTGCCCGATACAACGGACGTTTTGCCGCCGGATGGGATGAACTGCGCGAAGAACGACTCTCACGGATGCGAGAGATGAAGATTCTCGATGAGACATGGCGGCTCACGGCACGCGACGCCTCGCAGCCACCCTGGACGAACGCACAGCATAAGGCATGGAACCAACGACGCATGGAGGTTTATGCCGCGCAAATTACACGAATGGATCAAGGTATTGGACGCATTGTCAATACGCTTGAAGAGACAGGGCAACTTGACAATACGCTCATTCTGTTTTTGGCAGATAACGGCGGCTGTGCAGAAGAACTCGGGGGGCCGCCCGCGCGGCGCGATGGAGGTTCACTAATTAGCACACAGACAACATCTGATGGGAAACCCGTCTATCGCGGAAATGACCCGGGCATTATGCCCGGACCCGAAACCACTTATCAGAGTTATGGGGTACCATGGGCGAATTTGTCGAATACGCCCTTCCGGGAATATAAACATTGGGTTCATGAAGGAGGTATTGCGACACCTCTCATCGCATACTGGCCCTCCGCAATAAAAGATGCCGGGGCGCTACGGCATCAACCCGGACAACTTACCGATATTATGGCGACATGCCTCGACGTTTCCGGGGCTACCTACCCAGAAGAACACAACGGGAAGCCGATTCTGCCGTTGGAAGGGGAAAGTTTAACCCCCATTTTTGAGGGAAAAGAGAACCGGAAACAGGTGCTTTATTGGGAACACGAAGGCAATTGCGCCGTTCGACAAGCGCAATGGAAGTTGGTTTGTAAATACCCCGGCGATTGGGAACTTTACGATGTCGCAGCAGAACGGACAGAGATTAACAACATCGCCGCGCAACATCCGCAGAAGCTAAAAGAACTTACTGGAATTTACCACGACTGGGCTGAACGGTGTGGCGTCTATCCCTGGGGCCAGTTGCAGCAGCAGCGGAGACAGCGGAGGCAATAGCAAAGCTGTTGGCTAGACGCGGCTCTCTTATCACCTTATTAGGTGTCAAAACCCCCTTGCTTTAGCTGGGGGATGTAGACCTATTGAATTAGAACAAGCATCTATATTGAAAAATTGTATCAAGTTGGCAGACATGGACAGCGTTACCACTTGGTAACGTGTCTGCCTACCCACTGTCCAGGGGTTAAAGACTTGATACTTGATAGTCCATGAAAACCTACAAGTATAAATTTGGCAATCAATCGAATACGATACGTCTTGGCAACCTGCTTGACGATATGTGGCAGGTGCATGTGTATTTCCATAAGTGGCAGCGTCACCGGTATAAAGCTGGTTTGCCGTATGCGAACTATCATGCATCTTGTGCCCACCTCACGGAGTTGAAGCTAACGAAGTTGGGGAGTAAATGGTAGAAACATCGTATCCAAAGGATACGATATTCTACCTATCTCCCCAACCACGCATCCACATTGGAATGCATTGCCGAGCCAAGCGCTCCAAGCAGAGTTAGAACGAATTGATAATGCGTATCAAAGGTTCTTTAATAAACGGGGAGGTAACCCCCATATCAAACCGGAGCATAAGTTTAAGTCTATCACGCTGAAACAAACTGGATTTAAACTTCTTACACTCACATTTCGTCAGTGGGATAAAGGGAAGTGGCGATTTCATAAAGTGCCTTATACATTTCATAAACACCGCCAATGGCATGGGACTATCAGCACTCTTACAATCAAACGTGACGCTTGCGGCAACTATTGGCTTTACATCATAACGGATGACACAGATTTTAGCCCACTGCCGACAACAGGTAAAAGCGTTGGGGCAGATTTCGGTATGAAAGACGCATACTTGACACTTAGCACGGGTGAAAAAATACAACACCCGCAACCTTTGAAACAGTCCTTGAAAAAACTTCGGCATCTCAATAAAGCGTTTTCTCGTAAAGTTAAAGGTTCTAACCGGTGGTGGCGGTGTGTCCGGCAAGTCGCACGTCTGTATCGGAAAATTAGCAACCACCGCGAAACGGCGGTTTCGCCCTACGCTAAAGATTTTTACTGGCAACTGGCAAGTGAACTTTGTAAAAAGTTTGATATCATTGTCCTTGAGACATTGAACCTTGACGGCATGAAACGCCTGTGGGGGCGTAAAGTCTCGGACCTCGCCTTCTACCAGTTTGTTCAGATATTAGCATATAAGTGCAGTAAACATAAACGTATGAGGAAACAAATCGGACAATGGACGCCGACAACGAAGCCGTGTTCAGATTGTGGGTATCACAACAAAGAACTAAGACTTTCAGATAGGCAGTGGACATGCCCCGACTGTGGTTGCCACCACGACAGAGACATCAACGCGGCGCTAAACATTTTGCGGGCAGGGATAGCCGTTACCTAACGATATGCCTTTCTGATGAGGGAAATGCCCGTAGGTAGAGCGACAGTTAGACGGTAATCTCTATGAGAAAACCGCAGTTGCTATGAAACCGAAGCCCCACGCTTTCGCGTGTGGGTGCTATCACCGTATTCATGTCATGATTCAAAGAACCGCGTCTACGGTTACGCTTTAAAACGGACTACGTATCACACGCTAGAAACTTCAAACAGACAGGTGTCGGCACCGATATCACATCTCCGGTTGCAGTGAGGGCGCCAGTCTCCGTGTCAATCGCAAACGTGACGACTGTATCCGTCTGTTGATTTGCGGCTAACAGGAACGTGCCCTCCGGATTCAACCCGAAATTCCTTGGGGTTTGCCCTTGTGTCGATTCACAACCGATATGGTTCAGAATCCCGTTTTCTTCATTAATGGTACAGATGGCGATGCTATCATGGCCACGATTCGAACCGTAGAGGAATTTCCCTGACGGATGTACATGCACATCCGCACAGTGGCTTGTACCTTCAAAATCATCCGGAAGCGTTGATATCGTCTGAATTTCAGTGAGCGCCCCGGCAGACGCATTGTAGCTAAACGCCGTGAAGGTTGAATCCAACTCGTTAATCACGTACGCGTAGTTGCCATTCGGATGGAAGTCGAAGTGACGTGGACCGGCGCCCGGATGCACGCGAACCCACGGTTGCGTGTTCGACGTGAGTTTACCGTTTTCCGAGTCTAATTGATAAATCAGGATTTTATCGAGCCCCAGGTCCGGGGAAAAGGCGTAGCGGTTGCCCCTATCAATCAGGATTGAGTGCGCATGTGGGCCCTCCTGACGTTGCCGGTTCACACTGCTGCCTTGGTGTTGAACAAAATCCGATGCCTCGCCGAGTCTCCCATCGATGCCTATCCGGAACACTGTTACGCTTCCACCGCCGTAATTCGCCACTAGCAGGGATTTGCCCGTCGCATCGATGCTCAGATGACACGGCGCACCACCACCCGTCGCACGTTGGTTAAGATAACTGAGTTCACCAGTGTCTTTATGGATGTAAAATGCCGTGACAGCACCACTCGTTTTGCCCTCAAATTCGTTGAGTTCATTCACCGCGTAGAGGTAACGCCCGCTCGGATGAATCTCTAAAAATGACGGATTCTCAATCCCTGTTATCTTGCTCGAATATTCCAACGCGCCCGTTGAACCGGCGAAGCGATAGACGTAAATCCCCTCGCTCTCACCATGGGTATACGTGCCAACATAAACGAAATAGTCTTGACTCTTTGCTTGTGCCATTGTCAATTCCCTTCTGTAAATCTGAATGTTAATTTTTGCTTATGAAACCTCAACGGTAACTGTTTTCTCATCGCTCTCCTTGTAGCCGATGCGAATCGCTTTCGCTCGTACAGTCGTTTTCCCTTGCGGAAAGCGCAATGGTTCAGTGTACAATTTCCATTGCCCATTTTCATTTTCCTCTGTCGTATAGGCAACGGACGCGCCTTGGGTAGCGGAGTGAAGTTGTAACAGCACCGGGGTATCCGATTCAACTGTCTCAAGTGCAACTTCAGTGCCGGGATTGGTGCCATGAATCGGAATAAAAATCGGGGCAGCTGTTTGCGGCTGGGTGCCATTCGGGTACCACTGTGCAACCATCTGCTCTTCCGGGATATTTCCCATGTCACCGTATTCGGCTTGCCAGGCTGTCAATGCGCCGCGCATCCGTTCAAGGACGCCTTGATGTTCGACATCATTAGCCAAGTTGTTAAGCTCATACCGGTCGTTTTTGACATCGTAGAGCTCCTCAGCGGGCCGAGGTGTGTCAAACATGACGCGTTGATGGCCCGACAAATTGTCCTCGGCGTAAAGCCGCCACATCTCCTGCATGATGGGGTGACGATTCCGATACGGAATCCAGGATAGATACGGTTTTTCTGGATAGTAGTTCCGGATGTATTTATAACGTTTGTCGCGCACGGCACGCACCATATCGTAAGATTCGTCGTACCTGTCGCGGGTGGCGAAGATATACTCGCGCTCCTCTACTTGCTTACCTAGAAACGGCTGCCCTTGTAAATGTTGGGGTGCTTGCACGCCACATAACGACAATACCGTTGGCCCGATGTCAATCAGGCTCACGAGCCTGTCACTGACTGTGTCGCCTTGCAATTCACCTGGCCATCGCACAATTAAAGGAATCCGAATACCGGCATCATATGTCCACCGTTTTCCGCGCGGAAGCCCTTCACCGTGGTCACTCCAGAGGAAAACGATTGTATTTTCGGCGAGCCCATCTTCTTCAAGCTGAGCAAGCAATTCCCCAACGCGCGTGTCGGCAGTCGCTAGGTTATCGTAATGACGAGCCAGGGCGGCGCGGGCCTTCGGGGTATCTGGAAGATACGGTGGTAACCGCACCTCGGCAGGATTTGTGGTTAACTCCTGTTCTTCTCGCTCCCACATGCCACTTTCGTGGGTAACAGTTGGGTTGAAAACAGAAAAAAATGGTTGCTCCGGTTCACAATCTCGCCAATGCGCTGTGTTACTACAGTCATCCCACGCTGTTATCGGTGACGTGAACTGATAATCCGTCTTACTGTTATTTGTGCAATAATAACCGGCACCACGAAGGTATTCGGTGAACGTTTTCACATAAGGCGGTAGCACCACGGAATAGGGTGTCGGCAGCTCCGGGGTATTCTGGTTGGTATGGGTGGTACGCATGTGATGTGTACCGATAGCCGTCTGATACATGCCGGTAATGATTGCCGAACGGCTCGGCGCGCACACACCCGCCGTTGAAAACGCATTTGGGAACCGACAGCCACCCGCCGCGAGCCTGTCAATGTGCGGCGTACGGGCAAGAGTATCCCCGTAGCAACCGAAACGTGGTGTCGTATCTTCTAAAGATATCCAAAGAATGTTTGGGCGTTCTGGTCTCTTCATAATTTTAAACCTTATCATGTGTTAATAATAAAATACTGAGATTGGCAATATCGTGGGGAGTTTTCAAGTACATAGTGAAACATACACGCCTCATTTACAAAATTTACCGCAGCTTTCGATTTAAGTCAACAGAATTGTGTATCAATAGCCGCCTCGCCTCATTGAGAATCTTGGCCCTGAGTTTCGTGCAACCGCACCTGAAAGGAAAATCCGAATTTGAAGGGACTCCCTTAACAATCCTAAGCCTTTAGGCTTCGGGTCCAACCCAGCTAACTCGTGCTGGCGTGAAAAAAAGCGTTGACCTTATCTAAAAAATGTGTGATATTATATTGTTGTGGGTGCGAGTAACATTCTGACAACGTATCAGGGTTTTATGACAAACCCTGTAGTCGGGGCGGTGGTATCCCCCGCGGGTATCAGGTATCATCCTGAACTGTGTAGACTTGATAAGTGGTTACCGTTTTCGGGACTCAAATCAAGTCAGCCTTCCAAGAGAAGGTAAGAAGCACACGCCGAAGGCGTTGTGAGTATCACAAAAAGTCCTTATATGATATGATGCCGAAACGGCAAGCAGAAAGATGCTGCCTTTTTTACATTTACGAAAAATCTCAAAGAATGGAGCCCCATGAGCAACAACAAACGCCTCATTGAAGTCACCTTCCCCGTCGAAGAGGTTAGTGAACAAGGACAACGGGATAAATATAAGAAGCAAATCACCGGCACTCATATCTGGTGGGCGCGCAGGCCACTAGGCCCATCACGCGCCACCGCATACGCCGCCCTTGTAGACAGCCCCCCCCCCTCCCCTTAACTGATGATAACAATTCGCTCATCCTAGAAAAACACAATTTCATCGCGGCACTCGCCACATGGGAAACCGCCCAGAAGCCAATGTCGATTAACGAGGCACGCGAATACATCCTCGAATCCCACGACGGAAAAACGCCTACGGTGCTGGACCCGTTTGGGGGAGGCGGCTCCATTCCCTTAGAGGCACAACGCCTCGGATGTGAGACACACTCCTGTGACATCAACCCCGTCGCGATACTGATTCAGAAATGCACGCTGGAATACCCACAAAAGTACGGACACAAATTGAGAGATGATGTGAAAAAATTTATCGACGGGGTGATTGAACAGGCGACATCCGAATTGGCACCGTTCTATCCACCGGAAACCGGAAGTCCCGTCTGCGCCAGAGACGTCGCAGACTGTTCCACTCCCTACGCCTATATCTGGGCGCGGACGTTGCCGTGTCAAAATCTGGGATGCGGCGTCACTGTTCCATTAATGAAAGACTTTTGGCTTTCGAAAAAGAGGAACATCGCGCTTTTTCCGTTCGAGGAAGATGGACACATCGCCTTCCGTATCGTCGGAACTGCGTATGAACCGATGCCACCCGGTTTTAATCCAGCGAACGGTACCATTGCGCGGGCTATCGTCAAGTGCCCGCTCTGTCAAAGCGCCTTTCCGGCAAAAGACACACGACGCCTCTTTCAAAACGGCGCCGCAGGCGAACGGATGATTGCCGTGGTGACGGAACATCCGGACGTGAAAGGGAAACGATACCGCATCGCCACGGACGACGATGTCACAATTTTCAAGCACGCACAAAAACGGCTGGCTGAAACGTGTGAAAGGGTGGCTGGCGACTGGGGACTTTCTCCAGTGCCAGACGAATCCATGCCCAAAATCAGAGGCGGTGCTGCAGGGAACAGGGTTGCAAAATATCACTTTAACACGTATGGCGAGCTCTTCAACGCCCGTCAACAACTGGCGCTCATCACTTTCACGGAGAAGCTCCGGGCTGTGCATACGGAGATGTGTGCGCAAACGCAGGTTGACAAAGATTACGCCGCCGCCGTCACAACAATCGCAGCACTCTGGTTAGATAGAATCGTAGAGAACTGCTCAAACCTTTGTCCGTGGCATCGCGGAAATGAATCCGTCGAGCGTTTGTTTGCGCTACAAAGACTCTCCATGGCGTGGGATTATGGGGAAGCGAATCCGTTGCGTATCGCCACGAATCGACTCAAAACCGTTTTAAAACCGATGGAACACCTCACGGGAATGGACGCGAAACCCGTTGCCATAAAAAACGCCTCTGCCACGGCGCTGCCTTACTCCGACGCCTCTTTCGACGCCGTCATAACGGACCCGCCGTATTACGACAACATCGCTTATTCATACCTCTCGGATTTTTTTTATGTCTGGCTCAAACGCAGTGTCGGGCACCTCCATCCAGCGCTTTTCGAGACGGCGCTGACGCCCAAAGCCGGCGAAATCGTGGCGTATAGTCACAGGGAAGGGGGCGCAAAAGCCGGCAAACGCTTCTTTGAAGCTGAGCTGTCGAAAGCGTTTGCTGAGATGTATCGCGTGTTAAAACCGGGCGGGATTGCCGTCATCGTCTATGCCCACAAATCGACGGCCGGATGGGAGACGTTGATTAACGCCTTGCTGGATTCCGGACTGGTAATCACCGCTGCCTGGCCGATTGAGACGGAGACTAAATCTCGCCTTCTGGCGAGAGATTCCGCGGCGCTGGCGTCGAGTATCTACATGGTAGCCCGAAAAAGCGAACGTGAGTCTTTTGGGTTCTATAGCGATGTAAAAGAAGAACTTTCTTCTCACCTGTCCCTTAAATTGTTCACACTCTGGGATTACGGCATCTCGGGTGCAGAGCTATTCATCGCGGCGATAGGGAGTGGGCTGGAGGTGTTTGGCAAATACGAGGAGATTCTCGACAACGATGACACCATAATTCGCGCCGATAGGATGATAGCCGATATCCGTGAAGTCCTTGAACGGTTGGATAGCGCGTCGGACGCGGGTGTGGAAAGCACAAAAATGACGCGATTCTATCTGCGGTGGCGCCGCGAACACGGGCTGGCGTCCGTTCCGTTCGATATCGCGCAAAAACTCGCCCTCTCTCTTGGGCTGGAGTTAGCCGATGAATGGGGTGAAGGGAGTTTTATCCACCATGAGAGAGCATTGGTGCGGGTGCTGGGGCCGCAGGAGCGGCGCTATCCGGATGCCCCCGCCAGTGACAAACTGAGTGATGAATTGATAGATGTGCTGCATCACGTGTTACACTTATGGCGCCACAACCAACGCCCTGCGATGATACAGCGTCTCGCGCGTGGGCGTGTCGGCTTACAGGAGCTGATATGGCATGTCGCCCAGACGGTGAGTGTGACGCTGCCGCTCGATAGTGAGGAGCGGATGTGGTGTGAGGGGTGGTTTGCGGACAGGCGCAGCATTGAACGCGAGGTGCGGGCAGCCGTCCACTCGCAATAACTTAGGAAAGACTTATCCGCAATTCTATATGCTTTATGCCTATGCTTAGCTCCGGATTCCATCAGTTGCTTCTGCAGGTTTTCTAAAGAGGCATCTATGATATTGCATTCCAGCATCCTTCTGTATATGCTTCACGCTGGAACAATTTCAGACGTTCAGGCATTGCCTGTTCCATCCATTCTGCGGGTATTTCCTGCGTGTATCGGTGCGGCGGTCCAACTTCCTTAAAGATGTCAATCGTGAAGATGCGATAGGGCTGTGGTGAGTCAATCGGCTTTGCCTCCACACTGTGGAAGATGCGGGCGTCGATATAAACCATGCTTCCCGGAGGCAGTTCGAGCCGTTTTTCTTTTAATTGGCGTTCTGCTTCTTGGTCCAACTCCCCTGCGAGCATCCGTTCGGGTGTTGCTTCTTTTGTAGGTGCAACTTTGTGGCTGCCTGGTATAACTTTGAGATTTCTGTCTCCGCGTGTAAAGCCGTTAGGGTAGTATAGAATCTGTATGTAGTACCTATCGCGTTCAGCGATATTGACGGGATTCTCATGCTTCCAGTGATGATGGTCCTGGTGATACGGAATTGGCCCGCTGCCGCGGGGCGCGATGTTGAGCGCGGAATGACAAAAGTGGTAATGGTTTCCGATAGTGTCGCGGAGGAGTGCGGTAATGAACGAGTCATCGATGAGTCTATCACTGTATTGACGTCGTTCGTTCCAGGGGCGAATGAAATAGGGGCGTGGTGGTTCGGGTGTGCGTTGTAACTGCTGAATGTATTCGCGCGTTGGTTCAAAATGGTGCGTGATTTCGTCAATTAAACCCTTCCTTGCCTCGTCGGTAAAAACGTCTGGGTAAGCGATGTAGCCGTCGTTATGGAAGGCATCGATATCCTCTTTTGAAGGGCGGGATAAACGGAAGAGTGAATTTGCCATAGTTCTGGCTCCTTATGCTGTTCGCTAGATTGGGTTTGATTGTCGCCGTACTTCACTATCTGCTCTTATTATAGTCAGCAGATTTCTAGCCTTCAGTTCCTACTATGTCCTTGTTGCTTATACTTTTCCAGCAACATCTGCAAGCGTTGAACGATTTCGGGATGTTCTTCCCATAGGTTATTCGTTTCGCCCGGTTCGTTGTAAATATTGTACAGCTGTCCGGGCGTCCCGTGTTTTGGCGCTCCATCCCGTGGTGGCGGCCATCCGCCTGAACCGTTCGTCCCGAGAATCAATTTCCATTCGTTATGTCGAATGGAAAAAACGCCGGTGCTGGAGTGATGGACGATAGTCTCTCGGAGTGGGTGTATTTTTTCGGTTCCTAACAGTGCAGGTAGGATGTTGCAACTATCCTGTCCGGCGTCGTCTGGAACGTCAGTTCCGACAATCTCTGCGCACGTAGCCATCAAATCGGTGAGGCATGTTAATGCGTGAGTGGTTGTATTGGGTTGTATGACACCGGGCCACCGTGCGATTAAGGGTTCTCGATGTCCTCCTTCCCAGATGTGTGCCTTGTACCCGCGCCAATCACCACACGATTTATGTTGGTAGAGATGATACGGCATTGGGCTGTTATCGCCTTGAATTCTGTCGCCGGGGAGTGCCCCGTTATCACTAGTTACGAAGATAAGAGTTTGCTGGGTTTTTCCGGTGCGTTCTAATGCTGCCATGACGTTCCCCACCATCCAATCGACGAGCCATACCAAATCCCCGCGGGGCCCGGCGCTGCTTTTTCCGCGTGCGAATTCTGGTACGACAGTCTCGGTGCAAGGTTCGTGCGGTGCGGAGGGGTTTAGATATAGAAAGAAGGGCTCTGCCGCCTTTTCTTGTTTCTCAATATATTCAACCGCCTTTTGTGCGATTCTTACATCTGCGTCTTTATGCTTCCAGGTGGGTGCTGTCATACCAGGACGACTTGTAAACTCCGGAATTTCGCGATAGTAGCTTGGGATTTCGACAAAAGTATCATTTTCAATGAACGCGTAAGGTGGCTGACACGTTGGGCATCCGGCGTTGCCGTAGAAATAGTCAAAGCCGAGTTCAACGGGGCCACCGTTCAATGGCGCGTTGAAGTCGATATGTTCCTCCAACTCTCGGCCTGCGTTTTGCCAGGGTAGTGGCGCATTGAAGTCGAAATCGTAGCCGGGTACTGTCGCAAACCCGAGCCCGAGGTGCCACTTGCCAATGCATGCGGTGTTGTATCCTGCATTTTTTAATAAGCGTGCGACTGTCAACCGTTCAGGTTCGATTAAAGGGGGTTCATACCCGTAAAGGACGCCGTGCTTAAGACGGCTCCGCCAGCAATATCTACCGGTCAAAACGCCGTATCGCGTCGGTGTGCAGACTGCAGATGGGGAGTGTGCATCGGTAAAACGGATGCCTTCCGTCGCGAGTTTGTCGATATTGGGAGTTGGGATTTCTGAGTCTGGATTGTAGCATCCGACATCCCCGTACCCCATATCGTCTGCCATAATAAAGATGATGTTTGGTAATGATTGTTTATCCATCTGACATACTCCCACGCCTAAGGCATGGGATTCTTTTGTTCCTTATCCCACCCTAAAGGATTGGGTTTTGTAGCGGAAGATTAGATAAGAAATACCGGATGTGAGTTGTGCTTAGTTAATAAACGTTATTATGCAAATTCTTACGTTCTCGCCGTAGCGTACTTCCGGGATTTAGATTATCAGCGATTAATATAGAGGCTGTCGCCGCGAAAAATACGTAAAATTTGCGGTGTTCGAATCTTCAGCTTAAAGGCGGTAGTACCCGTTTCGCCTGCTTCCTATTTCCGCTTTTAACCGAATTTGTCGTGTTTCTTCGAGGTGCCTGCTATCACAGATTTTTGGTTTTTGTAGGGATTCAAAAATTACAGTGTCGGCACTGTTAGAGTGACTTCGCGTCCACCGGCTTCGGAAGAATCGATGACACCTTGAATGATAACGTTAGAGAGCATGACGCCGTACGGTTCGATGGGTGAAGGTTTGCCTTCGCGTACTGCCTCAATAAAGGCGGTATCTTCTTCGCGGAAAACATCAACGGATTCGAATTCCGTAAATTCCTCATCGTGGATTTCACCATCTTTATCGCCGTAAACCCGGACACCATCTTGTGGCCCGCGGACTTCGCCAATACCGAGGCGTAGTCCTGCTTTTTTTCCGAGGAAAATCGTGCCGCCGAGGGAGTCCATATTCATACACCAGCATGTCTTAAATACCATACGTGTGCCATCTTCAAAAACTACCCACCCGACGCCAAAATCTTCTACCTCTGTCTCACGAAGTGCGGGGTTCCAGGTGTTATGTAGGCTGAGATAGTTTGACGTTATTCCGGAAACGGCTATTGGTTTGGGATGTCCCATCAGATAAAGCGCGGTGTCTAATGCGTAAACGCCGATGTCTGCAGAGGCACCTAAGCCGGCTGTCGCTTTCCGGATGAAGCTGCCGCCGGGGTTTCCGCGTCGTCTGTCTGCAACGGTTTCAACGTAGTAGATATCGCCAAGCGTGCCTGCTTCGACAATCTCCTTAGCTTTGATAACTTGTGCGGAATACCGTAGCTTAAGGCCGATCATTAAGATTTTATCGTTTTGCTGAGAAGCGCGCCACATAGCTGCGGCTGCATCCAAGGTGGCTTCCATCGGTTTCTCGCAGAAGACGTGTTTGCCTGCATTTAAGGCGGCGACTGTCGGTGCAGCATGCACTCCTGTTGGGGTACAGACGTATATTGCCTCGATGTCGTCCATTTTGAGCATTTCGTTGTAATCACTGAATGTCTGCTTGATGCCCCACTGTTCTTTGGCGCGCTCTAAATTTGCTGGCACCACGTCGGCTGCGGCGATAATTTCTGCGCCTTCAATGTTCACAATCGTTCCACAGTGGGCTTGTGCGATACCGCCGGCACCAATCAGCCCTAATTTAACTGTTCGCATTTTAGTTCCTCATTTTGTATTGGCATTCATTAGATTTTACTGGGCTCCGTTTTGAAAGTCAAGGAAAATCACACAACGATTTTGTTCTTCGTTAAGAACGGACGCGAACCGACGAGGTGCCGCTGTGGAAACGAGCTTCCTGTCGCGATATGCTTCGCAACTCTTGAAAACGGAATGACTTTGATAGAAATGAATTGCCAGAATTCTCCGGGTATGCTATCTTATCATCAGATGACTAAGCTTTATGGAGGAGAACGGTTGTGAAAGCGGCACAATTTTATGGCGGAAAAGACATTCGAGTTGAAACGTTACCGGCGCCGACACCGGGGCCCGGGCAGGTGCTTGTTCAAGTTGAGGCTGCGGGCATCTGTGGCAGTGACTTGCACGGGTATCATCATCCACCGCCTCAGCCTTTGTCGCCCCGGATTGGCGGCCATGAGTTAGTCGGGCAAATTATTGATAGCGGTAAAGGGGTAAGGACTCCTAAAATCGGTGACAGGGTTGCGATTGAGCCGATTACGCCGTGCAATACTTGTCCGGAGTGCATGAATGGCTACTATAATATCTGCTCAAATTTGCGGCATGGGGGCGGTGGGTTTGCGGAATTCGTCGTCACGGGGGAAGCAAACGCGTATCCGTTGCCGGAGAGTGTATCAAGTGAAGGTGGCGTGCTAGCAGAAGTTTACGCCGTGGCGGTGCATGCTGTCAACAGAGCGATGGTTTCCCCTGGGGAGCGTGTCGCCATTATTGGCAGTGGGCCGGTTGGGTTAACGATTGCGCAGGTAGCGGATGTCGCCGGGGCGACTGCCATCACGATGTTGGGGAAGCCGGACGGCCCGCTCCGGATTGCGCAGCGAGCCGTGGGAGCGCTGCCCATTAACGTTGATACAACGGATGCGGTTGACGCCGTCATGGAGTGGAGCGATGGACGAGGGGCCGATGTCGTCTTTGAAGCGGTTGGCGGTACAGCGAATACGTTGGAGCAGGCAACAGAAATTGCTGCCAAACGCGGACGTGTCTGCATGGTGGGCGGACATCGCACGCCTCTGACTTTCTCCGAGCGTTTCGCACGCAGCCGCGAATTAACCGTCATCTGGGCGTTTTGCTATGGACGACATGGTGGACGAACCGAATTTCAAGTGGCGATTGATTTACTCGCCTCTGGCAAACTGGAGCCCTCACCTTTGGTAACACACCGTTTTCCCTTAGATGATATTAATCAAGCGTTTGCTGTCGCCGCCGGGCGCGAGGAGCATGCTTCGGTTAAGGTACTTGTCATACCATAGCATAGTGTAGGCGGTATGAGAATTCAGGGGGACCTCATTCCGGTAATTCGGCAGTGCCTATCAGACTAAAACTTAATATGAGGTGAAACATGGGAACACTGAAATTACTCGTCTTCGTTGGGACGGAGGGCATCTACCATGAACATGCCGGTAACGGGAAGTTCTTGACGACAAGGCTGAACGAGACTGATGATATTGAGGCGACTTTTTCGCGGGACTACGATGTGCTTGCAGATGGCCTTGGCCGGTATCACGTGGTACTTTTCTATACCGATGTCGGCGTACTCACGGATGCGCAAGCGGCTGGCTTATTGGACTATATCCGCGAGGGCGGCGGGTTTTTCGGATTGCATACTGCGGCCGCCTCTTTCCGGGAATGTGCAGGCTATCATGAGATGCTCAACGGTTTTTTCAACGGGCATAGTCCGTATATGGATTTTACCGTTAACATCACTGATTCCGCGCATCCGATTACGGAAGGCTTATCCGATTTTGAGGTGAAGGACGAGCTCTACTATCTGAAGCACAATTCTGGGGCATCGCACCATCTCATGCATGCCTATGATGTGACAAAAGACGAGACGCACGTCATGGCATTCCATCATCAGTATGGGCAGGGCAGAGTCTTCTATTTTGCGCTTGGGCACGATATGGCGGTGCTGGAGAATCGCAGTTTTCAGGAGATTATTCGGCGGGGGGCACTGTGGGCAGGAAATCGGCTTTAAATGAGGATTAAAAAAATGAGTTATGAGGCAATTGAATCAAAGTTCATCGCGACAGAAGAAAAGGGTGAGGTTTCTTCGTTGCTAATTTGTCCGGAGGGCGCGACATGGTTGCTCGTTCTCGGCCATGGCGCGGGTACCAATATGCGACATACTACCCTTCAGACGATTTCGGAACGCTTGTCGGATGTCGGCATTGCGACTTTTCGCTACCAATTTCCTTACATGGAACGCGGGGGTGGTGGTAGGGAGTCACAAGCTGTCGCGTTAGCAACCGTCCGTTCTGCGGTTGCGGCGGCGCATCGGGCCGCGCCGGCATTATCCATTCTTCTGGGTGGGCATTCGTATAGTGGGCGGATGTCTTCACACGCCGCGGCGGAAGCCCCAATTGAACATGTCCGCGGACTCGTGTTCTTCGCATTTCCACTCCATCCGTCTGGAAAGCCCGGCATAGAACGGGCGCAGCACCTGGATGATGTGAGTGTCCCGATGCTATTTTTATCGGGTACACGCGATAAGTTGGCACAACTCGA
Organism: Candidatus Poribacteria bacterium; assembly: GCA_963422705.1. Classification (GTDB taxonomy): domain Bacteria; phylum Poribacteria; class WGA-4E; order WGA-4E; family WGA-3G. The sequence goes on from OY730443.1 coordinate 3,413,869, forward strand.
TTTGCTATCATCTGTCTGTGAGAGGCTTGGGGACAAAGCTACCTTACAGCTACTGGACACTGCTGAACACGGGTTCAAAGTGCTCAAACGTTCGCGTCAATCGACGGAGGACGTTTTCGTAGAGATGGCACGGGTTGTCCGGACGTGGTGCGGGCAATTGAACTGAAAGTCGGGCGAGCATGGCGGGATATGATGTGCCACCTCAGATTTGAAACCTGTAACCGCGTCTCGCGACAAGTTTCAGTTGAAACTCGTCGAAAAACGCGTTCGAACCCGGTTCAGCGGGGCGACATTTGATGAAAGCAATTTATTTACTCGGATAGAGACAGGATTTGCTTCGCGGGATAATGTGTATCGCCTGGTGATAGGTGAAGTGGGTTGTTAAGGACTGCCGTGTCTGGGGGCTGCATGATGCTGTTTTCATTAACCGGGTCATCGGTTTCCTCGCGCCATTGTTCCAAACGCGTCCGCATCTCTGACAAAATTTCCGAATGTTCTGCTTGTCCGGCGAGGTTATGTGCCTCAGACGCATCGAATACCAGATTGTATAGTCTCTCCGATTCAACGGGTTGTTCCCGCCAGCCGTGCTCAATCATCAACGTCTTACTGATACTGTCATCACAGTTAGGCATTGCCCACTGTTCAGCGTCGTCGTAACGGCGTATATATTTCCATTTTTTGGTTCTGATGGCGCGCTGCGGTTCATAACAGCAGTGATAGTTAACTTCCGCAAAAATTTCATTTCGGATGTCGTCGGTTTCCCCGCGAATTAAGGGAAGGATGGAGGTGCCTTGTAGCCACGTTGGAGGTTCAATGTTTGCCAGTTCACATATCGTCGGGAACAGGTCGATTTGGCTCACCAATCCATCAATTACCTTTCCACCGTGAAAGCCCCCGGGGCCGCGTACGATGAGCATGATACCGATACCGTGTTCAGATAGGTTACATTTCATGCGTGGGAATGCGAGCCCGTGGTCGGTTGTACATATGATAAGTGTATTTTCAGCGATTCGATTTTCCGCTAAAGCATCAAAAACGACTCCCATTTTCCTATCAAGTGTGCGTGCTGCATCGATGTATTCTGCCATGTCTTGTCGCGTTTCCGGTGTGTCAGGGAGGGGTTGTGGTGGCTTGACGTAGTGGGGTTTTGTCTTGGGTTCGCCTTCGGGCGCCGGGTCAAACCCTTTATTTCGTCGGTGTGTTTCGCCAAATCCGACATCAAGGAAAAAGGGGGCGTCCTGTTTTTCGGAGAGAAAAGCGCGTGCACGTTCTTCTGCGCCAGCGTGTCTATTCTCTTGAGTTAGAATCCGCTGGTATCCCGTAGCCTTCACCTCGCTATTTTGTAGTACATGTTGGAAGCCTGCGAGTGCGGTGACATAACCGGCGCGATTCAGCGTGTGCGGAATGAGGTGTTGAGGCACCGGAAGGCTCCATCCACGGTTTGCGAGTCCGCCCATGCCACAGCTGTGTGCCCATTGCCCGGTGAGCAAGGCTGCGCGCGAAGGTGAGCAAGTAGGGTTTGCACAAAAAGCATTTCGAAACAGAGTGCCCTCTTCAGCGAGTTTTTGGATATTTGGTGTGGGAATTGCGTGTCCGTACGGTTGAACGTACCGGCCGGTATCGTGAGAATGAATGTAGACTATATTTGGTTTCTTCATAACACTCGCCCTTTCAGTTTCTCATGGGTGGTTTTAAGCTGCTGACGCGCTAATTCGGCTGCGCCGAGAATACCGGCATCGTCGCCAAGTTTGGCACGGACTATCTGGACATCGTTTAATGTATTCGGCAGTGAGTACTTCTCTACAATTTTCTGGATGTTCTTGAGGTATTTTTCGTCGAGTGCCTCAATAACCCCGCCGCCGAGGATTATCATTTGTGGGTTTAAGAAGTTTACAATAGAGGCGATACCGATTCCGAGGTATTTCGTGGCCTTTTTGAAAACTTTTACGGTTAACTTATCGTTTGCGCGGAGTGCTTTCGCTAAGGTACCACTCAGAATTAACTTGAGTTCGCCGTCTGTGAGTTCTGTTAGGATGCTTTTCTTCCCGTTCTTCACGATGGCATTTCGAATTTGTTTGGTTATTGCGGTGCGGCTGGCGAGTGCTTCCATACACCCTTTCGTCCCACATCCACAGCGCCGTCCCCCTGCTTTGACGATGATGTGCCCAATTTCACCGGCGGTTTTGCTGGCGCCGTGAAACAGTTCGCCGTTCATGATGATGCCGCCACCGATGCCGGTGCCGACAAAAATCCCAACGAGGGTTGATATTCCTTTACCTGCGCCAAATGCGTGCTCGCCAAGCGTGCCAACGTTCACGTCATTGTCAACAAAAGTAGGAATACCGACGCGGGTTTCAAGTTCGGCTTTGAGTGGGATATTTGTCCAGCCGAGGTTTGGGGCGAAAATTACAACCCCCGTCGCCGGTTCCAGAGGCCCCGGCGCGCCTATTCCGACTGCCTTAATCGAGTGTGAGTCGACACCGGATTTGTCAACCGCCTTCTGAATACATTGCGCAATTCTATCGATGACAACTGCTGCGTCTTTGTCGGCTTTTGTCGGAATTTTGGAGCGCCCTAAAATATTGCCTTCTGCATTCACCACGGCGGCAAGAATCTTTGTACCGCCCATATCTACGCCGATGACATTACCGTCCATGATAATTTTTCTTCCTCCGTGAGGTTTTATGGATTGGCGGATAGAGAAACCGGCGGAACAATTTCCGTCTGAACTGTGTTTTTGTCAGTTTCTCCCATCTTTTCAAAAAGGCTTTATAATCTGCTTCTCGGGTTTTTCGGGTGCGCTCAATGAGTGTTGCAATACCCGGCGATTCCAGGTGCGGATGTGTTCGCTGGTAATCGGTTAAGAGGTCGAGTGTGATATCGCAATCATGAATCCGCCCGATTTGCCTTTGCAAGCGAATAATAACATTGTGAAAACCACGGAACTTATAGATGTCGTCAAAAAATCCCATGGTGTACCGGAGCCGCTTCATTGCAATTCGCATCTTGTGGAGTTCTTCGCGATTTGCTGGGTTAAAAATAAAATGTTCCCATGCGTAAATTTTTTCAGCTTTTGCTGGGAGAATTTTACGGGCATGTGCGATTAGATGCTTACGGTTCTTTTTTTCATCAGGCTGCGGGCACGATTCGGTAGAGGGAGATTGATGAAGAACGATGTGAGAGGTATTAGTGAAATCACGGATGAACTTTTTTTGAAAATTGGCCGCCTGAAGTTTTTCAAATAATGCGAGCATCGGTTTTCGGGTTTCTTCTCGCTTTTCTTGGAGATAAGCAATTAACGTTTGCACGTCAAACTTTTCGGCATCGGAGAGCGGCGGTACCGCTTCTTCAAATCTGGCAATAAGGACATCTAAGTCGCGGACGGCCCCGAGCGTCCGAGTGATTTCCTTTATCTGTTTATAGTGTTTTTTGAACGGTTTCTTTGGGAAGCACACGGCGAAATTTACCATGGCTTCACGCAAGCGGCGAGAAACGACACGCATATCATGCAAATGTTCAATATTGGTACCCTCTTTGGCACCTGCTTCGTTGGCCATCATCTTATGAAAGTAGGCGATAATTATCTGACGCCCGCGGTTTATTAACGTTTCGTCTGCAGTAATTTCTTTATTATCTGTGCCTTTAGCCATTTTCCTATCCTCTGTTTTAATCTTAAACCCTTCCCTTTGAACTATTGTTCGCCTCAAAATTGCTGGGCAAGGGCTTATACCGCAGCGATATGAGCTGGGTGGGATTATTCTTAGTTTACCACGAAATTGTATCGCAGTTCAAACCGTTTTTGCGGCTTGCGATGGGCGCCGTTCCAGGCGCTCGATGTCCCTCTCTTGCTTGCAGTCGGACATGGCAAGCGTAACGGAGAATCCAAAATTATCGGTTCTATTGGATGTTGGAAGGGGAGCGAATCCTTCATATTTTGACTTCTGCTTCGGTAAAAGGCCGGCATAAAAATACATATTAACATGTATAAAGTAGTTATCAGTTTTTAGGAATGCTAACACTTCACGTTGGACAGAGCGTTTGGTTTAATTAACCGGACAACGGTACGGTAGGGATTAACAGTTCTTCTGTATCCTTTGTAGTGATGAGAGGTTTCCCGTCAATAAAAAATTAGGTACCATGGTTTGGCGGTGATTGCCCGCGTGCTACTGGGTTTTAGCTTTCTGGCGTAGGAGATGATCTGTGATTACCAAGGCTGCCATTGCTTCCACAATGGCAGGGGCGCGGACTAACACACACGGGTCATGCCGTCCACTTGCGGCTAACGTCACCGAGTTACCGTGAATATCCACAGTTTCTTGCTCTTTTCCAATGGTTGCAGTCGGTTTGAATGCGACTTGGAACAGGATGTTTTCGCCGTTTGAAATGCCGCCTTGGGTGCCACCAGAATTATTTGTCCGTGTCCGGATACGTTCTGTATCAGGCTGCTTTTCGATATAAAACGCATCGTTGTGTTCTGCTCCTGTCATTGTAACCCCATCAAACCCGGAACCGATTTGAAACCCCATGGTTGCAGGAAGTGACATCATTCCCTTTGCTAAATCTGCTTTGAGTTTGTCAAATACAGGTTCACCGAGTCCAACGGGAACGTTGCGAATGACAGCCTCAATGACGCCTCCAAGCGAATCCTGCTGTCGCCTTGCCTGTTCAATCCGCTCGGCCATCTTGGTACTTACGGATGAGTCTGGGCATCGAACGGGGCTGATTTCTACCTGTTCCAGCGTCACAACTTCGGTGTCAATTTCTGCTATCAGTGTATGAATCTGTTTAACATAGGCGAGAATCTCGGTACCACACTTTTCTTTTAAAATCTGTTTTGCAATTGCGCCTGCGGCGACGCGCCCGATAGTCTCGCGTGCACTTGCTCTTCCACCGCCTTGCCAATTCCGGATGCCGTATTTCTGTTGGTAGGTGAAATCGGCGTGTGACGGGCGATACAAGTCTTTCAAATGTTTGTATTCGGAGGGGCGTGCGTTCTTGTTCCATACGAGCATCGAGATAGGGGTGCCAAGTGTTTTACCTTCAAATACGCCTGAGAGTACCTCAACGACATCGCCTTCTTGGCGCGGGGTAGTGAGATGGCTCTGGCCGGGTTTCCGCCGATTCAGTTCAAATTGGATTGCCGGAATATCCAGTGCCAGCTGTGGTGGGCAGCCATCAACGACGACACCAACAGCCCCGCCATGTGATTCTCCCCATGTGGTTATCCGAAACAGGTGGCCAAATGTATTCATATGCTCTCGTTTTTTTTCGGTTGCTAATTTGCGATATTATGTAGTATACTATAACAGATTCTGCGCTTTGACAACAAGTGAAATTTTGCTGAGGCCGCGCCGAAAAGTTCACCCTGTGCCCTCTACTATTGTGTGTGCTTTACCCAAAGAGAGATTATGAAAACACTTTTTAAACGTTATATTGCCTTGTTTTTAATTTTTGTCGGCGTTGCACTGCTATGGAAGGGCCCGTTTATGTATCCGCTCAAAATTTTTGTTGTGTTTATGCACGAGGTTAGCCATGGACTTGCGGCGATTGCTACTGGTGGACGGATTGCTGAGATTCATGTGAATACGCAACAAGGGGGACACGCAATCACACAAGGCGGCTCTCGTTTTTGGATTTTGTCTGCCGGTTATTTGGGGAGTCTTGTTTGGGGAGGATTAATTCTGATTTTGGCTGCCAGGACTCATCGTGACAGGGCGATTAGCGTGCTTATCGGCATTCTTATGGTGGTTATCTCAATCAGTTTTGGTAATGATGGGTTCACTTACCTTTTTGGTATCGGTTTCGGGGCCGCGCTCATCGCGATTGGGCTCTTTCTTCCGGAAACGGTTAATGATTGGATATTGCGGACTATTGGGATGACGAGTTGTCTTTACGCGATTCTTGATATCAAAAGCGATGTGTTGGATAGGGCACATCTGCGTTCGGATGCGCGGATGCTTTCAGAGGTTACTATCCTTCCTACGGAGGTTTGGGGGCTCATTTGGGTTGCGATTGCACTTGGGTTCACCATATGGTTTCTCTACATCGCCGGCAAAGGGACGTCAACGACACCAATGGCTGAAGCGGAATAGCGTTTTTTGTTTCCGAGGCCCGTCCGCATTGCAATGTGTCCCGCCGTTCAGGCGGGGGAGAGGCTGACGCGCTGAGAATTGTGATAGCAAGTTTTTCGGGGCAGCGTAAAACACCTACCGTTAATTTCCAAATGGTCCAAAGCCGCCTTCCACACCGAGGAACCACATAACGAAGTACGCTCCGATTCCGAGAAGAAAAAGCGGGATGCAGATGAGCAGGATGAGAATGAAGAAACCCCATATCCAGGAGTGCTTGGATTTGGCAACGGTTATCAACCGGGCAAGCAGCATACCGCCACCGATAATAATCAATATAACGAAACTGAATACCACTGCTACCATATCTTTTCCCTGCTGTACTGAATCTTCTCTATAGTTTACATCCAATCACCCCTGTTTTTCCAACAATTTCGCCAATTCCGTTCTTCATCCGTCTTGTTATGGGTGATGTTATTGTGGCGTCCGTGATTAGTATTTTGGGATTAATCTTTGAGTTTTTCTTGAAATTTCCAAACAGAGCGGGTATCATTTTAGGTATGGGCAGTGGTGCATTATCCCTTAGTGTGAATATCGGCGGCATCGAGATGCGGAACCCTGTGATGACTGCATCTGGGACATTCGGCTATGGTAGTGAATATGCCGATTTTGTTGATTTGAATCAGCTCGGTGCGATTGTTGTCAAGGGGGTAACGAGCACGCCTTGGCCCGGGAATCCGATGCAGCGTATCATGGAGACCCCATCTGGCATGCTGAACGCCATCGGACTCCAAAATGTGGGGGTAGATGGGTTTATTTCGGAGAAATTGCCCTACCTCAGAGATTTTGATGTTCCCGTGATTGTCAACGTCTGTGGCAAAACTGTGAATGAGTACCTGATAGTCATCGAAAAGCTGACGTCTGCAGACGGTGTTGCGGGTGTAGAATTGAATATCTCCTGTCCGAACTTGGATTGTGGGGGAATGAGTTTTGGGGTGGAACCGGAATTGGCGCATCAGCTGACGCGTGCTGTCAGATTGGAGACGGGGCTACCGTTATTCGTGAAGTTGTCACCGAATGTCACCGATATTACTGCCATCGCGCGGGCGGTTGAAGATGCCGGGGCGGACGCGCTTTCAGCAATTAATACGCTGTTGGGTATGGCAATTGATGCAACGTCGCGCACATCGCAGCTCGCAAACGTTACCGGTGGACTTTCCGGCCCCGCGATAAAACCCGTTGCCTTGCGCTTAGTATGGGAGGTTTACAAGCGAGTCAGCATTCCAATCGTCGGAATGGGGGGAATTATGACCGCGACGGATGCGATTGAATTTTTTATCGCCGGGGCATCTGCTGTCGCTGTCGGAACAGCGAATTTTGTGAACCCGAGTGCATCTACGGAAATTGTCAACGGCATTCGGACGTATATTGAAAATACTGAAGGGACATCTATTGAAGAATTAGTAGGAAGTTTGAGGGTGTCGCCCTAATATGATGAAGAAAAAGATTCGTAACCGGCCGATGAACTTGTGTGGACGATGTGCGAGCACAGGCACGCTATCAGCGCCCAAAAGGCGATAACGTCTCAAGTAATTGCTCGTTACCGCCGCTCATTTACGAAGTCTGGGAGCGTTCATGCAGCCTTTTGCAAATGGGAATATCGGATGAGACATTTAATAACACTTGATGATGTATCAAATTTTGAGATTGAACAACTGTTTCGGTTGGCGGGAGGGATGCAGTCGCAGTTGGAGACGTGGGCAGGAATCTGCCGGGGCAAATTACTGGCGACATTGTTCTATGAACCGAGTACCCGTACCCGGCTCTCGTTTGAAAGTGCTATGGAACGTCTCAACGGCGGAACCTTGGGATTTGCAGACGCGAGTGCTACTTCTGCAGCGAAAGGTGAGACGCTTGCTGATACCGCCCGGATGGTAACAAACTACGCTGACGTGATTGTGATTAGACACAATTGGGCGGGTGCAGCGCGCTTGATGGCACGTTACGCAAATATCCCTATTATTAATGGTGGAGACGGTAGTCATACGCACCCTACACAGGCGTTAACTGATCTTTATACGATTATCCGGCGAAAAGGGCAAATTGAAGGGCTCAAGGTGGGTATCTGCGGCGACCTTCGCTATGGCAGAGCTGCCCACTCGTTCGCGCTTGCTGTCGCAAGATTTGGAGGGGAATTGTTCCACATTGGGCCCTGTGGGCTGCAAATGCCACCCTGGGTGTTGGCACGGTTGAGGAACTGCTACATGCAGCGTCCTTTAGAGGTGGAGCAGATTCAAGATGTGATTGCTACGTTAGATGTTATCTACGTCAATCGTCTTCAAGAGGAGCGGCTTCCACTGCACATGGATGTAGTCGAGGTACGGGGAAGTTACCTGCTGAATGCAGCGGTGATGGCGCAGGCGAAACCGGATGCCATGATTATGCACCCGCTTCCGCGTGTGAATGAGCTCTCTTACGAGTTGGACGATGACGCGCGTGCAGCGTATTTTGAACAGTCAGCGAATGCGGTGCCGATTCGGATGGCACTCATCTCAAGTCTCCTGGGATTGGAGCAACTCATCTTGACGCAACCGCCGGAACGGCATATCGTTCCGAGCGCCGTGTTGTGTGAAAATCCCAACTGCGTGACGCGCCACGAAACCTACTTAAAACCTGAGTGTGAAATTTTCAGCGATAGCCTCTCTACCTGTGCGTATTGCGGATGCCTGTCGTAGATTCCGATGCGAACATGTTTTGAATTAATGCGATTACCCGCTCCGTTTCAACCGTCCTACCCGTTTTGCATACTTTTCACCGAGGTGGAAGACCCAAAACCCGACAGGAATCAGCACGACACCGATAATGAGTAGCAAGATAAGATTCCCGGCTTGACTCTCAATTGAGGCGTTCTCTAGCATCGCGGCCCGAATCGACTTCAACGTGTAAGTCGCGGGTGAGCACTGTGATACCGGTTGCAACCAGGTGGGCAAAACATCAATTTCGTAATATATGCCGGATACCAGTAGGAGCAGAGATTGGATAATCCCCGTCGCTGCCTGTCCTTTCTCTGGGGACAGGAGCGGAAAAATCGCCGACATCAAGCCGATGCCGATAAAAGACAAACTCGAGACAATCACGGTGAGGGCCATTGTCGCCCAATTCGCGCTCTTGAAATCAAGGTGTTCCCCGAAAAAGAATGGGATTATTGCCAAAACCAGCCCTGTCCGTAAAAGTCCGTACAGAATCGCGAATAGACAGGAGCCCACCAAATGTGTAATTCGATAAATGGGTGCCATGAATGTATATTCAATCGTGCCTTCCCAGCGCTCCCAGGTAATCGCATCGCTTACCTCGCGCATCATAATTGAGAGGAACCCCCAAATTAAGGCGCCGATTACCAAATAGAGGACATCTTTGCTAGTGCCACGCCCCACCATAATTAAACCTATCGTGAGGGCATTAACAATTGAATAACTGAAAAAGAGAATCTCCCAGCTCAAATATCGTTTGAGCAGATTAAAGTTTCGTTCAATAAAAGCATAAGAAACCACCGCTTCCCGAACAAAATTTAGCATCCGTTTACTCTTCCTCCTCAATCTCTCTGCCGGTGAGTGCGATAAAAACATCCTCCAAGTTCCCGGGTGAATTGTTTTGTGCCGGTACCTGCGCGATGAGTTCTTTGACAGTACCGTGTGCGATAAACCGGCCTTTATCAATAATCGCGATTCTGTCGCATAAGCGTTCCGCCTCTGCCATATCATGTGTCGTAAGCAGAATCACAGCGTTCTGTTTACGCCGAATTTCCTCAATAAATTCCTGTACATCTCGCTTAGATTTTGGGTCGAGTCCGGTTGTCGGTTCATCAAGCAGGAGTAACATCGGTTTCGTCAAAAGGGCCCGCGCAATAGCCACCTTTTGTTGCATCCCGCGTGAAAGCCCCTCCATTTCTTCGTGCATCCGTTTTGGATCGAAACCGAGACGTTTTAGGATTGTCTGTGATTTTTTTGTCGCTTCTTCTGCGGAAAGCCCGTAGAGCCGCGCAGCATAGGTAAGGTTTTCAGCGGAGGAGAGACGTTTAAAGAAGGATGCCTCAACGGAGACACGGTTTATCACGCGCCGTACTTTCAGGCTTGCCGTCACAACGTCATCCCCAAAAACGCTAATACTTCCGCTATCCGGAAGAAGGAGCGTTGAGATAAGCCGAATTAGCGTTGATTTTCCGGAACCGTTAGCCCCAAGGATACCGTATATTTCACCGATACCCACCTCTAACGAGATGTTATCAACCGCACAAATAACCTCTTTCTCCCGTTTGAAAAACCGGTGTAGCCGCTGCTGAAAACCGCGAGGGGCTGTTTGATTTTTCTGTCGATGAAAATGTTTCGAGACACCACGAACAGCTAAACCATGGATAGGGGATTTCACCTATTTCTCCTTATAAAATAGAACCTTACAGGCGTGCTGTCCAAGCGGGCCGTTTTTTCCATGGGCAGCTCTTCTTTTTCAAGCTTCATCAGATTCCTACGCTTCGGCAAAGCCACCAAAAGAGTGGAAACGAAATGAACCCGCCGTTAATCAATAACAATTCCGTTTTCCATTCTTTAATCCCGTCTTCACTGCAGATAGGTAAGGGTAGTTTCCTAACCGCACCCGCGCGTGCGCTGCCGTGGGAGAGATTTCCTAATCGCGATACCCGTTATCACTCGGTGAACAGGTTGAAAACCGAATGATTGCGCTGAAACGTCTTATCGTAAAGTCTATAATTATTTCCGTATGCGCTAGGTGCTTATGCATCTCTATCCCCCGTGGGCGGAAGATGGGGCGGGCACCTTTGAAAATATTCACGTCATTAAACCGTTAACATTTTTTATACACTTATATAGTATACCCAAAATAGAGGGTAGTTTGGCAAGTATTTTAAACACAACAAGCGGAGAATTTTCTCCGCTTCGCATGAAGATTAAGCGCTCATTTGGGAACGGCAACACCATAAAAGTCTCGTATTGGTGCTTCCACGGCGTGGGGTTCTTACCGGGCATCAATCCGGGAACAGGTGAGAAGGATACGCCTTCACCGGAATGCGAATCCACACCCTACGCCGGTAGGAGAAACTCTTCTCTCGGATTTTTGTGATATTTAGCGGCTACCATGAGAAAGTATTTAAAACGAAATCAAAGCGCAATAAAAAAACTTACATATTTTCGCGTTTGTGGTATAATATAAATAGGAGACGCAATCCCTTTTCATCATTCCTTTATCGTGGATTTTGAAGATAAGTGGGCATTTCCACAAACTCGGAAACACTCCGTACCTGAATCGACGTGCTGAATTGGCGAGTTGATGCGGTTTTCTAACCACACCAGGGCTAGATTCTAAAATCCACGATAGTCGCTCCACTGGAGCAGAATCCTTCGTTCTCCACTCTGGAGTCTTCAGAATGACAGTGTAGTTAACCTCTACTGTCATGAGAAAACTTAGGAGTGGGATACAAAATAGCAATGGAGAACCGGTTATGCAAGCATTTGAGTATGTAGACGCAAAAACGGTAGCCGAAGCCGTGGCGGTACTTGACGAAAAAGGACAAAACGCACGAATTTTGGCTGGGGGTACAGATATCATCGTTCAGGTCCGGGAAGCGCGGCGAACGGTTGACTGGATGGTTGACATCAAAGCCATTCCGGAAGTTAATGTCCTCTCTTATGAACCCGATGTAGGGCTCACACTTGGTGCAGCAGTGCCCTGCTATCAAATCTATGCCGTTGATGAAATTTGTGATGCCTACCCCGGCTTAATTGATGCAACAAAGATTATCGGAGGCACCGCAATTCAAGGGCGTGCCGGTGTCGGAGGAAATTTGTGTAACGCTTCGCCTGCGGCCGATAGTATTCCCCCACTAATTGTCCTCAACGCAACTTGTGTTATTGCCGGACGAGATAACGGTGAACGTGAACTTCCTGTTGAGCAGTTTTGTACGGCTCCTGGCCAGACGGCGCTTGAAAAAGGAGAGCTGCTGGTGAGCCTCAAGATACCTGCTCCTGAAAACAATTCCAGTTCCTACTACCTGCGGTTTATTCCTCGAAATGAAATGGATATCGCTGTTGTTGGCGCTGGCGCATCCGTAACCCTCGACGCTGCGAAGCAGAACATCGTTTCTGCCCGGATTGCACTCGCGGCAGTTGCCCCGACGCCACTCTTTGCTGAGGAAGCAAGCGCGCTGCTTGCCGGCAGAGAAATTTCTGATGAAACCATTGAGGAGGCTGCTGCAGCGGCGCAAGCCATCGCACGCCCTATCAGCGATATGCGTGGAACAGCCGAACAGAGAACACATCTCGTCGGAGTTCTCACCCGGCGCGCCCTAAAAGGCGCAATCGAGAGAGTGTTAGATGCCTAATAGGTATCAGTTTTTGTGCCGATACCGCAGGATAAACTTGTTACCCACCCGTAGTAAACACAAAATCGTATATGGACTGGACTAGAGTCGGTGATACCGTCGCCAATGAGCGCCTTGCGGGCGCGCTGTCGAATTGCTCGCTTTGAGAGCCCTCCTTGGGCGCGGAATAGCACGGTATTTTTCTCATGTGTTCATATATAGCCAAAAAATAAAGGAGCCCGTCATATGGCGAGAAAAACTCACGTTCAAACCACAATTAATGGGGAAGCCGTTGAATTCCTCTGTGAATCCCGCCAAAGCTTACTGGAAGTCCTCAGAGATGAACTGCGTCTGACAGGGGCAAAAGAGGGATGCAACAACGGGAATTGCGGCGCATGCAGTGTCATCTTAGACGGAAGACTCGTCAATTCATGCCTCGTCCTCGGTGTAGAAACCGAAGGCAAAACTGTTGAAACTGTTGAAGGGTTAGCGGAACCTGACAAATTGCACCCCATTCAGGATGCGTTCTTGGAGAATGCCGCCCTTCAATGCGGTATCTGCACCCCCGGCTTCATCATGAGCGCAAAGGCGCTCTTGGATAAAAACCCGAATCCGACTGAACACGAAATCCGATACTGGTTAGCTGGAAATTTATGTCGCTGTACGGGTTACGATAAAATTGTCCGTGCTGTGCTCGACGCAGCCTCAACTACTTAGAAAGGAGTGTCCTTCGCTTGATAGAGAACCTAGAAAGAGCTGTTAGCATTTCCAAACTGAAGGTTAAGAATTTAATCTGGTAATATCAGTGCGCCTAAAGCCTTCAGTCGCGCTTTGTAAAGCGCTGGTGGGTTTCTTTTCTGACAGCAAATCTTTTGTTTCTCATAGAGCGAATCGACGAAAAAATTCGCAATGGCTGAAAAGAAAGAATACAAAGTTATCGGAACGCGGCCCATCCGCCATGACGGCGTTGACAAAGTAACCGGGCGTGCGCTCTATGGGGCAGATTTTCACATCACCGGACTCCTGCACGGTAGGGTACTCCGAAGCCCACATGCCCATGCACGGATTGTATCTATTGACACCAGCCGTGCCGAGGCATACCCGGGTGTCAAAGGTGTTGTCACAGCACAGGATTTGCCCACCGCCGCTGACAAAATTGCAGAACTTGGCGAAGGCCCCATCAATCTCAAATATCTCTGCGATAACATCCTCGCGAACGATAAAGTCCTTTACAAGGGGCATGCTGTCGCGGCCGTCGCCGCAACGAATCCACACATCGCTGAAGAGGCATGCGAACTCATTGACGTTGAATATGAGGTGCTGCCGCCGGTGCTTGAAGTACGTGCAGCCATGGAGCCGGGGGCGCCTCTCCTGCATGAAACGCTGAAGACTTCCTCACTCGGCGAGACGGCTGAGGAGCCCAGTAACGTCGCAAGTCATCTCCAACACAAAAAAGGAAATATTGAAAAAGGGTTTGCCGATGCCGATGTCGTCGTTGAACGCGAATTTGTCACCGGAACGGTTCATCAAGGCTATATTGAGCCACATAATGCCACCGCGCTCTATAACCCTGATGGGGAGCTGACTGTCTGGTGTAGTACGCAAGGTGCGTTTACCGTACGCGAACAACTCGCCGAAATCCTCCAATATCCGATTTCGAAAATTAAGGTAGTCCCCATGGAAATCGGTGGCGGTTTTGGCGGAAAGATTAACGTCTACATTAAGCCTGTTGCTGCCCTGCTCGCGAAGAAAACAGGTAAACCGGTTAAGGTGCTGATGAGTCGGGGTGAAGTCTTTGAAGGCACCGGGCCAACGCCGGCTTCTTACATCCGTGTTAAAATCGGGGCGACAAAAGACGGCAAAATAACCGCTGCTCAGACATACCTCGCCTTTGAGGCGGGTGCCTATCCCGGTTCACCTGTCGGCGCCGGCGCGATGTGCATTTTCGCACCTTACAATATTGAGAACGTTCTCATTGACGGTTACGATGTCGTAGTCAATAAACCGAAAACCGCTGCGTATCGTGCGCCGGGGGCGACAAACGCCGCGTTCGGTTCAGAAACGGTTATCGATGAACTCGCAGAAAAACTCGGACTAGATGCCTTAGAAATCCGCCTGTTCAACGGTGCGAAAGAAGGTGACAGGCGTGCAGACGGCCCTGTTTACCCGCGCATCGGCTTCATTGAAACCGTCGAAGCCGCCAAGGAACATCCCCACTACACCTCACCAAACGGAAAGAAACATCACGGACGTGGTGTAGCATCCGGATTCTGGTTCAATATCGGCTTGCAATCCAGCGTCACCATCAGTGTGAACCCGGACGGCACGATTAATCTCGTTGAAGGTTCTACCGACATCGGTGGCACCCGCACCTCTATCGCCATGCAAGCCGCCGAGGCATTGGGCATTTCCGCCGAAGCGGTTAACCCGAGTGTCGTGGATACGAATGCTATCGGGTACACCGCCGTGACGGGAGGGAGCCGCACAACTTTCGCCACCGGCTATGCCGCTTATGAGGCAGCGCAAGATGTCAAGACACAGATGATTGCTCGTGCCGCCAAGCTCTGGGATGTCGATGAAGAAAATGTGCAGTTTGCCGATGGCGAATTCTCATCTATCAACGGCAAGGAGGAACAGATTAGCTTTCGCGAACTGTCTGCAAGACTGGGTGAAACAGGGGGCCCCATTATCGGCAGAGCCGCTGTGAATCCAGCCGGTGTCGGTGGTGCATTTGCAACCCACGTCGTCGATGTTGAAGTAGACGTGGAGACGGGCAAGGTAGAAATTCTCCGCTACACAGCGACGCAGGACGCGGGAAAAGCCATCCATCCCAGCTACGTCGAAGGGCAAATGCAAGGTGGCGTCGTACAGGGCATCGGGTGGGCGTTAAATGAGGAATACATCTATAATCCCGAAGGTGCAATGACTAACGCCAGTTTCCTCGATTACCGAATGCCGACATGCTTAGATTTACCGATGATAGACACGGTTATCGTTGAGGTGCCGAATCCTGGGCACCCGTACGGTGTGCGCGGTGTCGGCGAGGTGCCGATTATTCCACCCCCGGCCGCCATCGCCAACGCCATCTACGACGCTATCGGTGTCCGTATGACAGAACTACCCATGTCACCCGACAGACTGCTAAAAGCGATGGGCAAAATCTGATGCACACATCTCGTAGGGCGAGATTGATGTCTCGCCCTTTTACCAACAGTTGCCAAGCCAGAGATGTCTCGCGTGTGACAACGCTGTTTGTTTTCACAGAACCGCATAAGGAACCACCATGCCAATTGTAGCCATCCCGGCGCTCATGCGGAAACTCACCGACGGTGAAGAGCACGTCTCGATTCCGGGGACAACCCTCCGTGACATCATCGATAACTTAGAGAGACGCTACCCCGGCATCCAAGAGCGGTTATGCGAAGAGGGGCGCGTCAAACCCGGCATCGCTGTCTACATCAACGGTATCCTGACACGAGAAGGCCTGCGCGAACACGTTGACACGGACGCAGAAATCCATTTCCTCCCCGCAATCAGCGGCGGCATTGCTGTCTCCACTCTCTGAAACGTGAAACGTCTATATGCCACAGTGATCCGTCCTGTGACGATTATCGTGTGGTGTTCTCATTATCTTCAGGGCATTACGGAGCGTGAGCAGTGTTCTCTTTTTTTAGAGGTTTGCCGCCGGTGTTCAACCACCGAGCGACGCGTCGCAGTGCCATATCGTGAGTATAGCGGCGCTAGTCTCTATCATATCATAGCACAGCGTTTGTGTG
Organism: Candidatus Poribacteria bacterium; assembly: GCA_963422705.1. Lineage (GTDB taxonomy): Bacteria > Poribacteria > WGA-4E > WGA-4E > WGA-3G. The sequence continues at coordinate 3,430,083 of OY730443.1, forward strand.
CTATAACAAGAGAGAACAGCACCCTTACAGGGACGGATTGCCTCATACCCTCCTTTTCTTTCTTGCTTTTGGGCAATTCCCTCATCATTTGAATTCAACCCGACACGGACGCATGGCTAAAATCAATGTAGGAGTTTTTACAATGTTCAAAGAACTTTTCAGCAACCGCCTGTTTATCGGTGTGTTAGCGTTCTTTGTGTTATGCGTTGCGGGTTCTCTGCTTTACATGCAGCATGTCAAACGCCAAGATGCCGCAAACCTTGCCGAGACGCGGGAACGCATCAAGCAATGGGATGCGGCACGGAAAACGCCCGCACCCGTTGCCGATACCTCACAAGGCGGACATTGGCAAGGCGACGAATGGCACGCAGAACCGCACGCAGCATCTACCGCCAGCAAACAGACGGCACAAACGGGAAAAAACGTAGTTTCTTCACTGACAGAGAGTGAAATCAAAGCGTTATATCGTCAACTGGGTAAAGAGCTTGCCGAGATGAGCCCTGAAGAAATTGACAAAGAAGGACCTGACTTGTCTCAATATTCGCCAAAACAAGTCAACTATCTGTACAAGAGGGGTATAAATTTGGCTTTACTCCCCCAAAACGTGCAAGATAAACTTGATGCCCATGATTGGCGAAAAAAAGGCGTGGAACCACCGCCGCCGGGATACACATATCTTCAAAAAGAAGATGGCACCTACTTCTTGCATAAAGAAGGGGAGCCCCTTATCGATGTACATAACGATGCACAAGGAAACGTCACTCATGCGACGTTTTCATTTATGGGGGAAGCGAATGGACGCGATGTGGATGAAATCACGAGGGAAGTCGCCAAAAAAGCGTGGGAAAGAATGGAAGCCGAAAAAGCAAAGGCGATGCCTGAGCGTTAGAATCCTGCCATTTACAATTTTTTATGAGGTAATAGATGATACGAAAATTGTTCGTTCGCGTGTCTAAATAATAAAGGAGTCTCTAACATGTTATTAAAAGAACTCTTCAGCAAGCGCCTGTTTATCGGTGCGTTAGTACTCTTTATCTTCTGCGTTGTCGGTAGCCTGCTTTACATGCAGCATGTCAAACGCCAAGACACCGCAAACCTTGCCGAGACACAGCAACGCATCAAGCAATGGGATGAGAAACAGAACCCGGCCACTGCAGAAGTAAGCGAGGGGGATACCTCGCCAGGCAGACACTTCCACGCTGATGGCATATCGCACGAGGAACCGCATGTTGGCTTGATGCCAAAGACGTTGGCACAACTTCCTATAGCGTCTTCTGGGGAAAGAGTCTTAACGAAGGAACAGGAAGCAGAGATACGAGAGTTCTGGGCAGACTTACGGCTTGAACCACCACCAAAAGGCTACGGGTACAGATGGGATGAAAATGGAAAAGCTTCACTTTTTGAGTATAATGTTCCGCGGTATGAGATAAAATGGACTACAGAAGAAGTCACTGGACAAGACTATTATAAACTCACTCATGAAGAATGGGCACGCCATAGAGTCTTACGACACATCATCTCTCAAAACCCGCTTCGACTGACACTAGAACATGAGAAGATGCTTAGAGAGGGCAAACCATTTCCGACAGTGGACTATGCTACTGGTGTTGTTGAACTCGCGAAGGAGTGGTTATCTGAACTGGAGCGCAAAGCCTCCGGTCCCGTGCCAAACGTTTCGAGCGCCGTCACGTGGACGCGACAGCCCACCCAAAGAGAACTCCAAGAGATTGCCCGCAAAGAGGTAGAGTTGCTTAATGCACTTGAAAAACCGGGTCGCCCGTCTCCGGGTCCGTGGGATGAAGACTTAATTGCTGAAGTTGTCAAAGAACTCGAAGCAGAAGTACAAAGGAGATAAACAGATGAGCGTCTTAACCGTTTTTTTTGCACTAAACCTCCTCCTCTCAGTCCCGTTTATGGTATTTGGTTTGGAATCCACTGGAGTGCCAAGTTGTGTGAGTAGTTTTGACGGTGGTTGGTTTGAAGGCTCTTCTGATTCTACTTTTGAACCAAAACCTGGCCGAGGTAAAAACTCGGACGGTTCGTACACAGACAAAAAAGATAACAGATGGAAGAAAGCCCCATCAAACCATGGCGGTGAGCATTGGGACGTTAGCTTTCCAAAGGGTGGACATATAAATGTTATGCCGCCGATACCGGAAAGCCCAAAATGGAAAATCAGAGGCGGTAAAAACGCGCTCAAGAGATTATCCAAAAAATCTCAAGACAGTGCAAAGGCGATTGAGAGAGAAATGAATCAATCCGGAGGGAGTTGGTACTCGCCGCATCGCCTCGCCCAAATCGCCGCTGCGGCAGGCACCGGATATCTGATTTACAAAGGGGCAAAAACGGTTATTGGCATTGTGATATTGCCCACTCCTGCTGCACCGTTTATTAGTGGTTTGCTTCTCTTAACCCCTTAGCAATTCGTTTCACGCTCAAAAAGCTTTTTCCGTGGAACACAAGCAACACGGAAAAACGTTTGACTCACAAGGTAGGTAGTAAAATGCCGAAATTTGGCTACATTGACAAAAGTGGAGATTTTGTTATTCCACCACAGTTTGATGACTGCTATTATTATAGCGAGGGATTAGCCGCTGTAAAAATTGATGGTGAACACGGGTTCATTGACAAAACCGGAGATTTTGCCATCCCGCTTCAATTTGAGTGGGCAACTGGGTTTTCGGATGGCCTCGCCCCCGTTTACATAAGGGACAAGCACGGCTACATTGATAAGTCCGGTAGAATAGTAATACCTCCGATGTTTGAGCAGGGGGAACAGTTTTCGGAGGGGCTTGCCTATGTCAAAACCGAGACACAAAATGGATATATTGATACTACCGGTGCCTGGGCACTCATCCCACCCCCACATTACGTTTGCTTTGCCCCGTTTTGCGACGGACTCGCCGTAGCCGATGTCTGTGAAGAAGACGAACTCAACGACGAGGGGTATCTTACGGATTGGGGGTGCACGGGTAAAGGCTATATCGATAAAACCGGTGCAATCGTCATCCCACCGCAATTTCGGGAGGTAGACGATTTCTCCGAGGGGCTCGCCCATGTTGTAATAAAGGATGGAAGCCACGCCTTTATTGATAAAACAGGGGAGGTGGCAGTGACATTTGATTTTGATTTTGCTTTAAGATTTTATCAGCCCTACTTCTCTGAAGGATTAGTGAGCATAGGCATAGACAAGAAATATGGATTTGCCGATAAGACGGGTGCTATCGTAATTGAACCGCAGTTTGATAGAGTCTATTGGTTCTCCGATGGCGTTGCTTGTGTTTGCATTGATGACAAATGGGGTTACATAGACAAAACCGGCGCGTGGGTGATTGAGCCGAGGGAGTGGCTTGCCCATGAGTTCTCAGAGGGATTAGCAATGGTGGGAACCTGAGGAGCTCTGAAAAAAGGGGTTAGTCCCTAGGGTACACTTCAGTAACAAGTGCCACTCGCCTCGAGGGCTACGCTAGTTCGCGCCGGGGAGTGGGCCTCGATCCTTTCTCTGGCGCGCAATCGGGCACCCGCTACGCTCTTGCCCTTTTTTCAGTAGAAGGTTTTTGGTTTTTTGAAAGTGAACTAGTGAACGTGTCGTGCCGGTTTGCAACTTGTGAATGTGCTTGCTTTCAAGAGAAGCGCAGCGGCATTTCGATACTTTTATGAGCGTATGATACCGGCTCAGGACGAACGCTGGGGGCGTGGATGAGGCATGCGAGCCGAACGAGAAATCGGGCTTCGGTCCGGTGGAAAGTGGCGAAAGGGTGAGTAACGCGTGGGTAATCTACTTTTGAGATGGGGATAACTATTCGAAAGAGTGGCTAAATGGCCCTTATGCCCTGTGCTGCACGTACTACCTGATAACGTGAACATAAAAAATATTTAACTTTCTGGAATATTTTTGTGTTAGCGAGGAAACATAAGCTAAAAAGGAATGTCCTTATGTCTCTGTTTAAGTCTAAACGGTTTTGGGTTCCTGCCTTACTCATTGCAGCAGCTTTAGGATTCTTTGGGGTTATAGTGTACCGTTCTAGATTGCCACAAGTGCCTATAAAAATCTACAAAGTGGCTAAACCGGCAGGGCACGCTATATCTTCAGAGAAAGTTCTACAAGTCTCAACGTCTACAGAACAAGTTGGTACTGAGGAACGCAGGCAATTAACTGAATTCATTGAAATGAATCATGATGTTCAAATAGTACCTGAAGAAATCAAGGCGCTACCTATGGATGAACAGGTACCTTTTAAGGATACTGTTCCTGAAGAAACCAACGACATCCCCGTTTCCCCTTACGGATTTGGTCCGTACCCGGAATTGCCAGAAGAATGGGCGGGGGCTTTTCCGCCCAAATCTATAAAGCATGAATTGATGGTTCGCGTTGCAGTAAAACTTAGGGAAGAAGGCGTCAATGTTGAAGGTATTTCTATGTGGAATGGACGGGTATATCCGGTTATCAAAGGGATTCGCTATGTCAAATGGGCTGAGACAGATGAAGGTGTTAGATATATAACTCGAGCGAGCGGGCATCCGGATGATGGTGCCCGTTTACATGCTATCAGAGAAAAAAAAGAAAAACCTTTTGTGACTGAGGGCGATATACCATTAGACATAAAACTGGTTTCTTATGAGGAGGGCGGTATCAACCCCTACGAATTTTTAGGATTCCACCGATAATCAAAAAGGAGAATTTTCTCATGAAAGTTATAGTGTTTTGTTCACTCATTCTCGGACTGCTTGGCAGCGTTGCCTTGTCCTGGAACGATAACCCAAGTTACAGGCTTCTGCCGGAGGCCGGTCCGCCCTACACGTGGGCTAAGTGCAAAGTGTCTGATTACGATGGCACGCTGACTGCCTATGCCGAGATTACTGTTGATATAGATTACATCCTTGAGCCACGGCTACCAGGCATTGAATATTTTGCGTATGCACGTGTATCTGGTACCAGTTCCCCCGAGCACGAAGGGACTTGGAACTGTTATGCGTAGGTGCCCAACAACGATGCTGTAAAATCTGATTCATGGTGGGGCTTGGTGGATGAGGAAGCGTTTGTGGCATATAAAGATTCATTTTTCATCTGGGCTGCGGATGATATAGATGCGGTGCCTAAACTGTGGAACTGTAGTGCATCTGCCGGTGTGGATGGCGCGAGTTCAGGAATGTCTTATGAGGCGATTGCCGATGCATGGAATTTTGTTGATTGATTTCAGGCACGTTACCACTTTTTCAATCTATTTTTTTCCTACGGTTGATGTCACGCGCGAAAAATGCGTGGATTTTGCCCGCGAATCCGTAACACCTTTAACGTGAACATATTTTTTTGAAAAAAAAGCGAAAAATTTGGAAAAAACGCATTTTTTCCCGAAAATTCCTCATTATTTTTCTTGATTTTTAATGTGACAATCCGGTTTTTATGGCGTATAATCACATCAACCTTTATGGAACGTCTGATACCGGATCAGGACGAACGCTTTGTCCTTTTGATAGAAACGGAAAAACGTTTGACTCACAAGGTAGGTAGTAAAATGCCGACTTTTGGCTACATTGACAAAAGTGGAGATTTTGTCATCCCCCCACAGTTTGATGACGGCTCATATTATAGCGAGGGATTAGCGGCTGTAAAAATTGATGGTGAACACGGGTTCATTGACAAAACCGGAGATTTTGCCATCCCGCTTCAATTTGAGTGGGCAACTGGGTTTTCGGATGGCCTCGCCCCCGTTTACATAAGGGACAAGCACGGCTACATTGATAAGTCCGGTAGAATAGTAATACCTCCGATGTTTGAGAGGGGGAAACAGTTTTCGGAGGGGCTTGCCCATGTCAAAACCGAGACACAAAATGGATATATTGATACTACCGGTGCCTGGGCACTCATCCCACCCCCACATTACGTTTGCTTTGCCCCGTTTTGCGACGGACTCGCCGTAGCCGATGTCTGTGAAGAAGACGAACTCAACGACGAGGGGTATCTTACGGATTGGGGCTGCACGGGTGAAGGCTATATCGATAAAACGGGTGCAATCGTCATCCCACCGCAATTTCGGGAGGTAGACGATTTCTCCGAGGGACTCGCCCATGTTGTAACTAAGGATGGAACCCACGCCTTTATTGATAAAACAGGGGAGGTGGCAGTGACATTTGATTTTGGTTTTGCTTTAAGATTTTATCAGCCCTACTTCTCTGAAGGCTTAGTGAGCATAGGCATAGACAAGAAATATGGATTTGCCGATAAGACGGGTGCTATCGTAATTGAACCGCAGTTTGATAGAGTCTATTGGTTCTCCGAAGGCGTTGCTTGTGTTTGCATTGATGAAAAATGGGGTTACATAGACAAAACCGGCGCGTGGGTGATTGAGCCGAGGGAGTGGCTTGCCTATGAATTCTCAGAGGGATTAGCCCTCGTGGGAATCTGAGGATTTGAAAGGAACAGCAGATGTTCTTGATAAAAAGGTTCTTGACCCCACTCGCTTTGAGCCGGAATATGATTTCCCCTTTAGAGATGCTTGTGCTCTTGATGCTGGGTTTTAGAGTGTATTCTTCACTTTTGCCTATAAACCCTACTGAAGGGAGTTGGAGTGTATCGTTGGAATGGTTTTGTTGCGGTTCTTCCCTTACAGTGTTTGGATTCATCTTGATTGCAAGAAGTGTTGATGTCGGTGTCGGCATCGCTGCGACTGCTACGACAGTCGGTGGAGCCATCATCACGTTTGCGGGGACAGCAATGATAGGAATCGCAGTCGTTTATGTGATAGGAGAAATCACCAAAGCGCCCCCAGTCCTGAGATGAAGAGGCGTTTTTTACATGATGAAACTAAACCCTTTTAATCGCAAATTATCAGCCCCTTTGTCTTCCCTAATTTTTTACCCCGCAAATCACATATTACCTGGAGCACTTGTCATTTTTGCCGGTGCTGCTATCATAGGTGTGGGTGCCCGACTTTGGGAAGAAGATAGCTCGAGTGAGAATATTTTTTATGAAAAAATCAATTCTGAAAGTTGTCATTATCGTTTCTATAATCTGCTTTATTGGTGGATACCTCACAGCCGCACTGCCTTGCCGTTATTGTAAGACGGTAGTTCTAAAGTTGGGAACACACCAAATACTTGGTGAACATCGCTTGTATTGTCCGCAAAAGGATAATTAAGAAACGGTTCACCTATACCTACAGAGTAGGCTGACATTCCTTAAGTTCAGCCTATCTATTACCCTTGAATCTCGAATGCATCTCTTTTAGGAGACAGATTCTTGTTACGCACGAAAAATATTTTCGTCAAACTTTTCTCTCTAACACTAGTTTTCCTTTTTTTTCTCTTTTCTATACCAAGACTGACGCATTTAGACGCGCATATGAATGCAGAAATCCATTTTAACTGCGGTTGATGTCACGCGCGAAAAGTGCGTGCATTTTGCACGCGAAGCCGCAAAATCCTTAAAGTGAACATATTTTTTTGAAAAAAAAGCGAAAAATTTGGCAAAAACGCATTTTTCTTGATATTTAATTTGACAAACGGGTTTTTATGGCGTATAATTAGACTAGCCTTTTTTCAATAGAAGGCGAAAGTGTTCTTTGAAAGTTAAATAGTGAACGTGACGTGCCGATTTACAACTTGTGAATGCGCTTGCTTTCAAGAGAAGCGAAGCGGCATTTCGATACTTTTATGAGAGTATGATACCGGCTCAGGACGAACGCTGGCGGCGTGGATGAGGCATGCAAGCCGAACGAGAAATCGGGCTTCGGTCCGGTGGAAAGTGGCGAAAGGGTGAGTAACGCGTGGGTAATCTACCTCTGAGATGGGGATAACTATTCGAAAGAGTGGCTAATACCAAATACGATGGCCGAGACTTTGGTTTCGGTGATGAAAGGTGGCTTCGGCTGCCGCTCGGAGATGAGCCCGCGTCCTATTAGCTAGTTGGTGTGTTAAAAGCGCACCAAGGCGACGATGGGTAGCTGGTCTGAGAGGATGTCCAGCCACATTGGGACTGAGACACTGCCCAAACTCCTACGGGAGGCTGCAGTCGAGAATATTTCGCAATGGGGGCAACCCTGACGATGCGACGCCGCGTGGGGGATGAAGGCCTTCGGGTCGTAAACCTCTGTGTTACGGGATGAATTGGTGGTTGCCGATAAAGCAACCGCTTTGACGTTACTGTAGTAGAAAGCCCCGGCTAACTACGTGCCAGCAGCAGCGGTAATACGTAGGGGGCGAGCGTTGTCCGGAATTACTGGGCGTAAAGCGCGTGCAGGCGGAAAGGTAAGTCAGACGTGAAATGTCCCGGCTCAACCGGGTCAGTGCGTATGATACTGCCTTTCTTGAGTCTAGAAGAGGAAAGTGGAATGTATGGTGTAGCGGTGGAATGCTTAGATATCATATAGAACACCTGTGGCGAAGGCGGCTTTCTGGTCTAAGACTGACGCTCATGCGCGAAAGTTTGGGGAGCAACCGGGATTAGATACCCCGCTAGTCCTTACTGTAAACGATGGGTACTAAGTGTAGGGGGTGTTAATTCCCTCTGTGCTGTAGCTAACGCATTAAGTACCCCGCCTGGGGAGTACGGCCGCAAGGTTAAAACTCAAGGTAATTGACGGGGGGCCGCACAAGTGGTGGAGCATGTCGCTTAATTCGACGCAACGCGAAGAACCTTATCCAGGGCTTGACATCCTGTGCTAGCCATAGAAATATGGTTTTCCTTCGGGACACAGTGACAGGTGCTGCATGGCTGTCGTCAGCTCGTGTCGTGAGATGTTGGGTTAAGTCCCGCAACGAGCGCAACCCCTGTCTTTAGTTGCCATCAGGTAATGCTGGGCACTCTAAAGAGACCGCTGGTGATGAGCCAGAGGAAGGTGGGGATGACGTCAAGTCCGCATGGCCCTTATGCCCTGGGCTGCACACGTGCTACAATGGCCGGTACAGAGGGTTGCCAACCCGTGAGGGGGAGCTAATCCCTTAAAGCCGGCCCCAGTTCAGATTGCAGTCTGCAACTCGACTGCATGAAGTTGGAATCGCTAGTAATCGCGAATCAGCAGGTCGCGGTGAATACGTTCCCGGCCCTTGTACACACCGCCCGTCACGCGATGGGAGTTGGTAGCATTCGAAGCAGGTGACCTAACCCCTTCGGGGGAGGGAGCTTTCGACAATGAAACCGATGACTGAGGCGAAGTCGTAACAAGGTAGCCGTAGGGGAACCTGCGGCTGGATCACCTCCTTTCTAAGGAGCAAACAACAGATGTATTCTTACACAGTCCATCTGTTCAAACTGCTCTGAACCTTATTACGCACGCACACACTATTTGACTTTCTGGAACATCTTTCTAAAGATAATGTCGGTAATTTATTTCCAAAGTTGGCTAATCCGATTCCCTATATTCTAATCCGATTCCCTATATTCTAATCCGATTCCCTATATTCTAATCCGATTCCCTATATTCTAATCCGATTCCCTATATTCTAATCCGATTCCCTATATTCTAATCCGATTCCCTTGGTAGTGTCCTAACTAAAGGAGTATCGTAAACATGTTGTATACGTTGCTATCTAATAAAGGTTTTCTGGTGGGACTTATCATCTGTGTGCTGCTTGTCGCAGGCGGTCTCTTGTATCAAGAAAGCGTCAAGCGTGATATCCGAGAGCAAGAGGTGAGAACCGCGCGCTTTCTTCAGCAGCTAGACACCAATAAGCCCTCTCGTGCTGCACAGCATGCTGAACCAACTGTCCCCGAGGAAGCTGGGCAAGTTGATGTTCCCATTGTATCCGACGACGGTTCTGAAACGGTGTCGGAACCTGCGGTGTTGTCCATAGATGACGCGAACTTCGTTGACGTAGAAGCGGATATGGCAAAGGATACCTCTGCAACCGACGAGGTGCCTATCTCGCCATATGGGGTTTCACTTTATGGCTTCGGGCCGTTTCCGGAAATCCCGCCGGATTATCCAGATCAGGATGCTTGGTCTGAGACGCGTGTTCGCACAATGGCTCCCAATCATGAGTTGTTGTCGAGAGTTAGAATCAAGTTATGGAATCAGGGGACTCAGACCCGCGGTGCTGTATTTAAAGACGATTACGGGCTTGTTTACCCTATTCTTGACGGTGTGGTTTATTATAAGAGGTCCCTTTCCGTTGGGCCAGGCCATGAGGGTGTTTCGTCTCGCTTTCTAACTTCTAATGCAACTGACGATAAGTATGGAGATGATATTACGGAAGTAATCCATTCTGGGAAAGGAATCCTTCCACCGAATTTAACGTTTTATGAGTTTCCAGATGGAGGGATTGACCCTTATGAATTTCTCGGTTTATCGAGATAAGGAGAATATTGTGAAATTTGTGTCCATTTTCTTAATATTGATAGTTTTCTTTTTAAGTGCTGTCTTTTTCGTTCATGGATCAAAACAGCCGAAAAACAAATGGGATGGTCCCTATAATGCGTCTTGCGTTGCCGAGCGCAATGGTATCCATATGAATGGATGGGCTAAAGCAAGGGGCACTGGGGCGGTTCGGAATGGCTCCTTCATGTGTTCTATGGGTTTATCAGGGACTGGTGGTGTTGACGTTGATAGTCGTTCTGATTTTGATGGTGATTTCAATGGCAAGGCGGTTTATTCTGGGAATACAAGTAGAACGCTTTATGCAGATTCGAGTGCTTGGGGTTCGGATAAGCATGCTCATACTTGGGCCGCTACGGTTTCAGATTCTGCAAATTAGGAATCGAGATGTGCCGTAACTGTTTTCAACCATTTTCTTCCCCTTTAGTCGGGCGCGGCGGGTTTGGGGATAGCCCCCAACCTTCCGTGCCTCTTCAAGTCTCGACTTAAAAGACAAGAATGCTCCAGGATAGCGCTTACATGTCTATAGCCGAACGTCGAAAATCCTTCTTTTGGTCCGTAATACCTACCTATCTGTAGCCTGTGCTGCAGTTCGTGAGCCGTTGATGGTGCGCTTCGATAAAAATTCCTCTAGATAAAAATCCCTCTATTTGATAACTCCGTTGATGTTACGCGCCGGTAAAAATTGCGCGAAACCGTCGAAGTTTTTAAAGAACAGTCTTTTTTCAAAGATTAAGAAACTGATTCTTTTGCTAAAGAATAGATTTCTTTTCATTTAATGGAGGTAATCATGAATTTTAAAAGTTTGTTTGTGAAAACACCACAACGGAAAGTTCCTCCTGCTCTGAACCTTATTACGCACGCACACACTATTTGACTTTCTGGAACATCTTTCTAAAGATAATGTCGGTAATTTATTTCCAAAATTCCCCAATCCAATAAAGGAGCATGTAATGTGAAAAAGTTTTACCTTCCCATCGGTATTCTGATACTGTTCATCTGTGCGATAGGTTTCTTGTCGCTGCGCTCAGATGTGCCAACCGAACCGATTGTGATTTACAAGACGACAACACCGATAAAGCAGTCGGTGACACCAAAGGTTTCCGAACCGATGACAGTTTCAGCGTCAATGCCGATAGAGACTGTAGAAGAAACCCACGACTCAACTTCGGAAGTTTCCGAAGTGCCACTATCAGATACATTATCCAAGTATCCTGATTATAAGACAATTGACTCCAAAAGTATCAAACCTTCTGACGGGCCTGACATAACAAGTACAGATGAAAGTGAAGTGGAGTATCAAAAACTCGCGCAAGAATTGGTTGACGATTGGAATGAATTTGCATCCAGTTTAAGTGCAAAATATGAGCTGTTGTTTGATCTTGAAAATCTTGATATTGTTTCTAAGACGCCGAAAGGTAGACGTGAAATAGTGAAACAAGCAAAGGCTATGCAGAATGAAACTTTGGATTATGTTGTTTCACTGTTTTCTGAAATATCTTATGAGGACAGAGAAGAAGTGCTTCGGCTGTCAGAACAACACTTAAGAAGTAGTAATACTGGGTTATCAGACAAACATATTGCTGAATCTTTCGAGATGATTAGGTCAAGAATAAAATAAAAAAGGAGTTAATTTAGATGCGACTATTTTCAAGTTGGACGTCTGATGATTTTGTAAGGCGTATGACCTTGTTACAGGCTTTCACCGTATTCGCACTGGCTATTATATGCTTTTCAAGCATAGGTATTCTTCCATCATCAGCTGTCTGGCAGAAAGTTGGCGGCTGGGCAGGAGTCATTGGTGGCGGAGTTGTACTTGGAGTTGGTATTGCTGGCTTAGGTGCAGCTTCACCAGCTTGGCTCCCTGTAGCCGGTGTTGTTGGATGTGCAGTAGGTATCATCGGTGGCGGTGCTGCACTTATTGATGCGTATAGTGATAACTGCAACGACTGTGATGGTTCAGGTTACCATGAGGACGGTGACAATTGCCTCACCTGTAACCCACCCGATGCTGATGGCTGTCCGGATTGCGATGGGCGCGGTTGCAGCACCTGTGCGACACCAGAGACATGCCTTATCTGTGAAGAGACTTTTTATTCAAAGGAGGCGGAAGCCACAAAATCGCTCTCATCGTGATGACGTGGCTTCCGCTATACAAACACATGAGAGTGTTTTAGTAGGGGTGTCTCTCATCCTGTGTCTCGGATGCCTGATTTTAGCGTGGCTCTTCAAAAGTTTTTACAATCGGCAAACAGAGGTAAAAACGCTATGACAACAACCCTTTTGACTGATGAAGAGATGAAGGAAACTGTCGCAATGTTTGAGAGTGGCAAGAACGCACACCTCGTGCGACTCAGAGAGACAATCTAACCCGCATCCCGCCCGGGCGTGCGTCGCTAACTCGTAACCCCTTAAAAAGAGCAAAAAAAAAGCAGAAATGGAGAAAACTCTATGACAACAACACTAAGGGGCCGATTCACCTTACCCTCCGACATGCAGAGATGCCCATTATTGCCGGAGCCGCAGCATTAGCGATATGATGATCTTCGATGTCGTTTTGCAAAAGCCTGCCCACAACCCAAAACATGCTTTTTTTGTCAGCGTACCGTCCGCAACCCGTGACGCTTTTGAGGTGCTGCGGTGTGAGCGCCCAACAACGGAGATCCATCTCCGCAGCAACCATCATGCCCACACCTGCCACCATGGCAGACGTCAAGCAACTGGACACATTCTTATTGAAGAATACACGCACTACCGCAAAAACGAGTAGGTTCGGAGCCGAGGCACCGAAAGCGATGGATGCAATCCTGTCCCGAATGACGTTCAGCCGATGCCCTGTAGCCACTGACCCGAAGTTCGCACCACTTCCGATGAAAGCCATGCATCAAACTCTGGGCATTTCGCTGTCTTATCGTATTCCACAGGCAACTGAACGATGGAGCGGAACTCTGGCGAATGGTCAAGAAGTTGCCACGACTTGAGACATAAACGCCCATTAGTGAAGTTTATCCCATCGGTGTGTCGATTCACATCCGGAGATAAAAATGTTCAGGATAAAAAGACTTTGGCTTCCCCTTGCATGGAGCAGGAATATGCGCTCTCCCTTGGTTTTGCCGTTGATGGTGGTACAAGTTTCCCCTTCGACTCCGGGTTTGTGAAACATTACTTCCACGGGTATGTATATCGGGCAGATAAAGTGTCTGGACTCTCTCCAGATTCTGAAATCGTCTATATCCGAGATTCACAAATCGGGCGGATTTCACAAACAGGGGGCGGAAGAAAATTGGCGTACGATTGACGAACGCGTTGATATTTCAAAGCGATTGTCAAATGGATAAAAATGAAGACATTGACTGGTATTGATTCTTGCCCTTTGAAACAGGGCGTGCTGCAAAAATCGTCTGAACGTGGTGACACAGCCACAGAAATCCGTTTTTCCTACAGTTGATGTCACGCGCGAAAAATGCGTGCATTTTGCACGCGAAGCCGCAAAATCTTTAAAGTGAACATATTTTTTTGAAAAAAAAGCGAAAAATTTGGCAAAAACGCATTTTTCTTGATATTTAATTTGACAAACGGGTTTTTATGGCGTATAATTAGACTAGCCTTTTTCAATAGAAGGCGAAAGTGTTCTTTGAAAGTTAAATAGTGAACGTGACGTGCCGATTTACAACTTGTGAATGCGCTTGCTTTCAAGAGAAGCGAAGCGGCATTTCGATACTTTTATGAGAGTATGATACCGGCTCAGGACGAACGCTGGCGGCGTGGATGAGGCATGCAAGCCGAACGAGAAATCGGGCTTCGGTCCGGTGGAAAGTGGCGAAAGGGTGAGTAACGCGTGGGTAATCTACCTCTGAGATGGGGATAACTATTCGAAAGAGTGGCTAATACCAAATACGATGGCCGAGACTTTGGTTTCGGTGATGAAAGGTGGCTTCGGCTGCCGCTCGGAGATGAGCCCGCGTCCTATTAGCTAGTTGGTGTGTTAAAAGCGCACCAAGGCGACGATGGGTAGCTGGTCTGAGAGGATGTCCAGCCACATTGGGACTGAGACACTGCCCAAACTCCTACGGGAGGCTGCAGTCGAGAATATTTCGCAATGGGGGCAACCCTGACGATGCGACGCCGCGTGGGGGATGAAGGCCTTCGGGTCGTAAACCTCTGTGTTACGGGATGAATTGGTGGTTGCCGATAAAGCAACCGCTTTGACGTTACTGTAGTAGAAAGCCCCGGCTAACTACGTGCCAGCAGCAGCGGTAATACGTAGGGGGCGAGCGTTGTCCGGAATTACTGGGCGTAAAGCGCGTGCAGGCGGAAAGGTAAGTCAGACGTGAAATGTCCCGGCTCAACCGGGTCAGTGCGTATGATACTGCCTTTCTTGAGTCTAGAAGAGGAAAGTGGAATGTATGGTGTAGCGGTGGAATGCTTAGATATCATATAGAACACCTGTGGCGAAGGCGGCTTTCTGGTCTAAGACTGACGCTCATGCGCGAAAGTTTGGGGAGCAACCGGGATTAGATACCCCGCTAGTCCTTACTGTAAACGATGGGTACTAAGTGTAGGGGGTGTTAATTCCCTCTGTGCTGTAGCTAACGCATTAAGTACCCCGCCTGGGGAGTACGGCCGCAAGGTTAAAACTCAAGGTAATTGACGGGGGGCCGCACAAGTGGTGGAGCATGTCGCTTAATTCGACGCAACGCGAAGAACCTTATCCAGGGCTTGACATCCTGTGCTAGCCATAGAAATATGGTTTTCCTTCGGGACACAGTGACAGGTGCTGCATGGCTGTCGTCAGCTCGTGTCGTGAGATGTTGGGTTAAGTCCCGCAACGAGCGCAACCCCTGTCTTTAGTTGCCATCAGGTAATGCTGGGCACTCTAAAGAGACCGCTGGTGATGAGCCAGAGGAAGGTGGGGATGACGTCAAGTCCGCATGGCCCTTATGCCCTGGGCTGCACACGTGCTACAATGGCCGGTACAGAGGGTTGCCAACCCGTGAGGGGGAGCTAATCCCTTAAAGCCGGCCCCAGTTCAGATTGCAGTCTGCAACTCGACTGCATGAAGTTGGAATCGCTAGTAATCGCGAATCAGCAGGTCGCGGTGAATACGTTCCCGGCCCTTGTACACACCGCCCGTCACGCGATGGGAGTTGGTAGCATTCGAAGCAGGTGACCTAACCCCTTCGGGGGAGGGAGCTTTCGACAATGAAACCGATGACTGAGGCGAAGTCGTAACAAGGTAGCCGTAGGGGAACCTGCGGCTGGATCACCTCCTTTCTAAGGAGCAACTAACAGATGTATTCTCACACAGTCCATCTGTTCAAACTGCTCTGAACCTTATTGCGCACGCACACACTATTTGACTTTCTGGAACATCTTTACTAAAGGTAATGTCAGTAATTTATCTTCCAAATTGACCAATCCGATTCCGTATATTCTAATCCGATTCCCTTGGTAGTGTCCTAACTAATTCCCTTGGTAGTGTCCTAACTAATTCCCTTGGTAGTGTCCTAACTAATTCCCTTGGTAGTGTCCTAACTAATTCCCTTGGTAGTGTCCTAACTAATTCCCTTGGTAGTGTCCTAACTAATTCCCTTGGTAGTGTCCTAACTAATTCCCTTGGTAGTGTCCTAACTAATTCCCTTGGTAGTGTCCTAACTAATTCCCTTGGTAGTGTCCTAACTAATTCCCTTGGTAGTGTCCTAACTAAAGGAGTATCGTAAAAATGTTGCTATCTAATAAAGGTTTTCTGGTGGGACTCATCATCTGTGTGCTGCTTGTCGCAGGCAGTCTCTTGTATCAAGAAAGCGTCAAGCGTGATATCCGAGAGCAAGAGGCGAGAACCGCGCGCTTTCTTCAGCAGCTAGACACCAATAAGCCCTCTCGTGCTGCACATCATGCTGAACCAACTGTCCCCGAGGAAGCTGGGCAAGTTGATGTTCCCAGTGTATCCGACGACGGTTCTGAAACGGTGTCGGAACCTGCGGTGGTGTTGTCCGTAGATGACGCGGACTTCGTTGACGTAGAAGCGGATATGTTTGCGAAGGATACCTCTGAAACCGACGAGGTGTCTATCTCGCCATATGGGGTTTCACCTTACGGCTTCGGCCCGTTTCCGGAAATCCCGCCGGATTATCCAGATCAGGATGCTTGGTCTGAGACGCGTGTTCGCACAATGGCTCCCGAACATGAGTTGTTGTCGAGAGTTAGAATCAAGTTATGGAATGAGGGGACTCAGACCCGCGGTGCTGTATTTAAAGACGATTACGGGCTTGTTTACCCTATTCTTGACGGTGTGGTTTATTATAAGAGGTCTATTTCCGTTGGGCCAGGCCATGAGGGTGTTTTGTCTCGCACGCTAACTTCTGGTGAAACTGGCGATAAGTATGGAGATGATATTATGGAAGCAATCGATTCTGGGAAAGGAATTTTTCCACCGAATTTAACGTTTTATGAGTTTCCAGATGGAGGGATTGACCCTTATGAATTTCTCGGTTTATCGAGATAAGGAGAATATTGTGAAAGTTGTGTCCATTTTCTTAATATTGATAGTTTTCTTTTTAAGTGCTGTCTTCTTCGTTCATGGATCAAAACAGCCGAAAAACAAATGGGATGGTCCCTATAATGCGTCTTGCGTTGCCGAGCGCAATGGTATCCATGTGAATGGATGGGCTAAAGCAAGGGGCACTGGGGCGGTTCGGAATGGCTACTTCATGTGTTCTATGGGTTTATCAGGGACTGGTGGTGTTGACGTTGATAGTCGTTCTCTTTTTGATGGTGGGTTCGAGGGCCGTGCGAGGTATTCTGGGAATACAAGTAGAACGCTTTATGCAGATTCGAGTGCTTGGGGTTCGGATAAGCATGCTCATACTTGGGCCGCTACGGTTTCAGATTCTGCAAATTAGGAATCGAGATGTGCCGTAACTGTTTTCAACCATTTTCTTCCCCTTTAGTCGGGCGCGGCGGGTTTGGTGATAGCCCCAACCTTCCGTGCCTCTTCAAGTCTCGACTTAAAAGACAAGAATGCTCCAGGATAGCGCTTACATGTCTATAGCCGAACGTCGACAATCCTTCTTTTGGTCCGTAATACCTACCTATCTGTAGCCTGTGCTGCAGTTCGTGAGCCGTTGATGGCGCGCTTCGATAAAAATCCCTCTAGATAAAAATCCCTCTATTTGATAACTCCGTTGATGTTACGCGCCGGTAAAAATTGCGCGAAACCGTCGAAGTTTTTAAAGAACAGTCTTTTTTCAAACATAAAGAAACTGATTCTTTTGCTAAAGAATAGATTTCTTTTCATTTACAAGCGACTCGATGACGAGATTTCCCGACAGGCAACCCTTTTTGGCATTTTGGACAATTTCGGAGGGATACCTCACAGGGGTCGTCTTTCTAAAAATAAGCCGTGTTGAAATCTGCGGCGATGAGCTCTGACATTTATTTCCGGTCATGGGATGGCTCCATTTTCCGTTTTTACAAAAGGTTGAGCCAATTATAGCAGATTTTGAATTTTTATCGTAAAAATTTACAAAAATTGCTATAATACGCCTAAAGTATAGCGAAAATCCATCTATTTTCTAACTTTTACGCTTTCAACAGAAGGAAAAATCACTATGCGGTGTATCAAAGCAGAGTTGAGTTTGAACTTCCATGATTAATTTTGACGTCTCACTCACAAGAAAGATGGGTGAGAAGTCAACTCACAGGAGATAGGAAAATGATTTCAGGACGAACCGTCACGATAATAGGCATCATCATCGTTGTATTGTGTGCCGGACTGTTTTTTTATACCGAGCAGAGCAATCGGAAATTCGCGCAACAGTTGCCGACGTTGCACCCCAAACCCGTCGCTGTTGATGTTGTCGATCAAACGCCCGCCCCTATCGCTGAGACGACACCCAACAGCCTCCCTGCAGCAGGGGATCAAAGCGCTGTCGCGCCCCCGAAAGTGGATACGCCTACCCCGCCGAGAGGGGTAGATAGGGAACACTATTCTCAGGCGGAAATTGATACCGTTTTTGAGGATGCCTTTGCTTTTTTTGATCATTTCTCAGCTTTTGACTCCATAAACATCGAGGCGACACGTGCCGAGTTAGAGGCACTGCTGCGGGCACTGCATGGAGACGACCCAAGCGTCTCAGAATTTCTCGGCGACTGGGATACAACACGCCGCATCTTGTCACTGAGGACTGAATATAATAAGAACGGTGCAAACGACGCGTCACTGCGTGCGCAAATCTTCGAGATGAAGCCGACAGAGGTTCTCCCCAAAGCGTTTGCGCTCGGTTCAGACTTGATACAACCCAGCGGAGATGTCGCAACGCAACGCAATGAATGGCTTCAAGAATGGTTAGTCGGCATGGAGAAAGCAGAGATCGCACATTTTGCGGGGACGCTTGCCGTAGAAGCCTTTGAAAACGGCGAGATCAGCGCGCAAGAAGCCGAAGGTTTTGTTGAAGATGTCTCCGGCTTGGACGTTAAATTTAGAGAGGTTTCCGTCACAGACGAATAAGCACGTTTCAAACGCGGATGCCCGACACCGCAAGCGGCAGAAGCACCAGATACATGTGAACATAGGAGGAGAACATGAAGCAAATCACTCAAATCGCCGTACTCAGCGTTACGCTTTTCTGCTTTGCCTGGGGTGCTGCCGTGCTGGCCGAAAATCTATCCGACTCGGATACGTCAGAGACTCAGGAGCAACACAGCGAAAAAAAGAGCGCCACAAACCGATTGGCAAAATTGCACCGGTCTTGGATGAGAAACAGAGAGAAAACGAAAAACAAACAGCATCCGCTCCCTGACGCATCCAAGAAACCGACCGGATCCCAACAGCCTGCCGATACAACCGCCACAACGCCAGGGGCAGTGGCGCTACGTCTCCAAACGCCTCAACTCCCGAAACCTTTTTACGCCGATACACATCGCGAAGGCAATAGACAGAGGGTGGATTTCGGCGTTCAGACCAAAGATGGCTCGATTTACACCCTTCAGATAGAGAAAGAAGTCACCGAAGAAGGCATCTCAAGAAGCATCGGTGGGAGTGCTGAATTCGAGTTAAGCCAGGTCCCGACCTTTTTCACACGGACGCGGGACGTTCTGCTCTTTGTCCCGAAAAAAATCGGTGCCGGTGTCCGCTATTTCGGCTGGGGCATCAAGCATTTGCTTCGGAGATAAACGTCAGGTCGGATGCAATTACCTCAACCGCTTGAGAAATCTCTCGTCAGCGTCTGACTTCTCAGCGTGCTGGCAGTGTCGTGCTGGATTCGTCTCCCATCTGGCGAGGGGATTCCCCCTCATGGGCAGTTCACCGAAACGGATGCCTACTTCTACTACTGGCAGGCATCGCTGATTTCGGAACACGGACACCTACCGGAACGCGACATGCACCGATGGCTGCCCCTCGGCAGAGATTTAGGACAAACCCTAAACCTTTACGGCTACGTGCTTGCTTACACCCATAAAACCGTTTCTGTTGTGTTTGCGAACGTCTCACTTTACCACGTTACCCTCTACACGCCCGTCATCTGCTTTTGTATCGGACTCGGTGCGCTGTGTCTGTTCCTTTATCCGTCTTACGGGCTGATGTTTTCTCTCACCGTAGGCTTGATCTTGGCAACGCTCCTCGGTAGTATAGAACGCTCCACAGCAGGCTTTGGCGATCGAGACGCATGGTGTCTGATGATGGGCCTTCTCGCCGTCTTGACTTATCTGATGTCTTTACGCGCCGAGCGTCCGCGCCAGCGACTCTTATGGACACTCACGAGCGGTTTTACGGTCTTTATCGGTGGTTTAAGTTGGGAAGGTTTTGGCGTTTTCTTATCCGTGATTATAGTTGTGGAGTGTTGGCGTTTTCTGTCTACGGAAACAGAGGAAGGGTTAAGTCTCTATCTCCTCTGGGTACTCACCTTCGTGCCAACACTTTACGCTGCCTCTGAAGCCTACAGGAACGGATACGGGTTCGCGAAACACCTCGCTGCGTTTCTGCTGCTGCCCCCGATCGTCGTGTTAGGGATTCGGGGGCTTCGACACCTACTCGTGTCAAAATTTTGCAAACTCCGCGCACATGCTCGCACCCTCGCACTCGGATTAACACTTGGAAGTGTCAGCCTCGCGCTCGGTTATGTTTTCATACAACAAAGCACCTTCGCTGAGACCACCGTCCCGTTGAGCGAAAATGCCGTGATGCAAGCGATGACAGAACTTCGCGCACCCCACTATGGGTATTGGGTTTACCGCTACGGCACGGTTTTTATTTTTGGGAGTTTTGGGTTTGTCTGCATCTCGTTTTCCCGCTTCAAGCGATACGGACTTTTTGTGTCGATCCCGCTGGCACTCTTTACGCTCTTTTCATTTTTTCGGCAACCGCTGGATAAACTGTGGGGAGAACCTTCTGGAAATGCCCTTTTTGGCATCTCGCTTGCAGGATGTGCCCTTGCACTCATTTTTGTTGCATGGAAAGGACGAAAAACAAAAAGCCCTTCAGAACTCGTTTTTATTGCGTTCACTGTCTGGTTTCTTCTCTGGGTCGCCCTTGCACGCGACGCAAAACGCTATGACTTTTTTATCGGTGTGCCGCTCGCCTTCGGTGCTGCCGTATTGCTCGATCGCATTGCCGAAACACTCACGCAACGGCTCCTGCACTCGGTGTATGTCACAGCGAAGTTCCGAGAAGACATCAAAGCCGTGCCTCTGAAAATAGTCACTGCTACGATACTGCTGATAGGACTGATGTGTCTGCCACCGCAACACGCACATACTTTTCGTGCCCGCGAGACTGCCGAAGAGATGCGTGCATCAACACCTTCGGCTTCGGTCGCGATGGCGATGTTCTGGATAAAAGCGAAACTCCCACGCACTGCCATCGTCGCTGCACATTGGGCGTACGGCAGCCAACTCAACGTGCTGGGGCGAGTCAAAACCATCACAGACCAAGACACCTACCTCCAAAACTGGATACTTCTCTATAACGAACATGTCCACAAAGCTGTCTCCGAGAGCGCAGCATTGGAATTCCTAAAGACGCACGGAGCAACGCACATCATGCTCACGAAACGGGCACCGAGCGACTCGTTTCTGAGAGGCGAATTGAGCTCGGCATTTCTCCCCGTCTATCCAAAGATGAAATTTGCCGATGCCACAGTGAAGGTGTGGGCGATTGACTACCCTGCGGACATCAAGACCGATGGGAAATACCTTGAAACCGGGTTCCCCGAAATAGATGCACATTTACAACTGAAATAAACATGTTAGCAAATATTATCACACTGACACGCCTGTTCTAGAGTTTCAGGGTTATCGCCCTTTTTCGCCCACACGTTGGCTTCGACGTTGCACTGATCTTCACCATTTTCCTGATCTTCGCGCTCGATGCTGTCGATGGCAGCGTTGCCCGAAAACGCAACGAGACCTCAGAGACGGGGGCTTTACTCGATGCGATCGCGGATAGAATCATCGAAAACGCCTTCTGGATTTACTTCACCGCCATCGGATTGCTACCGTTGTGGATTCCCATTACGGTCATGGCACGCGGCGTGATCACAGATAACTTTCAGCACCGACGCAGAAATCCATTTTAACTGCGGTTGATGTCACGCGCGAAAAGTGCGTGCATTTTGCACGCGAAGCCGCAAAATCCTTAAAGTGAACATATTTTTTTGAAAAAAAAAGCGAAAAATTTGGCAAAAACGCACTTTTTTCGGTAGAAACCGCACTTTTTCCCGAAAATTGCGCATTTTTCTTGCTTTTTAATGTGACAAACCCGTTTTTATGGCGTACAATTGAGCCTTTTTTCAGTAGAAGGCAAAAGTGTTCTTTGAAAGTTAAATAGTGAACGTGACGTGCCGGTTTGCAACTTGTGAATGTGCTTGCTTTCAAGAGCAGCAAAGCGGCATTTCGATACTTTTATGGCGCGTCTGATACCGGCTCAGGACGAACGCTGGGGGCGTGGATGAGGCATGCAAGTCGAACGAGAAGTCGGGCTTCGGTCCGGTGAAAGTGTCGAAAGGGTGAGTAACGCGTGGGTAATCTACCTCTGAGATGGGGATAACTATTCGAAAGAGTGGCTAATACCAAATACGATGCCCGTCACGGACGCGTGTCTAAATAATAAAGGAGTCTTTAACATGTTAAAAGAACTTTTCAGCAACCGCCTGTTTCTCGGTGCGTTAGCGTTCTTTGTGTTGTGCGTTGGCGAGAGCCTGCTTTACATGCAGCACGTCAAGCAGCAGTCTGCCCATGAGTTAGCAGAGAGGCAGGAACGCGTCAAGTAATGGGAAACGGCACGGAAAACGCCCGCACCGGGGGCAGAGACCTCACAAGGCGGACACTTCCACGGCGACGAGTGGCACGCGGAAACACACGCATCCCAAAATGAACCAGGGACACCGCTTGCCGCGCATGCCGATGACGCGGATTTTACGTCTATTGTCCCTGAGGTCACGGAACCCTTGGCAGAGTCCGAAGAAGCAAAGCAACTCGCCGAAAACTTCACGCGCGAGTGGAACCACTTTGAACAGCAATTACAGTCAAAGTACCACGTCTTATTCAATCCCGAAGAACTTATGAGAATCGCGGAGACAAAACAGGGACGAAGAAAACTGAAATCCCACGTCTCAGCGATGATAGAAGAAACTCTGGAGAAACTTGAGGAACTGCTAAAGCAACTCCCCCCCAGAAGTGAGCCAGGAACTCCTTACTCTGGGAGAAACACAGTTTAAACACAACAACCCAGGGATACCGCCGAAATATCTCAAGGAATCATTTGAGAGGATTCGGGCAAGACTTAATTAATGGAGGTTATAGATGTACAACAAATTTATCCCCCGCTTGTGGAATAAACAGGTTGTGTGGAGTCAAAGCACGCGAAAGGTGTCGCTTCTCAATTTCTTCTCGATGATAACGATATCTGCCCTTTTCATGGTAACAGCCACGCCGCAGATTTTCAGCAATCACCATGGTGATGATGGTGATCGTAGAGAGGAAATTGTCCTCGTTTTAGGCGGTGTAGGTGCTGTGGCAGGTGCGGCAGCAGCAGCAGGTGTGGCAAGCGTACCGGCATGGGTCCCTGTCGCCGGCTGTATTGCGGCAGGTGCGGGGCTCGCCGCTGCCGGTATAGCCATCTGGGATTGGCTGGATGGTCCAGAGGATAACTGCAACGACTGTGATGGTTCAGGTTACCATGAGGACGGTGACAATTGCCTCACCTGTAACCCACCAGATGATGATGGTTGTTACGACTGTGATGGTTCAGGTTGCAGCATCTGCAAACCGCCGCCGCCACCTTCACATAATCCATGACCACATTATGTTCCACGTTATGGTTACGATCTGTTTTACCACTAGCTACTCTGTGTCTTTTTAGACGGAGATAACCCTTTTTGCGTTGTAGACACCATTGGAATTTCCTACCCACACGCCCTGCCGTGCATGCCGATATTTGCGTCCCGCGTCCGTTTAGGTCTCTCCACTTATAAGAGGTCCCTTTCCGTTGGGCCAGGCCATGAGGGTGTTTCGTCTCGCTCGCTAACTTCTGGTGCAACTCGCGATAAGTATGGAGATGATATTAGGAAAGCAATCGATTCTGGGAAAGGAATTTTTCCACCGAATTTAACGTTTTATGAGTTTCCAGATGGAGGGATTGACCCTTATGAATTTCTCGGTTTGCCGAGATAAGGAGAATATTATGAAAGTTGTGTCCATTTTCTTAATGAGGAGCTCCCTATCAAATTGATTCTTGCATGTTGAAACAGGGCGCGCTGCAAAAATCGTCCGGACGTGGTGACACAACCACAGAAATCCGTTTTTCCTACAGTTGATGTCACGCGCGAAAAATGCGTGCATTTTGCACGCGAAGCCGCAAAATCTTTAACGTGAACATATTTTTTTGAAAAAAAAGCGAAAAATTTGGCAAAAAAGCATTTTTTTTCGGTAGAAAACGCACTTTTTCCCGAAAATTCCTCATTTTTCTTGATATTTAATTTGACAAACCGGTTTTTATGGCGTATAATTACACTAGCGTTTTTTCAGTATGGGCTTATAGCTCAGAAGGTTAGAGCGCGCGCCTGATAAGCGCGAGGTTTCTGGTTCGATTTCAAAAAGACACATTTTTTACTGCGTCCATAGCAGCGCGTGATAGAAAATTCTGCGAAAATCAAGGAGACTTTCTTCGAGTATGTCTTTGTTTAAATCTAAAGTTTTTTGGTTATGTGCTGTTGTCTGTATAGGAATCGCAGGGTTCTTGGGCATCAATGCTTACAAGTCACAGTCTTCAAAAGAGGCTGTGATTATTTACAAGACGACCCAACCGCCCCCGTTAGTAAAACCTCTAGAGACGACTCCGGAGAATCAGGGGGTTGTGGAGCAAGCCGCCCCGTCTGTAGAGACAGGCGATTCTCTTGAAACGGAATTCTCGTCGGTGGAAACGTTTGAGGCAGATCCCCTGATGTTCACTCCCGACGATTCTAACGAGGAACTTTCCGTTGAGGGACCTCAATTCACTAATCAAAATGACGATATAATCAATGAAGAAATTGACCTTGAGATTGACCTTGAGTTTGAGGCTAGCGATTTTTCAGCCGAGTTACAAAAGCGGTTCATGAGTGTCATGAGCCGGTATCCACTTTTGTCTATGTCTGAATCTGAAATTTTCAAACTCATGCAAACTAGAGAAGGGCGCCTTGAGGTGCTGAGGCAAGCAGAGGAAATTCAGGTAGAAATGCGCCGCATGGGGCACGAGTATATTCCGAGACTCAGCGATGAGCAAAAACAACAGGCAAAACAGGAGACACGACGGATGCTCTCGGAGCACTTGACTCCTGCTGAAATTGAATCCTATATTTCTCAATTCCCGTGGTAATTTTAAATTCTAACATGAAGAGGCGTTTTTTACATGATGAAACGAAACCCTTTTAATCGCAAATTATCAGCCCCTTTGTCTTCCCTATCAGTGCTACAAATGCTTTCATTGTTAGTAGTAGGCATTCTTGCCTTTTCTTTTTTCGTTCCTGTTCTTGAAATCGAAGCAGGGGGAAAAGGAAAAACGGTAGCGGATATTGCATGTGGCATATTTTTTATCGCCACAGGTGTCGCCGTTTTAACTTCTGCTCCGGCTGTTGTCACAGTCTCAACGATTGTTGCTATAGGTGCTGGAGCCTATATTGCCGGTTATTATATAACTGATATCATATTAAGTTCGAGTTAAAAAAGGAGTTTTTTATGACACAAACTTTTGACGTGAAAGTATCACTCACTCCCGCTTCAGTGTCAATGTTGCAGATACTTACCTTTGTGGTTATCGGATTGATGATGATGACTTTTTGCTTACCTCCTATTGCGACAGGAGGTAAAGTGGGAGACATTGCTTTACAAGTAGGTGGTGTAGCACTCGTGTTCGTGAGTAGTGCAGCTGTTCTGGCTGCTTCTCCTGTTATTGTGAAGGTTGCCGCAGTTGTCGCTATAGGTGCCGGAGCTGCCGTGGTAGTTGATGGGGCCATAGACCTTTTCACCGGTGATGATAGTTCCAGTTAATCACAAAGACTCTTTACTTGTTATCGTGGGAGGGCACTTAGGCTTGGACATGAATCTTGCCTTCTCACGATAGTGAATTTTCGTAAGTATGTCTATACCGAATGAATTCTCGACGAAGAGATTTAAATTCCTCTTATGTGTCTTGATGTGTGTTGTTTCCTTTATGCATGTTGTTTCTGATGCTTTCACGGCTATTAGTTTAGGGCTAGTTATGCTCGCGATAGTGATCTTGATGATGGCAAAATCTGATGTAGCCCGGATAATCGCTGGATCGCTTATAGTAGGTAGTGGGGCATTCATCGTGGGGTATAACCTGGGAAAACTCATATTATCATAGGCACACAACTCAGGGTATCAGTACTCATGCTGTTACCTTTAATGGAGATGTCCTAAACTCGTGAATACGACAATTTTTTACCCCGCAAATCACATAAACTTTTTTTCTTCGACATCCCTATTGCAAGTTCTGTCATTGCTTGTTGTGGGTACGATGATATTTACCTTCTTCTCGCCTGTTCTTGAAACAGGGGCTGACGAAACCACTGGAGGTGCAACTATAGCTGTAGGAATCATTGTTGTTACGGGTGGGGTCGTCGCCGCCTTAGCCGCTCCAGTCGTCTTACCTGGAGCACTTGTCATTGGTGCCGGTGCTGCTATCATAGGTGTGGGTGCCCGACTTTGGGAAGAAGATAGCTCGAGTTAGAATAATTTTTATGAAAAAATCAATTCTGAAAGTTGTCATTATCGTTTCTATAATCTGCTTTATTGGTGGATACCTCACAGCCGCACTGCCTTGCCGTTATTGTAAGACGGTGGTTCTAAAGTTGGGAACACACCAAATACTTGGTGAACATCGCTTGTATTGTCCGCAAAAGGATAATTAGGAAGCGGTTTACCTATACCTACAGAGTCGGCTGACATTCCTTAAGTTCAGCCTATCTATTACCCTTGAATCTCGGATGCATCTCTTTTAGGAGACAGATGCTTGTTACGCACGAAAAATATTTTCGTCAAACTTTTCTCTCTAACACTAGTTTTCCTTTTTTTTTGCTTTTCTATACCAAGACTGACGCATTTAGACGCGCACTGGAATAGTGATGAATCCCGCTGGCTTCGCCGCAGTGCCAGATTCATGTCCACTGTCAAAGCTGGTGATTTTTCTCAAACCGTTATTACCCACCATCCGGGTGTAATGACGATGTGGAGTGCAGGACTCCGCACGTTTTTTACACCCTCGGACTTGGATGTCCTAAATCTCGCCCGTGCTCGATTTTTGATTGGTATTTTTGTGTGGATAGGTATAGGTGCTGCGTGCCTATTACTCTATCGTCTCTTTGGACAGTGGGTAGCTCTGGCAAGTTTCGCTTGCTTTGCGCTCTCCCCGTTTTTTTTAGCACAAAGCCGCCGCGTCCACACCGACGCGCTTGCCAGTATATTTATCCTCCTGACGGTGGTGTTATTGCTCATCTATTGCCAAAATCGAGTCCATCGCCGTTATCTTGTCTGTTCAGGTGTAACCTTCGGGCTTGCGCTACTTTCTAAGAGCTACGCTTTAATTTTATTGATATGGCTTCCCCTCTGCCTATTGCTGGCTGGCGCCCCTTGGAACAGTCTCAGATGGAGGCATCGTTTTTTGATGCACATCCGCGAGCTGGTTGCGTTCTTCAACTGTGCTGTCCTCACCGTTTTCTGCCTCTGGCCAGTTTTTTGGACACCGCTTTTCGGACTGATGGCGCTGTGTCTTTTCGTGTTCACTGTTTTTTTGCTAAAAGCGGATTTGGAGAACAAACAGAGGACTCTCATCTGGCTGGCGGTGTTCGGCACAGCACACATATTCGTCTGTGTCCGCCGTGCGGTTCAAACCGTTTGGATAGTCTTTGAAAAGGTGAACTGGGCAGTTACCACCCCGCATGAGGTGGAACACTTCTTTTTAGGGGAAGTCTTTAACGATCCTGGTTGGCTGTTCTACATTTTTGTGCTTACTATCAAAAGCACGCCGCTTCTGTTACCCTTTGTCGTCGTAGGCATGTTCTTGCTATGGAAACATCGAAAACGCTCTGATGCGGATGCCCGTAAATTTCAAGCGTCACTGCTTCTATTTACGGGCGCTGTCATCTTCACGTTCTGCCTCTCGGCAACAAGTAAAAAGTTTTCTCGCTATCTGTTACCCGCTTTTCTCCTATTAGATGTCCTCGCGGCGATAGGAATCGTGGAAACCCTTTGCTGGATTGGGGCATGGCTGAATGTGTATCGGGGTGGACAGCCTCAGGGGTTGAAAATCCTGTTAGCGAGTGTTGCAGGATTGGGTTTCTTTTTGATTCAAATCTTGCCGGTTCTCAGCCTCCATCCGTATTACGGCACCTACTATAATCTCTGCTGGAAGGTAACAGACATCACAAAGATTATCACCGTCGGAGAAGCTTCTGGCTTGGATATAGCGGCAAACTATCTCAACCAGAAGCCGACTCCAGAGTTAATTGTGGTGCAAGTGTCCCCCTTAGCCTCCGAATTTGTGAAAAATTACTTTCGAGGTTACGCGTATCGGGCAGATAAAGTGTCTGGACTCTCTCCAGATTATGAAATCGTCTATATCCGAGATTCACAAATCGGGCGGGTTCCACAAACAGGGGGGCGGAATGGAGAACTTGAGGCAGTTATCACCCTCAATGGAATGGAGCATGTTTGGATTTACCATCTCACTGGAAAAGAAATACCATAAATATGTCCTTTCTATCTATTGTCATTCCCGTTTACAACGAAGAAGATAACATTATGCCTCTCTTTGAAAAGATTCACCCCGTCTGTGAGACAATAGGGGATGCCTATGAGGTGTTATTCGTAGACGACGGGCGCCGCGATGAAACCTTTGCAGTGCTTTCGGAACTCAGCAACAGTTTCCGCAATGGGTCGTCATTCGATTCGAATATCACCGGATGGTTTTTCCTCTTCGGCTTTGGACTTTTTGGTAAAATTATTTCCTTCGCTAATGCCAAGCGGGTGACTTAATACACGGTTAAAACGGTGTTAAATGCCAAGAATAGATAAAAACGGATGCTTTTGAAGACAACGTTCGGCCGGTTCATCGGCTTTTTAATCGCTGCGGGCATCCTCTGTTTCCTCATCACGCCTTTCATTGAAACACACACATCTCTGAAAAATGTGACATTTCAGAGGACGTGGATTGTCCTCTCGTTTGGTATGTTGCTTTTTTACCGAAGTCTTTACACCGCCCCCTTTGCAAGACTCTTGAGTGGGTTCACGGGCAAACATGTCTCGTTTCGCGATGCCTTTACACTCTTCCATCTCGCCAACATCATGCGCTACCTCCCCGGTCGTATCTGGGGCATTGTGAGACTCCTCTCACTGAGTCGGCGTTTCGGATTAGGCAAAACCGACACCGCAAGCAGTCTGACCCTGCACGTCGGCATAGAAACAGCCCTCGGAGGGCTTATCGCAATGACACTTGTGTTTTCAAAACAGATGCGACAGACGGCTACAGATGCGTTTGAAACCTTCTCAGGATATACCTTACTTGTGGTGTTCGCTGTGATGGGGCTCCTGTCAGTTCTGGTCTTTTTTATCCCGAAGCTGTCCCACCGCGCCCGGGCGTTTCTCAAAACGCTCACCCCGCTTCTGGAAAATGCGGGGCTCTGGGTCAGCGTCCTCATCTGCCATGGGCTGCTTTGGCTCTGTCAAGGGGTTGCCTTTTGTCTCTTTGTCCGAAGCCTTACTCCTGTGCAGTGGACAGACGCGGGCGTTCTGACTGCCTACTTTGCGTTTGCATGGCTCGTTGGTTTCTTAAGTTTCCTCACACCGGGCGGTCTGGGAATACGCGAGGGACTTCTCGGCGTGTTGTTAGTAAACTATATGCCACATTCACAAGCGACGCTAGTCGCCTTACTCTGTCGCCTCTGGATGCTGTCGGTAGAGATACTCTTGGCAGGTATTGCGTTTTTACTTCACAGGAAAAGGCAACACACTGTCAAGAGAGGTCATAAAAATAATAAGTGAGTGAAGTTATTCAGTTTATCAAAGTGATATCCGATCAAATCTATGGGATTGCCCTAACTGCGAATTTCCTTCTTGTCGGGACGATTATAGCCTAACATCATGAGATGTGGCGCGACGAGATTCAGAGATGGCTCCTCGCCGGGGACAGTGGTTCCATCTTCGAGCTTTTCTCACATCTAATTTCTTGATTTTTAATGTGACAAACCGGTTTTTATGGCGTATAATTACACGAGCCTTTTTTCAGTAGAAGGTTTTTGGTTCTTTGAAAGTGAACTAGTGAACGTGCTGTGCCGATTTACAACTTGTGAATGCACTTGCTTTCAAGAGAAGCGACGCGGCATTTCGATACTTTTATGGCGCGCCTGATACCGTCTCAGGACGAACGCTGGGGGCGTGGATTCCTAAATCAGGAGATAAAAATGTTCAGGATAAAAAGACTTTGGCACCCCTTGCATGGAGCCGGAATATGCGCTCTCCCATAGAAATTCTAACGTTATTGATGATAGGTATCATGGTATACTTTCAATTTTTGCCGATTCACTCAAATGTTATGCCGCCGATACCGGAAAGCCCAAAATGGAAAATCAGAGGCGGTAAAAACGCGCTCAGGAGATTACCCAAAAAATCTCAAGACAGTGCAAAGGCGATTGAGAAAAAGATAAATCAACCTGGAGGGAAGTGGTATTCACCACGTCGCCTCGCCCAAATCGCCGCTGCGGGAGGCACCGGATATCTGATTTACAAAGGGGCAAAAACGGTTATTGGCATTGTGATATTGCCGACTCCTGCTGCACCGGTTGGTGGTTTGCTTGTCTTAACCCCTACAGACGTGCAAGTTGCCGGACACACCGCCACCACCCGTGAGAACCTTTAACTTTACGAGAAAACGCTTTATTGAGAGTCCGAAGTTTGTTCAAGGACTGTTTCAAAGGGTGGGGTGAGGGGGAGCTAATCCCTTAAAGCCGGCCCCAGTTCAGATAGACAACAAATCAAACGGCAAGTAGAGTCCATAGTAGATGAGACTTTAAATGAGTTTGAACGTCTGTTTAATCAGCTCCCTAAAGAATATGCAAGCGAAGTGCTTGATTCATTAGAAGTTGAACTCAAACAACAGCCACAAGGGTTGTCGCCAAAATATATTGAGAAGGCGTTAGACAGGATGCGGTCGCGAATCCATTAATGGAGGATGTCCAGCCACATTGGGACTGAGACACTGCCCAAACTCTTTCCAAAATTGGCCAATCCGATTCCCTATATTCTAATCCGATTCCCTTCGTGGTGTCCTAACTAAAGGAGTATCGTAACCATGTTGCACACGTTGCTATCTAATAAAGGTTTTCTGGCGGGACTCATCATCTGTGTGCTGCTTGTCGCCGGGAGTCTCTTGTATCAAGAAAGCGTCAAGCGTGATATCCGAGAGCAAGAGGCGAGAACCGGGCGCTTTCTTCAGCAGCTAGAAACCAATAAGCCCTCTCGTGCTGCACAGCATGCTGAACCAACTGGCCCCGAGGAAGCTGGGCAAGTTGATGTTCCCATTGTATCCGACGACGGTTCTGAAACGGTGTCGGAAGCTGCGGTGGTGTTGTCCATGGATGACGCGGACTTCGTTGACGTAGAAGTGGATATGTTTGCGAAGGATACCTCTGAAACCGACGAGGTGCCTATCTCGCCATATGGGGTTTCACCTTACGGCTTCGGCCCGTTTCCGGAAATCCCGCCGGATTATCCAGATCAGGATGCTTGGTCTGAGACGCGTGTGCGCACAATGGCTCCCAATCATGAGTTGTTGTCGAGAGTTAGAATCAAGTTATGGAATCAGGGGACTCAGACCCGCGGTGCTGTATTTAAAGACGATTACGGGCTTGTTTACCCTATTCTTGACGGTGTGGTTTATTATAAGAGGTCCCTTTCCGTTGGGCCAGGCCATGAGGGTGTTTCGTCTCGCACGCTAACTTCTGGTGCAACTCGCGATAAGTATGGAGATGATATTAGGAAAGCAATCGATTCTGGGAAAGGAATTTTTCCACCGAATTTAACGTTTTATGAGTTTCCAGATGGAGGGATTGACCCTTATGAATATCTCGGTTTATCGAGATAAGGAGAATATTGTGAAAGTTGTGTCCATTTTCTTAATGAGGAGCTCCCTATCAAATTGATTCTTGCATGTTGAAACAGTGCGCGCTGCAAAAATCGTCCGGACGTGGTGACACAACCACAGAAATCCGTTTTTCCTACAGTTGATGTCACGCGCGAAAAATGCGTGCATTTTGCACGCGAAGCCGCAAAATCCTTAACGTGAACATGTTTTTTTTGAAAAAAAGCGAAAAATTTGGCAAAAACGCATTTTTTTCGGTAGAAAACGCACTTTTTCCCGAAAATTCCTCATTTTTCTTGATATTTAATTTGACAAACCGGTTTTTATGGCGTATAATTACACTAGCGTTTTTTCAGTACGGGCTTATAGCTCAGAAGGTTAGAGCGCGCGCCTGATAAGCGCGAGGTCTCTGGTTCGATTCCAGATAAGCCCACCTCTCTCTTGTTCTAAGGGCAGGTGGGCGCTCGGAGCTTGCAGCAGCAAGCCGTTCTTTGAAAGAAATAAATTTTGTGGTATACTTAAAGAAGATGCCGTCTTATCGTTCAGGAGCTCAAAACATGAGCTTAAAGGGAAATGGAGGTTCGATTCCTCCCTGAGCGGTTTTTAAAAAATAAGATTGCTTTTTTTGAAAAAGTAGGATTTTTGAAAAAAGATTTGACAAATGGAATTTTTTGTGGTATACTTAAAGAAGGTGCCACATGGGGGTGTAGCTCAGTTGGGAGAGCGTCTGCTTTGCACGCAGAAGGCCAGCGGTTCAACTCCGCTCATCTCCATCGTCTTGGAAGGAGGCATTTCAGCTTCTGAATAAGACGTTGTTCTTTGACAATTGCATATTAGATAGAAAGGGTAAATCGGTAGAACAATATCACCTTATCAAGCTACTAAGGGCTTACGGTGGATGCCTTGGTGCCAGGAGTCGATGAAGGGCGTGACAGACTGCGATAAGCTTCGGGGAGCCGTTTAATAGGCTTTGATCCGGAGATTCCCGAATCGGGCAACCGAGCAGGCTAATACCTGCTACTTGTGTTAACACAAGGGATAACCAGGAGAAGTGAAACATCTCAGTACCCTGAGGAAAAGAAAGAAACCCTCGATTCCCCCAGTAGCGGCGAGCGAAAAGGGAAGAGCCTAAACCTAGTATATGTCAAGTCTGAATACGTTGTATGCTGGGTGTTGCGGGGTCCGTTTGGTGCGGATTCAGCCAAACCGGAAGTGAACGCGCGGCTAGCTTAATGCCCCTGGAAAGGGCAACCGTAGCGGGTAAAAGTCCCGTGAGCGAAAGCTGTGGCGAACTTCTTGACGGGTACCCCAAGTACTACGGGATAGACAAACCTGTAGGAATCTAGGAGGACCACCTCCTAAGGCTAAATACTCCCTGGCGACCGATAGTGAACGAAGTACTGTGAAGGAAGTGGTGAAAAGCTCCCCCATTAGGGAAGTGAAAAGTCCCTGAAACCGTACAGCCTACAAGCTGTGGTAGTGCTAAGTCACGCAAGTGACATGCATGACCGCGTGCCTTTTGCATAATGAGCCGGTGACTTACTCTGTGTAGCAAGATTAAGCATCTCTGATGCGGAGTCATAGCGAAAGCGAGTCTGAATAGGGCGTTGAGTTGCATGGAGTAGACCCGAAACCAGGTGATCTATCCATAGGCAAGGTGAAGCATATGTAAAAATATGTCGAGGCCTGAACCCACCAATGCTGAAAAATTGGGGGATGACCCGTGGATAGGAGTGAAAGGCTAATCAAACCTGGTGATAGCTGGTTCTCCCCGAAATAGCTTTAGGGCTAGCCTCATGTGTTCGGCAGTGGCGGTAGAGCTCTAATTGGACTCGCGGCCCCACCAGGTTAGCAACTCCAGTTAAACTGCAAATGCTGCTGTCTAAAGCATGGGAGTCAGTCAGTAGGGGATAAGCTCTATTGACGAAAGGGAAACAGCCCAGACCATCAGCTAAGGTCCCTAAATACACGCTAAGTGGTAAAGGATGTTTTGTTGCGCAGACAGCCAGGATGTTGGCGTAGAAGTGGCAATCATTTAAAGAGTGTGTAATAACTCACTGGTTAAGCGACTTTGCACCGAAGATTTCCGGGGCTAAGCGTGTTACCGAAGCTATGGATGCCCCGTAATAGGGGTGTGGTAGGGGAGCGTTCTATAGTAGGACTGAAGGAGAATCGTGAGAAGCTCTGGACGAATTAGAAGTGATTATGCCGGCATAAGTAGCGATAAAACAAGTTAGAAGCTTGTTCGCCGAAAGCCTAAGGATTCCTGGGCGAGGCAAAACCTCCCAGGGTTAGTCGGAACCTAAGCCGAGGCCGAAAGGCGTAGGCGATGGGAAGCAGGCGTAATATTCCTGCACCACCATGATACGGATGAAACTAGGGGAGACGCGGGCATTAAGGACTACCAGCGGATGGAAGTGCTGGGTTAAGCCCGACGGAGCGCACTAGGTAAATCCGGTGCAACACGCTCCGAACGGTGAACAGGATTCCGTAAGGATACAAACTGTCCCAACTGCCTGCCAAGAAAAGAACCTCGAGTGGACAACTCATGGTGTCCGTACCGTAAACCGACACAGGTAGGCGAGGAGAGAATCCTAAGGCGCTCGAGAGAACTCTTGCTAAGGAACTCGGCAAAATGACCCCGTAACTTCGGGAGAAGGGGTGCTTTGAGTAGGGTTACACCGAAAAAAGCCGCAGTGAAATGGCTCATGCGACTGTTTACTAAAAACACAGGTCTCTGCTAAATCGTAAGATGATGTATAGGGACTGACGCCTGCCCGGTGCCAAAAAGTTAAAGCGAGGAGTCAAGGGAAACCTGCAGCTCTGAACTTAAGCTCTGGTAAACGGCGGCCGTAACTATAACGGTCCTAAGGTAGCGAAATTCCTTGTCGGGTAAATTCCGACCTGCACGAATGGCGTAACGACATGGGCACTGTCTCGGCAAGAGACTCGGCGAAATTGTAATACCGGTGAAGATGCCGGTTACCCGTACCAAGACGGAAAGACCCCGTGAACCTTTACTATAGCCTGATATTGGGTTTTAATGTTGTCTGTGTAGGATAGGTGGGAGACTATGAAACTGGGGCGCTAGCCTCAGCCGAGTCGCACTTGAAATACCACTCTTGCTGCATTGGAATCCTAACTCCGGCACGTGAATCCGTGCCGAGAACAGTGTCAGGTGGGTAGTTTGACTGGGACGGTCGCCTCCTAAAATGTAACGGAGGCACCCTATGGTTCCCTCAGCGCGATTGGAAACCGCGCGGCGAGTGCAAATGGCATAAGGGAGCTTAACTGTGAGACGGACACGTCAAACAGATGCGAAAGCAGGGCTTAGTGATCTTGCGGTGCTGTGTGGAAAGGCCGTGACTCAATGGATAAAAGGTACTCCGGGGATAACAGGCTAGTCGCACCCGATCGCTCACAGATACGGTGCGGATCGGCACCTCGATGTCGGCTCGTCACATCCTGGGGCTGCAGAAGGTCCCAAGGGTTCGGCTGCCCTCCGATTAAAGTTCGGCACGCGAGCTGGGTTTAGAACGTCGTAAGACAGTTCGGTCCCTATCTGGTACGGGCGTAGGATATTTGAGAGAATCTGCCCCTAGTATGAGAAGACCGGGGTGGACGTACCTCTAGTGCACCAGTTGTCACGCCAGTGGCACCGCTGGGTAGCTATGTGCGGAAAGGAGAAACGCTGAAAGCATATAAGCGTGAAACCCGCCTCAAGATAAGATATCCCACCACGTTAAGTGGGTAAGGCTCCTTCGAGATAAGAAGGTTGATAGGCCAGATGTGTACGCCGTGTGAACGGTTCAGCTAACTGGTACTAATAAGCCGAGGGCTTGATAACTTCTTTATTTTCTACCGTACACCCCAACTATCTACGCAATTGTCAAATTTTTCTTGTGAATGCTCGCCGAATACGCCGAGCACACAAAAGAACTTTCCGGTGACTATAGCGAAGGGGAACCACCCGTTCCCATCTCGAACACGGCAGTTAAGCCCTTCTGCGCTGATGATACTTTGAGGGCAACCTCGCGGGAAAGTAAGTCGTCGCCGGAAACCTTCAGTATTCATGCTATCAATCTTGCTCTTTAAAGCTCCATATACCCTGCGGTTTTAATCTAAAATCGCAGGGTTCCTTCAAGACAGACACCTGCGGCGCACCTAAAATAGGATGCTGCCTAATACCACAAAAAGCAAAAAAAAATAAAGTGTTGTAAAAAAAAAGCGTCGGAAAGCGTTTTTTTCTTTACAATTTTTCGCCGTTGTGGTAAAGAGGTGCGCCGAGGGTGGTGAAAGCACCCATCCGCGCGGAGAACCCTGCCATAAATCGACCTGTTTAGTATTACTCATCGCTTTCACCACAGCATATATCGGAGGCAATAATGAAGATGGCCCCAATACGGTATATGCTGATGACTCTCTCTTCTAACAACGAGGCATGCGAAGAAGCTGTGGATAGCCTCTCGAGTGCAATCGAGGCTGCTGCGATAACTTGTGGAGCCGCTCTTTTCGAGCCAACACCTTTCGGCGAAGCAGCCTGTCTCTATTTTACTGGCAAAATCATTTACTACGAAATACAGGTTTTAAAACACTGTTATTAATGTGATATTATCAAAGTTCACCACTGAAAAATGGTGAACTTTGATAACCCTATATTTTTAGAGGTATCCCCTATGAAACGACATCATCTTATTGCCATTATCACAGGTATATGTGGTGTGATATTCGCAACACGCTATAGAATGGATGGAATTGTCCCTCTCATACTGTTGTCTCTTGTCGCCTTATCCATCTTTTTTAA
Organism: Candidatus Poribacteria bacterium; assembly: GCA_963422705.1. Classification (GTDB taxonomy): domain Bacteria; phylum Poribacteria; class WGA-4E; order WGA-4E; family WGA-3G. The sequence goes on from OY730443.1 coordinate 3,466,831, forward strand.
GGATAAACACCCATTTCATACTGTTGTCTCTTGTCGCCTTATCCATCTTTTTTAAGGATAAACACCCATTACTTTCCCGCCGATTGTTTCCGCATTGGGCGGTTATTGTACTCAGTGTTTTCATAATCTTTTCAGCCGTTTTTCTCATTTTATTCAATCCAATAGAGAAAAAATCTGCCAGTCAAAACGTATTGCAAACACTCCCCCAAAGTGGTTTTGAGAAAAAAAACGATGGAACACCAGAGACTCAAAAACTTACAGACCGCAGCCACCCACCGTCCACGCGAAAAAGGCTTCTTGAGCTGATGGTATCAGAAAACTTTACGAAGGAGATAAAAGAAAGCACTGAGAACGAGATGCCGCCCCCACATCTTACATCCTTTTCAAATTTCCTGAAATATATGGAAGCACAGGGACTCACAGAATTGAAAAACTTTGATGAGGCATCTTACTACCCGAACCTCTGGCAAAAGCGCTTTCCGGGGACAGTGCCTTCCGACTTTGATGCCGAGATGAAACAGGATGTCCTCTCACTCATCGAGGACTTCGGGTATGAAAAAGGGACGGAAAGGTTCGTAAAAGATTCAAGAAATGCCTTCTGGCTCGCAGCTCGATTCAACATCCTAAAGCATGATGGTAATTCAAGAGTCAACTGGAGGGATCAGGTACTCGCTGATAATTTTGGAGTGCGGACAGACGTTGGAAACCTTCAGCCCGATTCAATACCTCCCGATTTCCAGTCCCCATCCGCCCCAGTTGACACCCAAATAGAACAGGAAGTGCCCCCCTCAAACAATGTTCCGTTACATCCGCCCGGATCTATTGAAGCGTCAGCGAGTGATGTAGCGAAACGGGGACTCCCTCAGGACATAGAAAGCGATGTTGGATCCCCCGCCATTGAACACTTTATTTCGGATGTTACCGAAATAACAACAGCGGATACGTTAAAAACGGCACTGAGCGAACGCTTTTCACCGCAACGGTTAAATACTGCCATGCAAACCTTAACACAATACGGCGCGAAAGAAGGACTCCGCAGACTCAAAGATTCGGATCCCGAGATAGCGACACAGATGCAACGGCTCATATACCCTCCTACGGAGACAGACTAACATGAAAGATACACACGTTATCGCTGCTGCCTGCAGTCTTGCCCTCATCGCCATTGTTGGGGTCTTCATCGGATATGCCACCGATACGTTGCCGAAACATAAACAACGTGTCATAACGTCCTCGGCACCCTCCTCGGCACCGCAGAAAAAATGCGTTTGTTGTGTAGAGAAGATAAAGTTTATCCGAAAACATATGGAAACAGAAATTAAAAAAGAGGCAGATGTTGGGGACATTTGGACCTAGACGGTTTTTTATCTTCATCCGGAGATTGACTCTACATCAACACAGACAAAACGCACCTCACAGAAATGATACAAAAGAACACGCGCCTCCGGCAACGTCAATTTTGGAATAGAGATTCCAGCAACATTCACACGGGGGTGTTACTCTTCGGTATTATACTCCTTGCGTTCTGGATACGGATTCAAGGCATCGGGGACATTCCTACCGGGTACTTTACTTCTAACGATGCATATCTTTACAAATGGCAAGCACAAATCATCTCGGAGGACGGTGCTCTCCCTGCTCGCGATATGCATCGGTGGCTTCCACTGGGAAGAGATAACCAGCAGCTCCTCTTCCTCTATGCGTATGCCATCGTGTACACTCATAAAACTATCGGATGGCTTTTTCCAAAACTAATACATAATCATGAGTGACTCTGACGATACCTACGATTTGACAGACCTTAAGCGTTTCGTGGTACCTTTACAGGAGGGATATGACATGGTGCTCGGCAACCGATTCAAAGGGAAAATGCCTTGCGATGCGATGCCTTGGGCAAACCGTTACATCGGCAACCCTATCTTATCAGGGATCCTACGTTTGCTGTTCAAAACGGGCATCGGGGACTCCCACTGTGGGATGCGTTCCTTTACCAAAGCGGCATATACGCGCATGGCGTTGCAAACCACCGGTATGGAGTTTGCCTCTGAAATAGTGGTGCGTGCAGTCGAGGAAAAACTGAAAATCCTTGAGACTCCGATAGACTACTCCCCCCGTGTCGGTGAATCAAAACTCCATCCAGTGCGGGATGCTTGGAGACACATACGCTTCTTACTCAAACATCGCTTCAACCACAAATCATAACCCACGGAAATGCACGCACAAACTCTCTTATCTACCGAGATCCTAAAAACGAGGGTCGTTATCAGCCTTTGTCTGTGGGTTGTCCTGATCTTCGGGTTCTTCGGGACGCGACGCGTACAGATAGCAGCCATGACGCAACCGCGGTACGAAACACTCACCGAGATGACTCTCCCGGACTCTCCTCGAGTGTTCCGTAAACCGTTATCGACCCCGCAGAAATCCCTCACGGACTTTCAGAAAACCGACTTCTACCGGACGATCGTCGACAACAACCTGTTCTGTCCGCTCGGCTGGCGACCGCCACGCCCCCGCGAACCCTATCGCTTACTCGGAACGCTCATTCCCACAGATGGAAACACCCCGCCACAGGCAATCCTCCAAAGCGCGACAGCGAGAACAACATATATCGTCCGTATCGGCGATAAACTTGACAAAGCCACCACTGTCACCGACATCTAGCCGAAAGAGATATTGCTGGAAACCAACGGGAAACACCGCACCCTTGGCCTCAACACATCCCCATGCTGAAATGAAAGGAACACCGAACCGTTGTTAACGCTCGAAGATAAACACCTCATCACGCACACACAGGTTTCCGGAGACCCCGAAGCCTTTTCTCCGCTCGTTGTCAAATACCACGACCGCCTCTATACCCACATCCACCGCCGCGTCAAGGACACCGAGACGGCGAAAGATTTGACCCAAGAGACGTGGCTTCGTGCGTATCGTGCGATACAGTCTTTCCGTGCGGAATCAGCGTTCTCCTCATGGCTTTACCGCATCGCCGAAAACGTGTGTATCGACTACTTCCGCAAGCAGAAGACCCAACACGGTATCGCTCCCTTACACCTCATTGACGAAGGGAGCATCACCGAGACATACACCTGTCCGAGTCAAGCCGTTCTCCTTCAAGAGCTTCGAGAGACCCTGAAAACTGCCCTCAATTGCCTCACCACCGTCCGTCGCGAGGTCTTTGTGTTATACTACCATCACGAACTGCCTATCAAAGCGATAGCACGCCTTTCTTTTTACAAATACTGAATTTTTTCTTGCAATTTTAAACGAGCAATACGATAATGTCCGAAACGGGGCACGACTTATTTTAGCTTACGGGCATTCATTTGTTTTGCCCAACGCTTTCGCTTTGGGATATAAGCCCGCTAAAGGGGTAATCTCCGTGAAATAAAATTGACACTGCCGTCAAAGTGTGGTATCATTCACCTATTGTGTTGGGGACACAATCATGCACGATGCAAGGCGTGTTTGTCCCTAACCTATTGCGGGCAGGGATAGACGTTACCTAACGATATGCCTTGTATCCACTTTGAAGGATACAGGGAAAATGCCCGCCGGTGGCGCGAAAATGTTTTGGGTGGACGCTTTGAGAAAACTGCAGTCGCTATGAAACCGAAGCCCACGCCGGAAGAAGTTGGGGGCTATCACAACGCACAGAACAATGCATTCAAAGGGACTGTGGAAAACACTACTTCGGGAGCGGTGAACATAGTCATGGTGAACAACGAAACAGCTTTTAGAACCATATCAGGAGCAGCGCACATTTATGAAACGCATTTTTTGGCATCTATTCTCTATAATTCTGATTATATTTGGCGCATCCATTTTTGACGGATGCTCGACGAAACCAGATTTGTCGAATGAGGACACGCGCGAAGAATCCAATGCCCTACTCGCGCTAAACGAGCAATACGATAATGTCCGAAACGGGGCACGACTTATCTTAGCTTATAACGCACAGAACAATGCATTCAAAGGGACTGTGGAAAACACTACTACTGAAACTTTGAAGCAGGTTCGAGTTGAAATTCACTTGTCAAACGGAGTAGAGCTCGGGCCGACACCTGCAAGAAACCTTGGGCCAGGGGAAAAAAGAGACATTGTACTCGTTGCAACTGGCACTGACTTTACCGGGTGGACTGCCCACCCCGAAGTCGGGAGCGGTGAACATAGTCATGGTGAACACGGTGAGCATGATAAAGAAGGTGGCGGTGAACACAACTGAAAATACTGGGATAACTATCCTAATACGCCGACTAAAACGATATAATATCTGTGGCCTCACCCTCTTAGCTCTGTTTTCTTTTGTCATGTTTTCGTTCGCAGCGACTGCACCCGAGAACATTCTCAAGAATGGTGATTTTGACCGGAAACTTGAGCAATGGCACCACTGGACGCATGTTGATGCCGCTGCCCTCTTCCAGACAGAAGGGAAGAAAGCTGAACCCATCGTTGGGAAAAATGTTGCCTACATCAAAATTAGTAAGGCGGGTAATGCCGCCTGGCACATCCAATTCTATCAGCAACCCTTCACATTGGAAAAAGGTAAAACGTACACCTACAATTTGTGGGCAAAGAGTGAAACGCCGCGTACCGTCAAGATGCGTATCATCCATCAGGGCGCCCCGTGGAATGAATACGCATCACAACAGATTAACCTCATCGAAGAATGGAAGGAGTTCTTCGTTACGTTTAAAATGCCCGCGGATGATGTCAATTCGCGCGCTGGTATCATTATGGGCGGACAGAAAGTTGATGTCTGGCTCGAGCATATCCGCCTCTATGAAGGCGAATTTTTCAGCGACATTCAGGGGGAACAGCCAAAACCTGTTGAAGTGAAAGATAAATTGACAATCAAATGGGCAGCTCTCAAAGCCGGAAAGATGAACTAACCTATTGAGATGTCCCGTTGTTTAGGACAGCCCGCCGTCCTATTCACTGATAGTCCGTGCGGCTAAAAATGAATCTGTATTTTTCTCTATGTCTAACACAATCACAGCAATTCTTGCTCAAGTACAAAAATGGCTGCTGGCCAGAAATATCTGTTGAAATGCTAACAGCGAACAATTGAAAGATTCATTGCATATTCTCTCACAAAATCGTATAATCTCTAATCAAGGTTCAATGCGCTTATGGCATTTAGTGGGTGTGGATATCCGTCACTGTTCCTATTGTTCTTACTAACAGATAACAACGGAGAAATCAATCGCATGGCCAAACAGTACAGTCGCATCTCTCAAAAACTACAACAATTTATTGAAAACCAAAAGATTTTCTTTGTTGCAACCGCTACCGCTGATAGTAGAATCAATCTATCTCCAAAAGGCATGAACTCTTTACGCGTTCTGAATCCAAACCGTGTTGTCTGGCTAAACGTAACCGGAAGCGGGAATGAAACCGCGGCGCACGTTCAAGAAAATCGGCGAATGACAATTATGTTTACCGCCTTTGAGGATAACCCGATGATTCTTAGACTCTACGGCACCGCAAGGGCTATCCACAACGATGAGGACGAATGGCAGCAACTCTTTCCCCTGTTTCAACCGCTGCCGGGGGCGAGACAGATTTTTGAACTTACCGTTGAACTGGTGCAAACTTCTTGTGGGATGGCCGTGCCGCTTTATGACTACGTCGCTGAAAGAGAACAGCTGAACACATGGGCAACTAAGAAGGGGGCAGCGGGGGTAGAAGCGTATTGGAAAGAGAAGAACCACATCAGCCTTGATGGAAAATCGACCCGGTTCGCTTAGAGCTGGGGATACTGCAACACACATTGAAGATAATAATGAAATCCTCACTTATCATAACGTTTTTTGCGGCGTACATATCCGTTGCCACCGCGGTGCCGCATGACACAGCACTCCAAAATGCACTCCAAAACGCCCGGCAATTTGTAAATCTCAAGCAGGGCTACACCGCAAACGAAATTATGGAGTGTGCAACCGATACCTTTGTAACCGTCGCGAAGAATTGGCAGCATATTCCTGCAATTCATAGGCAGCAATTCAAAGGCATGTTTCTACGCCCAGGGCTCCCCGGAAGCCTCTTCGGCGAAATTGAGTTGCCAGAACAATTTAATACACCGCACTTTCGATTCCATTACACACGTATAGGAGCACAGGCACCCCCGCTTGAAGATTTTCACCCCCGAAACGGTGTTCCGGACTACGTCGATATTTGTGCCGATGCTATGGAACGTTCATACCACATACAAATCGCTCTGATGGGGTTTAAGAAACCCTATATCGATTTTTGGGCAATGCAGAACGGTGGGAATCACAAATACGATGTTTATCTATTTACCTTTCCGGCACTCGGTATCACTACAGGGGATTGGTTTGAGGGGCGTGTGCTTTCTACAGCACTCACAGTCGCACCCTATTTCATGATAAACTCACGCATTTACGACTACGTCGGAAAAGCGGAAGGCAGACGTTATATTGAAACAACTTGTGCACACGAATTCCTTCACGGAATTCAATTCGCCTATAACGCCTCTATGCCGGTATGGTTCATGGAAGCGTCCGCAACGTGGATAGAAATTATGACATATGATGGTGGGCGTGTCGACGATGGAGATGACATCCCGGACCCGGATGAACCTAACGAAACCGACGCCTACAACTATTATATCCATCAACTCCGTCGTTGGTTCCTCATCCCGGACATCTCACTGGAAAGCCGCATCGGTGACCGCGAATACGGCTCCGTTATTTGGGTATTGTACATGGCACAACGGTTCGGATACGACATTGTCAGACAGGTTTATCAAGATACCACCGATGGTAGCTACCGGGAAATGGGTAATTTCTACGATGTCTTCATCAACAGCGGTACAAACCTCGCCGAGGCTTTTAAAACCTTCACGGTATGGAATTATTTCACGCACGCGCGGGCAGGACTGCGGACGGACGGGCCCACCTATCGCAACGCACATCGGTTTCCGCCGGTGGCAATTCACATAACTGATGTCCACAGCGCCTACCCCGTACGCACCGATTTTGATTCTGAATCTATGCCGGAACACTTTTCGGCGCGTTACGTTGTGTTTAAACCCGCCGGGGTTATGCCTGAATTTGCCATCAAAATTGATGGGGCCGACATCGCCCCAATAGACATGAGTCTGTTAACACGTGATGAGCAGCGCGATATTCAGGCAGAACTCAACCGACATACGCTTACCGGCTTGCGCGGATGGGCTGCGAAATTTATCGTCAGGAAACGGAACGGTACCACTGAAATCAGAGAGGCGTTCACCTATCAACGGACGCAAGAAGGACAGATAACATTCAACGATTTTGGCGGCGAGATTCAGGAAATCACACTTATGCTCATCAACATGCACCCTGATGTTGAAAGGGTTATCATTCCCGGTGGCAGTTTTGGCGGTGCCATCAGCTATATGGCAGGGGCGCCCCCGACAGGTAGTTTATCCAATGCTCAGGTTTCTCAAGGAAGCAATCGTGCTGTGGTGACATGGAATGTTGACAATCCAACGGGTATTCAGGAAGTAGCAATCGTGCGAAAACGTTACACCGCGGAAAACGAAACGGATATCCCACAATCCTTTCAAACCCTAGATGCGGTTCTCGGTGCTGCAGACAGGGATGGAAACGGAATTGCAGAGGACGATGTAACCATCGTCGGACGCGTGGCTGTCACCCAAACTCGATTTGAAGACACCACAGTCTTTCAAGATGTTGATGTCAGCGGTGTGTTCTTTGAACCTAGCAACGTCCACTACTACTACGCGGTTGTTCCTGTTGACGCAATGGGTATCATGGGTACACCGAACCTTGCGCCAGATAGCATTACGCTAGCTTTGGCTGAGCAAAACGCAGCACCCGAATTCTTTATTGAAACGGAGCCGCGCGCCATCGGAGAGTGGCATATTGAGGTACTCAGTACACACCAATTGCAAAGCGCGCCACTTCTCACCGTTGAATTACCTAACCGGCATAACGATACCATCCCTTTGACGCGGGAAAATTTAACCACCGTACAATCAGACAGATGGATAGGGACATTCAGAACAGCAGGATTTCCGCTTGTCGGCACATATATCTATCGGATTCGTGGGCAAACCGTAGCAGGTATGACAGGGACGCAGATTCGGAGCGGTTGGACTTTCAACTATGTCGCTTCCACACCAAGGCAGGCAGTCACAGTTGCGCCGAACCCGCTCTATGCCGGACAAGGCAAGCACCTTGAATTTTATCCGAAAGGACTCACCGTGCATATCTACGATGCTAACGGTAGGTTAATCAAAATCCTCACTGATGCATCACAGTGGGATTGTACAAATCAACGCGGTGAGATAGTCTGTACGGGGCTATACTTCTTCCGGGCAACGGATGAAAACGGTTTCCAAACCACTGGCAAATTCTGTGTCATACATTAGGACAATGATAAAAGCACGTCTTTCATCGATTAAAGCGATAAGCGTTAGAGCGCTGGAAGCCCGCTTTGCTTATCGCGCCAAAGCAATTTTGGCAAGTTGTCTTATCTTTGTACTCCTCACCGGTTGTGGAGACGAGGGACTCCGGGAACCGCACGGCAAAACCACGTTGCCACCGCTTGATACGAGGGGTTTTAATGCTATCGATTTCCCAACAGGCACCGGCACTGCCTGGACGTACGTCAACGTCGACACGAATCAAGAATTCACTGTTCGCATTGAAGGCACGCGGGACATCGGTGGCACAACACACCGGGAACTGACTATCAGTGAGATGAGCCCCGTTGAGCCAGACACAATCCCTTATAGGGTTGTCGAGCACTTAGCCGCAAACGCGTATTACCTCCGCATAGATTCCGACTTTTACGATGCATTCCCGTTTCCGATTTCCGCCACCTACTTTTTCAAAACGGCAGATGCTATGATAGAATCTGCGTTTGATGCCTACGTCTTCGTTTTAGACAATGCTACGGTTCACCAAAAGCATTCGCCCGCCCGTCTCTTGTGGGAATTCCCGTTGGAAGTGGGGAAAGAGTGGGTAGTTTTTGATAAAACTGTCGGAACTTCTGTCCAGGTTACACGTACCGTGGTTGAGAAAGATACCCCGCTTCGCGTACCAGCTGGCACTTACAGCACGTACGTCGTTTATGAAGAGGTAATTTACGGGGATAGCAGCGACTCATCCATTTTTTTGATTGGGCCCCCGGCGATATACTGGCTCGCGCCTTCTGTCGGAGTTGTCCAATATAGATATACCCGTTTTCGCAATACCGATACCCTGCTGACGCAAACCTTCGCGTTAAAGAACGTTCATCTGCCCGAACCGAATGCCGATTAATCCGGAACTCATTGCGATATGAAAACGCTTGCTCATCGGAATATCCCCCTAACAATCATCGGTGGTGGCATACACGGTATTTCCATCGCGCTCCGAATTCTGCGTGAGATGCCGGCAGCAGCGAGACACCTCGCGATAGTTGACAGGCACCGACACCCCCTCACAGAATGGCAGCACAAAACGGAACGCCAAGGCATGACGTTTCTCCGTTCCCCCGCGGTGCATCACATCACACCCGACGCACTCGGCATCGTTGAATACGCTGAACGCCACGAACGCACCGACGAATTGCGAGCCCCCTACTCGCAGCCCTCTACAAAACTCTTTTGGGATTTCTGCAATCAGGCAATCTCCGAATTTTCCGCACACAACATCTATTATCAATTTGACGTAGCAAAATTACGGTGGGATAAAGGCGCAGGTAAATTTCCATTCCGCCTGATTTCTACGAAAAATGAAGGGTTTCGAAGTCGTTACGTCATTCTCGCCATTGGAATTGAGGAATGTTTTTACGTACCACCTGAATTTGCTGTGTGGCAGCGACGTTGGAACCATCACATTTTACACGCCTCACACGATAAAGTTGCTCAAGCGAAGGGAAAAGTTGCAATCGTTGGAGGGGGGTTGACAGCCGGAACCTTGGCACGCACCCTCAGCGAACGCGGTGTGAACGTCGCTTTAATTATGCGCTCACGTTTGCGGGTAGAACAGTTTGATTTTCCGCCCGTCTGGGTAGGGCCAAACGCACTAGCTGATTTTTCAACTGAGACTGATTTTCAGAGGCGTTATGATATAATTCAGCAGGTTAGAGGGCACGGGAGTATCACGCCGAATATTGCCGAGGCGTTGCAGAGGGCATCAAATGTTGACATCTACCCCGCAGCGAAGATTCAAAACATCAAGCTGTGTGAACACACGCGAAAACACGGAACACAACCTGACAATTTGGGAATAGCCCCCACAAACGCCTTGCAAATTGAGACAACGCGGGGCACTATTTATAACATCTCACGCATTATCCTGGCGACAGGGTATCAATTTAATCTCTGCCGCTACCCGTTTTTAGCTGAGCTAATCCGTCAACACAAGGTTCCGCTTCTATGTGGGCTTCCCCAACTCGAGCAAAGCTTACAGCTCTACCCCGTTGAGAATCTGTTCGGTTCCGGTGCCATTGCGCAGCTGCAACTGGGGCCTGCAGCGGGTAACATTATCGGTGTTAATCTCGCGTATGAACGGCTCCGCGAGAAACTGCTGCCAAAGTTTTCTAAACTGCAGGGTAGGTTTATTTAACCTAGCGGCGGATGAGTCGAATGAGTCTCGTAATCCCAATGATGATGCTAATACCGAATTACCGAGTCAGCGCATACGCAACCACATTTATCCCTTGCTCAAATGCCCAGACTCGTTGTTCTTCAAGGCCCGGTTCGCATGGCCTGCCTTCCCAGGCACAATTCATGTCGCTGGGGCAGAAATAAATAAGGATTCTGTCATCTTCCATGATAGCTTCATCAGCATCGGCCACGCCAGGAATCAACTTATCTCCCCCCAGATAATCATCGTGAGCGTAGAGCGTGTGATAAATCGGATGGCTGGTGTCAAGCCGTTCAAACTTCTTTTCCGGATATATGCGACGCACCATTTCATAGATATGTGGTTTCAACCCGCCTCTACCGCGGTTAAGACGAATATCACAATCCTCAACGTGTAGGAATCCGCCGCGTTCAAAGTACGCTCTTAACTTGCGTACCTGCTTATCAGAGAGCTGAATGCCGCGGTGCCCCGTCATAAAAAGAAAGGGGTACGCAAAAAGCCCCGCGTCATCAATATCAACGTATTGCGGGTTTTTGCGGACTTCAACGTCGATTGTTGTATTCTCCGCAAGCACCTCCGTAAACTTCAAATCTGACTGCCAGCGGTAATAGTTGACGATATTTGTATACCAATCACCACCGGGGTACTTGAGCCTCACAAACGTGAATTTCTCGCCGGTTGGATTCATCTCCGGATAGTGATGTTCAATGACACCGTAGCGAGTCCCGTAGTGAACATCCTGGGCCGCATCATAAGGGATATATTGACGGAACCCAAACTGAGCGTCCGCTGCTTGAAGTATGCCGCCTCCGGTGACAGCGACAGTGGCAAACCCCGCGGCGCCTTTTATAAAGGAACGCCGAGACAAGCCTGACGTTTTTCTTATCAGATGCTTCTTGTCGAACGACACTGTACGCTCCTCCTTTCCATTTTACTTTTGGTGCGGAAAATTTGCTTATAGGTATTTTACTATATTCCGGACGGAAGTGTCCACTTAATTTTCGAATTCAAGGGGATTCACCTTCTATTAGATAGGATTCACTTTTGGAAAGCACGGCTACCGTGGACACATCGACGCCGGTTTCATTCTAATCAAGAACTGTAATCCTACTATGACATGCGCATTGCAAACACTGAATTAGCATCAATTTAACGCGGAAAAATCAAGAGGGCATCTGCTATCGCACGCCCCAGTTGTTTCGGGCGCGCCCGAATTCGCCGGTTACCGTGGGCGGTTTTCGCGCGCTTGCCAGACTGTTGTGGTTTATCATTCTCCTTGACACTCACTACTTCATCTTCAAGGATGAACATGGAGGAGGCACCGCCATCTAAATTGAGCGCGTCCTTCGCCCCCCACTCCAAAAATAATTGTGCCAGTCGTGGCAACGTCACACCTCGCCGTACCCCTGCTGACGTCGCTGTTATCGTCACAAAAAGCAACGTACCGTCCGTCTTTTTACCAATTGCGGTGCGCGGATGCCAAAAACTGTAAAACGATTTATCAAACCCTTCAGCGTGATAAGCTTGGCTTGAAGACGGAACCCCATTCCGGAGTAACAAGGGGCCGCCGCCGATAATGTGCTGGCAACTTAACCATAATCTGTTATCACCAACTCGTTCCGGAATCACCGTCTCTCGAATTTGCACGATATCGCCTACAGAGAGCTGGCTCAAGAGTAATTCACGCTTCTTGCCATTGCCCGATAGTACATAGCCATCAGCGGGAATACGGAGACTGCCTTGTCTGTCATGGATACTGGTAACTTCACCATTTTTGACGATGAGTTCAACACCATCGGGCATCGTCAACGTTGCTATGTGAAAATCAGGCCGGTAAAGCACCAATTCATTTTTACCACGTCCTCTATTGATACCGTCGATTGTGAGTCTGTTTCGACTAGGCAGCACCAATTCAATGTGGAGGGCAATCCTGTCAATGTATGCCTCAAGCTTGCCATCAACCGTTCTGAGCCCGATAACCGCCCGTGCCTGCTCCGGTTCACTTACCCATTTTCCATTAATCTTCAGAGCACCCACGGATTCACCGCGAAAGGTGCCCGTCATCTCAAAATATCCACCATTTATGGCGGCGAATGCTTTATGCCGTTTGGCTAACGAAGGTAACGTTTCGGTGCCGATACCGGCATTTAATGCACGATAGGGACGGAGCTCCGCAGCGTTGGGAGAAATCGTCAGAATGTTCGTGAGCATCCCCTTGCGCGCTATCTGCCGATGTACAATTCCCGGGGCAACCGAGCGCGTTACATCACTCCCCGCCGTCTGAGAAAAAGAACGGACGTAATCGGCGATTTTGCCGAATTGAACCATCCTGCCTATCCAGATACCGAAACAAAAGATGAGCAGAAATCTGACAACTATTCCCGTGCGCCGGTAGCGTCCGATAAAACGGATACTCCGCTTAGCCAAATAGATAATATCAAACATTTTTCGACGTGAGCGACGTTTATAATACCCAGATTCCCAGAAAGGCCCCGTCCCCTCGCTGTTTGTTAATCTGTCTTCCTATAAAATCTTGAGAGACTGCAATCTAGATTGATTCCACCCGTTTTTCCCACTCGTCACACGTTTCATAAGTCCGCCGTACCGCGGCCCCAATATAATTCGTCGGATTCCGGAGCACTTCACGCTGCCGTTCTGTCAACTTGCCAAGAAATGGGCGCAACGTTTCATCTTCCCACAACAACGCTGTTAGGCTTTTTCCCGTCTGATTTACCTGCCCAATCAATTTTCGCGTGTGCTCGTACGCGTCTGGAAACCCGTAATACGCCATTAAGAGATAGATAGGCTCTGCAATCGTATCCTCGGCGCTCAACGCCAGGTTCCTCTGCATGTTATCGGACTTCACATCCATCTCGTCCAACGCCCGTCGCAGCCTGTAGATGGCGTAATCAAACGCCGTAAAAAGCTCAGTCAAGAAACGACTAGATGCAGAATTGGTTAAGTCGCGTTGATGCTCAAGGATACTATCCATAAAAACAGTTTGCATGCGCGGCACAAACGCCTTCCACAGACTCTTGATATTCTCATAAGTCTCTGGATTCACCTTGTGTGGCATCGTCGATGAACCTACCAGCTGCGGGTTATACTTTCTCCCCACCTCAGCGATTTCGGTTCGGTAGAGATGCCGCATATCATCAGCAAAGTTTGCGAGGACGGTGTAAGCCGCCGTGCCCTGATATGCCAAATCGGAGATAAATTCCGGTTCCACACACTGCGTTGAGGTGTGTGTATCCGATGGCTTCAAACCGAGTAAAGCAAGAAAATCCGCCTCAATTTGCTCCGGATTCTCATGAATCAGTGACAGTCCGTTAAACGCACCGACTGCACCAGAAAATTGCCCGCGAAGGTTCTGGCCCGCTTCGTGAATCTTCTCAATTCGGTTACCGAGTCGACTCACATAGAGCGCTATTGCATAGCCAAACGTCGTCGGTTCAGCGTGTTGCCCGTGTGTCCGTCCGATTTGCACCGTTTCTGCGTGTTCACGCGCCAACGCAATGAGCTGCCTTTCCAATGCAATGAGGTCCGGAACGATAACGTCTTCTGTCAATGCTTTGAAGCGCAATGCCGTAGCGGTATCGAGGATATCCGCGGAGGTGGCAAACAGATGAACGTAAGGACGTGCTTCCGGGCTAATTTTTTGCCGAATCACATTAACAAGCGACCGGATATTGTGCCGAATGCGCCGCTGCTCCTCATAAACCGCTTCTGCAGTCACAGCTGCCACCGCCTGTTCTACCTCATCGGCAATCGTTGATGAACAGACGCCATGGTGTGCCAACGTGCGTACCAATGCCCCTTCCACCTTCGCCTGATATGTAACATATCCGGCTTCCGAAACGTAAGGCAAGAGACGTTTCATAAACGTCTCATCGCCCCCATAGTATCTAAAATCCAGGGGACTGACGGATTCATAAAGTTCCATAATCTGATAAATTCTCCATTTTTGCTTTTAAGGATACACGAAGTTTGAGAGTATGTAAAACGTTTTTCATTTTTTTGCTAGATGAAAATGATACAGCATTTTTGAAGGGAATTCTCTAACAATCCCAAGCCTTTAGGCTTCGGGTTCGGGTCCAACCCCGCGAACTTCTGCTTTTTTTATCAAAATATATTTGACAGTATCTGAAATATCTGTGATACTGTATTATAGAAACTAACATACTGTATCATAGAAACTAACATACTGTATTATAGAAACTAACATAATGGAAGAACACGTACACCTGATACTTGAGAACAATCCAAAAGTGCCTATGACAAGGTGACACGTCTCGGATACTCAGGGAAGAATTCCCTCACCTTAAATCCCGCTTACCTTCTCTTTGGACGCGTTCAAAGTTCATATCGTCTGTGGGCTGTGTATCCCTAAAAATAGTATATTGAGGCTCAAACGCGTGTCTAAATCAAAGAAAGAATACCGAACCTATATTTTATCGACTGCCACGCCGACAGAAGAACTTGACGGGATAAATCGGCTTGGTGGACGTATCTACTCTAAAACCGTTTCGCTGGCGTTCAAAACGCATGAGCAGAAAGGCTTTTGGCTTTCAGACAGTGGACTTAAGGCATATCTCAAATTCAAAAGGTATCCTTGCCACGCTCATTCTGTGCAGGCGATTATAGACGATTATTGCGGCGCACGCCGCTCTTTCTTTGCTAACCGAAAATCGTATCCGACTGCCAAGCCCCCGAATAAAACTCGGAGATTCCACACCTTCACGTGGCGTGCGACAGGGATTTCCTATCAGCGTGGCCAACTACGACTGTCTATGGGCAAAGGGAGAGCGCCGCTTTGGATAAAGATTGATAAAAAGTTCCATAACGTCGTGCCAGCGGAAGTCTCGTTTGTCTATAACCTTCGCCTGCAACAATACGCGTTTCATGCTACCTATGACACAACGCCGAAAAAAACGACAGCAAAAGTCGGTTCAGCCGTTGCCGTGGATATGGGCGAAATACACCCAATGGTTTCTTTTGACGGTATCAATGCCGACATCTATAATGGACGCGACATCCGCAGTGTTGTGAGGTATCAAAACAAATTTAAGTCGAGTATCAATAAAGCCTTATCCCGGTGTGTTAGATATAGCAGACGCTGGAAAAAACGAAAACGCGTCAAAAACAAAAATCTACAGAAGTTGGCCGCGCAGTTGCATGATATGCGCCATAAAATAACGTCACGCTTTGTTTCTACTTGCCGAGAGCGAAAGATAGAAACGATTGTCATTGGAGACATAAAGCATATTAGACAATCTATCAACTATGGCAAAAAAGCCAATCAGAAGTTACACCAGTGGGCGTTCGCTAAAAACCAGAATATGATAACCTATAAAGCGAAAGCCGTCGGTATCAGCGTTGATATCGAGGACGAGGCATATACGTCTCAAACCTGTCCGTCTTGCGGGCATAGAAAAAAACCAAGTGGTAGGACTTACCGTTGCGGACAATGCAAGTGGCAAGGACATAGAGATGTTGTGGGTGCAAGTAATATTCTGACAACGTATCAGGGTTTACTTTTAAACCCTGTAGTCGGTTAGAACCGTATACCGTTCTATCGGGGCGGTGGTATCCCCCGTAGGTATCCGATATAATCCGAACCTATGTAGACTTGATAAGTGGACACCGTTTTCGGGACTCAAATCAAGTCAGTCTTCCAAGAGAAGGTAAGAAGCACACGCCTTTAGGCGTTGTGAGTATCACCAATACTTGCCAATCGGATTAGAAACGGGTGAACCGAAAATATCCGTGAATTGTTCTCGATGAGCGTCGGTATGTCTTTTTAACACATCGAACCTTAAAACGGCCCGTTCTTTTTTGTACGAGTAAAAATATTGACATCCCCCATAGAATGTGTTATCATAATTAACAAGTGCGCCTTTGTAAAATAAGTTTTGGCTAACTCTAGCGTGACTTGTTTACATTTAAAACGAACGCACATCGTTTAAATAAGACAGGGACAAAAAATTGCTTACCCGATTGCACTCGCAATATAGGACATCTATCCGCTACAACACTCGATATCAAGACAATCTTCAGGTTGTCCTGATACCCATTATTATTGCGTTTCGTCATGCTGTAGTGGGCTAGTTAAAGACAGATAAACCGTTTTTATTCAGATGCCTATCACTGAAACGAACAATTTCAGTGGGCGTTTTCTTTTTTAACGTAGGTAGCAAACCAGAACCTTCGAGGTAAGATTGACGCTAACTGAGGAAATTCACATGTTTGAAGAGGTATCATCCCAATTCACGTTTGCTGACAAGGAAAAACAGACATTAAAGTTCTGGCGTGAAAATGACATTTTTCAGAAGAGTTTAGAGCAGTGCAAAGATGCGCCCCCCTTTGTTTTCTTAGAGGGCCCACCGTTTGCAAACGCACCCCCCGGTGTCCATCACGTTCTCGCACGTATCATGAAAGATGCTGTCTGTCGTTATAAAGTCATGACAGGACACTACGTTCACCGAAAAGCAGGATGGGACACACACGGATTGCCCGTTGAATATCAAGTCGAAAAGCAACTCAATATTACCAACAAATCGGAACTTGAGGCTTACGGCGTTCAGAACTTCATCGAAAAATGCAAAGAGAATGTGTTCCAATACGAACAAGAATGGCGACAGATGACGGAACGCATCGGATTCTGGGTAGATATGGATGATGCGTACATCACACTGTCAAACGATTACATTGAGAGCGTCTGGTGGATTCTACAGCAAGCCTGGGAAAAGAAACTCCTCTATAAGGGGCATAAAGTGCAACCGTATTGCTGCCGATGCGGCACAACCCTCGCCAGCCACGAAGTCTCGCTAGGGTACCGAACGGTTTCTGACCCTTCTATCTATGTGAAATTCCCGCTCAAAAACCGGGAGAATACCTACCTGCTTGTCTGGACAACAACACCTTGGACGTTGCCATCTAACGTCGCCGTTGCAGTCGGTGAGAATTATGATTACGTCTGCGTTGAACACGATGGACAGCACCTCATCCTTGCCGCGGAATTGTTAACCAAAGTATTTACGGAAGAACCTCGCATCATCGCCAACTATAAGGGCAGTGAACTGCTTAACTGGTCCTACGAACCGCTTTTCGATTTCGCGCAACACCATGAAAAAGCGTACTACGTTGTCACAGACGGTTTTGTAACGCTTGAAGACGGGACAGGCTTAGTGCATATTGCCCCCGCTTTCGGGCAAGATGACTATGCAATCGGACAGAAATACAATTTGCCTTTGGTGCAGTTAGTAGACGCTAACGGGCAATTCGTGACTGAAGTCGTGCCCTGGGCAGGGGAATTCGTAAAAGATGCCGAACCGAAAATCACCGAGGCCCTTCAGCAGCGCGGCTTATTGCTCAAAAAGGAACAGTATCAGCACGAATACCCCTTCTGTTGGCGATGTGATACCCCGCTGCTTTACTACGCTCGCGAATCCTGGTTTATCCGCACAACCGCCATCCGAGAACAGATGCTACACCACAATCAGCAAATCAACTGGTACCCGGAGCATATCAAAGATGGACGTTTTGGAAACTGGTTAGAAAATAATATCGACTGGGGGTTAAGCCGCGAACGTTATTGGGGAACCCCACTGCCCGTTTGGATATGCGAAGATTGTGGTAACCAACATTGCATCGGTAGCATCGGCGAACTAAAACAACGGGGCACGAACGTTCCCGATGATATTGAACTCCACCGTCCGTATGTCGACGCGATTCAACTTTCATGTGAACAGTGCGATGGAAAAATGCACCGCGTACCAGATGTCATCGATTGCTGGTTCGATTCAGGATGTGCGCACACGGCACAGTGGCACTACCCATTTGAAAACCGAGAATTGTTTGAAAAAGCGTACCCGGCGGATTTCATTTCCGAAGCGATTGACCAGACGCGTGGGTGGTTCTACAGCCTCTTAGCCACCGGGGCATTGCTATATGAAAAGCCTCCTTACAAAAATTGCCTCTGTCTAGAGCTCATTATGGCGCCGGACGGCCAAAAGATGAGTAAAAGCCGAGGGAATGCTGTGAATCCGTGGACAATTTTAGACAAACAGGGGGCAGACGCAATGCGATGGTATCTGTTCACTGCATGTCCGCCGTGGACGCAGCGTGCTTTCAACAGTGACGGCATTGATGAAGCCTTGAAGAAATTTATGGGCACCCTTCATAATGTTTACAGCTTCTTTGTCATGTACGCCAATCTTGAAGGACACGAGCTCTTGCAAGATACCCCTGCTCCCATGAAACGTTCCGTTATGGATAGGTGGATTCTGTCACGGCTGCATACCACAATTGACACAGTTCATAGTGAGCTCGAAACCTATCATCTCACTAACGCCCCCCGTGCAATTGAGGGCTTTGTGGAAGAGCTGAGCAATTGGTACGTTCGACGCTGCCGAGACAGGTTCTGGCGCGCGGAAGCAGGGGCGGATAAACGCGCTGCCTATGCGACGCTTTACGAGGTATTGGTAACCGTGGCAAAACTTGCCGCCCCATTCATCCCGTTTTTAGCTGATGACATCTACCGAAACCTGCTCGCCGCCCGGGAGAACAATACACATCTGAGCGTTCACCTTGAGACATATCCGACAGTAGACGAAGCGCTGCGCGATACACAGTTAGAGAACGATATGGCATTCGTTCGAGATATCATCAGCATGGGGCATGCTGCACGAAATCGCTCCGGCATAAAAACACGCCAACCCCTCTCTACCCTCACAATCGGTGGGATTTCTGAGGCGCAGCAAGATATCGTCAACCGCTTCGCGGAATTGGTTAATGCTGAACTCAACGTCAAATCCACTGTTTTCACTCAAGATATGAATGCGTTCGCCCAACTCACACTGAAGCCGAACTTTAAGGTATTAGGGCCAAAATACGGTAAGGGCGTACAAGCGATTGCCAAGTCCCTCGCCGCGGGGAATCCGACGCCGTTGAAGGCAGAACTTGAAACAACCGGAAACTTACAGATTGAGGCGGACGGTGTGACGTACACCTTAGCACGTTCCGAGGTTGACGTACAGACACAGAACCGAGAAGGATTCTTTGTAGAGAATGATGCACAGAAATTTGTCGTACTTGCAACGGAGTTGACACACGAACTGACTCTTGAGGGATTGGCACGAGAGCTCGTCAACAAGATACAGAATATGCGAAAAGATGCAGATTTTAACATCTCCGACCGGATAAAATTGAGCCTGGAATCTACCTCCGAACTCGTATGTAAAGCGTTTGAATCGCATCGGGAGCATATTCTCAGCGAAACGCTCACGACAGAATTTGTCGCGTTACCGGCAGAAAAGGCATTTACCCGCGTTCAGAACCTCAACGGGGAACGAGCAACCGTGAGCATTGAGCAGGTTTAATCCGGAAAGGGCGTCCGGATTCCCGGCCGCCCTACTCGGGGGACGTCTGGTATTTTAGCACCCCCTCCGCATCCGTAAACCGGAGGTACAAACTCCAATCCCAGCCGTTCTGCCCGATTTTGCACAAAACCGGGTTCCATCCTGCTTTCAGTTGACACGGAATCGCGTCTTCATCTGCAACAGCGCGCCGATTAAAATTCACACGGTGGATTTCTGAGCCGTTTAACCACACCGCCAGCTCATCATCACTGCCCAGCAATAGCGTAACATCCATCATTGTTGGGGCATAGACGTAACACAGCGAATATGCTACCAACATCGGGGCAGCACCGATGTTTTTTCGCAAATCCAACCTGCCGTCCGCCTCGGCGGACGCTTCCTGCCAACGAACGGTTTTACCTTCAAACCCCTCAAAACTCCCATTAAGGTTCAATTCACTTTCTGGAGGAAGAGGCGTGTCAATGTTTTCAAGGTTTACCTTCGGAAAGGGGCCCAAAATAAGATATTGCCTCGCAAAAGCGGAATTATGACGAAGCCGGTACGAATCCACTCCGATTTTATTGCCGCTTGCCTCTGTCGCCTTTTCCACGTTTTTTAGCATGAGCTGATTAACACCGGCGTTCAATGGGGCAGAACCAAACGTCACAAACGTGCCGACACGGGGAGTTGGGTAAAAGCAATCGTAGGATTGCCCGACAACAAGGTTATTGACAGATAATTCAACGGTACCGTATTCTGGCCCCCGGGTCAAAACGGTACTGATTTCATAAACATTTTTGTACGGGGCTTCAACGGAAAAAGTTAAGGCATCTCTAGACGCTGTCGGCTTCAAAATAACGTGTTGCCCATCAATCTCAACGCCCGCCTCTCTGTAACGCTCTGTCTGCAATTCCCTGCCATCTCCTCCAGTGACTGGCACGGTATCATTTGGCGGCAATTTCCAACCTTTCTCGTACCAGAATTTCGGTAGCACGTAGATGTCGCGCGCTTCGTTCGTCAGAACAAGACTCTCGCCAGCAAAGCAGACGGCTTCACCCGCAAAACTGTGAGGCAGCACCCACGGCTGACTCCGAACGAGCCGCCTCAGATTTTCCCCGGAATCGCCTAGTCTGTTTGTAGCGGCAAAGTCCCCGTGATATACCCACAAAGTGTCGTAGGTGCAAACAGCAAGGCGTGTTCCGTCAGTTGACAATCCGGCACCTGTCACCCATTTTGCATCAACAAATTCACCGACACGCACCAGCGTCTGTCTCTTATCTGCTTGAAGTGCAGGAAGGCGGTAAAGTACCGCGCGCGTTTGCTCCTTTGAAACGATGTAGGGCAGCCCGCCGGCAATAAACAGTCCCTCTGCGTCAACATTCTCTTCAGGATACTGATACGGGTAACTCGCGGTTACCTCAGCATCGTTCTCAGTGTAAGGATTTGGTTCGGAGACAACAACCACCTTCAAATCTGTTCGAAGACGACTATTATTACCAATTTCCCCGAGCCAGAGTTGTCCTTTTTCATCAATACCGAGTGCTTCCCAATCAACGTTTCGGGAACCGCGTACCATAATTTCCTGAATCAATTCCCCATTAAGTTTTGTGGCGTAAAGTGTCGCCGGGTTGCCAGAGTCATTGAGCGTCCAATAGACTCCCTCAAACTGCTGGCTGGCCACAATGCCGGAACTCTCTCGGATAGGAGGATGTGTATATCTTCCGGCAGGTTTCCACGGGGGGACATCCGCTGGAACCACGGATGCATAATTTCCAGTTGCAAAAACAAAGAGCAGTAGACAGTGTAACGATTTCACGAACGCGCCTCCTTTAATGGATGTTCTACCATTTTAGGGAAAGATGTCAATTGCCGGTTAGCAGAGACAAATCATGGATTTTAACCGAACCTACAGGGGTGTGTTAAGGGGTATCAAGCAGAAAAACAAGACTATCAGGAGTAACTCGTTCTAATCATATTGGGGCACGCAACGATTTTCCTGTTGTGAGGTTCATTGCGCCTCCAGAGTTGTTTGTAGTGGGAGCACCAGCTCGCGTCGCATCAACGGAAATGTATAGGAAGATTCAGCGGATAGGGTGTATCCACAACGAAATGCGCCCTTTAACGAACATACCGCGTCTTTCTATACGTTAGAATCACCTTTTTTATACGCATTCAGCTTTCGGTATAAGGTTCGCACGCCAATGTCGAGAATCTTCGCTGCCTCTGTTTTATTCCCACTAGTTTCTTCTAAAGTTTTGTGGATGGCAGCTTTTTCGATTTCAGCCATGTTCATTCCAACCTTGCCGATGCCGTCCGTATCTGGTGTCGGGAACGCGAGGTGTGCTGCTTTGGATTCCACTACGCTGGTTTTCTTAGTCGCAGAATTAGCTGTTCCCCTCACCGTCTCGGCAGGCAAAAAAGTCAACAGTTCTTCGGTATTTCCTTTTTCCAGTACCTTGGCGGCCGCTAAGATGACTTCTAATGTTTTGCGGATAATCGCCGGTTCAACGTCGGCGGGTGTCTGTTCCCAGTTGGGAACTTCATCGGAAATCAGAATTGTTTCTGGTTCTTTTTTCAGGGCGGCAGAGCGTTCTTTTTGTTCAAGCAATCGAATTGCGGATAAGATGATAGCCATTGTCGTTTGGTAGATGGCTTGTTCAATTTCTTCGGGCTGTTTATCAACAGGGATTATCGCCGCTGTCCCTTGCACTTCTTCAGTTCTTGCAACGGGCACTAATGCGTTTTCTACTGGCAGTTTGTCTGAGTGCCCCGCACGAACGATTACGGGGGAACGGCTTCCGACTGGCTCGGAAAAAGTCGCCAGAGATAATTCAGGCTCCTCCGGAAAATCTTTAAGTTCAATTTCCGCGCTTGTCGCTAAGATGATAGCCGTTTCGACGGCATTTTTGAGTTGACGGATATTACCAGGCCAGGGCGCATTTTCGAGATAATTGAGTGCATCCGGTGTAATACCTCGAATCGGTTTCTCATGTTGCGCACTGAATTCAGCGATAAAAGCAGAAACTAAAGGCGGAATATCCTCTCTCCGCTCCCGGAGCGGTGGGATATGGATGCGAAAGCGGTTGAGGCGATAATAGAGGTCCGCCCTGAATTGGTTATTTTCAACCGATGTACTCAGTTCTCTGTTTGTTGCAGCGACGATGCGGACATCAACTTTAATGTTCCTGTCCCCACCGAGTCGTGTGAATTCGTGGCTCTCTAACACGCGAAGAAATTTCACTTGTACTTCAAGCGACATTTCTCCCACCTCATCCAAAAGTAACGTGCTGCCATCTGCCTGTTCAAATACCCCGCGTCGGAGAGCTAATGCACCGGTGTACGCACCTCTTTCATGTCCAAACAGTTCACTCTGTAAGAGTTCCTTGTTAAACCCACCACAATTGATTGCTTTGAAAAGCTTCTCTTTTCGCGGACTTGCGTTATGAATCGCTTGCGCAATCACTTCTTTACCGACACCGGTTTCTCCCGTGATGAGGACGGCCGCTTTTGTCGGGGCAACCTTGTTGATGCGCCGAAAAATCTCCCGCATCGCTTTTGAGGCACCAATAATTGGCTTTTGAAGATTCATATCAGATTCCTATACATTTCCCTGCAGCTCGACAATATCTATCAGGTTTACCATGACATGACGGACCGGATTATAGTGGATTAGAAACATACATTTCTCTTTAAAAGCAGATGTCTCAAACTGCACGCTTGGCAAGGTTCACATTGGGCATAATTATTCTTCTGCTGTTTTGAAGTTGAGGACAATCTCAAGAAAGGGAGTTTGGGGATTGCCTTTCGCCGCTAAAATCTGGGGTGGTGGCAGAATCTCAAAAGGCACAATGAAGTCGTTCTCGTTCGCCACACCTCGTGGTTGCACGGAAAATGCAAATCCGACGTTGTTTTTCCATACCGTGCGTGATTCCGAACCTGTTTCAAGCCTCCCCTTATTAATTGATGCTGTTGTCCTGTAAATATTTCCCAAGCGCGTGCGCTGTAATCTCTGCTCTCATGATACCAGTCCGCCACGTTGGTGACATGCGATGTTTGCATGTCACTAAGTCCCTATAGCCGCTAAGTTCTTTTTCGTCGAGCCAGTCGTTCTAGCAGCATGTCATCTGCGTTCCGAGTAGATTGTCGGATTTATGTTTCTGCTGCGTTGTGTGCGAGCTTCGCACTAATATTTTGACGAAACTAAGCCTCACCCGGTTTCCTTTGGTGCCAAAGATATAGAATGGGACTGGCGATGAATACTGATGAGTAAGTACCTACCATTACGCCGACGATAAGCGCTAAGGCGAAAGTGTTAATTTCCTCACCTGCGCTGGACAAGAGGAAGATAATTAGGACGACAAACAACGTTGTCACCGACGTTATTACGGTACGGCTCAGCGATTGGTTGATACTTCGGTTAATAACTTCTAGGTAGTCGGTGCCGCGCAACGTCTGTGTATTTTCCCGGATGCGGTCAAACACCACAATTGTGTCGTTCAGCGAATACCCGATAATTGTTAGGAATGCAGCCACGGTGGGCAAGTTAATCTCTTTTGAGAGGATAGCAAATATGCCTAGCGTAATCAGCACGTCATGGACGAGTGCCGCGATTGCGCCGATGGCGAAACGGAACTCAAAACGCCACGAGATATATACCAATAAGATGATAATGGACCAGAGTACCGACCAGAGTGCTGACCATTTCAGGTCACGTCCAACACTTGGACCCACTTCAAAGATAGTGACACCGTCCTCCAAGGCATGCCAGCCTTCGCTGCCTTCAAGCAGCGCATTCGTTAGAATTCTCCCAATGCTTGCCTGGATTTGGAGTACAGTATTCTCGGTAACGTCGATGCCAAGTTCTTGTTCGAAGGTGAGTTGTAGTGCTGTTCCGTCCTTTACCGCGTCCAACGCGCGAATCTGGAGTCGTTTTTGTAAATCGCCATCAACAAGCTGCACCGTTTCACCGGCTTTTAAAAGGTGAACTTTCTCAGCGCTGCTACTCACCTGAAGCGTTTTCATCGTGGCATCCTCCGCCAGAATTGGAATGTCAATCAGTTGTTGTTGAAATTCGGGGCGATGTCCCATGGAGATGATGGCTTCGTTTTTACTCGGTTCCAACTGAATTTTCGCACGCCCATAGTCTAATTTAGCGAGTGTCGCTTGCAATTCCGCTTCGGTTGCCATCCTATTGAATTTTGCTTGAATTTTCACGCCGCCCCGGAAGTCGATTCCGAAATTCGGTCCTTGATGAATCGCAAGAAAAATTATGCCGATAGCAATGAGTATTGCAGAAAGTGTAAATCCTGTACGGTATTTGTTGATAAAATTGAAGTTTGTATTTCTCAGTAATTCCACTGTTCTGTCCTTGTTTTTCGGGAATGTTTGTTCCCTAGATGCTTAATTTTTCCACGTCGCGGTTTCCAAGTACCAACCCGTAAATTTCTCGTGTAACAATAATGGCGGTGAACATACTCGCCATAATACCGATACCGAGTGTAACAGCGAATCCCTTGATGGGCCCGGTTCCAAAATGGTACAAGACGAGTGCGGTGAAAAATGTGGTAAGATTCGCATCCAAAATCG
This sequence comes from Candidatus Poribacteria bacterium, assembly GCA_963422705.1. Classification (GTDB taxonomy): domain Bacteria; phylum Poribacteria; class WGA-4E; order WGA-4E; family WGA-3G. The sequence goes on from OY730443.1 coordinate 3,492,380, forward strand.
TGAGAAACGCGCGCTGATAGCCGCTAGTAATCGCATTCCAGACCGTTTTCCCGGAACGCAACTCCTCACGAATCCGCTCAAAGATGAGCACGTTCGCATCAACCGACATCCCGATAGTGAGGACTAGTCCTGCTATCCCCGGAAGTGTCAACGCTGCGCCGAAACCTGCCAACGCACCTAAAATAATCAGCATATTGAATGCAAGGGCGACAATCGCAATCAGGCCGGATAACCGATAGTAGATTATCATGAAGGTTAACACAATCACCATTCCCCAGAAAGCCGCCTTAATCCCGTTGTCGATAGATTGTTTCCCGAGCGTTGGCCCGACTGTGCGCTCCTCGGCAACTTGGACACCTACCGGAAAAGCGCCTGCTTTCAGAATGTTTGACAGATAACTCGCCTCATCAAAAGTAAAATTGCCTTCAATAATTGCATTTCCAACAATCTGGTCTTGAATGACAGGTGCCGATTGAATTGTATCATCAAGAAGTATTGCTAAATGTTCGCCGATATGGTTACCTGTAATTTCAGCAAATTTACGTGTGCCGCTACTATCAAAGCTCATTGAGACAACAATGTCGAAACTCGTTCTACCTGCGGAGGGGCGCGCGTCAGTAATTCTGTCGCCCGTTAACAAAATAGGGCTTTGCAGAACGTACCAATCCTTAGTTTCATAATGGTATTGTATTTCATTGCCTTCAGGGATTGTATCCGGTGGCGGGGTATCTGCTCTACCTCTCCACAAGCTGCCCCCTGTGGGCGATTTTTCAACTATCTTAAATTCTAACCTGCCCATCGTCTTCACAATTTGCAGCGGTGCTGAAGAGTCTTTCGCGCCGGGTAATTCGACGATGATTCGCGGGCTATTTGTCTCTCGGCGGATTGAAGGTTCTGAGACGCCGAATGCATCAACGCGATTCCGCAAGACAATAAGAACCTGTTCAATTGCCTGCTCGCTATATTTTTCAATACCGGCATTGCTGAGCTGTACTTGATAAGTCAGTTGCATCTCGGATTCCGTGAGGAGCGTAGCATCTTCAAAAAAATCTAGTTCGTTTAGAAGTCGTTGGGCTTTCTTCAGATATTCCTGCTTCCCGACTTCGTTTGAGCGGAAGCGCGAAGGGATACCTACAAACACGTTCAACGTATCTTCTTCGGTGAGCGGTTCAACGTCGCGGCATAAGACGTCCTCAGCTCTCAATGTTTCTGGAATCGAAAGCCTATTCTCGCGCAACAGTTCGCGTTTCGACGTTTCTAAATCGACTTCAAGTACCAGATGGACACCACCTTTCAAGTCTAATCCTAACTTTAAGCGGTTATCTGGTATCAACCGCCGAAGTGTTATCGGGAGGCTGCCGTATAAGTGCAAATCGTCCAACGTGGCGCGTGGATTTTGCTTCGCTTTCTCCGAGGTAAGGCGAACGTAAAATTCGTGTGATTCCGTCGTATCAAATTGATAATCAACTGTTTCTTCGAGTTCGAGTTTTTTTAGGTGAACGCGGAAAACATCTTCTAAATTCCGTGTCGCATCCTGAAAGTTGATACCTTCAGGATAGGTAACTTCTGACAGACTCACCTTGAAGGCAACAGTGTCCTCCGCTTCACTAATCTCAAAATACGGCAGTTTTTCCTGCATCCAAAGTGGGAGATTCCCATACAAAGGGTTATAGAAGCTATCCGGTGTCGGAATGAGATATAGTGCTGCGAACAGCAAAACCCCGATAATTAAAACAATTTTCCAGATATTGAATTTATACATCAAAACTTCCTATTCTGAAAAGATTAGGCGCGCCTGGGAGGAATCGAACCCCCGACACGAGGCTTAGGAAGCCCCTGCTCTATCCCCTGAGCTACAGGCGCGTTTTTTCTGTAAGACAGTGCTTAAAATTCAAGGAGTGAAAAGATTGCGTCGGTGCTCAGTTTGGCTCGCCCGTTGAGGGGTATCAACTCAATTAAGAGCGCAATTCCGACAGGTTCTCCTTCCAATTTTTTTACAAGCTCAACCGAAGCAGCAAGCGTACCGCCAGTTGCCAAAACATCATCACAGATTAGAACGCGACTTTCTTTCGGAAACGCATCTTGGTGAATCGCGAGCGTCCCCGTCCCATATTCCAAATCGTAACTCACTTCATGTGTCTCATACGGAAGCTTCCCTTTTTTTCGGATAGGCGCAAAACCGACATTCAGCCGGTACGCCAACGCACTCGCGAGAATGAACCCGCGCGCATCAATGCCTACAATCACGTCAATCGCTTGAGATTGATACTCAGCGGCTAAGACGTCAATGGCGGCCCGAAATGCGGTTTTATTTCCTAACAGCGGCGTAATATCTTTAAATGAGATGCCGGGTTCCGGAAAATCTGGGATAGTCCTGATAAATCCTGAAAGCATTTCGCAAACCGCGTCCCTATCGGCACAATCTGGCATGGGTGTTTTATCCTCCGTGCTCTCCATTTGGATGAATCATAATTTTCATCCCTTGGCGAGATTCCATCGCCTCAAAAGCCTTGTCAATTTCAATGAGACTGAAGTGGTGTGTAATCAGCGGCTGAACGCGCACCACCCCTTTTTCAAGTAGCCGAATTGCCAATTCATGATGACGCGGTACACATCCGTGCGAGCCTGTTACAAAGCACTCTTTGTAATGGATGGTATTCGACAAAATGCTCATCGGGCGTACCGTCCTCGGCAGCCCGCCAAACAGGTTGACATAGCCGCGATGTGATACCATTTCAATCGCTTGTTCATGCGCTTCTACGGAGGCACACGTCGTGACAACAATGTCCGGGCCATTACCTCCTGTCTCTTCGAGACAACGTTCCACCACGTCCTCTGCCTCAGAAGCGATATAGGTATCTGCTTCATAGAATTTCGCAATTTCCATCCGCAATTGACTTCGCTGCACCCCAATCACCCGCGTTGCGCCCATGATACGGGCGAGGTCGATTATCATACACCCGATGGGCCCTAGTCCGATAATGACAACCGTTTTGCCGAGTGACATGTTCACCAGTTCAAGTCCATTAATCGCGCATGCGAGCGGTTCGGCGAGTGCTGCTTCGTCAAAGCTAAGTGTGCAATCAAACGGTGTAACCGGTCCTTCCTCCAAAACCAGTTGAGGCAGTTTCATATATTGTGCGAACGCACCAGGAATTTGGTAGCCGATGGCGTAGTTGATAGCGCAGTTGTTACCGATACCGTTACGGCACCAATGACACTGCCCACACGGTACATCGGCACCGATTGAAACCCTGTCGCCTTCCTGAACGCGGGTGACGTTTTTTCCAGTCTTCACAATCACCCCCGAATTTTCATGCCCGATAATCGTAGGGGGCTTAACGCGAGGGTTGCCATGATGCAGAATGCGGACATCTGAACCACAAATACTCACAGATTCTACACGCATTAACGCCGAATCTTCGTCAATTTCCGGTTCTGCTACCTCTTTGACGTTCAAATTTTCAAGGCTTTCAAGTATCGCCGCTTTCATGATTTTCACCTTTTGGCTTCCGTTTTCAATTTAGCTATGCAGTGATAGAAATTTATCGACGTCTGCACAAAATCGTTCATATCCTCCGATGATGCTCACGGATGAATCAGTACCTTGGCGTAAAATTCGCTTTTATCCTTCATTTTATGTAACATGTCTGTGCTATCTACCAACGGAACTTGATGCGTAATCAGGGGTAATAAAGTTAACTGACATGAAGCTATTGCATCAAGCACCGTCCGCCAATCATCGTCATTGCCGGCGGCACTGTAATCAGAATTCCAGGTTCCAAATAGGGTTAGCTCGCGCCGCATCAGTTGAGAAATGAGCGGTGCTGGTAACATCACATCGGCGCCCGGATTGCCCATGAAAACAACACTGCCACCATACCCGACACAACCGAGGGCTTGGCGATAAGTATCGGGTGCCCCTGCGGCTTCAATTGCGACATGAGCACCCTTTCCGTCAGTCTGTTCGTTGACAATAGCAACGGGTTCTTTACCGTCTATTGCGTTGTTAAAGAACGTTTGAAACCCTAACTGTTCGGCTAACGCGAGTTTTTCCTCGATAATATCGAACAGAATAACGGTTGGTGCGCCCATTATCCGCGCCCATTGTGCTGCCATTAACCCGATTGGACCGGCGCCGAAAATTGCAACCGTCTTTCCGACGAGTGAACTGGAGACACGGCGAAGCGCGTGCAGTGCAACCGCGGCCGGCTCCGTCATCGCTGCCTTTTCTAACGAAACGCCCGCCGGTACACGAATCAAATTCTCCTGCGGTGCTACGACAAACTCAGCAAAGGCGCCATCGCTGCGTGAACCGAGGTAGTCGTAATTACGGCATTGCACATATCTTCCACGTTCGCAGGAAGCACAGCTCCCGCACCATAGCAGCGGAAAAACGACGACTGCATCACCGCATACCACATTATCAACCCCGGGGCCACAAGCATCAACAATCCCGGCGAATTCGTGCCCGCACACCGTCGGAAAACGATAGGTGCCTTTTGAGAAAATACGCGGAATATCCGAGCCGCATACCCCACAGAAACCGACGCGGATACGCACCTCCCCTTCCGAAACCGGGGGAACGGATAGCTGCTCCAACCGTAAGTCACCAATTCCGTGTAGAACTAGTGCTGACATCTCAATGCCTCTCATGACGTTCCTTTTGCTGCACCCCTTTTTCAATCGCGGCATGAATCAGCGCGATATTTTCTGAACGTGTACCGCTTTTGTGAAAAACGCTACTCGTTCCACCGACAAGGAGATTCGCGCCTGCTTCAACCATTTTAGGGATGTTTTCAAAGCTGACGTTGCCGTCAACTTCAATCGGAAGGAAAATGCCTTGCTTATCTAAAAATTCCCTGCACTCCGAAATTTTACGGAGGGTTGCAGGCACCAATTTCTGACCGGCAAATCCCGGGTTCACTGTCATAATCAAAACAAAATCGAGACGCTCCATCACGTACGCCAAGACAGAAAGTGGGGTGGCAGGATTGAGCGCAACCCCCGCCTTGATACCGTGTTCTTGGATAGCCGCTAACGTTCTGTCTAGATGTCGTGCCGATTCAACGTGAACCGCTACCGCTTCCACGCCTATTTTTGCCACGGTATCCACGAAGAAATCGTTGTTTTCCACCATTAAGTGAACGTCAAAAGCCGAAGATGTTTTCGGGCGGAGCTGTTCGAGCAATGCCAATCCAATCGGCATATTTGGCACAAAGTGGGCATCCATCAAATCGAAGTGGAACCGGTCGATTCCGGCTGATTCCAACCCACGAATATCTGCCTCAAGGTTACATAAATCCGCGCACATCACTGACGGCGCAATCTGAATTTTCTCTTCTGCGGGCCGCAAAAAAACGTCTCCAATCAGATTGAAGTTGCCTAATTAGTATATCATTAAATCAAGTATTTGTCAAATTTTAATCGGTGAGTGAACGGGCTGGCGTTATTCTTGCGCTATCGCTGTCGGATTCGCCGATAAAACGTCCCTGAACTTAGAACAGAGTCCTACCGGTGCCTCGAATGGGATGTCAACGGGTTGATGGGAGATTGTATTCTACTGGTGTAAGGCACGCTTCAGATAGGTGGCGAGCGTGTCGGGGAACAGTCCCCGTGTGGGAAGTGGGCTTACCGTTTCAGCATCCGCACAATTATCTGATACCCTTTGGCTTCTGCTAGCGATAAGGCTGTCTCACCTTGGTGATTCTTCAAGGTGGCATCGGCATCATGTGCAAGCAGTAGCGCAACGATATCAGCGTAACCTTGCCATGCCGCGTACATCAATGCCGTTTCGCCTACACCGTTTCGCGCATTAACAGTCGCCCCGTTCTCAAGTAAATAGCGGGTGATTTCCACATTCCCGGTTTTGTGAACAATAAAAATGAGGGGTGTATTTCCGTTCGGCGCTGCAATATTCACAGCTGCCCCGTTTTCCAAGAGAAATCGGGCCATCTCGGAGTCGCCTTTTTCCGTGGCGATGAGTAAGGGTGTCCGTTCCAACTCGTCCGGCGAATTCACCTTTTCGGAATTATCATCCGTCGCAAGGGCTGCGCTTGCACCTTCCACATCGCCCTGCCAGACAGCTCTCAGGAACGGTTCCGATAGCTCAATCATAACGTGCTCTTCATTTGCTATCAGCTGTTGATGCACTTCCACCATGCCGCTGGGCCACCGGATTTCTAAGCTATCTGCATATCTGTTTTCGCCGATACCGAAAAGCGCGCGTACGTCATGGCTACTCATGTAACTCGCGGCCGGCTGTACCTCGCGTATCTGTGTTATTCCGCCCGCCGTTAATATAAGACGTGCGCCGATTCCGTCTCGATTGCTGACTGTCCCGACAGTTTTAATCCGAACCCAATTCTTGTTGTTTCCGCCATCATTTCTGAGTAACGTTACTGGCGCATTTGACTGCATCACGAGAATATCGACATCGCCATCGTTATCGTAGTCCCCGAAACTCGTGCCGCGACTGACTCCTGGGCTCTGGAAATAAGGCCCCGTCTCCTTTGAAATTTCCTGAAACGTTCCGTCACCTTGATTCTGAAAGAGTTGATTGGGTTGGGCGTATTTCAATATATCGTGTGTCTCTTCAATGTTATCAATGATGTGTCCATTCGCAATAAAAATGTCAAGCCGTGCATCGTTATCGGCATCAAAAAACATCGTACCGAACCCAACGTAGAGATAACTCTCTTTTCCCAGGTGTGCTTCATAGATAACATCCGTGAACGTGCCATCCCCGTTGTTACGGTACAAGGCATTTGTCTCATAGGAGAGGTTTGTGACAAAGATATCTAACCTCCCATCCGCGTTGTAATCTCCTGTTGCGACACCCATCCCTGCTTGCGATACACCGTTGAAACTATAGGCGCACCCCGCTAGCGTCGAGATTTCGCTGAACGTCCCGTCTCCATTATTGTAAAAGAAATCGTTCCGTGTATCATCGTTTGCTACGTAAAGATCTGGCGCCCCATCGTTGTTGAAATCCGCCGAAACTACCCCTAAACCTTTTCCGTGAAACAATCCCCCAATATTCCCGACGCCTGCTGCTTCAGTGACATCCGTGAACGTACCATCCCCGTTATTCCGATAAAGCCTATCTGGTGCCCCTTCAAATAGCGACGGGTGACAATAGGTAACCGTTCCATCCTCACCGCAAGGGCGGTAAACAACATCCAGCGAATACACGAGATAGTTGACAACAAAAACATCAAGGTGCCCGTCCCTATCATAGTCAAGGAAGGTGGCGCTACTACTCCATTCCGGGCACTTTATACCCGCTTGTGTCGTCACATCGGTAAACGTCCCATCTCCATTATTCCGATAAAGCGTGTTGTGCCCGAAGTTGGTAACGTAGATATCAACGTTGCCATCGTTATCGTAATCCGCGCATGCTACACCTTGTCCGTAGTTTCCGCGATTCCCTACGCCCGCCGCAGCGGTAATATCTCTAAACGTCCCATCACCCCGGTTTTCGTAGAGGATACTTGTCCCAAGTTCGTCAGCGTCTTTGGCAGCTGAATCTTGCCAATATCCGCTATTCACAAGATAGATGTCGATGTCACCGTCGCTATCAGCGTCAAAGAAAGCACATCCGGAACCGAGCGTCTCAGGGAGTCTGTATTTGCCTGCTGCCCCGTTGATATGTCGAAAATCGATATTTGATGCTGTGGTAACATCGACAAATTGAACATTCCCTAAGGCGAGGGAGGGGATTTGATAGAGAAGGAGGGATATTGCGGTGAGGAGTCGCGTGAGTTGTCTCATGATTCACCATCTTTCGCGAGCCGAAATCCGATAAAACTCGTTCCAACCGCCGGATAATGGCCGGTGCGTGTTGAACAGCTCGCCAGCCGCTCTGGGTTTAGCCACGAACCGCCGCGCACAACCCGTCTGCTACCGATGCGAGGGCCTTTTGGATTACGGGCGTCACTCCGATGGTAATACGTATCTGAATACCAATCGGCTACCCATTCCCAAACGTTTCCCGCCATATCGTACGCGCCATAAGGACTTACACCAGTTGAATAATGGCGTACGGGCGCAAGCGTTGCAAACCCATCTTTGAGGTTCCAAACGTTTGCATGTGCGGTTTGATTTTTTATCCGCTGAGAGAACGGAGTGCCCCAGGGCCATTGACGGGCATCTGTCCCGCGTGCCGCTTTTTCCCATTCGGCTTCTGTCGGCAAACGTTTCCCTCGCCACGCCGCATACGCAACTGCTGAATACCAAGAGACACCTACGACGGGGTAGTTCGCTTTCGTGTCCACGATTTCGGGCCACATCCCAAAATTTTCCCCATAACTAATCGGTGTATGTTCACTCTGTTTGCCACCGTTTGCCATCCAAAACTGATAGTATTGCGCATTCGTCACTTCCGTTTCGTCGATGTAGTAGGCATCCAGATAAATTTGATGAGATGGCGTCGCATTGGGCAGCTCAGTATCACTTCCCATCACGAAGTCCCCGGCGGGGATGAGGCACATCTTGTCCTCGCCAATCGCGCAACGTGCAAGGCTAAAGAGAATAGATATGAAAAGCAAAATTCGGCTATTGAGGCGTGGATTTGAGACGTTCATACACTTGATAGGCGCTTTCTGCCATGACGCTCTCGCCAGAGAGCCGGTAAGCTTCCGAGATGTTGAGATAGAAACGCGCCTCCGACGGTTCTAAGCGGATGGCCGTCTCATACTGTTCTATCGCTTCTGGGTAACGTTTTAGCATCACATACACACCACCCAGACTATTTCGATAAGTCGCAACATCGGGCTTGTGCTGAATGACGTTTTGGTACAGTGATAGGGCTTGACTATAGTCTTGTTGTTGGAAATAGAGATAACCGAGCATTTCGTAGCCGCGAATTGCTTTTGAGTCAAGGCTGACGTATCGTTCTAAAGCGACTCGTGCCTGCTCCCACTGTTGCCGATTTAACGCGAACCTTCCTAATTCATACCATCCCGTTGCGTCGTTAGGTTCTTGTTGCACATACCTTTCTATGTGCCTCAGCTGTTCATCCTCAATTGAGAGTACTTCAAAACGGTGTAAAGTTTCTCGCGCCTCGGTTATCTTGCCGATACGGCGATACGCCGTTCCTAAGCTAAAATGCGCCGTGGCGTGAAACCGATTCAGTTCAAGTAATTTCTGAAGCACCGAGATTGCGGCGTTCCACTCCTCTTTCTCAAGAAGGACGAGGCCCAACGTATCGTATGCCGTTTGAGATATGGGGTTCAGTTTGATTGCCCGCTGAAGTGCTTTAAGGGCATCATCAAGTTGATGTTCACGAAAATAGGCGATGCCTAACAACGTTCTTGCGCGCGCATGTTCGCTATTCAGCGCGACTGCTTTCTGCAATACCGCCATGGCTTTTGCGGGATTGCCTAACTGAATCAGTAACACCTCCCCGAGTTCGCAGTACGCCTCAATATAATCCGTATCCGCCACGATTGCGCGCCGAAACGCATTTACCGCTGCGTAAAATTTCTCTGCCCCTTGATAGATTAAACCTAACACATAGTGTCCATCCGCCAATGTGGAATCCACTGTAACCGCCTCTTCCAAGGCGATTTGTGCTTTTTCTTGTTCCCCGTGCGCGAGGGCACGTAATCCCACGTCATACAGACGCGCCGCTTCCGAATCATAACGCGCGTATCCATCCTGAACAGATACTAGCAGCGTCAGAATACTCATGATGAACTTCATCGCTTGTCCTGAGCTTGTCAATCTGTCACCCTTGTTCAGACAAATGGAGAAGCATCCCAATCACGATACATCTCCGTAACGTCTCACCTGTAATTATTGTGATTTTATTGCCGCCCAAGCCGTCGTTAAACGTCCTTGCGGCGAGACGGGTGTTAAGCCAAGCACGGTACCGACGCCGTTGTCCATTAACGTCTGAATATCGGCTTGTTCAAGAGGCGCATTAAACAAGGCAATCTCGTCTATTAAGCCGAGTGTCCGTCTTTCTGTAGCGGTACCGCCTAAATTCACATCAAGCCCCGCCACCCCAAACTCACCGGTTGTATCTTGTTCCGCATCGACTTCACCATCAACGTAGATGATTTTCTTCTCACCATCATACGTGAACGCGAGGTGGTGCCAAGCATCATCGTTGACGGTAACGGTACCGAACAGCCAACTCGGGTTGAGCTCCCCGCTGCCTACCTCGATTTTCCCTTGGTTACCGCCTCGCCCGGGGCCGAAGACGTTCAAAATGTTCTTCCATCCGGCGGCAAAGGCGACAATCATGTGGTCGTCGGCGCAGCAGGCGCCGTGCGGCTCGCCTTTTCTCTGGACTTTCACCCAGGCGACACCGGTGTACGCTTCATTCGTCCCTTCTAAGCTTTCAGAACTCGGCACGTTAACGTAGTCATCATCACCGTCGAGACTCAGTGCTTTCCCCCACTTCCCGCCGTCGGCGACTACCGCCCCGTTCAGCAATTCCCCGTCATTGCCATTGCCGCTAGAATCGCTCACGTCGCCGTCGTCAAAAAGCCAAACTGCGACAGTTGTGGTGCTATCGATTGCCGCGAAACTTTGGAGCGAAAAAATGAAGCTTACGCTGTAGAGTGCTGTCATGATGAGAACTGTTTTCAGGTTTCTTTCCATCTTTATGATTATCCTTCTAAAAGTTAGAAATGGTTTCTTAACCATTCCCTTTAAATTTATCCTATTATATCATAAGATGTGTACCCAGACAAATGAAAGAAATCGGCCCCTTTCGTTCTCGTGCTGGACAACACGAAAATCCGGGAGAAGTGTCTCCACCCCCGGAATGTTTTCGGATTTTGCGCATATTTTTAAGAGAGAACGAAATCGCCCAAATAAAGAAAAAATCCTGCTTGACATTTTCTTCGTTTTCCGGTATATTGTAGAAAAATCAGTGTTCCGGTTCTCAAACCAATAGCAACGCCTCGCCGCTTAAGAATTTCGAAACACCCTGCAGCAGATAAAAACGTCACACAGGAGGGACCCCGGGTGCTAGTAGATGACAATAGAGAAGAACATCGTATGATGATTTTCGGTAATGATAGTCAACATGTCCAAAGTCAGCTCATCGTCGAGGACGGCGTAGCCCCCGGTGGCATCTTGGCCCAGAAGGTTCATGCCCAATCCTATACCGTCACGTTGTATGTCCTGCTCAAGGATTATGGCCTGACTCCCGTTTTTCGAATCAAACCGCGTATCCGTTTCCAACGTTCAAACTACGACAATCTTTCTTCAAGTGCGCCCCTTCAGTACGACTTGGATGATATCATCGATTTTGCTGAACTCAAACGCGGGATGGATTTAACAGGAAAAGTTGAGGACACAAAACTTGCTGAGGTGCTTGGCGATGCCCCGACACTTGCGGAGATGGAGGACAATGCCGCGCTGCAGCTCGTTTCACAACGCGATGTCTTTCTCAGAAACCCTCCTTTCAAAACGAAGACGAAGGTTTTTGGAAAAAGCGATGGGGTTGGTGTGGAAGAGGGCGGCATTCCGATAGGCAAATTCTTGGATGCGCTGAACCAACCACGAAACACCGAACAGATTTTCAAAGAATTTTCGAGGGGCACCGCCTTTGCAAGCGATTTGCGGGCCGCGCTCGCACCTTTTTCTGACTTTGAATTCCAATTCGGAATCTATTCGCGCTATGAGCGGCGCGATTGTGTCTTGAGCACCGAAAATTCCGCGATGAGTGGCAGTTACCGGGCGACATTCGACCCGTGGACGACTTTAGGATACCTTCGCACCGATGGGGATATGCAGCAGCTTCAAATCCTCGCCCACGAGCGGGGGACGCGCTGGGAACACAAAATTATGCTTGAGCTCCTGAATGTACACGCCTTAGAGCGGCTCTCCAGAGAGATTCGCACGCTCAGACACAGCTACCTCATCGGCCGCGTTTTATCCAAAAGCCAAACGGCGCTCAATATCTTAGCGAATCTCCGCGAATCCCAACTCAATCATACAACAGCTCTGCCCGCCGGGTACCTGCTCAGCTTGGAAGTACCACTCCCGAGCAAACGGTTTTCCGTCATTGAACACCGCCGAAAATTACGACAGCTCTTTAACGGCAACGGGAACTATCAACTCCACACGCTCAACGGCGATATTGTGGAAAAACACCAGAATTTGGCAAAGGGTATACGGGACGGGGTTGTCTGGACGCTGGATAATGTCAATCTCTTTACTGGATTCCCAACCATCCGAGAGCACGATGAGGGCTTCTTTATCAACAGAACGCCACCGCAAAACATGTTTGTCGTGCGTTCATCGGCTGAACTTCGAGAACGGCTCCCGCAAAACGGGTTTGAGAAGTGTTGGAATGAAGCGATTGACGCGGGCGGGTATACTATTGTCAACAAAGCTAGCGGCAGTGGCTATACCGTCAGTTACGCACGGAAGGATACCGGCAGCATTCATGAAGGCAACATCACACAAGAAGGCCGCGCTCACTATCTCTCCATTGAGTACTTGGGGAGAGCGCATACACATAGCAGCAGCAGCGGATGGAAAGAACCGGTCCAACCCAGTTCCGGGCTATTAGGGAGATTCATCAACCGGCTTAATAGGCAGAAGGGACAACCGCTTCCCGCACATCTCCACGAAATGATTCGAACCGAACAACAGATTTTAGATGAGATGAAGGCACTCGCGCGGTTTTGTAAAGAGAAATTGGCGATTCCCTAAACTTCACTACCGAAAAGGAGATAATCCACGATGCAAAAAAAGAGAAGCGTTCTCATCACCGGTGCTTCCGGCTACATCGCCGGGCGCATGCTCCCGGAATTGCGGGAACGTTACGAACTCGTTCTGCTTGACGTCAAAACCACCAACCGCGCTGGCGAATCTGTCGAAGGTATCCAAATTGCCGAACTCACCAATCCTGATAGGAGTAAATACCGTCATCATTTTACAGGCATTGATGCCGTCATCCACTGTGCCTTTAAAGGGGGCAGTTTCGAGGATGAACTTTCCAACGTCCAGATGGCATACAACCTCTATCAGACATGCGTGGAAACTGATGTTCGGCGCGTCGTTGTTTGCAGTTCCAATCACGCCGCTGATTACTATGAGCGGCTCATCTGGGCTGATAAATGTGATGGTGTCACCCCGGACATGCGTCCGCTATCCGATAACTTCTACGGGTGGGCAAAAGAGGCTTATGAACACCTCGGCTTTGTGTTTGCTACGGGACACGTTGATGGCAAGAAACTCCAGAATGTCCAGCTTCGCATCGGTGGGCCGCGCGAAACCGACATGGCGAATGCCTCTGCAGACGATTTACAGCAAATGCACCGCGGACTGGGCGCATACCTCAGTGTCCGTGACCAAATTCAGCTTTTCGTCAAGAGTATCGAGACGGAGGAGATAGAAGACGAAAACGGGATTCCGTTTCAGATTTTCTACGGCATTAGCGACAATTCGCATAAATTTTGGAGCATTGCCAATGCCCGAAAAGTTATCGGTTACGCGCCGGAGGATAACAGCGAACTCCGTTTTGCTGAACGTCTGGCTGAACTGTTGAGAGCAGCCAAAGTTGATGCCTAAAATGCTGCCCCTAAGTTCACGTGAATCTTACCCTGCAGCACAGATTCGCCGGCTGCAAGTCCGTAATTTAACCGCAAGATACCGCCGCGTGATTCAAGTCTTGCTCCAAAGCCATATCCTACCCGTACCCGTTCAAAAACGGATGGGCGTTTCACCAACGTCACTGCCCCTGCATCCGTAAAAACAAAAACTTGGGACGAGCGTCCTACGAGAAACCGATATTCCAAGGAGACATGCACCCGTCGCGGGCCGGAGAACCAGTCTTCATCATAACCCCGTAGTGTGCTCGCGCCCCCCAAATAAAAGAGTTCTGTCGGTGGAAAGCGCGTTCCCCACGCCGCCGCGCCGTGCAGTCCGATGGCCACCGTCTGCCGTCTCCAAGCCGGAAAATATTGCTGGAGTGAAAGCCACACTTTCCGGAGCCTGAAATCGCTGTGGGAGAGTTCAAGCGCAAGACTATCGCGTCTACCTCTACTCGGATTAAGGAAATAGTCACGCGTATCCCGCGTCAACTTCACAGTTAGGCTATACTTTGTTCCTTGGTAAAGTGCCGGTTCCTCGCGTCTAGACGCAATATCGGTTTGTGGTGCGACGTAAGGTTCACCCGTAGGGATATTCAACCCCGGGCTCGCTGAAAGAAACGCTGCGTCCGGAACGTTGATGCGGGTATACCCAATTGTCAACACCCCTTCAAAGATTCGCCCAAAATTCGTTTTCCCACTCAGACGTGCCGACTGCTCCTCAGATACCGCCTCTGTATACGGATTGCGTTGTGATATTGTCGCGTGTGCAACCCCAATCGCTATCGGTTTGCCGAGTATCCATGGCTCTTCATACGCAAAACGCAGCGTCTTGCGTAAACCCGTTTTCCAATAGAAATTGACTTGCCTGCCAGTGCCCAGCAGATTGGTTTCGTGTGCCTCAAGTACGCCGGTAACTTGTGGCGTTTCATGGCGTCCCGATTCCGGAGGTGCGTAGCCGATGATACCACTGAGTCGTCCCGTTCGTGCCTCTGTCACATGCGCATGGAAGTTAATGGTGGCTTCCGTCTTCCCTGCTTCTAACACATCGGGGTGGACGTCGTAGAAATATCCTAAATTGCGTAACCGCTGGTAACTCCGTTCAATCTTGCGCTGCTGGAAAGGTTCTCGCGGTTTGACAGCGATTTCGCGAAGTACTACATCGAGTTTCGTCTTTTTGAGTCCGCTGACCTTAACCTCTCCAATCTGAATTGATGTTCCCTCGCGGATATTCAAGTTGAAATCGACAGTGCCGTTCTCAGCGATAAAGCGGAAGTGCGTTGGCTCCACCTCAATCTTTGGATAGCTGTTTTCGCTATATAGGGTATGAATCCTTTCAATGCCTTTCTCCAATGCTTCTTGGGTAAAGCGTTCTCCTTCGCGCAATCCGAGTTCTTCCCGAATGTGTCCTTCAGAGAAGCGGGGTGCCGCTTCTGTTGCGCCGAAAATCTTTAACGTTAGTATACCGATGCAAAGCGGTATACCTTCCACAATTTTTATCGTGAGGGAAACCTCTGGTACGTCTGGTGTAACGTCTCGCGCATTCCCTGTTTTCAGGGGCAGGGCATCCGGCGTCAGTTCTGCAAACACAAAACCGGCGTTACGGTACGCCTCGAGGACCCGCGCGAATCCCGCAATAAATTCCTCACGCGAATACGCTTGCCCCTCTTGCAAGCCGAACCGTTCTGTCAACGTCTTATGAGTGAAGTGCGTATGCCCTTCGAAGCGGATTTTTTGAACAAGATACCGCTGTCCAGCATGCTGTTCTTCTGAAATTTCCGCCCCGCACGGCAACAAGAAATAAAACAGAACACCGATTAAAAAGAGGAATCCTAGCTGGCGTGGCGGCATCATAGTAGTGGCATTTTATCTGTTACAATTCATGATAGATATTATATAACATATCACCCGCAATGGCCAGAATGCAAACGTTTTTCTATAGCGATTTATATCTTGCTTCAGTGTACCCGGTTTATAGAAGCTGAAGCATCGGTTCCAACCGCGTAAGGCTTTATAAGACACTTTCTGCGAGATGGGAATCTACACTTAGAAACCATCAGTGAAATCTGACATGTGCTGTCCTTAAGCTGCTCAATAGCATCACGAGAAATGTGACGGCTGAGTTACCCGCTAAAGCATCCGGATTCGCTAAAGCATCCGGCTTTTTAAGGAGGTTACTTAAACCTTTTGCCCAAACTAACGTCAAAAACAGTGGTAAAAAATGGAAATTATGCTATAATCCTAAGAAGATTGAATTGTGATAAACGGTTTTTATGAAGAATCGTGTCCGGATACCGAATAAAACGATGCCCTGTATGAGAGATTCATCTTTATCGAGTCGGGCATTGAAGTGAACGTTGAGCGTGAATTTTCGCATCGATGGGTTAAAACCCCGCTTTTGTATATCCAAATAACCGAAATAAATGAAAACGGAATTCGTATTAACTCATGATGTCATGTGATTCAGAGTGCTCAAAATTGGAGATGTACATAGATTATGCCAAATGCCTTACTTGTTTATCCGAAGTTTCCGCCCTCGTATTGGGGTTTTAAGTACGCCTTGGAATTCATGGGCAAGAAATCTTCAATGCCCCCACTCGGCTTATTAACCATCGCTGGGATGTTCCCTGCCAATTACCGGTTGAAAGTCGTCGATATGAATATAGAATCGCTCACGGACGCACACATGGATTGGGCAGATGTTGTCTTCACCTCAACCATGATTGTTCAGAAAGAGTCCCTCTACGATGTGGTGCAGCGATGTAATCGCGCGGGAATCCCTATCGTGGCCGGCGGGCCGCATCCGACATCTTACTACGACAACATTCGCGACGAGTGTGACGGCACCGTGTCTCATTTTCTGTTCGGGGAAGTTGAGGAGTCGTTTGAAGGATTCTTAACCGATTTTGAGAGTGGGCATGCCAAAGATGTTTATCGCGAAAAACGTAAGCCCGCAATTACCCTGTCCCCGATGCCTCGTTACGATTTGATTGATATCAATGCGTACGGTTCTCTTGCGCTGCAATTCTCGCGCGGTTGCCCCTTCAATTGCGAATTCTGTGACATCACGAAGCTCTTCGGCAGAGTCCCGCGAACGAAAACTAATGAGCAGATGCTCGCTGAATTTGAGATGCTATACCAGCTCGGGTGGAAGGGGGCCATGTTCGTTGTTGACGATAACTTCATCGGCAATAAGCGTGACGCGATGCGTCTACTCCCGGCTGTCAGAGCGTGGCAAGAAAAGCACAATTATCCGTTCTCGCTTTACACTGAGGCAAGCGTCAACCTCGTCGAAATCCATGAGATGCTGGATGCAATGAGCGATGCCGGGTTCAACATGGTCTTCCTCGGCATTGAAAGTCCTAACGATAATGCGCTCCTGGCCACTTCGAAGGGGCAAAATACGAGCAAAGAACAAGATGCTCGCAGCTACCTTCTCAACGCTGTCAGGAAGATACAGCGCAAAGGCATAGAAGTTACTGGTGGTTTTATTGTCGGTTTGGATGGCGACACGGAGTTTGATTCCCACATCAAATTCATTCAGGAAGCCGGCATCCCCATGGCAATGGCGGGGCTCCTGACGGCACTGAAGGAGACGGATCTCTGGCATCGATTAAAACAGGAAAATCGGCTCTTAGAAGAATCGACGGGCAATAACACCGATATGAGCCTCAATTTCGTCCCGGAAATGCCCCGCGAGCGGCTTCTCTCGGAATATCGACGCGTTGTCTCAACCCTCTACGACGCGAAATTGAAGAACTATTTTGAACGGTGTTTAACCATGCTACAGCACATGAAGCGCACGGGACATAATGTTAGAAGCGTCGGCATTGCAGAGTTGACGGCATGCCTCCGTTCTTTTCGACGGCAGCTCTTCTCGAAGCAGGGGCCTAACTACGTCCGATTTTTGGTGAAAGTCCTACGCAGCGACGTGCAGATGTTCCCCGAAGCTGTGCGCTTAGCCGTGATGGGATACCATTTGGAGAAGACGACGCGATACACCGTCGCTGTCTCTGATTTCAGAAATCTCTTAGCCGACGAAATGGACGCCTTTAAGGTACACGTTGAGCAGTTCACGACTGCCCAAGGTGAGCGCATCGTCGAGATTAATCAGTATGCCCATAAACTCTTCAAACGCGTTAAGAAAGAGTATGACAAAATCCACGAGGATTTCCGATATGCAGCACACGAGGCTTTAGCCGGTTTTCAGAATTCTGTCTTCAAGCAATACCTCGCTGCAGAGCTCGATGCGTTCAAGAACGCTATTTCTAACTTTGCTAAGGCACAAAGTGAGCGTCTCGCTGAAGTGCAGCACTATGTGCAAAACCTTTTTACCCGGGTGCGCAGGCAGCACGCGCAACTTCATGACGATTTCAAGCAGGGCGCGCACGAAACGGTTGCGACGTTTCAAGCCGCCGTTACTTGCCACTTAGAGCAGCTCTTCGGCACCGTCCCCGTTCAGATTGAAGGCTTAGAATAAGGTAAAAAAATCGTTTCCGCCTTTTGGACCTCGTGATTTTCAACTTGCTCTATACGGTACTTGATAAGTGTAGTAAGGGCACAATTCCCCTCTGATAAAGCGTTAGAGGGGAATTCCTTTGTGGCGATGTCTCCGGGGTTTGGGCGCTTTACTCGTGAACAGTGTGAGAAGTAAAAAGCGCTGTATTCAAGCTTTTCGGAGTTTCGAGGTGTTGACAGTCGGCGCATGGACGAATTTCAGCATGAGGATATACACTTGATGCAGCTCTCTGAATTGCAGCAGAGATGGGGGCTGAAAGAATGAGACTCAAACCGTTGAGCAGCCGCTGCACCTCTCACGCGCTAAAGAGAGGAGAAATAGAACTTCGTGGCGACAATACAAATCGATAATCTCTCTTTTACCTACCCGAGCCGCGAAACCCCGACGCTCCGAAACATCACTGCCACCGTCGCGCTCGGCGACTTCATCCTGCTGACGGGAGCAACGGGCTCCGGAAAATCCACACTCCTGCGAACTATCAACGGATTAATTCCACATGCTTCCGCCGGAACGTTTACCGGTACAGTCTATGTTGATGCGAAAAACGTTGCCGAACAACCTCTTGCAGAGACATGTCAACTTGTCAATCTCTTATTCCAAGAACCCGATTACCAGCTTTTCTGCACGCACATCGAAGATGAAATCGCTTTTGGCCTCGAGAATATCGGTACCCCGCCTCAAGAAATGACGGCACGAATTGACGTGGCCCTTGAACAGGTAGGCTTGTCTGGATTCCGAAACCGGCGCACCTCAGAACTTTCCGGGGGCGAAAAACAGCTCGTCGCCCTCGCGTGCCTCTGTGCAATGCGTCCTAAAGTCCTACTCCTTGATGAACCTACCAGCTACCTAAGCCGGATTGCGTCCAAAAACATACTCAACATCGTCAAGAAATTGAATGTGGAACTGCGTGTTACCGTCCTTCTCGCGACGCATCGAACGGCAGAGGTTGCCCCGTTATGCAATCGCGTCTGGCTCCTCAACAATAGCGAACTCTACTCGGAGCTGTGCATTGAGGAGGCGTACCGTGCTCCTGAACTTTACGAACGCTTAGGTGTTCAACCACTAGGTGCTAAGGAGGTAAGGGGGAGATTTTCTCTTTTTTCGGGCCCAACAGGTGAGATAAAAGAAGCTTCTGCCCTACGAACTTCCAAAAGCCCACTCCTTCAAACCGAAAACATCAGTTTCACATATCCCGATGCGAGGAACTCTGCTTTAAACGGAATCTCTTACGAAGTCAACCGCGGCGAGGCAATCGCTATCATGGGGGAAAACGGTTCCGGAAAGACAACGTTGCTCCACCTCATGGCGGGCCTCCTTCGTCCTGCGGCTGGCAAGATTCTCCTTGACAGCGAAACATTAATGCCGAATAGACTCCGCCGTTTAGCCACCAAAGTCGGCATCGTCTTTCAAAATCCGGAGCTCTTATTACAAGCCGAAACCGTTTTCGATGAGCTTGCTTTTGGCCCCAGAAATCTGAAATTGCCCCTAAAAACCGTCCACCGCCGCGTCGCCAATATGCTCTTCCTATTCAACTTAGACACGTTGGCCTCGGAGGCGCCGCATGCCCTCTCACGCGGGCAGCGGCAGCGCGTCGCTGTCGCCGCAATTTGCGCGCTTCAGCCTGAACTCTTACTCCTCGACGAACCGACAACAGGACAGGACGTGCAGCAAACTGAACGCTTGATGCGCCAACTATGCCAACTGTGTCAGCGAGAAGGCAAAACCTTGATTTTCACGACACATGAACCAGAACTCACATTAAAATACGCTAACCGATTGCTATTTCTTCAGGACGGCGAATTAATTTTTGACGGAGCGCCGATGCTTCACAACCTACCGTGAACGAGGCCAGATGCAGAAAAAAACGAACCCTCAATTCGCTAAACTTGATGCCCGCACAAAAATTATCGTCATGATGGTAACCGGATGTCTCGTCATCGTGCTTGACAGCCCCGGCGCCTTACTTATCTGTTTTCTGGCGAGCTTGACGTTCATCGCCGTCTCAAAACCGACGTTCCGCCAGATGAAACTGCTTTTTATCCTCCTCTTTTTTGTAACCTGGGGCATTGTCTATAGCCAAGGAATTTTCTACAACGAATTTCCTCGGACGGTGCTGCTAACCCTCATTCCGCCGGATTTTCCACTCTTGGGAAAGTTTACCGGCGGCGTTCGGCTTTACCGTGAGGGGCTCTTCCACGGTATTCTGCAGTCTCTCCGTTTTAATACCACCTTAACAATCGGCTGTTTCATCGTCTGGAGCACTGCCCACCGCGAGCTATTACTCGCGCTCGGGCAGCTGCGCGTCCCCGTTCCACTCGCTTTCATGGTAACAACTGCCCTGCATTTTCTGCCCGGCATTGCCAACGAAACCGCTATCGTTATCCGTGCACAGAGATTACGCGGATTCCGTTATCTGCGGTTCAATCTGCTCGTCATCGCCCGGGGCATCCTCAATAGTTTCCGCCCGTTGCTAGCCAGCAACATCCGCCGTGCAACACGTCTCGGCGAATCCGTAGAAAGCCGGGGTTTTTCTGTCAATAGCGCCTCGCCGCGAACTTCCCTACATTCTTCAAAATTTAGGGCTTTAGATGTCGTCATCCTGACTGCAATGACTGCCTGCTTCATCAGCATTGTCACCTTAAAGCTTATCTATTTCTGCTACGCATATGGGCTCTATTATGCGTCGTGGTTGAGACACGTCTATACCTTCACACGCGAGGTGTTATAGAAACCGAAGGGTTTTTCCTTTTTTTAGAAACGGTGCTATCATGTTACGGAGGTTATCGGTGAATATCATAGAGATATTAAAGAGATGAGCGCTAAAACGGCTCCTTTTAACTGTTTTGAAAGGTTCTAACCGTATCACCCGCCCGGAATTACATTGTTTCCCGTCAAGCGGAATTGGCGGATTTCTTTAGACGCGTGAAAGATGGACGTTATTTCATGCGGTTTTCGCCACGGTGGACAGTCAAAACGACGTTTTTGCGGCCGCACTCAATGAAATTCTTAATTTTCATCAGAAAGGAACGGTTATGCCACCCCAACGTATCTGCCTCTGGTCTGGCCCCCGGAACGTCTCGACAGCGCTGATGTATGCGTTCGCTTCCCGAAGCGACACCGGTGTGATTGACGAACCGCTTTACGCACACTATCTCCATGTGACAGGGGCATCGCATCCGGTAAGCGCGACTGTAATCGGTTCGATGGAGAAAACCGGTGCCAAAGTTGTCCGGGATGTGATTCTCGGTGCTTACGACAAACCGGTGCTTTTCATGAAGCAGATGGCGCACCATCTCGTTCAGCTTGAACTCGGATTCTTGCGTGAGACGACGAACATACTGCTCATCCGCCATCCGCGGGAGATGCTTCCCTCGCTGGCAAAAGTGATTGGCGTCCCGAAGTTATCGGACACCGGACTCAAAGTGCAATCCGAATTGCTGGCGCGGCTTAAGTTGTTGGGGCAGTCGCCATCCATCTTAGACGCGCAGGCGCTTCTTCAGAACCCTGAAACCGTATTGGCGCGGCTTTGTCAGTGCCTGGGGCTACCATTTGAAAGGGAGATGTTGTCGTGGCCGCGCGGCCCGCATCCCGCCGACGGGATTTGGGCAAAACACTGGTACAGTAACGTTCATAAGACAACCGGGTTTGAGCCATATCGTCCGAAGACTGAACCGTTTCCACCCGAATTGCGAACTGTGTTAGAGGAGTGCACCCCGTATTATGAGGAACTCCGCGCCGCGGCCCTTAGGGCGGATTAATTCGAAAGAGAGGAAAACGTAAAACTCATGACACCCCAATTACCCGATGCAAGAAATGAACACATTTTAATTCATGTCAATGGCGTACTCCTACCCCGCGACGATGCGCAAGTCTCTGTCTTCGACAGTCTCGTTCAAGGCGGAGACGGCGTTTGGGAGGGGTTGCGCGTCTATGACGGCAAGATTTTCGCGCTGGGAGCACACCTTGAACGTCTCTTAGATTCCGCGCATGCGCTGGCATTTGAGGGGATACCGACGCGCGCCGCGATTAAAACCGCAATTTTTGAGACGCTCCATGCTAACGGCATGCGCGATGAAGTTCATATCCGCCTCACACTCAGCCGCGGCAAAAAAATTACATCCAGCATGGATGCGCGCGTCAATCAATACGGGACTACGTTAATTGTACTCGCCGAATGGAAGCCGCCAATCTATTCACGCTCAGGCATTAGGCTCATCACCTCTGCAATCCGGCGAAATCCATCACAGTGCATCGATTCCAAGATTCACCACAACAACCTCATCAACAACATCCTTGCCAAATTGGAGGCGAACGTCGCCGGCGTAGACGACGCGATTATGCTCGACATCTTCGGCTACGTCTCTGAGACGAACGCTACCAATATCTTTTTAATTAAGAAGGGGCAAGTTTTGACACCGCACGCCGATAGTTGCCTGCCCGGAATTACGCGTGGCACTGTCATCCGCCTCACACGGGAAGCGGATATCCCGTTAGTGGAACGAAATGTCTCCCTCACCGAGTTCTATACAGCGGATGAGGTGTTTACGACAGGGACTGTCGGTGAGTTAAGTCCGGTGCTGCAGATTGACGGCAGACAAATCGGCGACGGTGAGATTGGAGCTGTGACGTTGCGGTTACAGGAATTGTACGCTGAATTAACAGCGCGAGAAGGCGAGCCGCTGCCGGATTAACTTACCGAACCCCTCGTCTTCGCCGGTGATAGTCAGCGCGATGGCGATAACCACTATCGGCAATTCCTCTGCAAAACGTGCCAATTTTTGCTCATCTTTTTGTGTTGTTACAATTAAAGCACACCGGTTCTGTTTGAGTTTCTGTTTAAGTCGTTCACAATCGATTTTGGAGTATACGTGATGGTCCGGAAATGCGATTAATTCAACGGATGCGGGGGCGTAGTGCTCCAGGGTTATTGCGAAACCGTTCGGGTTGCCGATTCCACAGACAGCGAGAATCGGTTTTCCGCGGAGCCAGTTGAACGGTAAGTCGACCGGTGCCGTGCCGTCGGATGTCAAACGGTAGAGTTTCACCGGACGATGAACGGTTTCTAATATCGGCGTATTCGGGATTAATTGCTTGAGTTCTGCTTTCAGGGTAGGTGAAACTTTGGGCGCGTCGGTTCGGGTGAGTAGTACGATGTCTGCCCGGTGCAGTGCTGATAAGGGTTCTCGCAAAATGCCGGTGGGTAGTAACTGTTTGGTGCGTTCCGTCTGTGTCGTGTCGACGGTAATAATGTCTACATCACGGTAGAGTTGTCGGTGTTGAAATCCATCGTCGAGAATTAACACCTCAGACTGAAAGCGCGCGAGCGCAAATTTGCCGGCGAGATATCGATTTTTCCCGACGATAATCGGCACCCCGTTAAGGTGTTGCGCTATCATACCGGCTTCATCGCCGCTCATTGTGAGGGAACAATACCGCTTTTCGCCATCGGAAATCAGTGTCACCTTCTCACGGCTGCGCCGCTGATATCCACGTAGCAGAATGGCGATGCGCACCCCGTCTTTCTGCAGGGCCTTTGCGATGGTAATGACAGCCGGTGTTTTCCCCGTCCCGCCCACAACGATATTTCCGACACTGATGATTTTGCAGGGTAAATACCGCACCCGAAATAACCCGCAATCGTATAAGCGATTCCGCACCCAAATGAGGCTCGCGTAGAACCACCGGAGTGGTGTGAGAAGCCGGCGAAGGAAGGTATAGAAGGCGCCGTCCGATTCTCCGGTAATGAAGCGGTAGCATGCCTGTTTCATGTCGTAGATTCGAACACCTCTTCGGCTGTCCGTTTTGCTGCGCCTGGCGTGCCGAGCATCGCGTGAACGTTGCGCAACGCGTGGCGTTGTGCTTTCTGTTTCCCCGCGTCGCGTAGAAGTTCGAGGGCGTGTTCTGTCAATGTCGTTGGTGTCAGGGAAGCCTGGAGTAGCTCCGGGACGATTTGCTTCCCGGCAATCAGGTTCGGGAGGCCTGCCCGTTGGAGCGGGCTTAGCGCCTTTATAATCTGCCAGTTAACTGTAGAAGTCCGAAAAAGTATTACCATCGGCGTTCCGATGCATGCAGCTTCAAGTGTGGCTGTTCCCGTCGTCACGAGCAGCAATGTCGCGGCGCGCATCACCGGATAGGTCACTGCTTCCGCGGCATTTGCGTCGTGAAAAGGTGCAGCGGCGCGAATAATTTTAATAGGGGGGACGCCTGAAATGCGGCCCTTGCATTCAGAGATGAGTTCCTGCGAAATTCCCGGTGCTAACAGGAGTAGCCATTGGGCATTCGGATAGACGTTGGCGGTGTATGCTGCACTCTTCAGTACAGTGGGTAAGATGTGTCGGATTTCTGAGCTGCGACTTCCAGGAAGCAATCCGATGACAGGAGCATCGTCTTGCGTAGAGAGTCCGAATTTTCGCCGCGCTGCTTCCGGGGTGAGTGCTGTCCGAGCAAAATCGATGAGTGGATGTCCAACAAAGACGACGTTGGCGCCTGCATTTCGGTAGAATTCGGCTTCAAACGGAAAGATTGCCGCGATGCGGTGTGCCCACTTGGCAAGTTTCCTCGCACGGGCAGCTCGCCAGGCCCACGCTTTCGGTGGAATGTAGTAGAACACGGGCACATCGTGTTGCCACGCATACTTCGCCAGGGGCATGTTAAAATCAGCGAAATCGATGAGCAAAAGGACGTCGGGACGTTGTTGTCGGATTTGACGTTTTAAGTACGCCTGTTTCCTGAGGAACATCGGCAACGCGCCGAGAACCTCTGCGAATCCCATCACAGCCGAATCGCGGATGTGAACGTTCAGCGTCACACCCGCCTTTTCCATCAAATCGCCACCCATCCCAAAGAGGGTTACGTCCGGAGCGAGTGCCTTGAGTTGTGGTACCACATGTGATGCGTGTAAGTCACCGGAGGGTTCTCCCGCGACAATCATAACCTTTTGCAATTCGGTTGTTCTCCGTCGACAGCTGCGCGTTCCTAAGGCATCAACCCCGGCACCTTGAGTCCCGCGGTTTCATCAAATCCGAACATCAGATTGAGGTTCTGTACGGCCGCACCTGCTGCGCCCTTACCGAGGTTATCAATAGCCGCCATTGCGATGACACGGCGGGTGCGTGTATCCACCTCGAGTCCAACATCGCAATAGTTGCTGCCCATAACCGCCTTTGTCTGCGGATATTCACCGGGGGGAAGCACGCGGACGAATGGTTCGTTTGCATAAAACTGGGTGTACAGTTCAGACACGGCTTCTGTCGACATTTCTTGTGTGAGGCGCGCGTACACAGTACTGAGAATCCCCCGCGTCATCGGAACGAGGTGCGGGCTAAACGTTACCCGAATCGGTTCATTGAGCATGGCGCCCAATTCCTGTTCGATTTCCGGCGTGTGGCGGTGCATGCCGAGGTTGTAGGCAACAAAATTAGCATCTCGATTTGGGTAGTGTGTTGTTTCCTTCGGTTTTGGCCCCGCACCGGATATGCCAGATTTTGCGTCAATGATAAGCGAATCCAGTTCTACGACAGTGCTGTTAAGCAGCGGTAATGTCGCTAAAATCGCGCTAGTCGGATAGCAACCCGGATTGGCAATCAGACGCGCCGTGCGGATGGCATCGCGATAACGTTCCGGTAATCCATACACCGCCTCTTTTGTCAGCTCTGGACTAGTGTGTTGTGTATGATACCACGCTTCATAAGTGTCAACATCTCGCAATCGATAATCGGCACTAAAATCGATGACGCGTAACCCTTGTTTGAGAATCTGCGGTACGAGTTCCATCGCGACACGGTGTGGTACAGCAAGCACCACAACATCCACATTTTCCGTGAGGGATTGAGCTCCACGTTTTTAAATTCAAGGGTGAGGAATCCCCGCAGGTGAGGCAGCACTGTGCTGACTTGTTGCCCGGCGTAACTCTCAGACGTGCAAAGTGTTACCTCTAGTTCATCGGGATGATTAACAAGGAAGCGTAATAATTCGCTCCCACTATAGCCGGATGCCCCAACAACGCCAATTTTTACCATATCTGTTTTACCGTGTATTTTTAAAAGAGTCTACAGAAATTCTAATATATATGATACGAAATGTCAAGTTACGGTGATGTTCATTTAGGGCGATTTCGCTCCCTTTTAGCACTGCGCGCTTTGCGAGAAATGCGCACAGTGCAAGCGCGCCTGCAAGTTTTTCAGTGGGGCTGTATCAATCATTCTAAAATCTACTAGCTAGCAGTGCTAAAAATAAGTAAAGATTCGAAGTCGCCGCCGTCCGGGGCCTGCCACTGATTCACAAGCAGGATTTCGGAGGGGTGGACTTCATACCACGCGGAGGAGAATGCCTAAATCATTGTAAAATCTGCGATAAATGACTCTGGATGTCATCATAATTTGCCTTGATATAAAATTCAGTAAATTATATACTATACCTAATAGCGTGTTTTTAGTGTATCTTGTGTGGTTCTCACGGAAAACAACTTTCTCAATACGAATTTATTCATTCCAGTCCGACATTAGAAGTGGACTCAGACGCAGGAGGAAATGATGAAACCGAGAATGATAATATTCACGTTGGCGTTGGCGATTTTGATGCTTTGCGCTGCGCCGCATACGTTTGCTCAGAAAGCATGGCAGAAGATTAGCGAATCGAAGTGGAACGCTAATTTTTCCGATGTCTTTTTTGTCGATGGGCAGCATGGATGGATTGTCGGGGACAAGTCAACAATTCTACATTCCGCCGATGGCGGTAAAACTTGGGAAACGCAACCGAGTCAGCCGTTACCTTTTGATATTGAGTTCAAGAAGGTGCGGTTTATCAATCCTCAAACCGGCTGGGTTGTGGGTGACAACGGCACCGTCCTCAAAACAACCGATGGCGGGCAGACATGGATGAAAAAGAACACAGGCACACGCACGGCGTTGTTGGCTGTCTCTTTCGCGGATGAACAGCACGGGTGGGCGAGTGGCGACGGCGGCCTCATCATCAGCACTGCAAACGGTGGTACGACGTGGACAAAACAGGAGATAGCTACCAATAACACCATAGAGGGAGTCCATTTTGTCAACCCACAACATGGGTGGGCGGCTGGAGGTGGTGGTACGTTACTTTATACAAAAGACGGTGGGCAAAGCTGGGGATTCCAGACTAGTGCAACAGTCAATACACTTGATGCCATCTACATGCTCAATCAAAATTCTGGATGGGCAGTTGGTGCCGGAGGTGCCGTCGTTGGGACGACTGACGGCATGAAATGGGAAGTCCAAGAGAGCAAAGTTCCGCACTCTAACGGCATGCCTGAGCCGATTTGGGATGTTCATTTTGCTGATGATATGTTAGGACTTGCCGCTGCGGAATTTGGCGTTATTTTGCGCACAACAGATGGGGGGAAAACCTGGGCACCGCTTGGAACTAGACCGGTGGCTGCACGGTTAACCGGTGTCCATATGATGAATGCAAACGAAGCATGGATAGTCGGAAATTCCTCTACGATTTTGCATAGTACCGATGGCGGCCAGAATTGGGATGTCATTTCAAGCTTGAGTGATTTACGGGCGGCTACTTTTTACAATGACAAACTCGGGTGGGCAGTCGGGCTGTCTGGGACAGTTTTACATACAAGCGATGGTGGTGAAACTTGGGTACCCCAGAATAGCGGAAACGTCTTTGAGTTGTTCGGCGTCGGATTTGTGAGCGAAACTCGAGGTTACATTGTAGGGAGTAATGCCGCACTCGTGGAAACCCTTGATGGGGGGAAAACCTGGGCGGGCGTCAGCGATCCGCGCGACGAAGGCCACGGCACTGCTAAACGGATTGTGTTTGAGGGCCCGATGAGCTGGCGGGGGGCTATGGGCTCCTATGGACTCAGTTTCGGGACGCCAACACACGGGTGGGCCGTCGGTGAGACAGGCAGAATTATGCACACGGCTGATAGCGGGCAGACGTGGGTGAGTCAAGAAGGTGACCCGATGATGACAGGCGCGGGATTTAACAATCTCTACGGTGTGCATTTTATTGATGAAAACGTTGGCTGGTTTGTCGGTGATGCGGGAACTGTAGGCAAAACAACGGATGGTGGTAAAACCTGGGAAACAAAGCTTCGTGGCTCCGCATTAAAAGATGTTTTCGCCGTTACGCCATCTTTCGCGTGGATTGCCGGTGAACAAGGTACCATCATGGCGACGAGCGATGGCGGTGAGGCGTGGATTGAGCAGACAGTCCCGACGCAACAAAACCTAAACGCTATTCTCTTTATCAACGAAAAAGAGGGATGGGTAGTTGGAGAGAACGGGACGATTATTCATACAGCAGATGGGGGTGTTACCTGGTTGTTACAAGAATCACCAACGACAAGCCATCTCCAGGATATCGTGAAAACGCCGAGTGGCACTATCTGGGTTATAGGGGATGCTACGACACTTCTCCGCTACTAAATTGTTAGGGCGGATTTCAGTACCATGCCTTTTTTTCTACACGGACGATATCCGCTCGCAACATTTTCGGCGCTGCAAGCGATAAGGGCGACGCATAGAACAGTGCCTGTCATCTTACCACAGACTTTATTTTTAGATGGGAGAACACAACAGCAATGGATTTCATACGCTTCTGCCGTGTCATATGGAGCGCAACCTTTCTGATATTTTCACTAAACCTCCTTGTTTTCGGAGAAGAATCGCGGGTGTTAACGCTTGAAGAGAGCATTGAAATTGCGAAACGGGGGAATCTTTCCATCAAAACCGCGGAGGAGAACCTTAAAGCCGCTGAGGCAGAAGTGCGCGTTGCACGCGCCGGGCTTTTACCCCGGATTACAGCCGAGGGGAACTATACCTATTTTAAAGATATCCAAACTTCGGTAATTCAAGCCGGTGGCGGATTCCAATTCCCGATGTCAGGCGGCGAGGACGAGATGGAACAATCTCCGCCACCGCCCGGTGCTGATGATGAATCGGACTTGATTGAATTGGAGTTTGGGGCGCACCATAACGTTCAAGGGACGCTTAGATTCGTTCAACCGCTCTTTGCCTGGGGACGTTACTACTACGGATATCAGGCGTCGCAACTGAGTTATGAAGCAGCACAACAAGCGTTAAAAGCCGCCTATCATCAACTCCGATTAGATGTCTCTCAGGCGTTCTATCGGGTTTTGGTGGCGGAAGAGTTTGTCAGAGTGGCGGAGCAAAGCGTTACGTTAGTTGAACAGCAGTTGGCAATTTCGCAAACCACTTTCGAAGCCGGTACTGCTACCAATTTTGATGTGCTGCGTGCCAAAGTCCAGTTGGCAAACGCAAAATCCCAGCGCGTTCAAGCGAAAAATGGCGTTAAAACCGCTAAAGATTTGTATAAAGCCCTTTTGAATATCCCCCTCGGTGAACCTGTCGACATTCAAGGTACACTTGAAATCTTAGAGGTTTCCCTTCAGTTGGATGCATTAATACAACGTGCTTATGAAAATCGGCCGGATATCGAACGTTCAAAGCTGAGCGAACGCGCCGCGCGAAAACAGGTAGATGTCGCAAAATCGTACGCGAGACCGGAACTCAGTTTTTTCAGCAATTATCAAATTTCACACAGTGAAAGACTCACCCGCATGAACCGAATCTGGAGTCTTGGATTTCAAATTAATATCCCGATTTTCGACGGATTTGCGACGAGTGCCAGGTTCCAGCAAACCGAATCTATGCTAAAACAGACAGAATTGGGAAGTCAGCAATTAACATCAGCGGTTGAATTTGAGGTTCGTTCTGCATACTTGAATCTCCTTGAAGCGCAGACGCTGATTGAGGTACAGCGCGAAACGGTTGCTCAGGCGTTCGAGAGTGTCCGTATCGCGAATCTCCAGTTTGAAAACGGCATGATTACGCCCGTTGCCTTAACAGATACACAACTCGCTCTGGCACAAGCCGAAATTAGCCGCCTCCGTGCTCGTCACGATTACGTCATCGGGTTGGCACAGTTAGAAAAAGCGGTCGGGATTTCCCTCTCAGAATAGTTTCAAATCAACTGCGAAAAGGAGAAAACTCAATTGAAAAAGGTATGGATTGGCATTATCGTCCTATTGGTAATAGCCGTGCTTGTCGCGATAAGATTCCGGAAGCCGGATACGCCGGCGGAAGAAATGGTAGAAACCGCTATTCTTAAACCGGTGGAGGTTACAAAAGCCAAACGGGGTGAGATTCGTTCGGAACTTGAGTTATCAGGAACAATTGAAGCCAAGGCGCAGGTGAGTGTCTTTCCCAAAATTTCTGGACGTATCATCTCACTTGCTGTAAATGAGGGAGATAACGTAAAAAAAGGTGATGTGCTAGCGACTATTGAACATGAAGAACTTAAATTGGCGGTTCAACAAGCGGAAGCCACGTTGGAAGCCGCTGAAACCGCTTACAACCAGACAAATCAGCTCGCTGAGATACGCGTCCGGGCGCAGATAGCACAAGCCGCTGCGCAATTTGATGCCGCAACGAGCGCACTACAACAAGTAAAAGACCTTTCTGAAATCCGTACGGTGACACAGATTGAACAAGCGGAAGCTAGTCTCCAATCGATTGTTGCAACCCTTCAAAAAATTAAAAGCGGCGCCCGTAGCGAAGACAGGCAGCAGGCGCAAGCCGCGCTGAACCAAGCGGTGGCAAATCTTGATAACGCTAAGAATAACTATGCTCGAATGGAAAAACTTTTTCAAAACAGTGCGATTAGCGAACAGGCACTTGAAAGTACCAAGACGCAGTTAGATGTTGCCAAGGCACAACATAAAATTGCCTCAGAACAACTTCAACTCATTGATAACGGTGCGCGAATTGAGGATATTCAATCCGTGGAGGCGCAGGTGGAACAGGCATCCGCATCCCACAGGTTGGCAGAGGCACAAGCCGCGACACGGACATGGGAAAAAGATATCGCGTTCGCGCAGGCACAAGTTGATACCGCGCGAGCCACCTTAACTTCCACACGCGCACTCGAAACCGCTAAAAGTTGGGAGGCGGAAATTACCGCCGCCAGAACGACGCGCACGCGGGCGAATGTCGCACTAAAACTTGCACAAAAACGACTCCGGGATG
This sequence comes from Candidatus Poribacteria bacterium, assembly GCA_963422705.1. GTDB lineage: Bacteria > Poribacteria > WGA-4E > WGA-4E > WGA-3G. The sequence goes on from OY730443.1 coordinate 3,523,498, forward strand.
CGACGATTAACGCACCAATCGCCGGGGTAATCTCGCAACGTTACCTCGAATTGGGCGGCATGGCAGCCCTAACAGCACCACTCTTTGAAATTGTCGATATCGACACCGTCAAGGCTACCGTCGAGGTGATTGAGTCACAGTTAAGCCAATTAACACGCAATCAGCAGGCCACCGTCGAGATTGATGGGCTCAATGCGCCACGCTCAGCTGTGGTAACATTTATTAGCCCAACGTTACAGCCTACTCGCCGCACCGCCGTCGTTGAATTTCGGATTGACAATCAGGAACGTGCCCTTAAACCGGGCATGTTTGCAAAAGTTACTGTGCCCATCCAAGTTCACACGGATGCCATTCTGATTTCCCGGAACGCACTCATTGAAGATTTAGCAACTCAAACACAGCAGGACGGGGAACGCTACGTTTTTGTCGTGAAAGATGGCGAAAGTCTAAAACGCAGCGTGCAGATTGGCATTTTACGAGAAGGATGGGCTGAAGTGCTTAGTGGGCTCGCTGAAGGAGAAACGGTGGTGACAGCCGGGCAACACGCCCTCAAAGATCGAGAAGGCGTTACCGTCGTCAATCCATAGTTATTTTGGCGATTAAGAGATGATAACACTGTTGAATTAAAACGTAAAAAAATACTTGACTTAATCATCGGAGTCTCTTAACATAAAAAAGAGATACTTGTGAAAAATCTGGGCACGGGTGAAGCTGATGAAAGTCGAAAAACTTCACGCCCCGACAGTCATGCCACCCCAACTCCTCGAGTTGGAACAGCTGATGCAAGAAGATTCACCCTGCATCTTTGGGCTGTATGGGCTACAAAAGAACGGAAGAGTCGTTGTCACACGCGCCCCGGCGCGACTCGACATTATGGGCGGCATTGCCGATTACTGTGGTTCCACTGTCTTTGAAATGACACTTAGCCGGACTGTGATTGCCGCCTGTCAAGCACGCGAAGATAGAAACCTAAGGGTAGTTACACTTGGAGTTGGAGACGCATTTTTTCTCCAAATATCTCAATTTGAGACTGAAGATAATATCCAGTGGTTAGGCGAAAAAAAAATAAAGGGCGCGTTTCAGATATCGCTTGATGATTTCTACGTTGATGGGAACCTCAAAACATATTCCGAAGTGAGGGAACTGTTCACCAAAGAACGGATGTTCGCATGGACAGCCTACATACTCGGTGCTTTTTATGTACTGCTCAAAGAAGGGTGGGTAGAACGGTTTACACACGGGGCAGCCCTGATTCTCAAAAGCGATATTCCAAGCGAGGCAGGCACCGCATCCTCAGCTGCCATTGAGGTGGCATCCCTTATGGCAATTAACAGACTCTACAATCTGAATTTGGGGGCGCGCGACATTGCAGTCGCCGCACAAATCGTTGAAAACCGGGTCGTTGGTGCCCCTTGCGGCATTATGGATCAGGTGACAACCACATCTGGCACCGGCGGAAAGGCGCTTTCTATTCGCTGTCAACCGTCCTCAAAACACGAAGCCGAAATTTCCGGACAAACTCACATCACTGAAGCACCTTACGAAATCCTTGAATCTGTCCCATGTCCATCCAACGTCAGTTTCGTTGGAATTGATACCAAAGCCCCCCGAAGTACGACAAGCGATGCCTATATTGACACCCGCACCGCCGCTTTTATGGGATTGACAATCCTACAGAAAGAATTACAATTCGAAGATAACTATTTGTGCAACATTTCTGTCCAAGAATTTCACCAACAGTGTGAACCCGTGTTACCACAGAATATGCACGGAAAAACGTTTCTCGAAAAATATGGAAATACGATAGATACGTTAACTTATGTCAATCCGGACAAAGTGTATGCCGTGAGGAATTGCGTCCAACATCCAATTTATGAAAACGCGAGGGTTAAGCAATTTATTACCGCTCTTAAAAATGTTAACAAGGAACCCGGGCGCAGCCAAACGTATCTCAGGGAAGCTGGAAAACTCATGTACCAATCAAATACAAGTTATCGCGATTTGGCAGGACTCGGTTCCCCTCAAGTAGATGGACTTATCAGCATTGTTGAAAAAATTGGAGAACAGGGCGGTATCTACGGGGCAAAGATTACCGGTGGTGGGGGCGGCGGCACCGTAGTCTTGCTTTGCTGTGGAACGGTTTCCAACGCCATCACACAAATTCTCGCTGCCTATAAACTGGCATGGGGGCTCGATGCAGAAAGTTTCACCGGCTCCGCTCCGGGGGCTTATGAATTTGACCATTATTTGTGGGAATTAAAACCGGATGAAGTGCTTACACATTTTTAAAGGGAATTTGAACAGGACTGTTCTCGACAGGTTTGATGGCGGGAATCTTTGGAACTGGCATTGAGCGCGCCCGGCTGAACAACGATGTCTGAGAGCAAGTACTGGAAATCTTAGAAAGCGAAAGTAAACTTGCAAAAATCACAAGCTATTGATGACTCCACTGTCGTGAGAGAACAGCGGAAACGCCGTGATATCGGCGTTACCTGGCGTGCCATTCTGATTGCTCTTTTTCTCATTCCGCCTAATGTCTTTTGGGTGATTGAGGTTGAGTGTGTCTGGCATTCGGGACACCCCACCACCATCTCTCTCTTCTGGAACGTTGTTCTTAACATCTTTTTTCTCATCTTGCTAAACCTTTTTATCAAGCGTTTCGCGCCGAAAGCGGCGTTGACGCAAGGTGAGATGATTACCATCTACGCCATGCTCTCTATCGCATCCGGCTTAGCGGGGCATGATACATTGGCGCTCACAATTCCTGCGCTTCCGCATGCGTTTTGGTTCGCGACGTTGGAAAACGATTGGGCAGATATGTTCCACACGTATATTCCGTCGCACCTTGTCGTTTCAGACAAGGACATTATCCGCGGATTCTACGAGGGCAATACGCCGTTTTACAATGCCAAAATTGGGGGAGCATGGATAAAGCCGACGTTGTGGTGGACATCGTTTATCCTAGCACTCGGCACGATTATGATTTGTCTGAATGTTCTGATTCGGAAGCAGTGGACAGAGCACGAAAAGCTAGCGTATCCGATTATCCAGCTGCCGATGGCAATTACGGAACGCGGCGGGAGCGCGAAACTCTTTCGGAATCGGATTTTATGGTACGGGTTCATTATCGCCGCTGTACTGAATATATGGCATGGACTCGCTCATTTTTTCCCTGTGTTACCGGATTTCAGCGTTCGACACAATGCCCGCAATTGGGGAACATTCTTTACGGAAAAACCGTGGAACGCTGTCGGTAACATTCCGGTTCCGTTTTATCCATTCGTGATTGGCTTAGGGTTCTTACTCCCCCTTGATCTTTCCTTTTCAATGTGGTTTTTTTTTCTATTTGAGAAGGCCCAGCGGGTTTTCGGCAGTGCCATGGCAATTCCTGCCCCTTTCCCTTATAACAGTGAACAATCGCTCGGCGGTTGGATGGCAATCTTCGTTATCGCGCTCCTTGTCACACGTAAACACATTGCCAACGTCGTCCGTACCGTTTTGGGAATGCCGAGGGGCATTGACGATTCTAAAGAACCCATCCGTTATCGGACAGCGCTACTCTTGATACTCATCGCGAGTCTCTATATTATTTGGTTCTGTCTGAAGGCGGGGATGACGCTCCCGATTATTCTACCGTTTTTCGCTTTTTTCTATGCTATTTCGATAGCGATTACGCGCGTCCGGGCTGAACTTGGGCCGCCCGCACATGAGATGGCGGGGATGTGTAACGCGCAACAGTTCTTGATTAATATCTTGGGAACCCGGGCGATTGGACCTAATAATTTGACTGTTTTTCCCTATTTCTGGTTTTTTAGTGGACGCGGATACCGAGAACACATCATGCCGCATCAACTAGAGGCTTTCAAAATGGCGGAACGTGCTAGGATGAATACCAAACGTCTCGTCCTCGCCATGGTACTTGCTGTGGTTGCTGGCTCCCTGGCTTCCTTTTGGGCAACTCTCAGCGAACTCTACCGCTTAGGCGGTGCGATAACGGGCGCGGGCGGGGGCATTGGACCCTCTGTTGGGCATATTGGGCAATTTGGATGGCTCGCGGGGCTATTTGCTTTTCCACGCGAGCCGGATATTCCAGCGATGAGTTTCATGGCCGGCGGCATGGGCTTTACTTTTTTCCTTATGTTCATGCGGATGCGATTTATTTGGTGGCCCCTCCACCCCGCCGGCTATCCTATCTCTATGACGTTTGGCGTCGGCTATTTCTGGAGTTGTCTCGTGATTAGCAGCTTCCTGAAGTGGATGGCACTCCGCTTCGGTGGCCCGGGAACTATCGCAAAATGGTCTTCTTCTTCTTCGGTGTTATCCTCGGTGAATACTGCATCGGGGGATTCTGGAGCGTCTTAAGTGTCATTATTCGAGAACCCATCTATGACTTCGCCCCGGGCTAGCGAAAACGCCATAGCAATGCGGCACAACCTCCCCATTTTTCAATGAGAGATACGAAAAATATGAAACTGTCACGCTTTTACTTTTCCAGCGTTACACTCACCCTGATTTTCTTAATAGGTGGAGTATCCGCAGATGAAGGTAGCCACGCTGCCGAATTTCTAAGCCATGGCGTCGGCGCCCGCGCGTTAGGAATGGGGAGTGCATTCGTCGCCGTTGCAGACGATGCCACGGCGACATATTGGAACCCCGCCGGGTTGACACGGGTTAAGAAACACAGCTTCTCTGCGATGTACTCCGATACGTTTAGCACGGGGGATGGGAGTTGGCTAAGCAGGGGTTTGGTTAGCTATCATTTCGCGAACTACGTCTATCAAATTGAAGATATCGGCAGCCTGGGTGTGAGTTGGATAGGGCTCGGCGTCGACGACATCCCCCGCACAACTTTCATCGACACCAACAACAACGGCATCTTGGGCGATTTTCAAGATAAAAACGGCAATGGCATTAAAGAGAATGGCGAACCTTATATCGACAGGCCCGAAGTCGCCGAATATTTCAGCAATACCGACACCGCGATATTAATCTCCTACGCCCGACAGTTCCATCGCATTGCATCTATTGGTTTTAACTTCAAGTACCTTAGTCAAGCCGTCTATGATAAGCTCGGAAGGGGGTACGGCGTCGATATCGGCGTGATGGCGGAACCCTACCGTGGCCTCCGGGTGGGAGTGCTATTGCTGGATGCAACCGGTACACAGGTTGAGTGGAATACGCCAGACGAGCCGACATTTACGCGCGGACGGAGGCTGAGACTCGGCAGTGCCTATCATTTCACAGTGCATCGTCTCGGCAAAGGGACTATCGGCGTGGACCTTGAAACTGCTCAAGGGGCGCTCGGCGAAGGCGGCGGCGGGGGGTTACTCTTTCGCGTTGGAGCGGAGTATTGGCTTTTTAATACCCTGGCCCTCCGTGGTGGATGGAATGGCCGCGGCCTGGCTGTGGGTGCGGGACTCCGTTTGAAAGTGGATATGATGTCATTTTTTGTGGATTACGCCTTTAACACGCATACCCTCGGGGCAGCGCAACGCATTTCCGTGTCCGGGGAATTTTAGGGTACATTCCTATAACCGGGGCTGCTCAAAAACCGTTTCTGTCCCGACGTAAATCTGCACCGGTGCCAAATATTGGCGAATTGTCTCTGTATTTACCCGCATGCCGAGCCCCGGGGCATCTGTAACCCGCACCATTCCGTCCGAATCAATGGACAAGGGCGCTGCTGTCAAACGTTGGGAGAGCGGAGAACCTGCTGCAGGATATTCTAATAGATTGAAATGTGGATTGGTTGCAAAAACGTGAAGCGATGCGGCAAGGCTGAGGTGGCTTTTGAAGGTATGGTTGACGTAATGTACCCGTTGTTTCTCTGCAAGTTGACGCACCTGAAATGCTGCTGTCACGCCGCCGATTCGGCCGGCATCAATTTGTACGAACTTGATGCCCCCGTGAATGATGAGTTCTTCCGCCATCCGATAGGTATTTGCGCCCTCGCCGGCAGCAATCGGCACGGGTGGCGCCAACCGAGAAAGTGAGTTGTAAGCTGCGATTGCCTCTGGCGCGAGGGGTTCCTCCAGCCATGTCAGTGCGAATTGAGCAAACGCCTTGGCACGGCGGTAAGCCGTCTCATAATCCGAATTCCAAACAACACCCGCATCAACCATAATTTGGGCCTCTTCTCCCATTCCTTCGCGGGCAGCGCGCACAAGCGCAATGTCGTTTTCCTCACCCAATTTACCCAGTGGGCCCCATCCGAACTTAGCAGCACGGTATCCCTGTTCACGTAACCCTAAGGCGAGTTGATAGGTAGCCTCCGGTGTTTCCCCAAAGAGAACAGACGCATAAGGAAGTTTTGGGTGTACCACAGTAGATGTCGCTGACATCACCGCAAGTAAACGGTAGACGGGTTCACCTAACTGTTGTCCCATAATATCCCACAACGCGATATCTGCTCCACTATAGGCGTGTTGGATGTGTTGAATATCTAAACCGTTCCGCAATGCGTTGGCGTGCAATTTTTTTACATCATCAGGTGTATTAAGCGTTTTACCAATGAGTGAAGTGCGGATGTTGATGATATTGCCGTGGGACATCGGGCAGCAGTAAGCAGCAATACTGACTAACGGTGATGCATCGCATTCGCCCCATCCTTCCAGTCCGGTATCCGTCCGAATCCGCACCAAGAGGGTATCTTGCGTGCCGTCGGCTGCATCTGTGATGTCAGGCATGCGAAGATAAAACGGGTCAACGGCGCTAATTTTCATGGGCGCTACTTTTCATGTTTTTGTTCAGCGTTGCTGGGGAATCCTTTGCGCATCCGGGCTTGCTCGCAGTAACGTTTTTTTAGATGAGCCTTTTTCACCGCGGCAGTTGCGATTCTCTCTTTTTCGTTTCCTGAACCGTTACAAACCGGAGCGTTGAAATGGCGAGCCAACCGATGAGTCCTATCGCTGCACCGATGCACACCGCAAACGCTGCCCCTTTTGGACCGTTTAGCCGATTCAACGTTTCCGGATCCAGTTCACATGAAAGCGCTTTTATATTTTTGAGAGCGATATGCTGTTTTTTGCCATGTTTTACGTACTCAAGGGCTGCGGCGTCGGGACTCTCTATTTTCACGTCGGCGTTCCAAGAGGCAGTTTTTAAATGGATATGATTTTCTCCGGGGTTTCCCACCCAACTGGTTCTCACTCCTTTTTCACCTGCTTCATTGTAAATGGGTTCGACACGTGTCCGGGAAAGGATGCTTACCAAAAGCGTGGTAGCTATATCTTTAGATTTTGCTAAGGCACTTTTTAATCTGGTCAAATTCACAGATTCCTCCGATTTTTTTCACCGTTCAAAAGTCTTGGGCGAGGTGCTTTATTGCTAAATTCATCTTAGTGAGAATCTATCTGAAAACATTATCTCATGTAGGACAAACAAAATCAAGTACAAGCTTGAATTAAAACGAAAAGCGTTATGCCACCAACAGGAACTGCTATGATAGAAAAAACCTTGACATATCAACGGTTTTATGCAAGAATATATAAAGAACAGTAACGAAGTGCATCTGTTTCTCGCAACAGTCGTCCGGTTAAGTCGTGAGAGACAAAAACGTTTTCTTAAAATGGCCGGGTTGATGTAGATAAGAGATAAAAGAGGGTGCATGTTCTACTTGGATTCATTGGCGTTATGGTTTCTAGTGATAAAGAAATAGTGATTTAATAAAGAGTTTTCTATGCAAACTGATTCCCTTGCATCTTATGAACGAGAGATTCCGCTTTTTCCGTTGCAGGTGGTTTTGTTCCCCGGCGGCGTATTACCGCTTCATATTTTTGAACAGCGGTATCGCGATATGGTTAAATTCTGTTTGGAACATGAATCTGAGTTCGGTATCATTCTCATAAAAGAGGATGAGGAAGTAGACGGGCCCTTGACGCCATGTAGGGTTGGCACGGCGGTTCGGATTCGTGATGTTGAACAGTTACCGGATGGCCGCATGAACATCATGACATTAGGTGAATATCGGTTTGAAATTCTGGAGGCATTGGAAAATCGTCCATATTTAGTCGGTAGAGTGCAGTTACTTGACAGATTAACGGCGGAGGAAGAGCCTGCGTTGGAAACAATTACGCGGGAAATTGAAGAGCTGTATGAGGGGTATGAATTGTTATCCAGCCGGTTAATTTGGGGGTGGTACTCCCCAGAGGAGCGTCCGCGCCATCCACGCGAGCTCGCCTATCAGATTGCGACACGTCTGCGAATCTCGCTTGAAGAAAAACAGCGCCTCTTGGAAACGTTGCCATTGGAAGAACTCCTCATGCGCGAGCGCGAAATATTGAAAAACGAGAATCGGAGCATCTCTTTCCGATTGATGGCACGAAATAATTAACACATCCTCAAGCCGTGTAATCCATTTTTTTTTATCAGGATGCGGTTCGGCTTGTTTTCATGAATATTTCTTAAGCGTGACTCGCTAGAGATTTTTTGGATTATCCCTACATTAAATGGCACTAAAGGCTTCTGTTCACCAGTTTACGGAAACCCGGGTGATTCGAATTTCTGCCCGAGATTTCTTCTACGTCAGCAATCTGCTATCAACTTTCAGGTTACTCATTGTGCCTTTTATCTTTTATTTTATTTACCGGGCACAGTGGGAAATCGCCTCGATTTTTGGAAGCGCTGCCATTGTTAGTGACATGCTTGACGGGTTTTTCGCGAGGCGATTAAACCAACACACACAATTGGGATACATTTTGGATCCGGTTGCCGACAAAACCGCCATCTTAGCAGTCGTTTTTGCGTTGGTTTTATCCCAAACGGCATTTCCGCTTTGGGCGTTTGTCGCCATTGCCGCTCGTGATATTGCAATCGTGCTAGGCAACGTAATTTTGGCGTATAAAGCGAAAATGATTCTCCGCTCTAATTTGTGGGGAAAATGTACCAGTCTCACTTTCGCAATTGCATTGATGCTCTACCTACTCCGGCCAATCGTACCTCAATTCCCCAAGAATATTGAGTCTTATAGTCTCTATCTGGCTTTGGTATTTGCTGGCGTATCAACCTGGAGCTATGCACGCAAGATGTTCGGTGAGTTACAACACCGGCATGCTGAGCAACCCAGAATTAGGAATATTTAAAAATGGACCTTTATATGGAACTTGACGATGTCGTCAAAGCGATAGGTGTGGAAGCGCACATTGTCAAAAGCACCTTAGAACGCCGAGCGCCAGAGCTTGAACCTTATCTGCGTGTTGTAGCTGGAAAGCCTCAAGATGGCAGTGACACGCCGAGCCCCCAACTTCAATTACGGGTTGATGGCCTCGCACCCCTGATTAAAAAGCTCAGTTACAATATCCCAACCGACGAAATTATTGAGAATCTCATCTGTCAGGTTATACATCTCACACATCTACATGAAACAAATGAACAGTTAAAGAAACAGAATGAAGAACTGCTTCACGAAAATCAGGAGCTAAAGCAGACAGTCGCAGGGCTTGACGAAGATAATTATAATTTGCATGAACAAGTTCAAGAAAATCAGGACTTGTACGCGCAAGTTGACAATTTAACACAGCAATTGCACGAAAAATCTACGAAAACCAAGAAAACGCGCTGGTTTTGGGGAAGGGAGTAAACAAGCGGGCAGCTGAATGTGCGAATACGCACTCGCCTGAGTCTAAGAATTAACGATGACAAAACAAAAATGGAATCAACAGAGCGCAATCGGACTAGGTGTTCTCAGCCTGGGTTTCCTCTATTTTCCTCAAGCTGGAATACTCCTTAAAGGCGTCTCGTTCGTGCTCCTGAGTATCTCTGCCATTTTAGCCGGCACCTCTTTCCAAAATAAAAGGACAGTCGAAATCACAGCCGCGCTTGGCTTACTTGTTGGGCTCGTGTTTCTTTACCTCCCTCTGTTTGCATCTGTTCGAGGTACGGCGTTTCATCTACTGTTTGCTAATGCAATCGCCTTTGGGCTGGTGGCCTCTGCCAAACGATTTGCAACCGCCGCATCCGTATTTTTCGTCTTTATCGGTATCGGGTTTCTCTATCAACCTTTCTTGCCAAGCCTCAGCGGCAGTTCCCTCCATCTGTTACTTCCGGGTATAACCGTTTTCGCGATTGTCTCTACACCGACGGTGCTTAGCGAACGTATCACGATTGGTTTAATTACCCTTGGCCTAATTTCGCTTTGCCAGCCCTGGCTGATTCTCTTTTATCAAACCGGCTTTCACTTACTACTTACCGGCTTGACCGGATTCATTGTCGTTGCACATCGTTAATTTCTATGGTAGTCTTATTTGCGACAGATAGGAACCGTTTCCTCATTGTGATATGCGAATGCCCGGGATCTGATACAGGAATTTTATGGATTCAACCAAAACCGTTCGTATTGTGATAATCGGTGCCGGCATCATCGGCGCATCCATGGCTTATCGTCTTTCACGAAGGACGAACGTTGCCGTAACCGTTATTGAACGAGACGTGCCCGGTTCCGGTGCATCCGGACACTCTTTCGCTTGGGTGAATGCCTTTGGGAAGTCCCCCGGGGATTATCATGCTTTCAATCGCCGTTCCTTGGATATGTGGTATCGGTTCGCGCATCAACTCGACGAGGATATTGGCGTACATTACGGGGGTGAGATGCAGTGGGAAAACCGGGCAGAATCCGCGCTGCAATTGAGACAACACGTCCGGCAACTACAGAATTGGGGATATCCCTGCCGTCTCATTACTCCTCAAGAAATGATGGAACTTGAGCCTGGCATCTCCGCCGACAACGTGTTAGCAGCCTCATACGCAGAAGCAGATATCCACGTTGAGCTCGATAAATGCATCGATATCTGTCTTCAGTGTGCGCGGCGCTCGGGCACGATTGTGCATCCCCATACCACTGTCACCGGATTTGGCATTCATAAAGGGAGAATCACTAACGTCAAGGCAGCCGATTCCGAATTTCCATGCGATGTCGCCGTTTTAGCCAGCGGTGTTCACACAACTGAACTCGCCGCACTTGCCAAGGTAACTGTCCCACAACAACGGAGTCCGGGTATCGTGGTTAAGACAACTTCTTGCCCCAAACTCTTACAGAATGCCGCTGTGATTCACGCCCCACCGGTGGATGAAAATCGTCAGCATTTGCATCTCCGGCAACTGACTGATGGGACGCTGCGCATCGGTGAAGGCACACAAGAAGGCATCAACCGAGATACTTCGCAACGGCACGCTGACGCGCTCCTCGCTCGCGCCAAAGCCTACTTACCCGCAATAGGAAACGCACGGGTAACTCCGGTCCCACTCGGCTATCGTCCTATGCCGCTTGATGGATTTCCTATCCTTGGATTTACGCCAACCGTACCAAATCTGTATATTGCACTCATGCACAGTGGCGTGACGCTCGCACCACTGGTAAGCGAAATGGCGATGTTAGAGATTGTTGACGGCGCACGAGTAGAACTGTTTGCACCGTATCGATTGGAACGGTTTTTGTAGGAATCATTGCCCGGGCACGCCATTAACGGTGTTTCTGATAGTCGTGTTTTTTGCTGTAGGAGAACCTTCAGTATCGTTGAAGAGACACCGGCCCCGAATTCGCGCTCCAAACCTCTTCTCTTTACAAATAGTTCATGGAACTCGCATAAAAATAAGCGTTGTGCTCCGACTTTAAGAAGAATTTCATCCAATGTAACCAAACTTTTGACGCGCTTGACTCAGTTTTGGGTATCTTGTTATACTGTCCATAAACCGAAACTATCGATATCTCCAAACAGGATGGAATCCCTATGATAACTCAACGCAAACACCCCATCCGTTGGGGTATTCTCAGCACTGCGAATATTGCCGCAAAGCTTGCGCGTGCAATTCACCTTGCCGGGAATGCTGACTTAATTGCTGTTGCCAGTCGAACTGCTGAACGCGCTGCAACGTGGGCATCGCAACATAGCGTCCCAACCGCCTACGCTACCTACGACGAACTTCTCGCCGACGAATCGCTTGATGCCGTTTACATCCCATTGCCCCCGTCCCTCCACGCCGAGTGGACAATTAAAGCGGCAGAACGCGGCAAGCACGTCCTGTGTGAGAAGCCGCTCTCTGCAAACGCGAGCGAAGCCGTCGCCATGGCGGATGCTTGCCACCAAAACGGCGTGCAACTTATGGACGGTGTCATGTGGGTACATCACGAACGCACCGCGATAATGAAGCAGATGCTCACCGATGGCGCCTTAGGACAACTCCGACGCGTCACTGCCGCTTTCACCTTCAATTGGGATACCGTGCCAGTCGGCAACATCCGCGCAATGAAAGAATTTGCAGGCGGATGTCTTGGCGATTTAGGCTATTACTGTGTCCGCGCGATTCTCTGGGCATTTGAGGCCATGCCGACGCAGCTCTTCGCAACCGCGCGCTATAACGACGGGGTGGAATTCAATCTCACCGGCATCCTCTGGTTTGAAGATGAACGGATTGCAACCTTTGATTGTGGGTTTGATACCGCACCACGGAAATGGGTTGAGGTTGCAGGGACGCGCGCATCTCTCGTCTGTGATGATTTCACCCTGCCAACCTCTGAAGAATCTGCCCGCTTCTGGATTCACGGCGCACAGAATCAGAAGCATGAAACCGGTAGATACGTTCAGGAAATCACGATGATTGAGCGCTTCTCACACATCGTGCAATCCGGAAAACTTGAGCAACAGTGGCCAAATGTTGCTGTCAGGACAATGCAGCTCTGTGATGCATTGCTTGAATCCGCCCGGAAACATAAGGTTGTACGCTTGTAAAAGGCATCGCTATCTCAGTTAATTTTGTAAACACGCGAGGGGAAAATCAATGAAAATTACAAACATTGAAACGTTTATCGTTGATGCCGGTTGGAGGCCATGGACATTTGTTAAGGTTGAAACCGACGAAGGCGTTACCGGCTACGGCGAATGCAGTGATGGAAGAAACCCTAACGGTGTCGTAGGTACTATCAAAGAACTCACACCGTTGCTCCTCGGGCGAGAACCGGGCGCTTATGAGATGAGGTTCTGGGATATGATACGCGGTTCCCGGCAAAGCCCGGGGGGCATCGCAGCGAAGGCCATCGCCGGTATCGAATGTGCCTTAGTGGACATCAAAGCAAAGGCGTTAGGAATTTCTGTCGTTGAACTGTTTGGCGGCCCCACGCGTGATAACGTCCGTGTCTACTGGTCACATTGCGGCAGCTCCCGCGCCCGCAACTTTGAACTCATCGGCGTCCCCCCGTTAAAAACGATGGACGATATTGCCGCGTTAGGACGCGAAGTCGTGGAAAAAGGGTTCACTGCACTTAAAACCAATATTGTCATTCCCGGTGAACCCGCCTCCGTCTATTTTACCGGCTTTGGCGGCGGCCAAGGCACAACTGATGGCAATGTGACACCTCAACTTTTACGACATATCGTAACCTTGATAAGCACATTCCGCGATGCAGTCGGCCCCGATGTCGGACTCAACCTCGATTTGAATTTCAATTTCAAACCTGAGGCCTGCATGCGTATCGCTAAGGCGTTGGAACCGTTTGACATGCTCTGGCTTGAAATCGACATGTATGCCCCTGAGGCAATCCGGCAAATTAAGGACGCGACGAGCACCAAGATATGTACAGGCGAAAACCTCTATTACATGCGGGAGTATCTTCCCTATTTTGAAGCCCGCGCCGCCGATGTCTTTATGATAGATGTGCCGTGGAATGGATTCTCGCCCTCAAAGAAAATCGGGGATTTGGCAAATGTCTATCAATTCAACGTTGCCCCGCACAACTATTACAGCCATCTCGCAACCTATATGAGCGCCAGCCTCTGCGCTGTGCTACCCAACGTCAGAATTATGGAGATTGACATTGACGATGTGCCATGGAAGGACGATTTGACAACGCACACTCCGGAAATTGTCGACGGTTTCATGAAAATTCCGACGCGCCCAGGCTGGGGCACTGAACTCAATGAGGAGGCTGTTAAGGCAAATCTCTGGGATAATCGTAAAGCGAATTGGTAAGACAGCCATCGAACAATACAAAGGACTTTAAAGGACTTTAACCGATAGGATTACGGTAATGAAAATAATGAAAGTAAAAACCGAAGACGTTGGTAAATCCGATATTGAAAGCGCGGTACAGAAGGTGCGGGAACGCCTCCTTGATCAGACGATGCGCAATCGCTTTCTGAATTTTCTACCAACACAGCGTAGAACTATTAAGGTGATTAACGAAATTCCGGCGGAGGTTTTTGAAATTCTTGTTTTGCAAGAACGGGTTATGCAATTTAAACCGTCTGAAACACCTGAAAGAGAAGGCACATCCCTTTTTGATGATGAGGAAGATGAGGAAACTCCGGTGTTGCCGTGGTTGGAATCTACTGAGCCGGAGGAACATCACACCGACAGGTTTTTACAGACTCAACTAGCGAGAGAAGAACTTCAGAAACGGCTGTATTACATCCATCAGCAGGCGCGCACCGTGTTTCAAGAGCAAGGCTACTCCGTTCTACACCTCGCCTTAGGTTTTCTTCAGTGGACAGAAAGCCCTAGGGCAGAACAACTCAATCGTGCCCCGTTAATGCTTATCCCCGTTGAGTTGGAACGTCAAAAAGTCCGTACCCGATTCACCCTTCGCTGGAACGGTGTAGAGGGGTTTCCAAACCTCTCCCTTCAAGCGAGGCTCACTGAGTACGGTGTAACACTTCCGATATTGGAAGCGCCTGAGGACAAAGAACAGGTTGAATCCTATTTTCAGGAGGTGAATGAGGCGATTTCCCAACACGAAAAATGGCGCGTTGTGCCAGAACTCTACCTCGACTTTTTCAGTTTCACCAAATTTGTGATGTATAAAGATTTAGAACCAGAGAATTGGGACATTGAAACCCACCCATTGCTTGGAACGATTTTGGGGCAAACGACAGGTGATTCCCACGCGAATGGATTTAAGCCTGAAGAGGTGGACTTCAGATTGAAGAGCCAGGAAATTTATCATGTGATGGACGCGGATTCTTCACAAATTGCGGTAATTGAGGACATTAAAAGTGGTAAGAACTTAGTTGTTGAAGGACCGCCGGGAACCGGTAAATCCCAAACCATCACGAATATTATCGCTGAGTTACTCGCCAAAGGAAAAAATGTTCTCTTTGTTAGCGCAAAGATGGCAGCTCTTGAAGTCGTGAAAAGTCGACTTGATAAGGTTGGACTCGGTGATTTCTGCTTGGAGTTGCATAGTCACAAATCCAATAAACGCGATGTATTGAAAGAATTGGAACGTACACTTTCTACGCAGGTGCCCCCAGATGAATTACCAGAGGCGCTTTGGAACCTTTTCAGCCAGACAGACTCCAGGAAAAATGCGTTAAATGCGTATGTCAACGCCATTCGCGAGCCCATCGGTGAAACCGGGAAAAATCCGTATACCTTGTTTGGTGTTCGTGAAGCCGTGAACCAATATTTTGAGTCGGTAAATCGACAAATGCTGCCCATCTCCCTGACTGACGTAACCACGTGTACGCGTGCCGATTGGGATACCGCCGTCGAACGTTTAGAAGCCCTTGCCGGAATTCTACCCAGTGTGAGACCCGTTTTAGAGCATCCGTGGCGGGGCTGTAACCCTGGCGTTGTAACACCGCTTGTGGAAGTCAGAATTAACGCGTTGATTGAAGCGTGCAAGACGGCTTTGGATACGCTCGAAGAAGAGATAAGTACCTTGACTGACGTTGCTGGAATTCGCACACCGACGACACTGGCGGATTTTCCCGATGTCTTGAAAGCCGCGCACGTGATTGCAAAATCATTTTCCGTTGAGGCGGAAATCTTATTGAATCCGGCGTGGAATTTCCCCAATAAGGAAGCGAGAACGCTCATTCGGAAGGTTCGCGTCGTAAGGCAAGAAGTGGCGGCCGTAAAGGCAAGATTTAATGATGTCGTATTAGTGCGCGACATTCCCAAATTGCTCATCGATTTTAAGGGACTATACATCAAGAAGTTAAGGATTCTGAACAGCCAGTACCGTTCAATTCACCGTAATTTCCGCAAATGGTACCTCACAGGAAACGCCCCCCGGAGGCCTGAGCGGCTTATTTCTGACTACTCGAAATTAGCCGACTGTATCTACTTGCGACAGGAGATAGCCCGACAAGAACAGATTGGAAAATCCCTCTTTGGTGGACACTGGTGTGGCGAGGAGAGTGACCTTGAGTGGTTAACTGCGTTCTCAGAATGGGTTGTAACGTTCCGGCAACACTTACTCGCAGACGTTTTGACGGAACGTGCTATAGAAATAGTGAGTGCGGGTGTTTCGAAAAAGCACTTGCAGGCACACATCACGGCGCTGCAATCTGCACAAAACGATTTTGTGATGCAACGCGACGCCCTCTTCAAACGTCTCGGTGCGGACGCTGACACACTCTTCGGCAAAGCTTCTGAAGCCTTAACTTTCGCCGAGTTACGGGCGCGTTTGGAATTATGGGTGGACAAATCATCTGAGCTCGAACCGTGGACGCAGTACGTAACCCGACGAAATGCCTGCGAAGAAACCATCGCACAACCACTCCTTAAGCAAATTGATGAGATTTCGATAGAAGACTTTGTGCACTGTTTTGAGGGAAATCTCGCGGAGGCACTCCTCCATGAGGCGATTTTGGAGCGGCAGCCGCTTCGCGATTTCGTACAAGTCGAGCATGAGCGACAGGTTTTGGATTTCTGTAGATGGGATAGGCTGTGCATTGAAGAGAATCAGGCAAGACTCATCCGCACGCTGTATGAGAGACGCCCGGCTTTCGAAGAGGTTGCTTCACCGAAGTCCGAAATGGGTATCTTACAAAAGGAATTCACCCTCAAGAGGAGGCATCGCCCTATCCGTAGATTATTGTCAGACGCGGGCGGCTTAATCCAGAAAATCAAACCGTGCTTTATGATGAGTCCCCTCTCCGTCGCTCAATTTTGTCACCCTGACATGGTAAAATTTGATGTCATCGTCTTTGATGAGGCGAGCCAAATCCGCCCGGAGGATGCCCTCGGTGCTTTATTGCGCGCGAAGCAAGCCGTCGTTATTGGGGATACATGCCAGCTTCCCCCCACCAGTTTCTTTGAACATATCGTTGACAACGATGATGTGGATGAAGACGACATGATGCCCCGGATTACGGATATCGAAAGCATTTTGGAGCTGTGTAAACCGAATTTTCCGAAGAAGGCATTGAAATGGCACTACCGCAGCCGGCATGAATCCCTTATCGCTTTCTCTAATCAGCAATTCTATGTTAATGAACTGCTGATTTTTCCGTCTCCGAAGGCGTCTGTGCCGCATCTCGGTTTGGAGTTTGTTCACCTACCTGATACCGTCTACGAACGCGGGCGAAGTTCTGTGAATCGGAAAGAGGCACAAGCGGTTGTGCAGGCTGCTTTTGAGCATTACCGGACATATGGAGCGGGTAAAAGCCTCGGTATCGGCACCTTTGGTACCAAACAACAACAAGCCATTTTGGACGAGGTAGAGATTCAATTGCTACAACACCCGGAGATGGAAGAGTACTTTTTGAGCAGCCGTGATGAGCATTTTTTCGTTAAGAATTTGGAAACAATCCAGGGGGATGAACGGGATACAATTTTCATCAGTGTCGGCTACGGTTTTGACAAAAGTCGTCGCCTCCATAATAATTTTGGTCCCATCAATCACGAGGGTGGGGAGCGCCGCTTAAATGTCCTCATCACTCGCGCGCGCGAAAGCTGTGCTGTTTTCGCCAACTTCCGCGCCCGTGACATGAAATTGGATGATAAAGCGTCTGTTGGCGCGCGGTCCTTACAGGCATTTCTCGAGTATGCCGAAAACAGAAATTTAGATATTGCGCGCCCAACGGGTGAGGATACGGATTCTCCTTTTGAAGATGCAGTATACGAATTTCTCACCAGCCACGGTTACACGGTTAGCAAACAGGTAGGCGTTGTGGGGTACCGGATTGACCTGGCTGTCGAGGATGCTGACGCGCTGGGAGCTTATCTTATCGGTATTGAGTGCGACGGGGCACGGTATCACAACTCACCTGTCGCACGCGACAGGGATAGGTTACGTCAACAGGTGCTTGAGGGGTTAGGGTGGACGTTTCACCGCATCTGGTCAACGGATTGGTACCGGAACCGGGCGGAGGCACAGCGGCGCGTTTTAGAGGCAATTGAATGCGCCAAATTGAACAAGACGACGGCGCCCAAACAACCGGTAGCATCCGCGAAAAAAGAGCCAATTCCTGTCATGCCAGAGGAATCCGTAAACCGAACAGCGCCCGCGCTCAGTCCAAAAGGGCTTGATTATGTCGAGGCGACTGAGCTTGGCATTCCGGTACATGGCGGATTACACATGCAGTCGCCATCACAGCTTGCTCAGGCGATTAAAAGCGTCGTACAGCTTGAGAGTCCTGTCCATTTTGACGAGGTTGTGTTACGCATCCGTTCTTTGTGGGGCTTGAAAAGAACAGGTGAACGGATTAGAGATGCGATTAAGAAGGGTGTAACAAATGCGAAGCAGAGTGGCGCGATTCGAGACGAAGACGGGTTTTTGTGGTGGGGTGATGAGGAGCAAGACATTCCGGTCCGCCGGCGTACAAAGCCTCGTATTGAGCGGATATGCAACGCGGAAATCAGAGAAGCGATGAAAATGACAATTACGTCACAGGGCGCCATTTTTGAGGATGCCCTGATAACCGAATCGGCGAAGTTGCTTGGGTACAAATCAACGAGAAGCCAGGTTTCGGAACGGATGGCACAGCTATTGGCTCAACTTATCAACGAAGGGATATTCCAGAAATCGGCAAACGGTATGATTAATTTACCTTGAAAGTGCCGGTAGGCACCTTCAAGGGCTAACAAAGAAAGGGTTACCGGGCGACTGCTTCAGCGCCGAGATGTTCTTGAATCCATGAGCGTAGCGGTACATCCTTTTCCCCGGGTGAGGTATATCCCATCCCCCCTGTGCTTTTCCCCAGGATTTGCTGCCGAATTGGGTCAGAACGCTCCATGAAATGGGCCACCGTCATGTTATCGCGCGGTTGCAGCCAGCGGTAACTATACCCGTAGAATAGCACTTTTCGGGTGATGTCGGAGGTATTGCGCCCGGCTGCATGCCACAGCCGCCTGTCGAAGAAGACAGCGGTTCCTGGCTTTGCGAACACGGCGGTTGCGTTTTCAGGTTCTGCCGTTCGTTCTTCTGGCATATCCAGCGCGTTCCATTTTTGGCTGCCCGGAATCACGGAGAAATTGCCACGGCCCAGTACCGACGTATCGGTGAGAAAATAGGCAACCTTTAGTGAGACACGGGGACGCGGATTGCCCTCTAACTCAATGTTCAACCTGCCACTATCTTGGTGCCAGCCGAGTCGTTTTGGTTTATCTCTTTCTTCCTGTGGAAGCGGGGGCAGTACAATTAGGTGTGAATGATAAAGTTTTATATTCCATCCCAAGATTCCCCACACTTTCGGGAAAGTTGTGTGCCAGTCTAGCAATTCTATGAAGGTTTCATCCCTACCGGCGAAGTCGAGGAGGTTGAACTGCGCGTCTGCCGGGAGTGTGTCTTTGCCTAAGTGTTCCGCTCCAACCCGGTTAACGGCGGCGAGGAGCTTTTCAACCATCTCTTGTGGAATAGCGTTCTCAACCGCAAAGAAACCGTTCTCTTCAAATTGCTGTTTTTCAGTAGCTGTCAAACAGTGTTCTAAACATAGCGGATTCATGATGTTCCTCTTTAATAAACGTGTTTTTCATACGCACACGCATTTTGCTTTTCAATTTACTCAGAATCTAGATTTTCGTCACGTCTTGTTTTGGAGTATCCATTGAATTCTTTGAGACGCTTGCCGGCGCGCCATCTCCGCCAAAAGTTTGTGGCTGCACTAAAAAGGAAACCGGTACCGATGATACCAACCGCGAAGCCGCCTAATGCCAATTTTGGGAAGGTTATAAAGGCGTAAATGCCGCTTCCGATAAGCCCGCTTGCGAGCATGCCGTCTTTGAGACTGCTCCGTTGCGTGCGTTTGTAAATGAGCTTTAAATTACGGCGTTTCTGTTGCTTTACATAATTCTCAAGCGGTTCTATTGGGATATGCACAGGATATTGCTGCCCCGGTGGAGGCGTCTGCACACATCGAAACCCAATGTTATCAGCTGTATAATCTGGTGGCGCATGTAACCGGTTCGCGCAGCGAAAATACCGTTTCGCTGTGCCATCGCGCGCTTCTAACCAGGAACCACCCCGCAGCGTTTTATGTCCGGCGTTCACGCTTTTTCGTGATACGCGCTGCTTTGTGCCGGGGTAGGGCGCGTATCCATCGGCTGTCCATTCCCATACATTTCCGGCGCCTTCCTGGATACCGTAAGGACTCTCTGTCGCTGGGCGATTGCCGATAGCGGTGAGATGTGTCGTCAAAATTTGCGAGAGGGCTGCTTCATTCGGGAGCTCAAAGGTGTTGCCCCACGGATAGATACGTCCATCCGTTCCTCTACACGCTTTCTCCCATTCTGCCTCTGTTGGCAAACGTTTCCCCGCCCATTCTCCGTACGCCTTACTATCATGCCAACTAATTTGAACGACTGGCAAATTTGCGGTGTCACCTGGGTAACTGCGATTTTTCCAATGCTGGGGCGGTGGATGATTTGTCTCTTTCACAAAAATAGCGTACTCGGCGTTCGTCACCGGATACCGTTCAATGCGATAAGCCGCCAAAAACCGCACATGTATCGGCGCTTCATCGAGTTTCGCATTCGCTGAGCTCATTAAGGCTGTGCCGTAGAAAGGCTCAATGTCAGTTCCCATGATAAATGCGCCGGGTGGAATGAGGACACTCCTGGGAGCTATCTGCTTCTGATTCATCTAAAAATTCCACGCCGCGGCAGCATATTTGGTTTGTGCTAACCCGGCTGCTTGCTCATATTCAGCACCGGATAATTTTCTTAAGCAAAACGGAAAGCGGGACTGAAAAGTTTCACAAATCGCTCGGATAAGGAGACATCTACTGATAGAACGCCCATCAGTATTAATAGCAATTGATTTTTCGCGTATTATGTGTTGAACATCCGGTGCTTTTGAAATACACGCAAGGATAGAATCGGGCGGCATTTCTAACGAGATGTACCCTTGAAACATCATTCCATTTTGATTACGTCGTACGGAAACCCCGGCCACCTTTTTACCGTTGAGCATCACATCGTGTCGCACAGGACGCGTCATGCAGATATTCCGTGCATCACTCCTCGAATCCCCAACGTGGCATTGTGATGGAATGCCGCATCTCTCAAACGCCGTCACGAGGGACTCCCCAATGTACCTGTACGCCTCAGAAACATCCATATCAAACTTCCCGGCGGGCCGCGGTACAATCAACGCGTACGTTAAATCCCATCCATGCACAACGGTGCCGCCACCTGTCATCCGTTTCACTCGTTGAATGCCCGCTACCCGGCAAGCATCCACATTAACTTCTTCGGAAATTTTCTGAAAGTAGCCGAAGCTGAAAGCCGGTGTTGCCCAGTCGTAAAATCGCAAGGTTGAGCAAGGGTGTTCCTTTTGTGATAATAGCAGCACTTCGTCAATTGCCATGTTCATTGCTGCGTTGTTTTTCTCGATATCGAGCCACCGCTGGATTGTGGGTATCATGACAATGCGACGCGGCAGACTGCTGTCGTATGCGCATCGCAATACCAGAAATAGCCGTCCCAGTATGTCATACCGTGGGGTTCCGGGTGCGGTTCCGGAATATCGATTCTGTTTAAGTGGCTGCCGTCCTCTGCATTGAGATGGAAGATTGCCCGGTGATTCGTCTCAACGCACCAGAGTTCGTCGCCCACCCACGCGATGCCGTGCGGCCTGTCCCCCGGGGCAGGGAGTGTATGAATTACCGTGAAATCATTGGCAACATCAATTTGATAGATGGTTGCCGATGGCGGCACAGCAACCCAGAGTTTATCATCGCGCCATTCTAAGCCGTGTGCGCCCGTCTGCCCCGCCCCTGGTGTTTTGTAAGAGGCGAGTGTATCACCGCTTTCCGGCTCCACCGACAAAATTTCGCAGCTATAGGTTGATGCTAACCAAAGTGTCTTACCTGTATCTGTGATACCGCTGCCCCTATCGGAATCGGTGGCGAGTGTTTTTTGCACAATGCCTTCATAGGAGACGAGATGAACTTCATGAGTCTGCTGGTCCAGAATCCAGAGCCCGGCTTCAGTTGCTTGCATTCCATTAGGTTGGTTTCCTGGGGCGTCAAAAACTTTTTCGATGGTTGACATAACGAACCTCCGGATGTACGCGTTGTTGCACGAAAGATTGCAGCGTTCGGAAACAGAGTGATGTGAGTTCGGTCCAAAAATAAAAATGCGTGCGAAGGAAGAACCTAGGGTATAAGGCGTTCAGAAAACCGATACCAAACGGAATTTCCTATGGAGATGATAACACTTTTTTGTCAGATTTGAGTGAACAAGTGATAAACAGCATGCACACTCATGAACGCTCCATTTCTGGCGATGGATGTAGATTTCGAAGATGGCTTGGGCGTTAGGCTTTGGCAATGCTGGATACGTTCAACCGTCGGTTCTGTGAATCGTATCGGGTTTCCCGTTTGTTCGAGTCGGTTTACAATTTTGGGTTTCCCACTCTTTCCAAGTCGGTTTATGTCCTCCTGTCAACACGACAAGTGGCACCGTCCCGCCTGTCAGTGCTTTGTTTTGTACGAATTCGGCGGCTTCGCGCTGCTCAACCGTCAAGTTAGCCCTGTTGGGTGTAGGGAAATAACGGAAGTCTATACTCCAACGGGATGCTTGTGTCCTGTTCACTTTGCTAGTATGTACACAAAGATTCGACATGAACAAGGCACCGCCGGGTTTGAGTGGAATGGGTATAGGTGTACCCCGCGCTTCAACGTCCTCCTCCATCCTGACATTTGCATCCGCCCCTCGTGTGCCATCGAGTAATCCCCAGCGGTGGCTGCCTGGAATAACCCAGCAACACCCATTTTCGATTGTCGCTTCCACCAGTGGTACCCACACGGTAACCATGTGCAGGCTGCCTGTGTGCTTCTCCTTCTTTCCGATAGTTGTTTGATCAAGATATTGGCTATCTTGGTGCCATGGGAAAGAGGTAATCACACTTCCGGGAAGTTTCGTCCGCAAGGCGGGAGTACCGATGTTCGATACCTCGTCGCCTAAGAGAAGGCGTAACACATCAAGGACACCGGGGAGGTTATAAAGCGCGTAAAACGCTCGTCCGAACATCCCGAAATCCCAGTTGCGAGGGAGAATTCCCAACTCTTCGCAGATTGCGGCATATCGCCGCTCAAAGGACTCATCCTCATAGCGGGACGTTAGCTGCCCTTCACGGTACAACTTATTGCTATAGGCATCAACTTTCGCCTTAATAAAATCGCGAATCGGCTCTAAATCTCGGTTATTGATAATATCTTTGAGTACCACGTAACCATCACGTTCATAAGCGTTCTTGATTTCCTGATTTGTCATTAACTCATTTCCATCCATTGCGCTCATACAATTTCGAGAGACATGTTATCATGAATACTGAACAGGTGCAATATCTATCGATTTTTTTACGCGCTTTCATCCGTACCGTGAGCCCCCGTCTAAGCGATAAAGAGCTGTTTGAAAGAGAACGCTATAGTATAGTATTGTGAAGTGTGATAGGTTAACTCAGATTCCGCCTTTTGCCGCGCGCCTGGAAGTTTCTTCACGCGAGGGAAGACTATCTGTTGCATTCAACTAAGATGTAACTGCCGGGTCCGGAATCGTAATTTGCTGCGTGAAGGAGTCAATCCGAATGTGCATGCCTAAAGGGATGACGAACATCGGAGCGGTATGTCCAAAGTCCATGTTTGTGACAATCGGTATACTATCGAGCCCGTATTCCTTCTGAACTGTGTTGCAAAGGGCGTCTTCATATTCGGCAAAGCGCCCCGGTTTAACAGCCCCGCCGGGCCTCCCAAGCAGAATGCCGCTGAGGTTTTCTAGAACATCCATCGCGGCGAGACATCGAATGAACCGTTCCAGCGTAGATGGGGGCGGGGCTTCCTCGGAAGTCTCCAGGAAAAGGACGGCTCCTTCAAGAGATTGCGGCGCGGGCCAATAAGGGGTGCCGCGCAGCCGTTCTAACACTGCAACGCACCCACCAAACAGTTGCCCTTCAACGATGCTGTTATCTTGATAAAATTTCCAACCTGTGCAAGGATGCATTTTTCGCTTAATTGACTGATTTGCAGGCGACGCCCAATCCAGAAATTCCGCCGTCCATTTTGTTCGGTTAGGTTCTATTACCCCAATCGGTTCATCGGAAAATAGGGTACGTCGGACCGAATCCACCATGTAGGGAAACATTCCTGTGTTTTCAGCAAAATCCGCCATGATTGAAGGCCCATAGAAGGAGACAAGCCCGGCTTTAAAACAGGCAGCGTGTGATATGGTAGTATCCGAGTACCCCATGAAAACTTTTGGGTTATCTCTCAGGATGTCTAAATTGAGATACGGAAGGATGCGTATGGAATCCTCTCCACCAATCGTGGATATAATTCCGTTGATTGTATTATCAGCGAAGGCGGCCATCAGGTCTTCAGCGCGTGCTTTGGGATTCTTGGCGAGCCAATCCGGGGCACGGAGGGCATGCTCCGTTTCAATAACGGTTACGCCAAATTCTTTCTCAAGCTGTCTTTTTCCGGTTTCATAACGATATGGAAACTTTCCGGCCCCGCCCCACGATAATGAAATTGCAGCGATACGACTGCCGGAGCGCAATATCTTGGGGTGAATCATGTTCATTGATGGCCTCAACTCTGTCCTTTTTCAGCTAATGCCGAAGTCTATCGGGAGCATAACCTTATCAACTTCTTGTTTCCCCGTCCAGGTGTGTCCTCTTCCTAGATAAGATGTATCGGGTGCGTTGCGAGGTTGAATTTAATTTTCTGTTCTGGAGGATTGCGGTGTTTCCGCGGAAAGGGGCTAAATCGTCATTGGGAGTGCTTCGCGGTGCATGAGTGCGCGTTTTTCTTCTTTCTCGAATGCGATACGAATTTTTTTAAGATGTCACGGTAACTCATATTTTCCTTTGAGTTCCCTTACGTTTGGTATATTTATTAGGGCGGTGGCACCCGCGCCCTAATCCGGGTAAGCCGGGCACTTCCCCTTAAAAACTGTAACCCACTTTGGCATACCAGAACGCGCCCGCAAATCCAAAGGGGCTGTGCTCCCCGTAGAGATTTCCAACTATCTCAGGCTGTAGTACTTTGTCTGGATAGTTATTCAACAGATTCTGAACACCGAGTGTTATCGCTGTCCTTTCATCGGGAAATGCGTACCGGGCTTCCACATCAAACAGAATTTCACTACTAAAGGTGTGTTCAATGAGCTCTCCTTCGTACCAACCGCCATAATAACTCACGCGTCCTAAGATACCCCAATTCTCGCTCAAGGCTTGTTGCATGGTGGCATTCCATCGGCTTTGCGGAACCCCATCTTCCAAAAGCCTAATCCGAGTGTCGTTTAGCGTTTCCGGATTGTGTTCTGTGACTTCGGTGTCGGTGAAGGTATAAGCGAAACTGACATCGCCTTTACCGATGGGTTTGGTTAAAACGACGTCAACGCCTTGCGTCCGCGTATCAAAATCATTAATAAAAAACCGGAATTGTTGTATATTCTTGGCGCTTGTGATACCTGCGGCGAGGAGCTGCGCTCTCTCGGTATCGTTCAGCACGAAATTTTGCGAGAGTGTTAACCGTTCTTTCACGCCTATGTTGAAATAGTCAACCGTTATACTAGCATCTGCGAGGCTGAAAATAATGCCGGCGGTGATATTCGTTGATTTTTCCGGTTTCAGTGGCTTACCCCCTTTCAATTCGGCCACCTTATTCGTTGAGGGGATTACGCCGTTATTAATCAGATCGTTTTTGGCCACGTTGAATTCTGTAGTAACGTTAAACGCGTTTTGCTGTCCGGGTGTCGGCGCCCTGAACCCAGTGCTAAAGCTTCCGCGCGCTTTCAGGGCATCGGTAATTCCATAGTTGGTTGCCAATTTGTAGTTGATAGTCGTGCCAAAATCGTCGAAATTTTCCCCCCGTAGGGCTGCCCCAATTATCACATTGTCCATCGGGCGCAATTCAGTTTCCACGTATCCGGCGACGTTAGAACGATTCCAGCTCCCTGCCGCGATGTCGCTAAACCCTGGAAAACCGTTTGAAGCGGCACTAAATCCTTGTTCTGCCAAAGGACCTATTTCAAAAGACTCTTTTTCACCGCGTACAATTTCAAATTCTTCAACGCGATATTCTGCCCCGGTGGCGAGGAACACCTGTTCGCTTAACGGATACGTCGCATCCAAGTTCAAGTTGATATCGTTCTGGATATATGCACCCGGGTCAAATTCCGTGGGAGTATCTGGCCCCAAAGAGGCATTGACGGTATTGTAGATAAAAAAGTCAGCTTTGTGTTGTCCATAAGAGGCACTCATGTCCCATCCCAGTTTCTCAATCAGCGTCCCACGTAGCCCGAAAACCGCGGATTGGTCTTGTACATTCGCGCCAAAACGAGGTGTGAATCCACCGGGGAAAACTTCTTGGAATGAGAATAAATTATCGTCATCGAAAACCTGTTGCAATGCCTTCGCATCGGGAACATTATCGGTTATTGCCACCGTCGGCACCTCTCCTGTGCCACTCAAATTTCCGATAAGGAGTGTTTTTCCAGCGTCTCCGCTAAAGACACCGCTGCGCGTATTCGGATTTCGAAAAAAGAAACCGCCTTCCACACGCTTGGTGGCCTGGTTTGCATGCCCGTAAAATTTGATGGCATCTGTGAGGTTAACCCCGTAATTTGCGAACAGTTTCAGTTCATCTTTCAATTCAGGCTGCCCCCACAGCTGCGCAGGATTGTTTACACTGGTATTGCCGGCGTCAATTAGCGCTTCAGCATCGAGACGTTGTACAGCGCGAATCGTGTCGCCGGAATAGCCAAACTCTAAGCTCAAACTGGTCCAGGCATCTTCTCTCCCTAAACCGATATTGCCGGCTATCGTATATAATTCGCCGTCCCCTTCTTGAAATCCTCCGGCTTTCGTCTCAATCGAAAGCCCTTCATAATTGTCTTTCAACTCAAAATTCATCACACCGGCGATAGCGTCTGAACCGTACTGTGCGGATGCACCATCGCGAAGCACCTCTACCTGTTTCAAGGCAATTGCCGGAATTGCCGCGAGATCAGGCCCTTGTGCCCCATCAGCAAGGCCATTTCCCAGCCAATAGATGACGGAAGCCCGATGACGACGTTTCCCGTTCACGAGAACCAACGTATGATCCGGGGCTAATCCGCGTAGATTTGCCGGACGCACAATAGTAGCCGCATCACTGATTGGCTGGGTGTTAATATTGTAAGATGGCACAACATTGCGCAGCAGTTCGTTTAAGTCCGTCCCGCCTTGTTTGATGAATTCATCGCTGCCGAGTACATCAATCGGTACGGCAGAATCAAGCACCGAGCGCGGACGCGCCCGAGAGCCGAGTGTCACGACACCTTCAAGTTGTATGATATCTTCGCCCGTCGCGTTTTCTACGGATTCCGTTTCCGGTTCCGTTTCGACTGCTTTCTCAGCGTCTTCGTGTGCATCAGCGTGTGCCACTGCAGGACACAAGGCAAAAATGGCTGCAACGAAACTGAGAAACAAAACCGTGGATTTCAAAGTGAATGCTCTTTCCATAACTACACTTCTTAATTTAAAGTATTTATTATCGTTAATGTAACGTTTCTGCCTATAAGATGTTAATAAGGCAACGCGTCGATAGGTACAGGAGCGTTCTATTCAGGAAGAGCAGCAACGGTTTAACGGGTTGGTGCCAGCTTACAGAATTCTCCGATGTTACTTTGGAGACAACACGCCCTGATAGCTTCACGCGACATTTCCCGCGTCATTCAAAGCATTTATCCCATTGCGTTGAACAATCAGACTGCGGAATCTATCGGTTAAATTACTGAAATATTATACGCTAAAGTTTTGGGATTGTCAAATTTATTACCCTTTTCCGTTGCGATTTTGGGGAAAAAATGGTATCATGTTACTGAATTTAAAACAGTGAATGTTACAAATGAATTGAGAAATTGTCGCGCCTAAGACAAGATGTGAAATGACGGTTCCGCATGACAATTTCGGGCGACGGCCTTCTGGCCGCGGTGGTGTATTCGGTATCATATTTGGAGCGTGTTGTGAACATTGAAACGTTAAAAGGGAAAACGATTGGCGCGGCTGTCTCCGGAGGGCTGGATAGCTGCACTATCACCAAGTGGTTGGTTGATAACGGGGTAACTGTCGTCTGCTTCACAGCGGAACTCGGGCAGCCCGATGAACGGAACGTTTCGGAGATTCGGGAACGGATGTTGGCCTGTGGTGCTGAAGAAGCGGTTATTGTAGATGCGAAAGACGCCCTGGCAGCGGAAGGCATCCGCCTTATTCAGTGCCAAGCGATGTATGAGGGCGGCTATTGGAATACGACAGGCATCGCACGACACGTCACCGTGAAAGCCCTTTTGCCGGAGATGGAAAAACGCGGTATCACGCTCTTAACGCACGGGGCAACCGGGCGCGGGAATGACCAGGTGCGCTTTCAACTCGCTACCAATATGTTAAATCCGCATTTTTCTGTCTATGCCCCGTGGCGGGATGCCGCCTTTCTTGAAAGATTCGGGGGCAGAAAAGAGATGATAGATTTCTGTGAGGCGCACCGTTTACCTATCACCGCTACCCACGAAAAGCCATATTCAACCGATGCCAACCTGTTGGGCCTGACACACGAAGCCGGAAGATTAGAGTCGCTAAAAACACCGGCGGGGTTTATTACGCCCGGAATGGGTGTGCATCCCAAGGATGCACCGGATACCGTTGAATACTTTTCTGTCCGCTTCGAACGCGGAATACCGATTGAAATTAACGGGAACCGTGTCACACCGCTACAGAGTTTATTGGAAGCCAACCGGATTGGGGGGAGAAACGGTGTCGGTATCGGTATTCACACCGTTGAGAACCGATTTGTCGGGATTAAGAGTCGGGGGGTTTATGAGTCCCCCGGAATGCAGCTGCTCGGTACCTGTTACGAGTACCTCCTGCAACTGATTTTAGATAGACGGGCCCGTCGCCATTTCGAGGGTGTCGCCTCTACAATCGCTGAGCAGATATATCAAGGCTACTGGTTTGACGCTGCAACGCAAGCCTTGTTGGCATCAACCGCGTCGCTGACACGTTTGGCAACCGGGAATATCACCGTTGCCCTTTACAAAGGGAATGTTGCGTTTCATGAGGCCGGCCGCGTGCCACATTCGCTCTATTCCGAGGAAACCGCGTCTATGGAGGCAATCGGGGAGTTTGAGCATGCGGATTCCGAAGGGTTCTTAGGCGTCCTCGGCGTTGGAGCCAGGGCTGCCGCTGTCGCGGGGCAAAGCGTGCCAAAAGAAGACAGCGTAACACAAGATTAAAGGTTCGAAAAAGATACGTTAAAACAGAGAAGCGACGAGTGATGCGGAATTCCATCATCAAGCCGCAATGGGGCGAAGAAGATTCTCAAGAGCGCATGAAATACGCCAAATACTTTTTTGAGGCATAACCGGTGAATAATTCGCCGGCTTTCGCTTTAAGTAATGATGAAGGAGGGAATAAAAAATGAAAACTACGCGCACAAGGTTAAAACGATTATGTGTGAGTTTAATGATGATGAGTCTGATATTTGTAGGTATCAGCGCCGCTAACATTGATTTTGAGACTTGCGTCGGAATGTGGCTCTTTGATGAGGGACGGGGTGACGTAGCCGAAGATTCCTCTGGGACGGACAATAACGGCGCGATTGAGGGCGGGGCCAAATGGGTTAATGGCAAATTTGGCAAGGGGTTAAGTCTTAATGGCTCAGATGCTTACGTGGAAATTCCTCACGACGACTCTTTAATGGTTGGCGGTGAACACACGATTGCCCTTTGGTTTAAATTAGATAAGCCTCCCGCTGCTGGCATGGGTGTTGTAACTAAAGATGATTGGGCGCCTGGATTTTGGTGGGATGGAAGCACAATCCGGCATCATACTCATGACCCGGGTGCAACGCTTCACTTTATAGATGCCCCGTGGAATCCGGATACGGATTGGCATCATGTTGCCGTTACGTGGGACGGTGAAGAGTTCGTCGTCTATCTGGACGCCGATGAGATTAGTTCTGGCGTGACGACGCCTAACTTAGGAAGGAACGCGTTAACTGACAAACCCCTTTTAATAGGTATCTATCTCGCGACTGGACAACATGCGCAGTGGGGCCAGTTTTTCGCTGGAATCATTGATGACGTTGCAATCTTCAATACGGCGTTGGCGGGTGATGATATTGAAACCCTCATGACTGACGGATTAAAAACAGCAGCGGATATTGAACCTGCAGGTAAGTTCACAACGGCCTGGGCTGCTATTAAGGCCGACTGAACGGTTCGGAAATCTAAAAAATGTGTTGTATTGACAATTTTTCCGATGTTTGCGGGCAAGCTTGTGCATCGCCCGCCCCCGGATGGAATCCTGCTACCCATAAGTTTTTGGCGCACCTCGATTTCACTGTACAGATGCTACTGGTGAAATCGCTAAATGGAACCCCCTGAGTTTCAGTGTCAACAGTGTGTACATATTAAGTAAATATGTGGAGAGTGTGTACTTAAACAGTGATTGTGTTGGCAGTTGCTGTGTGGGGAGTGTATGCCTTAAGTGGTTGTGTTGTTCCGACGACTTGCAGTTAAGCTATAGGTGTTTCAAGGAGGGTTGCGATGTGTTGGCGACGCTCCTATCAAAAGGCAGGTTTATGGATATGCTCAAAACATTTATCCCTAACATCTTCCAAGAGACGTTCAATTCATATTTTCAGAAATGGTTTATCTTTTCTACTGTGTGTTTCTGTCTGGGTTTCAGCATGTACACAGTTACAAAACTGAACATAATAGCATCTATAGGTTACGCTCTGCCCACATTCCTCTATCCATCTGCCCCACCTTCATTCTTATATGACGTGGTAGAACTTTTCGGATATTCGGATTTGATAGGGGCTATATTATTCGGAGCAACCACTTTCGGAATTTTCTCAATAGGCCCTGTCGCTGTCGGCCCCGTTGCTATCGGGGGAGTGTCCTTCGGGCTCTTTGCTATCGGGGGAGGGACAAGCCTCATAGGGATGGTAAAAAACAAGTGTTTAACCGCTGGCAGAGCAATAGGTATTGTTGCCATAAGTCCTAAAGCCTATGGGTTCTACACATTATCTTACAGAGGCGCGGGGTTTCACTGTTTCTCGCCATCGAGACATGATGCAGCGGCGGTTGCTTTGTTCACCACGTTGTTCCCTAAACTCAAGAGAGCCTTTCATTCTTCTACTTAATGCTGAATTCAGAACGACTTTTATGAGATGTTAAGCCGCATAAATATCCTCTGTGTTTTAATAACGCTAAATTGTTTTACGATAAGTCTTGCCTGTGAATGCCCGTTTTTACGGTTTATTGGACAACCCAGAATCCGGAGCGAATCACCCAAACTGTGTTGAAAAAGGTAAGCCTGGGTTCGATTATTGTCCTTCATGATGGTATGGGAGGTACCGAGGATGCAAACCGCTCAGGTACCGTTGAAGCAACGGACAGAATCATTAGTGCCTAAAAGGGAAAGGGTAGCACTTTGCGAGGATAAACAGTGCCCTGGGGTACGGAGGCTGATAGAACCGCCACCGCCGTTAATCAAAGCGCCTTTTACCGTTTGATTGAGATAGAAACACCATCGCGAAGTGGAATAATCGTGGTGAACACATCCGGTGAGTTGTAAAGCAGCTGCGTCACTTTTTTCACCCCGGTGGTGGCGCTGTTTAGCCACTGTTCCCGTTCATCACCGTCTTGTGTGCGAATCTCGGCGTCCTGCGCGATGACGCGTCCACCCCACAACATATTGTCGGTAATAAATAACCCACCCTTCCTAAGCCGGGGTACCGCTTTGCAAAATGCTTCAGGGTATCCATCTTTATCAATATCATTGTAGATGATGTCAAATTCACCTTCGGTTTCATCAATGATTTCAAGCGCATTTCCTACCCGGTAATCAATGTACCCGGCGATACCGCCGCGGGCAAGATATTTCGCTGCCCGTTCAGCGTTTTCTTGCGCCCCATCGGTACAGATAATCTGTGCCTCCGGGTGCCGCAATGCCTTCGCCATCCAATACGCGGAGTAACCAAAGCCTGAGCCCATCTCGAAGATTCGCGTCGGATTCGTGAGCAGCACCAATTGATGCAAGACACGCCCGACGAGCGGCCCAACAATCGGAAAACGGTTTTTCCGTGCATGAGCCTCCATCTCTGTTAGAACCGGGTCACGTTCCGGAATAATGTCAAGTAGATACTCGTTAATCGATGGATGTAGAATATCCAAACGTTGCATAAGTTTTCTTCCTTTTGCGACTGCAATTAAAGGCAAAAAAGCCTTTCCATTGTCCATTGTGCTCAAATTTCCTTTTGCCACCGTTCAAGGGGGTGTTCGCGTGGCGTTAGCGGTAGATATACACGAGCACGCTGTCGGTGCGATTCCCAGGTTGCGTGAATCATTTCAAGGCAATCCCGCCCGTCCTTGCCGCTTGCGAACGGTTCCCGCTCTGTTTCAATCGCTTCAACCAGGTCACGTATCATAAGTTGTTGTAATCGTAACCGGATAGCGGCTTTATCTCGTTGTTTTCCGTGTTCGTCAAGTTCTTCTGCTGGTAGATGGATAGGTTCCCACGGTGCCGCTGGTGTCTTATGCTGTCCTTTATGGATAAACATGGTAGTGCCGACGCTTTCTCGAACGGCGATGCGTCCTTCGGTACAGATGATATCAATGCCGTAGCTATTATCGTTAGTCTCTGGTTGCGCGAGGAATTGCACATCCGCGTGGATGCCGTTTTTGAAGCGGAACGTGGCGTGTCCACGTTCGCCAAGGACAAGCCCGGCATCCCGGTCAAATGCGTGAACCTCTTGGGTGTGTTTAATGTCATCGACGGTTGACTCGCTGCCATCAAGTTGAACGAGGTGTGCGTGCGCCCATTCGACATCACCACCGAAAAGACGTAGCCAGTCGTAGAGATGCGTCCCCATCTCCATCAGAGAGTTGCCTGCCTTTCGGCCCCCTTTATCGGTTGCTTTCAGTAGCAAGAGTTCACCCATGTCCCCTTTTTCGATTAACGAAAGGACATACCGATTGTACGGACTGGCCCGTTTGATGTGGTTAATGGCAAATTTGACGTTGTGTTCTTCGCAGGTTTTAACCATGTCGTCGGCTTGAATCAGGTTGAGGGCGATAGGCTTTTCACAGAAAACGTGGATGCCGCGTTGCGCCGCCGCGATTGCTGGCGGGTGGTGCATTGGGGCTTGCGTCGGGATAATAACAATATCCGGCTGTTGTTCATCTAACATCTTTACATAGTCTTCGTAGATGGCTTTAACGCCGAATCGCTCTCCCCAGGCTGCAGCGCGCTCGGGGTTAATCTCTGCCCCAGCAACCAGTTCACAGTTTGCCTCTAATTCTACCGCCTTAGCATGTTCTATTCCCATGCCGCCCAAGCCGATAATCGCGATACGATAGTTGTCCATGTATCTCTCCAAGGTTACCAAAAGGATGTGCTTCGTCTATATCTATCATAGTAGTTTCAGGATTGCAGTGCAAGAAAAAAAGAGTGAAACTTACAAAGGCAGGGGACAATCAGCATTCAAGGGTACCCGGAACATCGAGCAAGTCTTAAAATCAGATTTAGAAATTAAGCAAAAAATTGGCATGAATCTATGAAATATCGTATCATATATACGTATTGGTTTCAAAGTTGAAGGGGTGAGTCTATTTCTCGCCACCAAATATCGCGATTTTGCTTAAGATTCTGCAGTTCAAAAGGACATTTCAAAAGGAGATTTTCAATGGCTTATTATTCTGGAGTTCATCACCGAAGTGTTAAGAATACTACCATAGCCTATCTACTTCTCGCGTTATTTTTCTCTATCTGTCTCACATTTTCCGCTTGTGACCAGATTCAGCAAGTCATTACCCCTGAAGGGCCAAAAGCGGGTTCACTCGCAGCCATTCATATCGGCCTGCTCCATTCAACTCCGCTACCCGGTAGCACGTTAAAGGGTGCCCAAGTGGCACTCAATGAATTAAATGATGCCGGGGGCGTAAACGGCATTCCGATAAAATTTATCATTAAAGACGACAAAAACGACACGCAACGCAGCGTTAAGTTGGCACAAGAACTAATTTCCGAAGGGGTGTTAGGCATCATCGGTCCAGGCTGGTCGGTGCATGCCCTGCAAGTCGGCCCAATTGCTCAAGCAGCGGGGGTGCCCTTGGTGACGACTTATGCGACAAACCCAACGCTTCCAGAAGCTGGGGACTTTGTGTTCATGGGCGCGTTTACAGATAATTACCAAGCGGACGTGATAGCGAAATTTGCCGTCAATTCTTTGAGGGCAAAGACAGCATCAATACTCACCGAGAGTGAATACGCCTACTCAGAGGGATTGTCTCGTTTCTTCAAAGAACGGTTCACCGCCCTTGGAGGGGAAACACAGCAGTCATTTTACACCGTAGGGGATACCGATTTCGAAAAGCAGCTGACTGTAATCGCTGCAATATCACCAGATGTTGTCTTTATAGCGGGCGCGATACCGGAAGTTCCGTTCGTGGTTCAACAAGCCAGAAAGATGGGTATCAAAGCAACTTTCCTTGGCGGAGATGGATGGGACAGCCCCGAATTAATCTCTAAGGGAGGGAAAGCACTTGAAGGCAGCTTCTTTGTGAATCATTTTTCCCCACACCCTGTCAACATGTTGACTGAAAATGCTCGCCAATTCAGAACGGCTTACGCGGCAAAATTTGGCATACTGCCCGACGGTGCGGCTTCACTCGGGTATGATGCGGTGCGAATTTTGGTTCAGGCGATGCAGCGCGCAAGAAACTTGACACCAACAGCCATTCGTGACGAGATTGCCGCAACCAAGGATTACAGTGGGGCAGCAATGATTTCACATTACAACGAAAAACGTCACCCGATAAAAAGCTGTGTTATCAATGTCATCACCAACGGTGAAATTCGAGTACAGCAAGTTGTTGCACCGTAATGCTCCGTTTACGCGAAAAGACGTTGTCTTACCGAATTTCATGCTTCGGAGCAAAATGAATCTGATTCATTCCAAAATGTTGCACCCTGGCAAGGGCACTGTCATCATTCTGCATGCCGCCTACTTCCGCAAAAAAAATTTGTGCGATAATTCCACATTTTGTGCAGAAATCTCCAATCCGTCTCGATATTCTTCTCACAAGAAAAAACGTGATAAAATCTGTTTTGTCCCTGGTAAGCATCCCGTTACCGTTTTAAAAAGGGGGACAAGCATGGACTTTAACGCGCGGAGACACTGAACCCCGCCGAAATCGCACAAGTACACGCCCTATCCCGGATAGGGATGAATTTGGATGAGCTCGCAAAATAATTTCCGTTCTCCGCGGAAAAGGAGGATGTAAAAATGGCAAAGAGGGACATGATATTTAACGCTTTTAAACTGGGAGTTTGCAAAATTCTGCTGTTACTACTACTCTTTATTGGTGGCGGCTGCACCACGTTGACACCTGATACGCCATCAGACATTCCGTTTGACGATTTTCGTTCAGATTCACGCCCCGAAAAAACGTTTCCCGTTGAACGGACACTTGTCAGTAACGAAGTGAACTGTATTGCTGCAGACTTACAGAATGTATGGTTTGCAACAGAAGCCGGGGTTTCACGATGGAAGCGCGATGTTGATAAGTGGTTCCACTACACAATGGAAGATGGGCTGGCTAACGATGCGGTGAATGCTGTGGCAATTGACGGAAACTGGGTTTGGTTTGCGACAGATGAGGGGGTGAGCCGCTACGATAGGCAGACAAACACTTTTAAAACCTTCCGGAGTATTGATGGGCTCGCAAGCAACCTAGTCTCTTCGATTGCAGTGGATGGCAACTACGTCTGGTTCGGAACTTCTAATGGACTCAACCGTTATGACAAAACGATTGACAGCTGGGCCGTCCGGACACGTAAAGATGGGTTAGTCAGTCGGGTGATTACAACAATCGCTGTAGCGCCTGAGTACGTGTGGGTTGGTACCGACAAAGAGATGAATCCGGATCCGCATGGATGGGAGGACGACCCCCGGTTTAGCAAGGGCGGGGTAAGTCGCTATCATCGCGATACCGATTCTTGGAATAACTATACCAAATCAGATGGCCTCATAGACACACAAATCGCCACCATTGCGGTTGACGAAGATAGCGTTTGGTTCGGGACGAAAAAAGCGGGTGTCAGTCAATACAATCAGGTTGAACAGGCCTTTATCAAAACATTCACCAAAACCGATCTGCTCAAAAGTAATATCATGACATCTATTCGCACTGATGGATTCCAGGTATGGTTTGGAACGGCGAACGCCGGGGTTCACCGCTTTATCAAACCTGTTAATACGTGGGTTCACTATACGAAAGCGGATGGGCTATCGAGTAATCATGTCTCTTGGATTACGAAACAAGGCAACGATGTTTGGTTTGGTAGCAAAGAGGACGGTGTGAGCCGATTTGATAAAGTCAGCGGTGAATGGACACTTT
This sequence comes from Candidatus Poribacteria bacterium, assembly GCA_963422705.1. GTDB lineage: Bacteria > Poribacteria > WGA-4E > WGA-4E > WGA-3G. The sequence goes on from OY730443.1 coordinate 3,560,104, forward strand.
ACAAGCAAGCCGATTTTCTGGCGGACAATGATGTTCGGGACATCGCGCGCGATGCAGATAAAAACCTTTGGCTTGCTACTGTCTCCGGGATTTCAATTTATTCGCCGCAAACAGATAGGTGGGAAGTCATCTCGAAAGAAGACGGCCTTCCAACATCATACATTATGTCGATACACGTTGATGCGGCAGTATCTGAATCAGAAGTAGAACCACTTCAAGAAATTTCAACAGATGGAAAAAGTAGTGGGCATGTCTGGATTGGGACGGCTCGAGGGATTGGTTCACGAGCGCGTTCAGGCGATGAATGGACATTTTACGCGCGCCCGCGGGAGCGGGGCGATACCTTTGTGACAGCAATCGCTGCTGCTGCTGATGTCATCTGGCTCGGCACAAATTCGGGGCCTGCCACGTATGATGCGGTTTCTCAAGAATGGATGCCGCTCGGTGAGGGGACGCAAAAGCAGAATCCCGCTACTAATCAATTCATCTCCACCGTGATTTGCCACGACGGAAGTGTCTGGTTTGGCGGCGCGAGTGGTATTTTGCATTACGATATTGCGGAGAAGAACTTACAGTCTGTTTCCGAGGGGCTGCCCACTCCCTATGTGAATGTGCTGCTTGCGACAGACACCGCTTTGTGGGCAGGAACGCGCCAGGGTGTTGCGCAATATGACATGGCACAGAAGCGCTGGATTCCGATGTCATTTAATAAGCAATTACCCTCACCGAATGTCACCGCCCTCGCATTTCAGCCAGGCAATCCCGCCACCAGCAAAGAAAATACGCTCTGGATAGGCACACCCCACGGGCTTGGCAGCTACTCACTGACTTCCCATTCTTGGAAGGCTCTTCCAAACGTGTCTTTCAACATTCGTGACATCTTGATTGATACAGACGACACCCTTTGGTTAGCGACATCCGCCGGCCTTGTTGAGTATCAGCCCCACGAGGGCGAGCAGGTGCTGCATCAATCGCGTCCGGAACGGGAACCTCTGCGAGAAATCAGAGTCTCGCATATTAAATTTGATGGAGACTATATCTGGTTTAATAACTGGAGCGCTTCCCCAAATGGGTGCATTTTACGTTTTCATCGTCCCACCGAAACGTGGCAACGTTTTACGCGACTGGATATTCTCCGCTCAACCAAGAAAAAATCCATGACGCTGATTCGTTGGATTTATGTAGATACGGACGCCGTCTGGTTCACGACAGACTTAGGGGTGCTCCGGTATGATAAGGTTTCGGATACTTGGGAACATTTTACAACAGAAGATGGACTCTCCACAAATGATGTCGACAAGATTGCTGTCAGTAAAGACAGCGTCTGGTTCATCCCAATAATAGGGATGGAATTGAACCAGTATAATAAAGCAAACGGCACTTGGCGCGTCCTTGTGGAAGAAGATAGAAAGGAGATTGAACGATTAAATGCGCTGAGCGTTGATGGCTCGGAAGTTTGGTTCGGTTCAGGGCGCGGGCTTCACCGGTACAATGACGTCACCGGCGAATGGAGCATCTTCACCCCCCGTGACGGTTTAGCAGGAAGGGGTGCTGAATGGATTACAATCGATGAGGATTTTATCTGGGTAGCGCGCTCTGAATGGGATAGAAATAGCAATCGTCCATTATCAAGATATAACAAAAAAACAAAAAAATGGACGACGTTCTCAACAAATGATGTACTCGCGTCACGGACTGTGAGACAAATTATCACGACACAGGATGCTGTCTGGATACTCTACAGGCCATGGGAGGATGCGGGCGTTACTCGTTACGATAGACGCACCGGAGAGTGGACTACCATCAAGTCAGGGGAAGGGACCACCGAACTTGCTACAGACGCAGATTATCTCTGGTTAGGTGTTCCTAATGAAGGACTGCGGAGATTCCATTTCGCCTCAGGGACTTGGACATCGTTTCGCGACGGCGACGGGTTACTCCATAACCATGCAAATGAGTATGGACTCGCCGTCGATGACGACTACGTCTGGGTAGCTACCTTGCGTGGACTGTCGCGTTATGATAAACAGAAGGAATCCTGGACATCCTTTACAGCCTTACCCACCCTTGCTGATAACACAATCCGAACGGTGGATACAGACGCGCGTTTTGTATGGGTTGGAACCGATAATGGCATGTCGCGCTATGATAAAACCCTCGGAATCTGGAAGAATTATCAACAGAAGGGAGGTAATGAAGCGATAGAGACACACGGTGGCAATTGGCACCGTCATCGTCCGAAAACTCGAGGTACACTCTCTGATAACGCTGTCAGTTCTATTGTCGTCGATGAGCAATACGTCTGGGTAGGCACCCGCGACGGGGCAAATCGATTTGATAAACTTGCGCTCCGCTGGGATGGGTACAAAACCGAACACGGATTGCCCGCCAATAATGTTACCGCTGTCAGTAACGACGGGAATAATATTTGGGTAGGAACTACCTCCGGAATCGGTAAATACCCTCGCACCGCAGATGACCTCAATGCTTGGATTGCTTATACCTCCGGCACTGAAATCCGGCCATCGGCCGTCTCCAAAGAGTTTGCAGAGTCATTGGTTACCGATGAGATTTGGTGTATTGCTACAAGCAAAAGACATGTCTGGGTGGGAACGCGACGCGGTGTCAGCCGCTACGATATTCGGAGAGATACCTGGAAAACTATCACAAGCGCAGACGGGTTAGCAAGCAATGAAGTCAGCTGTATCGCTATTGATGGAAACTGGGTGTGGTTTGGCAGTAACCGCGGTGTTACTGTCTACAATGAAAAAAATGACAGTTGGAACTCCTACACAACTGAAGAGGGCCTCGCTAGCAATAAAGTCACCGCGATAGGTGTGGATGGGCCAGATGTCTGGATAGGAACATACGATGCCGGTGTCAGCCGGTTCGAGCGGCTAACAAATCGCTGGACAACTTATACGCGAAAAGAGGGCCTGGCACATAACGGAATTCTTTCTATCGCTATCGGGGAAACTTACGTGTGGTTCGGTACTTATCGAGGTATGAGCCGTCTTGATAAACGCACATCGCTCTGGACCACTTTTACAGAATCCTATGGCTCGGAGGACATTTTTTGAAAGTCTTCTATAGGAACGTGTGCTTTGCTTGGATAAAAAGGGGCATCTCTACCGCAAATGGGCATAAACTCATAGTTTACCTTATCATTTCTTATCTGATTTTTATCACTTTACGTGCCGAAGCGGAGGATGTGTACAGTTTATTCGGGAAGTTATTCCTGTCCGGAAGGGTTGAATACGATTTCACAAATAGGCGAAACTTCCTTGCAGATACCGAGGAGGAGCGAGTACGGCAGGATGACTTTGATTTCGATAGGCTCTTCCGGCGCGGCTTCCACAGCGTTATGATGATAGAGGAGACGGCCGGCAGTGTCAAAAATATCCTTAGCCTCGGTGAGATTCCAACAACCTTCACAAAATTTACCTTTGATCAGATAGACCTTTCCGGTGTTCGCTGGGAAGTTCGTTCAGAACACTCCGACTGGACAATCTTAATGGTGCCCGGTTTACTCAACAGGATGAACGGACAGGAGCAGAACACAGAAGGCTCTGGAATCGGGCTGCGGGAAGTCACAAAATTCGGCAAATCGCAGCTCGGGCTCACATGGTACTTCCGCGAAATACCTGTCTGGGCAGTAGATATGGAAACCAATTTCACGAACTATGGGCTGAAAGCGGAGGTGGCTATCACCCCCAAAACCGCCTTGCAAAAAAATCTCCGTTCCCGCTTCGATGCAACAACGACAGTCTTTAAAGCGTTTCAAACCGTCGGAGACACGATTTTCCAGGCTGAAGCGTTTCGTGTCGGCCCGCGGTTTGATGCCTCCCGCTCGGTTGGCGACAACGACGACCAAGACAGGTACACGGACAACACATTGCTTGATCCGCCTTCACTGATTATTCCCGGCGATTTGGATAAAAACAACAACGGATTCTTTGACTATGAGGATGACATTCTGCTTTTTGATGTCGATGAGGATTTTCTCGATGAAAGTGACCGGAACAACAATGGCATCCGTGACGAGGAAGAGAATGATAAAGAACCCAATTACGAATTCGATGTCGGGCTGCAAGGAATACGGCTTTTCATGAACCGTAAACGGAATCTTCAAGACAGCATCGTCAATTGGGAGTTTGGGCTACAACTTGAAAAAAATCTGAGACTCAGCGATACCGCCTCTTCAACCAAAGCGTTCGCCAATCTCGTTTACCAGAAAGAGCTGCCGCGTGCTTCTTCACTCGTTTTTGAAAACGAACTGAAACTCGTAAAAGACCGGATTCCGGACGAAACCTGGTACTTTGCCGGGTTCTTAAGCAAATCAGAGGAGCGCCTTTATCGCGCGCAGCCGGAAGTTAGGGAATTAGAGAAGAGGGGCGATGTGCAGTTTTTCGCGGTTGACGGTGGTACGGAAGTCGAAAGACAACGCAGAGATGCGTTGTTAATGCAGAATGACCTGATTAATACCGCGAAAATTACGTGGGAATATCTAGCCATTCACCGGCTGGTTACAACCGCGAGAGCGAAACTTCAATACAATATTGATTTCGACACTGATAATCAACATTACGAAGTCGGAATTTTCAAAATGCTATATCGCCTGAGGCCCTCGAAATCCGTTGAAATCAGTCCGATGTTCAAGTACACCGTCCGAAATGGATTCCGGATGGCAGAAGACCGGCTTGAAGAACTCGCCCTGAAAGAGGAAATTCAAGGAGAACTCTTTACCCGTCGTCTCCGGCTACGCAAAATTGGGCAAGAGGATGTGCGTGATATGGCACCCGCGTTTATCCTCAAGGTTGTCTATCAGTTTACCAAAACCATCAAGCTCACGGGTGGTGGGCAGATTTTGCTGTTTAACGACATGCTTGATGACGATAACGATTTTGTGCGGCAGGCACTCTTAGCTGAGATGGAAAAGAGCTTCGTGGCATATCGGAAGCAGCTGTTTCTCCACATCGGGGCGCGCTACATAGCTCAGCGCGCAATTGGGGAAATTAATGACGAGAACTTCATGGAAATCTTCGTCCGGGTTTTTGGTAAATTCTGATTTTTTTAGCGGAACACGATTCAAGCAGAACACGATTCAAAAGGATTTTTCTACTCTCAAGCACACCCGCGAATATCAGATAGACAGCTCCCGAGATGAGATTATCATCGCGTCTCAATAATTGTAGATAGGTTTCACGATAAAAATATTGATGAAAAATAAGCCGCGAGGCATGATGGGCAGAATCCGTGCCCAGGTGTGCTACAGCAGCTTTATTGCTACGGTAGACGAAAACCTCATTCCATCTGTGTTTCGTTAGCGGATATTCCTATTCAACCATCCCATCACTGGCGTCTAATCCTTCAATTTTCCATAGCCGAATCCCATACTGTTCACACCGCGCCGTAGCATTGGTATCATATATCAACGAGAAACCGGGGATATCCTCCATAAAGAGGTAGAGCCGTACGGTGAGCATCAGTCTAGCGCGGGCGGAGACGTAGAATACTTGCAGGTTCTTTCCCGCGTCATTTGAAAAAACAACAACGCTCCCCGGTACACACGTCTTAGTAGATGTGATAGATGATGAATCTACCTGAAACTCGCTTGGCGGCATCGAGAATTCCCGGCTTCCTGCGCTGCCATGAACCATTGCTCCCCAAGAATCATTCGTTCTATCGTAAGTCAGAGAGACACGGCGCACATGCCACTTCCCAGGCGGGTAGTTCTCCGAATAAACCGATAACGTATCCATCGTTTGGAAGTTGTGCGGAATGATGAAGTCTGTACGTTCTACAGCGGGTGCCATCTGTTCACTCTGAATCGGTGTTAGAAAATGGACAGCGGCGCCACTCACCCTTTCTCTGAGCGAACGGAGCGGAAAAGACGAATCGACGCCGGTATGGGTAATGGTATCCAGTCGCAGCAGTTCGTTCGTCGTTATCAGGAGATGGGTGGCGTGATGTGCACGTAAAAATGCTAATGCCGCTGTGGGAGATAAACCGCTAAATACGTACCGGGCCATCTCCGTGAGTCGTGAGGGAATATAGTGTTCACCGTCAACGAGAGTAGCGCGCTTGGTAAAGTAGTTGAGGAGACTGCCGTAATCCCACCAGGCGGCAATCGTTGCGTGCTTATCGGTATGTGCAGCAACGTCAGGGAAATTTGCCTGTAATGGTAGCAGCGGTTGTGTAACGGTTTCCCGGAGTGCCTCGGTGCTTGCACGCACAAATCCTGTTTTCACTACGTCTGAACTCGTGAGAAGAATGAGGAGCAATATCATCGCGAGGTAAGCGGATTTTCGAAACGCAGGCACTCGCAACTTTGCCAATTGGCCCAACAATAGTATTCCTAGAAACGTACAGAGCATCGCGATACCGATAAGCAGCCACACATCGCCATCTATCCGCCAGAAAAGACGTGCACTGACATACAACTCTGACACCACGAGCAGGCATATAGCGTACAATTCTAGTTGTGTGTGCTTTTCATGTCCCTTTTCACTTGAATCTCTCCCGGAAATAAAACGAAATATCTCGAGTATAAGAAAACTGCTCATCACAGCGAGCAAAACATCGAGAAAAAAGAGATATCGCTCCGCACCCCGGCTGATAAAAAGGAGAATGAGTGCCCAGATGAGGATAAAGAGGAATTTGTTGTTTCCACCGTTGAGCGTCTCCGAACCGCCGTAAAACAGGTATGCCCCGGCTATCGTAATACCTCCTCCAAAAAGGGAAAGACTGTAGATACCAAAAGAGAGTCTCATGTCTGTGATGAACAGAGAAAAGACGGTTCCACAGAGAATCGTTTCAAAACCGAGCAGTCCGAACCAGAAAAACGCGCTGCCCTTTTTAGGATTGTTATCCCCACGTTTTTCATGCGAGAAGAAATGGTGAGCCAGTAATCCGCAGCCAGCCATTGCAGCCAGCCCCGCTACTGAATAGGTAGCGAGGAACCTTAACCCACTCAAGTCAGTGAGTTCAGCGATAGACTGCATAAGTGGGGCATTGCCCAAAGGTGAAACGAAATTGTCAAAAAGTTGTTGAAAAAACGCTTGTATATCCGGGGGGTGTAACACGGTTAGCACAACCAAGGAGATAAATCCTGCTGTGCAGGACGCGAATGTAAACAGTGAGCGAAACGTCCAAAATGTCAGTCTGTGGTGTTCGCCCATTTTTCGCGAAAAGAAGAGGAGGTAGATATGGAAAAGGGTTGGCACAACCAAGGTAAGAAACGTGTAAGGCAGCCAGATATTGTGATAGGTACGAGTAAACACAAGCGAGGGTATCATAAAACAGAGGTACCACACACTATAAATGAGCGTATCATGCCGCGAAAACTGGGCACGCAGCACACGTAAACCGAGCCAGACAGTTAGAATCGCCGTCGCTAATCCGCTACCTTCCCACGTGAGCGCGAGCAATCCTGCAGTGATGCCAGAGAGGGCAGCATAAAAGTATTTTTCAAACTGCAGAGAAGGGTTTCGTAGTCCGTTCTGTGTAGATTCTGTCTTCATGTAAAATAGGTACATAAGGAGCCAAAGCAGTAGCACAAATGCATCTCTGTCCCCAAATCCGGTGCTGGAACGGTGAAGGTTCAACGTTGGGAAAATAGCCGTAAAGTTGACGGCGAGAAGTGAAACTGAGGGACTAAAAATGTTGCGCCATAACCCATAAAGCACCAATAAACAGAGCATATAGCAGCTAATCGATGAGTAGACAGCTACCGAGTAGAGGTGAATATCTCGAAAGAATCGGTGCAGAAGATGGTAAGTGTAGGCGAGAACGAAAGAAAAGAGATTCGCGGAAGTTGTCAAATCTCGTCCTTCGGGTTGCCATCGTTGTATATCAACATCAGGCAGCTGCCCTTCAGAAACAATCCGTTCCGCTTGCCGGAGGAAATGATAGGCATCAGTTCCAAGCAGATATTTTCCTTCTAAGTGAGGTAGCGTCGTGGTGCGGATGCAAATCGAGAGAAGAATTGAAGTGCTTAGCACAAAAAATGAAAGGATTAGAACTGTTTTCCGGATAGATATCCACATGTCGTCACAATATCGGCTTGCCACCCATACTTTAAATTAGGGTTCTGAATGCTGGTAGACTCTAAATCCATAGACAGGAATCCGGAGCGGTAAGGATTCTACCGTGGTGTGCACCCGGATTTCTTCCCGCAGCAGCTGAGGCGAATTGGACAATTTCCACACAATTTTCATGTGTTTTCGAGTTTGCGCGGTAGCGGATGTTTCCGCGGGGTATATCACCTTCACAACGTCAGGTGCTTCCACTTCTAGCACTTTAAAAGGCGTTTTCGAGGAGAGTGTGATTTCTAACGCCGGTGTGGTTTCTGCGGGAACTGCCCCGAAGGAAACAGTTTGCGGTTTTACTGTAATCGGCGCGACAACGCGTGCGATAATCGGTAGCGTCAACGTCCGTTCGTTAGGAAAAGCAACCGTGAGTTGAGCGGAAAAGGGTTCTCTGTTTTTCAACGGGCCTAAGTGAACCGTCAGGAGTAGGATTTGCGGTGTTGTGTGCTGCACGGAATCTCGTGCCATTTTCCAGGTTAAGGACGGTTGATTTGATGGAAGGAGTCGGATGGTATCCAAGTTTAGCGGCGCATTCACATAGAGTTTAACCTTCTTTTCTTCAACGGTGTTTGGTAGAATGCTGCCAAAATCGCAAATCTCTGCACTTAGTGAAGCAAACGGGATACTGGCGGCAGCAATTGTCAAAGAGACGTGCGGTGTCCTGGGGCTATTGGTGAAAAATGTTGCCGTTGCCGCAATCGGGGTGGATGTGAGGTTTTCCGGATTTATGACAATTTTGAACGTTCCTTCTGTTCCGGGGGGTAGGACACTAGGGCCATTAATGTCAGCATAAGTACAGCCTGGTTGAATCCTTTCAATTTGAAGGCTGGTGTCGCCCACGTTTTGCGCTGTGACGGTTTTTGTGACGGGGCCTTCCCACTCAGGGACGGCGCCAAAGTCAACGTGCTGGTGAGTCAATATGAGTTCACTAGCACGTTCGCGCTGATTGTTGAGGAGGACAATGATGGTTCCAAAGATAACCAATGTTGGGATAATGATTGTAGTTATCAGCGCGCGTTTCTGCATCTTTTCATCCTAAAAACGGCTGTCACTCTTTCTTCAGTCCTCCCCAAACCGTGGTAAGTTTCTCTTTAGCAGAAATGTTGAGTGTTGGCCCGGCAATCGTGAAGGAATCTGCCCATGCTTCTGCTGTCCATTCATTTGCGACATTAATACCTTCCAGGACGAACCCGAGGATTTCAATCTTATCAAAATTAGCATCGTAAAATGCTGCGCGAAGCTGCCCATTGGCAAAGAGTTTAAAATCTCCTGCATGAAACCGCAGCTCCATTTTTGCGAGGTTTTCTGTGTTCCAACGAATTCGTGGTTCTCTGGATAGGCGTCTGTCAAACGGATGACTGCTTCCCTTGCCGTTAAACCGCCGCGCCCGGATTTCGTCTGTGAAAAAGACATAGAAAAACGATTCTTCGTCGGGCGTATCCGGAAAGCTTCTTCCGACGGCGAACCCTAAGCGTGCGTTGTCACCCCCAAAATCGTCAATTGTCACAGTGAAATACCGATACGGCGCCGGAAAAGCCTGAAATTGGTAGAGTTCATATTGCAGCTCCCATTCGCGCTTAACCCTGGCGCGTAAAAAACCGTCTGCTATTGTCCAGACATTCGGATTTCCGACAATCCGCCACGTGTCTAGGTTTTCGACATCAAAATCGTCGTGCCAGATATCTGCGGAGGCCGGCAGAAAGCAACCTATCAGAAAGAAGAGTGCGATGAACTTTTTCATAGTCAATTAATCTTTATGCAGTCATACCACCGCTTTGTCTTTTTCCCCTTGCGACTGAGCACGCCGGGCTTCCGTTCAGTAGGTGGACCGAAGTCTCCTTCTTTCTGTTTTAACACATTCCAGTCCGGCGGAAACCAGGTTTTCAATGTTTTGCAGTTGACTTCTAAACTTTCGTCTCCCCAGCCACCGATTTTATAGTACATTGGGCAAACCCAGCGTTCCTGGCCACGGAGATACCGCCGCCACCCTGTCACTGTAGCTTGTGCTCTGATAGTTCCGCCGTCGCGCCAGTGCCGCTCAATCCCACTCCACGGGTATCCTGTGGTACCGCTACCGGCATTAATCTCACTCCATCCAAGGTCGTCTCGGAGTGTAATATAGGCGTAATTCGTTCCCCAAGGGGTACGGGATGTGCCAAAATACCATTTCTGCGCTCGGTACCAATGCAACGCGCCCCGGATGTGCGAGGCTTTCACTTCTGCCTGTTCAATCGTTTCTGCAATATCAAAGCGCCCGCGATTGTTATAAGGATTATGAACACCGGGGCAAAGCGTAAGGGAATTGACTTCGGGCCCGAACCATTTCCCGCCTTTGCCGGGCGTTCTATAGTAACTCCCTGAGGGAATCGGTTTGGCACTCTCACCAGGATTTAGACGCGCGCGCGCGAAAGTGCCACAAAATCCAATCACTAACGCCGTAACCGGTAAGAGGGCAGCAATAAGTGCCCGTTTTTTTTTCGGATAGCTTTTCACAGTTTGAGTCCCTATCTGTTTTGCTTAATGCGTGCCCACCTGGTTGTTAATTTATCTCTTGACGACACACTGAGCGAAGGCGTAGCAAACGTAAATGAATCTACCCATGCCTTCCCAACTTTCCCATTATTAGGAACGAAACCGGCGAGTATAAAACTGATACTATCAATTGTCCTAAAATTAGCATCTTTAAAATCAAGGCGCGCTTCGCCCTCAGCAAACAGTTGAAACCGTCCTGTTTTAAAACGCAGTTCCATTCGTTCAAGTTCATGCGTGTTCCAACGTTGTCCTTCTCCTACATGCCCGCCGAGGTTTCTGGCGACTCGCATATCATTGGTAAAAAAAAGGTAGTACCCGATATCTTCAATTTCTCCTGGCGGCGTTTCGTCCTTAAAATTTTTGCCCAAGGCAATCCCAAATTTTGCCGATGCAACGCCAATATTTTCGAGTGTAATGGTAAAATTAGAATAAGGACCGGGTGACGCAATGAATTGAAGCCGCTGAAAAATAACGCCGAACGGCTTCCGCGGGCGAATTTCTGTTCTCAAGAATTCACCGTCAACGTTCCAGCTAGACTCATTGCCTACCAGCCGCCAATTTCCGGCTTGCTCCGCAGGCGTAGATACCTCAGTAGAGAACTTATCTTGCCAAATCCACGCCGCGGCACCTTCCACAACAGACATGAATAGTAGGAGGATTAACATATGGACAATCTTCATGATGTTGATTTTCCAATTGTGAACAAGATTAACAGATAGTATAAGCGAAGGAAATGTTTGTGTTGTGCAAGAGACACGCAAACACCAAGCCGTCTCACGCGGTTTAGAAGGCTAGACGGGATTTCTCGCACCTTTTGCAAGCGCAGAAAAGCGTGTAACCGGATAATCTAAAAATCTTATCAATGCGCATTCAGACAATTTACGTGTTCTATGGAGACTGGAACGACGTGCCGTCCCGTCGTCCTAAATAGATACGATATCGATTTTTGCCAGTGTCCTGCGGATAGATAAAGTCAACCTGCTTGTGAATGCGTATTTGCCGATAGGTGCGAGTCTCCTTGTCAAACATCCTTTTCACAGCAAGGATGCGCAATTGATAAGGGGCATCCGTCAGTTCTGCAAAGACAAATTGTCCATCTTCATCGGTTTCCGTTTCAAATCTATCTAACGTCATTGACATATCGTAAGGCGCTAATTCCCATGGATACCATGAACGGGAGACGAGGGCGTTCCGCACAGGTGCATCCGTGTCTGCGTAGCACACTTGTCCTCGCAGTGTCTCTGTTCGCATATCTGCCACAATAAGCGCATTGTTTTCATTTCTCGATATATCCACTTCAACGCCAGCAGCCGCGATACCCGGCCCGGCAACGTACAACTTATATTTCCCTGGAAAAAGGCTTTCTATTGTGAAGTTGGACTGCGTTACCGGAAACCATCTTGAGAGCAGCGGTTTCTGCAGTGTCAGCCGTTCAAGTGCAGGGCTCATTCGCGCATCTGCAGGAAATATCTTTACACCATAATATCCATCAGGCGGAACGTTGCTCGGTAAAATAACTTGCCCTACCAGCATCACCCCTTTTTCAAGTGTCACCATCAGAGGTTCTGCCCCAATATCCACGTTTTCATACATAGTGGAAAAGTAACCCTTTTTCCCGACATCAATAGAAAGCAACCGCGCTTCAGTCTCTAACACTTGCATCTGAAACTCGCCATTTGCATCGGTTTCGGTTTCTGCAAGCAGCCCGCTATGAGCATAAGGGGTTCTGCTATACCGCGTCGCCGAAATCTGGGCGGCTGGGACTGGCAGTTGCTGTGCATCGACAACCCTCCCGTATAATCTCTTTAGTTGTGGTAACCCCACTGAAATTCGGCTCTCATTTTCTGGGTTGACGGATTCTATATACGCTACAATAACATCATTCCGAGAAATTGTCAACGTATATTCAATGGGGTAGAGTTCATCAAAAAGGAAGTTGCCTTGCGTATCGGTTTGTGTCGTGAGCTCAGTCTCTGCTGCTGGACGAAAGAAATTGCCTGATGTGGCGTGCATTTTCAGCCGGACGACGAGCCCCGTCACATCTACGTCTTTCGGAGCTGAGACATTCCCTTCCAAGGAGAGCATCCGTTTCAGCACAATATCACCTAGGTGATATCTCCTTTTGCCCGGTGACATGTCAAAATGGAAACGTTGTGCTTGATAACGCGGGGAGATGGCGATGATAGAAAATCGGTAATATTTATGAACGTCGTTCGGGGTTGTGAGCCAAAATGTCCCGTCTGAATCCGTCTCTGTTTCGTGCATGAACTCCCAGTTCGGATAAATACTATCGTTTTTTTCAGAGGCGACTTGAACGTTGACACCGGAAAGGGGCTGTCCATTTTCAGCATCAATGAAATTTCCATGCAGCGATGCCCCTTCCTTCAAAAGCACCTCTACGCCACCCACAAAGCTATCGGGATAAATCGTCACGATAGGGGAATCGGGCTCATTAAAAACGTAGCCTTTGAAGTTATCAATAATAACGTATCTCCCCGGCAATAGATTTCTGAGTGCAAAACAGCCATGAGAGGCGTTATCGCGAAACAGTCTTTCGTACATTTTGCCATGAGAGTCGAGGCGAGCTATCTGAATCTCTCCACTAATTGGTGCGGGGAGCTGGCTGCGGACATCAATTAAAAATCCGGACAGTGTCCCTCTGCCGTTTATGATAAAATCGGTATCAATTTCAGAGATACTTTTCCCATCAGCTATTTTTAGCGTAATCCCGCGCTGTGTGAGAAGTGTACTGTAGTAATGTACTTGCAGCAGCCAGGTACCGGATGTCACATTCACAAGCGAAAATTGCCCTTCATCATTTGTCACATCGGCAAACGTCGTACCATCCATCGGTGAAACCGCTGAGACGCCGTATCCAGAAAGCGGGTTATGTTGCGCATCCATCACTTGCCCGCGAATGATATTGCGTTCTGTGGATTCGCAAATTCCAAAAGCTGCGGAGAGGAGTAGGAGTGTTAGTACAAAACGAATATCTAAAATCATCAGCTTCTCTCCGCTAGCAGTCGTAGATAGCGATGTATACGGAGGAACCATGAAAATGTCGGGTTAATTCTCACGCCCTTATTGCGAAATTGGGTGGGATACCCCCGACGAGATTTGAACTCGTGTCGCCGCCGTGAAAGGGCGGTGTCCTGGGCCAGGCTAGACGACGGGGGCATATTTTATTTAGATGTTCTCTGTTTCCTACCATAAAGTGAGCCTTACAGGAATCGAACCTGTGACAACCTGATTAAAAGTCAGATGCTCTACCTACTGAACTAACGACTCACATTAAAAAGCGAATATTTTAATTATACCACATTTTTAGCCGAATGTCACGTTTAAAAATATTGCAACGGCATTTCTGACATATTGTTTCTTTGGAGACGTTTTACTTGCGTATCAACATCTTCCGCGTTGCGGTGAAGTCCCCCGCTGTGATGGTGTAGAAATACACACCGCTGGATTGATAAATAGTGCCTGCCGTACGTGAAAACGGCAGGCGCCGAACTTGAAAACTGCCAGTGCCTTCAGGATAAAACTCGTAAGACGTTAGAGGCCGTTAATCGTCCAAGTCCCATCGCCATTTTTGCTGGTGCGAAACGAATACATGTTTATACTTTGAGTTGCACAACCGCCCGCGCGTTCATTTGAGGTAGAGTAGTAAGCACATCCTACTCCATTCTCCTTAATAGAAAAGGTATAATTACTGTAACTACAACCCTCCCCCGGCTTCAACGTCATCCCAACAAAGCAGATCCCCGGTGGTGCTGCTGGTTTTGTCGCAGCCGGTGTCGTTGCTTCGAAGTGACTGGCAACCGCGACGAGGTCCAGAATATCCACGGTGCCATCGCCATTGACATCGGCACGCGGGATAGCAGCAGCGGCTGTCTCGAAGTTTTGGGCGACAGCCGTTAGATCCAGAATGTCTACATTTCCATCCTGATTCACATCCCAGGTGGAGAAAACGGCAGTAACAGGGATTTTGGCGCTGAGCGGTTTTCCGTTGTAGCCTTCGATGGCATCTGCGCCCACAGTGAGGGTAAGGGTAGCATCAGCATCTATCTCGCCGTCAAATTCGAGTTTAACCCTAATTTCGTTAGCAATGTCACGCCATACCCGGTCAATAGTTACGCCAGGAATTCCAGATACCGCCACGGCAGCGCTGAGTGTGGAGGAAGAATACTCATAAGTTCTACCGCTGAGGGTGAGTGTGACAACACTCTCTGTCAACGGTTCAGGTGTTGAAGCTGTTATGGTTTCTGCTACAGGAGTAACAGTGATTTTGTCGGTGAGTGCTTCTCCGTTGTAGTTTTCGATGGCATCTGTGCCCACGGTGATGGTAAGGGTAGCATCAGCATCGATGTTGCCGTCAAATCCGAGTTTAACCTTTATTTCGGTATACTGACCGGAGTAACGCGATACCGAGTCAATAGTTACGCCAGGAATTCCAGATACCGTCACGTCATTGCTGTAGCCATAACGCTCATAAGTTCTACCGCTGAGGGAGAGTGTGACAATACTCTCATGCAGCGTGCTCTCTGTCAACGATTTTCGTGAAGCGGTTATTGTTTCTGCTACAGGAGTAACAGTGATTTTGTCGGTGAGCGCTTCTCCGTTGTAGTTTTCGATGGCATCTGCGCCCACGGTGAAGATAAGGGTAGCATCAGCATCGATGTTGCCGTCAAATTCGAGTTTAACCGTGATTTGGGTATCACTGACACGCGTTACACCTCTCGATTTTATGGTTACGCCAGGAATTCCAGATACCGTCACGGCAGCGCTGTAGCCATAATCCACATAAGTTCTGCCGCTGAGGGAGAGTGTGACAACACTCCCATGCAGCGTGCTCTCTGTCAACGGGGCTGTTGTTGAAGCGGTTATCGTTTCCGTTACAGCAGTAACAGTGATTTTGTCGGTGAGCGCTTCTCCGTTGTAGTTTTCGATGGCATCTGCGCCCACCGTAATGGTAAGGGTAGCATCATCATCGATGTCGCCGTCAAATTCGAGTTTAACCGTGATTTTGGTATCACTGACACGCGTTACACCTCTCGATTTTATGGTTACGCCAGGAATTCCAGATACCGCCACGGCAGCGCTGTAGCCATAATCCACATAAGTTCTGCCGCTGAGGGTGAGTGTGACAACACTCCCATGCAGCGTGCTCTCTGTCAACGATTTTCGTGAAGCGGTTATTGTTTCTGCTACAGCAGTAACAGTGATTTTGTCGGTGAGCGGTTTTCCGTAGCTTTCGATGGCATCTGCGCCCACGGTGAAGGTAAGGGTAGCATCAGCATCGATGTTGCCGTCAAATTCGAGTTTAACCGTGATTTTGGTATCACTGACACGCGTTACACCTCTCGATTTTATGGTTACGCCAGGAATTCCAGATACCGCCACGGCAGCGCTGTAGCCATAATCCACATAAGTTCTGCCGCTGAGGGTGAGTGTGACAACACTCCCATGCAGTGTATCCTCTGTCAACGATTTTCGTGAAGCGGTTATTGTTTCTGCTACAGCAGTAACAGTGATTTTGTCGGTGAGCGGTTTCCCGTTGTAGTTTTCGATGGCATCTGCGCCCACGGTGATGGTAAGGGTAGCATCATCATCGATGTCGCCGTCAAATTCGAGTTTAACCGTGATTTGGGTATCACTGACACGCTCTACACCTCTCCACTCTGCAATGGTTACGCCAGGAATTCCAGATACCGTCACGTCATTGCTGTAGCCATAATCCACATAAGTTCTGCCGCTGAGGGAGAGTGTGACAACACTCCCATGCAGTGTGCTCTCTGTCAACGGGGCTGTTGTTGAAGCGGTTATCGTTTCCGTTACAGCAGTAACAGTGATTTTGTCGGTGAGCGCTTCTCCGTTGTAGTTTTCGATGGCATCTGCGCCTACGGTGATGGTAAGGGTAGCATCAGCATCGATATTGCCGTCAAATTCGAGTTTAACCGTGATTTTGGTATCACTGACACGCGTTACACCTCTCGATTTTATGGTTACGCCAGGAATTCCAGATACTTCCGTGGCATCTGTAACCCACCAATCCTCATAAGTTCCATCGCTGAGGGTGAGTGTGACAATACTCCCATGCAGTGTTTTCTCTGCCAATGGTACTGGTGTTGAAGCGGTTATCGTTTCTGCGTAACTCACCTGATTCCCAAAAACTATCCAAAAGGTAATTAGGATAAGCAAGGGCGTTTTCGATTTTATGGTTGGTATTTTCATAACAACTCCTTACTTAGATGTTCTCTGTTTCCTGCCATAAAATGAGCCGTACAGGAATCGAACCTGTGACAACCTGATTAAAAGTCAGATGCTCTACCTACTGAGCTAACGGCCCACATTAAAACGAATATTTTAATGATACGACATTCATTTTTAGCCGAATGTCACGTTTAAAATATTGCAATTTCATCTCTGAGATGTTGTTTCTTTGGAGACGTTTTACTTGCGTATCAACATCTTCCGCGTTGCGGTAAAGTCCCCCGCTGTGATGGTGTAGAAATATACACCGCTTGCAACAGTTTCACCGAATTCGTTTTTGCCATCCCAATAGGCTGCACTGCTGCGCGTCCGATAGCTACCAGCGGGCTGATGCCCAAGTACCAACTGCCGGACAATATGTCCATTCACCGCATAGATAGTTAGCGTGACATCGGCAGGTTTTGCCAATTGGTAAGGTATCCACGTTTCTGGATTGAACGGATTTGGATAATTCGCCAAGAGGGCAGTTTCTTTCGGTATCAATGCGGAGAGGAGCTGCTCTAAGAACAGTATGCCTTTTTGCGATGTGATATCCTGCATGGCGAATTGCTCTGCTTGTGCTAACCAGGCGCGCACATCTGTCGCGGTGAATGTTCCAAAAGAGTGGGAATGCAGCGATGGAGCTGCCGCAGCGTTATCTAACACACCTGCAACAAGGACAAGATCCTGAATATCGACAACACCATCTTCGTTGATGTCCGCAGGATTTTCTCCCTTCTTACCAAGGCTTAAGGCAATTAATATAAAATCCTCAGTGTTCACCGTGCCATCGGCGTTGACATCCTCTTTGCTTGTTGACATCTTCTTTGCTGTGGGGCGTACTGTTTCAGTTTTTGGAATCTCCGTCGTGAAATCCCCAGTGAGTCCAATCCCCATATCCCAGTATTCACCGTGCTGTCGAACCTTGACGAAAAGGAGATTATTGCCAGGTTTGAGTGTCACGTCAATGCGGCGTGTATTGGATTCACCAATCGTGGGATCCGGTACGCATACCTCTGGATCACACGCTAAAAGAACATCAACTTTTCGACACCGATGCGTATCTGCCGCTTTTCTATAAACTACCTTGCCATTGAGCCACACTTTGATAGCATCACCACTCCGCGCTTTCAGAATAGCATGGCTTTGTTCGGGGGGCGAGATGAGGTTAATCAAGGCATACGCGGTACGTGCCGCTGTATTTTCACCCGTCCGCGGCCCAAAGGCCTTCGCAAGAGTGCTGATATTATCTTCCCAACAGACAGTCGGATCAATACACTCATCAGTTAGGAATCCGAGGGTAAAGATTTTTAATAGGAAGTTTGGTTCGCGCTCTACTTTGTATTTCCGACATCGATGTTCGGACTGATAAATCTTCCCACTTGTCCATCGTGACTGTCCGATAGAATCCCCTTCATTCACACTATTTTGGGCAACGTATGCCTCTGTAATTGTCCCGCCACTTGCCTCGGCAAGGGAATCGATCTCCGTAGATATCCCATCACCTTCTGCGGGATTTGTTGGCACAACCATCCATAACCAAGGACCTTCTATAGAGCCCTGTTTGGAATCTTCTGCCGGTGATTCAGATTGTTCGATTGCTACAGGCTGTTCGGTGTTCCCTACGTCTCTGGGTTGTTCGGATGTTTTTGTACTGGCAGAAACGGATATTTGCGTTGTCAGTGCCGGCCCATTGTAGTTTTCGATGGCATCTGCGCCCACGGTGAAGGTAAGGGTAGCATCAGCATCGATGTCGCCGTCAAATCCGAGTTCAACCGTGATTTTGCTATCACTGACACGCTCTACATCGCTCCATTTTGCAGTGGTTACGCCAGGAATGCCAGATATCGCCATGGACTTGCCGATTTTAATTCGACTACGTTCATAAGTTCTACCGCTGAGGGAGAGTGTGACAATACTCTCATGCAGCGTCACCTCTGTCAACGGCGCTCGTGTTGAAGCGGTTATTGTTTCTGCTACAGCAGGAACACGGATTTTGGTGCTGAGCGGTGTCCCGTTGTAGTTTTTGATGGCATCTGCGCCCACGGTGATGGTAAGTGTAGCATCAGCATCGATGTTGCCGTCAAATCCGAGTTCAACCGTGATTTTGGTATCACTGACACGCTCTACACCGAACCATGCCGGGCCAAATGTTCCAATGGTTACGCCAGGAATGCCAGATATCGCCATGGCCTCGCCGATATCAATTCGACTACGTTCATAAGTGCCACCGCTGAGGGTGAGTGTGACAATACTCTCATGCAGCGTCACCTCTGTCAACGGCGCTCGTGTTGAAGCGGTTATTGTTTCTGCTAAAGCAGTAACATGGATTTTGGCGGTGAGCGGTTTCCCGTTGTAGTTTTTGATGGCATCTGCGCCCACGGTGATGGTAAGTGTAGCATCAGCATCGATGTTGCCGTCAAATCCGAGTTCAACCGTGATTTTGGTATCACTGACACGCTCTACACCGAACCATGCCGGGCCAAATGTTCCAATGGTTACGCCAGGAATGCCAGATATTGCCGTGGCCTTGCCGATTTTAATTCGACTACGTTCATAAGTGCCACCGCTGAGGGTGAGTGTGACAATACTCTCATGCAGCGTCACCTCTGTCAACGGCGCTCGTGTTGAAGCGGTTATGGTTTTTGCGTAGCTCACCTGATTCCCGAAAACTATCCAAAAGGTAATTAGGATGAGCAAAGGTGTTTTCGATTTTATGGTTGGTATTTTCATGATAAACTCCTTACTTAGATGTTCTCTGTTTCCTGCCATAAAATGAGCCGTACAGGAATCGAACCTGTGACAACCTGATTAAAAGTCAGATGCTCTACCTACTGAGCTAACGGCCCACATTAAAACGAATATTTTAATGATACGACATTCATTTTTAGCCGAATGTCACGTTTAAAATATTGAAACTTCATCTCTGAGATGTTGTTTCTTTGGAGACGTTTTACTTGCGTATCAACATCTTCCGCGTTGCGGTAAAGTCCCCCGCTGTGATGGTGTAGAAATACACACCGCTTGCAACAGTTTCACCGAATTCGTTTTTGCCATCCCAATAGGCTGCACTGCTGCGCGTCTGGTAGCTACCAGCGGGCTGATGCCCAAGTACCAACTGCCGGACAACATGTCCATTCATCGCATAGATAGTTAGCGTGACATCGGCAGGTTTTGCCAATTGGTAAGGTATCCACGTTTCTGGATTGAAGGGATTTGGATAATTTGCCAAGAGGACAGTTTGTTTCGGCATCAATGCGGAGAGGAGTTGCTCTAAGAACAGTATGCCTTTTTGCGATGTGATATCCGGCATGGCGAATTGCTCTGCTTGTACTAACCAGGCGCGTACATCTGTCGCGGTGAATATTCCCAAAGAATGGGAATGCAGCGATGGGGCTGCCGCAGCCTTATCTAATGCACCCGCAACAAGGATAAGATCCTGAATATTGACAACATTATCTCCGTTGATGTCCGCAGGATTCTCTCCTTCCTTACCAAGACTTGAGACAATCAATACCAAATCCTGAATGTTTACCACGCCATCGGCGTTGAGATCCTCTTTGCTGTTGAGATCCTCTTTGCTTGTTGAGATCCTCTTTGCTATGGAGCGTACTGTTTCAGTTTTTGGAATCTCCGTCGTGAAATCCCCAGTGAGTCCAATCCCCATATCCCAGTATTTACCGTGCTGTCGAACCTTGACGAAAAGGAGATTATTGCCAGGTTTGAGTGTCACGTCAATGCGGCGTGTATTGGATTCACCAATCGTGGGATCCGGTACGCATACCTCTGGATCACACGCTAAAAGAACATCAACTTTTCGACACCGATGCGTATCTGCCGCTTTTCTATAAACTACCTTGCCATTGAGCCACACTTTGATAGCATCACCACTCCGCGCTTTCAGAATAGCACGTCTTTGTTCGCGGGGCGAGATGAGGTTAATCAAGGCATACGCGGTACGTGCCGCTGTATTTTCACCCGTCGGCAGCCCAAAGGCCCTCGCAAGAGTGCTGATATTATCTTCCCAACAGACAGTCGGGTCAATACACTCATCAGTTAGGAATCCGAAGGTTAGGATTTTTAATAGGGGGTTTGGTTCGCGCTCTATTTTGTATTTCCGACATCGATGTTCGGACTGATAAATCTTCCCACTTGTCCATCGTGACTGCCCGATAGAATCCCCTTCGTTCACACTATTTTGGGCAACGTATGCCTCTGTAATTGTCCCGCCACTTACGTCGGCAAGGGAATCGATCTCCGTAGATATCCCATCACCTTCTGCGGGATCTGTTGGCACAACCATCCATAACCAAGGACCTTCTATAGAGCCCTGTTTGGAATCTTCTGCCGGTGATTCAGGCTGTTTGGTTGCTACAGGCTGTTTGGTGTTCCCTACGTCTCTGGGTTGTTCGGATGTTTTTGTACTGGCAGAAACGGATATTTGCGTTGTCAGTGCCGGCCCATTGTAGTTTTCGATGGCATCTGCGCCCACGGTGAGGGTAAGTGTAGCATCAGCATCGATGTCACCGTCAAATCCGAGTTCAACCGTGATTTTGCTATCACTGACACGCTTTACACCGAACCATGCCGGGCCAAATGTTCCAATGGTTACGCCAGGAATGCCAGATATCGTCATGGACTTGCCGATTTCAATTCGACTACTTTCATAAGTTCTGCCGCTGAGGGAGAGTGTGACAATACTCTCATGCAGCGTCACCTCTGTCAACGGGGCTCGTGTTGAAGCGGTTATCGTTTCTGCTACAGCAGGAACAGGGATTTTGGTGCTGAGCGGTGTCCCGTTGTAGTTTTCGATGGCATTTGCGCCCACGGTGAGGGTAAGTGTAGCATCAGCATCGATGTCGCCGTCAAATCCGAGTTCAACCGTGATTTGGGTATCACTGACACGCTTTACATCGCTCCATTTTGCAGTGGTTACGCCAGGAATGCCAGATATTGCCGTGGCCTTGCCGATTTTAATTCGACTACTTTCATAAGTTCTACCGCTGAGGGAGAGTGTGACAATACTCTCATGCAGCGTGCTCTCTGTCAACGGCGCTCGTGTTGAAGCGGTTATCGTTTCTGCTACAGCAGGAATACGGATTTTGGTGCTGAGCGGTTTCCCGTTGTAGTTTTTTATGGCATTTGCGCCCACGGTGAGGGTAAGTGTAGCATCAGCATCGATGTCGCCGTCAAATCCGAGTTCAACCGTGATTTGGGTATCACTGACACGCTCTACACCGAACCATGCCGGGCCAAATGTTCCAATGGTTACGCCAGGAATGCCAGATATCGCCATGGACTTGCCGATTTTAATTTCACTACTTTCATAAGTGCCACCGCTGAGGGTGAGTGTGACAATACTCTCATGCAGCGTCACCTCTGTTAACGGCGCTCGTGTTGAAGCGGTTATGGTTTCTGCGTAGCTCACCTGATTCCCGAAAACTATCCAAAAGGTAATTAGGATAAGCAAAGGTGTTTTCGATTTTATGGTTGGCATTTTCAGGATAAACTCCTTATTCCTAAATGGATTAAAATTGGGAACGTATCGGTTCAATGTTGAGTGCCATGCCGGTGTCGTCATCCCTTACCATACAGAGTATTGCTACGAATAAAAATTAACTTGTGGCACATCTAAGGGAACAACTTGCGCTCTATCGGGTCCGACGGAGACAATCGGAATAGGGACATTGAGATATTCACTGACATAAGCGATATATGCTTTTGCGTTTTTCGGAATGTCTTCAGGTGTGTGTGCTTCTGTAAGGGGTTGTTGCCATCCGCTCAGTGTATGATAAACAGGTTCACACGCTTCCAAAACCCGCAGGCTGCTCGGAAAAGTGGTTGTCTCTTTTCCGTGATAGCGATAAGCTACACAGACCTTCAGTTCCGGAAGTGTATCAAAAACATCCAATTTTGTCAGGGCGATAGCGGTGAATCCGTTAATTTGTGTTGCGTATCGAAGCGCGACGAGGTCAAGCCATCCACATCGCCGGGGCCTCTGTGTGGTAGCGCCGTACTCCTTACCGATGTTCCGTATCTTTTCATCAAGTTCTGTGGGCATCTCTGTGGGGAAGGGGCCTCCGCCGACGCGTGTCACATAAGCCTTTGAAACGCCCATCACTTCATCAATTGCCTTGGGCCCAATGCCGAGTCCTGTGCAAACGGCCCCGGCGGTGCAGTTAGACGATGTGACATAAGGATAAGTGCCAAAATCAATATCCAACATTGTTCCCTGCGCGCCCTCAAAGAGAATGCGTTTTTCGGTGGTGAGTGCGTCGTGCATGTAAGCAACCGTATCAGTTACATAAGGCGCAATCCGTTCTGCGTAACGGTAGTAGTTCTCCAGGAGTTCTTGTCTCTCTATATGGCTGATTTGAAGTGCCTCGGCTTTGGTTTCGAGGTTGTAATCCAACTTTTTTTTGAAGCTATCAAATTCAAGCAGGTCACCGATTCGGATTCCGGCGTATCGGTTCATTTTATCGGAATAAGTCGGTCCGATTCCTCGCGACGTCGTGCCGATTTTGGTGCCGCTTCCCATCTGCTGCCAGTGTTCGACAGCTTTATGGTAAGGCAAAATGAGGTGTGCCCTGTCGCTAATTTTCAGATTTTGGCTGTTAACCTCCACGTTTTGTGCCTGTAACCGTTCTATTTCCCCGAAGAGCGTTTCTAAATTAATAACAACCCCGTTTCCGATAACGTTGACAGTATCAGTTCGGAGGATTCCGGATGGGATGAGATGGAGGATAAACGTCTGTTGTCCAAGGACAATGGTATGTCCGGCGTTATCACCGCCCTGATACCGCGCGACGATATCAGCGTTTTCTGCAAAAACGTCGGTGAGTTTTCCTTTACTTTCATCGCCCCACTGTGCGCCTAAGATAACAATGTTTGACATTTTTTGTAGATTTTAGGTTTTGCCCAAGTATAGCAGCGTAAAAAGTTATAGGAGATATGCTGTTCAAGCTCGTCTATGAGGGCAGTATTCGATATTCGCCCGTTAAGTTTAACGCTTCGAGAATTGGTACCGCGCGCGTGCTCCTTTTTGTCCGTATTTCTTTCGTTCCACCATCCTGGAGTCGCGTGTCAAAAATCCCTCCTTTTTCAAGGAAGGTTTCAGGGATTCATCGGCTTTCACGAGCGCACGCGCGAGTCCGTGGGAGATTGCACCCGCCTGTCCCGTATTTCCTCCGCCCTTCACATTAACGAAAATTCCATATTCGCCAATTTTTTCTACATGTGCAAGAGGGTGTTGTGCTGTTTGTATATGGTCAGCACGATTAAAATATTCGTCAATCGGTTTTTTATTGACAAGGATACCGCCTTCTGCACCGGGGATAATCCGCACGCGCGCGACAGAGGTTTTACGCCTTCCGGTTCCCCAATATTGTTCAATAGCCATTCTGTTTCCTCACTTCTTATCGTGGCAGATATATCGCCCCGCATTTCCTAAAATGCTAGAACTTCCGGTTCCTGTGCTTGATGCGGGTGATTCGGTCCTGTGTAAACTTTAAGTCCCTTCATGAGCTGTCTTCCGAGATGATTTTTGGGTAGCATTCCCTTTACAGCGAAAGAGATAATAGACTGAGGTTTTACCTGCATCTGTTCGTCAAAGCTCCGGTATTTATCACCGCCGGGGTACCCGCTATGTCGAAAATAGGTTTTCTGTGTTTTCTTGTTTCCAGTGACAACCACTTTTTCGGCATTAATCACAGCGACTCGAAAGCCGAGGTCAGCGTGCGGCGTGAAGCGCGGATGGTGTTTTCCTCTGAGCACCTGTGCGATTCGGGAAGCGATACGCCCAAGCACTTGTCCCTCCGCGTCTACCACATACCATTTAATATCTTTATCCGCCCTCGGAAAATAGGTTTTAGTTTTCAATACCATGATTTATTTCCTTATACCCCATAAATTTTGTGGCATGCCAGATGATTTATTATCTGCCATCCTACCAACATAAGCTATTCCATATTATACCACAAAACAGCTGCGTTGTCAACTATTTTGCAATTTGGCCCGGTTCATTCCGGTTTATATCCCGTTTGTCATTTGCAATATCTGCCTTGCAAATGACAATTCTTTCTGGTATACTTTAAAAAATATGCAAATATCAACAAATTGGATTGCAACTGCATGAGAATCATTTTTTACACCGGTAAAGGCGGTGTTGGTAAAACAACCATTGCTGCAGCAACGGGGATGAAACTCTCTGCGCTCGGTTATAGGACTATCGTCATCTCGTTGGACGTAGCACACTCCTTGCGGGACGCATTTGATAGCGATGTCCCGGGAGAAATGTTCATTAACGGAGAAAAGCAGATACAGGTTAACGAAAATCTCTGGATTCAAGAAATTAACATCCAAGAAGCAATTGTCGAATACTGGGACGAGGTTTACAATTATATCCGCTCTCTCCTCAACCGTTCTGGACTTGATACATTGGTAGCTGAGGAGATTGCCGTGTTTCCGGGGATGGAGGAAATCTGTGCGCTTCTGTATATCAATCAATACGTACGAGAGAAGAGCTACGATGTGATTATCCTTGACTGTGCCCCCACTGGAGAATCTCTCAGGTTCGTTAGCATCCCGACAACGTTAGAGTGGTATATGAGCCGCATTTTTAAATTAGAGCGGAATTTGGCAAAAGTCGTCGGGCCAGTGATTGAACGGGTGAGTTCGGTGCCGATTCCACGCGATAATTACTTTCAAAACATTCAAGAACTGTTCAATAAATTGGAAGGCATTGACAGTGTTCTCACAGATGCGAAAATCACGACGGTACGTTTGGTAACGAATCCGGAGAAAATTGTCATCAAAGAGACACAACGCGCGTTTATGTACTTCTGCTTGTATGGACTCTGTATTGATGCCGTAATTATTAACCGTATCTTCCCGGAAGGGATTGATACTGAGTTTTTTGAACTCTGGAAACAGACACAACAAAAGTATATCAAAAAAGCATCTAACTATTTTTCGGACATACCCATTTGGAAGGTGGAACTGTTCTTCGACGAAATCGTTGGGAAAACAGGTTTACAGCGTTTAGCGGATACCCTTTATGCCGAAATAGATCCGTCGGACCGGTTTTCCGAGCGGATTCCGTATCAATTTCAAAAACGAGATGGCGTGTATCAATTAATAATGCTGCTCCCTTTTTTGAGAAAGGAAGAGATTGAACTTATGAAGCACGGTGACGAATTAATCGTCACCATAGGGGGATTCAAGCGGCATGTGGTACTTCCGCGAAGCATCGCCAGCAAGAAACCGAGCGGTGCGACATTCACTGGAGAACAACTGGTAATTAGATTTGACGCCGATACCGCGAAATTTTCGTGATTTCAGGTTAACGGTGATTTTGCGATGAAACCCGAACCGTAAGCTTTACGTCACCTTGTAAATCCTAGGTTTAGACAGTCTGAGAATCTGATGTCTTTACAGTATACGAAGCCGGGCTTCCATAGCACAGACACAGCTGTCATCACTATAGCCTGCACCACGTTTTTAACGTTCTTAATTGTGAACCGGATTGGTTCTATATGGGCGTTTTACCCCAACGTGTTGTTAGCTATCGGATGGTTTTGGTATTTGTTATCGCGGAACACTGATGAAGACACCGCCAAAACCGTTTGCCCTTCGGATGGGACTTTGACACAAGACACAGTTTCATTGCAAAGCGCGGTTCCCACGCCAGGCGAGAAATCGATTCTTTCACGGTGCCTCTTGTTTGGCGCTACGATGACTGGGCTCTATCTGCCTATGGATAGGCTTTTTTCACGAAAAGCGCATATCATCTTCTATCTCCGCTCAGAAGTTGAACGTCTGGGCGTACCACTAGGGCTCATTTTCACGTGGGTAATTTTCGCCACGTTCATGGGGTATTGCTATCATCGGAGCCTCATGATTTTCAGGTATCGTCCGGTTGCAGCCGTATTAACCGGGGCCGCGGGCTGTATCGCGGCAACCCTTATCTATCAACTCGGAGAATCGCAATTATGGATATGGAATATCCAGCGAGTGGGCAAGTTTGCCCATATCGCCGCCGTCCCGCTCTTCGTTCCTATCGCTTTTTTCTTCACTTTTCTATTGTGCCCGTATTACTTTCATCGCGCACAACATGCGGTTATAGCGGGCATACGGTGTGGTATCTTTATGGGGGCATTCCAGTTTCTCAGTTTTTTACTGTTTTTATATTTTCTAAAATAAAGTTACATCAAAAACTGCCGGCGAGATTTCAGTTCAGGGCAGTTATATTAGCAACTGAATGAAACTCAAAAATAAAAAAGGATAAAATGATACGTTCAACAACGATTGTAGCCATTCGGCGAAATGGAGAGGTTGCCATTGGGGGTGATGGGCAAGTGACGCTGGGCGATATGGCGGTTAAACATGGGGCACGCAAAATTCGTAAAATTCACAATAGCGATGTCCTCATCGGGTTTGCCGGCTCCACATCGGATGCGCTGACACTGTATGAAACGCTCGAAAAAGAATTAGAACGTTATGGTGGAAATCTTCAGCGGGCAGCGGTTGAATTCGCAAGGGATTGGCGCAATCATCGCGTGCTCAGACGCGTTGACGCTTTAATGATTGCAGTGAATACGAAAAGTAGCTACCTCATCTCCGGTAGTGGGGATGTGATTGCTCCAGACGATGAGGTGCTCGCAATTGGCTCCGGGGCACCGAGTGCATTGGCGGCAGCTAAAGCATTGCACTTGCATACAACATTGACAGCCAGAGAGATTGTAACAGAAGCACTACAGATTACCAGCGGTATTTGCATTTATACCAATGCTCGCATAGAAGTTGAATCTATAGGAGAAACTAAAATTGACGAGTGAAAACAAAAACTTAGCGAATGCGCTCACCCCACGGCAGATTGTTCGAGAACTTGATAAGTACATCATCGGGCAATTTGATGCGAAACGCGCCGTTGCGATTGCGCTTCGGAATCGCGCACGGCGCCAGATGCTATCTGAAGACATGCAGGACGAAGTCGCACCCAAGAATATTATTATGATAGGCTCAACCGGTGTCGGCAAAACTGAAATTGCGCGACGACTCGCCCGTCTTGTGGATGCCCCGTTCATAAAAGTCGAAGCATCAAAGTATACTGAAATCGGGTACGTCGGACGAGATGTTGAATCAATGATTCGTGACCTCGCAGAACTCGCAATCAGTCGAGTGAAGGCCGAGCAAACCGAAGCCTTTGAAGATAGAGCACGAGAACTCACAGAAGAACGTTTGCTGGATTGCCTTATCCCCATGCCACGCGCCTTGAGGCAGCAACCACAGACTGAGCTCCCGAATGACGACGATGAAGTTAACGAGGAAACCGAAGAGGAAAAGGAGGGTGAGGTCGAGGAGTTCCTGAAAAGCAACTTCGGTGAGCTTGAAGAGGAAGAGAAAGAGGAGAAGCCGGACGAAAACGCCGCTTCTCAAAAAAAACAGCGCGACAGGTATTTCAAAACCCGCGAACTGTTCAAAAAGTGGCTTCGCGAAGGAAAACTTGAGGATAAACCCGTTGAAATCAATGTAAAACCTCGCAGCCTCCCTTTTGTCGAAATCTTTTCACCCGGCGGAATTGAGGAAATGGACATTAACTTTAAGGAGATGTTTAGTGGCATTCTTCCCAATCAGACGAAGAAACGGAGACTGCCTGTCTCAGAAGCACGCCAAATCCTCATGCAAGAAGAAGCGGAAAAACTTATTGATATGGATGCTGTTATCAATGAGGCAATTGAACGTGTCGAAAACTCTGGTATTGTCTTTTTGGATGAAATTGACAAAATTGCCGGACGAGAATCACGCCAGGGGCCGGATGTTTCTCGGGAAGGCGTGCAACGCGATATATTGCCAATTATTGAGGGGAGTACCGTAGCATCGAAATACGGCGCGGTGCGCACGCATCATATCTTGTTCATCGCAGCAGGCGCGTTTCATGTCTCAAGCCCATCAGAACTCATCCCTGAACTGCAAGGCAGATTCCCTATTCGCGTTGAGCTCAAAAGCCTCAATCAATCCGATTTTAAATCCATTTTAACGGAACCGAAGAATGCCCTCGTCAAGCAATATACCGCGCTGCTGCGTACAGAGGGCATAGAAGCGACTATTACCGATGATGCAATTGATGAAATCGCTGTCCTCGCATTTCAGGTGAACGAATCGGTTGAGGACATTGGTGCAAGACGACTCCATACTATCATGGAGAAACTGTTTGAAAGTTTGTTCTTTGATGCACCAGAACTTGACACGAAAGAGATTACCATTGATGCTGAGTATGTGAAATCGGAACTCGCTGAAATTGTCAAAGAGCAGGATTTGAACAAGTATATTTTGTAGTCTATCTTCACCCCCGTATTCTTAGTGCGGAAAGCAATCGTCTTTCTTTTTCTTGAAACGCTTTTTATGAAAATCCCTCATCCTGCAAATCCTGAATCAGAAGGAATTTCTCATCATCCTGAAGTTTTAGAATTTGATTAACTCAAGATGGAACATTAACACACCTAACTCAAAAAGCAGCCAATCTTAGAGTTGGCTGAGTTGTTCTCTACTTCAATGCCGATATCGCCCCGAAATGCCTATTATATTTCGCTGTTCCCACAAGAATCGCTGATTTTCGTTGCTTTATCAAATTCTTCGGTGTCAACCCCCCCTTGCTTTAGCTGGGGGATGTAGACACCGTCTAGAGTTGCGTCAAAAATAACTTAGACTTTCGCCTCATAATATGGTATACTAATAGTATCCAATTGGCAGACATGTCAAGCGTAGTCGCAAGGCTACGTGTCTGCCTACCCACTTGACAGGGGGTAAAAACTTGATATTTGATGTACCATGAGAAACACGAAACATAAACTTTTTTTCGATAACTCTCTGAAGCGTCTGCATGACGAGTGTAATATCTGCGGTGTTGTGCGAAACCACTTCATTGCGTTGTGTATGCGATATTACCGTCGCTATGGTAAAGGGCTTTCCTATTCCAAAATGTCTGCTCATTTGACGACACTCAAGAAACTTGAGACGTATCAGCATTGGAATATCCCTTACTCATGGGCGTTACAAAATGTTTTGAAACGGTTATCACACTCTTTCAGAGAAATGAAAACACTCGAGCGTAGGGCAAAACCGCCGTTTTGCGGCAGAGGACATCCGCAATTCAAGTCGTGTAAGAAACACAAAGGTATGACGCTTCGTGGTGAACAGATTAAGTTAGAATGCCTACTACCGAAACAGAAAAACTCATAAATCACCCAACGTATCGTATTCGTCTCAACGGGCGTTGGTATCGTTTTGCCTTACACAGAACGATAGAAGGCAAAATCAAACAGGTTCAAGTAACAAGAGACGCACTCGGAGATATGTATCTTACACTCACTGAAAACTATAGCGAAGTCAACCCCGAACCCAAGACAGGTAAAGCTGAAGGGTTCGATATGGGTATCAAAGACTTCCTGACTGGCAGTGATGGACACAGATATACTGCTCCTATGTTCTACAAACAGAACGCTGATAAGTTAGCGAACGCACAAAAAGCGCATTCCGGTAAAGTCAAAGGTTCTCATAACAGAGAGCGTGAACGTAAGAAGGTCGCGCGTATTCATAAAAAGACTGAAAATCAGAGAACCCACCACCAGTGGAAACTTGTCATAGATTTGTGTCGTCAGTTTGATATTCTGTTTTTTTCTACCTTAATCTTGACGGAATGAAACGGCTTTGGGGTAAACAGGTTTCCGATGGTGGCTTTGGTGAGTTCATGCGGAAACTTAAACACCAGAGCAAAAAGCGGGTACGCGCTGTGCTGAAGATTAGTCGGTGTTCTCCGACAAGTAAAAGCTGTTCTGTTTGTAATCATAAAAAGGATAATCTCACGTTAGCAGCCCGTGAATGGACGTGTCCGAAGTGTAAGACGCACTTGGATAGAGACCAAAAGGTAGCAAGCAACATGCTTGCCAACGCTGCGATGAACATTCTCAAGGAAGGGGTAGCTTCCTTTGGTTTAGGAGCCGTAAGACCGATTGTTTTGCTTGGCAAAATCGTTGGCTACTCCGTTGAAGCCACCAGTCCGCGAAACGGCGGTTTCGCCCTACGCTTCTGAATTCCACAAACGCTTTCGCATCACTTTGCGGAAGCCCCCATGCTTTAACTGGGGTTCTATCACATCCCTAATTCTGATATACTGTTTTTTGTATACAGAGATGCAAAGATGGGGGAATCAAGGTAGAATGCGCTTATTACAGGCTACTGGCATGAAAGTTCTTTCCCCAATCTTGTCAGAGACTTTTGGCTATCTGGGAGGAAAATTGCATGAATACACCCGAAAGAAAGTGGGATGGAACAGTCGTTCGCTATCCTGACCCGGCGATTGAAGTGGTTGACTCGCGTTTTTCAAAATACAAAATCGGAAATTCGGTTGTGGAGCGGTTGTGGACAGGGGCACGCTGGTGCGAAGGCCCCGTCTGGTTCGGTGATGGGGGCTATCTCCTTTGGAGCGATATTCCGAACAACAGCATCCTAAAATGGGAAGAAACCACCGGGGCAGTGAGTGTTTATCGACACCCGTCAAATTATAGCAACGGGCATACTCGCGACAGGCAAGGCAGACTTATCAGTTGTGAACACGGCGCCCGGCGTGTCACACGCACAGAATATGATGGCACGATTACCGTCCTGATGGATAGTTTTGAGGGAAAACCGCTCAACGCCCCTAACGATGTCGCCGTTCATACCGATGGACATATTTGGTTTACCGACCCGGGCTACGGCATCATGCTCAATTACGAAGGGCACGTAGCCGAATTCGAATTGCCGACTTGTGTTTATCGACTCAATCCGGATACAGGCGTAGCCACCATCGTCACCGATGAACTCGAGAAACCGAATGGCATCTGCTTTTCACCAGACTATCAAAAACTCTACCTTGTTGACACCGGGGCCACACATAAAGCAGGAGCCCCTCGCCACCTTTTTGTCTACAGTGTGGTGGACAACGCCGAGCTGCAAAACAGACGGGTGTTCTGCGATATGGCCCCCGGGCTCGCAGATGGAATCCGGTGTGACATCGATGGAAATCTTTGGGCGAGTGCCGGATGGGGTGGCGATGGGTACGATGGCGTACATGTTTTTGCCCCGGACGGTAAGCTCATCGGAAAGATTCACTTACCTGAAATCTGTGCGAATCTCTGTTTTGGCGGCGTTAAGCGGAATCGGTTGTTCATGATGGGAAGCCAATCTATCTACTCCGTTTATGTTGAAACACAAGGTGTTCCCCTCTTCTAACATGTGGAAGGGATGCCTCTAAAACAGATAAGAGGAACCATGCCGACAAACAACCTCGAGTCTATAAGTTGTCCGACGTGTGGGCATGATGATGGAGAAAAATGCTTTAGTAAAGATACACTTTCAGTCATTGCGTGTAAGGAGTGCGGGCTGCGGTATGTGAATCCTCGTATTCGCGGACACACCCTTGAGGCGCGTTACGTCGAGAATTACTATCCACCTGAGAAAATTGAACGCATCCATACTGACAGCATGGAATGGCTCCAGATGGCGGAACGACTGGCGGAATTGGAGAAACACGTTCCCAATAAGGGGCACCTCCTCGATGTGGGATGTGGGATTGGCACGTTTCTGCATCTGGCACAAAAACAGGGTTGGAAAACAGACGGTATCGAGCCCTCAAAGAGCGGTGCCGCTTTTGCGAGGCAAGCCTATCGATTGAATGTACAGTGCGGGGCGCTCTTTACAGTCGATTTGCCGACGGCATATTTTGACGCTGTGACAATCTATCATGTGCTTGAGCATATTTCTGAGTTGAATCCGTTCCTTGCGGAAATCCGTCGCGTTTTGAAACCTCACATCGGAAAGTTAGTCATTGAAGTCCCAAACGGTGGAAGTCTGAAAAGTCGCCTTCAAAAAGCGGATTGGGCTTATGTTCATCCACGGGACCATCTCTACTATTTTTCTGCCCGCACGTTGTCAAAGTTACTTTGGAAACATGGGTTCCGCCGCATTGAGTTGGGGAGCCCGAAGCGAGTTAGCCCTAAAGGTGGACTCCGTTTCGCGCTTCGCCGGGCGACAACCCAGATGCTTGTCAAGCTTCACTTAGGGACTGTGATTCGTGTTTATGCGAGTTAGGCGCCTGATAGGAGAAGGTTTGAATCACATCATTTATGAGGAGCCGGTTCGCGATTGTCTCAAGGACTTCACCGGTTAACTGCCCAGTCAGCCAATATTTATGCCCCGTACGCACAGCAGTTACACCAGCAATGCCCAAATCTTTTATTCCCTTGACGGTGCTGTCGCCTACCGCGTCCGTGACACCGGGCTTGAACTGCACTTCAATTGTCCATTCTTCTCTGTTCGGGCCCTCGGACGCATAAGAATAGACTTGTGTAATTGCATCTGTCAGCAGTTCTCTGCTAATTCTTTCAACGGTTTGTCTGTCAAACGTCCCTTCAATGTAGTAGAGCATGGCTGTCCGCACAGAATCGATACCGTTGATGCCAAGGGTAGTGATATCCTCAACAATGCTCTGCCCGACTATGTCAGGGACTTCAGGCTTATAGTAAACTTCAATTTTGCAATAGGTAGACATAATTTTTCACTTTATCTTTGCCTCAATGAGAACGAACACGTGAATTTGGACGGTTTTGACACTCCTGTAACGCTAGAACGGAAGGCATTTAGGAAATAAAAAATGGCTAAAAAACAGTTACGCGTATTGGTTTTCGGGGCACATCCAGACGATTGTGATATTAAAGCCGGGGGTGTTGCCGCACGCTATGCACAACAAGGACATCACGTTAAATTTGTATCTGTTACCAACGGCGATGCGGGGCATCACGAGCTGGGCGGTGGCCCATTGGCCCGGCGCCGATATGCAGAGGCGCAAGCCGCAGCTGACGTCATCGGCATTGAGTATGAATTACTTGATATCCACGACGGGGAACTCATCCCAACCTTAGAGAACCGCTATCAGATTATCCGCGCAATTCGACAATTTCAGCCACAACTCATTATGACACACCGTCCTAACGATTATCATCCGGACCATCGTTATACGTCAACTTTAGTTCAGGATGCGGCATATATGGTGACAGTGCCCAACATTTGCGGGCTCACCCCTCATCTACAGAAAAACCCCGTCATTGCTTATTTGAGCGATAATTTCATCAAACCCTACCCCTTCACTCCGGATGTCGCTGTCAGTATAGATGTCGTGGTTGAACAGAAAATTGAGATGCTCGCTTGTCACACATCGCAATTCTTTGAATGGCTTCCCTACAATAGCGGTACCTTATCTGAGGTTCCGCCTGATGAAGCCGCGAGGCGTGCTTGGTTAAGGCAACGTTTATTAAATCGATTCCACGCTATCGCTGAAACGTACCGTGCTCAATTGATTTCCCTCTATGGAGAAAAGGTTGGTGCTAACATCCGATACGCCGAGGCATTTGAAGGGAGCGAATACGGTTCACCTTTAACAGCAGAAAATATTCCTACCCTTTTTCCATTTTTCGTATAAATTGCTGTAGTATCTGCTAGTCTCCTACATGATAGTCCTAAGATAGAGAAAAAGGAGTTCATTTTACAACATGCCGACTGAAGAAGCGAGTGCTAGAACCCTGATGGTGATTGTCAGTGTGATTGGGCTTATTTTTGCGATTGTTATGGGTATTCTTTTTTTTAATGCTGCCCCCGCACGTTCTAACATTGAGGAACACCGAACATCAACAGATGCAGCGGAATGCCTTAAATGCCATTTAAAAGGTGACGAGAAGTCCCCAACAATGCCCCATCTTGATATCGGGAGATGTAACTTCTGCCACGGACTATCAAAGTCGCCTCGCTTATAAGGACGGAGAATCTGACAGCTGTGCTTTTATGGCAACCCAAGTGATGCCGTCTTCCGCTTCTGTTTTAACCTCAAAAAACTGAAATTGGTTTTTTGCCAAAGCCGATTTAACTTGCGCTAGTTCCGAATCCAAAATTCCTGAGAAAATGACAGTTCCTTCAGGATGGAGGTGTTCTGCACAGTGGGGGATAATCGGCAGTATTGCCTTTGTTAAGATGTTACCAATAATAACATGGTACCTGCTTGAGACATTTTTGAGTTCGTCGCCTTGAAATAGGCTTACCTGGGAATTGACATCGTTGTTACGAAAATTTGTTTCTGCGAAGGGAATCGCAGTCGCGTCCAGTTCAATTGCATCAACCTGTTTTGCCCCTAACTTCACCGCGGTGATGGCTAAGATACCGGAGCCGGTACCGATATCGGCGACATAATGATTGCGGGTAACGGTATCCTCTAACAATCTCAAGGCAAGGCGTGTGGTTGGGTGGTACCCTGTACCGAATGCCATGCCCGGTTCAATGCGAATCAAGATGTCATTTTCATTTAGAAGGGTGTTGTCCCACGTGGGGACGATGAGTAACCGTTTGCCGATGCGTTGGGGTGTAAAAGCGGCTTTCCAGGTTTCTTCCCATGCTTCAGATTCTACCCGTTCTACCTTACACTTAGCTTCGGATAAGGGGACTGCCCCCAAACCCCACGTCGGGAGTTGCGTCAGGAATTGGCGCAATTTCCGAATTTTTGCACCGACGGTATCATCCAGCGGGTAGTAAGCGATGAGACATGTCCGGGACGCGGATTCCTCTTTGATTTCAACACCGAGTGCCTTTAACCCAAACAGATAATTTGCAATTGCATCGGAAGCATCTTGTGAAGTCGTTACTGTAATCCGTGCCCACTGCATCTTTTTTTTTACGAGTTCTCTTCATCATCATTGTGCCGGAACAGTTTGTCCCAAAACCCGCCGGCTTCGGTTTCAGACGTTTCACCGAGCAATTTGGCAAATTCTTTCAGTTTTTCGCGCTGTTTTTCATTCAAGTGCCGTGGCGTTTCGATTTCGATAGTGACAACCAAGTCGCCCACGTTGGAACGTTTGTAGTGTGGGATGCCCTTACCAGGGATACGTAACTGCGTACCGTACTGTGTTCCTGGCGGAATCTGTAGCGCTGATGGCCCATCCACCCCATCAACTGTCATTTTTCCACCAAGGGTTGCATGGACAAACGAAATTCTTGCAGACGTCAGTAAATCGTTACGTTCGCGTTTAAAGCGTTGATGCGGTAGTACATTGATGGCAACCAACAGGTCACCGGGGGGTGCGCCATTTGCCCCGGCTTCGCCTTCGCCGCGCAATTGATATTTGAAACCTGTTTCAATGCCTTTATCAATATTCAGTTTGATATCACGTTTTACCCGCATGAGTCCGCGCCCGCGGCACCGTTTGCAAAGTTCCAGAATGATTTTGCCTTCCCCTTCGCAGCGTGGACAAGTTCGTGACATTGTGAAAAAACCTTGTGAGTGGTTTATCTGTCCTCTGCCATAGCATTCCGGGCACCTTTCAACTCGCGAGTCTTTCTGCGCGCCGCTGCCGTCACACGTAGGACAAGATTCAAACCGTGGGACTTCTAGCGTTACCTCTTTACCGTAGATAACATCCTCAAGTGTGATGTCAAGGTTATATTGCAAACTTCGGCCGCGTTTAGGGGCGTGCTGTTTGCCACCGAAGCCTCCTATGAGCTCTCCGAAGACATCGCCAAAAATCTCGTCTAAGTTGAAACCAAAGCCTTGGAAATCTCTAACACTGTCTTCTACCCCGGCGTGCCCAAACCGTTCATAACGTCCCCGTTTCTCGGCATCCCGTAGCACCTCATAAGCCTCCGTCGCTTCCTTGAATTTCTCCTCAGCGATTTTATCCCCCGGGTTCTTATCAGGGTGATATTGAATTGCGAGCTTACGATAAGCTTTTTTTATTTCTTCTTCATCAGCGGTGCGTTTCACATTCAGAATTTCATAATAGTCGCGTTTTTGCGTCATTTACCTTACCTACCTCTGCTCATTGTTAGAAATCTCCTGACAGGAAGTGATATTGGAAAGTCAAAACGAAAATTAATGTAAGGGCGCAGCTTGCGAGCAAAACTTAAAAAACCGTGTCTGTTTTCTCTCTATTACTCATCAACGTCGGTACTATCGATTTCGCCCCCGTCTTCATCCTGTGCGGGCTCTTCTTTTTCTGGTGCGCCTTGGGAGACAACAACTTGTGCGGCACGTATAACCCGCTCGTGCAGGAGATAACCGCACCTGTATTCTTCAACGACTTTACCCGCCGGTATCTCACTCGATTCGACTGCCAATATTGCCTCATGCTGCGTCGGGTCGAACATTTCATCGCAGGATTCAATCGTTGTGAGTCCATGGATTTTGAGTACATCCAGCAACTGTTTTTGAACAAGCTGCATGCCTTCACTCAGTTTCGTAACTTCCTCGATATCAGCCGTGTCGATGTTGCCCGTGTCGGTTTTCAAGACGGCTTTTAACCCTAAATCAAGGCTATCCAACACAGGTACGAGTCCTTCAATCAGATTTTCATTGGCGTATTTGAGTTGACGTTGCGTTTGGGTTTCTAATCGTTTCTTAGCATTTTCTGCTTCTGCTACTGTCCGCAGTAACCTGTCACGTTCTTCTTGATATCGCTCACGCTCATCGCGCTCAACAGCTTCTAATTTTTCTTTAAATTCACTCCTTAATGCCTCAAGTTCCGCTTCTACGGTTTCAACGGTGCGTTCTTGAATTGGCGCGTCGGCCTGTTTAGATACCTCGGCATCATCGTTTACCGGGGCGTTAGAATCAGCCTCAGGGGTTTCTTGTGTTTCTATTTTTATGGGTATTTTTTTTCCTTCAGACATTGTTTTCCTCCGATTGATTTTCGCTTAAGCTTAAATATGCGGCTTTCAAGATTACCTATTATAGCAAGCGGTTTTAGCCATGAACCGCATCAGCGAACTGTTTCATTAATTCAAAGGAGCCGTTTTCCTCAAGCACATTGCCAGTGACAATAAAATCTGCCCCGGCGTCCACTTTTCTCGCGGCGATTTCTGGTGTTTGAATACCACCGCCAACGATTAGCGGAATGCTGATTTGTGTTTTTACTGTAGAAATAATATCATTTGGAACGGGGTTTTTCGCACCGCTGCCGGCTTCCAAGTAAACCAATTTCATACCGAGGTATTGGGCTGCCAATGCGTGTGGCGCAACAATGTCTGGCTTATCGCGCGGGATTGGTGTCGTTCGACTCATAAATTCGACAGTCGCCCGATTGCCCCCCTCAATGAGTATATAGCCGGTGGGGATGGGTTCCAACTGGTAGCGCTGGATTCGTGGGGCCGCTTTGACTTGTTCACCTATCAGATAGTTTGGATTGCGCCCGCTAATCAGGCTTGTATAGAGAATTGCATCGGCATGTGGAGTGAGGTGCATCGAATCACCCGGGAAAAGAACAATCGGAAGAGATGTCTCGTTTTTTAACGCTTCTGCAACCGGGTGCAAATCGCAGGTTAAGAAACTCCCACCTAACAGAATTACGTCTGTTCCAGCCTTTTCAATGGCCCGCGCAAGTTTTGCACACTTTGCAACCTGGCATCGTTCCGGGTCTATTAGAACAAGGTAGCCGGCGCGATATTTATCAAGTGTTTTATGGAAATGCTTAAGAACCCAGTCTGATATCAAGTATAAACTGTCCTTAGAGGTATAAGCCTAGAAGTCTCTCACGTGAAAAATTAACCCACTTTGAAGCGATATTTGCCTCATCGATGTCCCCGTAAGAGAATGCGATTTAAACTGAACCCCGAAACTGTCTTTAATTATTTTACTATATTTGTGATGATTTGTCAAATTCTATTGCCTTTTAGCGATTCGATTTTAAGAAGAAGGCTTCTCCTCCGCTTCGTGCTATCCATCTCTCGGGTATT
The DNA here is from genome assembly GCA_963422705.1 of Candidatus Poribacteria bacterium. Taxonomy (GTDB): domain Bacteria; phylum Poribacteria; class WGA-4E; order WGA-4E; family WGA-3G. Next base: position 3,598,782 of record OY730443.1, read on the forward strand.
CCTCATGCCAAGGAAGACACGGCATTATCTTCTGTCTATACCCACCCGGCAAAAATAAGGTGGCGCAATTCAAGGAGCAAGTTAGGGTGATGTCTTAACACTGTTCTGAAAACGCGTGCCAATGTCATTTCTTCGCTGGGGATTTTGCAAAGCACCTCTGCCCATCTATCAATGTCCTCGTCGGTAAATTTGTACATACCATCTCGGATGCGACAAATTGCTTTAAAATTTTTGCCTATCTCGTTATCCCATCGTTTGGGATATGCGTTCAGCACTTTGGTAGAGATATCTCCGATACGGATGGCTTCTAAAGCGGCCTCTGCGGCGAATTTTCCGGAATGCATCGCGTTGGGAATGCCGCCTCCAGATATCGGGTCGCTGTGATGCGCGGCGTCTCCGACAAGCATGAACCCGTTTCCGATAATTTTGGGGAGCCCTTCCCCGACGGGTACAGCGCCACAGACAATCCCTAAAATTTGTGCCGCTGGGAATTTCCGTTTGATAAACTCATTTAAGTAGTCGATTGCGAGTTTACCGCTTCTTCCACCTGAAAGTGCCCCACTGATACCGATTCCCACGTTAGCGATATTATCACCTTTGGGAAATATCCACACGTAGCCGCGTGGTGCGACATGTCGTCCAAAAAAAAGGTCGAAATAGTCCGGTTCGATGTCGATATTAGCGAGTAGATACTGGGCACAAATGCCGACATTGTGTAGTGAATGGGTGGTATCAATTCCGGCCCACCGTCCCACTTGTGATTCAACGCCGTCGGCTGCGATAACAATCTTCGCTTTGTAGGTATATTCTCGCCCTGAATATCGAAAGATGACGCCATTCACGGTATCATCATCAGATTTCGTAACGTTTGTTACGCGCGCCTTTACCACTATCTCGGCGCCAGCATCTGATGCCATCTCGGTAAGAACCCGGTCAAAAACCTTCCGTTCTAAGACATAGCCGGGTTTCGGTAAATCAAACGTTACAGGGGTTTCGTTCGGTGAAAAGAGGCGTGCCCCCGGGATTTCGCGAGATACCCACGCTGGTTCGGGGTGAAGAAACTTGCACAGGTCCACTGTGCTGATACCCTCTGCTCAGCGAACGGGTGTCCCAATTTCCTGCCGTTTTTCCAGGAGAAGGACTCTTAATCCGTTTTCGGCAGCGACTTTCGCGGCAGTAGAACCTCCCGGGCCCGCGCCAACAACAATCACATCGTATTCAGGATGTTTCATTCTGACTCCTTTGGAAAGCACGCTTTCAAAGCGCGGCTCATTGCGTGAACTCCGAAAGATTGACTGTTTTTAAAAAAGTCCTCTGCCTGGATAATCGGGATAGTAAATCTTTCCGTTTCGCTCCATGGCAAGTACGCCCACTGGACACCCCTTCACGCATTTCATACAATCAGTACACTTGGGTTGTTCGATTTTTAAGTGCGTATCTACCAACTCAATGATATTTTCTGGGCATACAGCAACGCAGGCCCCGCAATATACACAGAGCTCCTCGTTAATATGAATCATTTTTTTTTTGCTCCTTCGATAGCTAAAGATTTTGTGCCCGATTGCAACTGTTTGCACCGCACCAATTCATAGAGCAAAACGCCCGCGGCAATTCCCACATTAAGTGAAGATTGCCCTGCTGCCATCGGAATTCGCACCAAGTGTGGACACTCCTCCCGGGTTGTAGCGGATAGCCCTACGTTCTCATTTCCGACAATCACTGCGGCGGGGAAGTGAAACGGTGTCGAGTACAATTGCTGTTGTGCACTTGCCGTTGCCCCGAGTAAAAACCATCCGGCATTTTGTAATTTCTTAAACAGCGTCCGAAAATCCGTTGTGTGGAATAACGGCAAACGGCCAATAGCACCGCGTGATGCACGAATACAGTTTTTATCAAAAGGGCTCGCGCCGTCACCGCTGAGTAAGACTGCGGATACCCCCGCGGCGTCAGCTGTCCGTAATGTCATCCCTAAATTATCTGGGTTGGCTATATTTTCTGTGATGAGCAGCGTGCAACCTTGGCTAAAGTGGAAATTGAGTTCCCCGTCTCTCGATAGCGCGTTCCGATAGTTAAGATGAACCGACGCGACTATTGAGCAAACGGGACGGGTTGTCGTGACAGAACCCATCACGCCCTCACTCACCTGATAGCAGGACAGTTCCTCTGCATGTATCCGTCTTAAGAGCGCTAAACCGTCTGTACTCTCAATAAAAGTTGGTGTGTACAGAACGGTTTCAACAGGAAGGCCATCGGTAATAGCGCGGTTTACTAACCGGCTGCCCTCTACAACAAATCGGGAATGTTCAAGTTTACCTTTCAAAGAAGCCAATTTGCGAAACTGCGAGGCGATAGTGTCTTTCCGTTTGGAAACTGTCCGGGCAGTTAACTGGTGGTTGCCGGTTAACCGCGATTTGAGCTGAACACCGCGTTTGACACCTCTATAAACTGGTTTTCTGTCCCGTTTCGGCTCATCCTGTCTTTCACACAATTTCGTTGTTTCTTTAAAATGGACGGTATCGGTTTCGACAATTGTCCCTTCTAGTACTTCTATCAAAGCGTTGTGCATCCATTTTTCTTGTACATGAAACCGGCCGGTAGATTTTCTTGGAAAAGCGAGTAGGAGTTCCCGCAAAGCTCTTTCGGTTGTTGCGGTGAGAAACACATAATATTCAGTAGTGGAAGCCACGCTTACGGAACTATCTACTGGTGACATCAACATGACACCATCTAGATTATCTGTTCCAGTAACGTTGATTTGATACGGAATTTGCCATTCGCCTGTTTTGGAAAAGATATCGTGCGCTTGTTTGAAATGGTGCACCGCGACAGCATCCGGACTCTTTTTTTCCAAAAAAGCGATAATTTTATCGTAATCGTGGTTGAGGGGTTTAATGTCCATTTTGGAACGGGTTCAATTCTACCTAGCGTGTCAATTAGGTGAAATGCGCATCTGACATTCTCCCGGCATGAATATTTCTTAGCAAGACTCGTCAGAGACGTTTGTAATTATCGGATGCTAAAGTGTTCCGAGATAGATGGCACCGAGCCCGACGAAGATATCCCATTTCATCCATCGTTGGATGAATGCACAGTTTTCTTTAGAGGCATCTCTCCACAACCGAATGCCGAAATAGAGCATTGCCACGTCTACGCCCAGCACGACAGTAACTAAATAGGAAATCGAGTACCACCCGAATAGATAAGGGATGGGGCTAAAGAGAATAACGAATCCCATGAAACCTACCGCCGTTTTCACAGCGAGTCGGGGATTGAGAATCGCTAGTGTTTTAACCCGATTTTTTTTGTCTCCCTCTATATCCTCAATGTCTTTTACAATTTCGCGCGGCGTGTTGAACAGGAAAGCAAAAATTGCGGGAATGAACGTCCCTTTAACGGAATCTATCGCGATGCCTCCTGCGAGAAAGGTTAACGCTGTCAACCCACTTACCACTAAATTCCCAATGAGAGGTGCTCGCTTCAGCCAGAGCGAGTAGCAAACCAGGGCGATAGAGACAAGTCCGGCGATACCGAACGCGTAAATATTAATACAAACGCCAAGTACTATGCCGATACCGAGGAGTGTGATGGCGAAAATCAGCGCATCACGGCGACGGAGCCTACCCGAAGGGAGCGGCCGCTGAACTCGATTGATTCGATCGATGTGATAATCACAATAGTCATTTATGGCATTTCCGGCAGAAACCAACACTAATGCAGAGCATGAAACTACCAGCAGCCGCGCATCTGCAAGCGTCTTGACTTGTCCGCCGTTAGCAAGCATGCCGCCTAAGGTTGTAGAAAGAAAAGCGAGGAGCCCGTTTAGGGGGCGTGCCAGCTCAACATAAGCGATGAAGGTTTTGTGTATGGTGTTCATGGAACAAAACAGGCGTGAGCCGTGTACAATGTTTGTCGTAGCAAATCGAAACAGAATTTACAGGCACAGACACGATAGGACTAAGATATCGAGTCCACTCTCCTCCGGCCGTTCATTCATCCTCTAATTCCTGAATTCTTGCTTCAAGCTGCTCAATCCGTTTCTGGAGTTTGATAAACTGGCGTTGAAGTTCTGGGAGTTTTCGGGTAGAGGCGTGAATTCGCAATTCATGTTGGTGGGGCCGTGCAGGAAATCCGGAGAGACGACTGCCCGCCGGCATATCTTTTGTCACAGCGGACTTCGCGTACACAATGCTATCCTCACCGAGGGTGAGATGGCCCGCCGCGCCCGCGTGCCCAGCTATATCTACCCTGTCGCCGAGAATGCTACTCCCGGCGATACCGGCTTGTGCAGCCAGCCGGCAATCTTCACCGATTTCGACGTTATGCGCAATTTGAACGAGATTATCCAACTTTGTTCCCCGTTTGATAAGCGTTTCAGAACAGGTTGCTCTATCAATCGTCGTGTTCGCCCCAATTTCAACATCGTCTTCAACGACGACTGTGCCGATTTGTGGAATTTTATGGTGAAGCGGCGCATCTTCTCCAGAAAGTTTACCTACCGGCGCGAAACCGAACCCATCGCTCCCGATTACCGCCCCACAGTGAATAATGATCCGGTTCCCGATAGTCACGCCTTCACGAATGCTCGCGTGTGCGTAGATTAACCCGTCCGAGCCGATTTTAGTTCCTTCCCCAATATAAACAAACGGGTGGATAACAGTATCGCTGCCGATTTCAACGTTGTCCCGGATGACAGTAAACGCTTGGATTGAGACGCGTTCACCGAGTTTTACGTTCTTCCCTAAAATTGCCGTACCATCAACCCCGGGAATCATTCGGTGTTGTTTATCTAGAGAGAACATCTCCAAAACTTGAACAAACGCCAAGTATGGATTTTCAACGGAGATCGTCGGTTTTCCATTGCCGGGGACACCATGTCCAATGATAATGGCAGCTGCTTTGGTTGTTGCTAGGGCAGCGAGATATCTCGGATTTGCAATGAAAGTTATCTGGTTCGGAAGTGCCTCTTTAATACCAGAAACCCCCATAATCTCAATATCTCCATCGCCGGAGAGTTCGCCATCCAATGCTTTACAGATATGTTTGAGTTTCATATGTATAGAGGTCTCAGCCTTTCATCTCCTTGTTTTGTCGATTAAAAGAACGGACGAGTGTACATTAAGTCTCTTGTCCCATCTCGCCGGGGCACTTTCGCCATTATCTACCGAACATCTTTATTCGGAATTTTCATTTACCAAGCCGATGAGTCTTTGCGTTAAATCGTATTTTTCATTCACATAAAGCGTAATGAGCCGCTTTTCAAGGATGATATCAAATTTTTCAGACTCCCCAACTTGGACAATCATTGCGCTAATTTCCTTAAAAATCGGTTCCATTAATTCCTTCTCTTTATCCAGGAGCGCCTGTTGGCCAATTTCGACCTCGCGCTGGTACTCTTGCTGCTTGAAGCGAATTTCTTGCTCCAAATCTGCTATCTCTGGTTTCTCTACAAAGAGCGTCATTTTCGTCTTTTTTTCTTGTAACGTCCGAATCTCATTCGCCAGTCCTTCCAATTTTCCTTTCAAACGTTCACTCGCAGACGTGAGAAGGGCATCGGCATCCTTGGCTTTCTTGTAATTCTCAAGAACCTGCTGTGTATTCACTACACCAAGTTTGAAGAATTCTTGGCTGAGACTTCCTGAAATTAAACAGAAAGAAGTGATAGAAATAATTAAGATAAACAGTTGTGCTTTGTAAGCACCCAACCGAAGTGGTTTCATAGTGTAATCCTCAACTTCAGGAAATAGAACGATAATACTCAAGTTAACAAAACATAGGTTTGGTTTAGAAGCCGGGGCCGACAGTGAAATGGAATTTACCTGCAGGTTCACCTGTAATCCGGTCGAAGCCATATCCCCAACCGAGTCGAACTAGCATGCCTAGCATCGTCAAACGGGCTTCGGCCCCAACCCCCCGTTTCATGTTAATGTCTGTAAAGACGTTTTTTACGCTTTCATCCCAGACTTGGCCCATATCAAAAAATAGCGTTGCCGTCAGCTGCGCCGAGATAGGAATGCGATATTCCAAATTGGTGTAAAACATCTTATCCCCGCCATGCGGATTCAAGGTATCTGGATATATCTCCCACTCCTCATAGCCCCGAATGGTATCAACACCGCCTAGGAAAAAACGTTCATAGAAGAGGAAGTAGGAATCCTGGCTTTTACTTCGCATGTAGCCGGTACGCGTATGTGCAACAATGACGTGATTCCACCATGGGCTATAGAACCAGCTGGTATCGGCTGAGTATTTCTGGAATTCGTTATCTGCCCCCAGAATACCCCCGGAATACTCATAAGAGAGGGTATTCAAAGTGCCGGCTGTCGGGTCAAATAGCGATGTCCGGTAGTCTCGTGTATCTCTCGCGATAGCAAACAGAACGCTTCGGGTGGAGCGATTAATCAATTGTTCGTCCGGATTGAACGCTTCAACGTGTTCGTTGCGAAACCGCACGGATAAGTCGATATTTTGTGTAATCGGGTGGCCCAGTGTCACAGAGGCCCCTCTTCTTCCCCAGACGTACCTGTCGTACATGTACGGGCTCCGAAGCCGATTCAGGGCGGCCCCAACTGTACCGTAGTAACGCCTGAAACGTCGATTATCGTAAAGTCGGGCATTTAACCGCGTCGGCGTTCCTAATACCCAGGGCGTTCCGAAACTCACCTCTGCTGTATGATGGTCCCGGGTGCCTAATTCGCCTTTTAGGTGTAGGCGATAAGCGCGGCCTCGGAAATTATTTTGCCCCACCTCTGCGACACCGAAGATACCGCCTTCGCTCCCGTAGCCGCCGCCTAAGCTAAGCATCCCGGTGCGCGGCGTTTCGGCAATGTTCACCCTTAAATCTTTGCGATTCTCATCGGCTGTATCACTTGGCACAAAATCGACAGCCCGAATGAAGGAGCCCATTTGAAATAAACGTTGCCGCGCTTTCCGCAAGGCTTTTACGTCCAGTAACTCCGTTGATTTGATACCTAGCCAATCCAATTCGCGTTTGACTACATGTTCCTTTGTCTTTTCTAACCCCGTAATGACAACGTTGTTAATAATGATGACATCCCCTTGATTGATATTCAAGGTAATGTTAACCAGTCCATTTGCCTCATCAAAGATTGGCATCGGGAGAACTTCTGAAAGTAAGTAACCTCTATCAAGATAGGCTTGCTGGAGGTTTGAAATTGATTCGTCAAAGGTACCCCGGTTGAAAATTTCGCCCTCCGCCGGGTCTATCATCTCGCGTATCTTTTTTTCAGAAAAGACGGCTTTTGCCCCGGATTGTACTTCCAACGTATATGTGCCAATAACAAATTCGGGGCCTTCATCAACACGAATATCCAAAACTATCCCGGTTTTGTCTTCCGTGAATTGTTTTTCATACCCTAAGATTTTTACCTGTGCAAATCCTTTGTCCTGATAGTAGTTACGGAGGTTGAGCGTTAAATCTTCCTCTTCAAACAGCATCTGATCAAAGTGTTTGCCGATTCGTGTCTTAAGTTGTTTCTGCAATTTATTGGCAGAAAGGCGTTCATTTCCGATAAAATTGATTTCCTCAATTTTCACGCGAGGTCCTTCATTTATCTCAAACGTGACTTGAATTGTGTTTGGCGGTGCGGGATTTTCTTTTGAGGGCTCAGAGCGAGAGGCTTCCGCTGGCGGGGCCTCAGAAGTTGTTTCACTCGCTTCAGAAGTTTTAGGAGCAGTGATATTTGCCGTGTCGTTGGTTTGATTGGAATCGGTGTGTGTATCATCATCATCATCATCAGAAAAAGGGCGGATATGCGTCTGGATGCTTACCAGATAGTAGCCTTTTTGATGATATAGTTGCTTGAGTGCGCGCTCACTCACCCATCGCTGCCGTTCGCTGTAAATTTCAAAGGGGCGGAGTGTCAGCTTATCCTTGAGTTTTCCATTTCCCACCTCTTTATTGCCAATGATAGTGATACTCCCAATCTTTGGGCTTTCGACAACGCGATAGACAACCTCTAAGCCACCTTCAAAGGGTTCGACGTCTACGGAGAGTTCTGAAAAGAAGCCTGTATCCTTGTACAGGTTTTCAATATCTTGCGTGAGTAATTCTTCGGAGATTTCCTGTCCGACTTGCGTTTGGATGAGTGTTCGCAACATGTCTTCAGAAGTGGTTTTGACACCTCTAAAAGAGATTTTTTTTACAAGGAACATTTCATCAACTTTAGGTGGTACGGTTTCTACGGTTACGTTAGGCTGTTGCGGTTTCTGTTGCTCAGCCCTTGCTTCCGCTTGTGAGTTTGTAGGTGCTTTTATATCATGTACTGGTTCTGCTGATTTTTCTGCGTAACCGGTGCTAATGAAGCAAAGTACGCTTAAAGATGCAATTATCAAAGCGAAAACGTTTTTTATTGCCTTCATGTTGAGTTTTCTCCTCTGCTAAGATATAAACCCGCAAATCTCCGCGGTTTCGTTCTGTCGTCGCATCAGGCATGAGCCCGTTAGCAATCTTGTTCGTAAATGGAGGTGCCAGTGGTGTTCGCCAGTTGCCGAAACGCGGCCATCAGTTTCTCTGTGATGTTTCCGGGTTCGCCGTTGCCGACAACGCGCCTGTCAATCTTGACAACCGGAATCACCTCTGCGGCTGTCCCGGTGAGGAAACATTCGTCGGCGATATAAAGTTCATGCCGAGTGAAAACGGATTCTTTTAACTGCATGCCAGCTGTCTTCGCCAATGCGATAACGCTATTTCGCGTGACACCTTCCAAGATTCCGATGTGAACAGGTGGTGTCACAAGGACATCATTCTTGACATAAAAAATATTATCGCCACTACACTCAACGACATAGCCGTCCGCGCTGAGCATTAATACTTCCTCAGCCCCTGCCTGCTTTCCCTCAATTTTCGCTAAGATATTGTTGAGATAGTTCAGCGACTTAATACGCGGATTGATGGCTTCTGAATAATTTCGGCGGACAGACGCCGTAACAATCTCCAAGCCTTGTTCATAGAATTTCGGCGGATAGAGTGCAATTTTATCTGCAATAATAATAATGGACGGTTTGGGGCATTTATCCGGGTCCAACCCTAAATCCCCTACACCACGCGTTACGATTAGGCGAATATAACCTTCCGTGAGGTGATTTCGACGGAGTGTTTCGAGCACCGTTTCCTTCATCGTTTCAATCGGAATTGGAATCTGTAGCATAATTGATTTAGCAGAATCGTAGAGGCGTTGTAGGTGTTCATCAAGTTTAAAGACACGGCTGTTATAGGAGCGAATGCCTTCAAAAACCCCATCGCCGTAAAGCACACCGTGGTCAAATACCGAGACTTTGGCTTCTGCTTCCGGTAAAAATTCCCCGTCGATATAAATCAACATAAACGATTCCTTCCGAGTCAAAAGATTCACTAGCTGTGCGGCAGCTGCTTGCGTGTTCTGTTCTCATGGGCATTACTGATTTTGCCATCAATTAGATGTACGATTCTATCTGCCCGTTCGGCGAGTTCCGGATTGTGTGTCACAATGATAAAGCACTGTCCGGATTGTGCGTTCAAGTTCCATAACAGTTCTAGTACAGCTTCGCTGTTATGCCGGTCGAGATTGCCGGTGGGTTCATCGGCGAGTACGACTTTGGGTTCATTCATTAACGCGCGTGCTATTGCAACGCGCTGCCGTTCCCCGCCGGACAACTGACTAGGGTAGTGTTTGAGTCTTGCAGAAAGCCCGACGTAATCAAGCAGCTCTTCCGCTTTATGGTAAATGAGAGAATTTTCAGGTTTTTCCATCCGGATTAAGGCATTCATTGCAACGTTTTCAATGGCTGTAAACTCCGGGAGCAGGTGATGAAACTGAAAAACAAAACCGATGTCCTCGTTACGAAATCGGGCGAGTTCCCTGTCGCCCAACGTGAAAATGTCGCGTTCTTCGTAAGAAACATGCCCGGCCGTTGGCCTGTCTAGCGCCCCGATAATATGGAGGAGGGTACTTTTTCCTGCCCCTGAGGCACCAATAATCGCAATCACCTCGGAAGCATAAACCGTCAGTTCTACACCTTGCAGCACACAGAGCTCGGTTTCACCATCATAATAGGATTTGTGTAAATCCACAATATTGATGACTTCTTTCAGCGAATTCTTCACATTATCGCTCCTATCCCTTTCAGCCTAGTGAATTTCCGTATGGTGTTATTCGTGTTGCAGTGCTTCAACCGGGTTTAGATTTGCCGCCTGCCAGGCTGGATAGAACGTTGCACCCCAGCAAATTAGAAACGAAAGCACGTTGATGAAAATGACAAAGAACCAATTCACCTGTATCGGGAGTAGATTCATCTGATAGATTTGGCTGAGCCCAAGTTCTAAAAGTGAAATTGGGCGAACTAAACAGTAAAGTGCGAAGCTGATGCCACCTATCCATAAGAGACTTAATGCGAATTTCCAAGTTCTGTGTAGCGCGAACGGCCGCCGGAGCGCAATAAACAACTGGAGCAGAATTGGCACGAATAGCAGGAGCGCAAACCAATAGGGTGGGCGTGAGGTTGTCGAGCTGAGAAGCCAACAGAGGGCAAGCCCCAAGCTGGTACCTAGCAGCGTCCCCAGCATGCCGATAACACCCCCTTGAATCATGAAGATTTCCATGATGTTACGCCGTGAGGCGCCAAGTGTTCGCAGCGTCCCAATGTCTTTTGTTTTTTCCATCACTGTCATAATCAGGGTACTCGCAATATTAAAGGCTGCGACTAAAATAATGAGGGCTTCAATAATGACAGTAGCAACTTTCTCCAACCGCAGCGCGGCGAATAACGACGCGTGCATCTCCATCCACGTCCGGGTTATCGGCAGCCCTTCTAAAACGGTAAAGTTAACCGTATTCTCAATCCGATTGGCAACCTGAGGTGCCAATTCAGCATTATCCAGCCGCACAAAGATGGCATTGACGCGTCCGGCTTTGTTATAGAGTTTTTGCGCAGCGTCTATATGGACAAACGCGAGGTTACTATCATAAATCGCTAATTCCGATTCGTACGTCCCGATTACCACGAAGTTAGAAAAGTCTGCTAAGAGTGCCCCCGGGTCCACTGGACTAGACACGAGTTTCACCACAAGCCGCAAGATATCCCCGTCAAAAGTGCCCAGTCGTTCTGCCAACCGAGCGCCGAGCACAATGCCGCCGGTGATTGTATTATCCCCCAGAAGTTCCGCCTTCTTTATCAAGGGCGAATTTTTAAAGTCGACTGAGCCATTAACAAATGTTGAGAACCCTGTAACCCGTTCTTCCTGCTCAGGGGCGATTCCCTTTATGTATATCATATCTTGAATGGTATCGCTGCGTTCATGGAACACGCCTGTCTGCGAGTATACCACGGGCGATGCAGCAACCACTTCATCAAGTGCCTCAATTTGTTTTATACGTTTTTCGTACTTCCCAAAAAAAGTGTTGCCATGCAACAACAGCACAACGTGTGCTTCGTTAGCAAGGAATCGCTCCTTTAGTCCATGCTCAACTCCATTTAGGACGGCAATCACCAAAATCACTGTGGCTACCCCTAGCGCGACACCACCAATTGAGATGACACTGATAATCGAGATAAAGGACTGCTTTCGCCGAGACAAGAGGTAGCGCGAGGCGACAAACCATTCAAATTTCATATTTTTCGCAGTCGCATAGTCCAGTACTGTTCGAATCTTTTTGTCTCATAATTTCAAATCTTATCCCGGTTGTGACATCTCCAACGTACTCGCTTTGTACTATACCATAACCGGTTAAATCTTCAAAACGCCCAGATTTTCCGATGTCTGCAGCGTTAGCAAGCTTATCCGTCAATCAATAGCGGTTGTTTTTCTTGAAGGGTTTGGTGAATTTTCATCTTAGTTTTCCGGCCGCATCTGCGGGAATAGGATAACATCCCGAATTGAGTATTGATTTGTTAACAACATAGTGAGCCGGTCAATTCCGATACCGAGTCCACCCGTCGGGGGCATTCCGTATTCCATAGCGCGGAGGTAATCTTCATCTACCATGAATGCCTCTTCATCGTTATTTTCTAATTTTTCCGCCTGTTCCATAAAACGTTGTCTCTGCTCGATTGGGTCATTCAGTTCACTAAAGGCGTTGCCAATTTCCATGCCGCAGATAAAAAATTCAAAGCGTTCAACAAATGCTGGTTTTTCGGGCTTCTTTTTCGCAAAGGGCGATACCTCAATGGGGTAATCTATAATGAACGTCGGCTGAATCAATTTCGGTTCGACGAATGCATCAAAAAGTTCGGCGATAATTTCACCCTTTGATTCATCACCTGCCAAATCAATAGAGGCATTAGCTGCTTTTGTGTACAATTCATCGGCTGAAAGAGTTCCCGGGTTGATGCCGCTGTATTTGTGAATGGCGTCCACCATAGTTAATCGTCGCCAGGGGGTGGTGAAATCAATTTCCTTTTCCTGATAAGTCAGCTTCGTCGTTCCGTGAACGTTTTTTACGGTATCGGCGATGAGCGTTTCGGTTAATTCCATTATCTCGATATAGTCGGCGTATGCTTGATAGAGTTCGAGCATCGTAAATTCAGGATTGTGGTCCCTGTCCATTCCTTCGTTACGAAAATCGCGCGAAAATTCATACACTCGTTCAAAACCGCCAACTATCAGTCGCTTGAGATATAATTCATTTGCGATGCGAAGGTATAGCGGTTGTGCCAATGTATTATGATAGGTTGTGAAGGGGCGTGCACTGGCTCCTCCGTATACGGGTTGCAGGACGGGTGTTTCCACTTCAACAAAGGCTTTCGCATTAAGCATGTCGCGAATTGTCTGGACAATCTGTGTCCGTTTCATAAAGACGTTTTTCACCTCAGGATTCATGATGAGGTCAGCGTATCGTTGTCTATAGCGTGTCTGTTTATCTTGCAGGCCGTGCCATTTTTCGGGCAGGGGGCGTATGGATTTTGAGAGTAGTTGAATGGCATCAGCGAGGACAGTGAGTTCGCCGGTCCGGGTTCGAAAGACGATGCCCTCTATCCCAATAATATCGCCGATATCAAATCGGCGATAAATCATATAGTTTTCGGCCCCGACGTTGTCTCGCCGTACATAAATCTGAATTTTGCCGTCGCCGTCCTGTAAATGTGCGAAGCTGCTTTTACCGTGTTCCCGCTTTGACATGATTCGTCCAGCGATTCGAACGCGCTCGTTTTCGTCGGTGCGCTTTTGAGTTTCCGCGAATTCTGTGTGAATTGTAGATGTTGTGTGTGTGGGCGCGTATTTATGTGGATAGGGCTCAACGCCGAATTCCCGAATTTGGTTCAATTTATCTCGGCGTTGCTGAATCAAATCCTTTGTTTTTTCCATCAGTCCATCCTCCTTGCGTTCTTGTTTATTTCCTGTACTTATTTATTTTCGAGTTTACATTATCGCTTTTCCGGGGCAAGAACGCGTCGATAAAGATTGCCCTGGTAGCTTCTCGGTTCACTCCAATTATACCTTAATTTTTCGCGTGATGCAATACAAAATGGGCTGTTACGTCCTATTGCACGTCAGTGGGATGTTGCTTACGTTGTTCTATTGATAGGACGTGAGCTTGCAAATAGCGCCGCGGGCTATTTCTGCTGTAACTTCATTTTTAGGTAACTCTCAATAAAGGGTTCCAAAGCCCCATCTAGTACACCATCAACATTGCCCGTCTCAACGTTGGTTCGTGAATCTTTAACCCGTTGGTATGGATGCAAGACGTAGGATCTGATTTGACTGCCGAAGTTAATGTCTGGACGTTCACTCCGCTGTTTCGCGAATTCTGCTTCTTGTTCAGCGCGATATCGTTCATATAACCGTGAGCGCAACAGTTTCATTGCAATATCGCGATTTCTGTGCTGTGAACGTTCATTTTGGCATTGCACGATAATCCCCGTCGGTTTGTGTGTAATTCGGACAGCGGAGTCTGTCACGTTGACATGTTGTCCCCCTGCCCCACTTGCGCGATAGCAATCGATACGGAGTTCATCGGCTTGGATGTCAACTTCCACCGTGTCATCAATTTCAGGCGTAACATCAATTGCGGCGAAAGAGGTATGCCGTCGGTTGTTAAAATCGTACGGTGAGATGCGAATGAGTCGGTGCACCCCTATCTCTGCTTGCAAATATCCGTATGCCAAGCTCCCTTTTACCAGAATCGTCGCGCCTTTAATTCCGGCTTCTTCACCGTGAGTCAAATCCACAATTTCAGTTTGGTATTGGCGTCTATCGCACCATCGCAGGTACATGCGCATCAACATCTCTGCCCAATCTTGTGCGTCAATGCCGCCTGCGCCGGAGTGAATGCTGAGGATGGCATTATTCTCATCACATTCCCCTGTCAGCATTAATTGCAGTTCAATCTGCTCTAACTGTTGCCCGACAGCGTCCACCCCTCTTGTAATCTCTGGGTGTAGGCTAGTATCCTCTTCTTCAATTGCCAATTCAACTAAGGTTTGAAGTTCCTCAATATCCTCACTCAATTTTTCATATTCGGCAATTTCATTTCGGATGGCAGCGATGCGCTGATTCACTTGCTGAACCCGTTGTGAGTTGCCCCAAAAATCTGGAGCCAGCGTCTCCTCCTCCAATCCGGTTAATTCTTTTTCTTTTTTAGCCAAGTCAAAGATACCCGCCGAGTTCAAGCAGGCGGGTTTGCATCACTTCGATTTGCGTCTTTGAATCTACAAGCATGTCGTTCCTCTGTTTTCCGTGATGAAAATTCATCCGTGATAAAATTTTTATCGGTAGTTAGGGTTTACAAGAATTTCTATATTGAGACACAAAAAGCGTCCCGAATCCTCCGAGGCAGATAAGCGTGCAGAGAATGGGGAACCAATCTCCGTAACGTGTATACAATGTCTGTTTCTGTTCTGATAGGACTGGAACGTCTGAAACGATAACCTCTTGCTCGGTGTTTGGTGTCACTAAGGGTGTGATAATCCTTCCAAATTTATCAACGATGCAAGAAATGCCACCATTCGCGCATCGGAACACAGCGATGCTATTCTCAATCGCACGAAAAGGTGCCATAGCAAGGTGCAGTTCCGGAAAAGCGGTTTCATCAAACCAAGCATCGTTAGTGAGGATGCCTATTACGTTCGCCCCTTTTTTCACAAACCGCCGGAAGTGATTTGGAAAGGATGATTCAAAGCAAATGGAGACGCCAATCTTTATATTCTCATCTGTTGAAACAGTGTTACTATCTCCTTTAACGTTTGGCAACCGTAAAAGGTTTACCGCTTTTCCATGCTCAAACGGTTTGAAGAGAATAAAACTTGGAAGTTGAATAAAATCGGGTAGAAAATCGAGGAGGGGGATATATTCGCCAAACGGTACCAGGTGCATTTTCGCGTATCTATCAATAACGTTGCCCTCCGGCGCGAGCAAGAAGACGCTGTTGTAAAGCGGGGCTGCCCCCTGTTCATCGGGATTATCCTCATCTTCATAAGTTGCCCCTATTAATAACGGGAGCCCCGTGGTGAGCAACATGCGTTTCAGTTTGTTGTGGTAAGTTGGCCACTCGCCAGATAATACCTCACCCCTCACTGCTGTTTCAGGCCACACAATCACGTCGGGGTTTTCTCGTGTCGCTTGCTGAGTTAGCGCTATATAACGATTGAGGATACCGGGAAATTCACTGATGTTCCATTTGCTTAGCTGCGAAATATTGCCGGGGACAAGGGCAACGTTCAAATCTTTTTTTGGGAGATTGTCAACAGCGTGAAGGTGGAGAAATCCGTAGCCGAAGCAGAACACAGTTAGGATTAACGGGGGAACCAGGGCGGAAATCTGCTGCATCCACCGGTGGCGTTCACGGAGCAACGTAGCAATGCCGGCGTTAAAAAGCACCACGATGAAACTGATACCGTAGACACCTATCACTGATGCTATCTGTATTGCGGGTAGATTGTTCCACTGGGAATACCCGATACTTCCCCAGGGAAAACCGGACAACAACCAACTCCGTACCCATTCCAAGGCTGTCCAGATACAGGCAACTGCCAATGGGAACCATACCCCAGAACCCCAAGGTAACAAGGACACTAACGCCGAAAAAACTGCAAAATAGAGGGCAGTATAGCCGACTAGAAGGAGATATCCGAGCAAGCTCGCGTAGATATTTGCGTACGGGTAGAGGAGGAGGATGGCAAGAAGCAGCCCGCCAAAAAAGAGGAAACCTGTTAAGTAGCCGGTAACAAAGGCTGATTTCCAATTCTTGGCGTGCTTCAGTGTAACGAGTAATGGCACCATCGCAACCCAAGCGAGTGGAAAAAGGTTTAAGGTGGGAAAGCTGCAAAACAGCAGGGCGGCTGAGAGTATAGCTAGTAGTTTGGGGTAGTAGCGATTCACAAAATTTCCCGTGAGTTTCCCTTCTTCAAGCAATCAATACTAGTGATTCCATCGGAAGTCTAACGTAATTGCTGCCTATCCCCGTTTTAGGAATAGGCAGCAATCGTTGTTTTGCGTTAAAGGTTACTCACCTTTCCGGATGGTAAGTCGATAATGCTTGCCTAGCTTCTTCGTGTCAACAATCTCATGCCCATCGTTGTTAAGACTCTTCGGCACATTCTCGATGGGTTCACCATCATCGATAGTGACTTCGAGAAGTTGTCCACGTTCCATTGTTTCCAGTCGGATTTTGGCTTGAACGTAGTTGAACGGACACGCAACACCCTTCAAATCGATGCTATCCACGATTTCTTCAACGGGCTTCGTCTTCTTAGCGACGCGGGGTTTCCGTGTAGGACGCGTTCTGCGAGTCTTGCGCCGACTTGCCTCCTCTTCTTCCTCCTTGATGCGCATGCGTCCATAGACGTTATGCGATTCTTCGACGAAGAGGGTTGCCTCCTCGACGCGCCGGTGCGCCAATTCGTGTTCAAAGGTAGATTCATTCTCTTCCAACGCTTTAAATAGATGCGCGCCGTAACCCGCGAAGAAGTTGCCGGGTTCAAAGAAATGGGTACGGAAATCGGAAGCAGTGGTTGCATCGTCAATGTATTGCGCCCCGGCGGTGGTTAAGAGTCCGTCTGCCGCTTTAATCATCGCATCAAACGCCATTTCCGCACAATCTTGATATGCACCTTTTTCCAGGTTCAGGCCGGATTCATAGAGCAGCCTGTCTGCCTCTTCTAGTTTGAAGGAGACAAGAGCGACGAGCTGTCCCGCGCATTCACCGACACCCGTTTTGAGCTGGAAGTTCTTGGTATCTCCCGTGTCTACATAAAATTCCGGTGCCTCTTCATAAGACGGAATCTTATCGTACTTCGACAAAATCTGCTTGATTTCGGCTTTACCAAGCCTACCGATGTAATCCGTGAATGTTTCATCATCGCTGCGTTCGGAAGTGTACTTCCCTGTCAGCTCTTCAATAAATGCTGGAATGTGTTTACCGTGGATTTTCCCGGAGGGAAGTCCGTAGGAGCCAGCATTTTCACTCATGTGGCCGCCGAGAAGGACCTGATAATAGGGCGCGATATGTCCACCTACCCGGCGCGAAGAGCCGAAAAAGCCGAGGTTTGCGATGTGGTGCTGCCCGCACGAGTTGGGGCAGCCACTAATCTTAATCCGTAACCCCTTGATGTCATCTTTCACCCCTTCTTCCGTGAAGTAATCGCGGAGATGTGCGGCTAAGCCACGCGAAGAGGAGATACCGAGTTTGCAAGAGTCTGTGCCGGGACAAGCGGTAATATCTACGGTGGATTCCGCACCCGGTTCACCCAATCCGATTTCCTTCAATTCACGATAAAGCGCCGGCAAGTCCGTCATCGTTACCCATCGGAGAACGATATTCTGTTCCACAGTCGCGCGAATGGTATCTTTGACGTATTTCCGCGAGATGTCTGCCAAGGCGCGCGTTTGAGCAGCAGTGATGTCACCAAGCGGAAGCGTAACTGTGACAACTGCGTAACCGGGCTGTTTTTGCGAGCGCACGTTGGATTCATACCATTCTGCAAACCCGTCTGCTTGCGATGTGCCATTCAGTTGCGTTGGTGGTTTGAGCGGATTTTCCTTGTAAGCATCAAGATTGTCAAGATACGTCGTCCACGCCGCGTCGGGGCGTAGTGTTTCACGTTCTTCAAGCACCTGTCTCCGGAATTCCTCAATGCCGTATTTAGCGATAACGAACTTGAGTCGGGCTTTATTGCGATTTCGGCGTTCACCTAAACGTGTGAAAACCTTGGAGATGGCTTGCGAAATTGGCAAGAGTTCCTCCGCCGGAACAAAATCGTCAAAGATTTTTGCTTGATGCGGCACAGCGCCGAGCCCGCCACCGACGTAGAGTTTAAAGCCGCGCTTAACTTCACCGTTAACCTCTTTTAATGCCGCAACGGCGCCGATATCGTGCATGTTTGCCAAACCGCAGGGGTGCTCTTCACACCCTGAAAACGCGATTTTGAATTTGCGGCCGAAATCTTGCGCGTCAGGGTGCCCCAAAAGGAAGGCGGATAGCGCCTTTGAATACGGCGTTACGTCAAATGCCTCATCTTGGCAGACACCCGTAATCGGGCAGGCTGTGACGTTCCGCACGACGTTGCCACACGCTTCCTTCGTCGTGATACCTACACTCGCCAGACGGCGCATCAACTCTGGGGTGTTATTGATGTCAACGTAGTGATATTGAACATCTTGGCGTGTCGTGATGTGAATGATATTGTCAGAAAACTCTTCTGCAACATCCGCGAGCATTTCAAGCTGCGCCGCGGTGAGCCCACCAAACGGGATTTTTACACGAATCATCTGGGAACCGTCATCGCGCTGCCCGTAAACCCCGTGCCGTAGTCTAAATTCTGTGAACAGGGTTTCTTCCACTTGCCCGGCTTGTACCCGGCCGAGTTGGATTTCGTAAATTTCGATAGCGCGAGCCTCATCGGGCGGAATCGCCCCCGCGTCATACGGAATCGCATGTCCGATATCCATAAATACTCCTTTAGAACGGTCTGCGTCGTCTCTGGCGCAGACGGGACTTGATAAGGTTCTAACCTTTTTTTTCTTCTCTACAGTAACGCTCTGGTACCTGCGACAACAGACGCTCTTATTAGAGATGCGTATCTCCAACCTATTTAAGATATATAGTATACCGATAATTCAATTTTAAGTCAAGTTTTTTCTGTTTTCAGCCGGCACATTCCGTTTTCAACATTTTCTCAGATTAAGGGAATTTTAAAACCCTAAAAACATTCGCACCCTTAATCCGATTAATCCTAGCCATTCTTTTTCATGCAGTATAGCCGATTATAGAAAATCGTTCAACGGATAGCTCCGTTTTTTCTCACGCTTTCTGTACCTTTCTAAGTAGATGTGTGTCGTAACAATCGCCTAGGTTGGTTTTAACCCACTGTCTGGTTATGTAAAAAATTCGGGGGTAAGTCATATGTGATAGAGCGGAAAATACATGTGGTAAAATAGGGATATACCTACGGCCAGAAATTATACATCGGCTGCTGCGTCACAACACTAATTAGACTCCAGATACCGCCCACAGTAAAATCCCCTAACATGAGTCCGATTGCGAACATGACGAGCCGCTGCGATGCGCGGGGGCCAGCGATTCTCAACATCGCCCATTTAGCGAGTGAACTTACCAGCATGCAGCTCCACAGATAACGCATCCCCCAATCGCTTGAGACAACGAATCCGAGAGGATGAAATGGCCACCAGAAAAAGCGTGCCCGCATGAACATGAGAATCGTTGAAAAAGAGAGTCCAAACAGAATGCCGCCAGTGGCATAAAAATTCGGCGCCGTCGGATAGTAGAGCCAACGTTGCAGCCCGTTGAAGACACGGCTACCGAAACCGGTGGCCCAGCTGCTCGTGCCGCTCATGTTCAAGGCGCCATACGTGTAGAAAATAGAGAGGGTAACCGCGAAGAACATCACCGCAGCGAACCCAGAAACCGCAAGCAATGCGAAGAATAGTCGCCTCGGATGAATGTCTGAACGCTCTGAAAGTTTGAAGCCTTCTAACTGATGTGGCATTGGGTGACTGGTGTAACTTCGATTAAACCAACGGTAGAGTGTCAATGCCACCAGGTTATTTGTTCCTAAGGAACGCGTCCCAAAACTATCAACGAGGATGTGATGATTCGGCATGTTTTCCATCGCATGCACGGGAAATCCTTGCTCAGCGCGCATCCGTGTTACCACCAAAACGATGATGAAATAGATTGAGAAGAACAACGGAATCAGCCAGATGGACATGCCGATACGTTGGGAGAAGACGAAGAGTAAGAGTAGCCCGCCAACGATGCCCCATAGCGCCAATCTATAAGGGATTGGCTCATTTTCGTCTTCGCCAGTGCGGTGCCGGGCGATACGGAAAACGCTCCGGAAGTGACGCAGATTCAACACGAACACGGAGATGAAAATCCCGAGCGCCGCCCCGAAACATTGCCTATCAATATAAGGAAACCCGGGTAGGCTTGATAGCCCTGCAGCACTCGTCACTACCAATTGCAGCTTGTAAAACCAAAAGAAAAACCAACTGGAAAATGAGAGCTCTAGCGGCATCAACAATCCCAGCCCGATAACAAATGGGTAATAAGACATGCTGATGCCCCCGATGGCGCTCCACGGTTTTTCTGTGAATAGGTGCCCGAACCCTCGCCAGCCGCCAATACGCTTAATCGGAAGTGTCGGCAGTGCCGGATATAAAAAACTTAAGCCGTTAAGCACCGCAATCGATGCCGCGATTCCGAATCCGAGCCACGTCACCCGGTGGGATAGCAACGATTTCGTCTGATGCGTAACATGAAACGCGATTTGCGTAATCGGATACGAAAGCCGCTCGCGCTCTACCCACTGCTTACGCAAAACGACATTGATACACAACATCACTAAAATAAGTATTGTCATGAACGCCGCCCAAGAAAACGTGGGGACTATCCACGCCTTTAGCGATTCTAAATTCGACAAGCTTGATTCCCCAATATAATACCCCGCAAGCACTTTTTCATCATCCACGAGAAGCCATTTCGGCAGATAATCCCAAAAGAGCTGCTTCCACTCATTTTCTGGGCTCGCGAACCAGAACGCATGCCCCAACGTCGTAACCAAAATCGTCATCAGGGTGATAGACGGAAACGCGCAGGCGGTACTCAGTAGAATGTATATCGTGAGGAGTTCCGAATCGGTAAATAGATGAAACCGGGCCGTTCGTTTGATGGCAAGATTCAGCAGTGTCAACACAAAAACGACGAAAACGACATTGTAAAACGGTACGGCGTAGGTATTCAGCGCGTAGCCAACAAGTCCCACTTCGCCTGCAATTATCCAGTAAAAATTAAATGGAATCAGCACGAGCGTGATGATGACAGATTTACACGTTACACCGGACAATTTAACGGGTTTTTTCATCGTTTCTTTACGTTAATCACGCATGGGTAGACGTTCCGGCTGTTGTGTCGCCGTTTGTGTGAGTAAGTCATTGTGACAGTGGCTTCCGCTCGGCATTCGGAATTGGGTGGCGGGAACACATCCTCAAAAAATGACGCATGGCCCTGCTGGATTTGGGCGGTGGGCCCGCCTGCTCAATCAGCGGCTCCGCTCCCTCTAGAGAAAGCGGAATAAAATCCTGTAACCGTTTCTGCGTCACCTGTTAGACTCCCTTGCTTTACGGTGGAATGTTGCCCGCATAAACATCTTCTAATGCATCTTCCGGACGTGGTTCAGGACTACTTCTGGCAAATTCAAGCGCGTCTTCAAGCTCAGCCGCTAGGGAAATATCAATCCCGTCGAGTTCTTCTTGGCTAACCCTTTTTTCATCGATAAGTACCTGTGCGAGCCTACGAATCGGGTCACGCTTGCGTTCTTGCTCTTGAACTTCTTCTCTGTCACGGTAAGAGGTTCCCGTGTCGCCGATATGATGTCCCCGGAATCTATATGTGTCGCAATTCAGAAGCGTCGGCCCATCACCTTCGCGGGCGCGCGTAACGGCTTCATCAGCGGCTGCATACACCTTAAGGACATCGTTGCCATCAACCGTCATGCCGGGCATATCGTAAGAGGGTGCTCGAACCGCAATATCCTTTACACGCTGATGTTCTCGTTGCGGCGTCCCCATCCCGAATCTGTTGTTTTCGCACACAAAAACGACGGGTAATTCCCAGACTGCTGCGAGGTTGAGGGTTTCATGGAATACCCCTTGGTTTGTCGCGCCGTCGCCAAAAAAAGATACCGCCACCTGATTTGTTCCCCGCATCTTAGCGGAGAGTCCCGCGCCCGCAGCAAGCGGAATGCCTGCCCCGACAACCCCGTTAGCACCAAGAATTCCTGTCGCTTTATCGGCGATGTGCATAGAACCGCCTTTCCCTTTACAGTAACCTGTTGTGCGCGCGAATAATTCCGCCATCATCCGGGAACGTTTGCCCCCTTTGGCTATCAAGTGGCCATGGCCACGGTGAGTACTGGTAATGTAATCGTCGTTTTCCAAGTGGGCACAAACCCCGACTGCCGTTGCCTCTTCCCCGATGTATAGGTGAAGGAATCCGGGGAGTTGGCCCCTTTGGTAAAGCGTCCCAGCTGCCTCTTCAAACTGACGAATTTCTACCATCTTACGATACATCCAAACCATCTGTTCTTTGCTCGGTTTTGACATAGTTTCTCCTAATATATTTAGTTTAGTTCATCCTGTATCTTAAGGAATATTTTGGATAAACCTCTATGCCCTCAATATTGTTAACACTAGTTGAGTAAATTAGCACAAATATTGAGGAGGCAATTCAATTTACCGTAAATGGCGCGATACACGTTGGAGCGTCATTTCCTGGACTATTGACAAACCGGGACACCGGATAAGCTTCCATTTCCTCACCAGGGTAGGACGTGAGGAGTGGCTGGAGCGAATCGGAGGACTGTATATCGGGTGAAAGCCACTGTGTGTAAGCATCTGCTGGAAGAATTACAGGCATGCGATGATGAATCTCCTCTAGAAAAGTGTTCGGGGCGCAGGTAATAATCGTACACGAGCATATCGGTTCATCCATCTCCTCGCTCTTCCATACCTCCCATAATCCAGCAAATGCGAACGGCTTTTGCGATTTGAGCCGAATGTAGACGGGCTGTTTAAGTCTGATGCCCGGAATCTGTTTCCATTCGTAGTAGCCGTCTGCCAATATAAGACATCGTCGCTGTCTATAGGCGTTGCGGAAGGACGGTTTCTCCGAAAGGGTTTCCGAACGGGCATTAATCATGCGATTTCCGATGCTTGGTTCTTTTGCCCAAAACGGAATGAGTCCCCACTGAAAAAATTCAACCTGTTTTTCAGTGTTCGGAATCACCGCGATATCCTGTGTTGGTGAAATGTTATAGCGTGTTGTCAAATTCACCGGAATGTCAAAGTTAAGGAAAGTTTGGTTCAACGTTTGTGTTTCGCTTGCGAGGGTAAATCGTCCACACATGGTTATCTCCTTGCAAGGGCGGAACCTTACGGTTTACGCTTTTGAGGGCTCCCTGCTTATTTTTTCAGTGTTCCATCGGATTTTGCATAAAATTGTCATTAAAAAATTCTGGGTGAGATACAAAAGTTATTTTGATTGTGGCACCAGAATATCGTCGCGCCAACGGAGTCGGAAGGATGGACGCACGAGTGCTTCTGGGGATTGCAGTGTCAGGCCGCCATCGGCTGTCAAAACGATACCGGTGATGAAATCGGCTTCATCCGATGCCAAGAAGAGTGCGGCGTTGGCGATATCTTCAGGCTTTCCATACCGTCCAATCGGATAGCAATCGCGCGACGCTTGTTCCTCAAGTTTGTCTTCAGCGAGTGAGGTTGTTCCTCTTTCGCCGACAATTTGGCCAGGGGCAATGGCGTTTGCGCGGATGCCCTCCCTGCCGTAATCTAACGCAATGCTTCGCGTTAACGCATTCAGCCCGCCTTTTCCGGCTCCATAAAGCCCAAAACCAGGGTTCGTAATCGTGGCATTAACGGTTGAAATGAACACAAGGCTACCGCCCCCGTTACGAATCATCTCCGGGATACAGTACTTCGCACCGAGCCACGGGCCGCCGAGCGTTACACCGAGGCTTTCATTCCACTCTTCTTGCGTAAACTCAATTGCCTTTTTGGTATAGGAGTGTGCAGCGTTATGGACAAGTGTTGTAATTTTACCATAATTTGTTAATGCTGTTGTGACGAGTGTTTGCCACGTCGTTTCGCTGGCAATATCGCCCATGACTGCAACGGCATCACCACCCACATCTTGAATGCGATTTACGGTTTCAGCGAGTTTTTCTTCTCTACTGCGTGTGTTTACAACGATTTTCGCGCCTTCACAGGCGAATTTGTAGCCAGTCGCAGCCCCAATTCCACCCCAGGCAGCACCTGCGACAATTGCAACTTTTCCCGCGAGTCTCATAATCATCCTTTCTTTAATACGCGATAAAAACTGTCAGTATACTTGATATACTTATCATTCTAACAGAGGTGCTTAGAAATATCAAGCAGATTCTTGCATAATTTTCATCAGGCTGCTACCATGAAATAAATAAATCAGCGGGAGCTTTGCGTGAAATCAGCAGTAGAAGAATGGCTGGATACCTGTATCGAAAAACTGAGGAGAGGTGAGTTGACGGAAACCGTTCTCCGGGATGGCGTCGCCGTATTAGGTTTGCAAAAGCAATTACTGCTTTATCTATATTCCAAATCTACAAATCTACGTTCACCCCTCGGTGGGTGGGCGTTCTATGATGTAACAGCACCGGAGAAACCCGTCTTACCCTCACAAGAGGTACCTTATACGTCGGTTCTTGATGCGGTTCGAGATGGGTGGCGTATTGTGCAATTCCCACGCCCGGAACTTCACAATTTTTCAGATGTGGATAACGCCTATCTCGGTTTTGAATTTATTTTAGAGAAATTTGTTTGAGGTGTACATATGATTCATGTTGAACCAACTCTCAATGACAGCCAGATTATGCGGTTTATTCATAATGGGTATATCACATTAGAGGGCATTATCAATCCGGATTTTAATCGGGAGTGTGAATCCGTATCTACTGGGCACCTGAGCGATTTTGTTCGGACTGGTGAATGTCGGCGCAATCTCTTGCTGCATCGAGAAGTTGCGGGGGTTGCTCGTTCTCTCTTAGGAGAAAATTTCATCGTCCCAACGAGTGCGCACCATCACCTCTTTGAGGCGGCACATCCCGGTCAAACCTGGCACTCTGATGGGCTCACCGAGCGTGGCTACGGCATCACACACCTCCAATGCTATTATTATCCGAAAGCGGTTAAGATTGAGGACGGCCCGACGATGATTCTGCCCGGCTCCCATCATCGCCTCGTTGATAGGGAAGCAATTGCACACTATGGGGATATTTTAGGGCAGCTTTCGCTCACCGTTCCTGCGGGCACTGTCGCGATGACGCGTTATGGCATCTGGCATAAAGCGGGCCCAAAGCTCAATTCTGATAGACGTGGGATGATTAAGTTCTCCTACTACCGCACCGCGATGCCGAAGCGTGATTGGGCCCGCGATTCCGATGAGATTCCGTCATACCGGCACGCCGGCCGACACCTTTATGTGACAGAGGTAGAATCCTACCGAAATCGGCGTAGAGGGGAACTGACATGGCGGTGGCTGTGTGGGGTGGCGGAAGTGGAAGAACCGATTCCGCCGCTCCAACTGTTTAACACCGGTATTCCGTTATCGGAAATCCAGCTTTAATCACAGGGTGCTATCACATCAGGAAAAAGGATGTACAGAAAGTCCGATTAACGCGCACCACACGCCTGCAAACACGCCTGCATGTGCCCACGAGATTCCGCCGCAATCGTACAACACTGCGCTAACGAGTATTCTTTCGCGCCAATAATCTCCAGATTCAGCGGGCCCGCATACCCGTTTTCATGTAGGACGTGAATGTACCCGAACAGGTCAATCTCCCCGCGGCCATTCGCTTGTAGCTCGGGCGGACCGGGGCCCTGCTGCCTGCCTTTACAATCACGAATATGGACGTGTTTCACACGCGATACCACGGCGGCGATTGCCTCCACCGGATTTTCGTCTGCGCGATAAATATGCGATGCATCCATGTCAATACCGAATGCAGATGACGAAATTTCTTTCATCACGCGCAGCGTTGTCGGCGTATTGTAGATACTCGCTCCAACATGTGCCTTAACGCAGAGCGTTACACCGTAATGTTCTGCACGCGCGGAGAGGCTGCCTAAAGAGTCGATAACCTCCGGCCACGCAGATTCATCGTCCGCTTTTCCCCCCGGCCCGCAATTAATAATGGGGATGCCGATTTCAGCGGCGGCTTGAAACGCAAGTTCCATTCTATCCGGCGCGCGCGACGGTTGCTCCATCGCTAGCAGTTCAAGTGCGTATTCCTTCGCCAGCCGTTTAATCTCGTCAGCGAGTGCCTTCCAATTTGCAAGCACAAGGTGCTGACTCATCCCGTCTATCGCGGAGAGTTCAATGCCATCATAGCCAGCCATGGCGATGTGCTTGAAGGCGGTTTCCATATCGTAGCCGCCGAACAACACTGAATTTGCTCCTAATTTCAATCAATTTCTCCTATAACATTGCGCTCCTGTAGCCGGAGCATTCGCTCGAAACAGGACAGGAAATCTCGTCCCTGTCCAAACAACATAAAGCACGTCTACTGTGTAATCTGTTAGATGCGTCTTAACTTATGAATCCGTCTCAATTATCCGTGAAGTGTAGGAAGCGGATGGGGGCGCACCAAAATCCCGCCTTGCTCATAAGATTCCATCGCTGCCCAAGTGTATTCAAGGGCTGCGAGTGCATCTCTCCCGGAAGCACGTAGTTTCTCTTTCGGTACACCGTTGGTGATGTCTTCTAAAAACGCATGAATCCTCAAAGGGAAAGTCTGTCCAAAGTCACTGATACCGGATTCGGTGACAACCGGGGCGCCGCTATTCGGTGCCCCGGGGGCAGCCCAATATGTAACCTTTTCGATGCAGTTCTCAATACAGAACGTGCCGCGGGTACCGGCGAGTTCAACGCTCCACCAGCCGCCAAGTCCGAACGTCGCGTCCCCGCGTTGACTCAGCAAATATCCGACGCATCCGTTTTGAAAGCGGAGATGGATGCTGTTAATAGAGAGCATGCTATCGTTCTCGCGCCGCCGAAAGTGGGGACGTTCCAGAAATGCCTGGACGTGTGTCACATCTCCGCAAAAATGGCGCATCACGCTGAACGGGTGCGACAAGAACGCTTTCACATGAAAGTAAGGAAAACCGTCGGAACGAGGCGCGTTTGAGTACTGATAGTTGAATTCCCCACCTGCAAACCCCATCTTGTGCAGACAGTATACCATTTCGCCAATGTCGCCGTCATCAATGTATTGCTTCGCCCGTTCTGCGGGCGGTGTGAAGTAGTGGTTTAAGTTACAACCCAGGTAGAGCGCTGCCTCAGTGGCTTTCGTCACCATGTCGCGCGCCTGTCCAATATCGTTAGAAATCGGTTTTTCGACGAGTACGTGCTTGCCCGCCTCCAGTGCTTCCATTGTCGGTTCATAGTGCCAACTGCCGTTCTCATTCCCACCGGTACCGACATCAACAATATCTAAATCCGGTTCACCGTCAATCATGTCTGCCAAGCGATAGTATGCTTTTACACCGAGGCGTTCCGCGGCACTATCCGCGCGTTCTTTGACAATATCGCATACCGCCACAAGTTCCGCTAAATCATCTGCGGCGTGGCAGTTTGCGTGGTTGTTACCAATCCCACTCATGCCGACAACACCAACTTTTAATGCCATTTTTTATTCCTTTCATACATCCGGTTCACAATGATTTGAAAATGAATTCCATGTTTATTTCATGATAAGGGCGCGCGTGAATTTGTCAACAACTATATTTAATCCAGTTGAGCAAGCTCGCTCGATGTATTTAGGATATATACGGAAGACGGAACGTCCACCCTTCAAAAGGCGATGCATATCTGCGGGCGGTACTCGCCGCAGATTTAGATGGAAACCGCGTTACTCACGTCTATATCGTCCAGTCATTTGTGGGTGCAGTCGATTAACAGCGATTGCGCCGCCTTAACGTTCGGAAGGCGGTTCGGTACTGCCACCTAGGCTTGTCGTTCATAAATCCGCGCTCCAAGACGGGGAATTGCTCCCAATCCAGATTGGGGTTAGCGTGAGCGGATTAGAACGTGGCTTCAAGCAACCGAGTCATATCCGCTACTGTACATGAACGCGGGTTGAACTTGTGACAATGATCTAGCATCGCATCGGCTGCCAGTTTAGGAATCCGTTCGCGGGCGAGGCCGACGGTACGTAGCGCCCTCGGCATTTCCAGTTCTGCATTCAATTCTCGAATTTCATCAATTGCAGCACACGCCGCTTCACTGCGTGACATCCCTGCCGTGTTTACCCCGAGCGCCGTGGCGATGTCAGCGTACCCGTTGATTGCATGCGGCAGATTAAAATTCATGACATGCGGTAACAGTATCGCATTCGCGATGCCGTGTGGAATTGGGGCTTCTGTGGACAACTGATGGGCGAGTGAATGAATGGCGCCGAGCCCTTTCTGAAAAGAAAATGCGGCCATACAGGCACCGAGTAACATCTCGCCTCGCGCGTTAATGTCATCGCCGTGATGGTACGCCTTACGGATATTTGCACCTAATATCTTGAGTGCCTGTAGCGCGACACCTTCTGCTATTGGGTGATACTTCGTTGCAACATACGCCTCAATCCCGTGCGTAATTGCGTCCATGCCCGTCGCAGCAGTCAGTGCCGGTGGCATTCCGAGCGTCAATTCTGCATCGAGCAGGGCAATGTCTGCCATATTGAACGGTGTGACGATTGCGCGTTTTCGCCACCGATTCGTGCTTTGTCGGGAGGTATCCGTGATAATCGCCCCTTGTGAAACTTCACTGCCGGTTCCCGCAGTCGTCGGCACACAAATCAGTGGTGGCATGTCCCCGCGAATTGGTTCCGTCCCACCGGAATCAACGTAGTAAGTCGCTAACGGTGGAGGGTGGGTTGTTAAGAGACGGATGGCTTTTGCGGCATCCATCACACTCCCACCGCCGATAGCAATGACGACATCACATTTTTCTGCCGTGTAACGCTGCACGCCTCCCACAAGACTGGTATCCGTCGGGTTGGGCTCAATCTCCGTATAGCAGGCGTAAGTCAGTTTTGCAGCTTCCAAAAACGCGAGTCCTTTGGTGAGAAGTCCTGCGTTAACGATACCCGCGTCACTCACGACTAGCGGTTTACTCCCACCGAGGTGTTTTACATGGTTACCCAAATTTTTGATGGTTCCATTTCCACATTCAATGCGTGGCGGTAAAAAATAGTTTCGCTGTGCTTCCATAGAAATCCCCTCATGCGCTTCACAAACACCTTAAACCGGCATGATGGATAGTAGATGTAAAAAGCCCCTTTAACCCAATCCTTCCGCTATTTCCTTAACTAAGGCATTTAGATGCGCGTGTCGAAAAAATTCAGATAACCGTCTCTGTTTGAGCGATTTTGGCAGTAAAATGAAGTATCGAGAGGACTTTTCAACCGATTCTAATACGTTACGGTATGCCCGACTCGTTGCGTATCCGACAATCAAATCGTAGTGTTGTCCATGTTCATTTATATAATCACCCAGACGCGTTGCACAGAGTTGTATTTGAGAGTCATTTTGTGGGGTGAGCTGAAAATCGTACCGAAGGATTGCCCTTTCTTCCTCAAATTCCTCAGGAACGGGGCCGTAAAGTCCTGATAATGTGACTTTGTGAATCTGTTGATACTTTTCTGAGAATGCCGCTTCGAGTTTTTTCGCCATTACGGTATGGGTACGTGATAGCGAGTAAGGCTTTTTTCCCGCGCACGGAATGACTAGCAGGACGTTTTTTTCTTGTGGCGGATGATAGTCCACGGGGACGCGAAAATCTTCCGGCGTGTAATTGAGAGAGATGGTGTCGGTTTCATCCTCTCGGAGGAGTGTGTGAGAATCGCCGGAGGTATCGTAATCCAAGGGGAAAAGTTCCAGTTGATTTGGGTTTCTATTTCTCTTTTCCGCCACTGCAGGCATCTGTATTAATGTGCGGGTTAAGCGGATGCCTAATGTCGTATATTTTGCCGATAGCCAGTCTATCGCCTGCCGGATATTACTGTTATGTTGGTATTTTCCGAGGTGACGCGCTAATCCTTCTTGCGCGTCATCTGCCTGAATTGCCTCACGCATTTCTGACAGCATCTGGGTTTCCATTTCAAAATTGTGCAGCGCTATTACTGCGTAGTACTCGCTTTTAAACTTGCCTGTTGAGGTGGGTTGATAGCTTTTCTCATCCATGAATGCTTGTTGTATCTCTTCAAGCGAAGTTTCTTGACAGATATAGCACTTACACACAAAAGTCTCCATCTCTAAGATTTTCAATTTTTTTTGGGTTTGCGGATGTGCATAGGAAAGCCCGCGTGATGCTTGAACATAGGCGGAACTGTCAAAACTATCAACACCGATGTAAGCCAAGATAGGTGTCAAGACGCCGGAGACACCGAACGCATGAATCGCCGTCGTATCTCGCCTCGCAGCTGGAATCGCCTCAACCGTCCCAGTGATGAGTTCCAGAATCGCAGTGTCGTTTTTTCCACGCAACGGGACGAGTGAACCGACAGCTAGTCCAAAGGACGGCGATATTTCCCCTATCTGTTCAAACACGTTGTTCACATAGCCTTGTATATCGGCCCGGGATTGCCCATGACAGCAGACATAGAGATACGGTATGTCTCCTTTTTCGCTTAATCGTTTGGCGGCTTGACACGCGTTGACAAGACTCTTTTCCATTCGTAGTTCAGCTTCATCCCGATTTAAATTCGGCGGAATCGGGTAATCAAGAGAGGCGACAATATCCCCATCTAAGTCTAATTGCAATGAGAGAATATCGTCCGCTTCTGTCTCCCGGGAAATGCCAAACGCGGATAAGTCTAAACCCGTATTGTAAAGAAGTTTAAAGCCACCAGAATCTAAGAAGAGCACACCATTATAATCACCATTCACTTCCCGATAATGTTCACGCATTGACTTTTTTCGCCAATTCTCAAGATATTTTCGGGTGAAGTTAAAATCGATAAAGTGCAAAACTTGAGACAACGCCGGTGTATTCCGTTTCATGATATCCCGCAGGATGTACTTCCATATCCCCCCGCCGCGGGCACTTGTGCCTGTGAGAAAGTTAATAACAGGATAGAGAAGCGGGGTTGTTATTTTGCGTTCGGGCCCGCAATATAATTCCCCGATGCGTCCGTGTTGTCTCGAAACGACAGTTTGGTATGTGCCGTACGCCTTCTCGGATGCAATTTTCGCTTGTGGTTGATTCGTTAATGTTGACATGTTATTTTTTTACCCTATGAATTATTATTATTATGATATCACAAACCCAATTTTCTGCCAACTCTATTCTTGAGTCATGGAATCCCACGGTATCTCCACGTCTACGAAATCAGGCACCTCCATGAATAAAAATTTGGATGTTTTCAGAAATTCATGTATAATCACGAACAGACTTATCCCCAAATTAGATATTACCTATGGACTTTAAACCACGTCCTGCCCTCTATTTCCTTATTCCATATCTGCTTGGTATTGTTGTTGGGCACTACACGTCAGTACCGCCTTTCTGGCTCTGGCTATTCACGTTGATTTGTCTGATTAGCACGATATTTTTTTTACAGTTCACGACGGGGAAAAGTAGAGTGCTAGTATATGTACTCATGCATATAGCGATATTTGCAAGCGGCATGCTACGGTTGAACATCGCTGAGGTATCGCCAATTCCGCCCCATTTTTACGATGTACCGGTGGTATTTTCTGGGCGGACGCTATACCAGCCTGAACGTGGAGAAACGTGGGAGGCTTGTTATGCCGTGGGAGGTATTAAACTGTTATCACCCGAAACGGCGACTGATGATGTTGCCGCGGATAATGTCCAGGCAAAGGTTCTTATCGAATTTCAAGAATTAATGCCACTCCAGTACGGCAAACGCCTCACATTGATGGGTGTCTTGCGCCAACCACAAGCGCAACGCAACCCTGGAGGATTTGACTATCGTGCATACCTTGGCCGGCAGAACGTGCACGGTATCATCTACGCCCAAGGTCCGGTTCAAATTGGTGAACACGCCGGATTTCCCCTATTGCGATGGATAGAAGCGTTTCGTCTTCGGACTGAGGCTGTTATCGACACCGTCTACGCCTCAACTCCTTTGCACGCAAAACTCGTCAAAGGGATTCTCCTCGGAAAACGGGGCGATGTGCCGTCAGAGACGTTGGAGATATTCCGCAATAGCGGCACTTTCCACCTACTAGCGGTATCAGGTTTACACGTCGGGCTTATCGCTGCGTTCTGCTACTTTGGATTATCACGGTTTCGAATTCCAAAAAAGGTACGCTGTCTTTTGACGATTGTAGCGGTGCTGATTTATGCATGCATCGTTGGGTTTCGCCCATCAGTTTTCCGCGCTTCGCTGATGGCAATCCTATTTCTATTTGCCACAATCATCGACAGGGATACAGATATTTTCAACCTGCTCGCGGTTGCCGCCTCGGTTTTACTCCTTTTGAATCCAACGCAGCTGTGGGACATCGGTTTTCAGTTGTCATTTGTGGCTGTCGCGGCGATAGTCTATTTCGTGCCCAAAATGGAAAAGCCTTTGCGCGGTTGGTGGCAACCCCCAGAATTTTACGGAGATGACAAGGCGCGATTCCGCTATCTATTTGGGACATTGAGGTGCCTTGCTTTAAAATGGCTGGCGCTCTCCCATCTTGTGACATTCGCTGCACAACTCGGCACGGGCCCGATTATCGCCCTCCATTTCTTTCGGGCATATCCGTTGGGACTCATTGTCGGCCCCTTTGCTGTCGGGCTTGTATCGCTGATTGTGGCGATAAGCATGGGGACAATATTTGTCGGGCTCATCTGGCTGCCACTGGCAAAACTTATCGCCATGTGTAATCATGCGTTGATATCTCTTTTTTTACAACTCATCAGCATTTTTGGGCAGTCCTCGGGGGTGTTGAAGGTTACCCCTCCCACGTTAGCATTCTTCTTTCTTTACGCCGGCTTATGTATCGGCATAGCGCAGTGGCGATACGTCTACAAACAGTGGCGACTCGCAACACTCATCGGGCTATCCCTCATAGCAGTCTGGGTATGGGATAGTGCCTTCCACGAAAAGGGGAATTTGTTAGAGTTCATTACCTTGGATGTTGGCCAAGGCGATGCCGCTGTGATTATTTCCCCAGATAAACGAACCATGCTCATCGACGGCGGTGTCAGACGCGCTTATTACAATAAAAAAAAGCAGAAACATGTCGAGTATGACGCCGGGAAACGGATTGTAGCTCCTTATCTTGACTCACAAGGCATTCGAGAATTGGATATGGTGATGCTAACCCATCCCGACATTGACCACGGTGGGGGACTCGCGTACATTCTGCAAAACTTTGAAGTAAAACAGATACTTGGAATTTCAGATGGCGTTTTCAGTTCTTCGAACCTAACGCGGTTGCGTAGCATTGCGAAAGAGAAGGGCATCCCCTACTCGTTTGAATACGGTGGAGACATTGAATTGATGCCTACGGTAACGCTCACACTCTTGCACCCAATAGACGCTGCCGCCACCAATCTCAGGGACGCAGATACAAATAACGATTCCCTCGTGATGAAATTGAGTTATGGAGTGGTAGATATCCTTTTTACCGGAGATATTGGCGCGCAAGCAGAATCTCAATTAATTGCCGCCGGCCAAGAGTTACGCTCGGATATTCTGAAGGTGCCCCATCACGGAAGCCGAACGTCCAGCACAACGAAGTTTTTAGATGCTGTACAATCACAATATGCTATTTTTTCACTCGGAAAAGGCAACCCATTTCGCTTTCCACATCCTGATGTGGTGTCGCGGTATGAGGAACGCGCCTGTGTGATGTTGAGAACGGATGAACTCGGCGCAATTACGTTCAAGACAGATGGCACGCGCGGGTGGTTTCGGTATCATGTTGTTGATAAAACCGTTCGTTCTGATTTGATGAGAGATGCAAAATAATGTAAAATAATGGGAATCACGACTGGCAGCCGCCGAGCATGTATTCCCGCAATTTGCAATCCGATTTACTGTTAATAAGCAACAAGCTGTTCTACGTCACTATGGAGATGGGACACTGCAAATTTTCGGTGAAGACACAAATGCGATTGAACTCGGCATCACCGAGAAACAATACTGGCAATTTCTGTTTGGCAATACCGGTAGGAAGGATGTCAAAACCGATGTTTCATCGGATACCTCCCTCTTTTAATCCGCACTATTTCCACACCGCGATGTCATCTTCCGGGCCCCGGCGCGGTATTGACTCACACAACGCAAGTGAACTCCAGCACCTGCCGGACAGATATACACCGTGTTATCACCTTTTTAGCTGACAACTGATAAAAATGAGGAGTATCATGTCAAGAATTCAGCTTTCTTTTTCTATCCTAACTTTCATTGTGTCCGTGCTCTGTTTCGCACCGGACTACGCCGCAACGGCACAAAACGTAACCATTCCCGACGCGCAACTACGCCGTGCCCTTGAGTACGCATTAGACAAAGATGCGGAGGAAGCCATCACGCAGGCGGAGATGGCGACTTTAACAACGCTTGGGGGGGCTGCTGCCGGAATTCGCAATCTAACCGGACTTGAGTTTGCAACCAATCTGACATGGTTGTCTCTTTCCGGCAACGCTATCTCTGATATCTCTGTGCTCCAAGGGTTGGTAAACCTGACAACGTTGTATCTTGACAACACCCAGCTATCAGACATCTCGCCGCTCCAAGGGTTGGTAAACCTGAAAACGTTGTTTCTTGACAACAATCAGATATCGAATATCTCGCCGCTCCAAGGGTTGGTAAACCTGAAAACGTTGTTTCTTGACAACAACAATATCTCCGATATTTCTGCGCTCCAAGGGTTGGTAAACCTGACAAGGTTGCGGCTTGACAACAACCAGATATCTGATTTCTCCCCAATTGCCGGACTCAAAGATAATCTGGATGAATACCGCAACAGCAACCAAACAATTCCCGCTCCTATCTCGGATGTGAATCAGGGTTGCCCCTGATTTTATTCATGATACGAATTCTGGAGAAGATACCGCTTTCCGGGCCCCGGCGCGGTATTGACTCACACAACGCAAGTGAACTCCAGCACCTGCCGGATAGATATACACCGCATTATCACCTTTTTAGCTGACAACTGATAAAAATGAGAAGCATCATGTCAAGAATTCAGATTCCTTTTGCTATCCTAACTTTCATTGTGTCGGTGCTCTTTTTCGCACCGGACTAAACCGCAATCGCCCAGAACGTAAACATTCCCGACGCGAATCTACGCAATGCCCTTGTGTCCGTCTTAGGCAAAAATTCAGGGGAGGCCATCACGCAGGCGAAGATGGCGACTTTAACAACACTTGAAAAAGAGATAAGGGGCTATCTCATACCTCTACGCCGATTGCCACGTTACATTGCCCGCCTGCTGCGTTTCCGCCTGGAGTCGTTGGCTCATTTCCCTGAAAAGTTCCGGTTGTGTCAGCGCACTGTTCGTTGTTTCAAGCGGTTCACTGTCAAGTTCGTAGAGTTGTAACGGTTCAAATGGGCTGTTTTGTAACAGCTTGACATCGCCGCGCCGAATCGCGCGTTGACACTGCCCCAGGAAACGTTGCCCGCCCTCTCGTCGAATCCAATAGAGGATTCGTTCCGAGAGTTCCTGTTGTTCGCCTTGCAGTGTTTGCCAAATGGAGCGGCCCTCAATACCGTGTGCGACTGGAACACCTGCGAGCTCACAAACTGTGGGATAAATATCCATTAGCATCGCGACTTGTTCCGTTACATGCCCTTCCGGAATCTGTCCTGGGAACATCGCGCACGTTGGCACCCGGATGCCCCCTTCGTACATATCGCCCTTTTGTCCTCGCAAAGGGCCGTTATGTGCGCCCGCCCGCATATCACCCCCGTTATCTGAGGTATAGATGACGAGTGTATTGGAGAGCTGCCCCGTTTCAGCAAGTGTATCGAGCACCCGTCCGATACCTGCGTCCATGTGCTCAACGAGCGCGATGTATTTCGCACGCTGCGGCGAGAGCTCAGGTTCGCGTTGGCGGATTCGTTCGAGCCACTCATCAGGCGGTTGGATTGGGGTGTGCGGGGCATTATAAGCGAGGTAGAGGAAGAACGGCTGTGATGAATTGGCCTGAGCGCGGAGAAACTCCACACTCCACTCCGTAAAAAGAGCTGTGGCGTGTTCCCGCGGCGCGATGGGCTCAAATCTGTGCCGCATGTAATTGATACCGTGTCGCAGGTGCGTGTAGTAATCATCCATCATATCGCCGAGGAACCCATGAAAATGGTCAAACCCACGTCGACACGGATGGTTCTCCGGTTCAAGTCCAAGGTGCCATTTTCCGATGAGCGCGGTGCGGTAATCCTGCTGCTTTAGCATTGTCGGCAGCGTGATTGCGTCCGGCCGAAAGTATCCCCAGCTGTTATTCGCATGCGTCCGAATCACCCCCGGCACGCCGGCTCTGTCTGGATAACGTCCTGTCATCAAGGAGGCACGGCTGGGGGAGCAGACTGAGGAATTCGCATAAAACCGCGTAAACCGCACCCCTTCTGATGCAATTCTGTCGATATTAGGCGTTTGAATAGATGGCCCGTTGTGCACCGACATATCGCCATACCCATGGTCATCCGCAAGAATCAGTAATACGTTTGGCGTTTTTGCCATAGTCAATCTCCTTCGGTGCTTCGCATGTCTCCTCCGTTTTAATCCTACGATAATCCCATCGCATTTAGGTTTTTCAAACTGAGCGCTAAACTCTCAAATGGGTCCCGTTCATAGCACGTATCTTGTTCAATGATATGCCATTCAACGCCGGCGTATAAACAGGCATCCAAGATGGCTGTCCAATTGAGATTTCCTTCTCCGACTTCCGCAAAACGTTGTGTAGAACCTTGCATCGCCATATCTTTGAGATGGATAATCTGTGCGCGTCCTTTGAGTTTGCGAATCCACTGAACGGAGTCTGCGCCTCCGTGCTGGAGCCAATAGGTATCGAGTTCGCTATTGAAGAATTTAGGTTCGCTTTCCTCATATAGGATGTCTAATCCGGTGCGCCCGTTAAAACGCTGAAGTTCAAAGCTGTGGTTATGATATGAAAAACTGACTCCACCTTCAGCGAGTCTTGCTGCAACTTCAGAGGCTTCTTTGGCAAATGTGACAAATCCTTGGTAATTTCTATATTCGCCGGGGATTCCCCCGATAGCGGCATGCTTGCATCCCCAGAGTTGGTGTTCTTCAATAACGGCTTGGGGTTCATCGCGCATTCGTGCATAATCCGTATGTGTCGCACAGATTGCGATTCCTTCTCCGTCAACGATGTTTTTAAGCTTCCTTGGTGAAACCGGTCCGAGCGCAGAGCATTGAACCGCGTCGTAGCCGAGCTGTTTTACCTTTTTCATCGTTTCGGCAATATCGGTTTCGGTTTTCGTGAAATCGCGAACGGTATAGAGTTGTGCGGCGATTTGCGTGGTTTTCATAGTTTCTCCTTGTACAATATGTTGTTCCAAATACTCACCCTCTCGCTATAAGCGATAGCACCGCCACCCCGGACAAACGAGAGCAATAAGGATAATTTGGCAGTCGCTGCGAAGAGTCTATCAAGAAAATTACGAGATGTCAAGTGGCCTCATTTTAAAGTTAAAGCTAAGCTCGTCATATTCGTTGTAATCTCTTTATGAGTCAATCTACGGTGCTCGTTTTCGCAAACGTATTAAACCGTATGAAGGTGAGAGATGCATTTTCTTGGAAACGCCTGCACTGTTAATTGTATCTCGACGCTCAAAACGGATTTGCATTGCATCTATTGCATCGATAAAGTGATTTATGATAAATTAATGTATTATGAACCCTTTTTTCTTTAGTGGTAAAAGCGGAGGACGTTTTCGTTTTTTCCGAATTCTACTCCATATCCCGAATTTCATACGGTTGACGTGGCGGCTGTTTGGGGACGAACGTGTCCCTATCTATCGGAAAGCAATTTTAGTGATTTCAGAATTGCTAGCAGTGGCGTTTGCAATTATGTACTTTGTGAATCCGTTAGACTTTGACTTTTTGCCTATTTTTGGCCGTATTGACGACATTGTGGTAGGTGCGCTTGTGATTCTAGTGCCAGGTGCATGGATGTTCATTCGATTTTGCCCGGCAGATGTTGTACGTGAGCACGTTGAGCGAATTGCGCGCGGGCAGTAATTTATGGCGGTGCTACTTGTCTCGTTACGAAAATTAATCACTATGTAACTGGATGAAACGAACTCCGGCCGCTTTGATATGTTATGTTCTTGGAGGCGTCATATATATTAAACCGGTTAGACGTTATACTTAGGAAGCCATTCATTTTTTCCGAATCTATTGCCTTAGAAGGTTCATCAATTTTCCTCTTTTTTTCTCTAAAAATTTGCAACCTTATGGGTACATGAGTGTGTCTTTAAAGGCGTAAACGAAAAAATGAGGTATCCACTACAAGTCCCAGGGTTTCAATAATTGGGGGTATTATTTCATGTTTAAATTCAACAAAAAAATGCAAAAATATATAGGCTTACTTTTTGTTTTGGTTGGGTTGATAGTTATTTCGGTTCTGATTGTTGAGCGTGGTGGAGATGAGTTTTCACTTCAGACTGCAATTGGGCAAACGAACGAGCCGCTTCGAACTCTCACCGGTCAGGATTTAGAAGATTTCGAGTATTTAGAACGTGCAAATCGAGCTTTTACTGGATTAGTTGCTTTAACGCGTCCGGCGGTGGTGAAAATTAACACAACAACGCAAGTGAATAATAGGCAATCTCGCGAGGGGATGACTCCAGAACAGGAAGATCGATTCAGACGATTTTTTGGTGACGATTTTCCATTCCGCCGTTTTTTTGAATTTGATGGCCGGCCCCCGCGTAATGTGGAGCCAAGAGCTACCACGGGAATAGGTTCGGGTGTCATTGTCAGTGAAGACGGTTATATTTTGACGAACAATCATGTCATTGAGGGTGTTGATGAAATGAACGTGGTGCTCGCCGATGGCCGGGAATATGCTGCTGAATTAATTGGGCGTGATTCGGCTCAAACTCAAGCGGGGGGAACGGATTTGGCGGTGCTAAAAATTGATGCGGAAGGGCTTCCATTACTGCCGTTTGGGGATTCTGATGCGCTTGAGGTTGGGGAGTGGGTTATAGCAATTGGCACGCCACTCAATTATTCTCAAACGGTGACTAGAGGGATTGTAAGCGCGAAGGGCCGGAGCGGTTTTACCGCGTATGGTGAGCTCATACAAACCGATGCCCCGATTAACCGTGGTAATAGCGGTGGTGCCCTCATAAACATTCGCGGGGAATTGGTAGGGATTAATACTGCGATTGCGACGAACGGTTTCGTCGGTGGAAATATTGGGATTGGGTTTGCTATTCCAAGTAACCTCGCCGGAAATCTTTTGCCGCAACTGATTAAATACGGAAAAATAGAACGCGGGTGGCTCGGTATCCTAATGGAGAAGGTAGATGCGGATTTGGCAGAAAAATTAAACCTTGATAGTCCGCGTGGTGTATTGGTAGATTTTGTTAGCAAAGATGGTCCGGCCCGAAAAGGGGGTATTCGGCGCGGCGACGTTATCCTTGTTTTTGATGGACAGGAAATCGAAGACCTGATGCACCTAAAAAATGTTGTCGCCGCAACAGAAATTGGCAAACCCGTTGAGGTTGTTATCCTACGGGCAGGCAAGAAGGATAAACGGTTAACTGTTAAATTAGAAAAACGAACGGCGGAAGTTGTCACAAACCTTACCAAAGAATTCGAAGAGACTAAAGCGCCACTGGGCCAGGCTGACGATGGCGCGGAACACGCAGCCCAGCCAGAATTGGGTTTTGCTGGAATTAATGTCCAAGAATTGACGTCTGCACTCGCTGAACGTTACGGGTATTTACCAGATGAAAAAGGTGTCCTTGTTACCCGCGTTGCCGAAGGGAGTCCAGCTGCGAAAAAAGGTATCAGGCGCGGCCACCTCATTCAAGAAGTAGAATACACCACGATTCTTAATCTTGAGCAGTACGCAACTGTTGTAAAGCAGATTCACGAGAATAAAGAAAAGTACGTTATTCTCTACGTCAAATCCCCAAACCGTGGTGGCGCGCGTTACATTACCTTAAATTTAAACCGTGATAACCGGTAGTTTTCGACAGGGGCCATTCTTCGGAATTGCGATGCTTGCCTGGGACAACGAGTTATGATAAAATAATGGGGCTTGCCCGGTGGCGCGGACGTGACTTAATGGGAGGTTTAAATTTTCGATGAAAGGACAACGTGTTGTTTGGCCGGAACGTGCCAAAGTAGAGATTGAGGCGTTTGAGGTTTCCTCTCTTGCGGCTAATGAGGTGCTCGTCGAAACGGAATGCACGCTGATTAGCCCCGGTACGGAACGCGCGTTTTTATTGATGCTTCCGAATGCGCGCGGCAGTTTTCCATCAAGCCCGGGTTATAGCAATATCGGAAAAATTGCTGACGTCGGTAGGGCTGTCAAGGGATATACGGTAGGCGAGCGCGTCGCCTC
Organism: Candidatus Poribacteria bacterium; assembly: GCA_963422705.1. Classification (GTDB taxonomy): domain Bacteria; phylum Poribacteria; class WGA-4E; order WGA-4E; family WGA-3G. The sequence continues at coordinate 3,639,341 of OY730443.1, forward strand.
AACACATGGGCACACGAGTCACTACGTCACAACTCCGAATCGCCTGTTAAAAGTCGCGGGGGCATCTACCGTTGCTGAAGAGGCTGTTTTCTTTAATCTGGGGGCAATCGCGTTGCAAGGCGTCCGCAAAGCACGAACCGAATTGGGAGAATCGACGTTAGTCTTAGGACAGGGACTTATCGGCTTACTCGCGCTACAACTCTCTAAGTTGAGCGGGGCGATACCCGTAATTGCTGCAGACTTAACCGAGAGTCGCCTTGATATTTCGAAAAAAGTTGGCGCTGACTATACGTTCACCCCGGAAGCGGTGAACTTTGCTGAGGAGCTAGCGGATGCAACAAGTGGCAAAGGCCCCGCGATTGTGATTGAGGCAACGGGGCATCCTGAAGCGATTCTCACCGCGTTAGAGATTGCGGGGTGGGGGGCGCGTGTTGTAATCCTTGCGAGTACAAGAGGTGAAACGCCAAACGTTAATTTTTATCGAGATGTGCATAAAAAAGGGTTGACTCTCTATGGGGCGCACGGTTCAATTCGGCCCCGGGGTGAATCATCGCCTCATTTCTGGACACTTGAAGATGACAGTGTTTTGGTGTTATCACTCATTAGCGAAAAACGGATTACGGTTGCACCGCTGATAACGCATCGTTTGGCTGGTTGTGACGCGCCCAAAGCGTATCAACTGCTTATGGAGTGGGCGCCGGGGTTACTTGGTGTTGTTCTCCAATGGAGTGGTTGATGATGGCACGGGAATATCCGATTGAAAACGTCCGCAATATCGGCATTGCTGCCCACATTGATGCCGGAAAAACGACAACAACCGAAAGAATCCTGTTCTATACCGGTAAAAAACATAAGATTGGTGCGGTTGATGATGGGACAGCGGAAATGGATTGGATGGTTCAAGAACGTGAGCGGGGCGTGACGATTACTGCCGCTGCAACTACATGTTACTGGCGGGCCCATGCTATCCACCTCATTGATACCCCTGGGCATGTTGATTTTACTGCTGAAGTTGAACGTTCACTGCGCGTATTAGACGGTGCGGTAGCACTCTTCTGTGCCGTTGATGGTGTGGAGCCGCAGTCAGAAACCGTATGGTATCAGGCAGAACGTTACAGTGTTCCTCGTATCGCTTTCGTGAATAAGATGGATAGAGTCGGAGCAAACTTTGACCGGGCTGTTCAGATGATGAGGGAGCGCCTCGGCGCGACACCGGTTCCACTACAATTTCCGATAGGTTCCGGGGCCGAATTCGCCGGTATGATTGACTTGATTACGGAGAAGGTGCTGCACTGGGATACTGAATCCCTTGGGCAGACTTACCAAGAATCGGAAATTCCCCATGAATTTAAGGCGGAAGTTGAGCTCGCGCGGGAAACCCTCTTTGAGAACGTTGCTATGGCGGATGACGCCTTGCTTGAAAAATACGTGGATGGAAACGAGATGAGTACATCCGAATTACTTGAAGGGATTCGCGTCGGGACACTGAAGGGCATATTTCTACCTGTGCTTTGTGGGAGCTCGTTGAAAAATCAGGGCGTGCAACCCTTGCTGGATGCAGTGGTTGATTTTCTGCCTTCTCCTCTTGACGTCCGCCCTGTGAAAGGGGTGATACCCCCGGCTCGCGCCCGCGCGAAAACAGATGCGGGGGCGGCCATTCGCCCGGCAGAGGATACTGCACCGTTTGCCGCCTTGGCGTTTAAGGTTATGACGCACCCGACTGTCGATAAATTGGTTTACTGCCGCGTATACTCCGGTACACTCAAGCGCGGTGAAGTGGTTTATAACGTTCGGGCAGGCAAGCAAGAACGCGTTCACCGTATTTTACAGATGCATGCGAATAAAGAAGCCGGCCGCGATGCGGCATACGCCGGGGACATCATTGTCTTTATCGGGCTTAAGCATACCAAAACAGGGGACACCTTAACCGATGTGAAACATCCTATTTTGTTAGAGTCAATAGCATTTCCCGAACCCGTCATCTCGATTGCGATTGAACCTGCACGTGCGAGCGATGCCGACGCTTTAGAGGAAACCTTAGAAAAATTGATGGTAGAAGACCCGACGTTCACCGTCGGAATTGATGAGGAAACCGGGCAACGGATTATCTCTGGTATGGGTGAACTCCATTTAGAAGTGCTCACGGATAGGATGATGCGCGAGTTCGGTGTGAATGCCCGCGTGAGTAAACTCCAAGTCGTCTATAGAGAAACTATCAGTAGGACTGCCGAGGCGCGCGGCACGCATATCCACTCACGGAATAAAACAGACGGGGATGAAGTCGGTATTTATGGGGATGTGCAACTCACCGTGACGCCTTTAGAGCGCGGTGAGGGATTTCAATTTGAGGACAATACCGATGAAACGCAGATTCCGCGACAGTATATTCCGGCGATTAAGAACACACTCACCCGGGCGATGGGTGCCGGCTTACTCAGGGGGTATCCGCTGCAAGACATCAAGTTAACTCTAACGGGTGGTTCTACGCATCCAACGGAATGTTCAGAGATGGCGTACGAGGCTGCCGCGGTACAGGCGTTTGGAAATGCGTTGAGAAGCGCGCATCCACTTCTCCTTGAACCAATTATGCGTATATATCTCACAGTACCTGATGAATACTTTGGTAAAGTGATTGGTGACATGAACGCGCGCCGTGCTCAGATTAACGAGAGCGGGGTTCAAGATTCCCTTAACTTTATTAGCGCCTTCATTCCGCTATCAGAAACGTTCCAGTACACAACGCGTCTCCGTTCAATGACGCAGGGGCGTGGTACCTTCACATTGGCGTTTTCACATTACGATGTTGTCCCGCGTGGGGTGTTTCCTGGGGCAAGATAGCGATTTAGCGCCGGGAACCTCAAAAATCCGCGTGGTATCGGACAGACTTGCCCGTTTCTTATCAAATTCTTCGGTGTCAAAACCCCCTTAGAACGGTCTGCGTCGTCTCTGGCGCAGACGGGACTTGATACGGTTCTAACCGAAAATCAAAAAACGTCATCAGTTCAAATCCATCACCTTTCCCGGACACGCCGGGTATTCCTTGTTTGAGCATCGTATCACGCTGACTTTCCGTAACTGGAATCCTCAGACGCGTCAGTGGCAGTTTGATAAAGTGCCAACTACGTTCATAAGCACCGCCACTGGCATGGGACTATCAGCACGCTTACAATCAAACGTGACGCTTGCGGAACCTATTGGCTTTGTATTACAACAACTTATACAGATTTTAGCCCACTGCCGACAACAGGTAAAAGCGTTGGGGCAGACTTCGGACTCAAGAGTATTTGACACTTAGCACGGGTGAGAAAATACACAACCCGCAACCTTTGAAACAGTCCTTGAACAAACTTCGGCATCTCAATAAAGCGTTTTCTCGTAAAGTTAAAGGTTCTTTCCTTGTGGTGGCGGTGTGTGAGACAACTTGCACGTCTGTATCGGAAAATTAGCAACCACCGCGAAACGGCGGTTTCGCCCTACGCTAAAGATTTTCACTGGCAACTGGCAAGTGAACTTTGTAAAAAGTTTGATACAATTGTCTTTGAGACATTGAACCTTGACGGCATGAAACGCCTGTGGGGGCGTAACGTCTCGGACCTCGCCCACGAAACCTTGTCGTGATTGTGGATATCATAACGAAACCCTAACATTGGACGATAGGCAGTGGACATGCCCCGACTGTGGTTCACACCACGACAGAGACATCAACGCTGCGCTAAACATTTTGCGGGCAGGGATAGCCGTCACGTGACGATATGCCTGTAGAAACCTACAGGGAAACGCCCGCTGGTGGAGCGACAGTAAGACGGTTGACTCTATGAGAAAACCGCAGTTGCTATGAAACCGAAGCCCCACGCTTTAGCGTGTGGGTGCTATCACTAACGTCCATACTGCTTCATCACTTGTTGCAGCTGTTGCAAAGGAATCGCGTAGATTGTTCTTCCGTTTCGCCCGGTGGTTGTTGTCGCCATTGTCATTGAATTCACGATGGCCTCCTCGGTTGCTTCAATGACAGCGTCAAAAAGTGAACTCAGGCGCGAATTGGCGAGCACACGAATCTGAAAAGTGCCATCTTCACTCTTTCTAGGAATTGCATTTGCAGTCGAAAACGCGATAACAAATTCACCACTACCGTCAGTGCTGGGTGTGCCGGTACGGGCTATTCCGTGTGTAGCACGTACGGCGAGCTGCTTCAATTGACGATGTATTAGCGGTGCATCTGTTGCAATAACGACGATAAATGAACCGCCCCTGTCGTTCTTTGTCTTTCTATCAGGAATTTCTTTTCCGACGGGAACACCGTCTATACGTAATTGTTTGCGTCTACCGCCGTTTGAGTTTACCAATACGCCGATTTTCCAGCCGCCTTGCTTGGCGGGTAGGACACGGGAGGCGGTACCAATGCCGGCTTTGAACCCATAGCACCGCATGCCGGTACCACCGCCGACACACCCTTCTGCTACCGGGCCAGAGGCTGCCGTTTCTATTGCTTGAATGGCGTGCGCTGCGGTGACATGTAGCCCGCTGATATCGTTTAAACCGCCATCGTAGCATTCTGCAACAATCGGAAGGACGATATTATTGTTAGGATACCGGTTGACGATGTAGCGGACAACACCATCGTGAACGGGCCCGACGCTCAATGTGTTTGTCAGCAAAATCGGTGATTCAATCCATCCTGCTTGATTGATTCGTGAAATGCCGGTAGCTTCACCATTTCCGTGTATGACGTGCGCCGCGCCAAATAAATTTGCCTGCCAGATATCATCATGCGGCACGATTGCGGTGACACCGGTGCGGATGGAGTCCCCTTGAATGAGGGTGACATGTCCCACCTTGACACCTGGTACATCGGTAATTGCGTTGTGTTCCCCGGGAGCGGTGTTGCCTATCACGATGCCGAGCTCGCGCGCACGGGCACGTTTTTCTGAGTTTTTGTCAATTTTTTTTGTATCCGGCAATGTTTGGGCGAGAACCTCTTCTAGCCCGTGTGCTGATTGTGTTTTTAATACATCAGTCTGTGAAAAAAAGAAAAAAAGAGAGCAGACAAGCAAAATTTGCTTGTAACCATGTGAGGTAGCGTATGTCTTCATTGAAAGCATCCTCCTATAAGTCAGTCAATGCCGGGGGGTACGGCGCAGAATTATGATTCTGGGGATCCGGTATTCACACCGGCGGAATGTTACTGAAGGGCATCATGGAAAAATAACGCGGCCCACGCTATCTACGTCCGGGTAAAAACCGCGCCAATTGGGCTCTATACATTGTGCGGATGTGATTAAAAATAGCAATGTATTCTGGTAAGCGGTAATCTGGATAGCTCCATTCCCAAGGTTGAAACGTTTTGCGCTGGAAGCGGAGCGTAATTTCGGCGTAGATACCGTTGCAGAGATAGATACGATGCGCGTGGTCCTTCGTGGATGCGAGCACTAGCTTCGCTTCGGAAACATAACCGGCGTCTAAATTAACACGCCGATTTTGAGTATCTTCTAGCGCAAATGCTTGTTCAACCTGATTTGTGAACTGTTTCATCTGTGCTAATGTGCCGGCGTCTATTAAGTCTTCAAAACTAATAAACTGCCGTTGCAGTCCGTTCCCCATTTCTGCCTGATAATAGTTTGTGCTGGTGAACGGCAAGAGTGCGCTAGTGAAGTCAATCCGCCCGAAGCGATGTGTCAATTCCTTATATACGGCTGGCAGCATGAGCGGGAACGCAGTCAGGACTCCGATGATGGGTTTCACAGGTAACGGTGATGTGCAGGTACTCATTAGGAGTTGTCTATCCTACCCGCAGTGAAGTTAGAGCGTCGGAAGTGTGTTAGAAAGCATGCCACTATTATTCCCATTTTGCGGTATAAAATTGGTAAATTGCATCTATCCGGATATGTTGTTGCTGAATGTCGAATGAAATCGGTTTCAGCCGGATTCATTATTCGGAATTATACGCAAGTTGCGGTTGTATGTCAATCTTTTTATCAAATTCTTCGGTGTCAACCCCCCTTGCTTTAGCTGGGGGATATAGACACCGTCTATAGTTGGGTCGAAAATAACTTAGACTTTCGCCTCATAATATGGTATACTAATCGTATCAAGTTGGGGCAGACATGTCAAGCGTAGTCGCAAGGCTACGTGTCTGCCTACCCACTTGATAAGGGTTAAAAACTTGATACTTGATATCCCATGAGAAACACGAAACATAAACTTTTTTACGATAACTCTCTGAAGCGTCTGCATGACGAGTGTAATATCTGCGGTGTTGTGCGAAACCACTTCATTGCATTGTGTATGCGATATTACCGTCGCTATGGTAAGGGACTTTCGTATTCCAAGATGTCTGCACATTTGACGACACTCAAGAAACTTGAGAAATACAAGCATTGGCATATCCCTTACTCGTGGGCGCTACAAAATGTTGTGAAGCGTTTATCACAATCCTTTCGCGAAATGAAAACACTTGAGCGTAGGGCAAAACCGCCGTTTTGCGGCAGAGGACATCCGCAATTCAAGTCGTGTAAGAAACACAAAGGTATGACGCTTCGTGGTGAACAGATTAAGTTAGAATGCCTACTACCGAAACAGAAAAACTCATAAACCACCCGACGTATCGTATTCGTCTTAACGGTCGTTGGTATCGTTTTGCCTTACACAGAACCATAGAAGGCAAAATCAAACAGGTTCAAGTCACAAGAGACGCTCTCGGTTAGAACCGTATACCGTTCTATCGGAGATATGTATCTTACACTCACTGAAGACTATAGCGAAGTCACCCCCGAACCCAAGACAGGTAAAGCTGAAGGGTTCGATATGGGTATCAAAGACTTTCTGACTGGCAGTGATGGACACAGATATACTGCTCCTATGTTCTACAAACAGAACGCTGATAAGTTAGCGAACGCACAAAAAGTGTATTCCCGTAAAGTCAAAGGTTCTCATAACAGAGAGCGTGAACGTAAGAAAGTCGCTCGTATTCATAAAAAGACTGAAAATCAGAGAACCGACTACCAGTGGAAACTTGCGATAGAACTGTGTCAAAAGTTTGATATTCTGTTCTTTGAAGACCTGAATCTTGACGGAATGAAACGGCTTTGGGGTAAACAGGTTTCCGATGGTGGCTTTGGTGAGTTCATGCAGAAACTTAAACACCAGAGCAAAAAGCGGATACGCGCTGTGCTGAAGATTAGTCGGTGGTCTCCGACAAGTAAAAGCTGTTCTGTTTGTCATCATAAAAACGATAATCTCACGTTAGCAGAGCGTGAATGGACGTGTCCGAAGTGTAAGACGCACTTGGATAGAGACCAAAACGCTGCGATGAACATTCTCAAGGAAGGGATAGCTTCCTTTGGTTTAGGAGACGTAAGCCCCATTGTTTTGCTTGGCAAAATCGTTGGCTACTCCGTTGAAGCAACCAGTCCGCGAAACAAAGGAGAGCCCTACGCTTCTGAAATCCACAAGCGCTTTCGCATAACTTTGCGGAAGCCCCCATGCTTTAGCTGGGGTTCTATCACTCTTTTTCACCGAGTCAACGTGATATTTCGGAATTTTTTATAAAAAAGGGCATTTTTTTCTTGACATTTTGTTGATTTCATTGTACAATATTACGTTATGCATTCATGATAAAGTGATGCTTGTAAAGTTATCTTGAAAATTTGCCAGATTCTCGGTTTTCGGTAAAGCAGACTGGAGTCTGTATGAAGTTTTTCCCGATTGCCAAATTGCAGATACCGAACTAAAAGCAAATATGAGTCCCAAAAACCTCCAAATGCCCCTGTCATGGGCTGCGGGGCGGAAGAAACCGAGCTATCGTTTTCTTTCCATTTACCTGCCGAACACTAGCTAGATAAGTTTTTTCACCTTACCCGACGGTGCCTCGAAACTCTGTTCGTGCGTGGCGCAGCAAATCGTTAAACCGCAATGGGAGCACAATACACGTGAATATACGACAAAGACATTCTTTTGCCAAAACAAAGGAACGTCCCCCTCTTCCGAATTTAATCGAGACTCAACAACGTTCATACACCGATTTCTTACAGCGGGAGATAGCGCCGGAGGTTCGCCAGAACATCGGGCTTCAAGCCGTTTTCCATGAAATCTTTCCAATTCCGGATTACCAAGATATCAGCAGGCTTGAATTTGTTTCCTACCATCTCGAGCAGCCGAAATATTCACTTGAGGATTGCGTGGCACGTGGTGTCAACTATCAGGTCTCGCTGACGGCGCGTCTTCGGTTGTTCGTCTGTGAGAAAGATAAAGGGAGCGATGAACCTCATATCGTAGACATTCGAGAATCGGATGTCTATTTTGGCGATGTGCCGTTGATGACTGAGAACGCGACGTTTATTATTAATGGGACAGAACGTGTCATTGTTAACCAGCTGCACCGTTCACCGGGTGTAATTTTTCTTGAGAAGTCGATGACTTCTGGACAAAATACGCCGACAGCTCAGATTATCCCCTACCGTGGCGCCTGGGTTGAATTCGAATCTGATGCAAAGGACCAGGTGTATGTCCGCTTAAATAAACGTAGGAAATTGCCTGCGACGGTGCTTCTGCGCGCGCTTGGCTGGGAGTCCGATGCGGATATCCTGCGGCTCTTTACTGAAACAGAGGATGTGGTGTTGTCAGGCTGGCGTGTCACAGAGGTGACAGCCTCGGAATGTCCTTATACGCCTGGACAGTTGCTCTCTGCAGCGACATATAAAAGCGCGCGCGATAAATACCCGGGTTTTACCCATGATATTGTCTACCAAGTACTTGATGTTGGGGAATCCGATGCGCCGGTGCGGCCCGATGACTTGCTGACGCGAAAGGAATGGGCAGCACATCGTCGGAAATGGAAGGAGACAACGTTTGCTCGCATGCGCCGAATCACCGGCGTGTTTCATCCAGAGGCGCCCTTTGCCCCCGGCCACCTCATGCCGGATACAGAGTATCGCGAAGTCTCCAAACGTTACCCGGGAATTGAGACAGAAATCTGCTATGAAGTAAAAACCGTAACCGACGATATTCCGTTAAAGCCCGGGCAGATACTTACGGCTACTGAACGCGCGAGCGCCCAGAGAAAGTGGAAAGGATTGACATCCGAACGTGTCTACCGCGTTGTCTCTATTATCAATAAGGGGTGTCCGTTAACAGCAGGGCAAATCCTCACCGATATGGCGTACACCGAAATGCAAGCACAATATGGAGCGAGCTTTTCCGCGGAAAAACTCGCTCCGACAGAGATTCCGGACGTTGTCGGAAGTGTCTGTGCCGCGTCTGTGATACACCCTGAAACAGGGGAATGCCTACTAACAGCGAATACACTGCTCACTGAAACAGAAGTTGAACGACTCAAAGGCGCAAGTATTGAAGGGGTAACGGTGCTAACTCCTGAAAATGCCAAGTCCCTTCGCTATTTGCGCAATACGTTAGAACAAGACAAAGCGTCGGATTACCCGGCGCATCGGCGTATCCAGGAAACCGCATTACTTGAGATACAATCGGTACTCCGGCCAGGTGACCCGGCAAACGTAGAGCAGGCGGAGAAGCAACTTAATTGGCATCTTTTCGATTCGCACCGGTATGATTTAGGACGGGTTGGGCGTTATAAGCTCACAGAGAAACTCGGGCACATCCCTATCTATGGGGAACCGACAGAAGATGTCCGTACCTTACGCCCTGAAGACATTGCAGCCACGCTTCATCACCTGATAGATGTCCAGAACGAACGGGCGCTCAAAGACGATCTGGACCATCTTAGTAACCGCCGTGTGCGCGTTATAGGTGAGCTCCTTGAAAACCAATTTCGTATCGGTTTGTTACAGATACGTCGCGCGTCACGCGAGCGGCTCAACACTGTAGATATGCGTACTTGTGTTCCAACTGCCTTGATTAACCCGAAGCCATTGATGGTAGCGCTGCGTGAATTCTTCGGTTCTAACCAATTATCGCAGTTTATGCAGCAGATAAACCCGTTGGATGAGTTGACGCACAAACGGCGAATCTCCGCCATTGGCCCCGGGGGCTTACAACGTGATAGAGCTACGGCAGCGGTTCGCGACGTGCATCATACGCACTATGGACGGGTTTGTCCCCTAGAGACGCCGGAGGGGCCATCAATCGGGCTTATCGTCTCACTCGCCTGCTATGCTCGCGTAAACCGTTACGGTTTCTTAGAGACACCCTACCGAAAAGTCTCGGATGGCAAGGTACAGGATGCAGTGGAGTATCTTCCCGCTGGTAAAGAAGAGCGGATGAAAATTGCTGCGAGAGAGATACCGCGGGGTGCCGTGAACGGTGGCATTGCGTCACGTGAAACAGGCACTAAACTGCTCGCGCGCCAGGGAGAAGATGTTTTTTCACTGCCTATCACAGAAGTTGACTATATAGGGATTGCGCCGGAACAGATTGTTGGAGTTTCCGCGGCCCTCGTCCCATTCCTTGAACACGAAGATGCAAACCGGGCGTTGATGGGGGCCAACCATCAACGACAAGCAGTACCGCTGATTCAACCGGAGGCACCTTTAGTCGGCACCGGCATGGAAGTGCACGCCGCACGGTATTCAGGCGCACTCTGCATTGCCAGGCGCAGCGGCACCGTTGTCAGCGTCTCTGCAGAAGACATCATTATCCGGACGGGTGAAGCACTCCATTCCGATGACGGCGAGACGCAGAAAAGTGAGATGGGGTACGATGTCTACAAACTTCAGACATTCAAACGGAGCAATAGTGGTACCTGTTTCCATCAACATCCTATTGTCTCTGTTGGGGCGACTGTCACTGCCGGAGATATTCTTGCCGATGGCCCCTCAACTGAACAAGGTGAACTCGCCCTAGGTAGGAATGTCTTATGCGCCTACATGCCGTGGGGCGGCCACAACTATGAAGACTCCATTCTGATTAGTGAATCGCTAATCCGTAAAGATACTTTCACATCGATTCACATTGAAGAATTCGTTGTTGAAGCGCGTGACACTAAGATGGGACCAGAAGAAATTACCCGAGATATTCCCGATGTAAAAAAACAGCGGCTTGCCCAATTAGATGAGGAAGGGATTGTACGTATCGGCAGCGTTGTCGGCCCCGGGAGTATCCTCGTCGGGAAAGTGACACCAAAAGGCGAAAGCCAATATGGCCCTGAAGAGAAGTTGCTGCACGTGATTTTCGGCGAAAAGGCGAATCGGGAAGTTCGGGACACATCCTCTACTATCAAAACCGGGCTTGAAGGGGTTGTCATTGATGTCAAGGTCTTTTCTCGCAAACAGGAAGGGCATCGCTACGCTCGACTAGCGAGGCAGCACGCGTCGTACGACGCTGAAGATGCGAGTGACACCCCCGTGGATGTCGACGAATTACGTTACCAATCCAAGCTGAAGGAGATAGAAGAGACATTTCGGGAACAGACGCGCGCCGTTCAACGCCGCAAGGATGAAGAAATTCGCCGCAGGCTACTCGGCCGCAAATTGGCATGGCCTGTGTTTGGCGGGAGTCCCGAATCCTTGGATGAGCAAGATACCGTTGAAACCGAACTCGAACCGCTCGCAAATACCGGGGACACCGTTACAGAAGCGCTGCTTGATATGCCCGGTGTAAACGCTTCCGATATTCATGTGACAGATATGGCGGCAGTCGCATACACCCAACGTGTGTCGGAAGTCGCTGAGGAACGGATTGCCGCGTATAGGGCGGAACAGAAGCGGGCACTCAATCAATTGGAATTAGGGGATGAGCTTAAACCGGGTGTCGTCAAGCTCGTCAAAGTTTATGTGGCCAGCAAAAGGCCGATTTCTGTCGGTGATAAGATGGCCGGCAGATATGGGAACAAGGGCGTTGTCGCCAACATTTTGCCCGCCGAGGATATGCCGTATTTACCGGATGGAACACCGGTTGATATTGTTCTCAATCCGCTAGGTGTCCCCTCCCGGATGAATGTAGGACAAATTCTGGAAATTCACCTCGGCTGGGCTTGCCATGAACTCGGCATTTATACCGAATCACCGGTTTTTGACGGCGCCACCGAAGGTGAAATTTTTCAACTTCTCGAAACTACCAGTTTACCCAAACGCAGCCGGGAAAGTGGCAAAAGCCTCCTTTATGATGGCAGAACCGGTGAACCACTCGCCCAAGAGGTCACCGTCGGCTACGTCTATTTCATGAAACTTAACCACCTCGTCGCGGATAAGATGCACGCTCGTGCCACAGGGCCTTACTCGCTTGTGACACAACAACCCCTGGGAGGTAAGGCACAGCATGGTGGGCAGCGGTTAGGAGAGATGGAGGTGTGGGCGCTTGAAGCATATGGCGCAGCACATACGCTCCAGGAGATGCTCACTCTTAAATCCGATGATCTTCTGGGAAGAGCCAAGATGTACGAAGCCATTGTCAAGGGGCTAAATCCGGAACCCGCTGGAACCCCAGAATCCTTTAACGTTCTCGTACGTGAGCTCCAGGGACTGGGGCTCAACGTCGTTCTCAATACCGGAAACAGAGCCGATGAAGACAGTATCTAAAATCTAGTTAAGCTTCTGAGTGAAGGAAAATCACACATCACTTCGGAGCTTGAGACACTTTAGAACGCTTCGTAATTTTTACAACGAAGAGGAATTAGCATGTCAATAGCATTTGATAGTATCTCCATCAGACTCTCGTCTTCTGAGGAGATTAAGAGATTAGCAAAACGTACCTGTTGTAAACGCAGGAACACTTTGCAACCCGCGCGGAGTGGGCAAATAGAGCTACCGGAATCGCAGACTTGGTCCTGTCCAGAGATGTACACCTGCAGCTGCGGTGAGGTGAAAAAGGCGGAGACGATTAACTATCGTAGCTTCCGTCCTGAACCCGAAGGCCTCTTTTGCGAGGCGATTTTTGGCCCGCATAAGGATTGGGAATGTAACTGTGGAAAGTATAAACGGATTAAGCACAAAGGGGTTATTTGTGACAGGTGCGGCGTGGAAGTCGTCAAACAGCATGTGCGTCGGGAACGCATGGGCTATATCCAGCTCGCTGCACCGGTGTCCCATATCTGGTTTTTCAAGGGGGTGCCTTCTCGCATAGGTACCTTCTGTCAACTCTCTTCTCGCGAAGTTGAACGGGTTATCTACTTTGAGGCGTTCATTGTGACGGAAGTTGACGAGGACTTAAAGAAGGAAGGTATACTGGAACGGCTGGATGTCTTAAACGAGGCGGATTATGAACAGGCAAAACTGCGCTACCCGGGGCGTTTTAAGGCAGAGGCGGGCGCGGAAGTCATTTTGAAGTTGTTGCAGGACATAGATTTGGAAGCGGAGCAGGAAAAACTCCACCAAGAGTTGGAAGAGACGACGAGTCGCCAAAAACGACTGAAACTAGCGAAACAGCTGAAACAGCTGGCTGACTTTATCGAATCTGGACAGCGTCCAGAATGGATGATTTTGGATGTACTTCCCGTCATTCCGCCAGACCTCCGGCCTCTTGTGACTTTAGATGGCGGCAGGTTCGCTACTAGCGACTTGAACGACTTGTATCGGCGGCTTATCAACCGGAACAACCGGCTACGCAAACTCATCCTCATCCGCTCACCGGAGGTGATTTTACGCAATGAGAAACGGATGCTACAGGAAGCTGTGGACGCGTATCTTGATAATGGGCGGCATGGCAGGTATGTAACCGGCCCCGGTAATCGGCCCCTCAAGTCCATATCGGATATTTTGAAAGGGAAAGTCGGCCGGTTCCGTCAGAATCTCCTCGGTAAACGGGTAGACTACTCTGGCCGCAGTGTCATTGTCGTCGGCCCGGAACTCGCGCTCCACCAGTGTGGGTTACCCAAACGAATGGCGGTTGAACTCTTCAAACCGTTTATTATTGAGCGATTGCAAGCCTATGGACACACCGGAACAATGAAGCGGGCGAAATTTATGACTGAGCATACCCAACCGGATAGCCCTGTCTGGGAAGTGCTTGAAGAGGTTATCGCAGAGCATCCCGTTTTACTGAATCGGCCGCCGACGCTCCACCGGCTTGGAATCCAAGCCTTTTTACCCGTCTTGGTTGAAGGAAAATCGATACGCATCCCACCGCTAGTGTGCAAAGCCTTTAACGCCGACTTTGATGGCGACCAGATGGCGGTGCACGTTCCACTCACAGCGGAAGCACAGGCGGAAGCGAAACTGCTGATGCTCAGCAGCCATAACATTCTTAAACCGTCACATGGGGAACCGATTGCAGTCCCGGAACTGGACATGGTGCTTGGGCCCAGCTTCCTCACGAAAGCTTTGCCAACCCATGATGCCGATGCTGCGCGACTCCATGCTGCATATCGGAGTGGAGAACCGGCACAATTTGAAGCCTTCCGCGGGTGCGCATGGTACCACAGGCGATACCAACACACAGACGAGGTGATTGCCTCCTACGCCGCCGGGCAGCTGAAACTCCACGACAGTTTGCAGGTGTTCTTCAAACCCAACGGCACCCAAGCACGGGAGCCAATTCTTACGACGGTGGGTAGAGTCATTTTGAATGAGGTGATTCCAGACGAATTGGAGTGGACAGATGCTCATTCCGGACAGCGCCTCGCGTTTTTCAATATGGAGGTGGGAGGACGACAATTATCGGCATTAGTTCAGCGTTGCTTCAACGAATTGGGGACACGCACAACTACCGAGGTACTCAGCAATCTCCAAAAGCTCGCGTTTGAATATGCCACGTTGAGCGGGATTTCGCCCGGTATTAAGGATTACATTCTGCCGGAGAACCGCGACAATCTGGTTAACGAAGCGCAAGCCGCGGTGGACAGGCTCATCGATACTGCTAGGGGTTCTAACATTGAGGAACTCGAAAACGAGCGGATTCGGTTATGGTTTGAAGCCATTGAGAAGATTGAGGAGACGATGTTTGAAACGCTGCCCAATCTTGAAACCTACCTCGTCGAACGTGATGAATACGTCAAAGGATTCAGCCCAGTTTATGTGATGGCGGATAGTGGCGCACGTGCCCGAAAGAATCCGTTCATGCAGATTAGTGCCGTTGTCGGATTGAAGGCACGGCAGAGCGGCGAAATCCTCAGCGCACCCATTAAGAGCTCATATCGCGAAGGCTTAGATGTCCTGGATTATTTCAACTCTACTTATGGCTCACGCAAAGGGTTGGTGGATACCGCAATGAAAACCGCCGCATCCGGTTACCTGACTCGAAAACTCGTGGATGTTGCACAAGATGTCCGGATTACTGAAGAAGATTGCAAGACGATGGCATCTTTTCAGAAGTTTACAACCGAGGGCGGGACGCTCGCCTTTAAGATTGACGGAAGGACTGCCGCTGAGGAGATTGTGCATCCCGATACCGGGGAAGTGCTGGTACCCGCAGACACCGTCATATCTACTACAGCCGCTGAGCAAATTGGGGCATGTGGGATAAAAGTGGTCAAAGTCCGTTCTGTCCTCACTTGTGAAACAGAACGAGGTGTCTGTGCTAAATGTTATGGAAATGATTTGACTACCGGAAAACTTGCCCATGTCGGTGAAGCCGTCGGCATCATCGCTGCACAATCTATTGGGGAACCTGGAACGCAGCTCACAATGCGGACGTTCCACACCGGCGGTGCCGTGGAACAAGCCTCTGACGCGCCACAGCGTGAAATTCTCGCAAAAACCAGCGGGACTATCCACTTCCGCGATTTTCACCCCGGTAGTACCGTTCGACAAGAAGGTGAACTTTGGGTGGCAGTTGAAAACAGGGCTGACCTTGATGGGGCCGCCTACAAAGTCAAACAGGTTAATCACCCGGATTGCCAACTGCAACCGGGGGAACTGCTCAGCGAAAAGCAGTTCTCGGAGAATACAACCCGGTATAAAGGGTTTGAAACTCAAGCCTGGCAGTATCGCATCACGGCTGTTAACGATAGCAGGTGCCCACTGAAGATTGACGACAGGCTTTCATACGCACTGTATGAGGAAGCGCGCAGGCTATACGGCTTTCATCAATATGTCACCGAACGTAAAACAGTCATAGAGGTACGACACCCTGATATCGCCGTTGCTGTCGGTGCGTTGTTGACAAACGACGAAGTTGAACGGTTAAAGTCAAATATACAAGAACGTTTTGAAGGGGAATGGCGTTACCTTAATGTCGATACCGGTGAATTCCTCGCTGCAGATAAGCTGACACCTATAGCGGCTACTGCCGTTGAGCCCCAGATATCCGTTGCGAACCGTTCCGCCACGGATAACGATAGCGACGCTGTTGACACCGCGAATACGAGGAAATTTAAGCGGCTCTACTATATCACGGCGTGTCACGATGTTGCGTTTCCGTTTTCCGTCGGTGACACGGTGGCGGAAGAAGACATCCGGCCCTGGCTCACCCCATTTGACATGGATGCGAAGTCACTCTACGTTGTCAATCCAGATGCCCCGTTACATGCCGGTGATAACTTAACGGAACGCGAATATGAGGAGGTACGGTTGACATATCAGCCGTTTGAGACAGAAAGAGCTGATACCGTCTCGCACGTTGTCACCCGTGTGCATCATCCGGATTGCCCTCTTAATGTCGGTGATGTCTTAACGACAAATAAATTGAGATTGGCTCACAAACGGTTTCCTGGTTTTGATGCGCCCAAATTGCGGCACCGGATTACTTACGTCTATCATCCCGAATGTCCTCTAACCCCGGGAACTTTGATCAGTGACGTAGAAGCACGCGAGGCACTGCGGAACTATCCCGGACTTGAAGCAACGGAGACGGTTATCGCCACCGGCAGCCTTGAAACGGAACGGCTCAGCCGCGTGACGGGCGTGCATCATCCGGACTGTCCCTTGCAGGTGGATGAGGTATTGACGCGGAAAGAAATAAACCTGAACAGGCGGCGATACAGGGGCTTTGATGTGGAACGGAGCTACGAACTGAAAGATGGCGAAGTGCTGACTGAATCAGAATACAAGACTCGCCGGAAAATGGAGCCTGAGCTGAAGGAACTCGTCACGGGCTCTTGCTACCGTGTCACCGGCGTGCATCACCCTAAACTCATACTGACTTTGGGAACCGAACTTCTAGAGAAAGAGTATCGGAAACTTCAACGGGAATATAAAGCGTTTGATGTGGAGAGCGTCTATCGCGTGATTGCTGATACGCGCGAGACGAACCGGCTTGATGCCGGTGAATTCCTGACAGATGCAGAGCATCGCGCTATTCAAAAGCAGAATCGCTACGTGAGCTACACTGTCACGGCTGTCTACCATCCGAGTTGTCAACATTCAGTGGGGGAGAAATTGTCCGAAGCTGCTTACCAACATGCTACGGCGCAATACGCTGGTTTTGACAAAGACGAACTCGCGTTACGGATGCATATTGAAATCGAAACGCCTGATGGGCATCGCGAACCGCATCTGATTCCGGCTGGTTACTCCTTCTCTGTCAAAGAAGGTGAATCCGTCCGGGCTGAAAATACCCTCGCGCAACGGCATGAGAAAACTGTGAACCGGGACATTGTTGCAGGGATTCCACGCGTCACAGAGTTGTTTGAGGCCCGGCGCCCAAAACGCGAAGACGCCGCAGAAATCGCCGAAATTGAGGGCGTCATCCAAGCGGTAGGCACCAAAGCTGGCGTGCCCGTTTACCGTATCGTCCATGAAGAGTACGAAAGCCGCACCTATCCCATCCCCGACGAGAAACGGCGAATTACTCCGGGGGATTGGGTTAACGCGGGCGAACCGCTCACGGATGGCTATCGCAATCCACATGATATCCTCAAAATCGGGCGAACTCTCATTGAAGGGATTCCCCTTGAAGGCGAAGAAGCTGTGTCTGCATACCTTGTTGACGAAGTTCAGAAAGTCTACGGGGCCGGGACGATTAACGACAAACACGTTGAAACCATCGTCCGGCAGATGTTGACGAAGATTCGCATTACCGAACCAGGTGATACATCTTTCCACACCAACGATGAGGTACAACGCGACAGATTCTATCGCGTCAATGCCGAGAAGGACGCCGCTGGCAATACGCCGGCAACCGGTGAACCAATTCTTCAGGGTATCAGTAAAGCCTCTTTGAGTACTGACAGTTTCATCTCCGCCGCATCATTCCAACAAACGACGAAGGTGCTTACCGATGCTGCTGTTAGTGGACAAACCGATACCCTCTTCGGTTTGAAAGAGAATGTCATTCTGGGTAGACTCATTCCCGCGGGCAGCGGCTTCTCTGCATTTCAAAACTTAGAGGTTGCCCCCCATGAATCGGAGCTGCCGGCCACGGAGAACGATTAGGTAGGAAAATATAGGGCAGCCCCCTTCCAGACTGAAAGGGGAGCTGCCTCGTTAAAACTCGTCAGGAACCGATTAAAATTCCTGATAGCGAAACGCTTGTGTCTCCACATAGCGAAACGCTTGTGGAGACACCGCAAGTAGAAGGAGACGTAACGCTTTCCAGCATGGGGGCATTTGGGGAAGTGGTGCCAAATCGAAAGCGCATTGATAGCATTGCTAGAGTCTGTTTTTCTTGCCGATATTCGGCTGTGTCATCTCTTCAGGAATCGCCCGTTCGTCAAATTCCGCTGCCGTTAACACACCTAAAGAAACGGCTGCTTCGCGGAGGGTGCAGCCGTTTTCGTGAGCGTTCTGTGCAACTTTGGCTGCATTATCGTAACCAATATGCGGTGTGAGTGCCGTTACCAGCATCAGCGACTGTGCTAGGTGTTCCTTAATCCGTGCTTGATTTGGAACAATGCTCACGACGCAATTTTCACGGAAAGACTCGCATGCGTCGCCTAATAACTGAATTGATTGCAATGCAGTATACGCCATAAGTGGCATGAACACATTAAGCTGTAAGGCGCCGCTTGCATTCGCAATAGTCATCGTTGTATCGTTACCGATGACTTTCGCGCATACCATGGTGAGCGCTTCACACTGGGTAGGATTCACTTTTCCGGGCATAATTGAGCTTCCCGGTTCATTCGGTGGCAGCTCCAATTCTCCAAGCCCACAGCGTGGCCCGGAGGCGAGCCACCGAATGTCGTTCGCAATCTTAAAGAGGGCTGTCGCGGCTGTTTTTAAGACGGCACTCGCATTCGTAATCGCATCTCTACCTGCAAGTGCTTCAAAGGAATTTCGCGAACGTTGGAGTGGGTAGCCTGTGGTTTTTGATAGTTTCGCGATAACGCGTTCCGTGTAGTCCGGGTGCGTGTTTAACCCTGTACCCACAGCGGTACCGCCAATAGGAAGTTCATATAGATGGGGGAGTGCGCCAAAAAGCCGCTCTTCTGCTGTAATGAGGTGGTGGGTATACGCACTAAATTCTTGTCCCAGTGTCAACGGGGTTGCATCCATTAGATGCGTTCGTCCAATTTTGACAATTTCCTTAAATGCTTCCGCCTTTTCTGTGAATGCTTCTCGTAGGCGACGCAGCCTCGGCATGAGATGTTCCTGAATCTCACGCACCATTGCGAGATGTATCGCCGTAGGGAACACATCGTTCGTTGATTGTGACTTATTGACATGGTCATTCGGATGAATCGGGTGCTTGCTTCCGAGTTGTCCGCCTAGCAATTCAATCGCGCGATTGGCAATCACCTCATTTACATTCATATTTGACTGGGTTCCACTACCCGTTTGCCAGATGGGTAGCGGGAAATGCTCATCTAACGTGCCGTCGATTACCTCTTGTGCCGCTTTTCCTATCGCCTCGGCAAGCCGTGGTTCAAGCAAGTGGAGTTCTGCATTCACGTAAGCGACTGCCTGTTTGACAGTTCCGAGCGCCCAGAGTGCTGCCCGAGGTAGACGTTCTGAGCCAATTTTAAAATTCTGAAGGGCACGCTGCGTTTGCGCGCCCCAGTACCGTTCAGCTGGGACGTGGAGCATTCCCATACTATCCGTTTCATTTCTTATATTTTTCATGAGGGTGTTAATGATGCCTTTCTGATTTCTCGTTCAAGAGATTCTGTCACAATTCATTTTGTGAGCGCGTGGCGGCTTTTTAAAAAAAGTCTATCATATTCTCCTCAATATTTCAAGAGGTGTCAATAGTTTTCACGGCATTTCGTTTTCGACATGTTTGTTGATTTGCCGATGGCGCGTGAACCGGAAATCACGCCTACCGGGGTACCTGGTAATCTAGCATCCATTTTTAATGGAGAAGTAAATAGTTCTGTGAGATAACATCTAATAAAATTTGCTATTTTTTTTCAAACATGGTATAGTTAATATGAGATTTTATCTTCGAGAAATTTCTGTACGTTCATCTAAAGTTTTGTGGTAAACTGTTCGTTTGCACCCCCGTCGTTAATCTGTGTTTTCATAGTCAGGTGATGAGGATAAAAAAATATTAATCAACCCCTATTTAATCAATTCAGTGACGGCCCCACCTCCCCAAAGTTATCGTTACAATCAGTGGTGTCTGCGCGGTTATCATCCAGGGCTGCGGCCACTGTCGCCGGATGATGAATGTGGTACCCTTATCGGACAAATGGGATGGGTGGGGGCGCACGCCCACGCGCATGACTATCTATGGGCGACAGCGGGCAACATGGGTGCCTTGCTGGCAGCGCGCGTCGATGAGGCGTGTCTCCTTCCTTATGACGTATCGCCGCGTTATCCGCTGCCCTCACAGATTATGGTGAAAGGGCTAGCAGGAAGACACGTGCTACTTACGAAATCCGGTGCGCGTTTGGATATGATAGCGTGTGAACATCCTTCGTTAAATCTAGCCATCATAGAGGTAGAATCCGACGGGGTCTTTTATCGCATGCGCTTCGGTAGTCCGGCCGCATCAACGTTGCGGGAGAATAAAAGTGGAGTGTCTGAACCCAAACCGACGAGCGAGATGTTTCATTATCTGCTAATTTTTGAACAATTAGCCACACAGAGGTTCACCGCACTTGTTCACCTGCAGCCGAAGTTTTTGAACCTCATTTCCCGGACAGAACATGGACACCCGAAGCGGTTCTATAACTTCCTAAGGGGCTATGAACCGGAAACGCCTATCATCTATGACAGTTCCGGCGGGATTGGGTTCGTACAAGAGCGCGCGCCCGGCATTCCGGAGTTGTCTTACGAGAGCCTGCAGGTATTTAAAAACGAGCCAAACGCCCCCCGGCATATTATCTATTGGGTTGGGCATGGCACTTTTTCGCGAGGCAGCGACATGGTGGATGCGTACAAACACGCGGAGTACTTTGAAGCCGCAGCGAGAATGGCGTGGGAGGCACATCAGGGAAAATTAGAGGCGCGCGCCTATTCCGAGGAAATTGTCCGTTGTATCTTAAGAGAGTTCAACGCTAACAATGAAACCAATACGCACGGTGTTTCCACGGAATCCGCATCGCCAAACAAATCTGAAAATCTTTATAATTATCCATAAGCAGAAATTTCCTTCAGGGTAAATCTGAGGAGGTACGATGAAAACCCCGATGGGCACAAATACGCCGAACCGTAATATTAATCCCGAACCGGACGCATCGACATCACAGAAGCTTGAAGAGTACCCCCAAGGGAGCGTGTTCGATACTTACATCCGAAACTTCAACAAACGGTTACGCACGCTCAGCCGTCACTGCGAGGACTCACTGTATCGCGTAGAGGAGAAACTGGCCTCCCTTGAGAAACAATACCTTCAAGATATGGAGATGCTCAAGGCCGAAATTGAAAAGATTCCACGTCAAATTGACGCCCGAATTGATGCCCACTTCAACGGTATGCCAAGTTCTACCGAAGAAGACTTGCAGAAAATGTCAACCCTCATTAATGAGTCTGCGCGCGAATTAAAAAGAGAAGTTGATGAGCTCAAGCGTGAAACCGGGCAGGTGAAAGAACAAATTCATCGCAACCAGCAAACGCTGCGTGAGGAGTTAACTTCCGAAACCGAGCAGCTTGACATTGCCAAGCTCGATAGGCTCAGGATTGCCGATGTCTTTATCGAACTCGGGACGATGCTCAAAGAAGAGAAATCCTTTTCTGAATTAAACGATGCCATGGACGGGATTTTGAATGAGGAATAAGCGATGAAAACCCGCGTCGTCTTACTTTGCACGTGCCTATGCCTCATCCTGAATGTCGCGAGCCAGGATATTTCCAGGGCGGTTAATCGTTTAAATAGCACACCAAAGCCGCCGACTGTCGCACTTCAATCTCAAAGAACTACCGATACCGAGACGCTCACTGTTCTCACAGTTGGTGATATCACCGTCGGGAGCCGGCTAACACCATTGATTGAAACCCATGGGCCTGGCATCTTTTTTCAAGCCACTGCCAAATTGATTCAGGAGGCAAACATTGCTATCGCATTTCTCAATACCAGCATTTCAGATAGAGGTGAACCCCGGCATGGGCGCAACCCAATTTTTCGTGCAGCACCGGGATTCGCGAGGGGACTCGCGAACACCGGATTTGATGCAGTCTCCTTGGCCACGCCACACAGCATGGATTTTGGTTTTGAAGCATTAGAAGATACACTGACGGAATTAGAATGGTATCATGTCGAGCCTGTGGGTGCTGGTATCACCGGAGAGATGGCGGGAAAGCCTGCATGGATACCGCTCCGGCGCATCCGTTCCAACATCAGGCGAGCCGCGGAAATCACAAATGAGATTCCCTCTTTTGAACAAGGTAACCCTCCTTTTACAGGAAATGTCGAGGCTGACGGTTTTTCGCCCAGCAAAACTTCGGAGGTGGGTGTTGCGGTGCTTGCCTATTATCGACAAAACGAGTTTTCGCGATACACAGGAGATATGCGCGCTAATGCCCTTTATAGCAACATGGTGGCAGCAGTCACCGACGCGCGGGATAACGCCGAACTGCTCATCGTTTTGCTACATTGGGGTGAAAAGGCATATCAAGAGAACCGAGGAGAGCAAAGCCGGCGTGAGAAACAGCAAGAATCCGCCATTGCACGGCAGCAAATATTTGCGCATGCACTCATTGATGCCGGGGCGGATATGGTATGCTGCCAACAACTTCATACGCTCGGCGGCATTGAAATTTATCAAGGCAAACCGATTGTCTACAGTCTCGCTGATTTTATTTATGATGCCTATGATAAACAGTACCTTCGCCTCGTTATCCCAAAAGCCAAGTTTGATGACGGAGAGCTGACATCAATTGAACTGATTCCAATTTTAACGGGGACAGCGGATAAAAAGTACCAGCCGAGCATTCTCAGTGGGGAAGAGGCGATAGAAACTTTAAGGGATTATCAACAGCGGTGTGCCCCTTTCAAAACGGAGTTCTTGATTGAAAACGAACGCGGATGGATTCGCCCAAAATAGTCTCTCTGTTGGACAACGTAATTATGAGCCGGGCTTAACGCCGAAAGCACTTCTCATTGCAATCGTCCTAATCCCTGTTAATGTTTATTGGATAATTCAGCTGGAGGTAGTCCGTTATACGCATCCGACGCTCATTCATCCGCTCTCTAACGTTATTTTCATCCTGTTTTGGTTGCTTGTGCTACGGACGGTGCTCAGCAAATTATCAAAAAAAATGTGGCTGTCCGGCGCGGAGTTGCTGACTATCTATGTCATGTTGTGCATTGTCTCATCTCTCTGTTCGCACGATATGATGGAGATTCTTATCACGCTTTTAGGGCACCCTTTTCGGTTTGCAACCCCGGAGAACGAATGGCAGCAGCTGTTTTGGAAAGAATTACCCTCATGGCTCACTGTACAGGATACCCGTGTCTTGTCCGGCTATTATGAAGGGCAATCCAGTTTTTACCATAAGCGACATCTTGTTGCATGGGCAACGCCTATTTTTTGGTGGACAGTTTTCATTTTTGTGTTGATGTTTGTCATGTTATGCATCAACACGTTACTTAGAATCCAATGGACAGAGCGTGAGAGGCTCACGTATCCCATTATCCAATTGCCGTTGGCAATGACAGATACGCAGGCGAGTTTTTTCAAAAATAGACTGATGTGGATAGGTTTTGGTATCGCCGCGGTAATTAGCCTCCTAAATCTGCTTAATTCAATATATCCGGCAGTGCCGTACCTGCCGGTAAAACGCCAAAATATACATCAATTTTTCACTGGGGCGCCTTGGAACGCCATGGGCGGCCTGCGACTCTCATTTTATCCGTTCGCGATTGGGATTAGTTTCCTGATACCACTTGATTTACTTTTTTCCTGTTGGGCGTTCTATGGGTTATACAAGTTAGAGCTCATGGCCGGTAGCGTATTGGGCCTGCGGCAGATGCCCGGTTTTCCTTATGCGGACGCTCAGAGTTTCGGCGCGTACCTTGCACTTTTGGGAAGTGCAGCGTGGATAGGACGTTCCCATTTCAAGTACGTGTTTCGAGGCATCCGGGACGGATTTACGGGGCAATCCGAATCGGCGAGTTTGTCGCGAAGGTACCCGTCTGAAGAGCTCACCCACGCGAAGACGGGTGCAGCGCGCGAACCGATGCCATATCACTTCGCATTCCTTGGCATCGTTGGCGGGAGTCTCTTTTTGACAGCATTTTCTTACAAAGCAGGCATGTCACTCTGGGTAGTTCCTCTCTTTTTCGGGATTTACTTTCTGCTCGCAATTATGATTGCAAGGCTTCGTGCAGAATTAGGGTTCTTAGTTCACGATTTACACCGCGTGGACCCGCACGGTTTATTGGTGACAGCGTTTGGCGCGCAGCGGTTGAGCACAAGCACAAAGAGCGTGTTTTCACTGTACATGTTCTTTAACCGTGCTTACCGGGCACACCCGATGCCGCAAAAAATGGAGGCATTAAAAATTGCAGCGCGGCGCCAGATACCGCCCCGTCATATAGCAAGCGCCATTCTCATCGCGACAGCAATTGGTGCACTCGTTGTTTTTTGGCTGTTGTTAGACAATTACTACCGCCATGGCGCTGATACCGGGTACTATGGCCCTTGGGCACTCGGATTTGGCAGAGGCGTCTACCGTCAACTCGAAAATTGGCTGAATTATCCGCAAGGAACTGATGTTCCGGCCCTCGTTTTTGTTGGTGGTGGCAGCGCCTTTGCAATGGGGCTTATGCTGCTGCGCACTCGATTCCTGTGGTGGCCCCTACATCCGCTCGGTTACGCTATGGCGAACAGTTGGGGCATGTACAATCTCTGGAGTTGTCTTTTTGTGGCATGGGTAGTCAAAGCCTTAGTATTACATCACGGCGGACTCAAAACGTATAGACGCGCCGTACCCCTATTTCTAGGGCTTGCCCTCGGCGACTACATCTGCGGAAGCCTCTGGAGTATTGGCGGCATTTTTGCAAATACGACGCTTTACCAGTTTTGGCCCTAGGTTTCCGTTCAAGGCACAAAACCGGCGACATAACGCTCACCGCAGAATTTTGCCGGATGACGGGATTCAGGAAAAATTCTTGACACGAAATAGGCACGGAAAAAATAATTCTCTCACAATATCATCAAAAGAATTTCGATGATATCTCAGGTAAGTGAGTGGGGATAGAGCCCCTATTTGTAGAAGAGTTGACTCAAGCTTTCGTGGAGGTACTCAAATGAAGCATCTAATGCTGATAGCCATATTGCTCGCGATGCCTTTTATCACTCAAGCCAATAAAGATACGAATGTAAATGTAGACGAAGATGAGAGCGTGGGCGTTCGTTCTAAGGCAAAAGACGTTGAAAACTCGACACCAAAATTCCTCAGAGATATTGCCCCGCTTTTAGATAAGCAGGGCTGCTCCGCTGGCGTGTGTCATGGAAAATTCGGCGGGCAAGGTGGATTGAATCTCTCGCTGCTTACCTTAAATCCGGAATCAGATTATGAACCGATTGTGCACCATAACCGTGGCAGACGCATTAACCTGGTAGAACCCTCGCAAAGTCTCTTTCTCCTGAAACCTACAGGGCAAATTCCACACGAAGGTGGCATGCGTTTTGAACCAAACTCAGCGGTAGCCCGCACGATATACCGTTGGATTGAAGCCGGCGCGCCGTTTCATGCCGAAGAACCGCGCCTTGCCAAATTGGAAATCCAGCCCAAGGCATTTGTTCTCACAGATGTCGGCAAGCGGATGCCTCTCAAAGTTATTGCCCATTGGACAAATGGCACCGTCGAAGATGTCACTGCGCATGCCGTTTATGAATCCAAGGAGCCGCAGATTGCCGAGGTAGGAACGGCTGGTGACGTCACCAGCCGCCGCTGGGGTGGTACCGCGATTATCGCACGCTACTTAGGGACTGTGGCCGCGGCTTTTGTCACCATCCCACAAGGAACGCAAACGGTGGGCCCAGACAATACATTCACACCGAATAATTATATTGACGAATTCATTTTTGCCAAACTTAAAAAATTGAATGTTACCCCTTCTGCGCTCACAACCGATGCAGCGTTTATTCGCCGTATCTATCTGGATACCGTCGGCATGCTTCCTACCCCTGATGAGGTGCAAGCCTTCCTCACTGATACTGTTCTCGATAAGCGTGGTGAACTCATTGAGCGCCTCCTAGAGATGCCGGCTTGGGTAGATGTTCGCACCCTCAAATTAGCAGATATGTTACGTATCCATCCACGCAGGCTCGGCAATAGGGCATTTGGGGAACGCGGGGCAACCCTCTTTCACGAATGGGTGCGCGATGCTGTGGCACAAAATAGGCCCTATGATGAAATCGCCCGTGCGCTTATCACTGCTCGCGGCAGTACCTATCAGCATGGCCCGGCAAACTACTACCGTCTTGAGCGGCAACCTGCGGGTAGAGCGGAAACCACCGCACAAGTATTTCTGGGCATACGTCTCAGCTGCGCGAGGTGCCATAAACATCCGTTTGACCGGTGGACGACAGATGATTATTGGAATTTTGCCGCTTTTACTGGGAAAGTCGGAATCCGCACCGGTGCGCTTTATAACGAGCAGGTAGTTTATTATAACCCAAGAGGGCGCGTCATTAACCAATCCGTTCAGGGCAGTCGCGGCACCGTCGCACAACCTACCTTTCTCGGTGGTGAAGTGCTTCCCGCCAATTACCAGGGCGATATCTTGCAACGGCTCGCCGACTGGATGACTTCTGTTAATAACCCATATTTCGCCAAGGCGACTGTCAATCGCTTGTGGAACCATTACTTCGGCAGAGGTATCGTTGAACCGGTTGACGACATGCGTGCCACAACCCCGCCAAGCGTTGAAGGGCTCCTCGATGCCTTAGCGGATGACTTTATCAAAAGCGGCTTTGATACCAAACACATCATCAAGCAGATACTCAAATCGCGTACCTATCAACTGTCCGCGGAACCGAACGAAACCAATCTGTTGGACGACAGGTTTTTCTCAAGGTTTTACCCGCGGCCCCTCAACGCTCATATCTTGCTGGATGTCTTAAACGATGTGCTCGAAACGAAAGAAAAGTATGGACGTTATCCGATGGGCACTCGTACTGTGCAGCTCCCCTTACCGGTGCGCTCACGTTTCTTAACCCTTTTTGGGCGTTCCCCGCGCGAATTCCTCGGCGACTTGGAGCCGAAACTGGAACCGACACTAACCCAAGCACTTCATCTCATGAACTCCGGTTACATTAACAAAAAATTACGCAGCGCCACGGGAGTCCTGACGCGCTTAATCGCGGAGAATCCGGGGAACACAGCATTGGTAACCCGTCTATACCTGCGCACTTTAAGCCGGCTGCCCACGGAGACGGAAATTGCTATCGCCGAGGCGTATCTTGCCGAGAATTCACCGCGCCGTGCCGCAAGCGAAGATTTGCTGTGGGCGCTAATTTCATCGCGTACGTTTCTATTTGTGCAATAATGGAACGACCGGTTTCATGTTACGCGAAAATAGGTTCAATAACCAACATGAGCGAGAAAAAATCTAAACAATTCAGCTCCGGCTACGTCAGTATCATCGGGGCACCCAATGTGGGTAAATCAACACTACTCAATGCGATGTTAGGCCAGAAATTGGCGATTGTCACACCCAAACCGCAGACGACTCGTAACCAGATACGCGGGATTCTGACAACAGACACGTATCAAATCATTTTGGTTGATACCCCAGGGCTCATACACCCAGTTTACCGTTTACAAACCGAAATGGTAAAAACCGCTTATAGTGCTTTGTCCGGCGCAGATATTGTTCTTTGCGTCATTGATGTATCGCACAAAGACATCGCAGCTCGGTACTTTCCGGCGCGTACCACTTCCCCACTTGCGGGGGGCGCCATTGACGAGGATGAGCATGATAAATTGGAAGCCCAGATGTTATCCCGTCTACGGAACGCAAAAATCCCCGCAATTCTAGTCATGAATAAAGTCGATGTCGTCGCAAAACAGATATTGCTCCCTATCATGGCGAGTTACGCACAGAAATTCGCATTCACCGAAATCATACCAATTTCCGCGCTTACAGGCGACGGTATTTCGGAACTCCTACATCAGGTGTGCGCCCAGTTACCACCGGGCCCACGCCACTTTCCCGAGGAACAACTCAGCGATTTGCCAGAACGCTTTTTTATTGCCGAGACAGTCCGGGAAAAAATTATGCTCCTCACGCAGCAGGAAGTGCCTTACGCCACCGCCGTTGTTGTCGAGGAATGCATCCGGCGCCAGAATGCGGTTATGTACATCCGCGCCATTATCTATACCGAACGACAGACGCAAAAACAGATTATCATCGGAAAAGGTGGCAGTGTCATAAAACGCGTCGGACAACTCGCCCGAACCGATATTGAAAGATTTTTGGATGCCCGCGTTTTTTTGGAGCTCTATGTCACCGTCAAAACAGATTGGCGAAGAGATGCGCGCAAACTCGAAGAACTAGGTAGATTTTCTGGAGATGTAGGATAGTACAGGGTGCCTTTTTCGCGTTCCAGACGATTTTGTGTTAATCTTCCGCATTTGCCGAGCGTATCGGAGGAATAGGAGGTTTGTAGAAGGAGGCTGAGATGGTAGAAACGTCAATTCAGATATATGGGGCACGAGAACACAATTTACAAAATATTGATATCCAGCTCCCAAAAGGGAAACTGATTGTCTTCACGGGGGTGAGTGGCTCCGGCAAATCTTCCTTGGCGATTGATACGATTTATGCCGAAGGACAGCGCCGCTACATAGAATCACTCTCCGCGTATGCCCGGCAATTTTTAGGACAACTCGCTAAACCGGATGTCGAAGAAATTGTCGGCTTGTCCCCATCGATTGCCATTGAACAGGGGGCAACAGGACATAATCCGCGTTCTACAGTTGCCACTGTGACAGAAATCTACGATTATCTGCGGGTTTTGTTTGCACGTGTTGGGGAATTTCACTGCCCAGAATGCGGTGAATCTATAGGTTCACAAACCGTCGCCGATATTGTTACCCACATCCTCAAATTTCCCACCCGGACCCGGCTCCTCATCTTAGCACCTGTCGTTAGGGCGCGCCGGGGGAACCATAGCAAAGCACTTAGTGACGCCCGAAAAGCAGGTTTTGTGCGTGCCCGAATTGATGGCGAAATCCATGAAATTGGAACGGAACTCCACTTGAACCCAAATCAACGGCACGATATCGACATCGTTGTTGATAGACTTATCCTCAAACATGCAAACAGAGAAACGCCCTCTAGAATTGAAAGTCGTGTCGCTGAAGCGGTTGAAATCGGTTTGAACATCGGGGATGGAAATCTCATTGTCCATATCATGCCGCCAAAGCGCGCCTTACCTGGTAGAGATGAGTTGTTCAGTACAGTGTACGCTTGTACGCAGTGTCAGGTAAGTTATGAAATTCCAGAACCACGCCATTTCTCCTTCAATACACCCGAGGGAATGTGCCCGGAATGCGCTGGATTGGGTACGCAGATGGGCATTTCCCCCGCGTTAATTATCCCCGATGAAACAGTATCCATACCAAATGGGGCGATAACCCTTTGGGGAAAATTAGATTCTCAACACAGGCAACTCCTCCGTACACTTGCCCGGCATCTCAAATTTGATATCAACGCCCCGTGGAAAGAGCTCAGCGCTGAGCAACAGCACGTAATACTTTACGGTACAGGCGACACGGTATTTTCTTTTTCACAACCTTCACGCGGAAACCGGAGACGGCGGATGTATCGTGGCCGGTTTCAAGGTGTCATTCCAGCACATGAAAAACAATATGAATCGTATGACGAAGAATTTCTTCCCAACTTTTTTGCAAAAATGACGTGTAGCGCCTGCAACGGTAGCCGACTCAACCCTGCCGTTAACGCGTTAACCCTAAATGGCATAGCTATAACCGATGTCCTGGAAATGTCGATTGAGGATGCGAGTTCGTTATTTGAAACGCTTGAACTTCCGGAGCGAGAAGCGTTTATCGCCACCGAATTGTTGAAAGAGATTCGCGGACGTCTTAAATTCCTCCTAGACGTTGGACTAGGTTATCTCACTTTATCACGTTCGGCGCCAACACTCTCTGGTGGGGAGGCCCAACGTATTCGCCTGGCGAGCCAAGTCGGCGTCGGATTACGCGATGTCATTTACGTTCTTGACGAACCAAGCATCGGTTTACACCCACGGGACCATGCAGGACTGCTGACAACCCTTAGCAATCTTCGTGACAAAGGCAACACGGTGATTGTCGTTGAACACGATGAAGCTACCATGTTAATCGCCGATTGGCTCGTTGATTTTGGGCCGGGGGCTGGCGTTAAGGGGGGACAGATTGCAGCGATGGGGCATCCAACACAAATTCTCAAAGAGAGTCATTCGTTGACAGCTCAATACCTGCGAGGTGATAAGCAGATTGTCAAACCGGAATCGCGCCGGGCAACAGGGACGCGCTGGGTACAAATCCGAGATGCCTCCCAAAACAATCTTAAATCGATTAGTCCTAAGATACCTATTGGAACGTTCTGCTGTGTAACGGGTGTCAGCGGCTCCGGAAAAAGTTCGCTAATCCATGATATTCTCTATAATGCACTTGCCCGTGACCTGATGAGGGCAAAGACAGTGCCAGGTGCTTACCGTGACATCCAAGGGATTATTGAGGACACGCACGTTCCTGTCGCAGACGTGATTGACAAAATTATCAATATTAACATGACACCAATTGGCAGGACACCGCGCTCGAATTCGGCGACTTATACCAAAGTGTTTGATGCAATTCGCGCGTTTTACGCCGGACTTCCCGAATCCAAGTTGCGAGGCTACAAACCCGGACGGTTTAGCTTCAACGTAGCCGGCGGGAGATGTGAGGCATGTAAAGGGAATGGGGCGAAACAAGTTGACATGGGCATGCTTGCTGATGTATGGATTGCATGTGACGTGTGTGAAGGCATACGATACAATAGCGAGACACTCACCGTGAAATATAAGGGGAAAAGCATTTCCGATGTATTGGAAATGGATGTTGGTGTTGCATTGGAGCATTTCGCTGATATCCCTAAAATTGCTAAAATCTTACAACTTCTGCACGATGTTGGCTTAGATTACATAAAATTGGGGCAGCCGGCCCCGACACTTTCAGGCGGTGAGGCGCAACGTATTAAGCTTGCCCGGGAGCTTTCTAAACGCAGTACGGGGAAGACGCTCTACCTATTGGATGAACCTACCACCGGGCTGCACTTTGATGATGTGAATAAGTTGTTGCGTATTCTGCACCGGCTCGTTGAATCAGGGAATACGGTGCTCGTTGTTGAACACAATCTTGACGTCATTAATTCGGCAGATTATCTAATCGATTTAGGTCCGGAAGGTGGCGCGAAGGGGGGAAACATCGTTGCTGTTGGGACACCGGAGCAACTTGCTCGGCACCCGGCGTCTTACACTGGACAGGCGCTCCGTGGTGAGTTTGATAACGTGGGCAGTTCGTCGGCTCAAAACGGGAATCTGGTAGAAAGCAAAGCGATTACCGTCCGGGGTGCGGAACAAAACAACCTCAAACAGGTTGATGTTGACATTCCGCACCGGATATTAACCGCCTTTACGGGTGTCAGCGGCTCTGGCAAGACATCGCTCGTATTCGATACGTTGTATGCAGAGGGGCAACGCCGTTATATCGAAACCCTCAATACATATGCCCGGCAGTTCATTGGGCAGATGGATAAGCCGAAGGTTACAAAGATTGATGGCCTCTCACCGGCTATCGCTATCTCACATGATAGTCCTAGCCAAAATCCGCGTTCTACCGTCGCGACGATTACTGAAATTCACGACTACCTCCGTTCCCTTTATGCCCGCTGGGGTGTTACACACTGCCCGGAGTGCCATCAATCTGTCCAACCGCAGACGGCTACACAGATTGCAACGGTAGTTTTTGAAAGCCTGCATCAACAGCGGGTTGATGTGCTGTCCCCGATGACACATTTTGTCGGGGGCACACATATCGAAACCCTTTTAAAAGGGAGTGAGGATTTCGTCGATGCGTTCCGGCGGCTGCAAAAAGCGGGGTTTGTCCGCGTCCAGATTAATGGAAAAATGCATCGACTGGATGAGGCACCGAAACTTGATAAACGGAGACGCCACGAAGTTTTCCTTGTTATTGACAGGATAGCACTGGTGGAGGAGGAGAGAAGCAGGTTCTCCGAATCAGTAGAATTGGCACTTGGGCAAAGTGGTGGGCTCGTCTGTATACAAGCGGTTCCGGAAACACCTCGCACGGTAAGTCATGGCAAGGCGCCCGTGCGACATTTTTTTAGTGAGCATGCGATGTGCACGTTGTGTGGTGAAAATTTTCCACAACTCACGCCACGTCACTTCTCTTTTAACAATAAAGTCGGCGCATGCACCGCATGCGATGGACGCGGATACTCGGCTGCCTCGGATAACCGAGACGTTTGCGATGTTTGCAAAGGGACGCGACTCCAACCCTTTCCGCGTGTTGTCACGTTCGCTGAAAAAACCGTTGCTGAGTTGATGGAATTATCAATTACGGAAATTATTGCTTTCATCACGGGACGTATGAGGGAGATTGAGGCACGGATTGCAGAAGAAAGACGCCAGGTTGAAGGAGAATACCGTGATTCAAAACTAGCACCTCCAACAACCGGGCCGGCGACATCTAGGGCAACACATCCTGTTCTCCAGAACTACACATCACCTGAATTTGAGTCAGAACTTCTCTCTCAAATTGTGATGCGACTCCGTTTCCTTGAAGACATCGGGCTCGGCTATTTGGCATTAGATAGGCGCGCACCGACACTTTCAGGCGGTGAAATTCGCCGGATTCGACTCGCCAGCCAACTTGGAAGTGGGTTAACAGGTATTACGTATATTCTTGATGAACCGAGCATTGGGCTGCACCCCCGTGACCAAAATCGACTTATTTCGGCAATGAAATCTCTCCGCGATATCGGAAACAACGTTCTGGTTGTTGAACACGACAGGGACACGATGTTAGCCGCAGATTATATCATTGACTTTGGACCGGGGGCGGGGGAGCATGGCGGCGAAATTGTTGCGATGGGGAAACCCCAGGCGCTTGCGCAAGAAATACCTTCGCCATATCTACATGAAGCGGGAAACACGGTTGAGAACAAAATTGACAAGATAGGAAGCTCTTTAACCAGTAGTTATCTGTCCAATGCAAAGCGGATTGCGGTACCGGCTGCCCGCCGGAAAGGTAGCGGGAAATGGTTGGAATTGCTAGGGGCACAGACGAACAACCTCAAAGATATTGATGTGAAGATGCCACTCGGTACTTTCACTTGTGTGACAGGCGTTTCCGGGTGTGGAAAAAGTTCGCTTGTCGATGGT
This sequence comes from Candidatus Poribacteria bacterium, assembly GCA_963422705.1. Taxonomy (GTDB): domain Bacteria; phylum Poribacteria; class WGA-4E; order WGA-4E; family WGA-3G. Next base: position 3,672,909 of record OY730443.1, read on the forward strand.
ACGCTTCGGGCAGCACTTGAAAACGATTCGCCCTTTATCAGTTCTGAAAATATCAATGAAGCTTTCCCATCTTCATCGTCTGAAGTATCTCCCGGGCAGCCGAAGTATCGAAGCATCAAGGGGTTTCAAAGCCTTCGACGCGTCATCAACGTAGATGGGAAACCGATTGGGGAAACCCCACGTTCAAATCCAGCAACGTACACAGAGCTCTTTACGGAAATCCGGGAGCTCTTCGCCAAGCTCCCGGAGGCGAAAGTGCGTGGATTTAAGATGAGCCGATTCAGTTTCAATCTAAACTATGGACAGTGCGAAGTCTGCAATGGACATCGCTTTAACCGCATTGAGATGCATTTCCTTCCAGATGTCTGGGTGCCATGCGAGGCATGTGACAGCACCGGCTACAATGCTGAAACACTCTCCGTACGCTACAAAGGCAAAAATATCGCAGAGGTGCTTCAATTGACAGTGCAAGAGGCACGGGAGCTCTTTAGTGATATTGATAAGATTCGTCGTCCCTTGGAGACGTTGGCAGACGTTGGTTTGGATTATATCCAATTGGGGCAATCTGCACCGAAGCTGTCGTGTGGCGAAGCACAACGAATCAAGCTCGCCAAGGAGCTATCGCGCCGGCATTCCGGGCGAACACTCTATATAATGGATGAGCCGACGACAGGACTGCATTTTGATGATGTGCAGAAATTGCTGAGAGTCCTCAACCGGCTGGTTGATGCAGGAAACACGATTGTCGCGGTGGAACATAACATGGACGTTATCAAATCCGCGGATTGGATTATTGATTTGGGACCGGAAGGGAGTCAATTGGGTGGGTATCTTGTTGCGAGTGGCACGCCTGAGGAAGTTGCAGACGTACAAGGTTCGCATACCGCGCAATTCTTACGTCGCGAACTTTCCCGCGCAGAGTAGAGATACCGTCAATCGGAATCTGTATCTAAACGGGAGTCATTGATATAGTAGATGTTACAATTACTTCGACATGCGGCACCGATGTACTCAGCAAAACGCACCTACCAAACACCGCCCAAAGTATAGAGAACTGAATCGTTCTGTGGCACCTTCTTTTTTCCTTTGACAAATTCTGGATTTTGTGGAATTATAGTGACATATCTATCAAGGCGAACTGGCCAAGGTGGCTCTGGTAAGATGGTATCCTGCGGTTCATAGTCAATTACATGCAAATTCCAGATTACTACCAAATCTTAGAAATTGAGAGGGGGACGACTGCCCCCGATATTAAAAAGGCGTTCAGGAAACTTGCGAAAAGGTACCATCCGGATAAAAATCCTGAGCAAATCGCTTTTGCCGCCCGGATGTTTCGCCAAGTCTGTAGCGCATATACCATTTTGCGGGATGAAAAGCGGAAACGTGACTACGACAAAACGCTCGAGTCTCTCGCACGCAAACAGAAACCAGCTAGCAAATATCAAGACTGTACATATTCGAAGTTAGAGAAACTGTTTCAGACACTGCTTCATCGGGATTATGCATCCAGAATTTCTGCGTATGAGCAGCTGATATATCACCTTGAGAAGAATGGGAAATCGCGGATTGACGCTGTGCTGAGTTATGAAGAGAGCCGGGATTGCGAATTCCTTGTCGCCGAGGCATATCAGAAAGTCGCGTTGTGTCAGATGGGCGTTCAGGCGACACGCTACATTGAACGGGCAATGGAAATTTATGAATCTCTCTTGGCAGCAGAGTCACAACGCCCTTATTTCCGGGACTTTACTTGGGAAGTTAAAGAACGGTTGAAATGGATATATCTCTATCACTTTACAACCAAAGGACATCATCAAGTCACGTCCGTTCTGGTGACGAAGGTGCAGGCATTACAGTTACCGAAACGGGAAACCGCTTGGATTTACAAAAAAATTGCCGAGTCTTATGTTGAAAGCAATAGGTTAAAAGAAGCACGCGAAATTTTGCAATTAGCGTTTGAAGAGTATCCGCGGCTCACCGGCGCGAAAAAAATCTGTCAACGTCTCAATTTTTTTTCTACGAACTGAATTGGCACCCCGATATGCCAATTGCACTGACTTTCCAAGAGGATGCTATACGGTTCACGCCGACGTTTCTTCCGCTTACAAAATACCGACTTCGTGCGCTTGTTCTTACAACAGGTTCTTAAAGCACTTTCGGAATCTGCCTCTTATTGCCAAAACACAATTCACCTTCACGCATTGCTCCCCCTTTTTCGCCACACCCATAAATTTTATCGGTTAGCATTCGTATTCGTGAATTATGAAAATAAAGAAGTTGTTTTTTCTTTACGAAAATGATATAATCTCTAGGCGTATTGTGTACACCGGAAATAGAATCGCCCTGCTTCAGATTTCAGTCTAGCTAGCGAGTTTAATAAACCTCGTTTTACACCATGAGGGAGTTTTGAATCCGGTAGGAAATCACTTCTTGTGATACGAAAAGCACTAGAAAGGAAATGGTATTCATGAAAAAAACTTTTTGTCTAATACTAGTAGCGTTGCTGGCCGTTGGTTTGGCCAACAATGTGTTCGCCCAAATGTTGATGAGTGACGAATTTGATGGAAGCGGGCAGGAACTTCAGTCTTTTTGGCAAGTTAACAATAGCGACAAAAGCCCCTGGGAACTAAAAGACGGGCTCCTCGTTACAGAAGCCGGATTTGACCAGAACTTGTGGGGTGATGATACCACAACGCGTTTTTATCAAATGACTAATCAAAAACAGTTTGACATTGAAACGTCAATGGTTGTCGATTACGCCGATGCTTGCACGGTGGCAGGTATCGTTGCATACTCCGCAACAACGAAAGATTCCCAAGACCGGGACGGCGAATGGGTGACGCTGAAATTGTGGGGACGCGGTGCCGAGCAAAATAATAATGCTGTTCTGCAGTACCAACGCCGGCAAAATGATGAAGCACCTTATGTGGGTACCCAAGCAGACTACAATCCAGAGCAAGGGGTTATCCCAATTGAAATGCGTCTCAAACGCGATGGCGATGAGTACGAATCTTGGTTTAAACCCGATGCCCAAGGCGATTGGGTTTCAGTTAGCAAAGTTACCAACGCACTTCAAGAACCCTTAGAAGTCGGCATCTATGTCGGTATCTGTGAAGGTGAAAGTGCTGGCAAAATGACTGTTACCTTTGACTATTTCCGTGAGGCTTCAAGCCCAGTAACCCCCGTCGATGCACGCGACAGGCTTGCTATCACATGGGGCGCCCTTAAACAGCAATAGCCCGAAGGAATACGACAGTTTTTCAACAGTTTTTCAGCGGCTGGTGGCTTCATTGCCGCCAGCACACGTCTTATCAGGAGATATATTTACTTATGAGACAGACAGTTATATTATTGCTCGTTGGAACCCTCATGTTTTTAGGGGCTTTTCCCGCTCAAGCAGTAGATTCATTGGGAGACCCGTTTGATGGAAATGCTTTAAAAAATCCGAACTGGAAATGGAAAGCATCTACGGAGGAAGGGGTTGAACCTGAAAAATGGGATCTCGGCAAAACGAAAGCCGGATGGTTACACGTTACAGGGGAACTGAATCGCAACCTATGGCCAGATGATACAACGAATCGACTCTATCAGGAACATGAGGGTGATTTCGATATTGAGACGCATCTTTACATGGACTATGAAGACGCCTGCGTTGTTGCCGGGGTTGCCGCTTATTCACCCACGACAAAAGACCGGCAAGGACGCGATGGTGAATGGGTGACAATAAAACTCTGGGGCCGTGGCCCCGCGAATGACAACAATGCCGTCATCCAATATCAGAAACGGCAGTTTGATGGTGGGGAAGGCCTGGTTGGCGTCGTCCCCGGTTTTCAAGAACCGGCCGGTGAAATGGCGCTTTATATGCGTCTCCGCAGAGAGAAAGATACCTTCACGGCTTGGTGGAAGCGTAACGCTAACGATAAATGGAACAACATTGGCGAAACGGAACAAGAGTTTGATGAACCGCTTGAGGTGGGGATTTACGTAGGTATCTGCGACAACAAAGGCAAACAGATTGCTCAGTTTGAGTATTTTGAAGACATTCTTGTTCCGTTTGATGTATCTCCTCGCGCGAAGTTACCGATTGCCTGGGCGGAACTCAAACGTCGACACAACGTCACTAATCCTCGCTAGCAATCAAGTTTGCATTTCACGAGCGGAATCATAGAGATTCCCAAAAAGCTGCCTGGTTTTCGAGAGAATAGCGATTCAGTACCCGATTTGCGCCCTGCCGAGGATATGCATCCCTTCAGTAAAATGAGAATATTCTATTTTTTTGTGGGCGTCGTGATATTATTAGTTTTGGCGGGATGTCTTGTTTCTATCGCAGAGGACTTGAGCCCCGCCGCCCGACAAGTACTTACCACAATAGAGTGGGTTCCCATTCCGGAAGGGACGTTTCTAATGGGTTCTACCCCTGAACAAGCGGAAACCGCCTATGAAGACGCAAAGCTGCGAAGTTCTTTGTTGGAACGGCATACCTTTGACGCTGAGGTACCACAACATCGTGTCTATCTTGATGCCTATGAAATGTCACGGTATGAAATCACGAATGCGCAATACCGCGTTTTCATAGAAACCACTGTTCGTCCGGCACCACGCGGACATAACGGGGAGGAAACCTGGGCAGATGATATGTTCAATGGCGATGCACAACCGGTTGTCGGCGTAACCTGGTTTGACGCCCAAGCCTTTGCAGAATGGCTCGGTGGGAGCCTCCCGACTGAAGCACAATGGGAACGTGCGGCGCGTGGCATAACGGGCGGGGCCTATCCATGGGGAAATGGCGCACCAAAAGCTCGGAAACACGCTAATTTCGCGCGCCGTTACAATCAACCGACACCGGTTGGACAGTTCCCCACAGGGGATTCACCGAACAGGCTCGCCGATCTTGCAGGTAACGTCTGGGAATGGTGTCTTGATGAGTATAACCCGAAGTTCTATCAGCAAGGTGCTGCAGAGGTTCGGCGTAATCCCCTCAATCTCCGATATCGCGATGTTCTACGTGCCCGCGTTATCCGCGGTGGCGCGTGGGACGTTGGACGTGCGTTTTTACGTGCCACCTTACGATTTAAGTTTTATCCCCTTGATTCAACACATACCATTGGGTTTCGTGTTGTCCGTCCATGCCCAAAAATTAAAGATTGAGCGTAAAGAAAAGCAGACAGACGCGCCTTCTGGGGAAGACAGAACGCTACAATGCACCCGACAAAAAATTTGCTTTCTCTTGTTATTTGTTTGAGTTATTTTCTCATCACAATATCCGTTGGACATGGGGAGGAACCGTATTTTCAGGATATCACCGATGAAATGGGGCTTGATTTTCGTCATATCAACGGTTTCTCTGCAGAACGCCGGCTCGTTGAGACGGTAGGTAGCGGCGGTGCGCTATTTGATTTTGATAACGATGGCGATTTGGAGCTCTATCTTGTTCAAGGTAATCGACTCTTGTCATCACCCGCCTCTTCTCCCAAAAATCGGCTCTATCGCAACGATAATGGGGTTTTCACAGACGTAACAGAAGCTGCGAACGTTGGGGATACCGGGTATGGATTGGGGGCAATCGCGGCAGATTATAATACGGATGGCCATCGTGACTTGTACGTAACCAACTTCGGGGCAAATGTGCTTTACCGAAATAACGGGGATGGCACATTTACTGACGTAACCGAACAGGCAAACGTCGAATGTCCTTTGCTGAGTGCGAGTGCCGCTTTCGCGGATATTGACAGGGATGGAGATTTGGACCTCTACGTTTGTAACTACGTTGCGTACGCTCTTGAAACGGATATGCCGTGCTACTACAAAAAAGCCCTCCGCATCTACTGCGGGCCGAACGAATATCATGGCGTTGCCGATGTACTTTATCAGAACAACGGCGACGGTACATTCACAGATATTACCCGAACCGCAGGGGTGTACGAACCTACCACGCGTGGACTCGGTGTTGTTTTTACGGATGTTAACAACGACGGATGGTTGGATATCTACGTCGCGAATGACATGTCTCCGAATACGCTTTTTATAAATCAAGGGAATGGGAAATTTCGCGAGGAAGGGAGGCTTCGCGGTGTTGCCTATAACGGCGATGGAATTGCCAACGGCTCCATGGGGATTGACGCGGGAGACTATGACAATGACGGAGACATAGACTTGTGGGTAACCAACTTCTCCTTAGAGGCTAATTGCCTCATGCAGAACGACGGAGAAGGCTATTTTGAGGATGTAACGTTTGACACCGGACTTGCCGCTCCGTCCTTCTATTCTCTCGGATTCGGCACGCGTTTTATCGATTTTGATAACGATGGGTGGCTTGATTTGCTTGTCGGGAATGGGCATATTTGGGACAATGTGAAGCGAATGGATGCAAAACTGAGCTACGCACAGCCCCTCCAATTGTTCCGTAATCAAGGCGGAATCTTTTCTGAGATTACGACACAGGCCGAATTAAATGAAACATCTTACGTTGTACGCGGCATGCTCTTTGGCGATATAGATACCGATGGTGACGTCGATATTGTTCTTTGTCAATCGAACCGGCCAGCGGTTATCCTCAGCAATCAGATAGGAAATCAGAATGCGTCGATAACTGTAAGTTTAGTAGGCACTGATGGAAATGTTGACGCCATCGGCGCGCAGGTTAAATTGAAAGCGAATGGATTAACGTTACTTAGAGAGGTGATTTGTGGGGCGAGTTATCTATCCGGGAATGACTTACGCCTCTTCTTTGGGCTTGGGCACGCGCCACGGGTTGAGGGGCTGTACATCCGATGGCCGAATGGTACCCGTCAACAAATTGTAGCGGATAATATAGAGATTGGCCCATTTCAAGTCCGGCAGCCTATAAAAATTGCTCAGTGAACTGTCGCAATAGCAACGAAGATGGAAATAACAAAATGACAGATAAAATAAAGTAAGCTGAGAGGCGATTTTAGGGGTATCTTGCTGGGCATGGCGATATCCTTGACTATCTCCGCTGGGGGGCAAGCCCTTCTCAAATAAAATTCTTCAATTAAAGCTGACAGTTTGACATGACTGATTGTGCATGCTACAATTCCGTATGATGAAAATCGTTGAAGAAAGAGAAGCGTGGATTCATACGCATTTCATTGTCGATAGTTTTTACATCACGGCGTCAGAACGGGGGCAGATTTCCATCAACGTCGAACCGGAATTAAGGCAGTTGGGACTCCAATACGGGTATGATATTGTGCCGGCTAAACGTCGCGCTATCATCATTTTGGAGTGTATTCCATTTGATTCCGTAAAAGCGCTTGTCAAACAACTCATCGCTAACGCGATTAAAGATTTTCCCGTTCGGCATCCAGAAAAGCGGAACGTCGTGACTAATATTACTGTCGCGGCTCCAGAAATGGGCGATAAATTGCGTCATCACGATAATATTAATGGCCAAGCCCAGGCGCTGTGAGTATGTGCGTTCCGACAGTACCATCGGTGATATTGAAAATAGAAGGAAATTTGTCTCGCCACGCATCATTCGCGCCAGGGCAGAATTGTCTGGCATTTCCCTCAATTGCCGTGACACCTGGGATTCGGGCTGCAAGCCCAGCAGAATGTAAAAATGATGCGCCTGGACACGTCAAGTCTTGAACGGCGAGGAACATATCATACTCCGCGGCTGCTGCACCCATCAGCAATGCTTGAGATTGTCCTTTACACGCCTTTAAAGCCACGCCAGAATAGCCTTGCTCACGCGCCAATAAAAACGTTTCAAAATCCGTGAGAGACTCGTCAATCACCACCGGTTTTATCTGGGCAGCTTTGTGCATCCGGTTTTCCGGGTTTGCTTTCAGGTTCCTGTCTGTCGGTTGCTCGATGTATGCAAGCCGTTGGAATGCCTGTGCTTCGCCGTTTTGGATACGGCTGAGGAATTCCAACAGATATTCAACATCTTGACATGTTTCGTTGAAATCGGCGGAGTAATACCACGTGTGAACGCCTCGTTTTGCCTGGGTTTCTGCGGTAATTCTATCGATTGCCACCACACGGGCGACATCCCATTCCAAGTCATCGCCGTTAAGTTTAATCTTAAGATGGGTTAGCCCATCTGCGATAATCCATTCGGAGAGTGTTTCGGGTAACCCGTCGTTGATACGTTTTTCAATATCAGCATCAGTTAATGCATCCAACGCCCCGACAAGGTGATAGAGCGGCAGATTTGGCTTAGGTTGCCGCGAAGTATACTGTTCTAGATATTTTCCAGTGAAACGCTTATTCAAAAAATGCGACAAATCGGCGGTAACAAATTCTTGACTCAGTCCGTTATAACTATTAATACCGCTTGCCTTTCCAAATCCGTCGTGAATAGCAGCGTCAATAGGACTTGTCGTAACGACGGTACAGAGTTTCGGTATTGGTGTAGGCAGTTGCAGGTGGGTAGATAGTTCTTCAGCGATTCGCAGAAATTCGGGTTCAAATATCTCGGAAAATTCGAGTGGATGTGCATAGAGATTGCATTCTCGCGTAACTGAGACTGCCAATTCGGCGAGTTGTTTCATCGCTGCAAGGCTCTGTTCAAACGGCGCGTAGCGCGGCGGAAAAGCCCATACATTACCGAGTGGCATGGAGCCTTTTCCCGTAGCTTCTTTTCCATCGCGCGTCTGCACTTGTATCGATACGTTAAAAAGAATGCAGTGTTCAGTGGGAACGCCCCCAAACTTAAGGGGTGTGCGGTACTGGTGCTCTTCAAAGTTGTAATGGACATCAAGGATACGTATATCGGTAGCTTTTGCCATAACGGTGCGGTTTCCTCATTTTTAAAGGTTAGTTCCATGATACCGAGTGCCCTTTAGCGTGTCAAGCCTTTTTTCATCGTATCGTCAAAGTGATTATTGATTCTGTGATTTCAAGTTCATCGGTAGAGGGAGTAAATTTTCAATGAATTACGATATAGAATTGCAAAAACTGAACTCGTTTCTTGATACACATCATCAGTATCGGGAGCGGTGTCTCAACCTTATCGCTTCGGAGAATACGCCGTCTCCGTTGGTAGAGGAACTGTTTGACGAAAGGCTCGCTCGACGGTATGGGAATTATATAGGCACCGCTCTTTACCGTCGGCATTACAAGGGTAACCGCCATATCGCGGAAATTGAGGCGTATACCCACGAACTGGCAAAGGAGCTCTTTGATGCGGCACATGTTGATTTCCGTCCACTGTCTGGTAACATCGCCGGGATTGCAACAACCTTCGCGTTGTGTGAACCGGGAGATACCGCCTTGGAGGTTCACAACGGGCACGGTTACGCTCATAAGTTGGCATCGTCACCGCTGAAGGTAAATCTTAAATCAATTCCAATTCCGTGGGATGCGGGATGCTCGAACATTGAACTTGCTACGACTGTCGCGCTAATTGAGGAATATCGCCCGAAGTTGGTTAACATTGGCTCAGGCGTGTTTCTATTTCCACAACCGGTTGCTGAGCTCAAAGCAGCGATGCGCCGAGCAAACCCGGATTCCTACCTCATCTATGATGCTGCGCACGTTATTGGGCTTATTGCCGGGGGGCGGTTCCAATCCCCTTTTGATGAAGGCGCCGATGTTATCATTTCAAGTACTCACAAGACTTTGGCGGGGCCACAGGGCGGCATGATTTTAACCAACGAGCCCGTTATTGCCGAACGGATTGCGCAAACGCTTTACCCCTTGCTGATGAGCAATCACCATCTAAGCCGTTTACCGGCATTAGCCGGAACGTTTCTAGAGTGGTTGGCATGTGGGCAGGAGCATGCGGATGCTATCGTTGCAAATGCGAAAGCTTTAGGAAAGGCATTAACCGAACGAGGTGTCCCGATGCTTGGTTCCGAACTCGGTTTTACAGCGTCGCACACGTTGATACCGATTGTGGACACATTTGGTGAAGCGGGCGAATTGGCGACACAGTTGGAAATGTGTCACATTATAGTCGGAGCGGTAGAATTGTCTCCAGAAGTGGGCACCTCCGGGTTACGCATCGGTGTGCAAGAAGTCACCCGATGGGGAATGACACCGGCAGATGCCCCAGAAATCGCCGACTGTATTGTGGCCGCACTCTCTGGCAAGGAACCGGATAGCGTCAAACCTAAAGTGGCAAGCTTAGCGCACCGGTTTAACTCAGTCCAATTTACCTTAAAGGGGGTTGAACATCTTAACAGGTAGCATAAAGTCAGAGGTATTCAGGTGTTCGCATCTATATACGTGTACGAGGTGGTGAGTTAAAGGGATTCGCGTCCTCTTGTCAAAGATTCTCTTTCCTACTTTTGTGTTCCACCCTTTTTTCCAGTGAGAGTAGACGGATATTAGACACACCCGTTCATGTTCTACCCATGAATACAGGTGAACGGTAACCCAACTGTGTTCTGCCGCCAGTGCTAAAAATTTCCTTGATGCTCAATACTTATCATGGTATAACAGTTTAAAACACATTGCCATGTCTCTAACGGGATGGACCCACTCATTTTAATCAACAAGAAAAGGAATATCGCATGGAAAAGAATAAAACCGAATTTGTTGAAGCAGTACGCGCTGGCAATGCGGCTCACGTCAAAAGTCTATTGACGAATGACGGAGAACTCGTTTCACTGATTGATGAACCGTGGTTTGACTTTGATGCTCCCGGGATTGTATTTGCTGCGTCACGTGGGAACCGGATGCTCATTGATGTTCTCCTTGATGCGGGCGCAGACATCAACATCAAGAGTACTTGGTGGGCAGGTGGAACTTCCGCTTTACAGCATGTAGCAGGTTCGATGTTGGGCTACAACCGGCCGTTGGCGGAATATCTAATTGAACGCGGTGCCACGATTGACGCGCATTCAGCTGCAGGTTTGGACATGCTAGAGAGGCTTGAGGCACTCATTCGTGAAAACCCTGCTGTCGTTAACGAACCGGGTACGGATGGCATGTCGCCCCTCCATTTTTCTGCGACACCCCGAATTGCTGCACTGCTACTCGCTCACGGTGCAGACATAAACTTGCGTGACAGGGAGCATAATGGAACGGCCGCGCAATGGACGATGTGGAATCGTCAGGATGTATGCCGCTACCTTCTTGAACAGGGGGCAGAGGGCGATATTGTGTTATACTGCGCGATGGGAGATGTTGAACGCGTGAAGGCGGCGTTACAAGAAGATTCCGAACTCATCAGTCTTCGAATCAGAAGTGAAACTGCCGAGGGGTATTCCGTTTCCCCCATTTTAAATTTGCCATATAAGCATTGTAAGCACGCCGGCGAGGTACCAGGTGGGCATGTCTACGCGTATGAAGTCCGTCCTAACGTTCCACTGCTTGAAGTCGTCCTCCGATTCAAGCAACCGAGACTCATTGACATACTTTTAGATGCAGGTTATCAAATTAAACTAAGAGAGTGGTATCCGCTTGTTGGGCAGGGGCCGCGCAGACTTGATGCGCTTGTGAAGCAGTTTATCAGCAAAGGGTGGGATATCAACGCGCTTCAAAAGCATCGGCGCGGGATGTGGGCCCCGCTCCATTGGTTAGCACAACGAGGATTGACATCCGGTATCGCTTGTTTGTTGGCAAATGGAGCAGAACCGAACGTAGTGGATGATAAAGGGAGAACCCCGATGCACCTCATCGCCCAAAAAGGAATCGGGAAAAACCAGGTGCAGCTCCTCCTGGAATACGGTGGTGATAGAAATGCCCGCGATGAAAAAGGGCAGACACCGCTTGACTCTGCTCAGAAAGCGAAAAACGCATCCGTCGCAAAGTTTCTCTCTGAATTAAGTATAGAAGGAAAAAAATAAGATGACGAAATTGCTGCTCCTACTCGGAATTATTGTGGCATGTGTCTCTGTTGAAGGTGCGTCGCTGGAATTCGCCTTTCAACTCGGCGTGAATCAGAAACCGACGGTAGATAGACTGCTCCCCCATGTCGCGCGCCGAATGACTTTTAACGAAGATGGCACAAAATTAATCGCCAAACGCATGGACGGGATTCTTGTAGAATGGAATATCCAAACGCGAGCGGAGCAAACGTTGGGGGATACCGAAAAAAAACGATGGTTTGCCTATGCCCCTAAACGGAATTATCTCTTAATCGCCAAATCCAATGATGACATCGTCGGATTGGACGTGGAAACCCATATAGAACAGCCGATGATGAACGGCGCTTATGAAGTTGGTGCCCTTAATGATACCGCAAGCCTAGTAGTCCTATCACAGGGAGATGACAAAATTGAATTGTGGTATCCCAACTTAGCGCAATTGGTGGGTGCGAACAAGGTATCCCTTGAAGATAGCAGCGGCACAAATGTTCCGCAAGCTCCATTCAGAAAACGGGAAATTTTTAGTACCAGCGCTCCGGTCCGAAATGGGCTTACCCTTTCGCCTTCAGGGCGTTATATTGCTGCTGCAGAAGGCACTTATCGTGATGGGGAGGGACATCGCACGCTGATTGAGGTTTGGGATGTGAAGCGTGGGCATATACCGATATGGGTGTTCAACACAGGCGAAATTCTAGGGGTATGGAACCTGGTTTTCTCACAAGATGAAACGATGCTCGCCGTTGATACACAGCACAACAACAAATCGGGGATTCGTGTCTGGAACATCCACACCGGTGCACAAATTCTCACCAAAAATGGGTTTGATGCGTATTGGAACCGCGCCATTGCCTTTGCCCCTAAGTTAGACAAGATAACGATAGACTCCCTCGTTTCCGGCGATGAAGCCGGTAATCTTCAGGTATGGAATCTCTCTCAGGGAGAATCAGTGATTTGGGAAACCTATCCCACTGGCATTCAAGCATTGGCTTTTTCACCTAGTGACAATTACTTGGCTGTTGCACTCTGGGATGCCACAATCCAAATTCTGCGATGGAGGAAAAACAGTGAGCAATCAAAACACGTTAAATAACGCTTTGATTGAGTCATCAAAGCAAGGCGATTTTCAACAAGTTCGTACACTGATTGAAGAAGGTGTATCTCCGAACTTTAGTGACATTCCATCGTTCTTGTGGGCGTATCTCGAGGGACATAAAAATCTTGTCAAATATCTGTTAGAACAGGGTGGCGATGTTAACAAAAACACCTTTAACGAAGGGGTGATTTTGGGATTTGCCGCGAGTCACGACGATGTTGAGTTCACCAAGTATTTAATAGCGCATGGCGCCGATGTTAATCATGCGATGCCACGCTGCGGTAAGACGCCATTGCACAACGCAGTCGAGGCGAATCAATCTGTCTCCGTCAAACTCCTAATAGCGCATGGCGCTGATGTCAACCGACGGGCGAAAACCGGCCCGTCTGATACCGGATTCGGCGATTTCCACGGAGAAACGCCACTACATGTTGCTGCTGCCCGCGCGTCTGTTGAAATCATTCAGGCACTGCTTGAGCACGGCGCGGACAAAACCATCCGCAATTTTGACGAAATGAGCCCTTATGATTTTGCCATCAAATATGAACGCCCTCACAACATCTGCCAATTGCTCTGTCTTCAAGAACCGCAGCTTGAAGAGGGTTCATACATAGATGAAAAAGGACGTACCCGGTGGCACGGTAACGATGAAATTGCGCTCCGGCTCTTGGAACTCCATACCTTCCTAATTATCTCGGGCTATCCTGAACAGCATGCATCACGGTACCCATGGTTAGCACATGCAATCTCTCGGTTTCCTGAATCCGTTCATGGACTCCTTGAACAAGGACGGTTGCAGGAAGAAATCCCGGGACTAGGCGAAACCATGGAAACCGTTATTCGTGAATTTTTGCACACCGGTACCAGTGCGAAATTAGAGGAATGTATCTTTGACACACCGCGAACCGTAGCCGAGCTTGTACCTATCCCCGGACTAGGTGCAAAGACGATTAAGCGGTTGTATGAAGAGCGCGGCATTGATGGCCTCGTTTCACTCCGAAAGGCAATTGATGAAGGACGACTAAAGGGGTTCCGCGGCATCGGCAAAAAAACGCTGGAAAAAATTGAGACGTATCTTGATAATGCACTGTAAATAATAGATGATATGTTTTAAAAGGATGCGATATTGACGCGTGATATCGCTGCACGACGCGAATTGGATTATGAGAAAATCACTGACGAATGGCGAAATGCGCAATGGTAAAAAGCACGGTTATTGGATAATGTATTATGCCAACGGATTTAAACGGAGCGAAGGCGCGTACATTGAAGGGAAGAAAAACGGGCCATGGATTCAGTACCACAAAAATGGAAATAAAGCGAGTGAAGCCACCTTCCGGAACGGCAAAAACGTGGGAACTTATATGAGCTATTACGAAAATGGGAACCACAAATGGGGTGGCCCTTACCGAAAACACGACGGCTCATCTGCCGATGGAAGGAAGGAGGGCGTATGGCGCTGTTATGAAGAAGACGGCGAGACGATATGGAGAATTATCACCTATAAAAAGGGGGGAAGTCGCGCGAAGCCGGATGAATATCCGCTAGGCACTTGTGATGCATGCGGTGAGGGGAGACGTTTAACGTGGAAGGATATCTGTCCCACGTGTGGTTCCGAACTGTAACATCGCTAGAAAATCTTTAGGTTCCAGAATGAATTCTTTTATCCCGAGATAGACACATGAACGTCTACCAAAAACGCGAAAAACTGAATTTTTCGTAGAAAATCGGTTTAAGTCAGTAAAGAATTCTGAAGAAATAGAGGACGAAACCGATGAAATTTGAATGGGACGTTCTAAACGTCTGGGCGTTTCTAACTGTTTTTTTCGTTGGGCAACTCCCGGGTAATGTGACGGCTGAAAGTGAGAAAGTTTCAGCCCACCGAATCGCACGCGCTGTCCGAATCAATGGGGTACCCCCGCAGCTAGATGGGGTTTTGGACGATGATGTCTGGAAAACCGCGCCCCTCCACGGAGGCTTCCGGCAGCGGGACCCGGATGAGGGCAGCCCCGCAAGCGAGCATACGACATTCCAAATTGTCTATGATGACGAGGCAATCTATTTTGCGGTGATGTGCTATGATAGCGAACCCGATAAAATTGTTTCCCGCTTGGTGAGACGTGACAGTTATCCGGACGCCGATAAAATCTCCGTGAGTCTGGATGCGGATTACAACCGACAGAACGCTTTCTGGTTTAACGTCTATCCATCTGGTTCTGTATCAGACGGGACAGTTGGCGGCGGTGGGTGGTGGGACAATACCTGGGATGGTGTCTGGGAAGCAAAAACCCAGATTCACGAAAATGGCTGGGCAGTTGAATATAAAATCCCGTTTCATGTCCTACGCTTTGCACCAAAGGCTGAGTACACTTGGGGGCTACAGGTGCTGCGGGATATTAGCCGAAAGAAGGAGTATGCCCAGTGGCGGCTTGTCGAGCGCGGTGAGCCGGGCTGGGTATCCCGATTTGGCGCCCTCACCGGCATCAAAGACATTCATCCCGCCCGCCATTTGGAGTTTGTGCCTTACACAATGGGGAGAACAACGCTCAATAGCGAAACGGAGTTGTGGGGCAATGCCGGCACCGATGTGCAATATGGGATTACTTCCGGTATTACGCTCAATGCTACCGTCAATCCGGATTTTGGGCAAGTTGAAGCCGATCCCGCCACTTTAAACCTCTCGGCTTATGAGGAGTACTTCATGGAACGTCGGCCGTTTTTTGTCAAAGGCGCATCCATCTTTGGAAATAGCGACTATAATTTCTTTTATTCCCGGCGTATCGGACGGCCGCCTGGACATTTTGAGCTCCCCAAGGACGCCGAAGAACTCAGCAGGCCCGAGTCAACAACAATTCTGGGGGCCGCAAAAATCGTTGGAAGAACAACTGGAAACACCTCTTTCGGTATCATGCAAGCCGTCACAGCACCAGAGTACGCACAGATTCAAGAAGGAGGGCACACCCACGATTATCTTGTTGAACCTTTTACCAACTACTTCGTCGGCAGAATTCGTCAAGATGTGCTTAAAAGCAATTCCAACATCGGTTTCATAACGACAGCTGTAAATCGACGCGGTTCCAATTCTGCTTATGTGGGTGGTTTAGATTGGGATTTGAAATTCGCGAAGGAACAGTACCAGGTTACCGGTACCGTCGCGGGAAGTCTAGCCGGGGAGCTCGATGAACGCAAATCAGGTTACCTTGCTCACCTTGAATTGGACAAACACGGCGGGTGGCTAAGGTTTGATACAGACTTTAGACTGATTTCCCCTGATTTAGAGATAAACGCTCTCGGATATCGTCGCCGCGCGGATATGGTAGAGTGGAATTATGACGTCACCGTGCGGAAGGAGAAGCCGTTTAGCATTTTCCGGCGCGTCGTTTTCGGGCTTTACGGGTGGCGCACCTGGAATTATGATAGGGTAAGTATTGGCCGGTACTCCGAGATATGGACAGACGGCCGGTTAAAAAATTATTGGGACTATCAACTGTGGGTTGGTAGAAATTTGGAATCATTTAGTGATGATGATGTAAGGCGCGGTGGAACGTTGATTAAAAATCCAGCAGGCTGGTGGATTTTCACGAGTCTTTCGACGGATAGCCGTAAAATGGTTCAATTGCGCTTAAACCCTGTTTTCGCCTGGAATGACGATAGACGTTCGTACGACTACGACGTGAACATCGGCCTTCGGATTCGCGCCGCATCCAACGTTGAATTCAGCATTGGGCCAAATTATGCCTATCAAGTTAACGATGCACAGTGGGTGAAGCTGATTGAAGAGAAGATTAACGGGGAAGTGAAAAAACACTATGTCTATGGCGTGTTAGAAACTCGAACACTTGACTTCACGACGCGTGCGAACATCAGTTTTACTCCGACGCTTAGTCTACAGTTCTACGTACAACCCTTCATTACCGTAGGGGACTATTCGAGTTTCAAGGAATTGGTAGAACCGAAGTCTTATCACTTTAAACCTTATCCACTCAACGAAAACCGCGATTTCCATCGTAGTTCTTTGCGCGGCAACACCGTCCTCCGCTGGGAATTTCGTCCTGGGAGTACGTTATTTCTCGTGTGGACGCAATCGCGAGAAGCCGTCTTAGAACAGATTGGTGAAACCGATTTGGAATTTCGCCCGTGGCACCAATTAGGGAGGACTTTTACCGATGATGGCAAGAACATCTTCCTCATTAAATGTCGGTATTGGTTGGGTGTCTAATTTTGTTGGATTGCTCTCAGCTTTACTGGATGATGTTGTTTGTGCGATAGGGTGATAGCGGCTGTCCTAGCAGTTTTGAAGCCATTACGTAGCGGTTGGCTACCTCTACTAAGCCGCTGTAGGAGAATCTACCGGTGTTTTTAACTTGTAAATCACAACAAAAAAATAAAAACGGAATTGTCCTATTTTCTATTATTGTGAGGTTAATGTTGCAAAATCTATCCAAATCTGCTATAGTTACGTGTATAGTTACGTGATATAAATCGGTATGTTACACGCAAAAGAGAGAATTCGCTTGGAATATTGGTTCGCGCTTGCTTCCGTTGAGGGGCTCGGTAGCGTTCGGATAAAACGTCTGATAGCGCGTTTTGGGGATGTAGCGAACATTTTTGATGCGGAGCTCCCTGAAATTGCGCGATTGCCCTCCTTCAATCCTGTTTTAGCAATGCGTATTCTTACCGTTTCACAAAATCTTTCAACAGTGCGAGAGCGACTGCAGACACTTAATAGCCAAGATGTAGAGGTGCTTTGTCCTGAAGACTGCGCTTACCCCACGGCTCTTAAGGCTGTTCCAGATGCCCCGGCAATCCTGTGTAGGACAGGTAGATTATCCGAGGTAGGTGAGCGATGTGTTGCGATTGTTGGGTGTAGACGCCCGACGATAGGGGGAATTGAGTTAACATTAGAACTTGCGACGCGCTTGGTTCTTGCAGGATTCACAGTTGTAAGTGGGCTTTCGGATGGTATTGATGCCAGTGCCCACTCCGCGGCGTTGGCGGTATCCGGAAAAACTGTGGCGGTGCTCCCGACAGATTTTTCACCGCATTCGCTTTATCCGCCTCAAAACCGTGAGCTCGCCACGAGAATTTATGAAACCGGATGCCTTTTTTCTGAACATCCGTTTCCGACACCGCCCACCCCCGGCAATTTTATTCTTCGGAATCGGATTATCAGTGGCCTCTCTCTCGCAACCATCGTGGTTGAGACGCATAAAACCGGGGGGGCGATGCATACCGCCCGATACGCGTCCCGCCAAGGCCGGCCTGTGTTTGCGTGCCGATGGGAAACGCCGCATGAACTCACTGAGGGCGCGCGTGAACTGATGAACAGCGGCGCACATTCATTTTCTCCGAGTGAAGCCGCTAACGTTGTGGAGAGCTTGATGCATCCTGGCCTTTTGGAAAAGCAAAACGCCGGCCCCGCTATCGAACAAATGGCACTCTTTGATTAATTAAAGGTAGTAGTTAGCGACTCATCTGAACATCAAGAATGGTGTGGTTATTGTGCACGAGACTACTACGAATGTAGTTCTGAAACGCATGGTAGCAACTGTCGCTTTAGCAACTAAGGCGGAAATAACAAATGAAAAAAGTAAACTTACAGGAGATTTTAATGGGTGTCTTGCTGGGTATGGCTATATCCCTTATTATCTCTGTTGGAGCGCGAACACTTTTCAAGAACGGAACGCGCAACTGCCTAAAGTGTGGTGCAATAGTCTCCGGAGTGAGTGAGCATGATATGAGGTGTTTCTTGTGTAATCATTCATATTGGTCCTGCCAAAAGCAACACACCCATTGCCCAGGATGTAAAGTTGTCCTGAGCGATTCATCTGAACACTTAAAGACTTGCAGCAGTTGTGGGGTTAAATACTTTCGGTGCAGAAATCATGTCTGTAATCTTCCTTGGGATTATAGTCATTCTGACGTGGAATCGGAACAGGAACAAGTTCAAGAACTGTTACCTACCGGCACATTGCGTCGTCCACCTGTTAACGATGATGTCATTAACAGATAACATAGCGGTGCACTTTTTTCCCGCTACGAAGGAGGAATTGATATGACACGCGCCCGGGGGATTGTGTTACTTTGTATTCTTCTGATACTGGTTTGCAGCATTTCGTTCTATTTCTACAAACAGAATTTGCCCGAATCCGAGCCGATGCAGGTTTACAAAGTCATCAAGCCAATCCCAAAGGAAGCTGTACCGACGATAAGAGAAAACGAACGGGTGCCGGATGAGGTGGAGCATAATCGTGCTGAACAGGCTGCTTCAGCGCATGAACATGCTGAGAAGCCACCTGAACTGCAGCAGGGTACCCTTGACGATGCCCCAGAGCCCATACCTGACTCGACACCGGAAGCGGTTTTTGACACTGTTGAGAGACAGACGCCTGAAATCAGAAGCGGGCCGGATGTTCAAGCAGATGTTGAGAAGTTGAGTAAAAAAATCCTAGATATTGTAGCGCAGCAGCATGCAAGCTATCCGGAATTGGAGAAAATTGCCGCCATGTCGAAAAAGGATTTCTTTGCTGCATATCCAACCCGTGAGGCTCGCGATGGTGTTGTTAAAATGGCACAGCAAGCCCAACTGGAGTTTCTTGGGAAACTGCGTACCTACACCGAACAGATGCCAGTAGAAGTTAAAGAAGAAGCACTTGCGATGCTACGAGAGCAATTCAGAGAAAGTTGGGGGGCTGAGCACGCGGACGAGCTTGTCACCAAAGTCCGTGTTGCCCTAGGGCTTTAACGGGATGCATCGTGTTATGAGGTGTTTGCCTAGTAAGGCTCTCAGGGAGTCTCTAAAGGGCCGCCGTGTGCAAAATTTTTAGTTTTTTTGATGAAAGCAAACCGGCAAGCGAGCGTACGACTTTCCAAATTGCCTATGATGACGGAGCAATCTATTTTGCGATAAGGTGCTTTGTCCTGAAGACTACGCTTATCCCACTGCTCTCAAGGCTGTTCCAGATGCCCTGGCAATCCCATGAACTCACTGAGGGCGCGCGTGAACTGATAAACAGCGGCGCACATTCATTTTCTCCGAGTGAAGCCGCTAACGTTGTGGAGAGCTTGATGCATCCTGGCCTTTTGGAAAAGCAAAACACCGGCCCGCTATCCAACAAATGGCACTCTTTGAGTAATTAAATGAAGATAGGCTCTCAATGCCCTACCAGAAAAGCACTGACTCTAGAAAATTTGCTTTTTATTTTTAATTATGGTATACTATATATCATAATTAAACCGAATTTGAGTAGGTATGTACCTTTTTTTTCTTGACAACGTTTAAAAGTATGGTAAATTTAGAGTTAACTAAACTTTTCCGTATACAAAAATAGTGGATTTTTGTATAATTGATTAAGGAAATCCGAAGTGGGCGAATTTTTCAAGCCTGGTATGATGAATTTACCTTGATAAAGTTTGCAATTTTTGCTAAACTTTAAAATCACTCGTTTAGATAGTAACTTTCGGGCGGGTGTCCGATGCGCCACTAGGTACAATGTCGGCTCTCGCAAAGTTTGTTCTCAACGTGTCGGTTGTCCGCTGGTATTTTGCAGTGGCGACGAACGAAATAGTTCAACATGACTCGACTTTATGAGGATATAATGCCTGGTTTTTTTATTCTGCGGTTGAGTTACACGAGCAGTAGCCGCGATAAAATCAATGGATGTAAAATCACCGAAAGTTTTTAGCAGTGCCTACTTTTTACAGGCACATTCTGATTTTGTGTTTCTTACTCACATGATTTGAAAGCATCGGAATGAGATGCGAAAAAATTTAAGGAGCTAACTGAAATGAAAAGAATATTTAGAACCTTGGCTTTATTGATGGCAGCCTTGCTTGCCGTTTACATGATTAGCTGCGGTGGTGATGACGACGAAGAAGAAGCAGAAGTCGCAGATGCAGCGTTCCAAAGTGCAACGCCGCCAAGTGGTGAAGTTGCAGCAAATGGAACTATCACAGTTACCTTTGACAATGACCCCGGTTCCCTTACTGCTAGTGCCGGTGTTGTATCGGGCGGTGGAAAAAGCCGTACAATCTCAGGCCCCTTTACCCCTGGAGCACTCGCACTCACGCTCTCTTGGGAAAATGGAGGTGGAAGCCACACCCTGAATTACACTATCACAGCGCCTGATACCGCTGCACCCACAGTCACCGGCGGTACCGTTGAAGATGGTGATAAAGATGTTGATCCCGAAGCAATTAACAGCGACGCAAAGATCGAAATTACGTTCAGTGAGGACGTAACCGGTAATATCGCCTTGCAGACTGAAGCCGGTGATGATGTCGGCTGGCTTGGCAAGGTGGCGGGTACCACGGGCACTCTCGAACTCGTCAAAGGTAAAGAGATTGGCAACGAGACTACCTATGTTATCAAAGGAAATGTCAAAGATGCTGCCGGAAATGAACTTGAAGTCAGTGTCATGTTTGTTACAAAAGGTAAAGAGTAAGTTCGAGGCTATTTCGCTTACCCGGGCAGTGTATCTTTGATACACTGCCTTTTTTTATCGTCTCACTTCATTCCTGAAGTGCAAGAACTTCTTATTCCGGTCAGAAAATCTCAGACGAGATTGACAGCGAGCTCCTTATACCAAGAAAATTATCTTTATTAGAAAATATATACAAAAACTCATTTTTTTTTTACAATTTTTGCATTAATGCTATAATGGTTTTATTGGTATTTAAGGAAGGCAGTACAGATTCTGGCCCGCTATATTATCTCGCAAAGTCCCTGAAAAATTGAACGTTTTTTTTTTAGTTGTTGTCTAATGAATCAGAAGTCGATATAAGTACTCCCTAAGTGCAACTATCGAAGGAGAAAAGTTCGGTGGAAAGAACCGAAGCGTTGCTCATTGCCGAGCTCTGCGAAGGTGATGAAACTGCGTTAGCCATATTGGTAGAAAAGTATAAACGCAAGATTTATCGCCTCACCATGCAGATTACCCGCAATCACGAAGATGCCGACGATGTGATGCAGAATACCTTTATTAAGGCGTATCAATCTATTCATGCTTTTCGTCAGGATGCGGCTTTTGAAACATGGCTTTATCGTATCGCAGTGAATGAGGCACTTAACTTCGTCAAACGACGCGCTCGCCACCGAGAATGTTCGCTTAAGACGGGGACGGAGGTAACAGTAGATGCTGTGGAACAGCATAACGCTTTCGCGGCAAGTGACCCACACCTCCTTGCGGAACAGGCAGAATTACGCCACTGGGTTACGGAGGCTGTGAAGAGTCTCTCGCTTAAACATCGCACTGTTGTCATCTTACATGATTTTGAAGGGTTCACACACGAGGAAATATCAGTGATTCTGAACTGTTCTGAAGGCACTGTGCGTTCGCGCTTACACTACGCTCGAAAGCGACTTCGAACTTTGCTTAAGCCGTATGTGGATGCATGTGCGGCGCCAGAGTAAACCACAATAAATTAACTAGGCGGGATGTCTTCGAGAAAATCGTGCATCTGACATTCCTGTCAAAGAAACTGTGCAAAAGATGAAAATGTTGTGTCATACGATTGAAAGACACTTCTCTGATTATATGGATGAGTCCCTTTCCGCCCGGCAGCGGGATTTGGTTGATTCACATCTACGTGCTTGCGGCATCTGCCGCCATGAGTTGGACGCGCTAAGGCGCACGCGCGCGTTGTTTGAAGAATTCTATACCGTTCCTGATGCCCCGGAGGGGTATTACGCCCGGTTTACCGAGAATCTTCAACATCGTGTAGAGGGAATGTTTCCGATGGCACTGCCCCGCCGCGTTTGTACAATGGTATCCCACCTGACGGGGCTCCTACTGATGCAGGCATACCGCTGCTTCGTCGGCATTCGCGGGATTCAAGCGGTTTTGATAACAAACCGCACGCTGCCCCTATATGTGCTAACGGTACTGATGACAACACTGTGTATCGCGGCACTGCTGCTCACAAACGAGTCCCCACTGCCTCCTGAATCAATGCAAGCAACAGCGATTGTTCAAGGTAAAGGGATGCAGTTAGTAGTTGTCCCACCGGAATCCCTGGCGAAAGGGAATCGACGTGTCTCACATGGTTTGCAGGAACGGCGAACTGAGGAGACTACGTTAGAAACGAAGACATCAACCCCACAGCCTGTTAATGTTTGGCGAATTACAGATGTTTCCATTGGAGAGGGAACGACGCGCTTTCTCACATCCACTGCAAACGGTACTGGGGACGATGGAAATGCTTCTAGCGATTCAGAACTACTTGTTATAGCTGAGATCCCAACTGGCAGTTTGTCGCTCCGGCCCCGCGGGATGCTCTTGCAGGAAGATACACACGGACTCTTATTGGCACGTGGAATTAGAAGCAACGGTGATGACCCGGTTCTACATCGATATGAACGAAAACAGCGTGACAGTTTAGGAAACGGGTTACAAGCATGGCTTGAACAGATGGGATTCGCCCGGAAGTTAGTCCTGTTAGAAACGCTCTCTTTAACAGATGTTTACGATTCAATCTAACTATAGTTAAAACAGGTATAATGAAAATCAAACATTCTTGATTTATACACAGTGCAAAAAAGGAGAAATAGATGAACCCAAGAGTTTTGGGAATTATTGGCGGGCTTGCTTTAGTTGTAGCCCTCTTATCACCTATGATGATGGGGAGTTCCAAAAAAGTGGAGCAGCTTTTTCAAGAGGCTGAAGATCTTTACGGGCAAACCGATTATGAAGGGGCTATTGCCAAGTACGGTGAAGCCCTTGAAGAATCAACAAAGCGCGGTGTAAAAACGGAAGTGATTGACAAAGACTTCCCAACGCTTGCACATTATAAAATCGCGGCGTGCTATTCACACCTCGCTGAACAATCCGGAGATCTCAATCATTATCAGACAGCGATTGAGTATATTAAAAAAGTTGCCCCGACAGCAAAGATGCCCAAACACCAGGAGGGATTAACCTACCTCTGGGGGCATATTCTCTACAAAACCGAGGAGTTTACATTGGCTGAACCGAAATTCCTGCAGCTCATTGAAAACTTTCCGAACAGTCTGTTTGTAGAGAACGCTTGGTATGCTATTGGGCAGCTGAACTATCAACTGCAAAATTATGAAGACTCACGGCGAGCCTTTAAATCGGTCCTCGACGGCTTCCCGAACTCCAATTTTAAGGACGATGCGCAGCATCTCATCGCACAGTCGTTCCTCAATGAGACGAATTATGAGCAAGCGTATCAAGAGTTTGATAAGATTGCGACAGAGGAGTTTAAAAATTATCCAGAACTCCAAGCCGAAGCAATGTATAAAGCGGCGTATAGTCTCAATCAACTCGGGCGTGATGATGAGTCGATTGGACGCTATACCAACTTCATCACGCAGTTCCCTGAAAGTCAATACGTCACAGCTGCCTATTTTGACCAGGGTGCAATTTATGCACGGCAGAAAGACTATGACAATGCACGAGTGAACTATGAATTGGCATTGCAAAATACTGCCGATAGAATACTCCAATCCGAGATTCAAGCCGCCATTGGACGCACATACTACGAACAAGGTGACTATGAGAACGCGATTGTTTCATACACGACATTGTTAGAGGAGTATCCGGAAAGCGAATTTATTGCGGAATCGAAACTCGGTATTGCCGATAGCCACTTCCGCCTTGAAGCATGGGGTGAAGCCGGTGCCGCGTATGAACGCGTCATCAATGAGCATCAAGAAGACACCGATTTTATCGCGTACTGTTCCTATCAGATTGGGGAATCGTATTACCAGCTCGGTACTCAGGAAAAAAAGGCCCACGGAGCTGAGTACGGAGTGGAAACGCTCGAACTCGCACTCTCTTGGTATCAGAAGACGATTGATGAATTTCCTGGCGATGCAGTCGCACCGCACGCACTCTACGGTGCCATCTGGACATTGAATGACCTCGGGCGTAAGGAAGAGTTAGAGCTGATGGCTCACGAGTTTATTGAAAAAAATAAGAATGATAACGAATTTGATATTCTCGCCGCAGAAGTACAACTCCGTTTCGCAGATATTAAGCGCCAGGAATTTAAGCAGTATGTTGGGGCGGCAGAAGAGTACGCCAAGTTATGGGAATACCGCCCACTGCCGAAATTCCATGTCGTTAAATTGATGGGCAAGTTCTTTGAGGGACGTTCCTATTATGAAGCTGCAAAACCTGAAGACTATCAAGAGAGCGATGCCGGGGCGGATTTCGATCAGGAATATCTCAGAAAATCTGTTGCTGCCTATCAGGATGCTGTCGGTATGTTTAACGATGAGGCATTCCTACCCGGGGTTGCCGAAGAAAGTTATGACGACTTCCCCGAGCGGGTTCCGCAGGTGCAAGCCTGTCTCATGAACGAGGCGCTCTCCCATGAGATGCTCGGTGATTGGCAACAGGCACGCGAACGGTATGCATCCATTCCGGAAACAAGTGAGCACTATCAAAGCGCCCTGCTCCTCGTTGCAAACAGTTATGTCAAAGAGGGCGATAAAGAGGGTGCGATTAGCTATTACGACTCGATTTTGGGTGAACTCGTCGATGCAGACAACCGTTCACTGGCCGAGATTAAACTAGCGGATTTACTTCGTGCCGAGAAACGTTTCCAAGAAGCAGCGGTTCAGTACCAAGCCGTTGTGGATGGCAATCCCCTGGGTGAATATGCCGACGATGCGCTCTATCTCGTCGGACTCTGCTACTACCATGCGAGTGCTGATGATGCGTCGCTCCTCACACAATCCGAAACAGCGTTCCACCGCGTCATTTCCGATTACGAAAACAGCCCCAATGCCGTTGAAGCGTATTACGGGCTTGCACTTGCCTATCGCGATGCCGCACAAAAGCATGGTGATACCGAGAAATGGCCACTGGTGCTGCAAATCGCCGATCAAGCGAACGAACAGTACGCCGAAAGCGATGATGAACTCGTTCAGCGCACACTTGGGCATATTGAGTTGATTAAAGTCACGGCGATTGAAACGACTAGTGAGGATGTTGACGCGCTTGTCGCATCGCTCGAACGGATTGTCGATAATACCGGCGCACCAGAAGAGGCACGCAGCCGTTCACAGCTCAAAATTGGGCACACTTACTACAGCGAAAAACGCTACGAAGAGGCGCTAGGTGAGTACCTCCGTTTCGTTGAAACCTTCCCGAACAGTGAATTGGCGGCCGGTGCCCAATACCAGGCTGCTGTTTGTCATTACCAAATCGCTCAAGCCGCCGAAGAACAGGGCACGAAGGAGCTCGCGTTACAAAATACTGTCACTGCAGCGCAAAAAGTGGCCACGCTCACCACTGATGTTGACAATCGCATCAGTGCGAGTTACACCGAAGGCTTAGCGAAAGTCGGGTTAGAAGACACCCAAGGCGCCGCTGATGCGTTTGAGCAGGTTACGAAATTAGAGGGACAAACCGAAGATGAAAACCGGAAGGCTCTTATCTTCCAGGCCCATTCTAGGTTGGCCGAACTCAACGGTACCCTTGGCAATCACGCTCGCGCCGTTAAGGAATATCAATATATTGTTGAGAATACCGACGACGAAAATTTGAAAGGGCGTTCCTATTTCGCGATGGCATTCGCGCAAGACGAACAACTTCAGCAATATTCTGATGCATTGCTGAATTATCAAAATGCCATTGAATTGACCGGTGATGCCGTCACCGAAGCACAAGCTTATTACCGTATCGGTTTAATCTATCAAGAGCGAACCAAAGAGGCCGCGGAAGCATTAGAAACATTCCAGACGCTGATTGATAAACATAGTGGTTCAACGAATGCAAGCATCGCTTCAATGGTAGCAGATGCCGGCATCCGTCGTTCAACACTCTATGTGGAATTAGGGCGATTGGATGAGGCAATCGCTGAAGCGAACGAGGTTCTTACTCGGACAAAAGCAAATTCGAAGGCAACCGTCGGCGAAAAAGTGGCTGCTCAATACAATTTGGGCTTCTTGTATTCTGACAAGGCCCGTTCCCTGTTCTCAACGGAAGCCGGGACACAGTTGAAGCCGTATATTGATGCAAGTCGTCAAGCCGGAAGCGCGTTCTTTGAAGTGAATACGCTCGCTGCACCGGTTAACCAAGCCGATAAAAAGACTGTTATTCCTTATGTTCAGAACGCACTTTTTCAAGCCGGCCAGATTTACTACTCCGTCGGAAATGGGGTAAAATTGCGGGAAGAGCTCATGAGTTGTTTGGTACCTCTCAGAACATTTGTGGATTATGGCGATGAAGGGCTCTTCCCAAAATCAGACGGGCTTACGAAGAACACGGAGACTGCCCTGAATTATCTCGCCGCTGCAAATTTTGAGCTCGGGCGGATGCAGGTAGGGATTGACGGTGAAATGTCCGATAAAGCAGTCAGCTATTTTGTTGAAGCAGCGGACGTGTTCCGGGAGATGCTGCAACACTTCCCTCGTGCGAAAGACGCCGCGCTCTGGCAGTATCATGTCGGTGAATCTTACTTCGCCGCACAGAAATATGAAGATGCCATTGCTGAGTACAGCAAAGTTCGTGCGGTGAACAAGGAACATAAGAGCGCACCGGAGTCGTTGTATGCTCTCCAAACTTGTTACCAAAATCTTGCCACCGCCGCGGAGAAAGCCGGCGATGAGATAGCAAAGCAGAACTGGTACGAACAACTATTTGCGGCCAATGAGATGCTTGTCGCAGAATATCCCAATAGTATCTATGCCGGAGACGCGCTGATTAATGTTGGGAACAAGTATTATAATGCCGGTTCTGAACCAGATTTGGAGCAGAGCGAACGGATTCGACTCTATCAATTGGCGATTGCTAACTATACCCTAGCCCTGCAATCACCCGGTATCAGTAATGAGTCCAAAGTCACCGCGCAAAGCTATCTCAAAGACACCGCGACTGCATTGGCATATTACGAGTATGATGAGGCGAGCTCAATGCTGGATCAAGCCAAATTGACGCAGGGTGAAGAGAAGAAGTTTAATGTTTTGGATGTGATTGATACGTTCAAACAAATTGTTGAGACGTACACGGATACCAAGTACGGGGCCCTGGGACTTGGTCAGATAGGTGAGGCATATATGGTGCTTGCCGACACGGAAGAAGAGTTCTTCAATGAGGCGCTGTATTATTTCGATCTGCTCTGGGCAAAGTATGAGACGGAGCCCCCAGTAGACCCGGCGGTTCAAAACGCACTCGAGTATGCCATAAGTCAAGTTCAGGCAATTTCAAATTATATGGATGACCAAAACATTCCAAAACGGGATGTCACCGGCAGTGGGGAGTAACACCGTAGTCTTCAAGCGTGGCGGGTAGAGTTTCATATCCGCCCGTCACACTTGCTGCAGACGAGAAGTTAGTATATTCCTATTGTTTAGCTCAGCACAAAAATTTTTGCTGCTGTTTCAATATGAAGAGGTTTTTCAAATCAGTGTATGATGAATTAAGAGTGCCCGCGCGCGTACTTCTTGGTCCCGGGCCAAGTGAGGCAAACGCGCGGGTTCTCAACGCAATGTCAACCCCGATGTTGGGGTACTTAGACAGTGAATTTGTCGCTATCATGGATGACACCGTAGATTTACTGCGTGGCGTTTTTGGAACGCAAAATTCGCTGACATTCCCTGTTTCCGGTACGGGTACAGCGGGCATGGAAGCGGCGCTTACCAACATTATTGAGCCGGGGGATGACGTGGTGATTGGTGTCAACGGTTACTTCGCGGAGCGGATAGTCGATATTGCGACAAGGTGCGGCGGTATTGTGACAAAAGTGGAAGCCGCCTGGGGGGAACACATCCCGTCTGAAAAGGTTGATGCGGTTGTTGCGAAAACGAAACCCAAACTCGTTGCGGTTGTTCATGGCGAGACATCTACCGGAATCCTTCAACCGCTAGATGAAATAATTGACATTGCGCATGAACACGGGGCGTTGTTTCTTGCTGACTGTGTGACATCGCTCGGTGGCCAGCCCATTGATGTAGATGCCCGCGGGATTGATATCGCTTACAGCTGTACCCAGAAATGCCTTGCGGGGCCACCCGGCCTATCACCGATTACTTTTAGTGAACGTGCCGTTGAGGTAATTCGCAATCGAAAAACGCCAATTCAGAGTTTCTATCTTGACATGACACTTCTTGAAACCTATTGGATAACACGTGATAGGCGCAGTTATCATCATACTGTCTCAATGACGCTGATTTATGCATTAAGGGAGGCGTTACGAGTGGTGTTAGAAGAGGGGGAAACTGCTCGTTATCGCCGACATGAACTACATGCGGCGGCGCTCATCACCGGGGCTGAAGCGATGAGGCTGTCCCCTGCTGCGGAAGCAGGCTACCGGGCGCCGATGCTAACCACGTTGTACATCCCTGATGGGATTGACGATGCAACTATCCGTAAACGTCTCGTCACAGACTACGGCATAGAAATCGGTGGCGGGTTAGGGGTTTTCGCAGGGAAAGCTTGGCGAATTGGCTTGATGGGCGAATCGGCAACCGAAAAAAATGTGATGTTTGTGCTAAATGCATTGGAAAAACTCTTGATTGAGTTTGGACATCCGGTGAATCCGGGGACAGCCGTAGACGCAGCAGGGCTGTTTTATCAATCTCAAGAGCGTCGTTCATAGTCCAGAAAAATATTCGGATAGATTGCATCGAGACGTTCAAAGAGCAGCTCAGGTATGTTAATTTCGAGCAATCTATCTGACGTTCTTAGATTGGATTAAAGCGTCTGAAAAGCGAGCCAGCTCGTGCAAGCATCCACGGCAATTCGACACCTCTAGAGAAAGTTTGAACCCGGAATTATTCCCATTCAATGGTACTAGGCGGTTTTGAGCTAATATCGTAAACGACGCGGTTGATGCCTTGTACCTCATTGATAATTCGCCCTGAAATTCGTGCCAATACATCATCAGGGATTCTTGCCCAGTCCGCCGTCATTGCATCGCTGCTGGTAACAGCGCGGAGTGCTACAACGTTCTCATACGTCCGTTCATCTCCCATAACTCCAACACTTTTGATAGGAAGTAGGACTGCTAACGCCTGCCAGATGTGATGGTACAGTGCTGCCGTACGGAGTTCATCAATAAAAATTGCGTCTGCTAATCGGAGCATCGATAACCGTGCGGGCGTTACTTC
The DNA here is from genome assembly GCA_963422705.1 of Candidatus Poribacteria bacterium. Lineage (GTDB taxonomy): Bacteria > Poribacteria > WGA-4E > WGA-4E > WGA-3G. The sequence continues at coordinate 3,702,862 of OY730443.1, forward strand.
ACCGAGGATTCGCACGGCAAGTCCGGGCCCGGGAAATGGATGTCTTTGCAGGACGTGCTGGGGGAGATTGAGTTCTGCGCCTAAAGCGCGGACTTCGTCTTTAAAGAGTTCTCGGAACGGTTCAACGAGTTCAAATGGCATATTTGAAGGAAGGCCACCGACGTTATGGTGCGTCTTAATCGTGGCTGATGGGCCTTTGACGGAAACGCTCTCTATCACATCCGGATAGAGGGTACCTTGTGCGAGAAAACGAATTTTCTCCCCGTTTCGGTAGCCCCTTTTAATCGCTTCTTTAAACGTTTCAATAAATTGGGCCCCGATAATTTTTCGTTTTTGTTCCGGATGGGTGACGTCGCTTAATGCATGCAAAAACCGCTGGGTTGCGTCAACAAACTGAATTTGGAATCCGATTTCTCTACATGTTGCAAGAACCGTGTTTGCTTCGTTTTGGCGAAGGAGCCCATTGTCAACAAAAACGGGAACCAGTGCATCTCCTATTATCTGATGGAGGAGCGTTGCGAGTACCATTGAATCAATTCCGCCACTCACTGCACATAGCACGCGTTCGGTTTTCACCCTTTTCTGAATCTGTTCGGTGGTACGTGCGATAAAGGCGGACATTGTCCACGTATCGTTACAGCTGCAGATATTTTGTGTGAAATTGCGCAAAATCTGATTTTCATCTTTTGTATGTTCAACTTCTGGATGAAATTGTAACCCGTAAAAGGCTTTCTCCGGATGCCCCATAGCGGCAATCGGTGAATTCGATGTATGAGCGAGCGTTTGGAAGCCTATGGGGAGCGCGTCAATTTTATCTCCGTGACTCATCCACGCCGAGAAACACGGTGGGACGCCCGCAAAAACCGGGGCCGCTGAGTTTTTCACGTGGAGGGCGACATGCCCATACTCTCGTTGAGTTGTTGGGTGCACTCGGCCGCCCTCTAGCATAAACGCCATGAGTTGCATCCCATAGCAGATACCGAGCACAGGTATGCCGAGCGTGAAGAGTTTGATGTCAATTTTAGGGGCATCTGCTTCATAGACACTCGCAGGGCCGCCGCTCAAAATTACGCCTTTTGGAGAAATTGCTGTTAATTGGGACAGACGTAGCGTATACGGATGGATTTCACAGTAAACATTCCAGTCACGGATGCGCCGCGCGATGAGTTGCGTGTACTGCGAACCGAAGTCTAAAATGACAATGGCGTCTTGTTGCATGTTCTTTTTATCGTGCTGGCTCGCAACCGATTATGCTGCCGTTCTGTTGTTCAAAAATCACGCCGTAGTAGCCACGCGGAGCGAATTCTTCATCTCGCCACATTGCCAAACCAGTATTTCCGTCTTCGACATAGTACCGGCCACGGTGCGGATGTGACGGGGTATCAATACGTCGCACATGGTAACAGTGATTATGAAACTGAATGGTATTGCCGTAAATAACGATATATCTGTCACCAAACAGATTATGCGCGATTTGGTTGATGACATAAGGCGTTATGCGAGTCATTCTTGTATTTTGATAATTATATCAATCCTGCTGTTCTGAGTCTTCATGTATTTTCCGTTTGTGGTGATAGGTTGTGTTTCCCCGAGCCCGATGGCGGTTAGCCGTTTTTCGTCGATGCCCCCTTCCGAAATAAGAAATTCCTTAACCGCCTTTGCGCGTCCAACACTAATATTTTGATTAACACCCGCAGGGCCCGTCGTATCTGTATGCGCCTCAATTCGGACAGTATAGGAACGGAAATCATTTGTCTGTAGTACTTTTGCTAGCTGTGTAAAGGTAGGGAAAAATTGTTTGTTGAGTTGGGTGCTTCCCGTTGCAAATAGGGCACCGTTAATGCGGATGAGCACGTCATCTTTCTGTTCAATGACGCTTGCGTTGGCGATGCGCTTGGATGCAGTGAGCAAATTCGCCTTGATTGAGCCCTTTGCCTGCGCGTTTGCAATCGCGCGCTGCAGATAATCGCTACTTTCGGCTACGGCGTTCTTTGCGCCGGCATAGTCCTTATTTTTCAAAGCGGCTTGCGCTGTAGCAAATGCAGAAACGGCGAGTTTATAGAGTTGAGGTTCAAGGTTCGGAACTTGTGTTTTTGCTTGATGTGCTATTTCGGCTTTAAGGCTATTGATTACTTGTTCTGCTTCCGCAGTGATGGCATCCCATTCTCTCTGTGCGCGCTGCCGGTATTCGGCAATTTCGGAAATTGCGACGGTTTCGTCCGCGTTTTTTTGTGCTTGTTCTGTGCTTGAGCGCGCCTGTTCATACTGGTTCTCACCGAGATGCAATTTCGCGCGTTTTAGGTGTGAATTTGCTTTTTTGAATTGCTGAGGCGCGTGTCGATTTCCGTTGAGGTGTTGGGCTCTTTCCATCATCCATTCTGCTTTAGCAATTGCAATTTGCGCCCCCCGTTTGGCATCTATCTCCGTGTTCCGTTTTTTTATTGCTAGTTCGTAAAGTCCATTTGCTTGATTCTGGGCATCTGTTGTGACTTTCTCCGCTTCCGTAAATTCCCCGCGAACGATAAGGCTGAACGCATGCGCAATCGTCGATGCGGCACGTTCGTGCTCAGCAGTTGCTGCAATCCCCGAATAATTCTGCTGGGCAATATGAACAAGTAACTCTGCCTCCGATAATGGTAACCGGAGTTCCATCCTTCGTAAGGAATCGTTTAATTCCGAGATATCGGTTGAGAGCGTCCCCGCCTTGTGTTCTGAACGCTGAACCGCTTTCAAGGCGTTTGCGAGTTCTATTTTTGTGATATCATGGCGGATACGCTCAATTTCAAGTTCGTGCTGAAATATCTGTATATTTTTTTCATATTGCTGTTCGCGAGTGTTAACGAGATTTTGCTGCGCTTGATGTTGTCTGGCTTTGGCAGCAGCGACTTGAGCCGTCAATTCTGCTTGGTATCCGAACTCGGCACTCTGCGCGAGTTCTTTTTCTTCGTGCGCTTTGTGTGCGAGAGCTAACAGTTTCCCAGCCCGGTCGAATTCATTCTTAGCGAAGCGTTCCGCCTCCAGTTTAGTTGCTTCAGCTATTGAACGTTGTCCCGCTTGGAGTTGTGTTTCCAATAGGACGCCATCAATCTGAGGTGTGGTACATCCGAAACAGGCTAATAGCGCGGTTAGGACGGTGCCTATGTATATTTCAAGATGTCCTTGGGAGTTAAGTCCTAATCGTTTCACTCGTTTTCCTCGTTTAACGTCTTGAGCTTTTCGTATTCTGCTTTTATCGTTATTAATTCCTGAAGTAACGCGGCAGTGCGCTGTTGGCTCTGTACCAATTGCGTTTGTGCCTCTTGGAGTTTCGCTTCATGCTGAATTGCCAGTGAGGTTTCTCTAGCGATGCGTGCTTGGAGGTATGCCCGGAGTGCTAATCGGTAAGCGCGTTCAGTATCGCCGGCTTGCATCGCCGCTTCCGCGCCGCTGAGCATTTCTTGAGCTGCCTGTAACGGGGTAGGTGCTGCCTGCTGTGCGCCAGCGTTTGATGCCGCGTCTATTGTCGTCTGTGCGTTATCCATCGTCTGCATCGCAAGTGTTCGTAGTTGGCTGACGCACCCTAACCCTACTAGCGAGGCGAGCACAACGAGGCACATTTTCAGATTGACTTGTAACCCATCATCTATAATTCGCTTCACAGACTATATTCTCTCTAAAGGAATAGCGGAGAAGGTAAATTTTTCAACAGGCTACGGAACCCCTCTGTGTCTCTGATGTTCTCATCTCATGAGATGGTATCAGACTGCTGACACAGAGGGATTCCTTCCTGCGAGGGCTTAATATCCCGGGCGTTCGTCATAGACACTCACCTTCCGGCGATATTTATCTTTTCTCTCAAATGCGACGTATCCATCAATTTTTGAGAAAAGTGTATAGTCTTTACCCACGCCGACGTTATTCCCGGGGTGCAGATGGGTACCACGCTGTCGGACGAGAATGCTCCCCGCTGTGACGTAATTTCCATCAAACCTTTTTACCCCGAGTCGTTTTCCGATACTATCACGGCCGTTTCGTGTGCTTCCGCCGCCTTTCTTATGCGCCATCGTTTTGTCCCTCCTCTGTGCCATTTTCGTCGTGAAGTTGGCTGTTCGCGCCAATGGCAGTAATTTTCACGCGTGTAAAAGATTGCCGGTGCCCTAATTTGCGCTTGTATCCTTTCCGCCGTTTCGATTTGAAAACAATCGTCTTTTTCGCGCGTGCATGTTGAGTGATTTCACCTGTAACGACGGTGTCCTCCAGGTACGGGGAACCTACTTGTAACTGGCCATTGTCATCAACAACGACTAAGACGGATGGGAACTTAACAGTATCTCCTGCAGCGGCATCAAGTTTTTCTACATCAATGAGGTTGCCTACCGCGACGCGATGCTGTTTCCCTCCGGTTTTAAAAACTGCATACATATTTAATGTTTCTCCTTATTCTACGAACATTAAAAGTCCAAGAACAATTCTTTTCCATTACTGACAAAGATGCGGTAATCTTCGAGGTGCAGGCTGACATCAGATTCAAGCGTCAATTCCAGTTTCAAGGAACGCTTGAGTTCTCGTAATTTATTCCTCATCTCCGACTTCATGTGGAAGACAATATCGTCATTAGCGATGATTCTCAATTTGGATGCTTGTGTTCGCTGGTGTGCAGCTTTTATTGCGCGAAACACCTGAATGCCCACAGTTTGAATGGATAAGACAGTTCCATGCCCGTTGCAGTAGGGACATTGTTCCATGAGTAAGGTAGATAAACTGGGCCGTGTCCGTTGCCGGGTCATTTCGACAAGCCCTAAATCCGAGAAATGCAGTATATTCGTGCGCGCCCGGTCTTTTCGGAGTGCCTCTTGCAGCAGTTTAAAAACCTGTCTCCGGTGCGATGCATCTTCCATATCAATAAAATCAACCACAATGATTCCGCCTAAATCCCGTAGTTGAATCTGTCTTACAACTTCGTCAACGGCTTCAAGGTTAGCACTCAAAATGGTATTATCCGGGTCAAATTTCCCCACAAAACTTCCCGTATTCACATCAATAGAAACCATAGCCTCAGTCTGTTGGATGATGATGTGTCCGCCACACTTGAGCCAAATTTTCTCGCTAAGTGCGCTTTTGAGTTCATTCTCAATGCCGTATGCGTTAAACATGGCGGTATTCTCTTGGTAGAGTGCTATGCGCGGGCGCAAGCGGGGCATAACGGATGTGACATAATCCATAGTTTCCTGATAGCCAGTTTGTGAATCAATGAGGAGTCGTTTGACATTTTTGGTTAGCATGTCGCGCACGATTCGGTTGGTAAAACTCAAATCCTTACTCACTAGGCTGGGCGCGTTCTTCGATTTTGCCTGCCCGCGCGTCCGTTTCCATTGATTGATTAGGTAGCGAATCTCCGCGGTGAATTCAGTTTCGCTTATGCCTTCGGCGGCGGTACGAATGATGAGTCCACCTTCCACTTCAGCGTCAGCGGCTTGTGCGAGGTTACGCAGCCTATCACGTTCGCTAGCAGACTCAATTCGGTGTGAGACACCGATGTTTGAAGAGTTGGGCATGTAGACGACGTAGCGCCCGGGCAATGTAATATTGGTGGTGACACGGGCACCTTTATTTCCAATCGGCTCCTTTCCAACTTGCACAAGGATTTCCTGATTTCTTGAAATCAGGTCACTGATGAGAAAGGGGTAGCCGCGTCCGCCGTGTGCCTGCTTGTGCGATGTTTTCTTCAAATTCAAGGGTGCCGATTTCTTGTGCGCGGTTTTTCCATTGGTATGATTGCTGTGAGTTCCGTTATTGTCTAACTGCTCATTTACACGAACACACTTTAAGTCGGAAATATGAAGGAAAGCGTGCCGTTCCAGCCCGATATCAAGGAACGCTACTTGCATGCCGGGAAGAATGTTCTCTACACGCCCTTTATAAAGATTGCCTAAAGTTTGGGTAGCGTCCTTGCGTTCAATATAAATTTCATTCAATACCCCTTGTTCAAGTACCGCACATCGCGTTTCATATTCGTCATCAGAAATAAGTATCTCCTTGTCCACTATTACCTCCTATCGTGCCTTGTTGGGCGCATCCTGCTGGGGTTCCATCTTTTACAATTGACAAGAGGCATTTCCGCTAATCCCGTCTATAAGAATGACCGGTTTCGTACTTTACCACGTCCGCCCGCGGCATTGCACCGATTCGGGTAAATTATAGGGCGCGTCTTACCTCCCCTTATCCGGTTACATGTTTTGTGCCTCTGTGGCAGCGGATTTATACAAAATTATTGTTGTTGCAGCAGAAGCCCTTGACGAGGAATTTTAGTAAATCGGCGCTGCATAGATGCAAAAATTGAGAATTGATATAAATCCGGTTGATGCAAGACTCGCGACTAATGTTAACGTGGTGTTAGCGTTACAACGGGCGTTATGAGTTCGCCGAGCGAAATGCCGCCGTGCTGGAACCCTCCTTGAAATTGTCGTTTATATTTATAAAAGTCGTTCGGATAGACGAAGTAGTAATCGTCTTTCGCGAGAATATAATTCTTGCTCGTGGTTTCAGCGGGTAACCGGTATGTCTCTGGCGCGCGGAGATGGACGGCTTGGTTCGCTTCACACCCTAAATTGGATCCCATTTTAAATCGGAGGCTCGTCGTTGTCTCGCGATTTCCATAGGCGCGCGTTGCGCGGTTGCAAAATACGGAGCCGTGGTCGCTTGTGAGAACGACAGTCGCGTTTTTGGCCGCAATGAGACGCAAAATGTCAAAAAGCACTGAGTGTGAAAACCAGGAGCGAGCGATGGCACGAAAGGCTGCTTCGTCCGGTGCTAGCTGCTGTAAGATATCGGATTTTGAACGTTGATGCGTTAAGGTGTCAACGAAGTTAACAACTAAGGCGGCGAGACTAACGCGTGGTGAGGCAGCAACACGTTTTTTGTACGTCTGTCCGCCACGGGCATCGAGAATCTTGAAGTACTGGAGCCCCGATTTGAGGCCGACGCCCCTATTTTTCAGGTATGCCGCCAGCAGCTGCCGTTCATACCTATTCGTGCTTGAAAGGTTCTGAGTTTCTTGCTGATTATACGTATACCCCTCATCCCAGTACTCCGGGTAACGTTCAGAAAGCTCCGCGGGGTATAAGCCGCTAAACAAGGCGTTACGCGAATACATCGTGGCACTTGGTAAAATTGAGAAAGCATATTGTCTATCTATGGAAAAGTACGGATGAAGCAGCGATTCTATTGCTAGCCAACCGTCTAAGCGAAAGCAGTCGACAACAATAAAGTAAACAGATTTTTCTTCTTTGAGGAGCGGCGTAACATACCTGTCTAACACATTTACCGACAGCGGTGGGGCATCTGGGCTCCCTGCTACCCAGTTGGGATAGTGAGCTTCAACAAAATCGGAGAATTCGGTATTGCACTCCTTCTTGTGTGCCAGATGGGTTTCCTCTAATCCGCGTTCAGCGACGCGCTCCGAGACTAAGTCCCATTCCAAGAGTTTGACGTAAATGTCTATCCATTCTTTCCAATCCGGTTCTGATTCTTTGGTAGCACGAATTGTATTAAAGTCTGTGGTATAGCGCCCCGGAATAGAATTATCAACGAGTTGCTGTCCATCAAGATGGCGTTTGAGCGTCGCCGCAATCTGTGCTACACCAATCGGTTTTACTAGGAAATCGGTAACCTGTTTTCCGAGTGCTACATCCACAAAAGCATCATCACTCGATTGCGTGACAAAAATGACAGGGATTTGTCGATTCACAGAACGGAGGGCGGTTAACGTTTGAAGTCCATCTCTTCCCGGCATCACCTGGTCCAGAAGGATGGCCTCGAATTGGATATTTCCTTCCTTCAAGAGCGCGATGCCGTCTTCTCCATTTGTGGCGGGAGTCACGTTGTATCCGCGTTCGCTGAGAAACTGGATGTGCGGACGTAATGCCTCTATTTCATCATCTATCCATAAAATTTGGTGTACTTTTTGCATTTTACGGACGCTCAAAATTCTTTTTGTCTCGCTGTATCCGGGCTTTCCAAAATAGTCACGAAAATAAGGCTAGCACTGTCTCTGATAAAATCAGAGACGCCACGTTTCATTCGTGGGCAACCTTATCGCTTTCCTAGATAAAATTCTTAGACATCGCGTCAGATGCATTTAAAAAACCGGCTAATCCGATATATTTGCTGTGAGCCGTTCAGATGTGATGGGCAAGCGAATTTCAAAAGTAGTTCCTGCAGCTCCCGTTTCAATCAGACGGATATTTCCGTGATGATATTCATGAAGGATGCGTCTAACTACCGTTAGTCCGAGTCCCCAACCGTGTGCTTTAGTGCTCATGCCCGGTTCAAAAATCTTGCCTCGCATTTGGAACGGTATGCCTCTGCCGTTATCAGTATACATGACGATAACCTCTGCCCTCCGTTTTTCGTAGCGTGGCTTTATGTATATGCTGCCGGAGGGCTTATCCATCGCGTCCAATGAGTTACGAATTAAATTTTCGAACACCCACTGTAAGAGATGTGCGTTGCCGAGCACTGCCGGGAGCTCACATGGAACGAGCGCTATGTGAACGCGCCTATTCCCGACATGCGGTAACCGTTTCTCAAAATATGCGAGCACTTCGTTGAAGACGTTCCCTAGTTCAACAGCGGTTATAGGAGGCTGTGTACCTATCATCCCGAACCGCTCGGTAGTTTTCTGAAGTCGCTGGATGTCCCCTCGCATGTCCACTGCAAGTTGTGCGAGCGTGCTGTCATGCGTCTCTCTACCCCATTCACTTAGCAACTCCGTCCATCCAAGCAGGGCGGAAATCGGTGTGCCGAGTTGATGTGCAGTCTCCTTCGCTAAGCCTCCCCAAACCGCGGCGGTTTCATAAGTCTTGATTCGTCGATAGATAAGCAGACAGGTGATACCTACCGTTGGAAAGGCGACGCAGAGCAAGAAAGGTGCTATAAACCTTAGCTTGTAATACCGCTTTGTCTCATAATAGAGAGTCCCTTGATGCTGTGTGGGTGTTGTCTGTAGTTCAGCCGAAGCCAGGGCATTTTCGGCGAAGATTTGTGCACGTCGAATTTCAGTTGGTGTTGCTGTATCCACTGTGACAATATCACCCCAGAGCTGCCATTTCTGTGGCATTCCCGTCGTATCAGTCAGTACAAACGGAATGCGGGCTAATGCACTCGGGGCGACATCTCCGTAATAAATTTTGCCGTACACCTTTCTATCCTTGACAAAATGCGGGATTTTGCGCGGCAGATTTTTTTTCTCCATGCGTTCCAAAGTTGTTTTTAGGAGTTCTTCCTCCTTTGATGTTAACGAAACGCCTTCGATTTGGTTTACCTTTTCGTCAAATTCAGGATTGATACCTCGCGCAATCAGCGGGCCACCTTGGGCATCGGTGATAATGAATGAGAATTGGCGAGTTCTGTCCGCTGCGAGCGTTTCCTGCTTGACAATCTGAATTAATTTCTCCTGCAATGTCCTATCTTCTACGCCCGGGAGCAACACGGTGAGGTTAACGAAAATGTCAACTTGTGCCTCAATATCCGCATCTAATTGTGCAATTTGTCGCGTATAATAGGCGAAGGCAACAATCAGCGTGCCTAATCCGACGATGAAGTAAGTGAGCATGAGGCGTCCGGTCGCGTAACTTGGGAGAATACCACCATTCAACCGTAACATAATGCCTCTTTGGATAAATCAAATCGCTTCCTACCTTTAACCTTTTACTATTATTAATATTATAGCACGTTCCGAACCGTTTTTCAAGTTTATTTCCTTTCTCGTATTTTGGAATTTGACATTTCTCGTAAGTGCTGCTAAAATTAAAAACATCGAAAGACTCGCATGCATACTTCTGATGAACTTAAGCTACCGCTTCTTAACGAGCGCGCAAGAAACGGCTGCTACACCGCATGATTCTTCAAACGGAAGAAGGTAGAAGCTCAGTCCGAATACCAAGTTTACCGGCAATAAAGTGGGTATGGCTCGCGAGAATTTTTTTACACAATCCTTCCAAGAAAGTAGAGATGTTCAATGCTCAAAGCAATAACGTTTGACTTTTGGCAAACACTGTATGCGGATTCTCACGAGAAATGGCAGGCGCGCCAGCAAATGCGCGTGACTCGGTTACATGCTTATCTCGCAAGTCGCGGGTATTCTTGCACTTTGGATGAAATTCATGCTGGCGTTGATGCCGCTTATGATTTGACGAGTGTCCGATGGCACCAGCACTTAGGTGTGTCCGTAGAAACGTGCATGGTGCTATTTGCGGAAAAGCTAAACCTTACGCTTGATAAAACTGAAATATCGGCGCTTGTTTCATTGCTGGGGGAGGTGTTCTTGGAATTACCACCCCTTCTGATTCCGCATGTGAAACCCGTTATCACCGAATTAAGTCAAAGTTATTCGCTTGGTGTTATCTCGGATTCGGCGTTGACACCGGGGAGTTTTGCACGTCAGTTAATGGAACGCGATAAAATTTTACAATTCTTTAAGGCATTCACGTTCTCGGATGAAACTAAACATACCAAGCCTGAAAGGGTACAGTTCTACGCAACATTGACGAAGCTTCATGCAGAGCCGAGTGAGACGGTTCATATTGGGGATATTGTCCGAACCGATATTGTTGGCGCAAAGAATACCGGAATGAAGGCGATTCGTTTCTCCGGATTTAACCGCAGCGAAACGGATGACACCCTGAGCGATGCTGTCGTTGACGATTACCGTCAACTTGAAGATGTCATTAAGAATCTTTTCACGTAATCGCTTTTTGTAAGACTCAATCCTGTTAGATATGTTTTTTAGGAGGAGGAATAAAGTATGTCAGCTATATTGGTTACGGGTGCTACCGGATTCATCGGCAGTCGTGTCTGTGATTCGCTGATAGAAAAGGGAGAGGAGGTTGTGGTAGTATCGCGTAATCCAGCACGCGCCCAAACCTCTTTAAGCGCGGTAAAGGACGTCTACGGATGGAATGCGGAGACAGATTTTATTCCTTCAGAGGCCACTTCGGACATAAGAGCAGTGGTGCATTTAGCGGGTGAGACTATCGCCGGCAGATGGAATGAAAAGAAAAAGCAGCGTATCCGGGATAGCCGGATTTTGTCGACACGGTGTCTCGTTGAATCGCTGCGGAATGCACAGAACAGAGCCGCGGTGCTTGTCTGTGCATCAGCAATCGGATACTACGGGGAGAGTGGAGACGCGCAATTTACTGAAACTTCGCCCCCTGGTACCGATTTTCTCGCTAATGTCTGCCAAGAATGGGAGGCAGAAGCACAGAAAGCGACGGCACTCGGAATTCGCGTTGTCATGGTTCGGATTGGACTCGTCCTGGGAGTCGGAGGTGGCCTTTTGAAGCAGGTACTCCCGCCCTTTAAAATGGGAGTCGGGGGCAAACTTGGAAGCGGCAATCAGTGGATGTCATGGGTTCAAGTTGATGATGTCGTCGGCATTATTATGCACGCTTTGGAAAATACCGAGTTAAGCGGGCCGCTGAATGCCACAGCACCAACGCCTGTTAGAAACACCGAATTCACTAAAACCCTTGGCTCGGTAATCGCCCGGCCGACGTTATTTCCCGTGCCGCTAGTAGTCCTGAAGGGAATGATGGGCGAATTTGCGGATTTCATCATGCTCAGCCAACGTGTGATACCAGAGAAAACTGAACAGAGCGGCTACCAGTTTCAGTATCGGACGCTTGAACCCGCGCTAAAGGCATGCCTAAAAAAAAGGGAAGCATGAACACAAAACGCTACCAACCGTTTTTATCTTTTGACTTACCACCGGACCTGACAGAATTCCTCATAATCGATTAACTCATGGATGCTCGGCGCTTCACCACACATCGGACATTTTTCATCCTGACGTAACTTTAGCCTTCTGAAATCCATTGTTAACGCATTAAAGAGCAAGAGGTTTCCAATTAAGGGCTCACCGATGTTCAACAGAAGCTTAATCGCTTCAACGGCTTGAATTGTTCCGATAATACCGGGCAGTACGCCAAAGACTCCTGCTTCTTGACAACTCGGCACCATCCCCGGGGGCGGTGGTTCCGGATAAAGGCAGCGATAGCAGGGGCCCTTCCCTGGGTAAAACACCGTCACTTGCCCCTCAAACTGGAAGATGCTTCCATGCACAATCGATTTCCCTAACATCACTGCCGCATCGTTGAGCAGGTAACGCGTCGGTAAATTGTCACACCCATCTACAATCAGCTCGTATTGTTCCAAAATCCGGAAAACGTTTTCTGAATTGAGCCGTTCATTGTACGTTATCACCTTAACATCCGGATTCATTTCAGCGATAGTTGCTTCTGCCGACTTCGTTTTTAGGGTGCCGATATCGCTAGTCCCGTGCAAAATCTGACGCTGCAAATTGCTCAGGGCTACCACATCGTCATCGATGATACCGAGGGTACCGACACCCGCCGCTGCGAGGTAGACACCTACCGGTGAACCGAGTCCACCCGCTCCGATGAGGAGTACTTTTGATTCAAGTAGGCGTGTCTGCCCCATCCCACCGACTTCTTTCAGAATAATATGCCGGCTGTATCGCTCAATCTGTTCAGTGGTGAAATTAAACATCTCAACCTCCCAAATTTGAGAGAAGTTCTGAAATGGTTTTGTTGGAGTCCGCAGAAATCCGGAGCGCAAAACGTTCGCGCACATCCTCCGAAATCCGTTCTAACGTGAAATCATCGTTGCCGTACATCTGCCGTAGCACCGGGGTAAGAACTTGCTGAATTGCCTCGGCTGTCTCTGGCGTATTCGGTGCGATGTGACGGTTGTTCACCATAAACAGGATGTCCGCACCGCTGAAATGCACGGCGTCTTCCAATTCGACAGACGTTTCAAGTTGTTCACATTTCGCGAGTACTTCCGCGAGAGCGTGGCGAATCTTTTCAGAGTTATCACCATCTACAGCGTGTTTCCGGTTATAGAGGAACCCAGGCTCGTTCCAGTCGTTGTCAATACTATAGTTGGCCCGCTTGGAGATGAGCAGCACGCCTGGCCCCGCGTCAACATGTGAATAGTCTGCGTAATTCAAATAATCGTCCTGTTCATTATCATCCATCCATCTGTTGAAGACTTTGATGAAGTTCGTGTAGTTAATACGACTGTCTTTCGTCGTGAAGACCTTGATGTTAATTTGTTGTAAATCCATGGTGAATGTGCAAAAAGATCCTTTCGTAATAGCACGGAAGCGGATATGATATCCAATTCCACTTTGTCTGCGTACCTACTGAACTTGCTCGTTTGCGCGTTTCACCAGCGCGTTCATGTATGCAATCGTATACGCTGTTCCTACGCGATGTTCACCTGCCATGCTTGGAATATGGTCAGGAATCATCACACCGTTGAAGTCTACTTCGCGAAGCACTTTTGCGATTTGGTACATATCTTGGTATCCGTTGTCGACAAATGTTTCAACGAAGTGTGGCAGGGGCCTGTCGACGTTGCGAAAGTGCACCTTAAAAATCTTTCCCCGTTCGCCGAAGTACCGGATTGACTCAATGACACCCTTGCCCATCAATTTGCCACCTTCTAGCCAGCAGCCAACACAGAAGCACATCCCGACATTGGGGCTATCGGCGATTTCAAGGGCGCGTTTGTATCCTTCAAAGCTGCTGAAGATACAGCGTGGAATTCCTGCTAGATGCACAGCGGGCGGATCATCAGGATGGATGCCTATCATAACCCCTGCCTCCTCAGCGACGGGTGCGGCCTGCTTGATAAAGTAGGTATAGTTATCCCAGAGTTCTTCCTCACTGTATTCACGTCCGTGTGATAAGGGCATGGGATAGGTTTTCCCACCCCAGTGGCCTTCGTGCGCGGCCGCCAGGTTGAATGCCCTAGCACTCGCGCCACCACGGGTTGTTTCGCGCTCAGTGCTCCAGATGCCGTTGCCCATGTGCGCGTACGTCGTATATGGAATGCCGGCCCTTCCTAAATCACGAATGTAGCGTTTATACTGTTCAATCTTCGCATCCCGGTTCTCCAGATTGAGCACGATTCCATCCTGATTGTGAACATCACTGTTGCCGAACCCGTAGATTTTCAGCCCGGCGTTCTCAAAAATCTCACGACGGCTCATGAAATAGTCGTAGTTTGCATTTTCACCATTCGTCCAGAGAACGACATATTCGACGTCCATCTGCTTAACAAACTGCAGCTCTGCTTGGCTCGGTTCCGGCGACATCTGTGCGGTGACTTTGATACCCGGTTCAATGTTTTGCAATGGATTCCGCGTTGCCATGTCATGCCTCCCTTTATAGGAATTACACAAATTCAGTTTATTGGGTGGGCTATTATTAAGCGTTCGTGAGGATTTTTCAGCATCATCGTGCCTTGCTCGTGCTACTCTTCGTCCTGTGCCTCTGCCTTCAGCCGGTACAATTCTGATTTCAACGCTGGCACAATGTCTGCGTAGGCGGGCTCATTGTAGACGTTGCGCATTTCATTCGGATCCTTTTCTAAATCGAAGAGTTCCCATTCCGGTGTTTTCGGTTCATCAACCGAGCCGGTTGTTCCGAGTGCCTCGCCGTAGTAGTAAATTAGCTTGTATTGATGCGTACGGATTCCATAGTGTGCTGCCACGTAGTGATGCGAGAGATGCATCCAGTAACGGTAATACATTGACGTGCGCCAATCGTTAGGGGTTTCCCCATTAAACAGTGGGCGGAGGCTGTGTCCCTGCATATCATTTGGAATGGCAGCGCCTGCGTAATCGAGCCAGGTTTCGGCGAAGTCAATGTTCAATGCCATCGCGTCGCATGAACTGCCCGGCTGAATTTCACGCGGATATTGGACAATAAACGGCATCCGCAGCGATTCTTCGTACATGAATCTTTTGTCGTACCAACCGTGTTCCCCCAAAAAGAACCCTTGGTCAGAAGTATAGATAACTATCGTATCATCAGAAACGCCATCAGCGTCAAGATAATCAAGCATTCGTCCGACATTATCATCAATAGAGGCGACGCACCGGAGATATTCCTTGATGTAACGTTGATAGTGCCAGCGCGCCAATTCTTCATCTGTCAACCCGTCGGGTGGGGGGCCGAGTTTATCAATCTTCAGGTCTCTCTCATTCATATCACCGAAAACTCGCATTTTCGCTTCCTTCGCGGCATTCGCACGATTGGCGTAATCGTCAAAGAAGGTATCAGGGAGTGGAACATCGTGTTCTTCAAACAGATGTGCGTGCTTTTCATCCGAATCCCATGGGCGGTGCGGTGCTTTGTGGTGACACATCAGGAAGAACGGTTTCTGCCGTTCCCGATGCTGCAGCCATTCTAACGAGAAATCTGTGATGATGTCTGTCGTGTAACCTTTGTGTGTTTTCTCGCCATCTGTTCCAAGCATCACCGGATTGTGGTAGAGTCCCTGTCCGGGTAAAACGTTCCAATAGTCAAATCCTGTCGGATCAGAGATACCCCCGTGCCCTAGGTGCCATTTGCCTACCATAGCTGTCTCATAACCGGAGGCTTGGAGCATTTTGGCAACGTTTGGCTTTCTTCCATCAATTTTGTCTGCCAACGTTTTGACACCGTTGAGGTGGCTATGCTTCCCAGTCAGAATATTGGCTCGGCTGGGGGTACAAATTGAATTGACACAGAAACAGTTATGGAGAATCATACCGCTATCTGCAATCCTGTCTAAATTCGGGGTTTCATTGATTCGACTGCCGTAGCAACTCATCGCATGTGCGGCGTGATCATCGGACATGATAAATAGAATATTGGGCCTGTTCAATTTTGCTTCCTCTGGAATACTTGATAGCGCCCTCCTTAATATCGGCGTGAAAACAACTGATAAGGTGAACGCGTCGCTTTGATTTTTGGAATTTCTCGCGAAAATCGTCGAAAATCAATTTCGATTCTCCGTGGCGAATATTATAACACAATTGCCATGTTTCTGACAAATGAAATCTACGTTCAGTCCAAAGTCATTTAACTTTTTGTTATCTCAAAGTTTGAAAAGTGGTATAGAAAAAAGATAGCAGAAACCGCAGGTATTTTACATCTGTTGAGTACCCGCGTTCTATGAAGTTAGGTGATTTTATTTTGGAATTATTTAGGAGGGGAGCATCTTTGAATACCATCTTTGAATGTAGTTTGAAGGGATTTCACGGATAAAGATAGAGGCGTTACGCTCCCGGACATTAAAACGATACACAGTCGACGTAAAATAGAGTCGTTCTTTTGCGCGCGTCATTCCGACATAGAAGAGCCGTCGCTCCTCCTCAATTTCTTTTGGAGTGATATCCTTCTTCCACATTGGAAAGCTCCCTTCTTCCATGCCGAGAATGATGACAACAGGGAACTCTGTTCCCTTTGCTGCATGGAGTGTCATAAGGGTTAGCTGTTCCCGATTCTCGTCTATTTCATCGCTACTTGTCATCAATTTTAGATAATCGAGGAAGTTTATCAATTGGGCTTCGCTTCCTCTCGCGTTGGGTGATATTGGTTTGAGGCAGAGTTTTTCAAAATTGGTAACGGCATTCTTGAATTGAGTACGCAAATTTTGCCATACTTCATCTTCATCGTTCTGTACCATTTCGGCTTCTGATAATTCTTCAATAAATGTAGTAACCCGTTCCTGCTCGGGCGATTTCCAGGGTATCAGTTCTGCCCAATCTTTTTGTTCCTGATGTATTCGGACAAAACGTTTCGCGGCATTCAGAAGGGCCTTAATTGTCGGATTGTTTTGGGCGTGTGCCTTAGAAAGGATTCCAACTGCTACAAATGGGAGAAATTCCATTAAGGATTTCACCTCGCGTTTTTGCGAATCCGCCTCGATGAGCTTTTTAAGGATTTTTCGATTCGTCTCTACATCTTCTAAGGCGTTGTGAAAGCGTTTGCTCTCGATTCCGAATCTCTCAGCGAGTGCTTCAAGGCTACACCGTTGCCGGGGATAAAGCCTCTGCGCTGTCTTAAGCGTATCGTAATGTAGGTTGTGTAGCCTCTGTGTTAAGTATTTTTCCATTTTCCGGTCAAGAATTTGATTATCAAATTCCGCCACGTTGTGCCCGATTAAGATTCTGTCTTGGATTAATTTACGGAATTTAGGCAGCACCATTTCAATACTCGGCGAGTTTTTCACTGCCTGTTCATCAATTCCGTGGATGCGTGTGCTTGATTTGGGGATATACCCTCCCGGCGGTTTCACCTTGTCATGGAGTTTTTCAATTTCATCGCCAATTGCGCTAAGGCGCATCGCGGCGAGCTCGACGATATTGGCCTTCTTCGGGTCAGTTCCTGTCGTCTCCAAGTCGTAGATAACCATGTCGGACAGATTAGGGCTTTCAAAGCGCCCTACGAGGCGTTGACACAGTTTTAGTACGGTAATGCTCCGAATTTGCGATGCGGATTCCAATTGCAGGAAATGAGTATCCTGTGTTGCTTCGTTCGCAGGTTTATCAAGAAAGTCCGTGTCGACGGTACCAATGAGAAGGACGCGTGAGGTGGTTTCTGCTGCTTCCAATTCACAAAAATCACCAATGAGGAGATGCACGCCTTGTTTCGCTAAGCGCGGCCTCCCGTTGCCACCTGGTAGAAATTGGGTGTTAACCGGCCGATTCAGATAGGTTTCAAGGGTTTGACGGAGGATGTGCGCCGCGCAATACTCGTCAATCCCGTAATTCGCAGTAATCTGAATGCGCTCACCGCTGTTAATTGCACTGTAAAGTACATCATTTCCCGCCAGCAAGTTTGGTACATCGGCATCCTTCTCAATTACCTCCAGTTCTTCTTTATGGTAGGGTGAACGAGCGAGTTCCACTATATCAAATAGTTTATCGACAATTTTTATGAGGTTCCCTGCTGCTTTTGAATGCGCGTAGGTTTTCAGTTCTGTGATATCCCACCAGAATTGGCTAATATTTTTTCGCGTCAAAGGCCCAATATCTTTCTGATAGTCCGAAATGTTCTCCAAAAATTCCACGGGCCCAATATTTTTTCGCTTTGCAACCCACTTAAGCCGTAAATGCGTTAAGTCATCAATCCGTTTTTCAGGAAAATTGATAGCGCGTTCCAAATCCGCGGGGGTTTGTGACTGCACAAGACTAAGGTAAGAAAGGATTGCCTTGCTATTTTCTTTCTGAAATGTATTTTTGGCCTGTATACGTTGGTATTCAATTTTTTCTTGTTGCAACTGTTCTTCCAACACATCAGCGATTCTATGCGTCCGATAGAGAACGGCAATGTCTCGATAGGAATATTTCTCCAGCATTATCAGTTTGCGGATAACCTGAATGATACCACGGGCTTCATCCTTTGCGTCCCGAAAAGTATAGTGGAATATGTTTTGCCCGGTTTCTGTGTGCGTTTTCAGTGTGTTCCGGTTTTCGCGTCCTTCATTCTTCGCGATGACTTTCTCCGCTGTCCGCAAGATTTTCTTGCTGCATCGGTAATGTTCATCTAATTCCACGATTTCCGGATTGAACGATGTCTTGAAACTTTCAACATACTGTGGGTTTGCTCCGCGCCAGCTGTAGATTGCCTGTTCTTCATCAGCAACTACCATCAAATTACCTGTCGGCGGTGGACATAATAGTTGTAATAAATGATACTGTGCTTTGTTCACATCATGATATTCATCAACAAGAATATAGCGGAGGGTTTCATGATAAGTTTTTCGAACAGATGGAACCTGTTCAAGCAGATTCACCGTGTTCACTATGATATCATCGAAATCAAGGGCGTTGTGTGCCGTGAGTTTATCGCGATAGACTTGAAGCGTACTGATAATATTTTCTTTCCGCTTTGAATTATCGGTGCGTCCGGCATTCGCTCTGGCTGTTATCGTAACCTGTCTTTTCAAACTGTGCTCTATATCGCGTCCTGTCGGCGCCTGTAACTTTCCTTTTGCATCGCTAATAATGTTTCTGAGTAACCAGTTCGGGTAGTCATCAGCACTCAGATTCCCCTCTCGAACGGCTTCGGTTAAGAGTTCATCTTGAACATCTTGGTCAAAAATCGTGAAGTTTTCACTTAGCTCGATTTCAGATGCGTGTTCTCGCAGTAACCCGACGCAGAAGCTGTGGAATGTGCAAACCTTCAGATTGGAGAAGTGCGGTTCACCGATTTTCGAATTCACTCCTTCCCGCATCTCCTGTGCGGCTTTGTTGGTAAACGTAATGGCGAGGATTTCCCCCGGTTTGACGCCATAATGGCGAAGGAGGTAAGCAATTCGCTGCGCAATGACTTCTGTTTTTCCCGTACCGGGCCCCGCGATGACAAGCATAGGGCCATCTTTATGCATGACAGCCTGTTTCTGTTTATCATTAGGTGTAAGAAGTCTGTTCATGGGTTCCCTCTGTGCGTTTTGTTTGAAAAAGGTGCATTATTTTCCAAGATGTGTGTGTGATAACGTTTATCCCAACCGTCCTATGTATTCTTGTAAATCGCAAACAATTATGCCCATAGTATACCCGATTTTACCCGAAAATACCAGTGATTTTGCGGATTAGATGTGAGGGTAATCCGGTCTGCGTATCCGCTCCATAGTTGTTCGTCAATAGTTTGGGATTGAGGCGTTTATCTCAAATATTTTGCTTTCTGTCAACGCGAAAAGAAATGGGGCAAGTGCATGCCAAATTGCCGAAGTTAAGACTGTGAAGCTAAATGCCCCAATTTGCAGCGGAGATGTCGCTGACGATGGACAAAGATTCTATCAACCCACTTTATTCATCTTTATGGTTGATGTTCTGTGTTGATAGGTTCTTCGTTGTTTTGGATGAACCGCTCAATTGTGTTGATGGTAGCGGGGCTCGTCCGAAAATCCGCCACCCAAGGTTCCCGGAAATACACCTGTTTTTCGCGGGGGAGTGCTTTGAGTACTACCGGCGGAATTCGGAGCCGATGCCAATGCGTTGCCAAGTGCGCGTAAGCATTCAAGACAGCGACACGCGGGGTTTCCCGTTGCCAAACGGGCCCTGCGTGACACAAATTTTCTGTAAAGAAAATTGCACTGCCTGCTGGGCACTCATAAGTCATTAGAAAGGGGCTCCGTTTTCCTTCCTCTAACGACATGTGCTCTGGATGCATCGGAAAGTTTGATTTGTGACTGCCCGCGATGAAATGTGTTCCGCCGTCGCTTTTGGTAACATCTGTGAGCTCAAAAACCACGCGCACCATCCCGGCATGGATACGCCCATTATGAACACGGTATCCGAAAATTGGGTCACTTTGTTGAGGCCCGCCGCCATGGAGTCCCCCGTGTTCCTGTCCCTTCTTTCGCCATACCGAAAAGCAGTTTTCTAACCGCACATTTGGCCCGATAATCTCATGCAAAACATCCATTACCCCCGGATGGTCAATAAGGAGGCTCGCTGCGCCGCCGGGAACGGCGCGGTGCTCTGGCGGCAGTGATTCTGGATTATGGTGAATTCTGTTGATTTGCTCGACAATCGTGTCCACCTCGTCGCGACTCAGAATCGCCGGGCGGACAAGGAAGCCTGTCAGGTCAAACCGAAATTTCTCTTCATCTGTCATCGTTATCTCCTGTAGATACGGTGGGGTGGCTATTCAAGCGCATCCGCGAAACCGTATCTATACAAAATTATGTATACAAAATTACGATTTTACCGGAACCCCTAGCGTCCGACGGGTATAGACTTTAGCGAGGTTCACCCGATAAGCCTCATCGGCGTGAAGAGCTGCCATAAGTTCAACGTCATCAGCTACTTTTTCAGCGGCTGCGGCGATATTTTCGGTAGTCACAAGCTCACCGGTTAGTGTTGCTTCAACCGCTGTGGCGCGATAAGGAACATCGGCGACGCCGGTCACACCGATGGCAATTTGTTCACAGTGGTTGTCTCCACCTCTTTTCAGAAGGGCGGCGCCTCCGGTTAACGCGAATCCGGAGGCGACTTGGCGTATCTTGAGATAAGCGCTTTGGGTATCCGTATCCGGAAGTGGCACATGAATTTCAGTGATAATTTCCTCTGGCGTTAATTTTGAGTTGTTTCCTGAACGCCTCAATCTGTTCCGTAATCGCGCGTTCTGTCGGCAAGCGCTCAGCACTTGACGCGCCATAAAATCCGACTACTCCCTGTGTATTCTCCAAAACGTACTTTGCGTCTTCAGGTTCCGCGATGGGGCCTCCGTGACAAATAACGAGAATTTCTGGATTAATGCCTTTCGCTGCGTCGTGAATCGCTTGCACCCGTTTCGCGGCATCATCAAGCGTGAGAGAGGTTTTTGCCCCAATTGCCCCTTTCGTTGTTAACCCCATGTGTGCAACAAGGATGTCCGCACCGGCATCTGCCATCTGCTCCGCTTCTGACTCATTAAACGCGTACGGTGTCGTGAGGAGGTTCATCTCATGTGCAAGACGAATCATCTCCACTTCCGGAGCGTATCCCATATCGGTTTCTTCAAGCAGTTGGCGGAATGTGCCATCAATTAACCCGACTGTGGGAAAATTTTGCACACCAGAAAATCCGATGGCATCTATCTGTTGGAGGAAGACATCCATCAGTCGAAACGGATCGGTGCCACAGACACCGGCAAGCACGGGTGTCCTTTTGACAACCGGTAGTACTTCACTTGCCATCTCAACCACAATCTCATTTGCGTCCCCGTAAGGCATCATGCCCGCCAGAGAACCCCTCCCTGCCATCCGAAATCTGCCGGAGTTATAGATAATAATCAAATCGATGCCGCCGGCTTCTTCACATTTGGCAGAGATACCCGTCCCCGCCCCTGCACCGAGGATAGGTTTCCCGGCATCAATATTCGCTCGCAATTGGGATAAAATTTCTTCGCGTGTAAATTTCATGTTCCTCTCCTTCACCCGATTTTGTTACGACACGTCTCGCTCGTGATAGAGGTAGGTTTTTGACATGATACCAGGATATAAGTTTTTGTGTTATATAATTTTTTTCGCGAAACGAAGTCCTTTCGTTCTTCGTTCAGAACGAACATTTCCGTGCGTGAAAACGGCCGGCTCCGAACTTAAAAACGGCCAGTGCCTTCAGGATAAAACTCGGAAAACGTTAGAGGACGTGAATCGTCTAAGTCCCATCGTCATTTTTGCTGGTAGAAAACTGAATATTGCGACTTCTGATGTTTATACTTCCACGTGAACACATGTTGTTTAGACACGCGCTTCCATCCTGCAGAACCTTAAAGGTAGAACCGTTGTAACGACAACTCTCCCCCGGCTTCAACGTCATCCCAACAAAGCAACTGCGGATGCCGAATTGACTGGCAACAGCGACGAGGTCCAGAATATCCACGGTGCCATCGCCATTGACATCGGCACGCGGGCTAGCAGGCGCGGCTGTCCGGAAGTTTTGGGCGACAGCCGTTAGATGCAGAATGTCTATTTTCCATCCTGATTCACATCCGAGCTAGGAGCGGGAATTGTTTGGTTGCTGTTGCGGTATTCATCTAGATTATCTATCAATCCGGCAATTGGAGAGAAATCGAATATGTGGTTGTTGTCAAGCTCCAACTTTTTCAGTTTTACCAACGGTTGTATCGGTGATATATCCGATATCTGGTTGCCGGAAAGATGCAACCATGTCAGTTTTACCAACGGTTGTATCGGTGATATATCCGATATGTGGTTGTCTTCAAGAAATAAGTGTGTCAGTTTTACCAACGGTTGTATCGGTGATATATCCGATATGTGGTTGTCTTCAAGAAACAAGTGTGTCAGTTTTACCAACGGTTGTATCGGTGATATATCCGATATCTCGTTGTTGTCAAGCTCCAACACTGTTAGGCTTACCACCCGTTGTATCGGTGATATATCCGATATGTGGTTGTCTTCAAGAAACAAGCGTGTCAGTTTTACCAACGGTTGTATTGGTGATATATCCGATATCTCGTTGTTGTCAAGCTCCAACGTTATCAGTTTTACCACCCGTTGTATCGGTGATATATCCGATATCTGGTTGCCGGAAAGACGCAACCATATCAGTTTTACCAACGGTTGTATTGGTGATATATCCGATATCTGGTTGCCGGCAAGATGCAACCATGTCAGTTTTACTAACGGTTGTATCGGTGACATATCCGATATCTGGTTGCCGGAAAGACGCAACCATATCAGTTTTACCAACGGTTGTATCGGTGATATATCCGATATCTGGTTGTTTTCAAGCGTCAACTCTGTCAGTTTTACCAATGGTTGTATCGGTGATATATCCGATATTTCGTTGTTGGGAAGATACAAGTCTGTCAGATTGGTTGCAAACTCAAGTCCTGTTAGATTGCTAATTCGGGAATCACGCGCAAAAAGCCGTTCTAAGCTTGCCATCTCTGCCGGCGTGATGGCCTCCCCTGCATCTTTGTATAATTTTCTCTCAAGGATACGGCGTAGATTCGCGTCGGGAATGTTTACATTTCCATCCTGATTCACATCCGAGCTAGGAGCGGGGGTCGTTTGGTTACTGTTGTTGTATGCATCCAGATTATCTATCAATCCGGCAATTGGGGAGAAATCGAATATGTGGTTACTGCCAAGAGACAAAGTTTTCAGTTTTACCAACGGCTGTATCGGTGATATATCCGATATCTCGTTGTTGTTAAGCCACAACGCTGTCAGGCTTACCACCGCTTGTATCGGCGATATATCCGATATCTGGTTGTAGGAAAGAAACAAGTGTGTCAGTTTTACCAACGGTTGTATTGGTGATATATCCGATATGTGGTTGTTGTCAAGCTCCAACACTGTTAGGCTTACCACCGCTTGTATCGGCGATATATCCGATATCTGGTTGCCGGTAAGATTCAACGCTGTCAGTTTTACCAACGGTTGTATTGGTGATATATCCGATATCTGGTTGTAGGAAAGAAACAAGTGTGTCAGTTTTACCAACGGTTGTATTGGTGATATATCCGATATGTGGTTGTTGTCAAGCTCCAACGCTATCAGGCTTACCACCGCTTGTATTGGTGATATATCCGATATCTGGTTGCCGGTAAGATTCAACGTTTTCAGTTTTACCAACGGTTGTATCGATGATATATCCGATATGTAGTTGTTGGGAAGCTCCAACCATATCAGATTGGTTGCAAACTCAAGTCCTGTTAGATTGTGAATTTCGGAACCAGGCGCAGAAAGCTGTTCTAAGCTTGCCATCTCTGCCGGCGTGATGTCCTCCCCTGCATCTTTGTATAAATTTCTCTCAAGGACACGGCGTAGATTCGCGTCGGGAATGTCTACGTTTTGTGCTGTTGCGGTTTGCTCCGGTGCGAAAAAGAGCACGGACACAATGAAAAATAGGATAGCAAAAGGAATCTGAATTCTTAACATGATGCACCTGATTTTTATCAGCTCCTCATTTTTATAAGTTGTGTGATTCAATATCGAGCCGGGGCCCAGAAGATGACATCGCGTTGCGGAAATAGTGTGGATTAAAAGAGGGAGGTGTCCGATGAAACATCAGTTTTGACATGCTCCGTACCGGTATTGCCAAACAGAAGTTGCTAGCATTGTTCTCGGTGATACCGAGTTCAACGGCATTTTAGGTTCGTTTTCATCGAAGATTTGCAGTGTTCAGTCGTTTTCTTCTTTGAGACATAAAGATTGGGTATTCCCTTTAGTCTTGTGCTTTTCGGTTGGTTTCGGACACGAAACGTGCTACGGTTTGTTCCCCGAGGACAATCCTCCATTTATTTTGCAGCCCTTCAAGCATGGGTTCGCTAAATTGGCGGGGTGTGTCTGCAAGACGCGTGGAGAGTTCATCCATGTCATGCAGTTGTTTCAACACCTCAATGTAGTAAAGTTTGTCTTCAAGCTTGGGTACGGCTTCGACAAATTTCTCTGCGGTAAAATCAGGGATTTCATACAAGAACTTGACTTCTCTCAGGCGCCGCCGCTGTTCAGTGATGTAACCTTCGATGCTGTGTCAACACTTTCGACTGTGAGCGATTCAGCCGGTGTTCGCGTCTTTACCTCTTCCTGAGCGAGTGCTTGTAGCGGAGTTGGGAGCGATTCGGCGAATTGCTTCATCTCCTAATCCAGGAAAACTGTAAACTCAGGACAGATAATATGATTAACATCGTCAAACCTCCTAGAATTTTGTTGCGGTTCATTGCCGGACCTCCTTTTTGATACTCCACTGTATGACAGAGAAGACAATACGGACACTCCCATGTGTTATATTGATGGGTGTATCCGTTATTTATTTTCGTTCCAAAAATGCGTATGCATCTATTCCAACATCTTCGGAATCTATGTCAATTAAAGTTACGCCCTTTGGAATTTTGCCTGCCTCTATCTCATCTATCGCGGACTGATTGCGTTCTCCGGAAGACCACGATTTGATAAAACGTTGGACTGTTCCATCTGAACGTTCATGTTCCACATAACTAACATACATGGTGTTAGGGTAGTTTAAGTAGACTTTCCCGTTTTTGAAAGTGGCACTTATAAACTGAGTATCCCCTTTATTCCATGATGATACCATCACGCGGTGAAGTAACTCTATATTCCTCTGGGCGGATAGAGGTAAGCTGCCAGGGTACTGCCAAACTGTTTGTTTGTGCCGAGCAGTATAACCCGCTGGCACTTCAGGGTAAGGACCGAAGCCAAAAGGTGAGACTGCCACCTCTTCCGCGCGGGCTTCCTCTGTTGCGATGTCGTCGGGTAAGAACGCATCCATCGCGTCAACCGATTCCGAGGCACTCGGTATTGTTGTGGTTGCCTCTGGTGTCTCGGTATCCCTAGCGATGTTTGTGTCCCGTTCCGTTGGTGTCTCTACGCTCTCCGCTGTGTTTGTCGTGTTCTCAACGTTCACCGATTCTATAGAGTGTCTCTCGTTCTGTGTTTCACGTATCCCTTCTAAAAACCTGTCGTGCTGCGCCATATCGTCTTCAGTGTTGCGTTGGACGTGCCAACTATAAAGGAGGCTGCCTCCAACAACAAGCACAAACAACGCGAGAACGGCTTGTATCAAGCGACTGGAAAGTAAACCACTAAACATGCGATTCACCTCTCTCATAAGATTTGATAGAAAAACTCCAGTAAATAGGTTATTTCAAACTATAGGATAGTATAATATATAATTATTATATTAAAGTCATAGTATAATATATAATTATTATATTAAAGTCAAGGACTTTTTTCTTGATTTTTATAAATGAATTAAGGTATAATTAAATATCATTTAATCTCCTTTGATTACGCACTAAAACGATGCAAATCGCGATTCTCTCCCGTGTTCCGCAAAGCTACTCAACGCAACGTCTCCACGAAGCCGCCAATAAGGCGGGACACACTGCTGAAATTCTTGACCCTTTCGGATTCTATCTCCACATCGGGGATAGTGGCAAATGCATCTCTTATGAAGGAAAACCGGCTGATGATTTTGATGTCGTCATCCCGCGTATCAGCCGGACAACGGCGAAATATGGTGAGGAGGTTGTGGCCCACTTTGAGTGGGTAGGGATACCTGTTGTTAATAGCGCGAACGCCATCGCGAACGCCCGCCATAAATTTCGTTCCTTGCGAATTCTCGCGGAACATAACCTACCTGTTCCACCGAGCCTCACCGTCGGTACCACGTCCTTCTTAGAAGGTGCCGTAACGGGGTTCGGCGATTATCCGTTCATTTTAAAACCGTTTTACGGCACGCACGGCAGAGGTGTTATGTTAATCGATACCGAAACGTCACTGGTGTCGACAGTGGATATGCTCTGCGATTTACATCAAGATTACGTTATTCAACCTTTTATTGGGGAAGCCGCTGGTGCCGACATCCGTATCTTTGTCGTAGGAAATGAAGCCATCGCGGGGATGAAGCGGTGCGCACCCTCCGGTAAATTCCGGGCAAATATCCACCGTGGCGCATCAGGGAAAGCATTTCCGCTCTCTGCTGATTACAGTCGTCTCGCGATTGAAGCGGCTGTTGCACTCGAATTGAAAGTCGCCGGGGTTGACATGATTCAAACAGCGGAGGGACCTGTCATTCTTGAAGTCAATCCATCCCCTGGATTTGAGGAGCTTGAATCTGTCACCGGTATAGACATCGCAGCGGCAATCATTCGTTTTGCCGCTGAGATGTGTTTAAATAGGGCCAACTTTTAGGACTACTAGAGGTACATCAGGTAATATGAAAATTCTGATGTTCAATCATGAATTCCCACCAATTGGGGGTGGCGGCGGCTGGGTGAGTTATTTTTTAGGGAAACACTTCGCTGCTGCCGGACATCACGTCCATCTCATCACCTCTAACTTTCAAGATTTGCCGCGTGATGAAAAAGTAGAAGGATTTCATGTACATCGCGTGCCTGCACTTCGGAGAAATCCAAATGTCTGCGCGGTTCACGAAATGTTTACGTATTCTGTCAGTTCAAGTCTTTACGGGTTGAAGTTCACCAAGACCTTTCATCCCGACATCGTGCAAGTCTTTTTCGGAATTCCATCGGGGTGTGGGGCATATCTGCTGAGGAAAATTCGCAACGTACCGTATTGTGTCTTTTTAGGCGGGCGCGATGTGCCGAGTCGCAATCCGGACCCGACGTATTATCGGTGGCTATACCTGCTCCTAAAGCCTTTTATCCGCGGAATTTGGCGTAACGCCTCGGTACTCGCCGCGTGTAGCAAAGGCTTACGCGAACTAGCACAGGAAACCGACGCAGATGTCAACATTCAGCTCATTCCTGATGGCTTAGACTTGTCCCGTTTTTCATGGGTGCGGCGTGATGCTTGCCCTGATATCGTCCGAGTTCTAACGATTGGTAGACTCATTCCGCGTAAAGGATTTCAATTTTTGATTCAAGCGGTGCCACAAATTCTTGAGAATACGAAACACAATTTTGAAATTGAAATTGTCGGCGATGGCCCCTATCGAGCAGAATTAGTGCGGTTAGCCGAAGAACTCGGCGTCGTATCCCACATTCGCTTCACGGGGACAGTGCCGTATTCTGAATTGCCACAGAAGTATCGAGACGCAGCTCTTTTTGTTTTGCCCTCTCTTGCGGAAGGGATGCCACTTGTGGTATTAGAAGCGATGGGAACAGGACTGCCAATTATTGCCAGTCGGGTACCAGGCATTGATGAACTCGTCAAGGCGGGCGTGAACGGCGACGTCTTTGAGCCGGGCGATGTATCGGGGCTCGCGCGATGTTTTGTTAAACTCATCACTGCCGGTAAACATCGCATCGAGATGGGAAAAGCTAGCGTTGAACGGGTTAAACCCTACGATTGGAGACATATTGCTGAAGCCTATTTGGCGAACTATGAAGAAATCATTTACACAAACAAAACGGTGGTACCCCCTCGTGATTAGAAAATGGCTCATATAAAAAAACATCTAAAAGGAATCCTGAACGGTTTATCGTAAATCCTCTAATTATTTGGGTGTCCGCAATGTATAGCTTCCCCGAAGTGGGACAGATGGAGGCGCTTAGCCAGCTAGAAGTGTTTTGTTCTAAAATCGACTATAATGGTGAAAAGAGGGTACAAAAAATGAAGACACGCCCAATCAAAATTCTTGCCATCGGGGCGGGCGGGCTGCAACGCGCCTTAACTCACGAATTTGTCCATATTCTCAACCAGCGGAATCTTTACGATGGCGGTATTTTTGTTGGGCAACCGCGTGGCAGTGAAAAAGCGGAAGCCTTTAACCGACAAAACGGCGTGTATCATGTCGTCACGTTTGACTTAGACGGAATTCATGAGATTCGTCAAATTTCAAGCGTTGTTGGTGCGACGTCCCTCACAACTGAGGCGGGACGTGAGCGGTTCTACGTCCAAACCCAAAACCCGCTAGATGTTATTCTCATTGGCGTAACTGAAGCGGGGATTGCTAGAGGCGAGCTTGCCATGGATGTGCTTGATGAAACCCTCTATCGGTACTTCTCACACCACGGGCGAGAGGCAACCGTTGCCGTTATTAATACGGATAACCTCCGTAACAATGGAGATGTTATCCGCGAAATCTTGTGTAACCAATATCCGAAACGGAACGCCGCTTATTTGTGCTGGCTGGAAACGAACGTCGGCTTCCTCAACGAGATGGGTGATAGGCTTGTGCCTCAAACGTATGCTGTTCCGGATATGATTAAAACAGCGGCACACGCGCAAATAGGCATTTCAGACGATTTGACAACTTATGCCGAGCCCCTCCCGGCAAAGCCCCTTATTCTTGAAGACACCCGCGATATGCTCCGTGTTCCTTTCAGCGCGCTCACTGATTTAGGGGTTATTGTCACCCGACAGCGCATAGAACGGTATCACGATTGGAAACTCCTGCTCGTCAATTCCGTGCATGTACCGGGCATAACGCACAAGGGCATGCTGTCTGGCATTGCGTACGTCAATGAAGCCGCGCTCCATCCGAAATTTGCCCCCCATCTGGAACGCCTGATGGATGGCTACGCAGAAATTGTAGAATCAGATATCCCAATCGTAGGAGAGAGCGCGCATGCATATACACGCGAGTTTATTGAGCGCATTCGTCGTGTTAAAGATGATAACGCCCGGATTAATATCATTGAGACGGTGAAACTCCGCGAGCGCGCCGCCGATATTGTTCGCTCACCCAATTATGCATCGGCGACTGAACAATTCAAAATGGATTTTGCCTACGCTTTCGCAACGGTGCTGCGTTTTCTGACACCGTACACCTCCGAAAGTGATGTCTATACCGGGATAACAGATACCGGCGCCGAATATGAAATTCGGGATGCGAATCGGACTATACAGAAAATCTTGAGGGGCGCTTTTGGTGCTAGCCACGCTGACGTAGAAAGACGGCTGACGAGTATCTTCTCAGACAAAGCACTTTGGACGGCGCCCGGGGCATCCCCACAGCCGCCCTTGAGCGAGAATCGAGATTTTAGCCGGCGCGCCATCCACTACTATCATCAATTCGTTAATGGAAAGACATGCCTCGAGCTCTTAGCGTCACTCGTGCCCCCTCATAAGCCCTAGGAATTACGGCGTATTATCTTATTATATTTTAAGTCATAAATACCAAAATGGGATACAAATTAATCGATAAGTGAGATAACCCCTTTTCTCCGTTGTAGGACGGCATCGTATAACCGCATTGTGCCGATGCAGTCTCGGATACTGGCTATCGGTTCACGGTTTTCCCGAATGGCATTGACAAATTCTGTAAGGCTAAAACCATCCCCGGTTAACTCGCCGTTCCGTTCGTCGGAGAAATTAGAGGTGAAAGTGTTTCCGGCTTCTGTGAAATGTTGGATGCCCCACAATCCATCTAAAACGATGTATTCGTGCTGCCCCGTAATTTCAATATAGTCATAGTTACGTCGCCAGAGGCGTTGGCTCGTTAATTGTAAGTTTCCTACCGCGCCATTGGTATATTCTAATGCGACGGCGAAGGCCCCTTGCCCATCGACTTCGTTGTGGAAAACGCTAATTTCCTTGGCATCTGCGCCGGCGATGTGCCGTACCAAATCAAAATGATGTATAGCAAAATCGAGCAGATAACTTTTCACTGTCGGGTAGGCGCCGCTACAGAAAGAGCAAAACAGTTGCGTCAGTTTCCCAAAGGATTTTGTTTGCATAATTTCCCTTGCGCCTCGTACACCGAGGCTAAACCGGCGTTGGAAGTTCACCATCAGTGTTTTGCCGTGCTTATCTGCAGCTTCTGCCAGCACCAGCGTCTCCGAAAGCGAGGGGGCCGGTGGTTTCGGCACAAAGACATGGTATTCTGCGGCTAACGCTTCAAGCACCAGTGTCTGCCGCTGCTCGGGCCCCATGCATATAATAATGCCCTCGAGTTCCTCTTTCTCGAACATCTCCTGCCTGTCTGTATAATAACGGCCGGTGCCAAATTTGCCTGCCGCAGCTTTCGCGCGATTTTCATCAACATCGCAGACGGCTTGCAACGCGACTGGTGCGAGATGTAGTGCTGGGTAAATGGTGTGCCGTGCAAAACCGCCGGCACCTAAAAAGCCAATTCGAAGAGGTTCCATATTTTTCCTTTCTGTGTTTACAAAAGTTAATATCAAACGTCCTATACCATTTCGTTCATATCTTTTTAGCCGATTCCGACGATAGGAATAGAAATAATTTAGCACAACATCCACCATTTGTAAAGATTTTGGAGACGTTTTGGGTGCTTTAGTTTGTCGAAAAGTGAATGTCGATGAGTCGAATTGATTGTACGTCTTTCCCGAATTGGATAATTGAATTCAACCTAATTGCCGGAATCACGTCAAAGAATAAGTCTTATTTTTAGTTCATAGAACGATGGGATTAGGGAATCAAAGCATCATTCTGCGGGATAAGAAGTTGCCGGTGCGTATCTCGTCAAGCTCCTTTAGAATAGGAGGGCACAAAAAAGTACATGCTAGAAAAAAGTAGGAACTTCGAGCAGAATCACTGCGAAGGCGCTGCTAGTAAATATCGGCCGGAGGCTGAATCAGAACCACCCCTCGAGCAGATTCCGCGTGGCATCGGTGAGAAGCCATTTTCCCAGCGAAATTTCCGATTCGCGTTGCTGCAAGGTGCCTTCATGCGAATCAACCTCGCTTTTGCGGATTCATCAACTGTTCTTCCTGCTTTCATTCACAAGCTGAGCGGCTCTAATATCCTCGTCGGGTTAACCGGTTCAATGATGACGGCGGGTTGGATGTGGCCTCAATTACTGATGTCAAATTTGTTGGAACATCGTCCGCGCAAAATGCCGTTTTATGCGCTCGGCATGGGTATCCGCGTCTTGGCCTGGCTTGGGGTGTTCTGTTGCACCATCCTTATCGGAGAACGAAATCCGATGTTGCTTGCTGCTTGTTTTCTCGGATTCTATTTCTTATCTTCCTCGGCGATGGGGGTTTCAACGCTTCCGTACATGGACATCGTTTCTAAGTCAATCGCGCCACATTATCGCGCCCGTTTCTTTAGTCTACGTCAGCTTTACGGCGGTTTTTTTGCGATATGGGTAGGGTTTTTGGTGCGTGCCGTTCTGGGAAATGAGTCAGAATTTACAGGCATCGTTGGTGGCATTACGCGAACCTTCAAAGCGATGACGATGTATATTATCTGTTCTATATGCCGGGTTGATACCGAGCTCGGCTTCCCGTATAACTACGCCTTTCTGTTCATCTGCTCTGTGAGTGCTGCGTTCCTTTCCTTTATCAGTTTTTTAGGCGTGCGTGAGCCCATCCATCCTGTTCAACCGATACGCCAGCCCATGTGGCAGCACTTAAAACAGGGGCCGCGTTTCCTTCGAACAGATATGAATTACCGGCGGTTTATCTTGTTCCGCGTTGCTGCACATTTTTCGGGAATGGCATCCCCATTTTATATCCCCTATGCGCTTGATGAACTCAACGTTTCGGAAGCAACGATCGGATTTTTCATCGTCTGTTCGGCGTTGAGTGGGGTGGTGTCGAATACGTTGTGGGGATATATCGGCGACAATTACGGTGTGCGCTGGCTCCTGATTATCACGGCGGGGTTGATGGGGATTCCCCCGACGATAGCTTTTTCCGCTGCTGTCCTGCCGCCCTCGTTACAGCTACCTGCGTATTTCCTGATTTTCACCGTTGGTGGTATTTTGGCAAACGGGATGATGGTAGGCTTTATGGCATATATGCTCAATATTGCCCCACCGCGCAGTCGCCCAAGTTATATCGGGTTTATGAACACGTTCCTCTTGCCAGTAAGTTTCGCGCCTGTGATAGGTGGGGTACTCGCGCCTCACATCGGGTATCGGTGGCTATTTGCTATCAGTATCTGCATCTGTCTCATTGCCTTTGCGGTTGCAACCGGGCTCAAAGAGATTATGCACAAAGAGGAAGATTCCGTCGCCCCCTAACCGGAGTGGCCGGCCGGGGTGCGTAATCGGGCATCTTTACCGGGCAGATTCCCTTTAACCTGTGAGACGTGCCCATTTTACGACGATTCAAACGCGGTGATATCTGCTTCAAACTGGAGCGTCCAGCCGATTTCATCAAGCCCGTTGAGTAGGCAGTGCTTCTCAAAATCGCCTATTTCAAACCGGTGCATTGTCCCATCCGGGCGGCTTACCCCTTGTTCTTCCAAATCCACCATGAGTCGGTAACCTTCCGTGTCTTGTGCTGCTTGACTCAAGTCGGCAATAACGTCAGCCGGCAATGCTATCGGTAAGAGGCTGTTCTTATAGCAATTGTTCCGGAAGATGTCCGCAAAAGAAGGCGCGAGAATCACCTTGAAGCCATACTGTTGGAGGGCCCACGGTGCATGCTCGCGAGAGCTGCCGCAACCGAAATTTGCCCCAGCAATCAGAATACTTGCCCCTTCGTAACGCGGGAGATTTAGCACGAATGAAGGGTCCCGTTCACCATTTTCAAGGTAACGCCAATCGTAGAAGAGAAATTCCCCGAACCCCGTTCGCTCAATTCGTTTCAGAAATTGTTTCGGGATAATCTGGTCGGTGTCAACATTAAGCCTGGCAAGTGGTACCACAAGTCCAACGTGTTCTTTGAATGCTTCCATATTTCTGTTTTGTTTCCCTTATAAACATGAGAAGGAGTGGAATGTGTTGCTGGTATTACGTCCTATGAGAGATTCCGGATGTCAACGAAATGCCCTGCAACGGCTGTGGCAGCTGCCATCTGTGGACTGACAAGGTGCGTCCGTCCCCCTTTACCTTGGCGCCCTTCGAAATTACGGTTTGATGTACTGGCGCAGCGCTGCCCCGGACTAAGTATATCTGGGTTCATACCGAGGCACATGCTACATCCCGCCTCACGCCAGTCAAAACCGGCTGCCCGGAAAATGTCATCAAGTCCTTCCGCCTCGGCTTGACGTTTGACTGCCTGCGAACCGGGCACCACCATCGCGTTGACAGTGTCTGCAACTCGTTGTCCTTTTACGATAGCAGCAGCGGCTCGCAAATCACTAATCCGGGAGTTCGTGCAGCTTCCAATAAAAACCCTATCCACAGAAATCGCTGTTATCGGTGTACCGGGTTCAAGGGCCATATATGATAATGCATGCTCAGCAGCCTGTCTTTCATCAGGCATTGGCATGTCGTTAGGATTCGGCACGCATCCTGTTACATCGGTTACCATGCCAGGGTTTGTTCCCCAGGTAACCTGTGGGGCAATGTCGGCAGCTTCGAGTTGTAACGTTCTATCGTAGGGTGCACCATCATCGGTGGGGAGGTGTTTCCATTGCGCAACCGCGTCATCGAAATCTTCGTCTTTTGGGGCAAAACGTTTACCGGCGAGATATTCATAAGTCGTATCATCCGGCGCTATCATGCCGGCGCGTGCCCCAGCCTCAATTGACATATTGCAAATCGTCATCCGTTCTTCAATACTGAGTGCACGGATAGCGGAACCTGTGTATTCTACAACCGCCCCGTTTCCTCCATCAATCCCTATGCGGCCAATAATGGATAGGATAATGTCTTTCGCCGTGACACCGTTTTGCAGGATTCCAGTAATCCGAATTTCAAACGTTTCTGATTTCTGTTGCAACAAACATTGTGTTGCCAACACGTGTTCAATTTCGCTTGTGCCAATGCCGAACGCAAGTGCACCTAACGCCCCATGTGTTGAGGTATGGCTATCCCCACATACGACGGTTTTTCCGGGCTGCGTGATACCGAGCTCAGGTCCGATGACATGCACAATCCCCTGTTCTGGGCTATTGATATCATAGAGTGAAATGTCAAATTCGGCGCAATTTGCAGCCAGCGTTTCCATCTGCTTTGCTGCGATTAAGTCTTTAACCGGCAAATTTCGATTTGTTGTCGGTACATTGTGGTCCATCGTGGCGAAGGTCAAGTCTGGGCGGCGCACCTTCCGGTTATTAAGCCGCAACCCTTCAAACGCTTGTGGTGATGTGACTTCATGCACAAGATGCGTATCAATGTACAAAACGGGCATATCGCCTGAGACGTCACGCACCAGGTGTACGTCCCATATTTTTTCATACATTGTTTTTTTCATAGTTTTTTCCCTCTATCCTATTATCTTTATGTAAAATTCAATGAGGTGGCGATATATCAGTGTGCCCCGATGCTGAATTAGAGGCGATTTTGCATGCGAATTCACCTTTTAATTTTACACATTGCAACGTGAGAATTCAAGTGAAATCATCGGGTGTCGAGAACCGTTCAGTTTTAGATTTTATTGGTTTTCGTTATCATCGTGATTTTTCGGTTAAGAAAAAAATATTTGTGTTACACCTGCATGACAACGGGAAGGACTAAAGGACTTCGTTGCATCTGTTTCGCGAAGAACCGGCGTAGCGCAAACCGAATCTCATCCTGGACGGTTTCCGTTTCCGCTTTCTGTTCCGCGCTCAAATTTTCAATAACCCGGCGCGTAATCTGTTTGGCCTTATTCATCAGTTTCTCAGAGTTGTCCATATGGACAAAACCCCGCGAGACAATCTCAGGCTCCGTTGCAAGCGCCCCCGCGTCCCCGTTCATCACAATAATCGGGATAACCATTCCATCTTGAGAGAGTGTAATCCTGTCACGGAGGACGCTGTCTTCAAGTTCAAATTCTAGCTTGCCATCAACGAGAACACGCCCCGAACGTCCATTTCGCCCAAGTATTTCACATGATTTGGGTGTCAGTTTGATTAACTCGCCGTCCTCAACTACCTTAATGTTTTCGTGTGAGATTCCAACCGATTCTGCAAGTTCGGCATGCCTCATTAGGTTCTGGTACTCACCATGCATAGGGATAAAAAACTTCGGACGCAGTAGATTCATCATCAACTTCAGATCATCGCTGGCCGCGTGTCCGGAGACATGGACATCTGCATTTCGTTCGTGGAATATCTTTGCCCCGCGTTTCATCAATTCGTTGATGATATTCCCAACAGACTTTTCATTACCGGAGATAATTCGCGTGGATAACACAATAGTATCGTTCGGTTCAACCTTTAAAAAAGGGTGTTTATCAGCGGCGATTAAAGGGAGTGTAGCCCGTTGCTCACCTTGACTCCCGGTGCTCAGAATCACGACTTCATGCGGTTTAAACATCATCACATCGCGAGCATCTATCATATGTTCAGGCTTGACATCAAGGTAACCGAGTTCAGAAGCAATCCGAACGTTCTGAATGAGTGAGCGTCCTGCGACAGCGACAAGTCTCCGATGTTTGACTGCCAAATCGATGAATTGCTGAATCCGATGGATACTTGACGAGAAGGTGCACAAAAACAGCCGCTGCTCTGTTTTGTGAAAAATATTATCTATCGTTTTGTAAATGCTTCGCTCTGATGGCGTCTGTCCTGGGCGGGTGGCGTTTGTGCTATCGGATAAGAGTAATTGAACACCTTCGGAACCGAGGCGATTCAAGGTATGAACATCTGTTAAATTTCCGTCAACGGGGGTAGTATCAAACTTAAAATCCCCGGTGTGAACGATAACGCCTGCGGGTGTGCGTATCGCAATCGCAACGGCGTCTGGCATGCTGTGTGTGACATGAATGAATTCAGCAGTAAACCTCCCAAGGTTTATCGTATCCCCGGGCGCAATCCGATTCAGTTTTGCCTTCCCGAGTACGCCATATTCGCGCAACCGTCCCCGCGCGAACGCGAGTGTCAATTGCGTGCCATAAACCGGGACATCTAACTGTTTTAATACATAGAACAAAGCCCCGATGTGGTCCTCGTGCCCATGTGTTAGCAGAATTCCACGTACCTTTTTCTGTCGTTTAACCAGGTAACTGATATCTGGGAAAATGAGCTCGACGCCGGGTATATCTGAACCGGGTAACATGAAACCGGTATCAACAACGATAATGTCATCTTTAGTTTCGTATACCATCATGTTCAATCCAAATTCGCCTAAACCGCCCAATGGGATGATGGATATCTCTTTAAATTTTTGTTTCATATTTTTTCTGACTGGAAATGCTCAGGCGTATATTTGGCATAAACGTTCAGATACCTGCCTTGCTAGGGAGTTGAACCAAGATGTAATGCTTCTATCGGCTTCATCTTGTACGCCGTCCCCTAAAATTTTGTCAAAATGCCTGTTTTTGAGATGCTGTTGTCAGAAGCGTTTTTGTTAATGGGGGTATTAAGACAAGTTTCGCGTGAAAGTGTGTCACACAACGATATTGATTAACCCCCGATTCAGCACAACGATGACTTTGCGAATAGGTTTTTCTTGAATGAATCGTTGCACGCGCGCATCCGCGAGTGCTGCTGCTTCAATCTCTTTTTCGGTTGCGTCCACGGGCAGTTCAAGCCGATTGCGGAGTTTGCCGTTCACTTGCACAATAATTGTTACAGTGTCGGTGACGAGAATCTGTTCGTCGTGTACCGGCCAGGAGGTGTGCGCAATTAATTCGGTTTCACCGAGGCGATGCCATAGTTCCTGCGCGATGTGCGGCGCGTAAGGCGCGAGTAGCCGTAGAAACAGTTTGAGGGTTTCTCTTGGAATCGTGGGGGCTTGCGTTGCATTGTTGACAAAAATCATCATCGCGCTCACCGCTGTGTTCATTTTGTCAATCGATTCTGTATCCGCTGTCACGTGTTTGATGGTGCTATGGATGCTCCGCCACAGTTTTGGTTCGTTATCCCCAGAAACATCGCTTAGTTTTGGGCTGAGTTCCCCGTTCGTTTCATCAATAACGAGTCGCCAGATGCGTTGCAGGAACCGATAAACCCCTTCAACCCCGGCTGTCTGCCAGGGTGTGCTTGCTGTCACGGGCCCGATAAAGACGAGATATAGCCTCATCGCATCCGCGCCGTATGTCTCAATTACGTCACTCGGATTAATGCCGTTCAGTTTCGATTTAGACATCTTCTCCATTTGCGCGTGAATTTTCTTTCCTGAGTGCTTGGCGACGTATTTCCGAT
The DNA here is from genome assembly GCA_963422705.1 of Candidatus Poribacteria bacterium. Classification (GTDB taxonomy): domain Bacteria; phylum Poribacteria; class WGA-4E; order WGA-4E; family WGA-3G. The sequence goes on from OY730443.1 coordinate 3,740,578, forward strand.
TACTTTGCGCAACGATGTCGTGCGGGTAATAATATTTACCTGCTTCGTCTTGATACGATTCTGCCAGAATTGTCCCTTGATTGACTAGCCCTTGGAACGGTTCTTTCGTGGAAACGAGGTTACAATCGTAGAGTACCTTGTGCCAGAACCGCGCATAGAGTAGGTGTAAAACGGCGTGTTCAGCGCCCCCCATATACAAATCTACGGGCATCCAGTAACGTTCTACCTCACTATCCCACGGTGCATCGGGGTTGTGTGCATCCAGATAACGCAAATAATACCAACATGAACCTGCCCACTGCGGCATCGTATTCGTTTCCCGGAGTGCCTGTCTCCCATCTGGAAGTGTCAGATTCAGCCAGTCCGCTGATGCCCGCGCGAGAGGTGGGTTTCCATCTTCTGTCGGTTTATAAGCATCAACGGGCGGAAGTTCAACGGGCAGTTCCTCATCGGGCAGTGGCATGATACTTCCATCTTCAAGATGCACAAGTGGAAAGGGTTCCCCCCAATATCGTTGACGTGAGAAGAGCCAATCGCGCAGACGATATTGGACTTGACGCACTCCGTGTTTCTGACTTTCGAGCCAGTCAATCATTTTCTTTTTCGCCGCCGCGACGCGAAGCCCGTTAAGGAAGCCGCTGTTCACACAAAACCCGTCTCCGGCAAAAGGCGCTATTTCAATCGGTTTTTCACCACCGCGAATCACCTCAACAATCGGAATATCGAATACCGTGGCGAATTCGTGGTCCCGTTCGTCGTGCCCCGGAACCGCCATAATCGCGCCCGTGCCGTAAGTCATCAGCACATAGTCTGCTACCCAGATTGGAATCGGCTTGTGATTTGCTGGATTGATGGCGTAGGCACCCGTGAAAACGCCTGTCTTCTCTGTTGCCAGCTCTGTGCGCTGCAGTTCTGTTTTGTTAACCGCTTCCTTCACGTAAGCGTTGACAGTGACTTGCGCATCGGGATGCGTTATCTCAGAGAGCAACGGATGCTCCGGCGCGAGAACACAATACGTCGCCCCGAAAAGCGTGTCCGGACGAGTGGTGAAAACCTTGAAGGTATTTGAACTGTCTTGAACGTTAAACGTAATCTCAGCCCCTTCTGACTTGCCAATCCAGTGGCGTTGCATCTCTTTCAGCCCTTCCGGCCAGTCCAAGAGCTCCAAATCTTCGAGGAGTCGTTCTGCGTATTCGGTAATTTTAAGCATCCACTGGCGCATGAGGCGGCGTTCAACCGCGTCTCCGGTTTCAACGTACTTTCCGTCTTTGACTTCCTCATTTGCGAGGACAGTCCCTAATGCGGGGCACCAGTTAACGGGGACATCAGCAAGGTAGGCGAGCCCTTTTTTATACAGTCGCAGGAAAATCCATTGCGTCCATCTGTAGTATTCGGGCAGAGCGGTGTCAATCTCACGTGTCCAGTCATAAGAGCACCCGATTCGTTGTATCTGTTCACGGAACATGTCCGCATTTCGCTTCGCAATGCTCGCGGGATGTTTATCTTCATTCACTGCCGTCCGTTCTGTTGGCAGCCCGAACGCATCCCACCCCATCGGATGCATAACGTGATAGCCTTGCATACGTCGAAAATTGGCAAGCACATCTGTCGGAACGTAGTTTTTCGGATGTCCCATGTGGAGTCCGCTACCTGATGTATAAGGGAGCATTCCGAGTACATAAAATTTGGGTTTCTGTTTGAGTTTGTTAATGTCATTTGGAACTTTGAAGGCTTGTTTTTCCCGCCAGACAGCTTGCCAATGCGGCTCTATTTCCGCCGGGGCATAACTGTGGTTCTCCATTTATCTCTTCCTCCTCACGCATTCGTTTCTACATTAAAACACATGTTTTCATTTTTATGCAACACATTTTCGATAACGGCGGGGATAAGCGTACAAATTGAGGTGAATCAGGTACCTATTTACCCGGTAACGGCATTTTCCCATATCAAATTTTCGCAATTTGTGTATAATATTCCTTTATAGAAACGAAATTGTCATAAAATTTTTCAAGAATCTCAAAACGATTGTAATATTTAGGCGCTAAAATTTGCCGAAAAGTATGAATCAATTGCTGCTACTGAATCAAGTTAGTACTGGATGAGGAAAACAATGAAAAATAAGTTATCTCGACGAAAGTTTCTCCGTTCTGGCACACTCGCCGGTGCATCCTTGGCTGTCAGCACGGGATTTTTAGGGTGCAGCCGCGCGCTCATAAACCAAGTTCCTGGCTTCAGGCCAGAACCCCCTTATGAATTTAAGTCAACCCCAAACCGGCTCCTTGATTTGCCTGAAGGATTTACCGCTGTAGCTATTTCGCGAACAGGAGAGGTGATGGACGATGGGCTGTGGGTACCAGGAAAGCACGACGGCATGGCGGCGTTTCCGGGGGGCAATGGAAAGACAATCCTAATCCGCAATCATGAACTAAACGCTACAGACAAAAACATCGGCGCCTTTGGATGGAATAACGAGAAAATTGAATATTCTGAGAGTGACAAGTTCTACGATACTGGCTCCAGGGAGCTCCCGGCACTCGGGGGGACTACCACCATTGTTTATGATACCCGTACGCGCACGATGGAAAAACATTTCTTGAGCTTGGCAGGAACCATCCGGAATTGTGCTGGTGGCACGACACCGTGGAAGACTTGGGTAACCTGTGAGGAGACAGTCCAAAAGGCGGAGGAAACATATGAACAGGCGCACGGTTACAATTTTGAGGTACCTGTCTCCGCTACTGTCGGTTTAGCAACGGCTACCCCTCTTAAAGCGATGGGGCGATTCAACCATGAAGCCATCGCCGTCGATTCACGAAGCGGTATTGTCTATCAAACCGAGGACAGAGGCGACGGATTAATCTATCGGTTTATCCCGGAAACACCAGGAGTACTCGCCAAAGGGGGCCGCCTCCAGGCATTAAAAATCCGAGGCATGAAGGGCGCGGATACCCGAAATTGGAGGGGACGACTCCAAAAACTTTTCCCGTGGACGTACGAGCCCGTCCCCGTCGGGCAAGTGATGGATGTCGATTGGGTGAATATTGATAACGTCGAATCCCCAAAAGATGATTTGCGGACACAGGGCGTGGAAGGGAAAAATGCAGCAAAGTTCGCGCGCGGTGAGGGGATGTGGAGCACCGGGAACAGCATCTATTTTGCCTGCACAAATGGCGGTAGTCAGAAAAAAGGGCAAATCTGGAGATATACGCCGAGCCCTCATGAAGGCACAAGCCGAGAGGAAAAACAGCCCGGCACTCTTCAGCTTTTCATTGAACCCAACGATAGCAATCTCCTTGATAACGCAGATAACCTAACGGTGGCGCCCTGGGGCGATTTGATTCTCTGTGAAGATGGCCCCAAAGAGGAATTCTTGGTAGGTGTCACCCCTGAGGGACGCCTTTATCGATTCGCGCGGAATGCAGGCAATATGTCGGAGCTCGCCGGGGCAACGTTTTCACCGGATGGAACAACGTTGTTTGTGAACATTCAAACTCCGGGCATCACGCTTGCCATCACAGGCCCCTGGGCCGACATTCGCCAGCAGCATTTATCATAAACCGCAATTTTTCGCTTTGGCTCTCAAACCTTCGTAAGACGATACGGCACCTTTTCGTGATAATATCACCTGTTTTGATTGAAACTGTCGAGCTAGTCAATGACTGCTATCATAGCAGAGACAGACCCTAACGCAAGTAAAAGCCTTTGCGTCGATTCGCTGCTTATCGCCTCATTTGACTTGACAATCCCAAAAACTTCCTGGTATCGCTACGAGAACCGAAAAGAACCCAAACCCCTAAATATCCTTGTCAAGAGGACTCTACTCTTTCCCCACTTCCACCAAAAATTATGGATAACAGAAAGCCCACACACGCCCCTTCCACCCTCAGTTACAAAAGACGCTGTAGTGCTTTCTACTGAAACTTCAAGCGATAATTAAGGAAAGTTGCTAAAGTTTTGACATCTTATTGCGATTTGTGGTAAAATAAGTGATACATGGAGATATAGACGTCTGACGGATGCGAAAGCAAAGTTTTACATTCCAACGAGTCTTCTGATGCTGGTAATCTGTGCAGTTGGTTTGTTCGCGCTGCGCTCAGATATGCGAACCAAACCGATTGTCATTTACAAGGCGACGACATTTTACTAAAATCCCAATGAAAGGGCTTATAGGTATCGGGTAAACCATCTATAAAGGTATCAAGGATGCGATAGGTTATCTCTGTGACAATTTCAAACCCTATCAGTATGGTAGCCACATCTGTACCCCAATCGCCTGTTCGACTTGTGGTACAATCGGAGTCCATCGATGTCTGTGCCCAACAATCGTTATTGATAAACCAACCTATGATTTTTCATGTTGTCACTGCAGGTTATCCGTTTCGGATGTTAGCGACTACACTGATATAAAGGTGTCAGCTAATCACGCCTGCACAGGTTCGCAATCGCGTTACCTAAAGGTGGCGGGTGGGTAGAAAAAACCGTGCCGCGGAGAAAGTGGCGAAGAACTGCCGTCAGATACGAGTGTCTGGTGAGTGGCGGTACGCCTTTGCATTTGTGAAAAAGCGCGGTGCTGCGCCAAATTAGCTGGTAACAGTTAGTTTTAGGGCCTCGGTGGGATTTATCCAAACTTGAAAAAAGAAGGAGCCACATGAAATGGCAGATACAATCAGAGGTGCCGTTCTCGGTTACGGTGCCGCCTTTAATATGGGCAAAGCACACGCAAATATGATGGGACGCACCGATGGAATCGAATGTATCGCTGTATGCGATATTGATGAGGAACGTACCGAAGCCGCGCAGCAAGATTTCCCCGGCATTCGTACCTATAACAGTGTTGAAGAACTCAACGCGGACGACGATGTACAACTCATTGCAAACGTCCTACCGCACAGCCTGCACTGTGAACCAACGGTGGCAAGTCTCAAGGCTGGTAAGCATGTCATTGTCGAAAAACCGATGTGTGTGACAATCGCAGAGGCCACGGAGATGATAACCACCGCGAAAGAAACTGGCGTGATGGTGTCCGTCCACCACAACCGGCGCTGGGATGCCGATTTTTGGACACTCCGCGAATTGGTGCACTCCGGCATCATTGGCAAGGTATTCAACGTCGAGATGTGGGGCGGTGGATACGGCAGCCCCAATCCGAATTGGTGGCGAAGCGTCAAAGCGATTTCCGGCGGGCAATTTTACGACTGGGGCGCCCACTATCTCGATTGGCTCCTCAATATCATTGAGGCACCGATGATTAATATTACCGGATTCTATCAACCGAATCTGGTTTGGGAAGATATTTCCAACGAGGACCACGTGCAAGCGATTATCCGCTTCGCTGATGGCTGTATGGCGAATATCCAGATGTCCAACATCGCTAAAATCGGTGGACCACGTTGGAAACTGCTCGGCTCCCACGGTGCAATTATCTCCGGTGATGGACAATTTAAAGTACTATCCGAGGTTGAAGGACATCCTAAAGAGCAACTGGTAGGATTCTATGGGCGCCCTGGACAGAGTTACTATCAAAACATCGTTGCGCACTTAAATGATGGGACACCATTACTCGTGACACCAGAATCCGCCCGGCGTGTTGTTGCTGTCATGGACTTGGCGGAAAAATCTTCCAAGAACCATCAGGCAGAAACCGTGCCTTATGAGTTTGAATCGCAATAAGATTGGGATAAGACGGGAGAAACCGTTCACCAAGGGTGGGTATCCCCGTTAAAAATAGCAATTTTATGAACGGACTCCCTTAACAATCCCAAGCCTTTAGGCTTCGAGTCCAGCCCTGTTGCCTCGTGCTGAAGTCAAAAAATATTTGACTTTATCTAAAAAATGTGTGATATTATATGATAGAAACTAACATAACGGCTATAATATCATGTTTATCAAGAACCCCACAAAAGCGTGGTATTCAGATACCAACATGGATTATCGTTGTCAATATGACATTATCTGGTGTACCAACTACAGACGCAAAGTTTTAGACGCGTCTCTCCAAGCGCATTTGCACCATCTCATCTGCTCCAAAGAAACAGAATTAGATTTCAACGTGCGTGCCAGTGATATTATGGAAGAACACGTAAAGACTTCGTGAGGCGTTTGGACACCTCAAATCCCGCTTGCCGTGTCTTTGGACACGATAAAAGTTCATATCGTCTATGGGTTGTGTATCCCTAGTCAAAGCATATATCGATGAGCAAAAGCGTGTCTAAATCAAAGAAAGAATACCGAACCTACATTATCGCGACAGCTAAGCCGACAAAATACCTTGACGGGATAAATCGGCTTGGTGGACGTATCTACTCTAAAACCGTTTCGCTGACGTTCCAAACGCATGATAGGAAAGGCTTTTGGCTTTCAGACAGTGGACTCAAGGCATATCTCAAATTCAAAAGGTATCCTTGCCATGCCCATTCTGTGCAGGCAATGATAGACGACTATTGTGGAGCAAGACGTTCTTTCTTTTCCACCCGCAAATCGAATCCGAACGCGAAACCGCCAAACAAAACACGGAAGTTTCACACGTTCACATGGCGCGCAACGGGCATTTCCTATCAGCGTGGGAAACTACGACTTTCTATGGGCAAAGGTGGAGCCCCGCTTTGGATAAAGATTGACAAAAAGTTCCATAGCGTCGTGCCTGCCGACGTCTCACTCGTCTATAACCGAACAACGAAACAATATAAATTCCATGCGACTTACGCCACAACGCCGAAACAGACAAAATCAAAAGCAGGTTCAGCCGTTGCCGTGGATATGGGCGAAATCCACCCAATAGTTTCTTTTGACGGTATCAATGCCGACATCTATAATGGTAGGCAAATCCGCAGTGTTGTGAGGTATCAAAACAAATTTAAGTCGCGTCTCAATAAAGCCTTATCGCGTTGCGTGAGATATAGCAGGCGCTGGAAAAAACTCAACCGCGTCAAAAATAGAACCCTACAGAAGTTAACCGCGCAGTTGCGTGACATGCGTCATAAAATGACGTCACGCTTTGTTTCTACTTGCCGAAAGCGAAAGATAGAAACGATTGTCATTGGAGACATAAAGCACATAAGACAATCCATACAATATGGCAAAAAAGCCGACCAGAAGTTGCACCAGTGGGCGTTCTCTAAAATTCAGAACATGATTACCTACAAAGCCAAAGCCGTCGGTATCAGCGTTGATACAGAGGACGAAGCCTATACGTCTCAAACCTGCCCGTCTTGCGGGCATAGAAAGAAACCGAGTGGTAGGACTTACCATTGTCGCCAATGCGACTGGCAAGGACACAGAGACGTTTTGGGTGCGAGTAACATTCTCACAAAGTATCAGGGTTTTATGACAAACCCTGTAGTTGGGGCGGTGGTATCCCCCGCGGGTATCAGGTATCATCCTGAACTGTGTAGACTTGATAAGTGGACACCGTTTCCGGGACTCAAATCAAGTCAGCCTTCCAAGAGAAGGTAAGAAGCACACGCCTTTAGGCGTTGTGAGTATCACTGAATACGGAAATATGAAAACCGTCGTTTTTGAAAAAATTCAGCAATTGCGCATCCAGGAGAAACCGATTCCGACGCTTGATTCCGGGGATGTACTCATCCAAATGGAACTCTGCGGAATCTGTGCATCTGACGTCGCCGCACTCAACGGGGACGTGTCCGATTACGCACCACCGGTTGTCATGGGGCATGAACTCGCTGGCGTTATCGTTGATAGCCGACACCCGGATGTTAAAATTGGCGAACGGGTTACTGTTAATCCTATGCTATCCTGCGGGTTCTGCAACGACTGTAAAAACGACAGGGATAAGTACTGCCGTTCCATTGAAGGCATTGGACACGACATTGATGGGGGATACGCCGAATATATGCGCATGCCAAAACACGGTATTGACACCGGTAAACTCATCAGTGTAGCGGAAAGCATCTCACCGGAAGAATTACTGTTTCTTGAACCCCTCGGTTGTTGCCTCAACGCAATGAACGAGACACCTTTCCAAAACTCAGTTGCTATTCTCGGTGCAGGCCCGATTGGATTGATGTTTACCCAGTTAGCGAGACGGAGTGGATTAGAAACGTACGTTTTCGAGCCCCTTGCCTACCGGAGACGTGTTGCTGAAACGTTGAGGGCTGATGCGACATTCGGCACTTCTAAAGACGATGTATTCACCCTTCGTGAGATTACCGGTGGCGGGGTAGATACTGTCATCTCGGCAACGACGAATAACGCGGAAGCCGTTGCCCTCGCCTTTCAAGTAGTCCGGAGAGGCGGCAGCATCAACTTTTTTGGACTTGCGCCTGAAGGGGAGGAGCTCCGAATCAATTTGGAACAGTTTCACTACGATGGGCATAAATTGATGGCATCTTGGGCGTTTTCACGCGCCAGCCTTGACGAATCTCGGCGGCTTCTGATGGAGGAAGCACTCAACTTTGATGCCTTGTTGACAGCGCAATTCCCAATTGTAGAAGGTATCGCCGCGTTTGAAAACGTGGCAGCTCAGAAAGGGATTAAAACCGCTTTTTATGGTGTTTGAATCGCCCTCAGTAAAAAGGAGATAGACTTTTTTATGGTTCTCGGTGCACATGTATCAACCGCAGGCGGTTTACAGAATGCCATTAAGAATGGCGATGAACTCAACTGTGACGCAATCCAAATTTTCCTACAAAACCCAAATCAGTGGAAGTCGAAACCCTTGGTGGGAGAGACGGTGGAGAATTTTAAGAATGCGTGGCGCAATTCTCCAATTCGGGATGTGGTAGCGCACGATATTCACCTCAGTAATCTCGCATCGCCTAGACCAGATGTCCTCGAGAAGTCACGTGAACGGTTCAAAGCGCAGCTGGAACTTGCGGGCAAACTGAATCTCTCTGATATCGTTACGCACCTCGGCGCGCACCTCGGTGAAGGTGAAACCGTCGGATTGAAGCGGCTCAGTGAAAGTTTTGAGCTGTTATTCGAAACCACCGACGCACCGGATGTCACGGTACTGTTAGAAACTACCGCCGGACAAGGAACCAATCTCGGTTACCGTTTTGAACATCTGCGCGATGTCATCGCACAGTCGAAATATTCAGAGCGGTTCGGTGTCTGTTTTGATACCTGCCACGTCTTCGCCGCTGGCTATGATATTCGCACCGCCGCAAATTGTGAGAACGTTTTCAATCAATTTAACGACATTATCGGATTAAAACGGTTGAAGGCATTTCATCTCAACGACGCGAAATCGGAATATCAGAGCCGTGTCGACAGACATGAACATATTGGTGAAGGCAATATCGGGGCAACTGCTTTCGCGTTTATCGTTAATGATATCCGTTTTGCAGAAATTCCCCTGATTCTTGAAACGCCGCAGATGAAAACGATGCATAAGAAGAATCTGGCAACTTTGCGAAAATTGGCAGAAATAGACGGAGCATAAAAAATAATGGCTATCGGTTTTTGGGAAGTTACGTTTCTCATCACCCTCTTTTTAGGACTCATTATTATCTCTCGAACTGTAACCCGGCTTCAGACGAAACGCATCTGCCCTGACTGTGGATTTGCAATTCGAACGGATACCCCAACGTGCCCAGCGTGTCAGTATAATTTCCTTGAGGGAGCAAAGGATAATTGTCGTTCATAATTTTTGACGTGTGGATTTTTAGATGTCCTTGCCCCAATTGCGGCTTAAGATAGCCGACAACGATAACAGCGTGTCTGACGTGTGGAGTGGATTTTAGAGAATGGGAAAAACGAAATTTAAAATCGGCGGTATGTCATGCCAACATTGCGTCAAAACGGTGACAGATGCCTTGACACAACTTGAAGGTGTGAGACGCGCGAAAGTCAATCTGAGAAAAGGTGAAGCGGTTGTCCGTTACGACGAATCGCAAATTATGCCCGCGCAACTCATACAAGCAATAACAGATGCAGGTTTTGAGCACTTGCAGGCGTAATTTCGTGCGTGCAATGATTCCTCATCGCGCTGCAATGTGATACCGAGGTGCAGGTGATTCATGGATACAACCAAAATTTACGTTAAAGGGGGTAGAGGTGGAAACGGATGCATCAGTTTCCGGCGAGAGAAGTACGTCCCGCGCGGCGGGCCGAATGGGGGTGACGGTGGCGACGGTGGCAATGTTATCTTCAGAGCGAAACAGGGAATAAGTACCCTCATCGAGCTTCACCACGCCCCTCACCAAGTCGCTGGAAACGGGGCACACGGTACCAGTAAGCAGCGTGCCGGGGCGGCCGGTGATAACCGTGTCATCAACGTGCCTGTCGGTACCCTTGTCAAAGCCTTGGATACTGAAGCGCTCCTCGCGGATTTGACTGCCCCCGGGCAACAAGTCATCGCTGCGCGCGGCGGTATTGGCGGAAAGGGCAACGTCCGGTTTAAGAGCAGTACCTTCCGGACGCCGCGCGTCGCGGAAAAAGGGGAACCTGGTGAAGAACGCGACATCAGGCTTGAAGTCAAAATCATCGCCGACATTGGGTTGGTAGGCTATCCGAACGCCGGTAAATCCACGCTTTTGGCGAGAACCTCTACCGCGACGCCGAAGATTGCACCGTATCCGTTTACAACGCTGAAACCGAATCTCGGCGTTGTTCGAATCAATCCAGAGCAGAATTTCGTACTCGCGGACATCCCCGGGCTGATAGAAGGGGCGCACCAAGGCGCCGGGTTAGGGCACCAATTCCTCCGGCATATTGAACGCACAAAAATGCTGATTCACGTCATTGATATGGGTGCAACGGATGGAAGGAATCCGGTTTCCGACTACGAACAGCTGAAAAAGGAACTGGCGCACTACAATGTGAAGTTAACAAAGCTGCCTCAGATGATTGCGTTAAATAAAATAGATATGCCGGAAGCAGAGGCAAATCTCGCACGCATGCAAATATACTTCGGACGAAGAACCGTCTTCCCGATATCAGCGATTACGGGAGATGGCGTCAACCGCCTGATGCACAACGCATATCGCCTATTACAGAAGCTGGAAGAGCGCGAACGACAGCAAGCAGAAACGGATATCGAATTTGAATCGGAATACCGCCCCGAGTCACGAGAGCGATTTACCCTCGTTAAAACCAAGCAGGGTTTCGTTATCAGTGGTGCGGAACCACGACGCGCTGTGCTCATGACAGATATGGCAAACGAGCAGGCTTTAATTTTGCTTTTTCGTAAACTCAAGAAAATGGGAGCGATTAACGCCCTGGAACGGGCCGGTGCCACCGAAGGAGACACCGTTCAAATTGATGAATTTGAATTTGACTACAGCCCAAGAACCGTGTAAACAGAACGGAGCAGGGATAACTGAACAAGTTAATATCAAGGAGCGCATCACCGCCGATGGGGGTGTACGGAATTTTTCTGACGTACGTCGCATCGTTGTCAAGGTAGGAAGTAGCACGATTTCTCACGGAGAGAACCTTAACGTGGCCGCGCTTGATGGGCTTGTGCATGACATTGCGCTTGTCAGACAAGCTGGTATTGAGGTGATTCTTGTCACATCTGGTGCGATTGTGGCCGGATGGCCAAAGCTGGGGCTTAAACAACGCCCGCACACATTGCCCGAGCTTCAGGCTGCCGCCGCGGCTGGGCAAATTCAGTTAATGGCTGCTTATGAAAAACGATTTCGCCACTATGAACAGCGCACCGCAATGATGTTGCTGACACAGGATAATTTCAACGAACGGAGACGTTACATCCACATGAGCAATACCCTTCGGACGCTTCTCCAACTCGGCACTATTCCGATTATTAATGAAAACGACACCGTCGCTGTTGAGGAAATTAAAGTCGGTGATAACGACACGCTATCAGCTTATGTGACGAATCTTGCCGAGGCGCAACTTCTCATCATCCTCTCGGATCAGGATGGATTTTATACCGCGGATCCGAGGCGGCATCAAAACACAAAACTCATTGATACCGTCACTAACATCTCAGAGGCAATGTGGGAAGCGGCTGGGGATGCGGGAACGACAGCCGGTACAGGGGGGATGATAACGAAGCTCCGCGCAGCCGAAATTGTCACCGGCTCTGGGGAAATGGTTGCTATCGCGCACGGTAGAGAACCTCTGGTTGTAACCCGGCTTCTCAAAGGTGAGTCCCTCGGAACCTTATTTTTACCGCAAACCCGGATATCCGGACGAAAACGGTGGATTGCGTATTCTCGCCCGCCGAAAGGCAAGTTGTTCGTTGATAACGGCGCACGCGATGCACTTGTACGCCGCGGAAAGAGCTTACTACCGGTAGGGGTGCGACGGGTTGAAGGACAATTCGCATATAGCGATACCGTCTCTTGTTGCACCGAAAACGGTGTTGAGTTTGCCAGAGGACTTGTTAACTATAACGCGACTGAAACCGCACAACTTGTGGGAAAACAGACAGGCGATATTGAGAAAATAATCGGTTGCCGGGATTACGATGAAATTATCCACCGAGATAACTTAGCCCTGATTGATGATACAACGATAGATACAGCCATACAAGAAGCACCTGTGAATGACAACGCAAAGGATAGCATCAAATGCGCGACACCGTTCAACAGATAATTCAAGCGAAAGCTAAACAAGCAAAAGCGGCGATGCGCGTCTTATCACGTAGCTCCGCCGATGTCCGGAATAATGCCCTGTTGGCAATGGCGGAAAATCTGATTAACGCCAAAGACAAGATTCAGCAAGCAAACCGTATCGATTTGGAAAATGGCCGGAAAAACGGGCTTGCCGCGCCACTCATGCAGCGCCTCCTCATAGATGACAAAAAGATGGCGCGAATGGTAGACAATCTCCGGCAAGTCGCTGCACTGCCGGATCCCATCGGAGAGGTTATCCAGATGGCAGAGCGGCCCAATGGGCTGAAAATTGGCACCGTCCGTGTTCCTATCGGCGTTGTCGGCGTTGTCTATGAATCCCGCCCTGACGTGACAGTTGAAGTCTCCGCGCTCTGTATTAAATCCGGCAACGGAGTTATCTTACGCGGCGGTTCAGAAGCAATATATTCCAATACCGCCCTCGCCCGTATTCTCAGTGAGACAGCATCCGCTGAAGGCATTCCGGGCCCCATTCAATTCGTTGAAACCGTTGATAGAAAAGCCGTCTATGAACTCATCCGTTTGCCGGAATATATCGACTTGGTTATCCCCCGCGGCAGTAATGAATTTGTCCAGTACCTGATGAGAGAATCAGATATACCTGTACTCGGGCACGCTGACGGAATCTGTCACATCTACGTCGACAAAGCCGCCGGGCTCGAGATGGCAGCCAAAATCTGCATGAATGCCAAAGTCGGTTACAAGGTTGCTGTCTGCAATGCGTTAGAAACGCTACTTGTCCATGAAGCCGTCGCGGCGGAATTTCTGCCCATCATCTGCCAGCAGCTGCGCGACGCCGGCGTCGAAGTACGTGGCTGTGAACGTACCCGTGAATGCGACACACTGGCGAAAGTCGCCACAGAAACCGATTGGGCCACAGAATACCTTGATTACATCCTATCTGTACGCGTCGTAGACAACATAGAAGACGCTATCGAACACGTGGAAAACTATGGCTCGCACCATTCCGACGCGATTATCACGGAAAGTTATACCGACGCACAACGTTTTCTCAAAGAGGTTGACTCTGCGGCTGTCTATGTCAATGCCAGCACCGTCTTTACGGATGGATATGAATTTGGACTCGGGGCCGAGGTTGGTATCAGTACGCAGAAACTCCACTCCCGTGGGCCGATGGGATTGGAAGGTTTGACGAGCTATAAATACATTATCTATGGCGATGGACAAGTGCGTCAGTAGGAACGTTTAGGGCGAAAGTAGGTTATCGTGGATTCTAAAAATCAGTAGACATTTCGCGCTTTCCATCAAAATTTGTAGCGGACAGTAAGTTGCCGGTGCGCCGCGACTACCGTTTCTGTCTCCGACGCTGTTGTCTGTGAGGACGTTGTTCGTTTTTTTCTCGTTCTTCGCGAAGCGGTGGCTCAATTTCAATTGGATATGCGACTTCCGGACGGCTTCGCATCCAGAAAATGAAGATAATACCAAAAATAAATAACGCGATGCTGGAAACTTGTGCTGCCGACATCGACGCTAGCACCTTCGGATTAATCCGCCAGAACTCTGCTATGAATCGCTCTACCCCCATCAGCGTGAGACTCGCGCCGAACAATACCCCCGGGTTCTTCACGAAACGGCGACGCTGCGTCCAGAGGATGCCGAACGCAATCCACGACATGATGGTTTCGTAAATTGGTGTCGGGTGAACCGGCACAATTGTCGGCACTGTCCCGTTTGGAAATGCTAGTGCCCAGGGAAGTTCTGACGGTGGCCCGTAGTCACCGTCTCCAGAGAGTAAACAGCCGATGCGCCCAATACCGTAACCCAAGAGAAGCAACGGCCCAATGATATCGATTGTTGGTAGGAATGGGTTAGGCGAACGACGAATCACCCAAATGACAGCGAGACTTCCGCCAATCAGCCCGCCGTACCAGATGAGTCCGCTTGCTGAGAAGAGCTCACGGAAACTAAACTGCCCATCGAGAAACACCGAATAGAGTTTCGCGCCGATAATCCCACCAATCGCCGCTGCCATCACGATAGACGATGCCTGCTCGCCGACAAACCCGCGCCGTTTCATTTCAAATTGTAATATCAACGTTACGACAATAAACGCCGTGGCTAACATCAGCCCATAACTGTGAATGCTAAACGCGCCGAGACTAATTAATGTTGGATACATCTCTCACTCCCCCAGATAAGCTTGGCGTACCCGTTCATCTGCTAACAGGTGAGTTGATGTGCCTTCAATCTGGATTTCACCAGTCTCCATCACATAACCGCGATGCGTCATGCTGAGTGCGATTTGCGCGTTCTGTTCAACCAGCAAAATCGTGGTGCCTTCGGTATTAATTTGCTGAATAATTTCAAAAATCTGTTTAACAATCAGCGGTGCAAGTCCTAAAGAGGGTTCATCAAGCAGCAGAAGTCTCGGTTTTGACATCAGGGCACGTCCAATCGCGAGCATCTGCTGTTCACCCCCGCTGAGGCTTCCGCCATTCTGTTTTCGTCGCTCTGAAAGCACGGGGAACAACCCAAAAACTTTATCTAAGTCAGAACGAACGCTGGATGCATCGGGCCTCAGGTACGCCCCGAGTTCAAGGTTCTCAAGCACACTCATCTCTGGAAAGATAAGACGTCCCTCCGGCACCTGGGAGATGCCGAGGGCGACACGTTCCTCCGGGGGGATTTCAATGATGTCCACGCTTTCAAAGTAGATACTCCCTTCAACCGGTTTATGAATACCGGAGATAGTCATCAACGTGGTAGACTTTCCGGCCCCATTCGCACCAATGAGGCAGACCATTTCGCCCGCATTCACCTCAAGCGAAATTCCGCGGACGGCCCGGATGTTTCCGTAGTAGGTATGAATGTTTTTGAGTTCAAGCATAGTGTTCTCTATCATTCTTCGGCGTTATGGAAGCTGCCATTCACTTACGACTCAGTGGTTCCTAGGTAAGCCGCAATAACGCGTTCATCGTTTTGCACATCGGCAGGCTTTCCATCACTAATTTTTTCACCGTGGTCCAAAACGGTAACCCAATCGGAAATTTGCATCACTACTTTCATATCGTGTTCAATGAGTAGGACTGCAATGTTTTGTTCTCGAATGGCATAGATGAGTTCAATAAGTTCTTGTGTTTCGTGTGGGTTCATGCCAGCCGCGGGTTCATCCAACAAAAGGAGCCTCGGTTCAGTGGCTAAAGCCCTGGCGATTTCAACGCGCCGCTGGTCACCGTATGAAAGGTTGCCGGCGGACTGTTGGATCACTTCACTCAAACCCACAAATTTTAACATCTGTGATGCGTGTTCGGTAATATCTGCTTCCTCTCGCCGTTGCCCCGGCGTCCGAAAGACTGAGCCTATCAGAGTACTTTTGGTACGCGGATGCCTGCCAATTTTAACATTATCAAGCACCGTTAACTCCGAGAAGAGCCGAATATTCTGAAAGGTTCTCGCGATGCCGAGTTCCGTAATCTCATCTGGACGTAAGCCGGTAATGGTTTTGCCAAAAAAAGTTACTGTTCCCTTAGTCGGCTTATCCATGCCCGTCACGCAGTTAAAGAGTGTTGTTTTTCCTGCACCATTTGGACCGATAAGGCTAAAAATTTGCGACGATTGCAGAGTGAGTGTAATATCCGAGCAGGCAACTACACCGCCGTAATGCCGGGTGAGTCGATGCGTCGCGAGTAGGTATCTCGTGTCATCCGCCATTTGCAACTCCTAAGACGGGATTTCAAATATAGTATAACGCGAGCTTGCGACGATGTCAAACTGAATTGGCCGCTCCCATATTTTCGAAAGAAAAATCTTGACAGATATTTGAAAGCGTCGTTAAAATAACAGGTAATTAACGGAAAACCTCCCGAAAGCCGCGCCGAAACCGACTAGCCGGTTGTGATGGATAGAGAACCGTTCAAAAGCAGCCGGTGTTCTCTAATACACTGGCAGCTTTTTTTGCTAAAAATTTGACAAATCGCACTGTGAAAAGTATAATATAAGCAGTACTGAATAAAGAACGAAAAAAGACAAGGGGAAAAAAATGGCGAATTACGCAAATCCTGATGTTTTAGTGAGCACCGAGTGGGTGGCGCAACACGGAAGCGAACCCGGCATCAGATTGCTTGAAGTCGATGTTGACACAACCGCTTATGCCGATGGACACATCGCCGGCGCCGTCGGACTCAATTGGCAAACACAACTCTGTGACCAAGTGCGACGCGATATTCTCACAAAAGAGCAATTTGAAGAACTCTGCAACGACAGCGGCATCGGTAACGATACCACTGTTATTTTTTATGGTGATAACAACAATTGGTTTGCCACTTATGCACTCTGGCAATTCTGCTACTATGGGCACGATGAAAGCCTTCTTAAGGTAATGAACGGCGGGCGTCAAAAGTGGGACGATGAGGGGAGAGCACTTGTTACAGAGGTTCCGTCTTATGCCGGCACAGGGTATCTCGCAAAATTCCCCGATGACAATGTACGGGCTACCAAGGAGCATATCCTACCAACGTTGGAGCAAGATATTATAAACCTTGTGGATGTCCGGTCGCCGGCCGAATTTAGCGGAGAAATTATCGCACCGCCCAATCTTCCTGAAACCGCACAACGGGGTGGACATATTCCAGGGGCCGCGAATATTCCTTGGGCAACCGCTGTTGCCGAAGACGGAACCTTTAAATCTTTTGAGGAATTAGAAGCCATCTACGGTGGGGCAGGTGTCGACGCTGCTAAGGAAACCATCGCTTACTGCCGAATTGGCGAACGTTCATCACATACCTGGTTCGCCCTGAAGTATCTCCTCGGATATGATAAAGTCCGAAACTATGATGGGAGCTGGACGGAATGGGGAAATCTCGTTGGGGCACCTATTTCTCGCGACTAAGCTTCTAACAGACAATTTCTGTCTTTACGACAAGATAGAAATTGTCTCTTTAAAACAGTCTAAACAATTATGCCTAAATTTGTCACGAACCATGCTATCGCCTGCATGACGCGCCAAGATGTCGAACGACTAATAAAAAGGTTCCGTGAAGCAGAAACCGATACCGTTAGAAACATTCGAGTCTTGTGCGATACACGCTCCGGTAGAATTCTTTGTGAATGGGAAGCCCCGGACCGCTTTACCTTAGTAGCTTTGTTGAAGGAATGCAACGTGCAACTCCGCGGTACCAGCGAATGGCTCATGGCGGTTCAATACGAGTCAAGCGGCGATAAGCTCGTACCCGCAACGCGCCAATAGCCGGCGTAGCACTTCGTAAAAATTGATGTACTATATAACCCGGCAGACTGCTTTCGAAGCATCACATCACAATTGGATTCCTGGCCTCAGTCATGCCGAAAACCGTGAACTCTATGGCGCCGCTGCCAATCCGAATAGCCACGGGCATAACTACGTGCTGGAGGTGATGTTACGCGGCAATGTTGGCGCCGATGGAATGGTTATCAATTTGGTAACGTTGGACGCTTTATTGAAGACAGAGGTACTCGCAAACTACGACCACAAGTACTTAAACTGCCAGCATCCCGTTTTCTCCAAAAACCCACATCTCCAACCTACAAACGAGAACATCGCTATTGAGATTTGGCAGCGCCTCGCTACCGTCCTGCCTGATAAACTCCTCCATCGGGCCCGCATATATGAAAATTCAACCCAATTTGTTGACTATTATGGAGAAGCACAGATGGTTTATTTAACCAAAGTCTACGAATTTAGTGCCGCCCATCGACTGCACAGCCACGTACTCACCGATGAGGAGAATCTTAACATCTTCGGGAAGTGTAACAATCCAGCGGGACACGGACATAACTATGTGCTTGAAGTGACTGTCAAAGGCCAGATAGACGCTAAAACAGGGTTGGTTGCAGGGTTAAACCTACTGGACCAAGCCGTTGAAAGGCATGTCTATGCCCGGTTTGATTACAAGCATCTCAACTTGGATACGTCAGAATTCAAAAACCTCAATCCGACATCGGAAAACTTCGTCAAAGTCCTTTGGAACATACTCGAACCCTCTGTTGTACCGGTGACTTTACACCGGCTGCGATTGCGCGAAACGCCAAAAAACCATTTTGATTATTACGGGGAGTAGTTTTTTGAAACCCTCATTAAAAGAACTATTTACGCAAATCTTAGAAAATTTAGGCGAAGACCCGGCACGTCAAGGCTTGGTTAGAACGCCGCACCGGGCGGCGAAAGCAATGGAATTTTTAACCAGCGGCTACCGTCAAGATATCAACAAAATCTTGAATGAAGCGATATTTGATGAAGGCTATGATGAAATGGTCATTGTCAAAGATATTGAATTCTACAGTTTGTGTGAACACCACATCCTCCCGTTTTGGGGAAAGTGTCATGTTGGATATATCCCACGAAAACATATCATCGGATTGAGTAAGATTCCGAGAATCGTTGATATGTTTGCACGTCGGCTCCAGGTTCAGGAACGGCTCACGCGCGAAATCGCCGAGGCATTAGGGACTACGTTGAACCCTCAAGGTGTTGGGGTTATCATGGAAGGGCAGCACATGTGTATGATGGCGCGTGGGATTGAAAAGCAAGCGCCCAAAATGAACACGAGTGTCATGCGGGGTATCTTTCGAGAGAGTAGTTTAACCCGTGGGGAATTCCTACGATGCATTGACATTTCTTAAATTTTCTATTTTTTCTATCAAATCAAGAAGGCGAATTGAACCTGAAGGTGCTTGAACAATCCTAGTAGTGGCATTGCGTCCTGTGACGGTGTGTATTTCGTTACTTATTTTTTCCAAGGCAACACTTTTTCCCATTCCCATAAAGAGTTCAACACATGAAAAGAATTGCTCAGCTTAACGGAAAGGTTGTAGTCATTACCGGTGCATCAAAAGGAATTGGCAAGGCGACAGCATTGGCTTTCGCAGAAGCAGGTGTCAAGCTTGTGCTCGCTGCACGCGGGCGCAACGATTTAGAGCAAGTCGCGGCGGAACTTCATCAGCGCGGCACTGAAGTGATAGCCGTCCCGACTGATGTCACGCAGATAGAATCTGTCAAACGACTCATCCACCAGACGTTGGAGATGTATCAACAGTTAGATATTTTAGTTAACAATGCCGGCGGTGGAAGGTTCGGCCCCGTTGTTGATTTCGCTCCGGCGGATTGGGACAGTGTGCTCGATACGAATTTAAAGGGGTTCTATCTCTGTTCCAAGTCGGTGCTTCCACGAATGTTAGCCCAAGGGCACGGCCAGATTATTAATATTCTTTCGATTGCCGCCAAGGTACCTTTTGAAGCATCGAGTGCGTACTGCGCGGCGAAGGCGGGGGCGCTGGCATTTACAAAAGTCTTAGCTGCCGAAGTCCGACGGAATAATATCAAGGTAACCGCTGTTTTGCCCGGTTCAGTGCATACCTCCTTTTGGGATGAGATTCCTGTCCATCCGGACTTTGAGCAGATGCTGCAACCTGAGCATATCGGGGAAACGGTAGTGGCTATCTGTTCACAACCGCGGGGTATGGTAACTGATGAGATGGTTGTGACGCCGCCGCTTGGGATTTTGTAGCGTGTCAGGCTGTAGGGTTTCTCAGCAGTTGTATTAAATCAGAATCTTCTTCGGTTAATTCGGTATGAAACGCCCCAATCGCCTCCGAATCCGAATTTTCCGAATCGCGCGTGCATCTGCATCCATAATTGTAATAATCGACTCACCCAACTCAAATTCCGTTCCTGCTTCTGGAATGGTTCCCGTCCTGTCAAGGATATAACCGGCAATCGTTTCATAGTCGCCTTCGGGAATAGGGAGGTGGTAATGTTCTGTCAAGATATCTACCTCGGTTCTGCCATCGCATTCAAGGATTCGTGGGGTAATGAGTCGAATAAAGTCGGGTTCATCGCGTTCATCTGCAAATTCGCCAATGATTTCTTCAATTAAATCTTCAACGGTAGCTAAGCCAATAATTCCGCCATATTCATCAACGGCAAATACCATTGTATGCGGGCTATTCTGAATTTCTTTGAGAAGTGCGTTAATGCTTTTAGATTTAGGGACAAATTGTAAATCCGTTCGAATAAACGGCCCGATTGTTTCAGGATGCTTCTCCGCGTAGATAACATCCAACAAGTTTACAATTCCGACAAAGTTATGGCTCTGTTCTTCATAAACAGGGAGGCGCGAGAAGCCGGAATCAGATGCGATTTTTAAGAATTCTTCGCATGTCGTATTTTTTTCTATCGCCACAATATCGACAAGGGGCACCATCACTTGCGCAACTGTGCGGTTTTGCAGGTGAAGCAAGCTGTGAATCATGCGCCGCTGAGCTGTCAGTAAATCCCCGGAACGTTCGCCCATCGTCGCTAAGAGGCGTAATTCTTCGCGTTGTGCGTCTGGACTTGGTCCAGTTGTTTTCCTGTCTACGAGTTTGACAAGGAATTGCGCGCTATTTCGCACAAGGTAAAGCATCGGGGCGAAAATTAGCTCTGACAACCGGAGGAGATAAGCATAACGGAGTGCTAAAGCATCTGCCTTGACACGAAAAATGGTTTTTGGTAAAATTTCACCAAAGATGAGCAGCAGGATAGTTATGCTGATAGTGGCGATGAGCCCCCGCAGTCCCACAGTGAGGGTTGTAAAGACTCGTGCCGTGAGACGTTCACCGAATTGGGCGAGAAGGACGTTCGCCAGATTTGTTCCGACTAAGGTGATAGCCAACATTCTATCAGGTGATTGTATTAAGCGGTGTACAATTTTCGCCTGTGGCGCACCGGTGCTGAGCAATTGGTTTATCCGGATTTTGTTTACCGAGACGAGGGCGGTTTCCGAGCCAGAATAGAAGGCGGACAGGATAAGGAAAGCAACTATTGCGGCGAGAAACGAACCGAACACTGCAAACTGTGCGGAGCCCCCGGCGCCCAGAAAAAATAAGGAGAAAAAGAGTAGTTTCAATTTTTTTATTATTCAGCGCAAAAACGAATAAACAGAGAAGTAATCAGATTATCCTTTGTCGCAGCGATTTCGAATTCAACCCCGTTATCGTCAACTAAAGACTCGCCGACGGAAGGGATACGTCCAAAGAGCGCGAATGCGTATCCCCCGATAGTATCGGCGGCTTCTTCGCTCAGGTTTAAGCCGAATTGCTGATTAATTTCACGGATAGTCACGCGTCCAGAGGTTTCAAAAGACAACGGGGAATCAGAATGTTGGATATAGCGCGCTTTGGAAGGCAGATGTTGCGCCCTATCGTGTTCATCAACGATGTCCCCCACAACCTGTTCAACAATATCTTCTGTTGTGATAATACCAGAAACACCGCCGTACTCATCAAGCAGAATCGCCATTTTCGTTTTTTTGCGTGTCAGCTGTGGCAAAAGAATACCGATTTTACGGGTTTCAAGCACCAAAAGCGGTTCACGAATGAGTGTCCCGGCTTCACTCTGATGAGCAAAAGGTGATTGCCTCCTCTGCATTTTGAGAAACGCCTCAATTGTCAAAGAGTCCAGAGGTAAGTGCTGCCATAAAGGGATATCTTTGACATAGAAGATACCACAGATATTATCAATCTGTTTGCGATAAACGGGAATACGGGAGAATCCGGATTCTCTTGCCCGGGCTAAAGTTGCCTGAATTGACGCTGAGGTAAGCACAGCGACAACCTCCGTTCGTGGCACCATAACCTCTTTTGCCTCAATGTCGCGCAATTGAAGAATGTTACTCACGATTTCCCGTTCATCAGCCGGGAGTGCCTCTTCATGATAGGTAGAGACGATATCCTGGAAATCTGCGGCAGTGAGTTGCTCCTTCGGGGCGACGTTCCCCCCGAATATCGGAATCAGAAAATCAATGATACGGCGCAAAATCGAACGGACAGGCGAGATGATAATCGAAAACATCCAAAGTGGCGAGGCTGTCCAAGCCGCAAAATTCTCAGCATTTTTAATCGCTAAGGTTTTGGGGGCCAACTCCCCGAAAATCAACATGAGTACCACGCTGAGCCCTGTAGCTGTTGACAATTGGACAATTTCGGGGGATTCCGGAAGGAGCTGCCCGACAAGCCATAACATCAAAATCGCGAAGGCAACGTTAACCAGATTGTTACCCAATAGTACAGTAATAAACAACCGGCGTGGGTTATCGATAAAATTGACAATCGCAGATTCACCCCTCTTTTCCAAGCGGATTCGTTCAATTTGCACCCGCGTCAACGCGCATAAAGCCGTTTCCGAACCCGAAAAAAAGCCGGAAAGGATAAGTAACCCTGCTAAGCCAATCAGATAAGGAAGTAGTGGAACAACATCCATTCTTTTTTATTCACTTGCGAAGGAGACGCACCGCGTAATCAGGTAGAAGTGACATGTGAAGCAGAGACGAATCTTTGTAGCGAATCCACAAAAGCGTCTTTTCCCAGTCATTTATACTGTTATTCAGAGAAGTTATTTATTTTAAGCTAACATATCGACATTTAATTTGCAAGAAAAAAGACTATTTTTTATTCCAGATAAGAATAAGGCGGGTTGTCCTCTGTTGCGTTTCAATCTGCAAATACGATTGTTTTGACATAAACAGTAACGTTTTCTGGCGTCACTTACGAAATGGCATGTGTACTTTACTTACGAAATGGCATGTGCACTTTTGAATTATCAGAGAATTCCCCGTCAAATCTGTCCAGGCATTAACCGTTAGTTAGTACGCATCGGCGGGGTAAAACAGACGAGTAGTTGAGGCATGTAATGACAAAGTTAGAACAGTTACAACGCATTGAAGCGTGTGGGATTATCGCCATAATCCGTGCTAATAGTTCGAACCAGCTCATTAAAGCCGCCGGCGCGATTCACGCCGGCGGCATAAATGTGATTGAAGTAACGATGACAACCCCGAACGCGTTACAAGTCATCGAAGACGTGGCGGCAGCGTATGGGGATGAAGTCTTGGTTGGAGCCGGTTCGGTGTTAGACGCGGAAACCGCGCGCATGGTGATGCTCGCCGGCGCCGAATTCATCGTCAGTCCGGTTACCAAATCTGATGTGATTGATGTCTGTAACCGATACGGGAAAACCGTTATTCCGGGGGCATTTACGCCAACCGAAATTTTGTCTGCATGGGAAGCCGGGGCAGATGTTGTCAAAGTGTTTCCGTCTGGCGGCGCCGGTCCCGGCTACATCAAGGATGTCAGCGCCCCACTTCCTCATATCCCGCTCGTTCCGACAGGTGGGATTAATGCGCAAAATGCAGCAAACTTTATCGCTGCAGGGGCGACAGCCTTAGGGGTTGGGAGTGCGCTCGTTGATAATAAGTACGTTGAAGCCGGCGCATTTGATGTGCTTATCGAGAGGGCACGAAGTTTAGTAGCCGCAGTACAAGCTGCCCGGGACATCTAATCCAAAATCATGCTAGATTATCGCCGCTTCTGAAGCGTATCTCGACTTATCCGATAGAGGCGCGTTTGCATCTGTAGGATAACGATAAGTCGTAAAAAATTATGATTATCTGGCAGCATATCAAGTTAAGCGCTGTAAAGATTGTTTTTTCTTGACTGCTAAGCCAATTTTTGCTAATTTAAAAAAACTCGGCGTACGCTAAAAAAAATTGTGTACGCCACGATGCTGCAATCTAATTGAAGCGAGACATTGCCGACTGGAAAAACTCCTGTCTAAAGCTTAGCATGAAATAGTAATATGCAAATAAACCAACAAATATTAGGAAAATATAAGCTGCTGGATTTTCTCGGGTCGGGAAGTTTTTCGTCTGTTTTTCGGGTGCATGAAGAGATGACAGATCGAATTGTCGCTATTAAAGCACTTCACAAAGACATCTATCATGAAGGCGGTAGATACGCTTATTTCTTAAACGAAATTAGGGCAATGTCAAAGATTTGGAGGCATCCAAATATCGTCTCAATTTATACCGTTGAACCTGGTATGGACAAATACCTCGCCTTGATAGTGATGGAGTACGTTGAGGGAATGAGCCTAAGCGAGTTGATGAAGACTCGGTACTTGGCTGCCACCGAGGTGCTTAATTTGGGGTTGGATATCTGCAGCGGTTTGGAAATAGCGCATGCGCAAAAGATAATGCACCGAGACCTGAAGCCTAAAAATATACTCCTAACTTCCGAAAACCATGCGAAAATTGCGGATTTTGGCATCGCACGAATCCTCGGTGAAACCACAGAATTTGCAAAAACAATGACTGGAACCCGAGATTATATGGCACCGGAGCAACACTCTGGGAAGTATGACTATCGCGCGGACCTCTATTCAGCGGGCTTAATTCTTTTTCAAGCTGCCACTGGGCAATTTCCGTTTTCCGGTGAAATTGGAGAGATTGAGAGGAAAAAGGCTGCCGGCGAAATTGAACACTTGGAAAGGTGCCCGGAGTTGCTGAGGGACGTTTTAAAGTGTGCACTTCAGCCCGAAGTTAGCGAGCGTTACGAAACCGCTACAGATATGTATAACGTTTTAGACGAAATTCGCCAAAATGAATACCTCAATCAAGCGGTGACGCTGATAGATAAAACGGTTAATCAACAATCTGAACAATCTGAGTTAGTGTCCGAACTTGAGCAGTGCAGAAAAGTCTTCCGGTTATCTCAAGATTTAGCCGAACGGCTTAATCTTGAGCTCTTTGCAAAATATCAGGCGGACGAACAAAGGAAAGAGCGCGCTGAACTTGCCTTAAAACTGGATAAACATTATAACGAAGCCCTCCTGAGCTTGCAACGCGATGAATATCCACTCACGATTACTGAACTACACAAGGCACAACGGCTCTGCCTTAACGAGCGGAAACTGTTGAATAAGGCGGACAATATTTTTGGGCAGCTAATTGGGCAGCTAAGTAGACTAGAAGTATTGAAAACATCACCCCTAACAGTTGAAAACATTGTCGAACTCATTAGGAGATTGCCCCGAAATGAAGCGGCTGTCCTGAGCAATTTTTTAAACGGGGAATCGGATGCCCTTTCCCCGCCTATTGTAAAACCAGTCGTTCAGACAAAAGAACATTACCCCTTATTGATTGAGGAAGCCTCACCGGAATTTATATTGGACCAAATCCATAACGATATACAATACGCGCATGAACGCGAGGCCCTTCGCATCTATCGACGAGCGCAAATTTATCTTCAACAGGAGAAAATGTCGCAGTACTTCAGATACTATAGAAAACTGGGTTCATTTTATCAAAAACAGGCGTCGCGTTTTATCAAAGACAATCACTTGGAGTTGATAGCCAACTGTTATATCCGTGCACGATTCGTTTACACTGTTGCGAAAAAATTCCGCGCTGCAAAAAGGAATGCGAGAAATGCCGGGATTTACTATGCCCGTCTCGGGCGAAAACTTGAAGTACGACGTGCGTGGGTAGAAGCCGGAAAAGCTTATGTCCTCTCTGCAGACAATTACACCTACGCAAAGCTGGGGCCTCAAGTTGATGAGTCCCATTCTATTGCAACCACCTGTTATTTCAATGCTGCTGACAGCGCATATATTAAAGAAGATTTGCAGACTGCTTACGAGTTTTGCATGCTAATCTTGACGATTGGCGAAAAATTGCCCGCACCCACTAAAGCCATGATTGAAACTCATAAACTGCTCTCTGAAATTCAGGTGAAAAATCAAAATTTGAGGCGATGAAAACCTACGCGCTGCTTGCAATGGGACGCAGTTCCCTAGATCTCTATTCCAACGACATTGGTGTTCCCTTCCCGAATATTCAGAACTTCGGCGCGTTTGTTGGCGGTTGCCCGACTAATATCAGCGTCGGCATTCAACGGCTGGGCCTCCAAACTGCACTGCTAACCGCTGTCGGGGATGACCCGGTGGGTGAATTTCTCCTCAAATTTTTGAGGAATGAAGGGATTGAAACACAATTCATTCCACGGAAACCGGGACACCGAACTAGTGCCGTTGTCCTGGGAATAGAACCTCCAGAACGGTTCCCACTCATCTATTATCGCGATAATTGTGCCGATATTGAGCTTACCATTGATGATGTCATTGCTGCCCCTATTGCGAAAAGCAGCTCGGTGCTCATTTCTGGAACTGGCCTCAGTAAAGAACCGAGCCGAAGTGCCACGCTCCATGCGGCGGAAACAGCAAATGCATCTGGAAGCCTCGTATTCTTAGATTTAGATTTCCGCGCAGACCAGTGGCACGACGCGAGGGCTTTCGGTATTGTTATCCGGACTGTCTTACCCCACATTCACATCGCTATCGGGACAGAAGAGGAAATCAAAGCCGCTACCCTCACCGACGTTTCCCAGCTTAGGATTGAACACGCCCAAATCTCAAATCCGGAGATTGAGGGGGATATCTCTGTCGCTATTCACAAACTTTTACGAACAGGAATAGAGGCACTTGTCGTGAAGCGAGGCGTTGAAGGCGCAGATATCTATCTAAAAAGCGGCGACATCATTCATGCGAAACCCTTTCCTGTAAAAGTCTACAATACCCTCGGGGCGGGAGATGCCTTCGCAAGTGGTTTTATCTACGGAAAACTTAACGGGTGGGGTTGGGAAAAATCCGCCCGCTTTGGAAATGCTACCGGCGCGATTGTCGTTACACGGCATGGCTGCGCTAACTTTATGCCAACACTTCCGGAAGTCGAGACGTTTGTGGCAGAACGGGGCGGGTGGTAAGTCGCCGCGAACCACGAGAAGTACCCTACCCTTATGGACAAGGAGATTCAAATGAAAACACGGAAACTCACGATGGGACAAGCCATCGTTCAATTTCTTCAGCAACAATACGTTACACGAGATGGCAATGAAACGCAATTTTTTGCCGGTATGTTTGGTATCTTTGGCCATGGAAACGTCGCCGGTATTGGCCAAGCACTCCATCAATATGCAAACGCCTTGCCTTTTTATCAAACCCGGAATGAGCAGTCAATGGTGCATACGGCAGCCGCCTTTGCAAAGATGAACAATCGCCTTCGCACATTCGCATGCACCACCTCTATCGGACCCGGCGCCACCAATATGATGACTGGGGCCGCCGGCGCCACGATTAATCGATTGCCCGTACTTCTACTCCCCGGTGATATTTTCTCCACCCGTTTAGTAGCACCCGTTTTGCAGCAGCTTGAGTCAGCTACATCAGCGGATATTTCTGTAAACGACTGTTTTAAGCCGATTTCACGCTACTGGGACCGGATGAACCGCCCTGCGCAGATAATTACCGCCCTTCCCGAAGCGATGCGAGTACTGACTTCACCCGCAGAAACCGGGACAGTCACCTTAGCCTTACCCCAAGATGTGCAAGCCGAGGCATATGACTATCCGGCACAACTTTTTGAAAAACGGATTTATACGATTCCGCGGCCCCGCGCCGATATGAATCTGCTCAAGCGCGCCTCGGTATGGATTCGGGGGAGCCAACGTCCCCTAATCATCGCAGGTGGGGGTGTTATCTATAGCGAAGCCACCGCGCAGCTTGCCCGATTTGCCGAACAAACCGGCATTCCTGTCGCTGAAACCTTTGCCGGAAAAGGTTCGCTACACTACGCCCATCCGCAGAACCTTGGTGCTATTGGTGCAACAGGCACGCCCGGCGCAAATATCGCAGCGCGTGAAGCAGCGCTGGTAATTGCCATTGGGACTCGACTCAGCGATTTTACCACCGCCTCCAAAACCGCTTTCCAGAACCCAGATGTCCGTTTTATTAATATCAATGTCGCTGAATTTGATGCCTACAAGCAGGGCGCTTTGCCCCTTATCGCTGACGCGCGTGTCACCCTTGAAGAGCTAGCCCTCGCAGTTAGAAATTATCAGATTCCTACGGATTACGCTGAAGCCATTCAAAACTATCGCGACGAATGGGAGGAAGAAGTCGAACGGCTTTATCACCTGGGACATTCCCCTTTGCCCAGCCAGAGTGAAGTCATTGGGCTCGTCAATGAAATCTCACGTCCTGAAGATGTGATAGTCTGCGCAGCCGGAAGCCTTCCCGGAGACCTTCATAAATTGTGGCGCACCCGTAACCCTAAACAATTCCACCTGGAATATGGGTACTCCTGTATGGGCTATGAAATTGCAGGGGGCCTCGGTGTCAAAATGGCAGCGCCGACGCGCGATGTCTATGTCCTAGTTGGGGATGGCTCATATCTCATGTTGGCACAAGAAATCATTACATCAATTCAGGAAGGCTATAAACTCATTATTGTACTCGTGAACAACGAAGGGCATAGTAGCATCGGCGGACTTTCCCAAGCAACTGGCGCACAAGGCTTCGCCACCCGGTTCAGATACCGAAATGATGAAACCGGACAGTTAACCGGGGATTTTTTGCCCGTAAATCTCGCTGCCAATGCCGCTAGCCTCGGGGCTAACGTCATTGAAGCCGCGACGCTACAGCAATTAAAAGCCGCATTGCAAGAAGCCCGCTCTGCTAAGAACACCACCGTCGTCAAAATTAATGTTGACTACTATCAACAGGTACCACGTTATGAATCCTGGTGGGATGTGCCTGTCGCCGAGGTTTCTGAAGTTGATTCGGCAAAAGATGCTTATCAAGAATACAAAACCGCTAAACAGAAGGAGCGGTACTTCCTGTAGGAAGTACGCATTTCTTATAACCGGATGCCCAACTCATGATGACACTGAAAACGTCAGAGCTATTCACCAAACTCAAACGGGGTGAAGCTATCCCTCGCGATAATTGTGAACGCAAAATCCCCGCCGCGGATATATCGGCTTTGTTTTTAAACGGGGTGCACACGTGCCCAGCCCCCGGAACGGTTACGGGGGAGATGTTACCTACGTTCAATCTGAAGGACTAGACATTAAAATTACACATCGCGGGACGGATGTTAAATTTGTCCTGCGCAGCTAAACGGCTATGCCTGAGCAGATAGTTGGAAGAAACCCAGTCATAGAAATTTTGCGGAGCGGCACCCGCCCAATCGAAAAAATCTGGATTGCTGAAGGGAGCAACCATCCGCGTATCCGCCGAATCATCGCCATGGCGGAACGAAGCGGCGTTCGCTACGAACGCTGCACACGCCGGTACCTGGATACACTGGAATCGGCTACGCCGCATCAAGGGGTTATTGCAGCTGTGAGCGCGAGCCGATATATTGATGTAGGAACAGTCCTGGAGAAACTACAAGCGAAGAACAGCCCCGCACTATTAGTGATGTTAGACAGCATTCAAGACCCGAGGAACCTTGGCGCGATTCTCCGAACCGCAGACGCCGCCAAAGTCGATGCTGTATTCATTCCAAAAAATCGGGCTACCGGAATTACAGCAGCCGTCCACAAAGCGTCAGCCGGGGCCTCTCAGTACGTTCCTATTGGGAAGGTGACTAACGTCGCTCATACCTTGGAAACGCTTAAATCAGAATGCATCTGGGTGATTGGGGCTGACGACGACGCGACACTCGCTTGGACGGAGGTTGATTTTACAGGCCCGGTATGCCTCGTTTTCGGAAACGAGGCGACTGGAATGCGGAGGCTTGTCAAGCGGAAATGTGACTATCTCGTCCACCTACCCATGTTAGGACAGCTTGAATCCCTTAACGTTTCAGTTGCAGCGGGTGTTTTTCTCTACGAGGTACTGCGCCAGCGCATGGCTAAATAAAGCCTTCCTCTTTCAGACTCACAAAAATACCGTCGCCGATAATAATGTGATCTAGCATCTTAATGCCAATATGGGTTCCGGCTTCAATCAGCTGTTTTGTCGCGCGAACGTCCTCTTGACTTGGGGCCGGGTCACCGGAGGGATGGTTATGCAAAATAACGATTGAATTCGCAGATTCCTCAATAGCGAAGCGAAAGATTTCGCGTGGATGGAAAACACTTGCGTTTAATGTTCCTTCAAAAACGGTTGTTTCTGAAAGTTTCTTTCCCCACGTCATATCACCCCCTAAATCGCCTGCCAGCCCTTTCGTTGTTACCCCGCCTTTCGTGTCAAGACACAAAACACAGACGATTTCCTTTTGAAGGTAACGCATTTTTGACATCATCAAATCCGCCACATCTGAAGGCGAAGTAATCTTATCGCGTTCGCCGTGGAAACGTGCTAACCGTTTTCCAAGCTCAAATGCCGAAACAAGCTCTGCAGCCTTTGCCTTACCGATACCTTTAATTTTTTCAAATTGCTGCGCGCGGCTATCCGCCATCCGTTTCAAGTCGCCTTCATACGCCATTAAAATCTGTTCGCCCAATTGTACTGCTGTTGTCCCTTGAAATCCATTTTTGAGAATGAGCCCTAAAAGCTCCGAATCTCGCAAAGCCTCCGCGCCGTACTTATAAAGCCTTTCACGTGGGCGTTCATCTGCCGGAAGGTCTTTAATCCGTGGTTTTAGATGATACATGGTATTCCTTTTTGACAATAGAAAAATTCAAAAGTAGTATACACATTTTTCGACATAAATACAATCAGCGTTTTCAAGGCGGGTAGGAATCAGGCAAGCTTGGGCCGAAAATTCTCGTTTCTATTGTCCTATAGGTGCTCTCAAATTACGGAGTCACTGATTCTCGATGGCCAAGTACCATTGGCAATCTTTCCCCTTGAGTGGTTGTCCAAAGCCGATTTCTCTTAATTGGGATTATCTGTTCTTGGTACATCTCTCACCTCAGCTATGTCTCCTCGACTCGCGTACGTTATGATACGTAGGTATTCCCCATACACACGCCCTCTTGATATTGGATGTTGATACCAATTTTCTCTGGAGACTCTGATTCCCTCATATTTAGCTTCGTATGTCATGGGCAAGAGTGTTTGAAGTGGGAAAAATTTTCTCAAAGTCCGCAGGCAGCGGCCGCTGTGGTGCGCTTTGCATACAAATGCAATACGGCGAGGGGCAACATTATGATTCTTTAATAAGTTAAGGCTGAATGCGACATCCTCAAGGGTGTTTTTTGATTTATCTTGGACGAGGATTATATCTGATGGAACGCCCCGTGATAGAAATTCGTCACGCATGATGGAGGCGAGCGTTTTTCCTGTTTCATGGTAACGTCTACCGCTCAGCCCTGTAACCAAGATTCGCTGAAATAACCCTTTCCTACAATCATTTGCTAAAAGCGCTACTATGTCCCTATCAAAAGAAGAAGTGCCAAACACGAAAAGCAGTTCGGCAGGCTGAGAATCGGTGGCAACAAATACAGTTTGTGTGATTTGCTGAATTTCGTCTGGCCGCAAATTGTCTACCGCAACCTCCCTGGGAATCGGGAGATTAGGGTTATTGGAGAACCTTCCCACCATTTTGATTTTGCAATATCTTATCTGGTAAACGTCGAATTCGTGCGGGCGTGTCGTCGTTTCGAATTTCTGATGAGAGAATTCGGAGGTGCCGGTTTTCAATCGGGAGTGGCATTTTTACGCCCCCGTGACGATGTGATTCGCGTAAGGCGATAGCTATCTCTAATGCGGCCCGGCCATCTTCACCTGAACATTTCGGGGAATCGCCGTTCTCAATCGCGTTAATCAGGTCATCGACAATTGTTAATCCCATGCCTTGCATTCTAACCGGCCAGGGGAATGGACATTTTGCTGGAACTCCGTGTCCGCGTCTGCCACCGGAAATCATTCGAATTAATTCAAATGTCTCGGCGTTATTGGTTGAACGGATGCGTCCGGTGGTGCCGATGACATCTACTTCCCATGGCGCTGCACCACACGGTGTGCTGCGGAGATACGCGCGCACCCCGTTATCAAAAACGAGATAGCCGTTTCCCATCAGATCGTTTTCATCGTCGGCGCGCCCGGGTTCCATTTCTCCGAAAACCCATTCCACATTTCCGCCTGCCATATAGCGGAGAATATCAATGGCGTGGCTCCCGTTATGGGAAAGTCCACATTGGGCGTATACGGTAACCTGCAGGACGTTGCCGATTTCCCCTTCATCGATTAATCTGCGTGCTTCATGAAAAAACGGATTCCAGCGTCTGGCACAATTTATTGCCAAGGCGACACGGTTTGTGCGGCAGACATTCACCATCGCGTCCGCTTCGGCAAGACTGAGTGAAATCGGTTTTTCTGCCCAAATCGCTTTTACTCCTGCCCGGGCAACGTTTTGTACAATAGAAGACCGGACTCTCGCTGTGGTACAAACGCTAACGAGTTCTAAATTCTCATTCGTTAGCATTTCTTGATAATCGGTGTAAAGATGGTTGGAACTGATACCCCACCGTTCACCGAAAATTGCGGCTTGTTCGGCATGCGTATCCGCCCCGGCGACGAGCTCTACGTTCGGTGCAGCATGGTAGCTTGGGGCATGACAATAGGGGAGAAAGAGGGAGCCGCCTTGGGTGATTTCGTCATCAAAGGTACTTCCCATACGCCCTAAACCGATTACGCCCGCTCGATAGGTTTTCATCTTGTTTCCTCCAAAGGCGTTATGCCTCAGCGATATTTTTATCAAAAAGCCTCGGCGTTCAATATAGAATTGGGCCCAAAAATGCCTTTTGATTCAACGTTCTACGGGATTTACTCGTTTTTTTAATCGCAGAATTTGAATGTGTCTTCAACATGTTGTCGTTTTTTTTTACTTATTTTTTTGTTAAGCAAATTTGTAAAAATTGTTAGTTTTATGAGATATCAGACGTTCACCGCTACTATATCCCACCCCTAAAGGATTGGGGTTTGTAGCGGAAGATTAGATAAAATATTGTTGATGAAAGCTTAAAGACATATCAAACAACTTCCATCCAGACGCCCGGGATGAATCCCGGATATACTCCCGCACTAAACGCGGGATAATAGATGTCCTCCCCCGTAAAATCGTGAACGGTTACTACGCCCTCCGTATTCGGAATATGCACGCGGCAAAGATAATCGCTTTCTCGGAATAGCTGCTGTGGTGTCGGTTCCGACTTGTGAACGCGATATGCTGTCAAGGCAGCTTCATCTACCTCAATGCCCAACCCGGGCGATTCCGATACCTGAATTTCTCCGTCCGTGACAACATGCTGCGTTTCAAGCAGGTGAGACTCCCACAACTCGTGGCAAGTGATTGCTGGCAATTCAGCTTGGGATAGCACGGCGCCGAGATGCACGGCGTAAGCCGTCGTGATGCCGGTGCCTACCATTTGTAGCCAAAACGGTTGCTCAAATGATGCGCAGCGCGCATTGGTTTCCCGCAATGCGGTGACGCCGCCCCCGACAACAAAGCCGCTGCAACAGTGGGCATGCAAGCAGGCTTCGTTAAAATGCTCTACGATACGTTTTTGGACGGCTTCTTGTAGTTTTGCCGCGCCCCCCACGTCCGTACCGAGGTAGAAGGGGCTTTCATAGATAGCAACGTTCGGGTGTTTGTCTAGTTGCTGTAAAACTGGAATCGCATTCTCCGCCGTTCGCAAGAAGCCGTTAAAGTCAATGTCAAGCCGATAGTCTGAGGGAAGTAACTTGCCGACAGCCTCTACTTGTGCGAAGATATCTCGCCAGGGCCGCGCCTTGAGTTTTGCAGAGGTGTAGCCTCGTTTGGTGGATTCTTCGATTTCAGCTACCCAATCTTCTGACGGCATATCAATATCCCACCATGAAATCGGACACCGGTCACGTACCTTAGTCCCGATGAGCTGATATACCGGAATATCTACCGTTTTTCCGATTGCGTCAAAAAGTGCCATCTGAATGCCAAAACCGATGCTATCATCGTTCATCTGTGCAAACGGGTTGAGTCCAATGAGACGTTCAATGTTATCGGATTCATCGGCTAGATTTTCGCCATAACCTACAGTGCCGTCGCTCAATTCCATGCGGTAAACGTAAACCCGTTCCCCGTGTGTTAATGCCCTGTGCATGTGCCGACTGACGCGTTCACAATAGAAGGGGACATTCAACGGTATTGCTTCAAGGTGTTTGATGCTGAGCATGAGGCGCCTCCCAATTTGTTCACTATTTCGCTTGACGGTGAAGCTTGAAAACTCATATTGCAAATTTGCTGTATTATAGCACAAAATTGCGAAATTTAAAACATGCGAATTTCTGATAGTTGAAAATTCTTTGACTCTATTTGCACGACGTGCTATTTTAATGCTAGTAGGTGTGCCATTCACCTAAAACGTTGGTTTGCAGCAAACGTCGCACCATAACGGGTACGAAAGAACAGGTACACGTTTTATCACATTTCAAAAGATAAAAAACGGAACAGCATCATGAGCAAAATTGCATACGTAGAAGTCTTTCCGACTGCTATCGGCATGAAAGATGTTTTTACTATCGGGACTGGATTTGTCGGAGATACAGCTGTCGCCGGGCACCATATTTTCGTCAAAATTACTACAGATGACGGCTACGTCGGGTGGGGAGAACAGCGTGCCCTACCCTCCTGGAGTTATGAGACGGTAGAATCCATGAGCTCAACGATTCGCCACCATATCGCCCCGCTGCTTTTGGGGCAGAATCCATTGCGCCTGAATCGAATCCACGATGAAATCTACAATGCATTAAAGCCGGCTGTCAGCAACGGGCACCCTTTCGCGAAAGCCGCAGTTGATATTGCCCTACGTGACCTGGGCGGACAAATATTAGATGTACCCCTGCATACCCTTTTCGGCGGGAAGCGTCATGATACAGTGAGGCTTTGTTATGCACTGAGTATTGATACCCCAGAAAAAATGGGTTTGAAGGCGAAGGCATTGTCGCCTTGTAGCTGTTTCAAAGTGAAAGTTGCCGGAGAACCCGCTGCCGATGAAGAACGTCTCCGCGCTGTGCAGGAAGCAATGCCGGATGCAACACTGTGGATAGATGCTAATCAGTCTTATGTTCCGTCTCAAGCCGTTGAATTGCTCAAGCGGGTATCAGACATTCGAGCAATCCACTGTATGGAACAACCCGTGGCGAGTCAAGATTGGTTCGGGATGCGGCGTGTGAGGGAGAATACCTCTATTCCGATTGCAATTGATGAAGGATGCTTTACCGCCTTTGATTTGGCAAAAATCGTAAGGCTTGAGTGTTCGGATGCCGTCGTGTTGAAGGTGTGTAAATCAGGAAGTTTAGACGCTTGCCTCAAAAGCGCCCATGTCGCTGAAGCGAATTCGTTGGAGCTGCTCGGTAGTGGCCTGACAGAAGCAGGTGTTGGTTTCGTCGCATCCGTGCACCTTTTCTCTACCTTAGAACTGGTGCTCGCCCCCGAATTGAACGCCCCAGCATTTTTAGAGACATTGGCTGTCAGCGGCATCACCATCCGTGACGCGGTTGTGACGGTTCCTGAGGGCGCCGGCCTCGGCATAACAGTGGACGAAGATTATATTAAGGCACATCCGCTCAGAATTGAAGGGAATTGAAATGCTTGGATATTGATTTTAAAAGCTGATGCGCGGAAGGATTTTCCTACCACCCCTGTTATGGCGATTGGTTCGAAAAAAATGCCGCTCGGCGGTGAATGAAGAGCTCGATTAAGATGGCGATGGCTATCGCTACAGCACAGAGCAGATAAGGGCTTTGAATCCCTAGTGAAGAATCAGCAGCGATACCGCCTAAAAAGGGTCCGAAAAGAATGCCACCGCCGAGTATCGCCTCATGCCACCCACTTTTGTTACCCCTGTCCTGTTGCCTGTCTAAGCCGTAGTAAAGACTGCTGAAATAGGTGAAGGCGACGGATACGCCGATAATAGCCAACGCACATGCCCAGATGAGGGTGTGTTGGATTCGCCAGAGTGCAAGAAAAGAAAAAATTGCCAGTATCTGCACAGTTAACAACGGAGCTAGGCGGTAGTGCCATCGGGTTGAGTAGCCGGTGCCGAGTGCGAGAAACGCCACTGTTTGAATGCTTCCGAGGGCCAGCATCAAATTTCCGAACGTCCGCGTGGGGATTCCCATTTCTAATGTTAACTTTGGAGCAAGTCGGCGGAGAACACCAAGCGCGAACCAGGATGTAAAATTGGCACATCGCGCCAGGTTGCGATAGATAGTGCGCACTTCGGGTGTCGGATATATCACTTCTACATGTTCCGCTTCGAGTTCCCTTGCGGAAACAGAACGTTCCGGTTTAGGCAAAAAGATTGTCGCCAACGTCAAGACACTAAACAATCCAGCGAGGTAAAACGGTGTAAAGGGGTTCGAATCGTGATAAAGATAGCCTGATGCTGTTGGGCCCAAAGTCATTCCAATACTCCAAAAGAGATTAAAATACATGACTCGCTGCAGCAGGTTAGCACCCGTTTCGCGTTCAGCCAGCCACGCCTCGTAAACGGGCCAAAAGAGTGCCATACTGATGCCAACAGCCGGGAAAATGAAGAGGAGGTGGGCGCCAGTCCTACAGAAACAGACGCTAATTGAAACCGATGCGAGAAGTAGACAAGCGACGTAAAGGATAGGGCGTCTCTCTAAATGGTCAGAGAGGCGCCCAAACGGAATTGCAAGAATAGCGAAAAAAGTGGTGGTTATCGCCATCAATCCACCCAGGAAGGTTGAGGAGAGCCCCAAGTAACTGGTGTAAAAAGAGGTATTGGTTAAAAGACTGCTAAACGCAAAATCTATCAGTAGGGCCGGCAGGTAGACGGACAGGAATTGGCGAGATTTTAGTGGCATTTTTTTGCGTTCACTACTGGGAGCAGACCGGATATTCTATCTAAAACACGTATTCTTCCCGGCCCACTCGCCTCATTGAGCAAGCTTACGTCGCTTTGTTATTTCAGTCGATAGAATTCTTCATCCGATGGGGCTATCGTATGGGAAGCGGGCACGCAGTATCGGCTATAACGGGACAATCTCGGCATCAATCATGTGATATCCTGTCGCACCGACAGGCGACGCTTCAATTCCAATTTCGTCTTGTACAATTCCGCTGTTAGCGGTAGCTCTCGCATAGATTTCAACCGGCTCCGCTTTTTCCGGGACATGCCACTCCCATTTCCAGAGCACCCACGCAAAAGGCGTGTCCTTCGCCCAAATTTCTGCTTCATGCCAGGTTTGGCCGTAATCGACACTGACTTCAACACAGTTAATACCGCCGTGGTTTCCAGCATCAAATGCTGCACCGCTCACCATGTAACTGCTTCCCGCCCTGATTTTCTCTTTTTCGCTTGGTGTTCCGATGACGGTTGCCAATTTAACCGCTGCAATCGCGTCCCACCCGCGTTTCTCCCAATAACTTTCGTGTTCTCTTGCTAGCTGGATGTTAACTATCCATTTCGGATTTTTTGTGCCGTAGTGGCCCGGATTAAGTAAACGAATTGGGAAACCGTGTTCTGTCGGCAGGGGTTCTCCATTCATCTCATAAGCCAACAGCGTTTCTTCGCGCATTGCTTTCGCTAACGGAATAGCGGTGTGATATCCGTCAGCACACCGGAAAACAACCACTTTTGCTTCCGGTTTTACCCCGAACCCTTCAAGAAGAGTCGGCAAGGGCACTCCTTTCCACTCTGCATTGCTCATCTGCTCTGTACCAATTGGGTCACCGATGCACTTGAGCGTTCGAATTGCCGTTGTAGAATCCATCGCGATGATGTCCTCAAGTCGCAAGGGGGCTGCGTGTCTCTCGACTAATCCTGTTACAACTAATCGCCAACGTTCCGCCTCAAGAACGGTAGGTTCTCCAATTTGGAGGACATAGAAATCGGCAGTGGGTGTTATCAAAGTGCCCGGCTTAAGTAGCGCGGGAACCGGGTTTTGTGCCGCTAACTGAAGGGGGAGGACTAGGCCGCCCGCGCTCATCGCACTGAGTTTTATAAAGGTTCGTCGTTTCATTTTTGATTTTTTCTTGCTTCCTAACCGGAGTTATCGGTGATTCTGCATCAATCAGCTGACTTTACCCGTTCCGATTGCCTTAACAATTGATGCAACGGCGCATAAAAGCCCACGGGGTGCATATCGCTACTTTCTAATATTGACGCTTTTTTCTCTATTAGCAGCGGCGTTGGCGTGTGACATAAGGATGACACACGCACCGGTGAATACCATGAGAAAACAACGTTTTATGTGAGTTTTGAAGCATGGCGGAACCTGCTCCTACCCACATTGTATATTATACTATATTTTCGAGGGTGTCAATTCTTTTTTTCGTTCTGTTTTTCGCATCGGTGCGGCTCGGTTTTGCCACAAGCACGGCATGTAGCTCTTATTTCTACTTTATCTTTCGCCATGATGAATGCATGAAGATGATGAATGCATGAAGGAGGAGATATCGCCGGAAAGTAAGTTGATTTTTCATGGTATATTAGGTTCTTCTTCTTCCCTTAAATACCACATAAAGGTAATAAAAGGCGGGCAGTACAATAACAGCTCCTACGCCCACGATAATTAACAAAAGTCGAAGCACAACCGCCGGCGCTGCACTGTTTGAGAAAGTGAGGGCCGGTGCCACAAGATAAGGGTACTGGGCTACGCCCCAACCGAAGATAATCAGCCCTACCTGTATCGGTACAAGGGCACTGGCAAGGCGAAACCTCCGCTTCCAGATTGCCCACATTCCAGTGACGGAGACTGTTCCGGTGATTATGTGAAAGCATATCGCCCAGGTGCTGCTGCTTAACCCTCGTCGAATTGTTGGGGCACCTTCAGCAGACAGCATGAAGCTGAGCCACGCCATGACTCCAACGCTACCCGCTGCAATTAAGGCCCGCCTGCGAAAATCCTCCTGCAATGCTGAATCTTCTGTCTCTAGCGTTAGATAAACAGCGGCAAGTAAGGCGCAGAGGGTTAGGGTGAAAAAGCCGATTGCAAAGGGAAAAGGCGCGAGCCACGATGAGACAAAGTCAGTATCTACTTGTCCATTTTCCACATTAACGTGAATTGTGCCGGTGGCGACAGCTCCCAAGGTAACGCCGAGCATGATGGGTGTGATAATACTCGCCCCCGCGAACACACGGCTCCATCGGCGGTACGCAGGGCCCGATTGCTCCCTTTCCTCGTTTCTGTCGGGTTCGTGCTCTCCAGCTTCCTTCACGTCATAGGTACGGAAAACAAACGCGGAACCGCGAAGAACAATGCCGATAAGCATCAAGGTTAATGGGATGTGCAAAGCAGTGCTAATGGCAGCAAATGCGGGAGGAAAGGCGACAAAGAGCAGAACAACAATAACAATCAGCCAGACGTGGTTTGCCTCCCAAATCGGCGCAATCGCTTCTGTGATAAGCTTTCGTTGCGCGTTCGCGCGGGCCCCCGTAGCAAATACGTCCCAGATACCCCCTCCGAAATCGGCTCCGCCTGTTAGGACATAGAGAATGAGGGAGATAAGCATCACACCTGCGATGCAGAATTCAAATTCGAACATCAAATTTTTCCTGCGGATACTGCCTTTGCAAGTGTGGAGCGAAAGAGGCGACGCAAGAGGATAATAACGATAATTGAGAGAAAAATGTAAAGCACCGTAAAACTCAGGAACGGCACGATAAGGTGGGGCATCGGCGTTACTGCATCCGCAGTGCGCATAATATTATAGATAACCCACGGCTGACGTCCGACTTCTGTCACAGTCCAACCTGCTTCAATTGCGATGAAGCCGAGGGGTGTGCAGAGGGTGACAAATCGTAGATACCATCCTTCTATCGGCAGGCTTTTCCTGCGCCACGCAAGCCATCCGCCCAGACACCCCGCAACAAGCAGGACTATCCCACAAGCTACCATCAGCTGGAATGCGATATGCACGATTGCGACAGGAGGACGGTTCTCTTTGGGAATTTCCTTCAGTCCCATAATCTTGGCGTTGAAGTCAGCATGCACGAGAAAACTGAGTGCCTTCGGAATTTCAATTGCATATCGAGTCTCTTCAAATTCCTCAAAGGGAATACCACCAATGCGTAAAGGTGCACCGTGTACCGTTTCCCATTGCCCCTCCATCGCCGCCAGTTTAATCGGTTGGTGCTTAGCAAGCCGCTTGGCACTTATATCCCCCGAAATTGGTTGAAGCAGTGCCATAACACTCCCGACGGTGAGCGCGATTGCGAACGCCTTACGATGGAAAATGTTGCTTCTATCACGCCTCAGGTAATAGGCGTGAATTCCGGCCGTGGCAAACGCCACAGCGAGAAAAGCTGCTAAACACATATGAAGGCATTGGCTGAATGAAGAAGGGTTTAACATGGCTGCAACTGGGTTAATATCTGTTACGGTGCCATTAGCAATTGAGAAACCGGTAGGTGTATTCATCCAAGCATTTGCAGTGACGACGAAGATACCGGACAGTGTTCCGCTTATCAGCACCATTACCCCCGCGAACCAATGCGCATAACGCTGCACCCGTTCCCAACCGTAGAGGTAGATACCGAGGAAGATTGCTTCTAAGAAGAATGCTAACCCCTCCAACGAGAACGGCATCCCGATGATAGGCCCCGCGTAATTCATGAACCCCGGCCACAACAAGCCCAGTTCAAAAGAGAGCACCGTACCAGAGACGGCGCCGACGGCAAACAGAATCGCTGTTCCTTTTGCCCACTGCTTTGCCAGCAGGAGGTAGACTTTCGCCCCCGTTTTCAACCATAGCGCCTCGGCGATTACCATCAGCAGCGGCATCGCCATCCCAACGGACGCAAAAATAATGTGAAATGCAAGGGACATTGCCATCTGAGCGCGAGCTGCAAGTAAATCTTCCATGAGAGGCCACTTCCCCTCAAAACGTCTGA
Organism: Candidatus Poribacteria bacterium; assembly: GCA_963422705.1. Taxonomy (GTDB): domain Bacteria; phylum Poribacteria; class WGA-4E; order WGA-4E; family WGA-3G. The sequence continues at coordinate 3,781,584 of OY730443.1, forward strand.
CGGTTATTTTACCACAAAAATGCGATGAGTTCAAGGAAAGAAGTATCAAATCCGAGATACATGCGGTTATCTATCAGAGGAGACGCGATTTGGTACGCTCAATCCGGTAGGTAGTTTTTGAAATCTTTTGACGTCTGCAGGAAAATATGGTATCTTTAAGAACAAATCGTGTGCTAACATCATAGCGAAAACAGGAATGGGATGTGAAGCGGAGTGAGAATGGCTCGCGATACATTCCGGGCAATCATGCGTATGCCAATAGGAGACATCACGCTCACATCGGTGACAAAGCAGTTCGGGGACACCGTCGCCGTTGATGATGTGTCACTTCACGTAAAGAGCGGCGAATTCTTTTCACTATTAGGGCCTAGCGGATGTGGGAAAACCACAACCTTGCGCATTATTGGCGGGTTTGTATACCCGACATCAGGCGAGCTCTTCATTAACGGGGAATCAATGACGCAGACACCCCCATATCGCCGCCCTGTCAACACCGTCTTTCAAAATTATGCGCTGTTTCCTCACAAAACGGTGGCACAAAATATCGCATTCGGGCTACAAATGAAGAGGCTCCCAAAAGCCAAAACGGCATCAGAAGTTGAACGTTTTCTGGAATTAATTCGGTTACCGGATTATGGACACAGAAAACCGAGTGAACTCTCTGGAGGCGAGAAACAGCGCGTCGCGTTAGCACGAGCATTGATTAATCAGCCCACAATTCTGCTTTTAGATGAACCGCTCGCCGCCTTGGATCTCAAACTCCGTCAGCAGATGCAGCTAGAACTAAAAGCATTACAACGTCAAGTCGGGATTACTTTTGTTTATGTGACACATCACCAGGGTGAAGCACTCACACTTTCGGACCGAATCGGGGTGATGGCAGCTGGAAAAATCCTTCAAGTCGGGATGCCATCTGAAATTTATGATTCGCCTCAAAGCCCATTTGTCGCAGATTTTATCGGCACCTCCAACTTTTTTGAAGGCACACTGATTCACGCTAATAACCAATCTGCGGAAGTTGAATTGGCAATGGTGCCGGCTATCAAAATCGCCGGCATGCTTAATAGCGATGTACCTATCAATGAATCCGTCATTATGGCAATTCGACCGGAACGGATTGATATCGCCCCGCTGGGGAGTGAAACATCAATAACGCACTTAAACGGGGTAATTCAGGATGAAAGCTACCTCGGTACGACGCTCCAGTATACCGTGCAAACAGATTATCCGACGCCAGTGCTCGTTCAGCAACAGAACAGTGGTACCGGAAACACAAAAAGATTTCAACGAGGAGATAAAGTTTTTCTGCAATGGGCAACTGATAACGCAATTATTTTCGCTAAATAGAACGTTTGTGTCTAAAGAAGCGGCGCTGAAATAAACGATGCTAAGGCGAAGATGATTTCTAGCACAAAATTTTGTACGCGTTCTCCGTCGCTTTTTGTCAAAAGAGTCAACGTTTATGCGTTCCGGCGCTTTTTGAATTTCCGGGGCATGAGATTTTTCGCGTCAACGCGGCTAATCGCGAGTTAATGGTAGCCAAACCTTGCCATTATCCTGCTGCTGCGACGTTAAAAAACCGATGATAATCTCAACCACTTTATGTCCTTCGCTTCCAGGTGAGACGGGCTTTCCCCCTTCTGCAACAAGGCTAACCAGTTCTTGGACACCGGCAGGAATGCCGACTACGTCCCAGGTGGGTGCCTCAATTGTTTGAACGTCGTCCCCTTGGTGGAGCGTAGCCGCTTTGTCACTGATAAGAATGTAGCCGTTATTCCCCACGATTTCAGCGCGAAAGCTAGAAAGCGTTGTTTTCGGGCCGCCGGCATAATAGCCGCGTACGCCGTTAGCAAAGTGAATATATCCATGGGCAGATGGCTCAGTTGCAGGAACATGCCCACCGTCGCCCTGATACTCGCTATATGCTTCGTATCCGCCTTCTAATTCTGCGGAAACCCATTCCGGAGCGGAATCGGCGAAGTAGCAGATGGCGTCGACAAGGTGGGTACCGTTGCGGAAGAGCATGGCACGCCCTCCGCTTAATGTGCCGATAATATATTGAACATCACCGATATGCCCGCCCCCAATGACTTCTTCTTTGGTATGTCGCCACAAAGGCTGCCATCGGCGCGTATGATCAATCGAGAGAATGGTGCCGTTCTGCTCTGTTGCTTCTAACATTCTATCTGCATCGTGGATGCTAGTTGCCATCGGTTTTTCGCAGAAGATGCCTTTTACACCAGCGTTTGCCGCATCCACAACGAGGCCCGCGTGTCGATGGTCAGAAGTCGCCACCGTGACAATGTCCAAATTGGCTGTCTCAAGCATCTCGCGATGTTCTGTGTACAAACCGATGTTATCCCAATTGTCCTGCCACTTTTCTTTGAAGGCATCCAGGGTGCCTTCAACCATGTCGCATCCGGCCGCGAGCTCAACGTTCGGTAACCCCACTAATCCGGAGGCGTGGATTGTCCCGATGCCACTACATCCAATGACTCCAACACGTAGTTTTGCCATTTTTATCTCCTCCTTGTTCACGGTATCCTCGTGATAGACCCCCAGCTAAAGCATAGGGGCTTCCGCAAAGTGATGCGAAAGCGTTTTCAGTGAGTGTAAGATACATATCTCCGAGTGCGTCTCTTGTTACTTGAACCTGTTTGATTTTGACTTCTCTGTTTCTGTGTAAGGCAAAACGATACCAATGTCCGTTGAGACGAATACGATACGTTGGGTGATTTATGAGTTTTTCTGCTTCGGCAAAAGAGATTCAATCTTGACATGTTCACCGCGAAAGCTCATACCTTTGTGTTTCTTACACGACTTGAATTGCGGATGTCCTCTGCCGCAAAACGGCGGTTTTGCCCTACGCTCGAGTGTTTTCATTTCGCGAAAGGATTGTGCTAAACGCTTCACAACATTTTGTAGCGCCCACGAGTCAGGGATATGCCAATGCTTGTATTTCTCAAGTTTCTTGAGTGTCGTCAAATGTGCAGACATCTTGGAATACGAAAGTCCCTTACCATATCTGCGATAATATCGCATACACAATGCAATGAAGTGGTTTCGCACAACACCACAGATATTACACTCGTCATGCAGACGCTTCAGAGAGTTATCGAAAAAAAGTTTATGTTTCGTGTTTCTCATGGGATATCAAGTATCAAGTTTTTAACCCTTATCAAGTGGGTAGGCAGACACGTAGCCTTGCGACTACGCTTGACATGTCTGCCAACTTGATACGATTAGTATACCATATTATTAGGCGAAAGTCTAAGTTATTTTCGACCCAACTATAGACGGTGTCTACATCCCCCAGCTAAAGCAAGGGGGTGTAGACACCGAAGAATTTGATAAGTTGGTGAAGCATAGCAAGTTGTTCAACATGCCACGGTGGCGGGTTGTTTTCTTTGATAGCCTTGAACATGCCCGGGGGACATGTTGTTTTCTGATAGATTCTTGGCAAGCCATATTGCTTGCATCTATATTATCCCTAAAATCCATCGGTGGACCAAAAGAGATGATGCGAACGGAGTCCTTGTCCAAAAGGTTTCGGTTGGTTATGTAAGAGGGACGGGAGTGTATCAAAAGGGGATGGAATTTTGTTTGGTAAAATAACGCGATACATCGTGCCCCCGTGCACGTCAAGCGTGTTTGCCTTGAAACCGTCAGCGATAGGTGCTGCGTACGCGACTTCAAACGTCTCTTTTTCCAGATGTGTCAATATCGCAGCGATTAGCGTTTGAAACAGATGTTTCCCCCTATCTTGTGCGAACACTGCCTCTGCAACGGCGAATTCTTCAACAGTTAGCCGCTTATCGTGGGTAACTGAGACGTACCCTTCAATGGCACCATTTCTTTCTGCGGCCCAGATATTGGGTGATTCGGTTTGAACCCAATCAGTCCAGTAGGCGATGTCATCCCTGACGAAGGTGCCATTGAATTTTCGGGAGTACCCATCATAGAGTTCAGCGATTTGGTTGAGTTCGGTTTGAGATTGGAAATTGACTGGACGTACATTCCACTGTGTCGGTTCATCCATTTTGGCCACAAAAGTCTCACGTGCATAATAGCGCTGGATTTTTTCCCACCCCTCAAGCGCATATATCCGTTGACTTCCATGTAAGGATGAAATCGCGATATCGTGTTCTTTCATAAAATGAATGGAGTCCTTGAGGAGTAGTGTAGCGAGTCCACGTCGTTGATATTCGCGTCGGGTACTCACTTCGCCGATTCCCCCGACAGAAATCGGTTCTCCGTGGAGAAACATCTTTCGAATAAAGACCCGGAGCGTGCTCACGATTTTCCCGTCATCGACAGCGACACGAATGCCTTCTATATTCTTCCACGGGTCATTTTCCCAATGGTTGACAAAGTATTGACGGTTTCCTGAGAAAACGTCCGTAACGTGCTCAAACCAGGCTTCTAACTCTGCTGGATAGAGTGCGCGACATTCCATTTTTGATGAATACTCCTGTCCTAAAACTTTATTGTCAATTCGCCAAAGAATTGGCGCGCTTGATTGCGGCTGCCGAAAACCTCGTACAAATCGCCGGAGACATCGTAAAATCGCCGGACAAAGTTACGGCTGGTTTCTGCAGGGTTCAAGTCTGCATAGCGGAGCCATAGATTGGTTTTCGTCCAAATGTCCCAATTGAATTCAATCACAGTGGAGTTCGCATCGCCGGTATCACGCCGTTGTTGTCGATTGAGCTCGGGAAAGAGCGCATCTTGCGTCAAATCGGAGGTACCATCGACGCGCCCGATGGACAGATTCAGCTCCTTATACCGATACGCATTGGCGTTCAGGATGAATTTGAGATTTGCGGCGAATGCATTTTCCAACGCCTGCGTCTCAAAATCGTAGCTATCCTTTATCTTCGCTGGGGTGACATACCGTTCATCCTGCTCGCTGTAGGTAAATTCGTCAAGAAATGTGAGGTGCAACCGTTCAGAAATGCTATACGTCCACCCCAACAGGTTTTTGAGTTCGAGTTGACTGAGCTTGTCTTGCACATCGGTTGAGATATCAATGTCTTCATAGTCTTCAAGGTATTCATTATCCAGATTGACGGCGCGGGTGCGATAAAACCCGTTCATGTGTGAGGGCTTAATGGTAAATCCTGTGATGGCATATTGCGCGATGGTGAAATCGCTTTCATCACGCAGATAGAGATGTCCGGCGGCATCAAGCGCGATAAAGACGATGTCACGCTTGTCCTCGCTGAGCTGATCTGCCTCGTAAATGATGCGTCCTACATATCTACCATTTCTGTCAAACTTTTGGATGCGTGAAATGACGTTGTGTAAAAGAGACAAGCGAATATCTGCTCGTTTAAGTTCTTCTGCCAATTCGTCCCTATCTTCATCGTCGCGATTCTCGCCATAGTAGCGGCTGTATTCGGCTTCTTCCAGAAGCCGAATCCGGCGGTTCAGTGCGGCAAGGTTAACCGTTCCGACCGGATTTTGCATGAAGGGAACATATTGCGGGCGCGTTGCACTCGTCATCATTTCAGTCAGTTTGGCTTGCCCTGGGAGGACATCAGAGAACTGTGTCAGTGTCGGTGAGAGCGTAACGACTTCAGGCAGCCCACCAACTTTTCGTCGGAATTGACTAGCATCTTTAACCAGCACCTCACCTGTGGGCAGTGCGACAAGTGCCATCGGTCTCGTGAATTCACCGTTGTTACGTCCTTTTCGTCCGAAACTACGTAGGAATTTTCCGTCTGCGTCAAATTTAACCACCCGGTGATTCCCGGTATCGGCGACAAGCACATTTCCGCCGGCATCAATAGCAATATCAGATGCATCCCTGTCAAACTCGCCATCACCGGCGCCGTATCGTCCAAAAGTATTTAATTTTTCGCCGGCCGCATCAAATTTATGGATACGTCCGCGCTGGGCATCTAAAACGTAGAGTTGGTTTAGCGTATTGACAGCGACACTTAAGGCTCTATTGTGCCCGCGCGGCTGGATACCGAACGCTGTTTTTCCATCTTCATCAACGATGAGGGCACCGGTTAAAACGATGCGGGGGCGTTCATTCACCGGCTCCACGAAATAGGTGTTTAACAGCGCTCCACTTGGACTGAATTTGTGAACGCACGGCGCGAAAATATAGATTTTCGGTTCAGTGGTATCCGGGATATAATGTGCGGTGCTATCCACTACGTAAATATTTCCGGCGTTATCAACAGTGATATCCCGGGGGGCGCGTAAGATGTTTTCAGGCGATTCCGGGGCGTTAGGTATTTGAAAAAGGAACGCTCCGGTTGGAGAGAGTTTCTGTATAAGACGATGCTCAGTATCGCTGACATAGATATCGTTTTTGAAAGCGATGTAAATTTCTTTACCAAATGCTCCTGACGTGGAACCTTTACCGCCGAACTCGCGGACTAGGGTGATAAAATCGACCGGAAACACAGGCTGCGGATTGATGAGGATTGAACTCAAGAAAAGGAGTAGCGTTCTAATAATGACGGGTGTTTTCATTTTCGATTACAATCCCAAACTCCATTGATTGGAATAATCGTTGTATCCTCTCTATTTTTTCATATGATACCTTTTCAGGATTAAAATGTCAAGTATAAAAAGACTTGCATTTTTATGCAAAATGTGTAAAAATATAATGAAGTTTTTAACGGCGACAGCGAAATTCGCGTGACGCTCAAAAATAAATGGCATGCCCGTGCCAGAAAATCAGCGAATCTTCGTTGAAGTGATAGATAAAAAGCTTGCATTTTTATGCAAAATGTGTAAAGATATATTTAGTTTTTAACGGCGACAGCGAAATTCGCGTGACGCTCAAAAATAAATGTGCATCTGCGTTAGAAACAGCCGGGCTCGTGTTTATGATGTAGTTTTTACGATAAACACCCACCTTGAAGCTGGGTAAATCTTTTAAGAAAGTGGGAGGAGCGAAATGAAATTTAATGTTTCAATAGTTATCTTGTTCAGTCTGAGTCTGATGCTTATCAGCCTTGTTGCTGTCAATCCGGTTCATGCCGAAATTAATCCGAATAGTGTTCGCGGCATTTGGCTGTTTGATGACGGTGGCGGAAGCGAAGCGATGGACTCATCCGGAAACAATAATCATGGGACAATTGTCAACGCACCGATTTGGGTAGAGGGCCGTTTTGGCGGTGCCTTGGCTTTTGATGGTGTTGGCAACTGCGTCAATACCAATAAAAAACTCTTAGATGGTGTGCGTGAATTTACGTTGGTTGCTTGGGTCAAACCGGGGGAAATCACCTCGAACCGTGTTGGCATAATAGGGCAGAATGATTCACCCGAATTTGGTTTTATTAATCCGAGTTCTGTCATGCTATGGACACCTGCCGCTGGGGGGACGGAGAACCCTTACGAGCATCCACCGGGTGAATGGCATCACGTTGCTGCAGTTGCCACCCGGGAATTCGCGAAAGTTTACGTTGATGGCACGCCAGTGGAGAACAAAGGGAGCTGGTCAAACCATGGACGTTCCGATTTTAACGTGAATATCGGAGGATGTGGTGTCTGGGATGGGACTGGCAATTGGTACACCGGGGTAATGGATGAGGTTGGGCTTTTCCATGCGCCTTTGAGTGATGATGATATCAGTGATATCATGAACAACGGTTTGTCTGCGTTAGGTGTTGCGGTTGAACCTGCTGGAAAAATCGCTGTGGCGTGGGGAAACCTGAAGCGGAAAGACTAATATCTGATTTCCTTACAGCTATCTGACTTCCTTACAGCGGGGGCGGATGCTCCCGCTTTACATGCCTTTCAAAAACAGAAATGCCCCAGCTAGGTGCCCTTTTAAATGGCGCCGGACTGGGGCAAAATTGGTTAACCGTTAATTCATTTGAAGGGGAACTCAGCTTTGTATGGGTGCCCCTGATACGGTATCCTAGATATCATCATAATTGCGCTGTGGACGGCGTTCTTCGCGAGGACGTGCGGGGTTGACTTTCAGCGGACGTCCCATCAGGTCTTGGCCATCCAGTTCTCCTATCGCTCGCTCACCATCCTCTTGATTTTCCATCTCAACGAAGCCAAACCCTTTGGAGCGCCCGTCGTACCTGTCGCGAATAATTGTGGCGGTTGCCACGGGGCCATATTGTCCAAAGAGTTCTTCAAGTTCGGTTTCTGTCGCTGCGTATGGCACATTGCCAACGTAGATATTCATCTCGTTTCTCCTTTTGGAATTGAAAATAATGGGAAAATGAGAAACTGAGCACTGTCAGTATTCTGCGGGCCTGCAGAATGCAGGCCAGAACCACTTTCTATAGGCAGGCATTTGGCAGCAAGCGTAGATTGTCATTTTTTGTATGAATGGACGATACTTCACTCAGCAAATCCTATCGAGAGAAGGCGGCGCCCCTATTCACACAGATTTTATCAATCTCTCATCGGATACCACGTAGCACTTCTAAAAAATAAGCGGCTGCGCGGTACCAACTTATAAAACTGTCAAAACACTACTCGTAACATTTCTAGCGGACATTACCATATTTCCCTTACACTTAACATGATACTATAATTTTTACGGTTTGTCAACTCTAAATCAGTATTATTGTTTAATCCCCTTTTTTTCGCGCCGCGGTGCCTCAAATATGACGCTTTCCCAATCGACAAGAACTATGTGTTTGTACGATAACAGTGGCATTCGGTTTTAGACTTCCTAAATCGCAGCCACAAAAGCAATAGGCATCTAGCCGGTGTCACAGAGAGTAGGCTTCCGAATTTCCGCATTTATTTTATTTGCTTCATAAATTCGCAAGGAGACTTGCCGCGTCACAGGTACTTCCGTAAATGCCCTAAAGTCCGTTTGAGCGCTCCCAGATTTTCCTCAATGATTCCCTTTCCGATTTGTCCAGCAGTGACTCTCGCCGCTTCGTCGGTAGCCCATGCGGTGATTGCTGCCGCCATCTGCGGTGCGGTGTGAACGATTTTGGCTGCGCCGCATTGCGAGAGGAGTAAGGCTTCATAAGCGTTATGGATAGTGGGGCCGAGCAGCACCGGTTTTGCCATGGCGGCCGGCTCCATGACGTTGTGGACGCTGCCATGAAAACTGCCGCCGACGAAGGCGATGTCTGCAAGTTGGTAAAGTTTGGCGAGATGCCCTACCGTATCAACTACAAGGATATCAAGCCCCGCTAAATCTTTGCCGGGTTTGAGTGCTGAAAAGTAGCCGGGTAACAGGTTGATTTTCTCCAACTGAACGCGGATTTCTGAAATACGCTCCGGTGTCGGTTCATGCGGGACGAGGATTAGGTAAGGAATATGCTCAGGGGAATTGTGGCGTAGCAATTGATACGCTTTTAATAAGACATCTTCGTCTTCCGTGTACGTGCTCCCCGCGATAAGAATAAAACGTTTGTGAGGATGCGCTTTTGAATTGTTTCCTAAAGTGGATTGTCCGGGGAAAAATTCAACGTCCGGTTTGACAGTGGCTGCACGCCGGTAAACTTGCTCGTAGCGCGTATCGCCGGTAACGACAATTTGACTTTTGGATGAGCAGAGCTGTTTAAAGCGGCCGGCATCCGCTTCAGATATTGCGCAGTGGACGTTGATGTGGCGGTGAACGCTTCGAAAAAAGGATTTGGCGACGGGAGACAACCGTTTTGATTTGCTGTGGAGCGTGCCTGCGACAACGATGAGTGGAATTCCGTTTTTGGAGGCTTTCCAGACAAGATTGGGCCAAATATCAAATTTGGAAAAAACGATGACGGTGGGGGCGATGAGATGAATTAACCGTTCGGCATTTCCCGCGGTATCCAGGGGGAGATAAACGGCCGCATCCGCGTACGGGTAGCCATTAGCATCCGGCGCAACAGATGGTGAAAAGAAAGTTAGGACAATGCGAGTGTCCGCATAAATTGCCTCAATAAGCGGCTTAGCTTGTTCAAATTCGCCGACAGATGTGAAGTGAAACCAGGCCGTCCGCTTTAGATTGCGGGCATCGCAGATTTGGGATTTGAGTTTCTCAAATACATGTTTCCGTCCAGCAATGCCGGCGCGAATTTTGGGGTGCGAGTATCCAGCGACGTGGAAGCCGACGAACATAGCCGGCACGACGAGGGCGTTGTAGATAAATTGCCAGAACACAGTGAACCTTTAGGTGTTCCCCTTTTGTTATGACAGGTAAAAATAAGCTTAGCCAACGGGAAGAGACGCGCGCTTTCATGAAGGGTAAGAATTTAATCAGGTAATTTCTCAACATGCCATAAAACACACGCTGAAGAGAATTCCGGTTTACGGAAACTCATTTCGCAGAAGGCTGCCGAAGCGTCTTTACCCGCTCCGGCCTTGATGCTTCTACGCAGATGTAAATTCGGGTTAGGTGATGAAGCGCTGACGGAATTTTTACCAGAGCACTGCGGATGCAGAGGAAAACAAGAACGCGGATGTAGCGTCCATTAACTTATCCTTACAGTACGTCTAGGATTTTCTTTTTTAAGGCTTCCTTCGGCATTGCTCCGACAATCTGCCCCGCGACTTTTCCCTCTTTAAACACGAGCAGCGTTGGAATACTCCGTACGCTAAATTGCATTGCTGTCTTGCGATTTTCGTCCACGTTAAGTTTCCCAACTTTGAAAGTCTCAGCATTCTCAGCGGCAAGTTCCTCTAAAAGCGGGGCTATCATTTTACAGGGACCGCACCATTCTGCCCAGAAATCAACAACGAACGGCGTTTCTGAGGTAAGCACCATCCCTTCAAATGTATCATCACTGATTTCAAACGTATTTGCAGCCATCATATTCTCCTCTTCCTTGGATAGGCTCAAGTCTGTAAAGGCGAATACCCGTATTCGCACATTTGATGAGTTAACACGTTAATATGATACCCCATTTCGCGATGAATTTCAACTGAATTTTTATCTTTTTTTAATTTCCCGAATTAGGATTTAAAGGTGTCTCAACAGCACGCTCGCAAAGTCTATCTGCAAGGTTGTCATTGACAATGGTATCAATCCAATCCTTTTAAAACCGACTATCGTTACTTTTTTTATTGCGAAAAAATACGAAATGTAATAGACTAAATAGCGTAAAAGGGCGCAAAAATTTAACGAATACATGAGATAGATATCGTGTTATTTATAGAACGGAACTCAAGGAGGATACGCATGGCGGAAGAGGATAAAAAAAAGAAACAGGGCACGAATATTTCACGTCGCAGTTTTTTGAAGGGCGTGGGGACGGGCACAGTCGCTGCGACAGTAGTCCCGGCAGCGCTGATAGGCGCGGGGAAAGCCGCGGAAGCACAAGCCGACGAAGCCTTCTCCGTAGCGCTGATTCAACTGAATATTAACGGTAAAATGTATGAGGTGGAGGTTGAAGCGCGCACAACGCTGTTAACAGTGTTACGCGATGGAATTGACACAAATGGGAACAACGTTGATTTAACGGGGGCGAAACTGATTTGTGACAGGGGTGAATGTGGCGGCTGCACGGTGATGGTAGACGGTAAAACCGTCTATGCATGCATGATGCTTGCGGTTGACGCACAAGGCAAACAGATTGTGACGGTTGAGGGCTTGGCAGATGGAGATAACTTGCATCCTGTGCAAGATGCGTTCATTCAGCACGATGCGCTGATGTGCGGGTTCTGTACGCCGGGCTTTGTGGTGGCATCAGCAGCGCTGTTGAACGAAACCGCGGAACCGACATTGGAAGAGATTAAGATAGGGTTGTCGGGCAACACTTGTCGTTGCGGCACTTATCCGTTTATTTTTGATGCAGTGAAGAGCGCTTCACGCAAAATTGGAGGTTAACCGATGGCATCATGGGGGGAAGCGAGTGAAACGCGTCTTATCGGCAAGCGAATTCCGCGTTTGTCGGGTAAGGATAAAGTTACAGGAAAAGCGAAGTACACCTTTGACATCAATCGGCCGGGGATGCTGTATGGGCACATTTTGCGTTCTGAAGTTCCCTATGCAACCGTCTTAGGCATTGATATGAGTGAAGCTGAGGCGCTGCCGGGGGTTGAAGCGGTTATCTCGTTGATTGAAACCGGACGTAAACTTCGTTACCAAGGACAGGAAATCGCAGCGGTTGCCGCGAAAACCGATGATATTGCTAAAGATGCACTCCGGCTCATTCAGGTTGACTTGGAAGAACATCTGTTCGTCGTCACAGAAGCAGATGCGATGGCAGCGGGCGCACCGCAAATTCGTGAGGACTGGGCCCAGAATCAGAGCACGCCGAATATTCGCGAGGATGGGGACTTGGCCGCAGGGTTCGCTGAAGCCGCCGTTGAAGTGAAGGCAACGTATCACGCACCGGTGCAAACGCATGTCTGCCTGGAGACGCATGGACATGTCGCCGAGTGGGAAGATGAAGAACACCTCACCGTGTGGGCATCTACACAAGGTGTTTTTGGGGTGAGAAACGATTTCGCACAGCGGTTTGAACTTCCGGCGAACCAGGTGCGTATCATCACTGAGCACATGGGGGGCGGCTTTGGTAGCAAATTTGGGCCCGGCGTCGAAGGGCATGCAGCCGCGGAGCTGGCGCGTATTACCGGGAAAGCGGTTAAATTGATGCTGACGCGTAAGGACGAGCACCTCGTTGCCGGAAACCGGCCATCCATGACGCAGCACGTTCATGCCGGGGCAACCCGTGACGGGAGACTCATCGCATACGATATGCGCGGCTATGGAACAGGCGGGATTTCAAGCGGCGCCGGCTTTCAAGCGCCTTACGTCTACAGTGTACCAAACTTCCGAACCGAAAAAGTCAATGTGACAATAAATGCAGGCAACCAACGTGCGATGCGGGCACCAGGACACCCACAGGGGGCCTTTGCTATGGATTGCTTGATGGATGAACTGGCAGCGAAACTTGGCATGAATCCGTTGGAGTTTCGACGAATTAATGACAGGAGTGAGGTAAGACAAGCGCAGTATACCCTAGGAGCCCAAGAGATTGGGTGGCATCGACGCAATAGCGTACCAGGCGCTGGAAATGATGTGAAAAAACGGGGCATCGGCCTCGGCAGTGGGCTTTGGGGCGGTGGCGGCGGCAGAGGCACCGAAGCACGCGTTACCATCAATTCAGATGGAACTATCGAGGCTGTCACCGGAACGCAAGATATTGGCACCGGTATACGAACCGCAATAGCCATTATCGTTGCTGAAGAATTTGGCCTTACGCCAACTGATATTAACGTTAAGGTTGGGGACAGCGGCCCAGGACTGCCATCCGGAGGAAGTGGCGGGAGCCAGACTACTGCATCCGTCGCCCCTGTCATTAAGACAGCCGCAGCCGCCGCAAAACAGAAGTTGTTTGCGCATGTCGCCCCTCTGATGGAGACGCCCGCCGAAGAACTACGCGCCGGAAATGGAACCATCTACGTTGTCTCCGACAGGACGAAGACGATGACGTGGCAACAGGCAACGGGACTACTCGGTATGGAAACCATCAGTGAAGGCGGCAATTGGGATGAAGAACTACGACAAGGCGGCGCGGCCGGGACGCAGTTCGCTGAAGTCGAAGTCGATACCGAGACGGGCAGTATCAAAGTACTCAAAATTGTCGCCGTCCAAGATTGTGGACTCGCGATTAACCGACTCACGACGGAAAGTCAAATTAATGGCGGGGTTATCATGGGATTGGGGCAAACTATGCTCGAAGAACGACTCATGGATTCACAGGTAGGACGGATGGTGAATGCAAACCTTGAGGACTATAAAGTACCCGGCAGCTTAGAGATTCCTGAGATTAAAGCAATTGTTTTTGATACACACCGAAAAGTCACAGGGGTTGGAGAACCGACTTGTATTCCGACACCGGGGGCAATCGCTAATGCCGTTTATAACGCAATCGGGGTACGCATCCGGGCACTGCCGCTTACCCCGGACAAAATCCTCACCGCGCTTGCTGCGAAGAAGGGGTAAAGGAGACAGATAGCCAATGGAAAAATTTACTTACATTAACGCGACAAGTCTTGGATATGTCACGTCGCTGTTGAGTGCCAGCAGTTGGGGCGAGATTATGGTTATCGCCGGCGGTACGGACTTGCTCGCCGAACTCAAGGAGTACGTTCAAACGCCGAAAACGCTGGTGAATCTTAAGGCGTTGCCTGGGATGGATAGTATTTCAATCGATGACGCCGGCTTGAAAATTGGGGCGTTAACCACCGTGGCAGATATTGCGATGCACCCCACCATACAGCGTCACTACACCGTGCTTGCGCAAGCAGCGGTATCTGTCGCTACGCCACAAATACGGAACGTCGGAACGCTTGGGGGTAACCTGTGCCAACGCCCCCGCTGTTGGTATTATCGCGATGAAACTGTCAATTGTCTCAAGAAGGGGGGCGACATCTGTTACGCCGTCGAAGGACTAAGCAAGTACCACGCTATTTTAGGCGGGGGGCCCGTGTATATCGTGCATCCTTCCGACATCGCTCCAGCCTTAATTGCATTGGGCGCAACCTTAAAGATTGTCGGGCCCGAAGGGGAGAAAACCATGGCACTCGAAAAATTCTTTACGCTCCCCGCAACAAATCCATTTCGTGAGAACGTGTTGGCACCCAATGAAATCGTCGTTGAGGTACAAGTCCCATCGCCGAATCCGAGCACGAAGAGTTTTTATCTCAAAGCGAGAGAAAAAGGCTCGCTAGATTTCGCCCTCTCGAGTGTTGCAGGTGTCTTTGAAATGTCCGGTAACACCTGCAGACGCGCGAACATCGTCTTGGGCGGTGTCGCACCCGCCCCCTGGCGTTCTAATGAGGCAGAAGCTGCACTCAACGGAAAAATCATTAACGAGGCTCTAAGCCGACAAGCCGGCGCCGATGCTGTCAAAGATGCAAAACCTTTGAATGATAATGAATACAAAGTGGTGTTAACTCAGAATCTCATCAGCCGCGCCGCCATGATGGCAGCGAATTAGATAGGATAAGCTAAAATGTCTCTAGCAGTATCGGTTTCATACCGAACAGCCTGCGTACTTCCAATCACCACGCAAAATTTAACCCGCCTGGTGAAAAGGCGCGATGCCAGAGCGCGCCCGCCCGCATTTCATGGAAGGCGCGCGCCCGAATCAAAGTCATAAACTTCATTAGAGACAAAAGAAAGGAGAAAAACATGGTACAAGCAAAAACATTGCCCCTTTTCAACCGTCCGATATGTCAGTACCTCCGGACGAAGGCCATTTACATTCCCGGGGGAAACTTACAGAACTTGATTGAAAACAATCCCGAATCGCACTATTGGTGCAATTGCACAATGCAGGTTGTCGGCCCGGATGACAGCTTTGTTTCACCCGATGCTTGCAAGCAATCCCGCGCCTGTTTCAATCCGATTGGGGGAAAACCGATTGTGTGAACTGGAAGGGCGGATACGGTTCTATGAACTATATCCCCCCTTTTCGAACTCACGAGTTTGGCAGACGTTCGTCCAGCGTAATTCATGTTACTAAAACCGTTCATGCAATGGTTACATGTCGGTTCTGTCGTCTTGGTGATAGGGGGCTTCTTCTTTTTTCGGGCCATTTTAATCCCGATTGCCAACCGTCACACGCGGCCTGCGGTTTTCATTGCCGCTGCCCTGCGTCGCTTTAGAGGCGTTGTTTGGGGCACCCTGTTGGCCATTTTGATATCAGGGTTGTATAACTTTATTACCTTTTTAAGAGCCGCACGGGCAGGGATTGCTGAAGTTTCAAATTACTCGCTTTACATTTTCGTCTTGGGCATCAAGCTGTTTATCGTCTTTTTCATATTTACGATTGCAATTGTTCTAACGTTTCCATATCCTGTCTTTGGCGTTTTTCAAAAGAAACCGTCACCCTGGCTGAACATCGCGGTGATTTTAGGATTAATAGTTATCTTCTTCTCTGCCTTTTTGCGTCGTTTAAGTTAGAACCTTAGCACTTAAAACCGTTCTCAGGAGGAAAAATGGCTGTTATAGATTCAGCGTATAAACGCATGGAAAAACCGTCTCGCCGGCTTTAGCGGTGAACGGGCCGAAAAAGAGCATGAATTCGACGAAAGGGCATAACTCACAGAACCCTGCAAAAAAATTGTTGGGGCTTGAGATGTGCGGGGAAACCTGCAGCAAGGGCATCCTATTCGAAAATCTACGATGAACGCCAAGATGCGATTTAGAAACCGAAATTGACGGTTGCCGAGTCAATTTCGCCCACGATTTTCAGTGTCTCCGTCACCGCAACTAAAATTGCACGGTAGTGTCGCACCTCAGCATGGCTTAACATCTCACCCTTTTTATCCTGTAGCCATTTCTTGCAGACTTGATACGCACCTACCTGATAATTCCAAACCGATGCAGCAACATCTGTGAAATACTGGGTTTGATTAATCCAGATGCATCCGTCCGTATAGTTAGCCGTTGAGACAATCCCTTTACCCTCACCTTCAAACCGGTGCCGCGGCGGAATCTGCACATCTCTCATGAGATGCCAATTCATGAGTTCCGTCCCAAGTGCTGCGAGGTTTTGGAACTGTTCGATATCTCGTGGCAAGGGGATGCGCGGGAAATCGTATTTCAGAAACTCATAATAGCGTCTCCGATAGGTGGGACTGTATAAAATCGCGTAGATGTAGGCGAGAATTGTCTCCCCTGAAACGCCTTGCGGGAGTCCAGATGGTGAGGTTTGAGGCAACAGAAGTCCCTCCGAAACCGCTTTGAGAAAATCTTGGCTTAGATTGAGCTCACGCTCATTGACGAAACCCAACGCATTAGGATTTCTATAGAGATAGAGGGGGAATACGTGTGCAGATTCACTTGAGAAATAATGAGTTTCTATGATTTTGTCGGTAACCAAGGCGTGTTGCCATACAGCCCTCGAGGCGGTGCGACAGACACAGAGCGCCAGGTTTTTCGCGAGTAAATGCCGCATAACTGCGGAACGGGGCCTACAAATAAATCCGCGCGCTTGACCGGTGTAGTATGTCCAACGGGTATCAAAGGGGCGATATCGGATTTGCGCAATATACCGTTCTACATCGGGATGTTTCCGGATGTCTGCTTGGGCGAGGCGAATTTTCCAATCGCGGCTATCCTTCCGCAATTTGTAGCGCTTGCGCGCTTCAACTTCAGCAAGTGAAGCAAAATCGGCCACAATCTCTTTAACCTTTTCTGCGGTGTGGTGAAGTGTTAATTTATCTCGTCCCGTGACAATTCCTGTCGAGTGTGTTTTAAATATGTTAGAAATCGGCCAGCCTGTGTTGTATGATACGTACCCTTTCGTGGCTTGTGGAACAAAAAGGTAGTGCGGCGATGTTGGATGAAGTTCACACCAATTCGTATTTTCGACATCAGTTTTCGCAAGCGTTTTATATTTCTCGGAGCGACTTCCCCACATGTCGGCGTAATAGATTTTGGCAGGGGCAGAATTGTTCGGTTCTTTGACACACAGTAGAATGGAAACGCCCAGCTTAATATCAAATACGTTCTCATCAGTTTCACCGTCAGGGATAGCTTCCTTTCTTATCAGACTGCCATGCAAATTGAGGAGGTAGATAGCGTTAAAACTGTCCAACAAACTCTTACGCATCCCACGGGAGGTAGTTCCGTCAAGGAAACTATTATTCACAATATAGCCAATAACCCCCTCGCCATTTTTATCAATTCGCCACTGCGCCCACCGAATAAACTTGACATAGTCTGCTTGAAGTGCTTTTAAATTGGCTTCCCCAAGGGGTTGTCCATCTACCTGTTTGTAATGCTCAATCAATTCTCCGATAAAAGTTAGTTCCGCACTGTTCTTCCGGCTGGGGTTCGCTGAGTCTCGGGAATAGGGTGGGTTTCCAAGGATGACGAGCAGGGGTACATCCTGTTTGACGGAAACGGCTGCATTGGCTTCATCGGAAATAAACGCTGCAAAGGTATACTGCTCTTTTTCTAGCGGGGCATCCAAGGTATTGGTGAGATAAACACGGATGCGTTCAGTTGTCTGCTGGTATCCTTGTTCTTGTAAGAACAGGCTCAGTTTGAGATGTGCAATCGTGTACGGCGCGACAAGAATTTCAAACCCGAAGAGTTGCCCAACGAGTTTTTTATCATTAAGATACTGGTGCCACTCCGCTGTGCCATATTTTGTTGTCATGTGCACCCGGATGTGGTTCAACACTGCCAAGAGAAATCCGCCGGTGCCTGTGGCCGGGTCCAGAATCAACGTATTTTCATCGGCGAGTCCGTCGGTTCTATTCAGTTTTGTTTTCAGCAGCATATCAACGGAACGAACGATGTAGGAGATAACCTGGGTAGGTGTATAATACACCCCAAGTTTCTTTCGGAGTTCAGGTTCATATTCAGCGAGGAAAGTTTCGTAAAAGTGGATGATAGGTTCTTGCATGCCAGTTGATGTGGCGAATGCGGTTCGGAGCATCTCCGTCTGGACGCTTCGGAGTAAGGTTGCGATATCATCTAAAATATAGGTGACATTTTCCTCGAGGTTTGGTGATGCGACGTGATGAAAAAGTTGTCGCAAAAAGGGGTTTGAGCGAGGAAGTGCATCGTTTGCGGTGAGGCGCGAGAAGTTGGTTGCATTCGGCAGTGTACATCGTGCGGCGAACAAGCCGTATGCGAGGGTTTGAGCGTACATATCAGCAAATTTATCCGGCGTCAGTGTAGAAAGGAGCAATTTCTTAAACGCAGCAAACATGCGGTAGATGCTGCTATTTTGCTCCGTCAGCGTCATTGCAAGTTGGGTTTTGAGTTCTCGGGTGCGGCGGGCGAGGTGTTTAGCAAGCGCTTCCGGTGTTCGGATTGCCACGACGTTTGCGCTCAGAAACCGATTCAGAAGTATTTCTAATGAATCTGCGTCAGTAAATTTTGCTGTTCTGCGCAGCTGCCCCTCCGTATACAATCGAAATTCAACAAAATTGGTAAGGATGAAATTGTCAAGGTTTTCGACAAACCGTTTGTTCTGTTCTTTGTTGTGTCCTGTGAGTGCGTCGAGCTCTTTTTCGTATGCTTCCGCCTCAATATAGCCGAGCGGGAGTGCGCCCCTTTTCACAACGAAGTCCGGCCTGCCGACAGTTAACTTTCGCGGCTCGTGTATAATCAAGATGTTGTGTCCTAAGGACGTTGCCGTTTCTTCCAAAAATTTCTTGAGATGTGTATGTAGAGAAAGCTCCACAGTGGCATCAATTTGGGCGTGTTCCCGCTGAATATTTTGTTGATAGGTATGGCAAATTTCCTGAAGTCGCATAAGTGTTCTGTATCGAACCCAGGTGAGTCTAACCGTGGGTTAGCCTTCCGAGGACGGGGTACGCCACATCATTGTACCCTTTACCGGTATGTTCACCGGGTGGTACTAACTGGTTGATAGCGGTTTCATCGCTTTCGGTGAGTGTACAGTCCAAACATCCTAAGTTATCCTCTAACTGTTCCATGGTTCGAGGCCCTATGATAACGGAAGTGATAGTTGGGTTGGCGAGTACCCATGCGAGTGCGAATTGTGTCGCGGTTTTACCGTGCGCATCGGCCATCGGTTTGAGTTTTTGTGCGACTTCATAACTCTCTTCGCGGAGTTCTGTTTGTAAGATTCGTTTATCCTGTCGCGCTGCTCTGGATTGTGCTGGTGGTGCTTGTCCGGATAGATACTTCCCGGATAGGACACCGCGTGCGAGGGGGCTATACGGCACGACACCGACACCGTATTTTTGACAAAAGGGCAGGAGTTCTACTTCAATATCGCGATTCACAATGTTATAGAGCGGTTGGGTACAGACAAAGTCCTCCAGTCCAAGTTTTTCGCTGACGGACAACGCTTCACAGATTCGCCACGCGTGGAAGTTTGAACATGCGATGTAGCGAACTTTTCCTTGCCGCACGCAGTCGTCGAGGGCACGGAGGGATTCCTCTATTCGGGTAGTCGCGTCCCATCGGTGCAGGTAATATAGTTCAATACGTTCAGTTCTGAGGCGTTTCAGGCTTGCTTCGACTGCGGACATGATATGAAATCGGTGTGAACCGCGCTCGTTGACATCGTCGCCCATTGCGCCGTGTACTTTGGTTGCGATGAACCATTTATCTCGATTGTCGCGAACGGCTTTCCCAATGACGGTTTCTGATTTGCCTGCGTTATAAACGTTGGCAGTATCTAAAAAATTAATACCGGCGTCCAGTGCGCGATGGATGATACGAATAGAATCTCTTTCAGATGTGGGGCCACCGAACATCATGGTGCCGAGGCAGAGCTGTGAAACTTTCACACCGGCCCGTCCGAGGGTTCTGTATTCCATAGAATTTCTCCTTTCTGTATCAGGTAATTGCTATGCCATGCGGATTCCACCGTTGACATCGAGTGTCGCGCCTGTGACATACTGCCCGTCTTCGGATGCGAGAAAGAGGATAGCGGTAGCGATTTCGGATGCATCAGCGACGCGTCCGAGCGGAATCTGCCCCGTCATATCGGGGTGGTTTTTCGCCATCTCTGTGGCAGCGACACCGGGCGCGATGGAGTTGACAGTGATGCAATATTCGCCCAAAATTCGCGCGAGGGATTTCGTGAGGCACATGACGCCCGCTTTTGATGCGGCGTACGGGGCGGAAGCGACAATACCCCCTACCTGCCCGGCCAGCGAACCCAGGTTGATGATTCGCCCGAAACGTTGCGTCTTCATCGTCTCCATCACGGCTTGTGAACAGAGAAAAGGACCTTTCAGGTTAACAGCCATCATCCTGTCCCATTCCTCTTCGGTGCAGGCATCTATGCGGGTATAACTGAAAATGCCGGCATTGTTCACTAAGATATCAATCCGTCCAAAAGTACTGAGCGTCTGCTGAACCATCGCGCGAACGGATGCTCCCTCTGATACGTCGGTTTCAATCACGCGGCATCGCCGCCCCAATGCAACAATTTCTGAGGACACCGCATCAGCGTTTGCTAAGTTGACTTCTGGAATCACAATATCCGCCCCTTCGCGTGCGAAGGTAAGACAGGCTGCTTTTCCGATTCCGCCGCCCCCACCCGTCACAATTGCGACACGTCCTTTCAATCGCATCTCTGTTTCTCCTCTCCCATAAAGTTTTTCTTGAAATCCTGAACGAATTCCGGTAGCATGTGAGTATTATGGCACGACATGTGGGAAAAATCAAGGTTTTTGTCTCCTCAAATGTAACACAAGCGCAGGATTTGCGTTCTTTCTGGGAGGGAGGAACGTCAGATTCGCTTTTATCGTCTTTAAGCGGGGATGAAGTCAAAGGAGACTGAAGTATGACGCAAAACGCCTTCACGTATTGGCTAGTGCTTATTTTTGTGTATGGTTTCGTGTTTACAGCAAGTGGGCAGAATTATTACCCGGCCGCTATTGGGAATACGTGGGTTTTAAAGAGTACCGATGGTGAAAGTTTGCGCACCTATACGGTTGCCGCGACTGAAGTCATTGACGGTGTAGAACTCACCATTTTGGAAATTGCGAGTGATGGGGCAGACAAAGAAGCGGTTGAGATTGACAAATATTTTGTCACGGTTACCGAAGATAAACTCCTACTGCATCAAACTGTGTTTGACGAAGGCAAGTTAGGCATTGTGACAGCGAAATTTTCGCCACCGGCAACTTTCTTTCCGCAGCTTTTGACGATAGGCGATGCTTGGCAGATTGCCGCTGAGATAAAATTGACAGAGATATTGCCCGGAAGAGAGATTGCAGCGACGAGTACCACCGATGTAAAAGTTATCCTGTTTGAAGATGTTGAGACGCCGGCAGGAACATTTAAACGCTGTGTCAAGGTTGCGTTATCGCAGCGTGTTAAGTCCAGCGTTCTAAACCTGGAAGCGACTTCCTATCAGTGGTTAGCACCCAATCTGGGCCCCGTCAAATATGAAACCGCCGACGGACTCGTCTTTGAACTCATACGCTCTAATCTTGTAAAAGAAGAGGTAGAAGAATTATCGCCGTATGATGTCAATGGTGATGGCGCTGTCAACATTTTGGACTTGACGCTCGTGGCTTCGCAGTTCGGTGGAGTAGATGTGGATGCTGATGTCAACGATGATGGAACTGTCAACATTCAGGATTTAGTCATGGTTGCCCAGAATTTTGGCGATTAACGCTGACAATCGGTGATGCATCCTATAGAATAAAAAAACAGGCCGGCGTGGGGCCGAATCACCAGATTCGGCCCTATATGTGTTTGAAGATGATAAACTTAATACCGTCGCGCGTGTGTCAAAGGGAGACATCCTGCGCGCCATAAGTCGATAAAGTCGATAAACATGTTTATCCGAAAATACTGGATACCGCTGTCGGTGTTTCTGGTGGCAATCGCAGGTGTAGGGCTTTACCTGCTCGTGACGCAGCCACCGAAAGAGCCAATAGTGATTTACGGGCATTCGTTTGTTTTGCCCACCGCTTTCGCTTTGGGATATAAGTCCGCTAAGTGCGTATATCCGTAAAATAAATTTTGACTTTTTTCAAAAATGTTGTATGATATTAGTATCAAGTTGGCAAGCAGTTTCAGCGTTACCGCTTGGTAACGTGCTTGCCTCCCACTGAAATGGGGATAAACGCTTGATGCTTGATAGTCCATGAAAACCTATAAATACCCGTTAGGAAAACAATCTAACATAATTCGCATTGGTAATCTGCTTGACGATATATGGCAAGTGCATGAGTATTTCCATAAGTGGCAGCGTCAGCGTCATAAAGACGGACTACCGTATGTAGGTTTTGAGGGTATGTGTGACCACGTAAAGGTATTGAAAGATACGACACACCCGCATTGGAAAGCCTTACCGTCTCAAGCGATTCAACAAGAACTGAAACGTATTCATAAAGCTTATGATAGATTTTTCAAGAAACTTGGTGGCAATGGCACGGAAAAGGCAGCACTATCACCATCAAACGAGACGCTTGTGGTAATTATTGGCTTTGTATCACAACCACCTATATGGATTTTAGACCGCTGCCGACAACAGGTAAAAGCGTTGGGGCAGACTTCGGAATGAAAGACGCGTACTTGACACTTAGCACGGGTGAGAAGATACACCACCCACAACCTTTGAAAGCGAACTTGAACAAACTTTGGTCTCTCAACAAAGAACTTAGCCGTAAGCAAAAAGGTTCTAACGGGTGGTGGCGTTGCGTGAGACAGCTCGCACGTCTGTATCGGAAAATCAGCAACCACCGCCAAGACTTTCATTGGCAACTCGCTTCTAAATTTTGTAAAAAATTTGATAGGATTTTCACCGAAACCTTGAACCTTGACGGCATGAAACGCCTGTGGGGGCGGAAAGTCTCGGACCTCGCCTTTTACCAGTTTGTTGAGATATTGGAATATAAGTGTCAAAAGCATAAGCGTCTTTTCAAACAAATCGGACAGTGGACTGCCACAACAAAACCTTGTTCGGATTGTGGTTTTCACAACGAAACCCTAACCTTGGATGATAGGCAGTGGACATGTCCCGAATGTGGTTTACACCAC
Source organism: Candidatus Poribacteria bacterium (assembly GCA_963422705.1). Classification (GTDB taxonomy): domain Bacteria; phylum Poribacteria; class WGA-4E; order WGA-4E; family WGA-3G. Next base: position 3,804,958 of record OY730443.1, read on the forward strand.
GATAGAGACATCAACGCTGCGCGAAACATATTGCGGGCAGGGATAGCCGTTATCTAACGATATGCCTGTAGTGTAGGAGACTATAGGGAAACGCCCGCGGGTGGAGCGAAAATAAGACGTTTTTTTAGTGGTTAGTTGATGGTTAATAGTGATTGGTTAAGAAAGAGACCTCTTTCCAATAACCAACAACCAATAACCAATAACCATTCATGAGAAAACCGCAGTCGCTATGAAACCGAAGCCCACGCCGGAAGAAGTTGGGTGCTATCACAAACCCGTTGAACCTTTACCGAAATCTACCGAACAATCGAGACGCGAAGCCCGTGTTGGCGAGACCTCGCAGGGTGGACATTTCCACGCCGATGGTACTTGGCACCGGGGCACACATCATAAAAACAATCAACCGAAATCTGATGGTTGAAAAAAGTCAACCTCATTCTGTCCTTTTGGGTGATGATGCGGGGGACAAAATGATAACTGAAGAACAACTCATTAGTGATGAAGAGGTCTACAGTGAACCGGTCAGATTACACAATGAGAACATCAGAAAGTATCAGGAAGAACGAGCACAGTGGAGTGAAGATGTTGATAAAGCTCATGCCTTATGGATGCAATCAACTGATATTTCAGCGTCTTTGTTACCTGAGTCACCTGAGAAATATACCGAATTTATTAACAGTCTAACTGAAGAACAACGAATCAAAATGGTTGAAAAGATTCAGGCTGACATTGAGAGACATAAGCTCGCTTCAGAAAATCTAAAAAGGACACTGGAGCAAGAGCCTGTTGTCCCTAACACTTCAAATGATAAGTAGAAGAATTTTATGAGATTATGTTTGTTGACATTAACTTTTCTTTTATCGTTTTTTAGTGTACATTATGTTGATGCTTGTGATGATTTGAAGAACCAAGCAGAAACATATCACAACTCCGCACAGCAAACTGCTGATGTTCTATACGTGGAGTTTAAGAAAAAGGAATTAGCTTTTTATTTTGGATTGGATTAAAATTGCTCTCGGTACGCTCCGACATTCATTGGACTGTAGCGTGAATCAATTATTCTCACAAGAGCTGGAAAAGAGACTATGGTAACATGGAAAATCGCATTAGCTGTTATCATCATTGCTATTCTATTGATGTTCATCGGCATCTGGCTTGGATATCGTTACGTGCGGGAACAGAACGATATCTCGCCCGAAGCGCGGTTAGCACCCCCCTCAGAATCACATGGTTTTGGAAATGGCAGTTGCACTCTGCAGCTCAATACGATAAAAAACAAGATAAGTGGATAGATTTAAACGTTATCCTCATCTTAATTTTAAAAAAGGAAATTTGAAGTATGAGATATACCTCATTTGCCCAGTGGTTGTTACCAGCTTTGGTGCTCACCCTTATATGTAGTTTCAGTTTTATGGCGGCCGCACAGAATTATTACCCCCCGGATGTTGGCAACACCTGGGTTTTAACGAGCACCGATGGTGCTGAGCAACGTATCTATTCCGTTGAAGAACCTGACATTGATGGTGTTGAAGGACTTGTCCTCCTGAAAATTGTAACGAAGCTCCGCAGCGGAGACATAGTCGAAATTGATAATTATTATCTCGTCGCTAATGAGGATGGACTTCATCTGCATAAATTGGCCACGGATGAAGGCGCCTTTGGAATTGCAACAGCTACTTTTTCTCCACCAATCGATTTTTTTCCCAGTGTTTTACCAATTGGGAGAACATGGGACATTGTTTTAGAGACAGAACTGCAGATAGTTGGTACAACGAACAGCACGACGAATATTACGGTTCTCGACATTGAGACAGTGAAAACCCCCGCCGGCACTTTTGAGAACTGTGCCAAGATTGAATTGAAACGGAAATCTGTCACCTCCGCCTTAGTAGTTCGTGGAACTTCCTATACATGGTTGGCACCAAATCTCGGCCCCGTCAAATTTCAAAATGAACAAGATGTTGTATATGAATTGACTGAATACAACCTTGTTGAGGGGGCACCTGAACCAGAAAAGCCTGTCGTTACCAAGGAACCTGAAACCGAGACGCCCGTTGCCACGGATACCCCTAAGGTGGAGCCCCCCGTTCAGGTGGACAGTTATAGTTTCACGCTCTCACTGAATATGGGGTTAAACATGATTTCCGTTCCGCTTATGCCTGCGGAGCCTTATACGGCAAAATCGCTTGCGAAGATGTTAGGCGCGACGGTTATCGTCAAGTTGGATGCGGTAACTAAGCATTTCGTTGCTTACTCTGTTGCGGAGGCAGAAGACGGTTTTGCAATCAGTGGTAACATGGGTTACATCGTTAATATACCGACGGCCGGCACGGTAACGTTTGCCGGTTCGGCATGGGCAAACCCCGACGCAGCAGCGACAGCAGACACCGACGCAGTAGCGACAGCAGCCACCGACGCAGCAGCGACAGCAAACCCTGACGTAGCAGCCGCACCTGCGATGTCGTCACCGAAAAGCGCGTGGGCATTCGTTGTCACAAGCAATTTGCAGGGGATGGAAGCCGGTACATCCTACACTGTTGTTGCAGAAAACCTGCGCACCGGTGTTATCGCCATCGGAAAAGTTAACAACGGTGCTAAAGCCGCATCGGCTGCCTGGGCGGATTTGAATCGCAAGCGTGTTGTTGAAACTGGCGATAAACTGGAGATTGCTGTCTATGATGAGTACGGCAACATTGTCTCCGGGCCCTTCCAACGCACAGTGTCTACCGCCGATATCCATAGCGCCTATCTGAGCATACAATTGCGCATCGGTGATGTAATGCCCAAGGCAACAGTTCTGGCGCAGAACTTCCCGAATCCTTTTAACCCTGAAACCTGGATGCCGTATCAATTGAATAAAGCCACTGAGGTGGCAATTCAGATTTATGATATCTCAGGGCGCTTGGTTCGGACATTGGAATTGGGATGGCAAAAACGAGGCGCTTATATGACTGCCTCCAGTGCAGCTTATTGGGATGGCAAAAACGAGGCCGGTGAACCTGTCGCGAGCGGTACATATTTCTACACGCTCCGGGCGCAGGATTTTGCCGCCACTCGCAAGATGGTAATCCTTAAGTAGATAAAACGCGAACAAACTTTAAACGTCCTGATACAATGGTTCTGCCAATGCGTCGGGGCGTTTTTTTATCTTAAGGAGAATCCGATGAGAATAGCGCCGGGATTTCTACTGCAGAAAACTCTTCTGCTTGTGTTGATACTTGCCTGTGGCGTTTCTCTAGCGGCACAGGATTATTTCCCGATGCGGTTCGGCAATACGTGGGTTTTAGAGAGTCAGGACGGAACAGAGCGACAAACTTATACCCTTGAAGCCCCGGAAGAAGATTTCACCGAAAACCCAGACGTCATGGTGCTGAAAATCACATCGGATACCCTCGGTATAGACGAAACGACGACGGTGTTCTTTGTCGAACGTGATGGAGAGGGGATTAAACTCCATAAACTTGTCGCAGAGCTAGGTTCTGTCTTCGGGATAGCGCGTGTCGTGTTTTCACCGCCAGTAGTATTTTTTCCCTTCCCACTCAAACTCGGAGAATCATGGGAGCTTGAGGCAGCAACGGAGGTAAATCTGCTGGGCCCCGTGAAATTAACCAGCATTTCTCAAGTTGTCGCGTTGGAGGATGTCGTGACACCGGCGGGAACCTTCAAAAATTGCTTCAAGATTCGGTTACGCTCAAGAACGGTTTCTGCCTTTGTAATAAGTCGCTCAACCTCGTATCAGTGGCTGGCGCCCGGCACCGGTCCCGTTAAAATTGAGACGAACCAAGGTATGGTTTTTGAACTAGTCAGTTCCAACCTGCTTTATGACGTGACGGGCGATGGCGTTGTTAATATCTTGGACATGGTGTTTGCAGCAAGCCGTATGGGAACCGAAGAACCGGGGGCAGATGTGAACAACGATGGAATTGTGAACGTGCTGGATTTGGTGTTAATCGCGCGGTATATAGGCAGATAGCCTGATATTGATAAGAATTTCAGGATAGCAGCGCGCTCGGCGGTTCTGCTTTCCCCCGGCCAAGGTATTTCCCGTGGATATAAGAGGAATAGAGCAGTTACCTCATGAATTTCTGATGTTGTATTTCACCGGATTCAAGCGTCACTTGATTCCATTCAGTATCGTCCCCGTTCCGGATTCCCCATGAAAAAGTGACGGCTTTTTCCGCGTCGTTGTAAAATAGCAGAGAAGCCCCCTCTCCTTTACCGAGAATAGGACGGACGAGTGAAAGCAGGTTCGGCGGCAGATGCGGTTTCCCGTTCTGTTGTTTGATGCGTAGGAGTGGTGTTATCTCACTCAAGATTTCCCGTGTACCGAGCAAAAGCGGCCCATAGCATGCTGTAACGGCGCCTTGTCCCCAATTTCGGCCGTGTCCAGCGGCGATTGAGCAGACAGCCCCACCCATGTCGGCATGTTCCCTTCCGCCTCGCAGCACTCGCCGGGCGATAGTAAGGCGTGTTGCCGCGTTTCGTAATGCGCGTGTTGCATAAAAGACATCCCCCGTTACCTGATAGGCGAGCGTCAATGTCGCAGTTGAAGGTTCTTGAATTGGCGTGACGGAACCATCATCGCACCATTCCCCCCAATATGCCATATCCGCGCGTTTCCCCACACCGGGCTCGCGACGACGAATCTCTTGTGGGAAGATGAGGGCAAGCAATTCAGGCGGTGATGACGGCAGTGTCTGAACAGCGGTTTGGATTGTGGCATCAAAACCGGTATCGTTGAACGTCCAGCGATAGTAACTCAGGGCGGCCGCGGCGGGCTCGTTGTACGCGTCATGTAGTGAATCGACAAGTGGTTCAACGATGCGCTTGGCCGCGTTCTGGAAGATGGGCTCCGCAGATAAGCGATGCAGAGAACCGAAGGCATAAACGGCCCCGGAGGCGAGTAGGTTCTCAATCCCCGAAAGTGCGTCACCTTGTATGTGGTGCGTACTGGCGACGAGTCGGTGTAAATTTTTGGCGTTAACCTCTGCTTCGCCCAGCCCCTGTCCATTCAAATCCCAGAGCAAAGGCATTGGTTCTGGCGCAGCGAGGATGCGTTCCGCACGTTTGCGTCCGTAGCGTAAAGCCCACTCTAAGTACCGTTCTTCAGCGGTAACGCGATAGGCAGCAAGCGAAATGTGAATAAATCGGAAGTGTTCTGCTAATTCATAAGCGTTATTCGCGGTGTTATCTACAAATCGGGTGCCGATGTTGTAGCCGATAAAAGTGTCCCGCGCGTAATCGTACCACGCTGGGATTTCGGGTACCCAGTTTCCGATGTGCTCCGCGGCATCTGTTAGCAAGCTAACGGCTTCGGTATCTTCCGGTTTTATGCCGATATAGCGAGGCAGGAAGAGTAAAAATGGCTCCGGCCCGTGATGCGCCTCCGCTTTCGGTTCGTATCCATGCACACAATCGCGTTTCACCCACCCGTGCAGTGCCGCTTTAAGCGCGTCAAAGTGTTCGATGACGGTTTCATCACCCGTAATCAGGTAGTGCGGAAACCAAGCGAGGGCATAGTTTGCCTCATCTTCGCCACCCTGATTGGGGCCCGGCGGGTCAAGGAGCATGCTCTGTTTAAGCCACCCGCTCATTTCTGTTCTGAGGGTTGTATAGGCACTGTAGCATTCGCGGATAATGCACTCCATATTTTCCTCCGTCGTCTGTCTTATCACAGGAGAGACTTTAAAAATTCAATACTCCGTTTCGCAATCGTCTTCGCGTCCGGTTTGAAGTCAAAAACTTCTGTTGAAACGTAGCCCTTGTAATCGATAGCCTTCAAGGCTGCAATGATTGGCGGATAGTCTACATTGCCTGAACCGGGGAGGTAGCCGTTGTCGTCGTTCGAGTGGAAATGTGCGACATGCGGCGCGCAGTTATGAATCTGGGTTGGCATGTCCATCCCTTCCTTTGCGGTGCTACAAACATCCAGAATCATTTGGAAATTGGGATGGTTGACAGCATTCACCATCTCCATCGCTTTATCAGGGTTTGTAATAAAGTTGGTTTGGTCACGGGACAGCGGTTCGATGCACAGCATCACGTCTTTTTCGCCTGCGAGTGCTGCGCCTTCAGCGAATGTCGATTTGGCGTACTCCCACGCCTCTTCAAAGGTGAGGGGTTCTAGGACGTTTCGTTGCTGCGGTGAACCGATTACCAGGACTCGCCCGCCGATGTCAGCGCATAACGCGATGAGTGCGAAAAAATAGTCGCGCGTCGCGTCGCGAATCTCTGCATCGGGATGGTTAATATAGAGCCCCGGGGGTGAAACGAGCAGCCAGTGTAGCCCCGCGATTTCGATTTTGGCGGTTTCCGCGGCTTTACGGATGCGCGCACGTTCTGTTTCACTGATGTCCAAAACGGAATCTGCCAACGTAAACGGCGCGATTTCGACAGCTTCGTATCCCAGCCCGGCAGTGTAAGTGAAAACATCCTCTATTTTCCAATTTTCAAACATTTCGTTACATATCGCTAATTTCATCATTTTCTTCGATGTGGAACCCCCTGAATTCATTCAGGGGAGGAAACACCGCTCCTATAGTAAAAGTTGAGGCGTGTTAGCACGCGAAAATCAGAACGCTTCGCCCCTGTGGTTAATCGTTTGTTTCCCATACTGTATATCGAAAACAAACCATTTGCGTTAACGCCAGCAAGAGCGTAGGGCGAAACCGCCGTTTCGGCGGGTTAAACCGTATTTGACATGATTAATCAATGTATTTTTGACTAAGCCTTGACCTAATAGAGTGCCGCCCACACGTGTGCGTTTACCGCCTTTCGCTTCCTGTTGCCTATGCAACTCTCTGCGTTTTATCGGTATCGGTGAGATACACAGAAGCGACGTGTTATCGGGTATATCCAAACCGCCTACGGTATGATGTGCCAGACGCCAAGAATCTACGCAATGCGCATCAAAGGGTTCCGATAGTTTCTTTGAAGACTTCTTGAGACCTAACCGCTCTCGTATTTCTTTCGTCTCCCACCCTTGTAAAGTGAACAGTTCCCACCGTTTACGGATTTCGCGATAGAACCACTGTTTACCAACTTGAAGCGGACTAAAGGAGGTGTTCCACTTCTTCGCACGTTCTATTGTCCGTGCCTTAATATCCTCAACACAAACGTGGCTAACCGGATACAGTTTGGACAACCAATCCAATATCCGAAGTTTCCAGTCCCATCTCGCACGTGTGCCTGCAGGGATACGCGCTCCATTCGCAAGACGGTTGGTTCTATTCTTGCGATTCGGACACTTTCGTGAACGCCGACTTCTACGCAACTCTCGACGCTTTGCCACTTTCTTACCGACACCCCCGTGAGCGTCTGCCTGAACATTCAAATACGTATGAGATTCTGATTTGACCGTAAAGCCTTCTTTCTTGCTACCGGGGTCTACACCGACGACGATATCTTGTGTGTATGCGTCTTCGGTAGCATAGTTAAGCCGGATACAGAATATCCCATTTGACCAATAGGGCGTGGCGAAACCTTTCTTAATCAGCACGCCCGCCTTGTTCGCATGCGTCGGCATCAACAAGGCGCCTGTTTGACTCGTCACCGGAACAAACATCGTTTGTAATCTCCCTTACGGGTTGTATGTTGCCCCTTCCAGGGCGCAATATCGTAGCGTGAATCGGACGAGGGGAGTATCCGAAACATTGTTTAGGCACCCACGCCCAGATAAAGCGATATTTTACTGTAGAAAATAGTTTAACTTGTGGAGTGAACGTTTGGTATACGCTTCGCACAAGCCCCCGACTTCAGTCGCGGGTTATTGACTTTATGCTCCTATCCCGTTCTTTCATACAATTTTAAGGGGTTTCGCATTTTTTGTCAACCCGTTTTCCATTGATAACTCATGAACTTAGTTCATTATCGTGGCCGGGAACAGCAACTGATTCCCTTCACAGCACGACATGATTCCCCGTAAATCGCCCTATTTAATTGCCAGAATTGCTTGACATTGGGTGGTGGATGTGTATCATGAATGCATATCATCTAATAATGTGAAAATGGAGAAAACGAGATGGGATACACATTCGATTCGAAAGCGATGTATCGGATGCCGACGCATTTTGGGCCGAGAACGGGCCCCAGATATGGTCCAGATGGCAGAAAATTTGACTGCAAAGATAATCCCAAGTCAACATCAGTTTCGGTGAGTTTTTTGACAAATAGCGAGCAGTTGGAAGCTTTTTTGCCGGAGGGGTTTTCGCTTCATGGCGAACCGGTGGTGTCGGTGTCGGCCAGCTATATGAAAGAGATTGAATGGCTAGCGGGGCGTGGCTATAATACCCTCGGGGTGAGTTTCCCGGTGGTTTTCAACGGCAAGATTGACGCGGCGATAGGTTCGTTTTTAGCAGTACTGTGGGAGAATCTAACCGACCCGATTCTCACCGGCCGGGAGGAATTGGGGTTTAGTAAAATTTACTGTGAACTTCCGGAACCGCACGTTTACCGTGGGGAGACACACTGCACCGCGAGTTGGCTCGGTTTTAAGTTTATGGATATGGAGGTACGGGTGACGGAACAGGTACCCCTGGAAAATTCGCCTACTCCGTCTAAACAGACGACAGATGAAGAGCCACTCACTGGAACGCTACACTATAAATACATGCCGCGAACGGGTGAGTGGGGAACAGCGGATGTGGCTTATGCGGTGCTAACCCCGTCACGTACACCGAATCGCGTCGTCAAGGAACAGTGGCACGGTGAGGGAACCGTCCGGTTTCACGAAGCGCGCTGGGAGGACTTGCCGACACAGTATAACATTGTCAATGCATTTCACGCGCTTGAGGTGAAAGCGCCTCGCGGCGCATCAATTGTCAAAACGGTTGGCGGTAAAGATTTGAGCGACCAGCGGATTCTGCGGTAGGGGTTAAGCTGAATTGGAGACGGCGCACATTCACCGCAGGCCATGAGAGGCAGCTATGAACGCTGCTTGCAGTGTTCTTCATTCCATGACGGCGCCACCGGCGACACTGATAGACAGCCCGGTAAGGTACACCGATTCGGCGGAGGCGAGGAATGCCGCCATGCTGGCAACATCCGTACCTTCGGCAAGCCGCCCTAACGGAACGGATGCCTCAGCCCGCCGTTCAAATTCGCTCTGTTGTTCTTCAGGTGAGAGTTCGGCAGGCATTAAGGCGGATGCAAGATGGCCAACGCGTTCAGTCTTAACAAGGCTCGGACAGATGGCATTAACGTTGATTTGGTAAGGCGCCAGCTCATGGGCAAGCGATTGTGTCAACCCAATAACAGCGAATTTTGAGGCACTGTAGGCAGCATAGCATGCTGAACCGCGTTTCCCGGTAACAGAAGAAAGGTTAATAATTTTGCCGCCTGTTTTCTGCGAAATGAGATGGCGCGCAACGGCTTGACAGCAGAGGAACACGCCTTTCACGTTCACGCGTTGCACCCGGTCCCAATCCGCTTCAGCCAGTTCGACGATAGGCACCCGGTCTTTACCTGCAATTGTACCCGCATTGTTCACGAGAATATTGATTCTTCCAAAGTGCGTGACGGTTTTGGCCACCATCTCGCCGACTTGCGTTGCGTCCGAAACGTCTGCGACAACACTGAGTGCGCGTTGTCCGATGTTCTCAATTTCAGTGACGAGCTCCGGGAGTCCTTGCCATTCCGTCTCGTTGTCTGCGTAAGGGTGCATCGTGATATCATTAACAGCTACGTCTGCCCCTTCCTTCGCCAAGCGGGTAGCAATCGCGCGCCCGATGCCATTTTTGCCGCCCGCGCCTGTCACTAAAGCGACTTTTCCTTTTAAGTTATACATTCGGTTCTTCCTCACGGTTATAGTGGATTTCACAATGATTTAGACATTGTACCTGTGGGGTTCTCACCACGCTTAACAGGACATCAAAAGCCGGAAATCGATTTGTACCCGGATGTGGGGTGACGTCACGTCTGCCTTCAAAGATGCCACGTTTTCCCCGGATACAGAAATCGTGACACGACGTTTTTTCTAGGGGGACCAGAGTACGTACGTTGGAATATTGAACAACGTACCCAACAAAGCCCAAAGTCCAACAAACACATAATCTCCCATGACTAACCCTAAGAAAAATGGAATGGCGCGTTGGTGTGCCTTTAAACCGAAGATGGCGAGAATCACAAATTTCACCAGCCACCCAAGGAACACTGAGAACCAGAAGTCGGCGAGTCCGCCCCAGGTTGCGGCTGTCATGACATAGCCGATAGGGTGGAAGGGCCACCAGATAAATTTGTGGCGTAGGAAATAGAGAACCCATGTCATCGCTGCCCCAATGCCCATAGATTGCGTGCCGCCCCAGTTGGGCCCGGTGGGGTTGTTAATCCACCGTTGCAATCGTCTGCCAAAGACTTCGTTGCCGATGCCGACGACATAGCCGTGTACGGCTAACGCCCCGACATCATACATCAAATAGAGAAACGCCCAGAAAGAGGCGACTGTGCCGATGATGATAGCAAACATCATTACCCAAACCAGTTTTCGGCTGTTTATATTGGTGCGCTCGGCCAGTTTGAAACCTTCCAATTGATTCGGCATGGGATGCGAGACGTTCAGACGATTTAGCCAATAGTAGAATGAGATGATGGTTAAGTTCCCTGTACCGACGAAGCGTGGGCCGAGCGTGACAGCCATCAATCGCGCCGGGTCCAACGCGAGAATCTCGTGGGAGGGCGGACCAAATTCGGCCCGAACGCGCGTCACCCCCACCGCCATTAACGTAAAAATGATGATAAAGCCGATGACGCCGCCTAACGACATCCCCGCCTGCATCGAAAATAGTGTGAGCAGAACGCATCCGACTATTAATCCACCGACAGCGAGGCGGTATGGCATCGGTTCTTTTGTGTCATCAACCGTTTTTTTGGCTGTGAAAACGTTTCGCATCACCTCGCCAAGGTGTCGCCGGGTTCCCCACAATGCTAAGATTCCAACGGCGAGCCAGGCGCCGCCCGCACGTTCCGCGAAATAGAGCTCCCCCTCCCCTAGCATTCCGGAACGAACTATCCGCTCCGCCTTTCCAAAAAGATAGAAAACCCATGCCGACATCGAAATGTCCAACGGCACGAAAAACGTCAAACCGATGATAAAAGGGTAAGCGGATAGCGATATCCAGCCGACAGCGTTCCACGGTTTGTCAGTGAATAGGTGCGTGATTGAGTAGTAATTGAGTTGGATAGAGGGGACTTGCGGGAAGAGATAGCTCAATCCGGAAAGCAGTTCAATGAACGCCGCGACAGAAAAACCTATCCACATGGTGCCATTTTTGTAAAATCTTTTGCGCCCTGCCGCCATCTGAAGTGGCAATTGGATGATGGGATAAGCGAGTTTTTCCCGTTCTGTCCACTGCACCCGAATAATGGTGTTCAGACAGATTAGCGTGAACCAGAGTACCGTAACGAACCCTGTCCACACAAGTACCGGCAATACCCAACCGCGCAGATGCTTCCCGAGATAAAAGCTTGAATCGCCTTCAAAATAGGAGTCCAGCGCGCTGTTTTGAGGCACGAACCACGACGGAATGTAGCGCCAGAAGAGTTCCGCCCATTCGTTTTCGGGCGTTGCGAACCGGAACGGATGCGCGAGGGTACCAATCAGGAACGTCATCATCGAATGTCCCCCGATGGTGGAGACGATGACTACCATGATATAGATGACGAGGAGTTCTTGCGGGGTTAAAGCACTATCAGGCGAAATTCTCTTCCAGAGGAAGTTGAACGCGATAACAGCGAATAACGTAAAAATCGCGTTGAAGAAGAGGGAAACGAAGTTAAGTAGGAACTGCGGTTGAATCATCTCTGCCGCATAGGCAAGCCAGTAGGCATTCCCTATGATAAGCACGGTTCCGATGATAAGAGCGCGAAAGGTAATTCCGCTTTTTTTCCCCACGGCAGTATGGGGCGTTCCTAATGCTTCCATGGATTGATAGCGGTGACGAAAAAGTCTCTATAGTCAAGTCTTAGTCTCACACCTAAGAACCTTTTCCAATGCCACACACAAAATTATTGCTTAATAGCCGCCCAAGTCAATGCGAGTTTTCCTAACGGGGTGACAGGAAGAATTTCATTGTCAAAAATAAGGTCTCCATAGGTGAGCGCATCCCATGCCCCGCCCGGAACCCAGCCGATTTGATGCTCGCGGCCCCCGTTTTCACAGTCATTCATGTGGAAACTGAACCCGATGACAACACCATCTTTGGCCTTAAAGTCTTTTCCTTTACCCGGGTTCGCGAACTCCGGGTTACCGCGTGGCTTTGTCGCATCGATGGCGATTTCATAAATGTAGTCATTGCCGTTTTTAATGAGAACCCATTCCGTGTTTTCTTTTGATGCGGCAGCAGATAAATCTTTGCCGTTCGCACCGAGTGTCCACTGAACGACGCTATCGCGAACCATGTCGTTGTCAAAGTCAAACATAAATTCAACGCTATCGTCTTCCCACCATTTATTATCGTCAGGATTGATATCTTGAAGTTTATCGTCAGTGATTTCAACGGCGAAGTAGATGCGTGTCGGTTCTTTCGCATTCCAGGCGACTCTACCTTGGCCCGTAAAGTCGCTAGCTTTCGGGAGGCCAGCCCCCACATCTTTCAGTTCATCAAAGGCGACGATTTCCGCACGCTTCCATTCATTGAGATTTCCATCTACCTTCAAATTCGTAATTTGTTTCGCGACATACTGCTTATCCCGCTTTGCATCGGCGATTGACATCGTTACAAAGAGGAGGAGTGCAACTGCCACAATAATTGTGGATACAGACTTAATGGTTTTCATACGAAGCTCCTTTGGTAATTTTCGGTTATCGAAGATTAAACAGGGGGATTTGTCCTGATGCCGGTTGTCCGCTCGGACAGTTACAGTTACCGACTTAACTTCATTAAACTTACCGTTTTGACTTAAGGATGCCCCAAGTGAGTGCGAGTTTGCCGTCCGGTTCAACCGCGAGCCCTTTTTCAGACTTAAAATTCTGGTTAACTTCAGCTTCCTCAAGTACCCTGTCATAGATACTGAATTCATCAATGAGGCCGGTGAATACGCCGAATTCGCCATCGGCTCTACCGTCTAATCCGATAAAAACGTGGTTTTCAAAATCTTCTTCGGGGAACTGGGCGAGGTTAAGCGCGCCTTCAGCTGTCTCCTTTCCGTCGACGAAGAATTGCACCTTGCTATCTCCAGGTATCCCAGCGATACCGATGTAGTGCCATTTGTTATCGGCAATATTTTCCGAGTCCTCTATATTTCCTACCCAGCCGATGTCTACGTTCATGACGCCGTTACGAACCCACAACGTTTTCGGGCCCTTGTCATCTGTGCCGGGGCCGCCGGTTTTAGAGAAGATGACACCTGGCCCAGGGCTGTCGGTTTTAATCCAGGCTAACCAAGTGAAATCGGCGTTGAAATCAAAGCTCTCCGGCTCGTCGATCTCGATAAAGTTGGCTTCGTTTCCATCGAATTCGAGGGCGTCGCCAATTTTTCCAGCAGCTTTTTTGAGATTCCCCTTGATAAATCCGTCCCGGTTGCCCGTTCCGTCTTTAACCGTTTTGCCTTTGATGTTGTTTGCATCAAAACTCCAGTAGCCAATTAAACCGTCTTCGATAATTTCGGCCGAGAGGTTAGTAGCGATTAGACTTATTGCCAAAATGAGTAAAACAGCGTTAACTTTTTCAATCATAGTAAATCTCCTTTCGGTGAGTAAAAATGGAATGGCGGGCAAAAACCACAATTCATGCGCTCAAACAAAATCTACAGTTTGAGCCTGCAGACATAAAAGGGTGTGTTTGCCCTTGAAAAGCAAGATTAATAATTGATTTTGATTTCAGCCCATACGGTTGACAATTTTCCTGCCGGTTGGACAGGTAGTATAACATCGGGGGTACAATCATCGGGGATATCACAAATTGCCCAGTTGTCGAAAGAGACAACGGTAAGTGCAGGGGCCCCTCCACTTGAACCGCCGTTGAGTCCGACTTGGCCGCTTTCAGGTCTGACGTTTCCGAAATCAAGTTTACTTTCCAACAGCCATCCCTTGGGCTCCGGTTTGTCTTCTTGCCAGATTTTACCGGCGAATCCATCGTCAGATATCTCGGCTTTCATCCAGTACCATTCACCGATTTTCACATTCCCGAAAGGTGGCTCAGTATCGTTCTGCTTCCATGCAAGATGGTCATTGAGGAATTCCATGTTATTGAGGAAATGATGAATGAGAAATGCGTACCCGGAGGCGTCTCCCGGGTCAAGTCGGAATCCGAGTCCGCAGCGGGCGAGGTCACCGTCGCCCCAGTCATCGACACGAATCATCACTAATCCGGTGTGTGGTTCTTCAAACGCACCGTCGAGAACGAGGTAGGTGTGGTCCCCGGGTGACTCATCGGTTTGAGTGATGACGCCGCCCTTCTCTACCCAGTCGCCTTCATTGTTCTTAAATTCATATTTTCCGTCAATTTTTCCGTCATCGAAATCGTCGAGGTAAAGCACCTCGCTATTGATTGCAGCGGCCCCGCCAAAAAGCATCATGCAGGCGAGGATGAATAGGAGGGGCTGCATCGTGCGCGTTGCGCGCAGTGGGTTGTTAGCTTTTCCTGTCATCATTGAATCAAACCTCCTACGGCTTGTGGTATTCTTTTCAACTAAAATTGCGCGTTTTTGAGTTTTCCCCAGGCGGTTGTCATTTTTCCAGCGGCATCAACGGCTAATGCCCCTTCAATGCCTTCACCGAGTTTTTCCACTTCGGCGTCGGAGAGTGCTACGTTAAAGACAACAACTTCGTCAATGATACCTTCCCATTGGCACCGTTTGTCGCAGCCCGGGTCTGCGCCGATGTAAACCTCTTCCGGGGATGCCCACGGAGGCCCCTTTGCATCTTCGGAGTTCTGTAGTTCACCGTTGACATAGACGTGAAGTTGGGCGCCATCCCACGTCCCGACGAGGTGTACCCACTCGTTATCGGGGATATCATCGCCGAGGACTTCAAGCTTCGCGCCACCGTTAGCGGCCCGAATGTGAAACGCTGCTTTGGTGACATTTTCCCCGTTTTCGTGTGCCCCTGTTCCAAGCAGAAATTGTGACCAGGTTGAACATCCGAGCCCTTTCCAAATAATACATTTTCCAGTCGGGGCATCGGCCGCGTAGAACCAGGCGTGAACGGAGAATCCCTTGGATTCCTTAAAATCTAAGGCGGCTAAGGTCTTGTCTTCCCCTTTAGTTCCGAGTTTAACCCAGGTATCTTGACCGTTAAATTCTAATCCGCCGCCGAATTTGCCTTTTGCCCATTTAAGTTCACCGACAAATTCGCCATCAGTCCCGTTGCCGGAGAGGTCATTAACGATTTTACCCTTGCCTTCTTCAAACGTCCACATACCAGCGATTGTCTTTTCATCAAGGTTCGCATCGCTTGTCGTTATCATGCTGAGTGCCAACGTGATGAGGGTGAAACCTGTTATAACGTAACTTTTAACCATGATAAAAAAGCTCCTATTTTTTTAGGTTTCCCCACGTAACAGTGAGTTTCTGTTTGGGTTCAACATCGAGGGTTGTTTCTAAACCGTTATCCATCACGTTTTGAATATCATCTTCGTCTAGGACGGTGTTGAAGATGATAAATTCATCTATAAGTCCCTCCCACTGTCGTGAGTTATCCCAGTCGCCAATTTGGGCCGGGTCAAGAACCCCGGGATTCCCGCCCCAATCGTTCTCGATATCGAGTTCACCGTTTATGTAAAAGCGGATTTTCTGCTCTTTCGCGCTATATGCGGTTGCGATATGAACCCATTTATCCATCTCGTCGCCTGCGAGCATATATTCCGCGAAGGTATCATTCCCGCCGGCGTTGCTGTGAATGGAAAATTCGACTTTATTGTTCGGGTGCATCTGATAGTGGATATCGCCTTGCTTCCAACCGGCGTTATTGAAGAAAGTGCGCCACGCTCCTTCACGTCCGGTGGATTTTACCCAGTGTGCAAAGGTGATTTCTTCAAACTCGCCGATTCGTTTAGGAATAGCAATCCATTCATTTTTTCCATTCAACTCAATTGCGTCTCCAATTTTTCCCGCAACAAACTTACCACCTTCCACTTCTCCATCAAACCCGTTGCCGGAAACATCTTTGGCATCGCCATCAAATAGCCATGCAGCGGCAACCATATCCGCTGTGATTTCCGCGCTGCAGGGCATGCTGATAGCTGTACTTAGCAGTAAAGTGAATGTCGCTGCGATAATCCTAATTTTCATAAAGGGCCTCCTGTAGTATAGCGAAAACTCGTTTTCTACCTTTTTGCTCAAGTTAAAATCCGAACACCGCTGAAATTGTATCATGGAATGGGCTAAAATTGCAACAAAAAAGTGTCAGAAATCGGGCATTTCGCGTCATATATAGCCGGTTTTTGGTGGCAGAGGGGATAGAAGTGGTGCTAGCGCTCAATCCGGCTCAAAACCCTCTACGACACCCCTAATTCGTGGGGGAACAAAAAAGCTATCTCGGAACGTTCTGAAACCGGGGGATAACGCAAGGTGAGAACCTTATCAAGTGCCGTCTGCGCCAGGGACGTCGCAGAGCGTTTTGAAGGTTAGAACCTTATCAAGTGCCGTCTGCGCCAGGGACGTCGCAGAGCGTTTTGAAGGTTAGAACCTTATCAAGTGCCGTCTGCGCCAGAGACGTCGCAGAGCGTTCTATCTGAAAAAATTGACAGGCAACGGTTGTTATGGTATAATGGTTTGTTTGTATAAAATGAACGTAAAACGGAACATAAGATGGCAGCACTTGATGAAACAGAAAAAATGACAGTTAAGTATGATATGCTCGCGATGCAGGCGGAAATAGCGGATATTCTTCGGGCCGCGATTCTGGCAGCAGCAGCAGCGGGCGAACTCTCGGTTTTTGAAGTGCCGAATATCCCCTTTTCCCCAACGAAAACGCCGGAACACGGGGATTTTGCGACACCGGTTGCCTTAGGATTGGCTAAACAGGCAAAATTGCCGCCTCGTCAGATAGCAGAGACGGTAGTCGCCCGTGTTGATATGGAGGCACACCCGTTTATCCGTGAGATTGAGATTGCGGGGCCGGGTTTTATTAACATTCACTTATCACAGTTCTGGCTGTATGATACGCTTCGAGCGATTGTCGATGCGGGTGAGGCTTATGGGACATGTGATAAGGGCGCAGGCAAACGCGTACAGGTTGAGTTTGTCAGCGCCAATCCGACGGGGCCGCTTAACATTGTTAGTGGACGGGCAGCCGCCGTTGGAGATACACTCGTGAATTTGCTGAATGCGGTTGGGTATCGCGCAATTCGTGAGTACTATGTTAATGATGCAGGTGGACAGGTGGAACGCCTCGGGGAATCGATAGATGTCCGTTATAGACAGGCGTTAGGCAATAAAGACGTTGAAATTCCTGAAGGGGGATATCAGGGTGAGTACCTGTGTGAATTCGCTCAGCGTCTCGTAGAGGCTGATGGAGATAAATATCTTCACCTCAGTCAGGAGGAACGGGTAGCTGTCTTTCGAGATAAGGGTATCTCGTATCTCCTCACTCAACAGGAGGCATCACTTGAACGTTTTGGGGTTAAGTTTGATGTCTGGACAAGTGAGAAAGCGATTCGAGAGAGTGGGAAGCCGGAAGAAATTATGCGTCAGTTTCGTGAGAAGCAGTATCTCTATGAAGCAGATAGCGCAACATGGTTCCGCATGACGGATTTCGGCGGTGATAAGGATTGCGTTGTCATCCGTCGCGATGGGGAGTACACCTATTTTGTGCCGGACGCTGCGTATCATCGCGATAAATTTGAACGGGGGTTTGATAAAGTCATTGATTTTTTCGGGCCGGACCATCAGGGGCATGTCAGTCGTTTGGAAAACTTTGTGAAGGCACTCGGTTTACCCGAGAATTGGCTGGAAATTTCTATTATTCAACAGGTTAATCTTGTCGATGCTGATGGAAATCCGTCGGACATGTCGAAACGCCGCGGACAATTTTACACGCTTGACACATTGATTGACGAGTTGGCAGGCGCTATCGGAGAACGTTTTGCTGTGGATGTCGCGCGCTACTTCTTTTTGATGCGTGCGAATAATACGCACTTGGATTTCAATCTGGAACTGGCGATTACAGAAGCAAACGAAAATCCTGTGTTTTACATTCAATACGCGTTTGCACGATGCTGGAGTATCTTTGAGAAAGCCGCTGAACAGGGAGTTCTGCTACAGCCGACGGATGACGTTTCATTAGCACCGCTATCCGAGGAGATGGAGCATGAACTGACCCGGAAGTTAGCGGAATTTCCGACGGTTGTGTCGCAGAGTGCATCGGAACGCGCGGTGCATCGGGTTGCGCACTATTTATATGAAGTGGCGGCGATGTTTCATCCGTACTACAACCGGCATCGGGTGCTTGATGCGGGGCAACCCGAGCGGACGCAGGCCCGGCTGGTACTGACTCGGTGCGTGCAAACCGTGTTGAAAAATGGGCTGGCTTTGTTGGGCATATCTGCCTTAGAAAGACGGATGTAATGTCCATCCGCAAACGCAGCCGGTGAGATGGCGCTGTACAATACGCCATGGCAGTAACTGTGATAGCACCGGATTCCGGAAAAAGAGGGAATTCTATACATGGAAATAGACTATAAAGCGGTTGATAAAGCACATGTTTGGCACCCGCTTTTTCAGCACCGTCGCCTTGATGAAAAAGATTTGGTAGTTTTTAAATCGGCGCACGGTACAACCGTCGTTGATGAAGAAGGACGTGAATATTTAGACGCCTATTCGGCTTTGTGGAATGTGAACGTTGGGTATGGACGGGATGAGATTGTGGATGCTGTCTCCGCGCAGATGCGGGAGCTGCCTTACTATCCGCACTCACAAATTAATGCGCCGGCTACCTTATTGGCGGAGGAGTTGGCGGCGTGTCTTCCGGGGGATTTAAACCACGTCTATTTTTGCAATAGTGGTTCTGAAGCGAATGAAACCGCAATTAAAATGGCCCGTCAGTATGGACGACAAGCTTATCCCGGTGAAAACCGCTACAAGATAATTAGCCGGTATCGAGGGTATCACGGGTTTACGTATGGCGCGCTTTCCGCTACCGGGCAGGCGCGTAGACGCAAGGCCTTTGAACCGTTAGCACCAGGCTTTCTGCATGCGCAGCCGCCCTATTGCTACCGCTGTCCGTTAGGGTTAGCCCCATCGTCTTGCAACGTTGGATGCGCCGCGGATATCGCGCGTCTCATCCAGATGGAGGGGCCGGAAACCGTGATTGCCGTGCTCGCGGAACCAATTATCGGGGGCGGTGGCGTGATTGTACCACCGGATGAGTACTTCCCGAAGCTCAGGGAAATTTGCGATGCTTACGGCATCTTGCTGATTCTCGATGAAGTCATTACCGGTTTCGGGCGGACGGGTAAGATGTTTGCATGTGAGCATTGGGGCATCACACCAGATATTATCACATTGGCAAAAGGGTTAACCAGCGGGTATCTTCCGTTGGGCGCATGTGTCGCGTCCAGACGAGTTTTTGAGTCCTTCCTTGGCGAACCTGAGGAACAACTGGAATTCGCACAGGTTTGCACCTATGGCGGGCACCCCGCGGCTTGTGCCGCCGGTTTAGCAAATCTGAAAATCTTGCAGAAGGAACGGCTCCACGAAAACGCCGCCAGGGTAGGGCAGTATCTACGGGAGAAGCTAGCGACGCTGGAAACTTTAGCGATAGTTGGAGATGTGCGCGGTAAAGGGTTGATGCTTGCCGTTGAATTGGTGAAACCGAATGGCGCGCATCTTGAAACGAAACACACCAACCGCATTGTCTCAGCATTACGCGAAAACGGAATCATTGTCGGTAAAATTGGCCATGCATTGGACGAACCGGAGAATATCATTTTTATTGCCCCGCCCCTGATTCTCACGCAGCGCGAAGCGGAACGGATTTTTCAGACGTTACGCCAGGTACTTACCAATCAGCAGTTCTAATCGGTGACGTATCGCAGGCGGTATCTTTTCCGGGGCAGTGGCGATGGCGTTTTGAAGCGCGTCCCCACAGCCACAGGTTCGAGGGCCATCCGGGATATTAGCAATCGTATTTTTCACTGTCCGTTTTGAGATTTCAACATTGGTTCGAACATTCTCCAGAATCATCTCAGTTGTTACAGCGTCGTGCTCAGGGTGCCAGCAATCGTAATCCGTTGAGCAAGCGAGCAAGGCATGGCACATTTCGGCTTCCCGAGCTAATTTTGCCTCCGGCGCCGCCGTCATGCCGATGATGTCAAACCCGAGTTGTCGATATACGTTAGATTCCGCTTGGGTTGAGAAAGCGGGGCCTTCCATGCAAATGTAGGTGCCCCCTTGATGCACTGTCGCGCCGGCTTCCGCCGCCGCCGTAAACACGGTTTCACTGAGATGTGAGCAGAAAGGGCGCGCGAGGCTAATATGCGCTGCGATGCCGTCACCGAAAAAGGTACTGTTACGCTTTTTCGTATGATCATAAATCTGGTCCGGGACTACAAAATGACGGGGCGCAATTTTTTCTTTCAAACTCCCGACAGCACTGACAGTGATAAGCCATTCAACGCCCAAAGATTTTAACGCATAGATATTGGCGCGGCTATTAATCTCTGATGGCAAAATCCGGTGCCCAGCACCGTGACGAGGTAAGAAGAACACTTGCTTTCCATCAAGGGTGCCTTCGATAAGCACATCGCTCGGTTTACCAAACGGGGTATCTATCTCAATTTCTTTGATAGCTGTTAAGCCTTCCATCTGATAAAAACCGCTACCGCCGATAATTCCGATTTTGATAGACATAGGTTCTCCAGGTTACTGTCTGTATTTAGGTATGTATCGTGTGCGTTAAGCATCATGTGAAATTAAGTATACTACGTTTTCTGAGGAAAGTCAATTTTTGCCCGCGTCTGATTCAGCGTCATTCCGTTGTCAATATTTTCGTGAATCGGGTATCGGCTTCTTCTACAAAGAAAGAGATAATAAGTTATGGTACTGTTGCGTTGTGGAAATTTAACATTTGAGGGGAAATCCAGTTCAGCTGTTGCTACCTACATTCGCGTGAAAGAATTGGATCTGATTTTTGATTTAGGCAGATGTCCGATGAATTTTATCGGTATTAACAATGTGTTTATTTCACACTTTCATCTGGACCATTACTTTGGGTTGCCCATCTATATAAGCCAACGATGGCTTTCTGATATACCGCCTGGGAATATCTACGTGCCTTCTCGGGGTTTTAAATCATTGACTCAGATATTAGATAGAATTTCGGCGTTAGATATGGGGCGGCGTTGGGTGTATAAAATCATGCCGGTTCATGTAGGGGATGCCATCCCTTTTCGCCGGAATCTGGTTGCCCACATTTTGCCGGGGAATCACAGTGTCCCGTCAGTCTCTTATCTTATCTGTGAAGTTCGGAAGAAGCTAAAGCCTGAGTTCCACGAATTGCCGGGGCACGACATTGCAGCATTGCGCCAGAGCGGGGTTGAAGTTACGTCAGAGGTTGAATTGCCGTTAGTTGCTTACCTTGGAGATACGCGTAGCATTCCGATTCATGCCCATCCGCTCCTAAAAAAATGCAAGGTGTTGATTTGTGAGTGCACGTTCGTGCTCCCGGAGCATCGGGTGCGCGCAAAAAAGACGATGCATTTGCATCTGGATATGTTTCTTCCCATGTTAGCGGAGTTTGAGAGTGAATATGTTGTGCTAAATCATTTTTCACGACGGTATACCCCGGAGCTTATCAGGCAAACTATTTTGAGTCGTTTACCGGCGTCGGAGTGTTCACGCGTTAAGTTGTTTCTCTGAAAAAACAAACGTAAGAGTTAACTTAACGTGCCGACTTAATTTTTCCCCAGTTCGTTGTCAGTTTATGTGCGGGTTCGACGGCGAGGCCTTGTTTTGCGAGTTGTAGGAGCTCGTCTTCAGAAAGCGCCCGGTCAAATATCATCACTTCGTCAATAATTCCTTTGAAGTAACGATTCCCGCCGCAACAGTCTACCCAGGCGATATTGAGTTTTCCAATCTCTTGCTCAATATGTGGAATATCGTTGATGCCCTTATCCAATCCGTCGGCATCTGTATAGATGTACAAGGTTGCTTGCTCTGGTTCTATCGTCATCGCAGCGAATGCCCATTCGTTCTCCGGAATTTCGGGCCCGCCATCCCAGCGCCATGTCTCCGCGTTGTTATCATTCCAGACGTAGTGCAGGAGATTGTTATCTCCAAAAATGAGTTCTGTCGCGGTAGGTGTCCGTGAACCAATAATACCTGCCCAGTCAGAGGCTTTCCACCCGTTAATCCAAGCAGCGTAAGTGGTTGTCGTCGTGATGAATTTGTAATCAGGGATATGAATCTTCTGTGAATTTCCATCAAACTTAGCACCTTGTCCGACGCGTGCTTTTACCCAATCGGGGTTTCCGACAAGTTCCCCGTCGGCTTTGCCGGCGTTGTCGGTAGCATCCCCATCAAGGGGCCAGTAGTTGATGAGTCCTTCTTGTAGATTCGCGGCACTGGCGATGTTGAACTGCATGCTTAAGCAGAGTAGGAGTGTAGTGGAAAGGATTATCCAATTAGCACGAGTGGTGTAGGTAGAAAGTGGGGTGCAGAGAAGCGCGTAACGGTTCATAGGGGTTCCTCAGCAATAGTTTCTTGGTTGAAATATGTCATAGGATGGGAGCGGTTGCCCCCATCCTATGCGTGGGGGGCTTAGCTGCCAGGAAATGAGCTTGCATCCTGGTCCGATGTTCCGGCCTCTTGTTCCTTGTAAAACTGATATCCATCTGCATCTTGGTCCAGTTCAAACTGGCGCACCATCTGTTCTGCTTCGCGAAAGTAGCGTTGATCGCTCTTTGTACTGCTCATATAGGCTTTGAATCCTTCATAAGCTTCTCCAAATTCGCGTATGGCGCGGTAGCAGACTGCCTGCTGATAAACGGCGTCATTTCGCCAGATAGACTCGGGTGAGTTTTCAAAAAGGTCATCATACGCCTGAATCGCGCGTTCGTATTCTCCATTCTGCTGATAGAGTGTTGCTGCACGGTAACGGGCGTCGGCTGATGCGAATTTCTTATGTGAAAGGTCGCGTACCAAAGTCTTGTATGCCTGAATGGCGCGTGGATAATTTCGGAGTTTCTCCCAGTTATTGGCCACGCCTTGGAAATTTTGAACGACAAGATCTTCCATTCCCATCACCCATAAATCGGCGCCGGTTAATTTTCTGCCGGTTTTCTGGTATGCAATGGCCTTTTTATTTCGATTCTTGTCGATTTCATCCATGAGTTGCTGAATCTCGGTTAAAGTATCGGCTGTCTTCTTGAGGAGTGTTGTTGCTTGTGAGGCTTCATAAGACTCAGGAAATTTCTCGGTGACGGCGACGAAAGCGGGCCACCCGCCGATATAATCGTAAATCGTGTAGAAATAGACGTTGCCGATTTGGAATTGTGCCTGTGGCGCTTTCGAATGCGTCGGGAACTCTTCAACCATGCGTTCGTAGTGCCGGATGGCTTCCGGCGAGTTTTCTAACGCCTCATAAGCACGTGCAACCTCGTAGAGTGCCTCAGCCGCGATGTTGAAAGTTTCGTCCGTTGGATCCTGGTCATATAAGGCTTTGTAATTCTGGTACTCGGCCCGTTTCTCCTTGATGATTTGGCGATTTTTGCGAATATTAGCGATACCACTTTTGGCCTCATTCGCATAATAGCCTGTTGGTGCCAGGTTAACGATTATTTGGTAGTGTTCCGTCGCTTTATCCCATTCGTAACCCCGTTTATAGATTGTCCCGATTTGGTAATGTGCACGTTGGGCATATTTGCCTTTTGTGTCGCGCTCAATCACCTCTAGATAGAGAGCCATCGCTTTATCGTAGCGTTTTTGCTTATCAGCCTTCTTCTTTTTCATCTTTTCCGGGTCATCGTCCTGCACATCCATGGCCTCGGCTTCGTCGAAAGCGTTGTCTGCGTTCTGAAGTTTTGCGCCGAGCGGAACGAGGTTAATTCCGCCTTGCCCGCAGCCGAGGATGGTTACGGTGAACAGGGCGAATACCAAGAAAACGGGTATGTGTGCGCGTTGTACAACTTTGAAACGGTTCATTGTTATCCTCCTTAGGACTTTAGAAGTTTACCGGTTCTTTGTTTCCGGCTTATGGAATTATCCGAAGTTCTGTTTATGATGTTTAATTATTACGAAATTGCGAAAAAAAGTCAATCTTTTTTTGGAGATTTTAGAATTATTTTGACATTGCGACAGTTCAGGTAAGATGAAAATGAGTTCTACTCACTTTGATAGAGCTGGGGGCTGCCGCGGCGTACGACTGAACAGTTCCAGTTCCGGAAACGAAATGTTCCAGAGGGCGCTTTGAAATACGCTTGACAATTTTTCACAAATGTGTGACAATAAAAATATTAACGCTTCCCCGTCAAATCCCCATGCTTTAGCTTGCGGGATGTAGACGGCGAAGACTCTGATAGAAAATATAGTGGAAACTTGCCACCAAACTTTGCACGGCGTTTGATATACTCTGTTTTGAAACACTGACTCTTGACGGTATGAAACGCCTCTGGGGCCGCAAAGTCTCTGAACACGCTTTCTATCAGTTCATACAGATATTGGAACAGAAGTGTGCAAAGCACGGTAAAAAACTTTTTTCTATCCGTCAGTGGACAGCAACAACAAAACCATGCAGTGATTGCGGATACCATAATGAAGAACTCTCTCTTTCAGATAGACAGTGGACTTGTCCCGACTGTGGTTCTCAGCACGATAGAGACGTCAACGCTGCTATCAATATCAAACGGGCAGGCTTGGCTGCCTAAAGTGGAGCGACAATGAGACGGGTTTTCTCTCAGAGAAAAGCGCCGTCGCTACGAAGCACAAGCCCCTACCTTCAGGTAGTGGGTACCTATGACAAGCGGTGTATTGCTAATCGCGCGCTTATCCTCAATTGTCAGCGCGGCGCAGATTCAAATCGGAATTAGAGATGTGCCGACGACTGACAAAGTTTTTTTATGATACATTCGCATGAGGTACATATGGAAAACAGTACGTATAAAATCGGTGTTGTCGGTGTCGGCAGAATGGGGGCAAATATTGCGCGGCACCTAAATGATGATGGATTTACAGTTGCGGCTGTCTACGATGTTGCGTGCGGACGCGCGCAGGAACTGGCAACGGAACTCGGGGCCGTCGCAGCCAGTGAATTGGCGGAAGTCACCGCACACGCTGATTATATCATAACAGTTGTAACAGATGATGCAGCGATGCGCGGAATTTTTGATGAGACGGCAGCCGACAGTTTGCTGAAGGGTGCCGCCGGGAAAGTGTTTATTAATTGCGCCACAATTAGCCCGGAAGTACACGTTGAAGTCGAACGCCTTACTGACAAACATGCTGCGGAGAGCCTTGAAGGGTGTATGGCAAGTAGTATCACACAAGCGCGAGAAGGCACTCTCTATTTGATGTGCGGCGGCAAGAAAGAGACATTTGATAAGACACGCCCCATTCTCGATTCGATGAGTGTTTCGCTCCGTTATATTGGGCCGGCTGGGCAAGCCGCACAAGTGAAGGCACTTGTCAACATGGTAATGAATATTAATACCGCCGGACTTGCGGAGGGGTTGGGACTCGGCGCGGCACTCGGTTTGGATTTAGATATGGTGAAGGAGGTTTTTGCGCAAACCGGCGCGAACTCCCGCGTCTTAGAAACCGATGCAGAAGATATGCTGGAACGTGAACACGAGTGTTATTTCTCCGCTGCACATGCATCAAAGGATTCAGGTATCGCGCTCGATTTAGCCGACGCTGCCGGGATTCAACTTCCGCTCGCGCACGCTACAAAGGCGCAGTATGACAAGATGATTGAATTGGGACTAGGGGAACTTGATAAGTCCGGTCTCGCTGAACTGACGTTCCCAGGACGCGGGGAATCGAGTTAGCAATGCCTCTAATCAAAAAGGGGTTAAAGGGCGTTATCCTAGCAGGGGGGTTAGGCATACGTTTGCAACCGCTCACCAAAATAACGAACAAACACCTTTTGCCTGTGGGCAATGAACCGATGATTTACCATGCCCTCAAACAGCTCACTGCGGCCGGGGTTACAGATATCCTCATCGTGACGAATCCGCAGTCCATTGGCGACTTTGTCAAGGGGCTTGGCGGCGGGAACGCATTCGGGTGCGAGCTAACGTATCGCGTGCAGGAGGACGCCAAAGGCATCGCTCACGCACTCGCATTGGCTGAGGGATTTGCCGCGAACCGGGAAATCGTTGTTTATCTCGCAGATAACATTTTCCAATCGTCGATACGACAGGCAGTCGCCGATTTTCACGCGCAACGCAAAGGGGCACGGGTGATGCTCAAAGCAGTACCGGACCCGCAACGTTACGGGGTGGCGACATTGGATGAACACAGTCAGATTGTCGCAATTGATGAGAAGCCACAGCACCCGAAAAGCCGTTACGCCGTCGTCGGTGTCTATTTCTACGATAACGCCCTCTTCGATATTATTCGTACCATTCAACCCTCCGCACGTGGCGAATATGAAATCACGACGGTGAACGCGGTTTACCTCCAACGCAAACAGTTGGAATATAGTCTCGTACACGGGAACTGGATAGACGCCGGGACGTTTGACGCGCTCACTGAAGCACATCAGATGTTGTTAGCTAGGAAGTAACTTACGCACGATACGCCGGAATTCCCTATGCCCCCAAATCAAAAAACCGTGAAGAAAGAATTTATGAACAATGCCGAAATTCATCGCCTCTCTATCGTCGTACCGCTTTACAACGAGGCGGAGAACGTTCGCCCACTGTTTGAAAAAATTCAAGCTGTCTGTGATGAACTCGATTTTGCTTACGAGCTCTTGTTTGTAGATGACGGAAGCCGAGACGACACTTTTGCCGAACTCACCGAAATCCACAAAATAGCAAGTGGAACCGTTAAGGTGATTCGATTTGGAAAAAACGCCGGGCAGACTGCCGCAATGGCAGCCGGGTTTGAATTCGCACAAGGACAACGTATTATCAGTATGGATGGCGATTTGCAAAATGACCCGGCCGATATCCCAAAGCTCCTCCAGAAGCTTGATGAAGGGTACACACTGGTATGCGGGTGGCGCAAAGCGCGGCAGGATAAATTCTGGACACGCCGGGTACCATCGGTGGCCGCGAACTGGATTATTGCTAAAGTTACCGGCGTCCCCATTCATGACAACGGGTGTTCCCTCAAGGCGTACCGGGCCGAGACAATCAAACGCATACCTCTCTATGGGGAGATGCACCGGTTTATCCCAGCGATGGCTACACTGGTAGGGGCACGAATCTCGGAAATTGTTGTGACGCATCATCCGAGGCAGTTTGGGACGAGCAAATATGGCCTCGCTAGAATCTGGCGAGTCATCATAGATATTTTTGCTTTCAAGGCTATCATCACTGTTTTCGCGCACAAACCGGAAAAAGATAAACAGCATGCCCATTTCTCCCGCGATACATCCATAAAACGGCGCGTATGGCTTTTCTCTCTCATCGCTAGCCTGCTGCCGTTTCTATCAGGACTAGGCATTTTGCTCGCAAATCGCGGACTCATGCCGGCTGGGATTGGATGCTGCGGATTAGGCGCATGCCGATTAGCACTCGGTTGGATAACCGCCAGGGAAATTCAGCACGCCCGCAGCGACACCACGGAACCCGGACGACTCGCTCGATTCTTTCTTGGGTTATCTGATAGGCGGCCACTACGGGTTTTTGGACCGCTCGGCGCCATCGGGGTTCTCGCAAGCATTTTCATCGGTGCCAGTCTAATCCCTATGATAAACGTTGATGCATTACTTTGGATAGTTAATCTTATTATATTTTTCATACCGGGGAGTTTTCTTGTGTTTGAGATTGGCCTCCTGGGGGAGCTGGTGGCGTTCGCGAATGCACACCGGGTCAAAGATTACACGGTTGTAACATTCCTGAGGTGAATCTGTTGGAAAACGCCAACGAGCACTGGCGCTCTGAATTTCCAGTGACTAAAAACTATATATATCTCAATCACGCCGGCATCGCACCATTATCGCGGCGCGTACGAAACGCCATGGTAGCGTTTGCGCAAGACGCTACTGGGAATGGCGCCGTTAACGCTGAAGATTGGGCAGAAACCGCCGAAATTTGTCGCACCCAGGCAGCGAAACTCATTAACGCGGCGCCAACCGAAATTGCGTTTATGAAAAACACATCACAAGGTATCCTGATTGCCGCTAACGGCATGCAATGGCGCGCCGGAGATAACGTCGTTACAACCGCCGTCGAATTTCCTGCTAACGTCTATCCCTGGTGGAGCCTCAAGGAACGCTACGGCGTTTACACACGCATGGTACCAGAGAGAAATGGACGCATTGACATTCATGAAATTGAACAGGCAATTGATGAAAAGACCCGGGTAGTTACAATCAGCCACGTTGAGTTTGCCTCCGGGTTCCGGAACAATCTTGAAGAACTCGGTACACTCTGTCGACAACGTGATATTTGGTTCGTTGTCGATGCAATTCAGAGCATTGGGGCAATTTCCTTAGATGTAAAAGCGGCGAAGATTGATATTCTCGCCGCTGATGGACATAAGTGGATGCTCGGACCGGAAGGCGCCGCCATATTCTATTGTGCGCAAGAAAAACTCGAAAAACTTATCAACACCAACGTCGGGTGGGCAAGCGTGATAAACCCGCGGGATTTCCTCAATTATGATTTTACTCAGAAACCAGACGCGACACGGTTTGAGGAAGGTTCTTACAATAGCATCGGGTTATATGGCATCAATGCTGCAATCGCGCTACTACTTGAGGTAGGAATACCTACGATTGAAAAGCGCGTTTTGGCACTCACCGCACAACTCATCAGAGGGTTACGCAACAAAGGATATCCAGTCATCACCCCAGAATTGGAGCATGAGAGAGCCGGGATTGTAATTTTTCAAAGCCCGAGACAGCACCCGGATCAACTCTGCACGCTGCTACAGGAAAAGAAGATAATCGCCGCAGCACGCGGAACGGGGGTGCGGGTGTCTCCCCATTTTTATAATACCGAGGCTGAAATCGAACGGCTACTTGAGGTTCTGCCTGAAATCTAATCGAAAGATTTTTTACGAGAGGGTAAATTAGTGATAAAGAGACAAAAGAGCGTTATGTTACTCGGCATGAGCCTCAGTTTTTTGCTGATATTTAAGGCTTGCACGGTACCAGGAGGGAACCAGAAGATTAGCAAGATTCGGCTCAGCATTCAGAATACACTGCCCATTGCGCGCAAGAAGGTGCCTATTCTACTCACAGGCGAACAACTTCGGAAGGTTAGCCCGGACTTTTCTTTTAACGCTTATTCCGTCGTCACCGGGAAAGCACCGCGCGAGGTAATGCTCCCCGCACAAGCAGACGACGTTAATTATGATGGACAACGCGACCAGCTCTGTTTTTTGTTAGACTTAGCGGGCGATGAGACAAAAGATGTCTCTATTCTCTATGATGCAAATGTGAAAGCCCAATTAACGCTGGATATTAAAAAACAGACACGTGGCGCAATCTTTCCTGAACTCAACGCTGTGGCGGCAATAGAATCGAATCTCATCGCGTATTTGCTCCGGCACAATGGGGCAATCACCGCATATGGCAAAAAACGGGCTGAACTGTTCAGTGTCGATTCGGTATTCGAGGGAGAATTGGATGCCGGGGGAATACTCTCACCGGCGCTTCGACAGCATTTTCAGAGCCACAACATCACACTCTCTGAACAGGTTGCCCTTGAGAACCAAAAACCGATGCAGCAGTGGGTTATTAAGGATCTTCAGAATCAGGAAAACTACTTTGTTCGAAAAGCGGAAGGACAACTCAACATCTCTAAATCGATTGGGTTATCCCTGAATGCACTCCTTGAGCCGGAATCTACAACGATGGTAGCGTTAACGCCTTTAGCCGGACATATCGGATGTGGCGGGCTCGCTTTGTGGGATAAAGAAAAGGCGCAGACTATTCCGCTGCCCGAAGGGGACGACTACGTACGCATCCTCGCAAGTGGCTCCATTCGCTCCATTGTACAACGGGTTTTTCCGGAAGCGGAACGCTACGGAAAAACCTTCCAGTTAACCTCAACCGTCTTTATTTATGGCGAATCCCCCTGGCTGGAGCATCACGTGCATATCAAGGGCGACTTGCCTGCCGGCACTGTCATTGTCACAGGAATTCCCATTTTGGACGTTAACTCAAACCATGAGAAAAAACAGGGGTGGGCCTGGAGTTGGGGAAAGGATAATGCTCAGTTGGCACCGCTCGGTGTTTCACTCATCTACCCTAGTGCGCAAGGCGGAGACGTCACCGAGACAGACGCAACATATTACGTCACCCTAATTCCGGATGTAGACGGCCGGTTCAGTTATCGCGCCTCCGCGATTTGGGGCGCCGGGATTGACGGAATTGAGAACGAAAACGAATTCGCGCAGTATGTCCAGACTCAGGCAACTATGATGAAAACACCACCGGCGATTAACTTCTTGCCACCAGAAGAAGAAAAATAGGGGCGGAGGAAATTATGCTGAATAAAGAACAATGCCTGCAGCGCATCGCCAAACATCGAACCGATGAAATTGTTGTCACAACCATGGGTGTTACCGTGCCCTGGGCCAAACTTTCGACACACCCGCTCGATTACGCATCCGTTGGAAGCGCCATGGGACACGCCGCCGACTTCGCACTCGGCATCGCACTCGCAAAACCGGAGCAAAGAGTACTCGTACTGAACGGCGACGGAAGTATGTTAATGTGCTTAGGTACACTCGCTACGATTACCGCGTTACACACCCCGCCACGAAATTACATTCTCTTCGTTTGTGATAACGGCACGTATGAAGTCACCGGCAATCAACCTATACCGCGTAATACACGGTTTAGTTGGACAGCAGTTGCAAAGGCAGTAGGCTTTGAACGTGTTTATGACTTTCATGATATCGATGAACTTGATGAACAACTCCCAACGCTCATCTCCGCACCCGGACCAAGCTTCGCGCATTTGAAAATTGAGCAGGCGTCAGAACCGCCACCTGACCGGTGGGGACAGTTTCCGTATCCGTATTTACAGGAATCGCTTGCTGAATCGACGCATAAATTACGGAAATTAATCGAATAGCCGGCGGACTAACACAAAATATGGGGAGTAGCGTAGGCATATCATGGCACAAAAATTAGAGATACGCCGAATGGGACGTACAGAGATGCATCCCAATGCACTAGCCCTTGGCGCCGCATGGTTATGGCAGAAGCCTGATGCTGAGGTAATCCGCGCCATCCGACGCGCCGTTGAACTCGGCATCAACTATATTGATACTTATCCGGGACACGCCGAGCATCTCTGGGGGGAAGCACTCTCCGACGGTGGGTTGCGGGGACAGGTTTATCTACAAGCAAAGGTCGGAACGCACCCACAGCGGCCGAAGGATTTCTCCGCAGATGGAACCCGCTGGAGTGTCATGAATAGCCTTAAGAACCTCCGGACAGACTATTTGGACGCCGTGCTGATTCATGATGCAGTTGACATGGAAAGCGTACTCGCACCGCAACAGGCATTGGAGACGCTTTGTGAAATGAAGGCGGAAGGGTATGTACGGCACATCGGCGCCGGAGTACGTTCCCATGAATTCCATAAAACCTTGATTGAAACCGGACTCATTGATATTATCCTAACTTTCTTGGACTATACACTGCTCTCCCAATCGGTTGCGAAAACAACGCTGCCCTTGGCACGTGAACACGATGTCGGGATTATTCTCGCAAGTCCGCTCGGAATGGGGAGTTTGACAGGGGAAGAACCGGACATTGAAACGGAGCGCCGACGTAACGCGGATGTGGAACCGAAGGCGCATGCAATCTGGCACTGGTGCCAGGCACGCGGCGTTAATATCCGGCATCTGGCGATGCAGTTTTGTCTCGCTGCACCTATTGAGGGCGTTGTCATGTTCGGGCCAGCGGATGTCGCACAAGTCGAAGATGGATATGAAGCCGCTACCGCTAATATTACACCCGATATCTGGGAGGAATTTGAGGCGAAATTTGGAATTCGCCGGGGCCTGAAGTAACGAGGTTTTATCGCCTAGAAAGCAGGTTGATTGCTACCTTTAGTAAAAAAAATAGTGCTCCCTCTCAAAATAAATTGTTATCGCCAGCAGCGGCGACGGCTGCCATCACCTCGCGTTCAATGCTGCGTCTGTCCGCAAACCACCCCTCACACCACATCCGCTCCTCACTATCGAGGGGCAGCGTCACACTCACCGCCTGGGCGACGCGCCATATCAGCTCCTGTAAACCGACACGCCCACGGGCGAGACGCTCTATCATCGCAGGGCGCTGGCCGTGACGCCATAAGTGTAACACGTGATGCAGTACATCTATCAACTCGTCGCTTTTGCCCATCCCCTTATCCCGCCGCTCCTGCGGCCCCAGCACCCGCACCAACCCTTTCTTCTGTTGGATAAAACTCCCTTCACCCCATTCATCGGCCAACTCCAGCCCGAGGGAGAGGGCGAGTTTCTGCGCGATATCGAACGGTACGGAAGACAGCCCGTGTTCGCGGCGCCACCGAAGATAGAAACGCGTCAATTTTGTGCCGTCTACACCCGCCGGTTCGCTATCCAACCGCTCAAGGACTTCACGGATATCGGCTATCATCCTATCGGCACGAATTATGGTGTCATCGTTATCGAGAATCTCCTCGTATTTGCCATACACCTCAAGCCCACTCCCTATCGCCGCGATGAAAAGCTCCCCACCCGAGATACCGGACGCCCAGAGTGTGAACAGTTTAAGGGACAGGTGATGCTCAAGTTCTTCTTTTACATCGCTATAGAAGCCGAAAGACAAACGCGCGCTTTTTCGGGCTACCATGTAGATACTCGACGCCAGCACCGCGGAATCTAGCGCCAGAAAGCGAGAGTCCAGTTCCGTATCAACCGGCCAGGCAGCGGTGATTACCAGTCCGGAATCCAGCAAGGCGTTAATCAACGTCTCCCACCCGGCAGTCGATTTGTGGGCATAGACGATAACCGCAATCCCGCCCGGTTTTAACACGCGATACATCTCGGCAAACGCTTTCGACAGCTCATCTTCAAAGAAGCGTTTCCCGGCTGCCAATCCGCCTTTCCTGTGACTATACGCCACGATTTCGCCGGCTTTGGGCGTCAGCGCTGTCTCGAAGAGCTCTGGATGGAGGTGCCCGACACTGCGTTTGAGCCAGACATAAAAAAAATCCGAGAGGTATGAATAAGCGATGTTGTCGTAATACGGCGGGTCCGTTATGATAGCGTCGAAAGCGGCGTCCGGGTAAGGCAGCGTCGTTGCGGAGGCATTTTTTATGGCAACGGGTTTCGCGTCCATCTGCGAGAGGTGTTCCATCGGTTTTAAAACGGCTTTGAGTCGATTCACGGCGACACGCAACGGATTCGCTTCCCCATAACTCCAAACCATGGAGAGCCTTTGTAGAGCAAACAAACGGATAACGGCTCCTCCACTGTTATCCCACCAACAAAGGTTTGAGCCGGTGTCTGCAATGCGGTTTAACCAGAGGGACAAACAAGTTGTGACGGCGGCGGCGTAATCTTTGTCAACCGGCGTTTGCGCACACATCTCCGTATGCGCAGCCCGGAGTTTCTCCGTAAAGGTGATGAGCGCCAGTTGTTGACGCGCGTTGAAGAGTTCACCAAACGTGTTAAAGTGATATTTTGCAATCCTATTCCCTGCAGCACCCCCTCTG
The DNA here is from genome assembly GCA_963422705.1 of Candidatus Poribacteria bacterium. Classification (GTDB taxonomy): domain Bacteria; phylum Poribacteria; class WGA-4E; order WGA-4E; family WGA-3G. Next base: position 3,838,704 of record OY730443.1, read on the forward strand.
ATTTGGGGCATGGATTCGTCTGGCACTGGAGAAAGTCCCCAGTCACCAGCGACGCTTTGACACGTTTCAGCCAGCCGTTTTTGCGCGTGCTTGAAAATCGCGACGTCGTCGTCCGTTGCGATGCGGTATCGTTTCCCTTTCACGTCGGGATGTTCCGTCACCACGGCAAGCAGAAGTTCGCCAGCGGCGCCGTTTTGAAAGAGGCGTCGCGTGTCTTTTGCCGCAAAGGCGCTTTGACAGAGCGGACACTTGACGATAGCTCGCGCAATGGTACCGTTGGCTGGATTAAAATCGGGCGGCATCGGGTGATACGCAGTCCCGACGATACGGAAGGCGATGTGTCCATCTTCCTCGAACGGAAAAAGCGCGATGTTCCGCTTTTTCGACAGCCAAAATTGGCTCATTAACGGAACGGTGGCGCCGCATCCCAGATTTTGACACGGCAACGTGCGTGCCCAGATATAGGCGTAGGGAGTAGAACCGTCGGTTTCCGGTGGATAGAACGGTGCCATTTCGGATGTCGCCTGTTCAATCACCCAGTCGCCCCATTTTTTCACATCCAGAGACAATTGGAGTCCGTACTTCTGTGGGTATTCCAGCGTGCATTTCTGAATCAGTATCGCGACGGGATTCAAGTCACAGGAGTGTGTCTCACATCCAAGGCGTTGTGCCTCTAAGGGAAGGGAGCCGCCGCCCCCAAACGGGTCCAACACGGTAGGCGTTTTTCCGTCGTGGGATTCGAGGATATGTGCGCGTGCCTCGTTAATCGACATTGGCTCCTGGGCGGTTTCCCACACGGCGAGAGAAGCGATGGAATTGTGTTTTTCTAGGATTAACGAATCGTTATCATCAGTTAAGGGGGGGGGCTATCTACGAGGGCGGCGTATGCGGTGGCGCGTGATGGGCCAAGCGGCTTGCGCGCCCACCAGATATGCGTGCCGGTGATTTGCTTCTTATATTTATCACGTCGTCCTTGTTCGCTGACGTCTTCGACGGGGAAGGTATCTTCAATGAGGCGTCTGTTGTTGTTCATGGGGGCTCCAGTCTTCGGGAATTTTCGTAAAGCAAAAAAAGGTTCTTGCGACATGCTTGCCAAGGTAGCAAGCCATATGCTTGTCGTTGTTTACCCAGTTTTAGCCACGCCGTTTACGTTGATAGCGGGCGATGTCGCTGCTTAACCCCGGCCGCTAAATTGGCGGCAAAGGTTTTCACGGCAGAAAGCAGTTGGGCTTTTGTATCTATATGTTCCTCAATCACATCGATGATTGCGCTTCCTACAATGACACCGTCGGCGAGTTGCGCGACGGCGTTTGCTTGCTCTGGTGTAGATACCCCAAAGCCGACACCGATGGGTTTATCGGTGTGCTTACGGAGCTCTGTCACCATGGGTTCGACTTCGATTGACAACCTGTGGCGTGCCCCGGTTACGCCGGTTAACGAGACAGCATAGATAAACCCGGTACTCACGGATGCGATTAATTTCATTCGTTCGGGTGGGCTGGTAGGGGCGACGAGAAAGATTGTCGCGAGATTGTGTTCTGGGGCGATTTTTATTAGGGGCGCTGCTTGCTCAGGAGGGAGGTCCGGGACGATGAGCCCGTCAACCCCGGCATCCTGTGCTGCTTTGCAGAACGCGGCTTCGCCCATGCAAAAGAGGGGGTTGTAGTAGCTCATGAGGGCGATGGGGATGTTTGTGCGTTGGCGTACGGTGGCAACAAGCTCTAAGCTCTGCTCGAGTGAGATATTGTGTGCAAGCGCACGTTCACTGGCGCGTTGAACGGTAGGGCCGTCGGCAATCGGATCGGAGAAGGGAATCCCGAGTTCAATCAGTTCTGCCCCCGCGTCTTCAAGTGTGAGGAGGAGTTGACTGGTTAAATCGGGGGTTGGGTCACCGGCACAAAGATACGGCATGAAGGCACTCGTACCTTCTGCTCTGAGTTTTTGAAATTTTTGCTCGATTCGATTCATAAATTAGGTAGGGTTGCGGGTTAGCTTAATTCGTTTGAAATCCGGGATTAATTATCACGGGCGTTGTATCTCTCAAATGTCTTGTTGTATCTCTCAAATGTCTTATAGTATATCATAGGCGGGCGCGGATGTCAATGTTTTTTCTCGTTGAGGATTCAGTTTTCCAATTGATATCTGTCTTCTTTGAAGGTGTTACTCCAGGGAGCGTGTCAGCATCGACACGACAAATGCCTAATTGGGCTTTTCGGGTGACTTCACTAGTCAGGGCTGCTGAAATTAGAGATTCTGTTCATTGATTTGGTGTAGGGCTTCGCTGATATAACGGCTGAGCCATTCGCTTTCCGTATTATGTGCGAGGGTTTTAAGGGGAAAGACGGCTTGTGGGTTACCAATTCTACCGAGTGCGACAATGGCGGCGGAGCAGACAGCTCTATCTGTGTCTATGATGCTGCCAATGAGAGCCTCTATGATGCGAAGGGGCGGGTTTTCGATGCGTTCGTCGCTCAGTCCTAATTTTCCGAGTGCGACGGCGGCTGCGCATCGCATGTCTGGTTCTTTGTCTTGTAAAAATAAGATGAGGGGCTCAATGGCGCGTTCGTCGCGGAGGTTGCCAAGGGCAGAGATGGCGAAGCGTCGAACGGTTGTGTTGCCGTCCGTGAGTGCCTCGATGAGCGGTGTGATTGCATGCATGTCGCCAAGGGAGCCGAGTGCTTCTGCCGCATAGGCACGGATTTCATAGGATTCCGAGCGCAATTTCCGGAGCAGCAGTCGCGTTGGAACGTATCTCCAGTTCCGGAGGGGGCCATCTCGGTGTGAAAGCTGGGTGATGCCGTTCCGGATTTTTTGTGGTAGCGTTCGGTTTTCGACGGGGCCGTCAGCTTTTTGCTTCATTGTAAACCTCATATAAGTTTGGACGTGCGCTGCCGCTACAGAGTTACTCCGAGTTGATTTGCAATGGTGTAGACATCTTTGTCGCCACGTCCGGAGAGGCAGACGACGATAACCTGCTCTTCGCCCAGTTTGGGTGCGAGCTTTCGGAGGTATGCGATTGCATGTGCGGATTCTAAAGCGGGGATGATGCCCTCTGTTTGGGATAGCAGTTGGAACCCTTCCACGGCTTCTTCATCGGTAATTGGGACATATTCTGCTCTTCCGGTTTCTCGATAGTAGCTATGTTCTGGCCCGACACCGGGATAATCTAAGCCGGCGGAGATGGAGTGGGCGGGTGTAATCTGTCCGTCGGGTTCTTGCAGGAGATAACACTTCGCGCCGTGGAAGACACCAACGGTACCTGCGGTTAGCGGCGCTGCGTGCCTTCCGCTGTGGATGCTTTCTCCGGCGGCTTCAACGCCGATGAGGCGGACGGATGTGTCCGCGTAGAATGGATAGAACATGCCGAGTGAATTGCTGCCGCCTCCAACGCAGGCGACGATGCAATCGGGCAGTCTCCCCTCTTTCTCCAAGATTTGCGCCCGTGCTTCCGTGCCGATGACGGCTTGGAAATCTCGAACTATCATCGGGTATGGATGCGCCCCGACGACGGAGCCGAGGAGGAGGTAGGTGCTGCGGACGTTCGTTACCCAGTCGCGGAAGCACGCGTTGATGGCATCCTTGAGGGTGCGGGAACCGGAATTGACGGGTACCACCTTTGTTCCCAGGAGCCGCATCCGGAAAACGTTGAGTGCTTGACGTTCTATATCCTCCTCGCCCATGTAGACGTCGCACGCCATGTTGAATTTTGCAGCGACGGTGGCGGTTGCAACCCCGTGTTGTCCCGCGCCGGTTTCAGCGATAATACGGCTTTTACCCATCCAACGTGCGAGCAGGATTTGCCCGATAGCGCTGTTAATTTTGTGGGCGCCGGTATGATTGAGTTCTTCACGTTTGAGATATATTTTCGCGCCCCCAAGTTCTTGTGTCAAACGTTCAGCGTAGTAAAGCGGATTTGGTCTTCCGACATATTCCCGGAGGCACTCCTCAAACTCGCTTTGGAATTCCGGATTGGTTTTCAGAGCGTTGTACGATTCTTCCAATTCCAGTAAAGCGGGCATCAACGTTTCAGGTACGTATCTGCCCCCAAATTGTCCGAAATGTCCTGTTGCATCAGGGAGTTGTTGCATTTTGTGCTCCATAGTCAGTTTGTATGAATGGAAAGTTAATTGAATTTTGCTCTCAGGTTTGGACGTTCCAAAACCTGCGGATTCACAACGGATTTGGGCAGTTGCCCGGTGAGTGTCTGTGTTACGCAGGATGCCGCTGTGACTTCGAGTTCATATATGGCTTCTTCCGAAATAAAAGCGGCGTGTGGTGTCAGAATCACAGACTCACATGCTAAAAGTCTATCGTTCGGTTGCGGCGGTTCGGTTTCAAGGACATCTAGCGCGGCCCCGGCGATTTCGCGGTTGATAATTGCAGTTGTGAGGGCTTCGGTATCGACGATGCCCCCGCGTGCGGTGTTAATGAGGAAGGCAGTCGGTTTCATTGCGCGAAATTCTATGGCGCCGAACATCCCCTCCGTTTTAGGTGTCAGTGGGGCGTGGACGGTAATAAAATCTGCACTAACGAGCAGTTCATCAAAGGTTACCTTTTGGGCATCGTGGTTTGCGATTTGTTGAGGCTCGGTATTGGGTGAGTACACGATGATGTTTAATCCGAAGCCACGCGCTTTTGGGACGAGTGCTTTAGCGATTTTCCCGAAGCCGACAATGCCTAAGGTTTTTCCGCTCACCCGGTATATCGGGTTTCCAATGCGCTGTTCCCAGATACCGTTTTTGATGGCGGCATCGTACCGTAGGATTTTGCGGGCGCTTGCAAGCAGCAATGCCATTGCATGTTCGGATACCTCATCGACACAGTAGGCGGGGACATTGGTAACAACAATGCCGTTCGCTGTCGCGGTTCGTACATCGATGTTGTCTAGTCCGACACCACACCTAGCAATAATCTGACATTTTTTAGCGGCGTTAATGACGTTTGCTGTGACGGGTTTCCAGCAGGTAAGGATACCATCGAATGTGGGGGCAAGCGCGAGCAGTTCTTTTTCATTGCCGGTTTCAGCGACGATGAGTTCCGCACCGATTTTGGCCAGGTGCTGTCGCTCCGGTTCAACGGAGGGCCAGGCGTAATCGGTAAGTAGGACTTTCCAGATTCTGTTTTCATGCATGTTTTTCATGGTTCTGGTTTTTGCTATGGTGTGAAGACTGTGCCCGGGTTCATGATGTTTCCCGGGTCCAGTGCGTGCTTGATGCTGCGCATCAAGTTAACCGCGGCCCTGTTTTCTTTCTCTAACGCCTCTTTTTTGCCAATGCCGACGCCGTGTTCCCCGGTGCAAGTGCCCTCCATTTCCAACGCGATGTCGACGATTTGTTGACTCAGCCGCTGCGCTGTCGCTAATTCGTCACGATTATTTGGTTCCAATGGAAAAACGACGTGGAAGTTACCGTCTCCGACGTGCCCGAGGAGAACGGCAATCATATCGGATTTGTCGAGGAGTTCTTTGGTTTTGGTGATGCATTCGGTTAAACGTGAGATTGGGACACATGCGTCGGTGACATATCCGACGGAGCCGGGGCGCATGTTAAGTATGGCGTAGTAGCTATCGTATCGTGCTTTCCAGAGTCGGTTTCGTTGGTTTTCTTCGGTAGTCCACTGGAAATCTGCGTCGGTGTGTTTTACGGCGATGGCCTGTGCCGCTTTTGAGTTATCGGCGACGGTTTGCGGTGAACCGTGAAATTCAAAAAAGAGGGTGGGGGCGACTTCATAGGTGAGTCCTGCGTATTTATTAACTGCCTCAATCTGATGTTCATCGAGGAGTTCGATACGGGCGATACTGCATCCTTCCTGGATGAGTCGAATGACGGTGTTGACAGCGGCGGCAATGGTGGGGAAGGAGCAGACTGCGGCGGCGATAGCTTCGGGGAGCGGTGCTAATTTGAGGGTAATTTCGGTGATGATGCCTAAAGTGCCCTCTGAACCGATGAAGAGCCGGGTCAAATCGTATCCTGCAGCGGATTTTCTAGCCCGGGTTCCTGTCTGGACAATTGTGCCCTCGGCTGTGACGACACACAGTCCGAGGGTGTTATCGAGCATTGTGCCGTAGCCCACGGCGCTAGTACCAGAGGCACGAGTTGCCGCCATGCCGCCTAACGAGGCATCTGCACCCGGGTCAACCGGAAAGTGTAGCGACGTCCCGGTGTCTGCAAGATGGTTATTGAGTTGCATGCGGGTGACACCGGCTTGGACAGTCGCATCTCTGTCACTTTTGCTGACGCGTAAAATGTGGTTCATCCGTTTTAGGGAGATGCAGAGGGCATTTTTCATGGGGATGGCTGCGCCTTCTACGCCGGTGCCTGTCCCGTAGGGTACTATCGGGATGTTGTGGTTCGCACAGATTGTGACGATGTGTGCGACTTCCGTGTTGGTTTGTGGCATTGCGACGGCGATGGGTAACACGCCTCGGTGATAGGAGGCGTCGCGGGCGTACGCTTCGCGGGTTTCCACGTCTGTGAGGAGTCTCGAGCCGAGTGCGGCACGTAGCTGGTTATTGGCTTTTTTTAGGGTATCGTGTTTCATTTTTTCGTCTTTTTCATGATTCAAAAAGCGGGGGCGGGCACAATCGATTTTTGTTGTGAACTCAGTATGCCGTTTCGTAAAGGCTGACAAAATCTGAAATCTCTAATGGGCGTGGATTAAACTGAGCTGTCCACTGTGCGGCGGCGTCCACTGCCAGTGTCGGTATTTGGTTTGATGGAATGTCAACCTCTCGCAATGTCTGTGGTAATTTGGCATGCTGTTTGAGTTTTACAATGTGCGCTGCTAAATCCCCGTCGGGGTACAATTGCCGATATAGTCCCGGGAGGCTGATGCGGTTGTATCTGATAACATGTGGTAACATCAGTCCGACGGCGACGCCGTGGATAATGCCGTATCTTGCTGTCAATGGGTTGGCGCAGGCGTGGGCGGCCCCAAGCATTGAATTCTCAATCGCGGCCCCAGCGAGATATGCCCCAAATAACATATGACTGCGTGCGCTGCGATATTCACCTTCAAGGCATTGCTCAAAATTATCTGCTAACACCCGCCAGGCGCGCTCGGCGAACATCTGTGACATCGGATTTCGTCGTGTAGAGACGAAGCTTTCGATGGCGTGTGCCATCGCGTCAATGCCTGTCGTGGCTGCAACGAATCTTGGCAAGGTTTCAGTGAGTACCGGGTCCAGAATGACGGCGTGGAATCTCGCCTTTTTATCACCACATGCCATTTTGAGATGCGTCTCTGCTTGGGAAATAAGCGCGAAAGACTGCGCCTCACTCCCGGTTCCTATCGTTGTCGGAATTCCGATGGAAGGTAGCATCGGTTGCGTGGCTCTGTTCATGCCCCAATAGTCCTCCATCTGCCCGCCGTTTGTGAGCAAAAAGTTAACACCTTTGGCGCAGTCCATCGCACTCCCACCACCAAGCCCAATAATGAGTTCTACAGGCCCGTTGGCTATTGCGAACGTTCGTGCGGCTTCAACGTGTTCGGTTGTCGGATTGGGTGCAACTTGATAAAAAATGGAGGCGTCCAAACCTGCGTTTTTCAACGCTTCCATCCCCATCGACGCGATACCTGCGTCAAGGACGCCCGCGTCGGTTACGACTAACACTCGCTTGCATCCGAAGGTAGCTGTCACCTCACCGAGTTTCCCTATGGTATTTTCACCAAAAATGATGCGTTGTGTCAGTTCAGAATCAAAGGGTTGCATTGTGTTTATATCTGCTTTAACATTATCTATTCTAACTTCTTTACGCGTCGGGCTTGTTCAAATTGAGCTAAGGGCGGCATGGCATGGTAACAAGAAGCAGCGCGCCCTCCGGGGCAATGTTAACCATTTCGTTTCAGTGTAATTGAAACGTATCTCCATCAAATTAATTTCGGGCTTCAGGGATAATAGTGAGGTTAATCCCATTGCCGTCCCCCGAGACGATTATCTTGACGGGTTCACCAATTTCAGGGCATCTCATGCGTAGGTATAGTCATAGATATTGGCAATTTGTTGCCCTCCAAATTCGACGATGATATCTCCACCTTTTCCCCCGGCTTTCCCAGCGGGCCCGTCTGCGCGAACCCCGGAGAGTTTGACACCCGCAATTTCAGTGGTATTGTCTGGGATAGTGCCTACCTACCGGCGTCGGATTCGGTATCCGATTCATGAGTCTTTCTATTTTTGGTTTCACTTTTAGTCACGTTTCCAATTGCGGCTAAGGCGGCTTCATGATTCCACTCGGCGACGTAGAGTTGTGATATCCGTTGGCTGTTACGGGTGGATGTCCAAGAGAGACTGTTTCCATCAGGCGCGAAAACGGGTAGTCCATCAAAAGCATCTGTATATGTCACGCGAATCGGTTCGCGTCGTCCAGCAGTGTCAATGAGATATAACTCAAAGTTGGAAGCCCCTAATTTATTGGATGCGAAAATAACGTAATTTCCGGAGGGATGAAAATAGGGTGCCGAAGAGATGCTGTCGAAATCAGTGAGTCGTTGCACACCGGTGCCGTCTAACCGCATGGTATAGATATCGGCTTGTCTGCCATCAGGTGTGAAATGTCGCCAGATGATGTGCTGCCCATCGGGTGTAAAGCGGGGCCCACCGTCGTAACCGGCCCAATCTGTCAAACGTTTTTGATTGGAACCATCGGCGTTCATGAGATAAATTTCGCCAAAATATGCGGGTTCAACTTCAAGTTGTTTCAAATCCTTGGGGGAGAGTTCAGCTTTCGGATATGCGTCGCGTAGCGAACAGAAAACGATGTGTTTTCCATCGGGCGAATAAGATGCCTCTGCGTCGTAACCGTGAGCATTTGTGAGTTGCTTAAGGTTAGTGCCGTCACGATTTGAAGAGAAGATGTCCATGGCCTCGTCGTAATCTGAACTATACGGTTGTTCTTTCCCGGATTTTCGGAATTCAAACGCTTCTTCCTGTTTGGCGGTTGCAAACTTATCGTGATGCGTTGAAGCGTAAAGCACCTCCTGCGTCCCGGGGCGAAAGAACGCAGACGTGGTTTTTCCGGTTCCGGGTGAAACGCGATGTGTATCGCCATTCAACAAGTCCAAGTGATAAATTTGGTAGAATGGATTATCAGGTTCTCGCTCGCTTTGGAAAATCATCGAGTTTCCGTCAGGTGAGAAATAACCTTCGCCGGTTCGTTTTCCATCATAAGTGAGCTGCCTGATATTTCTGAGGAATTGTAGTTCTTCTGCATGCGCGATGCTGGGGTTACAGATTAAAAATGCTACAGCTGACATTGCAAGCAAAAAAACCGCGGAAGCGGTGTTACGCAAACAGTATTGCTTGCTTTCCGTTGCTTCTTTCCGTTCATTCGATATGACAATTCGGTGTGTCATTCCGTTCACAAAACGCATTGTCAACCTCCTCTCATCGGTGTTCAGTCTAGAGATACTTCGCTGCCATCTTTTTCAGAAATTCCAACCCTTCAGTAGCGAGGCTTTCAGCATTGGGTGCGATGTCGCGCCAGATGCAGGTAGCGGCGGCAATCTCTTTGACAGCAGGCGTGAACGATTCAATGACTAACCACCTATCATAATGAATCGTGGCGAGTGCCCGGAAAACTTCCTCCCAATTGACGAGTCCTGTGCCTGGGGTACCCCTGTCGTTTTCACAGCAGTGAACGTGATGGAGTAAATCCCCAGTTTCCAGTATGGCTTTTCCTTGGTTCTTTTCCTCAATATTCATATGGAAGGTATCAAGATGAACTTTAAAGTATGGGCTGTTAACGGCGTTAGCGAGTTTGACGGCATCTTCGGCAATATTGACGAAATACGTCTCAAATCTGTTGAGCGGTTCACTTGCAAGGGTTACGCCGTGATTCCCAGCAAATTCAGCGACTTCCTGTAGTCCTTCAACGCACCAGTCCCACTCTTGTTGATTTCTAGCGCGTCCAACGAGTTTACCGACAGCACTATACATGGGGCCGACGTATGTATCGGCGCCGAGTTCGGCGATAACCTCTATCGCTCGTTTAAGATAGGCTTTGCCATTTTCGCGAATGGCGGGTTCTTCGTCGATTGGATTTCTATCAGGGCTCATGATATTGCATCCGATGGCTTCGAGTCCAGTCTCTTTCAGCGCAGCTTGTGTGTATGGGATATCGACGGTTTCCGGATCAAAGATTGGAATTTCGACACCATCGAACCCCATTTCGGCGACTTTCGGAATCAGTTCCACCGTTTCGCGTTCAAATTTATCTGCCCAGAGTAATAAATTGACACCAAATTTTGGCATGTTTTGTTGTTCTCCTTATCTGGCATTTTGATTTTTTAATTTATCAGAAATTATGAAGGATTTCAAGTTAAATTGTTCTGAATCTATAGGAGTTTCGTTTTCGAAATTTTTGTGGATTTGACGAGGCGGGCCGGATTTGTAGGGCCGGCCACAACCGCGGCATCCGGATAGCGACATGCCCGTTCTCTGAAAGTGTGATGGTGCGGCCCGGAATTTTTCTAAGGGCTGCGTGTGTTCCTATATGCTTCTGTGTGTGTTGTGTTATATGTACAAGCGCTTGGGAGGCACTATCCGAAGACGTTTCAGGGAACGCTAATTTTTTATGCAAACGGATAAGTTTTTGTGCTATGATAACCGCCGTGTTTGATAGAGAAATAGCGTCTATCCAGCACTAAGTTGTGTTGAAAAGGTAAACACATTTTCAACTTACATTTAGCTAAAGAAGGAGTGTTTTGAAAAACCTAAGTGAAATCCAAAATGGTTTGATGGAATTAGGGCTTGATGCGTGGCTCTTATACGATTTTCGCGGGATTAATCCGATTGCCGAGAACGTTGCGGGGGTAGCGGAATCGCACCTAACGCGCCGGTGGTTCTGTCTCATTCCTGTGCGAGGAGAGCCGAAGTGGCTGGTGCATCGGATTGAAAAATCAACTTTCATCACTGTTCGCGGGCAAATTACCGTCTATGCGAGCTGGCAGGAACTTCAGGCGAATCTAAAATCGTTGCTTTCGGATGTTAAAAATGTAGCGATGGAGTACTCCCCTAACGGCGTGCTGCCTTACATTTCGCGAGTGGACGGGGGTACTTTGGAGTGGCTCAGTTCATTTGACATAACAGTGCACACCTCATCGGAATTGGCACAACGCGTTGAGGCCCGCTTGAACAGAGAGCAAATTTTGAGCCATCAATCGGCGGCGCGTTCAGTTTTATCGGCGAAGGACAGCGCATTTACCTGGATTGGCATGCAACTGAGCAATGGTAAAAAAATTAGCGAGTATGACGTTCAACAGTTCCTTCTCCAAAAATTTGAAGAAGCCGGCCTCGTTACGGACTATCCGCCGATTGTCGCTGTAAATGCGAACAGCAGCAATCCACACTATTCGCCGAGCGCATCAGACACGTCGCCAATTCAAATCGGTGATTTTATCCTAATCGATTTGTGGGCGAAACAGAAAACTCCGGATGCTGTATTCGCCGATACGACGTGGGTTGCCTATGCGGGCGCGAGTGTTCCATCGCAATATGCCGAAATTTTTGAGATTTTGAAAGAGGCCCGGGATAGAGGCGTGGCGTTCATTCGTGAAAAATGGGAGACGACGGAACCCGTTCACGGGTATGCTGTCGATGATTGCGTCCGGGGGTACATTCGCGAAAAAGGGTACGGGCAATTCTTCATACACCGAACGGGGCATAACATCGGTACCGTTGTTCACGGCAACGGTGTGAATTTAGATAATCTGGAGATGCGAGATGAAAGAGCGTTAATTCCGGGTGTCTGCTTTTCAATAGAACCGGGTATCTATCTCACCGATTTCGGCGTTCGGACTGAGATTGACGTCCTTTTAGGCGAGCGAGGGAGAGACGGCGTAAAAGTGACAACCGCTCCCGTTCAAAATCAGGTATTACCGTTGCTGCGACTTGATAGTTCCGTTTCTTCAGGTCATTGAGTATGTGAGCGAGGTAAATTCTGGCATTGATTATCCACCGTTCGGCGTAGTTACGCGCGAGGATAGGAAGTGCCGTCGCGGGTTTGGGTGCGTCAAGCAGCCACTGCTCCGCATAAGCAGCGTATTCCATATCAACAAGTCCGACACTTCCAAGTGGATATCGGACGTATCGTTTATCGTGCCGCGTCTCGATTCTCGGTTCAAGTTGTGTTTCAAGCGTAAGCGGCTTTGTGCCATCAATTTCAAGGAGCCAGAAAAAATAATCCTCATTATACCCAAGGTACCCGATTTCGACGTGCAGTTGATGGCGGGCTTCCGTTCGTATTGGAATTGCTGCCATGTCGCGTTTGAGGAGGACGGGATAGATTGCGGCGAAAAAGAGCTGCTCAAATCCACGCGGCAGGTTCGCGTGATTAAGGGTGTCAAGAAGAATTTGTTGTTCCTCGATTTTCTGAATTTCTAAGCAACTTTTGGCGAAGACTTCGTCCCGAAGTGAGCGCATCTCAGCAGGCGAATCGATATCAAGCGGTATCAGCTGCGCTCTCAATTTTAGAATACGTCGCCGTTTTGGCGATAGTCTCCAAAGAACCCAGTACACCCACATCTGCCACGTCTCTTTTGCCAAAATTTGCCACACCACCGCTTTCAGGATAATAAAGCCGCGTTGAAATAGATTTTCGTGATTAAGATGTGGTTGCCGGTTCATATTTTCCCCAATTGAATGCCCTTTAAGGCGCCTTGATACCCCTCGTACAAATGGCGATAGAACCTTTTTATGCTGCGGTAATTCATTGTCTGCCGCAAATTTCCTTGACTTTTTCCCGAAAATGTGTTAGTATATTATAGAGGAAAGGAGAGAGCGCCGGAGTGGTGAAATCGGTAGACGCACTGGATTCAAAATCCAGCGGGCCCTAGGCCCATGTCGGTTCGAGTCCGACCTCCGGCATCAGTGGGCTATCCGTTTTCGTGCCCCGTTTTGTCTGTTTTTAGCCTACATTGCCACAATTTTACGCATCCGCCGTGCCATCTCAATTTGTATTTCGCGTTCACCGCCCACTTCATGGATGATGTAACCGTTATAACCGGTTGCGCGCAACGCTTGCATCACCACAGCCCAATCCGTATCGCCATCTAAGAGGTTCACGAATTGATGTGCCCCTCTCGAAAAATCCTTGAAGTGTACGCGTTTGATTCGACTTCCGAGCTCACGAATCCACTGTTCAGGGTAACCATACGCCATCATGTTCGCCGTATCAAGATACGTTCCAACCCAGTTGCTATTAACTTCGTCGACAATTTCACGCATCTCCTTTGGACTGAGCAGGAATTTGTTCCAGACATTTTCGAGTCCAATTGCGACGTGATGTGCCTCAGCTTCAGAGGTGAGTTCCGTCAAAATCCCAACCAGATTATCCCAGACTTGTTGGTACATTCCTTCAGCAGAAAGTTGTCCGGGGTGTAATAAAATTGCGCCAACCTTGAGTTCCCCGGCGATGGCGATGCCGCGTGCGAGTGAACGTTTGCCTTTTTCGCGTTCACTTGAATCAATACTAAGTAAATTCCCGCGAGCGGCGTACCCGGCAGTAATGCTACTAATTTCAATGCCAGCGGCCCGACAAGTGTCAGCAATGCCGTGCAGTTCCGTGTCACTCATGTCGATATCAAGCTCTCGCCCTTCACCGAAGGTAAGTTCCACAGCCTCATAGCCGGCTTCCTGACACAGGCCAAGTGTATCGGCTAAGGACATATTTCCGAGTATAATCTGTGTAACGCCTATCTTCATTATTCCATCCCCACGCTAGCGTTCAGCATTCCCGGGCGGTGCCGGTGAAGCGGTAATTAGAAAACCCGTCATCAATTTACAAAGAATCCTTTTCTGTGTAAAATTGCAGGGCTGTCAATGCCTGAATGCGGAGATACCGGATTTCGAGACATTGTGGGCAGTGCAAAGCGATGTAATACTGCTCGTTGAAAACAGCATCAATCCAGGTATCATCCCCCATTTTACCTAAAAACTGCTCAAGCACCCGGTATTCTTTGTGACAGTCCGGGCAGATTTGTGATAGCACCCACACGCTAAAGCGTGGGGCTTCGGTTTCGTAGCAACTGCGGTTGGGGAGATAGGTAGAATATCGTATCCTTTGGATACGATGTTTCTACCATGGCAAGCATGTTGGCAAGCAACATGAGATCCCCAACTCCGTTTTCTCATAGAGATTACCGTCTTACTGTCGCTCCACCAGCGGGCGTTTCTCTGTAGTTTTCTACAGGCATATCGTCAAGTGACGGCTATCCCTGCCCGCAATATGTTTATCGCAGCGTTTACATCCCTATCGTGGTGTGAACCACAGTCGGGGCATGTCCACTGCCTATCGTCCAATGTTAGGGTTTCGTTATGAAAACCGCAATCACGACAAGGTTTGGTTGTAGCTGTCCATTGTCCGACTTTTTTAAAATGACGCTTATGTTTTTGACACTTTTGCTGAGGGCTAAGTTCTTTGTTGAGAGACCCAAGTTTGTTCAAGTTCGCTTTCAAAGGGTGTGGGTTTGTATTTTCTCACCCGTGCTAAGTGTCAAGTATGCGTCTTTCATACCGAAATCTGCCCCAACGCTTTTACCTGTTGTCGGCAGTGGGCTAAAATCTGTATCAGTTGTTGTAATACAAAGCCAATAGGTTCCGCATAGGTTTCATGGACTATCAAGTATCAAGTCTTTTACCCCGTTTCAGTGGGTAGGCAGACACGTTACCAAGTGGTAACGCTGTTCATGTCTGCTAACTTGATACGAATATCATATCACATTTTTAGCATAAAAGTCAATTTTATTTTACAAGGATTAGGCCCTTAGCGGGCTTATATCCCAACCCTAAAGGATTGGGCAAAACAAACGAATGCCCGTAAATCGTGCCCGATATCAATTTTGTCTAGCCAACTCATTTTTTCGTCATTCGGTTTTATCAGCTCCGATGAGAAAGGGCTCAACCGCCTTGAGGTATCTGCTGGGTATGCGCGCTTCAACCCTCACCAGTTCGGTTGTGTATTTCGTGTCGCTAACTGTGCCGTGCTTATAGAGTAAGTCCAAGGTTTTTCCGTCCGTATAAGGGATGCCGAGGTGTATCGGAATCTGATGCACGGCAAAACGTTGTGCCAGTGTGTCAGTTAAGTTTTCAATGCCGTCTCCTCGTTGTGCAGAGAGGGGTATCGCCTCCGGATAGCGGCTGCGGATGAATTGTATCTCTTCTTCGATTTTAAGCTTGTCGATTTTATTCAGCACTATCACCATAGGAACATCTGCAGCCCCCAATTCCGTGAGTACCTGGTTGACAGCGTCAATCTGTGCTTCTGCTTCCGGATGACTGACATCGACGACATGAATTAGCAGTTCTGCCGCTGCCACTTCTTCCAATGTTGCCTTGAACGCAGCAACCAGCTGGTGCGGAAGTTTTTTGATAAAACCGACAGTATCACTCAAAAGCATCTGCTGGTTTTGTGGGAGTTTGACTTTTCGCGTCGTTGAGTCAAGTGTCGCGAACAACTTATCTTCGGCGAGAACGTTTCCACCGGTAAGCGCGTTGAAGAGGGTAGACTTTCCGGCATTGGTATATCCAACGAGGGAGACGTTCATTTTTTCGGCGCGATTGCGTCGTTGCACATTCCGTCGTTTTTCAACGTTCTCGAGCCCCTTTTTGACGTGAGAGATTTGCCTACGTATCCAGCGCCTGTCCATTTCAAGCTGAGTTTCTCCAGGGCCACGCAAATATCCCCCGCTACTGCCGCCTGTTGCGAGTCGTGAAAGGTGTGTCCACATCCGGGTGAGTCTCGGCATCGCATATTCAAGTTGTGCCAAAGCAACCTGTAGCCGTGCTGCTTTCGTCTGCGCGCGTTGTGAAAAGACTTGGAGGATGAGCCCTGTTCTGTCAATCGCTGCGGTATCAAGGGCCTTTTCTATATTTCGCGTTTGCGCGGGGGAGAGCTCCTCGTCAAAAATAATTGCATCGGCTTGAAGCTCCGAGACGAGGGACTTCAACTCTTCGACCTTCCCTTCCCCAATAAAGTAGGTAGGATTCGGCACATTCCGTGGGTGAATCGTCTCGCAAACAGGGGCTATGCCGGCAGTTTCTGTGAGCTGCCGCAGTTCGGATAAGGACTCCTCGGTTTCGTGCATGAACGCATCCCGGAGTTTCACCCCAACCAAGATTGCCCGCGACGGCGGGTTAGGGGCTCGTGTATCGTAAAGCTGCATCGGTTCCTCCTTGGAAATATCGGATATATAGTTTATCACGAGGGGGCACGGTTTGCAACTAAAATCCACTGCCTCGAAAAATTCGTAAATTCCGAAGCTTTTTGTTGCATACAGATTAATTTGTATGTTATAATTGATATATTGTGAAAACCGGTAAAAATTCCGCTGTAGGCATGTTGCCTGCTACCTCTCAGAATTCGATGATTACCGTTAATCGTAAGGCCCGTTATGACTACAACCTGCAAGAACGGTATGAAGCAGGTATCGTTCTGCAAGGAACCGAAGTAAAGGCGACTCGCAGCGGGAAGTTTAATCTTACCGATAGTTACGCACAAATTAACGACGGGGAGATATTCTTGATAGATGCACATATCGGCACCTATGAACACGGTAACCGTGAGAATCATGCGCCGAAACGTCAGCGAAAACTACTGTTGCACCGAAGAGAAATCAAGAAAATTGAACGTTCAATTCGTTCAAAGGGCATGACAATTGTGCCAACCCGGGCATATTTTACTAACGGAAAGGTTAAGATAGAACTCGCCGTAGCGGTAGGTAAAAGACTTTACGATAAGCGCGCCAAGCTACAGAACGAGGCAGCTGTACGCGAAATTCGGGATTACCGTTAATCGGAGATGTCTAACGCTTTTCACAAGCTCAGTCAGCTTTTCACAAGCTCAGTTAAAATAAATGCGGATTCGGTGTTAACAAACCCACAAAAATTCAGGGGGTGTAAAGGTTTCGACGAAGGTAGATGAGATATAGGTTGCATGCCGAGGACTCCGCAGGCCTCGTTAAATTGGCGGAACAACTATAATTGCTGATGAAGAATTAGCATTAGCTGCCTAATGCAGCTACGCTTTGCCGCCCTGCTGCCCGTCAGGAAAGTAAAAGCGCCGCAAAACGGGCTAGTGTCCCGCCTTTTCTCAAGGGGCACGCCACGAATTTTTACTTGAGATAGCCTATTATGAAACGTGCGCAAGCGTATCTAATCGGCGAAATTTAGAACTTGTGATAAGCATGTAGTAGCCTCTATTGAAATGCTTTCGGACGCGGGTTCGACTCCCGCCACCTCCACTTCTTATACAAAGTCCAGGATGGAAATGGCTGAGTTTAAGAACTTACCGGCGCGTGTCCAAAAATTAATTAACACCGAATTGATGTCAGATGAACAGTTCCGTTTTTGCATACTCGGGAGCTCAGTCCGCTTAAGCCCTGATTTTATTGTGCTCACAACACATCGTGTGCTTGTCGTAGATGAACGACGGATAGGTATACTCGGCGTTTCCTACGCAAATATTCGATGTAACGTCCGCTTTACACAGATAAAAGCGGTACACCTTGTTTATCGCCTCAAGCATCGGCTTTTGAGGCAAGCCTGTCTCGAAATTGAAGTTACGCGTCAAGTCCATCTGCTTGATAATATCAATATCCGTGAAGCGAAGCGCATTCAAGCATTCATCGAAGCGCACCTCTCGGGGAAATCTACCCCCTCAATAAAGAGAAAGCAGTCTTAGACTGAATCGACTTTGAACCATTCCACGTTACAGCACGCCAGACGTGCTCAAGAAGCTGTCCTTTATAAGACAAATGCTGGGTTCTGAAAATTATGATGGCGTATCTCGAATATTTCCTTGCTGATTACAATGTCTGGTTTACAGCGCCACTGACTCTTGTCTTCCTCTTCGCGCTCTTTCGGTTGGTTATCGGCGGATTGGATTTTGGTAATGTTGACGCTGACGCTGATATTGACGCTGACGCTGATATTGACGCTGACGCTGATATTGACGCTGACGCTGATATTGACGCTGACGCTGATGCCGGCGGAAATGGGAGTGCATGGGTGGATGTGTTGGGGTTTTTGAACATTGGCAGAGTCCCTATAATGGTGGCGTTGATGTCGCTTCTCGGAATTTGGGGAATTTCCGGACTGCTGACGAATGCAGTCTTTAGTGTTGAAAGGAATCCGCAGTGGCTTTGGGCTTCCTGTATTGTTGCGTTTCTATGTAGTTTTATTGGTACTCGCTACCTCACATTCGGCATGTCCAAACTCTTTCCTGAAAGTGAACGTGCCGTTACAGATGTTCAGCTGCTCGGTTTAAAAGGACGCGTCATTAGCGGGCAAATTACATCCACTTTTGGAACAGCCCGTGTCCAGGTTCCCGAAGGGCCGACACTCACAGTAAATTGTCGGGTAAAAACAGATGAAGAAAGCCCACTCAAAGGGGATACCGTAATTTTAATCAACTATGACGATGAAAAACGAATTTTCGATGTGAAAAAAGCCGGTTCAGAATTGTACTAAGGTTCAAATCGATTTTTGTTTCAGTGTATTTATCGAAGATTTCTAAATTTCCATCGGCATGCTTTGCCGGTGCGCTCATACTGTTTGGAGGAACATTATGGATGCCAATTTGTTTTTAACGATTGTCGGTAGTCTCGTCGCGCTATTTGTCATTTTTGTGCTTATCTACAAATCCTTTTATAGAAAGGCGCCGCCCGACTCCGCATTGGTGATATCCGGGGGACGGAAAAAACGGGTTGTGTTTGGCGGGACGCTTATCAATCCCATTACGAATACGACGCAATTGATTTCATTGAATACGATGCAACTGCCCGTTGAACGGACAGGACACGCAGCATTGATTACCAAAGATAGTCTGCGCGTGGATTTGGAAGCTCAATTTTATGTTAAAATTGAGCCACATGAGCAGGATGTGCTCAAAGCCGTCGAAAGCCTCGGCGATAAAACGTTGACGCCAGCACAGGTTAATTTGTTACTTGAAGGGAAATTAGTAGGCGTTTTGCGAAGTGTGGCAGCAACCATGGAACTGCAGGAGCTGCACGAGAAACGTCAAGAATTTTCTGATCAGGTTCAAGAAGCCTGCCGGGATGACCTGGAACAAAACGGGTTTAAACTCGAAAGTGTCGCTGTGACAAACTTAGATCAGACACCCCTTGAGGCGCTTGATGAAAATAACCGATTTGATGTTGTCGCAATTCAGACAATTAAGCAAGAGGTTGAAGATAGGCAGACACAGACGGCGCGCATTGAGCATGAAAATAAGGTTAAACGTGAAGAGGACCGGCTCAAATCCGAGCTTGAGATTAAGCAGCGTGAAGAAGAAACGGAAACGCAAGCCTTAGAAGTGGCACGTCGCCTTGACTTCGCACAGGAGGAGCAGCGCCGTGAAATCGCCACCAATAAAGCAGAACAAGCGCGCACTGTTGAATCCCATAAACTCGAACAACTGCAAGCGATTGAGGAGGCACGTTTACGGCAGGAAGAAGCAGTAAAATCAGCCGAGATTGCACAAAAACAGAAACTCGAAGTCGCACGAATTGAACAAGAACGTGAGGTTCAAGAGCGAGAGATTATACAAAAACAGGTAGTTGAAATCGCACGTGTTCAGCAGCAACAGAACGTTGAAGAGGCTGAAATTCAGCGGAACCTCACGGTGGAACAAGCGAAGATTGAACAAGAACGCACCGTTGAAGAAGCAAGCATTTCAAGCCGAATCGTGCTGATAGAGAAACAGCGTGAGGAAAAAGAGGCTGAAGCAGAAAACGTAATCCACGTTTCAATTAAAGAGAAAGAACGCGAAGCCGCACTCGTTGAATTTTTGGATGTCTCCGCAGAAAAGGCGAGAGCCGAAGCAGCTGTTTTAACCGCTGAAGCCATTGAGGAAGCGGAACGCCAAAGCAAAATCGCCCTCATTCACGCGGAGCAAGAAGCCGACGAAGAACGAATTGCTAAGGAACGCATGGCTGACGCCGAAGCTTACGCCGTTGTCGAAGCCGCTAAGGCAGAACTCGCCGCCGCAGAAGTAAAAGCCGAAGCACAACGAATCCTTGCCGACGCATTTCTTGTCGAAGCAAAAGCAAAAGCCGATGGCGAAGAAGCTTCTATTACCGCCAAAAATCAGGCAGAACCGCAAGTTCTCGTTAGTGACGCCGTCCTGGCACTCGTTGAATCCCTACCCCAGGTGACAACCGAATTGATGAAACCGGCTGAACGAATCGAAAGCATCCGCGTTCTTGACCTGGGCAGTGGGAACGGAAGCAATGGTAACCCAGGCGGAATGAATCGAATTCTCAACGCTATTGTAAATGCCGGGGCAGCAGTGCCGCTCCTCAAGGAAATTGTCGACTTTACCGGGTTAGAACCCGATAAAATTGCCGAGACTGTTAGGAATTATGCTGCTGGCGTGACGAAGAATAACAAAATCGTCTCTACAGATACAGAAGAAGCGGATTCCAATTAACCCTCAACCGCTAAGGACGGCGACAAATCGCACATAGCAACCGAAATTAATTCGATTCTAAACGTTTATCAATTTAGAGAGGACTACAAATGGATAAGCAAGAACAAACTATCGTTGAATTCAACGTGCACTTTCTATCCATCGATCAGAGTACAGGGGCACCGATAGTTGTTTTAAAAGAAAAAGAAGGTAACTCCAAGCGGATATTGCTGATTTGGATAGGTGAACCGGAAGCAGGTTCCATCCAGATGAGTCTGGAAAAAACGGAGATTCCCCGCCCTATGACACATGACCTTCTCAAGACTGTGATTGAACAGTTAAATGGACAAGTCACATCTGTCTGTGTGACAGCTGTTGAGGAGCGTACCTTCTTTGCACAAATCAAACTACAAGTCGACGATAAGGAACTTGATATAGATTCACGCCCAAGCGACGCAATCGCGCTCGCACTCCGATGCGACGCGCCTATCTATGTGCTAGAACACGTCGTAGAAGAACACGGCTTTTCTGAAAAGGAACTCGAAAAATCACAAAAACGAGATCCGAAAAATCTATTAGAGAATTTAGATGATGATACGCTAAAACAGTTTACCGTTTAGAACGTAACCGATTCTAAATTCTCTATCAAAAGCATATTTTGACTTTTCTTTCCTACAAAGATACTTTATGAGATTCTTGGAGTCAGTGCCCTTGAAAAAAATTGCTTTCCCTGCTTTCCCTGAAGATATCATATATAGGGGGCACCGGGTGTTTTGATTCCATTAAGGATTTAACCTTAATTCTCATTTCTAACGTGGTACGAATCATCATAGTCGCCTTTTCAGATGGTATGAATCTCATTTTCGTTCGTCATAAGATTCATACCATTTTTTTATTCAATTTTTAGATTACTATCGAGGGGCTTATACACCTAAACACTCATTCTACTTGCTCACAGCACCGGATTTAATATCACCCCATTTTGTCGTTAACTTCTCGTTCGGGGCAACAGCGAAGGGCGTATCGCGATTTAAATCGTCTTCGGGTTCGCCTTCAAAGAATCGGAAATTATCAATCCAGAAGTCAATATCCGATTCGGCAATTGATAAACCTACCCACATATCGCGTTTAACATCCGCTGTCGCGTTGAAAGTGATGTGATACTCCTCCCACTTTGGTCCCATCAAACTGATTTTTCCCCCTTGGTAGAACGTCCACGGGTCGTGTTGCATCTGGACACTGATGCCGACAGTACGTGCTTTTTCAGAGCGGGCCCAGAAAATGATGGTATATTCCTTACCCGCCTCCATGGAGACATCATGCTGCTTAATCTTTGCATGCCATTCCGTCCCCGTTGCTTTGTGCGCGATTACCTTAAGCGATTTTTTCCCATGTTGCGGATTTTTCTTATCAATCTCCACGGTATAGAGCCCGCCGCGTTCACAGCATGCGCCGTCCTCTAGTTTCCATCCGCCGGCTAAATCATCCTCAAAACTATGGTTTTCAAGCATTAATTCGCCCTTCTTCCATTTTCCCCACTCCTGAGGCGTTCCGCCAAAAGCATTGAATCCGAGCAATAGCGTGAGGAGAATAAGACTAATAACATTCGTGCGATTCATGTGAATTCCGTCCTTTCCTTATCTAGTTTTCGCTTCGCATGAGAGACTCAACTTCAGGAAGTATCTCGGCGACGGCGATTTTGTCAACCTGTTCAGCGACGCCACTGTAACCTGCAGTCTGAATCATCTCAACGAGATTTTGTCCAAGCTGCTTGATTGTCCACGCGACAGAATCCGGCACGCTAGCTTTATCGAGATGCCGCTGTTCGTTTTTCCCGGAAGGAGCATAGTGGTAATGCGGTTCCTTGCGAAAGCAGTGGAACCGTAGGAGTTGGATATTTTCCCCGTCCGCTTCTCCATAAACGCGCACAGAAGGACCACCGTCCGAACCGAAATTCCTCTTATCGACGTGCAGTTCAACTCTGCCAACGTGAAATACTTTTTCATCCATGATTTTGTCTCGGTATTTTATGAATATATTATATCTATTATACTGAAAAACTTAAGCGCTGTCAACAGAAATTTTCTCAACGAGTTGAAGATTCGTAAAAATCTTTTTTAAAGCTTTTACTATAAAAAACTTGCAAAAAAGATAAAAATGTGGTATACTATATAAGTGAGATTAATTCTGTGTAATTCCTTATGATTCTCCATGATTTCTGTTCTGACTTCGCTCTGTGATAAATATGAAACCGCAGCTGTTTGACAGTTTTGGCCGTGCCCATACGAACCTCAGAATTTCCGTCACAGATGTCTGCAATTTTCGGTGCATCTACTGTATGCCTGAAGATATGGTTTTCCTGCCTGACACTGCATTAATGACATTTGACGAGATTCATCATCTGACGCGGATTTTCGTCGGTTTAGGCGTCAACAAAGTCCGGATTACGGGCGGTGAACCGTTGGTTCGGCCCGGTGTCCCGGGACTCATCAAGCGGTTAATGGAATTTGGGGAATTGCGGGACATCAGTTTGACAACAAACGGCATCGGGCTAATTACACAAGCGGAGGCGCTTTACAATGCGGGGCTTCGACGTATTAATGTCAGCTTGGATACGCTGAACGAGGAGAAGTTTGAGCAAATGACGCGCCGGAAGGTGCTCTCACGTGTCATAGCGGGGCTGGAATCTGCACACCGGTGTGGTTTTAATCCGATTAAGGTGAATGCTGTGGCGATGCGTGGATTTACAGACGACGAAATCGTCGATTTGGCAACCTTCGCACGCGAAAATGGGTATCAACTCCGTTTCATAGAATTTATGCCGCTCGACGCAGACGATATTTGGGGCCGGAATATGTTTATTCCAGGGAAGGAAATTATCGAAAAAATTAACGCCATCTACCCCGTCGAGCCGGTGGCGCTCAACGGGGATGCGAAAAGTGATACGGCAAAACGCTTTCGCTTTACGGATAATGGTAATGAGGTAGGGGTAATCCCATCGGTGAGCGCCCCGTTTTGTGAAAACTGTAACCGGGTCCGATTAACAGCGGATGGGAAGTTTCGGACGTGTCTGTTTTCATTGATAGAAACAGACTTGCTGACGCCGCTACGTGATGGGGCATCAGACGCAAGCATCGCAGAACTGATTCTTGACGCAGTCGCACAGAAAGAAGCGGGACATAAAATTAACGCCACGGATTTTGTTAAACCTGAACGGAATATGTCGCGGATTGGCGGGTAAGGTTCCACAGATAAGTAAACCGTCTGGGGGGTGTATATGGAACCCCTCACAGATTCTCATTAAAAACAGATACACCATAAGGAGCACACAAGAAAAAATGAGCAATGAGTTGGTGATAAAAGAACTATGTATCAGCGTTCAAGGTAAACCAATTATCAAAGGCCTAAATTTAGTCGTGAAACCGGGTGATATTCACGCCTTGATGGGGCCAAATGGCTCCGGTAAAAGCACACTCGCTAACGGATTAATGGGACATCCACTCTACAATATTGATTCGGGTGAAGTCATTTTTGGGGGTGTCAATATTCTGGATTTGGAGACGAATGAACGCGCGAAACTCGGGCTCTTCTTAGCATTCCAGTACCCTACAGTGATTCCGGGCGTCACGGTATCGAATTTCCTGCGTCTAGCCGTCAGTGCCGTTCGCGCAGAAGGGAATGGCACGGAACAGAACGAATTAATTCCGATGCGCGAATTTCGGCGCGAACTTCGTGGAAAAATGAAACAACTTGGTGTTGACGAATCTTTCGCGCGCCGCTACCTCAATGACGGATTCTCCGGAGGTGAGAAGAAACGCGCCGAGATTCTCCAACTCGCGATGCTCGAACCTAAAGTCGCCGTTCTCGATGAAACGGACTCGGGCCTCGACATTGATGCGGTTCGTGTCGTTGGAGAAGGCGTGAATCAACTCATCGGGCCCGAATTAGGCGTTGTTATTATCACACACTATCCCCGACTACTGAATTACATCCGGCCACAGTTTGTGCACATTTTGCTTGACGGGCGAATTGTTGAATCAGGCGGGTGGGAACTCACTCAGCTATTAGAAGCAGAAGGATACGACCCGATTCGGGAAAAGTATGGTATCAGCAAGGAGGAAGACTAAAAATGGCAACTCGTGAAAAGGACTCAATTGAACAACTCGGATTGGGAAGCGAATATCAATACGGCTTCCATGACAACGTAAAACCGACTTTTAAATCACGGAAAGGCCTCGATGAAGATGTCATCAATCAGATGTGCGACATAAAAGAAGAGCCGGCGTGGATGCGCAAGTACCGGCTCGACGCATACCAGATTTTCAAGCAGAAACCGATGACGAGGTGGGGTGGTGACTTATCGCAGCTTGACTTTGATGATATCTACTATTACGTCAAAGCATCCGACCGGAGCGAAAGAAGTTGGGACGATGTCCCGGAAGACATCAAGAAGACTTTTGACCGGTTAGGCATCCCGGAGGCGGAGCGGAAATTCCTCGCCGGGGTAGGCGCACAGTACGATTCAGAAGTCGTCTACCATAACATCGTTGAAGAATTGGAAGACATCGGTGTGATTTTCCTCGATACAGATACCGCTCTCAAAGAGCACCCCGATTTGGTAAAGAAGTATTTCGGAACAATTATCCCTTCCGCAGATAATCAGTTCGCCGCGTTGAATAGTGCAGTCTGGAGCGGCGGAAGCTTTGTCTATGTACCCCCTGGGGTTAAAGTCGAGTACCCGCTCCAGGCATACTTCCGTATCAACAGCGAGAACATGGGGCAGTTCGAACGCACGCTCATTATTGCTGATGAGGGGGCAGAGGTTCACTACGTTGAAGGGTGCACAGCGCCGACATATAGCAGTGAATCACTGCACAGTGCGGTTGTTGAAATTGTTTGCATGAAAGGTTCCCGCGTCCGCTATACCACGATCCAGAACTGGGCGGGGAATGTATACAATCTCGTTACAAAGCGGGCTATGGCTTATGAAGACGCGCAGATGGAATGGGTTGACGGCAATCTCGGCAGTAAATTGACTATGAAATACCCGAGTGTATATATGATGGAGCCCGGGGCCCGGGGCGAAATTCTCTCAATCGCGTTTGCAAGCAAAGGGCAGCATCAAGACGCCGGCGCAAAGGTTTACCATTGTGCACCACACACCACATCACAGATTACTTCAAAATCGATTAGTAAAGATGGTGGCCGTTCAAGCTATCGCGGGTGGGTTGACGTTGCAAAAGGCGCGAAAGGATGCAAATCGCACGTCGTCTGCGACGCGCTGATTCTTGATAAAAATTCACGCTCCGATACGTACCCCGTGATTCAAATCGGCGAAAATGATACCAACATTGAGCATGAAGCACGCGTGAGCAAAATTGGTGAGGAACAGCTCTTCTACCTCATGAGCCGTGGCCTCTCCGAAGAGGAAGCCTCTACGATGATAGTCAACGGTTTTATTGAACCGCTTGTGAAAGAACTCCCTATGGAATATGCCATTGAAATGAATAGGCTCATTCAACTGCAGATGGAAGGTTCTGTCGGATAAGGGCACCAATTTAGCGCCTTTGATCTCCGACAACGCTTTTCTACATAGATAGCATCCCGAATCTCGTTGGAGGACGCCACTCTAACAGAACTCCGACGAGATTCTACCTCGGATTTGACGAGAAAAATAAAATGCTGAACCATACAAAATTTTCAAAAACGCTTATTGACAAGATGGCAGGAAGTGAGCCGCCGTGGATGCGTGAAAAAAGGTTAGACGCTTACGCGCACTACGAATCACTGCTGATGCCCCATACCGCAGACGATGATGTCTGGCGCCGAACGGTAGACATGCGAACACAAGATTATTGGCGGCGCACCCGGCGATACCTACGCGGGTTTTCCCTTGAGGATTATTATCCTAGCCCCTCGGATAACGGGGCATTAAGAATCACACCCTCCACAAATTATGCACATAACGATGAACTCCCCGCAACCGGGGTGTTAGAACAAGTCGATGGACAGACACATCGGGCCGCACTCTCAGCAGAACTAGCGGAACAAGGCGTTTACTTCGCAAATATCAGTACCGCTTTAAAGGAACGAGAAGAGCTGCTTCACACCTACTTCATGAATAGAGGGGTTACGCTCGAAACACAATTAAAGAGTGGGAATATAGCATTTCAGAATAAATTCGACGCGCTGCATGGCGCGTTTTGGTACGGGGGGTACGTCCTATACGTACCCAAAAATGTGCGCGTTGAAGCCCCGTTACGGGTGAATATCGCGCTGTCTAAAGCCGAGCAGGCCGATTTGTCACATGTACTCATTATCGCTGACGAGGGGAGTGAGGTTGTCGTTTCAGAGAAAAACCTATCACTCGATATATCAGCAACAGGCATGCATAGCGGCGCCGTCGAAATCTTCGCCGCGCCGAACGCTTCTGTAACCTACGTTCAACTGCAACGGTGGAATCCACAGGTTTGGAACTTCGCGTCACATCGCGCAATCCTGCAACGCGAAGCTCGGATCAACTGGGTCACGGCAACCTTTGGTGGACGCTTAAACAAATTGAATCAAGTTGCTGTCCTTGAGGGAATCGGCAGTAGTGTTAATATGCTCGGACTCTCTTTCACCGATGGACGACAACACTTAGATGTGAGCACCGCGCAAGAGCACGCAGCTCCACATACCTCAAGCGACTTGCTCTACCGAACCGTGCTGAAAGACAGAGCACAAACCGCATGGGGCGGGAACATTTATGTATATCCCGAGGCAAATTATACCGATGCATATCAGAAAAACGACAATCTTGTTCTGAGTGAGCGCGCGCATGCAGATACATTGCCAGGACTAGAAATCCAAGCACACGAAGTGCGATGCACACATGGCGCAACCGCCGGGAAAATCGATCCGGACCAGCTGTTTTACCTGATGAGCCGAGGACTCTCTTATCCACAAGCAGAGAAACTAATCGTTGACGGGTTCTTTGAACCTGTGTTGGAAAGGATTCCCTTGGAATCCGTGCGTGACGAGTTGAGTGAAGCGATTACGCAAAAACTGGAAAATTAATAACTTTTCGACACTTTTAACTTGCAATTCGAGGAGGAACTCACAATGAGTCAACCTAAAATTATTGCCTACATGAAGCCCGTCTGTGGGTGGAGTAACGGTGTCCGGGCAATCTTCGATAAATATGGTTTGGAATACGAAGACAGAGACATCATTAACAACGAAGAAAATTACCGGGAAATGGTGCAGAAGACGCGGCAGCAATATCAGCCGTCTGTTCAAATCGACGATGTGATGCTTGCCGATGTCAGCGGCGATGAGGTGGAAGCTTATCTGGTTAGTGAGGGAATTGTTGCCTCCAGCAGCGATGAAACCGCTGTGCCTACGGACCAGGCATGCGAAGAACATGGTTCCACTTCCGTTGGCATCGGGTTTCCAAGTAGATAGCGCCCGTTGTACTGTATGACGATGTCTCCGGACTCGCCATACAGTACAGGATTGCCTAAGCAGAACCTTGAGGAACAAAATGCAAATCTCCAATTTTCGGCCGCTTGACGTGGAAGAGGTCCGGAAGGATTTCCCAATCTTTTCGAGGGAGCCGCCCTTGGCTTTTCTTGATAGCGCTGCATCCACGCAGACACCCACACCCGTCGTTTTAGCGATGGATGCGTATTATGAGACTTATCGTTCTAACATCCATCGTGGTATCTATCAGCTCTCGGAGGAGGCAACCTCACAATATGAAAATGCCCGGGAAAAAGTCGCGACGTTCATTCATGCAAAACGCGCAAGACAAATTGTCTTCACACGCAATACAACCGAGGCGATTAACCTTGTCGCATACAGCTGGGGCAGCCAGAACGTGCAGGAAGGCGATGAAATTGTTTTAAGCGTTATGGAGCACCATAGCAATCTTGTTCCATGGCAGATGTTAGCACAGCGCACCGGGGCAGTACTCCATTTCATCGACCTCACCGATGAAGGGTTGCTTGACTTCGCACAACTTGATGAACTCCTGACTGAAAAAACAAAATTGGTGGCATTAACACACGTCTCAAATGTGCTTGGTAGCATCAACCCCATCGAGTCTGTGATTCATGCCGCACACGCCGTTGGAGCGAAAGTCCTCATCGATGCAGCGCAGTCAGTACCACATTTCCGGGTTGATGTGCAGCAGCTAGACTGCGATTTTCTCGCGTTTTCAGGGCACAAAATGTGTGGCCCCACCGGCATCGGGGTACTCTATGGAAAATCGGAACTGTTGGAACAGATGCCGCCATTCCTTGGGGGCGGCTCAATGATTCGGACAGTCGAACGAGAGGGTTCAACATATGCCGAAGTCCCCGCAAAATTTGAGGCCGGCACCCCAAGCATCGCCGAGGCGATTGGACTTGGCCACGCAGTCGATTACCTGACAAAATACGGTTTGGAATCCATCCACCTTCACACGCAGGAACTTCTCATCCATGCTCACCAACGCCTGCAGCAGATTGAAGGGGTGACGCTCTACGGAGCTCCACCCCATCAGAAAGTAGGCGTTATCTCATTTAATGTAGACGGAATACATCCGCATGATGTCGCCGGAATCCTTGATATGCACGGCGTCGCAATTCGTGCTGGGCATCATTGTGCGCAGCCCTTGATGAAACGCCTAAACGTTATCGCAACCACACGCGCCAGCTTTTATCTATATAATACCCGCCAAGACATAACAACGCTATGTGATGGGATTTCTAAAGCAAAAACACTATTAAAGCGGAGAAATCGATGAACATATATCAGGAAGAACTGCTGGATCACTATGAAAATCCCAGCAACTACGGCACTCTTCCGAACCCAGATATTTCGCACGAAGAAGACAATCCGCTATGCGGTGATAGAATCAGAATCGACCTGCTTGTTGAAAATGAACTTATCACGGAGGTCCGGTTCTCTGGACACGGATGCACTATCAGTCAAGCCGCAGCTTCTATGTTAACTGAAGAAATTGAGGGGAAAACGCTCGCAGAGGTAAAGAAACTCGCGCGAGACGATATCTTAGATATGATCGGCATTCCGCTCGGACCCGTTCGTGTCAAATGCGCTTTATTGCCACTCAAAGTCCTAAAAGCGGGGGCATACGGTATTAAAGGATGGCCGGGCCAAGAAGAATAAGAGAGGAATCATGGAATCATTTTACAAAATTGCAAAGGTTAGTGAACTACCACCAGGAACGAAAAAATTGGTCCAAGTCGATTTCGTGCCCGTCCTGCTATTCAACGTCTCAGGCGAATTCTATGCAATCGAAGATGTTTGCACACACGACGGTGGCCCACTCGGCGAAGGATGGTTCTCCGGCGATGAAATCGAATGCCCACGCCACGGAGCACGCTTTTGCGTCAAAACCGGGAAACCCCGCTGTATGCCCGCCGTTGAACCCGTCGAATGTTACACCGTTAAAATTGAGGATGATGATATACTCATTAGTATTGATTAACCTATACAAACGGAATCCACAGAAAAATTGGAGGAAATAGGAATGGTAACAGAGGACGCTGTCTTGGAAAAGATTAAAGAGATTATTGACCCTGAAATTGGGATTAACATCGTAGACATGGGGCTGATTTACGGTGTCGACATCAACGACACAACCGTCGATATTACGATGACCTTGACGAGCCCAGGATGCCCCGCCGGCGGGCAGATTGTCAACGGAACGCAGCACGTTACCCAACAATTGGAAGGCGTCGATGAGGTTAACTTGAATGTTGTCTGGAAACCGCGCTGGACACCTGAAATGATGAGCGAAGACGCAAAAGACGAATTGGGGATTTTTTAATCAGCTAACCGCTCTTTCTTTCTTTCTTTCTCTCGGTATGTCAACCCCAGAAAAAAATAACTATGCTCCGTAAACAGCCGAAAACACTGACAAAACATGACAACGCCTTTAAGATTCAATGGAAGGACGGGCATACCAGCCGGTATCCCTACCCCTATCTCCGCCAATGGTGCCCTTGCGCCGACTGTGACATCACGCGACATGGCGGGAAGGATGTGCACTCCCTTTTCTCACCACAAGGCGATGGTGATGCAACCTTAATTGAAGTCTCACCCGATATTCTACCGGTTGACATCCAACTCGTCGGCCGATACGCTCTCCGATTTTGTTGGAACGACGGACACGGTACCGGTATTTACCCATTTGAGCAACTTCGCGAGATGTGCCCTTGTAACGACTGCACACCAACGGAACAACAGGCAGCAGCCCAAGCGCACCTACAGCAAATCACAGCTGATAAAACTGAGGAAAATATGCAGACACGTCAGAGTTCCTATGACATTTCGCCGCGTGAACTTAAGAAAAAAATTGAACAGAAGCAGGCGTTTCTGTTGCTGGATGTTCGGGAACAGAACGAATATGAAATCGCACATATTGACGGCGCGCTGTTAATCCCACTCAATGAATTGCCGCAAAAACTAGGCAGCTTGGACAAAACTCAAGAAATCGTTGTATACTGCCATCATGGGATACGCAGTCAGTACGCCACCGACTATTTGCGACAAAACGGATTTCACACCGCTAAAAACCTACAAGGCGGCATTGAACAGTGGACACTTGAAATTCATTAATAAGTTTGATGAGACATCTCCGACGAGATTATCAACGGATTGCCAAAAACAGCAGAAGCGCAGCGCACTGAAAACGACGAAAAAACGAAAAAACGAAAAAGGGAGATAAAAACGTGATTGTTGAATTTGAAAACCGTTCCGGTGAAATAGAGCAAGCCGAGATGGAAATTGACGAACCGTGCCCTATCTGCTGTGGACTCCTATTTTCACTTGTAGCGGAACGCCCCGAACAGGGGTTCCGCTGTAGCAGCTGCGGACTCCTCTTTGGAGCCGTAGAAGAAGACTAAAAGGACAATAAACCTTCTATTTGCGACAAAGAACGAAAATAAGTTGGATGAGAATCTCCGACGAGATTGTCAACGGATTGCCAAAAACAGCAGAAGTTAGCGCACTGAAAACGACGAAAAAACGAGATTATCAGCGGATTGCCAAAAACAGCAGAAGTTAGCGCACTGAAAACGACGAAAAAACGAAAAAACGAAAATAAGTTGGATGAGAAATCTCCGACGAGATTATCAACGGATTGCCAAAAACAGCAGAAGTTAGCGCACTGAAAACGACGAAAAAACGAGATTATCAACGGATTGCCAAAAACAGCAGAAGTTAGCGCACTGAAAACGACGAAAAAACGAGATTATCAGCGGATTGCCAAAAACAGCAGAAGTTAGCGCACTGAAAACGACGAAAAAACGAGATTATCAGCGGATTGCCAAAAACAGCAGAAGTTTAGCGCACTGAAAACGACGAAAAAACGAAAAAAGGAGAATTGAGTCATGACAAGATGCGCGCTTATCAGTGGTAGAGGGATGGGGTTGATGCACGGTGGAAACTTCCACGAACATCCGGATGCCGATGTCGTTGCGGTTTGTGATATGGACACCGAACTGTTGACTAAAGCTGAAGAAAAATTTGGGGCGCCCGGCTACCCAACGATTGCCGAACTACTCACCAACTGTGATGCAGAACTTGTCCTACTTATCGTCAATGAAACGCGACGTATTCCACCGCTGCGTGAACTACTCGCCGCCGGTAGGAATGTATTCACAGAAAAACCGCTGTGCGGGGTGGAGGGGCAAAATAGACTCCGTGAGGAAGACCTCCGGATTGCTGCGCCTGCTATATCCGAATGGCGTGAATCGGGCCTCAAATTTGGCATCGACTTTAACTACCGGTTTATGCACCATTTCCGCAAACTCCACGATGATGTCGTAGCTGGGCGATTGGGTGAGATTAGAATGGTTCATGCCCGGGCGCATTTCAACTGCTGGTCACATGTCATCGACCAGATTCTCTGGACACTGGGAACCCCTGAATGGGTAAGTGTTACCGGTGACGCGAATCAGACTGGCGGGTGGCATCGGTTGATTCACATGGGCTGGGCAAACGGTGTCATCGGCTCACTAAACGGCACGAACCTCTGGGGCTACGACGAGCACCCGCTACGTGTTAAGATTATGGGCGATAAATCTTACGGGGAGGCGCGTGGCTTAGACGGCTGGTACTGTCGCCGCGCGGCGAATAGCTCTGAACAAGAGGAGTTATGGGAAAACGACGCGGGCAATCCGGAAATGCCGGAATCTTTTAAGAGAATGGCGGACGGGGTGATTAAAGCGATGGCTGCCGATACCCCATTTCCTGCTGACGGGGAGGCAGCCTGGGGCGAACTGCTATTTGAAGCAGCAGTGCACCGCTCGGCACGCTATCAAGGCGAACGGATATTTCTGGCAGATGTCGAAAGAACTGCATTCGCTTGAGTTTCCGCCGCTGCCAGCCGCTTTCGGGGAACGGTATACCGTTTTAGGAAGAACTTAAGGCGGAAAAGGGAAAGCGTGTCATCAGAGTCGCCGGCGGTTCGAGTCAACGGAATCCCCGTTAGAAGCGGTAAAAGGCGCGTGCGTTTTGCGCCATGATTTTCCGCTTCAATTCGGGTGCCAGATTCCCCGGAAGTGCCTGCTCCGGCGAATCAAAATCCCAATGCGGATAGTCTGTCGCGAACATCAGTTTTTCATTCAAGTTAAGCTGCGCGAGGAGCTGGTGAAAGTATTCTTGCTTGGGCGGTTCCTCAATGGGTTGGGTGGTAATCCAAAAGTGTTCCCGGATGTAGTCCGAAGGGGTTCGCTTTAAATAAGGTACTTCCTCGCGGAGCTTTTTCCACGCGCGTTCCAGTCGCCACATTAATGGCGGTAGCCACGAGAAGCCGCCTTCAATTAAAACCACCTTCAGCGTTGGGAAATGTTCAAAAACCCCTTCGCAAACGAGACTGGTAACCTGCGTCTGAAACGCCTGTGTCATTCCGGCGTGCTCTTCAATGTAGTAGGAAGGCCTCCCGGCGGCAGTAATGGGCCCGACACCGACGCCGCTGAAATGAATGCCAATCGGCAAATCATGCCGCGCGGCAGCCTCGTACATCTTCCAGTACCTGCGTCGTCCTAACGGTTCCATGGTGCGGGCGAGTAAGAGGAGCTGGACGAACCCGGGATGTTTCGCAACCCTTTCAATCTCGGCAGTGGCGAACTCCGCATCGTCACAAGCAACAATAATTGATGCCCGTAATCTCGGTTCCGGTTCAAGCCAATTCTCGATTTGCCAGTCGTTTACCGCACGTGCGAATGCCGCCGCATATTCAAGGTTCGGCATCTCACACACCGGTGTCAGACAGTTGAGAATCCCGTACTCAATGTTCCAGAAATCCAAGAGTTGTTCGCGGAGAAAGCCAAGCTCTGAACCGGGGCGATTGCCCGAGGGCGGCCAGGCGTCGTGGCGGGCACCATAAGGGGTTGCCCGCGGAATATAGGCACCGACGCGATCGGGTGAACCAACCATCTC
Source organism: Candidatus Poribacteria bacterium (assembly GCA_963422705.1). Taxonomy (GTDB): domain Bacteria; phylum Poribacteria; class WGA-4E; order WGA-4E; family WGA-3G. The sequence continues at coordinate 3,872,540 of OY730443.1, forward strand.
ATGGTGTCTCTGCCACCGCTGCGAAAAATACGGATACAATACCGTCTCCGAGGGGAGAGTATTATGCACATCACAATCAATAATAGGGAACTTGTGTGCTTTCTGCATGTCGGTTTCTACCATTTTTTTTCCTTTTTCCTCGCTAGACGCCTTGAAATCTGCGAATTTATCGTCCCAATTTTTCCAAAGGTGAATCCGTCCTGACTGCCTCTCACTATTTTTCAATAATCTCTATTTCTAGGTGAACCTCAAGCTCCTTAGCAATTTTCTCAAGAGATTCTTTCTTAGTTTTTGTATTGCTATGCGTTGTGATATAATATTGCCCAATCCGCTTGTATATTCCACGCTTCGAGCCTGAGAACTGCTTCGGAAAGACTTTTAACAGCTTGGGTCTAAGTGCTAAAATCTTCTCTATTCCGAGTTTTTCAATTACCTCAATGTAGGTATCACTTGCATTTGTATGCTGAATCACTTCTCCGTTCTCCATCTTAACGGAAAGAGTTGTAAGAGTCTTTTTTTTAGGAGGCTCCCGGAAGGGCTTATCTATTTTTAGACTTTCCAAGAAATCGAACACTTCTTCCGCTGTCGGCGTATAACCATAGAGATGTTTCGTTTTGTTCATCATAGCATTTAGCAAAAATTCATCTTTCTTCTTCATCAAATTTTGCCATGCTTTCGGTAAATACAGCGCAGTTACAAGTTTGCGATAATCTTCCTCAATTGCTTGTCTAGCTTCCCCATTACAGACGGATTCATAACTCAGATATCTGTTCAGATATTTCGCATTTTCCTCACTGTCCCCTGCAAGTAGATTTAGCTCTCGAACCTTAAGTTCTTGGCAGTCTCCTTCTGCCCTTAAATAGAAAAAGTCCCATTTTTTCCCGTCGGTGAGTATAGAAATTAGCATATTTCGTGGCTTTTTTCGATGCGAAAATTCTTCTTCAAGCAGTTGCCCTTCTGCGCTCTTAATTCCTCCATCTTCCACCAGCGTAAAATAAACCGGTGCATCTTTGGCTGAAGGATGCCAGAGCACGAACTCCATAGGTACATCACGCCGAGTATCAATTTGCTGAAAGAAGGTACTACGCGACTGAGTACCCAGTTCGGACTCCGCAGGTCTAACAAATCGAGTATTAATTGGCCAACGGAGGGCACCAAGCAACCTAATTACGATATCGTGAAAAACCTCGTTTACTTTTAATGGCTCTGTTTCTAGCTTTTTGCGTATCTCTTCAATGTTCTCTATCATTGCTTAATAAGTATCTCCTTTTCATCATAACTTCGCGTAACCGGAAACCGTTTCACGATGTCTCTACCACCGCTGCGAAAAATACGGATACAATACCGTCTCCGAGGGGAGAGTATTATGCACATCACAATCAATAATAGGGAATTTGTGTGCTTTCTGCATGTCGGTTTCTACCATTTTTAGCCTTTTTCCGCGCTAGACGCCTTGAAATCTACGAACTTATCGCCCACGTCTTTCCAAAGGTGGATCCGTCCTGACTGCCTCTCACTGTTTTTCAATAATCTCTATTTCTAGGTGAACCTCAAGCTCCTTAGCAATTTTCTCAAGAGATTCTTTCTTAGTTTTTGTCTCGCCAGGCATCCGTATATAATATTGCCCACTCTGCTTGTATTTTCTACCCCGCGACCCTGTGGGCAGCGTAAAATGGACTTTTAACAGATCGGATCCAAGCGCCAAAATCCTCTCTATTCCGAGTTTTTCAATGACATCAATGTAGGTATCAGTTGCACATCCACGCCTAATCACTTCTCCGTTCTCCATCTTAACGGAAAGACGTGTAGGAATCTTTTTTTCAATCGAGGATTCTGTAATGATAGTAGGTTCCGGGGAGGGCTTATCTATTTTTAGACTTTCCAAGAAATCGAACACCTCTTCCGCTGTCGGCGTATAACTATAGAGATGTTTCGTTTTCTTCATCATAGCATTTAGCAAAAATTCATCTTTCTTCTTCATCAAATTTTGCCATGCTTTCGGTAAATACAGCGCGGTTACAAGCTCCCGATAATCTTCTTCAATTGCTTGTCTAGCTTCCCCATTACAGACGGATTCATAACTCAGATATCTGTTCAGATATTTCGCATTTTCCTCACTGTCCCCTTTAAGTAGATTCAGCTCGCGAACCTTAAGTTTTTGGTAGTCTCCTTCTGCCCTTGAATAGAAAAAGTGCCATTTTTTCCCGTCGGTGAGTATAGAAATTAGCATATTTCGTGGCTTTTTTCGATGCGAAAATTCCTCATTTTTTCCGTCGGTGAGTATAGAAATTAGCTTCTCTTTCTGAGAAACGTTTTCAAGCAGTTGCCCTTCTGCGCTCTTAATTCCTCCATCTTCCACCAGCGTAAAATAAACCGGTGCATCTTTGGCTGAAGGATGCCAGAGCACGAACTCCGTAGGTACATCACGCCGAGTATCAATTTGCTGAAAGAAGGGACTATGCGACTGAGTACCGAGTTCGAACTCCTCAGGTAAAACAACCTGGGTATTAATTGGCCAGCGGAGGGCATCAAGCAACCTAATGATAATATCGTTAAAAACCTCGCTCTTACTTCTAATAGCTGCACTTTCTAACTTCTTGCGTATTTCTTCAATGTTCTCTTGAAGTATCATTGCTTAATAAGTATCTCCTTTTTACCATAACTTCGCGTAACCGGAAACCGTTGTACATTCCTAAAACACTTTGTGTATGATACGAAACGTATGTGAAAATGTCAAGACAAAACCGTTTCGGTTTCGCTGGTGCCGCAGCGAGCTTCTTGCTAACGACTGTTTGTCGCGAGTCGGTAAAATTCGCGCGCATTTTCAGACAAAATCTTACGGGCAATGGATGTGGGTAAATTTGCGGGGAACGCTTCCTCAAGGGTATCAAAGTGCCAATGCGGATAATCGGTTGAAAACATCAATAAGTCTTCCGAGTCGAGCTGGCTGATAATCTGTAGCAGTTCACCTGAAGTCGGCGGTGCATCAATCGGTTGCAACGTCAGGCGAATGTGCTCGCGAATATAGTCTGATGGCGGCCGTTTAACCCACGGTGTGAGGGAACGCAAGCCGCGCCACTCCTTATCAAAACGCCACATCAGCGACGGCATCCACGTAACCCCGCTTTCAATCAAGGCGACACGTAAGTCAGGAAACTCATCGAAAACGCCCTCTGATACAAGACTGAGTACCTGGGCCTGAAAAACTTGCGACATGCCCACGTACTCCTCCAAATACGTCGAGGGCCAGCCCACGGACGTGGGCGGTAACCCGGGCGCGCCGCCGTAATGGATACCGATGACAAGCTCATGCCGAACCGCAGCTGCGTAAATTGGATGATACCGGCGATTGCCGTACGGCGCCTGTGAACGCACCGGCAGCATGACTTGGGCAAAACCGGGATGAGCGCCGAGCCTTTCAATTTCCCTTGCGGCAAGCCCCGGATTTTGGCTTGGTACAACCAACGAACCTAGCAGACGCGGCTCCTGGGCAAGCCACTGCTCAATCTGCCATTCATTTACCGCGGAGGCTAGCGCAGACGCGAAGTCCTCATTATGCACGCTCTGAACGCGATATCCACACGTCAGGATGCCGTATTCAGCCTGCCAAACGTCAAGCGCATGCCGGCGGAGCCGTGCCAACTCCACTGCAGAATCTGCTTCTCCAAGAGGCCCAATTTCAGGACGGGTTGAAATCGGTACGCCCGCCGGATAGTCATTCGCATCCGGGCCAGGGAAACCCGACATTTTACAATAGTCACACCAATAATCGGAAAGGTAAGGATAGAGCACCTCATACGACGGTAATCGGTTGTGCATGTCACAATCAATCACAGATAAACCCGCTTTAACAACGCTCGCGGTTTCCATTTCGCCTCCGTTGTGGAGTGATATCACGGATAAAAACAAGCCCTTTACGTCAACTCTCTGAAGTCGGGGACTTCAACGGGGACACCCCCGTTCGCGATGGATTGTTCCGATACCAATCCCGGTACCGTGAAATCTAAGGCTGTATAGACATCAAGCGGCGGGGTAGTGTCGTTCAGGATACTATCAACAAAATCGCGTACCTTAAAATACTCACCCAGTTCACCGGCCGTTTTGGCTTCGGCAGGCGGGTTCTTCCAGCGCGCCGGCAAGAAGTCAGACTCAAATTGAGATAGCGGCGCCCACGTTTCAGAACCACCCATCTCCGAAAACCAGACTTTCGGGGCAGCTCCAGAACCACGGGAGCTCTCATAGCATCCTTTTGTGCCTTGTAGACTAAAATAGGAATTTGCAGGGCGATTTGAGAGCATGTCAATCCGAATTTTTATCAAGCCGCCGCTCCCCGTTTTGCAAAGCATCAGGACGGTGTCCTCCATTGCATGCTCCGCATCGGTGTGCACCCCGGTACCGAGACAACAAACGCTGACAACACGCTCATTGAACCACTGCAGCACAGGCCCGAGGCTGTGTGTCGCATAGTTACAGCGATTGATGCCGACTTGCCAATAATAACGCCAGGTGGGATTACCTGTTGCATCGTGGTGAAGAGACTTGACGTTGTGGACGTACTCTCCTTCACCGAAATAGACGGCACCAAACATACCCGCTTCTACCATGCTTCGGATGAGTACATTCGCGCGTGAATAGCACGTGTTTTCAGCCATCGTATATTTCGCGTTACCGCCTCTCACTGCACGCACAAGCTCATAGCATTCGTCGAGTTTTACCGCCGCAGTTACCTCACTTATGACATGCTTGCCCGATGCTAATGCCTCAACGGCTTGCGGCACATGCAGATTCTCAGGGGTGCCAAGAACAACCAGCTCAACCTCGTCAAGCATTTTTGTGTAATCCGAAAACTGCAACGGAATATTAAAACGTTCCGCCGCCCTTTTTCGTGTCGATTCGTTAATATCACACACGGCTACAACTTCGGTTTCTGCAATTGCCGTAAAGGGCTGCACGTAAGAGCTCCCTCGGTGTGCACCTACAATTCCGACTCTGATTTCATCTGGCATGTGGTTACTCCTCCGGGTAAAAATGTCCTAACATCTTTTGATTCACAGAAAATGCAAGAGACGGGTTCCCCAGGAATCCACTCAAAAAATAAAAAAACTGCACAAACCGTGAAAGATATGTCACACTATACAGCAGAATCTAATTTTTTTCAAGGATAGGAAAAATAGAAGCGAAAAGATTTACACGGGGCTTAAGGAGAAATCCACGAGCAGACTCTCGCCGAAAAACACCGCTTTGCTTTATCAAGATGCTTTGACAAAGAAGTGCTTATCAGATATAATCCTACACAATTCTTTTAGGTTCATTTCCGAAGAATGGAGCCCCCATGAACAACAACAGACGCCTCATTGAAGTTGCCTTCCCCGTCGAAGAGGTTAGCAAACAAGGACGCCGGGATAAAAATAAGCGCCAAATCACCGGCACTCATATCTGGTGGGCGCGCAGGCCGCTTGGCCCATCACGCGCCACCGCATACGCCGCACTTGTAGACAGTCGCGGCGCCGATGATAAAGAGAAAACGAGAAAGCACAATTTCATCGCTTCTCTCGCCACGTGGGAAACCGCCCAGAGCCCAATATCGATTAACGAGGCACGCGCACACATCCTCGAATCCCACGACGGAAAAACGCCTACCGTGTTGGACCCGTTTGGGGGCGGCGGCTCCCTTCCGTTAGAGGCACAACGCCTCGGATGCAAAGCACACTCCTGTGACATCAACCCCGTTGCCGTACTGATTCAGAAATGCACCCTGGAATACCCGCAGAAGTATGGACGCCAATTGTCTCTGGATGTGAAAAAATGGGGCGACTGGGTGATTGAACAGGCGACATCCGAATTAGCACCGTTCTATCCACCGGAAACCGACGGTTCCACTCCGTATGCCTATATCTGGGCGCGGACGTTGCCGTGTCAAAATCTGGGATGCGGCGCCACCGTTCCGTTAATGAGCCAATTTTGGCTGTCGAAAAAAGATAACATCGCGCTTTTTCCGTTCGAGGAAGATGGAAGCATCGCCTTCCGTATCGTCGGCGCCACGTATCACCCGATGCCACCCGATTTTAATCCAGCCAACGGTACGGTGGTGCGGGCTATCGTCACGTGCCCGCTCTGTCACAGCGCCTTTCCGGCAAAAGACACGCGACGCCTCTTTCAAAACGGCGCTGCGGGAGAACGGATGATTGCCGTGGTGACGGAACATCCCGACGGGAAAGAGAAACGATACCGCATCGCCACGGACGACGACGTCGCGGTTTTCAAGCACGCACAAAAACGAAGAAAAGAAAAGTGTCTCACGTTGGTGCTCGACTGGGGATTGTCCCCAGTGCCGGACGAATCCATGCCCCAAATCAGAGGGGGTGCTGCAGGGAATAGGATTGCAAAATATCACTTTAACACGTTTGGTGAACTCTTCAACGCGCGTCAACAACTGGCGCTCATCACCTTTACTGAGAAACTCCGGGCTGCGCATACGGAGATGTGTGCGCAAACGCCCGTTAACAAAGATTACGCCGCCGCCGTCACAACTTGTTTGTCCCTCTGGTTAAACCGCATTGCAGACACCGGCTCAAACCTTTGTTGGTGGGATAACAGTGGAGGAGCCGTTATCCGTTTGTTTGCGCTACAAAGGCTCTCCATGGTTTGGAGTTATGGGGAAGCGAATCCGTTGCGTGTCGCCGTGAATCGACTTAAAACCGTTTTAAAACCGATGGAACACCTCTCGCAGATGGACGCGAAACCCGTTGCGATAAAAAATGCCTCCGCAACGACGCTGCCTTACCCGGACGCCGCTTTCGACGCTATCATAACGGACCCGCCGTATTACGACAACATCGCTTATTCATACCTCTCGGATTTTTTCTATGTCTGGCTCAAACGCAGTGTCGGACACCTCCATCCAGAGTTATTCGAAACAGCGCTGACGCCGAAAGCCGGCGAAATCGTGGCGTATGGGCACCGGAAAGGCGGATTGGCAGCCGGGAAACGCTTCTTTGAAGATGAGCTGTCGAAAGCGTTTGCCGAGATGTACCGGGTGTTAAAACCGGGCGGGATTTCGGTTATCGTCTATGCCCACAAATCGACTGCCGGGTGGGAGACGTTGATTAACGCCTTGCTGGATTCCGGACTGGTAATCACCGCTGCCTGGCCGGTTGATACGGAACTGGACTCTCGCTTTGTGGCGCTAGATGCCGCGGTGCTGGCGTCGAGTATATACATGGTAGCCCGAAAAAGCTCTCGTTTGTCTTTCGGGTTCTATAGCGATGTAAAAGAAGAGCTTGAGCATCATCTGACCCTTAAACTGTTCAGACTCTGGGATGACGGCATCTCCGGGGCGGAGCTGTTCATCGCGGCGATAGGGAGTGGGCTTGAGGTGTATGGCAAATACGAGGAGATTCTCGACAACGATGACACCATAATTCGCGCCGATAGGATGATAGCCGATATCCGTGAAGTCCTTGAACGGTTGGATAGTGCGTCAGAGGCGGGTGTGGAAGGCACAAAAATGACGCGATTCTATCTGCGGTGGCGCCGCGAACACGGGCTGGCGTCCGTGCCGTTCGATATCGCGCAAAAACTCGCCCTCTCTCTTGGACTGGAGTTAACCGATGAATGGGGTGAAGGGAGTTTTATCCGCCATGAGAAAGCATTGGTGCGGGTGCTGGGGCCGCAGGAACGGCGCTATCGGGATGCCCCCGACAGCGACAAACTGAGCGATGAATTGATAGATGTGCTGCATCACGTGTTACACTTATGGCGCTACAACCAACGCGCTGCGATGATACAGCGTCTCGCGCGCGGACGTGTCGGTTTACAGGAGCTGATATGGCATGTCGCCCAGGCGGTGAGTGTGACGCTGCCGCTCAATAGTGAGGAGCGGATGTGGTGTGAGGGGTGGTTTGCGGACAAGCGCAGCATTCAAAACGAGGTGATGGCAGTCGTCGCCGCCGCCGGCGAGAACCGATGATTTTGATTTCAATTCCACTCTATCATCTTCAAGGGGGCTTAGGTGAAAATGCGTTGAGAAATTGGTGCACTTCCTATAAACTTAAAGGAAGACTCGAACGCTATTTTAAATTCAACAAAACATCAGTGCCGGTCGATTCGGCGATAAACTTACGTAAAATGTCGCACAAAACGCTAAACCATCTGCTGATTGCCCTCATAGTTTTATCTGATTTCTGTCTGGTTGCGACATCAATTGTAGTTTCCTATTGGCTTCGCTTCATCTCTGGCTGGTTTGATATAGTCGCTATCCACAAAGGTTCTCCCCCGCCGCTTGAGGACTATTTCCGCCTTATTCCGCTGATGGGTGTTATCTGGTTCTTGACGTTGAAAGGATTGAAACTCTACCGGTTAGAGAGGAGCGTGACAGCTGAGGCTTTCTTTCGTTTGTGTAAAGCGGGGCTTCTTGCGTTAATTGCGACGTTAGGTGCGATATTTTTCATCTATCACGAGGCGGCATATTCTCGCTGGGTAATGCTGCTTGCTTCAGGCTTGTGCCTCGTTTGGATGTTCGTTTGCCGGTTCGCGATTTATCGTTTCCGCCAAGCAATCCAATCCCAGGGTGTGGGTGTGAGTCGGGTGGCTGTTATGGGCTGGGCGCCCTCTGTCGAAAAATTCATCCGTTGCCTCAAGGAGCGTGAGGGGTATCTATTCGTTGGTTACATCTGCGTGCCATGTACCTCGCATTCGGCTGCTCCGGCGCCACATTCGGTAATTGGGCGCCCCGAAGACGTGCTGCAATTGATTAAAAATTACCGATTGGAGGAGCTCTTCATTACCGAGGCATCTTTTGAAGCGCCCGATATTGGCCCAAAAGGGCGTGGCCTTGCGCATATTCGAAAGATTCTGGATGTGTGTGAGGGTAGCCCTATTCAGATTAACGTCTTGCCTGCGCTCTCTGGCTTGCACACGGCTCGGGCATCGGTTGCGAGTTTTGAGGGTATCCCGATTATTCAGTTAAGGGATTCCCCTATTCAGGGATGGCGGGGCCTGGTGAAACGGGCGATAGATATCGTCTTCAGCGCGTTCGCATTAATCGTGTTGAGTCCTTTTCTACTTGGGATTGCGATTTTAATTCGCTTGACATCCCCCGGTAAGGTGATTTTTCGCCAGGAGCGTATCGGCAAGGCTGGCAAGCGTTTTGAGATTTACAAATTCCGCTCGATGCATGTGAATGCGGAGGCAGCCGTCGGGCACGTGTGGGCATCCCCCGATGACGTGCGCCAGACATCATTAGGTAAGTTTCTAAGACGGTGGAGCTTGGATGAACTGCCGCAGTTCTACAATGTGCTTAAGGGAGATATGAGTCTTGTTGGGCCACGTCCGGAAATGTCTGGATTAATCGATGAGTTTCGCGGCACCGTTCCGCACTACCTTGCGAGGCAGCGCGTCAACTGTGGGATGACAGGCTGGGCGCAAGTCAACGGATTACGCGGCAATACATCCCTTGAGGAACGTATTTGCTACGATAAGTACTATATAGACAACTGGTCCCTCGGCCTGGATATAAAGATTATCTTGAAGACCTTGTGGGCAATTAAAAAGGGTTCCCGGTAATATCGAATTAGCCGATTTCTTCAAAATGTTTTCGAACGAATGCCCATGCCGCTGCTTTGTAATACCGGTGGCCTCCTTCCCCGATGAAAAGTTCGCACTTATCGGCGACGCTTGCCACCGCATAGATTGCTTTTAGTCGTTGATACGCGAATTTGACTTGTTCAATCGGAAAGATTCCGTCATCCCGCCCAGCGATTGCACAAAATGGGCGTGGCGCGATTAACCCTGCGACATCGTACATCTCGCCTAACCGCATTAGGCCGGGGACATAGTTACACTCACAGTGGTGAATGGTGCCAATGCTTCCTTCAAAGGTGCAAAAATAGCAACTCGGTACCGCGACGGCGATGCGGGTTTCACACGCTGCGGCGAAAAGTGAGACAGTCCCGCCGCCCGAATTGCCGGTGATAGCGATACGTTGTGAGTCTACCGGTAGGTTTGCTACCGCCCAATCCATCAGGCGTGCGATATCCCATACCCGTTCCCCGATTGGGGTTCTGCCAACGAGCATGCTATGCACGAGCTCGTTACGGCAGGAATGCGTTTTATGATTCCGTTTATCGGTTTCCGTCCGCGTTTCACCGAATGCACGTGTTGTCGGCGCGATTGCGATATACCCTTCTTCGGCGGCGGCTTGGCGTGCGATATCGCGTTCACCTTCCAGCATTTCTTTCTTTTCCGCCTCGTCACGCGCGATACCGGCATAAATATGCGGGTGGTTGTGCCCGTGCGGTGCCAGAATCAACGGGAGTTTCCCTTCAACGGTTTTCGGCATCAATAGATAGAAAGGCAGTGGTACTGTCGGCTCTACCCACAAATGCCACCTTTCGCGGATATGATTACCCATGTTAAGTGATTCGGAACGTTCCGCTTTCGGTTCATACGCTTGCAAATCCGATTCCATATTATCTAAGCCGAGTGCTTCGCGCAGCTTTGGGCGAAAAGCGGCCTGCCATGCGTTCCACCCTTGGCGCGACGTTACCCGAAATTCATAGTCCCTCGGCACCGATGCGTATAAATTTTCAAAGTGTTTCGAGGCGTTATACATGATAGGTTCTCCTTATATTGACAAAATTTTCAATGCTGCTATAATATATGATAATCTCCATGGGTGTCAACAGAATTTGTGTCTGGATAGCGGGCCTGGTTTCTCTGTATCACATGCGTGCAAAATCGCAAAATACCCCGGCGGGAACGGTTCTTCTCTTGAATTTTCGCGTTGTCCAGATTTGGCACTTCAGCAAATCCACGAAACGGTGGAAGATAAAATGAGCCTAGTGTATGGAAGGATGCTTTATGAAAGTACTGATAACCGGCGCAAGCGGCAGACTCGGCGAGTTTGTTATCCGTGAATTAATGGGACGGCACTCGCTCGTGCTGATGTCTCGACGCCGCCCGCCTGATGAATTCTCAGCGTTCCCCTTTATTCAGGGGGACTTGAATAATTTTGAAGATTGTCAACGGGCCGTAGCAGACGTGGACGCAATCCAACATCTCGGGGCACAGCCCGGGCCAACAGAGCACCCGGATTTACGAGAAGCTGCCGCTGCCAAAGGAATCCGTTTTGATGCAACATTCAAAACGAATATGCTTGGTACCTACTACCTCATGCAGGCAGCGATTGAGGCAGATGTTCAAACGGTGGTGATGTCCGGCAGTAATTGCGCGTTAGGACACGGATTCCGTATTAGCAAAACCGAAATACCGATAGAATATCTGCCTTTAGACGAGAAGCACCCGTGTTATCCGGAGGATTCCTACAGTTTTTCCAAACGGTGTGGCGAAGCCCTTTTGTTGAGTTACACGCGGGCATACGGCATCCGCACTTATGTCACCCGGCCCGCCGGTATTTGCCCCGGGGAGAGGCGCGCGCAGATGGCTGCCAATACAAAACCGACAACGGGGTGGACACCGTGGCTCTGGTGTTGGGTAGGCAGTGAGGACGTTGCGGGGGCACACCGGTTAATCATGGAAAAGGCTGAAACGTTGCCACCGCATGATGTCTATTTTCTTAACGCCGATGATACCTCAGCGGTGGAACCGACGCAGGAGCTCGTGGAACGGTTTAATCCCAAGTTACTTCCTAAAGTCAGAAAACTTGATGGGCATCAATCGTTTATCAATTGTGACAAGCTCAAAAATGCTGTGGATTGGACACATAACACATCGTGGAGGCAAACATGAGTGACAGCGTTCGGATTGGCGTTGTCGGTGTGGGAAGTATCTCAGTGCGAGGCATTCTTCCCCATCTAACACAAGTCGATGTCCAAGATAGGTTACGAGTGACGGCTGTCTGTGACCCGGTTCCCGGTAGAGCGCGTGCCGCGTCCGAAAAATTTAATGTCCCACACGCTTATGAAACCTACGAAGCCCTCTTGGCTGATGGGCGTGTAGATGCGATTAGCATTGCATCGCCAATCGGTTTGCATTATGAACAAGGAAGACTCGCCATCGAACATGGCATTCACGCCCATTTTAATAAGACAATGACGACGACGGTTGATGAGGCCGATGAGCTCATCGCCGCCGCGGATGCCAAAGGGGTGAAATTAGTCGCGTCGCCTGGGCAGATGCTGCGTCCCATCAACCAAGAGATTCGCAAGCTTGTTCAAGACGGTGCGCTTGGAACATTGACATGGGCAGCCACGGGTTCCGCCTTTGGACGTTATCACGAAAACGAATCCGTTCGGCACGGCGATGATATGCTCACAAATATTAACCCCGCCTGGTATTTCCGTAAACCGGGTGGTGGCCCGCTTTACGATATGACTGTCTACGGTTTGCATACGATGACGGGCATCTTGGGCCCCGCGAAGCGTGTCACCGCTTTTTCCGGTGTCCGGCTCAAGGAACGTGAATTTCGCGGTGAGATGCTTCCCTGCGATATGGACGATAATACCTTCATTTTATTGGACTTCGGAGAAGCGTTCTACGGATTTGTCTTCGGTGCGGCGGCCGGCCATAGTATCCGGGGCGGCCTCGCAATTCACGGGACAGCTGGGAGCATTGAGGGAAATTCGCTTAATGGAAAGCCGATTGACGCGCCGGACATGCAACTCCCGCACGTTGTTGGAACGCATCGCAATATTCAGGAAGCGCACGTCTATGAGGATATTATGCAGTTAGTGGACTGGATTCAGGAGGATAAGCCTACCATCGTTACGGCGGAACACGCGCGGCACGTGATAGAGATTTTCGATGCGGGGTATCGCTCGGCACAAACCGGTCAAGCCCAACCCTTGCGGACAACATTTTGAGGGGATTCAATTCGTATGCCTAAAGCAATTTGTATCGGTGAGTTGCTCATCGATTTTGTATCAACTGGAATCGATGTAACACTCGCGGCATCGCCGGGGTTTGTCAAAGCCCCCGGCGGCGCGCCTGCTAACGTCGCTGTCGGATTGGCGAAACTCGGGATTGATACCGGGTTTGTCGGAAAAATCGGTACCGATGCCTTCGGAGACTTCCTAAGAGATACCCTGATACAGAACAACGTCGATACTTCATACCTTATCGCTAGCGAAACATCTCGCACCACGTTAGCCTTTGTCGCCACCCGTTCTGACGGCATGAAGGACATTACCTTCTATCGCCACCCGGGCGCAGATATTCAACTTTCACCGGATGAAATAGACACCTCTTATATCGAATCCGCATCACTTTTCCACTACGGTTCCGTCAGCCTCAGCCATTCACCCAGCCGGGAAGCCACGCTGAAAGCCATTCAATCCGCGAAATCGACTGGCGCGTTTCTTTCCTACGACACGAATTTGCGTTTGATGTTATGGGATAATGCCCACGATGCCAAGTATTGGATATGGGAGGTGATGCCGGCAGCGGACTTCGTCAAAATTTCCGAGGAAGAATGGGAGTTTATCATGGGGGACGTTGGGTTTGAACGCGGCGCCGAACGAATTCTTAGCCTTGGCGCCGCCTTGCTTGTCGTAACCTTAGGGGAGCGAGGCTGCTACTACACTAATGGCAGTGCTGAGGGGTACAGTGATGGTTTTACCGTTGATGTAGTCGAGCCCCTTGGTGCCGGGGACGCGTTCGTCGCTGCGATGCTGTCTCAACTGATATGTCATGAGAATATTCGCTCACTCAATCGCTCTCAACTGGATGCAATCATGGGATATGCAAACGCTGCGGGCGCCCTAGCGACACAGCGCGTCGGGGTTATTCCGGCGTTGCCCACGGATGCTGAAATTAAGCAATTCCTTCTGGGCTAGACTTCTTCGTCATAACCCCTTGTGAGAGATGTGGCGTGCGGCATTTCTGGGAGTTTATAGATAGGCGTAAACAATCACGCGTACTTGCTATCAAACCCGACGTGCCTTGACAGCATACATGGGCCATGAAAAGTAAAAATCATTCCCTTCCGTCTGGACGGTATAATGCGCGCTGGCTTCCTCTAGGGAGAGTTCCGTGAATGCCTCGCGAATCTCTTTAACCAATTCTGGTGAGTTCTTCTCCGGGCGTACCCACCATGCAAAAGACATCTGGGCATTTCGCACATGCGCGGTTTTTTCTAAGACAAATCCTGCATCGGTAATCATACGTTCCCACTGAGACGGCGGGTACCCATACACATGCGAATTATCGCGCAATGTCTCTACGCGATTCTGCCAGGCAATCAATTTCTCGGATTCCGGGGAGACAGAATCTACCATGCAAAACCGTCCATTCGTCCTCAAAACCCGGTGTACTTCTCTTAAAAATGCTGGAACGTCCTGAAAATGATGCGGCGCCAGGCGGCACGTCACGATATCATAGCGCTCGTTCGGAAACGGAAGCGTCTCAGCAGCGGCGAGTGCAAAATCAACGTTTCCGATTGCCTGTTCGCGCGCCAACTGTGCCGCCTTCAGTACCATCTCTTTAGTCAAATCTGTGGCAACCACATGCCTCACTTTTGAGGCAAAGGCGAACGCAGTAAACCCTGTTCCGGTGGCGATGTCCAATACGCGTTCACTTCCTGTCGGCTCGGCGAACTCAAGGATTACAGTTAACGTGTTGCCTTTTGCATGTGCGATGCTTTGTGCGTAATATTCGGCGTGTTGGCTAAACTGTTGCCTCACTGCGTTATGTATGGATTTCATATTTTCTTCTGGTATTAATCAAAAACGATAACCCCGCGCGCATTTTTCCCCGCTTCCATATCAGCGAAAGCTTCATTAATTTGTTGAAGTCGGTAATGTTGCGTAATCAGTTCGTCTAGTTTGAGCTTACCTTCTTCATGGAGGTTGAGAAGTTTCGGCATATCGACACGCGGCTGGCATGAACCGTAGAAAGAGCCGATGATTTTCTTTTCACTGGCGACGAATTCCTGCGCCGGAATACTGAATTCGGCTTGGTGGTGCGCCATCCCGACAATCACAGCCGTGCCTGCCGGCCGCACCATGTGATATGCTTGCCGGATTGTTTTTGGATTCCCGATAACCTCAAACGCGTAGTCAACCCCGCGGCCCTCTGTTAATTCTCGAACGGTTTCTACCGGGTCATTTTCAGTCGCACTAACGGTATCTGTAGCCCCAAAACTTTTGGAAAAAAGCAGTTTTTTCTTTGAGATATCGACGGCGATAATCCGTTCAGCTTGTGCCAGCACCGCGCCCTGAATCACATTCAAACCGACGCCACCTGCCCCAATGACTGCGACGGAGCTGCCGGGTTCTACCTGTGCTGTGTTGAGGACTGCCCCGACACCTGTGGTAACACCACATCCAACGAGTGCGGCTTTTTCCAATGAGTGGTGTGGTTCAATTTTAACGAGGTTTTGTTGGGGAACAACCAGGTATTCTGACATCGTAGCGATACGTGCCATCTGGAGGATGCCATCGCCGGATTTATTGCGGAGCCTGTAAGTCCCGTCTAACTGCAACCCATGCGGGACGTTATAACTTTCGCAGAGGCAGACGCGTTCCATTTGGCACATGCGACACTCGCCACAATAACTGACGAAAGAGAGAATCACCGCGTTGCCGGGGCGTACGTAAGTGACATCTGCGCCGACTTTTTCAATCACCCCGGCCCCCTCATGGCCGAGTGCAACGGCTGCATCGTAATAGATTTTCCCGGTAACGACAGATAAATCAGAATGGCATACCCCACTCGCCGCGGTGCGAATAAGGACTTCGTTCGCTTTAGGCTCGTCTAATTCAAGTTGTTCAACGACAACAGGTTGGTTGTGTTCATAGACAACGGCGGCGCGCGTTTTCATTGTGTTTTCCCCCTCGGCTATAGCAATGCTTCCAAATAGCTTCTTGCTTTTCGCATCGATTCAACTGGCTCTGATTCGCCTTCATAAACGACTGAGAGGCACCCGTTATACCCGACGCGGCGTAAAATATCTAAAACGCGAGGGTAGTCGAGCCACTCTTCAACGCCGGTGTCAATCCGATAGAACTTCGTCCGGACGTATACGGCATACGGTGCGGTTTGTTCAATACTCGCGTAGCAGTCATAATCCGGGTGCGGTGTGCCGCGATGCCCACTCGCCCCCGGTGAACCGGCATACTGCCCCGTATCCAGGATATGTGTAAAGTACGGATGGTTCACTCCATTCAATGCCCTGAGGACTGCTTTCCCATCCCTGGTAACATTATTGTGGTTGTGATTCTGTAAACCGACGAGGATTCCGGATTCATATCCGTACTCAGCCACCTCCTTAAACGCTTCAATCATCGGTGGCCACAAGGTTTCCTCATCCTCGCAATCGTCAGGTACATAGGCTGCGAAGACCCGGACGAGTGGGCAGCTCATAAAGACTGCCACGTCAATCCACTGCTTAATGCGTGCGATTTGCTCTGGGTGTTGAGCGGTGGGCACACCGAAATTATTGCTGATGCCGATGTAGCTTAGCGGCAACCCTTTGCGTATCAGCGTGCATTTCAACTCACGCAGATATGCCGCATCCGTGGATTCAAAAGCGCTTGAATGCAGTTCAATTACGTCAAAACCGAGATTGTATACGATTTCGGCGAACGCGGTTGCCGTCGTGTTTCTCACATTGAGGGACATGGCACCTAATTTCATCATCAGGGAATTCTCCTTTCGAGCGGAGCGCCTAGGCCAGATTGCCGCCAGCCTATTCGAAATCGCGAGCACTCTCTTTCATCAACATTTTGGTTAATTGATTGGAGGATTTGAAAAATGTTTTCAACGTCTGTTGCAGCGCATGCAGTTCCTGGCGGCTGTTCTCAAGGGCTTTAATGCGTTCATCAAAAGCTTCAAGTTGATTTAAATGGTCAAGAATGTTCTGTACCATATTTTCGAGCGCCTGGTACTGCTGTCGTTCCTGTTCCAGTTCTTCCACCCTGTTCATTATTAAAGCGAGACTTTTCTGGGTTTGCGTGAGTTCACGTTGTAGCTTTTGTGTGAAAGTGATTAATTTTTTAAGCGTATCTGTGGTTTTGTAAGTCTGCTTTTCATCTAGGTGGTTTTCTTGCTCTTGTGTGGGGCGTGAATGTGACGGATATTCACCATGATTGTCAACTTCTGTATCGCCATCGGTAACGTTTTGAAAAATGCCGAGCATCTTAATCTGATATAGAGCGCGTCGATAGTATTCTCGATGTTCAGCATAGCTAATTTGAATTCGGATTTCTTCATCCGTGTCCAGTTTAGTCAACCGGTTCTGAACATTCCGGATTACGACATTGTTATACCCAAATTCGTCATGCGGTTTCGCATTCAACTGTCGGAGGTATCGGACAAATTCTAAACTATCGGAACTTTCCCTGGCCATCCCCTCGGTATTTAACCCACCGATTACCTTCTCATCTGAGGATTGCTTTTCAGGTATAACAATATCCAAAGGCACTTCACCTCGGATTGCTTTCATGCCGATTTCCCAACTATCTGCTGAGGTTTTCCTGCAGTAAGCGATGAAGTTGTAACTAATTACCATTGTTTCCTCACTCAACTTGCCGTTCTGTTGGCGCGAAAGAGCGGTAAAGATGGATAAAAAAGAGAAAGAAATTATCTTTCTGCCTTGATTCTGTATCTCAGTTTAAATCGATTTTAATCGTGACATCACCTGTTTGAATGTTGGAATATTTGAAGTGCCGATTCCTTCGACAGCGAAAGAGGCGACACAGTGTGCGAAATTGAGGGCATGTTCTACAGAGCGGGTGCGGCAATAATTAATTAAAAAGGCTGTTGCAAACACATCCCCTGCCCCCGTCGGGTCAATTTCATTAATAGGATATGCGGGAAATTTGATGACATTCCCGTTTTCGAAGAGCTGGGCGTCCCGGGCGCCCCGCGTTAACACAACAATGGGTGTCAATTTGATGTATTTTTCCAATTCATCCGGGTATATTCCCAAATCCTCGTCGCTGAGAATCAAGATGTGCGTATGTGGCAAAATGTCTTCGGCGTTTTCCCAACGTTTTGGAAAAACCCGTCCGTCATCGTCCCATTGACGCATCCACCCTTGCGGCGTTAACCCAATAAGCGTTTCATCACTAAACGCGTGAATCACGTCTGCATCCACCTCACCGGAAATCGGACAGAGATAAACGATATCCGGGCGACGCCACTCCGGCGGAATGTGTTCCGGGCCTAAATTCATAGCAAGCCCTGCGATGGATTGCTGCCGGTTTCCGTGTTCGTCGTACTGATTTTCAAAAATAGTGGTTTCTCTTGCTTGATGATAATGGGTTTCAATGTCTTTCAACAGCGCATTCTGCCGTTCAAAATCAGGTCCAACAGACGTAACAGCCCGGGCACGGCTTCCGAGATTCCGGGCCGTCATCGTTGCATAAGCAGCGGAACCGCCAATGATGTGCCCACCCGGCGTGACATCATAGCAAAAATGTCCAACAGATAGAAAAGTTGATGGCATTTTCGTTATCCTTTACAATTCAAAAACCGGCGCCATGCGTGCCCACCATTCGTCAGGGCGTGCCTCAGCGACAGGTTCTTGGAAGGTACGCATTAACGTGTCCCATTCCTTGCATCGCGGATGTTGCGCCAGGTATCGAGGGAAATCCCGTTCAATTTCAAAACTGTCCTCCGTTTCAAGCGCCATGAAAAGCCGCCGGCCCAAGAGATAGATATTCATCTTCGTAATGCCAACGTTTTTGAGCGCGTCCACCACCTCCGGCCAGGCATTCTGGTGATATTCTTTGTATTGTTCAATGACTAGCGGTTCCTTTTTCAAATTCAGTGTTAACCCAAAGTGTTTCATTTTCTTGCTCTTCCGATGAAATAACGCATCGTTAAAAATTCTATCTTGATAGTTCTATTCGGTTATTCTTTACCGCTCTGCGGAAAACCACAAAACTTCCCGGTAGGAGATATCTCCACGTTCCGCCCCGCTTCGCAAATCCACAAAAATCTCGAAACCGAAAATTCCCTTGATTACAAGTATGGTATCAGATTTTGGCGCTTTTATCAATTTCTTTTTCAGAAAGGAGGAGAGAGATTCCGTTTTCTACGCGATGATAACTCCATAAAAGCCTTGTAGTCGCCCTTTGTGGATACGCATTTTCCCCTCGGAGGATTTTGATTTTTGCAGCTTCATAAATCTGATGCCTAGTCCCTACCGATACTGCACCGAATCGTCAAGAAACGCGGAAACCGCACACTGTTTTAAAATTCAATGTGCCTAGGCACAAACGTTCCCCTCTTGTCGTAATTAGATTTTTCATGGTATAATAGCACGGACTCAGAAGGAAAATCCTTCATTTCAAGGAGTGTCAGCAGAACGCGATGAAACGTTTCTTTCAGAAAATCATTTCAAAAGCCTTAGTTCTGTCGGTTACGTTCCATATTTTTCTGGCTGTGGGGCTCAGTCTGTTATATCGAGAGAGAGTAGCGCGTCCCCAAGGCCACATTTCAGCAATCTCAATTTCCGAAAATCGGGAGCGCTTGCCTGTGCGTCGCCTGAAACGTCCCCCGCATGTCCCGTTGCAATTATCGGTTGCCCCTCAGACATCGCCACGGTTTCAGGTGATAGAGGTTCGTTCTACTAACCCTTTCGAACCGGCTAACCCATTTTTGCATCAGGAGACTAAACTCCAGTTTCAGACTGAGGCGCTGTCTGCTCCATCTGCTGTCGGGCGCGGAACCTATCGGGGAGATTCATCGTTAGTTCCTGGCTCGCAAGGAAGAAGAATAGGTTCAGGCATTTCAGCCGGCATTGCGAGAGAAGGTTACCGAAACCCACAGCACCGTTTTTTTCACAATTCCGTTCAAAAACCGGGTGCTGCTGTTGCTGAACTGACACTCCCCGATATGGCTCTAACTAAGATAGGTAAGCACATTGTAGCCAGTCGTACCAGCAATCGCGTCGACATTGTTTTTGTCATCGATGGAAGTGGAAGTATGAAAAACGATATTAACGCTGTACGTGAACACCTCGGGCATATGACAGCGTTGTTTCATGCGGCAAACATAGACTTTACCATCGGCGTCGTGGCTTTCCGGAGCGGGATGGGATATACACTGCTCGGGTTAGATTTTGAGATAGTTCCGCAAACGCGTTCAATTTCACACATTAAACGTATCTTGAGACAATTGCGATGCAGCGGTGATGAAAACACACTCGATGCATTGGTACGCGCTGCGGATGAGGTGAGGTTTCGCCGAAATGCCGATGTCCATTTCATTCTCGTCACGGATGAATATGTAAGTGGCGACTACTCTCACACTGACGTGATTATGAAGATGCAGGCGTCGAAAATCCGCGTCGATATTATCGGACGTGATGAGCCTTCTCAAAAATTCATCGCCGCAAGGACCGGGGGGTTATGGCTCCCTATTTCTAGCCTCTTGATTGAGTGAAAATATCTGTTTTTATTGACAGAATTCGACATAAATGTTATAATACCTTAATTTGTTAGAGATGGAGTACTGCTCGAAGCATGCCAAGACGGAAAAGGAAAAGTAGAAATACAGAGCCTGTAGACGAAAGCGTAGCAGCTGCGCCGTGTCTGCCTGAAACAACCCCGCTGCAACTTCGTTACTATGGTGACGCGGTTCTTCGACAACGCGCGACGGCGGTTGAACGCATCGCCGCCGCCGAACTTCAACTCGCTGAAGAGATGTTACGAACGCTGTACGCAACCGGAAACGGAATAGGGCTCGCTGCAACGCAGGTTGGGGCTTTGAAACGTCTAGTTATTGTCGATATCGGTGACGAGAACGATGATACGTACGTGCCTTTGATACTGTTTAACCCCGAAATTCTCAGTGCCGCTGGCGAAGTCATTATGGAAGAAGGTTGCTTGAGCCTTCCGGGAATTACGGCGGACGTGAAACGCCCAGAGCGAATCATCGTTGAAGGGCTTAACCCTCAAAATCAACAAATTCGGATTGAAGCGGATGACTTGCTAGCCCGCGTGCTCCAACACGAAATTGACCATCTGAACGGGATTCTATTTATTGACAGAATCAGCGGATTAAAACGGAAGGAACTCACTCCGGAATTGCAGGAAATACAACGGGCAGAACGCCCGGTTTAACACTTCACAGGCTGCAGCATCTCGACGTTCAAAAAAAATGAGGCTTCAACCATGCTAAGAGAACTAGGCAACACGGATAAAGAAATTGCATCCATAGAATTGGATGCTCCACCCCTACAGACGAAACTGAAGGCGTTGTTCACCTCTTTGCTGCGGTACGAACGCGTTATCGTGGCGTTTTCTGGTGGAGTAGACAGCACCTTTCTGGCGGCATCAGCCCATCGCGCATTAGGCGATAATGCGCTCGCTGTCACAGCGATTTCCGATTCCTATCCCACCCGGGAGATGCGTGCAGCCCAAGATATCGCAAAGCAGCTTGGTATCCGGATGGAGACTGTACACACCCAAGAATTAGAATTGGACGGATACGCCAGCAACCCCACAAACCGCTGTTATTTTTGCAAAACGGAACTGTTCGATAAACTACGCCCTATCGCTGACAAATATGATGTTGGCACCATCGTCTATGGCGCAATCCCCGACGATGTCGGAGAACACCGCCCCGGCATGGACGCCGCAAAACAGATGGGAATTCAAGCCCCTTTAATTGATGTTAATCTCACGAAGGCAGAAATCCGGGAAATCTCAAAAATGTGGAAACTCCCTACCTGGAATAAACCCGCTTTCGCATGCCTGTCTTCTCGTTTCCCTTATGGCACACGAATCACACGCCCATTGCTGAGGAAGGTGGATGCAGCCGAACAATTGCTTTACGATCTAGGGATACGCCAATTCCGGGTGCGCCATCACGGCGAACTCGCCCGAATTGAGCTTGAAGCCGAAGAAATCTCACGAATAATCCCTAAAGACGTCCGCACCAAGATTAACTCGTACTTTAAGAACGAATTGGGGTACACCTACGTCACGCTCGAACTCCAGGGATACCGCTCCGGTAGCCTCAATGAAGGTATCAACAAGCGAAAAAACGAAAAAATAAACTTGCATGAGAAATCTCCGACGAGATTACCGGCGGATTGCTAAAAACAACAGAAACCGAGCGGGCTAAGCACGACGAAAAGCGGGCTGAGCACGACGAAAAGCATTCTGCACTCGACGAAAAAACAGCAGAAGCCTAGCGCACTGCACATGACGAAGATATGTCCAATCAACTTATCGGTGTAGAGAATTTCAATTGGAAGAAATGGGATGCATGTACCCACTGTGGGCTTTGTTTACCATCCTGCCCTACCTATCGAGAATTAGGATTGGAAACCGATTCTCCACGCGGCAGGTTGTATCTTATGGGTAGTGCCTTTAAGAAGGGAAGTTCCACACCCCTCACCGAAGATTGGGGGGAATACATATACCGCTGCTTGGATTGCCGGGCGTGCGAAACCGCTTGCCCTTCCGGCGTTCACTTCGGTGAACTCCTTGAAGAAGCACGCGGTATCTATGAAATGAATGCTTCCCGTTCAACCGCTTACCGGTTTTGGAGTAACCTTGTCTTTAAGCAAATTCTGCCCCACAAAGAGCGCTTAGAATTTATCTTTGATTTGATGTGGCTCTACCAGCGTCTCGGGCTCCGTTGGCTCGTTCAAAAAAGCGGGATTCTGAAGCGTCTCGGGCGTCTGGGTGCGATGGAATCGCTCATGCCCAAAATCTCGGCGCCTCACCTAAAGTATACGATGCGTGAATTCACACCGGCCGATGGTGAAACGCGGTATCGCGTCGGGTTCATCCCCGGGTGTATCATGAACCAAACCTTCACCGAGACAAACTTGGCAACCGTGCGTGTCTTAACACGGAACGGTTGCGACGTCATCATACCGCATCAACAGACGTGTTGCGGCGCACTGCATCTTCACAACGGCGTTCGCGATACCGCAAAAACCCTCGCAAAACGGAATATTGACGTGTTTGACATCCATAATTTAGACGCAATCATCATCAATTCCGCGGGGTGTGGCGCAACACTGAAGGAGTATGGGCTCCTATTAGAACGCGACGCGGATTACGGAGAGAAAGCCCAACGCTTCAGCAGTAAAATAAAAGACATTAGCGAATTTCTAGCCGGCATCGAGATGGCCCCGCCCCCCGAAGGAAAGTTCAGCCGCGCAATCCGTGTCACTTATGATGAACCGTGTCACCTGTTACACGGACAAGGTATCACGCTGCAACCGCGTAAAATCCTACAAGCAATTCCCGGAATCGATTTAGTTCCTTTGACGGAATCGGATTGGTGTTGCGGCAGCGCCGGTATCTACAACATCACGCAGCCCGAACTCTCAAAAGAGATTCTCGCCCGGAAAATGGCACATATCACCGAAACCGGTGCCGATATTGTCGCAACGGGGAACCCCGGATGCTTATTGCAGATTCAACAAGGCATTCGAAACCACGGATTACGCATGAAGGCACTGCACCCGGTAGATTTGCTCGATTATGCCTATCGCGGAATTTCACCCGAAGAGTGGGATACATAAAACGTGTCAAATTTCTGAATTTCTATGGTAAATAAATAATGGTTTTGTCAGATAGAGATATTCTCCAGTATATGGCGTTAGGGAAAATTAAGATTACACCCGCACCACATCTTCAGACTCAGTTAGGCAGTTGCTCAATTGACTTTAGGTTGGCTAACACATTTCGCGTATTTGAACATAGCAAATACCCCTATATCGACTTGCACACCGACATTGATTTTGCCGACTTAATGCGATGTGTCGAAGTCTCCAACGGCGATACCTTCACCATGCAGCCAGGGGAGTTCGTACTTGCCTCAACACAAGAAAAGCTGGAATTAGCATCCGACGTGATGGCCCGCCTTGAAGGACGAAGTAGCTTGGGCAGATTAGGAATTATTGTACACAGTACCGCCGGCCTTTTTGACCCGGGCTGGGTAGGAACAGCCACTTTGGAACTCGGGAACTTGGGGAGGATGCCCGTCAAGTTGTACCCCGGCATGCGGATTTGTGCTTTTACCTTTGAGCAGCTCTCTTCACCTGCAAAGGTGCCATACCGCTTGAAACCGACTAACAAATATGCAGGGCAAAATGGACCCGAGACGAGCCGGTTCTCCAAAGACTTTGAAGTTTAATAGCAATGCTGCACAAGCGCTTCACTCACCCTCGCGTTCGAAAATCTGCTAAAATCTTCGGCAATTTTATGCCTAATAATTTGGCAATTCGCCAGGTTTGATAGACAGCGAACTGACATTTCTAACAATGAATCGTGTCAATTCAACGCGACATCGAATTGGCATATATTTTGCACTATATCAATCAGGTTCGTCAAATATAATGAATTGCGAATTCAGGAACGAACCACTGATTTATTATTTATGAGAGGTGGGCCACAGGAAATCAACAACGTTTACATGATTCGCAATTTTCCTGAAAAAACCGCCCATACCCTATAATTAGGAGGCTTAATGTCAATGACACCTAGTGAGGTAATTCAGCTCGCAAAAGACAATGATATAAAGATAGTCGATCTGAAATTCATGGATTTGCCGGGGATGTGGCAGCATTTCTCAATCATGGCAGGCGAATTAAACGAATCTCTTTTTGAAGAGGGAAGCGGCTTTGATGGTTCGAGTATCCGAGGCTTCCAAGCCATTAACGAGAGCGATATGTTGCTCTTCCCCGACCCGACAACGGCAATCATCGACCCTGTCTGTAACGTCCCAACGTTGAGCATGACTTGTAACATCAAGGATCCAATTACACTGGAAAATTACACCCGCGATGTTCGTCATATTGCACAGAAGGCAGAGGCGTATCTCCAATCTACCGGCATTGCTGATATTAGCTATTGGGGACCAGAAGCTGAATTCTATCTACTTAACGATATCCGCTACGGACAGAGCCAAAACTCCGGTTTCTACGCTGTCGATTCCGTTGAGGGAAGTTGGAATTCTGGACGTGAAGAAAATCCGAACCTCGGATACAAACCGCGCTACAAAGAGGGGTATTTTCCAGTCCCGCCCTCTGACTCACTTCAAGACATCCGGTCCGAAATCTGCTTGAAGCTCATTGAGTCCGGTATTGATGTAGAGTTACATCACCATGAAGTCGGTACCGCCGGACAAGGCGAAATCGATATCCGGTTCGATACCTTGACAACGATAGGCGATAAGATTGCGTTGTACAAGTACATTATCAAAAATGTCGCACGGGCACACAACCTAGTCGCAACCTTCATGCCTAAGCCGCTGTTCCAAGACAACGGTTCCGGTATGCATGTCCACCAGAGCCTCTGGAAGAACGGGAAAAACGTCTTCTACGACGCGGGGGGATACTCGCTACTCAGTGATGATGCCCTATACTACATCGGTGGCCTGCTGACGCACGCCCGTTCACTTTGCGCCATTATCGCACCGACGACAAATTCTTACAAACGTTTGGTCCCAGGTTATGAGGCACCCGTGAATATCGCATACTCGCAGCGGAACCGAAGTGCATGCGTCCGGATTCCCGTCTATTCAAAGAGTGAAAAGGGGAAACGCGTTGAATTCCGGACACCTGACCCGTCCTGTAACCCATACCTCGCCTTCAGTGCATTGCTCATGGCCGGACTTGACGGCATTCAGAACCGTATACACCCCGGTGAACCGATGGATAAAGACCTTTATGAACTCGAGCCAGAAGAACTCGCCGATATTGAATCAACCCCCGTCTCTTTAGGGGACTCCCTTGACGCCCTTGAATCGGACCACGAATATCTTTTGAAGGGCGATGTCTTCACACAAGATGTGCTTGATGTCTGGCTCGATTACAAACGTGAAAATGAGGTAGACGCGATTAACATGCGGCCCCATCCCTACGAATTCTTTCTCTATCACGATATTTAAGTTATCTTTTGTGGGTGCACCGTCCCACGATTCGTCCAATATACCGCGATAAATAGCGGCAGGAATTCCGAGAGGCGCGCTGTCAAATCGTGCTTACTAGCAAGGAGAGAATCCTATGAAGAAATTAGAATGTATTATCCGCCCCTTCAAGCTTGAGGAGGTTAAAGAAGCTCTCAGCAATGTCGGAGTGCGCGGAATGACCGTCAGCGAAGTGCGAGGTTTCGGACGCAGCCGAGGACACACCGAACTCTACCGCGGCAGCGAATACACCATAGAATTTGTTCCTAAACTTAGACTTGAAATCGTTATTGCTGAAGAAAATGTTGATAAAGTCGTTGAGGCTGTACAGCAAGCCGCAGCAACAGGCAAAATCGGCGACGGGAAAATTTTCGTCTTACCCATTGACGAAACCATCCGTATCCGTACCGGTGAACGTGGTCCGGCTGCCATTTAAACGGACGCGGCAAGCCTATCTGTTCGCGAGAACTTTTAACGGGGTAAGGGGAGACAAACCTGTCTGTCCTTACTCACTATCAACCAATAACACACCTCAGCGATAACCCTTCGTACACGGCATTGCGCTGTCCTCCTCAAGCCAACAAAAATGCAAGAATACCAAAAACTATGCCAAAACCCGCAAATCCAGGCACTTCGCCCGGCGGACACCCAAAAAACTAACACTGTATGGATACCAACGATGGAACAGCTCGAGCGGCTCTTACAGCAGAGACTTCCCTATCCGAAGACTGCTAGCTTCCGCCAAACCGCGGATGGATGGGAGTACCGCACTCGTCTCCGTGAATGGGCAACCGATTACGGTACCTATATTGACGTTCAACGTCGTTTTAGGGCTTCCCTACCT
The DNA here is from genome assembly GCA_963422705.1 of Candidatus Poribacteria bacterium. Taxonomy (GTDB): domain Bacteria; phylum Poribacteria; class WGA-4E; order WGA-4E; family WGA-3G. Next base: position 3,899,223 of record OY730443.1, read on the forward strand.
GAACTCGCGCTCTTAAAAGCGTTAATGGCAGCACTCGGCATCGGAGAAAGATGGATGGTATGAAAGGAGAATACAACGCTATGGACTTTAGAACACTACTCTCAACAATCCAAGATTACCAACACGCAGGTACTCCCAATCTAGAGGTTCTAACCGGCCTGATGAACAACACGTTCGGCGCCTGGCTCGTTTCGCGCGGTGTGAGCTCTCTGGAGATGCTCAACGAGAATAAGTTATGTTTTAACGTAATGGGTGAGCTGAAAACGGATGCCCAACCGAGAATAGACGGAATTGCGTTCTATAACCGCTTTTTTACCGTTTTGCTTAGCGAGCTCTTCCAAGCCCCAAATGCTATCGCTGACGCGCTCCGGGCCTACAATTCGGATGGGGATGGTGCTTACGTATGGCTCATACCGGATGGATACATGGCAGCACTCACACCGAGCGAACAAGACTGGGAGCAGCAAGGCGGCGGTTACTTCTCACACGAATCCATCTGCATCTCCAACACGGCGGATAGGGATACGCGTTGTCACTTGGAGGTGCTTTATGAAGATACCGGCATCGAAAATGTCACGTGCGAATTTGACGTGCCGGCGCACCGTTCTGTGCACTACCGGCTGGATAAACTCAAAACCGCAGACGGTGCGCCCGTTATCCGGAAAGATGCGCCTGTCAGCTACAAAATCACAAGCCACGCCGCGCGAATTGTTGTTCAAGGCTCGCGCATCTTAACAAGCGGTGAAAACAACATGTTCGCCAGCTTCGGCACTGTTATGGCGTGGTGCCCACAATAATCTTTAGCCCGGTTGTCCGTTCAGAAAAGATATAACTTTAGGACACTTTACCCCGCTTGGGATTCCAAAATGCGCTAATCATGGCGGTAATCGGAATCGCCAAAACCAACCCTAATGTGCCTGCAAGGAGCCGCACAATCTCTGCTGATACGACACCGATGCTCAACAGCTGCGCGGGCGGCGACTTGAAGAAATCTAGATTCGGCGCAGTTATTGTCATAACCAATAGTAATTCTACCCCTAAATAGGCAAAAACCAAGGTATTTACCATCGTCCCGAGGATATCCGTCCCTACGTTAAGCCCAGAGGCGATGAGCCGCCACGTCGGCATGTAGGGATTTGCACGCCGAATCTCCTCCATGCTCGATGCGACTTCAATTGCGCCGTCAACAGCTACGCCCAATACACCCATTAACATACCGGCTAACAGAATCTGCACAAAATCAAAAGGGGGTGTGCGTGTCGCTTCGACAATATCGGCAGAAATCGCGTTCTCTAACCCTGAAAAATGGAGGTGCCGCTGCGCAAATAGTACAATCAACCCTGCAACGAGGATGCCCCCCATCGTTCCAAGTACCGCTGAGAACGTTTTGCGACTCGGTCCAATTACGAAAACGAGGGACACAAATGCAACCACACCGGATGTCAACGTGACAATGAACACGGCGTTCGCGCCCCCTGAAATCATGGGTAGCATAAAAAAGTAAATAACCGCTGCCGATATTAGCATCGCGCACGCTGTACGAATCCCCTCAATTCGTCCGACAACGATGATGAGCAACAGCATGCCGCCAACCATCCAGACGAGGAACCCATCGCGTCCATACTCTTGAATAATATTGACAAGTCCGATTTGCTCGGTATCGCCGCCCACGCGGCATAGGACAACGTCCCCCGGTTCTGCAGGAATGCTGAGCAGCGGCATGTTGTGGTTGACAATATTGCGGAACACGATGCGCTTCCCTTCATACATACCGCTTAGCATCTTAACCTCAAGGACATGGTGCTCCGTCTTTGTGTCGTAAATGTTCAGCACCGGGGCTGGAGATGCTCGGGATTGCTCTCGAACACTGTACGTCTGCTCGTACTTTTTATCAGAAATCAGCCAACGACTGTCTTTCCACGGTTTAATCGAAACCTCTATCTCATCGGAAATGGGAATGTTACGTTCTATGAAAGCTTCTCGTAAAGCAGGTGAAAAGAATTGATTGTCCAAATCTTTGCGAGAATCTATCGCTACTGAAAAAAGAAATTCACCACTTGATTCAAGTAGGCGGATAACCTTCCCTTTGGCATACTCGGCCCTGCTCAATAGTTGTCCGTCGGCGTCGTGTACCTCACGAATCGGCGCTGAATTCCGCTGTACGCGATAGTAAACAAAAACCGTCCCGATTAGCACGAGCCCCATCGCGATTGGCACTGCAATACGAGCGGGACTCCGCGGTTTATCTGCGCGGAAAAGTTCCTCCAACTCCTCCTCTGAAGGAAGTTTTTCGTGAATTTCCGTCTCCTCTACCTTTGCATATTGCGTTAAGAACCCTGCAATCGCTGCCGCTATCGGTACGGTGAGCACCAATCCAATTGTACCCACAATCGCTTGAACAATCGCGACGGCAGTTGCCTCATCGTTTACGAGCCTCAAGAAGGGGTAAAGCACGCCTGCGTCCGGAAAATCGATGCGTGGTAGCAACAGCGTCATCATGTGGGCGCCCAGGTACGCGAAAATCAACGTATCCGCCATCGTCCCCATAATATCGCGTCCTACATTCAACCCTGCCCGAATCGACTGCCGGACGGTGATGTTCGGGTTCACCTGTTTCACTTCGTGGACGCTTGACGAAATCGACATGCTAACATCCATCATCGCCCCGACAGCACCCAAGATGATGCCTGCCGAGAGAATACCGGTAAAGTTCCATCCGTGTGATACCGGTGTCCGCCACAATGCAATCCCTAGCTCTAAAAAACCGAATTCTTGCGTTAAGCCTGTTAACACTAGCACCTTTTGACTTAGCACCGACAAAACACCTACCGCCGCCAAACCACCAAGTGTCCCTAATACACCGGAAACCACTTTGAAACTGAACCCTGTAATTAACAGGAACGTCGTCAATGTCAACGCTGCAGCGATGAGAAGTGCAACCGTAATCGGATTGTAACCGCTCAGCGTTAACGGAACTAGCAGATAGATTACCGCGAACGCTGTTACAAACAGCGTCAAGATTGCGCGGACGCCCTTCATTCCTGCAACGAGAATCATTAAAATACCTAAGACACCCGCTAGATAGAGCAAAAACGGTGTTCGGAAGTGCTCGCGCATTCGCACATTCTCAAGCTTCGGATGGGCTGGGGCCCGGAGGGGTACATCCAAAAATAGGACATCTCCACGGTGCAGCACCCTGTCGCCGAATGCGCGCCCCGTCCAGATGTTATTTACGACAACCGTCTCACCACGAAATTGCCCTGAAAGCACACGGAATGTTAAAACCTGGTCCGCCTCGTCACTTGTGTCTATTGAAATAACACGCCCTAAACAGACGAGTACCGCCAACGCGCCGTCGTGTGTAATCTCAGCAAACCGATATAACTTAACGTGGAGCACCGCAATGCTGATGAGAATCAGGAGGATACTTACCAGTTTTATGTCTCTTTTTTTCATATTTTTTTATTTTCCCCTCACTTTGTGCTTCGCTTATGCACAGTGTTAGGCGGCAAAAACCGTGTTAATAGACAGAAAGGGCGTGCTAAGTAGGATTATCGCTGTATCATCATAAATAGGGGCGGGCAGTACTGTTGCCAAAATTTGGGCATTAAAGATGTTTTTGGAGACGTTCTACGACGCGCCGTGGAAGCCCCTTGACAGCGAGCAGTTCATCCAGACTCGCCTTACGAATTGCGTCAACGGAGCCGAAATGTTGAAGCAACGCCTGTTTCCGTTTTGGCCCCACGTTTGGGATTTTATCCAATACTGACTCACTGATTGCTTTTTGCCGGAGTCGTCTGTGATACGTGAGCGCAAACCGATGGGCCTCGTCCCGTAGACGCTGGATAAGGTGTAAAGTCGGGTTATCCGCGCGTAGTCTTATCGGCTCCGGTTTTTTCGGCACAAAAATCTCCTCAATCCGTTTCGCCAGCGCAATCACCGGAATTTTCGGTATCATACCCGGTGGGCGTTCTTTATCGTTCGTGTTGACAAGCTGTTCAATTGCCGCTTGCGCTGCCCCTAATTGCCCCTTGCCGCCATCAATCAGAATCAGTTCTGGCAATCGGTTAAACTTCTCATCCCCTACCATTGCCCGGCGTAATCTTCGAGTTACCACTTCGTTCATCATCGCGACATCGTTCTGCCCATCAACCGTTCGGAGCTTAAATCGCCGATACTCCGAAGGTGCCGGTTCGCCATCTTGCAGCACTACCATTGAGCCAACGGCAAATCTGTCTCCTAAATTCGAGATGTCAAACGCCTCAATTCGTCTCAGCGGATTTGACAAATTTAGCAGTTCCTGTAGTTCAACCAATGCGGGATGAACGTCCCTGCTATAGACAACGTTCTGTTCCTGTTGTGTCAGGATGATATCGGCATTCTTCATCGCCATTGTCATCAACCGCCTGAGTCTCCCCGCTTTTGGGATGTGCAACGTCACACGGCTGCCGCGCTTTTCCGTCAACCAGCGCTCAAGTAGCTTCCCCGATTCCCCAATCGGTGTTGGCAACACAATTGTCTTGGGAACAAACCCAGCATTCTGGTAATGTTGCGATATAAACGCCCGTAACACATCAGCGGGAGCATCAGGATTCGCATCGTTGAGATAATAGTGCTCACGCTCCAATAATTTTCCGTCCCGGACCGCCAACACCTGCACACATGCCGTGTTATTTTTCATAGAAATCCCGAGAACGTCCTCATCGGCTGCAATCATGCTATCGATACTCTGTGCCTGAAACGCGTCCTGAATTTCTTGGAGGGTATCCCGGTATTTTGCCGCCGCCTCAAAATCAAGTGCGGCGGCAGCTGCCTGCATCTGCCCCGTCAACTCTGCAATAACGGCATCTGTTTTTCCACCTAATACGTGGCACAATTTCTGAACGATGCTAGCGTAATCCTCACCGGCTATCTTATCTGCACAAGGCGCTGGGCACCTGCCAATATGATAATCCAAACAGGCCCGGTGGCGATTTCCAGATGTTTGAAGCGTGAGGTTGCAGGTGCGGATAGGAAATAACTTCGTCACCTGTTTCAACGTCTGTCGCGTCGAACGGAACCGGACGAACGGCCCAAAATACCGGCTTCCATCATTGTCCGCTTTGCGCTTAATCTGAATGCGTGGAAACGGTTCATTCAGCGTCACCCGTAGATACGGGTAACGTTTATCATCCTTGAGTTTCACATTGTAACGAGGCTGGTGCGCCTTAATCAGGTTATTCTCTAAAATTAGCGCTTCGATTTCCGTCTCTGTCACGATATAATCGACAGATGTAACGTACCGCATCAACTGCCCTGTCAAGGGAGAGGTTTCCTTAGACGTTTGCACCCCGTTCGTATTTCCCTGGGCATTCCGCCAGTATGAGCGGACGCGATTTCGTAGTTGGGAACTCTTGCCAACATAGATAACTGCCCCATCGGATGCTTTCATTAGGTAAACGCCCGTCGTGTTCGGTAAAGCTTGCCACGGTTCAGCACTCTTTTTCGCAGATTTTTGACGTTTCATCGCTCAATTCCCCTTTTCATAGACAGCCCGATAAATTTTCCTACCTTCTGCCACGTACTTCATCTCAAAATTCGTCGGGATATGCTCATCTGCACACAAATCCAGTTCAACCCGGCGAAGCGGGGTAGACGTCACAAGTCTCTCTTGGAGCTCCGAAAAATACTCGGCATAGTCTGTCACGATGTACAACCGTCCGCCCTCTGAAATCAATGTTCGCGTTACCGCTTGGAGAAACGCCTGATTGCGAAAAATCCGGCGTTTCCGCTGCCGCTTCTTGGGCCACGGATCGGGAAAATAGATATGATAAGCTTGAACCGTTTCCGCGGCAACATAGCGGTTCAGAAAGTAATTCGCATCCGTCCACACCAAGCGAACATTGGTGAACAGGCCGGAACCGTTTTTTATCGAAAAGTGCTGCATGTATTTTGCAAACCGGGTGCGCGTGAGCTTTATGTACTTTTGTGCCCGTTCTATCCCCATGTAGTTAATACCGGCTTGCCGTTTTGAAGCCTCAAGCAAAAACCGTCCCTTTCCGCTCCCAATCTCAATTTCGACCGGATTCTCATTCCGGAACACCGTCTTCCAGTCAATCGGTGTACTCAACTCGCTGAGGCTGACAGCGGTTGCCGGGACAATGTCAATTAGCTGAGAGTGCCGCGTCGTCGATTGATAATAGATGTCGTTGTAGCGAGGCTCTTCATTCATAAGCGCGCGTCACCGTCTCCTCAAATGTTCTACTTTCCCTTACAAAAACCGGTGCAGATGCGTTTTTACCAAATTATCCTGCGGCTGATACCCTAAAACCTCGACGGCCGGACGAATATCGAGATAACTCTGCTGATACCCATCGGTATTCGCAGAGCGCCCGTAGGTGATGAGATACGTGACGTTTCCCTGATAATCGACGGCCAGCCCGAAAAGCTGCACGCAATCCCGCGGTGTCAACAGGGTACTACAGTGCCGAATTCCAACCGGTTCGTAAGTGCCGTTGAAACTCCCAATTCGGATACTAATGAACCGCATATCATGCCTGTCAACGAGATACCGGCCCGCAATCTCCGCCATTCCCTTCATCGCGCCATACCATCCGTCTGGACGGAACTCGTCACCCGTTGAGAACCGTGGGGGTGAATCCACTCTTTCATTCCACCCAGAGACGTGATTCGTACTCGCATAAACGATTTTTTTAACGCCTTCCTCGCGCGCTGCCTCAAACACCTTCATAGATGCCCCGATGTCGCTCACTTCGCCGGGGACTTTCCCGAGTGAATCTTGTCGAACATAAGCAAGATGCACGAGCACATCTTGCTCCCTGCACAGCACACGCATGGCTTCGTAATCGCGAATATCGGCCTGTTCCGTGCGGGAGTTCGCGCCAAGGATCGGGTTGATATCCATGAGCGTTAGCACATAAGCATCCGCTTTCTCCCAGCCCTGCCAGAGCGCATGCCCAACTTTCCCGGCTGCTCCTGTAATGAGTACCCGTTGTTTCATTTTTTCCTGCTAGGTGTTTTCTGCATCTAACGCTGCCAATATTTTCTTGCGCACCACCTGTGTATCCGAAACCGTCTTAACATAGAACCTGTCGACTGCTTGTCCGTCCAAGCCTGAACATTTACACATCTCAACATTTAATCCCAATTTCGCAAGAATCCCACTGAAATAGTGGAGAAACCCGACTTTTTCCTCACCTCTCACAATAATCTCGGTGTAGTTCCGGGCAGATTCAATTCGGACATCGTCAACCTGCCAGTTCCCATCGGTATTGACGTAGTGTTTTGCAAAAATGTCATCAAGCGTTACCTGCCCAGCCATCAGGCTGCGAATGTCAAAATCAAGGGAACGTTTCAGTTCATCGTCGAAAGGTATCGGTTCCTGTTGGTGCGGTGGGCGATGAACCAGTCGGTAAATTTCTATCTCTACTTCTGTATCCTTCTTCGTGTAGACTTTCGCGTCGCGCACGTCTATGTTATTTGCAAAAAATAGCCCACTGACGATGTGCATCTTCCCGACACGACTCCGACTACATAAGTGCAATTCCGTAAACCCCGGCTTATCCGCAAATTGGATAATTGCTGCGTTCCTGTCTTCGTGCTCAGCTGCACCAGAGGCGCGCTCTGCCTGCGAGAACATTCTCATATGCATCGCTATCTCCTCTGGTGTCATCCCGATACGGTAGGAAACAGGCAGCTGCTGCAGAAACGTTTGAAATTCTTCTGGGGGCGCGTAGACACCCCACTGCGAATCATCTTGGCGCACAAAACGATTCCGGACGACTTCATACAACCTTTTCAAGTTATGTTTCGCCAGATTGCTGAAGTTGTGTGGCCCATTGGCTTTAGAATCACAATACGTCAGGAGATAGAGTGCCGTTAAACGTTCCAATGAGTTCACCTTCTCGCAAAACGCTGCAATCATGCTTTCATCCCACTGATGATAACGTGCCAGCGCAATCATGGCCAAATGCTCCCGAATGAGAAAACAGATTTCCTCCGTCTGTTTCTCGTTAAAACCAAATTGCGGCGCAATCCGGCGCGCCTTCTCTGCCCCCGTCTCCGGATGACGCGGATGCGGTTTATCAATATCGTGCAAAAACAGCGCCATATAGAGCAGACTGGCATCGGAAAGTGAACGGAAATTGCCATTCAACTCCTCCAATTCCGAGGTAGGCGCGGACAACAACGAACCGGGACGCGTTCCATGAAATGGATTATTCGATTTTGTTTGGCGAATTTCGTCGAGATACCCAATCGCAACAAGTGTATGCTTCCCGACAGTGTAAGGGTCCAAACTCCGCTCGCTGCGAGTCATCATCGCTTGTTCAAAACGTTCTCCACCCTCCCCGAGAAGTGCAAGAATTCCTAAGCGATGTAGACGCGTTAAGCTCTTCTCAACATCCCCCGGCAGATTCATCAATGCCGCCATCCGCTCTTTAAAGTGCCCTAAGTCAAACGCCGAAATATAGGAAAAAATAAAACTCGACAGAGATGCATCAATCTCAAAATCGTACTGCTGAAAATATGCGAATAACTCAAACAACTCATCCACATCAAACTCACCGAAGTTATTATCAATGCAATACAACAAATCCCGGCGTACCCCCAATACATTCGAAAACGGAATACCGTTAGCGAGGAATCGCCGAATTAACAACTCCGCTTTGAAATGCAAATACTTTGCCTGCGCATAATACGCCTTCATAAATTCATAACGTCCTGCACCGGAAACATCACCAGTATCCAACTTCCCTGAATACCCAAGTGCATCGGCGATTTGCGCTTGAATCTTATCGCCGGCTTCTGGGTGATAAGAGAGCACATTGTGAGGGGCATTCGCGAAGACGTGCAGCAAATTCCGCACCTGTAAAACAAAATCGAGGGATGCCTTCAAATTATCATCGCCCAAACGATGATACAACTCCGGGATCGACATAAACTCGGAAAGTCCATACATCCAAAACGCGTACTGGATAGTACGCAAACCGCCGCGCCCCATTTTTACATCCGGCTGATTTAAGTAGATAGTCTCTTCGGAAGCCTTGAAAGTCACTTCCTTTGATTTCAGTAAGTCTAACACCAAGCGGATGTCGCATTTCTCATCTTGAACCGCTTTTTTTAAACGAGGGTAGAGCGACTCATCGCCAACAATAAAACGCATATCAATCAGCGCGGTAATGTCTTGATAGTTCCATTTACCAATTTCATTCATCGGGCGGTAAATAAAACTAAACTCAAACCCCGGAATCACTGTATGCAGGCTATCAAAGAAATCGTAGAACCAACGAATCAGTTCAAGTGTCCCTTCATCGTAAACTTCCTCAAGATCCATGTTAGAGGTATACACAACGTCCACATCCGAATAATAGCAGAGCTCTCGCCGCCCGTAACTCCCCACGGCGTAAAGTGCGATATCCGGAATCCACGACGCCTCCGTAGATGCTGACTCATGAGTGGGCATCGAACCATCCGGAATCAACCGCAATAACTCAAGTTGCTGCGCATATTCAGATTGAATCTGATAACTCGCGACTTGGTACACTTTTCTGATAACCGCATCCCAAATCTCTGTATGTCGAGCACACGCTGAAAAACCGCGCTCACCACCCAAAATGCACGTCCTGAGTCGAGCACGTTCGGCGCGGATGAATTCGGATAACTGTTTTTGCAATTCATTAAAAGAGATATTCAGATTGGGAACGTATGATTCAAGACAAGTTTCCATATTTCTTTCCCAAAAGCCTCCGTTTCGAGAAAACACCCACCACTGATTTCACACCATCCTTTTACGCAAAATTGACAGAAATTGAAGGAGTTCCCAATTGTCGCGTCCATCATCATCGAATAAACTTTTTTGAGTTGGTAAATCGTCTGGCCGACTGCCCATGTAGCATGCTTCAGCAATACCCGGGCCTGCAAACAGCAAGCAACCTGGGTTCGTTCAGTGACATGTGCCAATTCCGGTAAGCTGTTTTAATTCACAATGAAATTGTGCGATTTTCCAGGGCATGCGGCATTCTTGTTCCGGCGTCCCCACGTCCGATTGAGAGAAATTGAGGGTAAGATATTGGAAAAATAAGAAGGGCTTCTTTTTTGACAATTCTCTCATCATTAGTATTAGCGCGTATCACACAACTTTAAATTATTGCGTAGCCTCTACTGATATTATATCAAAGCCATGCGGAAAAAGCAACGCTTTTAACGCGGAAGCCCTACGCAAAATCATTTTGTCGCTATGTCTGCCCCGACGTTTTCTACGTTATCAAATTCTTCGGTGTCTACACCCCCTTGCTTTAGCTGGGGGATGTAGACACCGTCTATAGTTGCGTCGAAAATAACTTAGACTTTCGCCTCATAATATGGTATACTAATCGTATCAAGTTGGCAGACATGTTAAGCGTAGTCGCAAGGCTACGTGTCTGCCTACCCACTTAACAGGGGTTAAAAACTTGATACTTGATATCCCATGAGAAACACGAAACATAAACTTTTTTTCGATAACTCTCTGAAGCGTCTGCATGACGAGTGTAATATCTGCGGGGTTGTGCGAAACCACTTCATTGCGTTGTGTATGCGATATTACCGTCGCTATGGTAAAGGGCTTTCCTATTCCAAAATGTCTGCTCATTTGACGACACTCAAGAAACTTGAGAAATACAAGCATTGGAATATCCCTTACTCGTGGGCGCTACAAAATGTTGTGAAGCGTTTAGCACAATCTTTCGCAGAAATGAAAACACTCGGTAGAGGACATCCGCAATTCAAGTCGTGTAAGAAACACAAAGGTATGACGCTTCGTGGTGAACAGATTAAGTTAGAATGCCTACTACCGAAACAGAAAAACTCATAAATCACCCAACGTATCGTATTCGTCTCAACGGGCGTTGGTATCGTTTTGCCTTACACAGAACCATAGAAGGAAAAATCAAACAGGTTCAAGTCACAAGAGACGCTCTCGGTTAGAACCGTATACCGTTCTATCGGAGATATGTATCTTACACTCACTGAAGACTATAGCGAAGTCACCCCCGAACCCAAGACAGGTAAAGCTGAAGGGTTCGATATGGGTATCAAAGACTTTCTGACTGGCAGTGATGGACACAGATATACTGCTCCTATGTTCTACAAACAGAACGCTGATAAGTTAGCGAACGCACAAAAAGTGTATTCCCGTAAAGTCAAAGGTTCTCATAACAGAGAGCGTGAACGTAAGAAAGTCGCTCGTATTCATAAAAAGACTGAAAATCAGAGAACCGACTACCAGTGGAAACTTGCGATAGAACTGTGTCAAAAGTTTGATTTTCTGTTCTTTGAAGACCTGAATCTTGACGGAATGAAACGGCTTTGGGGTAAACAGGTTTCCGATGGTGGCTTTGGTGAGTTCATGCAGAAACTGAAACACCAGAGCAAAAAGCGGATACGCGCTGTGTTGAAGATTAGTCGGTGGTCTCCGACAAGTAAAAGCTGTTCTGTTTGTCATCATAAAAACGATAATCTCACGTTAGCAGAGCGTGAATGGACGTGTCCGAAGTGTCAGACGCACTTGGATAGAGACCAAAACGCTGCGATGAACATTCTCAAGGAAGGGGTAGCTTCCTTTGGTTTAGGAGCCGTAAGACCGATTGTTTTGCTTGGCAAAATCGTTGGCTACTCCGTTGAAGCAACCAGTCCGCGAAACAAAGGAGAGCGCTACGCTTCTGAAATCCACAAACGCTTTCGCATCATTTGCGGAAGCCCCCAGGCTTTAGCTGGGGTTCTATCACACAGGTTTCCGTTCATACCGAACTAAGAAACTGAAAAGGGAGAACAGCGTGCGACAACCCAATATTCTTTTTCTTCTAACGGACCAGCAGCGGTTTGATTCCTTGGGCTGCAACGGTGCTAAAATTTGCAAAACGCCTGCCGTCGATGACATCGCTGCAACAGGGATGCGTTTCACGAACGCCTATACCCCCATTGCGTTGTGCTCGCCCGCGCGAGGCTCTCTGTTGACTGGACTCTATCCTCACAATCATGGGCAGCTGTCAAACATGGGGAATTTCAACGGCGTGTTTGAAAACCAGATTCTTGATAAGCCGGTGTACCCTCAGCTTCTTAGCGAAGTTGGGTATCAGGTTAGCTGTGTTGGAAAATGGCATCTCACTAAGGAAGGCGACACCGAATGCTGGGGATACGATAAATGGCACCCCTACCGTGAATGGCATCAGGCGCTCCGCGAAGACGGTATCGACTTCCGGATTGACAGGGACGCCGTGCAGCCCCTTGAATGGGGAGGGGAGGCGCCGTTCCACGGAAGGCTAACGCTACCCGCGGAACGGACGATGGAGGCATGGACAGCCGATAAAACAATTGAACTCATCAACGGTTATGCAAATTCAGACAAGCCCTTTATGATTGCCGCGAATTTCTTTGGCCCACATTTCCCTTATGCAGTGCCCGCACCTTATGATATAATGTACAACCCCGACGACGTTGAACGTTGGGGCAATTTTGATGAGCAGTTCATCAATAAGCCCTCCATCCAACAAAAGGAGATGCTCCGCTGGAATGCGAGCCATCTCACCTGGCCAGATTGGCAGAAAGTTATTGCCGCTTATTGGGGATTATGCACCTTCATTGACGAACAGGTTCAGCGAATTCTCGACGCCTTGCAAGCAACAGGGCGCGCAGAGAATACCGTTGTTATCTTCTCAACGGACCATGGTGATATGCTCGGTAGCCACCGGCTTTTCAATAAAGGATTTCACATGTACGAGGAGACACACCACATTCCCCTCGCCATCCGGTGGCCCCGTGTCATAGCACCGGGGACAACGTGTGAGGAATTTGTGAACCTCGTTGACATCATGCCCACATTTCTGGAAATTGGTGGGGCAACACCGCCAAATCATTTGGATGGAATGTCGATTGTTCCACTAATGAGAGGGAAAACGGTGGCGGACTGGCCCGATGATGTATTCGCCGAATTTCACGGGTATGAGCCGACGCTTGCATCCGTACGGATGGTGCGGACGCGTTCGTGGAAGTATGTATACAATCCCTATAGTGAAGATGAACTCTATGACATGCAAAGCGATGCGGACGAATTACACAATCTCGCACCGCAGCTCGGGTATAAGCATGTGCTGCGGCGCATGAAGGCGCGCCTGGTGAAGCGTTTGCGCGAAACCCGCGACAATATTGTCACCGAAGGCGGATGGCAGAGCAATTCGTTTGATCTCCTTGTCTCTGAGCGGGAAAGGTAGCCGGTGGATGCTACGGCGTATTTCGCACCGGTTAAAGGGCAGGCACGGAATATTAACAAAACGGAACGCACGCATGAAAGTGCATGCAAGAACATCACCGCACCTCGCACATATCTGGGGTTGACTTGAATTTTTAGCGCATCAACGCCATAATGATAAGGGACAGTTGTGCTTTTTTGTAGCGAGCGTTTTATCGAAAACGGATAATTCTACTTAGGAGGAAAATCGATGGAAACCCTTAGACTCACATCGGGCCATCTCATGCCGGTACTTGGAATGGGCACCTGGAGGTTAAATGGCGACGAGTGCAGAGTTACCGTGAAAAAAGCCGTTCAGTTGGGATATACACATATTGATACGGCGTGGATGTACGGAAATCAGGTGGAAGTCGGTGAAGCCCTACGCGACACCGGGGTGGATAGGGAACACCTGTTCATTACCACCAAAATCTGGCATACGCATTTGCGCTACGATGAGGTGAACACGCAATTTGATCAATGCCTCAATCAACTCCAGATGGAATACGTTGACATGTTGCTGATTCATCATCCGAGTCCGTCGGTACCGCTTCAAGAAACGCTTGGCGCCTTCAACAAAATATACGATGCGGGCCAGGCGAAAAGCATCGGAATTAGCAATTTTCGTATCCCACAAATCGATGAGGCGCGGCAGATTTCTGCAGCACCGATTACGAACAATCAGGTGGAATACAACGTCCGGAACAAGCAGGAGGCGCTCTTAGCACATTGCAGGGCATCTCAGGTTGCGGTAACCGCACATCGCCCACTGGCAGTCGCAGAAATTATTCGAGAACCGGCGCTGCAGACAATCGGCAAAAACCATGGAAAGACACCCGCCCAAGTCGCGTTGCGATGGCTCATACAAAAAGGGATGATTGTTATCCCCAAATCCGGTTCTGAAACGCATCTCCGGGAAAACATGGATATCTTTGATTGGAAATTAACCGACGGGGAAATGGAGGAGCTTCACAATATCTCTGGATAGAAAATTAACACGGAATACGGATTTGTGTAGATGTCAAACGGCGGCAAACTGGAAAAATTCTCAAAAACGTTTGATTCTTATTTTTTCTAGGAGCATGACGCTTCGACGCGCCTCTCTGTTTTCGGCTTCGGTACCTAACCTATGTCCCCGTGGGATTGACAAAACCAATAACGATTGAGTTATCACTGCTAACGATTGAGTTAGCCGCGCATGCGTTCCGCTACCCTAACATGCCGCATCCTTGACATAAAACCGCAATTGGTAGTAAAATCGGGTGTGTTGACGTTACATACTATCTAACATATAGCACCATACATCTGTAGGATAAACAGATGGGTCCAATGGACCAGAAGGAAAAATTAATCATGAACCAATTTAATGGGCTGGATGAGGTGCAAACCTATCTTAAGCTTATCACCGCTAAGCGAATTTTGCTTGTGATTGTGGGGGTAATACTTCTCGCGATCTTGGCGACATGTTTTTATACCGTCGAAGCAGACGAAATTGCTGTCGTTTTAATGTTTGGCAAATCTGTGCGTCAAACTGAGCCTGGCCTCCACTTCAAATTGCCACTCGGGATTGAGCAACCGATTAACGTCCCGGTGCGGAAGGTTTTCAAACAGGAGTTCGGATTTCGCACGCTCAAGGCAGGGGTGCGTACCCAATATGACACCCGGGATTACGGCGAGGAATCCTTGCTGCTGACAGGCGATTTGAACATCGCTGATGTTGAATGGGTGGTTCAGTACAAGATTGAGTCGCCCGAAAAATTCCTATTTTCTGTGAGGAACCCGCAACTTGCTTTACGTGACTTGGCCGAATCTGTCATGAGCCGTGTGATTGGAGACAGGATTGTTACTGAAGTGCTAACCGTCGGGCGTATTGAAATCGCAGCGGAGGTTGAGCAACATCTACAGGCGCTTCTGGACCGGTATGAGACAGGGTTGGGAATAGCTACGGTGACATTGCAGGATGTGAATCCGCCGGAGGAAGTAAAGTCCGCGTTTAACGCCGTTAACGAGGCGAAGCAGGTAAAAGACCGGTTAATCAACGAGGCCTGGCGCGACTACAACCAATCTGTACCGAAGTCCAAAGGGCTCGCCTCCCAAAAAATTTCTGAAGCACAAGGTTACGCCCTCAAACGTGTTAACCAAGCGCAAGGCGATGCCGAACGCTTCAACGCCATCCGCGCAGAATATCAGACAGCCAAAGAAGTGACGCGCCGGCGGCTCTATCTGGAAGCGATGCAAGACATTTTGCCGCAGGTTCAAGAGATTTATGTGCTTGACGCTGAAACCAACATGCCGATTCCACTCTTGCAACTTGGGAAATGAGCCACCGACTACATATAAGGAGAAGACTGATGAGCGCGAAAATACTAATCCCACTGGTTATTATTGTAATCCTTGTGGTGCCTTTCGCCATGGGTATGTTCTATATTGTCCCTGAAGGGCAGCAGGTTGTCATTACTGAATTCGGCCGTCCTATTGGGAAACCCGTTATCACAGCAGGATTGAAAATCAAAACGCCGTTTATTCAGCAAGTGCATCGTTTCGACAAGCGCGTCCTGGAATGGGATGGGTTGCCAAACCAGATTCCGACAAAGGATAAAAAATTTATCTGGCTGGATACAACCGCACGCTGGCGAATTAAAGACGCTCTCAAATTCTATCAGGCACTTGGAACCGAAGAATTCGCACAATCCCGCCTTGATGATGTCATTGATTCCGCAGCACGCGATTTAGTGACGGCGCAGCTTTTAATCGAGGTTGTCCGGAATTCAAACCGGGTACTTCAGCTCGATATGGAAATCCTCGAAGATGAAGAAGCCCAATCCGGCGAATCCTTGGAGGAAATTCAGATTGGCAGAGAACAGATTACTCAGATGATTCTCGAAAACGTACAGGAAACGGTACCCCAATTCGGCATTGAACTGGTTGATGTTCAGGTAAAACGAATCAATTATGTCGATGAAGTCCGCCAGAAGGTCTTCGCACGCATGATTTCTGAACGTCAGCGTATTTCTGAAAAATACAAATCCGAGGGCGAGGGCGAAGCCGCGAATATCATGGGGCAAAAACAGAAGGAATTGGAACGGATTGAATCAGAAGCCTATAAGGAAGCCGAAGAGATTAAAGGGGATGCGGATGCCGAAGCCATTCGTGTCTATGCGGAAGCACACGGAAAAGACCCGGAGTTTTTCGCATTTCTCCAAACCCTGGAAACCTATCGTAAGACAGCCAGCGCCAGTATGAAACTCATACTAACAACCGATAGTGAACTTTATAAGTACCTCAAAAAGAGTCAATTGTCCGGACGTTAACTGGAGGAACTCTGAAACAGGCCGCAATTTTCGGTGGACGGCGCTGAACCGCCGCACGTTTCAGCGCCGTCGGTAGGTTTAAAGCAAGGTATCTTGAAAAGTGATGCCGTGTTCTCTAAGAGAGGCTGCCCAAACTTGCAGTGCTATCCCCTAATCGTGGTAAATTCACATCCATGCGGTTCAGTAGTGCAAGCCAGAGATTGTTAAGCGGGGTTTCGACAGGGTATTTGATATGTCGCCCGCTCTTAATCGTGCCACCGCCTTGACCCGCTAGGAGGATGGGCAAATCGTGGTGACTATGCCGATTCCCATCAGCGTTGCCACTGCCGTACACAATCATTGAATGGTCCAGTAGCGAACCGTCCCCTTCAGGCGTCGCGTCAAGTTTTTCCAAGAAATACGCTAGCTGCTGGGTATGGAAAAGGTTTATCTGGCGAACTTTTTCTATCTTTTCTTCGTTGCCGCCATGGTGTGTCAGCTCGTGGTGTCCTTCCCGCACATTGATAACCGGGTAAGATTTGTTACTCCCCTCATTTCCTATGACGAAGGTAACAATCCGCGTCACATCTGTCTGAAATGCGAGCACAATCAGCTCTACCATGAGTCGAAAGTGTTCTTGAAAATTTTCAGGCATCTCCTCTGGGGCGTTATATTCCGGGCTTTTTATCGGCGGAAATTTTTCTGCAGATTCAATTCTCATTTCGATATCGCGAATCGCGGAGAAGTACTCGTCAAGTTTGCGCGTATCATTTCCCCCCACTTGGCGAAGCAGGTTTTTTGAGTCCTCTCTTACGAAATCGAGAATGCTTTTTCGCTGTTTGTCGCGTTGTGCGCGCTGGGCATCTGGCATCGTAGAGAATAGCCGGTTAAAAGCGAGTCGCGGGTTAATCTCGTTGGGTAGCGGTTGCGTGGCTGAACGCCAGGACAACGTTGATGAATAGAGGCAGCTATAACCCGAGTCGCAATTTCCTGCCTTCCGTCCCGCCTCGATGCCGAGTTCGAGTGAAGGCAGTCGTGTCTGATTGCCGATGTGGAAGGCCGCGGCCTGATCTGCTGAAACGCCTGCACGGATGTCCGCGCCGTCGGTTTTGCGCGGTTGTGCCCCCGTTAAGAACGCCGCCATCGCCCGGGCGTGGTCCCCGCCACCATCACCATTGTGACGCGCTTTATCTGCGGTGAGTCCACTGAGCACCAACATTTTATCTTTTACCTGTTCCAACGGTTTCAAAATACTGGGCAACTCATAGGCGCCACCCAGCTGTTTCGGGCGCCACTGTTCCATAATCTTTCCGTTCGGAACATACAGGAATGCCAGCCGATTCGGGGCCGCTTGTACGCCACCGGTGGACGCGCTTGAAAGCGCTGTGAGCGGGCCCATCGCTTCTAACCACGGTAGGGCAACGCTCAACCCCAGCCCACGTAAAAATGTTCGCCGTGAAAGTTGTTTTGATTTTTTCATTGTATCTTCGGGCAGGATACCCCGCTGCTTTCGCTCGGGGAGGAATGCCCGCTCCTGTATTGTGTCGAAAAAAAAGGTTTGAAATTCTATCAAAGTGGAGCGATAATAAGACGGTGGACACTTTGAGAAAACCGCAGTTGCTACGAAGCACAAGCCCCTGCCTTTAGGCAGTGGGTGCCTTGACCATTTCTCCTTTGAACTGCTTGGGCAACTGAACCTATCCCTTCGCGTATGGCCCTTCTCTCATTTTCGATGTAATCGCTAAACGTTAACTCAGTTAAAAGAGGGGTACGCCTTGTGCTTCTACATAGACAGAGTAGAGCGATTGGCTACCCGCCATAAAAAGTCTATTCCGTTTCACGCCACCGAAGCAGATGTTGGCACAAATTTCCGGAAGGTGAATTTTACCGATAAGCGTTCCGTCCGACGCAAAGATGTGGACACCATCATAGCCCTTGCCACCCCACCCCGCACCTGCCCACAGATTGCCATCAATATCGCATCGAAGCCCGTCAGCAGCACCCGGTGCCATATCAGAGAATACCTGTTTGTTCGTCAACTGTTCACCGTTGACGACATCATATATAACGATGTTTTTAGGTGTCCCGGTATCAGCAAGATAGAGTTTATCATAAGTCGGAGAAAAACAGATACCGTTTGGTCTTTCGAGTTCATCTGTTACAACGTTTGCTTTCCGGGTTTCTGGATTCAGCCGATAAACGGAAGTTGGTAATTCGGATTCCGCTTTATGTCCTTCGTAATTGAACATGATGCCGTACCCCGGGTCGGTGAACCAGATGTGTCCGTCCGGATGAACTACCACGTCGTTTGGTGCGTTGAACCGTTTTCCGTTAAAGTTATCTATCAGTACGGTAATCGTGCCGTCATATTCGGTTCGTGTGACGCGCCGCGTGCCGTGTTCGCAGCTGATGAGCCTGCCTTGCCTGTCTCGCGTGTGTCCGTTAGTGTAGTGGGACGGTTTACGGTAAACACTCACTTGTCCTGTCGCTTCCTGCCATTTCAGGATGCGGTTGTTTGGAATATCACTCCAGAGGAGGTACCCGCCATCCCCGAACCAAACGGGGCCTTCGCACCAGCGTGCACCTGTCCATAAGCGCTCCACAACAGCATTCCCGAGTTTGTATTTCGCGAAACGGGGTTCAAGCACTTCAATGGCTGGCTCCGGATAACGCGTAATCGGTTGCCCCGTCGCGGATGTCTCCGCCAACGTTGTCACAGGTGCTATGCCTGCGAGGAAGGGTAGGATAACACCGGCACTCCGTAAAAACTTTCGACGTGAAAGCTGCTTTGAGATAGTGTTCATGGTGACTCCTTTGCACCTCGGCGTAACCGAAACGGGTCACTTTTAGCGATCTCTTTAATCAGCACGGGGAATTTGTAATTGTTTAATTTGAGTTGCGTGACGATTTTTTCAACGGTTGGCCTGTCATAATAGGCTAACCCCCTCCCTAAAGCATAAGTTAACATTTTCTCCGTCAAGCAGCGTGCAAACTCTTCTTGCCTCTCTTTGAGAATCTGTTTTAAGCCTGTTATGCCTTCGAAGGTTGTCCCATCTGGCAATACGCCGGCTGTATCAATTTTAAGTTCACCTTCCTTCGTCCGGAAACCCCCAATGGCATTGTAGTTCTCAAGGGCGAATCCGATTGGATCCATTTTGGCGTGACAGCTCGCGCACCCCGGTTCGTCGCGATGTTGTTCAAGTCGTTGCCGCAATGTTGCCCCTGTAACCGCTTCGTGTTCTTCTTCTAATTCGGGAACATCCGGTGGTGGTGGCGGCGGTGGTGCCCCGAGGAGTTGCTCCAAAACCCAACGTCCGCGTTTAACAGGTGACGTACGCGTCGGATTCGAGGTTACTGTCAGCACACTGCCCTGGGTAAGGATACCGCCGCGCGAATCCCCTTGCAATTTAACCCGGCGAAACGTTCTGCCCTTAATACGTTTGCCGCCCGGAACGTTTGCCTGTTGCCCTAGCCAATTGCCTTGTGTATCTGCAATCCCGTAGTGATTCGCCAATGTCTGATTGAGGAAGGTGTAATCCGCATCAAGTAGCTCAAGCAGGCTCCGCTCTTCTTGAAAAATCGATGCTAAAAACAGTTCAGTTTCCTTAAACATCGCCCTTTTCAATCTTTGCGTGAAGTGCGGGAACCGCTCCGTATCCGGTGATGAGGTTGTTAACCGTTGAATCTGTAACCATTGCAAGCCGAAATTGCGTGCGAGGGCGGCCGCTTTCGGGTCCGCAAGCATCCGCTGAACCTCAGATTCAAGTTGAAGGCTCAATTGGTTTTTCTCGGCGAGTTCAAGGAGCCTATCATCCGGCATGCTGCTCCACAAGAAGTAGGACAATCGAGAGGCGAGGTGAAACTCATCAATCGGGCGCGGCTCAGGGCTTTTGGGACGCTCATCTAATTCCAATCGAAATAGGAATTTCGGTGAACAGAGGATAACCTTAATCGCCTCTTGGATACCCGCTTCCCACTTCGCATGAGTGGCTTGGATGGATGTTACAAATTGAGCGAGCGCCTCAACTTCATGCGTGCCCGGTGGACGACGGTACCCACGACGCAGCAGACGAGTCAATACTTCCCGTGTCTGAGCGGATTGTGGGATGTTCGGGGTACACGCCAGGATTTTGAAATGGGAGGCCGGCCGCGTCTCCAGTGGCCCTTCGGACCACAATGTACGAATCTGGAGCGTGGCTTGCGGCGCACCGGGTGGCGGCTTTAACATGGCGATACCCGCGGTTTCAATACCGGGCATGTGGCTGACTAGGACTTCAATGTGCTGATTTTTTTTCGGGGCACGGGCGGTAATCTCAAATGTTTTTAAAATTTTGATTCTATGATTCGCTGTCGGGGAAACCCCCACCAATTGTGACAATTCGTCCGGCGTTGAGAATTCCTCTAACGCTTTACCTTCAACGAATAGCGCAACTTCCACCGGGGTTTTACCCTCCGTTTCCGCATAAAGCGTTGCACGGTAGATGAGCTCAGCATCACCGATGAGTTTGAGAGATTTTGCATCTGTGGTAAAAGGGCCTGATTTCCACGGCGCCGTGGAAGCCGGGTCCAACAGCCGGAAACGTTCATAAGGGACATCGTCGTGCCGGGGATGTAAATTCCGCGCGTTCACGTAACGTTTGGAAGGCGGCGGCGGTTCCACGAGGATGACGCGCTCAGCAATTGCTTCTGCAGCTTCAAGGTACCGTTCCATCAGGAGGGGCGACAGACTCAGCACATCACCGATATTATCAAAACCATATCCGACATCATCGGCTGGAAAATTTTCAGTCGGGTCAAAATCAACACCCAATAAATCGCGAACGGTATTTTTGTATTCGACTTTATTGAGTCTCCGAACTGTCACTCGCCCCGGGTCCGGTTTTGCCGTGCGTGCCGCGTGCTCAAAAATCGCTTCAACCTGGTTGATAAACGACTCCGATTCTGATAGAAGCGGCTGCTCGCTATCCGACGGTGGCATCAACCCTGTTGATAACATTTCTAATACACCTTCCCAGATGTCACTGTTCTCGATTAAGGAACGGTTATCTGCAAATGAATCGAGCGCCAGCCCCGCAGAGGGGAGCGCCCCGGTGTGACAACCGAAGCAGTAAGTCTCCATGAAAGGGATGCCCTCTTTCGTAAAATCAGGAGCCTCTTCGCCAGCTATTAGGGGGAACGGAAAAAAAACTAAACCGAATATAAAGATGAAACAGGTGCCCGGTAAAATATTAGTGGGTGCTCTATAACGCATTGATGTATCTTCCAAATTTTAGCATCACAGGTTTTACAGCATTACTTGCAATAATACCACATTTCTGTAGGCAAGGCAAGGCAAAATGGAGGGAGATGGGGATTCAATTTTCCTGAATGTCGTGTCGTTTTGAGCACTACTACTTGCCACTTCGCTCGCATGAGGCAAGCATCAATTCTGGAAAAAGCGATAATAAAAAACGGTTGTGAGAATCTTATAGCCGGCTTTCACCGTTCCAAGGAAGGTTCCACTAATCTTGGAAACGCCGATTCGCTTTCGGTATCGGACGGGGACTTCACAGACGGGCAATTCCATTTTTGCGGCTTTGAGTTGCATTTCGACTGTCCATCCGAAGTTTTTGTCCCGCATCCGCATCGCCATGAGTTCCGAATACCGAATGGCGCGGAACGGGCCAAGGTCCGTGTATTGAATGCCGAATAACCAGCGTATTAGGAGCGTCGCCATCCGGTTTCCGAACCGTGCTTGCGGTAACAAAGCCCCTTTTTCACAAGGTACGCGTGCCCCAATTACGAGTTCCATGTCATCTTCAAGGATTGGTTGAACCAGGCAAGGGATTTCTGTAGCGTCATCGCTATAGTCTGCATCCATAAAGACAACGATATCGGGCTGCGTGAGTGCCGCCATTCCGGCGAGACATGCGGCGCCGTAACCTCTTCGCGGTTCATTGACAACGCGCGCGCCGCTCTCTATTGCCACCCGTGCTGTATTATCAGTAGAGCCGTTATCAACGACAATAATTTCGTCGACAAAGCCTTTGGGAATATCGGCGATGACTTTGGCGATTGCTGCTGCTTCGTTAAATGCCGGAATAATGACAGAAATTTTCATTTTCTGTTTCTGTTTCTGAATCGGTTTACGGTTTTGTTGTCTGCATCTTATCTGAAATCCATTCATTTCAGCGCTGATAATTTTGTGGCGGGTTCCTCAACTGTTTCGAGGAGTTGTTCAATCACGGCGTTGGAGTCAATTCCTTCTGCTTCGGCGTGGAAGTTTGTCAAGATTCGATGGCGTAGTACGGCGGATGCCACGGATTTGACATCAGTGCAGGAAGCGTTGTATCGTCCCTTTACGATAGCTCTCGCTTTTGCGCCTAAGATTAGATATTGCCCGGCGCGCGGGCCGGCGCCCCATCGCACCCATTGTTGTATGAAGTCTAGCGCCTTATCTGCGTTGGGGCGCGTTGCGCGTGCGAGCCTAACCGCGTATTGCACGACGTTATCCGCCGCCGGGACGCGGCGAACAATTTTATGGAGCGCCAAAATCGCATCACCGGACAGCACGCTCTCAAGTTCAGGTGCTTCCGCCCCGGTGGTGCTTGAAACGATAGCAGTCTCTTCAGACTCGGTTGGGTAACCTATAACGATTTTGAACATGAATCTGTCGAGTTGAGCTTCCGGCAGTGGATAGGTACCTTCCTGTTCAATCGGATTCTGAGTTGCCAGTACAAAGAACGGTTGCTCCAATTCAAGTTCGTTTCCACCTGCCGTTACCTGGTACTCCTGCATGGCTTCCAGTAGCGCGGCCTGCGTTTTCGGTGGGGTGCGGTTAATCTCATCAGCGAGGAGGATATTCGCGAAAATCGGGCCGTGAATAAACCGCGTCGTTCTATGCCCGGTGCTCCTGTCCTCTTCAAGGATATCTGTCCCCGTAATATCCGCCGGCATCAGATCCGGCGTGAACTGAATTCGCTTGAATGTGAGGTTCAGAATCTGCGCTAACGTCTTAATCATGAGGGTTTTTGCGAGTCCGGGCACACCCTCTAAGAGGCAGTGTCCTCCGGCAAAGAGTGCCATTAACATTTCGTCAATGACTTCCTCTTGCCCGATAATAACCTTTTTGAGTTGCGACAAAATTAATTGTTGGCTCTCCATCAGTTTATCAATGGCTTGAATTTCTTCTGTTGCTGGCATTTACACTTCCTTTTTTGCGTCACGTCGTCGACTGCAGTTGCTGGATTTCCCCGCCGTGTCCAACGTTAATTTTGTCGGAGGCTAAGCCGTTTCGGCCCGCGTTTTGAAGCGATTCGGACAACGGACTTGAGATGCTCAATCTGATTTGCCGTGACGCGCGGTACATAAAACCGAATGAGCTGCCGCATTTCTGCCTTGTGCTTCGAGTGCTTGTACGCCAATTGAATCTCAGCAACATCGGTTTTCTTGGTTTCTGCTTCAGGAACCATATCTATCACAAAAGCCGAGTCTGCCTGTATGCTGAGCTCATCTTCAAAGGATAACGCTTTTCCAATCACAGCCGGGTGAATCCGGTTATCCTCACTTAACAGCTCGGCATAAGGGTGTTTGAGGAGCGGTAATTCGAGGATAAACTGGCTGCCGATGGCATAGAGGTATTCTTGGCATGTCCAATTGAGGTGAATTGTTAATTCAGGGTTTAGGGTATCAAGCCCTGAAATTTTGAATTCCTGGAGTTTGGCGCGTTCGTCCAATTCAAATTCTTTGTGAAGAAATTTGAGTTGTTCTTCTTTACTGTTTAATTGTGACAATTGGCCCCTTAGCTTTGTATTAAAGCTTCCGGTGACGGTTAATTCTTGATGCGCGGAAATGCTCATGTCTTCTTTTACATGCACCTGCGTTTTCATCCGCTTGACATTGGTATCTGCTCCTTGGACAGGGCTCTTCTGAAAGCGATAGCGCCGTTTGGCGAGCGGCGTTTCTTCCGGGTGTAGCGCGGATTCTTTCGCGGGTGCCCCCGCTTCTGTTTTGCTAGCCAAGAAGTCCGGGTTGATGATGAGTGTCCACCTATCCTGGTCACTGGCGGGTAAGTCGCCAAAAGCACAGGTGGATGCCGTCGGGTCCAGCCATAAAAGCTCATTCTCTTTTTCGCCTTCGACGGCGAGAATCATGTGATTGAAGTAGGTGAGTGAAGGCACCTCTTTGACAATTTTGTGTGAATCCCCAGCGGAGATGAGCACTGGATAAGAGGGAATACCTGCATGCTTGAGCATGGTAGAAAGTAGCGTCGTTTTATCCTTACAGTCGCCCCGCCCCTCCTTCAGCACCGTATCCGCCGAATACGGTTTAATTGCCCAAATTCCGAGTTCTAAGCCGAGGTAACGAATTTGTGTGGCGACATATTCATAAAGCCGCTTAATTTTTTCCGAACGACGCCAAGTGCCCCTGAGAAGTTCATCGGTTTTTGCTTCAATAGCGGGCGTCATCGTATCTTGTTCGCGGATGAGAGTTGCATACCAGGTTACCAGCTCATCCCAAGAATTTAATGAGGAGATGCTAATGTTGTAAGCCAAATCTTGCGGGGCGGGCATGAGGTATTCCTCTTTTAACGGCGGAATCTCTTCCGCCTCAAAGCGGTATGTGCGTGTGTAGTTGCTTTCGGTAACTGTCGGCGACAGAGGCGGGCCGAGCACTTGATAATAGAGCTGCTTTTTCTTTGGAATGTGGACATTCAATCGATAGGATTGCACCGGTTCCGACGTTTGAAAGTAGACTTGCCGCCAGAATTCTCCCTGCATGACGTGCCCCAGGTTGTTCGTAGAATAAGCATAATCTATAATGCAGCCATCGGTAAGTTCAGGCATCATGAAGTACATCAAGCGTGCGTCAACGTATAGCCCCGCTTCAACGGCGCTGGGTGGCGGAATATCGCGTAAAATTTGATTTTCATCCAGCACAACCGTTTTGCCGGCGGGCGTCAACGTTCGCGCATGATGGATGGTAACATCATCTTTGCCACGCATATAAGGGATACTGACTTCTCCTAAGCCGTAACCCTTTTCGTTGAAAATTTTGACAACTCTCCGGGTAGAGTAGATATACCGGCTCTGTTCATCAATGTCAATCTCGACACCTTCCCAGAGTACAACGGCGCCGGCGTCCGGAAAATCTTTTTCAGTGGGCGGGTTTTCGAGTGCATCTTGGATTGCCTGTTCGTCCAGTTCACTGATAAAATCATAAGGAATTGCGGGGCGGGTGCCCGGGGTTCTTTCTTCGGTATCACCGTTCGGAAGTTCGGGGCGGCGTCCTCCGGGTGAAGCCGGTGCGATTTCTCCGATTTCTGCCGGTTGGGGTAAAGGGCTGCGACGTTTACCCAAAAATGTTTTCGCGGCGAGGGTACCCTCTCCTGAGGGCGCCCCAATCTTTTCCCGCGAAGCGCGTCCGTCGCCATTATCTTCCAGATGCGGATGTTCGGATTGGATGGAACCATCATTTTCGTACCAGTCTTTCGTGCCTTGTTGTACCCATAAAAACGCTTCTAATACCGAAATCGCCCCGTCACTATTTTTATCCGCATCCGGCGTCGAAAACGCGTTAACAAAGAGCGCGCCGAATCCTGCCTGCAACGAGTAACCCTCATTGGCGGAACTTGAGGTAACAATCACGGTGCCCGGGGCACTGGCGCCGCGGAAGAACCCCCCGCTATAAGGGAACGCGAAGATTAAAACCTTGTGCGCCGTCGAAATTCCATTCAGGCCTTTCACATATTCCGCTTCGCTGATATCCCGGCCAGGCAGATTAAATTTTACCCCCTGAGCGGAGCGGGAGGCATGCCCGAGCATGAACAGGATAAACCTATCCGTCGGGCCAATCTTTTCCGAAAGTTCGTCAAAGGCTGCTAAAATCGAGTCACGCCTCGCTTCAGCATCAACGATACCTGAGCCATCACCTTCATCTTCAAACAGGAACGTTATCTGTTCCGCGGAATAACCGTATTCATCCGTGAGGAGTTGATAGAACCGGGATGTCGCGCTCCAAAACGCGTCATAGAAGGATTTCTCACCACCAAGCCCACCCAGCAACAAAACGTAATCTTCCGCGTAACCGCCGCGGAACGGTATTAGTAAAAGGGCGAGGAGCAAAACGGTGTAGACTAAACGAGAAGGCGCCCATTTTCGAAGCAGCCCCGTTTCCACGCCGCGATTCTCAAACACGGTTGTGGCGGAATCAACGTCCAGGCTATTTTCGGCAATAGGTAAACACGCGGTACCCAGCCGAGAACGGCATGTGATGCCGCTATTCAAGAGAATAGTCACTTTTTCCTCCTGTCTTTTTCACCAATTTTACCTCGGAGATTTGCATCCCTCGTTCTACTGCTTTGCACATATCATAGACGGTGAGTGCCGCAACGGATACCGCTGTGAGCGCTTCCATTTCTACCCCGGTACGCCCAACCGTTTGCACTTCAGCTTCAATGTGAACTGCTTCACCGACAATACTTAAGGTAACACGGATTGAGTTCAACGCGAGTGGATGACAAAGTGGAATGAGTTCGCTTGTCCGTTTCGCCGCCATGATGCCTGCGAGGCGCGCGATTTCGAAAACATCGCCTTTATTAATACGCTGTTCGGCAATCAATCGCAAGGTGTCCGGCTTCGCCGTCACATGCCCTTGTGCAATGGCGATGCGCAAGGTTTCCTGTTTTCCGCCCACATTCACCATCCGGGCGTCGCCTTTTTCGTCAAAGTGCGTCAATCTAGTTTTCATCGGTGCTATTGGGGTTACGCGATAATTCTACCTATATCGGATTATCGCCGATAATTTTCTCGTAAAATTCACAAAAGCGTTGAAGATATTTCCCGTGCCCATGGTACGCATCAATATCCGCCGGGGCCGGACGAACAGGGGCTCCCCGTTTCAGGACAGCTTCGCTAAATGCATCCAGTTCAAAAGTGTGGTTTTGCGCGTCGCAATAAGCCTTGGCACCAGCAATCGCTGCCCCAAGCGCGGCGCCCCCCTTTTCTACAGGGATGGCCTGCCTATTCCAAATTCCGGCCACGCGGCGCATAATTTCAGCGCTTGCTGTAGCACCCCCCGTCACGAATAGGGGGACTTCAGTTCCTTTCGTAATGACTTGAGAATAGACATAAACAGAAGCGAGGCTGGTTTCGATGACGCCCGCATAATCTTCGGCTAACTTCGGGATGCTTGGACGTGTTGTTCGTATGAGCTCAAAGGCGCCTGAAACCGGAAAGGATTCGTTTTTTGGCTGCCAGAACGCCATGAAGCTTCCCGGTGGCATTTCACCCAGTGCTGCTTCCGCCGGGGCGTACGCCTCCTTTGCTAAACCGTAGTGGTTTCGGACAGCGTCCCAAACCATTGCACCGTTGGTGCGGCAGCCAAATATGAATGGGCGCCCGACACCGTCGTACATCGCATTCGCAAATCCTTCCGCATCCACAGTATCCCCGTCGGTAGATACCATATTAACGAAACTCGTGCCGAGGCTGAGAAGTTCCCCTGCGACAGGGACTTTTGCTTGAGGATTGTCCCCGGAGCCCGCGATAACGGAACACATCGGCGAAAACCCATATTTTTCGATATAATACGTCGCAATTGTTCCAATTATCGTGTCAGGACTCGCAAGCCCCGGTAATTTACGCCGGAGTGCCTTCGAACCGCCGGGCAATCCGTGCGCGGTGGCGGCTAATAAATCTGGTTCCCACGCCTTCGTTCGGTAGTTCATCAGAGACATACCGCATGCGTTACCGTAATCAATCGGTACACAACTATTTCCTGTCAGCACCGCCGGGATAAAACTGCTAATCAGTTGAATCTTCGCCGTTTCTTGGTAGTGTTCCGGGAATTGTTCGCCGACACGGCGCATGATGGCCCCGGTGAAGCGGAGCGGGGCATCCGAACCAGAGAGTTCAATCATTCGATTTTTACCGCCGACGCTGTCTCGAACAGAAGTCGTTTGTTCAACCGTGTTCGATGTCATCCAAATCGGCGCTGTCGGATATGCGAAAATTCCCGCAAGCAGCTTTTTGAGTTCCGAGCCACTGCTCTCAGGACGTCCTAATTCACCGAGGCGTTCTCCCGCGCTGTGGTTTAGATAAACGTGCCCATGTTGTTGTCCGGAGGTATTGATAACAACAATATTTTTCAGCGGGAGCCCTGCCGCACGCATATCCTCGAATATCGCATCAACGGATGCAAGGTACATCAGCGGCGGTTGTTCTGCTTCGCCGTTAACCCGGGAAGGGAGGATATAATCCGCACCGACGCCGAACTCAGTTAACCGGGCGTCGCCTCGATAGTCCACGGTATGCTCAAAGCATTTCTCGGCTTTGTCTATGTCAAGGACGATAGCGGATAAACTCTGGGTACTTGAATCTAATCCAAGAGCAAGCCTGGTTTCTTGCCGGAGGGGGCCTCTGTCGCCGATGCCGGAATCCTTCATGTTTATTCATTCCCCGGGTACGCCCGATTCTCTAATTCTGAGATAAACTTTTCAGCGGAGATAGCTGCCGCAGCGCCGGCGCCAGCGGC
This sequence comes from Candidatus Poribacteria bacterium, assembly GCA_963422705.1. Taxonomy (GTDB): domain Bacteria; phylum Poribacteria; class WGA-4E; order WGA-4E; family WGA-3G. The sequence continues at coordinate 3,928,290 of OY730443.1, forward strand.
GGTAATCGCCTGCCGGAAGACATCATCATGCACATCACCGGCAGCAAAAACACCCGCTATATTCGTGCGCTGACGCGTGTCTACCACGATATAACCTTGTTCATTTAGGTGAATCCTATTCGTAAAGAGTTCAGTATTTGGAATATGCCCAATAAAAATAAATACCCCATCAATCGGGAAAAGTTCCGTTTCACCGGTTTTCGCATTTCTGAGCCTCGCCCCGGTGACTTTTTCGTCATTACCGCAAATTTCTTCGACGACAGTGTCCCAGATAAATTTGATTTTATCATTTTTGAACGCGCGTTCTTGCATAATTTTGCTAGCGCGAAGCTCGTCACGGCGATGTACAATGTATACCTCGGCCGCGTATTTGGTTAAAAAAATCCCCTCCTCGAGCGCAGCATCCCCACCACCCACGACGAGGAGACGCTGCCCCTGGAAGAAGAACCCGTCACACGTAGCACAGTAGGAGACACCGCGCCCACCATATTCTGATTCGCCAGAAACGTTAAGTGTCCGTGGAGATGCCCCGGTGCAGATAATCACCGATTTGGCCTGGTAGGTTCTATCATATGTCTTGATAGTAAATGGATGTTTCGTAAAATTAACCTGCGTGACAGTATCATATCGCACTTCAGTGCCGAATCGTTCCGCTTGCTGTTGCATCCCTTGAATAAACTCAGCCGCTTCCGTTCCAAAGAAGCCGGGGTAGTTTTCAAGCTCTAGGGTTAACGAGAGTTGTCCACCGAGCGCATCGCCTGTGATGAGAATCGGTTCAAGCATTGCCCGGGCGGTATAGAGCCCCGCAGCAAATCCCGCAGTCCCGCCACCGATAATAACAATCTTTCGTTCTTCTATGGTATCGCTATCTGTTGTCATTCCGTTTTGATTCCTTTTTTGAATTCAAGATGAAGCACGCAATACGGGTATCTTTCTTCAAACCGCCAGTCTCGGGATGCCGTTGATAATTGGATAGTGCTTTTCACAGATTTGGCAGTGGAGCATATCGGTTGCCCAGTTCATTGTCGCTTTGCAGTGTGGGCAGGCAAGAATTTCATGCAAACGCTTTGTTTGCCGCCGTCTATTTCGTTTGGCAAGAATCGATTTTACTCGCGCAACCATACCGGAAGGCAAAACATTTTTAAGAATCGGCATCCAGGCGTTTCCGTTCCGGCCCGATTGTGCCATAAGGGTTTCTAACGCCTTTTGACAAGATAGATTTATCGGGGACTTTTCAGCTTGCATGAGCTCATAGTTAATGTCGTCTTCCCACTCATACTGCACGAGAAATAGATGATGATGCGTGAGATGGAACCGTTTCCACTGCTTATCGCGCGCTACCAATGTGTGAAACAGCTCTCCAAATTGTGATTTTTCCCGCTTTTTTTGTAAAACGAGTTTTGCGTCGATGTGGTTGATGAGCCAGTGGTGATAGCGCCACCCATAAATTCGCTCAGCAATTTCAGACGGCGTTTCAATGTAACCGCGCGTGGCAACGCGCATTAATTCCCCGATGAACCGGACCGGGTCTTCGACGTGCTCTAACACATGGCAACAGATAACGTAGTCAAAGGCACCATCAACGAAGGGCAGGTATTGGCCATCGCCCTCAACGAGCGGCCTGTCAACCACGAGATGTCCGCCTCTTTGCTGATTATCGTCTATGAATTTATCGCATAAAACATCGGAACGCGGTTTTGGATTATGCCCGCTACCGATTTCTAGCACAAAGTCTCCAGGGCGAATGTTCATTTTTCGACAACCATACTGATGTAAGGACTCAGGTATGGAACCGTTGCTGCGATAAGGCTCCCTTTAATACCAAAGCCGACACACTTTTTAACGATGGCGCACCCTTGCAACCTAAAAAAATGCACCAGGTCAACGGGGCTAGCGTAATAGGCGCTATCTGAATCCCCACCAATCGTATCTCTCTGTAAATCCGGGTTCCGATAAATGAACTGTGGAACCCGCTTTGAGAACCGCTTTTTGAAAGAGAGACGCCAGTTTTTTGCGAACTGTTCGAGGGCTTGACGTTTCGTTTCACCCCATACCGGCCTGCCTGATTTACCACAGATAAGCCCTAGCCAATCAAGAAAAGGCGTTAACGGGGAACAGAGGTTGGGGCCAGAGAGCACAATCCGTCCCCCTGTTCGCGCAACCCGAATCATTTCGGAAAGGCATCGCTCAACATCCGGTAAGTGTTCAATCAGTTCATTTGAGCAGATAACATCAAAGGAGTCTGATTCAAACGGGAGCTCCAGCACATCGCACACGTGGTATTTTAGACGAGCGTTCTCCCATTTCCATGCCTCTTCTAAAAAGAGTGGCGAAATGTCAGTACCGACGACGTCGTGCCCCGCCTGATTCAGAAGCCGGCTAGAGATACCGTTTCCACAGCCGAGGTCAAGAATTCTGCAAGATGCTCCTGATGGTGACACTGCAGCACGGCTCCCCCCCGAAACTACATTTTTTCGGCGTTTTGCGTCCGAACCGCCCGGAAGAGAACGCGTTACCAATCCCACGTAGTGTCGAAGGTAACTCTCGTCGTGGGCAGCGAGGAGGGCTTTATAGGCTTCGGAGGTTTCGTAAAATTGGCGCATCCGCTCACGGAGTAAATGAGTCGTTGCGGTTTGCTCAGAGGCATCCGCCTCGCGCGATGAAGTTTCTGTTAAACCGTTTCTCATCGGGAAATCCATGATAACAGGGCAGTCCAGAGGAAATGATAAACTTAATCTTTAAGCACGGAGCGTGCACCACGGTGGCTCATCAAATACATCTATCAGTTGATAGCCTTCTGCCCCTTTGCACGGACTTAAGGTTACAAACAGTTTCGCGGGTGCCGTTGACACATTAAAGGAAGCATGAACGATATTAGCACCGATGAAGACAGAATCACCTGCTTTTAGCGTCTGTTTCTTGTCTTCAAGCCACTGTTCAACGCTGCCTTCAATAACGTAGATAACTTCTTCCTGCTCCGGATGCTTATGAAAGTCGTGTCCATATCCGGGCAAGAGGCCAACTTCCATGGCGACAATGTCTTTTGCACCTGTGGATTCGGGGCGACTGAGCCAGCCGATTGTTCCCCAGTCAAGACTGTCACGTTCTATGTCAGCGGAAGTGATAAATTTTCCATTCATTCTTTGGGATATTCTCCTTTTTTGCAGGATTCTGTAACGGCGGTGATTCAGGTTCCTTTCCTCCTCATATTATCATGATAACACACCGCTGTCATGAATGCGATCTCTATTTGAAAGGGCTCATATAACAACAGAGGCGGCGACTCTAAAGCCACCGCCTCTGTCTGTTTCGTGAATTCGCTTAAATTCCCGATGAAATTACTCTTCCGTTTTGAGTGTTGCCCACGGTTCAAGTGCTTTTCCTTCGGCATTCAGATAGCCTTTCAACCGTGTTGTCTCAAGTGCCTGCTTCACGCCGGCCGTCGAGACTTCTTCAATCCGGTAGTAATACATCGTGTTCGGTTTTGCAGACGTATCGGTATACCGATAGCTGCTGCGTTCACCGGTAGTGCCGGCGCCTGCGATTAACTGCGGATTCACCTGCGTGAAGGCGCCCGTGCGTGCGGTGCTGCGGAGGAGATTAAACCCGGCATTGTTGAGTTCGGATGCCGTGGCCCATGTCACCACAATCGCCCCATCGGTGCGGATTGCCGTGAAACTCGATAAGGAGACAGGCAGCGGCCCGCCGGCGCGATACCCGGGTGTTCCCGCGTCGTCTTGCGAGCCGTAGTACGTCGGCGCCTGGGCTTGGTTTAACGTGGATTTGCTCGCCAGTTTCCAGCTGCTCAGCAGCGTGCCATCTTTTGCGGCAGCACCGCTATCTTCGACTTTGGTGCCGTAACGACGGATGAGTGAACTCCGTTCGTCGGTATCGGTAGGAAGCTCCCAGGCGGCACCTGTATCGTCATAGTTTCCAACCTCATCCACCACTTTTTTGTCTTTCGATGCCAGTGTCAGCCTGAATGCCTTCTGACTCAACAGGGTGAACCGGCGGTTCTCTGCATCCAGTTTTTCCCGGTAATCATTCCACAAGTTAATGACACGGGTTTCGGGGAAATGCCCCGTAGAGCTTCTGCCCCGGGTAGTCACTATCAATAGCGTCTGGTTCGGGGAGATAATCTTGTCGCCGGTAAACTTCAGCGTCACGCGCGATTTCAGCGCGTCGTCGCCAGGACTCTGCTCAATCTTGAGCGTCCAGTCGTTCAGTTTCACCGCCTGCGTGTGTGAGGCGTTGTAAAGTTCTATCCACTGCGGCAGCTGGTTGCGATTGTCAAACATGAGCTCACTGATTGACACCGTGCTGGCGACGGGATTCTCTTTCACCGCGTCGTTGGCATAGCCCGGCGTGCCGCCGTTGGCAGGGGTATTCGGCGCGTCCCTGTCATAACCGACGCCGGTGTACCCGGCTCTCGCCAGGGCTTTCTCGGCGAACGCGTTATCCTTCCCGCGGGTATACACATAGCCTGACTTCAACATCTCTTCGTCGGTACCATCAATGATGTTCGTGTGGCCCTGCGCCGTTGCCTGCAGTGGCCAAACTTCCGTATTGAAGGTATCATTAGTTACCTTGATGAAGTGCGTGCCGACGACATCGATAAACTTCTCGGATTTCCCGGGTTTCGCCTCGGAGCGTAGCACGAGTAGGAAATTCCCATCACTGGGCAGTTTCAGTTCCGATTCCACATGGTAGTAGCTCTGCACACCCGATTTCTCCAGGTCTGCGGCAGCGACGCTCAAGTCGTGCCCCCGGGCGAGGGCTGTCTCCTCAGGGCTCGTATTCGCTATCAAGAGAAACGCCTTGGCGGGAATCTTGACATCTGTATCGACTTTGAACAGCTGGGTATCAGCAGGGGAGGCTGTCGTTCCGGTGACAATACTGAAGACTTTGTCCTTCAGATTCTGTACCGTGTCGGTGACATTCTGTACTTCAATCCAGTCGTTTTTATCGTCGGCACCGTTGCCAATCTCGGTGATTCTGAACGGCGATGCGGGGATAGACGGCTTATTTGCCGATGTGATACGTTTACTCTTGTCTGCCCCGGGCGTACCGATACGATTCCCGGACAGGTTGATGCTCGGACGTGCCGATGCGGCCCAGTGTCCTGAACGTGTGCCGTCCTTTTCCACCCAGATTCCATCGCTGTTCTTGCTGCCATCGCGAACCATCGAGATGAGCGTCTTGGCAGAATTATCCTTTGTCGACACGGTGCGTCCACTCTGCCCCGGAACTGTCCAGTACCCTAAACCGAGATTACTTACCTTGTCGATATACTCGTCACCAGTAGTAGTGGTCAAATCCCCTGAGGTGAATTGCAAGCGCCAGAGATTGGCGTCAACCGCCGTCTTCCCAGGGTTGTACAATTCTATCCACTGACTTGAGGTGGTTTGCGTCTGCGTAGCATCGCTGCCCCACATGATTTCACTGATGACGAGCTTATCGGCGAAGCCGTCCGCGACGACCTTAGGGCGCATCAGGTCTATCGTGCCACCATCCTGGAAGAACGCTTCTAAATTCGGAAGCTCGAGCGGGAGCAGCGTCACAGTGCTCGCAATTCCGGTGGTGGCATCTGTGCCGGTTGATATCACCGCATATCCGTTGGGAGAAATGCTAGCACTGGGGAGTTCTTTCTTCAGCGTACCAGCCGTTACCGGGCTGGCAGGCAGTGCAGGCAGTGAGGCCAGAATAGGAATGCTGAGGGTCTTCTCAGCGAACGTTCGAACTACATTATTGCCCGCGTCATCCCGAATCGTCGCAGTACCAGTCATCATCAGGCTGTTTTCTTTCAACTTGATAGTCTGCCCTGCGTCGTCATCGGTAATCGGATATTCAAATTTAATTAACGTTGGGTTGCTGCGATTGTCGAAACCCGCGTACCCAACATCCTCTTCACGCGTACCGATGAGAAGCGTGACCCTGAAATCGCCGTTACGACCTAATCTCACTGTCGCATCACTCGAAACTCCTATCTCGAACTTAATCGTATCACCACTGGTGTAAGATTTCTGGCCAGAGGGTACTTTAAACTCCGCCGAGGAAATTTCCGGGCCTTTCGTATCCACCTGGAGGGTAAGCAGATTTGAGGGGAGGTTGTCGTTGCCTGCGATATCGGCGACGGCACGTTGTGGAACGGATATTTTCACATCCCCTTGGAAACCGTCAGGCGGTGTCACTCTGAAGGTGTAAACCAGGAATTGCGGCCTTTCTGGGTTCATCTCACTCCCGGCGTAGACTTTCACAAAATCCACACCTCCGCCGCTCGAAGCTTGCTTTCCGGCAGTACTTATACGCGGGAAGCTATCCGTTCTCTCAAACCACTTCTTCCACCCGGCGTAATCGACATATTCGTCTGCTAAGCTTCCATCACCCCGTATGGGTTTACCAAAGTCAAGGCGGTCATTCTCGGTTAACTCAACCGTCCAGTCTGATGAGTTGACATTATCGCCAGATAAATTCAAACTAGAGAAACCGCCAGTCAAGGGATAGGTCTGATGGGCCTCGGCATAAATCCATTTTTTCTCCCTGCCGTAGCCATCATTGTAAAATCTGACGCGGACATCAAATGCTTCTGTCTTTGTACCCGGAAGTGTCGCAGAAACCAGCGTCGCTGCCGGTATCGCATCTATCTGGGTATTATAGCCATCTCCGAACGGGTATGCCTGCACCGCATCAAACGGGTTCCCTGCCAGGTCAGTCACTATGCCAACGAAAGGAGGGTGTGAAGCCAGATTTGTGCTCCTGTCAGGGCCTAGCCGCATCGAACCATCATAATCTAAATCGGAGATTCCATCGGCCAGTGAACTATTTTTATCTTGCACGGTGTACTCAAACCGGAGAATTTTACTGGGCAAAGAGGGTGTTGTGAGACGGGCGATTCTCCTTTGACCGTCAAGAATAAGATTTACATACGGTCCCTTTCCGTCTCCCCTGACTACCATATTGACGGGCTCAGTGAACCGCACATCAATCTTGATAGTATGCCCTTTTGCGTAATAGCTACTGGGTATGCCGGTAAGAGAATTGTAGGATGAGAGAGCAGCACTCGATTTAAGACCCTCTTGTGTGCCGGCGGCGGCTAAAGACCTCCCTGATTGCACGGGCGCATTCCAAATCCTGACCCCAAAGTTGTTAAATTCACCAACTGGGACACGAGTCTCGCTACCTTCACCCAGCAGGGTTGGGGCCTTACCGTCCACGAGCGCCTTGGGTACTACTGACGGAAGCGAGAGCCTGGGCTCATCGTCACGCCCACCATGTATTAAAGTATCCGATCCGTCCAATATTTTACCCGTGGCCACAAGGACAGGGGCAGCCTCCTTAGCAGAATAATGATTCGCTCCTACTTTCCTAATGAAGTATTGCGTTGTACTAGCAGGTGAGTTAGCTGCAAGGGGAACGGGGTCGTCAGGGCCTGCCCACTCGGTCTTACCAATTGGTGTCAGTAACATTCGACCCGAATCCAGCATTAGCGCTACCCTGGCCCATTTGCCAACTTTCACGGGTGCACTGAAAGTTAGCTTGACTTGTACATGATCACCCAGCTTATACGGACCGGGATCCACGAACTCAATTTTGTCTAGTGTTTGTGCCTCAACGGGGACAACAAACAGTGTGCTCCCAGCCATCAAAAGCACGGCTAGAAACGTGGATAAAAATAAAGGAAAAACGAGTTTCCTATGCATTGAGATTTCCTCCAATAATTAGAGAATGTAAAATTCTTCTATTTTTGTCAATGTTAAGAGCAAATTCACTTGATATAATCAATCAAAGTATCATAGAAATGTGAAGATTACTCTTCCGTTTTGAGTGTTGCCCACGGTTCAAGTGCTTTTCCTTCGGCATTCAGATAGCCTTTCAACCGTGTTGTCTCAAGTGCCTGCTTCACGCCGGCCGTCGAGACTTCTTCAATCCGGTAGTAATACATCGTGTTCGGTTTTGCAGACGTATCGGTATACCGATAGCTGCTGCGTTCACCGGTAGTGCCGGCGCCTGCGATTAACTGCGGATTCACCTGCGTGAAGGCGCCCGTGCGTGCGGTGCTGCGGAGGAGATTAAACCCGGCATTGTTGAGTTCGGATGCCGTGGCCCATGTCACCACAATCGCCCCATCGGTGCGGATTGCCGTGAAACTCGATAAGGAGACAGGCAGCGGCCCGCCGGCGCGATACCCGGGTGTTCCCGCGTCGTCTTGCGAGCCGTAGTACGTCGGCGCCTGGGCTTGGTTTAACGTGGATTTGCTCGCCAGTTTCCAGCTGCTCAGCAGCGTGCCATCTTTTGCGGCAGCACCGCTATCTTCGACTTTGGTGCCGTAACGACGGATGAGTGAACTCCGTTCGTCGGTATCGGTAGGAAGCTCCCAGGCGGCACCTGTATCGTCATAGTTTCCAACCTCATCCACCACTTTTTTGTCTTTCGATGCCAGTGTCAGCCTGAATGCCTTCTGACTCAACAGGGTGAACCGGCGGTTCTCTGCATCCAGTTTTTCCCGGTAATCATTCCACAAGTTAATGACACGGGTTTCGGGGAAATGCCCCGTAGAGCTTCTGCCCCGGGTAGTCACTATCAATAGCGTCTGGTTCGGGGAGATAATCTTGTCGCCGGTAAACTTCAGCGTCACGCGCGATTTCAGCGCGTCGTCGCCAGGACTCTGCTCAATCTTGAGCGTCCAGTCGTTCAGTTTCACCGCCTGCGTGTGTGAGGCGTTGTAAAGTTCTATCCACTGCGGCAGCTGGTTGCGATTGTCAAACATGAGCTCACTGATTGACACCGTGCTGGCGACGGGATTCTCTTTCACCGCGTCGTTGGCATAGCCCGGCGTGCCGCCGTTGGCAGGGGTATTCGGCGCGTCCCTGTCATAACCGACGCCGGTGTACCCGGCTCTCGCCAGGGCTTTCTCGGCGAACGCGTTATCCTTCCCGCGGGTATACACATAGCCTGACTTCAACATCTCTTCGTCGGTACCATCAATGATGTTCGTGTGGCCCTGCGCCGTTGCCTGCAGTGGCCAAACTTCCGTATTGAATTCCCCATCGATTTTCTCGATGAAGTGCGTGCCGACGACATCGATAAACTTCTCGGATTTCGTGAGTTTCGCCTCGGAGCGGAGCACGAGTAGGAACTCCCCATCACTGGGCAGTTTCAGTTCCGATTCCACATGATAGTAGCTCTGCACACCCGATTTCTCCAGGTCTGCGGCAGCGACGCTCAAGTCGTGCCCCCGGGCGAGGGCTGTCTCCTCAGGGCTCGTATTGGCTATCAAGAGAAACGCCTTGGCGGGAATCTTGACATCTGTATCGACTTTGAACAGCTGCTTATCAGCAGGGGAGGCTGTCGTTCCGGTGACGATACTGAAGACTTTGTCCTTCAGATTCTGTACCGTGTCGGTGACATTCTGTACTTCAATCCAGTCGTTTTTATCGTCGGCACCGTTGCCAATCTCGGTGATTCTGAACGGCGATGCGGGGATAGACGGCTTATCGGCTTGAGTGATACGTTTACTCTTGTCTGCCCCGGGCGTACCGATACGATTCCCGGACAGGTTGGTGCGCGGGCGTGCCGATGCTGCCCAGTGTCCTGAACGTGTGCCGTCCTTGTTGCCATCCCGAGCCATGGAGATGAGTGTTTTGGCAGGATTATCCGGCGTCGACACGGTGCGTCCACTCTGCCCCGGAACTGTCCAATACCCTAAACCGAGATTGCTTACCCTGTCGATAACTTGATATGTGGTTCCGGATATTTCGGCAGTCTTCCGTTCCTGATATCCGACGGTGAACACAAGACGCCAGCTACTCGTAATGGTTACAGTTTTGTCTTTGTTTGCCTGAACTTCTATCCATTGGCTATTCTGTGGTGCGGCGTCTAAGGCGTCATCGGTACCCCACATGATTTCACTGATGTGAGCATCGCCATAGGTGCCTGTCTCCGCCACGAGCTCTATGGTGCCGCCGTTGCTGAAGAATTCATCTAAGAGAGGCATGCCAGTAATAGGGGTGGGGGCGGGTGTGAGTGCACCGGTTGGAATGCCGGAGCCATCGGTGTCGCGTACAAACACGTGATACGCGGCTTTAGCCAATGGTATGTCTGTGGAAGTTAAGGATACGACCGTCTCCTCGGCTTGTGCCCCGACAGGAGCAATAGCAACAAACAAGGTGCTCCCAGCTATCAAAAGGACTGCTAGGAACGCGGAAAAAAATAAAGGAAAACTGGATTTCCTATGCATGAAGATTTCCTCCAATCAATTAATGAAGTGTAACGTCCCTAACTTTTATGTATCAAAGCTAATTGACGTTAGCATTGTGAATAAAGCAGGGGCGAAAGCGTCTATCCTAGAAGGGTCACTTTGCAAAATGCTCCCTTCCCCAACCTCTGCAATCAATCAGATGTGGTATAAAACCGAATGAAAACTTGAATTTTGAATTTTGTCGCGTGTCTGCCCCATTTTGTACTTCAATCCAGTCGTTTGTGTCACCGCATTGCCAGTCTTGAGGCGCTTGAACGGTGAGGCGAGGATAGAAGCTTTATTCCTGTCTCTCTATTCTCATAAAAAGCATTGTAAAAATAAAACGTAGATTTCTGTCAATAAGTTACAGCTTTCTCACCTTGAGTTCTATTCTCTAGTGTAGTTAAGTCTAAAAAAGAAAGTCAGTTAATTGATTTCTGATTTATTCTCAACCGGAGCTACTTTTGTTTCCTTTGCATCTGGGCTCTTATCTTCATTGAGCCCGGCTTTAAAGTCTGTAATACTTCTACCAAGCCCACGTGCCAAATCCGGTAGGCGTTTGCTACCAAAAAGAAGTAATACAAGAACTAATAGCGCTAATAATTCCCAAGGCCCAGGCATATTTCCTCCCTAATCACGGTTTTCGCGAAAGAATTCTTTCACGAAATTGGGTAGTCCACTAATGATGTTACGTATTATAACGCAATTTCGAGAAGAATTCAACTTAAATCATAAATGTGTTTCGATTTTTCCACAGTTACTGAATCAAGCGTATTCCTGATTCTCTTGATATTACATATGATAACACGATTTCGAGAGGAATTCAACTTAAATCGTAAATGTGTTTCGGTTTTTCCACAGTTACTGAATCAAGCGTATTGTCTGATTCTCTCGATATTATATATTATAACACGATTTCGAGAGGAATTCAACTTAAATCGTAGATTGTTTCGATTTTCCCACAGTTACTGAATCAAGCGTATTCCTGATTCTCTTGATATTACATATGATAACACGATTTTGAGAGGAATTCAACTTAAATCATAAATGTATTTCGGTTTTTCCACAGTTAATGAATCAGAGAAATTTGGGAAAATCTTGTTGACACGTGCCTGTTCTGTGTGCTATCCTTTAAAATTAAAATCATCTGTTTGCAGCAGAAAATATTCGATGGTAAAGGAGTTCCTGTTATCTTATGCACAAGGTGCTGGTGAGCGATTTGCTATCAGAGGGAGGCTTAGCGGTTTTCCATGAGAGTGGGGAATTTAAAGTAGATGTTGCGCTGTCTCTGTCGCGTGAAGAGTTGCGTGAGTGTATTGGTGCTTACGATGCGCTTTTAATTCGAAGTGTGACGAAAGTGACGTTAGATGTTATCGCTGCGGCGTCGCGGCTGAAGGTAATCGGGCGGGCGGGGGTTGGGGTAGATAACATTGATGTGGAGGCGGCAACCCGTCATGGCATTTTAGTTGTTAACACACCGCTAGGTAATACAATTGCGGCGGCGGAACATACGATAGGATTGCTATTAGCTTTAGCACGAAACCTTGTGCCGGCAAGTATCTCCGTAAAAAATAAGCAATGGAAGCGTGATGCCTTCATCGGTGTTGAATTATACGGTAAAGTACTCGGAATTGTGGGGCTGGGGCGTATTGGCCGGGAAGTGGCGAAACGTCTTCGTGCATTTGGCATGAAGATTATTGCGTATGACCCGTACATTTCGGCGGCGGCTGCCGACAAAATGGGGCTCGAACTTGTGGGACGCGACATGCTATTTGAGGCGTCGGATTATATTTCTGTCCATACCCATCTCAATTCGGAGACGTATCATAGCATCGGGGCGCGCGAGTTCAAACTGATGAAAGGCACGTGCAGGTTAATTAACAGTGCGCGCGGCGGGATTCTTGATGAAGATGCGCTATACGACGCCCTGATAAGAGGAGAACTGGCAGGGGCGGCGCTTGATGTGTTTGAGAATGAACCGGCGACGAGTTCCCCTTTGCTGGATTTGGAAAATGTTCTCGCTAGTCCACACTTAGGTGCTTCAACAACAGAGGCGCAGGAGCATGTCTCAATCGAGGTGGCCCAACAAGTAATTCACGCGCTGCGGGGAGAACCTGTTGCTCACGCCGTGAATCAACCGCAAATTGACTCAAAAACATTTGATATTTTAGGCCCTTATTTGGAACTGGCCGAAAAAATTGGGAGCTTTCATGCGCAAATTGTAGAGGGGCAAATCTCTCGCATTCAGCTCGACTACAACGGTCCTCTATTTCAGAAAGAGGATGTTACTCCCATCACGGTTGCTTTGCAGAAAGGGTTACTCACACCCGTATTAACGAACGTCAACTATGTGAATGCGCCTTTTCTGATGAAGCAACGCGGGATTCCGGTGAGGGAGACGCGTGGTGCTGCTGTCGGAAGCTTTGCTAACTCGATTGCTATCACTATCACAACAGATAAAGGAGATGCGGTGATTGAAGGCAGCGTTTTTGGGCGGAAGGAGCTTCGTATTGTTCGGATGAACCGCCTCCATATGAACGCAAAACTATCAGGGGATATGCTCTTGATTTACAACCGGGACCGGCCTGGGATGATAGGCTTAATCGGCACAATTTTGGGTGAACACAGGATTAACATCTCGGATATGACTGTCGGGCGTTCATGCAGTGGTGAATTGGCTGTGACGCTGATAACAGTGGATAGCCCGGTGCCGCGTGGCGTTTTGCAAACAATTGCGGTTCAAAATCAGATTGATTTTGTCAAGCAGGTCTTTCTATAAATTTAATGGCTTTGTGTACACGGTTTTGGTGCTATCTCGTTGAGAGGTACAGGAGTTTCCGTTTGGATGCTAAACAAAAATGTCTATTTATTAATGGTGAGATTCCGGGTTCGAGCCTGTTCTCCGGAGCAAAACGGGATGTCCATCCGGAGTGGAATGCCTCTTGGCGTATTTCGCCGGAGCCGTTCTGGATTTCTGCGGTGGAGCGAAAATGGTTTGAAGAATTGGGTGGGCACCTGTTAAATTTTTATCGGGCGTGTAACCTCCTTTATTCACAAAGCGTGCGTGGAATTCAGCCGGATTGGGTTGCGGCGTACTTGGATATCGGCAAACCTGAATTCGTTATTCAATACGGGCGTATGAACCGTTTTAAGAGCCAATTGCCGGGCGTGCTCCGGCCCGATATTCTCCCGACGGCTGCGGGGATGACGATTACGGAACTCGATGCCGTTCCGGGTTTTATCGGTGTCACGGGGTGTCTATCGATGCTGTATTCGCAACTCGGCTATCCTATTATCGGTGGTAAGGATGGGATGGTACGTGGATACGCCGCGATGCTCCGTGCGGTGTCGAGGCAAGACACTCCGTCGCTTGCTATTGTGGTTTCAGACGAGTCGCAAGACTATTGGGAAGAAATGAAGTGGCTTGCCGCTGCGCTTTGCGATATCGGTTTGTGGGCACGGACTGTCAAACCGAATGAGGTGATTTTTACCGAGGATGGGATTTTTGTCAACGCGGATGAGGGCGCTCCGGTTTCTGCGGGATGTGCTGCATCAAAAAGACGGGTTGACGTGCTCTATCGCTTCTATGAACTGTTTGATTTGCCGAACATTCCAAAATCAGAATTAATGCTTTACAGCGCGAAGAAACGTGCGGTTGTGATAACCCCGCCGCCTAAGGCGTATCTTGAAGAGAAATTGTGTTTGGCCCTCTTTCATCATCCGGTGCTCGAACCGTTTTGGCGCCGTCAATTAGGGAAGCGTACCTATCCGTTTCTCCAAGAGGCGATTCCAGAGACATGGATTTTAGATGGGCGTCCTCTGCCTCCACATGCTGTTATTCCGGGGGTGGAGCTCGCCGGCCGTCCGGTGCAAGACTGGCGTCAACTGATGAACGTGACACAGCGGCAGCGTGAACTGGTTATTAAGCCATCGGGATTTTCTGAGCTCGCGTGGGGAAGTCGAGGCGTCTCCATTGGGCATGATTTGCCGACGGAGGCGTGGGAAGCTGCCGTCGAAAACGGCCTGGCGAGTTTTGAGAAGAACCCGTACGTACTTCAGAAGTTTCATACCGCCAAACGGGTCCGGATGCAATATTATCATTTTGAGACGGGCGATGTCACAGAGATGGCGGGCCGCCCTTTACTCCGTCCTTACTATTTTGTAACAGGGGATACCGTGAAATTGGGTGGAATTCAAGCGGCAGTTTGTCCTGCCGATAAGAAAATTTTGCACGGGATGGTAGATTCAATTATTGTACCGTGTGCGGAAAGGCAATCTGTTTCTGCTTCGGACGATTAAATCGGCCGGGTTAACTCAGTTTGGAATTTCGTCGGGCGGTTCCCAGAAACCGTGGCGAAATTCATAGAAAAAGAGAAGGATTATGCAATTAACGGGTACACAACTCGCCCAATTCCGACAGCAGGGCTATCTAACAATAGACGGGTTCTTTCACCCGGTTGAGGCGAAAGCACTGCGCTTAGAATTGGAACGGATTTATGATATAGAGCTGAAAAAAGGGAACGGGATTAATTGCGCCGTTCAGGCAGATGGCACCAAACGAGACAACGTCGGGGAGCGGCAAAACCTGCAAGTGATTCCGCTTAATAACCGCAGCGCCTTGCACAAGGCACTGCCCTTTCATCCGAAAGTCATTGCCGTTGTCGAACAACTGATTGGTGATGAATTCATGTTGGAGTTGGATCAAGCGTTTTGGAAGCCTCCGAAAATCGGTGTCGGTACGAGCTGGCATCAAGATAATGCCTATTTCAAAATCGCCGAACCGTTGCGCGGGACGGCGATGTGGATAGCAATCCACGACGCCAACGTTGAAAACGGGTGTATGCATGTGATTCCGGGCAGTCACCGTGAGATGTATGAACACTATCGGGACCCGCTGAGCGACCATCACATCCGATGTGACGTGCCGGAGGAGCGCGCCGTGCCAATTGAATTGAAAGCGGGCGGGGTGCTGTTCTTCTGTTACGGTGTTGCGCACTGTACCAAATCCAATCTCTCCGATAAAGAACGCGCGGGTGTCGCGCTTCACTTTCTGCATAACGACTTCGGCGGTAAAGAATTGTGGGAAAAGCATCCGGCGACGAAACCGATGCTACGCGGCGACTTGGCAACCGGGGGCGAGATGGAATTCGGCGAAAAATTTGAGGGAAGATGGGAAGAAATGATGAATGCTGTCCTGGCCGCGGATGAGTAGGATGCAATCGAGAGAATTGACTCATACCGCATCACCACGTCTTTATAAAGAGAAGCGGATTGACTTGTTTGCAAATTTTTCGCAAAATTGAAGCATAATGCAACAGTACGAATAGGAGAAAAAATGAGAAAATTATTGATTTATGGTGTTTTAACGGGGGTACTGCTCCTGACAGTGGGCAGCGTTATGGCAAACTTGGAAGAGGGCCTCGTTCTCTATTTTACTTTTGATAATGTGAGTGGCAAGACGATTCGTGATGACTCAGGGAATGGGCTGGATGCGAATATCATCGCCAATGCCGAATTGGTGAAGGGGAAATATGGTGATGCGATACAGATTACCGCTGAGGGGGCAGATTGTGTCAACGTGCCGGCTTCTGATGAGCTGAAAATTAGCGGTGAAATAACGATGGCAGCTTGGATTTATCAGGAAGGATGGAATAACAATGCCCAGTGGTTTGATAAAAACTGCCATAATGGCGGTGAGCATAGTTCTTACGGCATTGGCGTGTTTGGAGACGGTAGGAATTTCAATATGTTTCTAGGCACAGGCAATGCTCGCCCTACCTTAAATCAAGCGCATCCCCTGGAAGATAAAACGTGGCACCACGTCGTAGGAACCTATGATGGGGCCACCATGAAAATCTACGTTGATGGGGAAGTCGCGGCTGAAGAGGATAATCAATTCGATTTCATGGGCACAAATGAACAGGATTTGCGAATTGGCTGCTCCAAGGACAGGCCAAACTATACGTTTGAGAACGGTTCAATTGACGAAGCCGCTATCTGGCGGCGCGCCCTCAGCGATGATGAAATCAAACAGATTATGGAAGAGGGGTTCCTCGCTGTTCTGCCGCAGGATAAGGCGACGACAGCCTGGGGCAAGCTTAAGCGAAAAATGATTGCCTACTAACGAACCTCGCAGAAAAATTAACGGTACAGTGCCGCGCTATTATCGCTGCAGCCGCTGTGCCGTTTTCTATCGCTAAAGATGGGAGGAAGAGGAAAAAGTGATTAAAATCGGAATTGTAGGCATCGGTTTCATGGGGATGATTCACTACTACGGCATTCAACATGTCACGGGTGCAGAAGTGGCGGCTATCTGCACACGGGATTCGAAGAAATTGGAAGGCGATTGGACCGGAATTCAGGGGAACTTTGGGCCACGCGGCGGTATCGAGGATTTATCAAACGTCCGGAAGTACCGGGACATTGCGGGGCTCCTCGCCGATGAAGAAATAGATTTAGTCGACATCTGTCTACCGACACATCTTCATAAATCTGTCAGTATCGCATCACTGAAGGCGGGTAAACATACACTTGTTGAAAAACCGCTCTCAATCGGAATTGAGGATGCGAATGAAATGGTTGACTTAGCGAAGGAGACAGGTAAGTCCTTTATGGTAGCACATGTGTTGCCTTTCTTTGCGGAGTATGCGTACGCCAAAGCGGTGGTTGAAGAAGGGAGATATGGTAAGCTCCTTGGCGCACACTTCAAGCGGATTATCTCTAAACCGGGCACGTCACGGGAATTCGCTGATGTTGAAATGAACGGTGGGCCTGGGATTGATTTGCACATTCACGACACCCATTTCATCCAACTCCTCTGTGGTGTCCCGGATGCGGTTTTTTCACAAGGCAAACGGATTGGCGGAAACTTCGTTGATTATGTGACAACCCAATATATCTACAATGACAAGGAACTCGCCGTGAGTTGCTCCTCGGGCGCGGTTTCCCAACCCGGAAGGGTATTCTCGCATGGATTTGAAATTTATCTTGAAAAAGCGACGTTGCTGTACGATTTCGCGACGCTTGGGGGTGAGCCGATGACTGCAGTGCCTTTGACGCTTCTGAACGCAGCCGGCGACGTACAGCCGGTAGATTTAGGCGAAGCGGGGCCAATTGACGCGTTTACAGCCGAACTTCAGTATGCCGTGGACGCGATGAATCGTGGAGATGAGCCGACGGCACTTTCCGGTATCGGGGCTAGGGACGCGCTCCTGCTCTGCTATAAAGAGGCTGAATCGGTGAGAACGGGTGAGATTGTCCGGATGTGTTGATGAGTTATATTGAAGGGAATTCTCTAACAATCCCAAGCCTTTAGGCTCCGGGTCCAACCCCGCTAACTTCTGCTTTTTTTATCAAAATATATTTGACATTAGCGTGTCTAAATCAAAGAAAGAATACCGAACCTATATTTTAGCGACTGCGAAGCCGACAGAACAACTTGACGCGATAACTCGGCTTGGTGGACGTATCTATTCTAAAACCGTTTCGCTTGCTTCCCAATGAATCATTTTTATACCGTTAGTAACATCGGAGAAGTTTACGTTCCAAGTGAGGGACGGGAAGCCGTCTTCGCGCGCCCCCGGGTGAAGCATTTCGCCCGAAAGGAATTGAAGTACCTCGGGCGGATTTCGACGCATCTTAGCAAAGGCGGCGTCGCTGTTGTGGAAGGGCCATGGGAGCAAATTAAGCTCGTCACCGACTATGTTGGGCGGCATCAAAATGAACGGTTGTACCGGAAGCGGCCGAGAGATGAAAAGGCAGGAAATCGGAACTCAGCACGCCGGGCTGTTAGCCCAAACGACATGCGATTAATGTGTTGGGCGGACGCGGCAGGCGTTTTGAAAGTGCAACCGCCGCCGGAGATACCCTATTTGTTGGAATTGATTGGCGAACCGCCAGGTGCCAATGAGGGACACCCCTTTCTTGTCACGATTGCATCTGTTGAACGGATTCTCAATGCGCTTAAAACGACTTATCCCATTCATGCGCTGGGGGTGTCGCTTGTCGCATCTGCAAACGTGCTTGCGCCTCGCTCACAAGAAACGGTTGACTGTTTTCAGCAGGCGTTACAACATATTTTCGCAAATCGGTTAAAAGACAAGTTCCTTGAAGTCGTTGATATCGGATGTGGAAGTGGGCTCTTGACACTGTTAGCACATCAGGAACTGGGAAAAAACGCTATGATTTACGCATCGGACTTACTTCCTGAGGCCATCGCTACGACGAAATTGAACGTTGAGAAGCATCTTCCGAATTCAGAGAATATCCAGATTCTCCCGGCTGGTGAACTCTTTGAACCTTTCGGGGAACGCCGATTTGATATCGTTGTGTTCAATCCGCCGTGGAGTATCATGCGCGCCCGCAACCGGGCGGAATTAGCAATCCACGACGAGAAACAACAGACAGTGACACGTTTTTTTCAACAGGTGCCACGCTTTTTAAAACCGGACGGCGTCATTTTGTTAGGATACGCCGACACCTCCGGCCCAAAGGCGATTGCAAACTTAGATGATATCATCGCATCGACAGAATTGACGGTGGACAACGTTTTTAAAAGGCGAGTGGCAACTCACCGGGCTAAGCGGAAATGGGAGCAGATTCGGGTTTATGTTTTGGGGCGGTAAATTCTGTCTCGTGTCACTGCCAGCGGCCGCTATTGATTCGCGTTTGAGCGCATGAGTTTCATGGGGGGCGTCCAAATTAGCTGATAATTTCACCGACAATTCTAATTTTCGTGATGCGCCGTGTTTAGTCACGTGCAATGGTAACAGATGCCCCATCCTGCAATAGGTGTTGGTTATCGACAATTACCTTCGTTTTCAGTGTGAGTTGCGATGTAACTTCAATTTCCCCGCCGTAAATTGCCCCGACGCTTATCTGCTTTCGCTTCGCGGTGTTGCCATCGACGGTAAAAATTTGCGCCGTTCCCTTCTGAATGTAGAGCACCGCTCGGAAAGGGAGGAGTTGCACGTTTTTCCGTTCCCCGGTTTTGATAGCGACGGTGATAGCAGCCCCCGGCTTTAGGAGGCTCGTCAGGCGCGTTTGATGTGGCTTAGAAACGTTTGCCTGGATAAGTACGGTGTTATCTTGGTTGTTAACCGTCGGACTGATAAAGTCAATTGTTCCGGGTATGTTTTGAATTGCGTTAGGGATAGAAACCCGCACAAAATCTCCCTTCTTAACGCCGTTCAGTTCTTCAATCGGCAGGCGCCATTCGGCTGTGAGCGTGTCTGTAGCAACGACGGTGAAAATGGGGGCGCCGAGGGATTCTGGCGGTTTTGCGTAGTTTCCAACGACTACCTGCCTTGAGGCAATGATGCCATAAATCGGGGCGGTGATAACCGCGTTATCGACGTGTTGACGTGCGAGTTTCACCTGTTCTTCCGCTTGCTTGACAGCGGATTCGGCGATAGCAATCTCACGTTCCCAGGCTTTTGCGTCAACGAGTTTTTGTGCGGTGCGCAAGGTAGCTTCCGCTTGCGTCACCTTGGCTTCCGCGGCCGCAATTTCGCGTTCCCACCCCTGGCTTTCCACAATTTTACGGGCGACTTCTAATGCCGCTTTTACCTTTTGAACCGCGAGCTGGGCGGTACCGTCCTGAAATTGATTGAGCAGGGCTAACGACTCTTGATGCCGGGTTTCAGCGACTTTCAATCGTGTCTCTACGGATTCAAAGTCGCTGTCACTGATGTGTTGTTTTTGATGGAGTGCCTTGGTTCTGTCAAAATCCAATTGCGTTTTGTCACGTTCCGCTTTCGTCCGTTGAACGGCTTGTTGCGCGTTGATTTTAGAACGCGTGAACGTTGCTTGAGCGGCTTTGTATGCCGCTTCCGCCTGCGTTAATTCGTTCCGGCTGCGCATTTCGGCGAGTGAACGGGTATCTTCACGTTTTGCTTGCAGCGCGATAAGGGCTTCTTGAGCGATGGCTAATTGAGATTCGATGCGGGGTTGCGATGTTGCCAGCGTGCTCGTGAGGTGGGATTGGGCCTGAATCAAGGCTGATTCCGTGCGAAGCGCCGCGATATTTGCTTCCCGGGCGTTGCTCTCAGCAAGCACTTCCCCTTTTGTCACCTTCTGCCCGGGTTTTGCGTGAACGTCAACAATTTTTCCCGGGATATTTGCGAATACCTTAACCGTTGCTTCGGGGACTAAATGTCCGTTGTAACGCTTTTCGGTAGCAATTGTGATGAGCCTCGGCGCTGTAACCTGGACTGAAACTGGTGTTCTCGTCTCTTGCGCGCCCACATCTGCGAAAATGCAACAAAACATGAGGAAAACGGCGGTTCTAAAATTCGGGGTAAACATTTTTTTCTCCTAGCTGAGTTTGTCTTTAAACGCTTTTGTGAATTTTTGCAGCTTCGGATAAATTACAAATTGACAATAGGGCGCATGAGGGTTGGCCCGGAAGTAGTTCTGATGGTAATCTTCAGCCGGATAGAAGATTTCGAGGGGCGTAATTTCGGTGACAATTGGGGAATCCCATATCCCCGTTTTGTCCATCTCCATTTTAGACTGTATGGCGGTACACCGCTGCTCTTCACCATGATAGAAGATGGCTGAGCGATATTGTGTACCGTGTTCAGCCCCTTGCCGATTCAGTGTAGTCGGGTCATGAGTGTGCCAAAAGATGTCCAGCAACTCGGTATACAGGATAACGTTCGAGTCGAAGCGTATCTGAACTACCTCGGCATGCCCCGTCATGCCGGTACAGACTGAGCGATAATCAGGATTCGGGGTATTGCCCCCGGTATAACCGGAGACGACTTCGTGAACACCTACTAACTGCTGGAAAACTGCTTCAACGCACCAAAAACAGCCGGCGCCAAATGTTGCGGTTTCTAATTGCATTTTTTTCGTGGTTTTCGTGTCTAGTCGAAAACCGTGATGCTCCTATCATCAAATTTAAATTTGTTTGTTGTTAAAGCCGGGTAACTTGCAAAAAGGACACCCCTATGTTACACTGCTCAAAACATGAAATATCTACAATTCTTTCCACTTCTCCTCCTCTGTTTAACAGCATGTAGTTCCCAAAAGCAATCGGGAGCATGGCTGGTTACCCAACTTGGTTCACCGGATGCTAAGGAACGTAGGGATGCATCCAAAACGTTGGTAACAATGGGGCCGTCGGTCATTGATGCATTGAGGTTCGGGATATCGCATGAAAATCCCCAGATTCGTGAAGCATCGGCTTGGGTACTGAGCGACATCGCCGTAGCGGTTTGCCGCCAGGAACCGAACGGTGGCCCCCCTGCAGATATCATGTCTGCGTTGCTCTCGGTGTTAACTGATTCTGACGAAAATGTGTGCGTTGTCGGCTCTATTGCTTTACAGCACGTTGGCCCGCCGGCGGTGCCATACCTTATCGACGCATTGGATTCAGCGTCAATGTCGACAAGGCTACATGTTGCTTATGCATTAGGCGAAATCGGTGAGCCGCATGCGCTGATTGTACCTGCTTTGATTGATACGCTGACAGATCCGGTATGGAACGTTCGTCGCTTGGTGGTTCGTGCCCTGGTTTCGATTGGTGTGCCGGCCATTCCACGACTCAAGGAAGTGCTCTCTGGAGCTGAGCCGGAGCGTGCGCGTATGGCTATCCGGGCGTTGAATGACATCGGTACGCCGGAAGCCCGCCAGGCAATCAAGGAGGCACATCGCGCTGGTGATACCGAATGACGAAAAGCGGCCCCAGTGCGAGATTCCGGTTATCGAAATTGATGTTTTGTGATTTGTGCATAGGCGGTAAGACATTCATCCCAGTAGGCGATAGCGTACGCTCGGACTGCCTCAGATTGTTCCGATTTTTCAAGATATTGGGCAATCCAGTCAAGTAAACGTTGGCGAATCGGTGGTGAAATTTCACCGTCGGTATACACGATTTCAGTGAAATCGGCTAGCGTATCGTCATCAAGTTTGAAATCCAGTTGTCGATGAAGAATTAGATTCGCCATCAAACCGATGCTTACGAATTCTACCGGGTTCATGGTGTCGTTAAAAATGGTGTCGTTAAAAGAGAAATTAGGTTTAAAAATGTTTTCAATCGGCAAAACGGCGACATAATGGGCCCGGTTCTCGAGGTATGTCAATTGCTTGTCAACGAGGGTTACGTCCGTCAATCGTGCGAGCTTCTGCAAAGGGATTGTCTCTCTAATTGTAATTTGCGGCGCGTGAATATTAATTCTATATTGCGGAATTTCCTTTAAAAAATCTTGCTCTGCTTGGTTGTAAATTTGGAAGTCTTCAGTGTCATCTCCGGGGAGGACGACGGGCGAGAGCCTGCCCCCCTCTGCCATGATTTTGTGCGCGCGTGCCACCAACTTGTCAGTTAACGTATTGCCAATTTGGAAGAATTGAACGATTCTATTTCTGAGAAGGAGCCGTATCGCCTTGTCGAAGTTTGCCTGACTGCCGTATTCCACTCCCAAGCTAGTCAGTGTAAATGCGTTTTGAATCTGTAGCCGGAGTGCTGACATGTCGGAGAGTTCCGTGATTTTCATGGTGATGAGTTTGTGGGCAATTGTGGTAATCTCCTGATAAAGTTTTTCCCCTTCTTGCTGCGTAATTTTCCCTTGTTCATTGGCGTGTGCTAGGACTTGCGCGAGAAACAGCTGACTATCTATGCTGCTTGCGGCGAGAAGTATGGCATTATTCGGATTCATCATGTTCGTCGCCTTCGTCAAGTTCAAGTGATTCGAGATCGACTTGTCGCGTGAGTTCACCCTCCGTGACATCGATGCCTACTGCTTTATCACGCTGTTCGACACGATATTCTCTATCGGCTTGGACGGTATTAAAGGCTGCTTGTTGTATCTCGTCCAGCTCACCTTCTGTATCAATTGCGAAAAGTTCGCGGAGGAGCATCAAGAAAATTTCGGCGTCTGCTTCGCAGATTGCGTGGCTAATGGCGCGCGTCTGTTCATCCGAATACCCAATTGCGGGAGAACCCGCATCAATCTGTTCTGTTTCGATGAGCATGGCGCCGATAGTGCTTTTCAATTTAATCCGTTTATGGAGAAGTACTGCGAGGAGTCGTATGTCTAATTCTGTGAGGAATCTGGCGAGTTCCTCTCTGTCACATTCAGAAAGTTCATAGAGCCAGAGATTCAGTGAATCTTCATCCAAGTCGCCGTCGCGCCAGACTGCGATATCAACAAGCTCTTCAAATTGTTGATTTGAGAGACAGGGCAATAGTGCAGATGCGAGTCCTGTCCCGAGCATGGTGTCCAAGACTTGGAGTACCTCGACGGTGGGGCTTTCCCGAATGAGTTCTGTACAATCCGGAACAAGATAATATAGTTTTTCACGCTTCTTGGGATTGGGTGTGGCGCGTATAATGTCAAGCTGCTGCTGCTTTTCATAACTTTGAAAGCGTTCTTCTGCTTGTTGCGGTGGCAGCGCAAGCAGCTTCTCACTTTCAGCTTGTGGGATTACCTCTTTTGGACTGTTCATGTAGCAACTCCGCATGTTTTGCAATGAAAATCAAGCTTAGTTTTTTATTCTGAGGATGGAAATCCTCTTCAAACGTTATTAACCTTCTTAATAAAGTGGCATCAATTTATCGGCGCCGGGTATAGATTTTCGTTCATATTCAGGGGTTATCCACCGTGCGCCTGATGGTTTTCCGGGATTTCGGTATGCATAGACGACAGTCCATCTTGTGGGACTATTAGCTTTCCTGGGTGTGACGGCATGGGCGGCATGTGTCCACATTAAGATAACGGTACCCGGTGGGGCGGTTAAGGGGTGTATCTTCAGCGCTTCTCCCGTTATCGGGTGCGTTTTGCCTGCAATCCAGCCTGTTTCCAAGTCTAGATCTGATTGTGCATGAATTTTTGGTTCCCGGAATAAGTGGCTGCCGGGAACTACCTTTAGTGCGGCATCGTCCTGCTCAAATCCGTTGACATAGAAAAAAATTCGGACGAATCCGAGCCGTGGTTCATCATCGGCGTATCCGTGGCTATGCCATCCGATTCCGGCATTTCCCCCGGGGCGATTTAGCGTAACACAATGGTCAAACCGGATGTCTTCGCCAAGGACATGATGCGCGAGTTCGAGCATTTGCGGATGTGCAATTAGGGTTTCCAGATAAGCGTCAAACTCTGCGGCGAACCTGTTGGGTTCATGGCCCGGCACACCGTCCGGAGCGATGGATTGTATGTGCGCGAGTGATTTTGCTAGCCGTTGCCGCGCGGGCGGTACCAGCAGCCGTGGAAAAGCAAAATGCCCGTCTGTATTTAATGCTTCGCGTTCCTTTTCCCCAAAGGTGTACGAGTGAAAAATCTCGGTGTGTTGCATGAGACATCTCCAATATAAGGGTGCTCGCTTCTAGGGCTTGCAAACGACGTTTTGCTAGAATCCGCTAGCGTTCACGTGATACTCACAACGCCTTCGGCGTGTGCTTGTTACCTTCTCTTGGAAGGGTTACTTGATTTGAGTCCCGAAAACGGTGTCCACTTATCAAGTCTACATAGGTTCGGATGATATCGGATACCTATGGGGGATACCACTGCCCCAACTACAGGGTTTCTCATGAAACCCTGATACTTTTTCAGAATGTTACTCGCCCCCACAACGTCTCTGTGTCCTTGCCAGCCGCATTGGCGACAATGGTAATTCCTACGACTCGTTTTCTTTCTATGTCCGCAAGACGGGCAGGTTTGAGACGTATAGGCTTCGTCCTCTGTATCAACGTTGATACCGACGGCTTTGGCTTTGTAGGTAATCATATTCTGAATTTTAGCGAACGCCCACTGGTGCAACTTCTGGTTGGCTTTTTTGCCATATTGTATGGATTGTCTTATGTGCTTTATGTCTCCAATGACAATCGTTTCTATCTTTCGCGCGCGGCAAGAAGAAACAAAGCGTAGGGCAAAACCGCCGTTTTGGCGTGACGTCATTTTATGGCGCATATCACGCAACTGCGCGGTTAATTTCTGTAGGGTTCTATTTTTGAGGCGTTTGAGTTTTTTCCAGCGTCTGCTATATCTCATGCAACGCGATAAGGCTTTATTGATACTTGACTTAAATTTGTTCTGATACCTCACAACACTGCGGATTTGCCTACCATTATAGATGTCGGCATGGATACCGTCAAAAGAAACGATTGGGTGTATTTCGCCCATATCCACAGCAACGGCTGAACCTGCTTTTGATTTTGTCTTTTTCGGCGTTGTGGCGTAAGTCGCATGGAATTTATATTGTTTCGTTGTTCGGTTATAGACGAGTGAGACTTCGGCAGGCACGACGTTATGGAACTTTTTATCAATCTTTATCCAAAGCGGGGCGCTCCCTTTGCCCATAGAAAGCCGTAGTTTCCCACGCTGATAGGAAATACCTGTCGCACGCCACGTGAATGTGTGGAATTTCCGCGTTTTATTCGGCGGCTTGGCAGTTGGATACGATTTGCGGTTAGAAAAGAAAGAGCGTCGCGCGGCGCAATAATCGTCTATAATCGCCTGCACTGAATGGGCGTGGCACGGATACCTTTTGAATTTCAGATATGCCTTGAGTCCACTGTCTGAAATCCAAAAGCCTTTCCTATGATGTGTTTTGAACGCCAGCGAAACGGTTTTAGAGTAGATACGTCCACCAAGCCGATTTATCACGTCAAGTTGTCCTGTCGGCGAAACGGCGTTTCGCCCTATCCGCTTGGCAGTCGCTAAAATATAGGTTCGGTATTCTTTCTTGGATTTAGACACGCGTTTGCGCCTCAATATATGCTTTGACTAGGGATACACTCCCAACCGAAGATATGAACGTTGAGCGTGTCCAAAGACACGGCAAGCGGGATTTGAGGTGTCCAAACGCCTCAGGAAGTCTTTTGGAAGTATAACCTTTTATTAATCCCACGATGCGAGGAATAGGCACTTTTGGATTGTTCTCAAGTATCAGGTGTACGTGTTCTTCCATAATATCACTCGCACGCCCTTTGAAATCTAATGCTGTTTGTTTGGAGCAGATGAGATGGTGCAAACGCGCTTGGAGAGACGCGTCTAAAACTTTGCGTCTGTATTTGGTACACAAGATAATGTGATATTGACAACGATAACCCATGTTGGTATCTGAATACCACTCTTTTTGCGGGTTCTTGATAAACATGATATTATAGCATTCATGTTAGTTTCTATAATATAATATAATATAATATAATATAATATAACACATTTTTTAGCTAAAGTCAAATATTTCTTGACGCCAGCACGAGGCAACGGGGTTGGACCCGAAGCCTAAAGGATTGGGAGTGTTAAGGGAGTCCCTTCAGAAATTCTCTCTGACAAAGTTCATGTTCTTCTCAGCAGATTGAAGGGGCGTGTCTTTGCCGGGCGTTTCTAGGACGAACCAGTCGTCGTATCCGATTGCATGGACGGCATCAAAAACGGCGGGAAAATCGACATCGCCCTCACCGGCGTGGTTTCCGGCGGTATCTTTAATGTGGATTTGCGCGATTGCGCTGCCCAATTCACGAATTTCAGTCGGGGAATCGTACCCAAGTCCTGTGGCGTTGCCCATGTCGTAATAGACACCGACGGCGGATGAACCGACACCGTCGATAATTTGTTGATGTTGTTCCGCGTTCAAGGTAGACTCAATCGCAAGGGAGACGCCATGTTTTTCGGCAGTCTCTGCGACGGCTTTCAACCCGTCCCGGAAACGCGGTAAGCCGATATGGGCATCTTCGATGGCACCCGTTCCGAAAAAAGGGACGAGAATCACCTTCGCGCCGAGTTTTGGGCAGAGCTCTGCAAGGTATTGTAGCTTAGCGATGCCCTCGCTGCGCTGACTATCGGTTGGGTGCATGAACGAATACGCGGTGAACCCTCCGGGTGAGAGGGAAGATACCTCAATTCCGGCGATGTCGGCTAACCCGTTTATTTTGTCGACTGCACCGTCTTGCCAGAGTGGATGTTCACGGTAATTGACGCCGAGGCATAGCTCAATCCCATCAAACCCGATGTTTTTGGCAACCTGGAACGTGTCTTCAAAGGAACCGGGCAACATACCATCTCGAATACCGACTTTCATCAATTTTCTCCTTAATTTCAGGGATATCGTTTTATCGTAAAGTCTTTCGTGATTTGTATTTTGGCCATGCGCATCCCCTGTATCCGCCGGCAACTGGGGAGAAATGATAGGCATTTGTAGCGTTGCGCGTGTCCATTCTAAAATCTACTCTAGATTGTATCACAACTTTCATGAGACTGCAAGGGAGATTGACTTTTTCCTCTTCGGATATCGTTTGTATCTGCCGACTTTACAGGTTTGGTATCAAGTTGGTTGCTAATTTTCTTAGCCATACATCTTGTTATCTCGGATGCGAGTCTCTTTGGGGTTCATTACCGTTTTTCTCCGTGCTAAGTTAAAGTTGCCGACGGGTTTTCGGATGTTGCGCGTGATAGAACCCCAGCTAAAGCATGGGGGCTTCCGCAAAGTTATGCGAAAGCGCTTGTGGATTTCAGAAGCGTAGCGCGAAACCGCCGTTTCGCGGACTGGTTGCTTCAACGGAGTAGCCAACGATTTTGCCAAGCAAAACAATCGGTCTTACGGCTCCTAAACCAAAGGAAGCTATCCCTTCCTTGAGAATGTTCATCGCAGCGTTTTGGTCTCTATCCAAGTGCGTCTTACACTTTGGACACGTCCATTCACGCTCTGCTAACGTGAGATTATCCTTTTTATGATTACAAACAGAACAGCTTTTACTTGTCGGAGACCACCGACTAATCTTCAACACAGCGCGTATCCGCTTTTTGCTCTGGTGTTTCAGTTTCTGCATGAACTCACCAAAGCCAACATCGGAAACCTGTTTACCCCAAAGCCGTTTCATTCCGTCAAGATTAAGGTCTTCAAAGAACAGAATATCAAACTTTTGACACAGTTCTATCGCAAGTTTCCACTGGTAGTCGGTTCTCTGATTTTCAGTCTTTTTATGAATACGAGCGACTTTCTTACGTTCACGCTCTCTGTTATGAGAACCTTTGACTTTACGGGAATGCGCTGGCAAGCATGTTGCTTGCTACCTTTTTTGTGCGTTCGCTAACTTATCAGCGTTCTGTTTGTAGAACATAGGAGCAGTATATCTGTGTCCATCACTGCCAGTCAGGAAGTCTTTGATACCCATATCGAACCCTTCAGCTTTACCTGTCTTGGGTTCGGGTTTGACTTCGCTATAGTCTTCAGTGAGTGTAAGATACATATCTCCGAGTGCGTTTCTTGTGACTTGAACCTGTTTGATTTTGCCTTCTATGGTTCTGTGTAAGGCAAAACGATACCAACGCCCGTTGAGACGAATACGATACGTTGGGTGATTTCTTTCGTTTTTCTGCTTTGGCAAAAGAGATTCAATCTTTACCTGTTCACCGCGAAAGCTCATACCTTTGTGTTTCTGACACGACTTGAATTGCGGATGTCCTCTGCCGAGTGTTTTCATTTCTCTGAAGGATTGTGCTAAACGCTTCACAACATTTTGTAGCGCCCATGAGTAAGGGATATTCCAATGCTTGTATTTCTCAAGTTTCTTGAGTGTCGTCAAATGTGCAGACATCTTGGAATACGAAAGTCCCTTACCATATCTGCGGTAATATCGCATACACAATGCAATGAAGTGGTTTCGCACAACACCGCAGATATTACACTCGTCATGCAGACGCTTCAGAGAGTTATCGTAAAAAAGTTTATGTTTCGTGTTTCTCATGGGATATCAAGTATCAAGTTTTTACCCCCTATCAAGTGGGTAGGCAGACACGTAGCCTTGCGACTACGCTTGACATGTCTGCCAACTTGATACGATTAGTATACCATATTATGAGGCGAAAGTCTAAGTTATTTTTGACGCAACTCTAGACGGTGTCTACATCCCCCAGCTAAAGCAAGGGGGGTTGACACCGAAGAAATTGATAATTTAGCGTGATTTTTCCCTTAATCCACGATTGCTTTTTAAGAAAATAGACAGAAATTTTAAGCGAAAAATAGATGTCCTTTCGCCCTTGCTTTGCATGTCTCGATGTCGGGGATTCTCATGCGCGTGATGTCGGGGATTCTCATGAGTGTACTGTGTGTGAGGCGTGTGGAGCGGGAAGATGGCGGCCGTCCTATCTTGAAAGATGTCGCTTAATATGATAGACTATTCCGAAAATTATAATTGACGATAAAAAGGAAATAAAAATGAAAAAAAGGATAGCGATTTTTGCGACAATTGCATTGTGTTTCGCGATTCCGATGCAGGGGGGCGTTGCGAAGGAACTGACATTAGATGATATTTTTCCGCCCGCTCGGGTTGTGGATGTGCAGATTACGGTTGCGGCGGAAGAGTGGGATAAGATTCGCCATCAGTCGCGTAATTTTATGACTGCCCTCAATAAGAGCAGGCAGTTTAGCCCGACGGAGAATCCGTATACTTACGTTGAAGCAAGTGTGACAATTGATGGCGTGTTTTTTCCGAAAGTCGGGCTCCGTAAAAAGGGGTTCATCGGTTCGCAGAGTACAACGCGTCCTTCACTAAAAATTAAACTGAACCACTTTGACAAAGCGGGCGAAATTGATGGGCTGAGGAACCTCACGTTGAATAATAACAAGCAAGATGTGAGTTTGGTGAGCCAAATTATGGGATATGCGTTGTTTAACGCAGCGGGTTCGCCTGCCCCGCGTTGTGCTTACGCCAAGGTTACTGTTAACGGGTTAAATCTAGGTATCTATTCGCATGTGGAAACGATGCGTAAACCGTTGCTCAAACGCGCTTTCGGGAACAGCGATGGCCCTCTCTATGAAGGGACTGTGGTGGATTTCCATGAAGGATGGGAGCAGAGTTTTGAGCATAAACGCGGGGATGATGTGCGGGGCCGGGAAAAAATTAATCAGTTGATTGAGGTATTGGCAGCTCGTGACGTCACGGAAGACACGATTGGTGAATTGGTGGATTTGGATACGTTTTACCGGTTCTGGGCGGTTGAGGGATTAATCGGTTTTTGGGACGGCTATTCCGGGAATAATAACAATTTTTTCATCTATCTAAACCCGGATACTGACAAATTTCACTTCATTCCATGGGGCGCCGACTCCGTTTTTACGAAGATGAGCAAATTAGAATTCATGAATGATGCGCGCGCACCGATTTCGGTGAAGACGCAAGGGTTAATCGCGCACAAGTTGTATCAACTTGAATCCGGACGTGAACGCTATGCGGCGGCGATGTTAGCACTACTTGAGAAGCAGTGGGATGAAACGGCGATGCTAGCAGAGATAGATAGGATTTCTACGATGATAAGCCCGCATCTCATCCGTTCTCAACGTCGTTCTAAGCCGGAATGGAATAGAGAAGCGAGAGGGCGTAGAGGTAGAGGAGATGACGACGTCTCTTATGAAGATGCGCTTCAAGCGACTCGTGATTTTATTCGGCAGCGGCGCCCCGATATCATGAAGGAAATCAGTGGGGGCATGCCGATGTGGGAAAAGCGCCCGAACCCGCCCTTTATGATAGATGATGACGGGAATTTCATGATGATGCGCGCGAAATTCCGTGAAGATACCCTGATAGGGGCAGTCGACACAGGCAACCTTGAGACGATTAAGCGCCACATTGCTCAAGGCGCCGATGTGAATGAGATAGATACGGACGCTGACATGCAGCCGTTGGCATGGGCAACATTGAGAGGTAAGGTAGAGGTTGTTGAATTGCTACTGCAGCATGGTGCCGATGTCAATCGCAAGACTGGAGATGGAGGCACCGCATTGCATCTTGCAGTGTTTCTAGGGTACGCCGATATCGCAGCCCTGTTGATGAAGGAAGGGGCAGATGTTACCCTGAAGAATGATGATGGGTACATCGCCTCAAGCGGGCTATGGGCACCTTGGGATATGACGAAGTTTATCATGGCAATCTACGGGCTAGAGCTAGAGCGGGCAGCGGTAGAAGCCGGTAGAGCAAAAATTGCGGGGCTGTTTCAGATAGACGCGGCAACTTTACCAAAATCATCGGATGACGCAAAAGATGTGTGGGCAGCGGTGCACACGGGTAACCTCAACGTCCTCAAGGAGGTTTTAGCCGACGGTTTTGACGTGAATGCTAAAAATCCGCTGTTTGGCAGCACGTTATTGTCCACGGCAGCACTCATGGGGCATACAGAGGTTGTGGTGTTTTTGCTTGATAAGGGCGCAGATGTCACTGCTAAAAATTCGGATGGCGGTACGGCATTGCATAGCGCAGCGTTCTTGGGACGGGTAGAGACAACCAAAGCACTGCTAAAACGCGGTGCGGATGTTCACGCCCGGAGTAGTGATGGCGGTACACCGATAGAAGCTGCGACGCTTGACTGGGGGATAACACAGTTCATCCTCGGTATGCTTAAAATAGAAGTGGATAGAGAAGAAGTTGAGGCCGGTAGAGCAGAAGTCGTGGCGCTGCTTTCAGCGCATCAGGAATAAGATGTGCCTCTGAGAACTAAGCAAATTCTTGACACCTCATCGGATAAGGAGGGCGACATGGCAAAACAGATTGATTACGCTGATATCTTAGCAACCGGTTCATCTGAGATTTATGAGATTGAAACCCACGCGGCGGGGCCTGAAGGCAGTCTTCCGTTAACAGCAGAGATGCTGTTGACGCGCCCAAGTGGCGATATATTCGGGTTGAGCCACAATACGGCGATGGGCTGGGCGCCGACGGAGCTGCGGCGTGAGGAATTTCTCATTCTCAGCACACAAGGTGGTATCCGTGCGCCGGATGGGAGCCCCATTGCGCTTGGATATCACACCGGGCATTGGGAAGTTGGGCTCCTGATGCAGGCAGTGGCAAATGAGTTGAAGCAGTTTCAGGCGATTCCGTTTGCGGGGTACTGCTCGGATCCGTGCGATGGGAGAACACAAGGGACTGTCGGGATGATGGATAGCCTCGCGTATCGTAACGACGCTGCACAGGTTTTTCGGCGGCTTATCCGCTCCCTTCCGACGCGAAAAGGGGTGGTGGGGGTTGCGACTTGCGATAAAGGACTGCCCGCGATGATGATGGCGTTGGCCGCGATGCGGGAATTACCGGCGGTGCTTGTACCGGGGGGCGTGACGCTGCCACCGACGACAGGGGAGGACGCAGGAAAAATACAAACCATCGGTGCACGTTTCGCACACGGTGAAATTAGTTTACAGGACGCGGCGGACATGGGCTGCCGCGCCTGCGCGACACCAGGCGGCGGTTGTCAATTCCTCGGAACGGCTGCCACCTCACAGGTTGTCGGTGAAGCGCTAGGGATGAGCCTCCCGCATAGCGCGTTGGCACCCTCCGGACAGAATATCTGGTCCGATATGGGCAGGCGTTCCGCACGCGCGGTTGTCAACTTGGCAGCAAAAGGATTCACAATCAAGGACATCGTGACACCTGAAGCTATCCGCAACGCGATGGTGGTTCACGCCGCGTTTGGTGGTTCTACGAACCTCTTGTTGCATATCCCCGCCATCGCGCATGCAGCCGGACTTGAGCGGCCCACCGTAGACGACTGGAATACAGTCAATCGCGCGGTACCGCGGCTTGTCGATGTGCTACCGAACGGCCCCGTCGGGCACCCAACCGTGCAAGTGTTTCTTGCAGGCGGTGTCCCCGAAGTGATGCTCCATCTCCGCGAATTGGGATGCCTCAACGAAGATGTCATGACGTCAACCGGTGAACCTCTCGGTAGAAACCTGGATTGTTGGAAGAACTCAGAACGGCGAACTCGGGTTCGGGAGATTTTGAAAGAACAAGATGGCGTTGAACCGGATGAGGTGATTCTCAGCCCCGATGCAGCGGCAAATGCGGGATTGAGTAGCACCGTCACTTTTCCACGCGGGAATCTCGCACCGGAAGGTTCTGTGATTAAAAGCACCGCGCTTGACCCGGCCGTTGTCGATGCCGATGGGGTGTACCGGATGACAGGCCCCGCACGGGTTTTCGTGCGTGAATCCGACGCCATACGTGCTATTAAGCACAAAGGTGAGGGCAGCATCAAGCCCGGTGACGTGATGGTGCTCTGCTGCCGCGGGCCGCTCGGGACAGGCATGGAGGAGGTTTATCAACTCACCGCCGCCCTGAAACACCTCTCGTTTGGAAAGCAGATTGCACTGATTACAGACGCGCGATTCTCCGGTGTCTCTACAGGCGCTTGCATTGGGCATGTGGGACCGGAGGCGCTTGCCGGTGGCCCCATCGGTAAAGTGCTTGATGGTGACATGATTCAGATTCAAATTGATACAAAACGGCTTGAGGGCAGCATCCAGCTAGTCGGGCATAAGGGTGAAAACTTTGGTGTCGAGGCAGGCACGCGGCTTTTGGCACAACGCGCGCCACGACGTGAACTCGAACCGGATACTGCCCTCCCCGACGATACGCGCTTATGGGCAGCCCTCCAAGCCGTTGGCGGTGGCACTTGGGGTGGGTGTGTGTATGATGTCGATGCGATTATCAACGCACTCTCTTAACGAGAGAACGCCCATGCAAAAGTCATCCAACCAACAACAGGGTTCCACATCCGGTATCAGCCGAAAAACCGTCAACTATTGGGCGCCACCGCTGCTCTATATGTGCCTAATTTTCATCATTTCGTCATTGGAGCAACCTCCGTTACCGATGCCGGAATTTGAATGGCTCACGATTGACAAACTATACCACTTCGTAGAATACGCTTTACTCGGCGCGATGTTAGCGTTCGCGTTTGTGAATGCCCCGCCGAGGCGGCTGCCACTGCGGTGGCGGTGGACGGCAGCCGCCATTGTCGCTATTCTCTACGGCGCGACTGATGAATGGCATCAAACCTTTGTTCCAGGTAGACTCGCGACTGTCGCAGACTGGGTTGCTGATGTCTTAGGTTCCATTGCTGGCGTTCTCAGCGTCTACTACTATATTCAAAGGAGAATAAAAAGGAATTAACATGCATGCATTTGTTGATTTAAAGGTGCCTAAAGGGAGTGTCGCTGTTCATTGGTTTGAGCAGAGCAGCTTCGCATTGAAAGATTCGGGCGGCACGATTGTGCAGGTGGACCCGTATTTTCCGCGGGAGCGGCCCGCGGAACGGTTTATTTATACGGAATCGCCACTCAATGAATTTGAATTACCAACCGATTTCGTCTTGCTAACACATGCGCACGGTGACCACACCTGTTCTGAATCTATCAGGCGGATTTGGGAGACATCGGGTGCAACGCGATTTATTGGAACCGCTGAAAGCGTTAGCCAAATTTTGTCAGAAACGGATGTTGTAGAAGCGAACGTGTTAACAATCAGTGCAGGGGAATCTGTCGCGTTAACTGAAAAGGTGACGGTGCATGCAGTTTACGCGAAACCGTCTGACGGCGATGCTGCCGCCGGGATTCCGCCACCGGATGTCATTCACTTGGGCTATGTGGTAGTAGCTGATGATGTGACGCTTTACTTCAGCGGTGATGCGATTAATAATTTCGCGGAACATGCTGAACTGATTTCTGCGGTTGCGGTGCATGAACCGGATTTGGGCTTCATGACAAACCACCCGACGGAAGGCGAGTTTCCGTTCTACGATGGATGCGTTAAAATGGCGACGCGCATCGGGCTGAAACATGTGGTTCCCGCGCATCGCTCCTGTTTTGTGACGCGCGATTACGACGCGGACGAATGGGCATCTCAATTTCCATTGGATGGCCCGAAACCGCTAATTATTCCGAGAAATTCACACATTCTTTACACAAATTGAGGTAATAGATACAGCTATGGCGCTTAGAGAAGTGAAAACACCACTCGTTGGTATCGTAATGGGTAGTGATTCCGACTTGGAACAGATGGCAGAAGCAGCTAAGGTTTTAGAGGAATTTGAAGTCCCATTTGAAATAACAGTTTCTTCGGCGCATCGTTCGCCGGCTCGGACGCTTGCGTGGACGGAGAAAATTAAGGCGGCGGGGGGCAAAGTTATTATTGCGGGCGCGGGACGTGCGGCGCATCTGGCCGGTGTCATCGCTGCGCACACAACGCTTCCCGTGATTGGTGTACCCATTGATGGTGGGGCGCTCAACGGTGTTGACGCGCTTTACGCAACTGTGCAGATGCCGCCGGGCATTCCTGTGGGGACGATGGCCATTGGCGCCGGAGGCGCGAGGAATGCAGGGCTATTTGCAGTACAAATTTTGGCACGTCAATTCCCCGAAGTTGATGAAAAGTTATTAGCCTATAAAAAGAAGTTAAGCGATGGTGTCGCTGAGAAAGCGGCGCGATTGGCAGAAGTAGGGTATAAGAATTATTGAGGAACCGATGTCATGGAAAATAAGGGACACAACGTAGAACAGCATCGCTGTTCTGAGGATGCAGAACTGTTTGACATGATGGAAAAGCAGTTATACACCGCCGTGATTTCGGACGCGCTTGATGGTGTCGGGTATCGCCAGCAGGTTCTGACACATACCATTAGGCCCTTGTACCCGGAGGCAGTCGTTGCCGGCCGGGCAATGCCCGTGCTGTGCGTAGATGTCTATGAGGTTTCTGATGCACCTTACCAAAAAGAAATTGAAGCCGTGGATAGCCTCTCACGCGACAGTGTGCTGCTCTGTTCGACGAATGGGAGTATCCGAAACTGCTTTTGGGGCGAGCTGCTATCGACAGCAGCACGTGCAAAAGGCGGACGTGGGGCTGTCATTGAAGGGTTCATCCGGGATGCCCGTCAGATTATGCAGATGCGTTTCCCTGTTTTTATGACGGGGTTCTCCCCCGTCGATTCTAACGGACGGGGTGAGGTAATCGCGTATAACGTCCCCATTCAATGTGGCGGGGTGCAGGTGAATCCCGGGGACATCGTTTTCGGGGATATTGATGGCGTTGTCGTAATCCCGCAAGTCGTGGAAACGGACGTCATTGCGGCTGCCGTCGAAAAGGTGGGCGGTGAGAACCGAACGCGCGACGCGATTCGAGCAGGTACAACGCTCCGCGAGGTTTATGATAAATATGGGATTTTGTGAGGAGGAAAAATGATTTATCTCTCTTCCCGTCAAAACCCCATCCTTTAGGTTGGGGATGTAGACGGGCGTGAAGGGGGAGAATCAGTCCCTGCGCGTAGCACCGAACCGCCGTTTGTTTGACTTTTCCAAACAAATGTGGTATCATTAATAGTATCAAGTTGGCAGACAGTTTCAGCAGAATCGCAAGGTTCTGTCTCTGCCTACCCACTGAAATGGGGTTAAAGACTTGATACTTGATAGCCCATGAAAACCTATAAATATAAAATTGGCAATCAATCTAATACCATCCGCATTGGAAATCTGCTTGACGATATGTGGCAGGTGCATGTGTATTTCCATAAGTGGCAGCGTCACCGGTATAAAGCTGGTTTGCCGTATGCGAACTATCATGCATCTTGTGCCCACCTCACCGAGTTGAAGCGAACGAAGTTGGGGAGTAAATGGTAGAAACATCGTATCCAAAGGATACGATATTCTACCTATCTCCCCAACCACGCATCCCCATTGGAAGGCATTGCCGAAGCGTAGGGCGAAACCGCCGTTTCGCCAAGCAATGCAAGAGGAACTGAAACGCATTGATAGAGCCTATCTGCGTTTTTTCAAGAAACTTGGTGGCAGACCGAAAATCAAAAAGCGTCACAAGTTCAAATCCATCACCTTTCCCGGACACGCCGGGTATTCCTTGTTTGAGCATCGTATCACGCTGACTTTCCGTAACTGGAATCCTCAGACGCGTCAGTGGCAGTTTGATAAAGTGCCAACTACGTTTCATAAGTACCGCCAGTGGCATGGAAAACTTAGGCGTATCACAATCAAACGTGATAATTGTGGCGACTATTGGCTTTACATCATAACGGATGACACAGATTTTAGCCCGCTGCCGACAACAGGTGAAAGCGTTGGGGCAGACTTCGGACTCTCATCGTACTTGACACTTAGCACGGGTGAGAAAATACACCACCCGCAACCTTTGAAACAGTCCTTGAAGAAACTTCGGACGCTCAATAAAGCGTTTTCTCGTAAAGTTAAAGGTTCTAACGGGTGGTGGCGGTGTGTCCGGCAACTCGCACGTCTGTATCGGAAAATTAGCAACCACCGCAAAGACTTTCACTGGCAACTGGCAAGTGAACTTTGTAAAAAGTTTGATAGGATTTTCCTTGAGACGTTGAACCTTGACGGCATGAAACGCCTGTGGGGGCGTAAAGTCTCGGACCTCGCCTTCTCCCAGTTTGTTCAGATATTGGAATATAAGTGTCAAAAACATAAACGTCTTTTCAAACAAATCGGACAATGGACTGCCACCACGAAACCGTGTCGTGATTGTGGATATCATAACGAAAATCTCACAGTGAAGGACAGGCAGTGGACATGCCCCGACTGTGGTTCACACCACGATAGGGATGTAAACGCTGCGCGAAACATTTTGCGGGCAGGGATAGCCGTTACCTAACGATATGCCTTGTATCCACTAATGAGCAGGATACAGGGGAAATGCCCGTAGGTGGAGCGACAGTAAGACGGTTGACTCTATGAGAAAAACGCAGTTGCTATGAAACCGAAGCCCCACGCTTTCGCGTGTGGGTGCTATCACCGTAAGACTGCCAATTTCCCTATCTGTTCAACCGTCCCGGAATCAGTATAGGCGATAATTCGGTAAAAGTAGACACCGTTTGCACATCGAGTTCCTGTTTCATCACGTCCGTCCCACTCGGTTTCATTTGTACCACGGCGGGCGCTTGCATCAAGAATGGTGTGGATAAGTCTGCCGGCAACGGTGTAAATTTTGATGATAACGTCATCAGGGGGTTGCGCAAGTCGATAGGTGAAGGTAGTTTTTCCATCCGGTGTGGGATTCGGAACATTGAAAACTTCGTGTAGCGAAACGGCTTCCTTTAAAGTGAAATCGAGTTGTAATTCAGCAGCATTTTGACTCGTATCCGCAGCAGTGATATGCAGTTGATAGTCGCCGTTGTGGAGTTCAGGTGCGAAAACGACGTCAGCCGTTGTTGGGATATCGGCGTCAAACTGGAAAGTATATGCCTTGTTGTCTGCGAATGTGAGGGGTTCATACCGCTCGTTCAATGCGAGGTTAAAGCTGTCCTGTTCAATCGCGCCATCATCGATGAGTGTAATTTTAAAGTGAGGCTGTTCAGTCAGTACGATGCCGCTGGTGAGTGCCATCTCTGTCGTTTCGCTTGATGAGTCGCCTCTGCCACCGTTTGGTTGTGCCGAAACGACATGAACCTGAATTTCCGGTGGGGTAATATCGGGTTCTTCTGTGACAAAGAACCTATAGATAATAGCCCCGTCTTCTGCACCAATCGGGTTAGCGTTGAAGTCTTGTACCCGAATTTCGAAGGTGTGTTCGCCTGGAAAGAGAATAGGGCGATAGTCAATAGGCATGATGTGAATTCCACTTTCTGTGCGGCGTTCATACCCTGCGTTTCCGCCTTCGTGAATGGGGTGCAGCGTGCCCCCGTCTTTCTGTGTTGCGAATAAGAATGTGTCAATATCAATGCCATTTGTGTCTTCAAAGAGGATAGAGAACGTCGGGCGTGGTGGAATGACACTTCCTAATTGTGGCTGAATGTCGTCTACCCATATCTGGAAGGCCGGCGGTTCAGTATCGGTGGTGTGCATCAGCGTGAATGGCGTGAGCTCTGTGACTGCTGCAGTAATGGTTCCGACGCGTGTACTGCTAAATTTAATTTTATCGCCGAAATCAAAATTTTCAGAACTTGCCGATACAAGAATTTCAAGTCCGAGGTGACTGAGAAAAAGCGTTTGGTTGACTATCCCGTTGATTTTGACACCGTTAGGGAGATGCACTGGCTGCGCGGCGGCATCCCGGATTTCATAACGTTCGGCGGACGTAAAAAAGATAAACCAATCGCCTACCTCAAATTCTTGCTTTGGCCCGTTCCTGCTATAAACACCAGCGCTCCCATTTCCACGGTTCTGGTATCCGGTATCGATAAGGACAACATCGCCTTGCGGATTGTAGTCGGTATCAAAGGTAAGAATATCAGCAAATTCGAATGAGAAATTCTTCCCAATTGTCGTGCTTTCCACACTCGGAATGAGGATTTCTAAACCGAATGCATCGATGCGAAATGGAATGTCGAGATGTCCTATGGTATCGAGTTCTTGGATGGCTTGTTCGCCCTTCCGTCTGAGAAAGACTTGATATTGCGATGCATCCAAAAAGAGTATGGCCCAATTCCCGGCGGGGGTGAGGTTCGGATTGATGATAATATTATCGACAACGAGTTCCTGTTCACTGGCGTTTTCTGTCTGTATCGGCGTGACATAATTCTCCAACGCAAATTCAGAGGTTCCTTCCGTATAGTTAATTTGGGAAGGCAGTCGTCGCCAAGCGGCATAATCTTTCTGCCATGCATAGATAGCGAGTTGCTCAGCGGTTTCTGCGACAGCGGCTTTAAAGGCGGGGGCATCAGCGGGGAGTAATGCGTAGAGAGAATCTCGCTGGGAAAGTGGATTTTTCGAACTACGGACGATATGTTCAATGGCACCGACATCAAATCGGATTTTGACGTGAGCCGTTTTTTTGAGTTGTGTAACCCCCGTGCGAAATGCGGCTTCATAGTGCCGGGGAACTCCCGCTTCGTCTGCTTGCCTAATGAGTCCCCGGCGGAGTGCTGCGACGCGCGGAATCGGGACGAAGTGAATATCGGGTTGTTTCACATTTTGAGATGCCTTGGATGAGACAGAGAGGGGGATGCCGGCGCTTTGCGTTTCAATAACCCCAGGCGGAAAGTCAATGTCAAACACCTTGTCCAGGCTGAAAGCCGTTATTTTTTCCGTCGGTTTATAGTTAAAATCGTTGACGATGAAGGAGAAGTATTTTTTGTTATCAAAGATGCGTGCTTCCTGCACGTTCCCCAGAATGTCATCGTCAATTTCTGCATCATCCGGGTCGGCGAGGACATAAATTTTATGTACCCCTGTTGTCAGGGGAATCTTGAGTGGAATGACGGCAGTTGCGCGCTGTAAGACGCCCGTTCCTTCTTGCCAGTCGGTTATTTTAACAGTCGTTATTCCGAGGATATCGGCGTTATCGTCAATTCTGCTATCGCCATCTGTATCGGGATTTCCTTCAGCGAATACGACATCAAAATCTGCTTGGACGAGACGGCCGCCGTTGTTAACAAGTTCTGCGACGAGTTGATACCGATTTTCTGCTTCACTAAACAGGTATCGAATAGGGGCGTTGCCTATTCCATCGGTTGCAATAGCGATATTTGGCCCCTCTGGCACTTTGACGATATTACGTTCTGTTTTGGATGGGTGTGCGATTTCGTGCCCGGATTCATCAGTAATTCGTATCCGGTACCGTACCTGCCTTCCACTTTGCGGTAGGGGAATAGGCGTTTGAAGTTCGTACCACTGTCCACCTGGTGGTGTATCGGCGGGCGGTGTTTTTACTTTAACTAAAGGTATCGTTGCATCCTCAAATCCAGCCGTATCGTCCCAAAGCACGCTGAGATTCCGGAGTCCTGCGGGGCCGTTGTCATCAACAACGAGTATGTTGAGTTCAAGGGTATCTGTGGTAATATTAAGGTTCTCCTTAATATCACGAATGACAGGCATTTCTATCCAAAATCGGGCACCGCCGACGGCGGTACGGGTTTCATCAAAAGCGAGCAATCGCACAACGCCCGGCCCCGGCAGCGCGGTGTTCGGAATCTGTAGACGAAGGGTTCCGTATTCACCTTGCCATACCCTGTCCAGGATGCGGTGGGTGAGTTCATTTCCCAAATCATCGTCAAAATTATTTGCGAAAGCGGCGGAGGCTGAAAGTGCTTCGGAACTAAAGTTGTCTACTTTTCGCCAGGTACCGTCAGGCCTGAATTCGCCGACGTGATTCTGCAAAATTACCATTTCCCGCTTATTGTTGAGTGCGATGCGCTCCAATTCCACTTTGATATCCATTTCTGGCCGTGCGAGCTGCGTCGCCGGGTCGCCGAAGAGTGTGTATTGTTCGGTTCCGGGAATCCAGAGTCGATTTCGGGTCCGGGTGATAAACTTAATCTTTGCATCGGCGATAATTTTACCGATGCTCACACCTGGTTTTCCGCCCCGTTCATCTCTCAACGCGGGTGCAAAGAGGGAGGTAAACAGCTCTTTATCGAATTCTGCGTTAGCGGAGCCGTAAGTCAGCCGGGTAGCAGCGAGTACAGCGATTGCGCCATATTCGCCCAAGAGAAATTGTTCACTGAGGCAAAAATTCCCAATCTGTTGCGGCTTATCAAATTGCCCGTTGAGACAGGTAGTGGTGATAACAAAGGGTAGGTATCGGTTCCGTAACCGGATGACATCCTCATTGCGAAAAATGGACTCATCCGCCCATGTCTGGCTGCCGCCGTGTCCGGTGTATT
The DNA here is from genome assembly GCA_963422705.1 of Candidatus Poribacteria bacterium. GTDB lineage: Bacteria > Poribacteria > WGA-4E > WGA-4E > WGA-3G. The sequence continues at coordinate 3,969,861 of OY730443.1, forward strand.
CAATCACGAGTGCCCCTTCATTCAAGGCTTTTCGGATTAGCGTCCCGGTTAGGGTAGGACTTTTCACCTTTCGGAGATAGATTTGCCGGGTGTCGTAGCCCAATGGGATAATATCGCGAATGAGTTCATCGCGGGATGCCTCGAAGATACCGTCAGATGGGGTGTCCAAGTGATTATCTGCCACCTGTATCAACGTGCCTTGCCAGCGTCCCGTCTTGAGTTTCCGTTCATAATTAATGATTTTTTGAACCATGACGTTCAATTCTTCTCGGTTTTGTACCGAGAGTCTACCGATGAACATATCAGGTAGCGCATCATCTCCGCTGACATTGACAAACCGCTGATCCATGGAGGTTTCGCCGCTCTCGGGTGCCCATCCATGGAAGGTTGGTACAAAAATAGGGTATAGAGCATAGGTTCCCCGGAAGCTCGCGTCTCGGCGGTAACGTTCAACGGTAGCGTTCTTGTAATCGTAGTGAGCATCTCCGATGAGAACAACGTAGGTTGGTGCGGGCGGCTTCCAATTTGTGTAGGCATAACGCAGGAATTTCTGAATGGCAAATGGGTTGAAGAGCCCGGCACTAAACTCATCGTATATATCGCCGATGTCCACGACAGTAGTTGTGAGCCCTTGTGAACGTCGAAATTCAACGAGAGGTTGGATGCCCGGTTTGAATGTCGGGTGTGTAATGACAATGTAATCGGCTTGATTGGAAGGATTCCTGAGCATTGTTGGCGGTGTCGGGATGAGTGCATTAATGCTTCGATATGAATTGCGCCCGATAACAAAATAGCGCGTGTGCTGGATTCTGTTATCTTGAAAGAGGATGTGATGTGTTGCCCCGGCGCGCGTGATTTTTCCGCCTACCAATCGTTGGGTAATGCCGCTGTCTTCGATTTGATAGACATCTATTTTATCATCAAAAAGATTTGTGACGCGGTATTGCACATTTCCTTGCGTCCTTGGTTCCGTCGTAGAATTGAATTCCAATCTGTTGTTTTGTGCATCAAAATCGTGCCAATAGTCAAATTCGTACCAGTCAATATAGAAGTCGTACTCGCCTACGTCGGTTTTATTCCTGTCGAGCGCATCGATTCTCATCCAGTTTCCTTGTGCTGTATGGATGAGGCGCTGTGGGAGAATTCGGGTTGCTATCTGCGAGGCTTGCCGCTTCCATTCTTCTATCCGTCCGAGTTGTTGCCCGTTAAACGAGATTTTTGCCTGGTGTAACGCGAGTCCTCTGCGAGATGCCCCTTGGAATTTGATACGCAGCGTCGCTGTTCGGTCGATTTCAAGTCGGGGGGCTGCCCCGTTCAATGTGACGGGTATATTCTTTTGTGCGGTGTCTCTGTTGCCACCGCGGAACGCTATCCAAAAATAGTGGTCAGCCAGCTCAGATTTGATATCAGGGCCGGTAAGCGCATCGTGATGTATGTCCTCTTCAAAACGCGCCCGGGTCAAAAACGCACTTGGGGCGATTAGATTTGGGATGCGCGGTGTTGCATCGCTTGTTTCGACACGGGATGAACTATATTCGACGGGTGTAGCAGTCGTAGAAAAATTGAGCCAGTAGACGTTCTCATCGGTAAATTTATTATCAATCAAGGCGCGTCCATAAAAGACAATCCACTCACCATTGTCAAGGATTTCATTCTCATTTTCATCAAAGATGTAGACACCCTGTTTCTGCCCCGTGCTCTCAAGTCTTATACTATCAAAGTTAATTGTCTCGGGGGTGACACCTGCCGCTTTTAGCTTGTTATAAGTGATGCGATACAAATCCGTCTTCGTAACTGGAATTTTAAAACGGTGTGTTGATTCCGGCGGGGGTGAGGGGGCACGAGGGGCACTCGAAACCGCGAACCTTCTGCGTTGTCGCCACGGTTTGGCCTGAGTGTAATTAAGTAACATGCCTTGAAATAGATTTTCATAGTGTACGGATTCTGTTTCCCTCGTCTTGGGTGCTGCTAGTGTCGCCCGGCTTAGTCCGGCAAAATGAACTCGGAATTCGATGGTGGAGAAGATTTTCAATTGTCCGGTTGCCGGATTGTATTGAATTGGGTTAATTTGCAAACTCGCAACCCGTTGCTCTCTGACTAATCCACTTGGTACCACTTCAACGACATGTTGTGGATAGAAGCGCTGTATGGTTGTCGGGGCGTTCTGTAGAATATTCTCAGGCTGTGGATTGTAGACGACAGGTGCGACGTTTTTAGTCTCCGGGCGCGCGCGAAGAATATTGAGTATAGGCTTACCGGCGATAGGAATCCCGATAAACTGGGTGAAAACCGGCAGTTGCGGTTTACCGGCTTCAAGTATCCTGTCGGCACCTTGAAAGGTAATAACCGTGCCGTTCGGTGTGTTGGTTATCTTCAATTCGGGAAGTATAAAACGTGCGGTAAAAGCGTCTGAGGATGTTGTTATAATCTGCAGTGGCTGCGTTTGAGCGTTAACTGCCTGTGCAGTCAATAAGAGCGTCAAGAAAAGAAAAATAAAAAGGCGCCCGGTTCTCATTGTCATAAATCTGATGTGATACCTCAAAACATTGCGCTTTGCAGATTGCTTTAACAGTAAGATGCGGCCTCTTTTATAGAGGCGATGAGGCTTGCTTCGTTTGCGATTCCTTTGCCGGCAATATCAAAGGCTGTCCCGTGATCGACACTCGTGCGAATAATAGGCAACCCTAATGTAACGTTGACAATTTTGCCAAATGCGAGAAGTTTTATGGGGATGTTTCCCTGTTCATGATACATGGCGATGACAACGTCCCATCTTCCTTGGCTTGCCTTGATAAACAGCGTGTCGGCAGGAAAGGGTCCTTCGATAACAGCCGTATTGCCTAAGCTGCTCTTAGCTTGTTTAATGGCCGGGATGATACAGTTGAGTTCTTCTTTTCCGAATAGTCCTTCTTCACCGGCGTGTGGATTCAGTGCTGCAACGGCGAGACGCGGGTTCTGTTTCCCGCTACGTATAAAAGCTTGATATGTGATACCGATGACATCCACAATTTTTTCGATTGACAACTGTTTCGTTACCTCAGCAAACGGAATGTGATTTGTGACAAAAGCGACAGACAACCTGGGGGTGCTTTTGTCTGTGCATGCTTCGGTATATTTCGGCGGAATACTTTCGTCGGTTACTGTTTTCAGCATCATAACAACCTTAGCTGTATTTGTCAATGCAGCAAGCATCTCGGTGTGTCCTGGGTAAGGAGAACCTGCCTTCTGAATGGCTGCTTTGCATATCGGTGCGGTTGCAATGCCATCAAGTTTTCCGTTTAAGGCGAGATGGGTTGCTGCCTCAATCGCTTTGAGAGCGGCTGTACCGGCGCGTGCGTCTATATGTCCTTGAAGAATTTCGGAAGGTAACAAGGAGACGACATCCAAAACATCAATCGTGCCGTACTGTGGCGGTGCAAGCGTTCCATGCATATGAAAGCTGCGTACTTGTAACGTTTCCAAGATTTGCGGTGGAGTGAATCTGAGAGCGTCTTCAAGGATTGCAGTACTGCCAATGACAACCGGTCGGCATATTTCGTAAATGCTTTTGCGTGCAAGTGCCTTTACGATAATTTCAGGTCCAATGCCGGCGGCGTCGCCCATAGTGATGCCGATGCGTGGGAGTGTTTTCACATGGTTTATGTGGTAGCTGCTCGCCATTTTCTTGTATTTTTTCACGGTTTCAACTTTTCATCAAAGTTTTGTGAAACCCGATTAATATTCTTGGGTTTCGCTGCGCGGACGGTACAGTGTTGTTGCTCGTGCCCGTGAAACGTTCCCGGTAGGTATTTCAAGAACCTCGTATTCGATGCCGTGAGTCTCGGTGCTAGAACCCTCTTGGTTAACCGATTCACCTCTAGGAGGTGGTAGTAGGATAATATCGCCGACAGCGATTTCTTTCCCTGCTTTTGCGGGGTGCCCATTGATTAAAACTTTTCCACGGCTGCAGAGTGTATTCGCAACCGTTCGTCGTTTGACGAGGCGACTCACTTGTAAGAATTTGTCTAATCGCATTTTTATTTATCTATACGCGCAATCCGGTAGGTGGTATAGGAAATCCATTTACGTCCGTTTCAGGAATAGTGTTGTCGCTGTTCCCCCTTCACCCGGAAGCCCAATCAATGTCAACTGCGCGATTCCGATGCGCCTAAGGGCCGTAGGCGGTGAGAGTCTCTAGCATCCTATACAAGAGATTAGCTAGTCAGTTCGTTCCCGATTCCCGTTTTGCTTGTGGGCGTTTGTATTTCTACGGCGTCGTCCTGCAGAATTTCAGCCGTGAGAGATTTCCGAAGGACTTGTGTCATATCGCTAACCTTGTGAAACTGAAGGCTTTCCCGAATTTCGTTTGGGATATCTACGACATCTTTTTCGTTATCTTCGGGGATGATAATATTGAAGATGCCGTTTCGGTAAGCGGCGAGTGCTTTTTCCTTTAAGCCGCCAATCGGCAAGACGTGCCCGCGAAGCGTAATTTCGCCTGTCATTGCGACATCTTTTCGTACGGCTGTTCCGGTGAGTGTAGAAAGAATGGCTGTCGCCACGGTGATGCCCGCGGAGGGGCCATCTTTTGGTACGGCGCCTTCAGGAATGTGGATATGGATATCCTGTTGTTCGAAACGATTGTCGGCAAGTCCAAAAGATTCTGCCCGCGAGCGGATGTAAGCAACCGCGGTTTGAACGGATTCGCGCATGACTTCCTGAAGTTGCCCTGTCATATTCAATTTACCTTCTCCCTGCATAGTTGTCGCCTCAACGGAGACGATATCTCCACCAATTTGCGTCCATACCATTCCGGTTGCGACACCGATTTCATCGCGTTCTTCAGCTTTAGTCCGCGTCCATTTGGCCGGTCCGAGGTAGTCGCTGACAGTGGCTAGTGCCACTTCAACTGTCATGTCGGGTGTATTTTCGGTAACAATCTCCTTAGCGATTTTCCTGCAGACGCTAGTGATTGCACGTTCTAGATTCCGTACACCCGCCTCACGCGTATGTTTGTGAATGATTTCAAAAATTGCCTCTTTGGTGAATGTAATCTTTTCTTCGGACAACCCATGTTGTTTGAGCTGCTTTGGAATGAGTCCATTCGGAATGAAAGTGGCGATATTATGCTTCTCGAAATCGGTATACCCGGGCAGTTCAATAATCTCCATCCGGTCCTGGAGTGCGGGTGGAATCGTGATACGAGTATTCGCGGTTGTCACGAACATAACATCGGACAAGTCAAAGGAAACATCCATGTAGTGGTCACGGAAGGTAGAATTCTGCTCCGGATCAAGTACTTCAAGGAGTGCGGATGCCGGGTCCCCGCGAAAATCGGAGCTAAGTTTATCAATTTCGTCAAGGAGAAAGAGCGGATTTTTGGATTTCACGTCCCGGAGTCCTTGGATAATACGTCCGGGGATAGCCCCGATATAGGTACGTCTGTGTCCCCGGATTTCCGCTTCATCTCGGACACCGCCGAGTGACATTCGGACGAATTTTCTCCCGGTGGCGCGTGCGATGGATTTGCCGAGTGAGGTTTTTCCAACCCCGGGTGGCCCGACTAGGCATAAAATGGGTCCTTTGAGATGTTTAACGAGTTGTAAAACAGCGAGATATTCCAGGACGTTTTCCTTAGGTTTCTCTAGTCCATAATGATCTTCATCCAAAATTTGTTGTGCTTCTGGTAACTGAACTTGATGTTCAGTCCGTTCTTTCCAGGGCAGTGCGATGAGCCAATCAACATATGTTCGGATTACCCCAGATTCGGCGGATTGCGAGGGAATCTGTGCGAGTCGACTAAGTTCCTTGAGTGCCTTCTCCTCAGCTTCCTCGGACATACCGGCTTCCTTAACCTGTTCGCGAAGTTCGTCCAATTCGGCGATGTCATCTCGTCCGAGTTCCTTCTGGATAACTTTCATTTGTTCTTGAAGGTAGAATTCCCGGTGAGTTTTCTGTACAGCTTCGCGGACTTGATTGTGTATATCGTCCTTGAGTTCAATCCTTTCAAGTTCTTCTTTTAAGAGTCGAATGATGAATTGCAGGCGCTTAATTGGGTTGAGTTCGTCCATGACAGCTTGGATATTCTCAGGTGTCATTGAGATAAAAGATGCGATGGTATCAGCGAGGTGTCCGGGTTCTTCCTGTTCGCTGACTGCCCGTTTAATTTCAACGGGTTCTTTTTGTCGCGTTTTGAGATAATTATTGAAGAGTTCTCGTGCTTGCCGCATGATAGGTGCGGCGGCCTCGCCGAGTCCAAGTTCTTCAGTAACGATTTGGACTTCTGCTTTTAGAAAGTCATCGCTCTTTTTGCATCGTAGCACAATTGCGCGGTTTTCCGCTTCAACGGCGATGCGTATGGTACCGTCGCCGGGTTCATAAAATTCAATAATATTGGCGACGGTACCTACGTCATGGAGTTGTTCCGGCGTGGCTTCTTCCTCTTCTAAAAGCTCTACTTTTTGGTGAAGAAGAAGTATACGTCGTTGAGTCCGGAGTGCGGCGTGTGTAGCGTTGACGCCCATTTCGCGCGCGACGTTTAAAAGCGATTTTGTTCTAGGAAAGAAAATCGGGTCAAAATCTGGGGGCAGATGGATAACGGGCAAACGTAAGACTTCTTGCTCTTTTGGAGTTGTCGGGTTCATATTCTCATCCTTGTTTTTATAGAATGTAAACACATCAGCCAAAAGGCTCTGACGAGTCATGTTCCTGATAATATCAAAATAAAATCATCAGTGCACAAGAAAGCGTGGTTAATTAGGCACTTTTACGCGCTGCGTGTTCGCTATAAACGAGTTCTGGTGATTGGCATTTTTGAATGCAATCTTCGGTGATACGGCAAGTTTCGACACCGGTGAGTGATGGAATGTGGTAAAGTGTATCGAGCATAATATTTTCAAAAACGGCTCTGAGTCCGCGTGCCCCGGTTTCCCGCTCAATGACTTTGTGTGCAATGGCGGAAAAGGCTGCCTCGGTTACCTCAAACTGCACACCTTCATAAGCTAAAAGTTGCGAATATTGTTTGAAGAGTGCATTTTTAGGTTCGGTTAAGATTTGGATTAAGGCGTCTTTGTCCAATTCGTGCAGCGTTGTGACAATAGGCATGCGTCCGATGAGTTCGGGAATTAACCCATATTTAACAAGGTCTTTCGTGATTGCCTGTCTGAGTACTTCGTGAATTCGGGTTTGTTTTTTATTCTGAATTTTCGAACCGAATCCGATACCCTGTTCTCCGAGCCGTTCTTGAATGATGCGTTCTAATCCGATAAAAGTTCCCCCACAAATAAACAGAATGTTTTTCGTATTCACGGCAATAACTTCTTGATGTGGGTGCTTACGGCCGCCACGGGGTGGAACATTTGCGGCGGTGCCTTCCAAAATTTTGAGAAGTGCCTGTTGGACGCCTTCGCCGGATACATCGCGCGTAATTGACGGATTCTCGGACTTTCGCGTAATTTTATCAATTTCATCAATATAAATGATGCCGGTTTCGGCGCGTGCAATATTTCCATCGGCGGCTTGGACAAGTTTTAAGAGGATGTTTTCGACATCTTCGCCGACATAGCCAGCTTCCGTTAACGTTGTTGCATCGGTAATGGCAAACGGGACATTCAAAATCTTAGCAAGCGTTTGGGCTAGAAGCGTTTTACCCGTCCCGGTGGGCCCAATCATTAAGATGTTGCTCTTATCTAATTCAACATCATCAGTTTTTGCGTGCTCTAATCGTTTATAGTGTGTATAAACAGCGACAGATAAAGCCTTTTTTGTGTCATCTTGTCCGATGACGTACTCATCAAGTTTTGCCTTAATTTCGGCGGGTGCGGGCGGCTTTTCAGTCAAATTTGCCTGGATTTTTCCGTTTGTGTCTGGCTCATCAACGCCGCGTTTTTGTTGCTGTGTATTTCGCGGTTGCTTTCTACGATTGGTGTCGTCTGCACCGGTGGGTTTGCTAGTGAGAATGTCTTCGCAGAGGGTGAGACATTCACTGAGGCACGATTCACAGATACTTGCCTCGAGCCCATTTAGTAGGCGCTCAGGGCGTTCGGTATTATCGCGGTTACAGAAAGCACACACTGCTGTTTCATGGGTTGTCTCTGAGAGTCGGACGATACATTGAACACAAATGCTCGCCTCTTTCCCTTTTAGGAGGCGTTCGACTTTAGCACTGTCCTGTTTACAAAATGAACAGGATATCTCTCCGTACATGGATTCAGACATGAAATTTCCTCCTTGTTTGATGACATCTTGCGCTTCCGAAAACAAGTTTCTGCGTTTTGTTTTATTCACTCAGTATGTCATCGCGTCGTGCGATAATTTCGTCAATAATTCCGTATTTAAGTGCTTGCTCGGCATTCATGTAAAAATCTCTATCAGCATCAGCGGCGATTTTCTCAAAATCCTGGGCGGTATGTTTCGCTAGAATTTTGTAAAGCCTGTCGCGTTCTTGGAGAATTTGATTCGCATGGATGCTAATATCCGACGCTTGTCCCCCAATCCCATTCGCCATAGGTTGATGAATCAGTGTTTTGGCATGGGGCAGCGCATAACGCTTTCCTGGGGTACCAGCGGCGAGAAGAATGGCCCCCATGCTGTATGCGCGCCCGAGACACCAAGTTTGGACATCTGCTTTGATGTACTGCATCGTATCGTAGATAGCTAGCCCCGCCGAGACGGAGCCGCCGGGGGTATTAATATAGAGTGTAATGTCCGCATCTGGATCTTTTCCTTCAAGGAACAGCATCTGGGCCGTGACAATGTTTGCCATTGAATCGTCATCAATCGGTGAGCCAACCATGATAATCCTGTCTTCAAGTAGGCGAGAATAAATATCATAGGAACGTTCACCGCGGCTAGTTTGTTCAACAACAACAGGTATAAAATTCATAGTTTTGATATTCTCAAAGGGGTTTGGTTTGGCGTGAACCTCGACACCACATCAATTTACGTCACAATATTCTCGTGTTTGGGTGTAACGGTGTATGCCGTTACACTTTTTTATTTTTTTCTTCTGATAGTATCTATAGTATCTATTGTATCTATTGTAAGGGGCATAACAATGATAACACCCATCATAGCAATAGCTACAATTAGGCGCATAGTCTATCCGTGGTAAGGTGGCGGTGCTGCGTCACATGTATCGCAACCTCTGCCGTCACAATTGCTGCAACCCAATGTGATGTCACCCGTTGCATCTTTTTAATCGAACCAACGCGGAAGGCGTAAACTTTCCGTATGGACTAGAAACGCTAATGATTTGAATGTTTAGGCGTGATATATGGCTGTCACGCCCTTTCTTTCTGTCTGTGTTTTGTGCCAGTTGTTTGGTTATTAAGGGATTAGCGAGTGAGCGCCTCAATACCACGGCATTCAATTTTTTTAAATTTTAAGTAATGATAAGTGACTGTTTTGCAGTGGCATTCTGAATGAGGAATTGATAAATTTTTTCGTTTTGCAGTTGATTCCGGAAATCTTCCAATCGGTTGCTTGATTTCAGCAAGCTGGCATATTTTTGCGGTTCCCGGTTTTGTTGTTCTGCGGCGCGTCGGATTTCTTGTTCCAGTTCGGTATCTTTTACATCAATTCCCTCATTTTCGGCAATGGTATCAAAGATCCATGACTGTTTAATCTGTTTTATGACATCCTTTCGCAATTCAGAAGGTTCTGTATTGGTAGCGGCATCGTTGTCGACATTTTCGGTTCTATTTGCGCGTTCCGCGGCGATTTGCTGTTGCAGGTTTTGCAGCGTTTGTTGGATTAATGTTTCAGGAACGGTAACGTCGATTTTCTCAATGAGTTGCTCCAAGAGTTCGACTCTTTGCCGTTGTGCTTGGTGACTACGTTCTTCCTCGACAAGGTTGTTCCATATAACACCGTAAAGCTGTCCGTAATTTTCGTATCCCAAGTCCTTTGCAAATTCATCGTCAAGGGTAGGAAGATGTTTTACGGTAATTGCGTGTAGGGTAAGGAGGTATATCGCGGTTTTCCCCGCGAGTTTGGTGGCCCGGTGCGTGGCTTCAAATTCAATTGAGACTTCTTTCGTATTGCCTACGTTCATTCCAATGATAGCTTTCTCTAGGGTTTCGAGAAAGGCGCCCTGCCCGAGTTCAATATCAACATCTTGTTGGGATTCATCTTCAAGCAATTGCCCATTTACGAAACATTCCCAATCGATGCGTACGCAGTCATTTTCTTGGACGGGACGTTCTTCATCAAGCGGTTCGTAAGTAGCGGCTTGGGCTTGCAAACGTTCAACATACGCATCAACTTCTTCTCGTGGGACATTGACAGGTGATTTATCGGTTACCAATTCACTGTATTGAGGCAGTGTAATCGCCGGCCGGATTTCAACGGTTACGGAGAAATGCAAAGGGTGGTTTTCGTGGATACTGAGCTGATTAAGCGGTGGGGTGAAGTTTGGCTGCGCGAGAGGTGTTAAGTGTTGCTCGTAAATAGCCTCTTCATATCCGGTGACAACCAGCTGCCTAACGGCTTCACTATTGATGTAGTCAGGGTATCTTGATTTGAGGATATTTACAGGTACGTGCCCTTTCCGAAAACCGGGTATGGATACCTGGTCACGTAACCCCTGGTATGTTTCTTCAAGCGCCTGATTAACATCCTCAACGGGTACTTCAATGTTCAGGCGCACCTGCATGCTATCTAACCTTTCAACATCAACTTTCAAGTGGTTAACGAACCTCCGTGTTTCACAAAAATATGTTGCTTTTGGCGTGCGCGGTATATTCTCGGTGTTAGAAAGCCTATCTGCGGCAATGGGCGAGGAGGGATTTGAACCCTCACGAGGCGTAACCCCAATAGATCCTAAGTCTATCCTGTCTACCAAATTCCAGCACCCGCCCAATTTTTTTGTATTCCACTCAGGAGTTCCTAATGCCAGTTTTCATCGGCAACATGCTGTAATTACGAAGCCTCTAGCGTGTAGCCCCAAAATGCGCCGTGAAGGAATCGAACCTTCAACCACCTGATTAAGAGTCAGATGCTCTGCCAATTGAGCTAACGGCGCCTTGTCCTATATCGTTTCACCCGATGGAAGGCACATGCGCCTCATAGCTTCTTTGAGAGGAGTGCAGCTTCTGTACCACACTATTTTCTCGTTGATTCCGGGAAAAGCATCGTGTCTTTATACGAGCAACGGTTTTCTCCATTCGCTGTGTTCCTGATTGGATAAAAAGAGAAGGTGGATGATGGGATTTGAACCCACGCCCACTTGATCCACAGTCAAGTGCTCTACCCCTGAGCTACATCCACCGCGTGATACATCTAGACGTTTTAAACACGCCTAGCAGGAATCGAACCTGCAACCTACAGATTAGAAGTCTGTTGCTCTATCCAATTGAGCTATAGGCGCATATTTGACAAACGCTTTATAATCGGGGCGAGAGGATTCGAACCTCCGACCTTCTGCTCCCAAAGCAGACGCGCTAGCCGGGCTGCGCTACGCCCCGAAATTAAGGGGGATTCTTCTCCTAATTGCTGTTAATTATACTACAATTCTCGTACGATTGCAAATTAAAACTGATGTCTTGTCTTTTTTTTTCAATCGTATTAGAATGATAGGAGAAGTTACAAAGGCAATTATAAAAATCAGGCGGACAAAGGCGACTCGTGCAGATTAGGGCTTTGTATTCTAATCAGAAGGGTTCTCATTACGGGCTTATCTACAATCTCCTATCGTTATAATTATCAACATGCATGAACGGAAGACGAAAAACAGTGCTCACACCACAATTTCTCAAGCAACTTCACGCTTTTTATATTCGTGAGGAACGACCGTTTCGTGGAAAATTTAGAGGGGAACGTCGGAGCCTTAACCGCGGAATCGGTATGGAATTTGCTGATTATCGCGTCTATGAACCCGGCGATGAACTGCGGCATCTCGATTGGAATGTCTATGCACGTTTAGATAAACTCTTCATCAAACTATTTCAGCCCGATGAAGAATTGCCTATCTCCTTCACAATCGATACGAGTTTATCTATGGGGATTGGAAACGAGCCAACAAAGTTGACATGTGCGAAACAGGTTGTTGCAGCATTAGGTTATATTGCTTTGGTACATTCTGACAGTGTTTCAGTTTACACATTTGCGGAACGGCTTATTTCGAGAGTGCAGCGGACTTATGGGATATCCCAATTCGGACGACTGACAAAAAGCCTCACGGCAATCGAAACGGCTGGACAGACTCGGATAACGGAGTCTCTCAAGCATCTCCCAACGTATCAGCCACGCCCGGGCCAGGTTGTAATTGTGTCAGATTTTTTAGATATAGATGGGTATGCACGCGGTTTCAAATTGCTTGCAGGACGTGGGTTTTCTCTCACAGCAATTCATATCATGAGTCCAGATGAAACCGAAATGCCCCCCTTGGGAGATTGGGAGCTGGAAGACTCTGAAACCGGTGAAACCAAACTAATCACGGTGAATGAAGAGACGCTGGCGCAATATCAGCAGGAGCGCAAAACCTTTTGTGACAACTTGCAACGGTTTTGCACAACCCGCGGTATTGGGTACGCCAGGTTGTACAGCGATATGCCTATAGAACCTTTTATTTTTAATGAATTACACAAGGCCGGTTTTATCAAGAGATGAATGGATAGCTAAGATACCAGTGAAGAGGATTCGGTACCAAAAATGACTTAGTTTGTGCTATTTGACGAAGCTACCTATAATTATTATGTCTCTGCGCTTTTGAAATTTTAGGGCGCTGAGAGGAGCCATCCCAAATTCAAGAGAAAAGATTTAGCCGTGTTTCCTTAATTCTGCCTATCTATATTCCGGCGTTTCTCCTGGCAATCGGTGGTGGAATCATCTCTCCGACGTTGTCGATTTATGTCAAATCGTTCGAACTTTCCTACACGTTGACGACTGTTGTTCTGGCAGTAGGGGTGGTAGGCAATATTCCCGCCGGGATTTTAGTGGCGCGGTTTGGGCGGAAACCATCAATGCTGCTCGGTTTGGCGATGATAGCGGTGTCGACAGGCGGCATGGGGCTGGCAGCGAACTTTATGCAACTCATCGGTGCCCAATTAGTCGGTGGTGTGGGCAATGCGTTGTGGATGTTGGCTCGACACGCTTATATGACGGATGTCATCCCACTTCCGAATCGCGGTAGAGCGATTGCGTTGTTTGGTGGTGTGAATCGGATGGGGACTTTCGTAGGGCAATTCGTCTCTATTTTTCTGGGTGCGAATTTACGGCTCCCGTTTTTTTTATACGCCGGTGTTGTACTGTTGAATCTTGTCCTCTGCTTCTTTTTTATTCCGGAGATGCATCGCCCGGTGTCCCAAATCCCGAGAAAGCGAATCTCTTATTTCAAACAGTTTCTACGGGTTTCAAGTGAGAACGCTCGACTCTTAGCGACTGCTGGCATTGGGCAAGTCTGTGTGCAAACACTTCGCCGCGGATGTCACATCATTATTCCGCTATACGGTGCCGAAACCGTTGGGTTAACAACGCAAGGCGTTCGTTGGATTGTGATGATTTCCTCGGCGGTAGATATGTCGATGTTTCCAATTGCCGGGTTCATGATGGACGGATTCGGACGCAGATACGCAACCGTGCCAGGCATCTTCATTTTTGCGACAGGGATGGTACTGATGCCGTTCACGCGGACGTTCACCGGGTTATTGTTGGGCGCGAGCTTAATGCGCCTAGGAAATGGTGTCGCTTCAGGGACAATGATGACGCTCGGCGCAGATTTAGCACCGCGTGAAGGTACAGGTGAGTTTTTGGGGTTATGGCGCCTTACAGGTGATTTTGGAGGTTCGGCTGGCCCGGTTGTTGTCGGAAACATTGCTGATGTATTTGGACTTAGCTATTCTGGATTTGCACTCGGGGCGATTGGTTATCTCGCCGTCGGTATCTTCCTAGCAGTGGTACCGGAGACGTTGCCGCGCAAATAAGTATGTTCGAAAATTGTTATCTCCCGGCTCGACGAATGCCCGTAAAAAGGGGCACAGATGCAAAATGCCGGGAAAGGGACTCGAACCCTTACGCGCGAAAAGCACACTAGAACCTGAATCTAGCCTGTCTACCAAATTCCAGCATCCCGGCATAACCGATATATAGTATACCTTTATTGGTGGTGTTTGTCAAATTAAAAATTTAGTTGAATTTGTCATGTGACTAGAAGTTTAATATCGGTATAACTTTTTGCGAGAAGAGGAGAGATACATGACAATTAAAATAATTCTGAGCGTCATGCTCACACTGGTTATTGGGATTAGTTACAGCAACGCCAAAATCGACCCGGATAGGATTGTCGGAATATGGCTGCTGGATGAAGGGGCAGGCAATGTCACCGAAGACGCGTCCGAGAATGGATATCATGGAACCATTACTGAAGGGCAATGGACTGACGGGAAATTTAGGAGTGCCCTTGAAATAAAACAAGGGGGAACTGTCGGCATCCCGCTTGATAAAGGGACAATTTCCGACCGGCTCAGTTTCACCGCGTGGCTTCAATTTACTAACATCGGTGGACAGCAAAACTACTTTTCCATCTGGGATGACAGTAACTTCCGCTATGTGCCTTACAAAACCAACGGACATTTGTTACGCACCTGGACTAACACATGGGATATCAGCAGTGAGGTAACCGTTAAGGCGGGAACGTGGTATCACGTAGCGAATGTCTATGATGGTAAAACGGCGAGCATCTACATCAATGGAGAAGAGAAAGTCTCACAAGACGTGCCGTGGTTCCAACTACAGGACGAGCCCCAGAAAGCGTGGCTCGCCACAGATAAAGGGATTGGTTTTCTGTCTAGTTGTATTTTCGACGAAGTTGGGCTTTTCAAGGATGCCCTCACTAAAGATGAGATTCAGGGAATTATGAATGAGGGCATCTGGTTCACCGCATTTTCAGTGGAACCTTCCGGTAAGCTTCCAGTGCTTTGGGGAAAACTGAAGGGAATTCTCTAACAATCCCAAGCCTTTAGGCTTCGGGTTCGGGTCCAACCCGTTGCCTTTTACTGAAGTCAAAAAATATTTGACTTTATCTAAAATATATGTTATATTATATTATAGAAACTAACATGAATGCTATAATATCATGTTTATCAAGAACCCGCAAAAAGAGTGGTATTCAGATACCAACATGGGTTATCGTTGTCAATATCACATTATCTTGTGTACCAACTACAGACGCAAAGTTTTAGACGCGTCTCTCCAAGCGCGTTTGCACCATCTCATCTGCGCCAAACAAACAGCATTAGATTTCAAAGGGCGTGCCAGTGATATTATGGAAGAACACGTACACCTGATACTTGAGAACAATCCAAAAGTGCCTATTCCTCGCATCGTGGGATTAATAAAAGGTTATACTTCCAAAATACTTCGTGAGGAATTCCCCCACCTTAAATCGCGCTTGCCGTGTCTTTGGACACGCTCAAAATTCATATCTTCCGTTGGGAGTGTATCCCTAAAAGTCGTCAAGGAATATATCGAGGCGCAAAAGCGTGTCTAAATCCAAGAAAGAATACCGAACCTATATTTTAGCGACTGCCAAGCCGACAGGACAACTTGACGGGATAAATCGGCTTGGTGGACGTATCTACTCTAAAACCGTTTCGCTGGCGTTCAAAACGCATGATAGGAAAGACTTTTGGATTTCAGACGGTTGGGGAGATAGGTAGAATATCGTATCCTTTGGATACGATGTTTCTACCATTCACTCCCCAACTCCGTGGACTCAAGGCATATCTCAAATTCAAAAGGTATCCTTGCCACGCCCATTCTGTGCAGGCGATTATAGACGATTATTGCGCCGCGCGACGCTCTTTCTTTTCTAACCGCAAATCGTATCCGAATGCCAAGCCCCCGATAGAATGGTATACGGTTCTAACCGAATAAAACGCGGAGATTCCACACCTTCACGTGGCGTGCGACAGGGATTTCCTATCAGCGTGGCAAACTACGACTGTCTATGGGCAAAGGGAGCGCCCCGCTTTGGATTGAGAGTGACAAAAAGTTCCATAACGTCGTGCCTGCCGACGTCTCACTCGTGTATCATCGAAGAACAAAACAATACGCGTTCCATGCAACATACGACACAACTCCGAAAAAGTCGGAAGCAAAAGTAGGTTCGGTAGTTGCTGTAGATATGGGCGAAATCCACCCGATTGTTTCTTTTGACGGTATCAATGCGGACATCTATAATGGACGCGCCATCCGCAGTGTTGTGAGGTATCAAAACAAATTTAAGTCGCGTCTCAATAAAGCCTTATCGCGTTGCGTAAGATATAGCAGACGCTGGAAAAAACGAAAACGCGTCAAAAATAGAACCCTACAGAAGTTAACCGTGCAGTTGCGTGATATGCGCCATAAAATGACGTCACGCCAAAACGGCGGTTTTGCCCTACGCTTTGTTTCTACTTGCCGCGCGCGAAAGATAGAAACGATTGTCATTGGAGACATCAAGCACATAAGACAATCCATACAATATGGCAAAAAAGCCAACCAGAAGTTGCACCAGTGGGCGTTCGCTAAGCTCCAAAACATGATAACCTACAAAGCCAAAGCCGTCGGTATCCTCATTGACACACAAGACGAGGCATATACGTCTCAAACCTGTCCGTCTTGCGGGCATAGAAAGAAACCAAGTGGTAGGACTTACCGTTGCGGACAATGCAAGTGGCAAGGACATAGAGATGTTGTTGGTGCGAGTAACATTCTGACAAAGTATCAGGGTTTTATTCCAAACCCTGTAGTTGGGGCGGTGGTATCCCCCGTAGGTATCCGATATAATCCGAACCTATGTAGACTTGATAAGTGGACACCGTTTTCGGGACTCAAATCAAGTCAGTCTTCCAAGAGAAGGTAAGAAGCACACGCCTTTAGCCGTTGTGAGTATCACGCAATTGGATTAATCGCGATATTTTTCTCACAGTTCGGTTGTTTTGTGCTCGAACTGTGAGACGTATCAGCAAAAGGGGTATCCTTACCCCGGCTTAATCCCCTTGAGAACCTTTTTTACGCCCATTTTTTATCACTAGAAAAACCGTTGATTAGACTTTTGTCCGAAATCCCGGCATATGAATCCCAGTTACAACACCCGTTTTACATAGACATAATATGCCCCGATAGCCAATTCGCCCGTTTCATCGGAGAAAACCGTATGCAGACGTGTTTGGCCTGCCGTCAGGTTAACGGTAAACGTCACGCCGTGTGCATCCGGGGCAATCGTTTTCGTCTCTGTCTGGTTACCGATACGGATTTGGGCGGTTTTTAAGTCCAATGCCCGTCCACCCTGATAGAGCTCACTGCGTTCTCCGGCGGGGATGCCCGCTGTGATTGCCCTACCTTCTTCGTGCGGCCATCGGCAAAGTTCAAAGCTATACTGTCCATCTTCAGGAATATCAACCGCCCAGTAACCGTTGCATTCCATGCCGCGGCGAATCATTCCTTGGCTCCACGCATGTGCCTCACCGTGCCAATCGTGTGTTGTTAGGCGCGCTATCTGTTCGTGTTGTGTGCCGACAACAATCGGACAGTCCTCATCAAATCGTTCAGAGACGAGTTTCCACCAAGCTTCATAGTGTTCACGAAGTTCAGAGACAACGTCTGGATGTTCATCAGCGATATTATGGCGTTGCCCCGGGTCCTCCTGAATATCATAAAGTTCGGTGCCGTTGATAAGCCGCCATCGTTGGGCCATGGTGGCGCTATCTTTCCACTTAATTGGATTTTCAACGCGTTGCGAATCCGTAACGATAACGCGCTCTTTCCAATCTGCGTTCTCATCTATGAGTAAAGGGGCAATGCTGGTGCCGTGGAATTCAGCCGCTTTAACGTCCAATTCACAAAGTTCAATCACTGTTGGCAAAATGTCAATGTTGGCGGTAAGCCTGTCGATGTCTTTTCCTTCGGTGAACCCCCCAGCGGGCCAATGTAGAAAAAGTGGAACGCGATGCCCACCCTCATAAGGGGAGCCTTTTTTCCCGCGCATGCCGGCGTTGTAACCGGCTTTCACAAACTGTTCGGAATCTAAGTCACATCCAGCGGCAGAACCGTTATCAGTCATGAAGATGAGAATCGTGTTTTCCTCAAGTCCCAAGACTCGGAGGTGGTGCCTAAGCCGTGCCATGTTATCATCTATATTAGATATCATCCCATAAAAATTGGCTCGTTCTTGTGGAACTCCCTTTCTTCGGTAAACTTCACTATAAGCATCCGGAACGCGGAAAGGCCCGTGGGGTGCGTTTGTAGAGAGATAACAGAAAAACGGACGTTCCCGGTTTTTCTCAATAAACGCCATCGCTTGCTGAAACCAGACATCGGTGCAGTAACCTTCAAATGGTTGTTCGGAACCGTTGGAGAAGTAGGTATCGTCAAAATAGTCGTTCCCCCAATAATCCGGTGTCTGGCTGATTCCGCCCCCGCCGTGGTAGAGCGCCTCGTCAAACCCGCGTTCATGGGGGCGGAACGGATAATTATCGCCAAGGTGCCATTTCCCGAACATGCCGGTTTTATATCCGTTGTGCCCGAAGATATCTGCCATCGTTACTTCATCGCTGCGGAGCAGGGAACGTCCGCCGATGGTGTGCCAGACACCCGTTGAATTGCAGTAGTTGCCCGTCATGATACCGGCGCGTGTCGGGGAGCATGTAGGGCCGACATGCAGATTCGTCAATCGGGCGCTTTCATTGGCGAGTGCATCTAGATTGGGCGTACGGATAACGGGATTACCTGTGAAGCCCAAATCGCCATAGCCCTGGTCATCCGTGATGACAAACACGAGATTTTGTCGCGTCTGTTTTGCCATGATAGTTTCTCCTATAGTGCAGCGCTGTGTACTCGCCATTTACGGGAGGTTCTCTTATTGCAGCGCCGTTTTAATTCTATCCAATCCACGATTAATTTCAGTTAAGGATGTTGCAAAGGAGAACCGTAAATGATTGTCCGCACCGAAGCCATCACCTGGAACAACGCCGACACCGGCAGCAGTTAATAGATAATCGGTGATTTCGATAGCGCTTTGCACACTTTTTCCCGCGAGAGAACGTCCATAGTGTTGAGAAAAATCGGGGAAGACGTAAAACGCTCCCTGTGGTTTGACGTAGTGTACGCCTTGAATCTCGTCAAAACGCTGACAGATAACGTTGCGGCGTTCCTCAAAGGCTTTGCGCATATCTTCAATCGCATCTTGAGGGGCGGTTAAGGCAGCGAACGCCGCTTTTTGCGCGATAGAGGTTGGATTGGAAGTGCTGTGTGATTGGATACGCGACATTGCCTGAATTGCATCTTCAGGACCGGCTGTGTATCCGATGCGCCAGCCTGTCATTGAGTATGCTTTAGAGACGCCGTTGACAACAAAGGTTATCGCTTTCGTCTCTTCATTGAAGGCAGCCGGACTTTGGTGTGTCGCGCCGTCGTAGCGTAGGGCCTCGTAGATTTCGTCGGAGATGAGATAAACCTGATGTTTAACAGCGAGCTCCGCAATCTGTTTGAGTGTATCAACGTCGTAGGTAGTTCCAGTCGGGTTGCTAGGACTATTAACCAGAATTGCCTTCGTCTTCGCAGTTATCGCGGCTTCTACCTGGGACGGTGTCATGCAAAAGTTTTTTTCAGGCGTGGTGTTAATCACGTTAGGGATTGCCCCTGACAACTTAATCTGCTCCGGATAACTTACCCAATACGGGGCGGCGAGAATCACTTCATCTCCGGCGTTACAGATGGCTTGGAATATATTGTAGATAGTGTGCTTCGCACCGCAAGAGACAATGACTTGTGAGGGATTGTAGTTTAGTCCATTGTCCACTCGGAATTTCTCGACGATTGCCTCACGGAGTTCAAGGATTCCGGGGACAGGTGTATATTTGGTAAACCCGGCATTCAGGGCATCAACGGCAGCGGCTTTGATGTAGTCAGGGGTATCAAAATCCGGTTCACCGGCACCGAATTTGACGATATCCACTCCATTGGCAATCATGGCATTAATTTTCGCTGTAATCGCCAAGGTTGAGGACGGTGTAACGTTTTGACTCCGTTGTGATAATGAAATCATGAATTCTCCTTTGAAATTAGGTTGCTGATGCGGTTTGTGAGATGATTCTCTTCTAGTTCTGAAGATGCTTGCGAATCGGGTTCTTGTGAATGAGAGTCCCGCCTCAGGCCTCCCAGGATTGTATTTAGCTGTCCAAGAGCGTTCTGCCCTCCGGACTGAGATTGCCCTAACTGGGCTATGATTTCGCTCCGATGTTGATGCGGCATCCCTAAAAACGCTCTGAAAAACGCGTGAGATAACGCATTTTGGGACTTTGCCTTTTCCCAGTATAGGCGGCATGCGCTAAATTTTCAAGGGGATTCTAGGAGTGCCTGTGTACGGCTCAGCGCCGGGTTTCTACCGGCATTTTAACGTTTCCTCAAATTCCTTCAACAGGTTTCGCTGTTTTCGAGACAGGAATTTCGGGATTTCAACGTTTAATCGGACAAGAAAATCGCCTTTGTTGCCAGAATAATCACTGATTCCCTGGCGGCGCAATCGCAGCTGCTGCCCAGGCTGTGTCCCGGCAGGAACTTTGAGCTCCATCTCACCTTTTATGCTTTGGACTCGAATGGTGCCGCCAAGTGCGGCGGTAGTTATTGAAATTGGCACGTCGGTTAACAAATTGAGTCCATCGCGAGTCAACGTAGGATGTTGTTGGACAGAGATTTGGACGAGCAAGTCGCCTGGGGGGACACTCCCTAATTCTTGTCCATGTCCGCGAATCCGTAAGGTTTGAGAGTCCGTAATACCAGCCGGAATTTTCAGGGTTATGCTTTTTCCTTGTACCTTAACCTGTTTTTGTGTACCGAGGGCTGCCTCTTCGAAGGAGATTGGCAGATTTATCCGCAAGTTGTGTCCCCGCGGAGCTTGGGGGCTTCCGCTCCGGCTTCCAAAAATATCACCGAATGCTTCGTCAAAACCTCCGAATCCGCCACGTCCAAAAACGTCATTTAGGTTGAGGTTCGTGAAGATGTCGTCGACAGTCGTATAGCCTTCAAACCCCATTCCATGGACGCCCGCATGCCCGCGGGTATCATAAACGCGACGCTTTTCTGGCTCGGATAGGACAGAGTAGGCGTTTGATGCTTCTTTGAATTTCTCCTCAGCAGCTTTGTCACCGGGGTTTTTATCCGGATGGTACTTTACAGCCAGCTTGCGATATGCCTTTTTGATTTGTTCCGGCGTGGCATTTCGGTTTACATCGAGTATTTCGTAATAATCTCTCATAGTTTTTCCGTGAAAATTAGGAAGGGGAGGCGGACAAAGCACAGTCCCCAGAAATCGTGGCGTTCTCCAGCAGCGCAGTTAACTCGGTGAGTGTTTCAATATTCTCGTATTGTTTTACCAAGGCGGCCCCGAAATGAAGCGCGGAAATTTCAGCGCGCAATTTTCGTTGTGTATCGGCGATGTTTTCGATGTCCTTGACATGTGCCGCGCCTATGATACGTCGTAATATCTCCATGCCGGTGAATCCGGCAGCATCGTGAAAAATTTGCAGCAATATACCCGTTTTTTGGACGCTGAACTCAGCAGCGTAACCTTCCCAGGCTTGCTCAATAGCCTTTTTGAGATGGGATTGGACACGCGGATTGCTAATATGCGAAAAATAAGATAAGTAGTGGTTTGCCCAATATAACCCGATATCAAACCCAACCGGCCCGTAACATGCGAATTCCCCGTCAATGAATTTTGCCGAATTGTCCTTTAACATCACACTTCCAGTATGAAGGTCTCCGTGTATTACACCTTGTTGTTCATTGCAGAAGATGGTTTTGAGTTTGCTAGCATGTGCTAAAAATGTCTTATCTGTTTTCAATTGTGACACGAAGGGTTCTAGCCCTTCAGCGTAAAAATTGGTTTCATGTTCGGTGAAAGGCAAGGTGAAAACATAATTCGCGGTTAATGCCTTCATCGCGGTGTTGCTAAAGAAATTTTCATAGTGAAGCTTAAAATCCGTGTTAGCGTGTGCGCCATCGGCGTGAGTTTCGCTATGGACACGAGCAAGGAACCGCCCAAGCTGTTCAGAAAGTGCCGGATTGACATTTCCCCTGATGAGTTCATCCCGTAAGAGAGAGTAGTCACGCAAATCTTCAATAACCAGCACAGCGTTCTCTTCGTCGAAATATAGGGGCATCGGCACAGCTCCCTTTGCGAAGTGGTGGTAGACTTCCAGCATCCGGAATTCGTAGGTGAGACGTTGAGGGTTCAAAGGGTACCCGGGCCCTAATATCTTCACATACGGTGGAGCGTGCTTTAAGATAACGGAGCAGTTTGGAACTGCTGCATCAAACACCCGATAGACGAAATTTAGATTGCCATCACCAATTTCCTGCGTCACGAGTTGTGCATCAGGTACGAAGTATCCTATATCAGCTTGACGTTGCTGCAGGTAAAGCGGTATCGTGCTTTTATTGATTTCCATGTTCAGTTAGGAACGTTGTTTACTCAAACCGATAAAAGGCACTCTATAGGATATCTCCTAGAGAGTGCAATCTGCGTTGACAGAGAATCCGTTTTTGTTAGAGCAAAAGTTTTTCGGCAACCTGAATTGCGTTCAATGCTGCGCCTTTACGGAGATTGTCTGCCACAACCCACAGATTTAAACCATTTTCAATGGAGCTGTCTTCCCGGATGCGCCCGACATAAACTGCATCTTTCCCAGCCGCATCAACTGCAAGCGGATATCTCAAGTCGCCAGGTTCGTCAAGTAATTGGACACCTGGCGCGTCAGCAAGGCATTCGCGCGCTTGCTCTGGCGTGAGTTTTTCATGGGTTTCTACATTAATAGATTCCGAATGAGCGTAAAATACCGGGACTCGCGCCGTTGTCGCTGAGACGCCAATGGTTTCATCTTCAAGGATTTTGCGGGTTTCGTTGACCATTTTCAGTTCTTCTTCGTTATCCCCGGTATCCGTAAAAGCCCAGTCAAAAGCGACATTAAACGCTATCTGATGTGGGAATTGCTCGCATGTAATCGGTTTGCCTTGCAATGCATCGGTTGTCTGCTCAACCAGTTCCATCACCGCGCGCCCGCTTTTGCCGGAAACGCTCTGGTATGTAGAAACGACAATCCGTTTGATGCCAACAGTGTCATAAATCGGTTTGAGGGCTACCATCATTTGGATAGTTGAACAGTTAGGGTTCGCGATAATGCCGTTATGCCGTCGTGCAGCATCCATGTTAACCTCTGGTACAACGAGAGGCGTGTCAGCTTGCATGCGGAACGCGCTCGTATTGTCGATAACTAATGCGCCATTTTCCACGGCTGTCGGCATGAACTCTCGACTTACTGTCGCACCAGCGGATGAAAAGACGATGTCGACATCATCAAATGAATCATGGTCCAATTCCTCAACGACAATGTGCTGCTCTTTAAAAGTCAGAATTTCACCTGCTGAACGGTGTGATGATAGCAGCTTGAGTGAAGCGAGCGGGAACGCCCGTTCTTCTAAAATTTTCAATAGCGTACTGCCGACTGCGCCTGTTGCACCGACAATCGCAACATGGTAACTTTCACGCATTTCTGATATTTTCCTCTAGTGTTACACTTAACCGGATTCTCCAATATTAAACCGGAGACAAAACGAACAGACACCGCCCTAGGACAATTTTCGCCTCCTTACGGAAGCAGAATGGCAGAATTTGTTTTTCCGATATAATAGCATGTCCGTCAGGATTATTAATTACGGTTACTCCCTCGTAAAATTTGCCTTTTCGCTATATCGCAAAGAGTAAACCGATATTACATGATACCATAAGCGGATGCGTTAAGCAAAATATTTTGCCCGTGAAAAATGTAGACAAAAGTTGGAATATATGGTATTAATCTTTAACCTGCTTAGCGTTAATAACACTTTAACTTGACATATCTGTATTTGTATAGTATCATATAGTTAATGCTAACTTCAGTAAAAATTTTATATCTTCACTGTGACAACCTGTTTTAATTCCTATTGATAAGAACGCTAGCACGCTATTAAGTGACATGTAGTTTTTCAGATAGTTTTTCAGAAAATCAGGTTATCTTAATTGGGATGAAAATGAGAGGAACATTATAAAATGGCAAAATTAATGAAAGATAGCATCGTTCAGAGCGTTGTCAATCAAACTGGACTTACGAAGAAAGATGCGACTGCTGCTCTTGACACAATTGTAGCAACGATTCAAGAAGCTTTGAGCCAAGGTGATTCTGTTGGGCTCATTGGTTTCGGAACATTTGAAGTCAGAACTCGAGCTGCTCGGACGGGCCGGAACCCACAAACGGGTAAGCCGATTAATATTCCTGAGAAAAATGTTCCTGCCTTCAAACCTGGCAAACAATTCCGGGATGCTGTTTCCTAATTTAAATATTTGGACTATCATAACTTGCGCGATTATCTTTTCTGTCGATTCGCGCAAGTGCTAGTTACACGAGCGCAGGGCCTTCTTCGTTCTCGCGAAAGGATGCCCTGCGCTTTTTTTACAGAAGCCGTGAAGCAAGTTACTCAATGCGACGTTTTTGCGAACATAAAAATATCTCCGATATCCAAAAATCTATTGGAAAGTATTTCAGGCAGTATGCTATTATAGATATTGCAGCTTCTACCTTCTTTTATTTAGGACTGGAACTGTAACCGGGTAATCAGGACTGTCATTTTGTATTCCACGATATAGTTTGTAAGGAGAATCGCGATGTTAATCCGAACCAGAGCTCCGGTCCGCATTGATTTTGCAGGCGGTTGGAGCGACGTAGCGCTCTTTACAGAGGCTTCTAACGGGTTTGTTGTCAACGGTGCGATTAACCGATACGCTTACGCCACGCTAGTCTGTGAAAGCCAAGAGAAGCATCCAGACGCCGTTGAACTTCAGCGTGTTCTAGATAAAAGCATTCGTATTTATTCTGCCGATTTTGATACCTATATTGAAGCAGCGGCTGTCCATCAACTTGAATATGACGGCAATATCGACCTCATCAAGGGCGCAGTCAGGCAGATGTCAATCCAAATCGGTGGGTTTGACCTGATTACTCAGTCAATTGCTCCCCCAGGCAGTGGATTAGGTACTTCCGCAGCAATGGGGGTTGCACTCATTGGTGTCTTAGGTGCACTCAAGGACGTGAACTATTTGCCTTATCAGTACGCGGAATTAGCCAGTCGTATAGAACGTTATGAATTGGGTATCCTCGGGGGCAAGCAGGACCATTATGCAAGCGCTATCGGCGGGATTAACTTTATGGAATTCCAAGGTGAAGACGTGAAAACTTCGCCGTTAAAACTGCCACCACATATCTGCTATGAACTGGAAAAAAATCTCGTGCTTTGCTATACCGGACAGTCCCGACTCTCTGGTAATATACATCAGAACGTAACAGCTGCCTATAACAGCGGTGAACCGAGTATTCGAAATGCCCTGGAAAATATAAAATCAATTGCCGAAGCCACTAAAACCGCACTGATTCGTGGCCGTTTGACAGATTTCGGGGAACTTTTGACTGAAAATTGGGAGAATCAGAAAAAATTGCATTCCTCTGTTACAAATGAACAAATTGAGCAACTCTTTAAGATTGCAAACGCCAACGGGGCAATTGGGGGGAAGGTATGTGGTGCCGGAGGAGGAGGCTGCTTGATTTTTTACTGTCAACCCACGCGTGAGCATAGTGTCCGGAAAAAACTTGAAGAAGTAGGGAACCACATTATTGACTTCAACTTTGATGCCGATGGCCTCCAAATATGGAACTCAGAAAATGTATAAAGCCGTTTTATTTTCGCGAGCGGTTCTCACCGCAACAGTGTGCCTCACCCCCTTGATTACAGAAGGCATACTCTATCTCTGGCATGTCTCCGGCACAACAAAACAAGGAGATACACCACACCACTTAGGGCATAGCGATGAAACCAGCGTATCTAGTGGGAATCGGTAAGTCTCAATTCAACAAAGGAGCTTTATTTGAAAAACTACATGTCAGAGACACAGACACCCGTCGAAGCAGCCGAGTTTTTAACAACGGCGAGAGAAAAAATCTTAACCGAACTGAAAAAACGCATCATCGGTCAAGTAGAAGTCATCGAACAATTGTTAATCGCCCTGTTTTCGCAAGGGCACTGCCTGCTCGTGGGCGTACCAGGTTTGGCAAAGACACTGCTCATCAGTAGCTTTGCAGAAATTCTTGCCCTTCCGTTCAATCGCATTCAATTCACGCCCGATTTGATGCCTTCAGATATTATTGGAACCGATATTATTGAGGAAGAAGTAAATACCGGAAAGCGGGCATTCCGGTTTATTCGGGGGCCCGTTTTCGCCAACATCGTTCTTGCCGATGAAATTAACCGTACGCCCCCCAAAACACAAGCTGCACTGCTCCAAGCGATGCAGGAGTATAAAGTCACAGCAAGCGGAAATACTTACAGCTTAGAACTTCCGTTTTTTGTGTTAGCAACGCAGAATCCGATTGAACAGGAAGGCACCTACCCGCTGCCTGAAGCCCAACTTGACCGGTTCATGTTTAATATCTATATTGATTACCCCAACAAGGCGGAGGAAAAAGAGATTGTGACGACAACCACCTCTGCTTACGATGCTAGTGTGGAACCCGTTCTTACCGGGGAAGACATATTGCGGTTACAACAAATTGTCCGGAAAGTCCCCATTGCCGATGCGATAGTGGATTACGCCGTTGAATTAAGTCTCAATACACGCCCAACGCATTCGGCGGCCCCTGATTTTATTAGAGACTGGGTTAACTGGGGGGCAGGCCCCAGGGCATCGCAGTCTCTCGTTCTGGGCGCTAAGGCCCGCGCAATTATGCGCGGACGTTATCACGTCGCATACGAGGATATTAAAGCCGTCGCAAAATCGGTACTTCGGCATCGAATCCTTACCAGCTTTAATGCAGAAGCCGACGGAATTACGAGTTTGGATATTATCGATAGGTTGTTGGAACAGGTTCCGCCTCCGGATGTTACGTAGGCGCACTAAATTCTGCACTTAGGCATTTTAACGCAATTCTATTGTGATACTCACAACGAAACTTTATTTTGCGTACGGTATGAATCTCAATCATGCACATATGCGCGATGCCTGTCCGACAGCACGCCCTATTGGCCCGCGAACAATTCAAGGTTACCGCCTTGTGTTTCGATATTACGCAGACATTGTTTCATCCTCGCCGGAAGCCTCCATCTTGGGCGGCTGCTGGAAAATTGACGCAAGCGCGGAGATGCAGTTGGACAGAATTGAAGGGTACCCATTCCTCTATGAAAAAATTGAGATAGACGGCATGATGGTTTATCAGATGACTGAGCCGGCGCGACTTGAGGAACCCGCCCGTTGGTATCTTGAGGTGATTAAGGAGGGGTTAGCCAATTTCGGATACGCGCCTGAAGAAACGCTCCGGAAAAATTTAGTGGCCGGCATGCCCATCGAATAATCATCGAGCCCTATTCTACTATAGGGGCACTGCTTGTGTCTTGAGTTCAACCGCCCTGCACGTTTCCGAAGATTTCATGCCGGCGAGGAGTATTTCGGTAACGTGGCGCGCTATGTAAACGTTAGAGAGTGGCGGCTGCTTCCCTTCGCGGATACATTCGGCGAAGTGTGCATGCATTCCGCTCGGGGCCGCATCTGCACAGTCGATTGCCTTAATATCAACGGGGGCGTGTTCCCGCGTGTAAGATGTAGGTGTCCACTGACTGAGGGAGGCACCGTCTTTACCGGGCATCGTAAGCTTGCCAGCTGTGCCATGGACGCTTGCTTCGCCTGTGCGGGCCGGGTCACACCAACTTGTTTCAGCTGTGACAATCCCGCCGGATTGCATTTCAAGAACAAGGGTAGCGACATCTTCGAGTTGTGTAGGTTTGTCGAAGGTAGAGACAAACCCGGTCACTCGTTTGAAGGTGCCTAGCATTGCGACGAGCCCGGAAACCGCGTAAACTCCCATATCAAAAAGTGCTCCGACGCTGGCCTGTTTTGCATCAAAGAACCACAAATCGTCGCCAGTTTCTCCGAAGATGTCCCGTATTTCAGCATAGTAAATTTCGGGGCCGCCATGGCTACTCCGCATTCTCGCACCGGAGACGCTGCCGATTGCGTTTTCAGCGATTAATTGACGGATTTTGTAGATAGCGGCATTGAAATGTGGGAGACACATGACGGTTTTTCCGCTGGTTTCGGCAGCGGCAACAAACTCATTTGCTTCGTTCATATCACCACAGAGAGGCTTTTGCATCAAGACATGCTTACCGGCTTCCAACGCTTTAACGCCCCAGGAGACATGCAAAGGATGTGGTGTCCCGACGAGAATTGCATCAAGGGATTCATCTGAGACAATCGCGTCGTAGTCGTTTGTCCACTGCGGAATGTTGAATTGTTCACATTGTTGCTTGAGGCGATTTTCGCGGCGTCCGCCGATGACTGTCACTTCAAAATCTGAGCCTTGATTGATATCAGGTAGATGCATTCTGCAGACAATTCCGCCTGCTCCGATAATGCCAAGTTTTAGTTTTTCCATACGAAACTCCTAATAAAAATAAAAATATGGGAACAAACGAAAGCCTTCTGATATGTCAAAAGGCAACCGATATTTGTATCGGCTACCTGTAATCGTTAATCCTTCCTGTTCTCGTAGATGCGTCACATATCCGAGGTATAAGAACCTCGGGGTGCGGACAGCGCGATTACAGGATTTTGTTTTGCGTGCTTTTCATTATCGCATCAAGACGCTTGATGATTGCACTGCATCGGATATATTTCTTTGCGGATTCGAAAGCGTAGGGCGAAACCGCCGTTTCGAAGAATCTTTGTCTGGGTTCGAACGTGAGAAGGTTCGCGAGTGTCATCCCAAGTGTTTTATCACAAGTGGGTTCTGCAGGGAAGCTTATCACTAAATGGTGATTTTCCCCATGCTTGCCAAGGTTGCCAGCGTTTCGCAAAACGTTTTTTGTCTACCAGTTATCTTTTTTCGCCCAATATCGCACATTCCGTTCGTCGACGCCAACGGCGTTGGCGGTTCGCTTCAGGAGTTTATGCTTTGGGACACCATTTTTCTTGAGCATGAGAAAAATCCCTTTTGCCCTAGAAAACATCGGGTTGCGTTTGACATCTCGGCGTCTAATTTCCCAGCCGGTGTCGCCGTCATAATTGAAGACGGACAGCGCGAAATTCCATTCCTCGGTTCGTGCCCACTTGCGCAATGCGTCGGTGGAGATGTCGACAGCTTCGGCGATTTCTTCAATGTCCCGACTGTGATAGACCCCCAGCTAAAGCATGGGGGCTTCCGCAAATGATGCGAAAGCGTTTGTGGATTTCAGAAGCGGACTGGTTGCTTCAACGGAGTAGCCAACGATTTTGCCAAGCAAAACAATCGGTCTTACGGCTCCTAAACCAAAGGAAGCTACCCCTTCCTTGAGAATGTTCATCGCAGCGTTTTGGTCTCTATCCAAGTGCGTCTTACACGTTGGACACGTCCATTCACGCTCTGCTAACGTGAGATTATCCTTTTTATGATTACAAACAGAACAGCTTTTACTTGTTGGAGAACACCGACTAATCTTCAGCACAGCGCGTATCCGCTTTTTGCTCTGGTGTTTAAGTTTCTGCATGAACTCACCAAAGCCAACATCGGAAACCTGTTTACCCCAAAGCCGTTTCATTCCGTCAAGATTAAGGTCTTCAAAGAACAGAATATCAAACTTTTGACACAGTTCTATCGCAAGTTTCCAATGGTAGTCGGTTCTCTGATTTTCAGTCTTTTTATGAATACGCGCGACTTTCTTACGTTCACGCTCTCTGTTATGAGAACCTTTGACTTTACGGGAATACACTTTTTGTGCGTTCGCTAACTTATCAGCGTTCTGTGTGTAGAACATCGGAGAACCGTAACGTTCACCATCACTGCCAGTCAGGAAGTCTTTGATACCCATATCGAACCCTTCAGCTTTACCTGTCTTGGGTTCGGGGGTGACTTCGCTATAGTCTTCAGTGAGTGTAAGATACATATCTCCGAGTGCGTCTCTTGTTACTTGAACCTGTTTGATTTTGCCTTCTATGGTTCTGTGTAAGGCAAAACGATACCAATGTCCGTTGAGACGAATACGATACGTCGGGTGATTTATGAGTTTTTCTGTTTCGGTAGTAGGCATTCTAACTTAATCTGTTCACCACGAAGCGTCATACCTTTGTGTTTCTTACATGACTTGAATTGCGGATGTCCTCTGCCGAGTGTTTTCATTTCGCGAAAGGATTGTGCTAAACGCTTCACAACATTTTGTAACGCCCACGAGTAAGGGATATGCCAATGCTTGTATTTCTCAAGTTTCTTGAGTGTCGTCAAATGTGCAGACATCTTGGAATACGAAAGTCCCTTACCATATCTGCGGTAATATCGCATACACAATGCAATGAAGTGGTTTCGCACAACACCGCAGATATTACACTCGTCATGCAGACGCTTCAGAGAGTTATCGAAAAAAAGTTTATGTTTCGTGTTTCTCATGGGATATCAAGTATCAAGTTTTTAACCCCTGTTAAGTGGGTAGGCAGACACTTAGCCTTGCGACTACGCTTAACATGTCTGCCAACTTGATACGATTAGTATACCATATTATGAGGCGAAAGTCTAAGTTATTTTCCACGCAACTATAGACGGTGTCTACATCCCCCAGCTAAAGCAAGGGGTTTTGACACCGAAGAATTTGATAATTCACAAAATGGTAAACGGCGGCGCTCAGTTTCACGATGGTTCGTTTTCTCATAACAATATCCTCCTTGATAAGTGAAGACGTTAAATCATTGTATCTTCGGGCAGGAGACCCGGCTGCTTTAGCTCGGGGAGGAATGCCCGCTCCTGTATTGTGTCGAAAAAAGGGTTGAAATCTATCAAAAATGCTGTATCATGATAGTATCACGTTGGCAGACATGAACAGCGCCACTGCTTAGTGGCGTGTCTGCCTACCCACTGTTCAGGGGTTAAAGGCGTGATACGTGAAACCCGATGGCGAAAAAAGGTAGCATTTCGTTTGCTTGCCAAAGAAATAAAAAACAAAAGCAACATCGCAGTATCCGATACGAGAACACCCCAAAAATGTCCGTCTTGGCAATATGCTTGACGACTTGGTTCAGTCAATGGTGGCCAAACCCGTGACAAGTTACGCGTGACGGCTTTTGGCGAAGCATGTCTACAGTCTACTACAAATAAGGACTTTGTAGCAATCGAAATTAATTATATCAGTTTTGTTTATTTTTTTGCCAGTTTTTCTAAAAAAACAGACAAAATGTGGTAAAATGAGCGTAAATCCATCTGAGAGAGAAGAGTCAAGAATGAAAACCCTAGCATCGTCATTGCAATTTCTGAGACAGGCAGCATATCCGCCTATAGAGCTGATTTTCATCCTTCAAGATGTAGAGGACCCGGTTAACGTCGGCGCAGCCTTCCGAATAGCGGATGCATGCGGTGTCCAAGAAATCGTTTTAGCAGGCATCAGTGTGCGGCCACCGCATCCAACCATTTCCGGAATTGGGCGCGGCGCACATCGACGAATAAAATGGCACGTAACCTCTAGCGCCATAGAAGCAATTGAAAATTACAAAAAGCAAGGCTACACTACATATGCTTTGGAGGTAACATCGGATACCGTGCCGTATTATACAGTGGAATATCCTGAAAAACTCTGCTTAATTGTCGGAAATGAGTACCGCGGTGTCTCCCGGCGGACGCTTGAAGTGTGCGATAAAGCCATCTATCTCCCAATGTATGGCAAGGTAACCTCTTTGAATGTGCATGTGGCGCTTGCTGTGGTATCGTATCACATTTTACATCAAAAGTAAGC